>NZ_QKTV01000010.1:0-2500 GCF_003362725.1 Winogradskyella aurantiaca
GTTCTATATTTGCGCGCTCAAAACGGTGAAGGTAGTAGTTGTTTTGGGGAGTTCTTTGAGTGGTGAAGAGGTACTAAGAAAAAAAAGTAAAATATTTTTTGGATTAGTATTGTGAGGAATAAAAAACGGTTATATATTTGCACCCGCTAAAACGGGGAACCGTTAGAGAGAAGAGAAAAAGTTCTATTGACATATTGAAATTGACAGCGTAAAACAGAGAGATCTGTTTAGAATTTAGAACAAGCCATTTTGAGAACCTTGTCAAATCTAGTCGTAAAAATTATTTAAGATTTAACGATGAAGAGTTTGATCCTGGCTCAGGATGAACGCTAGCGGCAGGCCTAACACATGCAAGTCGAACGGTAACATAAAAAAGCTTGCTTTTTTGATGACGAGTGGCGCACGGGTGCGTAACGCGTATACAATCTACCTTTTACAGGGGGATAGCCTTTAGAAATGAAGATTAATACCCCATAGAATATATAGATGGCATCATTTAAATATTAAAGTTTCGGCGGTAAAAGATGAGTATGCGTTCTATTAGCTAGTAGGTGTGGTAACGGCACACCTAGGCAACGATAGATAGGGGCCCTGAGAGGGGGATCCCCCACACTGGTACTGAGACACGGACCAGACTCCTACGGGAGGCAGCAGTGAGGAATATTGGACAATGGGCGGAAGCCTGATCCAGCCATGCCGCGTGCAGGAAGACTGCCCTATGGGTTGTAAACTGCTTTTATACGGGAAGAAACCCAGCTACGTGTAGTTGGCTGACGGTACCGTAAGAATAAGCATCGGCTAACTCCGTGCCAGCAGCCGCGGTAATACGGAGGATGCAAGCGTTATCCGGAATCATTGGGTTTAAAGGGTCCGTAGGTGGATTAATAAGTCAGAGGTGAAATCCTACAGCTTAACTGTAGAACTGCCTTTGAAACTGTTAATCTTGAATTATTGTGAAGTAGTTAGAATATGTAGTGTAGCGGTGAAATGCATAGATATTACATAGAATACCGATTGCGAAGGCAGATTACTAACAATATATTGACACTGATGGACGAAAGCGTGGGGAGCGAACAGGATTAGATACCCTGGTAGTCCACGCCGTAAACGATGGTCACTAGCTGTTCGGACTTCGGTCTGAGTGGCTAAGCGAAAGTGATAAGTGACCCACCTGGGGAGTACGTTCGCAAGAATGAAACTCAAAGGAATTGACGGGGGCCCGCACAAGCGGTGGAGCATGTGGTTTAATTCGATGATACGCGAGGAACCTTACCAGGGCTTAAATGTAAGTTGCATGATTTAGAGATAGATCTTTCTTCGGACTACTTACAAGGTGCTGCATGGTTGTCGTCAGCTCGTGCCGTGAGGTGTCAGGTTAAGTCCTATAACGAGCGCAACCCCTGTTGTTAGTTGCCAGCGAGTAATGTCGGGAACTCTAGCAAGACTGCCGGTGCAAACCGAGAGGAAGGTGGGGATGACGTCAAATCATCACGGCCCTTACGTCCTGGGCTACACACGTGCTACAATGGTAGGTACAGAGAGCAGCCACGTCGCGAGGCGGAGCGAATCTATAAAACCTATCACAGTTCGGATCGGAGTCTGCAACTCGACTCCGTGAAGCTGGAATCGCTAGTAATCGCATATCAGCCATGATGCGGTGAATACGTTCCCGGGCCTTGTACACACCGCCCGTCAAGCCATGGAAGCTGGGAGTGCCTGAAGTCCGTCACCGTAAGGAGCGGCCTAGGGTAAAATTAGTAACTAGGGCTAAGTCGTAACAAGGTAGCCGTACCGGAAGGTGCGGCTGGAACACCTCCTTTCTAGAGAAAGACGACGATAAAGAGGTGACAAGCCAAAGAGGTGGTTTGTTCTATAGCTGTCAATTTTATTATATAAAGATGCGAGATAATAGATTTAAGATAAGAGACCAAGTTCTCAGATCAAGAATCAGGGATCTCAAATCAAATAATGCAGTCTCATAGCTCAGCTGGTTAGAGCGCTACACTGATAATGTAGAGGTCGGCAGTTCGAGTCTGCCTGAGACTACGAGAGTTACCTTAAGGGGTAACGATAAGTTCATAAAAGACTGAGAAAGGAAATTCTGGAAGTTGGGTATGTAGTTATGTTTTAACTACTAACTACTCATTACTAACGACAGTAAATGGGGAATTAGCTCAGCTGGCTAGAGCGCCTGCCTTGCACGCAGGAGGTCACCGGTTCGACTCCGGTATTCTCCACAACAGAAGCTGAAAGGCTTTAGAAAGTTCATTGACATATTGAAAGAGATACATGAAAATTAGATAGAAATATTTAATAAAATTAATAATTGTAACGAGCAATTATAACTCATTAAAAAGACAAAAAGTACAATAAGCTAAACAAGAGCGTATGGGGAATGCCTAGGCTCTCAGAGGCGATGAAGGACGTGATAAGCTGCGAAAAGCTACGGGGAGTGGCACATACACTGTGATCCGTAGATATCCGAATGGGGCAACCCAGC
>NZ_QKTV01000011.1 GCF_003362725.1 Winogradskyella aurantiaca
AAAGCTGAACTTCAATTACAAACCCACAATCCTCAATACCACTTACTCTAAAGACATCATTAAGACCATCGCCATTGGCTGTTACAGTCTTTGAGATAATCACATCTTCTGCACCACAAGAAAGAACCACACAATTGTCAATTGTAATATTCAGATTTCTTTCAACAGGACACGATACATCAGTGAGAGCGTAGTTAAAGGTATAAACTGAATCTTCTTCAATGCTACCTGGGTCAAATACACTTCCAGTTAACAAGCTTGGATCTCCATCAACTACTGTCCAAACACCATTAGTATCAAATTCACCTTGAAGGAAGTTGAATAGATCAACGGGGCCATCTACATTACAAATTCTTGAGTCAAAGGCCTCAATAGTGTTAACAATTTGAACACTAACTGTTTGAGTATATTCTGCTGAATTCCCACATTCGTCAGTTACAGTCCACGTTCTGAAAATTTCAAAATCATTAAAAGTATTAGACTGACTATCATCTTCAGTGAACACAACTTCTATATTCTCAGAACAACTATCAGAAAATACTAATTCTGGTACTTCTGGTATTTCACCACATTCTGCGCTTATATTGGTTTCAAGATCACTCTCTAATACCGGAGCAGTTTCGTCAATTACAGTAATTGTTTGAACATGTTCTCTTTCGTTACCACAGGCATCACTTGCTGTCCAAATTCTAACAATTTCATAAGAACAGGTACCATCAGTAATAACTTCTTCAAATTCAACGGTAGCATCACTACAAGCATCAAATGCTGTTAAGTTTACTGCATTTGGTATAGCATCACATTCAACGCTTATGTCGGACGGTAAGTTTTCATTAAATACTGGTGCTTCATTATCAATGACAGTAATAGTTTGAGTATGTGAAGTCGAGTTTCCACAGAAGTCTTCTGCTGTCCAAGTTCTTACAATATTATAGCTGCTACATTGATTATTTGTCGGTGTAGTGCTAGAACCACATCCATTTAAAGTACTGACCCCATCTACGTCAAATCCATCTCCGCCACCAGTTGTAGTATCTGTAATTCTTATGAATAAAACAAATTCCAATCCTGCACCGCTGATATCTACATCTTCATCTCGGCAGATTTCAACTAAACTAACCCATGTATTTCCGTCTTGAGAAACCTCAATTAGGGCATTTTCATTATTATTTCCTGAGCAGTTGTCCTGACCAAAAGAGGTTTCATCAATAGCGATGTCATTACCCGCTTCGTCATAGATTGGTCCACCCATCTTCAATGTAATACTCCCTCCAATTCCAAGTGAAACAAATCCACCAGGTTCATTTGAACCATCAGGTTGGCCTAGGGCTTTGTTTGGATCAGTTCTATCTTCAGGAATAGAACCGCCACTTGATGTTGTAGTAGGGCCGTAATCAATAACTTCAGTAGCATAGCATACTTCTTGTGTATTTGTTTCGTCAGACTCTGTAGTATCCTCTTCAAGTACAGTTTCTTCTTCAAAAACCACAGTTACATTATTACAATTATCCTCAGCAGTTAGTACTTCTGGTTCAGGAATTTCATCACAATTGACAGTAATATCTTGAGGTAATTCCGCAAAGTTATTTCGATCTGACGAAACAGAAATATCGTCAAGCAAGTTACCAACAGAAGGGGTAGATCCTGTCAAGGCCTGAAAAAGAATCATGGTAGACTCTTGACCCTCTGGTACAACATAAGACACTATATTTTCTTTCCACCCATCAGCATTGGTAACGGAATAAACGCCTAGAGAAGTCAAATTATTAAGATCAGATCCTGCGAATAACTCAAGCGAATCTACAATATCATTAACACGACGTTTTTTATGGAAGAATTGAACAGTCAATTCAGCACCAGGTACTGTACAAAATGATTGATAAAGATCATCCAGTCCTTGCCCATTTAATTCAAAATGAAAATTACCATTATGAGAAAAAGTACCATTGACCTGACCAGATCTCTGGATTTCAATGGTATTGTGTGTAGCCGTAGTACTCCAGCCTGGAATATTCTCTTGTTGAATTTGTTCAAATGAAATAATTCCATTGAACTGGATAGCCTCAAAAGCACCATTTACAAGTTCGGTGTGACATGCGTCTTCTTCATCCGTCAACACAAAAACAGGAGCTTCCTCATCGATCACTGTAATGGTTTGAGAAAACTCAGAACTATTACCGCATGCGTCTGTTGCTGTCCAAGTTCTAATGATAGCACAATCGTCATCTGAAGGTGATTCAACTACTTCAACTGTGACTTCTCCACAATTATCTGTTGCTGATAATAAGGTAAGATCCGGCAGGGCATTACAATCTGCTGTAATATCACCAGGTAGTGGTAAATCAAAAACCGGAGGGGTTACATCTATCACATTAATCGTTTGAACACTAATAGCTTCATTTCCACAATCATCTGTAAACGACCAGGATCTCGTTATTGTAAATGCATTACCACATTCTCCATCTGAAATGGTATCCGTTGGAACACCTATAATCTCGCCACTACAATTGTCTTGTGCAGTAAATGGTGTGATAGGAGCTTCTCCATCATAGTCTTCACAATTAATTGATAATTCTTCTGGTATAGATTCTGCAATTGGTGCTGCTGAATCAATTACTTTTATTATCTGAACAGCCTCAATACTTCTTCCGCAATTATCAGTTGCTGAAAATGTACGCTCAATAGTTACACCACAAGCATTGCTATCAGGGCTGATGGCGTCTATGTAAGTAAGTTCTACCACATTGTCAAGACTAGGTAAAATCTCATAGTTCTCAGCATTGTTAAAAGCTTCAGCCACATTACCTGATTGAACTGTGTTAAAGTTAAAGACAGAAGTCTCACTAGTCAAAGCTACTTCTGTACACCCTTCAATAGTTACTTCTTCTGGAAAAACTAACTCTAAAGGTTGAATTCCAGTTCCAGTAGGGTCGCCAATAACGGCGGTATCTGTATCGTTTGAAGATATGGGATTGTCTAAATTGTCAATACCAATAATGGCTTGATTCATAATCTGTTCATCCGGAAAATCACAATTAATAAAAACATCAATTTGAAATGTAGAAATACCGATAGGAATATTATTTAAAACTAAGTCCGTTTGTGTTTGCCCGTTACTTGTTCCAAAAATGGTCATTTCGGTTGAGATATTGTAAGGTTCTGAATTGAATACAAGACCATCTTGAAGGACATCTTGGAAAAAGATGTTGTGTAGGGTTTGAGCTGTACGATTAAAGATTTTAAATGTGTAGGTTATCGTTGTATTTAAGCCGGCGGTTTCTGGACCATCTTTGTCAATTGCTAATGTAAAAGGACATGATGCACCGTCATTAACTGACACTGAAGGTCCAGTACCTAATTGTGTTACGACACCAGTTTGTAGATTAAAATCTACTAGAGCTTCCTGACCACCAGAGATGGTAGTGTTATCACCATAACCAATTAACTGACCGCTTGGTAGGAAATATAAGGCTCCAAAGGTTCCAAATTCACTTGTATTAGCTTCTGGACCAATAACAGATACAGTCTGGTTTAATATATCAAAGGTATTTAACTGACGTTTTCCTTGATCCCAACCGTAAATAAGATCGTTATCAGGATTAATAGCAATGTCAGAAACATTAATTCCTGTGCTCATCACAAGAGTGGTTTCAAGGGTGTTTAAGTCGACCTGAAATAATTTCTTAGAACCTCCAGTGACATAATAATTACCTTCTTTATCAAATACACCCGCTACATTAGAACCGCTTATAGCGCCAGTTAAGTTTCCTAGATAGGTTACTTGTCCTGTTCCGCTCATTCGATAGAATTGATATGGAGACGACGGATTAATAAAATAAAACTGATTGTCATCAGGATTCACACCAAGTGAATTTACAGAAGAACTGCTTGGAATGGCATAATCATCAGGACCATCTGATACTGATAAATTTGCTATAAATTCAAAAGTTACTGCAATCGGATCTACTTTGTAAAGTGCAAAGTCTCCATTTTGTCCTTCACCAGGAATATTTTGACGTAGTCTAATAGTTTGAAAATATGCATCGGCACCGCACTGGACGAGGTCTTGTCCATAAATAGTAGTGCTTAATAAAAGCAGAATTGCAAGGCAGGCATTGTTACACTTTAAAGACCATTTTTTTGTATTTTTTTTCATGGCTCTTGGTTTTAAGATTTAGGATCAGTAATTAATTATAGCAATAACAGATTACTGTGGGTTGTTCTTAATTTTAAATTTTTGAGGGGGGGGTACGCTTCTTAAAGCGTAGGGAGGATTAATTAATGGGGCTTATTGATATTAGCCACAAATGAATGCATACAAGGGGATTAAGGCAAAAAACAGTGTTAAAACAGGGAAAATAATCGATAAAAGGAATGAATATGTCAAAATGTTAGATGTAGGAATTATTAAGACATGGTTTAGTCCTAAATAACCAAAAACCCCCACTGTTGTGGGGGTTTTTTAATATATGTGTATTTGTAGATTATTTTTTAAGGATGTAGAAGTAAGATCGTCTGTTAAGTTGGTGTTCTTCTTTAGAACACTTAACGCCATTAC
>NZ_QKTV01000012.1 GCF_003362725.1 Winogradskyella aurantiaca
CCTCACCTCCTGTAAAATTAACACCGTGTAACACTCCTTGGTTGGAACCATGAGCATTGTCTACATAAAACGCTGAATAATTCTCACAAGGATCACGTGGTTCTTCACAGTCTGGACCCTCGCATGGTGGCTTTTCACATTCAATAGTCACTACAAACGAGGATTCGGTTGATGGACACTCACCATTGGCGGGTAAGTAAATGTATATCGTTTGAGAATCTGTTACTGTATCCCCTGCACTTAAGGCATCACCACCACCATTGGTCTGCGTAAAATAACTACCGTTAGTAAGCTGTAGCAGGGTGTATTCCTCACACGCTGTAACATCTGCTAACTGATCCACCTCTGGCTGCTCATCAATAGTCACTACAAATGAGGACTCAGCAGATGGACACTCACCATTGGCGGGTAAGTAAATGTAGATCGTTTGAGAATCTGTTACTGTATCCCCTGCACTTAAGGCATCACCACCACCATTGGTCTGCGTATAATAACTACCGTTAGTAGGCTGTGGCAGGGTGTATTCCTCACATGCTGTAACATCTGCTAACTGATCCACCTCTGGCTCTTCATCAACATCAAAGGATACATCATCAGAAGCAGCCTCACAAACACCATCAGCATCAGTTGTCCAAGTAAGCGTTACTTCAGTTCCTATTTCAGTTGCATCTGGTGTATAAGTGGTAGAAGTTGAACTGGTATCAGCAAATGTTCCACTACCACCTGACCATGATCCTGGTCCATTAGCAGTAGCACTTAATGCGACAGCTGAGATACCACACACGTCATCTGCAGAACCTGCTTCGGCTTCTCTTGGTGTATCAATTGTCACAATGAAACTTGATTCAGCAGCAGGACACTCACCATTTGGTGGTAAGTATATAAAAATGGTTTGAGTTTCTGTAATTTTTGATCCTACACTTAACTCATCACCAGTTCCATCTGGACCTGTAAAGTAAGAACCACTTGAAATTTGAACTAAGGTATATTCCCCACAAGCATCAACATTTTCAAGTACAGAAACTTCTGGTTTATTACTTATTGTTACTACGAAACTTGATTCAACAGCTGGGCACTCACCATTGGCTGGTGAATAAATATATATAGTTTGAGATTCATCTATCAATGCACCTTCACTTAAAGAATCACCACTACCATCAGGTCCCGTGAAGTAGTCACCATTTGTTAAAGGTGGTAATTGGTATTGTTCACAAGCCTGGACTGGAACGAATTCATCTACAACAGGCTCTTCATCAACATTAAAGGATACATCATCAGAAGCAGCCTCACAAACGCCATCAGCATCAGTTGTCCAAGTAAGGGTTACTTCAGTTCCTATTTCAGTTGCATCTGGTGTATAGGTTGTAGAAGTTGAACTGGAATCAGCAAATGTTCCACTACCACCAGACCATGAACCTGGTCCATTAGCAGTAGCGTTTAATGATACAGCTGAGATACCACAAACATCATCAGCAGTACCTGCCTCAGCTTCTCTTGGTGTATTAACTGTAATATTTATGAATGCCGAACTTTCACATCCATTTTCATCTGCATAAGTATAGGTTACTTTAATTATACCCGAAAGCCCAGAAGGATTAAAGGTGTTTCCAGACATACCTTGACCAGAGAATGACCCGCCAGAGGGTGAGGCTACTAAATCTAATGATTCATCATCCTCACATAAGGGATCAATTGGATTAAATGTGATATCAGGCAACTCTTCAGACCAGGTATAGGTAATACTACATTCTGTAGTTTTATCACAATTATCAGTAATTACAATATTAAATACCTGAGTACTTACACAATTTAAGGTTTGGATTGGATCAGCAGTGACCACTATAGATTTAATTTCACAATCATCAGATGCTGCCGTAATACCTAATTCATTAGAGCCATTCTCAACAAGAGCTTTTACGGATGTTTCTGATGGAATGTCGTTTTGATCTGGGTTTTCTCCTAAATCTATATCTTCCTGTGGGCAGTCAAAGCTTGGGTCTTCTAGATCTACTGTCCATGTAAATTCAATAACCACTTCATCTGCATCATAACAATTATTTGAGTAATTGGCTGTCCAAGTTTTTGATCTAGAACAGCCATTAATAATAACCGATCCCTCAATGATAGTGGCTGGCGGGCTTGATAAACAATCATCAATAACAGTAAATTGAGGTATTGGAATACTAACCGGATTGCAACCGAGGTCAGTGGAGGATTCAGTTGATATAATTGTTGGTTGATTTATAGCAGTTGCCAAAGCGCTAAATGCAACACCGACGTTTTGTTCATCAGTAATTAAATAATCCGCTAATCTTATGTCGTTTGTTTCATTAGTCCCTGGACTGTCAGTAGTAAATTTAATACTATTATTACCATTATGAAGTACATCTAATTTATCTTCATCAAGCGATGAATTTGGTAAACCTACGGTAAAAAGTCTGTTTCCATTGGATTTAATCAGGTTAGCTGATTCGCAAGCTTCCTCTAAAATAGTTTGATTACCACTAGAGTCTATATTATTGTTAGGGTTTTCAGAAGAACTACCATCTCTAATACCCCAAGTAGTTGGGTTACCGTCTGTAAATAATACAATAAGGGTATCTGAATTTCCCGCGACAGAATTGGCCAAATACAATGCCTGATCCCAGTTTGTATAGAAAGATCGTTGACCGCGTGCCGCATTTGGTTGATAACTGTCAGCAGGATCGTCATTACCGCCTGAAGGATCTAGATACGCATTTAAATTAGTTATGTAGTCATCATCTAATGCTGTAAAATCTGTACTCCCATTAATAATAGCGCGTCTCGCATCAGTTCCAAATTCAATAATTGCTAGATCTATGTCAAGACAGTCGTTGGTGAGAGATTCTACAAAACTTTTTACGGCATCTTCTACTTCATCCTCAATGTCTGAAGCTCCAGAACCTGCTCCTTTAATAGATCCAGATTCGTCAAGTATTAGAATAATTCTGTAGTTGCAACTAGGACTAAAGGCAGGGTTTTGTAATGGAGTACAATTAGTTCTCTTGCCATCAAATTTAAAACCATCGACATATTCAAATTGTGCATTTAAATTTTGAGAAATAACAAACTGTATGGATAGCAAAAAAAGTATGCTCATCAGTTGTTTAATATTGAAAGTATAATAAATTGCCTTCATAATTAGAGTATTTTATTGGACTAATAGGAGAAATGTTTTTCAACCTATACCAAGTACATTTGAAGGGTTTTTTTAACAAAAAATACTTTTACAATAGCTTGGGACTTCTGATGCCATCAATCAATTGCCTTTTGACTATTAAATAGAGAAAAAAAATACAGATTATTCTTGTCTGATATCTTATTTTTCGATGAATCATTAATTTAGTTTCGACGAAAAGAAATCATGAAACATTCGTTTTATTTTAATCTAAAAGGTGAGAAGAAATTTTGACTGAACCAGATTGTATTGTACAATGTAAAATTTTTAAAATTCTGTATTGATAAAATCATACAATAAAAAAGCCGGCTCATAGAACCGGCTTTTGAAATACATTATTGGTATTTAGATCTTAACGATTGGTTTTTACAAACTGTTTCGTTATTCTGTTACCATTAACTTCCATCACCAGGAAGTACATACCATCA
>NZ_QKTV01000013.1 GCF_003362725.1 Winogradskyella aurantiaca
TGATGGTATGTACTTCCTGGTGATGGAAGTTAATGGTAACAGAATAACGAAACAGTTTGTAAAAACCAATCGTTAAGATCTAAATACCAATAATGTATTTCAAAAGCCGGTTCTATGAGCCGGCTTTATTTGTTAATCTATCGAAAAACTATTCCTTATTTTAAGAATGATGTAATATAAAGACACAATCTTTATCAATTAGTTAATTAATTGCTACATCTTGTCGAATTATTATGATAGATATCGTAATAAGTAGTTCTTATTAATAGTTCATGCTTACATTTAAGATACACGCGAATCAGTTATCAAACCGATTCAAATTAATTTTACTTTAATCAGGTAAAACGAATCTACAAGCCTACAAGATTATGTTTGGTGTCATAATTACTAACAACTAACTATTGATATCTTGAACAAGTCACTACATTGGATCACAGAAAACGTATCATTTGAAGACCTTTTTATCCCTTTTGTTATCACAAAAAGGGTAGTTTTTCATGTGTTGTTTATCGATGTTATTTTCCTACAAATTACGTTAATCGATTAAAAACGCTAACAAAACCCCAATTATCAGGCTAGCTAAAATGATTTTCTAGATTTATTTTCTGGAAACTGTTGAATCGGAATTCATTTAGTCAAACTATCAACAGTTAAAAACTTGCAACCAATAAAACATTTAATAATAACTAGTATCAATCAACCTAAAATTATGAAACCTTTTAGTCAGAACACAAGAGTATTGTTTTTGGCTGTTTTAGTAGCTCTGTTTTGCAGCACCAATTTAATGGCATCTGCAGAAAAATTTGCTTTCAAACAGTTCAATAACACAAATTACTGGGAACATTTTATCGTCCCGTTAATTGATGACGAAATTGAAACCAAAATTGATGAAACCGAAATTGTCAATACTGATGATCATTCGGACTCAAATCTAACGGCCAGGGAATCTGCCAGGCAAATGTTAGATTTTTTCAATGTTGGTTTAAACGAAGAAATTGCATCAGGATCATGGGTGATTCCTCTGGATCATAATGTTCAGGGAACCAATGATAATTTGTTAAAAGCCTATGGACTGGCTGTGCGTTTATTACACGCAGATATCCCTCTAAAATGGGCTATTAGTTCAAGCAAGAATAAAGACGGTATTGATTTTAGCGCTAATGCAACAGAACTTGGTACTAACAATTCCAGTTTACGTGATTTTAAAGGAAGTGCCATAATTGTTCCAGCAGAGTTTGTTGACAATGCGCAACTCATACTAAATGCGGCTCCGGGGAATGTTGTGGTTTACACTTTAGATGGAAATGAATCAATTGAGATTAAATATACTCTAACGCACAAACCTAGGGCGGCAGTTATTGAAAATGACAAATCAGATATTCATACAAGAATCTTCAAAGATGCCGGATTAATAGAAGGCTTGCATTATGTTGATGATATTCCAGCAGCAAACCTTTCGGCTTTAGAATGTGTCACTTTTGCCTGTGAGCCTCATGATGAGGGCGTAGAAGAATCAGAAGTTGCCAACGTAAAAGCATTTGTACAAAACGGTGGTAACTTTTTTGGTCAATGTGCCGCCTTACAAGGTTATGAAGGTACTAATAAGGACAATTCAAACAAGTTTGATGTACGCCTTCTAACAAATGAAGGTATTGAGGATCCTGGAAAAAGTGGTTCAATAACCTTTAATAATTCAAATGCTGGTGACGCCATTATGCAATTTATTGGCCCTCTAAACAATAAAGGTGGGTCGGCAGATGCGATCAAAGAAATTGCTGGTGGAATTCAATCCGGTTCAAATGCCAAAGGCTATGCCAAATTTAATACCAACAACGATAAATACAAGGTTTATGGTGGTCGTATTGGTGGCAACGGAGCAAATAGAGGCTATGTACATTATTTAGCCGGCCACGAGTACAAAGAATCTAATCAACTAGACAAACTTAACGGTCAGCGCATTTTATTAAATGCGCTTTTAATGCCTGCCATCAGACCAGAAAGCTGTGGTCTTCAAGTTGTGGAACTCTCATGTCCAGACCCAGTGGAGGAATTATGTGTGGACCCTGATTTTGATATTCAAGGTGCGTTTGATGATTGGAAAAACTCGTTCGAGTATACCGGTGGGTGCGATGTAGAGACCAATATCAGTGACCTTAATTTTAATGATTATGTTCCTGGAATGGACTATGAAAAAACCTTTACCTATACTGTAACTAGTACTTGTACACCAGAGGGTATCAATTTAAGACCGGGTGGTGGTGATGATGATGAAGATTGTGAGTGTCCAAACAGACCCGATGGTAGCAGTAATAAAATCAAAACCCTTGGGATGACTTATGAGGGTGATGAAGATCAGGTCTGGGTTATCGTTAATGACGGTTCAGAAATTTTCAATGGTTTAGTAACCAACGATGTTGAGTTTATATTTTCAGGATCAGATGGTGATAGATTTGACTCCAATGATGTTGAAGTCACCATTTATAGTGTTAACAATGGTCAACAAGGATCTGAGCTCAACGAATTTACTGTACATGTCAGTTGTTCAAGACCACTCTATGTAGGTCAAACCGAGCAAGAAGGGGAATTGTTTGATGGAATGCGAATTACCAGCGGGGTTTATGGAGATGATTCTACTAATTTAGGTGGATGTAATGAAGATCCGGAACCACCAGCCCCTATAGTAACTGTAAAAGAATGTACGAGTACTTTTAAAGTAACTTTTAAGCCAGATGCACCTGGTACTGATGATGATGAGTACTGTGTTGGTGATACACCAGTAGACATTCTTTCTTTAGTTACTGCCAGTGGTGATTTAACTTGGTATTCTGATGATCAAGGTTCCAATGCTTCTGATCAAACACCAAGTATAGATACTAGTACTGCTGGTGAATTCAAGTTTTATGTATCTCAGGATAATGATAATAATGACTGTGAGAGTGCTATCTCTACAATTACTATTACTGTTAATGCACTTCCAGATGCACCTGGTACTGATGATGATGAGTACTGTGTTGGTGATACACCAGTAGACATACTTTCTTTAGTTACTGCCAGTGGTGATTTAACTTGGTATTCTGATGATCAGGGTTCCAATGCTTCTGATCAAACACCAAGTATAGATACTAGTACTGCTGGTGAGTTTAAGTTCTATGTATCTCAGGATAATGACAATGATTGTGAGAGTGCTATCTCTACAATTACTATTACTGTTAATGCACTTCCAGATGCACCTGGTACTGATGATGATGAGTACTGTGTTGGTGATACACCAGTAGACATTCTTTCTTTAGTTACTGCCAGTGGTGATTTAACTTGGTATTCTGATGATCAAGGTTCCAATGCTTCTGATCAAACACCAAGTATAGATACTAGTACTGCTGGTGA
>NZ_QKTV01000014.1 GCF_003362725.1 Winogradskyella aurantiaca
AACCAAAAACCCCCACTGTTGTGGGGGTTTTTTAATATATGTGTATTTGTAGATTATTTTTTAAGGATGTAGAAGTAAGATCGTCTGTTAAGTTGGTGTTCTTCTTTAGAACACTTAACGCCATTACTACATTTGTTAAGGAGTTGTGTTTCTCCATAACCAATAGCGGATTCAATTCTATCGGCATCAATACCACGCGAGAGAATGTAATCTCTGGTGGCCTTAGCACGTCTGTCCGAGAGTTTCATATTGTAGCGATCACCACCACGGCTATCGGTATGTGCTTCAATTTTAATAACCATGTTAGGGTTATTACGCATCACATCAATAATATTTTCAAGTTCGTACTGCGCATCAGTTCTGATGTTGGCCTTATCAAAATCAAAGAAGATAGGGTTAAGTACGATTTGGTTTTCAATAATAAGCGGCTCTAGGTTAAGGTCTAAAGTATTGCGCTTTTGGTTATTAGATGAAGTACTGATAGACTTCTGATCATCGCGATAATCAGTTTTAGAAGCAATAACAACAAAGTCACCATTACAATCAACTTCAAGAGTGTATTGTCCATTAGCATCAGTAGATACTTGATTAACTACCTTACCAGCCTCATCAATAAGGCGCACGGTAACTAAAGGAAGCACCCCACCAGTTTTAAGATCTCTTACGGTACCTTGAATAAGTTCTTTACAAGGATAAGCGGAGAAACTGTAAATATCATCATTACCCTTACCACCAGGTCTGTTAGAGGAGAAGAAGCCTTTGTTAGTATCGGCATCAACCATATAAGCAAAGTCATCGTATCCACTGTTATAAGGTGCTCCAAGGTTAACAGGATCAGAGTTGTCACCTTTAAGAATGTTAGAGGAATAGATGTCTAACAGTCCTAGGTTAATATACCCGTCTGAAGAGAAGAACAATGTATTGTCTGTACTTACAAAAGGGAACATCTCACGACCAGCGGTGTTAACAGCAGGGCCAAGGTTTTCAGGCTCACCATAAGAGCCATCGTCATTGATAGCTACTTTATAGATATCGGTTTGTCCATAACCACCTTCTCTGTCTGAGACAAAGAACAGTGTTTTATTATCAGGACTCAAAGCCGGGTTACCGTTGGAGTACATGGTATCATTAAAAGGTAATTCTTCAATATTACCCCAGGCATCATCAACAAAAGCTGCTTTGTAGAGTTTAAGATGAGAGGTCCCATCGTCATCAAAATCTAATCTGTTACCTCTGGAGACGTTATCTCTGGTAAAATACATGGTAGCACCATCATTAGTAATACAAAGTGTACCAATATGCACATCAGCTCTTTGACGCTTAGCGAAGTTGAGCAGATCCACACCAGCAATAGAATCCATATCAGCATTAATGTCTCCTACGTAAAGGTCTAAATAGGGTTCATTGGTCCATTTATAGATTTTGTTGTTGGTATTACGAGCAGAGGCAAAGTAAATTTTACCATCGGCAACAAAAGCACCAAAGTCAGAGTACTGAGAGTTAAACTCTTCATTTTTAACAGTGACGATCATGTCGGAAGGTGCGGTGAGCTTGCTGTAATAGTCCACTTGATCAGGGTCGTAGCCTTTAACACGGCTATCACCTTCTTGCATGGCTTTAAACTCAGCAAACCACTGATTGGCCTTTTCATAATCTCCAATACTTCTCAGAGACTGAATGTACTTATAGAGGTACTCGGCATCAATTTTTTTATCTTTTTCGAGGGCTTCACCATACCAGAATGCTGCTTTTTCAGAGTTGGCATTGTTGTAATAACAATCCCCAAGTCTGGTAAGTACATAGACGCTACTGTCGCCCTTTTCAACGACTTTTTCGTAGAG
>NZ_QKTV01000020.1 GCF_003362725.1 Winogradskyella aurantiaca
ACTGTGAAGAACCACGTGATCCTTGTGAGAATTATTCAGCGTTTTATGTAGACAATGCTCATGGTTCCAACCAAGGAGTGTTACACGGTGTTAATTTTACAGGAGGTGAGGCAGTATTTACCGAGTTGAAAGAGCTTGGTTATAAAGCGCACTTATCGTACGATCCAATCGCACAAAAGATTTATGTCAATAAAAACAATGGTGATTTCATCGAAATCTTCAATACAGCTGGTGATTCCCAGGGTACTATTGACATATCTGATGCCGATTTATCAGGTGTTTGTACCAACGCTTTTAGTAGAGGTTACGTGTACTTAGGTTCTGGAAGTCAAAACAAAATAATTAAGGTAGACCCACTTTCTGGAAACTGGGAGCTGTTTGCCTGGAACTTACCTATTAGTGGTGGAGATATTGCTTTTAGAGATGGTGTATTGTACTTAGCAACAAGATCAGGTAAAAAACTATATACTGTTGGACCTGGAG
>NZ_QKTV01000015.1 GCF_003362725.1 Winogradskyella aurantiaca
ACATAAGACATATCTATCTTCCAGTACGCTCTCTGGTAAGAGATTCACCTGTAAGGTCAACTCGCCTACATCAAAACAAATATCTGGGGCTATCACATTACTCACTCGGGTATAGATCACCTGTGGGTTACTCAGGTTCTCATACAATAGTGGTAAGGGCGTCTCATCATTAAGAGCATCTTCCAATGTGGCGTGATAGGTTAGACTAAAATCATTAGGATCCTGTCCATCCAATATCGCATCACTCTGGGTCGAGAGATCAAACTGGCCAAAGCCATCATTAGCGTTCACATTATCACAAATCTCATAGACAATTGGCACACCATCTGGATTCGCCTCTGCTGCCTCTTGTAATATCAAATCAAAACGCTGACTACTAACACTACAACCTGTCTGGGTGTTGGTAATAGCCACATAGATGGTCTGTGGATTACTCGTATTGGTATATGGGCTTGACAGTGGATTGTTTAAGTTATCGGCATCCGCCTGACTCTCATGGTAGCTCACCTGATAAATCGCCGGATCCTGACCTGCCAATACCTCTGTGGTCTTACTCTGCAAATCAAAGTCAAAGAAGCCATCTGTATTATCCTCACAGGCCAGTAAGTTGGTCACCATTACGGCATCTGGTAATGGATTCACCTGTACATTAAACGCTACTCTGGCATAACAGCCTGTAATACTATTGGTCACCCGTACATAGATCGTCTGTGTGGCACTTGTGTTTGGATAGGCCGTTGGGGTGCTTATTGCATTTGCACCTGACTCTGCATCTGTTATGCTGGTGTGGTACGTGGCTACCACATCGGGTTCTGAATTTAAAATATAAGCCTCGTTCTGGGTCAAATCAAACAACTCACTTAAATCACCAGGGTTCGTATCATCGCATAAGATCAGATCCTGTGGGTCTGTATTGGGTTGGGGATTCACGGTCCTTAGTACAATGTGTTCACCTAAGCCCAAACAGGAATTATCCACATCACTATCCACTCGCACTATCAGTATCTGCTCAAAGGGTGAGGTCTCGTTTCTGTAATTTGATATGTCTACGATAGCATTGCTCTCTGATAAGGCTTCATCTAAACTCTGATAATAGCTTACCGTTACGTTCTGACCTGATGGATACAAGGCTTCTATCTGAGCTGTCGCATCACTAAAGTCAAAGCTCTCGATACCATTGGTATTGTCATCATCCACATCATAACCATCACAAATCTCATACACCAACTCAAAGTTTGGTGGTATCTGTGTGGTGGATACTACTAAATCCAGCGCTGCTATTCTATAACAGCCTTCTGTACTACTAACCCTTACATACAAACGGTCTGCATTTGATGAGGGGTCCGTATTGGTATATGCCAGTGGATCTGCAATTGCATTGCTTCCACTATCCGCATCTGTCTGTGATAAATGGTAGGTGAATATCTCGTTCTCAAAATTACTCGAGATCAAACGTTCTGATTCTGTCAAATTAAAGTCTGAGAACCCATCGGTATCATCATCACATTGTCTGAGCTCTACCTGTGTATTATCCAACACCGGTAAGGCATCTACTACTATATCTACTATGGCCGTACCATAACAATCCACATTGGCATTGTTCTCGACGCGGGCCACTACCTGATCGGCATTGATCACGGTATTGGTATAAGGACTTAAAATGGGGTTTGCTCTACCATCTGCATCGGTCTGGTTACGATAGTAACTCACAGCATAATCCGTAGGGTCAAGACCCCCTAATACCACTGGGTCCATTACCGTTAAATCAAACTCTACAAAACCATTAGTGTCATCCCCATCCAAACTATTGTCGCACTGGGCAAATACACCAGGGGTGGCG
>NZ_QKTV01000016.1 GCF_003362725.1 Winogradskyella aurantiaca
AAAGCCGGCTCATAGAACCGGCTTTTGAAATACATTATTGGTATTTAGATCTTAACGATTGGTTTTTACAAACTGTTTCGTTATTCTGTTACCATTAACTTCCATCACCAGGAAGTACATACCATCAGGTAAGGACTCCACACTTTCATGGACCGTACTGCTTTGTACACCATTGTTGATCTGGATAGTACCCTGATGACTTACTCGACCTGTAATTGAGGTGATGTAATAACTACCTTCTACTGGTGCTCCTTCGTTATCCACCTGAATGTTCAGGCTGCTTACAGCAGGAACTGGGTATAAGGTAATGTCATCCTCAGCAATCATTAAGTCTGAGTACGCTCCTGTGTGCGGTACTAAGGCTGGTGGTCCTTGTGAATCACATGGTTCAACTGCCATATCAGCATCACATCCAACGTACACATCATCAATTAGGTTACCTATAGACCCTGTAGATCCAGATACACCTCTTAATAAGACTACTGTTTGAGCACTAGTAGCTGTAAAGCTCATTTCAACTCTTGCCCATCCGTCGTCTGCACTGACACTGTGCGTTCCTAATAGCTGAAGGCTGTTAAGATCTGAACCGTATTCTACTTGCATAGTATCTTCTGAACTGCCACCTGGACGTTTCTTATGGTAGAAGACTACATGAACCAAACTACCTGGATCAGTACTAAATACCTGATACATGTTATCCTGTGGTGCTCTACTTAATAATTCAAAGTGGAAACCACTATCACAGTGTGATTCTACACCATTAACAGAACCTGAACGTTGGATTTCAATGGAAGAAGTTGTATCCCAGCCACCACCGACGGCAGTTAATTCTCCAGGACCATACTGTTCCCATCCATCGTTATCGGCAATGTCATTGATTTCAGCACCAGGATTAACCACCTCACTAACGAAGCAAAAAGGATCCCCAGCACCATTATCACCACAACCAGAAGAAAAATCTCCATTTTTAAGCACAGATAAGTCTCCAGTAACATTATAGCCATTACCAATTGGTGTACCGTCATCTGCCAACTCATAAACAACGTTTTTGTTGTTGTTAGTAGTTAAGAAGTTATTGTCTTCTGATACGGCAAGACCTGTTACTTTATTTGGTACTGAGCCCACATCTGTAGTTGTGTTTCCAGCATCGATTCTAATTAATCTATTACCAGATCGTGTGGCAAGGAATAAGCGTCCATCTTTAAAGGCTAAGTCACCACCAGATACTGGTGCATCAGCAACAAACTCGTACTCGGCATTCATAGCGTCAACGAAACTCGCGACATAAACCTTATCATTAGCATCAGATCCAATATAAACCTGACCACCTTGATAAGTAATGGCTGTAACCTTATTTAATGGTCCTTCGTCTCCTGCAGCAGATAAGTTAATTATCTGCCCCGTTCCAAATACTGGATCAATACGTTCTAAATAAGTGGCATTATCAGCATCGATGGTATAGATATAACCATCATCTGAGTTATACGTTAAATGCACTTCGTAATCTCTAGTGGTAATTTCAGTAAA
>NZ_QKTV01000017.1 GCF_003362725.1 Winogradskyella aurantiaca
TCAATAGCTTTGGCATAGCCATAGTTATCGTAGAATTTATCGGCTAGTTTCTTTTGAGCAAATACAGCAGAACCGCTCAAAATAAAAAGAAGTAATATGAATCTTGTTCTCATGACCATTTGCTTTTAGAAATATCTAGGTGATTTAACACGTTTACTTTTGAATACCTCGAACATCAATAAGAATTCATGTGTACCAGAGGTATAGAATCTAACATCGGATAGGGGATACTCATAAGCGTATCCAATACGTAATTGTTTGGAGACCTGCAGGTCAACGATTCCACCAAGAGAGGCGGCATTTTCATTGATTCTATAACCAACCCCTGCCCAGAACTTCTCATAGAAGAGGAAGTTAGCAGTAAGGTCAATAGAAAGCGGTGCTCCATTGGTTTCTTTAATCAGGAAAGCAGGCTTAAGCTTGGTATTCTGACTAAGATCAAAGACAGCTCCACCGGTAAGGTAATAGCTCACACGCTCTACAACGATATCGTTTTGAGCAGCACCTTCTGCAGTGATACGATCGGTGTTAAATAATCTAGGTGCAGACAATCCTACATACCATCTGTTCGAGTGCCAGTAAAGACCAGCACCTACATTAGGGCTCCAACGGTTGGAAAGCTCTCTAAGAATAGGATCACCAGGGTCAATACTAGGGTCAGAGGCATTAAACAGGTCCTGATCGAGGTTAAAGTGGGTAACCCCAGCTTTAGCCCCAAAGGCAAGTTTAGTTCTCTCACCAGTTTGAATGGTATAGGAGAAATCTGCATATAGATATGAGAAGTTCTCATATCCTAGTTGATCATTGATAAAGGAGAATCCCAAACCAATTTTTTCATTTCTTAAGGGTGAGTGGATGGAAAGGGTTTGCGTTTCAGGCGCCCCGGCAATACCAACCCACTGGCTACGATGCAATCCAACAATACTCAGTGTTTCTCTACTGCCGGCATAGGCAGGGTTGATAGCAATAGTATTGTACATATACTGCGTGAACTGCGGCAACTGTTGGGCCAGGACATTGGCACTGGCCATCAGAAGTATAGCGATACTTAAATTTCTAAACAGTTTCATAGGTTAAGATTTATTTGTTTGTAGCAACGTAGATAGGTCCAGTGAAAGGATCTAAGCCACTATTTCTTAGGTTAACAACATAGTAATAGGTACCGGTAGGAACATTGCCAGAGCCACCAACGGCAGCACCAGAGGTCTGACCACTCCAATTGTTTTGGTAATCATTGGATTGGTAAACTTTAGCCCCCCAACGGTTATAAAGCTGAACTTCAATTACAAACCCACAATCCTCAATACCACTTACTCTAAAGACATCATTAAGACCATCGCCATTGGCTGTTACAGTCTTTGAGATAATCACATCTTCTGCACCACAAGAAAGAAC
>NZ_QKTV01000001.1 GCF_003362725.1 Winogradskyella aurantiaca
GTACAAAGGTGTAATCGTAGGTACCAAAGGCGATGTCTGCCACAATGTTGTCAAACTCGGTAACGGAATAGTTATAGGTGTTATCGTCATTGCTAATAGTGATGTCTCCATCTACCCATGATCCAATTAATGGATGACTGGATGTGGATACAAACACGGCTGCTGAAGTTGTTTCTGCTTGATCCGCTACAATGCCTAAAAAGATGTTTGATGAAATTGGATCAATGGCGCCACAGTCTACAGTTAGAGATCCTGTTACTTCTGGATAACATCCACCTGATCTAACAAAGCTGTAATCGTAAGTACCAAAGGCGATGTCTGCCACAATGTTATCAAACTCAGTAACTGAGTAGTTATAGGTATTGTCGTCATTGCTGATAGTAATGTCGCCGTCTACCCAGGATCCAATTAATGGATGACTGGAGGTGGATACAAATAACGCTGCCGAAGTTGTTTCTGCTTGATCAGCAACAATGCCTAAGAAGATATTTGATGAAATTGGATCAATGGCGTCACAATCTACAGTAAGAGATCCTGTTACTTCTGGGTAACAACCTCCTGAGCGTACAAAGGTGTAATCGTAGGTACCAAAGGCGATGTCTGCCACAATGTTGTCAAACTCGGTAACGGAATAGTTATAGGTGTTATCGTCATTGCTAATAGTGATGTCTCCATCTACCCATGATCCAATAAGTGGATGGCTGGATGTCGATACAAATACCGCTGCCGAAGTGGTCTCTGCTTGATCCGCTACAATGCCTAAAAAGATGTTGGATGAAATTGGATCAATAGCATCACAGTCTACAGTAATGCTTCCTATTACTTCTGGATAACATCCACCTGATCTAACAAAGCTGTAATCGTAAGTACCAAAGGCAATGTCTGCTACAATGTTGTCAAACTCAGTTACTGAGTAGTTATAGGTATTATCAGCATTGCTAATAGTGATGTCTCCGTCTACCCAGGATCCAATTAGTGGATGGCTGGAGGTCGACACAAATACCGCTGCAGCGGTCATATCGCTAAGGGTTACCGTTTCATTAACGTTAGCCCCCGATACAGGAATACTCCCTGAAGCGGTTTCGTAACAGTGGGCCTCAATGGAATAAGCGTAAACGCCATCGGCCAAACTGGAAAAGGTAACTATCCCATCGGCGTCCGTAGATAGCGTCTGCGAATCTACCGTTACCTCGGCATTTTCAATGGGATTGTTGGTCCCGTCTTCTACCGTAATAAAGATGTTGTGTTGTGCCATGGCCGCAAAGAAGGACCATGTACAAAGCATTAAAGTGTAGAGTTTTTTCATGATGTCTTATCTGATTTGTTAGTATTCGGTTTTGGTTGGATGCCCTTAAATAATTTGGCCATACCCGTTTTTAGCGACTCGTTTTTTTCAATGAGATCACTGAGTTCTTTATCCAGGTCTTCCGTTTTTGGAGTACTGGATGCTTTGTTATTAGAATGTTTGGACTTGCTCAATTAGCTTGTGATTTTCAGCTAAACTATTAGAGCATGACTGTATGAAAGGGGTGCGAGGAGTTACAATAGTGCTACAAAAGCAATTTTTAGGGGAACAAAACTACTACAAAGCGATTTATCTGTCTGAATAACAGAAGTTTATAAACGATAAAATGTTTAATGAAAAAGGTGATAATTGCTCAGACATTGCTGCCTAAAGGCCACTTAAATAGGCAATTAGATTCTCGTCACGATCAATATCCAGCTTTTTCCGCAAGCGGAAACGGGCCATATTTATGCTCTTTAAACTCTGGTGGGTAATGGCCGAGATTTCTTTGGACGACATGTTTAATCTCAGGAAGGCACAGATCTTAATTTCGTTTGGGGTTAAGTCCGGATGTGCTTCATTGAGTCTGTTGTAGAAATCAATATGCACCTCTTTAAAACGCAGTTCAAACTCGTCCCATAATTTCTGAGACGAATTAATACGAATCTCATTGATGATTTGCTGGATGACCTCTTTGTTGTCCTTCTTAGCATCCGGTTTTAATTCGATGAGCTGTTTGGAAATGGAGGTGATGAACTCATTCTTTTCAAGCAGGTACATGAGCTTTGAGACCAGATCTTTCTTTTTGTAATCCAGGTCCTGTTCTAGTTGCTTTTTCTCCAATTTTAAATTGTCCTCAGCAAGTTGAAGTTTGGCATTTTTATTCTTCTGATTAAAAAAAGCCAGAACCAGAATGGCTACCAAGAACACCCCAAGTACAATAAATCCAATGAGCTTTAACTCACGGTTTTTATAGGCCGCTTCCTTGTAGATCAAGTCAATCTCCTTTTGTTTTAATATCGCATCAAACTCATTTTGCAGTTTCAGGGTTGTGAGCTGCTTCACATCATTCTCATCTTGATACTGCTGATTAAAATCGGTGTAAATCTTATAATAATGCAGGGCCGAGTCGGTCTGTTTTTCAGCATCATAGACATCCGCCAGAACTTTAGCACTCTTGTAAGCACTTAATTTATAGGAATTATCCTGGGACATTTTTAGTCCCTTGTGAGCGTACTGGGCAGCCGCATCCCACTCTTGCATCTGATAGTAGACCTCAGCAGCATTGCTATACACCTCCACAGCTCTCAAGGATTTTGGGCCTGTATTAAACGAATCTGATTTGTTCTCCAAAGCGTTAAGGGCCATATCCAAAAATTCTTCCGCTTTTTCAAGTTCACCATTATTTAGATAGATTTCTGAGACCGAATTGTAAATGGAAGCCAGGCTCAGCCAGTTTTCATTTTTTAAATGGTAACCCGTTAAATTCAAATAGCCTTCAATAGCCTGGTCATCCTTCCCCTGGATACTATTAATCAGCGCTATATTGTACAATGGATACACCGAATTAGGTTCATCGTCCTGCTTCAGAAACAGATCATAGGCCTTAGAGAAATTGAGCTGGGCATCGTCATAATCTTCTATCTGCTTGTATAAGAGGCCCATGTTATTATACAGATGGGGTAATAAGGCCTCAAAGCTAGCCTCCTCGGCCATTTCAAGACTCTGCTGGTAAAAGGACAAGGATTCAATGTAATTGTTTTGCGCCAGGTTAATATTACCCATTAGCATGGTATTACGTGCATACTGGAAGGTACTGTCGGTATCACGATACAGCTCCATGGCCTCCTGGTAGTATACCTTGGCGGAATCAAGATTGTTTTGCCTTACAAAATTATAACCCAGAGCCGCTGACACTTCGGCCTGTTTTACAAGCAATCGTTCTAATTTTGAAAGCGCTAAAGCTTGCTTTAAATACCAGCGCGACGAATCCAGATCTTTGCTTTCGTACCACTGCGACAAGGATAGCAGGGCTTCCACCTGTTCCAGATTACTTTGCGCAGCGTCCCTATTAGCCTGCAATTGCTGTAGCGTTGTTTGGGCCCAGGCACCACAAACGATGAGAAATAAAAACAAACTTAGACAACGCTTCATGGTTTCAAATATAGAAAAAGGGAACTGAAGCCAATACCATCCGTCAACTAATTGCTACAAGACTCAAAACTGAAAGCCCAAACGGGCAAAGGGACCATAGACGCGCCCTTTATAGATGGTTTCCTTTTCTTCTGCCTCGGAGTTGATGTAGTAATTTCGGTAGCCTAGGGCCATACTAAAAGTTTTAGTAAGGTGATAGATGGCCTGCGCTTGAAACTGATAGGAGTCCACATTGCGTATGGGGCCAAAATCGGTATAACCAGTGAGCTCCAAACGTTCGTGAGGCCTGTATTTAATTTGGAAACCTAAAATAGGATCCCACCAGAACACCTGTCGCTCTCCAGTAAAAGTAACCCCAACGATATCCGTTTCCCCTGTTATTTTGGTGTAGAGCATACGCACACCCAACAAGACATCCAGGTCCAGTTTGGGGTTTTTAAGAATTCGATAACCCCCAGTAATTTCGCTAGTAAGGTAGGTGAATCGGTAATCAACCCCTTCGGTTATGATTTGTAAAGGAGTAATGGCTTGCCCCTCTAGAATCAATGAGGTGACGTTTGCACGGATTATAAAATGTTCGCCCTTATAGTCCATCCCCATCATGGTGATAAACCTAATGGAACTACTTAAATCACTAAAGCTCAGGTCCACCTGATAACGCGGTGGCGGTTCCGGTAAGGTAGAAGGTTGAGGGGGTGCTATAATTTCCCCTTTTAGGCCCAGAAACCAAAAAAAGGGACTGACCTTAAACTTATAATCGCTGTAATACTCCACCGTTTTTGGTTCGGGAATGCTATCCTGAGCACTGAGCACGGAAACACCCAACACGGTCATCACAATACAAACCAGAATTTTTTTCATAATCCATTCGGATATTACCGATTAAATTTAATGGATTTTCAACAGTATCAAAATTATTTCTTTGCTCAGTAAAATGCGTATTTTTAAGAGCACTATTAACCAAACATTGATATGAAAAAAATCCTCTTACTAAGCCTTATTTGCTTTACAACACTCGCTATGGTTCCTCAAGGATTGGAAGCCCAGGAAAAAAGCAAGGAATACCTCATCGAATCTTCTAACCTTAAAGAACTAAAAAAGTACAAATGGAAGGATGTCCATAAGTACTTTAAGAGCTTCAATAAAAAAGATGAAGTGGTACTCCGTGTCAAATACGAAAACCCAGCAGCTGAACCTGAGAAAAAAGGCCAGGTCGATAATTTTGACATTAGTGTTTCTGGAGAAGCCCGAAACATTAAAGACCTCACGACTAAAATGGAGAACCTTATTGAAATTTTAAGCTCCAGATTCTAGGCGAGGCCATGCCGTCGTATGTTGGCTAAAAATGACGCCCTAACCGAAAACTATTTTAAACTTCCGAAATCGTTATCGTACTGTTTATAAGGGTTTCAAGACGAATATTACCTTAAAAAACCTAATGAATGTCATAAAAACTATTCATTAGAATTTTAAACTTTGTGACTAGCATTCCTTACGGAATTAAGTAAATTGAAATGCCATTTAAAATCCTAATTAAATGAACCTAAGTAAAGAACAATTAGACGTCCAAGGACTAGATAAAATAAAGACCGATTTTCACTATCTGGTCACCCTGTTTAAAGAAATGCTCCATTCTATTGGAGAAGGTGAGCTGGCCGATCAACTACCTTTTAATGGGCATGCACCAACCGATCACCATTTTCATTCGGATGAAAAACTATCGCAGGCCATTGGTATTTGTTTTGAGCTGTTGAATCTGGCTGAAGAAAATGCGGCCACCCAATACCGTCGTAAGTCCGAAACAGAATTTGATCTATCGTCTACCCGTGGGTCCTGGGGAGAAACCATTCAAGAGTGGAAAGATCGCGGTCTGAACCCAGAAATGGTAGCCGCTAAACTAAAGAATATCAAGATAGCACCGGTGCTTACGGCCCACCCAACGGAGGCCAAGCGCTTAACCGTGCTCGACATTCACCGCGAACTGTACCTCTGTTTGGTACAAAGTGAAAATCCCAATTGGTCACGTCATGAGCAGGACCAGTTAAAATACCAGATCATGAGTTTACTGGAGCGCCTGTGGCGAACCGGGGAGATCTATTTACAGAAACCCCGTTTGGAAGATGAGCGCAGCAATTTAATGCACTACTTCACCAATGTATTCCCAGAGGCGGTACATCTCACCGACGAGCGTTTAAAGGATGCCTGGATCAATGCTGGTTTCCCTGAAGACTTGCTGCAATGGCCCGAAGAATTTCCGGTGACCCAATTTGGTAGCTGGGTTGGTGGCGACCGTGATGGTCACCCCTTTGTTACCCCAGAATTCACCAAGAGTACCCTGATTCTGCACCGTGAGGCGGCCCTAAAGATGATCCATGATCAATTAGTGGACTTGGCAGCTAAGCTTAGTTTCTCGGTATATCAGGTGGCCATTCCGGAAGGTATCAAGGAAACCCTGGCCCTTACCGCCAAACAACTAGGAGCTAAAGGACAAGAGGCGATGGATCGTAATCCATCTGAGCCCCTGAGACAATTGATCAACTTATTACTGGTGCGCTTGGAGTACACCATGAATAACGACAGCTCAATGGGAGAGGTGGGGTATTTTAAATCAGCCTCTGAACTGTCTGAAGCACTAAAACAACTACGTGAGTTGCTGGAAGAATTAGGAGCAACCCGTATTGCCAAGCAGTGGCTGTTCCCAGCCGAGCGTTTGGTGCAGTGTTTTGGCTTCCACCTGGCCAAGCTGGACATCCGTCAAAATTCTGCCTACCATGAAAAAGCCATGTCGCAGATTCTGGCCACCTCTGGCTTGGAAGATCACGACTACGGCACCTGGTCCGAAGAGAAGCGTCTGGACTTCCTTAATACCGAATTAAAAAGCAAACGCCCTTTCCTGGTTGGAGGAGTGTCTTGCGGCCCGGAAGCGGATAATGTCCTGGGCTACCTTCGCGTGGTTAAGGAGTATGTGGATGCCTATGGTACCGATGGTATTGGCTCAGTGATTGTGAGTATGACCCGTAGTTTGAGCGACCTCTTGGTGGTCTATGTCTTGTTACGCGAAGTGGGCCTAACCGATGCCCATTTACCAGTGGTACCACTACTTGAAACCGTGGACGATCTCGAGGCAGGACCGGACATTTTACGCGCTTACCTAGCCCACCCGGTTGTGGTGGCACAGCGTGAGGCCAAAGACCAGTTTACTCAGGAAATCATGTTGGGCTATTCCGATAGTAATAAGGATGGTGGTGTGTTGACCAGCCGTTGGAGCATTTATAAGGCCGAGGAAAACCTCACTGAGGTCGCCAATGAGTTTGGCGTGGCCCTTTGTTTCTTCCACGGACGAGGAGGCACTATTAGCCGTGGTGGTGGAAAGATCCACCGTTTCCTGGAGAGTATGCCAGCCGGTTCTATGAGTGGTCATATTAAAATTACCATCCAGGGTGAGACCATTGCCAATCAGTTTGCCAACCGCTTAACAGCGGCCTATAATA
Organism: Winogradskyella aurantiaca; assembly: GCF_003362725.1. Classification (GTDB taxonomy): domain Bacteria; phylum Bacteroidota; class Bacteroidia; order Flavobacteriales; family Flavobacteriaceae; genus Winogradskyella_A; species Winogradskyella_A aurantiaca. The sequence continues at coordinate 6,931 of NZ_QKTV01000001.1, forward strand.
TGGAAATGCTCATTGCCGGTACGGCCAAGCAAACCCTCATTAACCCAGAAAATAATAAACCGGAATCCCTATACCGCATCATGGATCAGCTGGTGGAAATGGCACGTAGTAATTACAGAAAGTTATTGGACCACCCGCGTTTTATGGATTTCTACACCAAGGCAACACCTATTGATGTGTTGGAACAGAGTAAGATTGGTTCCCGTCCATCGCGACGTACGGGTCAACGTTCACTGGACGATTTGCGTTCCATCCCCTGGGTATTTAGCTGGAATCAGGCCCGCTTTAATCTAACAGGTTGGTTTGGTACCGGTGCCGCATTAAATGAGTTTAAGGAAGCCCATCCGGAGGATTTTGAAATACTTAAGGATCTGGCCGACCGTTGGCCTTTCTTAAAATACCGATTGATTCAAATCGAGTCCAATCTTTTAAATGCCGATGCGGAGATTATGAAGTGCTTTGCTGAGTTCCTGGAAGAGGAAGATGTCCGTCAGGAGTTTATGGACATGATTCTTGGAGATTATGAAACCTGTTTGCAACGCATTGAAGACCTCATGGGTGCCACGGCCGAAGAGCGTCGTATCAGCAAAATGCAGAACAACAAACTGCGTGAAGCCGCCCTTAAAAAGCTGCATACCATCCAACTGGACCGCTTGAAGAAATGGCGCGCCGTTAAGGATAAGGATGAAGCACAAAGTCATCAGTATTTACTTCAGTTATTACTGAATGTCAATGCTCTTTCCGGAGGTTTAAAAAGTACTGGTTGATTTTTTAATACAATTAGATTTGGAAAGACGCTCTTTGAGCGTCTTTTTTTGATTGCCAATGTCAGTTCGAGTGAACTGCCTTTGGCAGTTTGTATCGAGAACTGTTTTTAGTGTTTAAGTCCAGAGACATCTCGATACAATTCTCTCTTTGTTCGAATCACTCGATGTGACAATTTCGGGCATGAAGATAAACCCAATTCCGGCAGCGCCGGAACATCCGCTGGTGTTAGTTTAAGCACAAACCAACTCTAATTGTCACCCTGAACTCGATTCAGGGTCTTATGAGATGCTGAATCAAGTTCAGCATGACAATCGGTTTTTTAAATTTATTTCACATCAATATTTATCACCGTGAACATGTCTATCGACAAAGCAGGCTTGATTCAGGGTCTCTAAGAATCCAAAATTGAATTCGTAGCTTTAGGCTATGGTCAGAAGAGCCTACCATAATTACTGGGTTTACATCATAACAAATAAACCTCGAGGCACCTTATACATAGGAGTGACAGGAGGTATCGATGACCGTATGGAACGGCATAAAGATGGTAAAGGAAGTGGGTTCGCTTCAAAATACAAATTAGATCTGCTGGTCTATTACGAAGAGTTTCAGTTTATAAACGACGCTATTGCCAGGGAGAAGCAATTGAAGAATTGGCATCGTGATTGGAAAATAGATTTAATTGAAAAGACCAATCCGGATTGGAAGGACCTTTGGAATACTAAGGGTAAGGGGTTGAGATGCTGAATCAAGTTCAGCATGACAAATGGTAATTTCTAACATAAAATTACGTAGAACTACGTAGTAAAACCCCTTTAAAAACCAGTACTTTCGTGATGCTATTAATCAACATCTAGGGATTAAAATACACTAATAGTTTGGAGGGTTCTCTCTTGTTGGCACCAACTAGAAAGACGCATCTTTACAGATGCGTCTTCCACTTAACCCGCTCATTGTAACAATGAACTAAACTATATTTTAAAAGGCTCCGCCCCCCCCGGGATCGGTTGTTTCTTCACATTCGGTTAGATCGGTTTGTACAAACATGGCCCAGCCGTTACCTTCAAACTGCGCACCTTCTGCCCAGGCGGTCTCACCACCCGTTGGTCCTTCCACCTCAGCATGCGCCGCAAAGCAAATGGTATCTCCTAGCGCGTCCAGGCTAATGCTGTAGACGACCTCGGTATCGCTAGCAGAAATGGGTTGGGTATATTCAAACTGCCCTATTTGTGGATTGCCACCGCCATTTAGGGGCACCCAATCCTCTTCGCAATTCCCCACTTGCAAATGGCTAATGCCAATGGTCCACTCGGGGTTCATGCTATAGGTAATAATTAAATTGCCATCTTCAATGGCTACCGATACAATACCAGACTCGTAATGCTGACCGGCCATTAGACTTGTAGTAAAACAAGGTCCATCGTCAGACTCTGTGGAGGTATCGGTTTCAGATTCCGTTTCTACCTTCGCATCAATTTCAGTAGAATTACTTTGGTCTTGCAGGTCTAAAAAAGGGTCTGCTGTACAAGATGCCAATGCAATGGCCATTACAACTAGTAGCCCCAAATAGGTTGATTTGTTCATGATAGTAGAATTTGGCTTAACAGTATAAACCTAGACAATAACAGCTGTTATCACCACTTTTTTAGACGTACGAATTATTATATTAACGTTTCAAAATTTTTTCTTACAATAGTAATTCGCTTTGTCGAACCGGGATCTTAGTAACATTCCCAGAAGTTGGTATTTTGATAGGGAGGATGCTATCTTCGCCGTATAATCCTGTTAAGATGAACATCAATCGCGTACGACGCTTCATTATGGCAGCAGCCATGATCATCATGCTGGCCAATCTGGTCCTCCTCAATTACCAGGATCTCAGTTGGGAGGCCAATGCCATTAACTATATGGGTATTGCTGCCATGTGGCTGGTGGTGTTTTTTATGTACTTTACCATGAAGCAAGAAGAGAAGCAGGGTAAATAAGCTTCTTATTGCTCTGAACTTGTCATCTTGAGTAAATCGAGGGACCTTTTGAATGTCATATGAGATGCTGAATCAAGTTCAGCATGACAAATCATTAATGAAGCGTAATTGTCAAACCCTATTCCGGCGCAGCCGGAACCTTTTGCCCTCAGCTTCGACTTCGGGACACAGCCGCTGAAGGAAGGGGAAGAGCAAAATGCTTGTTTGAGGTCCGCAGGCCGAGGTCAGTTTGCGACCCTTACAAAGCGATGCTGGGTGAAGAAGAAGGTGCAGGCTAGCGTTTTTTGGTACTTTTTTTGGCAATGAAAAAAAGTACAAGATGAAAACACCCCCCCTATGTTAATCATTTCCCAATGACATTTTCTGTCATAACAATTCCAGAGAAATACCCCTAATTTCATAATTGAATTTAAAAACCTCGCATTATGGACAACACGAAGTTATTACAACTCCACGAGCAGATTAAAAAGGAAACCCCTTTAATGGTAACTGTCCAAAAGAAGGGCTTATTTACTATGGTGAGACGTATGTATGCCGAGATGCAGCACAACATTCCCATTAAATGGAGAACCGGTATTTCCAAATCGGTGCGCAACGGCAAAGAGGCCTGCGAGCGCCTAAAGGACGAGTGGCACGAGATCTATTTTGAGCTCAAAACCCAACTGCTGGAAACCGCACCAGAACTGTATCAACAACTATTTACAGGAGACGACCAGCGTCTTCGTTACGTCGCTATAAAAGCCTAGTTTAGATTGCTTTCTAATTAGGTATAACAACCCATGACTGCAGACTTCAGGACTAAGTTCCTGGTCTGCAGTTTTTTTGCCTACATCTCACAGAAAACCACAACTTATCAACCTCACTGTTAATAAATTACGTAGATCTACGTAGAAAACTAAAACCAGAAATTACTAATTTCAAGCATTCTTACAAACGAGATACCAACGCAATATCTCTAAAGAGGATCATCTTCTCGATTCGTTGTTGACGCACGATAGTACTTAACCCTTAATTGGGCATACTACTACCGCGTGTTTTTTTATTTAAGTAACCTCTAACACACACCCAATTATGAAGAAGCAAAGTCTTATTACACTATTTCTATTTGTCAGTTTTTTCAATTTATTATCCGCGAAACAAATTGATTTTACTATTAAAAATAGAACTGAACAAATTATTACAACACTTGAGTACTGGTTAGGTTCAGCAACAGAATCTCTTTCCCCAGGTTTAAATTTTTCATCCAAGGGATCCTTGAACATAGATGGATCTAAAACTATCCCTATCAATTTTCATAAGAAAAAACGAAACACAATAATTGTTCGAGCATATCTGAAAGGAGGAGGCTTTGTTAGACAAAAATATACAGTTTCGAAAGGTGAGTTGACACCGAGTATTGATTTAATGAATATTGCAGAAAGAGTTCCTACCGATGAATTCGAGAAGGTTAAACGTAAGTTTACAGAGCTAAAATTAGATAATGGCTATGTTAAGAGTAGTGAGTTGAACGGATTAAATTCTGTTATAGGATCAATTGTTATTTACAATCAAGAAGGCAAGATTATTTCAAAAATCGATCCCAATGTTCTTGGTACTAAATTAAGTGGAACCTCATTGCCAGATTTAAAGCAAACAATATCAGGACTTTTTTCAAGTGAAACAGCCTTCGATGCTGATGTTAATTTACCTTTCGTCAGTGTGAGTTCTGCCTTTGGTAGTGGGGATGTAGCCAAATTTGTTTATGAAATAGAGGATGTAGGTCAATTCACGTGGTCCTCAGAGAACGGAACGGACTTAGCAGAATTATTCTTTGCTCTGCCAGATCAAAGAAAAGAAGCACTGGTCCAGCTGTACAGTGACCATCCAAATGCCAAAATGGAGTTTATTGATAAAGCTTTCGTAATTGGAAGACTTGAAATCATTACACAAAAAACAAGGAAATTAGATGTTTCCGCAGAGGTTAATGGCTCAACCTTTGTAACTGTAAATGGTAACTATAATTTCATAGATGACCTTAAAGATGAATTTGTGCTAAATGATGTCATTACAGAAGCAACAGGCTATGATGCTACAAATCTTCTTAAAACTCTTTATGTGCAGGAAATGACGAAAAGAGCCAATCTACAACGACAAGACGAAATCAACCAGCTCAGAGAACAATATGCCTCTTTAAGGGAACAATATCCAGAATTACTCGAAGAAACGAATAATGTAAATAAGATGAAGAAAGCTATAATGGATCTTTCAGATAACGAAGAAGATAAATTGATAATTAATAAGGAATTGCAAAAGATAAACTTTGATTCAAAAGATGAAATACGAATTCAAAGGGGTTCTGGAACCTTCTAAGACTTCTTATTACAAGTGAAGTATAAGGTTTGGTCAGTATTCTTAAATTCGGTTGAATCTTTATTGGTTCTTTTCTTTTTTCATTGATAAAAAAGAAACAAAAAATCTAGGCTGCACTTTTAGAGCTTGAAAACCTGGCAACCCTTGTCATCCTGCGCATTGCAAACACTGCGTTAGGCAATGCTCGCCAGCGATGCCCTTCCAAGCGTTTTGGTTTTACTACGCTAAAAAACTGAGGCCAAATCCCTTTCATTGGGTATGCAGAGAAAACCTAATTCCGGCATCGCCGGAAAACAAGGCCCTCTGATTTGGCAGGCGAGTGTCAATGATGCCAGATGACGTTAAAAATCAAATGCTGTTTGAGCGTTAGCGAGTTCATTTTATTTAGGCAAATGGCATCTTTATTGACCGCCGAAAATCTAAGGCCTAGACCTTTTTCGGGTGCCTCATAACAGACATCTACTAGATCTCAGTTATTCACCAATTGCCGCAATGGAAATATCGAACATCTTTGATGTTAGATATTCACGAATTCCTATTTATAGCAATAGAATTGACATGAGTAAAAAAGGACAAAACAAAAATAAACGCTGGCTAGACCCACCCTAGGGTGCCTCATAACAGACATCCACTGGATCTCTGTTATTCACCAATTTGGGCGATGCAAATGTCGAGCATCTTTGATGTGAGATATTCACGAATTCCTATTTATCAAAATAGAAATCACATGAGTAAAAAAGTAAAAGAGAAAAACCAAATATCCCTAACTTTAAAACCACAATCAACCACCAAAAAAAATGAACTTCACAGGAAAAAATGTCTTAATAACTGGAGGATCTCGCGGTATCGGCAAAGCCACAGCACTGGCTTTTGCCAAAGCCGGAGCCATGGTTGGGATTAATTATAAGAGTAATACAGAAAAAGCCAAAGAAACCCTAGATCTTCTAAAAGGTGAAGGCCACAAGCTGTTCCAATACAACATCTCATCGAGGGAGGACCAACAAGCCCTGATCCAGGACTTTATAAAAGTTTATGGAAAACTGGATATTCTGGTAAACAACGCCGGTATTTCCATACCTCATGACATCGACGACGTGGATTTTGACGACTGGTCCAGGGCCTGGGAGCAGACGCTTCAGACCAATTTATTAGCCCCCGCCAACCTCAGCTATTTAGCCGCTAAGGAGATGATATCAACAGGTGGAGGCCGTATTGTCAATGTCTCCAGCAGAGGAGCTTTTAGAGGAGAACCCACCAAACCCGCTTATGGTGCCAGCAAGGCGGCTTTAAACGCCATGAGCCAATCTTTGGCCAAGCGCTTAGCCCCTTATCAAATCTATGTGGGAGCCGTAGCTCCGGGCTTTACGGAAACCGATATGGGAGCCAAAACTCTCACCCCAGTGGAGCGCGAGAACCTGTTACGCGAATCCCCCTTTAAACGCATGGCCCAACCAGAAGAGGTAGCCCATGCGGTTTTGTTTTTAGCCTCAGAAGGCGCTGCCTATTCTAGTGGTGCTATTATTGATGTAAATGGGGCGAGTTATTTAAGAAGTTAGTCCTATTTAAGAGGTTAAAGAAGGTTTATTTACCAAACTACTGCGGAATAAATTAAATTTATCCCATGGAAAAATCCCACTTTTTTTCATTCCTCTTTTTTTTCCTGGGTATAGCCTTCATTTCAACCATCTCAGCACAGGTCATTCCCAGAGATACCATTCTGCATTACGCAGCTAAGCTTGAGGATCCCAATTCAAATAAAGAACTTATTGAGGCCTACACGGTTTTCAAACAGGTACAGCTAGATTATCAGAAGAGCGGGGTACCTCTGGGTGAAGTTTATGCCCTTGTGCACATTAGCAAGGCCCAGCGCAAAATAGGAGACTTAAATGATGCCGAACAGTCTTCAATAGAGGCTTTGCGTATTTTAAATACTCAGGCCGACAGCCTAAGGGATGTTAAAAAGTATAAAACTATATTTTACAACCAATTGGGAATGCTGTATGGGGAACTTAAAGATTATGAAAGATCCAGAAATTTTTATAATAAGTCCTTAGACTTTAAAACAGGGTTTCAAGACCTTGCCATAATTGAAAATAACTTAGGTTATACTTATACGCGTCAAAAAAACTACGCTGAGGCCATACCACACTTTCAACTCGCCATAGCCTTATTGGATGAATTAGGAGATACCTCATCCACAACAAGAGCGCGTTCTTTAAACAACCTTGGTTTTGCACAAGTACATATAAATCAAGAAGAGGGCTTTGCAACCATGCAGAAGGCACTTAAAATTAATAAACGTGAGGGTTACCAAACAGGCCTGTTTGTAAGCTATAAAGACCTCACCCTCGCCTATCTGTATACAAACAATCAGGAACAGGCCAGAAATTATGCCAACCGGGCCTATACCTTAGTCTTAAAAACCAACAATACACAGCGCCTTATTAAGGCTATAGAATTACAATTAGAAACAGGAAATTATAGTAATTATCAACGCTACAAGGTCCTTAATGACAGTATCACTTCATTACAACAACGCAACAGAAATCAATACGCCGCACTCAAATATAGCAATGAGCAAGCCAGAGCTGATGCTAATGAGGCACAATTAAACTTCGAACAGGCCAAATTTGAACAAAAACGGCAGCAAGGTTTAAAACTAATTTTTATTCTCATCTCAATTATTCTCCTTAGTGGGGGGGTACTCTTTTATTTTTATCTACGCGCTAAGAATAGAAAAAAAACGCTGCTGGAAGTCATGAATACAGAGAGTCGCATCTCACAGCAAATCCACGACGAAGTGGCCAACGAGGTCTTTCAAATGATGACACGTATGGAAGAACAGGATTTAGAAGACCCCACTCTGGTGGATGATATGGAAGACCTTTATGTAAAAACAAGAGACATTTCAAAAGAACATGCCTTAATAGCCAAACAAGAAAATTTTGCAGATAGCCTACAAGATCTCGTACATAATTTTTCCAATGACGACACCCGCATTATTATTAATGGCTTATCTGATGTTAACTGGAACAAATATCCGCCATTAAAACGGGAGGCCCTGTACAAGGTATTACAGGAACTACTCATTAATATGAAAAAACACAGCAAGGCCAATCTTGTGGGCCTGCGCTTTAAAGAACAAGGTAAAAAACTAGGCTTGTCCTATACAGATAATGGGCAAGGAGGCCCCATAAATTCTGCTTCCGGATTAATAAATGCGGAAAACCGTATGCGTGCCGTTGGAGGCTCCTTTACTTTTGAGTCTAATGATCAAAACGGATTTAAAGCCCAGATTTATGTATAAGCGCGTACTTATTGTAGACGACCACGACGCCATTTTACACAGCATTACCAAGGTGCTGCATTCTTACAAAATATCCCAGATAGACAGCGTCCAGTATTGTGATGATGCCTTTTTAAAATACAAACGGGCCCTCTTAGACGGCAATGCCTATGATTTAATCATCACCGACCTGTGCTTTAAAAAAGACTACAGAAACACCCATCTGGCTTCAGGAGAGGACTTGATAGAAGCCATACGCGCCACAGATAAAGGCATTAGCATTATTGTGTATTCCATGAACGACCAGCTGCAGAAGGTCCGCTATCTGGTAAAAAGCTGCGCGGTTAATGGTTTTGTATGCAAAGACCGCCGGGGTTCTTTGGAACTAACATCTGCCTTAATGGACACCAGCAAAGGAGTTACCTACCTCTCACCACAAATTGTGGACGCCATGAGCCGCAAAGAGGACCTCGAAATCCTGGATTACGACATCACTCTATTAAAACTCCTATCTCAGGGAAAATCCCAAGAGGAGATCAGCCACCACTTTAAAACCAGAGCTATTAAACCCAGCAGCCTTAGCTCCATTGAAAAGCGCTTAAACCGCCTTCGTATACAGTTTAAGGCTGAAAATGCCATTCATCTGGTTTCACAGGCCAAAGACCTTGGCTTGATTTAACTGCATTTATTGCGGAATCCCGTAAAACAATCACCTGGACCAGACGTAGCTTTAACATGCTATTTAATCAAGCCCCTCTACTTGTGCTTAAGTATGAGGTTATAAAAGGCGCGTCCGGTCAGACGCGTCTTTTGCTTTACGGGAAGCCGTAATGATCATAGCATGATAAAAACTAGGTTTGAACCAAGGATCAAAACTACAGCTATGAATGTTCATAGACTTTTGCTGGCGACTAAACTAGTCTTTCAGTTACCAAAAAAACCTCTTTCATTCAACTACGAAGAGAAACTTATAATGATGAAAAGAGAAAAACGATTGACACCTTTTACATATGAGCAAAAAACAAACTATATGCTATCCAACGAATGGAAACTAATGCAAAAAATATGGCTTTACCAAAAAGGATATAGATGCCAAATGTTCCCATTTTTGGTATTAGGCCGACATAATATTAGGGGAAGTCATAAGAACTTTTATGGTCCTTATGCTATTCATCATGTCAATCGAACTGCGTATAAAAAATTGGGGATGGAGAATCTTAACACAGATGTAGTTGTGCTATCAAAATTCGCACATGAATTTATATATCATTATATCTTGAGTTTTGGCGCCAAAAAAGTGAGAGATCAAAAATTCGTGCCTTTTCCAAACCCACTTCAAGTTCTTGCAAATTATTGGTGTTTTGCCAATAGTTTTTTGAAACTAGCAATTCTTTTACTGACAATATTAATCATACTATGAACGAATCAAAATTACGAGCACTAGTTGCAACTGCATATTCTGACGGTTTCTTCGATAGTCGAGAACTGTTTATTATCAACCAGAGAGCGAAGGAACTAGGGATTAAGAAAGAAAATCTACTAGAAATCATTAGAAATCCAGATAAAGAAGAACTGATACTGCCTATAACCGAACAAGAAAAATTACACTTTATGTATGATTTAATGACGGTTATTTATGCAGATAAAGTCATTGAAGAGTCTGAGAAACAGATTTTCTACAAATACTTAAACAAGTTGAATTTTAAAAGTGAAGCACATGAAGAAGTTTTTCAGCTTCTAAGAGAAACAGTGGCTTCGGACCAAACATTTGAGGACTTCTTAAAAAATAACTTTAGTGATCATGAGTAATCTAAAACAATTATTCAACAGTAATTCAAATCAGTCGAATAATCTAGACTTTGAACAACAATCCAGAACCATTGTAGATTCCTTGGTAAATTATGGAAGGGAAGAATCCGTTGATTCAAGAGGCTCCATAGAAATGTATACAATACATCTAAAAAGAATTGAAAGTGGTCACATTGTTAAAAAGAATGAACAGACAGATGATCAAAGAGAGGAAATTAAACAGAAGGAGTCTAAAATAATTTCCAAGCAAAAAAAGATTGATAGCTGTAATGAAGCCATACAGAAAATTGAGAACGTTACAATTCCTAATAAGCAAGAGGAGTTGAATAACCTATCTAACGAAATTGAAAGCCTTGAGAGGACGAATCCAAAAGACTTGATCATTACAGAAGAAAAATTTAAGCCTTGGGTATTTTATGTTTGTCTAATAGCGGTTTTATTTTTAACAATCTTCATTTACTATTTCTACGTCAATTTAGGTTATGTACTTTTTGATATTCCGTCAAATTTGCCTCCAGATTTAGTATTTAGTTGTTCTCCCTCAGTGTTAAATTCAATAACGGAGCTGAAAGGTGATGGTGGCTGCAGTACTTCCTTGAGTACAGGTCCTTTATTGTTACCTATTCTCTTTCTAACTATTGCCGTTCTAATACATATTAAACTTGAAAATATACTCAAGGCTAAATCAAAGAAATATTTAGCCGCGTTCGGGATATTTTTACTCTTATCCTTGGTTTTGATTCTAGATACAATTCTTGCTATAAAATTTGAAGAACGTCTCTTTAATTGGGAAGGAAAAGGCGGGCCTTTTGGTGAACAATTCCCAGTGGGTTTAATGGAACAATTATCCTATTCTTATAAAGAACCTGCATTTTTGTTGATACTAGGCCTAGGCTTTGTGGGCTATATTGTTTGGAGTTTAATTCTACATGAAATGAGTAAAGAATGGGATAAAAAAGACCCAGAAATAATATGGCGGAGAAAACTCAAATTTTTAAGACAGAAAAAGGAAGAACTCAAAGAAAAAATCCAAGAGCTAAAAGAGGAAAAAAACAACACAATTCCTGATCAAATTCGCTCTTACAACAATGAAATATCTGAAATAAGAGAAACCATTAAGCTCATCAAAATTGGGGGTGTAGAAATGTTAAGACAAGCATTGATTGAGTTTACGATCGGATGGAACCAATTTTTAACCTTTAATTACCCAAGAAAAGAAAGTGATAGTAAGATAAATGAAATTAAATCTTCACTTAACCAATTCCTGGAATCATCTTCAATTTTAAGTACAACCAACAAGATAAGTGAAAGCGAACTTGCTCAAGCCAACTAACTAATATTTAATGATGTTAAAAAAAAATCTCCTATCCGTCATATTCGTTCTAACTTTTGGGTTTAGTTCTTATGCTCAACTGCCAACGCCTAATAACTATATTGTTTTTGTCGATTTATCTGCTCGCATAGAAGCAAATCACCAACGTGAAAAAGACATAGACCTTCTTAAATATCTAGTTAATAAGTTTAAGAAACAGGTGGAAGAACTATATAAAAGCGGAAAGATCTATTCTCAGGATAAATTTTCAATTCTTTTCTATCCGGATTTAGAAGATGAGAACATAATAGAACTTACAAGTTCCTTAGAAGTTGATTTTTCTAAAATGGATTATAATAATAGACTCGCATACTACATTAAAAATTTCCCAAAAGACCAGGAGCCTGTATTATTAGAGGCCTTCAATTCGGTTTATGATATTGCACTTCAACAAAACCCCAATTATTTTGGATCTAATATTTATGACTTTTTTAGTTATAGTGTAGAATACTACCTCAAAGAAAATTATAATAACCACATTATACTTTTTACAGATGGTTATATGTATATGGCCAATGAAAATCCTCAAGGTCAAGGTAATGAACTAGGTCACTTGGAAGGTCCGATGTTGGATCCGTTCCGCACCAATAAAAATTGGGAGAAACTTTATGTAACTAAAAATTATAAAATTGTTAGTGCCAACATTAAATTACCAAAACAGACAACTATTACATTGTTAGAGATGCTACCTGATTGCATATCAAGAACTAGGATCGAACCAAAAAAACCCTGTCCAAATGAATATAAAGTATTGAGACGCTTTTGGCAGGATTGGTTTCTTGAGATGGGCATCGATAAAAATGCCATAAAAATTCATAAGTCCTCTAATAATTTAACCGGTGTAAAAAGTAGTTTAGATTTATTATTTAGAAATTAAATGCGGTAATTAGAACCAAATTAAGTCCCAATTACAATCATGATCATGCGAACACTAAGACTAATTGTCTTACTAATTGTCTCAACTCTTTTTAGTTACAGTCAATCCTTTAACGCCAAAGTCATTGGCATAACAGACGGCGATACGGTTAAGGTTTTAAAACTCGATAGTACCACCGTAAAAATACGGCTTGTTAATATCGACTGTCCAGAACGCAAACAAGCCTTTTCCACCAAGGCCAAGCAGTTTACATCCGATGCTGTTTTTAGCAAGAACGTGCGTATTGAGGTTATAAAGACCGACCGATATGGCCGGCTGGTAGCCAACATCATTTATGATCAAGATTTAAATTTAAGTAAAGAACTGTTGAAGGCAGGTTTGGCTTGGCATTACCAAAAATATTCCAACGACGCTAGCCTTCAACAATTAGAGGATGAGGCCCGCGCACAAAAAATTGGCCTATGGTCTGACCCTCATGCCATTGCCCCCTGGCAGTACCGGTCTAACAAGAAATATAAGCAATAGCTCTTCTATTCACCCAATATCTACGGAAATCCGTAATTAAATTACTCCTTAATTAAATAATTTACCCCTAATTAATATATCAAAACAAATGAAAAAAGCAATAACGTTCTTATTAATGCTTGTAACAGTAATCTCCTGTTCTAGCCCACTGGATAAAAAATATAACGAGGATACATTTGAGACAGACACAAAAGAAATTAAAGAGAGTGGCAATCTTTCGGATGAGGATGCTTTAATTCTTGCCGGTTGGATAATGCGTTCAAAACTTAAATCAGAAAGCCTTGAGGGCAAGACCTATAATGAAATTATTAAAGAAGCTAAGGACTATAGAAAAGAACAAGAATATTTAGCAGAACAGACCAAACTGGAAGAAGAAGAAAAACGGCAGAGACTTGGTTCGGCCCTTACAGTCGCTATGTATAATAAAGGGTATGAAGAATATGATTATCAAGATTACTTAACATACAGTTTTGCTTTCGAAAACAAAACAGACAAAGATATAAGGGCTTTTAAAGGCTCAATCTCTATTCGCGATTTATTTGATTCAGAAATTAAATCTATTTCCTTGACAATAGATGATCCTATCAAAGCAGGTGAAATATTTAAGGGGACCTATACTACAGATTACAATCAATTTAGAGAAGAAGACAGTAGGTTAAGGAACAAGAAAATAGAAGATTTGGTGGTAATTTGGACACCAGAGAAAATTATTTTTTCTGATGGTTCCACTCTTGAATAAACAATGAAAAAAAATAAATCTCAATGCAACGACTTCAATGAAAAGCTATCCAAAGTAATCGATTACCTAAAGGACCTATCAAATGACAAGAGGGAAGAGCTGTTTGTTATACTTAGGAAAGTTCAAGACATTCAGAAATCTGATTTAAATACCAAACAAAAAACACAAGCCATCAAAAGAGTCATGTGGAAAGAGCAATCAGTTAAATCCAAATTATTTATAGGTGGATTTATTGGTACTGTAGCGGGACTGTTCATTTTTGGGACTGGCGGTATCGGTATCGCCGGTCTTGGTGGAGCAATTGGAATTTGGGGATTCTTGGCTGGGACCGCAGGTGGAATCTTAGTGTCTTCTTTAGTGCAAAATTTTGAGAAAATTAATCAAGATAATTAGGTAGAACATTGTTGAAAACTAGGACTGGTTCTAATTGTTTTAAGTCAAAACTCTAACTAACTTTGAGAATTACTTGAAAGTATTTATTTACAAATGTCTCAACTTACCGTTATAGATTTTTTTTGTGGTGCAGGTGGATTCTCTGAGGGTTTTCGTCAAATGGGGTTTAAAATAGTCAATGGTTATGACTATTGGAGACCGGCTGTAGAAACTTATAATCACAATTTTGGCACTTCTGCCGACGTAAAAAACATTCTTGATTTCGAAAATATTGAAGAAATTGAACAATTACCAGATACGGACATAATTCTTGGATCTCCTCCTTGTGTATCATTCTCAAATTCTAATAATTCAGGGAAAGCTGATAAATCCTTAGGACTAAGACTTACAGAGTGCTTTCTGAGAGTTGTAGCAGTTAAAAAGCATCAAAAGGGCTCAATGCTGAAGGCATGGTTTATGGAAAATGTAGTTAACTCTAAAAGGTATCTTAAAGAAGTATACACTTTCAAAGATTTGAGTTTAGACCAATGGGCCATCAAAAATAATATTAACCCACAAAAGATAGCTATTAGGTTATTAGAGAATACAGAAGTAATTAACTCTGCTGACTACGGTTCACTTCAAGCAAGAAAAAGGGTTATATCAGGTGAATTAATAAGTAATGGAAAGTTAGTTAAACCCCCTCAAACTCACACAAACAAACCAAATATTTCTCTCCCTAAACACCGATCTATTGGAGAAATGAAGAAAGCATTTCCATCTCCATTTAAAGCCAAGTACGATGAAATTATTAAGGATCCTCTTTTTGACATTACCTTAAACCAAACAGAGCTTACGGATCACTTTTATGACACTGGCATTTATGCTGTTGACGCAAAATTTTCCAGGCATTGGAAAGTTAATCATCCATATATGGGGAAAATGTCCTTCCCTGAAAATGAAGACAAACCAAGTAGAACCATTACTGCGACGAAAATTTCACACTCTCGGGAATCCATAATTTATAGATCGGAAATTACCCGTGAAGGAGATGGCGAGTTCAGACTTCCAACTGTAAGAGAAGCCGCAATTTATATGGGATTCCCAATCACCTTTCAATTTAAAGGGTCTGAATATACTAAATGGCGTTTGGTGGGTAACGCTGTTTGTTCCTCTGTCAGTAAATCATTTGCTAAAACAGTTCTTCAAGAATTATCGTTACCAATCCCAGAAAAGTTAAATGTTGAGAAAAGAGCTCGAATCGAGGGCATTGAAAACCTAAATACATTTTCGGTAAAAACATTCGACTCACCTCCAGTAAAAAACAGAGGTGCTAAATGTAGATGGCATTCCTTCAAAGATGGTAATCTAACGGTAACGCTTTCAAACTTCAGAATTGGAATAGATAAAACCTCAAAGAATAAATGGTACACTTCTATACAATATGGAAACGGAGAAGGCTATCCTTCGCATATGGTTAGTGATAATACCTTCAAAAAGCTAGAGCCTATTATTAAAAAGCAATCTAAAGGAAATGTATTTCTTGAAATTGTAAACAATGGCTTTACTGAGAAAATTGGTTCAAAAAAAGAACTTCAATATTTATTTGAAAATCAAACGGAAATTGACGGAAAAAAAGATCCAACCGAACTAATAGAGGAGTTAAAAGATATAATTAATTCAATTGATCAATCGAATTCCAATATTGACGAAAAGGTGAGCGTTTTTAGGCATAAAACAAAAGTTCCATTAAAACAAGTTTTCGCCCTTTATGGTATAAATAAAATAGTATCGTTAGCAAATAATAAAAAAGAATGAAATTAAAAACAATCGAAGAAGAATTAAAAAAAATTAAAGCTGCAGGGTCAAACGTTACTTTTCCTTTATACTACAAGGGTAAAAAACGAAATCTAGAAGTATACGAAGTACCTGTAGAACTCTTAAGGTTTAATTATTTGAACGGTCGAATAGGCACCGAAGTGAGAGAATTTGCTATCACTAATGGACAAAAGTTAGAAGATTTAAGCATTGACGAAATAAACGGTAAAATACATAATTGGATATGGGAAAAATCTAAAAACGAAAACAAAAAAACCCTTGAAGATATTGAAAGAAAAAGACAAATTATCCCTGGTATTATTACTCGTGACGGTATTGTAGTTGACGGAAATAGAAGGTTTATGATTGCCCGTGAACTAAATAAAAAGGGGTTAAATCGCCAATTCCTGACAATAATATTAGATGACACATATGAAGATGGTGGTGATAATGCGTTGCAAATAAAAAAACTTGAAACAGAAATTCAACTTGGACAAGACGAAAAAGTAAAGTATGGTGCTATAGAGCAATACATTAAAATAATGGATTTTATCGACAATTATATTGAAGTAAAGTCCCCAAAAATGACATATGAAGAGCTAGTACGCTTAATGAACATTAAGGGTAAAGAAAAAGAACTTAAAAAAAAGTATCGTACAGGAAAATTAATGTTAGAGTATCTTAAATACATTGGATTCCCCGAGATGTTTAGCAGACTCCAAAATACAGAAGACCTTTTTCTACAGTTAGAGACCATATATGGCCTCTATAAAGATGGAAAAGGTATTGCTGGATGGAATTTTAGTGAAGTTGATGTGAAAAATTACAAGTACATAGGATTTGATTTAATCAGATGGAACTATAATGCTTCGAATAAAAATAAAGGTGATTGGGAAGCGAAAAAAATTAGGGACAAATACTTTAAAAATAGCGCAACAAAAACAATTTTTAGTAACCCTAAGATATGGCGAGACTTCCAAGCTAACATTGAAGATGTAGAAGATATTGAAATCCCATCCTTAACTGAAATTGTCCAAAAAAAAGGTGTTTCAGACGCAGATGCTGCAAGAGCCATCGATAAGTTATGGGCGGATTCTGCAGCCCCAATATTCAAAAAAGCCTTAGGTTCTGCTGAAAAACGATTAATTGATAAGCAGAATAAAGATCGTCCATCAGAATTTATAAAAGACGCTTTAGATAAATTAGGGAACCTAGTAAATGAAGACCTTCTATATGTAGAGGGAAAAGTTGTATTCAATGATGGCGTCTTATCAATTTTGAAGCATGAAGATAAAATTGATGAGAACTATCTTAAGGTTGATAAAATCAGAAAAATTGCAGAATGTTTAAAGAAGAATCTTAGATGAATTCTTCAATTTCGATTTTCTTTTCTAATGGCATTATTGAACTGAAGGGTGATTTAGCTAGATTAAAGAAAAAGAAAAAATTTCTTCACTGGTTAAATGAATCATTCAAATGCGAATTTACAGATGATTCAATTATGATTGTATCATATTTCCCATTTGATTCAACTAGACTTTTTGATTTTCATCAATCTTTAACGGAATTCCTTGATAGAAGGTTTGAATTATACTTTGATTCTTCATTTAATGCTGTTATAAATAATGAACTACAAGAGAGAAGAGATTTTAAGCAATTTTCAGAAACTGCAAGACTAATTTGGGAAGACCTCTATGACGTAGAAGAATTTGAACTTTTCTGTGCTAAGACTAAAGTAAACCTACCCAATCGAAGACTATATAAACTTCAAGCCTTAAGTGCCTACCATATGGCATTCTCCCAAAACGCTTGTAATTTTTCAGTGCCCGGTGCTGGTAAGACGTCAATTGTTTACGCTGCCTATGCATACCTAAAAAATCACGCTTCACAAAAGGTAAATAAACTTCTAATAATTGGACCTCCATCTTCATTTAGTCCATGGGAATCTGAATACTTTGAATGCTTCGGCACAAAAGCGAAATCATTTCGCATAAATGGTGAAGTTACTCCTTCTTTAAAGAAGGACGTTTTAAAAGGAATTAGCACAGAGAATTATGAATTGATTTTATTAACCTATAATTCTGTAACTAGTTTATTCGCCGAATTATTAATATTTCTGAGAGCTCAGAACAATAATGTTATGATGGTTTGTGATGAGGCTCATAAATTTAAGAATATAACTGGTATATGGGCTCACCACATATTAAATCTTGCACCATATGCTGTATCAAGGATTGTCTTGACTGGAACCCCTGCACCGAATGGTTATGAAGATCTTTATAACATATTCAAATTTATATACCCAAATAAAAATGTATTAAATTTTAGGCCCGACTATTTAAGAAGATTATCACAAAACCCTTTGCAATCAGAGGTTTATCAACTAATTGAAAATATAAAACCCTATTTTGTAAGAATAACTAAAAATGACTTAAACCTTCCACCATTTAAAGAACATCCCTTAGTGTTAAATGAATTAAATAATCTAGAATTATTGGTATACAACAGACTGAGAGATTATTTAGTATCCAGAGAGAGCAATTCTGGAAATGCACAATCAATTCACTTTCGAATGATACAAACATGTAACAACCTAAATCTTCTTAATTCGGCACTTTCAACTTTTAATAATGATATTGATTTTGGTTTAAGAAATGAAACTGACTCCCTGGAAGATATTTTAGGGCATGACCTATCTCAAAAAATTAAAGCACTTGATGATGATTATATCCCATCAAAACATTCAAAAGTTTTAGAATTAGTTAAGAAATTAAACTCAAGAAATAACAAAATTTTATTGTGGGGTGTATTCGTTGATTCAATCAAAAAACTTCATAGCATTCTGAAAAATGCTGGTTATCAAGGTGGCTACATTATAGGAGAAACAAAAAAAAGTAACAAGTTAAATAACTATCAAGATGATTTTACACGTGAATCTTTAATTGAGCAATTTAAAACTGGACAACTCGATTACCTGATATCAAATCCAGTTGTGCTTGGAGAATCCATTTCACTTCATAAAATTTGTCATCATGCAATTTACTTCGAACAATGGTATTCCGTTGCTCCATATGTACAGTCGAGGGACAGAATTCATCGAGTTTGGCTTGATAGAGATTTGAACCAAATCCCGTATGAAACAAATTATTATCATATTTTAACCTCGCAAAGGACCGACACAGATATCCATCATAGGGTTCAAGCAAAATTCCAGCGTATGATGGATGTAATTGAACATGATATCCCCTTTTTCACAGAAGATTTAGAAACAGAAAGAACCCTATTAATACAAAATATAATTAATGACTATCGACATTCTCAATAAGGAAAATTTGTTGCTTAATGGGAATAAATCTGAATTCAGGCATTGTTTAGATAATATTTTTTCTCGGTCCAATAAGCGAAATATCAGCAATATTTATTATGAGTTAACCCGTACAACCAATATTCTCGATAAAGATTTAGACTTTTTATTTCATTTTTTAGTTGAACATAATTATGTTCATGAAAAAGACGGGAACTTTATTTTTCAAATTCAAGATGACACAAAGAATCTAATAAAAGAGTTCTGCAACTACTATATGAATATCTTGATATCAAATAAAGATATTAATAATGAAATATTTCAAAAGTGTGAATTTATCGTAAAAGACAATCTTATTCTTATTAATATTAACTCAATAAACATAGCCTACAGACCCTTCCTTTTGGTAATGCAAGGATTGAAATTATTAGCACCACACTCGAATCGAAAATACGTTTTAATTACGGATATTAAAATAGGTCACCATCTACTTCAACGTCCATTGAAGAAGATAAGTCCTCAAGAATTTGAATTAATCCAACAAAAAAATAAGCAATATGGACATGAGGCTGAAGAATTTGTTTTTGAATTTGAATGTAAAAGATTAGGCCATTTGAAGAGAGTAAAATGGGTAGCACTAAATGTTGTTAATATGGGTTATGATATTGAATCATTTGATTCAATTAATGATGACTTTACTAATCGTTTTATTGAAGTTAAATCGTATGATGGTTCAAAACCTTATTTTTATTGGTCAAAAAATGAATTTCAAGTAGCGAAATTGAAAGGCGAAAACTACTGGATTTATCTTGTTAATAGATCTAAACTTAAAACAAAAGATTATGAACCAGAAATGTACCAAAATCCATACAATAATATGCTTGGTGACAAAAACATCGATTGGATTGAGGAAGTAGATGAGTATAAGATTACAAGGTTTGGTTAAGAATCTATTATTCTCTGTTAAGCTGTGATATCCAGCCTTTATCATGAGAACATGTACCCGACTGTTTTCACTGGCAAGCGGCCTTGTAATTTTACCTACCTTTATTACTACAACCTCTAAACCCCCACACAATGCGCATCTATTCCTATATTCTTTTCCTTTGTACGGCCTTTAGCCTGGCCCAAAGCATCCCCAAGGACGTCACCACCCACCTTAACCAACGGGTGGATCAGGGCTTTAACCCCAGTATTGCTATGGCCTTTATAGACAAGGATTCGGTGAGCACCTATTATGTGGGCAGCACCCAACTGGACGGCGGCAGCCCTGTTGATGGAGAGACGGTGTACGAGATTGGGTCCATCTCTAAAGTCTTTACCGCCATCATCCTGGCGCAGGAAGTAGTCGATGGTCGCATGAATCTGGAGGATCCCGCACAACACTACTTGCCTAGTACTGTGACCATGCCCAGTAGAAACGGGCAACAGATCACTTTAAACGATCTGGCCACGCACAGCTCGGGTCTACCACGCCTGCCCAACAACATGACCCCGGCAGATGCCCTTAACCCCTACGCCGATTATACGGTGGAGCAGCTCTACAGCTTTCTTAACAGCTATACCCTACCGCGCGATATTGGGGCACAATACGAGTATTCCAACCTGGCCATGGGCCTCCTGAGTCATATCCTGGAACTGCATACCGGCCAATCCTATGAAGAGCTGGTACTGGAGCGCATTGCCAAACCCTTAGGCATGACCAATACCCGTGTGGTGTTAACCGATAACATGAAAGCCCATTTGGCCCTGGGCCATAACGAGCAGATGCAGGTCACTAGCAATTGGGACCTCCCCACCCTGGCGGGTGCCGGAGCCATACGATCTACTACCAACGACATGGTAAAATTTATTATGGCCAATATGAACCCGGACGATAGCTCCTTGGGCAAAGCCATGGCACTAAGTCATAAAATAGCTTATGGCAACCCCGCGCAGAATTTTGAAATGGGCCTCGCCTGGCACTACACCAATAACAACAGCATTGTCTGGCACAATGGAGGCACAGGAGGCTATCGTGCCTTTACGGGCTTTAACCCAGAGGCACAAACCGCCGTGGTGCTAATGACCAACAGCGTGCAAGGCCTGGATGCCCTGGGAGTGAAACTACTGGGTCAAGAGCTTACTTTAGAACTCCCTAAAAAACGTGTCTTTCCAGAGGAGGTGACCCTAAGTGATGAAGTGCTTGTAGAATATCTAGGCGAGTATGCCTTATCCCCAGATTTTAGTATTAAGGTGTTTATGGAAAACGATCAGCTCTATGGACAAGGCACCGGACAAGGGGCCTTTGAGCTTTTTGCTTCGGCTAAAGATGAATTTTTCCTAAAGGCTGTTGAGGCAAGCGCTAGTTTCCAACGCAATGAGGCTGGTGAAATTACAGGCTTTATCCTCCACCAAAACGGGCAGGATATTCCAGCGACGAAAATGAAAATGGATTAATCGTATCTGTCACCCTGAACTTGTTTAAGAGTCTCATAAGATGCTGAAATCGAAGATTCAGCGTAGCTAATCGAGTTCAGCATGACATAGTTTTTAAACACTTAGCTTTTTAGCCGCTATATTACCCATAATCATAGGGGCATGCACCCGGCTGTTTTCAATAAACCAGACATTGGTTTTCATTCCGCCACAAACCACCCCAGCCAAATAGACACCCGCCTGGTTGGACTCCATGGTGTCCTCGTTGTACTGCGGTTGGCGAAGAGTATCATTTGAGAGTTCCACTCCCAGCTTCTCCAAAAAGCTAAAATTGGGTTGGTAGCCTGTTAAGGCCAAAACATAATCGTTGGGCAACTCCTGCTCGCCTTCCGGGCCTTGTACCACAATGCTGCCTTCTTTGATTTCAGTGATCTCCGTATTAAAATGGGCGGCAATGCTGCCTTCTTTTATGCGATTCATCATATCCGGGCGTACCCAGTACTTCACCCGCTCGCCAATGTCGGCACCTCGTACGATCATGGTCACATTGCCTCCTTTTCTATAGATCTCCAGCGCCGCATCCACCGCTGAGTTAGAGGCCCCAACCACCGCCACCTCCTGCCGGGCATAAAAGTGTGGGTTGTTATAATAATGGCTCACCTTGGGCAGGTCCTCACCTGGTACTCCCAACATATTGGGCAGGTCGTAAAAGCCTATGGCCACTGCTAGATTATCGGCCTTATACACCTCCTTCGAGGTCTCTACCTCAAAGCCTGGATTAAGACGCGTCACCTTAGTTACCTCCTCAAACAGGTGCATGTTGAGATCCCTGCTGGTCACGATCCTTCGGTAGTACTCCAGCGCCTCACTCTTAAAAGGCTTAGCATTTTTACTTATAAAGGGAATACCGTCGATCTCTAGCTTTTCGGAGGTAGAAAAGAAGCTCATCCCTTCGGGGTAATTGTAGAGGGAATTGACAATACAGCCCTTTTCGATAATGGCGTAGCTGAGGCCTTTTTTTTGGGCTTCGATGCCGCAGGCAATACCGATGGGGCCACCTCCGATGATAATAACGTCGTAGGGTTTCATAGTTGTTTTTTTGGCAAAGTTAGGCATTCGTTAGTTGAGATTACTTACTCCTTGAGAATGTAAATTCTTAGGATCTGTCACCCTGAACTTGTTTAAGAGTCTCATGAGATGCTGAAATCGAAGATTCAGCGTAGCTAATCGAGTTCAGCATGACAAAACATTAATGAGCGTTATTGTCAAACCCAATTCTGGCGCAGCCGGAACACCGCTGGTGTTAGTTTAAGAGAGCAACGCGTTAAGATTTTCTGAAGCCTTGGAAGAAAATTAGTGTTGCTTTCTGGTGGCCGCAGGCCAAAACCTTAAGCAGCGGAGGTCTTTTTTGGTTCGTTTTTGGACCCGCAAAAATGACCAGATTCAAATAATAACTTCGGCAAGACTGGCCCTAGCGTGCCTCATAACAGACATCCACTGGATCTCAGTTATTCACCAATTTGGGCAATGAAAAAAAGTACAATTAAAAAAGAACTATTCGACCACAAACTCCAATTCAGCTTCAGAATTAAGCCCTGTTGATATCCAATACAAAACACGTACTTATCTATAGTAAACAGTCACTTAACTTCATTAGACTTTGATCTGACTAATTTTTATCATTTCTCTTTTCATAAAAAATAACTTACAAAATTGAAATTCAATTAATTATGAAGAAAGTTCTGCTTGTGGTTTTACTGTTGTCCGCAATAACATCGTTCTCACAAAAAAAAACTAATGGGAAAATATACATTGAACACCCTGCTTTAGAAATCGCGAAGCAATTCGACGATGCTTTTGTTAAAGGGGATTTAGAAACTATTAAAAGTCTAGTGGCAGATGATTTTGCATGGCGAAACCCGTCAATGAGAGGAGTTAATGGAACATTAGAGCAACTCTTAAACCGTGCAGACTACTTAAGTAAAAATATTATTGATTTTGAAATAAAGCATAGAGGTACAGCTTATCCAGATGTTTTTGAATATAAGGGAGACAAATCTGTAGATGTTAAAACCTATACCTGGTTAACTGGTTATGATAAAAACACGGGTGTAGAATTAAACATGCCTAGAAATACAAATTTCAGGATGACAGAGGATGGTAAAAAAATCGCTTGGATATTTATTATGGATGACCAATTGCTTTGGAATAAGGCTTATGATGCTTATGAAACAAAGCGGAACGGTATTATTTACAAAGATCATCCTTACATATCTAAAGTAAGACTATTAGTGCAGGCCTATCAAGCAATGGATTTCGAAAAAGCCAAAAGTATGTACAGCGAATCAGCACAATTTTACGATGTCATGAATACTGGTATTGATGAGTTTAAAACTTTAGATGAGGAATTTGCTGGTATTGAAGACTATATGAAAACGTATGAGATTTTGGATATTCGAGAGAGTGGCTATCCTGATGTACTAGATTATGAAGGAAACGGAGCAGTGGTAATATCATGGTGGGTGTTTACTTTTAAAAATAAGGAATCAGGAAATAGTGCTAGAATAATGCAACATATTCAACATTCATTCAATGAAAACGGAGATATCATAAGGGAGGACTATTATTTTAACCCGGCCGCTTTACCAAAGTCAAACTAACTTAATTTAAAACAACAATTATGAAAAACTTATATGCAATTTTATTGCTTGTGCTATTTATGCATACAGCCATAGCCCAAACAAATACTTTTACAGTGTATTACTTTGATGTTAAACCAGGAATGGAAGCCTCACTAGCTGGTGTATTTGACGCATTCTATGATGGTGTAGAATTTAAGTCCGGTGGACTGTATTTAGAGCGCATGCAGCGCGGAGATGTTTCTGGAACACACAGAGTAGTAGTTTTTGGTGAATTAGGAAACGTAGGTATTGTCGATGGCCAAAAAACAGATCAAGACTGGGAACAGTTTAGAACGAACAGACTGAAGTTTATTGAAAAATCTGGCCCAAGCTACTCTGGAAGAATAATGCTTTCAAATGGGGTAGACCCATTTAGCAAGGGGTATTTTCAGTTATATGAAGGTATCGTCTACGAACCTGAAAAAATGTTGGCTGCGCACTCCAAAGCCATGGATAAGGCATGGGCCTATGAAGGTAATGCGATGCTATTTGGCACTTATGATGTAGGATCACCTGGTGGTGCCACGCATTGGGCTGCATTTGGTGCTGATAGTCTAGAATCGTTAATGGAATGGAAAGTTTACATTGAGGAAAAGAAGGCTAAAGGTCATGCTGAGTATTTTAAGAACAGAGGTGAAACAAAAGACCTTACCAACTATAGCCTAAAAATCCTTAAACAATACGGGGGGTTTTAATACCAATTAGTTGAACATTATAATGGAGGTAATCCTATGACTATTACCTCCTGTCTTTTGGTGCCCTGCCTATTAAGGCATACGACAATTGCTGTAACAATCGAATTATTATCCTACCAATTTCCCACAATACATAGTTTCAAATGAGAAAATTTTCAATACTGTTGATAGTTGTAGTATTTATAAGCTGCACCCAAACCACTACTAGCAATGCCATTACAGAACAAGATGTAAAAGATACCATACTTGGTATGTTTGAATCGTTTTCTGTTGAGTCTAATGATAAAGCCAATTTTTATGATTATGTAACCGATGATTATGTGTTATATGAAATAGGTAAAGAAATGAACGCTGCTGAATTTTTAGAATTTGCAAGTACCTTCAATACTATTGAGGATGACTGGAAAGTTTCGGATTGGAATATTAATATTGATAAAGAATCTGCTCATGCCTTTTTTAAAAATAGTGGCAGATTTATTACAGTAAACGACGGAAAAAAAATGCTCTTAAATTATCAATGGCTTGAAAGTGCTTATTTGGTGAGACTAAATGGTGAATTAAAAATTAGATTTTATTTTTCTGATGCTATAAGTCAAACATCAGAAGAGATAGATTAAGAGTCACTACAATTTAATTACTACTTCATTTACCTAAATAGGTTTACTAAACCCGAATACCGCATTGAAGCCCTCTGGTTTATCTTAAGAAACTGGTATTTAGGCGACGGTAAACTCAGATCTATCTATCTTTTCAAGATTGATTTCTTTTAAGTTTTAAATTAATTCTTCTTAATCAATTTATTATGAAAAAAATTATTTTACTACTTACTGCGATTCTTCTAGTTGCATGTAATAACAATCCTAAATACGAACAAAATCTAGCCACCGCTCAAAAATTATTTGAACTCCATGGAGAAGAAAAGCTAGGCGAACAACTGATGCTCGTCAGTAAGGATATCAAACTTTACACCCCTATGTATGGTTCTTCAGAACCTCTTGGATATGAAGCCTATGTAAACATGTTAAAGGGGTACCAAAATAATTTTGAGGACGTTACATACAACGCGCAAGCTTGGCTTCCCGGCGTAGATACCCTAACGCTAAAGCCAGACGGCAGCGTGAGAACCTATGGTACGTGGACGGGTAAAAATTCAGTGACCGGCAAGGAGATTAATTTAAATGGCTATTGGTATTTTAATTTCGATGATAATGGAAAGATCATAGCGCAAGGTGACTTTTTTGATTATGGTGGCATGATGCAAGCCGTTGCCCCAAAACATCCGGTTTTGGTTACCCTCAAGGTGAAGCCCGGCAAAAAGCAAGCGATGATAGATTTATTAAATACGCCTGCAGGCTTGCAGACAACACGAAACTATGATGGCAATTTATCGCTTGAAGCATTCTTTAACGATGATACCTATACTTATTACATCTATGGTGATTGGGCCTCATTCAGGCACTATCAAAAATATCTGGATTGGCGGTTTAATAACGATGAAAGCAATATGGCGCAACAAGTAATGGCGCTGTGTGTGGGTGGCGACAAAGGATTAACTCCTTTATTTCCAAATACATCTTATGCCTCATTTAGTAATTGACATTGACCATTAACTCAGTAGCATTTGTAAACCACTTTGGTATTATGATAATTCTTGCGCTCACATACATGTTTCTTGATTGGTTATCTGCAAGAAAATCAAAAAAGTCAATTTAGCTCAGCCTAAGTTGGGTAACAAGAGTATAACTAACATAACAGATATGACAATTAAAAATGGATCTGTAGGCTTTCATGTGTCTTTTGTGGTGCCCAATGTAGATACCGAACGAATGGAATCTTTTTTAAAGACACATGAAGATTTTATGAGAGATACGCACCATGTAACTGGCCATATAGAACCTCTTATATTGTGTTATACAGTATTAAAATCAGTACAATTCAACAATCCTTTTGATCCAAACAGTGGTGAAACAGGGAATACGCTTTATGGTATTACTGAAATTTATCAGGGGTCTGAAGGTGCAATAGCGCATTTGCAAATTGGTCAAAAACGAGAGGCAATGTTTGCCCAACTTGTTTCTTTAACGAATGATTATTGTGTTTGTGCAATCTTAGGAGGTCCTGTTATTAGATCAATGTTTGATAGGTAGACTTTTTGTCTCTTGCTAATAGAAGGTCCATGAGGACTAAAATTACAACAGGAAGATCCAGTGAATGCAGTTGCATCCACAACAAGTTCTTTTTGTATTACAAGGCTTTAAGCGCCAGTTCAGTGGCTACTCAATCACAAACTCCAATTCAGCTTCAGAATTAGGCCCGGTTTGGTTTAACCAAAACGAATAGGTGCCAGCGGGTAAGGCCCCACTAAAACCTTGAGCTCCATCCAAGCTACCAATAGCAGGCAACATATTGGTATTGAGCTGCGACGCTCCATAGACAATACCTCCCAGAAGGTCTCCACTGGTGGTACTGTTTTCATCGGTGCTAAAGGCAGCGCCATTGACCATGCCCAAAAAGGCCAGATTACCAGAGGCTGCTGTAAAGCCGGTGAGATTGAGCTCCGTTAAGGAGCTGCCATTAGGCACCACAATGGTAAAATAGTCCACATCCCTGGGATCGCCCTGCTGATCGGCAATAACGATATTCGCCCCGACTTCCAGTGTAAAGGGCCCTTCGGGATTATTAAAGGCATCACTTAAATCACCATCGCTGTTCTCATCATGTTGGGTAACGGGGGTATTGTTTGGTGGATCTGTAGGACCGTAGCCATCATCTGAGCTACAGCTTAACACTAATAGTGCAATACACATACTTGTCATTAATTTTTTCATCATGCTTAGTTTTAATTGTTCTTTTTCAAAGATACGGATTAAACAGGGCCTAGTATAGTACTCAGATTTATTGGGGAGCCTGTTACTTTAATTTGTCACCCTGAACTTGATTCAGGGTCTCACGAGATGCTGAATTAAATTCAGCATGACAACTCAACTATAAACGATCTAGATGTCAAACTATTAATGATTATCTTGATACGTAATGCGTAAACTCCCCACATACCAATACCCAAAATTCATTAAAACCATCCGTATGGAAGGCAGCAACACCAAACGCTATGCCCTGCATCTGGAACTGGACAATCATGCGTCAGAATCCTTACTCGTGATCCTTAAAAACCCCAGTAGGGCCACAACACAGGTTTCAGACAAGACCGTGTTTAATGTGAGTAATTACGTCTACCAAAACCAAAACAAACACGAGGCCCTCAAGAGCATCGGATCCATTTCTATTGTCAACCTGATGCCGCACTACCAGACCCATTCGCATCTGTTGCAAAGTCAACACAAACGCCTTATGGATTCGAAAAATTTTGAAACAATTGATACCTTGTGCCGACATATTAATACCGTGATCATTGCCTGGGGAAATGCCCCCAAAGGATTGGATGACTCCTATGAACGAATGAAAGCCAAAATGCTCAACATATTAAAGACCCATAAGAACCAGGTGTATTATGTAAAGCAATTATCGGCTGCCGGTAATCCCAGACACGGACAAGTATGGGCTTATAAAGACCCTTTAATCGACATGCAATTATGAGTACCCCTACAGACATACAAATTACTTCCGAAGATCTGGAGCTGATCCAAAACGCCAAGCGCGATCTGGAAAATCTAGGCTTGTTGATGCGCGGATTTAATGCCTTGGGTAATAAAATTGAACGCGGCATGCAGGCCATTCCCCTTAAACAGCAGGAATGGTTACAAAAGCAGGTAAATAAAGCCCTGATGCTGGCGGTAAAAAGTAATCTGGCCACCATGGAAAAAGGCAAGCCCTTTAAAAAACCCTCTTCAAAAACCTATAAGGCGCTGGTGACCACCACTGGTATGGCCTCAGGAGCCTTTGGAGCTGCCACCGGTATTGGAACGGCCATATTTGCCTCGGAACTGGTGATCTCTACACAACTCATGATGCGCGCCATTCTGGATATGGCCCGAGCAGAAGGGGAAGACCTCAACTCCTTTGACACGCAATTGGCCGCCATGCAGGTCTTTGCCCTAGGAGGCTCCACCTATAAAACGGAGGGGATGGACACCTCATACTACACGAGTCGCGTGGCTTTGGATGCCGCCATACAAGGCGCCGCCAGTTTTATGAGTAGTAATGGCTTAAAGGGCCTGAGTAAACTATTGATGGGTAGTGGCAATCCATTGGTAAAATTATTAGGAGTCATTGCCGGTCGCTTTTCGGTGCAGGTATCAGAAAAGTTTGTGATGCAGGCCATCCCCGTCGCGGGTGCCCTGGGAGGAGGCTCTTTAAACTTTTTGTTTATCAACCACTTTCAAACCATGGCCCGCGCCCATTTTTGCATTCGCCGCCTCGAACGCCAGTATGGGAAGGAACTGGTGATGGAAACCTATGAGGGAATCCCAATGACACGTGAGAGTTAACGTTTCAAGGATCTTTAAAGCCTTAAAAGAGTAAACATACTGTCAGTTCGAGTGAACTGCCAATAGCAGTTTGTATCGAGAACTAGACTAAAATTTTTTACAAAAAAGACATCTCGATACAATTCTCATTGCATTCGAATCACTCGATTTGACTTTCTGTAGTTTAATGAGATGCTGAAATCGAAGATTCAGCGTAGCTAATCAAGTTCAGCATGACAAATACAAGTTACAATTACGTAGCTTAGCCATTATGCAACAATCCCCTATCACCGTCATTTGCGGACTTATCCGCAACCACCAAAACCAGTATTTCCTGGCCCGTCGTGCCGCACATAAAGACCATGCTGGGTTTTGGGAATTTCCTGGTGGTAAATTAGAACCCAATGAAACGCATCAAGCCTGTCTAAAACGGGAACTCATGGAAGAACTGGGTATGGAAGTGCGTGTGGGTCTACAAGCAGGAGACACCCATCACGACTTTGAGAACTTTAGCATCCACCTCGTCGCTTATCATTGCGATTTTGTTTCGGCCATCTACCAACTCAGTGACCATGATCACTATGAATGGGTTCCTGCCAGTAAGCTATTGGATTACCGCCTGGCGGCCTCGGATGTGGCTCTGGCTAGGTTACTAATGTCTTGATGAAGGGCCTTAGCGTCTTCGTCGGTTGTTATTAGAGCCTCTTGAATCTCTGTTTTTTTTGCGATTGGCAAAAAACTCTTGCTTTCGTCGCTGCTTTTCTTTTTCAAAATCTTTACGCTCTTGGGCCGTCATAGGGCTATCGGTCTGTGGAAATGGATGCGAAGTCACCTTCTCTATAGAAGCTTTAATGAGCTTCTCTATATCCTTAACATAGGCATTTTCCTCTGGCTCACATAAGGATAAGGCAATACCTTCCTCACCGGCACGTCCAGCACGTCCAATACGGTGCACATAGGTTTCTGGTTCGTTAGGGATGTCGTAGTTAATGACATAACGCAGCTGATTTATATCAATACCCCTGGCGGCAATATCAGTGGCTATGAGAAGACGAATGTCCTTATTCTTAAACTGCTTTAAGGCCTTTTGACGCTGGTTCTGGCTTTTACCACCATGAATTGCCGCGCAGCTAATGCCTTTCTTTTTTAAATCGCGTACAATCCTATCGGCCCCGTGTTTGGTTCGTGAAAATACCAGTGCCTGATCAAGATCAGGATTATTAAGTAAATGTAAGAGGAGGTCTTTTTTGGTCTTTTTATTGGTAGGGTATACAAATTGCTGCAAGGTCTCTGCCGTTGAGGATACCGCATTGACGGCCACCTTCTGTGGGTTGGTTAAGATCTGCTGCGACAGCTTTAATATGGTCTTGGGCATGGTCGCCGAAAAGAACAAGGATTGTCGTTGCCTGGGTAAAAGGGTTAGTAATTTCTTTATATCATGAATAAAGCCCATATCCAGCATACGGTCGGCCTCATCCAAAACAAAATACCCAACATCGTTAAGGCTAATATAACCCTGACTGATAAGATCCAATAATCGTCCTGGGGTAGCCACTAAGATATCCACACCGCGTCTTAAGGTAGCGACTTGGGCCTGCTGTTTTACCCCACCAAAAATAACAGTACTCTTGAGGGACGTATGCCTAGAATACGCGTTAAAATTATCACCAATCTGTATGGCCAACTCGCGGGTTGGTGTTACTACCAGCGCACGAATGGGACGTCTTCCTCTGCTTACCCCATCTTCCAATAGTTTTTGAATGATGGGTATGGCAAAGGCCGCTGTTTTTCCGGTTCCGGTTTGCGCACTTCCCAAAACATCCTGTCCTTTAAGTACATAAGGAATGGCCTTGGCCTGTATTGGAGTAGGCTCTGTATAACCTTGATCTTGAAGGGCCTTAATTATTGCTTTTTTTAAATCTAAGTCACTAAACCGCATGTAATTTCTAATGTTTACCGGGTTTATCCAAACCCAAATTGGTCGCGAAAGTACGCATATCAAACCCAGGAAGAAGGGTGTTTTAAGCATATTTATGTATAGCACCATCAAATTCGAATACGATTGATGCGGATTTTATAGAGGAGTAATCAAAAGCCGAAGAAAAAATTGAGCCTATCCAGACACCAACACCTGGATAGGCTCAACAAAACAACCAACTTAATTTTTTAGCGCAGCAAAGGCATTACCAATCGCTTCCCTGTAGGTCGTTGCCCCTGCAACTTTCTCTTAAAATCCGCATGCTGTTGCGTCTTTGCTTTTATCTGAAAGGTCTGAATGGCATTTCCATATAATTCGGCCTGACGTTTCAAGAACTGATGTTGATCCCAGAGTTCTTTTTTAATTCTGAGCTTATGTTGCGATAGTCCCGCTATTGATGCCATTTTTAACAACAAAGACACTATTAAAACCCCCGCTAGTCCAAAGGTTAACACCATTAATTCGGTCGCTAATCCAAATATAAACAGGTGTATTAAGGCCATAGCACATATGAGTTCGATCAACCAAATCTGCGTACCCTGTTTTGCCTTTTCATCTTCTTGTAATTTATCGACATCTGCTAAGGATAAACCGCGTTTGAGCTGCTGTATAAAAGCATTTAAATGCGCTAGTTTGTCAAGTATAGCCTCTGCACTTTCCTGATCTCCCTGCTGCAAATACGCCTGGGCCATCGCCTTGAGCTTTCGACTCACTCGTTTAAAATGCCGTAACAACTGCGCCAAATCCTGATGATCAATCTCCCCGGCAGCGCAGGTGGTCACTACCCATTTAAAAAAGGTCTCATATATGGTATGGGCAGCCGTTACCGCCTGTTTATCCATAGTGAATTTGGTGTGTACCAAATCGTTTAACTGATGGTGGTAACGATTTTTCTTGTGTGCCTTAAAATTCCCATGAAACAATTGGGCTACACTGTCTTGTTCTAAGCAATTAGCATCCCTAAATCCCTTGTCTACCAATAGGTTGTTAGACATCACTTTTCCAATATTTAAACCAATGTCTCTAACAATTGGCTTGCTAAATTCCGTTGTTTTCATACCTCGTGATTTAGTTTATTACTGTTATAAAATTATCTGAAAAACAAGCCTATAGCAGTGACACGAAATGTCATTGGCAATAAATTAACAGGTGTAAAGAGCGCTTGAAAAGTTGATTTAGACCGTTATTGTGTATCGAAATTGTACCTTTAAACCTCAACAACAAAACGATGCCCGCACTTGGATTAGGTACCGCTGCTATCGGTAGACCTCAGTACATTAACATTCGCCAAAACGGCTCCAAAAAAGAGCAGTCCTTGGAAGACTTTCGCCAACAGGGGCTTTATTTATTAGAAGCGGCTTACCAAAGTGGTATTCGGTATTTTGATACGGCCCCGGGTTATGGTATGGCCGAACAGTTACTACACGATTGGTTGCAACAGCATCCCCATGACGATGTGGAATTGGCTACTAAATGGGGCTATAAATACGTCGCCAATTTTGATCCCAATGCCACCGTCCATGAAGTTAAAGAACACAGTATTGACCTACTGAATACCCAATGGTCGCAATCCCAAGCTTTGTTACCAGAGCTGAGTACGCTTCAAATCCACTCAGCTACATTTGACTCAGGAGTGTTGCGTAACGAAGCGGTTTTAGATCGCCTGCAGGAGATCAAGACCAGTGGCATTAAAGTAGGTCTAAGCACCACCGGCGCCAGTCAGACAGACGTTTTAGAAGCAGCATTAGCCATTGAGCGCGAAGGAGAACCGTTATTTGAAGTGTTTCAGGTGACCTATAACATGCTGGACCAATCCCTGGCTAAACTCATGCCGCAACTACAAGACAAACGGGTGGTGATTAAAGAAGCTCTGGCTAACGGACGCATCTTTCCAAATACGCACTACCCACAATACCAGAGGCTATATGAGGCATTGGATACCCTGGCCAAAAACTATGACGTTGGTATTGATGCCATTGCCCTGCGTTATGCTATGGACAGTATTCAACCGTTTACGGTCCTAAGTGGTGCCGCACAAGCAGCCCATGTCAATGGCAATCTCAAGGTGCATGACTTTGCATTATCAGCTTCAGAAATAGAATTACTCAATAGTTTTAGAGTGCCTGCAGAAAACTATTGGACCGAGCGCAAACAACTTGGGTGGAATTGACATTCATGTGACGCTTTTCTATTTGCTCAGTTCTAAAGTTTATCTTTACCAAAACCTTCTTTATGAGTACTACCAAAAACATGGCGGTCTTAATTGATGCCGATAACATTCCTTCAGCTAACGTCAAAGAAATGATGGAAGAGATTACCAAATATGGAAATCCCACCATCAAACGTATTTATGGAGATTGGACCCATCCCCGGGTAAAAAAATGGAAAAACCTACTCCTTGAAAATGCCATTACCCCAGTACAGCAATACGCCTATACCGTAGGTAAAAACGCTACTGACTCTGCCATGATTATCGATGCCATGGATTTATTGTACTCCGGCAAAGTAGAAGGGTTTTGCCTGGTATCCAGCGACAGTGACTTTACCCGACTGGCCACTCGCTTACGTGAGGCGGGCATGTTGGTGATTGGTATTGGCGAGAAAAAAACGCCAGACCCTTTTATTGTGGCTTGTGATAAATTTATTTACATCGAAATTCTTGGTAGCCAGGAGGAGGATAAAGAGACCCGCACCAAGCGTAGAAAACCTAAAGTAGACAAAATTAGTAAGCGCGATATTGGCTTAATCAAATCCTCTATTCGTGATGTGTCCGATGATGACGGTTGGGCCTTTATGGGAGATGTTGGCAGTTTAATTCAAAAAAAACGTCCCAATTTTGATTCGAGAAATTATGGTTTTGACAAACTAACCCCGCTAATTAAATCCATTGGGCAGTTTGATATTGAACAGCGTGAAAACCCCAAAAGTCGTCACAAACTCATCTTTGTTAAGAATAAGTAAGGATTTTATTGTAGGACCCAACTAAGCACCGTACCTTGACCCCATAAGGTTTTTAAAGGTCCTTTTCTTTTTTTAAGCTCCCTTTCAGCGGTCTCTATGTAGCACTTAGGTTAACTTCTGTAATACTTATCAATTCAGGCCAGGTCGCTTTTATTAGCTATAACTCAAATTTAAATCCGTAAGAACGATGCTTAAAATTATTATTAAAGAAGGAGAAAATATAGATCGTGCCTTAAAACGCTATAAGCGCAAGGTTAAAAACGTTAAGCAAAGAGAAGAAATTCGCGAGCGTAAACACTTCACCAAACCCTCTGATAAAAAACGCCAACAACTTCAAAAAGCACAACACAAAGCGGCGTATTTAAGATCGCAAGGTCACGAGGACATTTAGAGTTCAAAAATACCTTGTTGTAGATGACCTCTTGACCATAATAATACCGATGGTGACATGGATGGGCTTATGATGCCCCTTTTATGTTAATTTAATGCTAAATCATTGTAGATCAACGATTTTTATTGGTTCTAAATCATCCAAAACGTATCTTGTGATCGTATATGTTATGTACTAAATCCCGAAGCAATGAAATTTGTTAACCATTTACGAAAAACTGTCGAAGAAGCTCCAAAACCCAAAGCTTCCAGACCAGTCGTTAGACCCAAAAAAAGGAGACCGTCTAAACAGGAAGGCACTCCAAAAGAAGACAACTTCTTGTTTATTTAATAGTATCACTCAAGGTACCACTCATTGACGCTGGAAAGGCAACTATTATAACCCTTTTCAGAGCTAAGCCTGTATCTATAAACCAAGGACATTTATTCAATGTGGTTAGTATTAGGGCAACAACAAACAAAGAAATTAGGTAGGTTCCTAAAACACGCCTGATAAATTGGTGCTCATATCCCTTGATTGTCACCTTATAAAAATTATAATAGACAAATACGCCAATTAATACTATTGACAGTAGCGCTACAAAAAACACATTAAGTGGCGGTAATTCTTCTCCGAGCACCCATGCTTCTTCGGTTAAACAAACGGGCATGGCCAGTAAGGCAGCACCAATCATAACCTGTAGAACATCGCGAGGTTTGAATTCGAGCATAATTGGTTTTAAAGCATAACTAATGACATTGCCCTTGTGATCCGCAACAGGAATTACCCGATGCAAATAA
The DNA here is from genome assembly GCF_003362725.1 of Winogradskyella aurantiaca. GTDB lineage: Bacteria > Bacteroidota > Bacteroidia > Flavobacteriales > Flavobacteriaceae > Winogradskyella_A > Winogradskyella_A aurantiaca. The sequence goes on from NZ_QKTV01000001.1 coordinate 42,459, forward strand.
CCACTGATGCGCTTAATGGTGGTTTCATGTGTGTGAATCTTATCCATATATTAAAATTTTAAGATCAAGCTTGCTTAAAGATACTAATCTCCTGGTTCCCTTCCCATAAAAGTTTTTTGCCAAGGCAACCATTTTTTTAGTAAAAGCGTCTATCTCTTTGTAATCATTAATCAATCAAAAAAATGAACAGAACACTACTTTTATGGAGCGCTCTTGGCCTTTTACATTTGGGGCAGGCCCAATCCTTCACCCGACAACAGCGGCAGGATCACCTGCAGCGTCTTCAGGATTCCACAAGCTGGGATACGACTACTTTTGAAATAGATAAGCAATTGATAGGTATGGATATGGCTGGCCCTTTTGAACTAGCTGCCTATCCGGTACCTAAATACGAACTGCTAACTGGTGATGCCGAAGTGGCCATGGGTCAAAAAGATTACCAATATGAAGTGGCTGGAAAACACCTCTACTCGAGTAACTTTTATGTCTACAACAATCCGGTAAATCAGGCTATGCTAGGCGATTTACCCAATATGGTATTCTTTCAGATTCTAGTGGTAGGCTCCACTGCTGATCGCGATGCACAAGCCATCGCCCTATCTCGTAACCATCCAGATTACTACGGGCAGGGGTATATAAGAGGTCCAAAAGCCAACATTGAATACGCCGCCTTTATTACGGCCGAAGGTGAGGCTTTTGCCATTGTCAACACCCGATTGTTCCATCTTAACCAAGGGCGCACCATTATTATTGCCCCCCAGGAGGATGGTAGTCTGCGATCCTTACAGTTAGACAGTCCCGACATGACCTCAAAATCAATGGACAAGCTCACACAAGATATCCTGAAAAAACAGGCGATTTTGAACTTTATTAGTGCATCAGGAACCATCTGATAATCGGGGCTTAAGGCCTCTTGACGATTGTCTTTAACTTTTAATTAAGATTATTTTGAAGGGATAGCGCATTTTTCTACATTTGAGAGAATTGCTATTTCAATCCATGAGACATTTATCATTTATCCTTGTAGCACTATTAATAGTAAGCTGCAAAAAAGACGAAGGCCCCCAACAATTACCACCTCAAAAAATTCCGGTTGTTAAAGCTGAGCAAAGCGATGTTCCCATTTACGAGGAACTAGTTGGTCAGATATACGGATTAAAAGACATCCCTATTAGGGCTAGAGTCGACGGTTTTCTCGAAAAAATTTCTTTCGATGAGGGAACTCGTGTAACGCGCGGGCAGCTATTGTACAGTATTGACCCCGATCCGTTTTTAGCTCAGGTAGCAGCACAACAGAGTACGGTGGCCCAAATGCAAACCATGAAGGTGAATGCTAAAAATGAGTTGGAGCGTTACAAGCCTCTAGCTGAGATTAATGCGGTGAGTCAGTCCGATCTGGATGCGGCGCAAGCCACCTATGATGCCTCCATTGCTTCTGAAGAAGCTGCAAGAGCCAACTTGGAACAGGCGAATATACGACTCAGTTATACCGAAATACGAAGCCCCATTGAAGGGCTCATAGGAAAGACCGAAGCCCGAGAAGGTGAATATGTGGGTAAAGAACCCAATCCTGTCATCCTTAATACGGTGTCTAGAATTGATACGGTGCGCGTACAATTCTCAATATCCGAAGCCAAATACCTCGAATTAGCCAGAGAATTTCGAAAGAATAAAACGGCAGAACAAATCTCTAAAGAGGTTAAAGAAGGAAAAGTGAAACCATTTGTTGAGCTAATTCTTGCCGATGGTAGTATTTATGAAGAAAAAGGGGGGATTGATTTTGTAGATGCCCAGATAAACGCGTCTACAGGATCCTTATTAATCCAAGCTAGTTTCCCCAATTCATCCTTGATTTTACGTCCCGGATTGTATGCCAAAGTGCGCTTGCAATTAGGTATTGCTAAAGATGCTATTGTTTTACCACAACGTTGTTTAATTGAACTGCAAGGGCAATATTCCGTGATGTTGGTTGGGCCGGACAACAAAGTGGTTTCCGCCCCAGTGACCTTAGGTCCAAAAATGGGAGATATGGTCATTATTTCTAAAGGATTAAAAGATGGAGATCAAGTGGTGATCGATGCCATTCAAAAAGTTAGACCGGAGATGGAGGTGGTTCCTGTAGCCAGCGAATTCAAGAGTAAAACAGCAGAATAGCCATGGCAGAAAGCAAAGGGAATTTATTTGTACACAGACCTATTGTGGCCATGGTAATTGCCATAGTCATCGTTATTGTAGGTGGGGTGTCGGTGATTGGATTGGCCATTGAGCAATATCCTAATTTAACGCCTCCAATTGTAGAAGTACGAGGCACCTATACCGGTGCTAATGCTACTAATGTGGAAGAATCGGTAGCCACACCTATAGAACAGGAAATGAATGGGGTGGACAACATGATCTACATGAAGTCTACCAATGCCAATGATGGTACCATGGTGGTGCAGGTCTCTTTTGATGTAGGGACCGACCCCGACATGAATACCGTTTTAGCACAAAACCGGGTGTCGGCGGCTTCGGCCAAATTACCAGCCTCGGTAACCAAATACGGGGTGACCACTAAAAAGTCACTACCCAATATTTTAATGCTGGTAACCTTAACAACCAGCAATCCTGCGCATAACAACTCGGACTTTCTTGGGAACTACGGTCTTATAAATATTAAGGATCAACTGGCTCGGGTACCTGGTTTAGGCCGTGTGGACGTTATGGGTGCGGCCAACTACTCGATGCGTATCTGGATCAAACCAGACCTATTAGCGATCAGAGGTATTACGGTTCCTGAAATTGTAAATGCCATCAACGAACAAAACGTCATTGTTCCTGGTGGTAAGTTTGGTGCAGAACCCGCTCCTCCTGGAACGGAATTTACCTATACGGTGCGCCTACCTGAGCGTTTTAATTCGCCCGAGGCCTTTGAAGAAATTGTTATTAGAACCCTGCCCGACGGCTCGCAAACTAAAATTGGTGATGTGGCCAGAGTGGCGCTTGGTGTGGAAACCTATAATATGATTCCGCGCCTGGGAACTAAGACCGAAGATGGAGAAGTCAACTCAAGAGCGGCAGCCATTGTTGCCCTTTATCAGGCTCCAGGGTCAAATGCCGTGGAATTGGCAGAAAATATTAAGGCCGAGATGGCCGAACTAAGTAAGGGCTTCCCTGAAGGGATGACCTATGATGTGTCACTGGATTCAACCTTACCAATCACCGCTGGTATTAAAGATATTGTAGTCACCTTGGTTATTGCACTGGTTCTAGTGGTACTGGTGGTATTTATATTTATTCAGGATTGGCGGGCAACCTTGATTCCAACCTTAGCCATTCCGGTATCCTTGGTAGGAGCCTTTATCTTTTTCCCCATATTAGGGTTCACCATTAATGTACTATCCTTATTAGGTTTGGTATTAGCCATTGGTATTGTGGTGGATGATGCCATTGTGGTGGTAGAAGCCGTACAGGTAAATATTGATTCTGGTATGAATCCTAAAGAGGCAACACTGGATGCCATGCGTAAAGTAACCGCACCTGTAATTGCCACGACCCTGGTGTTGGTGGCTGTATTTATACCCGTTGCAGGTATGGCAGGTATCACAGGTATTCTATACCAGCAATTTGCTATTACCATTGTGGTATCCGTTTTGGTATCATCGGTCAATGCCTTGACACTGAGTCCGGCCTTATGTAGTATCTTATTGAAAAAGCCAGAGCCTTATGGTGGGTTGCTTGGTAAATTTTTCGGCGGTTTTAACCGCTGGATGGAGAAATCTACAAACAGTTATATGTCTGTAACCTCTACCCTTACAGGCAAATTAAAACGAGGGGTAATATTCATTGTAGCGCTAACTATAGGGGCTGGAGTCATCGGTTCTATGGTACCAGGTGGTTTTATTCCTGAGGAGGATATGGGTTATTTCTATGTTAATGTGCAATTACCTGATGCCTCCTCATTGCAGCGGTCTGATGAGATAGGAAATAAGGTGGAAACCATGTTAATGAACATTCCTGAGGTTGAATATGTTACCAACGCTACTGGTTACAACTTATTATCAGGATCCATGGCCACCAACAACGCTTTTATGTTTGTTACCTTGAAAGATTGGGGGGAACGCGATTATACAGCTAAGGAGCTCATAGATCGCATTAACATTCGCCTTGCTATGGAAATAAGTGGTGCGCAGGCCTTCGCCTTTGGGCCACCTGCCATCCCCGGACTTGGTAATGGTTCTGGGTTTAGTATTATGATTCAGGACAAGGGAGGTAACACTCCACAATACCTGTCGGACAATACCATGAAGTTTATTCAGGCGGCCAACGCTCGCCCGGAAATTGGAAAAGCTTTTACCACCTTCCAAAGTCGAGTACCGCAGCGCTTTATGGATATTGACAAAGAAAAAGCATTAAAACTAGGGGTATCTCTTAACGACCTTTACAATACGATTGGAGCCTTTATGGGAGGTACCTATGTGAATGATTTTACACGATTTGGACGTTTGTATAAAACCTATATCCAGGCAGAAAGCGAATATCGTGTGGACGAATCTAAAATTGAAAACTTCTTTGTGCAAAACAATCAGGGTGAGATGGTACCACTGTCTACCTTGGCCACCATCAAGTCCACTTCGGGTCCGGATTATACCGTGCGTTTTAATCTGTTTAGAGCAGTTGAAGTTACTGGAGGTCCTGCCCCCGGTTACACCTCAGCACAAGCCATGCAAGCTTTAAAAGAGGTGGCGGCCGAAACCTTACCGGGAGATATGACGACCTCCTGGAATGCCATGAGTTTCCAGGAAAATAAAGCCTCTGGTTCCTTAGGAATTATCCTCACCTTCTCATTGGTGTTTGTATTCTTAATTCTGGCAGCACAGTACGAGAGTTGGAGTTTACCATTTGCCATTCTCCTGGGTACACCATTTGCTATTTTTGGAGCCCTGGCCTTTTTATGGATTGCGCGATTCTTTAGTATCAGTTTTGAGAATAACATTTTTGCGCAGGTTTCTTTTGTAATGCTCATTGGTATGGCTGCTAAGAATGCCATCCTTATTGTAGAATTTGCCAATGAAGAGTTTCAAAAAGGCTTATCCTTATATGATGCAGCCGTAAAAGCCGCTAAATCCCGATTTAGGCCTATTCTTATGACGGCCTTCTCATTCATACTTGGGGTATTCCCATTAGTTGTGGCATCGGGTACTGGTGCCGAAGCACGAAAGGTAATGGGTATGGCCCTCTTAGGAGGTATGACCATAGCTACCCTTTTAGGGGTCTTTTTCTATCCAATGTTATTCCTGTTAATTGGAAAAATTGGCAAGTATGAAGAGAAGCGTGAGAAGGCGCAAAGCATGAACCAAATACCAGAAGCAGAATGAAAAAACTAGTCTACATATTAGTGATTGCTGCTTTACTTCAAGCTTGTAAGGCAGGAAAAAATTATAAAGGAACTGAATTTAATCAGCCCACCTCCTACCGTATGCAGGATACCCTTCGTACCGTGGCTTATGACACGATTAATACCGATTCCTTACAGTTAGAAACCTCCAATCTGAGATGGTGGAAAATGTATAACGACCCCGTTTTGGATACCTTGGTCAAGGAAGCTTTTGCTAACAACCGAAATGCTTTAATCGCGGCTGAAAACGTGCTACAGTCACGCTACGCCTTAAAGATTCAAAATGCAGAAATGCTGCCAAAATTCAATGCTGATTTTCAGGCAACTAGAGGGAATTTCTTATTAAACCAGGTTGGGCCAACTAGTAATTTATTACTAGGTACCGCTGGCGTTAGTTGGGAAATTGACATCTGGGGGAAATTCAGACGCTTATCGGAGGCCGCCAGAGCAGATCTCGTAGCATCTGAGTATGGCTACCGTGGTATTATGATTGCCTTGGTAAGTGATGTGGCAAGTAATTATTTTGACCTTTTACGTGCCAAAAAGCAATACGAAATTGCCAAACGCAATGCCAAATCACGAGACAGTATGACGCAAATTATACAAGCGCGTTATGATAAGGGCATTGTACCAATGATTGATGTGGATCAGGCAAAAATCCAGTATGCTATTGCAGCAGGTGCCATTCCTCAATACAGACGTCAAATTGTACAACTTGAAAATAGTATTAGCATTTTACTCGGTAAAAATCCAGGACCCATTGAAACGGGCAAAGCCCTTTCTGAACAAAATGATGACTTGGAATTGCCATTAGAAACTCCGGTTCAATTACTCGCCAGGCGTCCAGATGTGATTCAGGCAGAATACGGAGTCATTGCTCAGAATGCAATTACGGGTGCTGCCAAGGCTAATAGATTACCCTCATTGAGTTTAACAGGTATCGTAGGGATAGCGGCTCCTTCTTTTAGTCAATTGACCTTAAAAGATCCGCTTTGGAATTTAGGTGGTAGTCTATTGGCTCCGTTGTTTTATTTTGGTCAATTACAGCGCCAGGTAGACATTGAGGAAAGTAGAACCTTCCAGGCGGTTTACCAATATCAAAATACCGTCTTTGGCGCGGTAGCCGAAGTAGAAGATTTATTAATTGCCATAAGCACAACTAAAGAAGAAATTGCCATAGCACAAGAACGACGACGCGTCGCCTTGGAAGCTCAATTCCTGGCACGTGAGCGTTACGATAAAGGGGTGACGAGTTATCTAGAATTTCTGGAACAACAGCGGCAAGCCTTTGATGCTGAGTTGTTATTGGAAGACCTTCGAGCGGTATTATTAACCAATCAAGTGCAATTGTATAAAGCACTTGGTGGTGGTTGGTTAAGCGAAGAGGAAGAACAGGCGGCTGCTGAAGCTGAGGCTGAAGCCCAAGCTAATAACAACGATTAAGCTAAACTGGCATTAATAGAAGAAGCTTCAAAAGCATAGCGCTGCAATTTTTGCAGCGTTTCTTTTTTGTCGCTAGTGTTCACCAATACCGAAATATTATTATTGCTACCTCCATAGGCAATCATGCGCACGTTGACATCCTGTAACACCTGAAATAATGCTGGAGTATCCGGATGGTGAATGATATTATTTCCCACCATGCACACAATACTCATGTAGTCGTCCACCTCAACGGTAGCAAATTTTTCCAGGGCTTCAATTATCTCGTTCAATCGACTCGTATCATCTATGGTCAAGGATACTGCAATCTCCGAAGTGGTAATCATATCAATAGATGTCTCGTAGGTTTCAAAAACCTCAAACACCTTCTTAAGAAAACCGTGGGCTAGTAACATCCGAACTGATTTTATCTTGATAGCCGTAATGCCATCTTTGGCGGCAATCGCCTTAATTCCCTCACCGTGAATTTCATTATTAATAGTAGTACCGGCAGCCTTAGGGTCCATGGTGTTTTTTAACTTCAAGGGTATATTTAAGTTCCGTAAGGGCAATACTGTTTGTGGATGTAAAATTTTAGCTCCAAAATAGGCCAACTCTGCTGCTTCATCAAAACTTAAATGCGACAGAGATTGGGTGTGATGCACATGCCGTGGATCGTTGTTATGGAAGCCATCGATATCCGTCCAGATTTGAACTTCTTGGGCATTAATGGCCGCTCCGATAATGGTTGCTGTATAATCACTGCCACCCCGCTGAAGATTGGCAATTTTCCCTTCGGCATCTAAACAAACAAACCCTTGGGTTATATAGAAATCTGCCTTAGGCTGTTGCGCAATCAACCGACGTAAGTTTTGCTGAATGTAAAAATTATCAGGTTCATTCATTCGATCGATACGCATAAACTCAAGCGCAGGAAGTAATACCACTGAATGCCCTTCCTGTTGCAAAAAGCGGCTAAACATATAAGTAGATAGGAGTTCTCCTTGGGCGACAATCGTATTATGCAACAGTTGAGAATGGGGTACGGCCACCGCATCTGTTAAGGTTTGAAAAATGGCATTAACATAAGCTGATGTTTCCTGACGCAATGGTTGGTCATGAAGCAATTCATAGACTGTTGTTTGATAGGATTCATTCAGCTGATGTAACTGAATTATGGCCGATTCTTTATCTCCATTTGCAATGCTCTGCGATAACTTGACCAAGGCATTAGTTGTACCTGACATCGCCGATAACACCACCAGTTTTTGTTCTTCGCCTTGAATTATCTCTTTGACATGGTTCATGTTTTGAACCGATCCGACTGAGGTGCCTCCAAATTTATATACCAACATTATGTATCATTTTAAAACCACGAAATTAGGCCCCTCCTGAGATGCGACCATAAAAACTAGAAAATTTATATAAATTTGCACAAATTGTTAATTAATTAACATGAAGACTATTTCAGCCTGTGTCCAAGAGTTGCTAATCCAGCAACCCTTTTTGGAGGAAGCCATCTCCAGGCATATTATAAATTACTCGGCTTTAGCAGAAGAACTACAACCCACCATAGCCTCTATGCTAAAAAAACCCGTGAAATCTGGAGCCATAATGATGGCCTTGCGACGTTTTCAACCTCCGCAGCGTCTGCGCTCAGAAAAGAAACTAAAAACCAGTCTACAACAGTTAGGTGACATTACCGTAAGATCGCGTTTGGTAGACCTTACCTTTCAGAACTCAAGTAGTCTTGTGCACAACCACGCTCAAATACTAGAGGTGATTAATCCCAAAGCGTTTTACGCTTTCTCAAGAGGATTGTATGAGAGCAACCTAGTTGTCTCAGAGTCTGAGTTGCCCTTGGTTGAAACCAAGTTTTCCGAGGAAAATCTATTAGGTAGGCAGGACCAACTTTCGGCCATAAGCATTCGCTTACCAGAAAACAATTCTGAAATTCCTGGGCTGTATTACCACATTTTTAAGCGCTTTGCATGGGAGGGCATATCACTCTATGAAGTTATCTCAACCACCAATGAATTTACCGTATTGGTAAAAGATCATATTGTGGATTTAGCCTTTGGAATCATTAAGAATTTAAAAGCTTAAGGTGTTCTTTGCAGTTTTTTTGTAAATTTCTACATATTAAGGACTTAATTAAAACCCTATGCTCCCATTATCCCCGAAGTCTTGTCTTAGTCTTTTAGTCATTTTAAGCTTGATGACGTCTTGTAAAGAAAGTTCAAAATCCGATACGGAAACGGCAACAGAATTATCTTCTGGTGATACTAGTGAAAATGCCCTGGATTGGAATGGGCAATACAAAGGTGTTTTGCCTTGTGACGACTGTTCGGGAATTGCAACCACCTTAACCTTGCGTTCCGATGGTGATTTTCGAAGAGTAGAATTTTACAAAGACAAGTCGCAACAAGCTATTGTTGAACGCGGTAGTTTTAGTTGGGTTGATGCAGGCTCTGTAATTATATTAGCCCTTGAGGATGGCCGTACACAAGGCTATAAAGTAGGTGAAAATCAGCTCTGGCATCTAGACGAGAACCTTCAGCAGATTTCTGACTCTCTGGCTGATCAATACATCTTATACAAAAACCGAATGGATCTAGCTTTGGAAAATAAGAAGTGGGTTTTAAAAGAACTCATGGGACAGCCCATTGAATTACAAGAAGGACAAAAAGAGGCTTATTTGATTTTTAACTCAGAGAATGCCATGGTAAGTGGTAATAATGGTTGTAATCAAATTTCTATGGGGTATGAACTCCTGGAGGGCAATAGGTTTAAGCTGGCGCCGGGCATTACGACCCTTATGGCCTGTCCATACGAGAATATCTCAGATCAACTCAACGAGGTTTTAGATAGAGCTGATAATTACACTGTAAGTAATGATGAGTTGCATTTGAATAAAGCGCGGATGGCACCATTAGCTAAATTTAAATTCGTTCCTGAAACACCCTAAGATTATTGATTAAGCTTCGTCCATATTTGATTTCCCAACTCCTAACAGTAGCCTTTTGCTGCTTGGTCATGTACCGTTGCAAGGAGTCAGCCAATACACCACCCTCTAATGAACAGGTAGAGAACCTGATTGATCAACCTGAAACAGAGACCATCTTTTACGGTCCTGGTGATTATTACTTTGGGCAATTACAAAACTCGGCACTGGAAGGTGGAAAATACAATGCCGAACTGGTCCGTTTTGAAATAGATAGTACGGATCTTGTTCGAGGGTCCTTTTATTTTCAGCCCTATGGAAGTGATGGGATGCGTGGTTCTTTCTCAGGTATCATTGACCGGGAAACCCAGCAATTAATGTGCAAGCGGTTATTTTATGCTGAAGGAGAACGTTACAAAGAAGCTATAGCATACCCCTTACTTGAAGAAGCATTTGGACTGGGGTACACCGATACGGGAGGCATGGCAGCTAGCCTACCTGCAGTTGATCCCAATACCTTTGAGACCATCTTTAAAACGTTTAAACGGCAGGAATTAGAGGGACGTATTAATTCAACCGATAGAAGCCGATTGAAACAACTGGACTTTCTTTTAAAAAATGGTTTTACAGAATCTGATTTGGAAACCATACCCTTTATGGAAGTCATGCTTAACCTCGATAACGATGCCTCCTCCATGGAATATTTAATCTATGTTATGGACCCGATGCTATGTGGTAGTGGTGGCTGTAATTTGTTTGTGGTCAACAGTAAGGGAGACACTGAATCTGCAATAACAGTGAGTCGCCCCCCTATTTATATTCCGGTATTAAGTATAGAGGAGCAGCAAACATTAGCTGGGCAATGGAAAGATCTATATGTTTACAGTGATGGCATGCGTCGATTAACCTATAATGACAATCACTACACCTCTAATGCTAGTATGGGAGAACTGGTAGAAGAATCTGACTTAAGCAACTTTCCAGAATCCTATCTGTTAGTCATGGACTACATGGATTAAGGTTGATAGACAAATAAGCGCTCCTTGCTTTCTTTTGTTCCTCCAGAAGTTCCATTATAAGAAAACGTACTCTTAGCATCTCTTTCCCAAACACAATAAAAGTCCCCCGGAGCCCTGTACTCGCTAATAAATACCTGATGCCCTTCCTTTGATTTCTCACGGCACCACTCCCAAAATTTTACATGATCAAATCCAGACCTGTAAGACGTTGTTGCCTCGTAAGGGGGGTCACAATAGATGATGCTATTTTCGGGTATATCTAGTTCCAGATAGGATTGATTGCGTAATTCTACCCCCTTTAAAAAGGGTATCTGCCTTTTTATATTGTTGTAGTGCTCACGCCAATAGTCGCGTTTTCCTTCTTTATCTCTGCGGTAACCAGCAAACCATTTACCAGCATAGGAATTAAATCCAACATAACCACGTTCGTAACTCTTAAAAGCTTCTGGATTATCCCGCATATCAAGGTACAGTGCTTCAGAAACAAAACTAGGCGGATTCCAATTGTCATAAATCAACGCACACCACATGGCCATTAACTCCTGATGTGCGTCATTGGCAATGCGATTTCCAGACACCTTGTCCATCATGTTCATCCCGCCCGCAAAGGGTTCTACATAATATTGGTCATTTTCCCGGTCCTTTAATAGAATGGGTAGTAAGTCTTTGGCAAAGCGCGATTTGCTGCCCATGTACTTCATTCCCTTGACCTTAAACGATTCATAATATTCATCATAAAAAAAACAATCACCGAAGGCAATACCCAACCCATATTATAAGATGCCAAAGGAATGGCATCCACAAACGGTTGTAGCTGCTCAGCCTTGACAAAAAACTGAAGGAAGTCTGGAATGCTAAACACAAATGCCGTAAGCACTACCATTCTATGAATACTTTTGGAGGCCCAATCGTCGTCAAATAAGTTCAACAAAATTAGAACAATAGAAATAGGGTAAATGAACATTAAGGCTGGAAGCGCTATATCTATAATAAAGCCTACATTGTAACTTCCCATGACCACACCTACAAGACAGCAAACTACAGCTGTGGACACATAAGCCTTTTCAGACCCTTTAAACAACTCTTTAAAAAAATCAGCAATGGAAACCGTAATAGCTACAGCTGTGGTAAAGCAGGCCAGCGCCACCAGAATACTTACAAAACTGGAACCTATAGACCCCAAGGTAATCGTGGACAATCCTAAAAGCAATTCGGTTCTACTGACATCATGATCAAATCCTGAATTGTACTGTGCCCCTAACGCAATAAGTCCCGCATAAATAACAAAGAGACCAAACATGGCCACAAAGCCGGATTTAGCTATAATGGATCGTTTTTCTTTATAAGATTTAAATCCCTGAGCATTGAGTGATATAATTATAACACCCCCCATAACCATACCGGCAAGGGCATCATAGGTTTGGTACCCTTCAATGAATCCGTCTACAATGGGCACTTCCATACGCGATAATTCCATGGCATCCGAGGCTGAAAACAACCCAATGACAATGATGAGTAACACCATAGTTACAATGAGTGGAGTAAGGTACTTACCCAATAAGTTTAAAGCCTTGGACCTATTGACCACAAAAATGAAAACCAGGACAAAATAGATGGTACTGGTTACTATTGGTGGCCTATTAAACAATGGGGCTATGGCCATCTCATGGGTCACTGCTGCCGTCCTTGGAGCTGGTAAGGCCACCACGATCAAATACATAATAATACAATAGATCAAACTAAATTTTGGTGATACTTTCTTGCCAAAGTCTAGCATAGTGCCTTGTAATTTGGCATGGCCAAATAAGGATAACAATGGAATTATTGTGGTTGTTAGAACAAATCCCAGAGCAACCATCCACCAGTCAGGTCCGGTCTTAAACCCTAATAGAGGCGGTAATATTAAGTTCCCAGCACCAAAGAATCCTGCAAATAATGCAAATCCAAAAATTAAAATGCGTTTGGTGTGCTTCATTACTTAGTTCTCACGAGCTCAAGATCCTGAAAATCAAAACTAAAATCGGTAATTGGGGCTATGTAACTCATGGTGGCCGATATGGCCTTACCGGTCTCATCAAATGTAAATTTGACAAACACATCGGCATCAAAAGATCGGTTGTCCCACTTGGCCACAAAGGTTGTGGCGTTATAAGGTAATAAATCACCCTTCAGATCTTTGGATTTTGCACATGCAATACGGTAGTCTCCCGCATTATGAGTAATAACAACGTCTCCAAACCAATCATCTGTAAACGTTCCAACAATCTGATCGGGTTTGGGCAATGCAGAACTTGATTGCATGGCTTTTGTCTGACTGTAAACTGCGGCTTTAATGCTATCGTTATACTTCAAATACTTGTGGTGCCTTTCACCGTAAGTGGTTAACCAGGACCGATCCTCGTAGCCTAGGTAACTATCTTTAATGGTATTAGTAATGGTATTGAATGCCGACCCTACCATCTGATTGGTAAGTACCACAATGGCCAGATCCAATTCGGGTATCATGGTAAACTGGGTCACCGTACCTAAAAGTCCTCCTGTATGGTACACCTGCTTATAGCCTCCTTTGACATCGGTCACAAACCATCCCAGGCCATAGCCTCTAAAATTGGAATCATACCAATCCCCAGGCCTAACTGTTAAGGGCATTTGTAATTGCCACAATTCGTGAAATTGTGCTGAACTCAACAAACGCTCACCGCTGGCAGTAACAGCATCATTCATAAGAAACTTAGCCCAAGTAAGCATATCTGGTACATTACTAACAATACCACCTGCGGCATTTGCCGTTGGACTCCAATCATGAGGAATCTGAATAACCTTTCCTTCTGTTCTTGTATGGGCTTCAATAATATTTGATTTATCAGTGACTCTATTATAGGAGGCCTTACTACTGGTCATACCCACCGGTTTCATAATTCGGTTTTCTATGAACTCTTCCCAGGTCATTCCACTAACCCGTTTAATCACCTCACCAGCCACAATAAACATGAGATTGTTATACTCAAAGGTGCTTCTAAAAGAGCTGTCGGGTTCAATGTATTTTAAATTATCGATAATGTCTTGAATGCTAAAATCCCCGCCTTCAGGAAAAAACATCAGATCGCCGCCCCCAAGTCCTAATCCAGATCTATGGGTTACCAGGTCTTTGATGGTAAATTGGTCGGTGGCCCAGGAATCCTGTAATTGGAATTCAGGAATATGGGTTCTCACCTTATCATCCCATTGCAGCTTGCCTTCATCGATAAGCATGGCCAATGCAAAACAGGTAAACCCTTTACTATTTGAAGCCACTCCAACAAGTGTATTGGCGTCCATTGGTTTTTGAGTTTCCATAGATCGGACTCCATGCCCTTTGGCATAAATAAGGTTCCCATCTTTATAAATACCCACTGAAATACCGGGGACTTCAAAGGTTGTTATGGTATTGGTAATTAACTTGTCTAAAGAACTGGAATCAATTTGTGCCAGAACTGCTGAACTAACAAGTGAAAGAATAACTAAAAAATAGGATCGCATACGGTGGTGATTACAATAATCTCAAATATAGTAAAAGCGTACATTTGTGGCCATGAGATTTGCTTACAAAGGGATCAAGGCCTATTATGAAGAATTTGGAGAGGGAGAGGCCATAGTACTACTCCATGGATTTCTAGAGACCTCTACAATGTGGCATTATTTAGTTGGTGAATTTAAGCATACACATCGCGTCATTACCATAGATCTGCCAGGTCACGGCAAAACAGGATGTTTGGGTTATGTGCATTCTATGGAAGAAATGGCCCAATTGGTAATGCACTTGTTACAACACCTATCGGTTAGTACCGCAAAGTTTATTGGACATTCCATGGGAGGCTATGTGGCCTTAGCCATTGCTCATATGAAGCCAAGTTTCGTGTCTGGTCTTTGTTTAATGAATTCAACCTTTCAAGAAGATTCTGAGGAACGTAAAGAACTGAGACAACGCTCTATTGAAATGGCCAAAACAAACTACGAGAATCTGGTACGCTTATCCTTCTCAAATTTATTTGCCCCGGAAAGCCGGACTACTTTTAAAAATCAATTTGAAGATGCTTTGGAGGTGGCACTTCAAACACCAGTGCAAGGTTATATCGCTGCACAGAATGGTATGCAGTTGCGAAAAAACCACTTGGAAAGCTTTTTAAAAGTTCAAGGGCCAAAAGCGCTTATCATTGGTTCTAAGGATACTATAGTAGATGGTGAATTTTTGAAAAGTACCGTCCAGGATGCCGATGTCTCCGTCTGTGAATTATCTGGAGGGCATATGAGTCATATTGAAAATATGTATGATTTAACTTACTTTTTATTACACTTTATCCAATAATTTAAGTTATTTAGCGATTATTGAGGTTTTTTTTCATAGTTTTATCAAACCAAATCTAAGACCATGAGTACTAAAACCAACGCATCCTCTTTTGCTAGATTGTATTGCAGTGTATTTGGTCATAATTATCAATTGACCAAACGGGTGACCAAACATGTTAAGGAATACACCTGTACCTGTTGCAAGCATCAGTTGACGACTGACGTTAACGGCAACTTAATTGAATTAACACCAAAGTACCAGGAAATCAATTCTGCACTAGAACGTATCTATCAAAACCGTATGGCAAGACTTGGCCGAAAGGTGACTCGCATGGCCGCCATGTATTAACAATAACTTAGATACTTACTTCATTGTTTTTATTATCTTTAGTGTCCTTCTGACCATCCGCTAAAGAAAATAGTTATTAATGAAGCATTTGCATTGCGCAGTATTTGGGCATAATTTTCAAATAAAAAGAGAGGTTACCTATTTCGTAAAAGAATACCGTTGTAAAAATTGCGGCAAAGAAATGACTATTAATGGTAATGGTGAAATGGTCCCATTAACCACAAAATACAAACACATTAATTCAGTACTCCACCGAGTTCATAACAAACGTCTCGAAAAAAGTCAGCGCTGGCTTATGATTGAGGATTAAGCGCGTTCCACCCTTTGGCAATAATAGGAACTTTTGTTTCAGCTCTTGTAACTAAATGCATTCCTCCTGCTTCTTCGGTTACATAGCCTATCACTGTTAGATTGGGATTCCCTTTAATTTTTGGAAAGTCTTTTTGATCAATCGTCATTAACAATTCATAATCCTCACCCCCATTAAGGGCAACGGTTGTGCTATCGATATTAAATTCCTCGCAAGTAGAAATCACTTGAGGATCCAACGGAATTTTGTTTTCGTATAATTCCATTCCAACCTGACTGTTCTTACATAAATGAATCACCTCAGATGATAATCCATCACTAATATCAATCATACTGGTTGGTTTGACATTTAATTTATCCAATAGCTCAACCACATCTTTTCTCGCCTCAGGTTTTAATTGCCGTTCTATAATGTAAGTATACATTGAAAGATCTGGCTGATTTTGAGGGTTTACTTTAAACACTTCCTTTTCCCGTTCCAATACTTGAAGTCCCATATATGCACCCCCCAGGTCACCAGAAACCACCAACAGGTCGTTGGGTTTAGCCCCGGATCGTTGTACCACTTTATTAGAGGCAACAGTCCCTAAGGCCGTAATTGAAATAATAAGACCTGAGGTAGAAGAGGTTGTATCACCACCTACCAAATCGACCTTGTACAAATCTGCAGCCGTTTTAATTCCGGCATACAATTCTTCCAAAGCTTCGAGTGGAAATCTGTTAGATACCGCGATAGAGACCGTAATTTGAGAAGCCTCGGCATTCATAGCGTAAACATCAGATAAATTAACCATTACTGCTTTATAGCCCAGATGCTTTAAGGGTACATAAGACAAATCAAAATGAACTCCCTCAATAAGAAGGTCTGTTGTAATAACGGTTTGGTCATCACTCAGGTCTAATATGGCCGCATCATCTCCAATGCCTTTTACAGTAGAGGTTTTTTGAATCTGAAATTGTGTAGTGAGGTGATCTATCAATTTAAACTCACCTAATTCACTCAAGGGTGTACGCTGTGGATTTTTATCTTCAAACATTTTGCAAAATTAGACAGCTTTTACATACTTAAAAAGGGTTTGTAGAAGTTTATTATCAAACTGAAGTTCTCAACCATATAATTTCAGTAATTTGCCCAAAAAAGTAATGATGATTAATAGCACTTCCATTCATAAGTATGTCTTCTTGTTGGCCTTAGGCTTGGTTTTAGCCTGCACCAACAATGACGATGCACCCGCTCAAGAACCAGATACGGATTTAGATGGTATTGTGGACGCCGTTGACAATTGCCCTGATATGGCCAATCCCGATCAGGAGGATGCTGATGATGATGGCATTGGGGATGCTTGTGATAATGATATGGACAATGATGGTGTTATTGATTCGGAAGATAATTGCCCTGATACTGCCAACCCAGATCAGGCAGATATTGATGAAGATGGTCTTGGTGATGTTTGTGATGATTCAGACGACCGATTTCCAGGATTGTTCAAATGTGAGAATGGAATGGCCGGTGATTATCCTTGTGATGGTATTGACCTGATTTCTAAAATAGACACACAGACCTTAGGCGGCAGTAGCTCTGCCGAAGGAAGTGACATCTGGGGTTGGACTGACCCTACTACTGGTAGTGAATATGCCTTAGTGGCTCTTACCAATAGTACCGCATTTGTAGATGTTACAGATCCACAAGAACCTGTTTTTATAGGTAGACTCAACACCAGTGCTGGAACCAATTTCTGGCGCGATATTAAGGTGTATAATAACCACGCCTTTATTGTAGCAGATGGTGTTGGAGCGCATGGTATGCAGGTATTTGATTTAACACGCTTACGTTCCTCTTTCAATGGACCTCAAACATTTGCGGCTGATGCTATTTATAGCGGGATTGGAAGTTGTCATAATATTGTCATCAACGAAAGTGAGGCTGTAGCCTATCTCGTAGGATGCGACTCTGCCAGTGGTGGACCCATATTTGTAGACATCTCCAATCCAACAAACCCCATGTTTTTAGGCAGTTATAGCTCTGATGGGTATTCGCATGATGCTCAGGTGGTCACCTATTCTGGACCAGATACAGATTATACGGGACGAGAAATTTATGTTGGAAGTCATGGCCCAAGCGACCGCGTGGTGATACTCGATGTTACCGATAAATCCAATGTTACCCAAATCAGCTCATTTTCATATCCACAAAATGGTTATGCCCATCAAGGATGGTTTACTGAGGATCAGCAATACTTTATTCTGGGTGATGAATTGGATGAACGCAACTTTGGTTTTAACACAAAAACGTTGGTCTTTGATTTCTCAGACCTGGACGATCCAAAATTATCAAGTTCCTACTTCGGGCCCACACCAGCTATTGACCACAATGGTTATGTACTTGGCGATGAGTACTATCTAGCCAATTATACTGCCGGCTTGCGAATTTTAGACATCTCTAATATTGGCGCTTCAACAAGTGCCATGACGGAAGTTCGTTTTTTCGACACCTTTCAGTCTAATAACTCTACAAATTTTGATGGAGTATGGAGTGTGTATCCCTATTTTGAAAGTGGTAATATTATTGTGAGCGATACCGTTGAAGGGTTATTTGTTCTCCGTAAAAGTGAAGAATAGACTATGACGTTAATTGAACGGGTTTGGGGTCTTCTATCGCTTTCTGCTCTCTTGTTTTTTGTATCAGGCTGCAGCAATAGCAGTCAGAACGAAACTCCCCATGGTTCAATCTTGTCTGTGTCTACTGTAGGAGGCAGTAATAATGAACGTGGTTCAAGTGTGGTTACAGCTACTGATCAGGGCTATGCGATACTTGGCTATACGCAGAGTAATGATGGTGATGTCACAGATAAGACCGACACTTCTTTTGACTACTGGGTTGTTAAATATAAAGCCGATCATACGATCGAATGGCAAAAAACCTATGGTGGTTCCGGTAATGATCGGGGAAGGTCAATCATTCAAACTTTAGATGGTGGCTACGCCTTAATAGGCTCTAGTTCAAGTACAGATGGTGATGTCTCCAATAATTCCGGACAACTGGATTTCTGGATGGTGAAACTGGATAGCTCTGGTAATATAAGCTGGGAAAACTCTTTTGGTTTCCCAGGGAATGATGAAGGCATATCTCTAATTCAAACCAGTGATTTAGGTTACCTGCTTATTGGTGTTCTCGATGTCACAGGTTCTGGAGGAGAAGGAAATACACGAGCATCATCACGTCATGCGGGTGGTGACTACTGGGCGGTTAAGGTTTCAGCCAGTGGAGAATTGGAATGGAGTCGGTATTTCGGTGGGAATTTCACAGACACCCCTGAAGGGGTGATTCAATTACCAGATGAAGGCTACATAATTGCTGGAGGTTCAGACAGTGAGGACACAGATATTTCCAATAACATTGGCACTTATGATTTTTGGGTCATACGAATTAGTTCGGATGGGGATCTGATTTGGGAACGTTCCTTTGGTGGCACACAAATAGATGAGGCTAGGGCCATTGTTGCCAGTAATGATGGTAATTATTTAATCGTAGGTGACACACGAAGTAATGATGTTATGGTAAGCTCCAATAATGGAGCTGCCGATGTCTGGCTTATAAAAATCACACCCAGCGGCAACCTCATTTGGGAGAAAAACTATGGAGGTTCGGATTTTGATACAGCTCAGGACATTGTAAAATTAAACGATGGCTATGTTATTACAGGCAGTTCTAGATCTGCTGATGGTGACGTTGCAGTCAATAAGGGTCAGAACGATCTTTGGGTCTTTAAAATTGATTTTGAGGGCAATTTGATTTGGGAACAAAGTGTTGGGGGTAGCAATATTGACTTTGGTTATGGCGTTACTTTCTTAAACAATGGTTCTGTGGTTAGTGTTGGAGATACTGGAAGTACCGACGGAGACATTACGGAAAATAAAGGGTTTACAGATTTACTATTAGCAATAATTAATGATTAATTTAAAGTACAAAAGGCACTTCATCTACCTACTTTCCTTTCTGCTATTGGCTTGTAATAGTAAGGATCAGGATGATTTGTTACAATCGGTAGTTCTCAATTTTAGTTTTGAACATTTCTGGGACGATACCCCAGTGAGCAATGCAGACTTTAATGATTTCAAGTTTACAACTGAGGCTGGTGACGTAATTAGTATAGAACGTCTCCGGTATTTGGTTTCAGATGTTCAAATTATTGACGCGAATAATGTTGGTTTAGAGTATGACGTCTACAACCTTGTCGATGTGACTGCAGGTGAAGGTCTCGGTTTCGAGTTTCAGGACGATATCCCACTTGGTACTTACACTGTACGTTTGACTTTTGGCCTGGATAATGAAGACAATGCGGAAAACTATGCCGATTTAAATTCAGCGAATTTTAATGTTCCCGAGATGCTTGGAGGTGGTTACCATTACATGCAATTTGACGGTAAGTTCATCAATTCTGAAAGTGCTGAACAAGGCTTTAATTACCACGCTATTAGAGCTGTTGATATTTCAGGGGGCAGCCCTGTATTTCCTCAGGACACCTTCTTTACAATTGATCTGGGGACAATTTGGATTGGTCCGTCTACAGATATTTCTATAAGGGCCAACCTAGCAGAATGGTTTAAAAACCCCAATAGCTGGGAATTAAATGAACTAAACTCAGTTTTGATGCCCAATGCTAATGCGCAGATACTCATGTATGAAAATGGTCAATCCGTATTTTCGTTAAATGAATAATAGCCATAATGAAGCAACTGCTATTAGTATTTCTTTTTCTGGTGATCTTGTCCTGTTCTAATACAGAAGAGTCCTATTCTCCTATATCGGCACCATTGGATATTCCAGAAGTATTTGAAAATAACATACTGCCACCTGTTATTCCATTGGATAATCCCCAAACCGAAGAAGGTATTGCACTTGGCCGGCGCTTGTTTTTTGACCGTATCTTATCTGGTGACGGTAGTCAGTCCTGTGCCTCATGCCACCAACCACAATTGGCATTCTCAGATGATAATCCCACCAGTAGGGGTATTGAAGGTGAATTGGGCACACGTAATACCATGCCCATTTTTAATCTGGCCTGGAATTATTCAGAACGTTTTGCCTGGGATGGCAAAGAACTTAGTCTGGAGCGTCAAGTCTTAGAACCGGTATCCAATCCCATAGAAATGAACAGTGACTGGGATGAGGTTATTGATCGCCTCAATGCACACCCAGACTACCCCACCTTGTTCAATCAGGCCTTTCCTAACGAACCCATATCGGCAGACTTAGTTACAAAGGCCATTGCGCAATTTGAGCGGACTTTGATTTCTGCCAATTCTAAATTTGACCGCTATTTATTGGGCGAAGTGTCACTTACTGCCAATGAAGAAAATGGATTAAACGTATTTATGGACGAGGCGCGCGGAGATTGTTTCCATTGTCATGGTAGTCCCAATAATCCGTTATGGACCGATAATGATTTTCATAACAATGGCCTGGATGCCACCTTTACAGATTTGGGTCTTGGCGCAATTACTGGTGACCCTACAGACAATGGTAAATTCCGTTCTCCTTCCTTACGTAACCTAGCTTATACAGCGCCATACATGCACGATGGTAGATTTGACAGCTTAGAAGAAGTTATTGATTTTTACAGTGAGGGATTGCAAGCCTCCCCTACCATTGATCCTCTAATGAAA
Organism: Winogradskyella aurantiaca; assembly: GCF_003362725.1. GTDB lineage: Bacteria > Bacteroidota > Bacteroidia > Flavobacteriales > Flavobacteriaceae > Winogradskyella_A > Winogradskyella_A aurantiaca. The sequence goes on from NZ_QKTV01000001.1 coordinate 63,872, forward strand.
AAAATAGACCAGGGGGGAGTCCAATTAACGGATCAGGATAAAGCAGATCTTATTGCATTTTTACTCACCTTAACAGACCCTTCCTTTCTGGAGACCCAAGGACCTCCAAACTAATAGACAACAGATCATATAAGCGCTCCAACCAATAAAATAAATTCATGAAAACCATAGGCATTTCCTATTATTTCATTTCCTAATATAATGTTAGGAAATATGTTAAAAGAGCGTCTAAGTCGTATATTTGCATACATTTTTGATTAAATCTAAATAAGAATGATAAAAGTCTCTGACAAAGCAAAATCAAAGGTCGTTGAGCTAATGACCGAAGATGGTTTTGATCCAGATGCCGATTATATAAGAGTTGGGGTTAAAAGCGGGGGTTGCTCTGGATTATCCTACGATTTAAAATTCGATAGCGCTCAGGAAGAGGGTGATAAGGTTTTTGAGGATAATGGTGTGCGCATTATTGTGGACAAAAAAAGCTTCTTATACCTTATTGGAACCACCCTTGAATATTCAGGAGGGTTGAATGGAACCGGGTTTGTCTTTAACAACCCAAATGCGAATCGCACCTGTGGGTGTGGTGAATCTTTTTCACTTTAAGAACAAAATCAATGTCAAAGTATACGGAAGATGATTTAAGAGAGGAATTAAAAACCAAAGAATACGAGTATGGTTTTTATACAGACATTGAGTCTGAAACCTTTCCGGTAGGATTAAACGAGGATATTGTTAGAGCCATATCCAAGAAAAAAGAAGAACCGGAATGGATGACTGAGTGGCGTTTGGAAGCCTTTAGATCGTGGCAAGAAATGATAGAACCAGAATGGGCCAATGTGCATTATGAAAAACCTGATTTTCAGGCTATATCCTACTATTCAGCTCCTAACAGTAAACCAAAATATGATAGCCTTGATGAAGTAGATCCAGAATTACTGGCCACTTTTGAAAAGCTAGGTATTTCTCTGGACGAACAAAAAAAATTAGCTGGTGTAGCTATGGATGTTGTGGTTGATTCTGTCTCAGTAGCGACCACCTTCAAAAAGACTTTGGCTGAAAAAGGTATTATTTTCTGTTCCATTTCTGAAGCCATTCAGGAACATCCGGAATTGGTAAAAAAATATATTGGTACTGTTGTACCACAAAAAGATAACTTTTATGCCGCCCTTAATTCGGCTGTCTTTAGTGATGGTAGTTTCTGCTACATTCCTAAAGGAGTGCGGTGCCCAATGGAGTTGTCTACCTATTTTAGAATTAATCAAGCCGGTACTGGTCAGTTTGAACGGACTCTAGTTATTGCAGATGAAGGCAGTTATGTAAGTTACCTGGAAGGATGTACAGCACCAAGCCGTGATGAGAACCAGTTACACGCTGCCGTAGTAGAATTGATTGCATTGGACGATGCCGAAATTAAATATTCAACCGTACAAAACTGGTTCCCTGGAGATGCTGATGGCAAAGGGGGAGTCTTTAATTTTGTGACCAAACGCGGGCTTTGCGAAAAAAATGCCAAAATCTCCTGGACACAGGTTGAAACAGGATCTGCAGTTACCTGGAAGTACCCGAGCTGTGTGCTTAAAGGTGATAATTCTGTAGGTGAATTTTATTCTATAGCTGTAACTAATAATTACCAACAGGCTGATACAGGGACTAAAATGGTGCACTTAGGTAATAATACCAAGTCCACCATCATATCCAAAGGAATTTCTGCTGGTAAATCTCAAAATAGTTACCGAGGTCTGGTTCAAGTGAGTTCACGCGCAGAGAATGCTCGTAACTTCTCACAATGTGACAGCTTACTAATGGGTAATCTTTGTGGAGCACACACATTCCCCTACATAGAAGCAAATAACAAAACCGCAAAGATAGAACACGAAGCAACCACAAGTAAAATTGGTGAGGACCAGATCTTCTATTGCAATCAAAGAGGTATTGACACCGAAAAGGCCATTGCCCTAATCGTTAATGGCTTTAGCAAAGAAGTATTAAATAAACTGCCAATGGAGTTTGCGGTGGAAGCACAAAAACTATTGGAAATAAGCCTAGAAGGTTCTGTTGGATAACTATTGATTTATGAGGATAACTACCATTTTTCTATTCGCACTTATAGTCTTGGTCAGCTGCAAAAATGAGGCAGGTACTGCAGAAGCTGCTAGTACTATGCCTAACGCTGAGGACGGTCTGGTGACTATGAGAGGGGAGTTTATATTTCATGATGGTGCAGCCGTTTTGCAAACCAGGAATACCATTTATGGTGTGGTAATAGACGATATGCTTGAGGAGCTTCAAAGACAGGTGATTCCTTATAAAAAATCTGATCTGGATATGGTGACAGTGACCCTCAGGGGTAAACGTATTCCTAAACCAGAGGGTACTGAAGGGTGGCCTTTTAGTATAGAAATAAAAGAAATATTAAAAATTGAAAATCCCGAGTCAGGCACTCAGGATGTTATAGAATTATCAAAATAAGACCATGTTAAAAATAAACGATTTACATGCCAGTGTTGAGGATAAAGCCATTTTAAGAGGCATTAATTTACATGTTAAGCCAGGTGAGGTTCATGCTATTATGGGGCCCAATGGTTCTGGTAAAAGTACCTTAGCATCTGTGGTTGCTGGGAAGGAAGAATACGAGGTTCAGTCTGGTGAAATTTTGTTGGATGGTGAAAACATTGACGAGCTGTCCGCAGAAGAACGTGCGCACAAAGGTGTCTTTTTATCCTTTCAATATCCAGTTGAAATCCCTGGAGTGTCGGTAACTAATTTCATGAAAACAGCCATTAACGAAACTCGCAAAGCACAAGGTCTTAAGGAGATGCCTGCTAATGAAATGCTAAAAATGATACGGCAGAAGTCCGAGCTTTTGGAGATTGACCGCAAGTTCTTATCCAGATCTTTAAATGAAGGGTTTTCAGGTGGAGAGAAAAAGCGTAACGAAATCTTTCAAATGGCAATGTTAGAACCAAAATTGGCCATTCTGGATGAAACAGATTCAGGTCTGGACATTGATGCACTGCGTATTGTGGCTAACGGGGTTAACAAGTTAAAATCTGAAGACAATGCGGTGATTGTTATCACCCACTACCAGCGTTTGTTAGACTATATTGTACCGGATTTTGTGCATGTACTTTATGAAGGGCGTATTGTTAAGTCTGGTACTAAAGAATTAGCTCATGAACTGGAAGCTAAGGGATACGATTGGATCAAAGAAGAAGTTGGAGTATAATGAGTAAAGTGGCTACAAAACATAACGATTTAAAGGATAAGCTTGTATCCTCATTTCTCGCATTTGAAGAAACAGTGGATATCGATTCACCAATACACGATATTCGAATCGAAGCCATAAAAGCATTTGAGAATCAAGGATTCCCTACCAAGCGCATGGAAGCATGGAAGTATACCTCTTTGAATTCTATCCTAAAACATAACTATTCGGTATTTCCAAAAGTTGAAAATGCACTGGAATATCCTAAGGTTAAAAAATACTTTGTTCACGATATTGATTCGTATAAAATTGTATTCGTAGATGGAAAGTATTCCTCCCACTTGTCGGAAACAACGCATGATGGGATCGATGTTTGTTTAATGTCTGCAGCCTTAACTAAGCCCAAATACCGCCTTGTAATCGATAAGTATTTTAACAAGGTGGCCGAAAAAGATGGGATGGCTTCTCTCAATACAGCCTTTTCTAATGAAGGTGCCTACATTCATATTCCAAAGAATAAAGTGGTAGCGAAGCCTATTCAAATTATTCATTTCGCCACGGGTAGCGAATCTGCTCTAATGCTCCAACCACGAAACTTAATTGTTGCTGAAGAGAATTCACATGTTCAGATCATTGAACGTCATCAGTCGCTCACCGAGAATCCTGTATTAACCAATAGTGTTACCGAGATTTTTGCCAATAAACGCGCCATTGTAGACTATTACAAACTACAAAACGACAAAGAATCTGCTTCCTTAATAGATAATACCTATGTGTCTCAAAAGCAGGAGAGTGTTGCTAGAGTACATACCTTCTCATTTGGAGGGAAACTAACTAGAAATAACCTCAACTATTATCAAAACGGAGAACGTATTGATTCAACCCTAAAGGGGGTCACCATCATTGGCAACAAGCAACACGTAGACCACCATACACTGGTACATCATATCGAACCTAACTGTGAAAGTCATCAGGATTACAAGGGTATTTATGGAGATGCTGCAACCGGTGTGTTCAATGGAAAAGTTATTGTTGAAAAAGAAGCTCAGAAAACCAATGCGTTCCAGGCCAATAACAATATTCTATTAAGCGATAAATCCAGCATCAATACCAAACCGCAACTAGAGATCTTTGCAGACGATGTTAAGTGTTCTCATGGTTGTACTATAGGTCAGTTGGATGAAAGCGCCTTATTCTACATGCGTTCACGTGGAATCCCTGAAAAAGAAGCAAGAGCCCTTTTGATGTATGCCTTTAGTAATGATGTTTTGGAGACGGTTAAGATTCCTGAATTAAAACAACGTGTTACCAAGTTAATTGCTCAAAAACTGGGAGTTAATATAGGATTCGATCTATAAATAGCATTTTTAAAATATTTGATAAGGGCTAGAGAATAAACCTCTAGCCCTTTTTGTTATAAAAAAATGCTAGCTTTAGTATTAGGTTAGAAAATATAAAGATTGAAGAATTACATTGTTTTCATATTATTCTTGACACTAAGTTGTAAGACGTACTCACAAGACTCTATAAAGGTAATTGAGTTTGATAGATTTGGTTCAATCTATAAAGATTTTGTGATAAAAAACGATGAAATCTTTGCAATTACAAGGCAAGATAGTCTTGTAAAATGGAACATTCTTTCGGGAGAAAGTGAGTTAATGAGAACGAAGGTAACATCAGTAGCTAAGGATCAAAACGGGATACTTTTAATAACTAGTTCAAGCCTAGAGCTAATGGAATCGAGTGACGGAGAAACGTGGAAGGAGATAGATAAGATCCCGTCCGAAGGAAGAAAAATTCATTTTGACTCTCGTAACAGACCTCTCGTTATACATCAGAAAGGAATTTATTACAACGACGAGAATCACTGGCCAAATAAGAAATGTCGTGTTTTTAATTCTTTTGAGGACCAAGATGGAAATCCAGTCACTTATTTTCAGATTCCAGATTATTCTTTTATGGACTCTAAGGATAGAGTATGGCTTACCTTTAATGGTGGAGAATGGGGACCAGATATTTGTTTTTTTGATGCCATCAACCAAGTCTATTTTCCAACCAAATATTTTAATCTAAAGGTTGATTATGACAGATGGACAAATTCTAGTCGCTATGAAAAGGATGTAATTCAGGCACACCCAGACGAAATTAGAATTATTGACTCTAAAAGGTATAATAAATTTCCATCGAATCTTCCATTTAATAGTGATATTAAAAGCATTTATGAGGATCCTTTTGGAAACTATTACATCGCCCAAAGTACAATGCATTTTGGTCTTGAAGGGTCAATAACCAAATTGAATGCGTGCGATATAATAGACTTTTATTCGAAATCAGATATTGAGGTTTTAGATTTTTATGAAGATGTACACTCGTTTACTGATAAAAAAGGTGACCAAGAAGAAAACCGTTTTAAAACCGTCACAGAGTGTCTTGGCCCTTTAAATTATAACTCATACGATGGGTTTATATATTACTTCACTAACAACGGTTTTTTTAAACTATTTGAAGGTGAAAAAGCTAGTCAGAAAGAACTAATTTTTAATCCTAAAATTATATGGAAAGAAGGTTTGCCTAATGCTGTTGGATATCAAATGGCCGTTAAAAAATTTGAGTTCATAAATAATAATGACTTTGTATTTTTAACTAATCTCGATGGGATAGGATATTTCTCAGAAAATTCGATTACCTTCTTTCGATAGATTAATAAAATTAACTGCTTTTAAGGATTTATCCTCTTTTATACAGGGGATTTGCTTCGTACCTTTGCTTTATGAAAACAGTGGAATTATTAGATGTTGAGAAGATAAGAAAGGATTTTCCTATTCTTAAAAGAGAAGTGAATGGCAGGCCGCTTGTTTATTTGGATAATGCGGCTACCTCACAAACCCCACAGCAGGTGATTAACGTGATTGTAGATTACTATTCCAATTACAATGCCAATATTCACAGAGGAGTTCACAGCTTAAGTCAGGAGGCAACGGATGCCTATGAATTGGCACGACAGAAAATCCAGAAACACTTTAACGCTAATAAATCGCACGAGATCATTTTTACCTCAGGAACCACACATGGCATTAATTTAATTGCCAACGGTTTTTCTAACCGACTCAAGGCTGGTGATGAAGTCATCGTCTCTGCTCTGGAACACCATTCTAATATTGTTCCCTGGCAGATGCTTTGTGAACGAAGTGGAGCCAACTTAAAAGTCATTCCAATGACGCAGGCCGGTGAGCTAGACATGGAGGCTTATGGTAAGCTATTAAATACTAATACCAAATTGGTTTTTGTCAACCATATTTCCAATGCCCTGGGTACGATAAATCCTGTAGCCGAGATTATAAACATGGCTCACGAGGTTGGTGCAGCGGTCCTTGTAGATGGGGCTCAATCCGTTCCGCATATGAACATAGATGTTCAGAAGCTCGATGCAGATTTCTATGTATGTTCGGCTCACAAGATTTGTGGCCCTACGGGAATAGGGATGTTGTATGCCAAAGAATCCTGGTTATTAGAACTCCCTCCTTATCAAGGAGGTGGCGAAATGATCTCAGAAGTGACTTTTGAAAAGACCACTTATGCAGATCTTCCTCATAAATTTGAGGCTGGTACTCCCAATGTTTGCGGAGGCATCGCTTTTGGGGCAGCCATTGACTATATGAATGCCATTGGGCTGGAAGCCATCTCTAGCTACGAACAAGAACTTCTGGACTATGCGACCCAAGAATTAAATTCTCTGGATGGGGTTGTTATTTATGGTCCTGATAAAAATAAAACTTCCGTTATTTCATTTAATGTTGAAAACATCCATCCTTACGATGTGGGGACGCTTTTAGATAAAATGGGAATTGCTGTAAGAACAGGGCATCATTGCGCCCAACCAATTATGGATTTCTATCAAATCCCAGGAACTATAAGAGCATCTTTTATGTTCTACAATACAAAAGATGAGGTTGATACTTTTATAAGTGGTCTTAAAAAAGCAATTTTAATGCTCTCTTAGTTAAGGACGGCGCGTTTTTTGTAGCTTTAAAGTTTTAACGGTTCAAATATGCGTAACACTATCATTTGTCTAGCGGTACTTATAATTGCTGGTTGTAAAGCTCAGACTCCTCCAATGTTGGATTCTCAAGATGCTAAAAACAAACAACCCCAAACGGCAACTCTTACTGAAATACAATACAAACGACAATCAAGAGGTTTGCGTTCCCTAACTACCATTACTCCAAAAAAATTAACCATAGCCACGGCTAATAAAAAATCGCAATCTTTTACCATTCCTAAGGAAGCCTGGGATAGCCTAAGTTACTACGCCAAAAAAATTAAGCCAACCGATCTTAGCAAGCTTGAGGCTCCTACAGAATACAGGACCTATGACGGTGCCGCAGCAGCAACCCTAACCCTGGTTATTAACAAGAAATCCTGGCCTTCAGCCATTTTTGATGATGGCCATCCTCCTAAAGAAATCGAAGACCTGGTAAACAAGTTGTTATCCCTTGAAGAGCGTTACGTGAAAGATTGATTAGTTGTATCTTTGCCAAAAGATTTAATCCATGACCATTGAAGAAATAAAGGCGGATATTGTTGATGAGTTTTCAATGTTTGACAATTGGGAAGACCGCTATCAGTATATGATAGATCTTGGTAAAACTTTACCGCTAATTGCACCAGAATACAAAACAGATGATCACATCATAAAAGGCTGCCAAAGTAAGGTATGGGTTCATGCTGATATGGAAGATGATAAAGTAGCTTTTACAGCAGATAGTGATGCTATCATTACCAAAGGAATTATTGCCATACTTATTCGTGTGTTCTCCAATCAACACCCGACTGATATTATAGAAGCTGATACCGATTTTATTGATGAAATTGGTCTTAAAGAGCATCTATCGCCAACTCGTGCTAACGGTTTAGTGAGCATGATTAAACAGTTAAAAATGTATGCCATTGCATACCAAACACAATTGAATTAAAATGAGTGAAGCCACCATAGATACACAAGCCCTTGGAGAAAAAATTGTGAGGGTTTTAAAAACCATATATGACCCAGAAATTCCTGTTGATATTTATGAATTAGGATTGATATATGATGTATTTGTTAATGAGGATAATGAAGTTAAAATTTTGATGACCTTAACCTCCCCTAACTGTCCTGTTGCTGAAACCCTTCCAATGGAAGTTGAGGAAAAGGTGAAGTCCTTAAATGAAGTTAAGGATGCTGAGGTAGAAATAACCTTTGATCCTCCATGGTCACAAGATTTGATGAGTGAAGAAGCCAAATTGGAATTAGGAATGCTTTAACCTGACAGAAATGAGCAAAGTAGGAATTGACGCTATGGCATTTTATGTGCCAAATTTATATGTAAGCATGGATGATCTGGCTGCAGCCAGAGGAATTGAAGCTGAAAAATTGAAACGAGGATTGGGTCTGCAAAAAATGGCCCTTCCAGATGTAGGTGAGGATGCAGCTACCTTTGCAGCCAACGCCTTGCTTAATCTCATTCAACAAAACGCTATCGATCCAAGCACCATAGGACGTGTGTATTTAGGTACCGAGAGTGCTGTTGACGGATCCAAACCAACAGCTACTTATGCTGTAGAAATTGTTGAGAATCACTTAGCAGATACCTATGGTAGCAGGAGTTTTAAAAACTGTGATATTCTGGATATGACTTTTGCCTGTGTAGGTGGGGTGGATGCCATGCATAACAGTGTTGACTGGGTGAAACAAGATCCATCGCGTAAAGCTGTGGTCATTGCATCAGATTTGTCTAAGTATGAGCTTAATTCTACTGGTGAATACACACAAGGAGCTGGTGCCGTAGCTGTATTAATTGCCCATGAACCAAGTATTATCTCATTTGGTAACGCCTGGGGTGTAGGTTCTAAAAGTGAAGGCGATTTCTTCAAACCCAGACGTTATTTTGAAAAGAGCGATTTATTAAAATCTGTCCTGGCAGAATTGAATCTGGATCATTCCGATGAGGCAGTTTCCCAATTTATTGAAGCTAGTAATTCTTCCTTCTGGAAAGATCCATCGGAACGCATAGAAATTTTTAAAGAAGAACCGGTATTTGACGGCCAGTTTTCTAATGCTTGTTACGAGGAACGTATTACCGAAGCTTTGGCTCACTTTAATTCACAAGACGCTACAAATTTCCTGGAATCATGGGATCATTTGATTTTTCATCTTCCCTATGCCTTCCATGGGCGTCGCATAATATTCAACAACTGGTTAAACTGGGTAAAAGGATCTGATGCCTTATCTGAACTGGAAACGGAGATTGGTTCAGCCTCTGAAACCGATGCTAAAGACTGGAATAAACGGGCCTATAAATCACAACTATATAAGAACTTTGTAGTTCAGAAAATTGCGGCGGGTGAACTGGCCTCTTCTGAGATAGGAAACATGTATACAGCATCGATTTTTATGTCCCTACTCAGTCTTTTAGCCAATGCACTATCCACCAATCAGGATATTACTGGTGAGACTATTGGATTTATTGCTTATGGTAGTGGTTCAAAAAGTAAGGTTTTTGAAGGCACTATTGAAAGCGGATGGAAATCAAAAATTAAGCCCATTAACTTGTTTGAAACACTTAAAACGAGAGATGCCATTGACGTAGAAACATACGAACAGTTGCATGGATTTAAGGTTTCGACTCCGGTAGCCACCAATAAGAAAATTAGTCTGGATTATATAGAAACCGAACCTACCAACTACGGTTTAAGACGCTATTCCATTAAATAATATGGCTGAAGAAATAGTTAATAGAGTTACTCAAAGCAAACTTAAAGTTATTGACCTTGAAGAGTATTATCCTTCTGGAAAACGCATTAGCTTGGACATTAAAGATTGGTTGTTTCAAGAATTGGTTTTACGTGAGAAAGAATTTAGAGCTCATGTGGACGCCCATGACTGGACTCAATATCAGGACAACTATGTGGCCTTATATTGTTCAACCGATGCCATTATCCCCGATTGGGCCTACATGCTCATAAGCTCCAAACTCCAGCCTTTTACAAAATTTACAGTAGTTGGAAACGCGGAATTGTTAGATACTTTACTGTATCAGCAAATCTTGGATAATTTAGAAGTATCAGATTACAAAGGGCTTCCTGTTATTATTAAAGGTTGTTCTAACAAGCCCGTTCCCCTTAATGCACTTAATGCGTTAACGGCCAAATTAATGCCTGTAGCCAGATCCATAATGTATGGGGAAGCATGCTCTGCAGTACCACTTTATAAAAGAAAATAATTAGAATTATGAAAATCAAGCAAGTATAGGATTAGGGTTCTTCCATTTATTATATTTGCGGCTTTAAAGCTCAATTAATATACACCACGTTATGAAAAAACACATTTGTCTATTGATACTACTCGTCTTGGTATCGACCTTTAGCTTCGCACAGACCAAAGAGGAGCTTGAAGCACAACAGGCGACCTATCAAGCCGAAGTTGATAAACACCAGGCTCAGGTAGATTCTATTCAAAGCATTATTGATAATTTACCTGGATGGAGAACGAAGGTCTTCGGTACCGTTGGTTTTAGTTTATCTGAATTTAATAATTATTATGCACAGGGATCACCAAATAACAATGCTGGAAGTATAGGTTTCACTGTTAATGGTCGTGCAAACAGGAATGAAGAAAAGTATTTTTGGAACAACTCTTTAACTTTAAATCTTCAATGGGTAAAATTTGATGATAAAGATGACCCTACTGATGATACTGGCTTTAAAGCAACAACAGATGTGTTCAATCTTCAGTCTTTATATGGTTATAAATTAAGCAGTAAATGGGCAGCATCAGCTTTTGGTGAATATCGTACCACCTTAATTGATAATTTCAATAACCCTGGATATTTGGATTTAGGTATTGGTTTTACTTGGACCCCTTTTGATGGTTTCGTATTAGTATTACACCCCCTGAACTTGAACTTTGTGTTTGCTGATAATACCGAAGTATTTGACTCTTCTTTAGGGGCCAAAATTGTTGCTGATTACAACAAATCATTTGGAGATTTTAATATAAGTTCTAATTTGTCTATGTTTCAAAGTTATAAGAGTTCTAACTTATCCAATTGGACCTGGACCAACTCCTTTGGATATACACTTTGGAAAGGTATTGGGCTTGGGTTTGACTTTGCCTTGAGAGATAACAAGCAAGAAGCCGTCAATTATATACAAGGATTGGATCCTGAACTCGGTGGAGATCCAGATGCGACCTTCGACAGTATTAATAATAAATTACAAACATTTTGGACCTTTGGTTTGTCCTATAAGTTCTAAATTTTGGTTCAATAAAATAAAAAAAAGGCTAGCAATTGCTGGCCTTTTCCTATGATATATCCTCAACATCCGGGTATAAAAAATGATTATAGGGAAACCTGGTAATATGAATATCCCGAACTTCCTTATAGACACGCTTTCTGAACACATCAAGATTTTCCTTGTTTAAAGCCGAAATAAACAATGCATTTCCGCCCATTCGTGCCAACCACGTCTTCTCCCATTCTTGTATGCTATAATTGGCGGTTGTCCTCGGTGTTACCAGATCGGTATCATCAAAAGGTTCGGGTTGGTAGGCATCAATTTTATTAAATACCATGATGGTAGGCTTGTCCTTGCTACCAATGTCATCGAGAATTTGATTAACAGAATCTATATGTTCTTCAAAATTGGAATGTGAAATGTCCACCACATGCAATAACAAATCGGCCTCACGCACCTCATCAAGGGTCGACTTGAAGGATTCAACCAATTGCGTTGGTAACTTTCTAATAAAGCCTACGGTATCACTTACCAAGAATGGTAAATTACCAATCACTACCTTTCTAACTGTGGTATCCAGAGTAGCAAATAATTTATTTTCGGCAAAGACTTCAGATTTGCTGATCACATTCATTAGGGTAGACTTTCCAACGTTGGTATAGCCTACCAACGCTACCCGTACCATCTTTCCCCGGTTACCGCGCTGCACGGCCATTTGCTTGTCAATGGTCTTGATCTTAGCCTTTAAAAGGGCAATTTTATCTCGCACAATTCGTCGGTCCGTTTCAATTTCAGTCTCTCCAGGACCACGCATACCAATCCCCCCTTTTTGACGCTCCAGGTGCGTCCACATACCTTTTAAACGTGGCAATAAATACTCGCACTGAGCCAACTCTACTTGTGTTCGAGCGTAACTTGTTTGTGCACGTTGGGCAAAAATATCTAGAATGAGGTTGGTTCGATCTAAGATTTTAACATTAAGTATCTTACTGATATTTCGTTCCTGTGCTGGAGACAATTCATCATCAAAGATCACGGTACCAACATCATTTGCTTTTACAAACTGTTGTACCTCTTCCATCTTACCAGTACCAATAAAGGTTTTGGCGTTTGGCATCTCCATTTTTTGAGTAAAGCGCTTTAGAACCTCTCCTCCAGCCGTGTAGGTAAGAAACTCCAACTCGTCAAGATATTCTTTTGCCTTAAGCTCATCCTGATTGCGAGTAATGAGTCCTACAAGGACCACTTTCTCTAATGATATGTTCTTTTTTTCAATCATAAAACTTAGAAACCGCAAAGTTAATCAAAGCCATAGATATCTGATTTAAATCTTTATCTTTAAGTTAGACCTGTTTAAGAACTACCTGTGAAACATACACTGGCATTTTACAATATTGAAAACCTGTTTGACACTGAGAATGATGCCTTTACCAATGACGATGATTTTCTCCCGCATTCAAAAAAACGATGGACCGACAAACGGTACCACAATAAATTGCGAAAAATTGGATCGGTCATTGCTACAATTGGTGATGAGGAGCACGATATACCACCTGCCCTTGTAGGTCTGGCAGAAGTTGAAAATCAAAAGGTGCTTTCAGATCTTTTGGAACATTCGGACCTTAAGGACCTTCATTATGATTTTGTCCATTTTGACTCTTCAGATGAACGTGGTATTGATGTGGCACTTCTGTACGATGCACGCCACTTTATCGTCGATTCTGCCCAACCACTGTCCGTTTATTTAGAAAATGAGGAAGGAGGGAGAGATTACACTCGTGACATACTGCATGTCCATGGTCATCTAGATACCAACGCGCTGCATATTTTTGTCAACCACTGGTCATCCAGAAGAGATGGTCCTGAAGCCTCAGAATACAAGCGTCTGGCAGCTAGCGATCGGTTATTACACGAAATACAAGATATCACGTCTAAGGACCCTAGTGCTCAGATTATAGTTATGGGCGATTTTAATGACAATCCTAATAATACCAGCGTCGTAAATCTCGAGACGCAAGCAGACTTATTTAATCCATTTAAACACATCTGGTCACCTCAAGACAAAGGAAGTCTTAATCATGATTTTGAATGGAATCTATTTGATCAAATCCTCTTTTCTCACAACGTCTTAGACGATGTTAATTCAAATGTCGAATTTATAACTGCTGATGTCTTTGACGAACGATTTGTAACCCGATATAAAGGTCGCTTTAAAGGGCAGCCTTTTAGAACATATGCCGGAAAGAGGTATCTGGGAGGGTACAGCGATCATTTTCCTGTTTACATTACATTTAAAATTGAGCCTGAAAATGTATAGATGGTTATTGCTCTTGCTGCTTGTTTCTTCCCTGGCTAGCTCCCAACAAGACCCGCAGTACACTCAGTACATGTATAATATGGCAGTAATCAATCCGGCCTATGCTGGTTCCAAAGGTCATTGGTCTATGGGAGCCTTATATAGAAATCAATGGACGGGCCTTAGAGGAGCCCCTGAAACTGGAACACTTTTTCTACATAAAGGTATTACAGATAATTGGGGTGTAGGTGGCTCATTGGTCCTTGACCATGCAGGACCCATTACTGAAACCAATGCCTATGCGGATCTTGCTTATAGAATTCCTTTAGGTGAGAACAAGACCCTATCTTTTGGTGTCAAGCTAGGTGCAACCTTTCACAATATTGGTTTGGCAGATCTAGAAGTATTTGATCCCAATGACCCATTTTTTAGCCAGAATGTTAATTCGACAACACCCAATTTTGGTGCAGGCTTGTATTATTATACAGATCGCTTTTATGCTGGATTTTCAGTCCCAAATATGTTGAACTCCGCCCATTTGAATGTCAATGGCTCTAAATTAGGATCTGAAATACAACATTATTTCTTAACTGTGGGCTATGTTTTTCAAGTGTCTGATCAGGTCGATCTTAAACCTTCCCTTCTTCTTAAGTCTGCCTTTAATGCACCCACTTCTCTTGATGTGAATGTAAATGCTCGTTTTAATCAATGGTTAGAATTAGGCGTTTCTTATAGAACCATTGACGCTGTCTCTGCCTTAGTGAATGTTCAAATCGCCAGAAATCTGAGAATAGGCTATGCCTATGATTACATCACTTCCCAAATAAATGCATTTGGCTCTTCTTCAAGTGAGATTATCGTTCTGTTTGACATTCTGCCTAAAGAAAAACGTATTAAGTCTCCGCGCTTCTTTTAGGCCCAGGAGTTAAAGGGGTGTTCACTTAAATAAGAGTTGTAGTATCTAATATCACCTGTAACCTCCTCTGCTAACCAGACTGGTTTATTAAAGTCGGTATCCGTTGTCGGAAGTTCAATTTCAGCAAGGTACAAACCGGTATTATTACCAAAAAACTCATCCACTTCTATAGTCAACTCCCCATGCGGAATCACATATCGAATTTTATCAATAACGCCAAACTCACATAGCTTTAGCAGATCATCCGTCTCTTCAAGACCTAGATTGGTTTCCCATTCAAAACGCGATAAGCCATCCTTAGAACCTATCCCTTTAATAGTGAGTTTTCCCTGGTCCTTTAGGCGACGTATGCGAACAGTCCGTTCAGGATCCTTATTTAAAAACCCTTGTACGATGCGGTAGTGTTCAAGTGCTTGCTCTTTAAAGCTTAAGTCTTTGACTAAAAACTTACGTTCAATTTCAATGGACATTTTTAGACAGTTCTATGAGTTCATTAGACAGAAAGACTTGCTTATCAACAGAATCATTAGCCAACCAAATCATGGCTTTGGCAATGGTCTCTGGAGCAATAGATCTATAAACCCTTAAGGGACCTATGAGTAGAGGATTGATGAGTCTCATCATTGCTTTGCCAAATTGTTCTCCAGAGCGATGTTCTTCGCGTTTACCCGAAATCAAGGAAGGTCTTACGATAATGGTCTTATGTAATTCTAGTGCTGTAATTGCAGCTTCCATTTCTCCTTTTAGGCGTGAGTAAAAAATACTGCTCTTAGGGTTGGCCCCTAGAGACGACATTACGACAAAAGTTTTTACCCCTTGAGCTTTGCACAATTCTGCCGCTGTAATTGGAATTTCAAAATCAATTTTACGGTAAAGTGATTCATCGGGGGTTTTAGACTTTGTAGTACCAATGCAGCAAAATAGCTCATCACCTAAGAAGAGATGCGAATGTTCCTTTAAAGCAAACATATCTACTAAATGCTCTTCCAGCTTGGAATCCTGCACCCCTAAGGAACTTCTGGAAATTAATCGAACCTTTGAGTAACGATCATCTTTTAAAAGCAGATTGGTCAAGAGGTTACCCGTTAATCCAGTGGCCCCAATAATAATAGCAGTCTTCGCCATTCTTCAAATGGAATTTGGCTAAAGATATTATAAATTTGAGTATGGAGACGGGGTTACCCATTCGGAAAATAATTCATGTTGACATGGATGCCTTTTATGCGTCAGTGGAACAGTTAGACAATCCTGAGTTACGTGGCAAGCCACTAGCAGTTGGTGGTGGTGAAAAACGTGGTGTGGTAAGTGCTGCCAGCTATGAAGCCCGAAAATTTGGTGTACGAAGCGCTATGAGTGGCCCTCAGGCCAAACGTCTTTGCCCCGAATTGATTTTTGTAAGACCTCGTTTTGATCGATATCAGGAAATTTCAAAGCGCATTAGAGCTATTTTTTACGATTATACAGATCTGGTAGAACCACTGTCTTTGGATGAAGCTTATTTGGATGTCACCGAAAATAAAATTGGATTTCCCAGCGCTACCTTAATCGCCAAGGAAATTAGAGATCGCATTTCTAAAGAACTGCAGCTTACCGCCTCCGCAGGTATTTCCATCAATAAGTTTATAGCCAAAGTGGCTAGTGATATTAACAAGCCTAATGGGCAAAAAACGGTCAATCCAGAGGAGGTCTTGGATTTTTTAGAACAGTTGGATATTAAAAAGTTCTATGGGGTTGGCAAGATAACAGCTGATAAGATGTACCGTCTTGGTATTTATACAGGCGCCGATCTAAAATCAAAAACTGAAAACTATTTAATTGACCATTTTGGAAAATCGGGGGGCTATTATTACCATGTGGTAAGAGGCATCCATAACGGTGCGGTAAAACCCAACAGAATAAGAAAATCTTTAGCTGCCGAACGAACTTTTAGCGAGAATTTATCCTCTGAAATTTTTATGATGGATAAACTCGAACAAATTGCCAAAGAAGTAACACGCCGTCTCGCGAAATCCAAAGTGAGCGGGAAGACCATTACCCTCAAAATCAAATACAGCGATTTTAATACCCAGACACGTAGTAAAACATTGCCTTATTTTGTCTCCCAAGTTGATATTATTTTAGATACCGCTAAAGAATTACTGTTTCAGAGTGAGCTTAAAAACTCGGTCCGTTTACTGGGTATATCTTTATCCAACCTCAACACTGATACCAAAACAAAACCCGAGACCACAGAGACTCCTATTAGTGCCCAATTGAAGTTTGATTTTTAAGATCAGATTAGAATGTAGTAAATTCACTATCTAATTTTAACACAGTGAAAGTTTTAAGTTTTATACTCCTTACGTTTCTGGTAAGCTTATTTGGATTTGCCCAATCACCCATAGGTGCCTGGGAAACCAGCTATAAGGACTCCACTGGCGAGGATATTAACATGATTGTCATTTTTTCGGAGGGTTATCAGGTAGCTACGCATTTTAAATCATCCAATGGAGAATTTGTTCAAACCAATGGTGGATCCTGGTCCTTAGAGGGATTTAAAATGACAGAAATAGTAGAATTTGATAACGCTAAACCTGAACGTGTTGGCTCTGAAGTTAGCTTTGAAATTGAGTTTCCAAAGAACACTCAAATGAAAATCAAGGGGCATGACCTGGTATTAGATCGCATTGATTCAGGAACACCTGGAGAACTCCATGGGGCCTGGTTGATGTCTGGTAGAAAGCGCAATGGAGAGACCCAACAACGCGATACAACAAAACCTAGAAAGACCATGAAAATTCTATCGGGTACACGTTTTCAATGGATTGCCTATAACACAGAAACCAAAGAATTTAAAGGAACAGGTGGTGGCACCTATACAACAGTAGATGGGAATTACACAGAATCCATAGAGTTCTTTTCACGCGATAACTCACGTGTAGGAGCTAATTTAGATTTTAACTATAAACTTGTTGATGGTCACTGGCACCATTCGGGATTATCAAGCAAAGGACAACCACTGTATGAAATCTGGAGTTTAAGAAACTAATATGCTATGAAATTATTATTAAATCTCAGTGCCTTATTGTGCGCTGTTGTACTACAAAGTCAAACTACAGGACCGGATAAGGGTCATTTAGTGGTAGTGGGTGGTGCCATGAAAAGTGAGGCTATTGTTAACGAGTTTATTGAGTTAGCTGGTGGCCTTGATGCTCAAATTATTGTGATACCTACTGCTGCAGGAAGGTCCAAATACTCACAGGATGCCGGTCTGGCTGGTCGTCTAAAAAAAATGGGGGCTACAAATGTTACCGTATTACACACCAATGACAAGGAAGAAGCCAACTCCGAGGAGTTTACCAAACCATTGCTTGAGGCCAAAGGAGTTTGGTTTGGTGGCGGTCGACAGTGGCGACTGGTAGACGCCTATGCCAATACTTTAACCGAAACGCTAATTCAAAAAGTACTCGAACGCGGTGGCGTGGTAGGGGGCTCATCAGCAGGAGCTACCATTCAAGGTAGTTTCCTCGCCCGAGGCGATACCAAAACCAATCAGATCATGATGGGCGATCATCAGGAGGGGTTTGCCTACATAAAAAATGTTGCCATCGACCAGCATGTACTGGCAAGAAATCGTCAGTTTGATTTGTATGAGATTGTTGAAGCGCACCCAGAACTACTGGGCTTAGGAATCGATGAAAATACTGCGATTGTGGTTAGCGGAGACTCCTTTAAGGTTATAGGTGAGAGCTACGTGCTTGTTTATGACGGTACCTTTTGGTCTAAAGAAGGTTCGGAATTAAAAAAGCTCCCCAAGAAGGAACAGCTCTTTTACTTCCTTGCTCCAGGTGATCGCTACAATATGAGAACCCGCAAAGTGATCAATTAACTTAAAATAAAAGGATTCTCATTTTTATAATTTCTGGTTACAAAATCCAGGGCATGTGTCAACAATTCGCCCATGCTTTTTGATTTTTTAAAGTTAACATCTCCCGTGAGATCGAATAATCCCATCTTTAGTTCATCAGTCTTTTCAGGTGTAGACAGCATATCATCTCTCATGCATTTAAGGAGTTGACTCAGACGTTTCTTCTCTCTTACAGCTCTCTTTGCTAAAAGAGATCGTTCTTCTTTTTCGTACTGATGGATGGATTTGTCTGCTAACAGATTTATACTCATATCCACCAGCGGATAGTTCTCCTTAAGAAACTGGGGTTTGTAAACCTTAGGGTTACCCTCATAACTTTGTTGATCAAAATCCATTGCCCTGATACGATATTGAACACGGTCAAAATCCTGCGTAATAACTACTACATAATTATAGGATCGCATATCAGCCAGTAATCGAACAAAACAGCGCTCATTAAATTTCACGAATTCTTTGGCCAGAGCCTTTTTATCTTGTTCTGGCAAATTTTTTAAGTGCTTTTTAATAAAAACATCCCCTGGTATTCCTAAGATGTGCTCTTCTATCACCGTATCCTGGTGCACCAGAAAATTAATGTTATTAGGCGACAGCAAATGCTCTAATTCCAAACCATAGATTCTGGAAGCATCTGCTTTTTTAATGTATAGAAAGATGTAGTTGTCGTTAAGTACATTTCTCACTTTGACTCTAAACGGTTTAGTATTGCCAAAGGTGCAGAAATCTATGGCGTCAATGTTTAAATATGGAATAATAACATCTGACCCATCTGAATGCAAAATAGAATACATCTGTTTTAAGCGGTACTCTATCTCATCTCGCTCGTGTTCCGCATAATAGGTCCGAATCCAAAGGGTATCATTATCATCTTCATCAAATACATCAACCGCACCTTGAAATCGTAACAAATCTTCATAGAAAATGGGGATTTTAATGGTACGCCCTTGTTGTTTTAAATACTCCGCCAAGGAGGGACTTATAGGAAAAGGGGGCTTTTTCTTGGTAATCAAATTGTCATCCATCTCAACATATTTTTAGCCTTGACACAGAAGTTACCAGCTGATAAGGCATATTAAAAATACGAGATAAATGGACTAAAAAATAGTATTAACGGTTTAATATTTGAAGATTAGAAGCTACACGATTCAATCTCTGTAACTCTCAAGGTATTAACCATTCCTCGGTCTTTAATTGGCATAGCTGCTAAACTAATAAGCATGTCACCAACATCTAAATATCCCTTCTTGCAAGCTATGTTATTAACATCCTCAATAGTTTCATCGGTACTCACAAAACGATCATAATAAAATGCTTTAACACCCCATAACAAGTTTAACTGATTTAAGATGCGCCTATTAGATGTGAAAACCAAAATATAAGCAGATGGACGCCATGCAGAAATCTGAAACGCCGTATAACCACTATTGGTCAAGGTAGATATGGCTTTAGCATTTATTTCATTAGCCATATTGGCCGCGTGATAACAGATGGACTTCGTTATATAACGCTTAGTTCTAATATGTGGTGGAGATTGTGGCACCTCAATAAGTGGTGAATCTTCAACGCTTTTTATGATGTCAGACATCTGTTTGATTACCTGTATCGGATATTGACCCACTGAAGTTTCACCAGATAACATAACTGCATCGGCACCATCCATGACAGAGTTAGCCACATCATTTACTTCTGCTCTTGTCGGAGTCAAACTGGTTATCATGGACTCCATCATCTGTGTGGCAATAATTACAGGGATTCTAGCGCGTTTAGCCCTGTGTACTAATTGCTTTTGAATTAAAGGAACTTCCTCAGCTGGTATTTCTACCCCAAGGTCTCCCCTGGCCACCATTAGTCCATCACAATAGGCCACAATTTTATCAATATTTTCTACAGCCTCTGGCTTTTCGATTTTAGCAATAATTGGAATCTTATGATTACTATTTTCTTTAATCATTTTTTCCAACTGCATTAGATCTTCAGCGTGTCTTACAAAGGACAAGGCTATCCAATCTACTTCCTGTTTAATAGCAAATAAAGCGTCTTCAATATCCTTCTCTGTAAGTGCTGGCTGCGAAATATTGGTGTTTGGTAGATTAACCCCTTTTTTAGATCGCAATGGACCTCCCTGAATAACCTTGGCTTTTACTTCTGATTTCCCATCCGTAGAAACCACCTCAAAAATCAATTTTCCATCATCCAGTAAGATACGCTCACCTGGTTTAGCATCCTGAGGGAAGCGCTCATAGGTCATATAGACCCTCTCTTTGGTTCCTTCAAACCGTTCTCCGGTAGCAAAAATAATTTCATCACCTTCATTTACTACAACAGCCTCTTTCATTACTCCAACTCTTAACTTAGGCCCTTGAAGGTCTGCTAAAATAGCGGCATTATAATCCAATTCTTCATTCAATTCGCGAATCATTTTTATACGCTCCTTCACTGCCTCATAATCAGCATGAGAGAAATTGATTCGAAACACATTGGCACCTGCTTCAAGCATTCCTTTTAATACTTCTTTAGAACTTGTGGCAGGTCCTAGGGTAGCTACTATTTTTGTCTTTTTATTTACCATTTACTAGAATATTAAACAGTCTTTTTCTTTTATAGCATCTTGATCAACAGCATAGGCGGCGATCAATTGTGGTATTTTTTGTATTTGAGAAATTATTTTTCTCTCATTTATTTTCTGAGCATCGCTTTCCACCTTTAATAAAAAATCAACCTTATTTAATTCAGGAATTAAGTGGTATGTCTTAATTATTTTCTGGCTTTCGGTAAAAAGGGAGCCACTGCTTTGTAACGAGTCCTCTTCCTTCTTACACACGTTAGAAATCAGATGCCATGTTGTATAACTACTCTCATCTTCCCATTCATAAACCGAATAGGATGATAAAAAATAATTGACATCCAAATCTTGAGCACAACGTTTAAGTCTAAGGTTAAGACATTGGTTGAGCGCGTACGCAAATCTATAATCTTCAAGTCTACAATGAACAGCAATTAGCGTAAAAGCCGTATCGTAGAAATCCATTACTTCTAACTTATGTAAGGCCATTAGTTCTAGCTAATTTGGCGGTAAATATAGTACAATATTCACTGCTGAATGTGAAGTTTTGGTTATACATGACCTATTTAATCAACGAAAACGTTATCGTAACTAACGGTTATTTCCGTAATTAAATCAATTTTGTCATTTGCCGTTGAAAGGCAAAGAACGCCCGCTTCGATGCTTTTTCTTCAGCCTTTTTCTTGGAAGTAGCTCTAGCTTTTGCCACAATTTTTTCATTTACTCGAAGTTTTACCGAGAAATGCTTGAGTTCATCATTACCTGTGTCCTCATAAACTTCATAGTCAAAAGTATTCTTCTCCTTCTGACACCATTCGATTAAGAGACTCTTATAACTAATAACCTTGCCTTCTAATTTTTCGATATCCACATGTGGATTAACAACTTTCTCAAAAATAAACTTCTTACAAGTCTCATAACCCCGGTCCAGAAAAATTGCTCCAACGAGTGCTTCAAACAAATTACCATGAATGTTATTTCCAAACTGGTGTTTAGGTATACGGCTTTCAACCATACTTATTAGGTCCAGTTCCTTACCCAACTCGTTAAGGTGTTCCCTACTGACCACCTTGGATCGCATTTTAGTTAAGTACCCTTCATCTCCATGAGGAACCTCATCATACAAATATGCAGCGATAACAGAACTCAACATGGCATCACCTACAAACTCCAATCGTTCGTAATTAATAGCATTTCCATAATCGTCCTTTATATTCATTGACCTATGAGTAAATGCTTTGATATAAAGAGATTTGGATTTAATTTTAAACCCGAGGAGTACCTCAAGTTTTAAAAAAAAATTCCCGTCATCAGAACGACGACGGGAATTAAATATGTTTTGGAGAAAACCCATTAAAGGTTTTATTAGTCAAGTTTTCTAAATAGTACACAGGCATTATGACCACCAAAACCAAAGGTGTTACTCATGGCAGTTTTGATATCTCTTTTTTGAGCCTTATTCAATGTTAGATTTAAACTTGGGTCAATATTTTCATCCACTGTTTCGTGGTTTATTGTTGGTGGAATAATTCCATTTTCCAAGGCCATGATTGAAGCAATAGCCTCAATAGCCCCTGCTGCACCTAACAAATGTCCGGTCATGGACTTTGTAGAATTAATATTAATGTTTTTAGCGTGGTCACCAAACACCTCAGAAATAGCTTTTAATTCTGCCACATCACCAAGTGGGGTAGACGTACCGTGAGTATTTATATGGTCCACTTCTTCAGGTTGAATACCAGCGTTTTCTAGACAATTTTTCATAACTGCTACAACACCTATTCCATCTGGATGCGGAGCAGTCATATGATAGGCATCGGAAGACAAACCTCCACCAATTACCTCAGCATAGATTTTAGCACCTCGAGCCTTCGCATGTTCGTACTCCTCAAGAATAATAGCACCGGCTCCTTCACCCAATACAAAACCATCACGGTTTGCATCAAAGGGTCTAGAGGCTGTTTCAGGACTGTCATTTCTAGTGGACATGGCATGCATGGCGTTAAATCCACCCATACCTGCAATAGTAACTGCCGCCTCAGAACCACCTGTAATAACAACGTCACAATGACCTAGTCTAATAGTGTTAAGAGCGTCAATCATTGAATTTGCTGAGGACGCACAGGCAGATACAGTTGTGTAATTAGGCCCCATAAATCCATATTTAATGGAAATATTTCCTGGAGCAATATCGGCAATCATTTTGGGGATAAAGAATGGGTTGAATCTTGGTGTTCCATCGCCCTTGGCATAGTTTAACACCTCATCCTGAAAGGTCTCCAATCCACCAATTCCAGCTCCCCAAATGACTCCGACTCTATACTTATTAATGGATTCAAGATCCATACCAGAATCTACAATAGCTTCGTCAGTAGCCACCATGGCGTACTGAGAGAACTTGTCCATTTTCCGGGCAAGCTTTCTATCTATAAAATCTGTTACTTGAAAATCTTTTACCTCACAAGCGAATTGCGTCTTAAAATTAGACGCATCAAAATGCGTAATAGGAGCTGCACCACTCTTTCCACTCAAAAGAGCATCCCAATAGGAGTCTTTAGTGTTTCCAATGGGCGTTAATGCACCTAATCCAGTAACTACAACACGCTTTAGTTCCATAAATTATATTAAGGGTAATTACTTAGCCTCTTCTATGTAAGAAATAGCCTGACCAACAGTTGCGATGTTCTCTGCTTGATCATCTGGGATTTGAATATCAAATTCTTTTTCAAATTCCATAATTAACTCAACAGTGTCTAGTGAATCCGCACCTAGATCGTTAGTGAAGCTTGCTTCGGCAACAACTTCATTTTCATCAACACCTAATTTGTCTACGATAATCGCTTTTACTCTTGATGCAATGTCTGACATAATCTTTTATTTTTAAGTTTTAATTAGACCGCAAAAATAAAAAACTATTTTTTAAAATGCATTTTTACTAATAAAATGTGACCTTAAGGAAGATTTGGATAACTTGCTACGTTTATATTTAAAATTACCTTTTTTTGCGTTGTCAATACATAATGAGTAGACCCCTATGAAACGGCTCGTAATTTTTGCCTCTGGTTCCGGAACTAATGCTGAAAACATTGCTAAGTATTTTGAAACTTCTAAGACAGCTGAGGTTTCATTAATTCTTTGTAACAACCCTAAAGCCAAGGTTTTAGAGAGAGCCAAACAACTTAAAATTGGAGCTATAACTTTTAACAAGGAGGTATTTCAGAACTCTAAGATAATCATAGACTTGCTCAAGAACCTCAATCCTGATCTTATTATTCTAGCCGGGTTCTTATGGAAAATACCTGAGGCCTTGGTGACTAGCTTCCCCAATAAAATAATTAATGTTCATCCTGCCTTGCTTCCAAAATATGGAGGAAAAGGTATGTATGGTAAGCATGTTCATGAGGCTGTAATCGCTAATAAAGAGTCCGAATCTGGAATTACCATCCATTACGTAAATGAGCACTACGATGAAGGGGCTACTATTTTTCAAGCATCGTGCTCCTTAACCAACGTTGATACTGTTGATAGTTTAAGCGCTAAGATTCATGATCTGGAAATGGAACACTTCCCGAAAGTTGTAGAATCCCTAATTCAGGAACCTTAATCTATGGCAAAGACTAAAAAAAAATTCTATACGGTGTGGAGGGGTCATCATACAGGAGTCTTTGAGTCCTGGGATGACTGCAAAGCTCAAATCACTAATTTCAAGGGCGCCATCTATAAGTCTTTTAAAACCTTTGAAGAAGCAAAAAAAGCCTTAAGAGGTGATTATAGAGACTACCTTGGTACGTCAAAAAAATCAACTCTATCAGAAGCACAACTAGAACGCATTGGTGACCCAAACCTCTATTCTATAAGTGTAGACGCCGCTTCTAGTGGTAATCCTGGAAAAATGGAATACCGTGGTGTGGATACCCAAACCAAAAAGGAACTCTTCAAGCAAGGCCCATTTAAAGAAGGTACTAATAACATAGGTGAATTTTTGGCGATAGTACATGGTTTGGCTTACTTAAAACAAAAATCAAGCGACAGAATTCTCTATACGGACTCGCGAACGGCGCTTAGTTGGGTGAAAAAAAAGAATTGTAATACCAAACTCAAACGCAGCCCAAGAAATAAAGACCTCTTTGAGTTGGTTGATCGCGCCGTTGTATGGTTAAAGAACAACTCTTACAGCACAACCATTGTCAAGTGGGAGACAAAAGCCTGGGGGGAAATTCCAGCCGACTTTGGAAGAAAGTAAACTATGAATAAAACGCATTTTGATGTACTAATTATTGGTGCGGGCTTATCTGGAATTGGCGCGGCTTGTCATCTGTCGCGAAAAAATCCTGAAAAAACATACTGCATTCTTGAAGCACGAAAGGCCTTAGGAGGCACCTGGGACCTATTCAAATATCCTGGGATACGTTCAGACTCCGATATGTATACTTTTGGTTACTCTTTTAAAACCTGGGACAATCCAAAATCTTTTGCAGATGCACCATCCATTTTAAAATACCTAAACGAAGCAGCCACCGAATACAAGGTAAAAGAGCATATCGTTTACAACGAAAAAGCCTCGTCGTATTCATTCAGTTCAGTTGATAATATATGGACTGTTACAACAATAAACGGAAACACCTATACAGCACAGTTTCTGTTTAATTGTAGTGGCTATTACCGCTATGACAAAGGTTTCACTCCTAAATACAAGGGACTGTCAGATTATACAGGAGTTTTTGTGCATCCACAACAATGGCCTGAGGATTTGGATTTAACAAATAAAAAGGTAACCGTAATTGGAAGCGGGGCAACAGCGGTAACCATTGTACCTGAGATTGCAGAAGCGGTAGACCATGTAATTATGCTTCAGCGTTCTCCAACTTATGTTGGCGCATTACCCAATAAGGATATTGTTGCTAAAATCATAAAAACGATCTTACCAAAAAAGTTAGCTCATCAGGTCATTAGAACCAAAAATGTCCTTCTAGACATGGCCTTTTTTAATGCTTGCAGGCGATGGCCCAACACGATGAGGAACTATATTGTAAAGAAGGCGCAAAAAATTCTCGGAGATTTTCCTATAGAACCTCATTTTACACCTAACTACAATCCCTGGGAACAGAGATTCTGTCTAGCTCCAGATGGGGATTTATTTAAAGCTATACGAAGCGGTAAAGCCTCCGTTGAAACAGAAATCATCAGTCATTTTACTGAAAACGGTATTGAGCTAAGTTCTGGTAAGCGGTTAATTTCGGATGTTGTTATTAGCGCTACAGGGCTCAATATTTTACCTCTAGGAGGAGTAGATATTTATTTGGACAACAAAAAAGTGAACTTAGCTGATCATTTTGTTTACAAGGGATGCATGTTGAGCGAACTGCCCAATATATTTCTTTTTGTAGGCTACACCAATGCCTCCTGGACTTTAAAAAGTGATTTAACAAGCGAGTACATTTCAAGGGTATTGAAGTATTTAGATAAAGAACACTTACAAACCATATGCCCAAGGGTAAAAGAGCAACTGCTACCTACACCTTTACTTAATCTAAATTCAGGTTACATACACAGGGCCCAGAATATTCTACCAAGTCAAGGAGACAAGGCTCCCTGGCGTGTTTATCAAAACTATGTTTTAGACTACAAAATGTTAAGAATTGACAAAATAAACGACTCATCTGCAGAGCTAACTTAAGTCCAATTTGAATGGAAAAGAGTTGTTTTATACGGAACTTATTTTCACTAAATTTGCAGCTTAATTTTAAACTCAATACATGAGTAAATTAGTCATTGTCGGAACGGTGGCGTTTGACGCCATTGAAACTCCATTTGGAAAAACAGACAAGATACTTGGAGGAGCTGGCACCTTTATTGGGCTCGCTGCTTCACAATTTGAAATAGATCCGGCAGTGGTATCCATCGTTGGTGGTGATTTTCCGCAGGAATATCTGGATTTAATGAATGAGAGGAACATTAATACCTCAGGTATTGAAATGGTTAGGGATGGTAAGACGTTCTTCTGGAGTGGGCGCTATCACAACGACATGAATTCACGAGATACTTTGGCAACCGAGTTAAATGTTCTAGCTGAATTTAACCCAGTGGTTCCTGATGGATATAGAGATGCCGAAGTGGTTATGCTTGGTAATTTGCATCCATCAACTCAAATGAGTGTTCTTGAGCAAATGACCAGCAAACCTAAACTTGTGGTTTTAGATACTATGAATTTTTGGATGGATTCTGCGCTTGATGAATTGCATAAAACCATAAAGCATGTTGATGTTATTACCATCAATGACGAAGAGGCACGTCAATTAACTAACGAGTATTCATTGGTAGTTGCTGCTAAAAAGATTGAGCAGATGGGCCCTAAATATGTGGTAATTAAAAAAGGAGAACATGGAGCTTTACTGTTTCATAATGACAATATTTTTTATGCTCCAGCCTTGCCTCTAAAAGAAGTCTTTGACCCCACTGGAGCAGGCGACACATTTGCAGGAGGGTTCGTAGGGTACCTGGCAAAAACTAGGAATTACTCATTTGAAAACATGAAAAATGCCGTTATCTATGGCTCTACCCTAGCGTCATTCTGTGTGGAACGATTTGGAACAGAACGAATGATTAACTTGGAGGCAGAAGAGGTTAGAAAACGCCTACAGGACTTTAAGAATTTAACTCAATTTGAAATTGAGCTAACATAAACACACGCGCCCAATGATGGGCGCTTTTTATTTAATGCTATTAAGCGTCAGACATAAACAGTAATGAGTGACATGTTGAAACATGAGTGTGGTATTGCACTCATAAGGCTAAAAAAGCCTCTCGAATTCTACAAAGAAAAGTACGGGACTGCATTTTATGGAGTCAATAAAATGTACCTGATGATGGAGAAGCAGCACAACCGTGGTCAAGATGGGGCTGGTTTTGCAAGCATCAAATTAGACATGCAACCCGGTGAACGTTACATTAGTCGTGTACGCTCTATTGCACAGCAACCCATTCAGGACATATTTGCTCAGATAAACGATAGGATTAATTCAGTTTTAAAAGACAATACTGAATTTCAAGACGATGTGGCCTGGCAAAAGAAAAACGCCCCTTATTTAGGGGAGGTCTTACTTGGTCATGTACGTTATGGCACCTTTGGTAAAAATAGCGTTGAAAGCGTTCATCCGTTCTTAAGACAAAATAACTGGATGCACCGTAACCTTATTGTTGCCGGCAACTTTAATATGACCAATGTGAACGAGCTTTTTGAAAATCTTGTTCAAATTGGACAGCATCCAAAAGAAAAAGCAGATACCATTACTGTAATGGAAAAGATAGGCCATTTCTTGGATGACGCTGTTTCAAAAATTTACAAGGACCTAAAAAAGGAAGGTTATAGTAAAAGTGAATGTTCCCCATTAATAGCAGAACGTTTAAATATTGCTAAAATATTAAAGAAGGCAGCCAAGAATTGGGATGGTGGGTATGCCATGGCGGGTTTACTAGGTCACGGAGATTCATTTGTGCTAAGGGACCCTGCCGGAATTCGTCCTGCTTATTTTTATGAAGATGAAGAAGTAGTGGTAGTAGCGTCTGAACGACCTGTGATACAAACGGTCTTCAATGTTCCTTTTGAATCTGTTCATGAATTGGATCCTGGGCATGCCATTATTATTAAAAAATCAGGAGAAACTAAGATCAAGAGAATTCTTCCAGCATTAGAACGCAAGGCCTGTTCTTTTGAACGTATTTATTTCTCTAGAGGAAGTGATGCTGAAATTTATCAGGAACGCAAAGAATTGGGGCGCTTGTTAATGCCAAAAGTTCTTGAAGCAATAAACAACGACACCAAGAATTCGGTGTTTTCGTTTATACCAAATACGGCAGAGACTTCATTTTTTGGAATGATTGATACTGTAGAAGAACATTTGAACGCACAAAAAACCAAACAAATATTGGCTGGTAATGGTACATTATCAGCCAAACAAGTTACAGATATACTTTCTGAGCGTCCACGAATTGAGAAGATTGCCATTAAAGACGTTAAACTTAGAACTTTTATAACTGAAGACAGTAGCAGAGACGATCTCGTAGCACATGTTTATGACGTTACGTATGGTGTTATTAAGCCTAGCGACAATTTGGTCATCATTGATGATAGTATTGTTAGAGGTACTACGCTTAAAAAGAGTATCATTAAAATGATGGATCGCTTAAATCCTAAACAAATAGTTGTCGTCTCTTCAGCACCTCAAATTCGATATCCAGATTGTTATGGGATTGATATGGCCAACCTTGAAAGTCTTATTGCATTTAGAGCTGCTTTAGAATTGTTGAAAGATCGCGGAGAATACCATTTGGTTGATGAAGTATATCAAAAATGTTTGGCTCAAGTTAACGAAGAAGACAAAAACGTGGTTAATTATGTAAAAGCCATTTACGCCAAGTTTACCGATGAAGAGATTTCAGATAAAATTTCAGAACTGTTAAGTGAGGATTCCGTTAATGCCAAAGTGAAGATCATTTTCCAATCAGTTGAGAATTTGCATCAGGCTTGCCCTAAGAATTTAGGGGATTGGTATTTCACAGGTAACTACCCAACTGATGGTGGTAATCGAGTGGTTAACAAGGCTTTTATAAACTTCTACGAAGGCAATAAAGAGCGTGCTTATTAAGGTTTAATCGATAAAAATGGGGCTTAATCAGGTATTTTTTGCCTTTAATCCACAAAAGTTGCATTTCATCTAATAATTAGAACGGCTAATCAAAATAAGTCTAATTTAGTAGAACCATAACATAAGTAGGTTAAGTTCATGGTAGATTTGGGGCAAAAAAAGGTGAATTTATTTCACCTTTTTTTATGCCCCTTTATTAATACTGCACTTCGCATTTGTATACCGTTCATCTAATAAATAAGTCGCACTCGACGCTTAGACTAATAATTGAGCCGTTTGTCCATAAATTTAATTGGTCGAAATGGAATGCATATATATTTGACTCACCATAACATAAGTAGGTTAAGTTTATGGTAGATTTGGGGCAAAAAGGATGAACAGATGTTCATCCTTTTTCATTTTATACCAAGAGATCTTATAAAATCTGTATAGACAAAAAAAATCCAGACAATAAGATGTCTGGATTTACTATATAGAAAGCGTGTTTTATTTACTTTGCTTCTGCGTAACGTCTTTCAACCTCGTTCCAATTAATCACATTAAAGAATGCCTGAATATAATCGGGTCTTCTGTTCTGGTAGTTTAAATAATAGGCATGCTCCCATACATCAAGTCCTAGAATTGGTGTGCCACCGCAGCTAACACCAGGCATTAATGGATTATCCTGATTTGGTGTAGAACAAACTTCTACTTTACCTCCTTTATGAACACATAACCAGGCCCAACCAGATCCAAATTGTGTTGCAGCAGCTTTCGCAAATACCTCTTTAAATGCGTCAACAGAGCCATAAGCCTCTATGATGGCATCTTTTAATTCTCCAGAAAGATAGCCTTTACCTTCAGGGTTCATTACAGACCAAAATAAGGAATGGTTGTAAAAACCACCGCCATTGTTTCTAACAGCGCCATTGGTCATGTCCATGTTCGTTAATATAGATTCTATACTTTCATTTGCTAAGTCCGTCCCTTCGATGGCAGCGTTTAGTTTGGTAGTATATCCGTTATGATGCTTAGAATGGTGAATTTCCATTGTTCTAGCATCAATATGTGGTTCTAAAGCATCGTATGCATATCCTAATTCAGGTAATTCAAAAGCCATAATTGATAGTTTTTAATTAATGTTAGACAAAGGTAGTGCTTAGGTCTAAATGAAATCTAAATATATTATTAAGATTCCCTATTTTGCTATTAAATTTTTCATTTGCACCCCTCTGAATTCAAGATTATAGCAGCTTCGGCTGGCAGCGGCAAAACATTTGCAGTTACTAAAGCCTATCTGAAGCTTATCCTAACCGCCTCCAATCCCGATGCCTTTAAGCACATTCTAGCTATAACATTTACAAATAAGGCCGTTGGAGAAATGAAGGAGCGCATTATTGATACTTTACAAGCGTTTGCATTAGATGACCCCTCCAGAGATCAACACCCAATGTTAGAAATGCTTATGGAAGAGACTGGGTTGACCCATGACAATATTCAACAAAAATCCAGGAAGCTACTAACGCACATGCTTCACAATTATGGCGGGTTCGAGGTGTCTACTATTGACAGTTTTATTCATCGCCTGATAAGAACATTTGCCATTGATCTTGAGCTGCCACAGAACTTTGAAGTAGAACTCAAAGAGGACGAAATACTGTCCAAAACAGTTGACACCTTAATCTCAGAATTAGATGTCAATAATGCATTAACCCCAATATTAGTGGCATTTGCACTTGAAAAAAGTGATGAAGACAAAAGTTTTGATATTAGTTATGATCTCTTGAAGATATCTAAGCTTCTTATTTCAGAAAATGATCATGCGCACTTAGAACATCTAAACCAAAAGTCTCTTGAAGATTTTAAAGCCTGGAAACAAATTTTAGATACAAAACACCAATTACTACAAACCCAGATTGTAAAGGAAGCAGATACTGTATTAAAATTGTTGACCAATGAAAATATTAGCCACAAAGATTTATCGTCTGGCCTGGGCAATTTCTTCCTAAAACTTTCAAAAAAAGAGGACGATGTTGCACTTGACAAAGTTTGGCAACATAAATTACTTGAAGATCTAGAAATCTATCCCAAACGCCTTACGGATGACCAAAAGTCTCAAATTGATGCCATTCAACCCAAGCTCAAGTCTAGTTATTTAAGAATTAAAGATCTTTTAATTTCCTTCTGGTTCAATAAGGCACTCGTTAAACACCTCACACCACTATCAATTTTAAAGGAATTGCGAAATACGCTAAACGCACTAAAAATTGAAGAAAAAAAACTACTCATTTCAGAATTCAATACTCTCATAAAAAAGGAGATTCAGGATCAACCCATGCCCTATATTTTTGAGCGCTTAGGTGAGAAAATAAGCCACTATTTCATAGACGAGTTTCAAGATACTTCCACCTTGCAATGGCATAATTTGATTCCCTTAATAGACAACGCCTTATCAATTGAAAATACCACGGCAACAATAGTTGGGGATGCCAAACAAGCCATTTATCGCTGGCGAGGTGGGGATGCTTCTCAGTTCACGGCACTTAGCGGTGGACATAAGACTCCCTTTATAAAAGAAGCATCTTCCATTACACTAGCACAAAACTTCAGGAGTTGTCAAACCATTGTGGAGTTTAACAACGCGTTTTTTAAACACGTTCGTCAAATAAGTCTTAGCAATCCAATTCACCAAAGCATTTTTGAAAGCGCACAGCAAATACCCAATAATAAAGATGATGGTTTTGTAAGAATTGAATTGTTCTCTGAGGATCAGGAAACGTCCTTAGACGATCAATACGGTAATGCGGTTATTAATGCGATTACAGACTGCCTCGAGCGCGGTTACGCATATAAAGATATCTGCATTCTAGTTAGAAAGCGGAAACATGGCGTTGAGATTTCTAAAAAACTAAGCGAACACTCCATTCCAATCACTTCATCTGAAACCCTTCTAATTAAAAATTCAAAAAAAGTACAGTTTGTTTTAAATATTTTACGTCTTAGTATTAACCCCCAAGATCATTTATTAAAGGCCGATTGGTTATATGACCTAAGTGAATTACTGAATATCCCAAACAAGCATGAATTTATTAGCAGGCATTTAAATCATTCTATAGAAGTCATTCTATCAGACCATTTTGATAATTTCAGCTCAACCCTTATATCATTAAATAACGGACTTCCCTTGTATGAACTGGTAGAATTACTTATTCAAAACTTAGGTTTTTATAGAGACGCTGATTCGCACCTCCAATTTTTTCTGGATGAGATTTTGGAACATTCATATAAACGTGGTGGAGACATTCCAAGCTTTCTGGAGTACTTTGATGAGAATCAGGAAAAACTGAGCATATCTGTACCCGAAGACCGTAATGCAGTTTCAATTATGACCATCCATAAATCAAAAGGTCTCGAATTTCCAATAGTATTATTCCCTTATGCAGATACACATATTTACGAAGATCGTAATCCGCAGTTGTGGATTCCAATAAATCCTACTAAAAATGCTGGTTTTCAAGAGGCTTTGCTAACTGCAAACTTAAAAATGGAGTATTTCGGAGAAGAAATTCATCAGCTATATCAGGACTATAAAAGTGACCTAGAACTGGATCATATTAACTTACTTTATGTGGCCTTAACCAGGCCAAAGAATGAACTTTATATTTTTTGCAAAAACAGTCACAAAAAGGGACTTTCAAATACCAGTTACTTTCATGGTTTATTTATCTCTTATTTACAAGACCTGGATTTATGGCACCAAGATCAATCAGTTTACAGTTTTGGTGCACCTTTAAGGGAAGTAACATCTTTGCTAAAAGACCAGGAGGAACAATTGCAATTTGTAGCCACTTCAAGATTAAGAAATCAATTTAGGATAGTCACTAAATCAGGCCTATTATGGGATTCCTCACAAGGACAAGCCATTGAAAAAGGAAATATTATTCACAGACTATTATCTTTAATAAAAACAAAATCGGATATTCCTTTTGCAACGGCTCAGTTAAAAGAAGAAGGTGTTATAGTAAAATCAGATCTTAATTCCTACGAAACCCTAGTTGAAGAACTTATCTCTAATGAAACAATTGCGCCTTACTTTGATGAAGGCTATAACATCTACAATGAACGGGATTTAATTGCTCCAGGAGGAGAGATTCTTCGTCCAGACCGCTTGTGTATTTCACCAAGCCAAGAGGCGGTAATAATTGATTACAAAACAGGTGCACCTCAATCCTCGCATCAAGCTCAACTTTCTAAATATCAGTCGGTTTTAAATGATATGGGCTTCAAAAAAATTGCTGGTTATTTAGTTTATATCAATCAGGATATTAATGTGATAAAAGTCTGAGCAAAGGAACTTATCTTTGTAAGTCTAAAAAAACAACGATCATGTACGGAAATATAAAATCGCATCTGCAATCTGAAATCGAATCTATAAAAGAAGCTGGGTTATTTAAAGAAGAACGCATCATCACCTCACCACAAGGAGCGGAAATTACGCTGAACACAGGGAAAAAAGTGCTCAATTTTTGCGCTAACAACTATCTTGGTTTGTCCTCACATCCAGAGGTGGTCGCTGCAGCAAAATCCACATTAGACTCCCACGGTTTTGGCATGTCCTCAGTACGATTTATTTGTGGCACTCAGGATATTCATAAAGAATTAGAACAGAAAATTGCTGATTTCTTCGGAACAGAAGACACCATTTTATACGCGGCCGCTTTTGATGCCAATGGTGGGGTTTTTGAACCATTATTAACAAAAGAAGATGCTATTATTTCCGATTCCCTAAATCACGCATCCATAATTGATGGGGTTCGTCTTTGTAAAGCAGCTCGGTATCGCTATCAAAACGGTGACATGCATGACCTTGAGGAACAACTTAAAGCAGCAAATGCTAATGGTGCAAGATTCAAGATCATTGTTACTGACGGAGTCTTTTCAATGGACGGTCTTGTGGCCCCTCTTGATGCGATTTGCGATTTAGCGGACAAGTATGATGCTATGGTCATGATTGATGAGTGCCATGCCTCTGGTTTCATTGGTGAAACTGGAATTGGAACCCTTGAAGCCAAAGGAGTTCTAGGTAGGATCGACATTATTACCGGGACGCTAGGAAAAGCCTTGGGGGGTGCCATGGGTGGTTTTACAACGGCTAAAAAAGAAATAATTGAAATACTAAGACAGCGTTCAAGACCCTATTTGTTTTCCAATTCGCTTGCCCCAGCTATAGTTGGTGCTTCGTTAAAGGTATTTGACATGTTATCCTCCAACACAGAATTGAGAGACCGCTTAGAAGCCAATACGAATTATTTTAAGTCCAAGATGAAAGCCGCAGGATTTGATATTGTAGATGGTGATTCTGCCATAGTGCCGGTAATGCTGTATGATGCTAAATTATCACAGACAATGGCAAATATGCTGTTGGAAGAAGGTATCTATGTGATTGGGTTTTTCTATCCAGTAGTCCCCAAAGATAAAGCACGAATTAGAGTCCAACTTTCATCGGCTCATTCAAAGGAACATTTGGACCGTGCCATCAACGCTTTTATCAAGGTTGGAAAAACACTAAAAATTATTTAAAATCTTCACAAAAGCCTTTGAATAGCTGGTTGTTTCAATATTTTTTTATATTTGTCTTTGTTAATACTTTTTAACAATATACTTTTGCTAACAATTAACACTTAAAATTAAATTATTTAGAATATGAAAAATCTTAGCAGGTTATTATTTATGGTGTTGCTTATTGCAAGCTTCAGCAGTATTAATGCCCAGGATAAGAACAATCCATGGGTCATTTCTATAGGTGTCAATGCTGTTGATCCATATCCAGTTGGGGAAGATGAGCCTCAGGGGCCATTTTTTGACGAGTTTTTTAACGCTTCAGACCACTGGAATTTTTTCCCAATGTTATCCACAATAGAAGTTGCAAGATACTTGGATGATGGATTTTCTTTCCGTGTACGTGGTTCGTTAAATAGCATCGATAAATTTGGAAGTTTCCGCACTCCAGAAGGAGATGTTGTAAATCGTATTGAAGATCTTACATACTTCGCAGTAGATGGGACAGTAACTTACAGCTTTATGGAACTTATCGGTTCTGAGCGTTGGGATCCTTACCTAGGTGTTGGTGGGGGTTATACCTGGTTAGATGGTAGAGGTGCTGGTACGCTTAACGGAGCTGTTGGACTTAACTTCTGGATATCAGAGTTAATTGCACTTGAGTGGAGAACACAATACAAGCACGCATTTGAAACTGACAATATTCCAAGACACTTCCAACATTCTTTAGGTATTGGCTTTAAGTTTGGTGGAAAAGATACTGATGATGATGGTATATACGACCATGAAGATGCTTGTCCAGACGTTCCTGGTTTAGCTGAGTTCAATGGTTGTCCTGATTCTGATGGTGACGGTATCGAGGATGCTAAAGATGATTGTCCAAACGAAGCTGGTTTAGCTGAGTTTAACGGTTGTCCTGATTCTGACGGTGACGGTGTAATGGATAAAGACGATAAGTGTCCAACTGAAGCTGGATTAAGAGAACTTCAAGGATGTCCTGATTCTGACGGCGATGGTATTGCTGACGGTGATGATCAGTGTCCAAACGAAGTTGGTCCTGCTGAAAATAACGGTTGTCCTTGGCCAGATAGAGATGGTGATGGTATCCTAGATAAAGATGACGAGTGTCCAGATACTCCTGGTACTGCACTTATGAATGGATGTCCAGAATTATCTGAAGCAGTAAGAGCTTCTTTAAGAGACTACGCAAGTAAAGTACAATTTGCCACTGGTAAGTCTGTATTAACTGAAGAGTCTTTAAGAGTATTAGACAATGTTAAAGCTATTATGGACGAGTATCCAAAAGCTAAGTTCCACATTGAAGGTCACACTGACAGTACTGGTAGCGAGCAAATCAATGAAAGAATTTCTGAAGAAAGAGCTCGTGCCGTAAAAGATTATCTTGTAGCTGCAGGTATTGATGAATTCAGATTATCTTCTAAAGGTTATGGTGAATCTAACCCGATTGCCGATAACAAGACCAGAGAAGGTAGAAAACAAAATAGAAGAACTGAAATTAAAGTTGTAAACCCAGAAGACTAGTCTTTAGTTACAGCACACAATTAAATATTAAAAACGCCTTGGGTATTTCTCAAGGCGTTTTTATTTTAGGCATATGGAGAGTTTCATTGATCAGGTCACTAAAGACATCATTACCAAAAATTATGAGTTAGATCAATGCTTATTTATAGTACCCTCAAGAAGAGCATCTGTATTCCTGAGACGTTCGCTCTCAAAGATCATTTCTAAGCCTGTTATAAGTCCTGAGATTCTTTCGATTGAAGAATTTGTATCCTCCATAAGCGGCCTAAATTCTATTGCCAAGGTGGCGCTTATATTTCAGTTCTATTCTGTATACAAGGATCTAACGCCTGAAGATGAAAGACAGTCACTGGAACAGTTTATGAGCTGGGCGCCTATGATTATTCAGGACTTTAATGAAATCGATAGATTTCTGGTCGAACCAAGTGCTGTGTTTGACTATCTCAAAGCCATAAAAGATATCGACCATTGGTCTGTTGCTTCAGAACAATCTCCGCTCATAAAAAACCATTTAAAGTTTTGGGGGCGCCTTAAAACTTACTATCACCATCTTAATGAACGACTGGATTCTCAGGGACTGGCTTACCAAGGCATGGCCTATAGATCAGCAGTAGATCAGCTGGAATTGTACATTTCAAACAATTCTGAGAAACGCCATATCTTTTTAGGCTTTAATGCTCTTAACAAAGCAGAATCATTAATCATTCAGGAATTACTTCAAGATAATTTAGCCGATATCTACTGGGATACCGATATAACGTTCCATAACAATACTGATCATTCTGCAGGAAGATTTACCAGGATTTTCAAAAACGATTGGCCTTATTACAGACATCATGATTTTAATTGGCTTGAGAATAACTACAAAACGAATAAACACATTCAAGTCATAGGAATTCCAAAACAAGTAGGGCAAGCCAAATACGTTGGTCAGCTACTTAATAGTATTTACAAAGAAAATCCAGACTTATCTAACACTGCGGTTATTCTTGGGGATGAAAGTCTCCTAATGCCAATAATCAGTTCCATTCCAAAAGAAATTCCTAATATAAACATTACCATGGGCCTGCCATTAAAGCAGGTTCCATTGGCTTCATTATTTGAACTGCTATTTAGAATCCACAAGAAACAATCCAGAGGTTTCTATTATAAGGATGTAATCTCCTTACTGCTACATGAGACAATCAAAAGTCTCACAGATACCCAACATCTAATTGAGACGATCCAGAAGCAAAATAAAGTATATACCTCGCTCAACTGGTTATTGGATGCCCACGATGGAGATCCAGAAATAATCCGACTGCTGTTCCATAATTGGAATCAAAGTGCAGAAGATGCATTGCATTCCTGTAAGGCCTTAATTTTCATTCTTAAAGAACACTACCAATCAAACACCGAAGTCCACCAAATTAATTTGGAATATCTATTCAGGTTTAATTCTCTATTCAATTCCATTCAAGAACTAAATCAGGGCCAAAGGCATATGACTAGTCTCGAATCTTTGTACCTAATTTACAAGGAGCTACTCAGTTCTGAATCTTTGGATTTTCAAGGGGAACCACTTCAAGGGCTTCAGATAATGGGTATGTTAGAATCCCGGGTACTGGATTTTGAAACCATTATTATAACATCGGTGAATGAAGGAATTTTGCCTGCGGGTAAGACACAAAACTCAATGATTCCATATGACCTTAAATTGCAATATGGCTTACCGACCTATAAGGAGAAAGACGCGGTTTATACCCATCATTTTTACCGCCTATTACAACGGGCCAAAAAGGTCTACTTGATTTATAACACCGAAGTAGATGCGCTTAAAGGTGGAGAAAAAAGCCGATTCATCAGTCAATTGGAAGCTGAGAACATCCATAAAATCCATCACAAAGTACTAAGCCCTGAGGTCAGAGTTGAGGCTGAAATATTGAAAGCTATTCCTAAGACCAATGAGGTTATTGATAAGATATACCATGTGGGTTCATCAGGATTTTCCCCATCGGCTTTAACCAAGTATATCAGAAATCCTATTGACTACTATTACCAGTATGTACTCTCATTAAAAGAACTGGATACCGTTGAAGAGCATTTGGCAGCCAACACGCTTGGAACTATAATTCACGAAATACTCGAAGTCTTATATACACCCTTTAAAGGCCTTTTTCTATCATCAGATATACTAAAAGAGGCGGCGAGAAATGCGAATGCTCTCGTTAAACGCTTTTTCATAAAACACTATGGGGAAGGCAATTTTAATACTGGAAAGAATCTCATTTCCTTTGAGGTTGCCAAGCGTTATATTCAGAATTTTCTTGAGCTGGAACAACAAGAATTATTAAGTGGGCGGCGTATTAAAATACTAGAACTAGAACACAAGGCAGCGGTTCCGTTACAAATTAAAGGGCTACGTCAGGAAGTCTGCATAAAAGGAACTGTAGATCGTATCGATGAGGTTGATGGTGAACTTCGTATCATTGATTATAAATCAGGGCGAGTCAATGCAAGTGAACTCAGGCTTTATGATTGGTCAGAACTGATTACGGATTATGCGCGAAGCAAGGCATTTCAGTTACTGTGCTATGCTTATATTTATTGGAAATCTACAGGTAAGCTTCCTACCTTCGCCGGAATCATTTCCTTTAAAAATCTGGGTGGTGGTGTTCTCCACTTTGGTACCAAACTGTCAAAAAACAGTAGAACCGTGGAACAAGTCATCACACCAGAGACCATGGCTACTTTCGAAGAGTTAGTATCTGAGTTAATTTTGGAAATACTGGATTTAAACAACCTATTCCAGGAAAAGGAACTTTTATGATCAAGGCCAGTACTAACATAGTATTACAGCGACACGATAAAAAACCCATACTTATCGACTGCTATATCAATACCGAAAAGGAGGCACAACCACTTATAGTATTTTGCCATGGCTATAAAGGCTACAAAGATTGGGGAGCTTGGTCCTTGATGGCAATTGAGTTTGCTAAAGCAGGCTTTGCCTTTGTTAAGTTTAATTTCTCTCACAATGGAGGCACCATCGAGCAACCCATTGACTTTCCGGATCTTGAAGCATTTGGGCAAAACAACTATTCAAAAGAACTGGATGATTTAGGAGATTTGATTGATTGGACTGTTGGCAGATATAAGGATGATGCTAATGTTAATACCAATAGGATTATCCTCATTGGCCATAGTCGCGGCGGTGGTATTGTGCTCCTTAAAGCAGCAGAAGATCCAAGAATAACTGAGGTGATAACCCTTGCTGGTGTTAGCGATTACAAAGTGCGTTTCCCTAAAGGAGAAGCATTTATCAAATGGAATAAAGATGGAGTCTATTTTATTAAAAACGGTCGCACCCTTCAGGACATGCCGCATTACTTCCAATATTATGAGGATTTTGTGGCTAATGAAGAGCGCCTGAGTATTTCCAAAGCGGCAATGTCTATAAAGTGCCCTTATTTAATTGTTCATGGCACGGCAGATGAAGCGGTAAAACATGAAGAAGCTGAACGTTTACATAGCTGGTGTAGACACAGTCAATTACTCTGGTTTGAAGGAGCCAATCATGTTTTTGGGATGAAACAACCTTGGAAAGAACCTCAACTCCCTAAGGAAATGGTCTTAGTTCTTGAGGCTTGTTACAGGTTCTTAAGTTGAAATTCATATTTAAGGCCTATACTTTGATCATTAAGCTTGTTATACGTGATATGAGCATTTACCAATAATAACTCTCATAGTAATTCAAATTCTATTCCGACTTGATTATAAGCTTCTTTCCAGCCATTTGGTCTTTTACTATTTAGCCCAGCTTTATTTAGTCTAATATTTTCATCTTTACTTATGAAACAACATGCATAGTTAGATAATATAAACTCTACTGCTTCTGTCTTTGAAAAATCATTGTCAATTAATTTCTTTCTCATAGTGCTTACAGTAAAAGCATGTTCAAAATGAGTATCCTTATCCTTACCATATTTGACTGCCCTAAATTTATTCCAAGCAGCTCCTCTTAATTCTTCACGTGAATATTTATGTAAAACCTCTTTAGATGCGTAATTAGCTCCTAACACCTTGTCCAATCCTCATATAGCATAATTCAGGCAATCACTTGATTTCTTCATATTTTCAGCTCCATAAATTTTAGCTTGTTTCTTGTAAGCTTCGAAAACGTAGTAAATAAATTCTGCCTGTGCCTGTGCTTTCATAGTGTTTTTTGTCCTATATCAATAAATAAAATGAGATTGTTGTATCTCTAATCCTTATAAAAATATAAGTTTTAACCCCAAATTGGATGCGATTACAGATGTTATATTCGAAAACATCACTTTGTAAATTAATCACTTTCAGCCCTTATAATTTCTTCAAATAGTTCTTTAGGCTCTTTCCTTTGTGTGAGGTTGTTTAATTGATTGTATGACGAATAATTGCGTTTGCCTACCATCACTTTGGCATCACCAGTAAGCCTTTTACTTATAAGATTCTGTTCTGCTATTCTACTTTCCAATACTACGATATTCATCACCTTTTGGAATTGTTCAACAGTTAATTGCGGAATCCCGTATGCTTTAATTAAATCAGAATAATATTTTGTGAATTGCATAAAACAAAACTATCAAGTAAATTATGAGGTTGTTGCTCACGTATGTAGTTTCTACGTAGTTTCTACGTAGTTCTACGTAGTTTATTAGTAGGAATAAACCATACATTTATAATGCAATTTATGGGTTTCTTAAATGGAAATTCCTTATCAAATTATTTATCATAAAAACCAAACTAATGAAAATCAAATCAATTTTAATCCTTGCACTTTTATTACTTACAGTTACCTATTGCTCGAACCCAATGAACAATAAGTTAAATACAGAAGACTTTGATGCTATTAAAGAAAGTATAAACACAGATAATCAATTAAGTGACATGAAAAAAAAATATGTCATCGATAATCTATCAATGATTTTAGGTTTTGCAGAACTAGGAAAAGCTATGAATGTCGATGATTCCAAAATCCTAACATTTGGTGAGCAAATTGAAGATTTAAAAGCAGACTATGACTCGATTCGATCGTCTAAAATTGAAATAAAAGAGAATAATAAGTTGCTTGATGATTTTATAAAGCTTGTTGATGTAGATATGGTATCTATAGATAAATACAATGGTTATTTGAATATGACGCT
The DNA here is from genome assembly GCF_003362725.1 of Winogradskyella aurantiaca. Classification (GTDB taxonomy): domain Bacteria; phylum Bacteroidota; class Bacteroidia; order Flavobacteriales; family Flavobacteriaceae; genus Winogradskyella_A; species Winogradskyella_A aurantiaca. The sequence goes on from NZ_QKTV01000001.1 coordinate 105,920, forward strand.
AGACTTTAATAACAAATTTGACAAAGAAGTTCTATACATCGTTATGGAATACAAATATGTCAATAAATACGATACCAAATTCTTTAGTGAAAAATCTAAATTGACTGATAAGGTTGCCAAAGGTTTTAATGGAGAGGTTGAAATATCAACTCAAGAAAAATATAATTCTGTAGCTCGTTTTCTATATTCTGAAGTTCCTATCCGTGCTGAAAAATCATTAAGAGATGAACTTGGCGATGAAGTTGCTAACGAAAAAGTAAAAAAAGAATTCTTGATGGAAGGGCTTAAAGTTTCTACTTTAGGAGTTGTTTTTAATGATAAAACAGAGTTAATGCATAAAAATGCTGATTGGGAGTATTTAGAAAACTAAAATCATTATTAATGGGACTGTTTAGCAAAAAATTAGAACTATCAACGTCGGACTTTACAAAGATAAATTCAATTCTACCTGCTGAATTGCAAAAAAGCAGTTATCAAGTGGAGGACTTTAAAAGCGAACGAATGCACGTTAGGCTTGAAACTCTCATTGAAACTCTTGACAAGCAACTAAGTAGCGCTATAAAGAATATTGCAGCCTATAAAAAGAAATCTAGCGACATAACTGAGTCTAAAATGTTACTATTTAATACTGATATTCGTGAAGCTGAGTTACTTGGATTTGTGGATCATGGAGAGATTGTAAAGTTTACGACGGCCTCATCAGGAAATAGATATGAAAACGGTGTGATTGGAGCTGCTATTGAAGGCTCTCTTGATAAGATCTGGCGTGAGTCTGGGAGTCAATACGACGGTATACAAAGAGCCAAGGCGACTCTGCTAAAAAAGGCAAAGGCGCTTTATCCAAAATGTACTGCTGTTTACAATTTTGAATTAGATATGCAAGCCATGGGCTCGACGGGCGATGTCTTTGTTTACGTTAGGGGGATGGCCTGCGAGAAAGAAAATAAGGCAATGAGCTTAATTAAAACTCAGACTGAAAATCAAGCTAAAACATTAGAGGAAAACAAAGATAGCCTTAAAGCTAAGTTACTAATGCTTCAAAAAAGCAGGTCTGATATTCCGAAAAGCGTTAAACAGTTAGAGGAGTTTTTATACAATAATTAAATAAAAAAATAATGAACAAAGGAGGATTCTCATGGAAACGAGCATCAGGAATTTCAAAGACTAAAGCAAATATTTAAACATCAAAAATTCTTAATTATGAAAATTAAACTTTTCTATTTAACTCTTTTTATTTTCAGCTTAGTGCAGTCTCAAGAGAAAGTTGAATTACCATTAACAGGTATATTTCCTCTAAAAAAGGTTAAAGTTAAAAAGGGGGCATCTCAAACTGAATATAATATAAAAGGAACGATTAGAATTGATAAAATTGTAAAAGTTGAGGTCGATTCTGATGAAATACCCCCTGTCGAAATTGATCTTCAATTACTTTTAAATGACTTTGACTCAGAATATACCCAGAAGAATGAATCTTTGGGAGGAGATGCATTCAAATACACTTTAAGGGGTCATAGTAATGATGGTAAATCAACAATTCATTTATCTGTTATTTCTATGAGTGGAATCGTAACTGGCAACTTAATGACAATGACCTTTAAAGATGGTAAGTCCGTATCAATTACATATTCTTATCAAAAACTACCTTAATCGATATTAAATGAGCTTGTTTCGAAAGAAAATAGAGATTTCAAAATCTGATATGGTAAAGTTTAATATAATTTAAACACTAACAAAAATGAAATTAAAGTTACTGATAGCGATATTGCTATTTTGCGGAATTAAATCCTACGCATCTGGATTTAAAACGTTTGTTCCGAAAGAAGATGGATACTTTCCTGTCGAGATAAAAGTTGAGAAAAAATCAATAAATAATATCTGTAAGTTTCTTGGTTACAATCCAGAGCAATTTTACACTTACAATGATTTTGATTTAAAAGATAGCAAAGTCTTTATCGTGATTTTCAAATCATTTTCAGATAAAATCATTTGTGTTTTAACAGAAGATACTGTTGAATCAATTGAACAAAAAGATGTTAGCAATTATCTTGTAAACTTTAATTTAAAAGATGATTTCGACTCATATGATGTTGAAAGCACTCTTGAGGACGGCGTAAAAAACAAATCACTTTCGAATGATTTTATAGGCGAAGTATTTAATAACCAAATATCTGAAAATGATTCTTTCGTTGCGGTAGAATTTGGCTACGAATTGAACTTTAAAAATGGTGTCCTTACTTCTTACAATTCATCTGACGGACTGAATAAATGGGCGAAAAGTTGGAAAAATGAAATGCCAGAACGCTATCGAGAATATTACAATGAAGCATCTCGACACCAAACTGACGAAACGGACATTCTAAAAGAATTGAATGCTCAAGCTGACGCATTTGCAAATACGCCATACGGTGTTATGAATGAATACATCAAATTTCACACTAACGAAAGCGGAATTGTTAATTATAAAATGCTGTTGGTAGCTCATTATAATCAAACAATTAAACTAGACGAATTTAAACTTATAAATAAAGGCAGATACGAATTATCTAATGAGTTCAACGACCAAGACAACTACAAAAGGACAACGTATCGAGTGAATAAAGGACTTTATTCTTTTGACGAGAAAGGTGATTTGATAAATTCTTATACATCGAATTAAATAAACTATGCCCAACAATGTCTATTAAGTTTATTATTACTTGGATACTTTTATCTTCTCAAGTTTTGATTTCGCAGAACATAATTGGGAAGGTGGTAGGAATTACAGATGGCGATACCTTTAAACTTTTAGAAAAAGACTCGATCCTCCATAAGGTCCGAGTTGCAAACATAGATTGCCCAGAAAGAGGACAGCCTTTCTCAAACAGAGCAAAACAGTTTACCTCAGATGCTATATTTTCAAAGGATATTAAAATAGAAGTTCTAAATACGGATAGATATGGAAGGCTTATCGCTTTTGCCATCTATGATGACGGATTAAACCTTAGTGAAGAATTAGTAAGAAATGGCTACGCCTGGAATTACGACAAGTATTCTGACGATAAGATTCTAATTAAACTTCAAGAAGATTCTCGGAATAAAAAAATAGGATTGTGGTCAGAACCAAATCCAATTCCACCTTGGGAATGGCGAAAATCAAAGAGAAAATGAGTAGAAAAACCTTCTGTAGAGTTATGAAAAGTTCTTATTTCCTAAAATTTATTTTAGTTTTTACAGGTTTGACCCTTCAGTCACAAAACCATACAGTTGTAACAAGAGATATTAATGCTCTCAATCAAATCGAGAACTCAGGCAGAGAGTACGTATGTAGCATAAAAAGCGGCAAATCAGTTGAACTTATCGAGTTTTCATCAAATTATTGGAAGGTAAAGTATAAAAAATGTATTGGGTTTATAGAATCAACTTTTCTAGAAACTACACCATACATGCAAACCTTTTATGATGAGTACTCAGAGTCTATGAAACTTGAAGCAAAGAGAGTTCAGGACTCCATAGATAGGGCGGAAAAGAATAAAGAGTTAGCATATCAAAGAAAATTAGACAGTATAGCTAATCGTCAAAAGGAGTTAAGGTTACAGAAACAGATGGCTGAATTCCAGGCAAGGAAGACTAAAGATAGTTTAAGAAGGGTTAATGACAGTTTGAAATTTGTGGAGAGACGGTCGAAATGTCATTTCAAAACCAATGAGATAGATGAGTTTACTGGAGCAAAAAGGGTTTTAACTGAATACTATTCAATACAGAAATTAAAGTATGGTCTCGATATTGTAAGTATTCAATTGGGAAAGTATGGAAACAAATATGTTCGTTTTTATCTGAGAAGCGATTTAGGTTGTGCCAGCCCTTATGATCCTTCATATGTTGCAGTTAAATTGGAAAACAATGATATTTTGACTTTTTACCATAAAGGGGATGTTGAATGTGAAGGTGTTTTCATTTTGTTAGCGTACTTATCAAATAGTGATATTAATCGTTTGAAAAAATCACCTATAAAAACTATTAGGTTTTCTGGCACTGAGGGATATCAAGATGAAAGGTCATTCTATTATCCAGAGTTGTTTATTGAAAAACTATCATGCATTAAATAATAGAAACAATTAGAACAAAAAAGTACTCTTATTCCATCTAATCGTTACAAATGTGTTACAAAGACGAAAAAAGCACCTACAATTTTTTTGTAAGTGCCTGATTATTAAAGTGGAGAAGAGCGGACTCGAACCGCCGACCTCTTGACTGCCAGTCAAGCGCTCTAGCCAGCTGAGCTACATCCCCAAGGGCCACAAATGTAATATATATCCCTAAATCTAGAAAGGAATTGCCTATTTAAGACCACGAAGCACTAAAACAGGCATGGACCGGGCATGAAATTCTTTTTTAAGAATAGAATCCCCTTCCCAAAGTTTGCTAAAGAAACCACGTTTTCTGCGCACTACACATAATAAATCCGGGTCATAGGACTGGTAACGTTCAAGGACCCCCTGAAAGGTAGTTGGATTAATGGATTCTTCTTGTTTGGTCACTAAGGTTTTGAGTTCGTCCGGCACATCAAAATCCCCTTTATTAAAAAATGGGGTCTTTACCAGTAGTAGATTAACTATGGATCTAAACTGATTCTTAATTTCTATTAGTGGTTTAAATACACCTTCTCTCTTGACAATAGCCGATTTCATGGCTACTAAAATTGATACTATTGGCTTGAAGACATAGCCTTCCGGTACAATGAGCGCCGGAATTTGGGTGCGTTTAATAATGCGTCCGGAATCCTTTCCTAAATACACCTCATCTTTAACTGAATTGGTACGTGGTTCCAAAATAATAAGATCAATTTCTAAAGTCTCGCAAACACTTTCCAAAATATCTACTACATCTCCTTTAAATGTCTTTACTTCAATATCCACACCGCGGGTGTCGACAGAAGCCACGTGCTCCCTCAAGAACTCCATAGACTTTCTAATGATTAAATCATCAACTTTTATAAAGGTACCCGCTTTAGTGTAAACGTTATATATTTGAACCAGATAAATTTTGGCACCAAATACCTTAGCAAAGTCCACGGCATATTTTAGGTGACTCCTCGCGTTAACTGAAGTTCCAACAGGGACAAGAATATTTTTCATAGGACGATTGAAAGTGAATGTTAAACAAAAATAACACATTTAATGATTAGAAAGGGCGATACCCTGGATCTAGAACCATTAATGGAATTAACTCGTGCCTGTGCCAAGCACATGATTAATAAGGGTATCTACCAATGGAACGAGCATTATCCCAATAAACAGGCCTTTCAAACTGATATCGATCGGAAAGAACTTTATATTCTTGAAAAAGATGACATGCTTGTTGGCTGTGTAGTCCTCTCCATTCTTAAGGATGAAGAATACATCCCCATTCAATGGTTGAGTCGAACAGAGCAAAATTTATACGTGCATCGCCTAGCTGTGCATCCCAAATTTCAGGGTCAGGGCTACGCTCAGCAACTTATGAGTTTTGCTGAGGAACAGGCGAGGCAACAGGGTTTTGAATCCATCCGTTTGGACACCTTTTCGCAAAATCCCCGCAACCAACAGTTTTACGAACAACGGGGCTACAAGCGTTTGGGAAATATTTATTTCCCTAAGCAAAGCAAACATCCATTTTATTGTTATGAATTACTCTTGTGAGCGCTATCATATCCTTTAAAAATATCAACCGCTTGGCCATCCCAGCCTTAATCTCAGGAGTTTCGGAGCCCATACTCTCCTTAACGGATGCCGCCATTATTGGTAATATGCAGACCAATGCCACGGTATCATTGGCAGCGGTAGGTATTGTAACGACATTTATTTCCATGCTCATCTGGGTATTAGGGCAAACACGCAGTGCTATTTCCTCAATAGTATCGCAGTATTTAGGGGCAGGTAATCTAGATGAAGTTAAAGACTTACCGGCTCAGGCCATAGTAATCATAACTTCATTAAGCCTCTTGATCATTGCCGTGACCTATCCACTAGCGGTCCCGATTTTTAAGCTTTACAATGCCTCCGATCAAATTCTGGATTATAGTGTCCTGTACTATCACATAAGGGTTCTCGGCTTTCCGTTTACCCTATTCACCATTGCGGTTTTTGGGACCTTTAGGGGTTTGCAAAATACCTTTCAGCCCATGATTATCGCCATCGCTGGAACTGTGGTAAATATTGTTTTAGACATTGTCTTAGTCTATGGTATCGATGGGTTTATTCCAGCTATGCATATTGAAGGAGCGGCTTGGGCCAGTGTCATCGCCCAACTGGTCATGGCCATACTATCTGGATATTATTTGCTGACTAAAACAGACATCCCGCTACGTTTTCGGTTTCCATTTAATAAAGAAATTAAGAAGTTCCTCTTAATGATTCTAAACTTGTTTGTCAGAACCCTGGCCTTAAACATTGCCTTGTATTTTGGAACCAGTTTTGCCACTTCCTATGGAGAGACTTACATTGCGGCCTATACCATTGCCATTAATATCTGGTTTCTGGGAGCTTTTGTCATCGATGGGTATGCCAGTGCTGGTAATATATTATCAGGGAAGTTATTTGGAGCTCAGGATTACAAAACGCTTCTCAAACTCAGCAATCGACTTATCCTCTATGGCATTATCGTTGGCACTATCATGTGCCTGGTGGGCTTTCTGTTTTACAAACCTATTGGACATATTTTCACCAATGACGTCTTAGTCCTTGAAAAGTTTAGAGAGGTTTTCTGGATGGTGCTTATCATGCAACCTTTGTGTGCACTGGCTTTTATCTTTGATGGAGTCTTTAAGGGTCTAGGCTGGATGCGTTATTTAAGAAACCTCTTATTGTATTCCACACTCCTGGTGTTTATCCCCATTATATTCCTCACGGATTATTACGATTTAAAACTATATGGCGTTTTTACAGCCTTCACCTTCTGGATCATGGCACGAGGTTTACCCCTAATCTTAAAATTTAAAAGAACCTTTACTGCACTCGTACAAAACACGTAACTTTAACCCAAATTTGAATAGGCATGATTCTATTTCTAAGCCTCTTACAGGAGGTGGATATTGAGAAAAAACTAGAAGAAGCACCCGATGCCTCCTATAGCATTGGAGTGTTTATTGGTACCATGTTACCCTTTGTAATTCTGGTACTAATAGCCTACGCCATATATAGGTATAACAAAAACCGCATTAAGCAATTGTAATGGGAAATATTTTGTTTGCAGTCCTTGCCTTAGCATTGGTTGTTATTTACTTTATAAACAGAAACAGAAGGAGATAAATGAGCAAGATAAGAATAACGAAGATGTTTTCGTTTGAAGCCGGACATGCCCTGCACGGCTATGATGGTAAATGTAAAAATTTACACGGCCACAGTTACCATTTAGAAGTCACCGTTATTGGTACTCCAATCGCCGACACCAACAATGTGAAGCATGGTATGGTGATTGATTTTGGCGATCTAAAGAAAATAGTCAAGGAAGATATTGTGGATGTATTTGACCATTCTATGGTGTTTAATAAAAATACCCCACACGTAGATATGGCCAATGATCTTAAAGGTTTAGGTCATCATGTATTATTGGTGGATTACCAACCAACCACTGAAATGATGATTATCGATTTTGCCGAAAAGATCAAAAGACGCTTGCCGGATACCATCCAATTGCATTCTCTAAAACTTCAAGAGACTGCCACCAGCTATGCCCAGTGGTATGCCTCAGATAATGAATAAGATTCCAAACATATCGGTTCCAGAAGGTAAGAAAGTCTATTTTGCCTCAGATAACCATTTGGGAGCACCCACTCATAATGCCTCGAGACCACGAGAGAAAAAGTTTCTGGAATGGTTGACGATGGTTGAGAAAGATGCTGCGGCAATTTTTCTTATGGGAGACTTGTTCGACTTCTGGTTTGAATATAAGACTGTAGTTCCAAAGGGATTTGTACGAACACTTGGGAAGTTGGCTGAAATTGCTGATTCAGGGATTCCTATCTTTTATTTTGTGGGCAACCATGATCTCTGGATGAATGGATACTTTGAAGACGAACTAGGGATACCTGTTTTTCACGCTCCTCAAGAAGTGACAATAAATGACACCCTCTTTTTTATTGGTCATGGTGATGGTTTAGGTCCTAATGATAAGGGTTATAAACGGATGAAAAAGGTATTTACCAATCCGTTTTTTCAATGGTTATTCCGTTGGCTACATCCGGATTTAGGAGTGCGCCTAGCCCAGTATCTATCTGTAAAAAATAAACTTATTTCCGGGGATGAGGATGCTAAATTTCTCGGGGAAGATAAAGAATGGTTAGCGGTTTATAGCCAAAGAAAACTCCAAGAGAAACACCGCGATTATTTTGTTTTTGGTCACAGACATTTGCCATTGAATATTTCTCTTAACGAGACTTCCAAATACATTAATCTAGGGGATTGGATTCATTACTTTACCTATCTTGAATTTGATGGATCAACGGCAGAGCTAAAAGAGTTCTAATCCAAGTCCAGGATATGATCCTCGATATCCCGTCTTAAGTCCAAATCGCGCAGTGGTTTGTTTTTTAATCCTATGACCGTAACCGTTAGAAGTGTTACTGTGCCACCAAGAATTACTGCCAAAGGAGCTCCAAAAATCTTAGCTGCAATACCACTTTCCAAGGCCCCTAGCTCATTAGAGGAGCCAACAAACATGGAATTAACCGCACCAACGCGACCGCGCATCTCGTCTGGCGTTTTCAGTTGCAAAATCGTTTGACGAATGACCATGGAGATACCGTCAAACACCCCTGATATAAACAAAGCAATCACACTCAACCAAAGCAGCTTGGAAGCCCCAAATATGATCATGCTTATACCAAATCCAAAAACAGATATAAGTAGCTTTTTACCAGTGCTCTTAGTAATGGGTAAATAAGTGGTTGCCAGCATGGTAATAATACTTCCAGAAGATAAGGCTGCATTTAAAAGGCCGAATCCTTTTGGTCCAGCATCCAGAATGTCTTTGGCAAAGACCGCAAAGATGGCCACCGCTCCTCCAAATAACACGGCGATCATATCTAAAGTTAAGGCCCCTAAGATCACCTTATCATTAAATACAAATCTCAAACCGGCGATGAGGCTTTCTTTTACCGACTCGTTGGTTTTTTTATTGAGAACAGGTTTGGATTTAATCTGAGTCATCAAAACCAAGGAAATCATAACAAGAACGAAAATGATCCCAAGGGTTTGATGTACCCCAATCCAGGCGATAAAGAAACCACCGCACAAAGCCCCAAAGACATTAGCCCCTTTCCAGGTACTACTGCTCCAGGTAGCAGCGTTGGGATAAGCTTTTTTGGGGACCAACAAGGCAATCAATGAAAAAATGGTAGGCCCAAAAAAGGCACGCAACACCCCTCCAAAGAACACCAGACTATAGATTCCTAAAAGTATGGATTTAGTGGCCCAGGAAGCTTCAATAGTTTCTGATGTTAACCAGAACAAGCCAAAGCTTATTAATGAAAACAAGGCAATGCACAAGGCAAATAAATTGCGTTTCTCCTTTTTATCTACAATATGCCCTGCAAAAGGTGCCAGGAAGAAAGCTGGTAAAAATTCACATATACCAATAATTCCAAGCGACAAGGGATCCTCAGTTAAAGCATACACCTGCCATTCGATGACCACAAATTGCATAGACCAGCCAAAGACCAATGCAAAGCGGACTAGGAGGAAAATGTTGAATTCTTTGAAGCGTAAAGCTGCATACGGATCGTTCTTTGCCATACTATGCTTTAATGTCTTTTAATTTTAATTGTACTGATACCTGCCCATTCCAGTGATTTTCATCTACTGTATAGGCCGCGTCAAAGAGTTTATGATCTTGAATCAAGGGATATTTATCCCCCATATTAAAGCCAATAGCAACTATCTTATCACTATCTGGTTGAACCGCTGTTAAGCGCAAATGTGTTTTCTCTTGTCCCACACATTTACCATATCCCGTATCTATAAGCCCTTTAGACATAAACACAGGAGTCATATTCTTTGGGCCAAAGGGTGCCATTTGCTTAACGATACGCATAAAGCGTTGGTTGACCGGTTGCAATGGAATAACCATATCTATACTTAATTCTGGAGTTAGTAGTTTAGGATCTATAGTTGCCTTGACTACCTCCTCAAATTTTGCCTTAAAAGCTTCGTAATTCTCAGGAAGTATGGTTAAGCCTGCTGCATACTTATGCCCCCCAAATTGTTCAATGTACTCTGAACATGCTTCAAGAGCATTATAAATATCAAACCCCTTAACCGATCTGGCAGAGGCAGCCAGTTTCTCTCCACTTTTAGTAAAGACAAGTGTTGGGCGGTAATAGGTCTCTGTAAGCCGTGATGCTACAATGCCTATGACCCCTTTGTGCCAGGAAGCATCGTAAACCACAGTACTAAACCGCTCTTCTTCTTTTAGGTTTTTTATGAGTTCTAGGGCCTCTTCTGTAATCCGTTGATCGGTTTCCCGTCGGTCTAGATTAAAAGCATTCACATCCAAGGCAAATTGTGCGGCCTGATTAAAGTCCGTTTCCATAAGTAACGCCACAGCATGGTTTCCGTGTTTCATCCGTCCAGCAGCATTAATCCGTGGAGCAATAATAAACACCACATCAGTTATGGTCAACTCAGGTTTTTGAACTTCAGCCAGAATGGCCTTAATGCCTGCTCTTGGTTCTGAATTAATCACTTGAATGCCGTGATATGCTAAGATGCGATTCTCCCCAACCACAGGGACAATATCTGCTCCTATGGCAATAGCCACTAAATCCAAATAGGAATACAATTCCTCAATGGCTGTTCCGTTATTCAGGGCTAGAGCTGAGATGAGCTTAAACCCTACTCCGCAGCCACATAATTCTTTAAAAGGATAGTCGCAATCTTCGCGCTTGGGATCTAATACAGCTACAGCATCTGGAATTTTATCTCCAGGGCGGTGGTGATCACAGATAATAAAATCGATACCCTTTTCTTTGGCATAGGCCACTTTATCTATGGCCTTAATACCACAATCCAGAGCGACAATAAGACTAAAACCATTATCTTGAGCAAAGTCAATACCTTGATACGAAACACCATAACCCTCGTCGTAGCGATCCGGAATATACGTAGCAACCTGCTCTGTTCGCGTTTGTAAATAGGAGGCCATTAAGGCCACAGAGGTAGTGCCGTCCACATCGTAATCTCCATAGACCAAAATACGTTCGTCGTTAGCAATAGCTGACTCCAATCGGGCTACTGCTAGATCCATGTCTTTCATTAAAAATGGATCGTGAAGCTCACTTATTTGAGGTCTAAAGAAGCTCTTAGCCGCCTCAAATGTTTCAATGCCACGTTGTACCAAAAGGGTCGCCAATACAGGATCAATTTGCAGTTGCTCCTGCAGCTTGGAAACCTTATCAGCTTCGGGTAAGGCCTTGATGGTCCATCGCATATCTAAACTTTAGTAACTACTAGGTATGTCTAACAGTGCTCACATGATAGTGCAGCTCAATACTTATCTCTGCAAAGCGACGGAACATGGCCATAACACCGCAATATTTGTCAACCGATAACTGCACGGCTTTTTCACATTTGTCCTTTTTAAGGTCCGACCCATAAAAATGATAGTCCACATTGACTTTCTTGTAATACTTTGGGTGTTCATCGGTAAGTTCACCGGTTACTTCAATCTTAAAATCATCCAGCGGTACTTTCATTTTATCCAGGATTGAAATCACATCCAAACCAGAACAACCGGCCAGAGAAGACAGCATCATGGCTTTGGGTGATAAACCCTCACGATCCTTGCCTTCCACATCAGTATCCATAGTTACAAACTTGCCGCTTGGGTTATCCGATTCAAATGTGAGGTCTCCTTTCCAGTGGGTGATAACAGTATTGAACATAGTTGTATGTTTTGTGCGTTGAGTATTGAATATAAAGCCCTAGGTCAAGTCCTTAAATGGGCTTATCTTGTTCCATCAAAAATACCACTAAAATCTGTATTATGGCATTAGTCACACCCTTATCCCCCGAGCATGATTTAGAAACCAAAGCGCTAGCAGAGTTCTTTAACGAGACCCTAGGTTTCTGTCCAAATTCGGTATTAACCATGCAACGGAGACCAGCCATTTCAAAGGCTTTTATCAATTTAAACAAAGCAGTAATGGCCAATGAAGGCCATGTAACTTCGGCCTTAAAACGCATGATTGCCTGGGTGAGTAGTAACGCTACAGGCTGCCGCTATTGTCAAGCCCACGCTATACGCGCTGCGGAACGCTATGGAGCCGAGCAAGAACAACTGGATAACATCTGGGAATACCGCACGCATCCAGCCTTTTCAGATGCAGAACGCGCTGCTTTGGATTTTAGTCTGGCGGCAAGTCAAGTACCAAATGCCGTCAATGCCGATATTAAAGCGGAGCTTTACAAACATTGGGATGAAGGTGAAATTGTAGAAATGCTAGGCGTTATTTCTCTTTTTGGTTACCTCAACCGCTGGAACGATTCAATGGGAACCGATATCGAAGATGGAGCTGTAGAAAGTGCTAATGAATATTTAGGAAAACACGGGTGGGAGAAAGGAAAACATGCTGGTAATACCTATTAATTTTTTCCGCCAACTACAATAACTATCTCTCCTTTGGGAGTTTTATTGGTATAGTGCTCTAGTACCTCTTTAGCAGTACCGCGCACCGTCTCTTCATAGAGTTTCGAAAGTTCTCTAGATACTGACACCGGACGGTCTTCACCTAAGTATTCGCAAAAATGGGTAAGCGTTTTCACCAGTTTGTGGGGACTCTCGTAGAAAATCATTGTTCTGCTCTCTTCCGCCAATAGTTTTAATCGGGTTTGTCTGCCTTTTTTAACCGGTAAAAAGCCTTCAAATACAAACCTATCGTTTGGTAAGCCACTACTGACAAGTGCTGGAACAAAGGCAGTGGCACCAGGCAGGCATTCCACTTCAATATCATCTTCAACACAAGCCCTAACCAATAAAAAACCAGGGTCTGAAATCGCAGGGGTTCCCGCATCACTTACCAAAGCAATAGCCATTCCGGAGTTAAGCTTATTAACTACCCTCTGAACCGTTTTATGCTCATTGTGCATATGATGACTTTGCATGGGAGTTGCAATCTCATAGTGTTTCAGAAGTTTTCCAGTGGTACGGGTATCTTCGGCAAGTATTAAATCTGCTTTCTTTAAAACTTCAATAGCCCTAAAGGTGATGTCCTTTAAATTACCAATAGGAGTGGGAACAACATACAGCTTTGCCATTAACTAAAGCGTGCTTCAAGAATTTCGAAGAGTCGCGCCTCGTACTCATCTTTACCCTTCCAATTGTTGTAATCGGGTTTGATCATGGTATTGATCAACGATTGAGCTTCCTCTAAGGACTTGACTGTATTGAGCTGACTAACTACGCGATTGTAATCATCTGCATTGCCATCAAACAAGTGTTTGATAAAGGCCAGTTTATCATTTAAGCCAATTTGTAATTGCTTGCCCTTATTGAGCTTATCATTAAGCGATTGTTTAATAGCTGCACCATTTTTGGATTCTGTGGTCGAGTCAATGGGTTCAAACTCAGGTAAATTCTCAAAATCTGCAGTAATATCCTCAAAGGTAATGCTCACAGCATTGTCACTAATGGCAGTTTCCACAGAGACGCCTTCAGACTCGGAATTATCCGGCATCAAGGCTACCATGTTCTTAATCTTCTCCATCAGCGGCTCAACAATCTCGTCGTTCTCGCGTTCATCCACATTGACATAAACCTTATTTTCGACCTCTACCGTATCACTAATCTTATTGTTAAAGGCAGAATCCAGCATCCCAAAGAATGAGGAATCCTGTCCAATGGTAGGGAAATCTTCTTCAAAATTTTCATGAGCAAAGCGCAGGACTGTCAGCTTTTCATAAAGCTGAGATACCTCTTCATGCATGCGAACCACATCCTCCTTTCCAGTCAACTTTAGAATCCTGTGAGCGATACTTACCAATTCTGATTCTAATTTCTTTTTCATGATTAATACCTTTGTTTTTTAATAAATTTACGTCACCTTTAGACTAACGATAATCACTGCTCATTTAGTGCTAAAATTACAAAATGTTTCTCGAAAACACTGTAAATCATAAAGAACAATTTGGTTGGATTGAAGTCATTTGCGGCTCGATGTTCTCTGGTAAAACCGAAGAATTGATCCGTCGACTCAAGCGGGCCCAATTTGCACGTCAGAAGGTCGAGATTTTTAAACCTGCCGTAGACAATCGGTATGCAGATGAGATGGTAGTGTCTCATGACGCTAATGAAATACGATCTACTCCGGTTCCTGCCGCCGCCAACATCCCTATTTTGGCCGATGGCTGTGACGTTGTGGGCATTGACGAGGCACAGTTCTTTGATGACGAAATTGTAAGAGTCTGCAACGATTTAGCCAATAAAGGAGTTCGAGTGATTGTGGCTGGTTTGGACATGGATTTTAAAGGGAATCCTTTTGGTCCCATGCCCTATCTAATGGCAACCGCCGAGTACGTTACCAAAGTGCATGCGGTCTGCACCAAAACAGGCAACTTAGCGCAATACAGTTACCGAAAAGCTAAAAGCGATGACCTGGTACTTTTAGGAGAGGTGGATGAGTACGAGCCATTGAGTCGTGCTGCTTTTTACAAAACCATGTTACGAGATAAACTTCGCAGTCTAAACGTTAAAGATCCAGAAGAGATCAATCCAAAAGACCCTAGCGCCGATGCCTAAAGCTCAGGAAACTGTATTGGAAATCAACCTTGATTCGTTAGCTCATAATTACAAGTATTTACGATCTAAACTAGACAAGTCAACAAAGTTCTTAGGGGTTGTCAAGGCATTTGCTTACGGAAATGATGCTGTTGCGGTTGCCAAAACTCTTGTGGCACTGGGTGCCGATTACCTAGCTGTAGCTTACGTTCATGAGGGTATTGCCCTAAGAAACTCTGGAATTGAATTACCCATTTTGGTATTGCATCCACAACCTGCCAACTTTAGAGACCTTATTGAGCATTGTTTAGAACCCAGTTTATATAGCCCAAGAATTTTAAGGGAGTTCATAAAAGTTGCGGAGGCACAAGCCCAATCGGATTATCCCGTACATATAAAATTCAATACCGGCCTAAACAGGCTTGGATTTTGGGAAAATGATGTGGCCTATGTAATGTCTCAACTCAATGAAACATCCTCTATCAGAGTCAAATCCATCTTTTCGCATTTAGCGGCAAGTGAAGATGCTAGGGAACAAGAATTTACCCAGAATCAGTTCTCCAGTTTTAAAAGCATTTGCGATGAGCTCAGCGTCCAACTTGGCTATAAACCCATGTTGCATCTCTGTAATACTTCTGGTGTAATCAATTACCCTGAAGCGCATTTCGATATGGTTCGATGTGGTATTGGTTTGTATGGCTTTGGAAATGCAGCAGCAGAAGACCACAATTTGAAACCCATTGCCAGTTTAAAAACAGTTATATCGCAAATTCATTTGATTGAAATAGATGAGACCGTGGGCTACAACAGAGGATACAAGGCTAAAGGCTTCGAAAAGATAGCCACCCTACCCATAGGACATGCTGATGGCATTGGTCGTCATTTTGGAAATGAACGTGGTTATGTGACCATAGCAGGTAAAAAAGCTGCTATTATTGGAAATGTGTGTATGGATATGATCATGGTCAACATCACAGGTATCGAATGCTCCGAAGGTGATGAAGTGGTTGTTTTTGGCGCCAGTACACCAGCCTCCCAACTCGCTGATTCGGTAGGTACTATTTCTTATGAAGTTATTACTGGTATTTCACAGCGAGTGAAGCGGCGCTATATTTTTTAATAGGTATTTATTTGTTGCAAGGGTCTCACTTTCAATTTTTTATTTAAATTGCTAGTGCTAACTAAAACTTCAATTATGCTTAAAGAATTTAAGGAATTTGCAATGAAGGGCAACTTAGTTGACATTGCCGTTGGTTTTGTCATGGGTGCTGCCTTTAAACAAGTGGTGACCTCATTTACTGGAGGTATCGTTTCACCCCTAATTGGATTGGTATTTAATGCCGACTTTAAATCATTAAAATGGATTGTGAGAGAAGGAACTGCAAATGAAGCCGGAGAAATGGTAGGTGAAGTAGCTGTACTATGGGGTGAATTTGTCACCAATGTGATTGATTTTATTATTGTGGCCTTCGTCATGTTTATGGTGGTGAAAGGTGTCAATAAAATGAAAAAGAAAGAAGAGCCAGCGCCAGAACCGCCAGCTGGACCATCTGAAATCGACCTATTAACTGAGATCAGAGACTCCCTCAAGAAATAAAAGATAGTTCTCAATAGAAAAAGCCGCTCTTTTAGCGGCTTTTTTTTGGATATATTTAGATGATGGGAGGTATTAAATCGCTAATTTTGAAGGCTCAAAAGAAAAAAACATGAAAATTGCTGTCGTAGGAGCCACCGGTCTTGTTGGTGGTGTAATGCTAAAAGTACTGGAAGAGCGTCAGTTTCCTGCTGATGAATTATTAGTGGTGGCTTCTGAACGTTCTGTTGGTAAAGAAGTAACGTATAAAGATCAATCGCTTAAGGTGATTGGTTTACAGGATGCGGTTAATGCCAAACCCGATATCGCTTTATTTTCTGCAGGTGGAGGCACCTCTCTTGAGTGGGCACCCAAATTTGCAGAAGTAGGGACTACAGTTATTGATAATTCATCGGCCTGGAGAATGGACCCTAATAAAAAACTAGTGGTGCCAGAAATCAATGCTTCTGCATTACAGGACACAGATCGCATTATTGCCAACCCCAACTGTTCCACCATTCAAATGGTCATGGCTTTAGCTCCCTTACACAAAACATACGGTATCAAACGAATTGTCGTTTCTACCTATCAATCTGTTTCCGGGACCGGTATTAAGGCCGTTGAGCAATTAGAAAACGAGATTGCCGGTAGAGATGGTGAGATGGCTTATCCATACCCTATCGCTAAAAATGCCTTGCCACACTGTGATGTATTTGAAGAAAATGGGTATACCAAAGAAGAAATGAAATTGGTTCGTGAAACCCAAAAAATCCTAGACGATAATACCATTGCTGTTACGGCTACTGCAGTTCGTATACCTACAGCAGGGGGTCATAGTGAGTCTGTTAATGTTGAGTTTCATAAGGATTTTGATCTAGGGCAAGTTCGCCAACTGTTAAATGATACGGATGGGGTGACGCTTCAAGATAATCCAGAATTAGGGATTTATCCAATGCCCAAATATGCCCATGGCAAAGATGATGTCTTTGTAGGTAGGTTACGTAGAGATGGATCGCAACCCAATACCTTGAACATGTGGATAGTTAGTGATAATTTGAGAAAGGGAGCCGCCACAAACACAGTACAAATTGCTGAATATTTGGTAAAAGTAGGTCTTATTAAAGCTGCCGCTGTATCCTAAAATTCAATACATTATAAAAACTTTAAGAAAGTCCGGTGGGTTATGTCCCACCGGACTTTTAATTTTAGGGGATAAATCAGTAATCTCACAGTTATGAAAAAAATACTCCTTGTAGTCTCATGCATAGCATTGGTCTACAGTTGTAAAAACGAAGAACAAAAAGACATGGCAAGAGCAACCGTAACCAACTATCCTGAAACAAAAAAGGTAGATACTGTTGACACTTATTTTGGCGAGGAGGTTAAAGATCCTTACCGCTGGCTGGAAGACGATAGAAGTGAAGAAACCGAGGCATGGGTTAAAAGCGAAAACGCCGTTACCTTTGATTACCTCAGTAACATTCCTTATAGAGATGAATTAAAAGAGCGCTTGACCGAATTATGGAATTACGAAAAAGTAGGGTCTCCATTTATTGAAGGTGACTACACCTATTTCTATAAGAACGATGGCCTGCAGAATCAATATGTGATCTATCGCTATAAAACTGGTGAAAACCCTGAAACAGCCGAGGTCTTTTTAGATCCAAATACCTTTAAAGATGACGGCACCATTTCTCTTGGTGGTTTGAGTTTTTCACGTAATGGTAAATTGGCCGCCTATTCTATATCAGAAGGTGGTAGCGACTGGAGAAAGATTTTGGTTATGAATGCCGAAACCAAAGAAATTATTGAAGACACCTTAGTAGACATTAAATTCTCTGGAATGTCATGGTACAAAAACGAGGGCTTCTACTATTCCAGCTACGATAAACCAGAAGGGTCCGAATTATCAGCCAAGACTGATCAGCACAAATTATACTATCACAAAATTGGAACCTCACAGAAAGATGATGCTTTAATCTACGGTGGGACTGAAGCTGAAAAACACCGCTACATTAGTGGGGGCGTAAGTGAAGATGACAACTATCTGTTCATCTATCCACGAATTTCAACTTCTGGAACTAAGATGTTGATGAAAGATTTGTCTAAGCCCAACAGTCCAATAATAACAGTGCTTGGGAATACCGATACGGATTCCTACGTTATGGAAAATGTAGGGAGTAAATTATTTATCATGACCAACATGGATGCCCCCAATCAAAAAATTGTGACTGTGGATGCTTCAAATCCAACTCCCGAAAATTGGGTGGATTTTATTCCTGAAACAGAGCACGTTTTAAGCCCTTCAACTGGTGGAGGTTATTTCTTTGCTGAATACATGGTTGATGCCGTTTCTAAGGTATTGCAATACGATTATGATGGTAACTTAGTTCGTGAAGTAGAACTTCCTGGTGTTGGAAGTGCGGGTGGCTTTGGTGCTAAAAAGGAAGATACAGAACTCTACTACTCTTTCACTAACTATGTGACTCCTGGAAGCATTTATAAGTTTGACATAAAAAATGGTACATCAGAATTGTTCCGTAAACCAAATATTGATTTTAATCCTGATGACTATGTGAGCACACAGGTATTTTATACCTCTAAAGATGGTACCAAAGTGCCCATGATTATCACTCATAAAAAAGGATTAGAAATGAATGGAAAGAATCCAACCATCCTATATGGCTACGGCGGGTTTAACATTAGTTTGACTCCTTCATTTAGCATTACAAATGCAGTTTGGATGGAGCAGGGTGGAATTTATGCAGTACCTAACCTAAGAGGTGGTGGAGAATACGGGAAAGAGTGGCATGACGCCGGAACTCAAATGAAAAAGCAAAACGTCTTCGACGATTTTATTGCTGCGGGAGAATACCTGATTGCTAACAATTATACCTCATCGGAATATCTGGCTATTAGAGGTGGATCTAATGGGGGGCTACTGGTTGGTGCTACCATGACACAACGTCCAGACTTAATGAAGGTGGCTCTACCTGCAGTTGGAGTATTGGATATGCTGCGCTACCACACCTTCACTGCTGGAGCCGGTTGGGCATACGATTATGGAACCTCTGAACAAAGCAAAGAGATGTTTGAATACTTAAAAGGGTATTCACCAGTACATAATGTAAAAGCCGGAGTAGAATACCCTGCCACTATGGTCACAACCGGAGATCATGATGATCGCGTGGTACCAGCGCACAGCTTTAAATTTGCAGCTGAGCTACAGGAAAAACAATCGGGTAACAACCCAGTCTTGATTCGTATTGAAACAGATGCTGGACATGGTGCAGGGACTCCTGTTAGTAAGACGATAGAACAATACGCAGATATTTACGGATTTACCCTATATAATATGGGCTTTGAAGTATTACCTAGTAAGTTAAAAGGATAAACAATACATCACTTATATTAAAAAACCGCTTGACAAATCAAGCGGTTTTTTTAATGTCTTATTAGTTGAATATCATATTAAATTATTCCTATTTGTTTGATTTTCAATTTGTTAGTTAAATAATAAGATCGCTGGCTTTAAGTCAACTTAAGTAATTGGACTTCTGCGAGTTACTTGAACTCCTAATTTTAATCTAGATAAGTATTGAAATGAGTCCATATTACAACGATAAAACACTAATATTCGCAGATGGTAATTACTTGTCACCTACAGAATTAAAGGGTGACAGTTACAGTCAAACACTGCATTACGGCAATGGAGTATTTGAAGGTATACGATCCTACAAAACAGCCACAGGAGCACGAATATTCAGAGCCAAAGAACATTATGAGCGTCTGATTTACGGCACAGAAGTAATGAATATTCCGTTTCATTACTCAATAAACGAACTTATTGACATCACTTATAAATTATTAGATCTCAATGGGTTTCAAGATGCCTATATCAGGCCAATTGTAGTTGCGGGCGCCAATATGGGCCTCGGATCGGCTGGAGAATCATCATTCATCATACAGTGCTGGGAATGGGGTAAGTTAATGGGAGATAAGCTCTTGAAGGTGAGAACCTCATCCTTCCAAAGACCAAATCCAAAATCTTGCTTCGTAGATGCCAAAGTAACGGGGCATTATATCAATTCCATACTCGCCAGAAATGAATCAAGCGTCTCTGGACATGACGAAGCCATACTCCTTGACATCAATAATAATGTTGCAGAATGCTCTGGCGCTAATGTTTTTATTGAAAAAGATGGTCAATTGTTTACCCCTCCTAAAGGGCATATTATGCCTGGTATTACCAGAACCACCATCATTGAGATTTGCCAAGAATTTGGCATACCTGTTGAAGAAAGACATTTTACAATCGATGAGATGAAATCAGCTGATAGCGCCTTTTTTACAGGAACTGCGGCTGAAGTGGTTGGCTTAAAATCTATTGATGATTATGTATTTCCAAAGTCGTGGGAAGAAACTCACGGCTATCGCTTAATGCATCTCTATAAACAAGAGGTACTAGGAGAACGTTCTAACAACTATTCCAAGGCTATATGAGTGCATTAAATAAATACAGCAAAACCGTCACCCAAGATCCAACTCAGCCAGCCGCACAAGCGATGCTTCATGCTATTGGTTTAACCAAAGAGGATTTCAATAAGCCCCTAATAGGAATAGCAAGTACGGGATACGAAGGAAACCCATGCAATATGCATCTCAACGATTTGGCTAAGCTTGTAAAAAAAGGCACCTTAAATGAAGATGTTATTGGGTTAATCTTTAATACCATTGGTGTGAGTGATGGTATCTCAATGGGTACACCTGGTATGCGCTATTCACTACCTTCAAGAGATATCATTGCAGACTCCATGGAGACCGTGGTACAGGCTATGAGTTATGATGGTTTGGTAACTGTTGTTGGCTGTGATAAAAACATGCCTGGCGCCTTACTTGCGATGATTCGTTTAAACAGACCCAGTATTCTGGTATATGGAGGCACTATAGATTCAGGATGTCATGAAGGAAAGAAATTAGATGTTGTTTCAGCTTTTGAAGCATGGGGTAGCAAGGTGGCCGGAACCATTACTGAAAACGAATTTGAGACCATAGTTGAAAAGGCCTGTCCCGGTGCAGGTGCCTGCGGTGGCATGTATACCGCCAATACCATGGCATCTTCTATCGAAGCCTTGGGTATGGCTTTGCCATTTAACTCTTCTAATCCCGCGCTTAGCGAGGATAAAAAGCAAGAAGCAATTAGGGCTGGAGAAGCTATGCGTATATTATTGGAAAAAGACATTAAACCAAGTGATATCATTACCCGAAAATCACTTGAAAATGCTATAAGACTTATTACCATCCTAGGAGGGTCTACAAATGCAGTACTTCATTTCCTCGCCATTGCTAGAGCCGCCAATATTGATTTTACCTTAAAGGATTTTCAAAATATTAGTGATTCCACACCTTTCCTTGCCGATTTAAAACCAAGCGGTAAGTATTTGATGGAAGATGTTCATGAGATTGGAGGCATTCCTGGAGTTCTTAAATACCTTTTAAAGAAGGGCCTAATCCACGGTGACTGCTTAACGGTAACAGGGAAAACTTTAGCTGAGAATTTATTGGATGTTAAAGACTTAACAGAGGGACAAGATGTTATAAAACCAATAGAGAACCCTATAAAAATTACAGGTCACTTACGCATGCTATATGGTAATCTGGCTGAAGATGGAAGTGTAGCGAAAATAACTGGAAAAGAAGGCCTCCTATTCCGCGGTAAGGCGCGCGTATTTGAAGGGGAGTATGCCGCTAATGATGGCATTAGAAATGGTGAAGTACAAAAAGGAGATGTCGTTGTTATTCGTTATGAAGGCCCAAAGGGAGGACCAGGTATGCCCGAAATGTTGAAACCTACAGCTGCTATAATGGGAGCCGGACTAGGGAAAGATGTAGCCCTAATTACTGATGGACGATTCTCTGGTGGTACCCATGGTTTTGTTGTTGGTCATATTACTCCAGAGGCTCAGGAAGGTGGCACTATTGCACTTGTTGAAAATGGAGATATCATCACCATAGATGCCGAGACCAATACCATTGAATTGGAAGTATCCTCAGAAGTATTACGAGAACGTAAAAACAAATGGAAGGCACCTGAACTGAAGTTTAGACGCGGTGTCCTTTATAAATATGCTAGGTCAGTAGCATCAGCCTCAAAAGGCTGTGTAACAGATGAATTCTAATTCTTAAACTCTGGGAGCCACATCATGATAAGATTATGAAAGAAACACAAACCATTGAAAACATAACAAAAAGCACAGCTGTCACTGAACGAATAACAGGTAGCGAAGCTATTGTTCGATGTCTACTTGAAGAAGGGGTGAAAGTGCTATATGGTTATCCAGGAGGAGCCATTATGCCTGTCTATGATGAACTATTTAAGTACCAGGATAAAATTCATCATGTGCTCACAAGGCATGAGCAAGGTGCTACCCATGCCGCCCAAGGCTATGCAAGAATTTCGGGAGAGGTAGGAGTGGCCATTGCTACATCCGGACCAGGTGCCACCAATTTAATAACTGGTATTGCAGATGCACAGATAGACTCGACGCCTATGGTTTGTATCACTGGTCAAGTGCCTTCACATTTATTAGGAAGTGATGCTTTTCAAGAAACTGATATTGTAGGTATTTCAACCCCCATCACTAAATGGAATCATCAAATTACAGAGGCGGCGGAAATTCCTGAAGTCATTGCCAAGGCATTTTACATTGCTAAAAGTGGGCGACCAGGACCTGTTTTAATTGACATTACAAAAGACGCCCAGTTTGAAGAGTTTGACTTTAAATATAAAAGATGTAAAGGTATAAGAAGTTATAAGCCTGTTCCAGAAACGGACATATCGTCTTTGGAGAAAGCAGCTGAACTTATTAATACCGCAAAAAAACCTTTAGTGGTATGGGGTCAAGGTGTTATACTTGGTAAGGCTGAAGAAGAATTTAAGGCAGTAATTGAAAAAGCAGGCCTGCCTGCGGCTTGGACTATTTTAGGAGCCTCAGCAATACCCACATCTCATCCTTTAAATGTGGGTATGGTTGGCATGCATGGTAACTATGCGCCAAATATACTAACCAACGAATGTGATGTGTTGATTGCTATTGGAATGCGATTTGACGACCGTGTGACGGGCAACCTGGCCAGCTATGCCAAGCAAGCTAAGATTATTCATTTTGAAATCGACCCAGCAGAAGTGGATAAAAATGTTAAAACAGACATTGCGGTTTTAGGGGATGCAAAGCAAAGTTTAAAAGACCTTTTGCCGTTACTTAACGCCAACTCCCATCATGACTGGCATCAAAAGTTTAAAGATCTCTATAAAATAGAGTTTGAAAAAGTAATCAAATACGATCTGCACCCAACTAAAGAGGGACTCACAATGGGTGAGGTTCTCAAAGAGATCAATAAACAAACAAAGGGAGAAGCGGCTATTGTAAGCGATGTTGGCCAGCATCAAATGGTGGCCTGCCGGTATGCTGAATTTAATACTTCTAAAAGTAATATTACATCAGGTGGCCTGGGGACAATGGGCTTTGGCCTGCCAGCTGCAATTGGTGCTAAAATGGCTGCCCCAGAGCGTGAAGTGGTTTCTATCTGTGGTGATGGTGGCTATCAAATGACCATTCAGGAATTGGGAACCATCTTTCAACAGAGAACTGCGGTTAAAGTGGTTGTATTAAACAACGATTTTCTTGGTATGGTACGGCAATGGCAGCAATTGTTTTTTGACAAGCGCTATGCCTCAACAAAAATGACTAATCCCGACTTTGTAACCATTGCCAAAGGGTATCATTTAAATGCCAGACGGGTAACTAAACGAGAGGAACTGGCAAGTGCCGTTGAGGAGATGATTGCCAGTAAAGAGCCTTACTTTCTGGAAGTTTGTGTGGAGAAAGAAGACAATGTTTTTCCAATGATCCCTTCAGGAGCTTCCGTATCAGATATAAGATTAGAATAACTATGGATAAAGAGATTAAACATTTTACAGTATCTATTTATACCGAAAATAACATCGGGTTATTGAATAGGATTTCCGCCATTTTTCAGCGCAGACACATCAATATTGAAAGTTTAAACACATCTAGATCTGAAATTGACGGCGTTTCACGGTTTACACTGGTAGTGGATATAACAGAAGAGCAGATGAAAAAAATCATCGGGCAATTGGAACGGCAAGTGGAAGTCATCAAAGCTTATTATCACACAGATGAGGAAACCATTTATCAGATATCAGCCATCTTTAAAATAAAGTCGGATCTACTGTTTGAAGAGCGACAGATCCAAAATATTATTAAGGAGAGTCATGCACGAATTGTAACGGTCAATAAAGAGTTCTTTGTTCTTGAAAAATCAGGAAGAAAACAGGAAATCGATTTACTGCATAGAGAATTAAGTGCCTTTGGCATTATGCAATTTGTTCGTTCTGGGCGCATAGCAGTAACTAAAAACGAAATGAAAATATCAGAAATGCTCGCTGCATTTCAACATTAAATCCCATTAGAAATGTCAAATTATTTTAACACTTTATCATTAAGAGAACAACTGGCTCAATTAGGAAAATGCCGCTTCATGGAAGCTTCAGAATTTGAAGACGGAGTAACGGCCTTATTAGGAAAGAAAATTGTAATTGTAGGTTGTGGGGCACAAGGCCTTAATCAGGGATTAAACATGAGAGATTCTGGACTGGATATTTCTTATGCCTTACGCCAACAAGCCATTGATGAGCAAAGAGCATCTTACAAGAATGCCACTTCAGAAGGCTTCACCGTTGGCACTTATGATGAACTTATTCCAGAAGCTGATTTGGTGCTCAACCTAACACCGGATAAACAGCATACCAATGTGGTCAATTCAGTGATGCCCTTAATGAAAAAAGGAGCCACCTTGAGCTACTCTCACGGTTTTAATATTGTAGAAGAGGGTATGAAAATTCGAGAGGATATTACGGTGATCATGGTAGCACCCAAATGTCCAGGGACCGAAGTACGCGAAGAATTTAAACGTGGTTTTGGTGTACCAACCTTAACGGCCGTTCACCCTGAAAATGACCCAGAAGCTAAGGGTTGGGCACAAGCTAAGGCTTATGCTGTGGCAACTGGAGGCCATAAGGCTGGCGTTTTAGAATCTTCATTTGTGGCAGAAGTCAAAAGTGATTTAATGGGCGAACAGACCATTTTATGTGGACTGTTACAAACTGGGGCGATTTTATCATTTGATAAAATGGTAGAAGAAGGTATTGAGCCCGGATATGCGGCTAAGTTAATTCAGTTTGGATGGGAAACCATTACCGAAGCTTTAAAGCACGGAGGTATTACTAATATGATGGATCGCTTGTCGAACCCAGCGAAAATAAAAGCCTTCGAATTAGCAGAGGAGTTAAAAGACATTATGCGCCCCCTATTTGAAAAACATATGGATGATATCATCTCTGGTCATTTTTCAAAAACCATGATGGAAGACTGGGCTAATGATGATGTTAATCTGCTCACGTGGAGGGCTGCTACTGGTGAAACAGCATTTGAGAAAACAGCATTAACCCCTGAGCATATTACCGAACAAGAGTATTTTGATCATGGCGTTTTATTGGTGGCCTTCGTAAAGTCTGGAGTTGAATTGGCTTTTGAAACCATGGTAAGTGCAGGTATCATAGAAGATTCCGCCTACTATGAATCCTTACACGAGTTACCCTTAATAGCCAATACCATTGCCCGAAAGAAACTATTTGAGATGAATCGTGTCATTTCTGATACTGCCGAATATGGTTGCTATTTATTTGACCATGCTTGTAAGCCACTTTTAAAAAAGTTTATGGAAAAGGTGGATACATCAGTAATTGGAAGGTCATTTTCAACCTCAACAGGGGTTGATAATATTGAACTTATTGCGGTCAATGATGCTATTAGAAACCATCCTATTGAAGCTGTTGGTCAACGTTTACGTGCTGCTATGACCGCTATGAAAACGATAAAGACAACAACGATTGAAGACTCCGTGTTAGTTTAAAAAAAGTAAAAATTCAAGAATTAAAAAAACACGTCCATTTAATGGATAATCTAACCGCAATATACAGACCTACACTTGAAGCAGCAGAGTTAGCCGCTGAAAAATTACAGGGTATAGCCAAGGTCACACCTTTAATTAAGAATGAGCGCTATTCCAAGCATTTTAAGGCCAATATTCTGTTTAAAAGAGAGGATTTGCAGGTCGTACGCTCCTATAAAATAAGAGGGGCCTACAATAAAATCTCTTCCTTAAGTACAACTCAGATTGAAAATGGAATTGTTTGTGCAAGTGCCGGTAATCATGCACAAGGTGTTGCGCTTTCGTGTAAGCTTTTAAAAATCAACGGCACCATTTTCATGCCTTCACCAACGCCAAAACAAAAAATTGAACAGGTTAAAATGTTTGGTGAGGACTATATAGATGTCGTATTAGTGGGTGACACCTTTGATGATGCCTATGATACGGCCATGGAACAATGTCAAAGGATGAACAAAACCTTTATACATCCCTTTAATGATGAAAAAATTATTGAGGGACAAGCAACTGTTGGCCTAGAAATTATCGATCAAATTAAATCGCATCCTATCGATTATGTTTTTGTCCCAATTGGCGGTGGTGGCCTCTCAGCAGGATTGTCTAGCATTTTTAAAATTCTATCTCCTCAGACCAAAATAATAGGGGTTGAACCTAAAGGGGCGCCTTCTATGGCTACCTCCATTGAAAATAATAGAAATACCACACTAAAGTCTATCGAGAACTTTGTGGATGGTGCTGCTGTTAGGCGTGTTGGTGATCTAAACTTTAATATTTGTAAAGAGACTTTGGAAAATATTATCATCGTTGATGAAGGTAAAATCTGCCAGACAATTTTAGATCTTTACAATAAGGATGCTATAGTAGTGGAGCCGGCAGGAGCCCTCAGCTTGTCAGCATTAGCACAATACAAAGACCAAATAGCTGGAAAAAATGTTGTTTGTGTGGTTAGTGGTAGTAATAATGATATTACAAGAACGGCTGAAATTGAAGAACGAGCCCTTCTTTATGCACAGTTGAAACACTACTTTATTGTAAAATTTCCTCAACGCGCTGGAGCTTTACGAGAGTTTGTAACAACAATTTTAGGTCCAGAGGATGATATCACTCATTTTGAATACACTAAAAAGGTGAATCGTGAAAATGATGTGGCTGTGGTTGGTCTACAATTAAAATCTCCAGAAGATCTTCAACCTCTAATAACCAAAATGAAGCTTCATAATTTTTTTGGAAATTACCTCAATGATAAGCCAGAATTATTTCAATTCTTAATTTAACCCTTAAAAACATTTCGATTTGAAAGTACTGAAGTTCGGTGGTACCTCTGTAGCCAACGCCGAAAACATAAATAAAGTTATTGATATCGTTGCAACCGAATCTGAACAACAACCCCTTGTTGTGGTTGTTTCAGCCTTAGGTGGAATTACCAACGAATTATTGAAGGCTGGTGAGCTAGCGAATAAAAAAGATTTGAGCTATTTAGATCTATTTGAGTCTATTAAAAGACGTCATTTAGAAACCATCCATCTTCTAATTCCAGAGGATAAAAATGCACAAGTTTTACTTAAGGCCCAGGAACGACTTGAGGACCTAAATGAAATGCTTCAGGGTATTTATTTAATTAATGAGTTTTCCAACAAGACCAAGGATACTATCTTAAGCTATGGTGAGTTATTATCGTCATTCATTATTTCAGAAACGCTGAAGAATCATGTTAAAGAGTCTGCCCTTAAAGATAGCCGTGAACTAATTATAACTGATTCTAATTTCACCCAGGCCAATCTTAATATTTCACTAACAAGGCAGAAGGTCTCAGAATATTTTAAGGATACCAATGAAAAAATAACAGTCGTTCCAGGATTTGTTTCGAGGAATGAAAATCAGGATACTACCACCTTGGGACGTGGTGGGTCCGACTATACGGCTGCTATCATAGCGGCCATAATAAACGCCTCTTCTTTAGAGATTTGGACCGATGTAAGTGGTATGTTTACTGCCAATCCAAAACTGGTAAAGCAGGCTTTCCCAATTGAGCAAATATCTTATCAGGAAGCCATGGAACTGTCTCACTTTGGTGCTAAGGTGTTGTTCCCTCCTACGGTGCAACCTGCGCTTCAAAAACAGGTTCCCATCTATATTAAAAACACATTTGAACCCGAAGCGCCTGGCACTTTAATCAGTCATAAACCTAATGGAAGTAGAGGTCCAGTCAAGGGCATTAGTCACATTGAAGATATTGCATTGCTAACGCTGGAAGGAAACGGCATGATTGGGGTTCCAGGATTTTCTACACGTCTTTTCTCGAGCCTATCGAGAAGTGAAATAAATATTATTCTAATCACCCAAGCCTCTTCTGAACATTCCATTTGTGTTGGGGTTTTCAATTCCGATATTGCAAAAGCCAAGCAAGCCGTTGACAAGGAATTTGCCTATGAGATTTCATTGAAAAAAATCAATCCCTTATTAGTAGAAGATGGCTTAGCCATTATAGCTGTTGTAGGCGATAATATGAAAAACCATCAGGGGATTAGCGGAAGAATGTTTAGGTCTTTGGGCAAAAATAATGTGAATGTAAGGGCTATTGCCCAAGGAGCATCGGAACGCAATATTTCGGCAGTCATTGCCCATAAAGACATTAAAAAAGCCCTCACTACTTTACATAATAGGTTCTTCGAAAAGCAAACTAAAACACTAAATTTATTTATTGTTGGAGTCGGTAATGTGGGTTCCATTTTACTAAATCAAATAAAGCAACAGCATGACTATCTTCGAGAAAATCTCTTGCTTAATGTCAAGGTGGTTGGCATAAGTAACTCCAGAAAAATGATCTTTGATGAAGCAGGGCTTGACTTATCTACTTGGACCGAAAGCATTAAAGATGGCCATTCAAGGACTGACGAATCCTTCTTCGAGACGGTCAAAAGTTTTAATTTAGGGAATAGCATCTTCATTGATATCACCGCAAATGAGGCTGTAGCTAAAACCTATGGTGCATATTTAAAAGAGAGCATTTCTGTAATTGCTTGTAATAAAATTGCTTGCTCCTCTACCTATTCGGATTATCAAGAACTTAAAGAACTATCCAAAAAGTACAACGCAGGCTTTCTTTTTGAAACCAATGTTGGTGCAGGCCTACCAGTCATATACACTCTTAATAACTTGATAAATTCAGGAGATAAAATTAACAGTATTCAAGCAGTCCTATCTGGTAGCCTCAATTTCATCTTTAACAACTATAACGAGTCAACCAGTTTTTACGATGTTGTCAAACAAGCACAAGATGAAGGCTATACTGAACCGGATCCAAGAATTGATTTAAGTGGAGTTGATGTTGCCAGAAAGATTCTGATTCTCGCTAGAGAAGCAGGTTTTAAAATTGATCTGGGCGATATTGAAAATATCTCTTTTTTACCGAATTCGAGTTTAGAGGCAGGTTCAGTTGCGGATTTTTATGAGACCTTAAAATCTGAAAGCGCCCACTTTGAACACTTGTATACTTCTGCCAAGAGTAAGGATTGTGAGCTCAAATATGTGGCTGAGTTCAATAATGGAAAAGCAAAAGTAGGGCTCAAAGAAATTAACAAAGACCATCCCTTCTATAATTTACAGGGAAAGGATAATATTGTTTTATTCTATACCGAACGTTATCCAGAACAACCACTTATTATTAAAGGGGCTGGCGCTGGAGCTGAGGTGACCGCATCTGGATTGTTCGCAGATATCATTACATTAGGCAGAAATTAAGAGCGTGGAAAGCATCAAAATATTTGCACCAGCAACGGTAGCCAATCTCTCCTGCGGCTATGATGCCATGGGCCTGGCTTTAGAAGCTTTAGGAGATGAGATGTTATTTACTAAGACTAACACCAAAGGTGTAAGGATTAGTAAAATTTATGGTGCAGACCTCCCATATGAGGCTGATAAAAATGTAGCTGGAGTGGTTGCTAAATTATTGCTGGATGACGCTAAAGTAGATTTTGGGCTTGACATCGAAATCTGGAAAAACTTTAAACCTGGAAGCGGATTGGGAAGTAGCGCCGCCAGTGGTGCTGGAGCAGCTTTTGCAGTAAATCAGCTTTTAGGATCTAAATACAGCAAGCTCGAACTTACCAAATTTGCCATGCAAGGTGAAGTAGCAGCTTGTGGATCGGCTATTGCTGATAACGTCGCCGCCTGTATTTATGGTGGCTTTGTATTGGTGAGAAGTTATGACCCTTTAGATATTGTGAGTATCCCTACACCATCAGATTTAGCTGTAACTATTATTCACCCTCAAATTGAAATAAAAACTGAAGATGCACGAAAGGTTGTTCCAGATTCCATTCCTATTAAAACAGCGGTATCCCAATGGGCTAATGTTGGTGGCCTCATCAGTGGATTATATTCTAGTAATTACGATTTAATAGGGGCTTCTATTCAAGATTTTGTTGTGGAGCCACAACGCAAACTACTAATACCAAAGTTTGATGATGTTAAAAAAGCAGCTTTGGAATCAGGTGCCTTAGGAGCTGGTATTTCAGGTTCAGGACCATCAATTTTTGCACTTAGTAAGGGGGATGCAACTGCTAAGCAGGTCGCTGAAACTATGGATCTGGTTTATGCTTCAACAGGTATTGATTATAATATATATGTATCGCATATCAGTAAAAATGGTACCAGGGTGTTATGAGGTATTTTAGTCTAAATCATAAGGCCCCCGAGGTCTCTTTTCAAGAAGCAGTAGTAAAAGGTTTAGCTCCGGATAAAGGCTTGTATTTTCCAAATACTATTGAGAGCCTCTCTGAGTCGTTCTTTGAAACAATTGAATCTTTAGATCATGTAACCATTGCTTTTGAAGCGATTAAACAGTTTGTTGGTAACGAGATTCCTGAGCAAGATTTAAAAGCCATTCTTGAAGACGTCTTAAGCTTCGACTTTCCTATAGTTGAGATAGATAAAAACATTGCCTCTCTAGAGTTATATCATGGGCCTACTATGGCCTTTAAAGATGTTGGAGCACGATTTATGGCCAGATGCTTGGGTTATTTTAATAAGCAAAAAGATAGCCAAGAGGATATTACGGTTTTAGTCGCTACCTCTGGTGATACTGGCGGAGCTGTTGCAAGCGGTTTCCTGGGCGTGGATGGTGTAGAAGTAGTCATCTTATATCCCAGTGGTAAGGTAAGTGACATCCAAGAAAAACAATTGACGACTCTTGGTAATAACATCACATCTTTTGAAGTAGATGGTGTTTTTGACGATTGTCAGGCCATGGTAAAGCGGGCCTTTTTGGACAAGGACCTCGAAGGGAAACGAAGCCTCACCTCAGCCAACTCTATCAATATTGCCAGGTGGTTACCTCAAATGTTTTACTATTTCTTTGCCTACAAAGCATTAAAACACAAATCCGAAGCGCTCGTGTTTTCAGTACCAAGTGGCAACTATGGTAATATTTGTGCCGGGATGGTGGCTCAAAAATTAGGCTTACCAATACAGCACTTTGTAACCGGAACCAATGAAAATGATACCGTGCCAGAATATCTAAAGACAGGCAATTATAAAACTAAATCTTCTGTGGCCACAATTTCCAATGCCATGGATGTTGGTGCTCCAAGTAATTTTATTCGTATCAAAGAATTACACGATCATGATTTTAAAAAACTAAAAACAAATCTTTCTGGTTTCAGTTATTCAGATGAAGAAACTATTGAAGCCATTAACTATTTAAATGAGACTAAAAACTATATTGCAGACCCTCATGGTGCTATAGGCTTTTTAGCTTTGAGAGACTATTTGGATTCTAATGACGGAATTCAAGGGGTGTTTTTAGAAACAGCTCACCCAATTAAATTCTTGCCGGTTATACCCAAACAAATAGCAGACAAAATTGAAACCCCAACTCAAATTGAAGCCCTTTTGCATCTTGAAAAGAAAAGTTTCGTGATTTCTGGTTACGAAGAACTAAAGCACTATTTACTTAATAATTAGCAAAATAAGGGTGCTTTTTTTATTGAGATCATAATTTTTTCAAGAATAAACACTAAATGAAGGGTCAATAAAAATATATTTTTACTTTTACCCTTATTAAACGCAAAGCAAAGATTTTGTTGGCCTTAATCTTAATATTCATATTCAGTTCTGTTGTTCTTCTCAACAACAGAAGGTTACGCCTTGCTTTCCGTCGCCCGTAAGGGTACACTACTATTTTTAGAACCTAGGTGAGTCCGGTTCTGTTTTTCAAACACTTCAAATTACATTTTAAACCAAAAACACAATTGCAATGAAAATTGTTATTGCTGATAAATCACATATCATTTATGCAGATGTCATCTGCAAAACCATTGAAGAAGCTGCCCAAGTTAGAGGAACTGGTATTGCCAAACGACAACCAGATTATATTATCTCAAAAATGGAAAATGGTAACGCCGTAATTGCACTTGAGGGTGATCAATTTGCAGGATTCTGTTACATCGAAGCCTGGGGCCATGGTAAGTTTGTTGCTAACTCCGGATTGATAGTTCATCCCAACTTCAGAAATCAAGGCTTAGCTAAAAAAATCAAGAAAGTCATTTTTCGGCATTCCAGAACAAAGTTCCCAAATTCTAAAGTTTTTAGTATTACCACAGGCCTAGCTGTTATGAAAATGAACAGCGAATTAGGTTATAAGCCTGTTACATTTTCTGAATTAACGGATGATCAATCCTTTTGGGATGGCTGTCAGACCTGTAAAAACTATGACGTTCTTCAGCGTACAGAGCAAAAAATGTGTTTGTGTACTGGAATGTTGTATGACCCTTCTCAACATACAAGGCCTGAGACAGGCAATCATAAATACGATAAAAAAGTTTGGACACGATTGAAAAATATCAAACAGTCGATGTTCCTAAAAAAAGAAAAAAAGTAAACCGATGAAAAAACTAGTAATTGCCTACAGCGGAGGCTTGGACACCTCTTATTGTGCCGTTAGTTTGAGCAAAGCAGGATATGACGTGCATGCTGTTAGCGTTAACACAGGGGGCTTTACCCTAGAGGAAATAAAAACTATTGAGAACAATGCCTATAAGATGGGGGTGTCTACTTATAAAAATATTGATGCCATTGCTACCTACTACAATAAGGTTATTAAATACTTAATATTTGGCAACGTTCTCAAGAACAATACCTATCCCCTATCAGTAAGTGCTGAACGTATCATTCAGGCCATTGAGATTATTGAATACGCCAAGAGTATCAATGCCCAATACATTGCTCATGGGAGCACTGGTGCCGGTAATGACCAGGTGCGTTTTGACATGATTTTTCAAACACTGGCCTCAGAGATTGAAATTATTACTCCAATAAGAGATGGCCAACTTTCGAGACAGGAAGAAATAGACTATTTAAAAGCTAATGGAATTGATATGTCATGGGAGAAAGCAAAGTATTCAGTCAATAAAGGACTTTGGGGTACTAGTGTTGGAGGTGATGAAACCTTAACATCCGAAAAGCCCTTGCCTAATTCTGCCTATCCTTCTCAATTAGAAAAAGAAACTAATGAGACCATTACCCTTAATTTTAATCAAGGTGAACTAGTGGGGATTAATGGAAATATGGGGGATTCTGAACAATGTATTAAAGCGCTAAATAATATTGCCACCAAGTTTGCTATTGGAAGAGATATTCATGTTGGTGATACCATTGTTGGGATTAAAGGACGTGTTGGCTTTGAGGCTGCTGCTGCTTTAATAACAATTAAGGCACACCACTTGCTAGAGAAACACACCTTAACTAAATGGCAACTACAGCACAAAGAATACCTGTCAAGTTTTTATGGTATGCATTTACACGAAGGTCAGTATTTGGATCCTGTGATGCGAGATATTGAGGCCTTTCTGGATAATAGTCAATCGAAGGTAACCGGAAGTGTCTATGTGACTTTAAAGCCCTATCATTTTTCTTTAGATGGCATCAATTCTCCTAACGATTTAATGAGTACAAAATTTGGTAGCTATGGTGAAGAAAATAAAGGCTGGACGGCAGAAGAGGCTAAAGGCTTTATCAAGATTATTGGCAATCAAAATAGAATATATCAACACGTAAATTCATAGCTATGATAAAAGTTGGCATTATAGGAGGAGCAGGATATACCGCTGGAGAATTGATACGGTTATTGATCCATCACGAAAAAGTGACCATAGATTTTGTATTTAGCACATCTAACGCTGCTAATAAAATATACGCAGTTCACCAGGATTTGGTTGGTGCCTTAGAACAAGAATTTACTAATACTTTAAATCCAGATGTCGATGCAGTGTTTCTATGCTTAGGGCATGGCAATTCTAAAATGTTTCTTGAAGAAAACAATTTTTCAGACAATACTAAGATCATTGATTTGAGTAATGACTTTAGACTAAAGCCCAATCAGATTTTTAAGGGCAAAGAATTCATTTATGGACTCCCAGAATTACAAAAGGAGCATATAAAAGATACTAATCATATTGCCAATCCCGGTTGTTTTGCCACCGCCATTCAATTAGCACTACTGCCCCTATTTAACTCTAATTTGGCTAAAAAAGATATCCATATAAATGCGGTGACTGGAGCTACAGGTGCGGGAACCTCACTGTCTAAAACCACGCATTTTACGTGGCGGGACAATAATTTTTCTTATTACAAGCCTTTTATGCACCAACATTTAGATGAGATCAAGCAATCCGTAAAACAGCTGGATAACAATTTTAAGTCGGAAATATACTTTATGCCCAACCGGGGAAATTTCTCAAGAGGCATATTCGCAACAGCATACACAAAATATGAGGGCGGTTTAGAGGAGGCTAAACAAATCTATAAAAACTACTACAAAAACGACCCCTTCACTATGCTGTCAGATGATGAGATTCATCTTAAACAAGTTGTAAATACAAATAACTGTGTTTTACACCTACATAAGCACGAGAATCAATTATTAGTAACAAGTATTATAGATAATTTACTTAAGGGAGCTTCTGGTCAGGCCATACAAAACATGAACTTAATGTTTGGTTTTAACGAGTCCGAAGGGCTTAAACTTAAAGCAACTTATTTTTAAAATGGTTCCCTTTCTTTTTGGGAAATACAAATTACAATCATATGAAAATTGCAATTATAGGTACTGGAAATTTGGGGGCATCCATTGCAAAAGGCTTAATCACTACCAATGCCATCACTTCTTTGTATCTCACTAAACGGAATATTGAAGGAATAAAATCATTTGAAGGCTATAAAAATGTCATCATAGGCACCAATAATATAGAAGCTGTGAAAGCCTCTGATGTACTAATTTTTACGGTACAACCAGGGCATTTTGAAGATATTCTTGAAACTATTAAACCTTACCTTAATGAAAACCATGTTATAATCTCAGCAATTACTGGTTTTACAATTCCAAAGATTGAAACCCTCCTTGGAAGTCATAATTATATTATAAGAGCCATGCCCAATACGGCCATTGCAGTTGGTAAATCCATGACTTGTCTGTGCAGCAATGAGCAGGGCAAGAAACGCATAAAAATTGCTGAGGCCATTTTCAATCGGTTAGGCCATAGCATGACAATTCCTGAGTCACATATGCAAGCCGCTACTGTTGTATGTGCCAGCGGAATTGCCTTTTGGATGCGTTTAATAAGAGCTACGACCCAGGCTGCCATACAATTAGGTTTTGATTCCAAGGAAGCACAAGAACTTGCAATGTATACTAGTGAAGGCGCGGCTAATTTATTAATTACATCTGGCAGTCATCCTGAAATGGAGATTGATAAAGTGACAACCCCAATGGGCTGTACGATAAAAGGCTTAAATGAAATGGAGCATAATGGCTTAAGTTCCTCCTTAATCCAAGGAATGGTAGCCTCTTTCGATAAAATCAACAACATAAAAAAGGAACAAATATGAGCTTGTTTAACGTGTATCCTTTATACGATGTTACCCCAACGTTTGCACAGGATGTCTATGTGTACGACGAAAAGGGTACTGAATACCTAGATCTTTATGGCGGGCATGCCGTGATCTCTATCGGGCATTCGCACCCGCGCTATATTTCTGCTATCACAGCTCAAGTTAAGAAACTCGGTTTCTACAGCAACTCCGTAAAAAACCCACTTCAATTGGAGTTAGCTCAAAAATTAGAAGTGCTTTCAGGTTGTGATAACTACCAACTTTTTATGTGTAATTCAGGTGCGGAAGCCAATGAAAATGCTTTGAAATTAGCGTCATTTCACACGGGTAAATCAAAAATACTCGCATTTAAAAATTCGTTCCATGGAAGGACCTCTGCCGCTGTTGCCGCAACGGATAACTTAAAAATAGTGGCGCCAGTCAACGCACAACAGGAGGTTGATTTTGTAGAACTTGGGAATCTAAAAGCAGTTGAATCCATTCTCAAAAACAATCAGACTTGCGCTGTCATTATTGAATGCATACAGGGAGTGGGTGGATTAGACCAGAGTACCACCGAATTTTACCAGGGTTTAGAATCGCTTTGTAAAAAATTCAATACTGTTTTGATCGCTGATGAGGTCCAATCTGGTTTTGGAAGAACTGGTGAATTCTTTGCATTTCAAAAACACAAGATTACCCCAGATATTATTTCAATTGCTAAAGGCATGGGGAATGGATTCCCTGTTGGCGGTATACTCATAAACCCCTCAATTGAAGCCTCTTATGGACTACTAGGGACCACATTTGGGGGTAATCATTTGGCCTGTGCTGCAACCTTATCAGTTTTAGAAGTAATTAAAAATGAAGATCTAATGCAAAATGCAACTGATATCTCTCAATACTTTCTTGAAAAAGCCAAACAACTTCCTAAGTTGAAAGCCATTAAAGGCCGAGGGCTTATGATTGGATTAGAGTTTAATTTCCCTATTGCCGAATTACGGAAGCAACTTATTTTTAAGCACCACATCTTTACTGGGAGTGCTAAAAATCAAAATCTAATTAGAATTCTTCCACCCTTAACCGTTAAAAAAAGACATATAGACACACTTTTTAATGCCTTAATTACAGAACTAGGAACCCATGAATAATTATACCTCCATACACGATATTCTAGATCCTTTAGCTATGATAAAGGATGCTATAGCATTAAAGAATGAGCCTTTTAAGTTGGAAGCATTGGGCCGACATAAGACCTTGGTAATGCTGTTTTTAAATTCAAGTTTAAGAACACGCTTAAGCACTGAAAAAGCCGCTAAAAATTTAGGTATGGATGTTATGATCTTAAATCTAGACAATGCGTGGAACCTGGAATTTGAGGATGGTTCAATCATGAACATGGGTACATCAGAACACATTCAAGAAGCAGCAAAGGTAATTTCACAGTATGCAGATATCATTGCTATTAGAGCCTTTCCCGGTTTAGTGGATAAAACGAAAGATGAATCAGAAATCGTCATCAATAGTTTTACAAAGTATGCCAATGTGCCGGTTATAAATATGGAAAGTTCAACAGCTCACCCATTGCAGGCCTTAACAGACGCCATCACTATAACTGAACTGGCCAAAAAGAAAACCCCTAAAGTTGTTTTATCATGGGCACCACATCCAAAAGCTTTACCTCAGGCTGTTGCCAATTCGTTTGTTGAAATGATGCAACGGTTAAATGTAGATTTTCAAATAACCCATCCTGAAGGATATGAATTGAATCCTGGTATTACTAAAGATTGCACCATTAATTACAATCAAGAGGATGCCTTGAGAAATGCAGATTTCGTCTACGTAAAAAATTGGAGTAATTACAAAGACTATGGCAAAGTTCTTAGTAAAGACCCTAATTGGATGATGACCAAGAACAAGTTAGGAAATGCTAGATTCATGCATTGTTTGCCTGTTAGAAGAAATGTAGTTGTAGAAGATTCCGTTTTAGACAGCCCCCAATCTGTGGTTATAGAACAGGCCAATAATAGAACCTATGCCGCTCAAGTGGTATTAAAAACCATCCTTGAAAACCAATAACATGGAGACCCTAAAAATTGTAAAAATCGGTGGAAATATTATTGATAATCCTCAAGCGTTATCAGAGTTTTTGGAGCTATTTAGTGGCCTAGAAGGCAGGAAAATCTTGGTTCATGGTGGAGGTAAATTAGCAACTCAATTGGCAGAACAAATGAACATTTCTGTTCATATGCATGAAGGCCGACGCATTACCGATGCCGCGACTTTAGATCTGATAACAATGGTCTATGCAGGGAAAATTAATAAGGCTATTGTAGCTGATTTACAAAGTCATGGTTGCAATGCCATAGGTTTTACAGGTGCAGACGGTAATACTATTGTTGCGCGCAAAAGACCCATCAATATGGTAGACTTCGGATTTGTTGGAGACATCATATCTGTTGATACCACTATTTTAGAAGCATTGTTAAGAAATGTCATAACCCCTGTATTTTGTGCCATAACACATGATAAAAATGGACAATTACTCAACACCAATGCAGATACCATCGCTTCTGAATTGGCTATTGGCTTTTCAAAGACGTTTCATACAGAACTGTATTACTGTTTCGAAAAAAATGGTGTTTTAGAACGAGTTTCTGATGAAGACTCTGTTATAGAGCACATCGATACGGAATCCTATCAAGAGCTCCTTAAAAAAGGCATCATAATAGATGGAATGCTACCCAAACTCACCAATTGCTTCAAAGCTATTGATAGTGGTGTCCATAAGGTATGTATTGGTAAAACAGAGATGCTATTTGATGTGAATTCAACCTATACAAGTATTCAAAAATGATAAAAAAACTAACCAAAGAAGCTATTAACCTATTAAAGGCTTTAATAGAAACACCATCTTTTTCAGGCGAAGAAGCAAAAACAGCTGCGCTTATTGAACAATGGTTTACCGACCATAACATTCCCTTTAAACGACAAAACAATAATATTTGGACTACTAATTTGCATTTCGATGATAGCAAGCCCTCTTTGCTTCTTAATTCCCATCATGACACGGTTAAACCCAATAAAGCCTATACCAAAGATCCCTTTAAAGCCATTGAAGACAAGGACAAATTATTTGGTTTAGGTAGTAATGATGCCGGAGGTTGTCTTGTATCTCTTTTGGCGACTTTTACATATTTCTACGACAGGGAAGACCTCAACTATAATTTGGTGATGGTTGCTTCGGCTGAAGAAGAAAATAGCGGACCGAATGGCTTAAACAGTATGCTTTCCGTTATTCCGGAAATTGATGTTGCCATTGTTGGGGAGCCTACTTTAATGCATCTTGCAATCGCAGAAAAAGGCCTTGTGGTATTTGATGCCAAGGTAAAAGGAACACCCAGTCATGCCGCGCATAAGAATGAGGACAATGCTATTTATAATACCATCGATGTGCTTCAGTGGTTTCAAGACTTCAAATTCGACAAAACATCAGAAGTCCTAGGGGATGTTAAAATGACCGTTACTCAAATAAATGCGGGTAAGCAACATAATGCAGTTCCCGCGGAAGTGGATTTGGTAATTGATGTAAGGGTTAATGACAAGTATACTAATGAAAATGTTGCTTCTATACTTCAAGAAAAGTCCCCTTGCACAAGCATCCTCCCTCGCAGTTTAAGGCTTAACTCATCTTCTATACCAATAGATCATGATTTGGTTAAAGCAGGTATTGGAATGGGTAGGGATACTTATGGTTCACCAACGTTATCAGATCAAGCAGTTTTAAGTTGTCCTTCCTTGAAACTTGGGCCTGGTGACTCACTACGCTCACATACAGCAGATGAATTCATTCATATATCAGAAATAGAAGAAGGCATTGACCTGTATATACAACTATTAGAACAAGTACTTTAATCGTCAAAAATATTAACTATGAAACTTTGGGATAAAGGTTATTCAATCGACAAAAAAATAGAAAGCTTTACCGTCGGAAATGACAGAGAAATCGATTTAAAGATAGCTAAATACGATGTGCAAGCCTCCATGGCGCATGCGGTTATGTTGCAATCAATTGGGCTATTAAGCGAAGTAGAACTGGGGAAACTAATAGCCTCATTAAACGAACTCTCAGAAAATATAGAAGCTGGAGATTTTGTCATTGAAAACGATTTTGAAGATGTACACTCCAAGATTGAATATGAGCTTACTAAATCTCTTGGTGATATCGGGAAAAAAATTCACACAGCAAGATCAAGAAACGACCAGGTTTTAGTGGCATTGCAGCTATATTATAAGGACAATTTAAAATTAATTGATTCTAAAATAAAAGTGTTTTTTGAAACCCTTTTAAACCTTGCCAATACTCATAAAGATCGTTTATTGCCCGGCTATACCCATTTACAAGTAGCTATGCCCTCATCATTTGGTCTATGGTTGTCAGCCTATGCAGAATTATTAATTGACGACGTATACATGCTCAATTCTGTAATTAAAATTGTTGACCAAAACCCGCTGGGTTCCGCTGCTGGATACGGCAGTTCATTCCCAATAGATCGTGCAATTACCACTAAAGAGCTTAATTTTTCAACCCTTAAATACAATGTTGTTGCAGCTCAACTCAGCAGAGGAAAAAGCGAACGAGCAATTGCTAGTTCCTTAGGCGGCCTATGTAATACCATGGGGAGATTAGCGATGGATGTTTGTTTGTATATGAGTCAGAATTTCGGATTCATCAGTTTCCCAGACCATTTAACTACAGGAAGCAGTATTATGCCACATAAAAAGAATCCTGACGTTTTTGAATTAATACGAGGTAAATGCAATAAGGTTCAGGCCTTACACACAGAAATGCTACTTATCACTAATAATCTACCAAGTGGTTACCATCGTGACTTTCAATTATTAAAAGAAAATATGATTAATGCTTTTGAAGATGTAAAAGACATGTTAGATATTTTCAATCATGCTATGCAGCAGATTATTGTTAAGGATATCGACTTAAGTGAAGAAAAATATAGATTCCTCTTCACAGTAGATAGCATAAATAACTTAGTTGTGGATGGCATGCCATTCCGTGATGCCTATCAACATGTTGGGATGCAAGTTCAAAATAATACTTATCAACCGGATTTAGGAAAAAGGCATACGCACATTGGAAGTATGGGCAACCTAGCTTTAGATCAGATTCGGAAAAAATATCCCAAATAAAAAGGCATCGTTCACCGATGCCTTGAAACTATGCTCTTGAATTGATAAACGACCAAGGATTTACTAGGTTAAACTCTTGGCAAATCGCTATCGTCTTTTAATGGCAGATTAGAGTCGCCCATTAAATAAGCATCCACATGGTGCGCTGCCTGCCGTCCTTCAGAAATGGCCCAAACGATCAATGATTGTCCGCGGCGCATATCACCAGCAGCAAATATACCCGGTACATTTGTTGTATAATCTTTAGTAGAAGCTTGAATATTGGTTCTAAAGTCCGTCTCAAGTCCAAATTGTTCCACTAAGGTATTTTCAGATCCTGTAAATCCTAAAGCCAAAAGCACCAAGTCACAAGCCCATTCTTTTTCCGTTCCCTCAATTTCACGGAGTTGTGGTCGTTCTCCTTCCTTCAATAGCCATTCTACCTCAACCGTTTTTAACGCTTTGAGATTACCCTGATTATCCCCTAAGAATTCTTTGGTAGATATACTGAAGAATCGATCCACACCTTCTTTATGTGAAGAACTTGTTCTAAGTTTCATTGGCCAATAAGGCCATGGCTGATGGGCTGGTCGCCCTTTTGTGGGCTTGCTTAAAATTTCAAAATTGGTGACTGATTTGGCACCATGACGGTTAGATGTACCAATGCAATCACTACCTGTATCTCCACCTCCAATTACTATGACATTTTTATCTTTAGCTGAAATAATATTTTCGAAATCAATTAAACCATCCACATACTGGTTATTCATTTTCAAAAAATCCATGGCCTGAGTCACTCCACTCAAATCGGCACCAGGGATAGGAATACTTCGTCTTACCGTAGCACCTCCACATAACACTATGGCATCAAAATTAGCCTTCAACTCCTGAGGATCTACATTGACCCCAACATGGGCATTGGTTTTAAATGTAATTCCCTCTTCTTCTAGAACTTTTATGCGTCTGTCAATGACTTGCTTTTCCATTTTAAAATCAGGAATGCCATAGCGCAACAGTCCGCCAACTTTTTCGTCTCGTTCAAATACAGTAACGGAATGACCTGCTCTATTGAGCTGCTGAGCTGCTGCTAATCCGGCTGGGCCTGAGCCTATAACAGCCACCGTTCTGTTGGTTCTATTTTTTGGAGGTAAGGCTTTAATCCATCCTTCTTCAAAAGCAGTTTCAACAATATTTTTCTCAATATTTTCTATACTAACCGGATCCTCATTGATACCTAAAACACAAGCTTCTTCACAGGGAGCAGGACATAAGCGCCCAGTAAACTCTGGGAAATTATTGGTTTTATGTAATATTTCCGCAGCTTCCTTCCATTTACCCTGATAGACCTTATCATTAAAATCTGGTATCAAATTCCCAAGTGGGCATCCACTATGGCAAAATGGAATACCGCAATCCATACAGCGCGCCCCTTGATCTTTAAGTTCTTGTTCCTGCATAGGAATTGTAAACTCCTTGTAGTTCTTAACACGTTCTTTTGGCGCTACATAGGATTCATCCTGTCGTTCAAATTCTAAAAATCCTGTAATCTTTCCCATGATTTAAGCTGTTTCTAATTGTTCTTTTTCTAATCGTAATAAGGCCTGTCTGTATTCTTCTGGAAGTACTTTCTTAAACTTAGGCAGGTAGCTATCCCAATCCA
The DNA here is from genome assembly GCF_003362725.1 of Winogradskyella aurantiaca. Lineage (GTDB taxonomy): Bacteria > Bacteroidota > Bacteroidia > Flavobacteriales > Flavobacteriaceae > Winogradskyella_A > Winogradskyella_A aurantiaca. The sequence continues at coordinate 148,966 of NZ_QKTV01000001.1, forward strand.
TTAAAATACGGATGGCTAAAGGACTATTTGTCGCCGCATAGTGATTTTCAATCAAGGTTTTTAATTGAAGCTCATCCTCATCTAATACCACAGGATCAATATTTAAATCTGCGGAATTACATAAGGATTTAAAGTTGTCATCCGTATCTAAAACATAAGCGATACCTCCGCTCATACCGGCACCAAAGTTTCTACCAACACTTCCTAAAATAACCGCAACACCTCCAGTCATGTACTCACATCCATGGTCCCCAATGCCTTCCACAACAGCCTTAGCACCTGAATTCCTAACACAAAATCGTTCTCCAGCCTTTCCATTGATGTATACCTCACCACTAGTTGCTCCGTAAAGGGTTACATTACCTGTTATAATGTTGTCTTCGGGGACTATGGTACTTTCTGAAGGCACTTTTATTATTAATTTACCTCCAGATAAGCCTTTACCTAAATAATCATTGGTATTACCATGAACCGTCATCCGGACTCCTGAAGTTGTAAAGGCACCGAAGCTTTGTCCTGCAGACCCCTTAAAATCAATGTTTATAGTATCCTCTGGAAGCCCTTGAGCTCCGTAAATTTTTGAAATTTCATTACTTACAATGGCGCCAATTGCTCTATCCATATTGGTTATGGGCAATTCTAAATGAGTGCGCTGCCTCCTAAACAAAGCTTGATGAGCTTGACTAATAATCTGAAAATCCAAATGCTTCTCTAAATTGTGATCCTGTTCTTCCGTATTGTATAGTTTCACCTCATCCGCCACCTCAACTTTATGAAGAATTGGAGTTAAGTCAATACCTGATGCCTTATAGTGTTCAATGGCTTTATTGCGATTTAATTTCTGAACCTGCCCCACCATTTCATTAACCGTTCTAAAGCCTAGTTTAGCCATGATTTCACGCAGTTCCTGAGCAACGAAATACATGTAATTCACCACATGTTCGGGTTTCCCTTTGAATTTTTTTCGCAATTCTGGGTTCTGGGTTGCTATTCCAACTGGACAAGTATTTAAATGACAGACACGCATCATAATACAACCAGATGCCACCAAGGGCGCTGTTGCAAATCCAAATTCTTCTGCCCCTAGTAAACAGGCGATGGCAACATCCCTTCCCGTTTTTAATTGCCCATCACATTCCAGGATAACGCGGTTGCGCAAATCATTCATCACCAAGGTCTGTTGTGCTTCTGCTACCCCTAGTTCCCAGGGTAGTCCTGCATGACGCAATGAGGTCAACGGTGAAGCCCCTGTTCCACCGTCAAAACCTGAAATTAAAATAACGTCAGCTTTGGCTTTGGCTACACCCGCGGCCACGGTACCAACACCCACTTCAGAGACCAATTTTACATTGATTCGAGCTTCTCTGTTTGCTGACTTGGCATCAAATATTAATTGCGACAAATCCTCAATGGAATAAATATCGTGATGAGGCGGTGGAGAAATTAATCCCACATAAGGAGTAGAGTTTCTTGTTTTGGCAATCTCGCGATTCACCTTGGGTCCTGGTAGTTGGCCTCCTTCTCCAGGTTTGGCTCCTTGTGCTATTTTTATCTGTATTTCATTAGCGTTAGTCAAATAATTAGAAGTGACACCAAATCGTCCAGAAGCAATTTGTTTGATTGCCGAATTTCTCCAATCGCCCTGTGAACTCTTATAAAAACGCTCCTGATCCTCACCGCCTTCTCCAGAGTTGGACTTGCCACCAATCCTATTCATGGCTATGGCAAGATTCTCGTGCGCTTCTTTACTGATGGATCCATAAGACATGGCCCCAGTTTTAAACCGTTTCACAATCTCGGTCCATGATTCCACCTCCTCCAGTGGGATTGGATCAAACTGATCGAATTCAAATAGGCCTCTTATGGTCATCAAGCTTTTGGACTGATCATTGACCAACTTGGAGTATTCTTTATAGGTAGTGGTCTTATTTTTTCTAACGGATTCCTGAAGCTTTGCTATGGTTAGGGGGTTAAACATATGCTTTTCTTGCCCTCGCCTCCAACGGTAATCTCCTCCAACTTCAATATCCACATTGGTGTCATTAACCTGAAAGGCGCGTCTATGCCGCTTGACTATTCCTTGCTCAATCTCTCTCAAGCCTATCCCTTGAATTCGCGTTGGGGTATTGGGGAAATACTTTTCAACGGTAGCCGTATTAATTCCTATACATTCAAATAATTGTGACGCCCTATAGGAGTTAAGGGTAGAAATTCCAATCTTGTTCATCACCTTTAAAATGCCTTTCCCAACAGCTTTATTGTAGTTTTTAATGGCTGTGAGGTACTCTAAGTCGGTAACGTCATTTGTATTGATTTGTTCCTGGACAATTTCATTAACGATATAAGGATTAACAGCGCTAGCACCAAACCCAAATAGCAGCGCAAAATGATGCACTTCACGAGGTTCAGCCGATTCTATTACGATGCTTACCTGAGAACGTTTACCGAGTTTGTGTAATGAATGATTGACATAGGAACAGGCTAACAATGCCGGAATTGGAGCGTGATTCTCGTCCACATAACGATCAGACAGTATGATAATATTGGTGCCTTGGTCCACCGCTTTGGATGCTTTTGTCACTAAGTTATCCAAGGCAACTTCCAACTCGTTCAAGCCTCGATTTACTTCATATAACATGGAAATAGAAGTGACCTTAAAATCTGGATTAGTTTCGTAGTTCCTTATTTTATCCAAATCGTGTTTTGAAATAACAGGGTTCTGGATTTTTAGTTTCTTACAATGTTCCGCATTGATATCAAACAAATTGACATCGCTTCCTAAAGTGAGACTGATGTCGGTAATCAACTCTTCTCGTATCCCATCCAAAGGAGGGTTTGTGACCTGAGCAAAAAGCTGCTTAAAATAATTGTAAACTAATTGTGGGCGCTCGGATAATACCGCTATTGGAGTATCACTTCCCATGGACCCAATGGGCTCTTTTCCTAACTGAGCCATGGGTCTGATTATCGTGTTTAAGTCTTCCTGAGTATATCCAAAAACGATTTCTCGCTTCTTGAGATCGATTTCATCATATAGTATTGGCCCCTTTTTGGCAGAGATATCCTTTAGATGAATTAAATTTTCATCAAGCCATTTTCTATAGGGATGCTTGGAGGCTATGGTTTCTTTTATCTCCTCATCGTTGACAATTCTTCCTTCGTTCATATCCACTAAGAACATTTTGCCAGGTTCTAATCGCCCGTGATACTCCACGTTCTCTGGTTTAATGTCTACTACACCTGTCTCAGAAGACATGATAACATTACCATTTTTAGTTACCGTATATCTCGATGGACGTAACCCGTTTCTATCTAGTACAGCTCCTATATAATTACCATCCGTAAAAGGAATTGACGCTGGACCATCCCATGGTTCCATAACACAGGAATTATATTCGTAAAAAGCTCTTTTAGCATCAGACATATTGGGATTCTTTTCCCAAGCCTCAGGCACTAACATCATCATGGCTTCTGGTAAAGAACGCCCTGTCATCAATAGTAATTCCACAACCATATCTAAGGAGGCCGAATCTGATTTTCCTTTTAGGACAGTTGGAATTATTTTTTTCAAATCCTCCCCAAAGGCATCGCTCTTCATAATCTCCTCACGAGAAAACATCCTGGATACATTGCCTCTAAGGGTGTTTATTTCTCCATTATGACAAATGTATCTGAACGGCTGTGCTAAATCCCAAGTAGGGAAGGTATTTGTTGAAAAACGTTGATGAACCAAGGCCAATCTAGTCTTTAAGGCAGAGTTATTTAAGTCTAAATAGTACTCATTAATATGTTCGGGTTTTAAAAGACCTTTAAAGATGATGATCTTGGTTGAAAGACTTGGCAGGTAGAAGTACTGAGATTCGGATAAGCGCGAGTTGTATATAGTGTGTTCGGCTATTTTACGAGCAGCAAACAATTTAAGTCTAAACTCTTTATCAGATTGGTCATTATCAGACTTCCCAATAAAAACCTGTTTAACATATGGTTCAGTGCTTCTGGCAATGTCTCCAAGAACCTCACTATTAACAGGGACATCCCTCCAACCAATTAATTGCAAGCCTTGATTCTTTATCTCCGTTTCAAAAACATCAATACAATAGCTGCGTTGGTTTTCTTTCCTAGGCAAGAACACATTACTAACAGCATATTGTCCGGCTTCTGGTAAATCAAACTCACAAAAAACAGTAAAGAACTTATGGGGAATATCTATAAGTATTCCAGCGCCATCACCAGTAACTCCATCGGCACTAACAGCACCACGGTGTTCTAATTTTACTAGAATTTCTAGTGCTTTATGAATAATATCATTAGAACGCTTCCCTGTTAAACTACAGATAAAGCCTGCGCCACAATTATCATGTTCAAATTCGGGTAAATAAAGACCTTGTTTCTTCAGCATAACTCCTATTTTTTTAAGGGATCTTCAATCCGCTGTGAACTACTAATATATAGTCGTTAAGGCTATTAGAAAAAAAGTGAAATCACTTTTCCAAAATCGATAATTCTATTCGATTTTACTGAATAATCGTCAATATAAAGGCGAATTATTGAAAAATTCCCAATGAAATTTTTTCTAATAAAACATGCTAAATATTACGAAAACGTTTTCGAAAACTTCCTTTTAATAAGAATCTTTCAGTTTTTATGTGAATTTATTGACAATTATTAAATCTAGCGTTTGTCAATTTTATAAAATATCATCTTGAAAATCAAATACCCCAAATTTTAAGGGGGTAAAAATAAAATATTCATAAAAATGCAATCTATACCCCTATTTTTTTGTGGGTACAAATAAAAATAAAATAGTTTTGAGTGCTAATTAACTTTTTAAAACAGAGAATTATGAAAAGAAAATTTACACTTTTGATGCTTATTGCAAGCTTGGGATTATTTGCTCAAGAAGAAGAAAAAAAGCGATTCACTCTTAGTGGTAGTGTTGACGCCTATTATCAAACTTTTTTAACTGCCCCTGACAACTTGGAACCATCGTTTGGTACGGCCTTCGCAGATCAAACAGGATTTGCCTTAGGTATGGGAAACTTAATTGCTAGTTATGAAGGAGATAAAGTAGGAGTAGTTTTAGACCTAGTTGTAGGGCCTAGAGGTGCTAGTGCTACTTTTAACTCAGACATTATTGACGGTATAGTCAATCAGGCTTATGTTTATTGGAATGTCTCTGAAAAGACCACATTAACCTTTGGTAGATGGAATACATTTCTTGGGTACGAGGTAATTGCACCAGCTGCCAATTTCAACTATAGTACTTCCTACCTTTTTTCAAGCGGACCGTTTTCACACATAGGTTTAAAAGCTGATTTTGCCCTATCAGATGATTTTAGCCTAATGTTAGCCGTAACCAACCCTTGGGATGTTAATGATACGTCTACTACCGGGGAATATGCACTTGGTGCACAGTTAGGTTACAAAGATCAATATCTTAATATTTATTATGATAGTGGAAAAAATGGAGGTCTAGGATTTGAGATTGATTATACTGGTGGCTTCAATTTCACTGAGGACTTCTTCCTTGGAATTAATGCTGCTTATAACGACAATAGTGGTGCGGGATTTTATGGAGCAGCACTTTACCCACAATACACATTTACAGATACTTTTGCACTGGGGTTAAGAGGTGAATACTTCTCACTACATGGATCTCAAGAGTTAGACGAAGGTACCGGCAATCTAGTTAGTGTTCCAGACCCAAGCGTGTTTGCAACCACTTTAACTGGAAGCTTCACGATAGAAAGTCTAATTATAAAACCAGAATTACGATTAGATTCTTTAACAAACGCCACGGGAGGCTTATACGGTAACGTAATTGATAAAGACGGAGCCCCTGCGGACAGTCTAGCCGCTTTCACATTAGCCGCTATTTATACATTTTAAACTAACTAAACTAATTATTATGATTACTAAATTTCTAACATTTTACACTCATGCCTTAACCCTTCAAAAAGTTCCTGCAACTACTAAAGACATAGAAGATGCAGTTGCAGCGATAAATGGAGACTTAGGAATGTTATGGATGCTATTATCCGGAATTCTAGTGTTTTTTATGCAAGCAGGATTTACACTTGTAGAATCCGGCATGACACGTTCAAAAAACGCCGTTAATATTGCAATGAAAAATTTGCTGGACATCTGTGTTGGCTCGCTCACGTATTGGCTTGTTGGCTACTCTCTAATGTATGGTGACACCTCAAACGGATGGTTTTTCTGGAGCGGTCTCTTCCAGGGTGAAGGAGCTGATTTGTTTTTTCAAACAATGTTCGCCGCTACAGCAGCCACTATTGTATCTGGAGCTATCGCAGGAAGAACAAAATACTCAACTTATGTGGTATTCTCAATTGTCATGACTGCATTAATCTATCCTATTTCAGGAGGATGGCAATGGCAAGGTTCCGGTTGGTTAACTGAACTAGGATTTATCGACTTTGCAGGATCTTCCATTGTACACTCAGTAGGTGGCTGGGCTGCTTTAGTTGCTGCGGTATTAGTTGGCCCTCGTATTGGAAAATTCGTCAATGGAAAAGTAATGCCTATTCCTGGTCACAATCAAATTTTGGCTACCCTTGGAGTATTTATACTTTGGTTAGGATGGTTTGGTTTTAACGGTGGTTCACAATTAGCTTGGGGCGGTGCTGACGCCATTGGAGCTTCCAATGTTGTATTGGTGACAAATCTAGCTGCTGCCGCTGGTGGATTAGGTGCTTTAATTACTACTTGGGTATGGTACGGTAAACCGCATCTTGCACAAACACTAAATGGTGCTCTGGCTGGTTTGGTGAGCATTACTGCTGGTTGCGGAAATATGACAGAAGGAGGTGCTGCATTAGCTGGCTTACTTGGAGGTATTTTAGTCGTTTTTTCAATTGAATTTATCGAGAAAAAACTTAAGATTGATGATGCTATCGGAGCTGCTTCGGTACATGGAGTTGTAGGAGTCTGGGGAACTTTAGTTATTGGACTTTGGGGTGTAGATGGTGAAACAGGTATTGGTCTGTTTAATGGTGGCGGTGCTGGTCAGCTTGGTGTTCAAGCAATTGGAGCATTGGCTTATGCCGTTTGGGCAGTAGTACTTTCATGGATCGTATTATTCACATTAAAGAAGACTTTTGGCCTAAGGGTTAGTAAAGAGGTTGAAGAAAGTGGCTTAGACATTTCAGAACACGGAACACTTGCTTATCCAGGAAAACGAAATAGAGGTGAGTAAAGAAAAATCTCTTTCGAGATATCCTCAACAAAATTGAAATAAAAAACAGTTAAAATGAGCAAATCAAAATTAGAATACATTTGGTTAGATGGCTATAAGCCAACCCAAAATATGAGAAGTAAAACTAAAATTGAAGAAAATTTTAGCGGTAAATTAGAAGATTGTCCTATTTGGTCTTTTGATGGGTCTTCTACTCGTCAGGCAACTGGAGATTCCTCAGATTGTTTATTAAAACCAGTGGCCATTTATCCAGACCCCACGAGAAAAAACGGTTATTTGGTAATGACTGAAGTCTTAAATGCTGATGGAACTCCTCATGAGTCTAATGGAAGGGCTACAATTGATGATGATGACAACGACTTTTGGTTTGGTTTTGAGCAGGAGTACTTTATAATGGATAAATCCACCCAATTACCCTTAGGCTTTCCGGTGGGTGGATATCCTGCACCACAAGGAATGTACTATTGCTCAGTAGGTGGCAAAAACACCCATGGCAGAGATTTGGTAGAAGAACATGCCAATATCTGTATAGACGCAGGGCTAAATTTTGAAGGTATAAACCAAGAGGTAGCTTCTGGTCAATGGGAGTTTCAACTATTTGCTAAAGGAGCAAAAAAGGCAGGAGATGAAATATGGATCGCTCGTTATATTTTAGATCGTCTTACGGAAAAATATGGCTATTATATTGAATATCACCCCAAGCCATTAGGTAAGGACATGGACTGGAATGGTTCGGGTATGCATGCCAACTTCTCGAACACCACATTAAGAACATGTGGTTCTAAAGAAACGTATGAAAAAATATGTGAGTCCTTTAGGTCTGTGGTCAAGGAGCATATTTCAGTCTATGGAGAATTTAACGATCAACGTTTGACGGGTGAACATGAAACTCAGTCAATTGATGAGTTTTCCTATGGTATATCAGACCGAGGCGCTTCAATTCGTATTCCTATTATTACAGTTGAAAAAGGCTGGAAAGGATGGTTAGAAGACAGAAGGCCTGCTTCTAACGGTGATCCTTATAAAATTGCAGGACGTATTATTAAAACTGTAAAGTCTGCAGTTATATAACTATTGTCTAAATAAACAATTTCAAGAAATTACGAAACGAGACTAACCAAATAAGGATGGTCTCGTTTTAAAGAGAAAATTGATTAGTTAGGTTTTATTTTGCAAAAAACCTTCTTAGCTCATACCGCTAAGAAGGTTTTTCATTTTAATCACACTTTAGAAGCCGTGTAATTAAATATATGTCACTTAGATTATATAATGGTAGACTGACCCAAATGAATATTAGTGAAGTTGATGTTTTTGTCCTTGGGATGGAAAATAAAATCTTCAATAAATTCACCGACTTTTGAAGTGGTGATGTTGCTGTATTTAGAATTAATATCTGGGGTTGTAATGTCCAGCTTCAAGGATTTTTCCACTGCTAATCGCAACTGCTCTGCCTCATTGTTTAGACCGAAATGGTCTAAGAGCATGGCCGCTGACAAAATGGAAGCGATTGGATTAGCAATCCCTTTTCCTGCGGCTTGAGGATAGGATCCGTGAATGGGTTCAAACAAGGCGTGCTTTTCACCAATAGAAGCCGAAGCCAACAGGCCGATAGATCCGCCTATAACACTAGCCTCATCACTAATAATATCCCCAAACATATTTTCTGTTAAAATCACATCAAACTGTTTTGGGTTTAAAATCAACTGCATAGCCGCATTATCCACAAACAAAAAGTCTAATTCAATATCTGGATAGTCACTGGCTACTTCCGTAGTGACTTTCCTCCATAGTCTTGAGCTCTCAAGCACGTTGGCTTTATCAACCAGAGTTACCTTTTGATTTCTATTTTGAGCTGCTTTAAAGGCCAAATGGGCAATACGCTCTATTTCTTCTCTTGAATACGCGCATAAATCTGAAGCTAAATTTCCGTCTTCACTTAAATGTTTTTCCCCAAAATAGATACCACCTGTCAGCTCTCTATAGATACTTATGTCCGTCCCTTCTATGATATGCTTTTTAAGAGGAGACTTATCCAATAAGGTTTCATAGGCTTTTACCGGTCTGATATTAGCAAACAAACCTAATTCCTTTCTAAGCTCAAGGAGACCTTGTTCGGGCCGCACCTTTGCAGATGGGTCATTATCGTATTTTGGATGACCGATAGCTCCAAATAAAATAGCATCACTGGACTTACACAGTTCCAGGGTTTCATCAGGGAGCGGATCGTTATAATTATCAATGGCAATCGCCCCAACATCCGCTGTTGTGAATTTAAAACTATGGTCAAACTCTGAAGCAATGGCGTTAAGTGCCCTAATAGCCTGATTAGTTACTTCGGGACCAATACCATCACCTGGTAAAACTGCAATATTAAGTTTCATAAGTCTTCCGTTAGTATGTTTTCTGGGCTTCAAAAGCCTCAATTAATTCTTTATTGTTAATCAAATAATCAATGTCATCATAGCCATTGATCAAACAGGTTTTTTTATAGGCGTCAATCTCAAAACTTTCAGATAGCTCTGAATCTAGAACTGAGATGGTCTGATTACTCAAATCAACTTCAATCTTCGATGAGGGATTAGACTCTATAATAGTCATTAAGTCATTTAAAAACCCCTCTGAAACTTGCACTGGGAGAAGACCATTGTTCAATGCATTTCCCTTAAAAATATCTGCAAAAAAACTGGACACCACCACCTTAAAACCATAGCCAGCAATAGCCCAGGCGGCGTGTTCACGACTGGATCCACATCCAAAATTATCTCCCGCCACCAATATACTTCCCGTGTATTGTGCTTTGTTTAAGTTAAAGTCCTTGTTTTCGCTACCGTCCTTGTTAAATCGCCAGTCTCTAAAAAGATTGTCTCCAAAACCCTTTTTATCGGTCGCCTTTAAAAAACGAGCAGGTATTATTTGATCAGTATCTACATTCTCAATGTTCAATGGAACGGCAGTCGATATAAGTGTTGTAAATTTCTCCATAAACTAATTTGTAATTCTAATACCTACTAATTCAAATGTTCCGTAATATCAACTATTTTACCTTCCACGGCGGTTGCGGCTGCCACAAGTGGGCTCGCTAAAATGGTTCTGGACCCTTGCCCCTGACGACCCTCAAAATTTCTATTTGAGGTAGACACACAATATTCACCTTGTGGAATCTTATCCTCATTCATGGCCAAACAGGCAGAGCATCCTGGTTGTCGTAACTGAAAACCGGCCTCATCAAAAATGTCTTTTAGGCCTTCTTTTATTATTTGAGCTTCCACTTGCTTACTACCAGGTACTAACCAGGCAGTAACATTTTCTGCTTTTTGTTTGCCCTTAATAAAACTGGCGGCAACCCTAAAATCTTCGATACGCGAATTGGTGCAGCTACCAATAAATACATAATTGATAGGTTTATCAATCAAACGCTCTCCAGCGCTAAAGTTCATATACTGTAAGGACTTATTAAATGACAGGGTGTCCTCTTCAGGTATCGCTTCGGTAATTTTTATACCCATTCCCGGATTGGTGCCATAGGTAATCATAGGTTCTATATCGTCCGCATCAAAGACGTATTCCTTGTCAAATATCGCTCCCTCATCAGTTGGTAGTGTTTTCCAATAAGCGACCTTCTCTTCAAAGGCTTTCCCTTTTGGTGCAAATTCACGTTCTTTTATATAATCAAATGTTGTTTGGTCTGGTGCAATCATCCCGCCTCGAGCACCCATTTCAATGCTCATGTTGCATACGGTCATTCGGCCTTCCATGCTCATGTTTTCGAAAACACTTCCCGCATATTCACAGAAATAACCCGTACCAGAATTAGTGCCCAGTTTTGAAATGATATATAAAATAACATCCTTAGGAAGCACTCCTTTCTTTAACGTTCCATTTACGGTTACTCTTAAACTTTTAGGCTTTTTAAGTAGTAGGCATTGACTAGCGAAAACCTGAGCTACTTGACTTGTGCCAATACCAAAAGCAATGGCGCCAAAGGCACCATGGGTTGAGGTATGGCTATCACCACAAACCATGGTTATACCAGGTTGTGTGATTCCTAATTCCGGAGCCATAACATGTACAATACCATTGTACTTGTGACCCAATTCGTATAAGGTAATGTTGTTCTTTTCACAATTCTGTGAGAGCTGCTCCAACTGCTTCCGTGACAAAGCATCTTTAATTGGCTGATCCTGGTTTAAAGTGGGGGTATTATGATCGGCTGTAGCGACAATCTGATCTGGTCTAAAAATTGGAATACCTCGACGCTCCAATTCATTAAAAGCCTGAGGGCTGGTAACCTCATGTATTAAATGCTGGTCAATGTATAAAATCTGCGGTCCATTCTCTATACTACTGACTACGTGTGAATCCCACACCTTATCAAATAATGCTTTCTTACTCATTTAAGCTGAAATAATTTGACGGTATGCCTTACTAGTTTCGATGATCTGATGAATATCATTATCATCAATCTCTTTCTTTCTGTCTGCAAAATTGAGGAAGTTGGCATAAACTTCATCCAGTTGTAACTTGGTTAAATCATACCCTACTTTTTTGGCTCTGTAGGCCAGGGCTGCACGACCACTTCTTGCTGTTAAAACAATTGCAGAATCTGTAACACCAACATCTTTTGGGTCAATAATCTCGTAGGTAGCTCGGTTTTTTATCACACCGTCCTGATGAATTCCCGAACTATGCGCAAAGGCGTTGGCACCAACAATTGCCTTGTTGGGCTGGGTATAAATTCCCATATTTTCACTTACCAACTGACTAATGCCATAAAGACGCTCAGTCTTAATGGAGGTATCAAGGTTTAAGTACGGATGCTGCTTTAATATCATAACCACCTCTTCAAGAGCCGTATTTCCAGCACGCTCACCAATACCATTAATGGTGCATTCAATCTGCCTAGCTCCATTAATAACCCCTTCTATAGAATTAGCGGTAGCCAAACCTAAATCGTTGTGGCAATGACAGGATAAAATGGCCTTTTCAATCCCCTTGACGTTCTCCTTGAGGTATTTCATTTTAGCACCATACTCGCTTGGCAAGCAATAACCCGTAGTATCAGGTATGTTTAAGACTGTAGCACCGGCCTTAATGGCTATCTCGCAAACACGCGCCAAAAACTCATTGTCTGTTCTTCCGGCATCTTCCGCATAAAATTCCACGTCTTCCACAAAGGACTTTGCAAAAGTAACCGCATCATACGCCCGTTTTAAAATAGTTTCTCTATCAGAATTAAACTTGTGCTTGATGTGCGAATCTGAAGTGCCAATTCCAGTATGTATCCGTGGGTATTTGGCATCTTGGAGGGCTTCTGCTGCTACTTTAATATCATTTTTAACGGCTCTAGTCAAGCCACAAACCGTTGCATTATTGACCAATCTTGAAATTTCAACAACAGAATTGAAATCTCCTGGGCTTGAGACTGGGAACCCAGCTTCAATTACATTTACCCCTAATTGATCCAGCTGTTCTGCGATGACTAATTTTTGCTTTGTATTGAGCTTACAACCAGGAACTTGCTCTCCATCCCTTAAGGTTGTATCGAATATTTGAACGCTTTGACTAGACATTTGTTAAAATAATTTTTTCAGTTGTATTACGAATTTATACTTTGGTGTTTGAGTTAGGTTTTTTGTTTGAATTCAGTTTACGATGTTCAACAGAGAAAATTCCCTGTATAGGCTTGATTATCAGATTTTTAAATAATATTTTGATTGATGACTAAGGAAGTTAAAGACCATTTATTTCTACTTATAAAATCGCTTACCAAATCGGAGAAGCGGCAATTCAAGTTATTTGTAGGTCGTCTTGACATTAATCAGGACTCAAAATTCTTGCATCTCTTTAATTTTCTAGACAAAGCAAAAACCTATGACGAAGCTGCTATCCTCAATAATGGTATTATAAAAAAGCAGCAGTTGGCGAATGTTAAAGCGCACCTGTATAAACAAATTTTGATCAGTTTAAAACTGAACCCTTCACATCAAAATGTGAGACTTCAAATACGAGAACAGTTGGATTTTGCCTCCATTCTATATCACAAAGGATTGTACAAACAGAGTTTAAGAATTTTAGATAAGTCCAAAGAGTTTGCTATCAAAAACGAGGAGAAGAATCTTGCTTATGAAATTGTAGAACTTGAGAAAATAATTGAATCCCAATACATCACAAGAAGTATTAGCAATCGCGCTGAAGATTTAACAAGGCAGGCTGAAGAATTAAGCACCTTAAACATCACGGCTAGTAAACTTTCTAACCTATCACTTCAGCTTTATGGGATTATATTAAAATCTGGATATGTAAAAAATGAATCTGAACGGAATGAAATAACAACCTTTTTCGAGGACAGATTGCCCAAATATGATTTTAAATTGCTGGGGTTTCGTGAGAAACTGTGGCTTTACAATGCACACCTTTGGTTTAGTTTTTTGCTTCAGGATTTTAAAAACTGTTATCGTTTTGCTTCAAAATGGGTGAATTTATTTTATGAATATCCAAGGATGATTTCACTGAACCCAGTATTTTTTTTAAAAGGAAACAACTACTTGTTGGAATCTATTTTCTTTCTAAGAAAAAAAGAGCGATTTATTGAAGCCTATACTAATTTAAAGGGGCAACTAGAATCCTCATCGTTTCCGACTAACGAAAACATAAAAATACTGTCCTTTATTTACCTCAACACCCATAGCATAAATATGCACTTTATAGATGGGAGTTTTAATCAGGGCATCGATAAGATACCGAAAATAGAAGAGGAATTGAGACATTTAAGTTCAAAAATTGATACCCATTATAAAATGGTACTCTACTACAAATTTGCCTGCCTTCATTTTGGTGCTGGCAATAACAGGGAATGCATCCGCTATCTTCAAAAAATTATTTCAACTAAATCATTAAAAGCTCGTGAGGATCTTATGTGTTTTGCTAGGATTCTCAATTTAGTTGCACATTACGAAGCTGGATTAGATTTTCATCTTGACAGCTTACTGAAAAGCACCTACCGTTTCTTGATTAAAATGAACGATTTGCATGAGGTTCAAAAAGAAATGATCAAATTCATTAAAGGCCTTCAAGACATCTATCCAGGCCAGGTTAAAGCCGCTTTCTCCGAATTACATCAACGGCTAAAACAATACGAAGACCACCCTTTTGAACGTAGAGCATTTTTGTACCTGGATATCATTTCTTGGTTAGAGAGTAAAATTGAAAATGTTCCGGTTGGTGTCATTTTCAAAAGAAAGTTTTTAGAACAGTCTAGAGGTACATTGAAAGATCGATAGTAACTTTGGTTTTTTAATGGTTTTCAGTAAAACATGCTAGAGGTAAAAGGAATTTCATTCACTTACGGTAGTACACCCATCCTGGAGAACATTACATTTTCCGTTGATAAAGGAGCCAATCTTGCAATTATTGGTGAAAGTGGCTCAGGGAAAAGTACCTTACTCAATCTCATCTATGGACAGTTCGACCTAAAACACGGTGAAATTTGGTGGAAAGACCAGCAAATACTTGGCCCAGCTTTCAACCTGGTCGTGGGTTATAATTTTATGAAGCAGGTCACTCAAGAATTTGACCTTATGCCTTTTACTACGGTAGCTGAAAATATTGGTGAATTCCTGTCTAATTTTTATCCTGAAGAAAAGGCCTCCCGTATTGCTGAATTGATCAAAGTGGTGGAGCTAGAGCCATTTGCTAATGTCAAAGTAAAGAATCTTAGTGGTGGACAGAAACAACGTGTTGCCCTTGCCAGAGCCTTGGCTAAAGAACCTGAAATTTTATTATTGGACGAGCCCTTCAGTCATATCGATAATTTTAAAAAGCAGTCCCTACGTCGTAATATTTTTGGTTATTTAAAAGAGTGCAGAATCACCTGCCTAGTTGCTACGCATGACAAAGATGACGTACTAAGTTTTGCCGACGAGATATTGGTTCTTCATGAGCACGAAATTATCAGAAGAGGCGCACCTGAAATACTTTATCACAATCCAAAGCTCCCCCTAATTGCCTCCTTTTTTGGAGAATTCAATCAAATTAATGATAAGATATATTACGCGGATCAAATTCAAATCATTGAGCAATCAGATCATATAGCAACCGTGGAACAGTCTTATTTTAATGGGAATTCTTGGTTGGTAAAGGCCTTATTTGATGGGCAAACACTATTTATAAGGTCAGAAAAAGCAATTGAAAAGAACTCTTCAATTCAAATTCAATTTTCTTCTTAGCGATCTAACCGCTTCAATAAGGCTGGTAAGTAAAAAATATCTGTTAATAAGGCAATTGCCACCGTCACCGCACAAAGCAACCCAAAATCCCGAACTGAAGGTACTGCACTGGATGCGATAATTAGAAAGCCTACAACTAAGGCTATGGTTGTAGAGAATAGAGCGCTTCCCGTATATCGCATGGCATTATCCATACGTTCTTCTGGTGTTCCCTTAATCGTTTTACTTTTTCGGTACTTATAGACCAGATGTATGGTATCGTCCATGGCGATTCCCAACATGATGGGTGTGATCATAGCTGTGGACACGTCCAACGGGATATCTAAAAGGCTCATGAAAATTGCTAAAATGGCCAAGGGCAAAACATTAGGAATTAACACCAGAATTGTAGTTCTAATATTTCTTATAAAAACAAAAAGACATAAGAAGCCCACAAAAAATGCTGCAAAAAAGGACTTGAATTGAGTTTCTAAAATAAAGTTGTTCAACTGAGAAAACACCACCGAAAAACCATTAATCTTTAGGTCGTAACTATCAGGATCAAACTGTTCTTTAAACCTGATTTTAATATCATCTAATAAGGTTTCTAACTCAGAGGTCCGGATCTCTTTAACACCTAAAACCAGGCCAGTGGTCTTAAAATCATCTGATACTAAAGTAAAAAACTGGTTGTCAGTCATTCCTATGCGCTGCAATGCAAATTTGATTTTCTCTTCATTGATATTTGATTGAAACAATATCGGAGAACGAGCCTCTAAAAATTGTTTAAGATTGACTATCGAGACCGGATGTGCTGCAAAAATATTGCCTTCAAGGTTTGTTTGAAAGGACTCTAGTTTCTTAATGTTCTCCCGTTCTAACATACTCCCTTTATTGGTAGTGATATTCAATTGTAGTCTGGAACTACTATTCAACTCTTGCTCAACTATACGCAATTCATCTTTAGCCTGCCCTTCGGCCAAAAGATCAAGGGAGTTAGTATCTATGTCAACTTTAAAAACAGAGAAAATACCAAATACCAGGATAATACTAGAAACTACTATTATAGATATTTGACGCTTAGTCGTTAGTTGGTTGAGCCATTGAATAACAGCACTTTGATTAAAAACTTTCCATTGTAAAACAGGTGTGGCCGATTTAAAATCTATGTTCATAAATGAAAAGCCAATGATTGTAACTAGATAGACTAAAATGAAACTTAGCAATAAGCCAACACAGGTAAATACACCCATTTCCTTAAATGCGGGAAGCGGCGAAAGATACAGCGCAAAATACCCTACAAAAGTGGTAAGAGTCGTATAAAAGCACGGTGTAAAACTCCGTCTTACGGTAAGCGTAAGTAAGTCGATTTTGGAACTATCTCCCATCAACAATCCTTCCTTATGATAGATATTGATAATATGTACCGCATCGCTCACACTGTAAACCATAAGAATGGTTGGTATGAGCATCGAAATCATATTTAAGGCAAAACCGAAAGACGTGATGATTCCAAAGAGGAGAGAAATGGGGACGACAACCGATAACAGCGATACTATTAAATAACGCTTACTCGGCAGCAAAAACAATAGCATAAGGCTAATAAAACCGATTGTGAGAATCCCAAAAATGAGACTTTCCTTATAAATTCCAACGCTATAGGCTTCGTTAAGAACTGGGGCTCCAGTAAGGTAATAGTCATTATAGTGCTCATCAATCACCTCACGTATATCCTTGGCAATTTGATCGCGCTGTGCTTCTATGCTCGGTGTGGGGTTTAATTGGATATAAAAAAACAGGTTCTTAAAATCTTCAGTGACCAACTGCTGTGAGATATTAGGCAATTTGGACATCAGGTTTTTCATGCCCCGTTCACTACGTCGAGGATTGTAAAGCGGTTGAAAAGAAATATCTCCCTTGGCATAAATAGGATACTCCGCTTTGGCCAAACTAAAGGAGGTTTTTACAAACCAAAGGGAGTCTATATGCTGATGAAATCTCGATAGACGCAGGATATTAAGGGAGTCCATGGCATTTTCTACTGGTATCATTCCAACAAAAATCTCATCGGAGCCGTACTGTTCCTGATAATCAATATAGGCTCTGTAACTAGGATTATCTTCTAAAAACCATATTGCAAGAGAATTGTCAACACGTAACTTTTGAAACGTCTGGTATCCCGACAACCCCATTAATAGAGCTAAAAGGACCATTATGCCAATACGGAATCGAATGATCTGGATGATTATGTGTCTCAACACTTTCACTAATAGGTAATGGAATAAGCAGCATAGCCCCCGTGATGGGTTAATGATATGGCCGCCTTAAGTTTGGAACCTTGATGGTAGATATGAGGAACCCCTGAACGATCTTTTCGTAAAGTCAAACACTCGTTTTCAATATTTAATTGTTCAGACATTCTAGAAAAAAGGGTCTGTCGAATTTGTTTACTCTGAGACTCATGGTCGGGTGACACTTTTAAGATTTCTCTATGCACTGGCTTTTGAGCAATCGTTTCTGCGTAAATCATGCTGTTGTCTTTAACACATTGAACTTCTACACTAAAGTCTTGATAGCTCACCTCAGTTCTGGAAGATAAAGCAGAACAAACGAAGGCCTTGGGATTAAAAAATCGGGAAGGATATAGTTGCAAATAAGCCTTATAAGCCGCCTCTTTTATTGCCCAAAGTTGCCATATCGCAGAAAATTTGTTAGAAGATTGTCCTATTAATTCTTGTTCCTGAATGGTGAACAATTTATCTAAAAACCTTGGGTGCTGCCATTTAGAAATCCTGGCATAGCCTAGGTCAACAATGTCATTTCCAATCATTAAGCTTCCAGCTTAGACTTGACAATACTCATGGCAGATTTTACATCCATCATCTGCTCCATATCCTCATTTTCTAATCTAATGTCGAAGGCATCTTCGATATCAAGAATAATATCTACCAAATTAGCCGAATTAATCTTGAGATCTTTTACAAAATCCGTGTCTTCTGATAGGTTTTTAAATGCCGCTTCATCTTGAATATAAGGTTCAATGATAGGTTTTAACTTGGCAATAAGCTCGTCTTTGTTCATAGCGTTATTTTACAAAGTAAAGTTACGCTTTATAACGCTTAAATAAAACACAGGCATTGACATCTCCAAATCCAAAACTTGCTTTAGCAAGTATATTCAATGGTTTTTGAGTGTAACTTTGTGGAATGCATTTCAAAGGTACAAGCTTTGCAATTTCAGGATGGATATCTTCACAATTTAAATTAGGAGCTAAGAATTGATCTTTTAATTGCAGAATACTTGCCACAGATTCAATAGCTCCAGCTGCGGCAAGGCAATGACCAATCATGGATTTAGTCGCATTAATATGCGGAAAGTCATCACCTGAACGGTCTAACGCTTGAACCCAGTTTTGCACCTCCACTGAATCTTTAGAAGTTGCTGTAAGGTGACCGTTGATCACATCAATTTCCGAAGCCTGCACTTCGCTGAACTCTAAGGCCTTTTTAATACACTTTTGAACCGACTCTGAATTGGGTGCCGTTAAGGTACCTCCTTGGCGTTGACCACCAGAATTAACTGCCCCTCCTAATACTTCAGCGTAAATCGTAGCGCCACGCTCTAAGGCTGATTCGAGCGATTCCAACACTAGAGCACCTGCTCCACTACCTGGTACGAAACCTGAAGCCGAAGCACTCAAAGGTCTTGAACCTTTTTTGGGATTTGCATTATGCTTATAGGTCATAACCCGCATGGCATCAAAACCTCCCCAAACATAAGGGCCATGATCACTACAACTACCCACTAACATGCGTTTGGCTTTGCCTGAACAAATTCGGTCAAAACCCATGATTATAGCTTCAGTTCCTGTGCTACATGCTGACGAATTTGTAGTCACTTGATTGCCCAATCCCAGGATGCCACTCAAATAAGCGCTCACACCGCTCGTCATGGTTTGCAAGACAACCGTACTCCCTAAGCGTCTGACCTGGCCATCATCAAGTTTGTAAATAGCTTCTCGAAATTTCTCCACTCCAGAGGTCCCTGTCCCAAAAATGAGACCTGTTTCATCATCCAGCTTACTATCGGCATTGTTGTCAAAGCCTGCGTCCTTCCAGGCGTCAATTCCTGCGATACAACCGTAAAGAATCCCAGAACTATTAAATCCCCGCAGTTGTAAGTCTGTAAAGTAGTGTCGTTTGAACTCTTCAGAAATACTAGGAATACCACCTATCTGGCAAGAAAATTTTAAATCCTCTAATTCAGGGAAATGTTGGATACCAGACACTCCTTCTTTCAATGATTGTAAAAAGGACTCAAGGCCCACTCCATTTGGAGCCACCACACCCATTCCTGTAATAACAACGCGTTGGTTCATGAGCTTAACATTCCTGAAATAATCCCTCGAGCCACTAATTTCTCTTTGCTATTATACATATAAACTTTGCACTTCAATTTATTAAAGCGAAACACCTCTTTCTCTGAGCGTACTTTAACTGTCTCACCAGGAAATACGGGAATATAAAAATCAACTTGATGAGAGGTTAGTGCAATTTGAGGATTTGTCAGACTATCTATGGATTGACCCATCAGATAAATGCCCAAACAAACCACTCCAATTTGAGCCATGCACTCCGTCAAAATAACCCCTGGGGTGACAGGATGGTCTTTAAAATGTCCTTGATAAAAATACGCATCATGTTTAAAGGTGTAAGCGCCTTCACAACCTTGTTCAGAAACAGATTCTAGGTGATCAACAAAAAGAAAAGGTTCCTTATAGGGCAATAATGATATGATCTGTCTACTATCCATTTATCTTAAGTGTTCTCCCCCATCTACGGGTATCACAGTTCCTGTAATCCAGGATGCCTCATCTTTACACAATAGATATACTGCATTAGCCACGTCCTCTGGTGTGGTAAGGCGCTTATTAGGATTACGTTTTAGGCTATGAGCCACAATCTTATCGCTTCCGGGAATCATGCGTAAGGAAGAAGTATCGGTCACCCCTGCTTGAATGCAGTTAGCTTTAATACCAAAAGGCGCCAACTCCAATGCAATATTTCTGGTAATGGCTTCAAGTGTCACCTTAGCGGCAGATACAGCCGCATAATTTTCCCAGGCTTTGGAATTTCCTTCACTCGTAAAACTGATGATACGTGCGTCTGAATCAAACAACTCTTCATCTAAAATAGCTTTGGTCCAATTGTATAAACTAATACCCATCGCTTTAATAGTGAGCTCAAAATCATCAGACCTTAAGACCTGATTGTCCTTTGAGGTCATTGGTTTTAAATTACCCTTTGCTACGCTATGAATCAGGGTTTTTATAGTCCCAGAATTACCTAATGTATCTTTGATATCCTGAATTATAACCTCCCGCTTTTCTGGCTTAAACGCATCCTGATTAAAACACAACAACTCCACTCCCAGATCCTTGATCTCTTGAAAGGATTTCTCAATAGCCTCCATTTGACTTCTGGCATTTCTATGCACGATAATAATGCTCATGCCATGATTTGCTAATTTTTTAGCTGTGGCTAGTCCCAATCCAGAACTTCCACCTAGTATTAGGGCCCATTGGTTCTTATTTTTGAATTCTTTTACCATCTCAATAAGATTCGTTGTGCTGAAAAGCCTGGTCCAAAACTTAGCATTAAGCCATATTCACCTTTATTAATTCCTCTTTCTATAAATCGTTCTAAGACATATAGAACTGTGGCACTACTCATATTTCCATACAGCCTTAAAACTTCTTTAGTATCATCAATATTTTTTCCCAAGTCACCAAACAGATCTTCAACCGTTTGAACAATTTTCTTACCTCCAGGATGAAACACTAAATGTTGAATATCTGAAATACTAAGATCATTTTGCTCTAAAAATGGATGGATGATTGCTGGAAAATGATCTGCTATAGTTTGTGGTACTGTTTGATCCAAAACCATTTGTAATCCTGTATTTCGCAGTTTAAAGCCCATCATATGCTCCGCTTGGTAAAAGTGATACATGGACTCATCGAGAATTTCAGGGCCTGTTTCATCCTCATAAGATGAGAGAATAACACTGGCGCAACCATCACCAAAAATTGCGGCGCTTACAATATTCACCATAGAATAATCGTCCAATTGAAATGTGGCCGTAGGAGATTCCATGGCTATAACCACAGCTCTCTTATTTGGATTAGCCTTAAGAAAGTTCTTTGCATATAAAATCCCAGACACGCCAGCGGCACAACCCATTTCTGTCACTGGTAATCGCACAATATCCTCGCGCATGTTTAAACGATTAATTAAATATGCATCCAAAGAAGGAATCATGATACCTGTACAACTTACGGTAATGATATAATCAATATCCTTAGCCTCTAAGTTAGCATTATCCAAAGCTTTTATAAGGGCCGCTTCAGCCAGTTTTATTCCTTCTCTTGTATAAATATCATTCTTTTCTTCAAAGGATGTTTTCAAAAACACTTCCTCTGCATCCATGATGGAGTAACGTCGATCCACGGCTGCATTCTCGAATATCTTGAGCACCTTTCGCTTAAAGCGATCTTCCTGACCTTCTAACCATAATTCCACGAAGGGCAAAATGTCTTTGGTTTCACGCGTATAAGGAGGTAATTGTTTGGCGATTGCACTTATTTTTACGGGCATATGGCGTTATTGCTTTTCTGTTTTAATAATCCATTGGTATCTAAATGCCCATTTCCATTTTATAACAAAAGGTTGGGCTAACTGTTTAGACATGTGTTCTAATTCTTCTTTTTTAAAGGCTCTTAATATTGAGGTTAAACCGTCCTGTTTTACCATATGGTTAGAAATGGTAATACCTAATAAACGAAATAACCCATAGGCTATTTCAGATCTTTGAAGGTCATTAACAACAATACCCAGATTGGACTGCTCTTTAAGTTGTTTGAGTAGTTTTAAGATTTCGATTTCTGAAAAATGGTGAAGAAAGAGGGTGCAGAGGGCGATATCACAAGTCTCTTCTTTAAACTGTTCTGAAAAAATATCTTGGCTAGAATATTCAATCTCAGGATATGATTTAGATAGTTCTCTTGCATAGGCAATGGCATCCTTATTAGCGTCAACACCCAATAACCGAAACTTAAATTGCTGCTTCCTTCCATAATTGGCTACCTGTCTCAGCATATCGCCATGACCACATCCTAAATCTATAATCGTATAACTCTGTCCTTTCGTTCGATTCTTTAACAAACGGTCTATGCCATTAAGCGTAATCCTGTTTCCGCCAAGCCATTTATTGATACGACCTAGTTGATCCAATGTGTCGCGAAGTAGATCGCCCTGAATGGAAAAATCATCCATCAGTTCCTCCTCGTTACTTCTATATGTAGTATCTATAAACAAGCTCATGCCTCTTTCATCGGTTTGCCGTGGGTCATTTTTATAATTTGAGGAATCAAAAATGGGAAAACCCTCAAAACATTAAGAAGAAAGGCTGCTATTGAATCCTTTCGAAATAGATACGCAATTGTGTGCCCAACCTTAAGCCTAAAACTAAAGTTAGACTGCCATTTTCGTTTATAAACCGTTTCCAAGGCGCTTCTATCTGGTATTTCACCTTGAAGATAGGCAATAATGCAAAGTGATACTAATTGTGCAGACCTTATTGCCATTCCCATACCATTACCACATAGTGGATGAATCATTCCTGCTGAATCTCCACACATTAATATGTGGTTTTCAACGGCCTCCTTTGTTTCAAAAGAGATTTGACTAATGCTTAATGGTTTCTCAAACTCAGGAGTGGTTTTTTGGTAGATCTCTTTCAAACGATCATTCTCAAAAAGTACTTTCTCTTGAAATTCCTCTAAGTCTTTATACTGTTTAAAAGACTCATAACTGGTAATATAACAAAGGTTAATATGATCATTCTCTACCTTGGAAACTCCACAATAGCCACCTTTAAAATTATGAAGCGCCACCTTGCTTTCTGGAAAATTACCAGAGACATGCATCTTTACACCCAAATAAGGTGATTTTCGCTTTATAAAGTTGCGGTCCATCTTAACATCCAAGTTGGATCGTTTTCCAAAGGAACCAATGACTAAATCTGCAGTAAGAATTCCTGAACCCTTTGTTGTTAAGATAAACTCATTATTCTCAAAGGAGGTTGAGGTTACGGTATCTTTTATCATGTTTACTCCCTTTGATTTGGCCAAAAGAAAAAGCTGATAATCCATTTGATAACGACTCATCCCAAATCCACCAAGCGGCAGTTTGGCTCTAATTCTTCTATTAGATCGTGTTGTTAATTCAAACTCACTAATTTTTTTAGCGCCAAATTCAAAGGGGTCAAACCCAAGTGATTTCAAATAAGGCAATACCTCGTTTGAAATGTATTCCCCACAGACTTTGTGTTTAGGATAATTGCCTTTTTCAATTAGTGTTACTAAACTCGCATGTTCTGATAGGTGAATGCTAGCGCATAAACCAGCTAAGCCCCCTCCAATAATAACAATATTTGAATTGGGTTTGTTTGTCAAGGATTTAAAAAATGTACGACTTTTACGGTTACTGTTTTCCCTAGGAAACCACCACCTCCAACATCAAAATCACGACGGTTGATCTCAAACTCTGACTGGAATGTTTCACGACCTCCTTCGGTTATTCTCCTTCCTCTAATGGTTATAGACCTGGTAGTGCCCTTGATACTTAAATCGGCATTTATTTGGTAAGCATTATTTCCTAAAGGCTTAACAGAAGTACTTTCTAATAGGATTTGAGGGTATTTTAATGCATCAAAATAATCCTCTTCCAATAAGTGTTTATCTCTTTTGGTGATTCCAGTTTCTATGGTGGCCACCAATACTTCGCCCTTAATGTCGGTTATATTACCCAAGCTATCCTGACCCAAACTGACCTTTGATTTTGAGAAAGCACCATCAACATCAATTCCAAAGTTTTTAATGACAAAACTTATCTGTGTATTCTGAGACCACATTGAATGTGTTAGAAATACAAGAATAATTAGCATTAACCGCATGTATCAAAATGTTTGAAATCAATGAAGTTACGGCAGAATTAGCAGTTAATAAAAAAGGAAGATGAGTTTTACAGAATTTTTATAATTTCCTGAGTTTCATCTCTGAAAATTACAGTTTCTCCAACTCGCTTAGAAAATAATAACTGGCCGATAGGTGTATTTAAAGATATGGCATAATAGGAAATTCCGTCTGCAGAAATTTTACCGGCACTTATAGAGATAAAATAATTAGCTTTATTAGTTGTCACTATACTTCCAAGGGCCACAGTATGATTGGTTTTATCAATTCTTATTCTCTTTAGAATGTTACGTTGTTCCTCAACTATCCTTAACTGGTTTCCCAGTTTCTCACGTTCTAATTGAATCATAGCACGGCCCGTTTCATGTTTATCACCTGCACTACTCTTGGTTTCAGAGTTCAAACTGTTTTCAATATCAAGAATAGAATTTTGGAGAAGCCGAAGGCGCATACCAACCAAATCGCCACATTGTTCCAAAAGTTGTTTTTTTATGCTCATGTTGTCAGATTAGCCAAATCTTTGCCAACAGCGCTTCCAATAGCAATCCCCATTCCGCCCAGTCGCACACCACAAAACACCCGGTTATTTATTGCTTTTATAATTGGTTTCTTTTGATGCCCAACACCCATAATTCCTGACCATCGGTGTTCAACTTCAAAATGTATATCCTTAAGGATTACCTCTTTTAACAAGGTTTCAAGCCTTTCTTGAACTAAATCCGTCAGGCCAAACTTAGCTGTTTCCTCAGTTTTAAAATCGAGATTTCGTCCTCCACCAAATAGAATACGATCATTTATATTTCTAAAATAATAATAGCCTTTGTCCAAATGAAATGTTCCCTTGATTTCCATGTTTGGCATCGGGGTTGTCATAAGGACTTGGGCCCTTGCAGGAAGAACTTCTTCCTGGACTAGCTGCTGGGCAAATCCGTTGGTGGCCACCATTAGATAGTTTGTGTTGAATTCAAAATCATGGGTCAACAGAGTAACTTGATTCGCTTGTTCAGTATATTTAATGAGCTGACAATTATTAATAATTAGAATGTTTTCAGAATAGGCCTTTTTTATTAAGGCTTGCATCATTTTACCAGTATCTATCTGGCCTTCAAATTTGTTAAAACTATAATTATTGACAATCCCGTTGAACTTAAATGCATTGGGTTTTAGTGAAAATACCCCCTCAGAGAAAAGAGGTTGAAGCAATTGATTGACTTTAGGGATTTGGGCGACACATTCTTCATAGAAGGCCTGATCCTCTTTAAGGAAAAGTTCATAACCGCCTAATTCCTGATAATCGATAGCTTTATCACCTAAATTAGATCTAAGATATTGTATACCTTGCACCCGCTGATGGACTAATTTAAGCACCTCTTCCTCAGAATGGTGATTAAGGTCGTCCAGAATTTCACTTAAGCTCCCAAAACAAGCAAAGCCCGCATTCTTGGTACTTGCCCCCTGTGGAAACATACCTTTCTCTAAAATCAGTATTTTGGCGTTTGGGTGGAGTCGGCGTAATTCAAGGGCACAGCTAAGCCCCACAATACCGCTACCCACAACTGTGAAGTCTACATGGTTTAACCAGGATTCTATTTCCCAAAAAGATAAGCTCATAATTAAAAAAAGCTCCTAAAAATAGGAGCTTTTTTTTAATCTTCTAAAGGCTTCATTTCAAAGTCTTCCATAAACTTAGTCGTATAATTACCTGCCAGATAATCAGGATGGTCCATTAATTGACGGTGAAATGGTATGGTTGTCTTAATTCCTTCAATAACAAACTCATCTAAAGCGCGCTTCATCTTATTTATGGCCTCCTCACGTGTCTGAGCAGTTGTGATGAGCTTGGCGATCATAGAATCGTAATTTGGAGGTATGATATAGCCAGCATAGACATGCGTATCCAATCTTACACCGTGCCCACCAGGAGCGTGAAGTGTCGTAATTCTTCCTGGAGACGGTCTAAAGTCGTTATAGGGATCCTCAGCGTTGATACGACATTCAATCGAATGCAGGTTTGGTGTATAGTTTTTACCAGAAATTGGGACGCCTGCAGCTACTAAAATTTGCTCACGAATCAAATCGAAGTCAATTACTTGTTCCGTGATTGGGTGCTCCACCTGAATCCGTGTATTCATTTCCATGAAATAGAAATTTCTGTGCTTATCTACCAAAAACTCTACAGTACCTGCTCCTTCATATTTAATATATTCAGCAGCTTTAACGGCGGCTTTACCCATTTTATCACGCAATCTTTTGGTCATAAATGGAGACGGTACCTCTTCTGTTAGTTTTTGATGGCGTCTTTGAACAGAACAATCGCGTTCTGATAAATGACAGGCTCTTCCACGAGAGTCACCTACTACTTGTATCTCGATATGTCTTGGCTCTTCAATCAGCTTTTCCATGTACATGTCGTCATTACCAAATGCAGCCTTGGATTCTTGTCTAGCAGAGTCCCAGGCTGCCTTTAGATCTTCTTCTTTCCAAACAGCACGCATCCCTTTTCCACCACCACCAGCGGTAGCTTTTAACATGACTGGATAACCCGTTTCTAAGGCGATTTTTTTACAAGCATCGAAATCAGGAATAATGCCATCACTACCAGGAACACAAGGAACACCAGCAGCCTTCATAGTAGCCTTAGCTGTTGCCTTATCTCCCATTTTAGATATCATTTCTTCAGAAGCACCGATAAACTTAATGCCGTGCTCTTCACAAATCTTAGAGAATTTGGCATTTTCTGATAAAAATCCATATCCCGGATGTATCGCATCAGCGTTAGTAATTTCGGCTGCTGCAATAACATTGGACATCTTTAGATACGATTCCGGGCTAGGAGCTGGTCCTATACAAACCGCCTCATCTGCAAACTTAACATGCAGACTATCCGCATCAGCAGTAGAATATACAGCTACGGTTTTAATGCCCATTTCTTTACAGGTTCTAATAACACGTAGTGCTATTTCTCCCCTGTTAGCAATCAATATTTTCTTAAACATTTTGATTCAAGTTTGAAGATTAATATCCACCTAAGTGGAATTCAAAACCTATTCAATTAAATGAATATGGTTAAGACGGGTCTACCATGAACAATGGCTGGTCAAATTCAACAGGAGATGCATCATCAACCAGTACCTTTACAATCTTACCTGATACCTCAGACTCGATTTCGTTAAAAAGCTTCATCGCTTCAATCACACAAAGAACATCCCCTTCTTTAATTTCAGTACCTACCTCTACAAACACAGGTTTGTCTGGAGACGGTTTTCTGTAGAACGTTCCAATAATTGGTGACTTAATAGTAATATATTTTGAATCATCTGCTGCCGCAGCAGGAGCTGCTGGGGCCGCTGGTTCAGCAGGAGTTGCTACTGGAGCTACAGGAGCAGCAGGAACTACTGGAGCTGCCGCCATTGGCATTTGCTGAACAATAGTTGTTTCTGAATCTTGTCCGGTTTTAATGGTGATTTTTACATCGCCAGTTTCCAGTTTAACCTCACTTGCGCCTGATTTTGCAACAAATCTGATTAAATTCTGAATTTCCTTTAAATCCATAATGTTGGTTTTGTTAGTTAAAATAGTTAAGAATTATAGGCCCACTTGTAATACAAAGCGCCCCAGGTAAATCCGCCACCAAAGGCAGCAAATATTAGGTTATCTCCTTTTTTCAGTTGTGATTCATAATCACTTAAAAGTAATGGTAAGGTAGCAGAAGTGGTATTTCCGTATTTCTGAATATTCATCATCACTTTTTCATCTTCTAGATTGATTCTGTGAGCAGTAGCATCAATAATACGCTTATTAGCCTGGTGTGCTACTAACCAATCAACGTCGCTGTTAGTTAAATTGTTGCGTTTAACCACTTGTTCTGCAACATCGGCCATATTTGAGACAGCGTTTTTAAACACTGTTTTTCCATCTTGAAACACATAATGAGACCCTTCATTAAAGGTCTCCTCTGTTATTGGATAGGATGACCCTCCGTATTGTGCTCTTAAAAACTCGCGACCAGAACCGTCACATCTCAGCAATTCATCCTGTACACCAAAACCTTCTTCGTTTGGCTCAAATAACACAGCACCTGCACCATCTCCAAAAATAATACAGGTTGCTCGGTCCTTATAGTTAATGAAAGAAGAGTTCTTATCTGCTCCTATTAAAAGTACTTTTTTATAACGACCAGATTCAATGTAAGAAGACGCTACGGACATACCATACAAAAAGCTTGAACAAGCAGCCTCTAAATCAAAAGCAAAAGCGTTTGTCGCACCAATTTCAGTAGCCGTATATGGGGCCGTTGCAGCAGCCTTCATATCGGGAGTTGCTGTTGCAACAAGAACAAGGTCTATGTCTTTGGGATCCACACCCGACTTAGATAGCAAATCCTGGGCGGCATTAATGGCAAGAAAAGAGGTGCCTTTTCCTGGCTCTTTTAGAATTCTACGTTCTTTAATTCCAGTTCTGGTGGTTATCCATTCATCGTTGGTGTCCACCATGGTTTCCAGAATCTGATTTGTTAGTACATAATCTGGAACGTATGATCCTACAGCTGTAATAGCTGCTGTTATTTTACTCATTATTGGCGTTTAAGTTAAAAACTCGGTTTTGACGAAAAATGCTCGTTTTTGGTCAAAAACCCCTCTTTTTTGGCAAATAATTATGCAAATTAAGCAGTTTTTGACAGATTCAGGAAATTATAACAAAAAAAACGCCCGTTACCGGGCGTTTTATTATATGCGTGCATAATACTTATGCTACATTTTCTTCCTGAGTATTGTCAATTAAAACCTGACCTCTGTAATATAACTTACCTTCGTGCCAGTGAGCTCTATGGTATAAATGTGGCTCACCAGTAGTTGGACAAGTAGCAATTTGCGGTGCAGTGGCTTTATAATGAGTTCTTCTCTTGTCTCTTCTTGTTCTAGAAATTTTTCTCTTAGGATGTGCCATCTTAAATGTTATTTATCCGTTAATAGTTTTTTTAATGAATCCCACCGGGGATCTTTATAATCGTCGTTGTTTTCGTTGTCTGTGTTCTTACTTGGACTTAGTTCTTCTAATTTGTCAAGAATGTCTGATTTCAATGTCCCATCTTCAATACCTGGATGTACTTTTTTTAATGGCATTGCCAATACAATCATTTCATAGATGTATTGGGCGGCATTAATTTCGTATTCACCATGAGGAATAATGAGTATTTCTTCATTATCATCATTGTATTCCTCTCCAAACTTCACAACCAGTTTCAACTGGTCTTCTAATGGTAATTCAAATGGTTCGTTTGTTAGGTCACAATTGACATTCACATGACCGTTAACCGAGAATTCCAACTCCATAAGTGTTGTTTTTTTCTCAAAAACCAGTTCCACCAATAAATTGGCGGCATTGAACTCATTATAATCTAAATCCTGAAAGAACGTATTATCTATTTGATAATCAAAATGGTGTTTTCCAATTTTCAATCCTGAAAATGAAATGCTGTATGCCTTCATTTTTTTCATCCCTCCACTCATTTTGAGCGTGCAAATATATAACTTTTTATCTAATCTTGAGGAAGATATGAACAAAAATTGTTAGTATCTAATCTCTGGAAACTTTCAAGGGCTGTTTGGAATAATGCCGGTACTCAGATCGGTTCCTAAAAATCTCGATCGCCATAAATATAGCCTTCTTAAACGAGCTCTCATCGGCGACGCCTTGACCTGCAATTTCAAAGGCTGTGCCATGATCTGGAGAGGTTCTAACTCGTGAGAGGCCAGCCGTAAAGTTAACGCCTTCACCAAAGGTTATGGTTTTAAATGGAATAAGACCCTGATCGTGATACGAGGCTATCACGGCATCAAAATTCTCATGATTTTTATTACCAAAGAAACTATCTGCTGCATAAGGTCCGTATACCAACTGACCATTCTTTTGTAATTCTACCAGAGTTGGTTTTAAAATTTCGTCATCTTCCTTTCCAATAACCCCCTGGTCGCCAGCATGTGGGTTGATAGATAACACCGCTATTTTTGGTTTACTCACTCTAAAATCCTGCTTTAGGCTCTCTGAAATGGTCTTAATCTTTCTAAGTATGAGGTCTTTATCTATATGACTCGGTACATCTTTCACAGGTACATGATCTGTGAGCAACCCTACTCTTAACGTATCACTTACCATAAACATCAAACTATTTCCGTCTAGCTCCTGGTTTAAATAATCCGTATGCCCCGGAAACTTAAACTCTTCTGATTGGCTATTAAACTTATTAATTGGAGCCGTCACCAGAACGTCAATTTCACGATTCTTCAGGGCTTCAACAGCGGCTTTTAGCGACTTGATAGCATACTTCCCAATATGAGCATCTTCCTCACCAAAATTAATATCAACACGGTCGCGCCAAACATTAACAACATTCATTTTGTTATGACCGATGTTGGATACCGTTTTGTACTCAAACAAATTAACCTTGCTGGAAAAATGTTTTTTGAAAAAGCTCATTAGTTTATAAGAGCCATATACGACTGGAGTGCAAAAATCATACATGCGTTGATCTTCAAAAGATTTCAAAATAATCTCAGATCCTATGCCATTGAGATCACCAATTGAAATTCCAACTCTTATTTTTTTATCGCTTTTCATATTATGCCGTAACTTTGCAAACCATTTAAGAGGACAAATTTAACTATAAAAAGGCACACTATGTTTACAGGTATCATTGAAGCTATGGGGGAACTGAAAAAGATTGATCATGAAGGTTCCAATGTGCACTTAACCATTGACAGTCCCATTACATCTGAGTTAAAAATCGACCAGAGTGTTGCACACAATGGAGTGTGCTTGACTGTAGTTAACATTGAAGGATCTGAATATACCGTAACTGCCATAGACGAGACGCTACAGAAAACAAATCTAGGGTCATTAAAAACAGGAGACTTTGTGAACCTTGAACGCGCTATGAAACTGGGTGCTCGGTTAGATGGTCATATTGTGCAGGGTCATGTGGATCAAACGGCAGTTTGCACAGAGGCCAAAGAACACGATGGAAGTTGGACTTTTACATTTGAATACGACCCCTCATTGTCCAACATTACAATAGAAAAAGGCTCCATTACCGTAAATGGCGTCAGCCTAACGGTTGTAAATTCTCAGGTTACTTCCTTTTCAGTGGCCATTATACCTTACACTTATGAGCATACAGGTTTCAAGCAAATTAAGTTAGGTGATAAGGTAAATTTAGAATTTGATGTAATTGGCAAATACGTGGCGCGCCTTCATCAAATTAATTCTTAAGACTCCCTTTCTTTATGGTCTTATAGATCTTATAAGATCCAAATAATAAACCGGCCAAAAATAGAACTACGAGGTAATTGTCAATTGGCAAACCTGGTGGAGGAGGTGATGGCCCAGGATCCGGAGTTGGCGGAATCTGGGTGTTTTGTAGACCAGATATGTTCCATGTTAAGAACAAAAGTAGCATTGAGGCAGAACGCATAATTTTATTCATTATTACAATCAGCGATTGTAAAATTAGCACGTTGGTTTAATAGCGAGTTCAATTTTAACTAATTAGAATTCAAAAATATAAAAAATTGTCACTGTCTAAAACTATCGGGTATCAAATGCACATTTATATGTTGAAATCTTAAAAGAGGTATGAATTATCCTCAATAAAAAAACAGCCTTACTGATAGAAAGGCTGTTTTTGGGGTGGTCTCACCAGGGCTCGAACCTGGGACCCTCTGATTATGAGTCAGATGCTCTAACCAACTGAGCTATGAGACCATTAGGGCTGCAATATTACTACATATTTTAAAAGTGCCCAAACATTTAAGGTTGAATGTCCTGACAGAGCTCCACCAAAACACCGTTACTAGTTTTAGGGTGCAGGAAGGCAACCAGCTTATTATCAGCGCCTTTTTTTGGGGTTTCGTTTAACACCGTAAAGCCTTCTTCTTTGAGTCGTTCTATTTCAGAAACAATATCTTCTACATCAAAGGCTATATGGTGAATACCTTCTCCTTTTCGTTCTATAAATTTAGTGATAGTACTATTGGGGTTAGTACCTTCCAGAAGCTCAATTTTATTGGGTCCTACCTGAAAAAACGAGGTTTTTACACCTTCTGATTCTACCTCTTCTGTTTTATAGTGCGCTTCACCAAAAAGCTTTTCAAACAGACTATTGGATGCTTCAATATCCTTAACGGCAATTCCAATATGTTCAATTTTTCTCATAATGCTATTCGTTACAGAATTTAGATTCTAAAAGTACTTTGCTCCAGTTCTAGAAACTATGATTTATGTTATTTTTATTATTCCAATTCAAATTTAGGCTATTCCTGCCCTAAGAAGTAATTTTGTACTATGGAATCTAACAGACAAAAAAAGATTGGCGGAATTCTTCAACAGGATCTTGTTGAAATTCTTCAAGGTGCGGCCTCATCGAGTGGGTTTAAGGGAACTATTATTTCTGTAACTAAGGTGAAAGTCACCGTTGATCTGTCCATTGCTAAGGTATACCTCAGTATTTTCCCTAACAAGGATGCCCAGGAATTACTGGACGGGATTCGGTCTAATACTCCAATGATCCGTCATGAAATTGCACAAAGAACACGGCATCAACTCAGACGCATGCCGGAACTTGAATTCTTTATAGACGACTCATTAGAATATATCGACAATATTGAAAAATCGTTGAAACAAGGAGATAACCCAATAGAAAACCCAGACTTACTGGATAAACGCAAAAAATCCTAATTGAAGTTTCCGTTATACATTTCTAAACGGTATTTGTTCTCAAAAAGCTCAAACAATGCCATTAACATCATGGGGGGTATTGCTTCTGCTGGTATTGTAATATCGGCGGCAGCACTGTTTATTGTCTTATCTGGATTTGCCGGTTTAAAAACTTACAGTCTGCAGTTTATGTCCTACGTAGACCCAGACCTAAAGCTCAGCCCTTTAAAAGGTAAAAGTTTTACTTGGACTTCTGAGGATTCCATAGCCCTATCGAGAATAGAGGGCATTACAGCCTACTCCAAGATTATTGAAGAACGTGTTGTTTTGAACTCGGATAACAAAAATGTGCTGGCCACCCTTAAAGGTGTGGACGAGAACTTCCAATCGGTAACACGCATCGATTCTATGATACGCAGGGGGGCGTGGCTGACTAAGGAAACCAATCAAATTGTTTCTGGTTGGGGTATCTCTAATCAATTGGCCTTTGGTATTTTGGATTATAGACGACCTTTAACCATCTATATTCCAAAAGCGGGAAAAGGGCAGATTACCAATGCCAAATCTGCTTATAATAGTTTAAGGGTAAGTAATATTGGATTGGTAGATATTAATGAAGAAATGAATAATGAGTTCATCTACGGTCCGGTTGAAATGGCTCAGTACCTCTTGGAATATGATAGCAATCAATTCTCTGCTTTAGAAATTAGGGCGGACGCAACTAAAGACCTTTCAGCTATCATTACGGCTATTCAGAATACCTTCCCCGATCGATTTACAATTAAAACCAGGGCACAGCTGAACGATGCCTTGTATAAAATGCTTAACACTGAAAACTTGGCTGTATACCTCATCTTTACCTTGGTCATCATCATTGCGCTATTTAATGTGATTGGGGCTATTATTATGATGATCTTAGATAAGAAAAACTCTCTCAACACTTTGTATTCTTTGGGTGTTGAGATTAGACAAATCAAACAAATATTTTTCTTTCAGGGGAGTTTATTAACCCTAATTAGTGGAACAGTAGGGCTACTTATTGGCCTGATACTGGTCTGGTTGCAAAAACAATTTCATCTGGTATACTTAACGCAAGAGTTGCCTTATCCTGTTGACATTGTTATTTGGAATATTGTTCTGGTGTTAGTCACCATTTATGTGTTAGGAATTCTCGCCTCACAAATAGCGTCACAACGCATTAATTCTAAACTGGTAAAGCCTAACTAGCGAACTCGTAGTCGGAGAATTTTTCCAATACCTCATCAAAAGCAGCAAATACATCCTTTGAATCATCACTGGTTACCATTTTCATGCGATATTCCTTAAAATTGGGAATGCCTTTAAAATAATTGGTATAGTGTCGCCTCGTTTCAAATACCCCTAGTTTTTCACCCTTCCAATCTATAGACATTTGAAGGTGACGCCTTGCGGCTTCTACACGCTCTGCCAGAGAAATTGGCGCCAGGTGTTCACCGGTTTTAAAAAAGTGTTTGACCTGTTTAAAGAACCATGGATTTCCAATCGTAGCACGACCAATCATAGCTCCATCCAGACCATATTCATCACGCATCTCAACAGCGCGTTCTGGAGTATTGACATCGCCATTTCCAAATACAGGAATGTGCATTCTTGGATTATTTTTAACAGCCGCAATAGGCTTCCAATCAGCATTACCCTTATACATCTGGGCACGTGTTCTACCATGAATGGCTATGGCCTTACAACCCACGTCCTGAAGGCGCTCTGCAACTTCAACAATTTTTATAGAATCATGATCCCAACCCAATCGGGTTTTTACAGTAACGGGGAGATTTGTCCGTTTAACCATTTCAGCAGTGAGTTTCTCCATCAGGCAAATATCCTTGAGAATTCCAGCTCCAGCCCCCTTACTCACTACCTTCTTAACTGGGCATCCAAAATTAATATCAATAATGTCAGGATTGGATTTTTCAACAATAT
Organism: Winogradskyella aurantiaca; assembly: GCF_003362725.1. Lineage (GTDB taxonomy): Bacteria > Bacteroidota > Bacteroidia > Flavobacteriales > Flavobacteriaceae > Winogradskyella_A > Winogradskyella_A aurantiaca. The sequence continues at coordinate 184,091 of NZ_QKTV01000001.1, forward strand.
CAATGGTTTGGAGCATGCTATCCATGTTGGCACCAAATATCTGAATGCCAACAGGACGTTCCTTTTCATAGATGTCCAATTTCATCACACTCTTGGCGGCATTTCTTATTAAACCCTCAGAAGAAACAAACTCGGTATAAACCACATCTGCACCTTGTTCTTTGCAAAGTGCTCTAAAGGGTGGGTCACTCACATCCTCCATGGGAGCGAGTAACAATGGAAAGTCGCCTAGTTCTATGTCGCCTATCTTAACCAAATCAATTTTTTTGCAAAGCTACGGTTTATTGTAAAATGGTCATAATCCTAGACTTATGAGGCCTTCTGAAAGCACTTGGAATTAAGCACCCAGGCCGAATATAACCCAAGAACAAGTTCGCCGATTAGCCCTATGCTAAAGGCTGTAGAAGGTATCCCATCAAAGATGACACTTAGAATACGGCCAAATCCTAAGCCCAACATAAATAGGGCATTTGAAATCAGTGCTGCATGCAAAAATTTAGGATTGAACAGGCCAAAACACCACAAGGAAGCCAAAGCTAAATACAAGCCCATAACCCCTTTTGAAAAGTTCTGCTCATCAATGGTGCTCAATGAAATATCTAAAAGGACCTCTGGATTAAACCCATAAATAAAGGCGGCAGGAATTACCACTAATACTGATATGATTAGCGATATCTTTAAATGGATTTTGGTTATAAGAGGTGCTTGCAAGTTTAGAATTTAACTGTTGTTACTATTAAACTATCTCCACGCTTAACAGTTATGTTGGTAACATCACCTTTTTCAAAGACTGACAGAGCACGCATATAGCTCATCATGTCCGATACCGCACTGTCTCCTAATTTCACTACAATATCCCCTTTTTTAATTCCGGCATTAAATGCTGGTGTCTCTTCCCGGGTACCATCAATACGCATGCCTTTACCATCATATAAATAATCTGGCACTACACCTAAACCAACCTTGAATCTGGGAACTTCTTCACTTTCGTTCTTCGTTGTCCTAAAAGCCAACTCACCATTATCATCAAGATCTGTAATGATGTCGAAAATATAGGTGGATATAAATTCCATACCCTGGTAATTGAGCTTCTCTGCATCATCCCCTGGCTTGTGGTAATCTTCATGTTGTCCAGTAAAAAAATGCAACACGGGAACATCAATCAAATAAAAGGAGGTGTGGTCACTTGGTCCAACACCGCTTTCGGTCATTACAAGTTTAAACTGTTCGTTATTGGCATTGAGTGTTTGTTTAAACATTGGTGAGGTACCTACCCCATGAACCGCTAGCGTTTTGTCTTCTTTTAACCGACCTACCATGTCCATGTTAATCATATAGTTAATCTTCTGCGAATCAATGGTTGGGTTTTTTGAAAAATAATTGGACCCTAAAAGTCCCATTTCCTCCCCAGAAAAGGCAATGAAAAGGTAATTGTTATTATCGCGGATTTCGACCGCCTGAGATTTTTCTACTAGTTTTCCAGCTAAATCAAGCATAATAGCAACTCCACTTGCATTATCATCGGCTCCGTTATGAACAGCTTTGTCTTCTCCTCGATATAAGGACCCCTCGCCACCATAACCCAAATGGTCATAGTGGGCACCAATAACAATGGTTGTTGGTGCCTGGTTATCAATAAAGCCAATGACGTTTCTACCTGTTATAGTACTATCTGAATTGGTAGTAAACTCTACGTCCTCATGTGGGTCTGTTTTGGGTTTAAAAGAAAATTCCTGGACAAAGCCTTTAGTTCCCAAAGGTTGTACTTGCATCTCTTCAAATCGAATTTGAATATATTCTAATGCCTTCAGTTCGCCGGGGGTTCCGGTTTGTCGGCCTTCTAGTTGATCGTCCGCCAGATAACTCACATCATCCTTCATCTTTTGAGAATATAAGTACCTCTTGTCTGTAGAATCACTATTTCTGCAGGAAGCCAACAGGATAATTAGAATGACTATAACAAAATGCTGTTTCATGTTGATACCTTATTTTTGTTCAAAATTAGCTATAAATCATCAGTATTAAAACTAAGCAAATGATCAAGAAATTTTTGGTATTACTTGCTGTCACAGCAATTGTATCCTGTAAAGACAAAGCTTCTAATGAAAATTCAGTTGCAACTTCTGATATGGCTTCAACTGAAGGATTTGATTCTTTAATTTATCCTGAAGAACGCAAACATTTTAAATCTATACGACAGATTACTTTTGGTGGGGATAATGCCGAGGCCTACTGGAGTTTTGATGATAAAAAGCTTATTTTTCAATCAAATTTTAAGGATTGGGGAGTTAACTGCGACCAGATGTTCCTGATGAACCTTGAAGACAGCTTTGAAAACCACAAACCCCCAATGGTTAGCACGGGAATGGGCAGAACCACCTGTTCTTATTTTCTGCCGGATAACAAACACATTATCTACGCTTCAACCCATTTGGGGGCTGAAGAGTGCCCGGATACACCACTGAGAAAAAATGGAAAATATATCTGGCCCATTTACGATAGTTATGACATATTTGTGGCGGATCTACAGGGGAATATTGTAAGCCAGCTGACTAATGAAGTGGGTTATGACGCTGAACCAACTGTATCTCCGATGGGTGATAAAATCGTGTTTACATCAACACGCAGCGGGGATTTGGAATTATACACCATGAATCTTGATGGATCGGATGTTAAACAAATAACTAATGAATTGGGCTATGATGGAGGAGCCTTCTTTTCACCCGATGGCAGCAAAATTATTTTCAGATCATCCAGACCAAAAACGGAGCAGGAGATCAAAGAGTATAAAGAATTGTTAGCAGAAGGATTGGTTGAGCCAACTAATATGGAGCTTTATATCTGCAATGCTGATGGTTCTGATTTAAGGCAGCTTACAGATCTTGGTAACGCTAATTGGAGTCCTTTCTTTCATCCATCAGGAGATAAAATCCTGTTTTCTTCAAACTTTGAAGCCGAGCGTGGGTTTCCTTTTAATTTATACATGATAGACATCGATGGGAAAAACCTAACCAGAATTACCCATGGTGAAACCTTTGATGCCTTCCCAGTATTTTCCAATAATGGTAAGTATCTGGCCTTTTCATCGAACCGAAATAATGGTGGAAACAGGGATACCAACCTGTTTATAGCAGAGTGGCAGGATTAAGAATGTTAATTTTCTCGCTCTTTGATTCGTTCCCGTTCTTGAACATCGGATGTGCGCTCGTTTGAAACTAATTTGGTGTTACCAAACTTATAGCGGAATCCCAGCTTAATAAACCTATTGTCAAGATTGGAGAAATAAGAATTGGACTGATTGAGATACTCCGTTGTTACCAGAACATCCTGCTCGTTAAAAAGATCTTCCATCGACAAAGTAATAACCGCTCTATCATCCCATAAAGACTTTGAGATACTCAAGTCAGAATACAGCCGTGCTGACACCAAACTCAATCCCTGCAAACTTTTAGAAGCGTAGGTCAAGTTAAAATTTATATTGAGTGAATTGTCTTTTAGTAAGCTCAACGTATTTGATAGTTGACTGTAATTAGTCCATTGGGACAAGGAAACAAAATCATCATTAATTTGAGTTTCTTCGGTTATATTAAAAAAGGAGGTTAGTGCAAAAACGCTCCAACGATCCGTCAAATAGAAATCTACCCAAAGGTCAAAGCCATATTCCACCGTTTTATCAAGATTAGCTGGAATATAGGCGATTATATTGGTGTTATTGTTTTGTCGTGGTAATTCCTGAATATCACCTTTCCTGTATGAATAATAGGATTGAGCTGTAAAATATTTTAGAAAATTAACCCCGATTTCAAAGTAGTCTCTAAAGGTGGGTTGAAGAAGTGGATTTCCAACCACCACGGTATTTTCATTTAGAAAAAACCTAAACGGGTTCAGATTACTATAATTGGGTCTGGTTATACTTCTCTTATAATTAAAAAATAAACTGGTGTTATCTGAAATGTTATGTAAAACGCTCAAGTTTGGAAACCATTCGAGGTAATCCTGTAAGTTAGTCTCGCCAAGAGAGATGGATTGCCCTTCAATGTTGGTCTGCTCTACCCGGAGCCCTAGGGTAAGGTTCCACTTATCCCAGCTTTTCGAAAAATTGACGTAGGCGGCAAAAACCTTCTCATCATATTTGTAAGCATCAGAATTTAAAGGGTCTAGAACAGGGACTCCGTTTACAATATCTGTTTTAGTGATATCACTATCTGTTTGAACATTCGAAAACTTAGCTCCCACATCAAAGGTACCGGTGTCTTCCCCGATAGAGGTACTATAGTCGACCTTTCCATTAAAGATATCTGTTCGTTGATTAGCATCGGTGTTGAACTCCGTGTCAAAATCAAAATCATCGTTCATATCAAAGAATTCACTAAATACATTCTGCCCTCTCGAATAGTCATACCCAGTATAATGAGCATTCACCCTTAAAACAGCACTATTTTTGAATTGATGCCTATAGCCTATATCTGCACCAACATTATACTTATTATCTCTGGCCAGGTTATCTGCAGTAAAGCGCGAAAGGAAAATATTGCTCGGATCAGTAATGGTGGTATTATTAAAAATTCCGTATTTGAAAAACGGAGTCAAAAGGCCTGTTGCTGAAAGACTTAAGCTGTTTGCATCATCAATTTCATAATCAAGATTAAGGTTAAGGTTATGTGTTTCAGATCTTGTGGTTCTATTAATATCAGAGGTCCAAATATCCACCACCTCATTAAAATCATCTAAAAAATTAACCACACCCAAGTTATCCCTGTTAATCTTTTTCTTGGTAAAATTATAGTTGATGTTAAAACTCAACTTGTCATTTTTGAAGTATTGACTAGTTCCTAAATTATATCGAGGATAAACCCCTTGCGTAAAGCTCCCATAAATACTTCCTCGGTAACCAGCAATTAAATTTTTAGACATATTAATATTAATAACAACCCCACTATCAGCATCGTAGCTCGCTGGTGGGTTAGTTATTACCTCAACCGATTTAATGGCTTCCGCTGGAGCACTTTCCAATAACTGTATTAACTCATTAGACGTTAACTGAACCCGCTTGTTGTTAATAAAGATTGTAGCCGATGAGCTCTTAACATTAATAGCTCCTTCTGTAACAATGACCCCTGGGGTACTTTTTAAAACTTGCATGGTGCTCCCCTCTACAAGGGCTGTATTAGCTACATTAAAAGTGAGGCGGTCTGGCTGCCTAGTAACAGTTGGTTTCTTAGCTATAATACTAATCTCATCAAGTGTTTCGCTGTTTTCTTCGAGCACTATGGTCTGGAAATCTCGATCCTTGTCTAATAGAAAAACGGACTCAAAGGAATTGTAGCCAATAAAGGAAATTGAAATCTTGTATTCTTCAGATGCCAATGGAATTATAGAAAAGTTGCCATAATCGTCTGTACTGGTACCCGCCACATAAGAAGAATCTGAAGCTCTAGTAAGCAGCACGTTGGCAAATGAAATGGGCTCACCATTGATATCCTGAACCTTTCCAAACACCCCGAACTCTTGACCCCATAGTTGTGCGCCCACAGTTAACAATACCATCCATAATGCTATGGATTTCTTATGTAAAGCAAATTGCATGATGCGCAATATAAACATTGTTATAAATTTTTAATTACGGGTTTTCCGCACTTTTATAGTCTTAAGCAGCAATATCTTCATTCGCAGGGCAATAAATACGCTATATTTGCAATCTTAAAATGCACAGGGAACAGAGATGAAGCACATAAGAAATTTCTGCATTATTGCTCATATTGACCATGGGAAGAGTACACTTGCTGATCGATTACTGGATTATACAGGGTCTGTAACTGATCGCGAAAAGCAAGATCAGCTTTTAGACAATATGGATTTGGAACGCGAGAGAGGGATTACTATAAAATCGCATGCCATTCAAATGGAGTATGAATATGAAGGTCAGGAATACGTTCTAAACCTTATTGACACCCCAGGTCATGTGGATTTCTCCTATGAGGTTTCACGGTCTATTGCGGCTTGTGAAGGGGCCTTGCTCATTGTAGATGCAGCCCAAAGCATACAGGCCCAGACAATCTCCAACCTGTACTTGGCATTAGAAAATGATCTGGAAATAATTCCAGTTCTTAACAAAATTGACCTCCCAAGCGCCAACCCTGAAGAAGTGACAGACGATATTGTAGATCTTCTCGGTTGTGATCCTGATGAGGTTATTCCAGCAAGTGGTAAAACAGGGCTAGGTGTTGAAGATATTTTAGCCGCCATTATTGAGCGTATTCCAGCTCCAGAAGGAAAACCAGACGAGCCCTTACAGGCTTTAATTTTTGATTCGGTTTACAATCCCTTTCGAGGTGTAGAAACCTATTTTAGGGTAATTAACGGTTCCATAAGAAAAGGGCAGCACATTAAGTTTATTGCTACTGGAAAAGATTACTATGCAGATGAGGTGGGCACCTTAAAACTGAATCAAGTACCTAAAAGCAGAATTGAAGCCGGTGATGTTGGGTATTTAATAACGGGAATTAAAGATGCCCGCGAAGTAAAAGTCGGTGATACCATAACTGACGCCAAAAACCCAACCACAGAAGCTATTGAAGGGTTTGAGGATGTAAAGCCTATGGTTTTCGCAGGAATCTATCCTGTAGATACTGAAGACTATGAGGAGTTAAGAAATTCAATGGAAAAACTACAGCTTAACGATGCCTCTTTGGTGTTTCAGCCTGAGAGCTCAGCAGCCTTAGGTTTTGGGTTCCGTTGTGGGTTTCTTGGGATGCTGCATTTAGAAATTATTCAGGAACGCCTGGAGCGCGAGTTTGATATGACGGTGATTACGACGGTTCCTAACGTAAGCTATCATGCCTTTACCAACAAACAACCCGATGATGTTATTCTGGTTAATAACCCTTCAGATCTACCTGAACCGTCCACACTAAATCGTGTGGAAGAGCCTTATATTAAAGCATCTATAATTACCAAGGCCGATTTCGTGGGCCCTGTTATGAGTTTGTGTATTGAAAAACGTGGGCAAATTACGAACCAAACCTATCTCACTACTGAGCGTGTAGAACTTAACTTTGACATGCCATTGGCCGAGATTGTTTTTGATTTTTACGATAGATTAAAAACAGTGTCCAAGGGCTATGCTTCTTTTGATTACTCCCCAATTGGTATGCGCAGTTCCAAACTTGTGCGTGTTGACATACTTCTTAATGCCCAAACGGTGGATGCACTGTCTGCATTGATACATGCCGACAATGCTTATACCATTGGGAAGAAAATGTGTGAGAAGCTGAGAGAATTAATCCCAAGGCAACAGTTTGACATTCCTATTCAGGCTGCCATTGGGGCTAAGATCATTTCAAGAGAGACCATCAAAGCCTTAAGAAAAGATGTCACGGCTAAATGTTATGGTGGTGACATATCAAGAAAACGAAAGCTTCTTGAAAAACAGAAAAAAGGAAAGAAGCGTATGCGTCAGGTCGGCAATGTTGAAATTCCACAGCAGGCATTTATGGCCGTTCTTAAGCTGAACGATTAAGATTAAGTAGTTAGGGGTTTTCCGAGGTAAACCAAGAAAGAGGTTTCCGTTACATTTTCCTTATCCTTGTTATCAGATGAAATAATGTGCAATTCACCCGTATTATCTTTTATAAACAAGGGAATGGTGAATTTCTCCTGATCTGTTTTTTCAATTAATTGGTTAAAGTGCTCAACGCTTTTAACCGGTTCCTCAAGAATCTGAGGAAATGTATTAGCCACATTTAACAATGAGTTATAATCATCTTTTGGTGAAAACAATCCGTCCTGCAGATTGTTCATTGTTGAACCAGATTCTGTAGATGAAATTAGCCTGAACGAGCCGTTTTCTCCAAAGACTTTTCCAAACCTTTCTAAAGCATACTTATTAATGTCGGTATTCGCCGTCATGGCCATTAAATAACCCATGTCATTTAATTCAATATCATCCGTCAAAGCGTCTGAATAAATGTTAGCGTTGATAGCTTCCAGGCCAAGTTCTTTGGCCTTATTTACATTGGACATATTGCTATCAATTAAGACTACATTTCTGTTGTTTTTTACTAAGTACTGCCCCAACATCCTCGAGAAATTCGATGCTCCAAGAATTAAAACCCCTTCAGATTTAGTAAGGAACACCCCGACAATTCTAGCGAAAAATCGCGCCGTAGTGGCATTAAACAAAACGGTACCAAGTACAATCATAAATACCAACGGGGTAATATATTCTGCGCCCTGAACCCCTTTGTCAATTAACTTACTTCCAAACAAGGAGGCGATCCCAGCAGCAACAATACCCCTTGGGCCTACCCAACTTATAAAGGCTTTCTCATTAAATTTTAGATTGGATCCCTGGGTGCTGATGAATACGGCAATTGGTCTGATCACAAAAACAACAATTAGGAATAATGCAAGAGTCTGCCAGTTGTACAATAATAGCATGTCATCAATATTCATGTTGGCAGCCAGAAGAATAAAGAGAATGGAAATTAGTAAAACACTCAGTGACTCTTTAAAATACAGCAGCTCGTCAATGTTCTTTAGCTTCATATTGCCCAAAACCATGCCCATAACAACAACGGCCAACAGACCAGACTCGTGCGCAAAAAGATCAGATTCAACAAATACTAAAAGTACGACTGATAAGGACACCACATTCAACAAGTAATGGGGTATGAGTTTTCTGTTAATAGCAAACGCCAAGCCATGAGCGAAGGTAAAGCCAAATGTGGTGCCAAATAATACAATTTTGCCAAACTCAATAAAGGCTGTCTGTGTAAACCCACTGTCCCCCTCCACACTAATAAACTCAAAGACTAATACCGCCACCAAAGCACCAATAGGATCTATTAAAATACCTTCCCATTTTAAAACTGTTGAAACATCTTTTTTCAAAGGGATATTTCTAAGAATTGGAGTTATTACTGTTGGTCCGGTTACAATTATTAAACTCGCAAATAGAAAAGATATATCCCATCTTAGGCCAAACAGATAATGCGCTACAATACCGGCACCAAAAAATGTGATGGTGGCTCCAACCGTTATCAATTTGGTAATAGCAGGACCTACATTTTTTATTTCGTTTCGCTTTAAGGTTAACCCCCCCTCAAACAGAATAATACTAATGGCTAGTGACACGAATTGATATAAAAGATCCCCTGGAAACAATCCTTTTTTTCCATTCCATATGGGTTCAATCCATTTACTACCATCTTCGGTAAAAAATTCGGCGGCAACGGGGCCAACCAGAAGCCCAATTAGGATTAAGGGTAAGATTGCCGGAATCTTAAATTTCCAGGCCATCCACTGTGCCAGAATTCCCAATATGATAATGCCTGCTAATTCAATCATAACTAAAAAGTAAAGTTAGTGAGAAAATATGAGGCTAGTCAGTGTTTTCTTTAATTGCTAATCGCAATACTGAACATGCAGAGTTCTCAGTAAATCGATCTTTACCTGTACCGAATAAAACGCTGCGCCAACTATCCACTTTTGGTGTGCCAAGGACCAGTAAATCATAGGATGCTGATGCTTTAGATATCGCCTCGATACTATCATTTGACCTCATAACAACAAGTTTGCTTTCAGACTTGGAATTAGCAATTAATTCTAAGGAGGTGCTTTCCATTTGTTCTAATTCCTCATCTGAGATGGACTCTGGCACCACTCGTAAGAAGGCAAAACTAGCATCGTAAAACTGACAAATACGATCAGCTACTTCAATAAACTTTTCATCATTTCTTCCAGGTCGCAAAGCGATAAGAACTCTTGTAATATATCTAACTCCATTATCCTTGAATAGGGCCAGGTTTGAATTGATATGGGTCACCAGCCAGCCTACAGGGTTACTAATAAGTATTCCTGTTCGCGCTTTACCATCCCATCCCATAACCAGCCAATCACAATCTGTCTGATCACTAAGTTCATAAATGGTTTCCTGAAGATTATGGGTGACGACCGACTCAAAATCCACATCTAAATCTCTGGTTGTTGCCAGTCGAGAAAAGCGTCTCGCTAGTGAATTAACTTTTGGGTTTTCTTCAACAACCGCCTCTAGAAATGTCTGATTTGGCACCTCGGTAAGGTTGGCCACTTGTAACTTATCTCTTGTGTTAAGCGCCGCACCAATTTCTACCAACATCTCAGGAGATGTCTCACTACCTAGCAGTGGCACCACGACCCCAGCGTCGTCCATTATCTCACCGTCTAAATAAGACTTATCAATTGGAATGTCTGATTTATGTACCTGTTTCTTATTTCGTTTACGTTTATAAAGTAAAAATAAAGCTGGGCGGTGACCGTATTTTCTAAGAACACCAACCCTAGACGTCTTTTTGCCATAGCGGAGATATATTAAAACCCCAAGAATAGAAATGGTGATAACAGCTAATATTGGTAAAGCACCGAGCATTATTAAAAGTATAATCCCAGTAACAATACCAAATAACTGCATAAAGGGATATAACGGTGAACTGTAGGCAGGCTTATACCATTGTGTGGCCGTCTCTCTTAAGATGATAACACAAGCATTAACAGAGATAAACATCATTACCATAAAGGCACTTGCCAATTTTGCAATTTTCTCAACATCCAAAAAAATGATTGCTAAGGCCATTACAAAACAAGTGAGAATTATAGTGGAGATTGGCGTGAGATATCGACTGTGTATTTTCCCCATAAACTTAGGCATCAACTGGTCAATCGCCATGGCAAAGGGGAATCTAGAAGCTGCCAAAACGCCAGAATTGGCCATGGATACCAATGTTATAACTCCAACAGCAGCAACGACGTATCCTATGTACTTCCCGCCAAGGATTTCAGCTATTGTGTAAATAGGCTTAATATCTGAAGACAGGCTTTCCATTGGAATATTCCCCACAAGGACAAAGGCTACAGACACATATATTGCTGACATGATCAATAAAGAAAGCATCATTGCTCTAGGAAGGTTAACACTTGGGTTCTTTATCTCACCTCCAATGGCAGCTATTTTTGTAACACCGGCATATGATATGTAGACAAAGGCTACTGTAGAAAACAAACCTGTTGAGCCTTGGCTTAAAAATGGCTCTAACAGATTATCCTGTACTACTGGCAATCCGAAAATGAGGATTGTCGATAGGCAAATAATACTAATGCTGACTATAATTTTTTGAACCTTCCCTACTTTTTTGACCCCAAAAATGTTTAGAACTAGTATGACGCTCAAAAATAAAATAGCGATGTATTTTGTGAGTCCTGATGACATGTTAACCAGTACTGTTAGATAAGCTCCAAATCCAACTAAAGCGAAGGCGCTTTTAAGAAGTAGGGACAACCATAACCCAAGCCCTGCAATGGTACCAAATACTGGTCCAAACGTGCGCTCTATGTATACATAAGTCCCACCTGATGATGGCATGGCTGTTGCCAACTCACTTTTAGATAATGCTGCCGGTAAAATACAAATCGCCGCTAAAAGATAAGCGAGCCAAATAGACGAGCCAGTTTTAGCAGCTGCAATTCCCGGAAGTACAAAAATTCCACTTCCAAGCATACCCCCGATACTTATGGCTATAGCCGACGACAGGGAAATACTTCTATTAAGTTTTTTCAATCAGTTGATGTTTATGCCCCAAAATAACCTTTTTTTTCCACTCCTATAAAATCACAATAAAATCTAAACTGCCACTTAATTTATAAGGCTTTTTTATATTTTGCGACTGCTATGAGGTTATACCCTATTGAAGCGGGAAATTTTAAGCTAGATGGAGGGGCTATGTTTGGCGTGGTACCCAAGTCGCTTTGGCAAAAAACCAATCCTGCAGATTCCAACAACATGATAGATATTGCCGCTCGGTGTTTACTAATTGAGGACGGAGATCGATTAATCTTAATTGATACAGGTATGGGTGACAAACAAAGCGATAAATTCTTTGGTTATTACTATCTATGGGGAGATGACTCTATTGATAAGAGTCTAAAAAAATATGGTTTCCATAGAGATGATATAACTGATGTGTTTATGACGCATTTACATTTTGATCATTGTGGTGGTAGTATCCAGTGGAATCAAGATCGTACCAGTTTAGAGCCAGCTTTCAAAAATGCTCACTTTTGGAGCAATGAAGATCACTGGCTATGGGCTACCCAACCAAATAGACGGGAAAAGGCTTCCTTTTTAAAGGAAAACATCATTCCTATGGAGGAATCAAGCCAATTGAATTTTACTGCTGTCCCTAACGGGGATATTCTCCAAAATTCAAAATTAGGTTTTGACATCTTTTTTGTCAGTGGCCATACGGATAAACAAATGGTGCCTATGATTTCATATGAAGGTAAGACCATATGTTTTATGGCAGATCTTTTACCAACTGCTGGTCACTTACCGCTACCATTTGTTATGGGTTATGATACGCGCCCTTTGATAACGCTCGATGAAAAAGAGCGATTCTTAAATATGGCCGCAGACAATAACTTCTATCTGTTTCTAGAGCATGATGCTCACAATCAAATTATTACTGTACAACATACGGAAAAAGGTGTGCGGTTAAAAGACACCTTTACCTGTCAAGAGATATTCAATTTATAATACTATATGAAGACTAATTTTAGAAAGCTTTTTGGGCTTGGCTTGCTTGGACTGATAATGTCCTGTGGAAGTAACACCATCATCTCAACTCCTGTTGAAAACATTGATTCCTCTCCTTTAAAAGTCCAAGAATTAACGGAAGATGAAAAAAAGTCTTGGGGGCATCTGGATTTGGCTAAAGATACCATTCCGGGAATGAGTGTTGATAAAGCCTATTCAGAAATCATTAAAAACAGAAAAGGAGCGTCTGTTATTGTGGCGGTCATTGATTCAGGAATTGACATTGACCATGAAGACTTAGATGATGTTGTTTGGACCAATGAAGATGAGGTTCCAGGCAATGGTGTTGATGATGATAATAACGGCTATATTGATGATGTACATGGTTGGAATTTTCTTGGTAAAGGGTATGACGAGCAGTTAGAGTATGTTAGGTTGTTATCTCAAAAACTAACTCAGGATGCCAGATATGAAGAAGCGCAAAAACTGCGCGAATCTGAATACCAGAAATATGCCTCCTACAAAATTCAGTATAATCAAATAAACCAGCAGTTGCTCAATGCTGATGAAGCCTTAAGAAATCATTTGGGCAAAGAAGATTACACTGAAGAGGATGTCAATAACATTAAGAGTGATGAGCCTCAAGTGAATCAGGCGGTTCAGTTTGCTCAATATTTATTTAGTAATGGTCTTAGCTCTATGTCTGAGGCAAAAACTGAATTAGGTAATGCCCTTCTCGATATCAATGACCGCTTAAACTATAATCTCAACATTGACTTTAACGGTCGAACCACTGGTGACAACCCTAATGACCTTAATGACGTGGGTTATGGTGATGGTAATGTATCGCCAGTAAGGAAGACTGAGGCTCATGGCACTCATGTTGCTGGTATTATTGCCGCTGAGCGAAATAATGGTGTTGGTATCAATGGTGTTGCAAATAATGTACAAATCATGTCAATTCGTGTGGTGCCTAATGGAGATGAGTACGACAAAGATGTGGCTCTGGCTATAAGGTACGCTGTCGATAATGGGGCAAAAGTTATTAATGGTAGTTTTGGTAAATCCTTCTCTCCTCATAAGGAGTGGGTGTGGGATGCTATTAAGTACGCGGCTGATAATGATGTGGTCATTGTACATGCCGCTGGTAACGATAGTAATGATATAGATGTTGAGCCTAATTTTCCAACCGATAATAACAACGGACAAGAAGTGGCAGATAATTATATCTCCGTTGGCTCATTAACTAATTCCTATGGAAGTAAAATGGTGTCTGAGTTTTCAAACTACGGCAAACAAAATGTAGATGTTTTTGCACCTGGATCTCAGGTATATTCTACTACACCCGAGAATGAATACATGTTTAAAGGTGGGACCTCAATGGCCGCACCAGCAGTGGCTGGAGTTGCTGCATTAATAAGGTCCTATTATCCAAAACTCAAAGCCAACCAGGTTAAGCAGGCGATCTTAGAATCTGGGCTTGCCCTAGATACCCAAGTCATTGTTGGGGGTGAGGCTACAGACATAAGAGCTTTTAACACCCTTTCCAAAACAGGAAAAATCGTCAATGCATTTAATGCCTTAATTGTTGCTTCTAAATTATAATTCCAATGAAAATCAAAATATTAATTCCTATTCTGGCAATTGGACTACTGTCATTTAGTCAAAACTCCTTAACTAAACAACCATATCCTGGCTACTGGCAACAACACGTTGATTATAAAATGGAAATTGATATGGATGTAGAATCCTATCAATACGATGGGAAACAAACCCTTACTTATACTAATAATTCGCCAGATGAATTAAACAAGGTGTTTTACCACCTTTACTTCAATGCCTTTCAACCAGGCAGTGAGATGGATGTTAGATCCCGAACAATTCAAGATCCGGATCCAAGAGTTAAAGACCGTATTAGCAAATTAAACCCTGATGAAATTGGGTTTATAAAAGTCAATTCTCTCAAGCAAAATGGTACTGATGTAACTTATGAGGTCGCTGGAACTGTTTTAGAGGTCTTATTAAACGAAGCTATAAAACCAGGAGAGAAAGCAGTTTTTGAAATGGATTTTAAAGGACAGGTCCCAACTCAAATTAGAAGATCAGGAAGAAACAATGCAGAAGGAGTAGCATTGTCCATGACTCAATGGTATCCAAAATTAGCAGAGTACGATTTTGAAGGTTGGCATGCCGATCCATACATTGCTCGTGAGTTTCATGGTGTCTGGGGGGATTTTGACGTGAAGCTAACTATTGATAAAAATTATGTGGTTGGTGGTACTGGGTATTTGGAGAGCGAAACCAAGGTAAAAAAAGGTAAAAAGACACTTCATTTTGTGGCGCCTGCAGTTCATGATTTTACATGGGTGGCAGATCCAGAATTTAACCACGATGTTCTGGAAATGGAAAACGGACCCACTTTAAATTTCTATTACAAAAAAACCATGGATGAGGAGTTTCTTAAAAACTGGAAAGACCTGCAACCAAAGACTGCTGCGCTCATGACATATTTTAGTGAGCATGTGGGGGCATACCCATACAAACAATACTCTGTAATTCAAGGGGGAGATGGAGGAATGGAATACGCTATGTGTACCCTTATTACCGGTAAACGTAAATTCGGGAGTTTGGTAGGTGTCACAGCTCACGAGATGGCTCATACCTGGTTCCAATTTCTTTTAGCCACCAACGAAGCCCGTCATGAATGGATGGATGAGGGATTTACCAGCTATATCTCTGATTATGCTATGAATGAAGTAATGCAAAGTGGTAAAGATAATCCTGTGGCTGGATCCTACAGAGGCTATACATACCTGGCTAATTCTGGTGTAGAACAGGCATTAACTACTCAGGCAGATCGTTATGCTTACAATCAGGCTTATGGAATTTCAGCTTACAGCAAAGGATCCGTATTCTTATCGCAATTAGGTTATGTGATTGGAAAAGAAAATCTTGATAAAACCATAAAGAAATACTTTGTCGACTTTTCATTTACACATCCAACACCAAATGATATTATTAGAACTGCCGAAAAGGTCTCTGGCCTTGAACTGGAATGGTACCTGATTGATTTTGCTCAAACAACCAATACCGTTGATTACGGTATTAAATCTATTGAAGGAAAGACAATTGTTCTAGAACGCATTGGGTTAATGCCAATGCCAATTGACTTACGTGTTACCTATGCTGACGGAAGTACAGAAGATTTGTATGTTCCCCTTCAAATGATGCGGGGTGAAAAACCAACAACCGCTCGAGTTCTGGATGATTGGGCCTGGGCCTACCCCACTTATTCTGTGACTCTAGATAAAGAAGTAACTGGAGTGGAAATTGATCCGTCCAAATTCATGGCTGACATTAAGCCTGAGAACAATAAAAAGTAAAAAAGCGCCCATGAGGCGCTTTTTTTATGCGTGAAACCACCCGGATTTTTCATAAAGATACTTTCGAGCAACACGTTCTCTGTTATACAATAAAAGATGTGTTTTGTCTTCCTGTTTATTTCTGTAGCCTAATAAATGAAAGATGGATTTCGCCATGAATCGCGTCACTTTTAAGTTGGCTCTTAATATACCGCGTTTTCTATCGAACCATGAAATACCAGGTAACAGAGTTAATAATTGATCCGCCCTGATTTTACGCAAAAGAGCTGATAACTTTAAAAAGAACACAGGAATAGTCCTGATAATAAAAAAGCCATCTTCTCCCTGCTTTTGGTATAATGGCATAAACAAACGTGCAGTTAAAGGAGATTTTATTATGGTATCATTGGATAGGGCTAGTTCGTCTCCGAGTTTAATTTTTTGGAAACTCACAAAACCAGGGTTCATTTTAAACTCTTCAAAGGGCTTGATCTCGTATTTGTACATCACTTCAAAAACCTCTCTTAATCCTCTGGCTTGGTTTCTAAGCGTTCTGTAAAAGTTTGGATAACGAATGAAATTCTCCATAGCAGACAAGCCCGCTATGACTATTGACAAGTATATAAAGGCCTCACAGTTAGTGACAGAATCCGCATCTGTGTGTTGTCCTGCTTCAAACCCAAGAGATACATAACCCTGTTTATTTAAGTAACTCAGAAGGGGTCCTTGAAGATACTCCTCAATCCCTAAAACAATTGGTACTGGAAAATGCATGGAGAAATATCGGTTAATTAAAGCGTCATTAATAGTAATAAAAGGAAGCGTTGGGCTTGAAGTGGTGTGAAAATCAATAAAATAAACAGGATTATTGTTTGTTTTAAGAATTCCCTGAATAATATCAAATAATTCTACCTGTTCTTCTTCTTCCGCGGTTAACCTCTGTTTGGTCGGTAAGGCTTTAACCCGATCTTCTGTCCAAATTCTATTCAGATCTTTTTCAATGAAGCGTTTATTGGTACTTAAAGCTTTGAGATTGCCATAGATGCCATAAATTTCACCCTTAATTACCTTTGGGTCTAAATCAATCAAAACCTTTTCAAGTGCAGTTACCCCAGCTGGCTCGTTGCCATGAATACCCCCAAAAAAAACTACTGCAGGACCCTCCGAGACTCCTTTTACATGGTGAATGATTCGGCTGGACTGTGTTTCCTTCTTGTTCAAAACAGCAACAGGTTGAGGCATGTTACAAATCATTGGTGGTTAGAATTCCTAGTAATTCGCTCTTTCTGGTAACTGGAAGACAATGAATTCTATTATCTCGCATGAGCTGTGCAGCTTCTTCCAATGGTTTTTCCTGTGAAATAGTAATCAGATTTGTTGTCATAACCTTTTTTACTGGAATATTAAGTTGATCATTTCCTAACTTTATAAGGTCAGTCCAGGACAGAAGTCCACATAGGTCTTTTTGTTTGTTAATTACTGGTAAATGATGAATATTTTTCCATTTCATCAGGTGATATACCAGTTCTAAACTATCTTCTTCATCAACCAAAAGAATCTTGGTTTTCATGTTGTGTTTTACAATACGCATGTGATGTGGCTTTTTCTCTACTCCGGGGTCTAAAACATCCCAAAATGCCACTGATTTATTCTTTAATTGGTTCTTATAAATATGAGACGTGATGTTTTGTAAGGCTTCAAAATTGGTTTGTTCTTTTTGCAAGGATCGGTAACTGTTAACCATCCATTCAGCTCCATTTTTATTAGAAATCCGATCTTTAATAATACCTAGGTAATAATCGATATCCTTCGAAGATATATTGGCTCTTCTAAGAGCTTTCTCGGCCAATGGAATTAATTGCTCTAACAACAATTCAGCGGCGGGAATTCTTTTTCCAAACCATACAAATTGGGTTTCCATGCCATACCTCGCCGCCTTGTAAAAATTGGACTTCACATCCCTAAACAATAATTGGTCGGCGATGTTTTCGAAACCATCCTTTTGAGCCAACATTAAGCCCACCCAAAACATCATTGTGGCAATTTCATCTGCAAGGGTTGGTCCAGACGGAATGTAGCGGCACTCTATTCGTAAATGGGGTTTGTTGTTTCCCACGCCATAACATACTCTGTTCCATTTGTAAACAGTTCCATTATGTAAGGCTAGAGCACGTAATTTAGGTGTGATTCCTGTTTGGTATAGTTCCTCGCTATCTTCTAGCTCATTAGAGGACAATAAACTTCTAAATCGAGCAATATTGTCTTTAAAAATATCTGTAACAGTTCCACGTTCCCAATCAAAACCAAAACTTACACGGGCTTCTTTTTCTTTATGTATAAATGAGTTTGCTCTGGTATCAATACTTTGTGTAAACAGTGCGATTCTTGTTTCTGCCCACAGTTCTCTTCCAAATAATAAAGGTGAATTAACACAAGTACTTAAAACTGGTCCCGCGATGGCCTGCGCCCAGTTATACTGGTCTATAAAATTATCAGGATTGATTTGCAGGTGTGTTTGAAAGCTTGTGTTACAAGCCTCTAACATCACACAATCATTAAGCAAATTAAGTTCATCTACCCCTTTTATATGTACATGAAAATCCTGCTGTCGGGTAGACTTCAAAGTATCATTTAACACATGATACCTAGCTTTGTTAGTCATATACTTTTCTGAAATATGCTTTAATCTTAAGGTTGGTAATATTCCTGTTAGAATAATTTTAGAATGGTGATCCTTAGCTTTTTCAATAGCGTATTCCAATTTTGATTTAATCTCATCATGTAAGGCAGAAAAGCAATTCGCCTTCAGCACAAGTGGGTTGGAATTTAATTCCAGATTGTACCTGCCAATTTCCGTAGTAAAATCATCATCATTTATATCATCAAGTACTAAAAGACTGTTATCAGCAGGAAAATAATTATCGGATACCAAACAAAACTCCTGCTCTGCTCCGATTCTTATTGGTTTTTTCTCAAAATCATCATTTTCGAGCATGGTATCAAGAACCTTTAGGTCCTTAATTAAATGATGAATGTATAAAGCTTTATCTTTAGGGCGGTCTAATTTTTTAACATGAAGATGTCCCATGGCGCACCGGATTTAGTAAGTACCTTGTAAGGTAGTGCTAATCTGAGCGTTAAAAAATGATAAATATCATGGGCATGGTGTAGTGCAGAATTGCTATTAATGAAACCCTTCTCTTTTTCCAGAAATGAAAAGCTTAAAAGTAAAGCACAGATTGATCGCCTCTTCGCTGAAGGAAGATCAATTACAGTCTATCCTTTAAAATTAATATTCACAGAAGCCACTTTTGATGACAAAAGTACTATAAAGGCTGCTGTTTCTGTGAGTAAACGCCATCACAAGAAAGCCGTAACACGTAATAAAATAAAACGACTACTTAGAGAGGCTTATCGATTAAACAAGCCTTCGGACTTTAACAAAACGGAAACAGGCTTCGCTTTAATGATTTTGTACCTTAGTAAAGACCAGCCATCTTATGAATTGATACATTCAAAAATGACAATGTTAATGGCTAAGTTTAAAGCCTCAATAGAAAACAAATCATGAAAAGAAAGCAGCAAATACTAATTGTTCTCTGTATAGCAGGAATTCTCACGTTTACTAGCGCAGCAAAATTTAATTCCAACTTCTTTGAAATCGCTAAGCAGATAGAAATATTCACCACACTTTTCAAAGAACTTAATATGAATTATGTGGATGATACCAATCCCGGAGAATTGATGGATGGTGCTATAAAAAGTATGCTGGACGATCTGGACCCTTACACTAAATTTTACAACGAGCAGGATGTTGAAGCTTCAAGAATTAACCAAGCCGGGGATTACACAGGTATTGGAGCCAAAATTCTAACTAAAAAAGATAAGCTGATTGTAATCGAACCTTATAAGAATTATGCAGCAGATAAAGCCGGACTAAAAGCCGGAGACCAAATAATTAAGGTGGATAATATTAGAGTGGCTGATTTTAAAGATGACGCCGCCAACTTACTTCAGGGATCTGCTGGAACTTCTGTTGAGATAACTTACCTGCGCAACGGTAAAGAGGAATCTGTGGAAATTTCAAGAGAGGCTTTGGAAATCCATGCTGTACCTTATTACGGAATGGTTAATGACAATACTGGTTATATTGTCCTTAGAAAGTTTAATAGAAAAGCATCTTCAGAAACCATTGAAGCGTTAGAAGCCTTAAAAGCTGAGGGGGCCACTAAGCTTATACTAGATCTTAGGGGTAATCCTGGGGGCTTATTAAATGAAGCTGTGAACGTAACCAATATCTTTATTCCAAAAGAACAATTGGTGGTAACCACGAAGTCTAAAGTAAAGAAGTATAACCGAACTTATTTAACCAAAAGAGATGCCATTGATCTTGAGATTCCGTTAGTTGTTTTAATTGACGATAGATCTGCATCTGCTAGTGAGATTGTTTCCGGAGCCTTACAAGATATGGATAGAGCAGTGGTTATTGGGGCGCGTAGTTTTGGAAAAGGTCTGGTGCAACGACCAAAACCAGTAGCTTACGGTACTCAAATGAAAATTACTATATCCAGATATTACACCCCTTCCGGACGCTGTATTCAAGCACTGGACTATTGGAATCGGGATGCCGAAGGAAAAGCTACACGCGTTAAGAAAGAAAATTACAATGCATTTAAAACTAGAAATGGAAGAACTGTTTATGATGGTGGTGGAGTGCAACCGGATATTGAGTTAGAACAGACGGGGCTCTCCCCTATTACAAAGGCTATTGTTAAGGAACAGCTTGTTTTTGATTATGCAACCCAATATTACTACAAGAATCCAGAGGTTGATCTTGGTTCTTTTGCCTTAACAGATCGAGATTTTAAAGATTTCAAATCCTTGATTAAATCTTCAAACTTTGATTTTAATACGAAGACTGAAGATGCCTTGGCAATTCTTGTTGATACTGCAGAAGAGGAAGATATAAGTTCTGATATTTCAAATTCTATAAAAGCGCTGGAAAAAGAACTAGTTAACTACAAAGAAAAAGCCATCGATGAGAATAGAAATCAGCTAATCAGTTTGTTAACTGATGAAATTATTAAACGTTATTATTATAGCGAAGGAGTCTATGATTATTATACTAAGAATAATGCAGAAGTTCTAAAAGCCGCCGATGTTCTTAAAAACACATCTGAATACCAGAATATTTTGAGGTAAGTGTTAAATTTTTCTATATTTAACTCGATTGATTGATTAGCGATGAGAAAGCTTACCTTTTTACTGTTATGCTTTTTTCAATTGGCCCTATCCCAAAAAGAGGTCAGACACGAGGTATACTTTGAAACCGACAAGTACAATATTCCCGAAACTGAGAAGAATCGCCTTTTATTATTTCTTGCCGAAATAGATACCATAGATATTCAGCGTATTGAAATTTATGGGTTCACAGATGATCGTGGTAGTGATGATTATAACCTCGTTCTTTCCAGCCAAAGAGCACAATCTATTAAAGATGTCTTCTCTAATAATGAGTTGGACGAATCGTTAATTTCCAATGTCGATGGAAAAGGTGAAATTCTTCTAAAAATTGTCAAAGAAACCGATGTACAAAAAATCAGAGGTCTTAATAGAAAAGTAGAGATCATTGTTTACCCTTATGATCCACCTAGAGAACGACCTGAAAAAGTACCTGAAAACGCTAAAGAGCGATTAGCAGGAGACTTAAAAGTTGGTGATAAAATTCTATTAGATAATTTACTTTTTGAAACTGGATACTCATACTTAGTACCTACCTCAAGACAGGTCCTTGATGATATTGCCGAAATTCTAAAAGAACGAACTGATATTTACTTCACCATTGAAGGGCATGTCTGCTGTACTTATGGAGAACGGGATGCTATTGATCGTAAAACCAAAAAAAGAAACTTATCTGTCGCTAGAGCGAAATTTGTCTATGACTATCTTCTTGAAGCAGGTGTTAGTCGATTACGAATGAAATACGTTGGACAAAGACGTAAGTTTCCACTAGGGGGCGAACCAGAATTTGATCGTAGAGTTGAAATATTAGTGACTGGAATCGGGAAATCAGACTAACTAGTTTCGTATCATATTAATATGAGGAATACCGTCTTCAAGGTACCCCTCTCCTACTTCTTTAAATCCTAGATTATTATAAAATTTCTTCAAATAAGTTTGAGCTGATATTCGTATTTCAAACTTCTTTAAGACATCATTTATGAACGTAATTGATGCGTTCATAATATCATAACCTGCCCCTGAACCTCGTGCTTTTTCCCTGACCACAACACGTCCGATACTAGATTCATTAAAGTAATCACCAGGCTTAAACAGTCTTGTGTACGCAACAAGTTTATTATTATCATATCCTAAAACATGAACTGCTTTTTGATCTTTACTATCTATATCCTGATATACACAATCTTGTTCTACCACAAACACCTCGGATCGTAAACGCAATAATTCATATAACTCGTTTATAGAAAGCTCATCAAAGTATTTTATTCTAATAGATAACATCATTAATCTTGTACTATAACTTGTTTAGAATCACATTTCCCAAATTCTGGTTGAATGGTAACATGGTTAATGTCATACTTCTCATGCATTAGTTCTTCTATTTGTTCTAATAACGATTCGAAGGTAGAAATCTTAATATCTTCATTAAAGTCGATATGTGCTTCTAGATGCACTTCATCTTCATTGAGTTGCCATACATGCAAGTGATGCACGTTTTGTACATTGGGAAATTGTTGCATATCCTTTACAATCTCAGGAACTGGAATACCCTCAGGAGTAAACAGCATTAATACCTTAGTGGAACTAATTAATAGATTATACCCCATTACAATAAGATAAATTGCAATAGCAAGTGTAAGAAGACTGTCCACCCAAAATACTTGATAATACTTCATTAGTACGCCTCCTACTAACACCGCTAC
The DNA here is from genome assembly GCF_003362725.1 of Winogradskyella aurantiaca. Taxonomy (GTDB): domain Bacteria; phylum Bacteroidota; class Bacteroidia; order Flavobacteriales; family Flavobacteriaceae; genus Winogradskyella_A; species Winogradskyella_A aurantiaca. Next base: position 206,965 of record NZ_QKTV01000001.1, read on the forward strand.
ACTAGCCATTAAATCGGTTAGTAAATGCAAATAGGCAGATTTTAGATTCATATTATCTTTAGAATTAGATCTAAGTAATAAGACACTAAATCCATTTCCTAAGATAGCAATAACGGATAACCAAATAACCAGATTAGATTCTACTTCTTGCGGATTTTGAAACCTTTTAAACGCTTCAATAATTAATAGAACAGCGATAACTATTAAGGAAGCAGCATTGATAAAGGCGGCTAAGATCTCTGAGCGTTTATAACCAAAGGTACGCTCATACGAAGCTTTCTTTTTCACCAGCTTATTCGCAATAAAACTAATGATCAAGGATAGAACATCCGTGAAATTATGCAAGGCATCACTTAAAAGGGCTAAACTTCCAGAAACGATACCTCCAATTACTTGAGATAGGGTAATGGCAATATTAAGGAAGATAGAAATAAGTAAATTTCTACCATTTAATTCATTCGGGTGATGATGATGATGATGTGAATGCCCCAATTTTAATCTTTAACATGATAAAAGCAGGCATAAATACCGCTTTAACAACTTAAAGGTATCTTATTTACACGATTTTGATGCCTTCCACCTTCAAATTCTGTATTTAAAAATGTGTCAACCATTTTAAGTGCTTGTGGTATAGCCGTATATCTGGCAGGAATACAGATAATATTCGCATTGTTGTGCTGACGGGTTAATGCTGTTATTTCATTCATCCAACAAATACCAGCCCTTACATTTTGGTACTTATTAGCCGTCATGGCTACTCCATTAGCACTGCCACAAATAAGAATTCCAAAATCCACCTTCCCTGAATCAACATCCTTAGCCACAGGGTGTACAAAATCAGGGTAATCTACAGAATCAAAGGTATCAGTTCCATAATTAGTTACGGTAATACCTTTTGCTTCAAGATGTTTTACAATAGCAGCTTTATACTCAGGACCAGCATGGTCGTTTCCAATGGATATTGTCATTTGTAATCGTATTTTTTAATGAAGCAAAATTACGAATTAGTTAGCGGAGGTTAACAGCATCTTTAATATGTTGTTAATAGATGTTCAAAACTTATCACAACAAAAGTTTTGATTTCAGTTAAATAATTACATATGCGAATTGGAAACAAAAATCAAAATAATAAGTCTACTATTTTCATGAAAGATATCAGCATAAAAAATGAAGAAATCAACAGCAATTTTAAAAATTCAATATCAACTTCTATTCAAAAAAATTAATGTCAACAACTGTTAATTAAAAAATTGAAACGCTTGAAAATGAAGGACTACTAAAGTTAAGTTAATGTTAACAACACATTGACAAACTGTAAACCTTTTAAAATCAAAATTTATTAAACAAAAGTTTTAAGCCCTATTAACAAGCTATCATAATAGACAGTTTTAATTTTAAAAAAGAAAAAAGAATATTAATATATAATTCTATAGTTGATAAACTTTTCTTCGGTTTAATAACGTAGTTTTGTTAGGGTTAAGAGTATCTGACTTTTACGTTATATTTTATCTTTAAAAGATGCCCAGAAAAAAGAAACGAAATTCAAGAAACAGAATTTCAAATCTCAGTAACACCATTCTTTCCATTTTAAAAAAAGACCGAAACAAGTCTTTTAATTATAAACAAATTGCCGCTATTCTTGGTGTTAATGATGCTAGTAGCCGTAATCAAATTATCAAGAAGCTTCAACAGTTAAAAATTAAAGGTGAGATAAGAGAAGTCGAGCGCGGACGTTTTAAAGTCATTTCTAATACTGTTTACCACAAGGGAATACTCGATTTATCTGCCACAGGATCTGGGTACATTATTTCAGACGAATTTAAGGAGGACGTGTTTATTGCATCCAATAACATTAATCGCGGATTGGACGGGGATGAGGTAGAGTTTTATGCTTATAAACGACGAAAAAATGGGAGAATCGAAGGTGAAATTACCCAGGTATTAAAGCGTGCAAAAACGGAATATGTTGGAACAATCCAACTTTTAAAAAAATATGCTTTTGTAATACCTGATAGCCGGAATATGTACAAGGATATTTTTGTTCCTATCAATAAAATTAAAGATGCAGAGGAGGGTGATAAGGTTCTTGTTGAACTTAACGATTGGCCGGAAGATGCCGATTCTCCTTATGGTAAAGTATTAAAGGTACTTGGTAAACCAGGTGAACACAGCACTGAAATCCATAGTATTTTAGCTGATTATGGATTGCCTTATGAATTTCCGCATGAAGTTGAACAGTATGCAGATAGTTTAGATACTTTAATAAAAGAAGAAGAGGTTGCGAAGCGCCGGGATATGCGGTCTGACCTTACTTTTACTATAGATCCTAAGGATGCTAAGGATTTTGATGATGCCTTATCCTTTAAAAAACTAGGTAAAAACCTCTTTGAAATTGGAATTCACATTGCTGATGTTTCACATTACGTAAAGCCTAATACAGTTTTAGATGATGAAGCTTATGAGAGAGCCACTTCGGTGTATTTAGTGGATCGAGTGGTACCTATGCTACCTGAAGTTTTATCTAATAATGCTTGTTCATTACGTCCTAAAGAAGATAAATATACCTTCTCAGCTGTGTTTCAAATGAATTCAAAAGCAGAGCTTAAGAACCAATGGTTTGGAAGGACTGCCACACATTCTGATGCTCGATTTGCTTATGAAGAAGCACAAGCAATTATCGAGGCAAATCCTATATTTAGCCTTTCTAATACTGAATCAGATTCAAATCCAATACAGACCAACATACCAAAAGAAGTATCACTTACAGGAAAATCATATGACACCGCTACTGAAATAGCAGAGGCTATTATGGTTTTAGACCGTTTGGCTAAAAAAATGCGTTTGCAACGCATGCATTCAGGGGCTATTTCTTTTGATAAGGTAGAGGTCAAATTTAATTTAGACAACGAGGCCAATCCAATTGGGGTGTTTTTTAAAACGAGTAAGGACGCAAACAAGCTAATTGAAGAATTTATGCTTTTAGCTAATAAAAAGGTGGCTGAGTATATTGGAAAGCAAAGTCCTAAAAAAACCTTTGTCTATCGCGTTCATGATGAACCAGACGAAGCTAAGTTGTATCAACTTCAGAATGTTGTAGGTCGTTTTGGTTATCAACTTAATTTTAGTAATCGGAAGAATATTTCGGCGTCATTGAACAACCTCTTAAAAGAAGTGGTTGGAAAGAAAGAACAAAACTTGGTAGATACTTTGACCATACGTTCTATGAGTAAGGCAGAATATACAACTCAAAACATTGGTCATTACGGTTTGGCATTTGACTATTATTCGCATTTTACGTCGCCGATAAGACGCTATCCAGATGTTATGGCACACCGCTTGTTACAGCATTATTTAGATAATGGCTCCTCCCCTAACGCTGAGGTTTATGAAGAAAAATGCAAACATTCCAGTAACATGGAATATTTAGCCACTAAAGCAGAACGCGATTCTATAAAGTACATGCAGATTCGTTTTATGCAGGATCATTTGGATGAAGAATTTAAAGGGGTTATTTCTGGCGTGACCGATTGGGGAATTTATGTTGAGATTATATCAAACAAATGTGAAGGCATGGTAAGTGTACGAGATATGACTGATGATCGTTATGATTTTGATGAAGAACAATATGCCCTGGTTGGTAGATCATCAGGAAAAGTGTATCAGCTTGGAGAAGAAGTGATGGTGAAGGTTAAAAACACCGACTTAATTAAGAAACATCTGGATTTTTATTTAATTTAAAAAGCATAAATCATTAATCGAAAATAAATTATGAAACAAATTATCTATTATCTGCTGGTTGTGGTAACTGTTACGGTTCAGGGACAAAGCACTATTGAAAAATCCCTTGGAGATTTTAGCACCTTAAAAGTGTACGATTTAATTAATGTTGCAATGATTAAATCCGATGAGAATAAGGCAGTTATTAAGGGTAGTGACAAAGAAGAAGTGGAATTTGTTAATAGGAATGGTAAACTAAAAATTAGAATGGATCCTGAGCACGCATTTAATGGTGATGGTGTTGATATAACACTTTACTTCAAATCTGTTGACGTTGTTGACGCTAACGAGGGTGCTAGAGTAAAAATTAAACAAGCTATTAAACAATATGAGATAGATTTAAAAACCCAGGAAGGTGCCTATATAGAGGCCGAGCTTGATGTTACTTACGCTAATATTAGAGCGGTTACTGGGGGTATTGTACATACGACAGGTACAGCAAAAAACCAGGATGTTTCCGTTTATACAGGTGGTATTTATGAAGGTGAACAGATGTCATCAGAATTTAGCGAAGTCAGTATTCAAGCAGGGGGAGAGGTCTCTGTTAATTGTTCTGATCGTTTAGAGATTAAAATAAAGGCTGGTGGTGATGTTTATATATACGGAAACCCTAAAATGGTGGATGAAAAAAGAGTTTTTGGAGGCCGTGTAAAACGTGTGGATTAAGTAGTCTCTTTTATTATTTTTGTGACAAACCCCATGCTTTGTTATTAGACGATATATTAGCGGCCATTCCATTTGGTATTTTACTAGCGTTTACGATAGGCCCAGTATTTTTTGTCTTATTGGAAACTAGTGCCACCAAAGGTTTTGCTAGCGCTGTCATTTTTGATCTTGGCGTGGTTCTAGCAGATATAGTATTTATTTTTCTAGCCTTTTTCAGCACTAATAAACTACTTGAAAAGATAAAGGACGATCCCAATTTTCTGGTGTTTGGCGGTGTTTTATTAATTGTTTACGGGTTAATTTCTTTTATTAAAACATCCAAATCTTTCAGATCCATTGTAAGAGATTATCAAAAAGTAAAAATAAAGAAGGGGTACTGGAAGCTTTTTGTCAAAGGGTTTTTACTCAATTTTATCAATATAGGTGTGCTTCTAGGCTGGTTAGGTTTTATTGTTATTGGCACTTCGATAACTTCCTCAGAAAATGGTGTTTTGGTTTTTATAAGCACGATGATTATCACCTATTTTATTACAGATTTGGTAAAAATTGCAGCGGCAAAACGCCTGAGAAACCGTTTAACTCCAAAACGTATTTTTAAGACTAAGAAAATTGTAGCCTTAGTTATTCTAGGTTTTGGCATTCTTTTGCTCTCACAGGGTCTATTTCCAGAATTATTTGAGGAAGGAAAAGAGCAAATTCAAAAAGTGCAATCCTATTAAGTTGAATAACGTTAAAGATTCCACAAACATTTTTATTGGCACGTTTCTTGATGTATATTCCTACACTTAAATCATTAGTTAACCAAGTAATCTAAAATCATCATGAAAAAAACAATCATCACCACAGTAATGGCATTTCTAGTCATGTGCACTTTTGGTCAAAGCAAGAAAGATCACTATGTCTTTCCAGAATTTAAAGAAGCTGTGGCCGTCTTTAAAGACGGTTCTGAGCAGACTGGCTATTTAAACTATAATGGGCTTACAAAAAACTTTGCTCTTTTGAAGGATGGTGAAATAAAATCTGTTTCTAAGAAGGACGCCGAAAATGTAGACATGGTCTACATCGAAAACAGAAAGTTTATCTACCGAGGCGACCAGTTTTATGAGATTATTTTTAGAACTTCAAAAGTAGAGTTACTCGTTGAGTATAATGCCACTTTAAAAACGAATACCGAAGGCCGTAATGCCTACGGTAGTTCGTCTCAAACCACGTCGACCCAAGTTGTTTCCACCGTTGAAAATTCTAGTGTGGTTTTAAACACTGACCTACCAGAAGCTTACAGTGTTGAAATGAAACTGAATTACATCTTAACAGATAAAAAAGGCACAGAAATTTTTAAGAGTCTTAATCAAATAAAAAAACATTACGCGAAGCATAAAAAGCAATATAAAGCTTACGTAAAGGCAAAAGATGTGGACTTTTACGACCCCGCAAGCGTCGGGGCACTTATATCGTATTTGAAGTCTCTTAGCTAAATAAAAAAAGCCTCTTCAATTCGAGAGGCTTTTTTTGAGGCGTCTAGCGGATTCGAACCGCTGTAAAAGGTTTTGCAGACCTCTGCCTAGCCACTCGGCCAAGACGCCAATAATAGAGGGCAAATGTAAAAAAAATAACTCTAGGAAGCTATTACTATCCTATTTTTTGGATTGACCCATTCGCACACTAACTTGTTGCACATCTCCACCAATTGGGGGATTAATTTTGCTCACGGTGATCTTTGCTTTTCTAACCATATCACTAGCTTCAAATATGCGATTAAGAATGCGTTGAGCAACGTGTTCGAGGAGTTTTGAAGGAATGGCCATCTCCTCTTTTACAATCCGGTTGAGCAGTACATAATCAACAGTGTCAATTAAATTATCGGACTCAGCAGACCTCTTTAAATCAGCCTTAACCGTAAGGTCTACTCTGTAATCACTTCCAATTGCGGTTTCCTCCTTAAGACATCCGTGATAGGAGTAGGTCCTTATATTTTCTAACAGTATTTCTCCCATTTAATTGGTAAATAGATCAAAGATATTACTCAGAGCACTGGTCTTAGCCTTAAAAAACTCGGTATAAGTGCAACGCTCGCATGTAATAGAGGTATATTTTTCTGTTTGTACATCAAAAATCTTGGAGAGGGTTCCTCCGGCAGCTCTCATTTGTCCTGTCTCATAGGTGCGATTGCCGCATTTTGGACACTTATAATTCAACTGATTCATAATTTGTGGATTAGTAAATTAGATACCTTAAAAATAACTTGAAAATCCCAGATTTCCTTACTTTTGCCCTCATTATCACAGCTATAGTCGTTACGAATGTCAGAAGAAATAAAGTCACTCAATTTTATTGAGCACATTATTGAAGAAGATCTTAAAAATGGTCTGGACAGGAGCCAATTAAAGTTTCGGTTTCCGCCGGAACCTAATGGCTATTTGCACATTGGCCATACTAAGGCAATTGGTATTAGCTTTGGGCTAGGGGAGACGTATAACGCCCCGGTGAATCTTAGATTTGATGATACCAACCCCGCCAAAGAAGAACAGGAATATGTAGACGCAATTAAACGCGACATTGAGTGGCTGGGTTATAAGTGGGCAGAAGAATGCTATTCGTCCGACTATTTCCAGCAACTTTACGATTGGGCTGTACAAATGATAAAAGATGGTTTAGCATATGTGGACAGCCAGTCCTCAGAGGCCATAGCAGAGCAAAAAGGTACTCCAACCGAACCGGGTATTAATGGTCCGTTTAGAGATCGTTCTGTTGAAGAGAATTTAGATCTCTTTTCACGAATGAAGGATGGTGAATTTGATGCCGGGGCACATGTGCTTAGAGCAAAAATAGACATGACACACCCCAACATGCTAATGAGGGACCCTATCATGTACCGTATTTTACACGCAGCTCATCATAGGACAGGCGAAGATTGGTGCATTTATCCCATGTACGACTGGACACACGGTGAGAGCGATTATTTAGAACAAATCTCACACTCATTATGCTCTTTGGAATTTAAACCCCACAGACCACTTTATAATTGGTTTAGAGATCATGTGCATTCTTACAGTAAGGATAACTTGCCATTACCTCCTAAACAACGTGAATTTGCTAGATTAAATCTCAGTTATACGATCATGAGCAAGCGTAAACTGTTGCTCCTGGTTGAGGAGGGTATTGTTAGTGGTTGGGATGATCCAAGAATGCCTACTATTTCAGGATTGAGAAGACGCGGTTATACACCTAATTCTATTAGAGAATTCATTGATCGGGTAGGGGTGGCGAAGCGAGAAAACATAATTGATGTGGCTCTTCTTGAATTTTCTGTGAGAGAAGACTTGAATAAAACTGCCAACCGGGTAATGGGCGTTTTGGATCCTTTAAAGTTGGTCATAACCAATTATCCGGAGGATAAAGTAGAGTGGCTTGATACTGAAAATAACCCCGAAAACCCAAAGGCAGGTAATAGAAAGATTCCATTTACCAGGGAAGTATTTATTGAAAGGGAAGATTTTAGGGAAGAAGCTAACCGTAAATTTTTCAGACTAAAACTTGGTGGTGAAGTGCGCTTAAAAAGCGCCTACATTGTAAAAGCAGAATCTGTTGTTAAAAATGAATCGGGGGATATCATTGAGGTTCATTGTACTTACAGTGAAGACAAGGAGAAGCGCGTAAAAGGAACCTTGCATTGGGTGTCTGTTCCACACGCTATAACTGCAGAAATAAGAGAGTACGATCGTTTGTTCTTGGATGAAGCGCCAGATGCGGACAAAAACAAAGACTTCATTGAATTTATTAACCCTAATTCTCTTCAAGTTAAAACCGGATATTTGGAACCAAGCCTTGCCGATGCCAAGGTTGGTGCGCATTTTCAATTTCAACGCATTGGTTATTTCAATGTGGACCCCGACACTAAAGAAGGCAAGTTAGTATTCAACAAAACCGTTGGATTGAGAGATGGCTGGACCAAACAGAACGATACAAAGCCGACGGTTGAAGCGAAGGCGCATGCTCAAAAACAACAACAAAAATCACCTGTAAGCCTCTTGCAGCAATTTGGAAAAAAGTATCCCAATCTTCCTGAAGAGAAGCGCTTAAAAGTGAGAGAGGAATTGGTAAATCTGGCCGCTCAGGTTTCCTATGAGGACCTGGAACCACTGTTTGGAACGGCTGTGAAGAAAGTAGGAACCAGAATTGCCACGATGATTGTGCTGGCAGAGCTCATAAAAAATGGCCTCGCTAAAAACGAAGCCATTAATACTTTTATTAAAAAGGCACTTGAAGACAAGAACCATTTACTGGTTGAGGAAGCGAGTGCTGTCTAGACTTGCTTTTAGTTTTTAACCGGTTCCATATCCACTTGGTCATCCGGAATATCCATTTCCGTTTTAAAATCGGGGAGGATTTGGCTAGTTAAACCAGGGTTTTTAAGCTGTTTCGCTTCAATAAATTTCCAGTGTTTTGCATTATCATCATAAATGCCTAACAAGTGGCTTGTAGATTTAAGCCGTTGCCCAGACATGACCATGACATTATAACTTTTAACTAAGCAACGCGACTGCCCTTGTTCTTTAACGATCTCAGAAACTTCAAGAATTTCCGCTCTTTCGATTTTAAAGCCCTGAGACTTCATAGTGTCGTATGTTTGAACAATGGTGTTTTTCGCATTCTCCTTACCCCCCATAACCTCAATTATTTCGGGAAGGGTATACTTTAAAACTGTGTCAAAGTCTTCCGAAAGCGTTCCTTCGGCAGCCATCTGAGCATCTTTAAGAGCGTCCTCTTTCGTCTGTGCGAAACCCAGAGCTATGGTTAATATTAGTAAGAGTGTTGTTGCAATAGATTTAATTCTCATCTTCTTTCTTTTTGTTTTTAGCTTGTTTCATGGCTTCACCAATTTGATTGCTAGCAGTGAAACTAGCTACCATGTTGTTGAGCATATCGCTACCCGCTTGCGGTGAATTGGGCAGCAAGATAAGATTACTATTGGTTTCTTCACCTATAGATTGTAAGGTATCGTAATGCTGGGTCACCACAATTAAAGCGGAGGCTTCCTGAGAGTTGATACCCACCTTGTTGAGTACTTCAACAGACTCCTCAAGCCCACGGGCAATTTCACGACGCTGATCGGCAATACCCTGCCCTTGTAATCGCTTGCTTTCAGCTTCGGCTTTGGCCTTTTCTACGATTAATATACGGGCAGCATCTCCCTCAAATTGTGCAGCAATTTTTTCGCGCTCAGAAGCATTAATTCGGTTCATAGCGGCTTTTACCTGAGCATCTGGGTCAATGTCTGTTACCAGGGTTTTAATGATGTCGTAACCGTATTCAGACATGTATTCTTGTAGCTCCCGCTTCACAGCAATAGCAATATCATCTTTCTTTACAAAGACATCATCCAATTTCATTTTAGGAACCTCAGCGCGTACTACGTCAAAAACAAAAGAGGTTATTTGATCGTGTGGATATTCAAGCTTATAAAAGGCGTCATATACCTTATCGCGAATAACCACATATTGTACCGATACTTTGATCTTAACAAATACGTCATCCAAGGTCTTGGTTTCAACAATAACATCGAGCTGTTGAATTTTTAGACTTAAACGCCCCGCGACCCTGTCTACTAAAGGAATTTTCATTTGAAGACCTGATTGTCGAATACTTTGGTAGCGACCAAAGCGCTCGATAATAGCAGCTGTTTGTTGTTTAACAATAAAGAAGGAGCCAACCAGAATAACGACCCCAACAAAAATTACTGGATATAGAAATAAACCCATGGTATTAATGATGGTTAAGGATTAAACAATGCAGACTTAAAGATACGCCTATATTCAAAGAAAAGGACAGGAATCTGTTGAAATAAAAAATTTCAAACGTCTATATTATTAGTGTGTAAAACGAGAATTTGTTACACTTTACCCAAAGGCCTTAAGCTTGCGCCACTTCTAAAAACGTGTCAAGACGCTTCACACATTCGTTTTTACCAATCATAAACATGATATCAAACACATCAGGACCTTTTAAATCACCAACTAAGGCGAGCCTTAATGGCATCATGACCTTTCCAAATCCAATGCCCTGGTCTGTGATCCAGTCTTTAATCTTGGCCTCCAGATTTTGAGCGGTGAATTCTCGAGTTCGTGTAATTATATGAATTACCTGTTGAAGAATATCTGCAGTTTCTTCTTTAAATCCTTTTTTAAGGGCTTTAGGGTTGTAATCCACTGGAGCTTCAAAAAAGAAACTACTCAAATCCCAAAAGTCGCTGACAAAAGTCGCACGCTCTTTAATAAGGCCTACGATCAAAGCCACATAGTTAATATCAATATCAGCTAAAGCCGAAGTATGAGATTTAAAGCTTTCTGCTAATTCCAAATCCAGTTTGGTTTGTAGGTAATGGTGGTTAAACCATTTGGTCTTTTCAGGATCGAAACGCGCTCCGGATTTATTGACTCTGGCCAAATCAAATGACGACACCAACTCCTCGAGGCTAAATAATTCCTGCTCGGTGCCAGGATTCCATCCTAAAAGCGCCAGAAAATTAACAACCGTTTCCGCAAAGTAGCCATCTTCTTTATAGCCCCGCGAAACATCACCAGATTTGGGATCAGTCCATTCTAAAGGAAAAACAGGGAAACCTAATTTATCCCCATCGCGCTTGCTTAGTTTTCCTTTACCCACAGGTTTAAGAATTAGTGGTAAATGCGCAAATTCTGGACTGGCCCAGCCAAAAGCCTCATATAACAACACATGAAGCGCTAAAGATGGCAGCCACTCTTCACCACGAATTACATGTGAAATTTCCATAAGATGATCGTCCACGATATTTGCCAGGTGATAGGTAGGCATACCGTCACTCTTAAACAGGATTTTATCATCCAGAATGTTGGTATCAATACGCATATCTCCTCTTATGATGTCCTTTAATTCAAGAATTCGGTCCTGAGGGGACTTAAATCGTACCACATAGGGTTCGCCGGAAGCAATTCTCGAAGCCACTTCCTCTTCGCTAAGTACGAGAGAGTTAACAAGCCGTCCTTTTTCTCTGTTATGCCAGTTGTAAATAAAGGTCTTACCATTGGCTTCGTGGTCTTTCCTGTGGGCATCTAATTGCTCGGACGTATCAAAAGCGTAGTAAGCCTTGCCAGAGGCAAGGAGCTCATCAGCGTAGCGTATATAAAGATGCTTGCGTTCACTTTGTCTGTACGGGCCATACCCTCCATCTTTTTCAGGCCCTTCATCGTAGGGAATGCCAGACCAATTAAGGGACTCAGTAATATATGCTTCAGCACCCTCTACGAAACGGTTTTGATCGGTGTCTTCTATGCGAAGCACAAAATCTCCTTGATGTTTTTTAGCAAACAAATAGTTGAATAAAGCCGTTCTTAAGCCGCCAATATGAAGCGGACCAGTTGGGCTGGGAGCAAATCTTACACGTACTTTCTGAGCCATGAGTGTGATTAAATTTTTTGCAAAGATAGACCTATAATACAGCGCTGCAAAACAGAGTGTTTAAGACTGCAAAATTTTTGGCACCGCAATAAGACCCAACCAGATAAGCGCTATCACAATTCCCAATTATAAAAGCATGATTAAAAAGACATAAGCATGACTTCTTGTTGTAAAAATCCAGGGAAACTTCTCCTTAAAATGGGGTTGCTTTTTCAAAACCAGATCATTGATCCAAACATGTAGGTATTTAAAAAGGTAAAAGGATGCAAAAGCAATGACCGAGGCAACAATATTGAATGTTAATTTGGGATCTATGGGCCTATATCTTAGCCAGTCTCATAGATTCGGGAACACGACGGTTCATCAAGTTAAACCAAATAGGTGGCAGCATGGCAATCACCATGGACGTTGGGTAACCAAAAGGTAGTTGCGGACTAGTATCGTGACAGTCCAAAATCTGATACTTTTTCGAAGACTTAAAGTGGTGATCACTGTGTCTTGTAAGTTCATAAAGCACAATTCTGCCAATAACATGATTGGAGTTCCACGAGTGCATTTCTTTGACCCGCTCATAGCGGCCCGATTTAGTTTTCATGCGCCTTAAGCCATAGTGCTCAATGTAGTTAACGGTTTCTAGTAATAAGAACCCAACAATGCCTACTAACAATGCAAAAACAGCTATAGAACTTCCCCAAATAAGATACACCGTAAGCAAATACAAAATCTGGAACAAAACATACCAAATCATATCGTTCTTTATGGAAATAAACGGAAGCGATTGCTGCTTTAATAGTTTGGATTGTATGGCCCAGGCACTTGAGTATTGTCTAAAGGTAGAGGTCATCCAAAACGAATAGACCGACTGGTTGTATTTAGCGGTAGCTGGATCTTCAGGAGTTGCAGCATGCAGGTGATGACCATAATTATGTTCAATATAAAAGTGCATGTAGAACGAAGGAAGCAGTAAGAGTTTGCCAATAAAGCGTTCATTGGTCTGCTGCCGGTGACCCAATTCATGGGCCACATTAATGCCGTTAACCCCTAACACAATACCAACAGAAAAGATTAGGCCCGCATATTCGTAGGATTCCAGATTTTGCTGACTCAGGAGAATAAATGAGCCGATCAACAAGCCAAATACGATGGGGACATTGAGGTATAGGAGCCAATCAAACACCTTATTTTTTAGACGATTTTTAGAGTCATCTTCACTCAAATTTGAGGGATCAACCGGAAACAGGACTTCCAAAACAGGAATGAGAACAAAGGTGTAAACCGGTGTAGCCCATAGCCACCAGTCTTGTAAACTCAAGCCTAAAACAGCTGTTAATGGGATGGAAAAAGCCATTAGGTATTTAAAGTCGCTCATGAGATAAAATTTGGTGTTTGTAGTTCATTTGGGGCCACAGCATTCAATCTTTAATTAACACAATCTTACCAAATTTAAGAAAATGATAATAAAATATTGTCGTAGTTTAGTTGTAGACAAGGGGGCTATGGGAAGTTTTGAGCTGATAAAAGAGAAATTAGAGGGGTTTATCCGGAAGTATTATTTGAACGACCTGATCAAGGGCGCGATTCTATTTCTAGCTTTCGGGTTGCTGTACCTGCTTGCCACTGTCTTTGTTGAGTATTTATTGTGGTTGGAATCTGGCTGGAGAACCTTGCTATTTTGGTGCTTTGTTGTTGTCGAGCTTTTCTTGTTTGGGAGGTTTATTGCACTTCCTCTGGCTAAGTTGTTTAAGCTAAAATCCGGTATCAGTTATGATGAGGCCTCGAAAATTATTGGAGAACACTTTCCAAATGTCAACGATCGCCTGCTCAACGTCCTACAATTGAGCAAGAATAAGACCCAGTCAGACCTCTTGCTGGCGAGTATTGATCAAAAATCACGAGAACTAGAACCCATTCCATTTAAAACCGCAATTGACTTTAAGGCCAACATCAAATACACACGGTATATGGCAATACCTGTGGTTATACTATTACTGTCATTGCTAACTGATAACTTTAATTGGTTTAGCAACAGTTATGAGCGTGTGGTCAATTACCAGACTGCTTACGAGCCACCGTCACCATTTCAATTTTTTATTGTCAACGACAACCTCGAGGCGATCGAGAACGCTCCATTTGTCTTGGAGGTGCGTACCTCAGGCTCCGTAATTCCTGAAGCGGTGCAATTACAGTACAATAACGAATCTTACTTCCTGCAACCAAAAGGTAATGGGCAGTTTCAGTTTGTATTTACACAATTAACAGATGATATTATTTTCGAGCTGTATGCCAACGAGGTTAATTCGCAGCCTTACGAGTTAAAGGTGCTGAAAACACCAAGTTTAGAGTACTTGGAAATGGAACTGCAATACCCAAGACATACTGGTAAACAAAACGAAATTATTAAAAGTAGCGGAAACGCTATAGTACCAGAGGGCACTACAGTGAATTGGAATGTAAAAACTAGAGAAGCATCAGAAGTAAAGATCTATGCACAGGATACACTGCAATTCACTCAGGAAGAACAAAACGCGTTTAAGGCACAAAAGCAGCTATTTTCTAACTATGCTTATGCTTTGGTGTCTAGTAATTTAAATCTTAAGGACTATGAGCGTTTGGCCTATAATGTGAAGGTGGTGAAGGATGCCTATCCAGAATTGAGTATTAAAAGCAAATTAGATTCTTTGGATCAGCAGACGCTTTACTTTTTTGGACAAGCTAGTGATGATTATGGTTTACGCGCACTTAATCTGGTCTATTACGAGGTTAATAACCCTGAAGTTGAACAGCGTGTCAAACTACCAATTGGTGCGGGTAACTATTCGGAGTTTGTTAATGCGTTCCCAGATCAAATTGAGCTAAAAGAAGGGGTGCCTTATGAGCTTTATTTTGAGGTTGTGGACAACGATCGTATACATGGCTTTAAAAGCACCAAAAGTCAGCTGTTTAGTTACAGAAAACGCACTGCAGAGGAAGAACAGACCCAGCAACTTCAGCAACAAAGTGAGACCATTAAGAAAATGGATGATACCTTTAAGAAACTTGATGATCAGGACAAGAAGCTGGAGGAATTCTCTAAGACCCAGAAGGAAAAAGAAGCGCTTAATTTCAATGACCGAAAGAAGTTTCAGAATTTCCTCAAACGACAGAAGCAGCAGGAAGAACTCATGAAGAGTTTTAACAAGAACCTTCAGGAAAACCTTCAGGAGTTTAACAAGGAAGAGCAGGACCCCTTTAAAGAAGAATTGCAACAGCGCCTAAAGGATAATGAGCAGCAACTGGAGAAAGATGAGAAATTGTTGGAGGAGCTGGAGCGCATGCAGGATAAGATCAACAAAGAAGAATTTAGCCAGAAGTTAGACGAACTGGCCAAGCAGAATAAGAATAAAAAGCGCAGTATGAAGCAGCTTTTAGAGTTGACCAAGCGCTACTATGTGGCTAAAAAAGCCGAGAAGGTTCAGGGGGAGCTGGAACAATTGGCAGAAGAACAAAAGAAACTGTCAGAAGACGAGCGCAATAATAGTTCCAAGAATCAGGAAAAGCTCAATGAAGAATTTTCAAAGATTAGAGATGATCTAGATAAATTAAAGAAAGATAATAGTGCACTACAAAAGCCAATGAGCCTCCCAGAAGATAAGCTCACAGAAGAGCGTATAGAGAAGGATCAGCAAGATGCGACTGAGCAATTGGAAAAGAAAGAAAGCGAGCAAAGTGATAAAGGAGGGCAGCCTGAAGAAATGAAGGACCAGGAGGAACAGAAAAAAGCACAACAAAAGGCACAGCAGAAGCAGAAGGCAGCAGCTCAGAAAATGAAAAAGATGAGCGATAACCTTAAAAAGATGCAGCAGTCTGGCGGCGGTATGGGTGGTGCCCAGCAGATGCAAGAAGATGCAGAGATGCTAAGGCAGATCCTGGACAATCTGGTGTTGTTTTCATTTGACGAAGAAAAGTTAATGAATCAGTTTAAGTCCATTGATATTGATAACAATCAATACGGTAAATACATTGTGGACCAAAGCACCTTACGTACGCATTTTGAGCATGTGGATGACAGTTTGTTTGCCTTGTCATTAAGGCAGCCTAAATTATCTGAAAATGTCAACAAGCAGATATCTAATGTCTATTTCAACATAGATAAGGCCTTAGGGCAGTTATCTGAGAACAGGCTGTATCAAGGTATCTCCTACCAGCAATACACCATCACTGCAGCTAATGAATTGGCTAGTTTTTTAAGTGATATGCTGGATAATATGGAGCAACAACTGAACATGATGCCTGGCTCAGGCGGCGGGTCAGGTGAGCAGCTGCAAGATATTATTATTAGCCAGGAAGAGTTGAATAAAATGATGCAGGAAGGCATGGAAAAAGCACAAGGCCAGGAAAGCGGCAATCAAAGTGAGAACAAAGGGAAAGGTGAAGGTGAGGAAGGAGAACAAAAAGGCGAGCAGCAAGGAGAGAACGGTGAAGAAGGCCAAGAAGGAAATGAAGGTGAAGAAGGAGAAAACGGAGAGCAAGGAGAAGGTGGAAAAGACAGTAATGACGGAAAAAACGGTGGCGAAGGAGATGGTAAAAACGGAGATGGTAATTCTGATAATAATGGTTATGGTGAAGGAAACTCTGAAGAAATGAATAAAGAACTGTATGAGATCTATCAGAAGCAACAACAATTAAGACAAGCGCTAGAAAATAAGATTCAAGAATCTAGTGGTGAAACCCAGCAGGAGATCAAAAACTTAATTGAGAAAATGGAAGAGGTGGAGTTAGATCTAATCAATAATGGCTTTACCAATCAAACCATGGAAAAGATGCTTGATTTGCAGCATCGCCTGCTCAAATTAGAGAACGCCACTTTTCTTCAAGGTAAAGAAGAACGACGGGAATCTGAAACCAATTTAAAGCAGTTTGAAGGCAGTAATAGCAGCTTGGAAAAGGCTAAAGAATATTTTAATAGAACCGAGGCCCTAAATAGGCAAACTTTACCGCTTAAGGATAATTACAAGAAGAAGGTGCAACAGTACTTTAAGACCAACAATGATCAGTTATAACATCGACTATCCTTTTGAACTGTTGGATGAGGATAAATACTCCCATTGGATACAAGGTACAATTGAGTTAGAATCTCATGAATTGGGTGAGTTAAGCTACACCTTTGTAACAGACGATGTCTTACACCAAATGAACGTTGACTATCTGGATCACGATACCTTGACAGATATTATTTCTTTTGACTATACAGTAGGAAAAGTAATACAGGGCGATGTTTTTATTTCGGTTGATCGGGTTAAGGATAATGCCAAGGATTTTGAAGTGGATTTTGAAAATGAGTTGGCGCGTGTAATGATTCATGGTGTACTTCATTATTGTGGCTATAAAGACAAGACGGATTCTGAGAAGGAGCTGATGAGGTCTAAAGAGAACTTCTATCTGGGGCTTTTAGCTAAATAATTGTATTTCAACGTATATTTGCAGACTTTTAATTTGGACGGATGAATTGTTCCACGTGGAACATAAAGATTAAAAAATGTTTCAAACTGAATATGATGTTATAGTAGTTGGTGGTGGACATGCTGGTAGTGAGGCTGCGACTGCGGCTGCCAATATGGGCTCTAAGACCATTCTAATTACAATGAATCTTCAGAACATTGCCCAGATGTCATGCAACCCTGCTATGGGTGGAATTGCTAAGGGGCAAATTATAAGAGAGATTGATGCACTTGGTGGCTACAGTGGTATCGTAAGTGATACCAGCGCCATTCAGTTTAAAATGTTGAACAAGTCTAAGGGTCCAGCTATGTGGAGTCCCAGGGTGCAGAGTGATCGTATGCGTTTTGCTGAGGATTGGCGACTCTTGTTGGAGCAAACACCTAATCTTGATTTTTATCAGGAAATGGTAACCGGATTACTAATTGAAAAAGACCAATTGGTTGGTGTGCGAACTTCTTTGGGTGTTGAAGTAAAGGGTAAGTCTGTTGTTTTGACTAATGGGACTTTTTTAAATGGTCTTATTCATATTGGCGAAAAAAATTTTGGCGGAGGTCGTGCTGGTGAAAAGGCGGCAACAGGTATTACGGAACAGTTAATGGATTTGGGATTTGATTCCGGTCGTATGAAGACTGGAACTCCACCACGTGTGGATGGGCGATCCTTAAACTACGATCTAATGATTGAACAACCTGGTGACGTCAACCCAGAGAAGTTCTCATATCTGGATGTCACCAAACCATTAACAACCCAACGGTCTTGTCATATGACCTACACCAGTGGTGAGGTACATGATTTGTTGCGAGAAGGCTTTGATCGATCCCCCATGTTTAATGGTAGAATTAAGAGTATTGGCCCGCGTTATTGTCCTTCTATAGAAGATAAGATCAATCGCTTTGCAGACAAAGATCGCCATCAGATTTTTGTAGAGCCGGAAGGCTGGAATACGGTGGAAGTTTATGTGAATGGGTTCTCAACCTCACTCCCTGAGGATGTACAATTCCACGCTTTGCGTAAAGTAAAAGGTTTTGAAAATGTCAAGTTCTTTAGACCCGGATATGCCATCGAATACGATTATTTTCCACCCACACAATTGAAACATACGCTGGAAACAAAGTTGGTTGACAACTTGTTTTTTGCAGGTCAAATTAACGGAACTACAGGATATGAAGAAGCGGCCTCTCAAGGTTTAATGGCCGGTATTAATGCTAGTTTAAAGGTGCAGGAACGAGAAGCCTTTACCTTAAGGCGTGATGAGGCGTACATAGGTGTATTGATTGATGATTTAATTACTAAGGGTACTGAAGAACCGTACCGTATGTTCACCTCTAGAGCCGAATATCGTACACTGTTGCGTCAGGATAATGCCGATTTTAGATTAACTCCAAAAGGATATGAACTAGGTATCGCTTCGGAAGCACGTTTAAGACGCATGGAGGAAAAGCAAAAACAGTCTGAGGATTTTGTAACCTTTTTTAAGAATACTAGCGTCGCACCAGAAGAGGCCAATCCGGTTTTAGAAGCTAAGAATTCAGCACCGGTCAAGCAGAAGGATAAGATGTTTAAAATTTATGCGCGTCCTAATATTAATTTCGAGGACATGAAACAATTCCAGGAAGTGCAGGATTATTTAACGGCGAATGATTTGGATAATGAGGTGATAGAGCAAACTGAAATTCAAGTGAAATATGCGGGTTATATCGCCAAGGAAAAGAATAATGCCGATAAGCTGAGCCGCCTTGAAAACCTAAAGATCCCTGCTAATTTTGACTATTCCGTTTTAAAATCCATGAGTATGGAAGCGCGAGAGAAACTAAAAAAGATCCAACCGGTTACGGTTTCTCAGGCATCAAGAATTAGCGGTGTCTCACCTAATGATATTTCTGTATTACTGGTATATTTAGGCCGATAATAAGACATGTTCCACGTGGAACATTATAAATTTCCTCTGTTTTTTTGAAACATCCCAACACATTTCAGGTTATTGATCAATCGGTATCTAAAGAGTCTTTTACGCTTGAGTATGATGAAGACCTGGACATGTACGCTACAGTTCCGCAACCATCTTTAGAGGACCTACCGCGTTATTACGAAAGCGAAGATTACATTTCTCATACCAGTAGCCAGCGCAATTTATTTGAGCGTGTCTACCATATGGTTCGTTCTTATATGTTAGGATCTAAATTAAAATTGGTGTCTAAACACAGTAGGGGAAAGGGTCAACTCTTAGACATTGGTTGTGGCACAGGAGATTTTTTATTAACAGCTAAAAAAGCTGGCTGGCAGGTGAGGGGAATCGAACCCAATGTTCAGGCCAGAGAATTGGCTAAGGACAAAGTTGAAGACGTATTTGAAGTGGAGCATCTACTTAGTTTAAAAGAACAGTCGTTTGATGTGATCACTCTCTGGCATGTTTTGGAACATTTGCCAAAGCTGGAAGAGCACCTTAAAATTTTACAGCGACTTGTTAAACCTAATGGCCTTTTGGTGATCGCCGTCCCTAATTTTAAGTCTTATGATGCCCAGCACTATAAAAATCATTGGGCGGCTTTTGATGTACCTAGACATTTATGGCATTTTTCTAAAGCTTCAATTCAGAAATTATTGGGGCAATACGATTTTGAATTGTTTAATACCAAACCTATGTGGTTTGATTCTTTTTATGTGAGTATGCTTTCTGAAAAACAAAAGGGGTCTCAATTAGGATTTCTAAAAGGGGCTTGGACAGGAATGATTTCAAACCTAAAGGGCCTAGGATCCAAAGAGTACTCATCGCATATTTATCTTTTAAGGCCTAAAACTCAAAATAAGCCCTTTTAAGCGTTTTTCAACCAAGGGGTCGCAAAAGTATATTCTGCAATTTTGAAGTGGTCTAAAAACACTGTTTTACAACATGACATGTTATAAGCTACGTTTATAGTAAATCGAAAAAAGCATAGGTTTTGTCTATTATGCAAAAATTAGCTATTTAGCTTCTGAATGGTTCGTTACAACAGCTTTCAAAAATCAATTACTTTAAACTACTTCCCCAAAAATCCAATTTGTAGTTTTGTAGGAAATGTATAATGAAAATAAACACATTTGTGTTTATTTAGTTGTTGTGAGCAAGCCCTAAAAATCGACGTGAAAAAATAAATGGATTCATTAAAGCTGATATTAAAATTATTCCTGCCCCCGTTTTTGTCAGTTTCAATTCTATATTTTACAGAATCAAATTTATATGCCTATCCGTTAGTTTTCAGTCTAACGTTAAGCCTATCAAATTACCAGTCATTCAGGAGTGATCTACCTAAAGGTATCCTTTTGAGTCTAGTTTATTGCTATGCAGCGTTTTTAATCGGAATTCTAGTATCAAGTGGATTCTACAGACTTTTCGAACTACTTGGAATTCCGAATGACATAAAAATTGGGAATTGGTTTTATACCGACTTGTCTCTTTGCTTAGGAGCATTTATAACTGCACCTGTATTAACAATGTTTCTATTAAAATCATTGTTTAAAGAGACAACATCCCGCTTTACAAATTGGATTATCTCAGTTACGATTTTCGTATTTGTATCAATAAGTTTTATTCATTCAGAGCAAGATGTAAAAAACTATTTCAACATTATAAACCTGTGGCAATTGGTTATAATGTTCGGACTACAATTGATCATCAATCAAAACGCCATACTGGAAAAACTGGGCGCAAAAAAAAGCCAGCTCACAACACCACCTATAATGCATAGCTACTCTTCAGGTAGTTGGAGATTATTTCCTACATTTAATTTTAAATAAATGCATGAACGTTGCGAACTTGCAGCGCGCTCCACTACCGGCTAGAAAACCAAAGCAGACCGGAGTGGCGCTTAGCCACGCTGTCACTCGCGACATATCATAGCCAAACCGTTACACGCCGTATGCATGAAGGCAGGGCTAAACCATTAGCTGCGATAATCCATGTGTGAAACATTTCAATGAAGCGAAATGAAATTTATTCAACTTATTGCCATAATAGGATTGGTATTGGGACTCAACGAAAATACATTGTCTGAAGTGGGACGATCAAAGGTTCGCACGAACATTACTATGCGAGTTGGTGACGGCTGCTTTGACGAAACACATTTACATATCCAACCTGACAATAACCCACAAATAGTAAATCTACAGGAACTTGAAAAATTAATAACAATTAATGAGACTGATTTTGATTTATATGATCGCGATGATTTTGTAATCACCTATTCTTATATCGTCCATGCTGACCAACAGGGCAACGTAGAGTCAATAGATCTATCAGCTGCCTCCAATTTGTGGTCAAAAGATCACGTTGAAAGTGCCGCAAGACAGCTTAAATTTCAAGTGGCACTAAAGGACGGGAAGCCTATAGATTGTGTATATTTTGTATGGTTCAATTTCAGACGTGAATGATAATAACTTTATTAACACAACCTAAGGCACCATCTCAGCTGATCCTAGAGAGATACTAGTGTGAAAAAATAAAAACGGATGTAACAGTGCGTAGCGCAATCTGCTAGGCAGAGGAATCATATAACACTCTTTTTGACAAACCTATATTAAAAGTACTGTTTAAATTTCTCTAAGACCTAGGTATAGCTATCTTTGGCCCCTTAGCAAATCCATTAGTATGAAACAGTTCCTAAGTCTTTTAGTTCTTTTACTCGTTGTAACCGCCTGTCAGAATCAGGAAAAACTCGGGTATATTGATAGATCTGTCGTCATTAATGGCTACGAGAAAAAGGTTAACATCGAGCAGCGATTTGAGGTTATGAATCAGGATTTTATCAAACGTCGTGATAGTCTTATCCAGGCCTATGAGCTGGAACGCACCCAGGCCAGTGTACGTGCTCAGTCCATGACTCCACAACAGGTACAGCAACTCAGTCAGCAGTTTCAGCAAAAGGAAGCCTTTATTGGGCAGCAAATTCAGGCAGAACAGCAGCAACTGCAGCAGGCCTTTGATGCCGAGATTGATTCAGTGATCATGGAAGTGAAGGAGTACGTCACTACCTATGGGAAGGCCAACAACTACACCTTTATTTTTGGTACTAGTGATGCTACCAATACCGTCATGTTTAGTTCTGAGAGCAACGATATTTCTCAGACCATTCTGTATCAGCTTAACAGCGATTATAAAAAGACAAATTAGGCAACACTCTTGCGGTGCAGTAGGCGTGTGAGCTTTATGGACAAATCAGTCAAGATGATCTTTGAGTTGCCATTGCGCTCAATGTGATACACGGCTTTTTCCAACTCATCCGTTATTTCCATGATGTTGGAATTGTGCACAAAGGGCGCAAACTTTTCCAATTTAAAATTTTCAACCTGAGGCTCCATATACACCAGCTCGGTGGCCTTGTAGTTGAGTAGTAAGGCCTGCCTAAAATAGCTTAAACAAAAGAGTAGGAACTGCTTCTGTGTTTCTCTACCAGTCTTAGCAATTTCCTCACTCCAGGTAATCAGATCATGAATGGCCGACTTATTTCCTTTTGCCTTAAAGGCTGAGCGTACCCATATGACAAACCACTTTTCAAATTGCAAGTCCTCGCTGTCGCGATAGACCAGGTCACAGGCTTTATTATAGTTGCCTTCAGACTGGTGAGCAATCTTTTGCGCCACATTAGAGTCCACATCGTAATCGCGTACAAGGCCCTCTACAATATCATTTTCACTTAAAGGCGGAAAATGGATGATCTGGCAGCGCGATCTTATGGTGTCGATGAGTTGTTCTTCATCTTCGGCAACTAATACAAATAAGGTTTGTGAGGGAGGTTCCTCAATAAGCTTGAGTAATTTGTTAGCGCACTCATTGTTCATTTTCTCAGGCATCCAGATGATCATCACTTTGTAACCTCCTTCAAACGATTTTAAGGCTAGAGACTTTACAATCTCATGGGCCTCATTAACGCTAATTAAGCCCTGCTTGTTTTCCACACCTAACAGTTTGTACCAGTCAAACAGGTTGCCGTATGGTTGTGTTTTTAAGAGTTCGCGCCATTCAGTTAGGTAATGGTTGGAGACCGGGTGTTTACTCACCTTTGATGTGGTGGTGACGGGGAATGCAAAGTGCATGTCCGGGTGCGTAAAATTCTCCATCATCAGTTGATGAGATTCTGTACTACGCGCCGAGGCTTTTAGCAGATAAGACGCATAAGCCAAAGCCATTGGTAGCGTCCCAGAACCTTCAGGACCAACAAATAATTGCGCATGAGCAATACGTCCCGTATCCACCCCTTTTTTAAGGTAGGATTTGATGTGTTCGTGCCCCAAAACTTCGGAAAACTCCATGTAGCAAATCTAGCATTTTTTAGCGTCCTAATAACTATATTTGTAGCCTTAAACACCGTATCATGAAGACTATAGATAATTTTGATTTTAATAATAAACGTGCCCTAATACGAGTCGACTTTAATGTACCTTTAAATAACAATTTAGAGGTGACGGATACCACTCGAATTGTAGCGGCCAAACCAACCATTATAAAGATCCTTGAGGATGGTGGTTCTTGTGTGTTAATGACGCACCTTGGACGTCCAAAAGGACCAGAAGATAAATTCTCTTTAAAACATATTGTTGATACGGTACAGGATATTATTGGTGTCAATGTCAAATTTGTAAACGACTGTGTTGGTTCTGAGGTAGAGGCAGCGGCCAATGATTTAAAGTCTGGTGAAATTTTATTACTTGAGAACTTAAGATTTCACCCAGAGGAAAAAGCTGGAGACCCTGGTTTTGCTGAAGCCTTATCCAAGTTGGGCGACATTTATGTGAATGATGCCTTTGGAACGGCCCACCGTGCTCATGCTTCTACAGCTGTTGTGGCGGATCATTTTCCAGAAAATAAGTGCTTTGGTTACTTATTAGCTCAGGAGATTGTGAGCATTAAAAAAGTATTGGAAACTGGAGAGAAACCTGTTTTGGCAGTATTAGGAGGAGCTAAGGTCTCTTCTAAAATCACCATTATCGAAAACATTTTAGATAAGGTAGACCACCTGATCATCGGAGGGGGTATGACCTTTACCTTCATTAAAGCTCAAGGCGGGAGCATCGGAGATTCTATTTGTGAAGATGATAAAATGGATTTGGCCCTTGATATTTTAAAACAAGCAAAACAAAAAGGAGTACAGGTACACTTACCAACCGATGTTATTGCGGCAGATGCCTTTGATAATAATGCCAATACTCAGGTCTGCGACGTCACTGCTATTCCGGATGGTTGGCAAGGTCTGGATGCTGGTCCTAATTCTGTAAAGCGATTTGGTGAAGTGGTTAATGAAAGCAAAACCATTTTATGGAATGGTCCGTTAGGCGTTTTTGAAATGGAAAGCTTTGCTAAAGGAACCATTGCTTTAGGCGATGCTATAGCTGAAGCTACAGCTAATGGTGCATTTTCACTTGTTGGCGGTGGTGATTCTGTGGCAGCCGTGAAACAATTTGGTTTTGAAAAGGCCGTTAGTTATGTGAGTACCGGTGGTGGTGCCATGTTAGAAAGCCTGGAAGGAAAAGTGCTTCCTGGAATTGCGGCTATCAACAAATAGCCACTTTTATTGACTTAGATATAGTTGTATGCGAAAAATATGGCCCCTTATTTTTCTATTTGTCGTAGCCTCTGGTAATAGCCAGGTGGTACAGGACTCTATTGTGGTAAAGGAATCCCCCAAAGATTCGGTTATCGATGGTAAATTATTGAACAGCCCTAAAATTGAACCCGCTGTATCCGATTCTATTCCCGGTGCTACGTTTGAAGATTTGGAGCAAGCAGCGGAATATGAACGCAAGTGGCTAGAGGAACTATACGAGAACAGTCTTTATGATACTATTTACAAGTCTATTGAAGATCTGGATTATGAAGAAGTGGACTTTCCGGAATTACCAACCGATACCTTAAAAGCACGCTTGGCTAAGTTAGATGCTAAAACACCTTTCAATATTGCTTACAACCCTGGCCTGGAAAGTGTTATTAAAAATTACCTAAAGAATCGTCCTAAAACCATGCAGCGATTGATGGGCTTAAGCCATATGTACTTTCCCATGTTTGAGGAGGCGTTGGACCAGTACGATATACCATTAGAAGTTAAGTATCTGGCCATTGTAGAGTCGGCATTAAACCCAAGAGCACGGTCGCGTGTTGGCGCCACAGGCCTATGGCAGTTTATGTTTACTACCGGAAAGATGTACGGACTGGATGTGAGCAGTTATGTGGATGAGCGTAGAGACCCTATTAAATCTACCGAAGCAGCAGCTAAATATTTAGCAAAACTCTATCAGATTTTTGGGGATTGGGACCTGGCTTTAGCGGCCTACAATTCAGGACCAGGCAATGTTAACAAAGCAATTAGAAGGTCTGGTGGTTATGAGAACTACTGGAATATTAGGCCCTTTTTACCACGTGAAACAGCAGGCTATGTGCCAGCGTTTTTAGCAACCTTATACATTTTTGAATATGCCGAAGAACACGGTTTTGGTCCGCAAAAACCCATGTTTCATCATATGGAGACGGACACCATCCGCGTGAAACAGATGATAACCTTAGATCAGGTATCTGAAGTTACAGGGGTTAATGTAGAACAGCTACAATTTTTAAACCCGTCATACAAACTGGATATCATTCCGGTAATTGAAGGTGAGAATTACTATCTTAGACTACCGCGTTATGCGGCGGGCATTTTTGTGGCTAACGAAGAGAAGATTTATGCCTTTGCCAAAGCGGAGTTTGACAAACGCGAAAAGCCACTGCCACAATACTTTGATAATGATACGAAGGTGCGCTACCGTGTACGCTCGGGGGATTATTTGGGTAGGATCGCCCGTAAATATGGGGTTAGGGTAAGCCAGATCAAGCAATGGAACGGGCTACGGAGTAACAACATTCGGGTAGGACAGCGTTTGACCATTTACCCGAGAAATGCAGCAAATGTCAATATCTCTGGGAGCAAATCTCAAACGAAAGCCGCGCCTAAAAAACCGGTGAATACAAAGGGTAAAAAAACCTACACGGTTCAAGAGGGAGATTCCCTTTGGACCATTGCTCAGAAGTTTGAAGGGGTTTCGGTTGACAACCTAAAAGAATGGAATAACATTACCAGTAACCGCCTTAAGATTGGAATGGTTCTTGTGGTGTCCCAATAAATTTTAAAATCATGCAACAGAAGTACATTCTTTACTTTCTATTATGTTTTCTAATTGTTTCCTGTTCTGATAAGGACAAAAAGAAGGAACGTTATTTAACAGAATCCTCAGGTAATATAAACAGTATATCTCTGGTATCAGATAACCTGGTATGGGAAGGTAAAGTTGGTGAAAAGGTGCGCGATATTTTTGCAGCTCCTTTAGTTGGCCTTCCGCAGGAAGAACCCATTTTTAGTATTAGACAAATTCCAGAGCAAGTCTTTGATGGCTTTGCTACCAAGAACCGCTTGATCTTAAAGTTGGAAAAAGTGGATACAACGGCTGTCGTCATTCTTAAGGATGTGTACGCCAGACCGCAAACAGTGGTGGTCATAAAAGGTCAGTCCGAGGATGAATTAATTTCATTACTAGAGTCCAACACCAATAAGATTGTTGCGGCGTTTAATAAAGAAGAGGTGCGCGAGAAGCTAAGAAGAATCAATAAGTCGCTTCTAAAAGATGAGCCTATGGAAACGGCCCTAAAGTTTCAGATAGACATTCCATCGGCTTACAGGATTGCGCTTAACGATGAGAATTTTTTCTGGGTAAGAAAGAGTCTCACCAATACCATGACCATGGATTTTATGTTTTATGAGGTTCCTTTAAGTACTATTCGCAATGGAGATAGTGCTATTGTGGATATTGTAAGATTAAGAGATTCGATTTCTAAGTATAAGATCCCAGGGGAAGATGGTATTGTTATGTCTACGGAAGATGCCTATGTTCCGGCACTCTTTGAAACCAGTATTGATGGCTATATGGCATATGAAACCCGCGGGATGTGGGAGATAAAAGGTGAGTACATGGCAGGACCCTTTATTAATTATGCCATCCGAGATGAAGCTAACGACCGCTACATCATTGCAGAGGGCTATGTTTATGCTCCCTCTTTAAATAAGCGAGAATACATTTTTGAACAGGAGGCCATTATTAAATCCATGAAAATAAAGCCATAAAAAAACCCCGCAGTAGCGGGGTTTTATGTATCAATACGTTTGATTATTCTTCGATTTTTTTGGAATCGTCGTCTTTGCTGGCATCCTTAAACTCTTTGATACCACTTCCAAGACCGCGCATTAATTCCGGGATTTTTTTACCCCCAAACAACAAGATAATGGCTAAACCAATAATTACCCATTGCCAGGGCCCCACAACTAAGAAATAACTTAATAAACTCATATCATTTTCTTTACAGGGCAAAGTTAATAATTAAACTTTAATAACCGCTTATTTGATCAAGAATACCCTTCTAGAGACGGGCATTTCTCGTATTTTGACTAATTTTAAGGCGTGAAAGCAAAGGATAAAAAAGAACGGAAGTTAGCAGATCGATTACTCAACAAGTATCGTTTGGTTATTCTTAATGAAGACACCTTTGAGGAACGCTTTGCAATTAAGTTGTCTCGGTTAAACGTTTTTATTCTGTTTTCACTCTCATCTATTACTCTGGTTTTTTTTACCACACTGCTTATTGCTTTTACTCCACTGCGTGAGTACATTCCGGGATATTCGTCTTCGGCTTTAAAGAAAAAAGCAACAATATTGACTTATAAAACGGATTCCATACAAAGAGAGCTTGAATTAAACGAGCGTTATTTAGCATCAATAAGGAGCGTATTAACTGGTGAAATTGAAGAGGTGGATTTTAACCGTGATTCAATAATTAATGCCGCTGCTCAGGATGTTGAGCTTGTTGGCCCTAGTAGATCGGACTCTATTTTAAGAGAAAAAGTTAGAAAGGAGGATAAATACAACCTGTTTGCCAACCCGGAGGAGCCTACACGTTTTGTCTTGTTTCCGCCTGTAAAAGGAACCATCTCAGACGCCTATAATTTTGAGAATAATCACTTTGCCACTGATGTTGCGGTAACCTTAAATACCCCTATAAAAGCTGTGGCAGATGGTACGGTTATCTTTAGTGAATGGACTGTTGAAACAGGATATGTGATTATTTTGGCACACGAAGCTGACCTGTTATCCGTTTACAAGCATAACGGATCTTTAACTAAAAGCCAGGGCGATATAGTAAAATCAGGGGAGGTCATAGCGTTATCCGGTAATTCGGGAGAATATACCACCGGGCCTCACTTACATTTCGAACTTTGGAATAAGGGATACCCACTGAATCCAGAAAATTTTATTGATTTTCAATAGACAATTTATGCCTTCAATAAAAGCTTTACTAGCCAAACCAGTTGCAAAGCTTGTTAAACGATCCATCGATCGATGGGCCTCCAATCCAATTGGAACTCAGAATAAAGTGTTCAAGGAGCTAATAAATTCTGCCAAGACAACTAGTTTTGGGAAAGATCATGACTTTTCTGAAATCAGCACTCATGAAGATTTTGTAGCCAGGGTTCCTGTTCGAGATTATGAAGCGTTGCGATCTTATGTGGACCGAATGGTAGATGGTGAACCAGATGTTCTCTGGCCGGGTAGACCCTTGTACTATGCTAAAACATCTGGCACAACATCTGGGTCTAAATACATTCCAATTACAAAAGAAAGTATGCCAACTCATATAAGTGCTGCTAGAAATGCCATTCTCATGTACATCGCGGAAACAGGCAATTCTCAATTTGTTGATGGTAAAATGATTTTTCTTCAGGGCAGCCCCGTTATGGGCAAAACTAATGACGTTAACACAGGAAGATTGTCGGGGATCGTGGCACATTATGTGCCTAAATACCTTCAGAGAAACAGGTTGCCTAGTTATGAGACCAACTGTATTGAAGACTGGGATACTAAAGTTGATGCAGTAGTGGAGGAGACTATAAATGAGAATATGACCATTATTTCCGGAATTCCACCATGGGTTCTTGGTTATTTTGAAAAACTGAAGCAACTTTCGGGGAAGTCCATTGGAGATCTGTTTAAAAATTTTAATCTCTTTATTTATGGGGGTGTTAATTACCAGCCCTATAAAGCAAAATTCGACGAGCTCATTGGGAGATCGGTCGATAGTATTGAACTGTATCCGGCCAGTGAAGGGTTTTTTGCATTTCAGGACAAACAAAATGACCGTGGAATGTTGCTATTATTAGACTCTGGCATCTTTTACGAGTTTATAAAGGTCGATGCGTTTTTTAATGAGAATCCGAGTCGAATTACCCTTTCTGAAGTTGAAGTTGGAGTAAATTATGTAATGATTATTTCAACCTCAGCTGGCTTATGGGCTTACAATGTTGGAGATACTATCGCTTTCACGTCTACAAGTCCCTATAAGGTGATTGTGACTGGGCGAATCAAACATTTTATCTCGGCGTTTGGAGAGCATGTTATAGGCAAGGAGGTTGAAAAAGCTATGGAAGAGGCTATAAACCTTCATGGTGGAGTGGTTAATGAATTTACGGTTGCACCACAAGTAAATCCAGAAACGGGACTTCCTTATCATGAGTGGTTTGTGGAATTTGATA
Organism: Winogradskyella aurantiaca; assembly: GCF_003362725.1. Lineage (GTDB taxonomy): Bacteria > Bacteroidota > Bacteroidia > Flavobacteriales > Flavobacteriaceae > Winogradskyella_A > Winogradskyella_A aurantiaca. Next base: position 236,901 of record NZ_QKTV01000001.1, read on the forward strand.
AGCTACCGGTCGATTTATCAAGATTTAATGAGACACTTGATAAATCCTTGCAGGAACAAAATTCTTATTATAAGGATTTAATAGTTGGTCAGATATTAAAACCATTAGTTATTACAAAAGTTCGAGTTAATGGTTTTGAACAGTATATGGACTCCAGGGGTAAATTAGGAGGTCAAAATAAAACACCCAGATTGGCTAACGATCGAAAGATAGTTGATGAGATGATTGGTCAGAACTTAGTCTTTTAATGGTATATTTACCGGTTAAAATAAGATGAGGATACAACGCACACATGAAAGAACACGAGCACAGGAAAGTTCCAGTGCTATTGAGCGCATGTATATTACTATGCGGCATCTTTTTAACCGTGGCTTTTACAAACCAATGGGAGTTTCAGGAGAGACCTTGAGGCAAGCACTATTACTTCTAAGCCCTGAGATTTATGGTTCCATTGGCGAGGACAAGGCAGAATTAGAAGGATTAATCTACGTCATGGATCGTTTGCCAGCAGGAATAGAGGAGTGTACCTATATAAATTTAACCAGTGATGAAGGGTATTCATCTTCGCATTTAAAACCCATTATCCCTGCTAAAAGAAGGCGTAACTGCTATCGGATCGATGAAGCGCAAATGAACATTGAGATCACCCGAGGGCGTTCAGAGATTTATGATATTCTTACCCACTTAACCTTCCTGTTTGTTGAATCTCATAAAATCAGCCAACGGGTCTTAATAGATGATGAAGGAAAGACTACCAGAGATTGGATTAAGATTGAAGAAGCGGTTAACAGTTCCAAAAAGTTAACATTAAAGGAGCGGGAGATCACCGCCACTCATTTGGCTACGGTTATTGGTAGAACCTATGAGGAGGTTATGCAGGTTTATTCAGATTTTAGCACCCCGTCACAACCCGATCGATTTCTTCACGTGATTTATTGGATTGGAAAGTTGGCTATTCAAGAGGCTATTGGTAAGGAGAAGCGAACCATTTCTTTTAGCCAAGTGTTGCGCGAGCGTCTGGGGCAGCATTTACATGGAGAGATCTGGGCTAATGACATCAAGGCTACACTTGATAAATCTGGTCTTCTATCAAGACCCATTCATATTATTAGCGCAAACATGCATAGTGTGATGAACACCTTTTTTGCAAAAAAGGCACTCAAGACTGATGCTGATCAATTAGATGATGTAGACTTATTCCAAATGCTCAGTAAATCTGAGAATGAGAAAAAACGACAGAAGGTAGAAACCTATGGCATCAAGAATGGTATGACTGTTTTAAAGGATGCCTCAGGAACCAACATAAATGTTCAAATTTTTGATCTTGCTAAAGTGCGTCCACAGGAGGAATGGTCATCATTAGAAGACATACCAGTAATTGTTGTGATGGATTATGCTTTTGGCGAACAGGCTTATGAAACTATGGATGAGCTTTTAAAGCCCTACAAAAAGAAGAACAACCAGGTGCATCTAGATGTGAGGTCGGTTTCATTAATGGGTAAGGCAGGTATATTGCATGGAGGAAAGGGGGATATTATGGTGCCTTCAGCCCATGTTTTTGAGGGGACCGCAGACAATTACCCCTTTGAAAATGAACTGAGTCGCGAAGATTTATTAGATTGTGGTGTGGCCGTATATGAAGGAGCTATGGTAACTGTGTTGGGAACCTCTTTACAGAACAAGGAAATATTGAAATTTTTTAGAGATTCTACCTGGAATGTTGTGGGTCTTGAAATGGAAGGTGCACATTATCAAAAAGCTATTCAAGCTGCTTCCAAGGTTCGAGGAAATATTAGATCTGATGTTAAGGTAAGGTATGCCTATTATGCCAGCGATAACCCCTTAGAAACAGGAAGTACATTAGCATCTGGCGGACTTGGAGAATCTGGGGTAAGACCTACCTATTTGATTACAGAAAAAATTATAAACCAAATAATAAAAGACAACTAATGAGTGACAACAAACCATCAAATTCAGAAAATGAGGAAGTTGATTTAGGCCAATTGTTTAATGCTATTGGCAAACTTTTTGATAATTTTTTTCTCTTTTTAGGTAAGATTCTCAAAGGCTTATTTGAGGTTGTTATCTACGCTTTGAAACCTATTGTCAATAATTTTAAACTAATAACAATAGTTGTTTTAGCTTCTGCAATAATAGGTTATGTTTTTCAGAAACTTGAGACACCCACTTATGAGTCTGATATGTTAGTTCGACCATATTTCGAATCTAAATATCAATTAGCCAATAATGTCAATTACTTTAATGCCCTCATAAAAGAACGGAATATTGCAGAATTAAGTGCCATATTTGAAATTGATTCTGTTGAAGCCATGAATTTAATAGGCTTTGAAATGGCTATTGGACCAGAAACCGCCAATGATCTACTAGTTGAATATGATCGATATATCAAGTCAATTGATAGTGCTCTAGCTTCGGGTGTAACCTATGATGATTTCATTGATAATCGAGATATTCTTAATGCAAATATATTCTCCATAACAGCCCGGGCGACGGTTAACGATGTATTTGTAGGATTAGAGAAGGGGTTCGCAAAGACATTTGAAAATGAGTATTCAAAACGACTAAAAGAAAAAAGGGATGACACAATTAACCTTCGTAAAGTCTCACTCGAAAAACAGTTAGAGGAAATTAAAAATCTTCAAGATGTTTACGTAAAGGTAATCGAAAAAGAGTCTGAAAAACCTGAGGTGAGCATTGGCACAGAAGGAATGTTTCCATTGCAACAAACTAAACGTGAAACCAAAGAATTTGATTTATTACAAAACGAACTTCAGATAAGACGCACTATTAATAAACTAGATGAACAGTTGGTTAAGACGGACAGCTATTTCGATATTTTAGCTGGTTTTGAGGAGGTTGGAGCAAGAAGTTCTAATATTAGAACCAACAAGACGTTTGTTTATCCAGCTATTGTATTTGCGATTTTAGTTTTTTCATTCGTATTTGTTAAATGCTTTGTATTTATTAAAAACTATGGTGAATAAAAAAGTGCTTATTACAGGGGGTTGCGGCTTTATTGGATCACACGTTGTAAGACTATTTGTTAATAAGTACCCCCAGTACAATATATTTAATCTGGATGCGTTAACATATTCAGGAAATCTTGAAAACCTAGTTGATATCGAGAACGCATCTAACTATACATTCTTGAAGAATGATATAAATGATGCAGATTCTATAAATCATCTTTTTAAATCTTATAAATTTGATTCGGTTATTCATTTGGCAGCCGAATCTCATGTAGACCGATCTATTTCTGATCCACTGCAATTTGCAAAAACCAATATTCTGGGCACCATTAATCTTTTGGATTCTTTTAAGAAGCACGCACAGGGCGAAAACCGTTTATTTTATCACATAAGCACTGATGAGGTGTATGGAACACTTGGTGAAACGGGTTTGTTTAATGAAACCACATCGTATGACCCACATTCTCCTTATTCTGCTTCTAAGGCTAGTTCAGACCATTTTGTCCGCGCCTACGGAGACACCTATGGACTTCCCATAGTCATCTCAAATTGCTCTAATAATTATGGTCCCAACCAGTTTCCAGAAAAATTAATACCCCTGTTTATTAATAATATCATTAATAGAAAATCTTTGCCTGTATATGGCGATGGCAATTACACTAGAGATTGGCTTTATGTAGTGGACCATGCTAAAGCTATTGATCTAATTTTTCATAAAGCAGATAGAGGCCAGACCTATAATATAGGTGGTTTTAATGAATGGAAAAATATTGACTTGGTAAATCTTCTTTGTGATCTTATGGACGAGAGGTTGGGTCGAGAAAAAGGAGAGTCAAGAGCACTAATCACCTATGTAAAGGATCGGCCGGGTCATGATTTGAGGTACGCTATTGATGCATCTAAAATTAATAAAGACCTTAACTGGACACCGTCCTTGCAGTTTGAAGAAGGACTGGGTAAAACAATTGACTGGTATTTAAATAATGCAGATTGGCTTGACAATATTACGAGTGGTGAGTACCAAACATATTATTCGAAACAATACGAAAATTAACAGATGAAAGGGATAATTCTGGCCGGAGGTTCCGGTACACGTTTACATCCAATAACATTGGCAGTAAGTAAACAGTTAATGCCTGTTTATGATAAGCCAATGATATACTACCCATTGTCTACCTTAATGTGGTCGGGAATTAATGAGATTCTTATCATTTCAACTCCAAAGGATTTACCACTATTTAAGCAGCTTCTGGGAGATGGGGTTAAATTTGGTTGCCGATTTGAATATGCAGTTCAGGAGCACCCCAATGGTTTGGCAGAAGCTTTTATTATTGGAGAGGAATTTATAGGGGATGATAAAGTCGCTTTAATTCTTGGGGATAATATTTTTTACGGCTCAGGACTTTCTAAGAAGCTTCAATCCAATAACAATCCAGAAGGCGGGATTATCTATGCCTATCATGTGCATGATCCCGAGCGCTATGGTGTTGTGGAGTTTGATAACAGTGGCCAGGTAATTTCAATCGAAGAAAAACCAGATAACCCCAAATCTAATTTTGCGGTGCCTGGAATTTATTTTTACGACAACGACGTTGTTGCTATCGCAAAAACCATTGCACCAAGTGCCCGAGGGGAGCTAGAAATAACAGATGTTAATAAGGAGTATTTGAAGCGTGGAAAATTAAAGGTTAGCGTTCTGGATAAGGGAACGGCTTGGCTCGATACCGGCACGTTCAACTCATTAATGCAAGCATCGCAATTTGTCCAGGTAATTGAAGAGCGTCAGGGCTTAAAAGTAGGCGCTATCGAGGAGGTGGCCTATAAGATGAATTATATTAATGCGAACCAGTTAAAGGAATTAATTGATCCACTTCAAAAGAGTGGTTACGGCAAGCACTTATTAAATTTGATTACTGAGTAATGAAGATTGAGAAGACACCATTGGAGGGAAGCGTTCTTTTTAAACCAAAGGTATTTGAGGATCATAGGGGTTACTTTTTTGAATCATTCAAGGCTAAAGTTTTAGTTGATAATGGTCTTGATTTTGATTTCGTTCAGGACAATGAATCAAAGTCGCAAAAAGGAGTCCTAAGAGGCTTACATTACCAAAAAGGGCCTCACGCACAGGCTAAATTAGTTCGTGTAATTGCTGGTAGTGTATTGGATGTAATTGTAGATATGAGACCTGCCTCATCAACCTTTGGAGAGCATTTTAAAGTCATCCTTTCTGAACAAAACAAATGGCAATTACTAGTACCTAGAGGTTTTGCGCATGGATTCCTTGTTCTTGAAGACAATACAATCTTTTCATACAAATGTGATAATTATTATCATAAAGAATCAGAACGAGGCGTCCTTTTTAGTGATGAGGATTTGAATATTGACTGGGGTATGACTAATGACGCGCTGATATTGTCTGAAAAAGACCTACTTCTTCCCAAATTTAAAGATGCGGACATATGATTCGTGTTTTAGTTACCGGTGCCAATGGACAATTAGGCTCTTGCATTAAACAGCAATCTTTAGAACATCCGGATATTGTTTTTCATTTTTTAGGATCAAACGAACTTAACATCACTGATCCTGAAAATCTCAGAACTGTATTTTCAAAACCTTTTGACTATTGTATTAATTGCGCGGCGTATACGCAGGTCGATAATGCTGAGAGCAACAGTCGTCTAGCGCATTCAATAAACGAAAATGGCGTAAAGGAGTTGGCAAAGCTGTGTCATAAGCATAACGTGGTATTAATCCATATTTCTACCGATTTTGTCTTCGATGGCAAAAAAAGAAGCGCCTATACTGAAACAGATCATACCAATCCCTTAGGAGTTTACGGGTTAAGCAAGTTAAAAGGAGAGCAAGCTATTGAAAGGTTAATGACGCAGTATTTTATTTTAAGAACTTCTTGGTTATATAGCGAGCATGGAAATAATTTTGTAAAAACCATGCTAAGACTTGCCAAGGAGCGGGATTCTATATCGGTAGTAAATGATCAATTTGGATCACCAACGTATGCGATGGATTTAGCCAAAACGATTGTTAAATTAGTCAGCTCTAAATCTGATGCCTACGGTCTCTATCATTATTCAAATCACGGTCAAATATCATGGTTTGATTTCGCCTCTAAAGTTTTTGAATTTAAAGGAATCTCAATAAGTTTGAAGCCAATTAAAACAGCGGACTTTCCCACTTTAGCTAAACGTCCTAAATTTTCGGTTTTAGACACCACTAAAATTCAGGAAAATATAAAGGCTGAGATAAATGATTGGGAGGAGAGTCTACAGTTGGCATTAACAAATATGTATGGATCCTAATATAATAATAGCTGCCGAAGCCGCCATAAAGGCCGGTGAGGCTATAATGGCTATTTATGAGTCCGATTTTAGTGTTGAGCTAAAAGATGACAAGTCCCCACTAACCTTAGCTGATCAAGAGGCTAATACCATTATTAATCGTATTCTTAACAAGACTAATATCCCCATCATTAGTGAAGAGAATAAAGAAATCGACTATCAAATAAGACGCCAATGGTCCGAAGTTTGGATTGTTGATCCGTTGGATGGCACCAAAGAATTTATAAAAAGAAATGGTGAGTTTACAGTTAATATCGCCTTAGTTGTTGATGGGAAGCCGCAACAGGGGATTATTTACGTTCCTGTTACCAGAACACTTTACATTGGTGATGTTCTAAATATGAAAGCAGTTAGGATCGTTACCGATGGATTTACGGCTATAACAAAGGACGATTTAAATGGCGCTGAGATTTTAAGCTCTAGATCGAATGACATTGATAATTGCCGTGTTGTGGGTAGCAGATCCCATATGAATGAGGATACAAGCACTTTTATAGAGACTATAAAATCAACAGGCAAAAAAGTGGAAATTGTTTCAAAAGGGAGTTCTCTTAAGTTTTGTATCGTAGCGGAAGGAAAAGCTGACGTTTATCCAAGATTTGCCCCTACAATGGAATGGGATACTGCTGCAGGCCAGGCAATTTGTGAGGCTGTTGGAATTTCAGTTATTTCTAAGTTAACAGGAGAACCCATGCAATACAATAAAGAAAATCTGTTAAACCCCTACTTTCTAGTTGGAAATCCTCTATGAGCGATCATTCTCAGAAACGACATTTAGCTAAAACCATTACATGGAGAATAGTGGGAACTTTAGACACGATTATTCTATCATGGTTAATTTCAGGGAATCCTACTATTGGCCTAAAGGTTGGATTAGCTGAGGTTCTAACAAAAATGGTCCTTTATTATATGCATGAACGCATATGGTTTAAAGTTAACCTGAATAAAGATGGGGTCATTTTGGAAAGTAGAAAGCGCCATTTGGCCAAAACCTTTACCTGGCGAACCATTGGAACGCTCGACACTATGTTATTGGCTTGGCTGATTTCTGGTGACCCTGTGATGGGCTTTCAAATTGGACTATTTGAGGTAATAACTAAAATGATTTTGTACTACCTGCATGAAAGAGCATGGTATAAGGTTAATTTTGGACTGGAAAAGAGATCTAGCAGATAGCATCATGGAAGACAATATTTTTAGGCAGGGATACAAAATCTCAAAAATGCAAAGGACATCAAGGAATAAGCATAATGCATTTCTAATTTGGTTTACCGGATTATCAGGTTCTGGCAAGTCAACCCTGGCGAATCAACTCGAGTTGTTGCTTCATAATAAAGGCGTTTCCACCTACACTCTAGATGGGGATAATATTCGAATGGGATTAAATAAAGACCTATCGTTTACGGCAGCGGATCGTTCTGAGAATATTCGCAGAATTGCTGAGGTTGCCAATTTGATGGTAGACGCTGGACTTGTTGTACTTGCGGCTTTTGTATCTCCATTTAAAAAGGATCGTCAGAATATAAGAGAAGTTGTTAAAGGAGTTAACTTTGTTGAGGTTTTTGTAAACACCTCAATTGAAGCATGTGAGCAGAGAGATGTTAAGGGCTTATACAAGAAAGCAAGAAGCGGCGAAATCAAGAATTTCACTGGAATAGATTCGCCCTACGAAGTTCCTGAAACCCCAGATATTGAGGTGACAACTGAAAACCTTACGATTGAAGAATCGGTAGAATTAATATACAATCACATAAAACCAAAATTATTTTCGGATTATGAGTAAGTATTACTTGAATTATTTGGATGAATTGGAAAGTGAAGCCATTTATGTGCTAAGAGAGGTGGCTGCACAATTTCAAAATCCGGTTATTTTGTTTTCCGGTGGTAAAGATTCTATTGTAGTCACTCACCTTGCTAAAAAAGCATTTTACCCAGCTAAAATACCTTTTCCCTTAATGCATGTTGATACTGGGCATAATTTTCCAGAGACGATAGCATTTAGAGATAATATTATAAATGAACTCGGGGCTCAGCTGATAGTGGGCTCAGTACAGGATTCGATTGACAATGGTCGTGTGGCTGAAGAAAGAGGTAAGAATGCTACAAGAAATGCTCTTCAAATAACCACACTCTTAGATGCTATTGAGGAAAACTCGATAGATTGCGCCATTGGTGGAGGTCGAAGGGACGAAGAGAAGGCGAGGGCTAAAGAACGCTTTTTTTCTCATAGAGATGATTTTGGTCAATGGGATCCAAAGAACCAAAGACCAGAACTTTGGAACTTGTTTAATGGGAAACATTTTGAAGGGGAGCATTTTAGGGCTTTTCCTATTAGTAATTGGACAGAAATGGATGTTTGGAATTACATCAATAGAGAAAATATTTCAATTCCCTCCTTGTATTTTGCGCATGAGAGAGAAGTAGTTTGGAGGCAGAATTCATGGATTCCTAATTCTGAGTTTCTCAAACTTGATGAGGATGAAGAAGTGGTACTTAAAAAAGTGAGGTTTAGAACTTTAGGCGATATTACGATAACCGGGGGTATTGAGTCAGACGCTGATACTGTAGAAAAAATTGCGTTAGAGGTTTCTGGAATGAGACAGACGGAGAGAGGCAACAGAAGTGATGATAAGAGATCTGAATCAGCAATGGAAGATCGCAAAAGACAAGGTTATTTTTAATAGAAAAACGTATGTTAGATAACAACCAATTGTTAAGGTTTACAACTGCGGGGAGCGTAGACGATGGGAAAAGTACTTTAATTGGAAGATTGCTTTATGATTCAAAATCGATATTTGAAGACCAACTTGCAGCAATAGAAAAAACCAGTAAGAAAAAAGGGCATGACGGTGTAGATTTAGCCTTATTTACCGATGGGTTACGTGATGAAAGAGAACAGGGGATAACTATCGACGTGGCATACAGGTATTTTACAACACCTAAAAGAAAATTTATTATTGCAGATACCCCGGGCCATATTCAGTATACCAGAAATATGGTCACAGGTGCTTCAACGGCTAATGCAGCCATTATTCTGGTCGATGCAAGACATGGTGTGATCGAACAAACTAAAAGACATTCGTTTATAGCTTCATTGCTTCAAATCCCCCATATCATAGTTTGCATTAATAAAATGGACCTTGTTGATTTTAGTGAAGCTGCATATAATGAGGTTATTGAGCAGTTTGAAGAGTTTTCGTCAAAACTTTTAGTTAAAGACGTTCGGTTTATCCCTTTAAGTGCTTTAAATGGTGATAATGTCGTTAACAGATCTGATAATATGGAATGGTATCAAGGCGCGCCCCTGCTTCATACCTTAGAAACGCTGCACATTAGTAGTGACATTAATAAGATTGACGCAAGATTTCCTGTGCAAACTGTATTAAGACCCCAGAGTGAATCTCACAGAGACTATAGGGGGTATGCTGGACGTATCGCAAGTGGTGTTCTTAGAGTAGGAGACGAGGTAACAGCCATGCCTTCTGGCTTCACTTCTTCTATCAAGTCAATTCATAGTTTTACAACGGATTTGAAAGAAGCCTATGCGCCCATGTCGGTTTCGATCACGTTAAATGATGATATTGATATTAGTAGAGGCGATATGATTGTTAGAACTAATAATCAACCCGAAGCCTCTCAGGACCTCGAGGTTATGCTTTGTTGGCTTAATAACGATGAGGCAAAGCCTAGAGCCAAGTATTTGATACGGCATACCTCTAATGAAGAAAAAGCGATGATCAAAGAGGTGGTGTATAAAATTGATATTGAAACATTAGACAGAAACTTCGAAGACAAATCATTAAAAATGAATGATATCTGTAGAGTAAAAATTAGAACGACAAAGCCATTAATGGTTGATTCTTACAGAGACAACCGATCTACCGGGAGTATTATTCTTGTTGATGATATGACCAATGAGACTGTGGCGGCTGGTATGATTGTTTGACATAAAAAAATTAGAATGTTTAGAAAGAAAGTTCTGTTAATTTATTTAGTTGTTTTATTGATTTCATGTAAAAATGAAAAAGATAAAAGCAATTCACAAGTAAAGGAGAGTTCAACGTCCTTGATTGAACAGACCAACAACTATTTTCAGATTCTTATCAATGTAAGAGTACCGAAAGATGATACTTTTGAAATTTATTATTACGAGACTGGTTCTTCAACCTTTCACTCTAAAGATTTCGTTTCTAAGAAAATTCTGGGCAATGAATATGATCAAGACATTTTATTTGATTTACCAGAAAACATGTATCCAGAAAGATTGAGACTTGATCTTGGAAAAAATGTCAATCAAGACCCTATTAAATTAAATTCTGTTACTCTAATTTGGAACGATAAGAAATATGAGTTTTCTAAGGAGGAGTTAAAAAATGACTTAAGGCCGAGTAAGTTTGTAATTTTTGACAAGGAACGGCTTATTGTAAAAACAGTCGAAGTGAATGGAAGATATGACCCCTATTTTTATACTATGAATTTAAATAATATCGTAGACTTTTTGTTAGAAGATTAAAGGTATTTGATGAAAAAATTATTAATTATTATTCCTGCACGTGGAGGTTCTAAAGGGATTCCTAGAAAAAACTTAAGAACGTTAAATGGGAAGCCTCTAATCTATTATTCCATTAAAAATTCGAATTTTTCCGACAAGTATAAAATTGATTGCTATGTTTCAACTGATGATCAAGAAATTGAATTGATATCCAAAAAATTTGGAGCTTCAGTTATTAGAAGAACAGGTGATTTGTCTAATGACATAGCTACATTGGACCCTGTAATTTATTATTCATTCAAAAAAATCAAAAGGAAATCTTCAAATATCGATTATGATGCCGTTATAACTATTCAGCCAACTTCTCCACTATTAAGCCCTGATTCAATTGAAATGGCCGTTGACAATTTTTTTAGCAATAACTTGGACACTCTTATTTCTGGAATAGATGAGCGGCATTTGACATGGAAGAAGATTAATAACAGATATGTACCTAATTACAAAGAACGATTAAACAGGCAGCAATTGCCTAAAGTATACAAAGAAACAGGTGGTTTTGTCATCACCAAGCCAGAGTTTATTACAATAAATTCACGTTTTGGCCCAAAAGTTGAAATATTTCCTCTTAGTAAAAAAGAGAGTATAGATATTGATGATTTTGATGACTGGAATTTATGTGAGTATTATATTAAAAGAAAGACAATTTTATTTGTTGTTTCTGGCTATTCGGAAATTGGTATGGGACATGTGTACAATACTTTAAGTATAGCCAATGAAATTTTAAACCACAGAGTGGTTTTTTTAGTTACTAAAAAAAGTCAGTTAGCCTATGATAAGATATCCGAATCTAACTATGAAGTTCACCTTCAAAAAGAAGATGATATAATTGATGATATACTAAAGTATAAACCAGATGCAGTAATAAATGATATCTTGGATACTGAAAGAAGTTATATAATTAAGCTTAAATCGAACAGTATCAAGTGCATTAATTTTGAAGATTTAGGTGAAGGCGCTGAACTTGCTGACTTGGTTATAAATGCTATGTATCCTGAAAATAAAATTAGTTTAAATCACTATTACGGCTCAAATTATTTTATTCTAAGGGATGAATTCTTATTTACAAAAAAAATTACAATTAAAGAAAATATAGAAAATATACTGATTTCGTTTGGTGGGGTTGATCCGAACAATTATACCGAAAGAGTATTAGATCTTCTCTGTAGTAAATTTGACAAAAGCTATAATATCTCCGTTGTCACAGGGTTAGGTTATAACGGATTTAGAAGGCTACAAAAAAAACACCCTAATATTGACATAAAAGTCAACATTAACAATATATCAGACGAATTTAAGAATTCTGATCTCATCTTTACCTCAGCAGGTAGAACTACTTTTGAAGCAGCTTCATTAGGTGTGCCATGCATCGTATTATGTCAAAACAGAAGAGAAACAACTCATTTCTTTGCCTCCGAAAAAAATGGCTTTTATAATTTAGGATTGGGGTATGAATCTTCGGATTCGAAAATTCTAATGGCATTTAATAAAGTAACGGACCTAAAATTAAGACAATTAATGCATCAAAGAATGTTAAGTAATAGTATTAAAATGGGGAAACGAAGAGTTGTTAAATTAATTAATGAAGTTTTGTGAAATGAGAAAATTAAAAGAAATAATTAAAGATTTTAGTTATAATCCTTATTTAGTAGAAAGACCATATGTTATAGCTGAGGCTGGTGTAAACCATGAAGGATCAATGGATCTCGCCAAGCAATTAATTGATGAGGCTAAAGAAGGTGGTGCGCATGCTATCAAGTTTCAAACCTATAAGGCTGAAACAATAGCGTCGAAATTCAGTCCATCATACTGGGATACAACTAAAGAATCCACTAAGAGTCAGTTTGAACTATTTAAGAAATATGATAAATTTTGGAAAAAGGAATATGAAGAATTAAAAACATGTTGCGATAAAGCAAATATTGAGTTTTTATCTACACCATTTGACATTGAGTCAGCTAAGTTTCTAAATGACTTAATGGATGTTTTCAAAATATCATCTTCAGATATTACAAATACCCCCTTTATTGAGTATATGTGTAGTTTCAAAAAGCCAATTATTTTATCTACAGGAGCATCTTATCTTTGGGAAATACAAGAAGCCGTTGAGACAATAATGCACCATGGTCTTCCTTTATGTTTAATGCAATGTGTATTAAATTATCCCACTTTAGATCATAATGCAAATCTAGGTATGATAAAGGATTTAATGATGAAATTTCCAAGATGTATGCCTGGATATTCTGACCACACTCTGCCAAACGATATGAGCGTTTTGATAACAGCAAACCTATTGGGGGCCGTAATTTTAGAGAAGCACTTTACGCATGATAAAACATTACCCGGAAATGACCATTATCATGCTATGGATAAAGTTGATCTAAAGCACTTTTTTGAAAGGATTTCGTCTATCTATAACACTGTTGGAAATGTAACTAAACGACCACTCGAATCTGAAAATACCTCAAGGAACAACGCAAGAAGAAGTTTAATTGCAAAACAAGAAATTAAAGCTGGAAAAATTATTACAAGACAAGATTTGACCTGGAAGAGACCAGCTCATGGAATATCACCAAGGGAGATAAATAACTTAATAGGGAAAACCGCTATTGAAACTATAGAGGAAGATAGTGTGTTAAAGTGGGATATGTTTAAATAAATAGGAATGATTGTATTACTCTCGGGCCAAATCAAAAATATTGGTGATTTTCTTATAACAGATAGGGCTAAGAAGCTTTTTGAGGCCTATGTAGATAAGGATATTATTATTTTAGATAGGACAAAAAAACTTGACGATCATTTGGAGATCATCAATAAATCTCGTTTTGTAGTTTTATGTGGCGGTCCAGCTTACGCCGAAGACATTTACAAAGGGATTTACCCTCTTGTTGATGATTTAGAGAAAATAAAAGTGCCTATAGTTCCATTTGGCCTTGGCTGGTGCGGAAGACCATCAGGTAGGCCGAACGATTTTAAATTTAACGACGAATCTAAAGTATTTTTAAAGAAAGTACATTCAGAAATAAAACGATCAAGCTGCAGAGATAATATTACTCAAAGCATTTTACATAACAACGGATTTAATAATGTGGAAATGACTGGTTGCCCAGTATGGTATGATTTGCCTTCAATTGGAAAAAGGTTTAAAACTTATCAGAAAGAGGACATCAAAAACATTGTTTTTACTACAGCTGCTGATCCAAAACTTATAAAACAAACACTAGCTATAATCAAACTAGTAGTCAAGCATTTCCCTGATGCTAATATTACTATGTCTTACCATCGAGGTATCTTTCCTGACAAGTATACAACTATTAGGGCCACAACAGGGTATTTAATAAAAGCCTTAGGCGCTAAACTCGTAAAGAGAAGTATAAAAATAAAAGATGTCTCATATGATTTAAATAAATTAAAATTTTATGATAGTTGTGACTTTCATATTGGATATCGTGTCCACGCACATCTTTATTTTTTGAGTAAAAGACTTCCTTCGATGTTAATAAATGAGGACGGAAGAGGCAAGGGAATGGTACAAACTATGAACCTGCCATGTTATAATATTGAGGACAAATCACTAATTAAGAATATAGATCAAGATATTCATCGACATGTAGATGATAGTTTTAAGTCATTTGAGAATGTGGCGAACTACATTGACAATCAATTTGATGTTATGAAAGAATACCTAAACTCTTTGAAAAATTAGAGGGTTATGATTATATCTAGACTCTTGCAAACCTACAGGAAATTATTTCGAAGAAATAATTCCATACGTCTAGGAGCAGAACTAAAGAATACAGTATTAGGTTATAATATTAATATTTCCAGATACAGTTTTATCAGTAATTCAAGTATAGACAATTATACTTCAATTGGGAGAAATACTGTCATATCAAATGCGAATGTGGGTAAATTTTGCTCAATTTCTTGGAATGTAACAATAGGAGCAACCCAACATAATTACAAAAAACTATCTACACATGCTTTTACTTATATTAAGTATTATGGTTTTACAAAATCTGATCACCGCATAACTATATTTACCGAGATAGGGAACGACGTGTGGATAGGGGCAAACGCAATAATTATGCCTGGAGTTACAATAGGAAATGGGGCAGTTATTGGAGCAGGTTCCATTGTAACAAAAAATGTAGAACCTTATCAAATTGTAGTTGGAAACCCAGCAAGACAAATTGGCTATAGGTTTTCTCAAAAAAAAATAGAGTATGTAAAGGGTTTGCAATGGTGGGACTGGGAGGAATCAAAATTAAAAGAAAAAATTCATTTATTTCAAGAGCCAATTGAGTAAAAATTTGATTAAACTTTTTAAGGAGAATATAGGTTTCCTTTATTACCTAATCGGTGAAGGGCTTTCAAAGGGTATAGTTTTTTTGTCTATACCCTTTTTTACTGATCAACTCACGAAAGAAGAATTTGGTAAATTGTCATTATATTGGGTATCTGTTCCATTACTATCCGTTTTTTTAGACTTATCTCAGAGAAGCTTTGTCAAATATTCTTATGTAAATGACAAGGAAAATATTCGTTCTGTTTTAATGGTAATTAAATCCTTGTTATTTCTTAATAGTATAATTGTATTATCACTAATATTGATAAAGAATATACTAGGTGTTTACTTAATAGATAAAAGGGCCGACCTTATTTTAGCCCTGACAGCTGCTATGTACGCTTTCCTTGAAATAAACCTTTCTTATTATCAAATAAGAGGACAATATAAGTCCTACAATTATCTTTTCTTGTTAAGAAATGGTCTTCCTTATGTTTTAACTTTTATCACTTTGAGTGTCTTCAAAAGCGTCTATACATTTATGGGCTTGCAATTGGTTGTTTTTTCTTTATTGGTGATCTTGTTCTTATCTAGATCCAAATATACCACCGTAACACGCGAATTTTTTCTTAGCACCTTAAAAAAGTCAATTTCATTTAGCCTTCCATTTTTACCAGCAATGTTATCCGTGTTAACTTTGAGTTTTTCAGACAGGTTCATTATTAACTATTATTATTCTGAAATTGATGTTGCAGAATATACTATTGCTTATACTATTGGATCTGTATTTATGGCTTGTTTTTTGGCAACAAATAAAATGTGGCAAAAGTTTATTTTAGAAAACTTAAAAAATAATCAGATTCAAAGAATTTCTAATGCGGCAAAAATATATAGTGCAATAATTTTTTTATTGGGAATTATAATTGTTCTGAACAAGAATACCTTGGTGGTACTTATATCAAATGATTCTTATTTAAAGATAGTTGAATTGGTTGTGCCTATTGTTTGTGGTATGTTTTTTTATTTTTTGTATACATTGATATCCAACATCCCATTTTTTTATAACCACACAGGCTTAATGGTAATACCCGCTATAGTATCAGCAGCCGTAAACTTAATCTTAAATTTTGTTTTTATCCCTGAATATGGCTACAGTATTGCAGCATATACAACGATGATAAGTTATATATTACAATTTTTGATTTTATACTTTATTTGTCTTTCAAAGTATAACCTAGATATTTTATTTAATGTTAAAAGGTGAAGAAGAATTAATAGAATTTCTTTCAAGAACAGAGGTTAGTTTTGATGGTTTAAATTTTTCAATGCTATCTCAAATTTTTTTATTTGAAAGAGGACTTGGCAGATTAAAAATTAATTCAATATTATCATGTATAAAAATCTTCAGCTTAGAAAGCTATGTTAAGTCCTTGTTTGCACTAACATATAGAATTAAAGAAGTAAATGAGGATGTAATTTTTGTAAATGAGATAAACAATAATAGCATGATTGATAATATCAGGGCTGTTGAAAAAAGGTATAAACATAATTTTAAAGAATTAATTACAGATAAAAGATTAAAAAATAGAAACTCAATATTCTTATGGTCGTTTTTTAGGTTTAGGAGTTATTTTGCCAATTTCTTTTCCTTTTGTGCTCTATTATTTAAAGAAAGAAAAAAAATAAAAACCATTTCTTCTCGATTTAATGTCAGCTACATCCTCTTAATATTCAATTTTTTTGATTCTTATTTTGTGGTTAATTGCTTACAGGGGCTGTTAAAAAAAGCCCGATATCTAGATGTCCTAGTTCTAAACACTGATGTCCATAAAATTTCAAGGGCACTAGTTTTTCTCACTTCCAAAAAGGCAATCACATCATATGTGTTGCAACATGGGTCTACGGTTTTACCCTATGGATACCTCCCTGTATCAGCAGATAAAATTTTCACTTGGGGGGAATTATCTAACAAGTGGTTTATCGAGAGAGGCACTCCAAATAATAAGTTATTGACTGCGGGCACCCCTAAAATGGATAACATCTTAAACTATTTGAAAGAGACTAAAAGAAAAAAAGGAAAGAACATATTAGTTATTGTAAACCCTATTGGAATTAATCAAGTAATCAAGTATTTGACTATTTTGTACAATTCAAATATTCATATTAACTATTCAGTAACAATTAAACTGCACCCTAGCTCCGAGGATAATAGGAGTGAAGTAATACGAGTATTTGGTAAAACAAGTGTTACAATTAGAAAAAATGTTGATATTCACCAATTAATATCTGAATCCAATTTTGTAATCACTACAACTTCAACAGTTGCAAATGAGGCTATTGCCCTTCGAGTACCTCTTATTCAGATAGTATTGGACGATTCCTCACCAAAACTTGAATATGATTCTTTTGGATGTAGTATGAACATACGAGACTCTAACGAATTAGTAAAATCTTTAACAAACAATAGTTTGCATAAAAGCAAATTGAGAACCTACGAAAAGTATATAGAAGAGTATTTTTATAAATTAGATGGCTTATCAACAGAAAGGATAATTAAAGAGATATCAAAACATAAATGAGCTGGTCAATTATTATCATAAGCATAGTAATGTTATATTTAGTCAATAAGTACTTTGACTTAAAAAACTTACTTAACCCTTTCGTGTTCTTCTATTTATATCAAACAGCGTTTTTGTTTATAGCACTTTCATATTGCGACATTCGATATCCTCGAATTCCAATTTCAGAAGATCTAAAGACCTTTATTATTTTATCCTATCTGCTAACATTTATTGGTGCGATGATCTCAAGATATGTTTTTTACACAATAGGCACAAAATATGTTAGAATAAACGAAATTTCAATAAGAAGTAAACCGTCTAAATCATTTCAGGTTAGTGGTTTTATAGTATTTCTTTTAGGAGTTTTGTTTTTTGTTATGTTTACGTTTAAAACAGGAGGGATAATTATATTCGCTGATGACATTGAAAATGATAGGATTACAAGAAAAGCTGGAGCGGGGCTTTATAACTTGCTTTTTCTTGCCTTTATGCTCTATGGTTATGCCGTAATCTTGTTGATGAAAGACAAGACAAGGATTATTAAAATAGGATTATTTTTGTTTACAGCTTTCGCCCTGATTTCCTATGGAAGTAGAGCTCCTTTATTAAAGTTACTAATTGTCACTTTCATAATAGTCACTATTAAGAGCGCAAGAAAACTATCTTTAAAGCAGTATGCTAAAATTGGATTAGTTCTATTTCTTATTCTAATTACGTTTGGTGCAATAAGATCAAATTTTCAAGACTCTAGAGTAAGCTTCTTCTCTCTTATGGAATTTAGAATGGCTTGGAGGCCTTTTGTGAACATTCAAAATTTACAGCGGATTTACGATTTCTTTCCCGAACAAAACAATTATCTGAAAGGGTATAGTTATTTGGTTGATATGAAATTATTTCTACCAGGTTCAAACCCTAATTTTGGGACTTATTTAAAGGACCTTATGAACTGGGATTTCGACGGAGGGAGTGTAACAACATCTTTTGTAGGGTTAGGATACTTAAATTTTGGAAAGATAGCTTTTTTCGTATATCCAATTTTTTATGGATTTTTATTTAATAGTCTATATCAGCTAATCGTTAATAAGAAAGAAATAAAGAATACAGGCCTTATAGTTCTCTTATTTTTTTCAATTGGTGTATCGGGTTCAGTTAGTACTGGCCTATTTGGAACGCTCATTAATAACGTCTTATTTTTGTTTTTTGCATTTTTTTGCCATCTATTCCTAAAACAACTTATGCTCAAAAAACCTATTAAATTTAGTTTTGAGTAATGTCAAAGACGTATCGGATTTTACAATTTCTATCTTGCTTATATTCTGCAATTTTAGTACTCCTGTTAATTGTAACTATTTTAGGTTATAGAAATGGAATTATTCACTTTCAAAAACCAACCCATATTGAAGTTTTATCTTTAGTCATTTTTTTGACGAGTTTTTATTTAGGGTCAAAGAACATTAATATTTTTTTGATATGCCTAGTATTTAACTTTTTAGCCATGCCCTCAAGTGTCAATAATTTGATGCCTAGTGTTCTTATTTCTTCCCATGTTGATTACAGGCAGGTTTATTATCCATTGATTACAAATGTTGATATTTTTTTAATATTTGGAATAATAAAATACACTAATCTTGAGAGTATTAGCTCAATAAGTTTTAAATATTTCAGAATAATTCTGTCAACTTGTATTATTATTCTAAGCTCCTTGATTTTCAATCTAGTCACAAGTATTGACCTGTCTGATATACTTATAATTATAGCAAACAGTTATCACCTAAGGTATTTAATCTTGATCTTAATTTTAGTTTATTATTTGAAAAGTAGATTTGACCCTAGATTTCTTTTTTATGGAGTTTTGATCAGTACGTTATTTTTAATTTCAGAGGCTATAGTCTTTTCGAAAATTTATTACAGTTACGACCGATTAGTGAGCGGAACGCTTAGGAATAATACGTTTGCTAATACTATCTGCGCTATTAATGCATACATAATGCTACTACTTTATAGAAAAAAGATTTCAATTTATTATGGTTTTGTATGTCTTATTATTTTCGCAGCAATTCTATTTAGTTCGTGCAGATCAGCTTTGTTTATTTCCATTTTAACTTTCATAGTATTTTATTTTCTGACCATATTAAACCATTTTAAGAATAAATTATGGATTAGAGTTTGCGTGGATATTTTTTTTGGTATTGTTGTTTTTATGGGGTTAATGTACCTTAATAGAGAAGAACGGCTTTCAGTCAAGAATTTTGAAATAGAATCTATTGATTTTTCAAAAAAGAGAATCGATAGTATAATAGTTTTTTCTGATAATCCATTTACAGAATCGTTAAGTCTTAGACTTAACCATTATCAAACATCCATCAATATGATAGCAGAAAACCCATTTTTTGGTGTAGGGCCAGGAAGATGGAATAAGACAAAAGGAGACTATGGGTCTAAAGATAAAAATCTTATGGATTCTCATAATGATTTTTTAGCACTAGCCTCCCAATATGGACTACCTGCTGGTGTTTATCTTTTTTATTTAATATTCATATTACCATTTAAATTGTTTAAAGGAAAAGGGTCGGGGCATAATATTTTTATTAATTATTTACTTATTGTAAATATTGTAATGATATTTGCTGGAATTACAAATGCTGGTATTTTTAAGCATCAGGTTTACGCTTTCTTACTTTTTATTTGCATGATAAATTTATTCAATAAAAACTACTAAAGGTTTAATGAAAATAGCAATAATTGGGACTAGAGGTATTCCAAATGATCATGGTGGGTTTGAACAGTTTGCAGAATCACTAGCATTTTTTTTATCAAAAAAACAACATAAAGTCTATGTTTATAATTCTCACGACCATCCATATAAACTAGACGAGTGGAATGGAGCCAAAATAATCCACAAATATGATCCCGAATATTTAATCGGTACACCGGGTCAGTTTGTTTATGATTTGAATTGCATTTTAAATTCGAGGAAGCATAATTTTGATATAATCTTACAGCTCGGATATACTAGTAGTTCAATATGGGGGGTGTTTCTTCCAAAAAATGCAGTTATAATTACTAATATGGATGGTCTTGAATGGAAGAGATCGAAGTATAATAGAATAACCAGGAAATTTTTGAGTTTTGCTGAAAAGCTTGCTATCTTAAGAAGTGATTATCTAATAGCTGATTCTCTAGGAATTAAGGATTACCTAACTAGAAAATATAATAAAGAATCAATTTATATTGCATATGGCGCCAGGGTTTTTGAAGATCCTAATGAAAAGGTACTGGAGCAGTATTCTTTACAAAAAGGGAATTATGACATTTTAATTGCCAGATTGGAGCCAGAAAACAACATTCAAACAATTCTTGATGGTGTAGTAAAAGCCGAACTAGAAAGAATCTTTGTTGTTGTTGGAAAGCATGAAACTAAATATGGGAAATATTTAAAAAAAAGATATTCTGCAAAATCTAATATTAAATTTCTAGGCGGAATATATGAGCAAGATCATTTAAACAATATCCGATATTTTTCAAATCTTTATTTTCATGGACATTCTGTTGGTGGAACCAATCCTTCATTGTTGGAGGCAATGTCCTGTGGTTGTGCAATAATAGCTCATAACAATCCCTTTAATAAAGGTATTTTAGGTTCAGACGCATTGTATTTTAATAACTCTAACGACATAAAGAAAAACTTAAAACCGAATCGTTCACATTTTGACACATTTGCGGCAAATAATCTAAATAAGATTCATAATTTATTCTCAGAAGAGAAGATTAATTTAAAATACGAAGAATTTTTTCAAAAGTGCAAAAGCGCAAAACTTTATTAAATAGTTATCTGCCTTATAAGGGTTCATTCATTTTTTTATGCTCATCCTTATTTTTGGGCAATGCCTTGGTTTCAATTTCTTCAGTAATTGCTCTGTTGGTTTTGTTAATTGATGTGTTTAGAAATAAATTCAAAGTTCAATTTAAGAAATTGTACCTCTTGTTTTCTGTTTACTTCTTTACAGTAGTTATTGCAACGGTATTGAATGCAAATAGTTTTACAGATTTAATTAATCTTACCTCCCTGCTACCATTTATATATATTCCTCTTTATGTTTCGGTATTAATAAACAAGAAAGAATGGGGGAAAATTGTCAAATCAGGCCTAAATGCTTTTATTATTTCCGGGGTTCTATCTTTTATATTGTCTTTTTTTTATGGGGTTTTTAGAGCATTTCATGCTGAAAAATCGTTCAATTCAATCTATATAACATATCGCCATTTAAATGATTTATTCGGAGTGGAGCCAATTTATGTTTCAGCTCTTTATTTTTTTTCTATTGTTATTATATTGGAGTATTCTTTTTTACTTAAAACTATAGTAAAAAATAAAATTACACTAAGCGTGTTGTTTATTTTCGCTATATTTTTAAGCTCGTCAAGAATCACATTGGTTGTTACTTTGATTTATGTTGGGACAAAGTTTTTTCTAAATTTAAATCGGATGAACAAAAAGTCAATTTTTTTACTTCTAAGTTGCATGGCTTTAGTTTTTATAATTTCCTTTACCATACCTACTTTGAAAAGTAGGATTATGAATTTTGATCAAAACATATCTTCCTACTCAGGTTTAGCTTTAAGGAAAAAATTATGGAAAAATAGTTGGGAATTAATTGAGGCTTCACCATTAATGGGTTATGGTTTTAGAATATCACAAATAGAATTACAAGGCACATATAAAAAAAACAACTTTAGAAGAGCGTTTATTAATAAGTTGAATTGCCATAATCAATATTTTCAATCCTTGTTAGACTCAGGCATTTTTGGATTGATTGTCCTATTAGCGATAGGTTTATCTCCTTTTTATTTTATTAAAGACAATAGGCCTTTGTATTTGTTTGTAGCATCTTTTTTCTTTTTGATAATAACAGAGTCGTTTTTGGTTAGACAAATTGGCATCACTTATTTTGTTTTGTTCTTTTTCTTATTACTTGGAATTAATGATAAAAACTGTATAACTGAACAACAAAAATATCAGGAGCTTGAGTTTATTTAAACACGGTAGGTATTCTGGTTTTCTCAGACCTATTTCTTACGCGATTGATATTGTAATTATAAATTGCGTAGCCCTCTTTTTCTTACTTAATCAAGAGGATTTCCTTATTTTCTCGAGTTTTGTGACGATTGGATGGATATTACTATCCATTTATTCAAAGTTCTATGAGGTTTATAGATTTACACGTCCAGTTACCATAATCACATTATTAGTAAGACAGGGGATTCTTTTTTTATTGTTGGTATTCGCATTTTCTGGCCTATACCATGAATTCAAGATATATCCACGCCCAATAGTTTATTTCGTTGCGCTCAGCTTTACAATTATTGGACTCTTGAAGTTTGCCATTTATTTTCTGCTTCAAAAATACCGTGTATCCTTTGGAGGAAATTATAGACGCACCGTTATTTTTGGTTTAAATCAAAAGACTAGAGCTCTGGAAAAATTCTTTAATACCAAAAAAGAATTTGGGTATAATCATATAAGGACAATTGACTTTTCTGAAAATGACCGTGAAGCCCTTCGTAACAGTTTAGAGTTTGTATTAAAAAATGACATAGATGAGATTTATTGCTCTATTTCTGAGTTGAACAATAATGAATTAGCTGAGATTATAGATTTTGCGGATAATAATCTTAAAATTGTGAAATTCTTACCTGATTCAAAAGAGATTTATTCTAAGAAATTGCAATATGAGTATTATGATTACACCCCCATTTTGTCGCTTAGAACAACACCTCTAGATGAATCGATTAATACATTTATTAAAAGGTTATTTGATATTGTGTTTTCTGCATTTGTAGTTGTATTTATACTTTCATGGTTAACACCAATTGTTGGCCTGCTCATTGTACTGGAATCGCGTGGTCCTATATTTTTTAAGCAATCTAGGAATGGGTTTAACTACAAAGAATTTGACTGTTATAAATTTCGATCAATGACCCCTAACAAGGACGCTCATTTATACCAAGCAACTAGAGGCGATCAAAGGATTACCAAGGTTGGGGCATTTTTAAGAAAGACCAGTATAGATGAACTCCCTCAATTTTTTAATGTCCTTTTTGGGGACATGTCGGTAGTTGGGCCTAGACCTCACATGGTTAGCCATACAAATATGTATGCAAAACGCATAGATAAATTTATGGTGAGACATTTTGTGAAACCAGGGATTACCGGATTAGCACAAACAAGAGGATTTAGAGGTGAAGTAGAGTCTGACAAGGATATTATTGGAAGAGTCAAGTATGACATTTTCTATATAGAGAATTGGTCGCTGCTCTTGGATCTAAAAATCATATTTCAAACCTTCATCAATGCTGTCAAAGGGGAAGATAAAGCCTATTAACCAAGGGCTTCCTTTAATCTGTTTAATTGGGTTTCATTATTAAATTTTAACTCAAAGGTGTGCCTAATCATCTTTCGATCTATATTTTTAAATTCATTTTTGACAGCTGAATTGATTATTCTATTCAGCCCCTCGTAATCTTTAGGACTGATCACCCAGCCAAGATTGTTTTCAAGGACGATGTTCTCTCCTTCACCACCTCCAAAATAAAGTACTGGTAATCCTAGAGAAGCCATCTCAAAAATTTTAGAGGGTACAGAGCCGTAAATACGTTTTACTAAGGGAATAATAGCAAGATCATATTTAATTAATTCACCATGCAGAGTCTCTCGGTCTAAACTACCGTGATAAAATATGGGAAGATCTGGATTGTTTTGAAGTAAGGATTCGATTTCATTGGTTTCGGGGCCAGAACCATATATGTGGAATTCTATGTTCTGAAACGACAGTTCGTTGCAAAGAGCGACAATGCCTTGAGCAACACCTAATAGCCCTGCATATACTAATCTGAGAGGCTTTGAATTATTAGTTGATTCTCGTACGAGATGTTGTGTTTTTGGTAATTGAGGATAGTTTCTATAAAGTAAGACTTTAGGTCTGGTTGTTATTTTTACCACCTGATCTAAGATTTCCTGGCTTTGTCCCAAAACCAGTTGAGCATTCCTATAAATAAAGGATTCCATTTTTTTAAGCAATTTGAAAAATAAATTTTTTTGGAATGCGCCAAGATCTAGACCAGCATCTGGCCAAAGATCACTAATATTTAATACCAGTTTTCGTTTTTTGGACCGTAGAAAAAATACACTTGTAAAGGCTACTAATAAAGGAGGTGATTGTATGATGACAGTTTTGGGAATTGAATTGAATAGAAAGTAAATTAAGAGACTTAAACTATAGGATATCATAGACATCAGTCTAATTACTTTATTCTTTGAGTTAGACGGAAGTATCCATAGACGTCGAACTGATATTCCATCTTTTTCTGAATAGTCTTTTAACCTCCCCTTAAATTCTTTAAATATTTTTCCTTCAGGATAATTCGGTAGTGGAGTGAGAACAGTAACCGAAAAATCACCCTGTAAACCATTAGCTAATTGATATATACGATTGGAAGCTGCTCCTATTTCAGGGGGGTAGTAAGATGTTATTATAGTTAATGGCTTTTTCAATTCATCAATAAATTTTAGAATGAAATTGCTTCAATTTCCCAGAGGCACTTCTTTTTAATTGAGGCACCCTTTTGTAACTAATAGTAAGCCCGTCTTCTAAATACTGACTTATAGCGGTTTCAATTTTTACCTTCTGCTCAGGGGTGAGCTCATTTTTGCTAGCATATACAATGTTAAAATGCTCTATTTTTGCTTGCTCGATCACAAATTCTTTCACATTTCCAGATTCTTCAATAACACTTTTAGTTACATAATAAAAGGTAAGTCCTGCTGCAGTCTTACCACTAGGCAATTGAACCAGATCATTAGTGCGGCCCGTTAGCTTTTTTAATATTGGATATGGAGAGTTTTCTTTTACCTCAATAATGCCAATATCACCAAGATCATAGCGAATAAAGGGGTGTGCCTTGTTGAATAATGACGTTATAATGATTCTTCCTTCTTTACCATAGGGCAGAACTTTATCATTCTCATCAACAATCTCAACATAGAGGGTGTCATTGTTTAACTGCAGTTCTCCGTGCGTATTTTCGAAGGCAATAAGATCCAGCTCTGAGGCACCATACTCATTCACTACAGGGACTCCGAATCTTTCTTGCATAAGGGATCTATCACTATCAAATAACATCTCTGAGGTCACTATACAAACCCTAAGGCTAGGACAGACATCGGTTAAAATAAGCCCCTTTCTTTTTAAGAATTTTGCAAATTGAACAATTGGGCTGGTATAACCATTGATGAACTCAAATGCAGTTGCTTTAAACTGAACTAAACACTCCTCAAAGGCTGTATCACTAAGATCAAAGACCGAAAATCGATATCTGTTGGAAAACCAATCCTTTAAGCGTTCCTTTTTATTACCTATAAAATCTAAAGGAATCCCATAGAACCGAGCCTGTGACGACGAGTTAAAGTCGATACCGTACCAGCTGAAGCGATCCATAATTTGTGCCCAGGTCATAGCATGACACCACTTATCCTTAGCAAAAATAAAGGGGTCACCGGAAGATCCGGATGTTTTATTTACATAGATAGTTTTGTTACTAAATCCATTGGAAAGACGTTCTTTTAAGGGTCTTTGCAAGTCCTGTTTGGTCATAATCGGTACGGACTCCCATTGGTTGTTATAAGAAGATAAAAAATGATGCTCATAATAAGGGTTGTTCTCGATGTGGTATTCTACAATGTGATTTCGTCGGTTTATTATATCAAGTTGCTTGTTTGCTCTGTCAAGCTTTTGGAGTGTGGCCAACTCATGTTTTGCTTTGCTTATATTGTAGCCATTTAGGGTTAAAGATAAATCGAAGAATCGCAAGAATACTGGGGGATAAGGTTTCTGAAATTTAATTATTTTTTCACTCTAAAAGCAACTATTTTTGCGCAATAATTGAGATCATTATGAATATTCTAGTATTAGGGTCAGGAGGAAGAGAACACACCTTTGCATGGAAGATAGCACAAAGTCCAAAATGTGAGAATTTATTTGTGGCTCCGGGAAATTCCGGAACTAATAGTATTGCCACTAATTTGCAGATAGCTGTTACAGATTTTGATGCCATAAAGAGTGCTGTACGAGAAAACGATATTGATATGATTGTTGTGGGACCTGAAGACCCTTTAGTTAAGGGCATTCATGATGAGTTCACAAAAGACTCCGAATTTAAGAATGTCCTAGTTATTGGCCCATCTCAAGCCGCTGCACAATTAGAGGGGAGCAAAGAATTTGCAAAAGAATTCATGAGTAGGCATAATATTCCAACTGCAGCCTATCAGAGTTTTACTGCCAATGACTTAGAATCGGGTTATAGTTTTTTAGAGTCACTTATGCCTCCCTATGTGTTAAAGGCTGATGGCTTGGCAGCTGGAAAGGGTGTACTTATTATTCAAGATCTTGATGAAGCCAAACAAGAGCTTAAAAACATGTTGATTGATGAGAAGTTTGGGGCTGCAAGTTCTAAGGTTGTTATTGAAGAGTTTTTGGATGGTATTGAACTCAGTTGTTTTGTTTTAACAGACGGAAATGGTTATAAGATACTGCCAATGGCCAAGGACTATAAAAGAATTGGCGAGGGTGATACTGGATTAAATACGGGCGGAATGGGCGCAGTGTCTCCAGTGCCATTTGCTTCTCAGGAATTTATCGATAAGATTGAACAACAAATTGTAATTCCTACGGTGAAGGGTCTTAGTATTGACGAACTCCCTTACCAAGGGTTCATTTTTATCGGCTTAATTAAGGTTGGTAACGATC
The DNA here is from genome assembly GCF_003362725.1 of Winogradskyella aurantiaca. Lineage (GTDB taxonomy): Bacteria > Bacteroidota > Bacteroidia > Flavobacteriales > Flavobacteriaceae > Winogradskyella_A > Winogradskyella_A aurantiaca. Next base: position 264,448 of record NZ_QKTV01000001.1, read on the forward strand.
CCAAGGTAATTGAGTACAATGTAAGAATGGGCGACCCTGAAACTGAAGTGGTTTTGCCGAGATTAAAATCGGATCTTGTTGAATTATTTGAAGCTATTGGGAGTGGAGATCTAGCATCTCAGGAAATAGAGATTGATGATAGAGCGGCAAGCACTATTGTTATGGTTTCAGGCGGTTATCCGGAATCTTATGAAAAGGGAAAGGTAATATCAGGACTAGAGAATATCACGGATTCAATTGTATTCCATGCAGGAGCAAAAAAAGTGGGTAATGACGTAGTGACCTCAGGAGGCCGAGTAGTGGCTGTCACTTCATATGGCGAAACGTTTAATGATGCCATAAAAAAATCCTATCAATCTATAGAGTTACTAAAGTTTGATAAGATGTATTACCGAAAGGATATTGGTTTTGATCTATAGATAAGAGTGTGCAGTAACGCTTTTATCTTCTTCTCCACTTTTATTGAATTTAGATAATTCTCTCATCCAATAAACAAAGGCTACAAAGCCAATTGCCATAAAAATCCAACTAAACATGTTGGCGCCAAACCAACTGGACAGTTCCAATTCTCTCAACGCATCAAGCGGGGCGAATAAAACATTTACAAACAAATCCTGAATAGCGTAAAAGAAGTCCTTCATAAGTTTTAAATTTACTTGGCAAAAATACAAAAAGAGTTAATGATCGCAAGCATTTTTAGTAAATCTAAGCCTGTAAATATTATCATTATTGCGGCATTTTTAATTCTGATTTCCACAATTTATAACTGGAATCTTTTTTTCACAGATATATCAAGATCTGGTCAAATGGTCTTGAACATTATTGTACTTCTGTTCTCGCTTTTGATTTTTGACTTTATAAATTCAAAAAATAACATTACCCAAAGAAACGGTTTTGCAGTGCTATGCTTCGGACTCGTATTGGGATTGTTTCCTGAAATAATTAAACATTCAGAATTATTGTGGTCCAATGTATTCCTATTATTTGCATTAAGGCGATTGGTTAGTTTGCATTCAAGAAAGCATGTTAAAAAGAAGCTTTTTGATGCTGGATTCTGGATTGGTTTGGCCATATTAATAAACCCAACCCTCATACTTATACTCCCAATACTGGTAATTGCCGTTGGGTATTATTCAGGTAATGACGTTAAGACCGCTATAATTCCTATAGTTGGTTTATTGTGTGTTTTGGTAATTAAGATTTGTTATAACATACTTGTGTTCGACACCTATTTTTTAGAAAGAGACTTACAAGTTCAGTTCAATTTAGATTTATCTAATTATTGGACACAAGATTCTTTAACAAGGATTGTTCCGTTTTTACTGATTTTATTTTGGTCTCTAATTAAGGTAATCGCATCCTATAACGAGAGAAACACCGACGAGAAACCAACGTACATGATATTGATCTGGTACACCATTAGTGCCTTATTAATTATTGGATTTTCAGTGATTCAAGATGGAGGACAAATGATTTTTTTATTGGTGCCCGCCTCCTTTGTAGTGGCCCTGAACATGGAGACAATTGATCGTGAATGGATAACCAACACTATAATAGGGGTATTGATCATAGCAATAATTGTTAATCTAGTTCTATAGCTTAGAACCAAAAGCTAGATCACCAGCATCACCAAGTCCTGGGACTATATAACTTTTATCATTCAATTGAGGATCCACATCTGCGATCCAAAGATGGGAGGCATCAGGCAAAGTGGAATTTATATGATCAACTCCATAGGACGAGCCAATGACACATACGACATGAATTTGTTTAGGAATGCCAAATTTCAATAGGGAGTTGTATGTGGCGATTAAGGAATCACCCGTGGCAAGCATCGGATCAGCAAGAATTAGAGTTTTACCTTCTATATTTGGAGTGGCGACGTAGTCCGTGATTATTTCAAATCCACGTTCATTTTCAGCCGGATGTCTGAAAGCCGAAATAAATGCATTTTCAGATCTATCAAACACCTGTAAAAGGCCCTGGTGGAGTGGAAGCCCTGCGCGAAGTACAGAACAAATAACTAGAGATCCACTAAGTTTTTTAGCTGATGTCTCCACTAGAGGAGTGGTTATTGGCTGATTTTTATACTCCAAAGATTTGCTCAGTTCATAGCCTAAAAAGTTTCCAATTCGTTCAAGGTTTCTCCGAAACCTCATCGTGTCTTTTTGAATGGTTTCATCCCTAATTTCTAATAGGTACTGATTAAGTACGGAGGCTTGATCAGAAAGGTTGTGTATGTGCATGGCGACAATAAGCTTATAGACCTAAAGTTAATAATTCAGAGTATATTTGTAGTCTTAAATTTTCAATCATGATTTCAGAGAAAGCCAATTCAATTTTTCAAAAAGTCATTGCAGAGTATAAAGTCTTAAATACGGTAGATCAGCCATTCAATAATCCTATTGAAAAGAATGAAGATTTGATTGGGCATTTGCTTTACAGAAAGTGCTGGATAGATACAGTTCAATGGGCCTATGAAGACATAATTAGAGACCCTAATATTGACCCAGTTGCCGCCTTAGAATTAAAACGAAAAATTGATGCTTCAAACCAGGACAGAACAGATACGGTTGAATATATTGACAGTTACTTTCTAGACAAATACAAAGATGTCTCTGTAAAGGAGGATGCTAAAATCAATTCCGAAAGTCCTGCTTGGGCCATAGATAGATTGTCAATTCTGGCGCTTAAAATTTACCACATGCATTTGGAAACTGTTAGGGATGACGCCTCTGAAGCTCATAAAGAAGCATGTCAAAATAAATTGAATGTTCTGTTAGAACAACGTATGGATTTAAGTACGGCTATTGATGATCTTCTTCACGACATTTCCAACGGTGATAAATTCATGAAAGTGTACAAGCAAATGAAGATGTACAACGATGATGAATTGAATCCGGTCTTGAGAGGTCAGAAATAAATTTCCTTTTTGTGGCCTTATTAATCTATCATGGCAAATTACAGGCATATTCTTGTTATTCGTTTTTCAGCAATGGGAGACGTGGCAATGACAGTACCCGTTATTAGAGCGGTATTAGATAAAAACCCAAAGATTCGTATTACGGTACTCACACGAACCAGATTTACCCCCTTATTTTCTAGTATTCCTGGTATTGATGTAATTGGTGTCAATTTAGAAGCCGAGTATAAAGGTGTTTCAGGAATTTTTAAACTGGCCAGAAAACTTAAAAAACAGCGGTTTGATGCTATTGCGGATCTTCATAACGTGTTGCGTACCAAACTACTAAAGTTATTATTAAGGGGTATTCCTTTCTTTCAATTGGACAAAGGACGTTCTGAAAAGAAAGAACTAGTTACTGGTCTTAAGATTCAACAATTAAAATCAACCCATCAACGTTATGCAGATGTTTTCTCTGAAATGAATATTCAGTTAGATCTTCATTCTCCCATATTTCCTCGCAAGGCTGAAATAGATGGATTTTTAGATAATGTAAACATCGATTCAAAAACCAATTTAATTGGAATTGCTCCCTTTGCAGCACATGAAGCAAAGATGTATCCATTAGAGTTGATGGAAAAGGTTATTGCTGAGTTATCTAAGACCCATCAACTAGTTTTATTTGGAGGAGGTGCGGCCGAGTCATTAGCGTTATCAAGAATTGAAAAGCAATTTAATAACGTCCTTTCTGTTGCGGGTAATTTATCGTTTCAAGAGGAGTTGGATTTGATTTCCAATTTGGATCTTATGATATCTATGGATTCAGGGAATGGTCATTTGGCCGCTATTTACGGGATTCCGGTCATTAGCGTTTGGGGAGTAACACATCCTTTTGCCGGATTTACTCCATTTAATCAACCAGCTGGAAACTCCTTATTGGCCGATCAAAAAAAATACCCACAAATTCCAACTTCGGTCTACGGTAACAAATTCCCTAAAGGTTATGAAAATGCAGCGGCTTCAATACCTCCGGAGGCAATTATTAAAAAGGTTAGAGAGGTTCTTAATTAAATCCGTTTAGACATCATCATAATCTACAACAATTGATGCAGAAGTAGGGTGTGCCTGGCAGGTTAGAATTAATCCTTCAGCGACTTCATTATCGGTAAGTATATTGTTCTGAGTCATTTTGGCTGTCCCTTCTGATACCCTGGCAATACAACTGCTGCAAATACCTCCTTGGCAAGAGTAAGGAGCATCTATATCCGCTTTAAGAGCCGCCTCTAAAATCGATTGTTTTTGAGACATCTCTAGATCAAACTCTTCATCATCAACAATAACTTTAACTTTAGAGTTACCATCAGCCAGCATTACTTCCTCATTCTCTGAAACAGCAGGCGCAGTGAATAATTCGAAAAATATTTGCTGCTCTTTAATACCATTTTCAATAAGAGTATCTTTTACAGTGTGGATCATGGCTTCTGGACCACATAAATAAAAGTTTTCTATGGTTATCCCTTGGTATTTATTTTTTACGATGAGGTTGACAATGCTTTTGTCAATTCTCCCAAATAAGGCTTCATTAGCTCGTATTTGGCTATAGATGTTGTGTATATGAAATCTATTGCCATAGTTACTAGAAAGGGCGTCAAGGTCATTTTTAAACATAGAGTCAGAAGCAGATTTATTACCATACACTAATATAAAATTGCTAAACGGCTCTTCTTCTAGAAGAGTTTTAGCAATACTGAGAATTGGAGTAATACCACTTCCAGCTGCAAATGCTGCAATGGTTCTTGTTTTTTCAGAGTTTGATTCAAACACAAAACGGCCTTGAGGTTCTGCCACAGAAATCGTATCCCCTTCCTTTAAGATCTTATTGGCGTGTACTGAAAATGTACCTCCTTCAACCGCCTTAATTCCAACAGTTAGTGAGCCACTGTTAGCAGAAGAACAAATGGAATAATCACGACGAATAGAGTCCCCGTTAATAGTTGCTTTTAGTGTTAAATACTGTCCTGCTTTAAAGACAAAGTGCGATTTTAATTCAGATGGGATGTCAAAACTTATGGCCACAGATTGATCCGTGACTTGGGAAATACCTTTTATAGTTAGGTCGTGAAATTGTGCCATGCTAGATTTTTTGGTGCAAAAATAATGACCTCATGAAATAGAAGCAGTTTTGTTTGTAACAAATTAACAGTTATGTTTACTAATGTTAGGCATTAACCTCTTAAAAAGCTATGATTAAACACTTTATCTCACTGGAGTGGAAACAATATTTTCGTTCCTCATACTGGCAAAAAAGTATAGCACTCAATATACTTTTAGTTTTTTTCGCTCTTTATTTTGTTGCCATTTTCTTAGGAGGAGGTTTTATTTTGTTAAAAGTTCTAAAGAAACTGTTTCCAGATCAAGACCCATTTGTGGTTCTTAATGGGTTTTTGTTTTACTGGATTATCGCAGATTTATTAATCAGATTCTTTTTACAGAAACTTCCTGTCATGACCGTGAAACCTTTACTTACATTACCCGTAAAGCGTTCTACCGTGGTCCATTTTGTATTGGGTAAATCGGCCCTGTCTTTTTTTAATTTCTTACCTCTTTTTGCCATCATTCCGTTTAGTATCATGGCTATTAATGATGGGTTTGAGACTTCTATGGTGATCACCTGGATGTTCACCATGATAATTGTTGTTCTAGTCCTTAATTTCCTGAACTTTATTATTGAAGCGGTATCCTCAGACTCTGAGTATTCATTTTTACCATTACTCCTTGTCGTGGGGAGTTTATATGCCCTTAATTATTTTGATATTGTCTCGATGACCTCAATTGTTGGTGGGCTCTTTCAGACGGTTTCAAACACCCCAATACTAATCCTAGCACCAGCAGCAGTGCTTGGGATTTGCTATGCGTACAATTACAAAATTTTAAAAGACAAACTTTATCTGGACGCGTCACTGCAATCAAAGGTGGAGGAAGTAAAAGCAGCAGATCTATCATGGACCAAACGCTTTGGTGATATTGCACCATTTATGCAATTGGATTTAAAACTTATTTGGAGAAATAAACGAACCAAATCAATGGCTCTGCTAATGATTATTGGATTGTTATATGGTCTGTTCTTTTATCCCCAACAAATCTATCGAGAGATGGAATTTATGTGGGCATTTATTGGCATTTTTTCTACAGGGTTCTTCTTAATTAACTTTGGTCAATTTATTCCTGCCTGGGATAGTGCCTACTATAAAATGCTGATGAGTCAGAATATTAAGTATGAACAATATTTACGTTCAAAATTTATTCTTATGGTCATGAGTGTTGTGGCAATGTTTGTTCTAGGGATACCTTATGTGTATTTTGGTTGGAAAATTTTATTGGCCCATTTTGCGGCAGCCGTCTATAACATTGGTGTAAATTCTCATGTGATTCTTTGGGGGGGATCATACAACAGGAAAAAAATAGAGTTAGATAAAAAAGCAGCCTTCAACTATCAAGGTACAGGTGCGGTACAATGGTTAATTGGAATTCCACTAATGCTCGTTCCTATGGCACTATTTGGTCTGCTAAATTGGCTATTAGGATTTGAAGTTGCCATTGGTACGTTACTCATTCTTGGAGTTACTGGAGTCGTTCTTCATAGGAGACTCATGAGTTTTATAACATCAAAATACCTCGATTCAAAATATAAAATGATTGACGCCTTTAGTCAGGATACTTAATAAAAAGAACTATGATACAGACAAAAGAATTATCTAAAACATATAGTGATACAACTGTGTTGACAATCGACGCACTCGATATCCCAAAAGGTCAGAGTTTTGGCTTGGTTGGTAATAACGGAGCCGGGAAAACAACATACTTCAGTTTACTTCTAGATCTGATAAAACCAACAACCGGGAGCATCACCAATGATGAGGTTGTTGTTTCAGAAAGTGAAGACTGGAAACCTCATACTTCGGCTTTTATTGATGAGAGCTTCTTAATCGGATATCTAACACCTGAAGAATATTTTTATTTCATAGGAGATCTTAGAGGCCAGAATAAGGCAGATGTAGATGCCTTAACCTCGCAATTTGAAGATTTTTTTAACGGAGAAATCATTGGTAAGAAAAAATACCTACGTGATTTAAGTAAGGGAAATCAAAAGAAGGCAGGTATTGTGGCTGCTTTAATTGGTAATCCTGATGTGATTATTCTGGATGAACCGTTTGCCAATTTAGACCCGTCTACACAAATTCGTTTAAAGGGAATTCTAAAAGATCTGGCCGAAACGAAAGGGGTGACGGTCCTTATCTCAAGTCACGATCTTATGCATGTTACTGACGTATGTGAGCGAATTGTAGTTTTGGAAAAAGGTGAGGTTGTTAAAGACCTGGAAACGAATCCTACAACCTTAAAGGAATTAGAAGCTCATTTTGCCGGGAATTTGATGATTAGTTCGGAGGAAGAGTAAGCCCTACAAAGACTAACAAAAAACTAAGCCCATGCTAGTATAGCATGGGCTATTTTTATGGTGAAACCTTGGCTATGACTCGAAAACCTTCTAAAAACGACCTATAATCCCAAAAGATGATTAATTTTAACCCTGTGCAATAAAAGTTGTAATCAAAAGTTATCTTTTAATCACAATCCCACTGTGTTGAGAACCCTGTCGAAATCTCTTCTTATTCTTCTGAGCCTAACGGTTCTAATTGGTTGTTCTCGTAAAAAAGATAAATGGTTAAACAGGAACTTCCACGCCATGGGTACCAAATTTAATGTGCTTTACAATGGAAACATTGCTTTGGAAAATGGATTGGCTTCTGTTAACAATGAATTTACCGAAAACTTTTGGGAGCTTCTTCCTGTTGAGCGTATGCAAGTAACAGGGGATATTTTTCTTCCGGGGCAAGCGAGAAATCAGGATTTTGAGCGTGCAGAGGAAAAAGCAATAAAAGCCATTCAAAAGCATGGAATGACCATTGACAGTAAAGAACGAAATCCTCAAATAGATGAGGCCTACCTTCTTTTAGGAAAGGCCAGATATTACGATGAACGATTTGTCCCTGCCTTAGACGCCTTTAATAATATACTTAATAAGTATCCAACAAGTGATAAAATTAACCAGGTAAAGGTTTGGAGAGAGAAATCTAATATGCGTCTTGGAAATAACGAGGTGGCAATAAAGAACCTAAAAAGACACATAAAACAAGAAGAAGTTGAGGGCCAGGACCTGGCCGATATCACAGCTACAATTGCCCAGTGTTATATTAATCTGCAAGTCAAAGATACAGCTCAAATGTACCTGAAGATTGCCGCCTCAAGCACTAAGGTTAATCTGGAAAAGGCAAGATATAATTTTATAATAGGTCAATTATACGACGAGTTTGGAAAAAAAGACAGTGCAAATTTAGCCTACGATAAAATCATTGAGCTTCACAGAAAAATCCCCCGTGCTTACTATATTAATGCGCACTTGTCCAAAGCGCAAAACTTTAGTTTTGAGGAAGGGGATCCCATTGCATTTGAAGAGTACCTACTTGAAATGGAAGAGAACCGTGAAAACCGACCATATCTGGATAAAGTTTATCATGGGATAGCAGAATTTTACAGAAGAAGGGGATCTGAATTTCAGGCCGAAATGTATTATGAGCGATCTCTAAGAGCAAATTCGGCTGACCTGACATTGAACGCCAAAAACTACAACACACTTGGCGACATGTATTTTGATAGGAAAGAATATAAGACAGCTGGGGCTTATTTTGATAGTACTCTTATTAACATGGATAAGAATACACGGCCCTTCCGAGCAATAAAGAAAAAACGGGACAATTTACAAGACGTTATATATTATGAAGGGGTGGTGACTTCCAATGATAGTATATTAAGAATATTGGACATGTCTGACGCAGAGAAAACCATGTATTTTGCAAAGGTGTCACAAGACTTAAAGGCAGAAGAGGAAAAGAGGAAAGCCAAAGAGCAACAAATTCAAGATAGCAAGAATAGAGTTAAGGTTGGTGGGAATTTATTTCCAGGGGTGGCCTCACCGCAAGATGTGGGTATAAAAGGCGCCTCTGAGAGTTTTTATTTTTACAATCCAACAACGGTTGCCTATGGTAAAAATGAATTTCTAAAGCAATGGGGGCGTAGGCAGCTTCAGGATAATTGGAGATTCTCAACAACATTTAGTGTTGCCAAGGCGGGTGTGCTAGATTCTATTAATACTACGGAGGTAAAAACGGATGTCTTCGACCCTAGCTTTTTTATGGCCCAATTGCCACAAACGCAAGAGGAAATTGACACACTTGTCATAGACAGAAACTATGCCTATTATCAATTAGGAGTCATCTATTTTGAGAAGTTTCAAGAGCTACCATTAGCTCAGTTTAGGTTAGAAACTTTGCTGGATAGTGATCCCGAGGAGCGTTTGGTGCTGCCTGCCATGTATAATCTTTACAAGATTTATGAATTGAGAGGGCTTGAGTCTAAGTCGGATCAAATGAAGACAGAAATTGTCACCAATTACCCCGAGTCCCGTTATGCTGAGATACTTTTGAATCCAAACTCCGAGTTGTCCAAGGATGAAAATAGTCCCGAACAACTTTACAATAGCATATACAGGTTGTTTGACGCACAGAAATTTGAAGAATGCATAGCTGAATCAGAAAAGCAGATAAAACGATACGAAGGAGAGGACATAGTTCCCAAATTAGAATTGCTAAAGGCCACAGCAATGGGAAGATTGTATGGCTTTGAGTCTTATAAAGAAAGCATCACTTTTGTGTCTTTAACATATCCTAACTCAGAAGAGGGTAAAAAAGCTGAAGAAATCCTACAAGAAGCCATACCGGTTCTAGCGGAAAGTGATTTTTTTCCCGAGGATGATGCGCTCTTTTTTAATTTGGTTTATGAGTTTGAAAAAAATGACTCTACAGCCATTGAAAAAACCATAAAGGACCTTAACATCGTAATTAAAGATATTACGTATTACGATTTATCAGTATCATTAGATGTGTACTCCATAGAAAAAGTATTTGTAATTGTACATGGCTTTAAAAACTTAGCTGCAGCTGCTAGTTTTGGTGAAGATTTGACAAAAAAGCGTAATAAGAAAAGGCCAACCATAAAAAGAGAATACTTTGCCATATCATCACCCAATTATGCTATTGTTCAGCGTCATAAAAGTTTAGATAAGTATTTAAAACCCCAATAATATCATAAATATGTTCTCTTCAGATCAAAAAAAAACCAAGTTAGGTATGGAAACAAGTTCACAACAAAATGTTATTGCCCAGGGCACGAAAATCATCGGTGATGTTATTAGCTCAGGACCGTTTAGAATTGATGGTAGTATTGAGGGTAATGTTAAAACCACAGGAAAAGTTGTTGTCGGTAAGACAGGTGCAATTAAAGGTACTTTGCATGGTGAGAATGCAGATTTTGAAGGTCGCTTCTCAGGGAAACTTATTTTGTCCGGGACGCTATCCTTAAAATCCACAGCACAAATAGATGGAGAAGTACAAGTCAATAAATTGGCGGTTGAGCCTGGTGCCAATTTCAATGCGATTTGTAGCATGAAAGGTGCTGTTAAACCGTTGTCTCATGAATCAGCCAAAAGACAAGAACCCATTAAAGAAGAAAGACCAGCTTAACTCATATGCCAGATTATCTGGTTTGGGTCTTCAGATGCTTGGAATTATTGCTGTTGGCACCTTTGTTGGTGTTAAACTTGATGAGCGGTATCCAAACGAGTCGAATTGGTTTACCTTAGGCTTGACATTATTCTCTGTAATTGGGGCCATAGTTTATGTGATTAGGCGTATTATTGCAGCTTCAAATTAATCGGGTATGGAAGAATTTAGAAAACGTCAGATTTCATTTTTACTGCAGTTAGTAGGAGTAACGCTGGTGGTTTTTGGAATTCATGCATATTTATTGAGCCACTTTGCTAAAGAGATCAACTTCTTTTTCCCACTTTGGCAGATTTATCTATTCCACGTACTTATTACGACGGTATTGTATTCTACCATCAACTACAGATTTTCAAATGGAAAAAAAGACATCTTTAATTTGTTTATGGTATTGACCTTTTTGAAGATGATCTTGGCCATAATTTTTTTACTACCCCTCTTACTTTCTGAATTTGAAAATAAGCAGCCAGACGTATTCAATTTTTTCATTCCATACTTCCTCTATTTGTTCTTTGAGGTGTTTGCGTTGACAAGGTTCTTACAGAAGCAATAGATTTAAAGTCACAACACACTGTTTATCAGGTGGATATGATGAATTAAAGTATCGAGATTTTAGAGCCTAATATTTGTTTGTCAATTCACATAATGTGCGTACATTTGCAGCGAATTTAAAGTCAGGGATTTTAAGCGTACATAATGAGAATCAACACTTTCAGAAACCTTTTATTAATCACAACGTTTTTAGTAATTGGAAATTTCGGATTCGCAAGTTCAGATAAAGAGTCAGGAGACGATGCTGAGTTCGATCCAAAAGAAATGATTTTACATCACGTAAAAGATGCATATGGGATGCATTTATTTGATTGGGACGGTCACCCAATATCCATTCCTCTTCCAGTAATTACTTATACTGATAATGGTTTCACTGTGTTTTCATCATCAGAGTTTCATCATGATTATTCAGGAGAAGTTATCGTTGAAAAGAATGGACAGAAATTTGCAAATGTTCATGAAAAGGTCTACGTGTTAAACGAGGGAGAGACAGAAGTAACTTATGATGCAGAACATCATCCTACGAATGCCAAAAGACCAATAGATATTTCTATAACAAGGAATGTCTTTATGATGATGGTATCAGTGGTCGTGCTGTTATTAATTTTCTTATCAGCTTCAAGACGCTATAAAAATTCAAAGGACAACGTACCTTCTGGAATCGCAAGTTTTGTGGAACCTTTGGTATTATTTGTAAGAGATGAAATTGGAAGGCCAATGATAGGTGAAGAGAAGTACAAAAAGTACATGCCGTACCTACTAACTATATTCTTCTTTATATGGATCAATAACATCTTTGGATTAATTCCAATCCTTAATGGTGCTAATTTAAGTGGAAATATAGCCTTCACTTTTACCTTAGCTGTACTAACATTTATCATTACTAATGTTAGTGGCAACAAGAACTATTGGAAACATATTTTTTGGATGCCAGGAGTTCCCGTACCAATGAAAATATTTTTAATGCCTATTGAGATTATTGGTGTGTTTGTAAAACCAATTTCTCTAATGATTCGTTTGTTTGCAAACATCACAGCCGGACACGTTATTATCCTGGCATTAATGTCCTTAATATTTGTATTTAAAACCATAGCGATTGCTCCGGTATCTGTTGGATTTGCATTATTCATTACAGTTATCGAAATTATTGTAACCGCTATACAAGCATATATATTTACAATTTTGTCAGCCTTATATTTTGGTATGGCAACAGAAGAAGCACATCATTAATTAATTTAAATTTTATACTATGACTATTACTGGAATTGCGGCTATTGGAGCTGGTTTAGCAGCTATCGGAGCTGGAATGGGTATTGGTAGAATCGGTGGATCTGCTATGGAAGCTATGGCACGTCAACCTGAAATGCACGGTAAGATTCAATCTTCTGCATTGATTCTAGCTGCCTTCGTAGAAGCGGTAGCACTATTTGGTGTTGTTGTTGCTTTCTTACAAGGGTAAAACAATTAACCACAGAAGTAACGGTTGGTTACTTCTGTGGTTTATAAGTACGAAGATTTAAGTTTTTTAAAACAGAAAAAGAATGGATTTAATTACACCAGAATTTGGATTAGTTTTTTGGACGCTGATCATGTTTATGATCTTATTGTTTATTCTAAGAAAGTTTGCTTGGAAACCAATATTAGGCGCAGTAAGTGAAAGAGAAGAAGGAATCAAAAAAGCCTTAACGGCGGCTGACGAAGCTAGAAGAGAAATGGAAAATCTTCAAGCTGATAATGAGCGTATTTTAAACGAGGCAAGAGCTGAAAGAGAAAGTATGCTTAAAGATGCACGTGACATGAAGGCTAAAATGATTGCTGACGCAAAGGAAGAAGCACAAGTTCAGGCTAATAAAATGATTGAGCAGGCGCAAGCAGCTATTGAGAGTGAAAAGAAAGCAGCCATGACTGAGTTAAAAAATCATGTTGCAGGATTGTCAATGGAAATTGCTGAGAAAATTGTGGGTGCTGAACTTTCTACAGATAAAAAGCAATTGGAACTTGTTGACGAAATGCTTAAAGAAACAACATTAAACTAATAGTTAATGGCAGAATCAAGAGCAGCAATAAGATATGCAAAGGCGGTATTGAGCTTGGCAACGGAACAAAAAGTTGCTGATGTGGTTGCTGGTGACATGAAAGAAGTTTCAACGGCAATTCAGAATAATCCTGAATTAGCAACGATGCTTCAAAGTCCTGTCATTCGCTCTGCTGATAAAAAAGCTGTATTGTCACAGGTATTCAAAGGAGCAGGGAAAGAAACCCAAAATTTAATAGAGACCTTAATCACCAATAAGCGTGTGTCTTTACTTGGCGATGTGGCCAGTAAATATGTGCAGTTATATGACACTTTAAGAGGAAGTCAAGTAGCAAGAGTTACAACTGCAGTTGCGTTAACGGATGACTTAAAGAAGAATGTACTCGCAAAGGTTCAAGAGTTAACTGGAAAAACAGCGGAACTCGAGAATATAATCGATACATCAATAATTGGTGGCTTCATATTGCGTGTTGGTGATTTGGAGTACAATGCTAGCATTGTTAGCAAACTAAATAATTTAAAAAGAGAATTTTCATTAAACTAATAGCTAGGCTTATAGCTAAAGACTAAAATAAAATGGCAGAAGTAAAACCAGCTGAAATATCAGCAATATTAAAACAACAACTTTCAGGTTATGAAGCAGGTGCTTCGTTGGATGAAGTGGGAACAGTTTTAACTGTTGGAGATGGTATTGTACGTGCTTACGGATTATCTAATGCGCAATACGGAGAATTAGTAGAATTCGAAGGTGGATTAGAAGGTATTGTACTTAACCTAGAAGAAGATAATGTTGGTATCGTATTATTGGGTCCTTCCAAAGAAATTAAAGAAGGTGCAACTGTAAAACGTACTAAGCGAATTGCCTCTATTAAAGTTGGAGAGCAAATGGTAGGACGTGTTGTTGATACGCTAGGATTTCCAATTGATGGAAAGGGGCCAATTGGAGGAGATTTATACGAAATGCCATTAGAGCGTAAAGCTCCTGGTGTTATCTTCCGTCAGCCGGTTGATGAGCCATTACAAACGGGAATTAAGTCTGTAGATGCTATGATTCCAATTGGTAGAGGTCAGCGTGAGCTAGTTATTGGTGACCGTCAAACAGGAAAAACAACTGTTTGTATTGATACCATCCTTAATCAAAAAGAATTTTATGATGCAGGAGAGCCTGTATTCTGTGTTTATGTTGCTGTAGGTCAAAAAGCATCTACGGTAGCAAATATTGCTAAAACTTTAGAAGATAAAGGAGCAATGGCTTACACTGTAATCGTTGCTGCTAATGCATCAGATCCTGCTCCAATGCAGGTATATGCACCTTTTGCTGGTGCTGCTATTGGTGAATACTTTAGAGATACTGGACGTCCAGCTTTAATCATCTATGATGATTTATCCAAGCAAGCGGTTGCATATCGTGAGGTTTCACTTCTTTTAAGACGACCTCCAGGGCGTGAAGCCTATCCTGGTGATGTATTCTACTTACACTCAAGATTATTAGAGCGTGCTGCTAAGGTAATCGGTGATGACGACATCGCTAAGGGAATGAATGATCTTCCTGAATCTTTAAAGCCTGTTGTTAAAGGTGGAGGATCCTTAACGGCCTTACCAATCATTGAAACACAGGCTGGTGACGTTTCTGCATATATCCCAACGAACGTTATTTCTATTACAGATGGTCAGATCTTCTTAGAGTCAGATTTATTCAACTCAGGTGTACGTCCTGCGATTAACGTAGGTATCTCGGTATCTCGTGTTGGTGGTTCTGCACAGATTAAATCCATGAAGAAAGTAGCAGGTACCTTAAAGTTAGACCAAGCGCAGTTCCGTGAATTAGAGGCCTTTGCCAAATTTGGTTCAGACTTAGATGCTGCTACATTAAATGTAATTGAAAAAGGTAAGCGTAATGTTGAGATCTTAAAGCAAGCTCAAAACGATCCGTTTACAGTTGAAGATCAAGTAGCGATCATCTATGCGGGATCTAAAAACCTATTAAAGGAAGTTCCAGTTGAAAAAGTAAAAGAATTTGAAAGAGATTATATCGAATTCTTAAATGCCAAGCACAGAGACGTACTTGACACCCTTAAAGCTGGTAAATTAACTGATGAGGTTATAGATACTTTAACAAAGGTAGCTAAAGACCTTTCAGCAAAGTTTGCATAATTAGAAGTCCGAGCGCATTCGGATTTGAAACTTTTAATTTTTAAAAATGGCGAATTTAAAAGAAATACGTAATAGAATATCCTCAGTATCCTCAACGATGCAGATTACCAGTGCCATGAAAATGGTGTCGGCAGCTAAGTTGAAAAAGGCTCAGGACGCTATTACTGCCATGAGACCCTATTCCAACAAACTAACTGAGTTATTACAGGACTTAAGTGCAACTTTGGATGCTGATAGTGGTAGTAAGTATGCAGAGCAGCGACCTATTAATAAGGTATTGCTTGTTGCAATTACTTCTAATCGTGGGTTATGTGGCGCTTTCAATTCTAATATCATAAAGCAGGTAGGGCATTTAATGAATGATACCTACAAAGGGAAAAGTGTTTCTGTATTAGCTATTGGAAAAAAGGCGAATGATGCATTTTCTAAAAGTAACTTGGTAGTTGCTAATGAAAGTGATGTCTTTGATGATCTCACTTTTGAGAATGTTGAACGAGTTGCCAATGCAATAATGACCATGTTTGAAGAAGGGGAATACGATCGTGTAGATATTGTGTACAATAGCTTCAAGAATGCGGCCACACAGATTGTGATGACAGAACAGTTTCTTCCAATAAAACCTATAGAGGGTGACGCCAATAATAATTTGGATTATATTTTTGAGCCTTCTAAATTAGAAATAGTAGAAACCTTAATTCCTAAGTCTCTTAAAACACAGTTGTTTAAGAGTGTTAGAGACTCTTTTGCTTCAGAACATGGCGCTAGAATGACGGCCATGCACAAGGCAACAGATAACGCCACAGAGCTTAGAGATCAATTGAAGTTAACATACAATAAAGCAAGACAAGCTGCCATTACCAACGAAATTTTAGAGATTGTTGGTGGAGCTGAGGCTTTAAATAGTTAATTCAAACATAAGGTTTGATAGAACAGATTAGACTTTAAAAGAAAACAAAAACCCTGCATATTGCAGGGTTTTTTATTTTTACCAAAGCGATAAAGAAAGCTTCGAAAATGAAAATGTTCCTCTTAGTTCTATTATGTTTTTATAATCACAGTTATATTTTCGATAATGGAATAGAGTTCCACAGAGATTTTAATGACCAAACTAGCGCTATAAAAAGTGTCTACTATGAAGACTGGACTGCTGGGGTAAAAGGTGGAGGAGGTGGAGTATTGTGCACGGTAGTGTTAGATGAGAATTCCTCTGTTGAATTGGACTCTATTTTTTTTCAGGGCTACTCTGCAAAATTAATCCCTTTAAAACAGAATTCTCTTATTTACAAGGCAAGTATATCATTCAGAAATCTAAATAATTTTGATCTGCAAAGCAATGATGTAAAAACTTCCGAGTCAAATGCTGAACTCTACCAAAAAAATAAGGATGTATTTGACATGAAATTAGAACACGAGAATTGTGTTGTATCTTATCTAGAGAACACGGTTTTTAAGTATATTAAGTTTGAAAACATACCTTTTTATGAAGAGAAACTTAAACAGCGTAGAAATTAAGTTCAGTTGCCAAAATGAATTTTAATGCAATTACATTTTACGAATAAATGGCGTTAAAATCATTATTCAAGCAAACGTTTATCTATGGATTAGCAACAGTACTCCCCCGTATGCTAAGCTTTCTCCTGGTGCCACTTTATACTTCGGAAAAGGTTCTAGGGTCCCCCGCTGAGTACGGTACTGTCTCCCTAATATTCTCATACTTTGTTTTATTCAATGTCATTCTTGCCTATGGTATGGAAACTGCGTTTTTCAGGTTTTATAACAAAGAAAAAGACCAGGATACTATTGTAGGGACCTCAAGTATCTCTTTAATTGTCAGCTCATTTATTTTTTTAGTTATAAGTTACCTTTCAATAGACCAGATTTCCCAAATAACAGTCATTGAACCTAGATACCTTAAGTTGGTGATATGGATCTTGTTTTTGGATGCACTTGTAATTATTCCGTTTGCCTGGTTACGAGCTCAAACTAAAGCCACCACTTATACCATAATTAAACTAAGCAACGTAGCCATTAATTTAGGTCTAAACTTATTTTTCCTATTAGTGCTACCCGAATTGTCAAAAAGCTCAAACTTTTGGGATTCCTTATATATCGAAGGGTATCAAATAAGTTACATTCTATGGGCCAACATCATTGCAAGTGGCCTTACGTTAGTAATGGTGTCCCCAACCTACATAAGATTAAAATGGAGTTTTAATAGGCAACTCTGGATGCGTATGATGCGTTATGCCTATCCTGTCTTAATTGCAGGAATAGCATTTTCTATTAATGAGACTTTTGACAGGATATTATTGAAAGGCCTTTTACCATCTGATGTGGCAGATACGCAAATAGGCATGTACTCTGCCTGTTACAAACTGGCTTTATTCATGACCTTGTTTGCTACGGCGTTTCGCCTAGGGGTGGAACCTTTTTTCTTCAGCCATGCAAATACTAAAAACCCCCAGACCAACTATGCCCGCATTCTTGAGTTTTTTGTAGCTATTGGGTCTTGCATACTTCTGGTGGTAGTAGTTTTTGCTGATGTATTGAAAGTTCTTATTATTAGAAGTGAGGCGTATTGGGAAGCTATGTGGATTGTCCCTATTGTACTAATGGCTAACTTTTTTCTAGGCATATATCATAACCTCTCTGTTTGGTACAAGATTACAGATCGCACTAAATATGGGGCTATTATCTCGGTCATTGGTGCATTAGTCACATTGGGAATTAACCTTGTGTTTATTCCGCAATTTGGATTTAAGGCTTCAGCGGTGGCCACTCTTATGGCTTATAGCTTAATGGCTTTCATTTCATACTTTTTAGGAAGACACTACTATCCGATTCCGTATAACCTAAAAAAGATTGGAACCTATTTGGCCTTAAGCACTGGTTTAGCGTGGATAAGTTTTTATCAACTCTCTGGTAATTATTACTTCGGTATCCTGGCTATAGTTGTATTTTTATTGACGATTTATATTTCGGAAAAACAGAATATCGAGTCCATTTTAAAACGGTAAAAAAACGGAAGGATGACAGTTAAAATTATCAATAAATCTAATCACGATTTACCACACTACGAGACACTAGCTTCAGCAGGGATGGACCTGAGAGCCAACTTGTCTGAGAGTAGAGTTTTAAAACCATTAGAACGTACCATAGTGGGTACGGGCTTGTTTATTGAGTTACCCATTGGTTATGAGGCACAAGTAAGGCCTAGAAGTGGCCTCGCCGCAAAAAAAGGAATTACAGTGCTCAATGCCCCAGGGACTATTGATGCTGACTATAGAGGTGAAATTGGTGTCATCTTAGTCAATTTATCCAATGAGGATTTTCAAATTAATAACGGTGAAAGGATTGCCCAATTGGTCATTGCTCAATACGGTCGAATAGAGTGGGAACAGGTAAAGGTCCTATCTGAAACAGCTCGCGGCACCGGAGGATTTGGAAGTACTGGAACTAAATGATTGATGATTACAGTTTTGCGAAATATGAAATGGAAGTATTAAAAACTATAATAAAGTAAAATTATGGAACCCTCAAGCTTCTAATTTTTGAGAGCGAGACGGTTTATTATCCCTATCTATGAAAATTATTGTTCCAATGGCGGGCAGAGGCTCGCGTTTAAGACCTCACAGTTTAACAGTTCCCAAACCCTTGATTCCCGTTGCAGGACAACCAATAGTTCACCGATTGGTGAAGGATATTGCTAAGGTCTTAAAACAACCAATTGAAGAGATTGCTTTTGTTTTGGGAGACCCTGCTTTTTTTGGGAATGACGTAGTATCAAGTTTAACTTCATTAGCTGAAGAATTAGGCGCAAAGGCCTCCATTTACCGTCAAGACCAACCATTAGGAACTGGGCATGCTATAATGAGTGCTGAACCCTCACTTTCGGGACCTGCAGTCATTGCATATGCAGACACCTTAATAAGGGCTGAATTTGATCTGGATTCAGAAGCTGATAGCGTCATTTGGACTAAAAAGGTGGATAATCCAGAGGCCTATGGTGTTGTGCAATTAAATGACAAGGATCAAATTGTCGAGTTAGTTGAAAAGCCTGAAGAATTTGTGAGTGATCAAGCTGTTATAGGCATCTATTACTTTAAGGAGGTTGGAGAGCTTAAAGCAAAATTACAGGAGGTTTTAGGCGAAAATGTAATGAATGGGGGCGAGTATCAGATCAATGATGGAATAAAGCGAATGATGGCAGCTGGTAAGGTATTTAAAACAGGTACCGTGGATGAGTGGATGGACTGCGGTAATAAGAACGTAACTCTGGAAACCAATGCTAAAATGTTAGGGTTTATTGAGGCTGATGGCCTTGAGACAATGATTGATGATTCGGTTGAATTCATTAATTCTAAGATCATTCCACCGTGTATTGTTGGACCTAATACAGTGCTCAAAGATAGTACTGTTGGTCCGTTTGTATCCATAGGAGCTAATTGTGTAATAGACAATAGTGAAGTTAAAAATAGCTTAATACAAAATCATACCTCTATCAAAAATGCTACCTTGGATGAAGCCATGATTGGTAATCACGTTACTTATAAGGGTGACTATACAAGAATAAGTATTGGTGACTACAGTCATTTGGACTAGTGAGATGAAAAAACTGAGTATCATACTATTATTAAGTGTTCCACTTTTAGTTTGGACTCAGGAACCCCTTGCTACCCCAGTAGAAGATGATATGGGCATTGTAGAAGATCAATTCCAGGAGTTGTTTTTTGAGGCCTTAAAGCAAAAGGGCATTGAAAACCATGAAAAAGCCATTGAAGCTTTACAACAGTGCCTTCAGATCAATCCAAATTTACCCGAAGTATATTTCGAGCTTGGAAAGAACTACAAAGCTTTACAGCTCTATCTCGAGGCGGATCAGGCCTTAAAAAAAGCCCTACAATTAAAGCCTGGGGAGGAATGGATTTTAGATGAATTATACGATGTGTATTTTCAACAAGGAGCTACCGAAAAAGCCATGCAGATTGTAAAGCAGCTTGTAGACATTCATCCAGATTATAAGCAGGATCTTGCTACACTATATCTTAAGCAACAAGAGTTTCAGCAAGCCCTTAAATTGTTGGATGAATTGGACAAGGAGTTTGGCCCAACCGTTTTAAGAGATGCAATGAGAGACGATATTTACAATGCCACAGGTAATGATGGGGGACGCATTGAAAACTTAAGGCAGCGTATCATTGAGAATCCTAAGAATGAAGAGAATTATCTGAATTTAATTTATCGCTATAGTGAATTAGGAATGGAGAACGAAGCTTACGAAACTGCCCAAAAGTTGATTCAAGAAATTCCTGAATCTGAGTTAGCTCATTTAGCGCTTTATAAATATGCTTTGAGGCAGGGAAAATCCAATGAAGCTGTTAACTCCATGAAAATTGTTCTTAATAGTTCAAAGGTCGATGCCGGAACAAAAACCTTAATTCTGAATGATTTTGTAAAACTAGCTCAAATAAATCCAGAGTATAAAGACGATCTTTTGGAAGTGACCTCAAAAATTGCTTCAGAAAATGAATCGAAATTTGAATTGGGCTATTTCTATCTCCAAAATGGTGAAAAAAAGAAAGCCTTAGAAAATTTAAGCTTAGCGCTTGAGGAGGATTCAACTAATTATGACCTTTTGAGAGATGTACTACTATTAAAAATTGAATTTGAACAGTATACTGAGGTGGCTGAGCAAAGCAGTGAGGCTTTAGAATTATATCCCGCTCAGCCTTTACTCTATTTAATTAATGGGGTTTCTAATAACCGTTTGTTTAGTACAGAAAAAGCAATTGAAAGTCTTGAAATGGGTTTGGATTTTTTGGTAGACGATATAGAAATGGAAATTGATTTTTACAAGGAGTTGAGTTTTGCTTACAAGCAATTAAATAATAATAGCAAGTCCGAAACGTTTGCTAAAAAGGCAGAATCCTTAAAACAACAGCAGAAGTAAAGCCCCAATTATGAAGCCAGTGTTTATTAAAAGAGCAGTAGTTATAGTATCGTCTTTAGCTATCCTATTAAATTATTCATGTAACTCAGCTAAACGATTAACGGCTTCAGGAGAACCTAATGCCGATCTTAGTACAAGGCAATTAATTAAAACACATAAAAAACGGTTTACCGATTTTAAAACACTTCAGGCTAAGGTTAAGGTAGACTTAACACAGCGAGGTAAAACGCAAGGGGTGTCTTTTAGTTTAAGAATGGAGAAAGATAAGGTGATCTGGCTCAGTGCTACATTAGGTTTGGCTAGATTAAAAATCACTCCTGAAAAGGTACAGTATTACTCAAAAATTGATAATGAATATTTTGACGGAGATTACCAGTTGATTTCAGATTTTGCGGGCGTTGACCTTGATTTTATAAAGGTTCAGAATTTATTGCTGGGGCATGCCATATACGATCTTGAGAATCCCCAACATCAGGTTTCTATAACTGAATCTTCCTATATCTTAAAACCCAAAGAGTCTGATGCACTTCTTGATATTCTGTATTTAATTAATCCATCACATTTTAAATTAGATGCCTTGGAGCTGTATCAGCCAAAGAATAGAAGGATGCTTCAGGTAGATTATAAAAGTTACCAGGAAGTAGAAGATCAAGTGCTGCCAAAGGATATTAGAATTGTGGCAGTTGATCAAAAAGATGAAGCGGCCATTGCCCTTGAGTTTAAATCCATAAATCTCGATAAGGAATTGCGTTTTCCATTTAAAATTCCAGCTGGGTATAAGGAGATACAAGTTAAATGACATATAGACTGCTTACATACGTCATTTTTATTTCTGCAATGGTCTTATTGCCTTGCTCACTTCCGGCTCAAAATAGAACCCAAAAACAATTGGAAGCCAAGAGGCAGCAATATCTGCGTGAGATTAAACAGATGGAGAGCCTGCTTAATACAGATAGGAAAAAGCAAAAATCCATAGTGGATCTGGTTGAAAATATAAACTACAAAGTAAGTGTTCGCCAGAATTTAATTAAGGTCACTAATGATCAGGTTAATTTCTTAACACGACAAATCAATAACAATCAAGCAAAAATTTCGGATTTACGTGTCCAGCTAGAAACCCTTAAAAAGGATTATGCTCAAATGGTGGTGAGGTCTTACAAGAATAAATCCGATCAATCCAGAATCATGTTTTTGTTATCATCTGATAATTTTAAACAGGCCTATAAACGCTTCCAATACATGAAGCAGTACAGAGCCTATCAGGCGGATCAAGCAGATGAGATTAAACTTAAAACACAAGAACTTCAAGATTTAAATCTTGAATTGTTGGACCAGAAGGAGGACAAAAGCAAATTAGTAGCTCAGAATAGAGAGGCAAAAGAACAATTACAATTAGAAATGTCTCAGCAAGAAGAGGCAATGTCGGCTTTAAAGAAGAACATGAATAAGTATGCTGCCGACATTAAAAAAAGACGTCAGGAGATTGATCGCATTGACGCTGAGATTGATAGATTGATTAAGGCTGCTATTGCAGAATCCAATAAGAAGGCCGGAAATACCAAATCAACAGGGAAATTTGTTCTTACCCCAGAGGGAAAAAGAATCGCTGCCAGTTTTGCTGCTAATAAAGGCAATTTGGATTGGCCTGTAGAAAAAGGAGTTATTAAGTCCAAGTTCGGCCGAGGGCGGTCTTTAAGCGATCGATCAGCAACTGTAAACAATCAAGGAGTTATTATTGCGACTGAAACAAAAGCAAAGGTAAAGGCAGTGTTCGAGGGTGAAGTGCGCATACAAATTATTAAACGAGCAAACCCAGTTATAATCGTTAAACATGGAGATTATTTGACCGTTTATAAAAATATGGGTAAGATCTATGTGAAGACTGGGGAAAAAATAAAAGCAGGTCAGGTTATTGGTGAGGTATTCACCAATAAACGTTCAGGGGAATCTTATTTAGGCTTTGGGGTGTATAAGAATACCAAAGCGCAAAACCCAGAATACTGGCTGGCTAAATAAATTTACACCCGCACAACAACATAGCCTTTTCGTGTTTTCTTATAATGTCTGCCATTAAAATAGTAGTAGCGATGCCCCTTTATTTTGACAACTTTATAGGATCGCGGTAATTTTTTTACAACAGTAACAGTTTGTGGTTCTGCAACAACCACACGACTTCTACAACTACTTAATAGAACAATTGAGACTAAAGCAATGAAGATAATTCGATTCATGATAGGGTGTGTTTTTACTTAAGACCCCAAGACATGAAAGAAGGTTTAATTATCAAAGAAGAGCGCTTTTAACTCGGTAGCGTCTTCTGGCTTCATTTTACCAGCAAGGACCAGACTTAATTGTTTACGTCTTAGAGCCGCTTTATAGCGCTCTTTTTCGAGTTCAGTTTCAGGAATTAAAGCCGGTATTTTAACTGGGCGTCCAGTATCATCAACGGCTACAAAGGTATAAATAGCCTCATTAGCCTTAATACTTTCACCAGATTCACGGTCTTCAATCCATACATCCATATAGACTTCCATAGAGGACGAAAAAGCCCTTGAAACCTTGGCTTCAATAGTAACAACACTTCCTAAAGGAACTGATCTGTTAAAAGCAACGTGGTTTACTGAAGCCGTAACTACAATTCGTCTGGAATGTCTTCTTGCCGCAATACTTGCTGCTCTGTCCATACGGGCCAGAAGTTCTCCTCCAAACAGATTATTAATGGGATTGGTTTCACTGGGTAAAACCAAGTCTGTAACAATGGTTTTAGATTGAAATGCCGTTTTTCCTTCCATAAATCAAAATTCACGACAAAGTTAGTCGAAATTTAGTTTTAAGATTTATAACAGGAGAGGAATTAGTCTATTTTTTTAATGAGTAACCAGGCTTCAGGATTGTGATTAATTCTAATTGTTCTAAGGGCCTGTTGAGCTTCTTGGCGAGACGAATAACTGGAATAAACTACTTCATGAAGTCCATATCTATTGACCCCAATTTTACGTGCTTTATACCCAAGTGCTTTTAGTTGTTTTACCTTTTTATCAGAGTTGGCTTCCACACGAAAAGCACCAGCTACAATATGAAAATTACCAGTTTGCTTTTCAATCTCTAATAGGGCACTTGGTAGCGGATTTGATATCACAAAAGTAGCCTCTTGCACTTTCGACTCAACTACTTTATTAGCTTCATCCTGAACCATAAGATTGTGTGCGTTGACATTTTTCTCATGATACTTAAGCCCGCCAAAGCCCGTTAACCCAAGGACTACAACTGCAGCAGCTGCATAGCCAATCCAGTT
This sequence comes from Winogradskyella aurantiaca, assembly GCF_003362725.1. Taxonomy (GTDB): domain Bacteria; phylum Bacteroidota; class Bacteroidia; order Flavobacteriales; family Flavobacteriaceae; genus Winogradskyella_A; species Winogradskyella_A aurantiaca. The sequence goes on from NZ_QKTV01000001.1 coordinate 289,012, forward strand.
TCTTCGACGCTCACCACTTGGATGCGCCAGAACTGGAGCAGCGCTTTCTTTTATGACTTCTACTTCTTTAATGGCTTGGCGTTCAATGGCGTTTATGGCCACATCAGATAAACCAAAACTAGAAGTCAGGTAATTAATAGAGGCATTAGGTTCAAATACCAAAGATCCAGAGGCATCTAAAACTAAAGCGCCAATATTTTTAAACTCAAGAGTCTTTTGCTCTGCAATATGTTTCTTAAACCTTGAAACTGCATCGGAAATCAGGCCAAGCGCTTGTTCATATGGGATCTTCTCAAGTTCGGCTACATAATTGCATAATAAACCGTCGTTGTGCTGCAACTGCGAATTAAAGGACAACACCTTTGATGGTGGTAAAAACAAATGGTTCTCTGTATCAATTTGGGCTGAGATACGCTTTGTTAAAAACGCCCCAAACTCAGGGATGATAACACAATCGTAGCGGTATAGTAAATCGCTTATGTAGGTCTCCAATGGCATAGTAAAACAAAGTTATAAATTTTTAAATCACACTAAAATCATGTTGTTCTTAGTTATTAACAGCCGAAAAAAGATGTACATTTAGTTGATTATCATTGATTTATTATGACAGAAAATGAGCTTCTGGCAGTATTGGCGCTTCAAAATGTTCCAAATATTGGATCTACCATCGCCAAGAAATTGATTGCTCATTGTGGATCAGCCGAAGCGGTTTTTAAAGAAAAAAGAAAAATACTGTCCAAGATAAATGGCATAGGACAGTTTGCACTTCAGGGGCTTCATGATCAAGTACATTTTGATGCTGCTGAATTGGAACTTAGATTTATTAAAGATGAAAAGGTCCGAGTGCACTACTTTTTGGAGGACAACTACCCACGTAATTTAAAACACTGTATTGACGGACCGGCACTATTATTTTCCAAAGGACATATTAATCTTGAAAACAAGCGTATTATTAGTATAGTTGGATCCAGAAAAGCAACAAACTACGGCTTGGCTTTTTGTGATGAACTGGTTGAAATGCTCCTTCCATATAATCCAGTTATTGTTTCAGGATTCGCCTACGGAATCGATATTGCTGCTCAAAAGGCTGCTTTAAACCATAATTTACAAACGATAGGTTGCCTCGCTCATGGATTAAACCAGATCTACCCTAAAGCGCATAGTAAATATGTCAATGCTGTCGAAAATCATGGGGGGTTCTTTACAGATTTTTGGAGTACCGACGTATTTGATCGCAATAACTTCTTAAAACGAAACCGCATTATTGCTGGCCTATCAGAGGCAACTATAGTTATTGAATCTGCAGAAAAAGGGGGCAGTTTAGTAACAGCAGATATTGCTAATTCTTATGACAGAGACGTTTTTGCATTACCAGGAAGAGCTTCGGACAATCAAAGCAAAGGATGTAATAACCTCATTAAAACGCAGCAAGCTCATTTGCTTTCCAACCCCCTGGATGTGCCCTACATTTTAGGCTGGCAATTAGAGCCAGAGCAAAAACCGAGCATTCAAAAAAAGATGTTTGTTGAATTGAACCCTGAGGAAAGGGTAGTTTTTAACTTTCTCAAGAATCAAGATAAGGAACAACTAGACGTCATTGCAATTAAGTGCAATATTCCAACATTTAAGCTAGCAGGTATTTTGTTGAATATGGAACTAAAAGGAGTTGTTAGGCCGCTTCCAGGCAAGCAATTTCAATTAATATAAATGCAAAACGTACTCCATAAGCTACCAAAAATAACGATGACGTGATTTGTGGTTAATTCAACATCGTAATTAAACGAAAATCTACGCAGTATGCCTTGATTATTAAGTGCTGGGACTCATCATTGCATAACTTTGCTAGCACGCTATTAATCAACTACTTAAAAGTCATGAAAAAACACACTCTACCTACGGAGATAAAAATGACTACCCCTCAAGTCTTTAAGTCGTCTGTGTCATTTTTTAAAAGTACCACTCTCATTACTCTTGCGATATTACTTAGCCATAGTATGGCTATAAATGTATGGGCGCAAACAATTACAGATGTGTACCCTACGAGAGTAACCAATGGTTCTACTATTACGATTGAAGGAACTGATTTTACTCAGGCCATAGCTAATACTATAAGATTTGATAATGGCGGGGGCATGGATGCTGGCAGCAAGTCGGTGAGTGCCGATGGGACCAGAATGTTTTTTATCATAGGAAGAAGTAATGTGACAACTAATACTCCGGCAACGGCAGTTGCTCCAGAGGATCTGACAAGACAATTGCAGGTTGATTTGGGTTCTGGTTTAATTGACGTTGAGATCTCTAATCAACCCGTAGATATTACCTATATCGCACCAACGGCTATGATTCACGCCGTTTCAAGTGCCCCAGCAAATATTATTGACGGACGAATTCTAGCACCTAATAGAGTAGAAGAAATATACACTGATTATGGTGGCTTAAAACGATACGAACAAGGAGATGCCTTTAATAGAGGTGATTTTAATTCTGGAACTTTTGGACGATGGGAGTTTTTTGGACTTCAGTTTCCAGCCGTCCCAACAGGAATTTTAGTAGAAGCTGGTGGTCGGGGACGTGGAATGTTTATTGGATTCAACAGTTCAGGTGATTTTGTAGCCAGAGGGGGTGACGGGCGTACTGTAACTGCTAATGGTTGTGCAAGACTTGTATTACCTGCTTCGACGTTTGCTGGTAAGAACGGAAGGCTATTAGTGACCTTGGAGCCTAGACAAGGCTTGCTGACAAGTGGACAACTGACCATTGAGTGGGATGAAGATGATGACGGTAGTATAGACTATTCAAATACAATAACAGCAGCCTCAAATTATCTAGGATATGATTCTTTTAGAGAATGGTCAGGAGGTAATGCCGGTTTTGTTGGAAAGTCCAATGGCAATATCGCTGGTTCAGAGGTTAGTGGAGCAGCTACCTTTAATGGGACAATTGACTACATGACCTTTAGTAATTTTGAAGATACGCCAATTGCCTGGAGATCGTCATGGGGGACCTACAGTAATCAACCGGCTAGTGAGAGACCAGATAACCCAATTATACCCGATAATTACCATGATTTACTCGGATTTAAATATGATGGTATAGTCTATGCCACTGGAGCCGATAATGATCTGTTAGAAGAGTTTCTAGGAAGTGAGATCGTGGACGGTAGTGGAGATCCAATACCGGGCCAATACGATCGTACACGATTTAAAGCTTACTCTACTAATGGGGTGCAAAATACCACTGTAAAGCAGCATCATATTTTCACTGGTGAATATGTGGATGGTAAGGAATTAGAGGGTACAGTGGAATTTCGAAGCGCTCCTAATATTGACCCTAATGATGAAGATTATGAACCAGCTTTTGCAAATATAAGAAGCTTATCTATGTTTGACGTCTTGGTTGACGGGAAGAACGGGCTTAACATCGGTTCAGGAATTAACAATTTAAATCAAACTACTGAAATACAATTCTTTAGTGGAAATGGTGAAGTGGGTAACGCCGCGGATGAGGTCCCCGACTTATTAATACCCAATATGGCGGAAGCCGGGGGTACAGATGTTTATTATTATTCAGATGAATTGGGTAATATTGTTGGACGCCCCATTAGCATTCGCATTAACAATAGCGATGCACATAACCCACCTTTATCGCACTGGCAGAACGATCAGTATCGTGTAACCTTTCCAGGAGTAAGCTTTAATGATGCAGAACCTATTGAACGCATTTATGGGAATGCGCAGCAACGCCCAATGCGGTTGATTGCCTTTAAATTATCTGATTTTGGAATAGGTGATAATGTCAACCCGGCATTTGATATCACAAGTATAGAAAATATTAATGCTGGTGCTGGCGGAACCGCTGATATTCCGTTTCTAGCTTATAATGGAGCTACTTTTCAAATTCGATCTCCTGAGGTTAGGGTTAGGCCTAGTGGACGGTCCATCTGTGAAGTTCCTAGTAATATTGATGTGGCTTTTACAGTTGCAGCAAGTGTTGATGGTGGTTTTTCTTTTGGGGATTCCGACGAATTAGAGAAAGAAAGACTTACGTTTGAGTGGTTCCGTTTTAATACATTGATTCAAACAGATTCTGATGTTTCTCCCTCAACTGCTCCTATCATATCTCCCTCCGGAGAGAATGCTATTTCAAGTTATACGGTTACTGATGTAGGTGTTGAAGAGTTAGGGCTCTACAGAATTAGAATCAGTAACGATTATGGTACCACGATTGTTACGGTGCCCATTGAAGAAGGGGGAGTACCTGCTATCTGGGATGGTACCCAGTGGAATTTTCCAAGTGGGTACGTAGCCGAAGGAACACCTAACCCTGGTTCTGGGATTACGGTTGTTGCCGATGAAGACCGGCGATTGATCTGGCAAGAAGATGTTATTATTAATGGCTCTGATGTGGTGGGCTGTGACTGTGTTATTCCTTCGGGGAAAACAGTTGAAATCACCAATCAAAAAGCCTTACGATTGTATGGTCAGTTAAGTATTGGCCCGGCAACCCCCGAATTGGATGACGATGGTAATCCAACAGGAGCCATGACACCAGCAGGTCAGTTAATTATTAACGATGGGGCAAGTTTAATTCAAACCAAAGATACGGACGTTAATAGCAATGTGGGCGAGATCGATATGAAGCGTACCACGAGTAATTTAAAGCTGTACGATTACATCTATTGGTCTTCACCGGTAGCGGATTTTGAGCTGAGTGACATACCCAATGATCGCAGTTATTTATGGGATGTAAGGGCTGTGAATGCCAATGGTACGGATGGTAACTGGAATTATTATACGGGTGCCATGGATATGGGTCGTGGGTATATAGCTAGAGTTCCGTCTGCTGCCGATTTTACGGTGGATTATAAAGGGGTGCCTAATAACGGTAGAATACTTCAGCCTGCTTTAACTTCAGTCGGTTCTCAGGATGTTGGGGACAAGCATTGGAATTTAGTGGGTAATCCCTATCCTTCGGCGATAAGTGCCGAGAAATTCTTAACCCACCCCGCCAATAGTATGTTAACTGGTGCGGTGTATATCTGGAGCCGTTCAGGAGCCTTATCCAGCACTAATCAAAGTCCTTACTATCAGGATTTTGGATATAATTATGCCGATTCCTTTATCACCTACAATTCAGTTGGATCTGTGCCGGCAGATAGCTTTAGTGGTAATATTGCCGCAGGACAGGGGTTTTTTGTAAAGGTCGCTGATGGGGTGTTACCAGGCAATGTAGAATTTAGAAATACCATGCGTTCTGGGGTATCAGATAGTGTCCTGGATAACACTGAGTTTTATCGTACCAGTGAGGGTAATACCACTCCAGAGCCAGAGCCTGAAAAGGAGCGTGTTTGGTTGAGTATTGTAGATGCTAATGATCAATCGGCCTCTACCCTAATTGGTTATATAGATGGTGCTACAACAGGGATGGACAGATTGTACGAAGCGTTTTTAAACAAAGGACCTAATGAATTGGCAATCTACTCACCTTTTGAACAGGGGAGAATGGTTATACAGGGAAGACCATTACCATTTGATGATACAGATGTGGTTAACTTAGGTGTACAGATTCCAGCAACGGGTGAATACACTATAGGAATTGATAAGTTAGACGGTGAGGCATTAATGGAAGAAGATCTGCCAATTATTTTAGAAGACTTACTCACTGGTCTTACCTATAATTTAAAAGAAGCACCAGCGACCATTACAATTGATGAAGGTGCTTATGAAGATAGATTTGTACTGCGATACAATGCCAATCAGCTAAGTACTAAAGACGTTGATACTACAGAAACCATAGCTTATATCAAGGATGATATCCTGCATGTACAATCCTCTATGGTAATAGATAAAGTACAGGTATACGATATGACAGGGAAGCGGGTAATGGAATACGAACCAGAGACCAACAGAACTATAATACAAACAGACTTTAACTTCTCAAGAGGGGTTTATATCACCCTGATAAGTTTGAACGGAGAAATCAATATTAGTAAGAAGCTCATCAATTAGAAAACAATAAAATTAAAATAATAGCCATATGCTACATCCTGGAGATATCTATTTCTCCTCGGATTAAACTCATATGGCGATTATTTTTGTCGATTAACTGAATTGTTTTCGTCTATTTTGATGAATATCGACCTTTGCTAGCTGACATTTAACAATTTACATAGCTAGACCGCACTAATGTTCAATTTGAAGTCAATCAACTTAGTCATACTTTTGACACTATTTTCATTTGAGATGTCATTTGTTTGTGCTCAAACCATTTTAAATGTTGAGCCAACGAGGGTTACTTGGGAATCAAAAGTTACTATTACGGGAACAGGGTTTACCCCCGGTATGGAAAACAACTTGATTATAAATGGGATTGCCATTGATAACGAGACATTTGTAAACTCCGAAACCATTACATTTGAGATTAATGAAACTAGTAGGGCTAATGACGCGTCGGAAGATATTAATCCATTTAATAGCGCTTCAAATGACCGACTAGGAAGAGTCTTAACATTTAATGGTTCTTCAACCTCTGTAACTTTTGATTTTATTGCACCTACCATACGCGTTCATAGAAAAACAGGTAGTGCTACAAATCCGGTTGATCAGATTACAGAGATTTTTACTAATATGAATGGGTTTTCTAGGTTTTCTAGCAAAACTGATATTGTTGATGATAAGCACGAACTTTTAGCATTTACGTATAAAGGGGTAACTTATTCAACAGGAGTTGATGACCAACTTTTAACTGATAATGCAATTACATTCGTCTCTCAGGAATATAAAGCCTATTCGACGAATGGGGTTGAGGGGACTACAAATTCTGGTCATTATTTAGCAGCTGCCGATTCATCAGATGGCTTGTCGGGCAGCCCTGAAAGTGATGGAACTCCTGCTTCAAATTACTCTGACTTAAACAACCTTTTGATATACGACACTCTAATTGATGGGGTTAACGGATTAGAATTGGGGACAGGAATAACCAATCTTAATCAAAACAACACCGTACGATTTTTTTCTGGCAATGGTCAGGTTGGAGCATTAGGAAATGAAATACCAGATTTAGTTCTAACCCAGATTGCTCAAGCCGGGGCCTGGGATATCTACTATTATGCGGATATCAATGGGAACGTAGTTGGTCGCCCGATAAGGCTTTACATTGAAGAAAACCAATCTCAAAATGAACCATTAGCAACCAATAATTGGGATTTTTACAGGTACCAACAGAATGTGAGCTTTGATGTTGCGGTTCCTGGAAATAAGGCGCTGGGTGACAACGCTACAAGACCTTTAAGGATGATGGCCTTTAAACTTGAAGAATTTGCTATTGATGCCACCAATATAGCAGATATCAATAATATTAATATGTCTGCTGGTGGAAAGGCCGATTTGGCATTTATGGCTTATAATAAATCAGCTTTCGCCATTAGATCTCCTTTTATTTCCAGTAGACCTCCCTCTCGTTACGTTTGCGAACTTCCGAGCTCAAACATAATCTCGTTTGAGGTTGGTATTACAATCGATGGAGAAGAAAATAATTCTGGATATATTCCAACGGCAGATGAAGCTCTGTCTTACCAGTGGTATAAATATAACTCTGAATTAGCAGGTGAAATTGATGAAGATCTTGAGTTCAATGGAGTGAGTTCGTCAGACCTGGGAACATATAGGGTAATAGTTTCCAACACCTACGGGGCTGTAATTGTACCGGTGACACTTAATGAAGGAGGGACACCAGCATTCTGGAATGGGTCATCTTGGCAATTACCAGTAGGTTATGGATCAGGACCAGGTGAAATTGCCGTAGAGGATAAAGAACGTAGTTTAAGATTTGATGAAGACTACAATGAATCTGTGGATTTAGAGGGTTGTGATTGTACGGTATCTGCTGGGAGTGATGTTGTGATACCTTCAGGTTATAGCCTTAAAGTTTTTGATGGATTTACTGTAGAGGATGAGATCCCTGCTTCTACAGATATTGATGGAACTCCTATCCCTGCTGTCCCTGCTGGTACGTTTGTGTTAGAAAATAATGCTAGTCTGGTTCAGATCAACGATGTTTCTACCAATGACAATACTGGCGAGATCGACATGAAGCGTACCACGAGTAATTTGAAGTTGTATGATTACATATACTGGTCTTCACCGGTAGCGGATTTTGACTTAAGTGACATACCCAACGATCGCAGTTTTTTATGGGATGTAAGGGCTGTGAACGCTAATGGTACAGATGGTGACTGGATTTCTTACACGGGTGCCATGGATATGGGGCGCGGTTATATAGCCAGGGTCCCATCAGCAGTTGATTTTACAGTGGATTATAAAGGAGTCCCTAATAATGGATTAGTAACTCGGTTTCTTGCTAAATCTGTTGGTGCACAGGATACAGGAGATAAGCATTGGAATTTAGTGGGTAATCCCTATCCTTCAGCAATAAGTGCGGAGAAATTCTTAACCCATCCCGCCAATAGTAGGTTGACGGGTGCGGTGTATATCTGGAGCCGTTCAGGGGCTTTATCCAGCAGCAATCCAAGCCCTTACTATCAGGACTTTGTATACAGTTATGCTGATTCCTTTATTACTTATAATGCTGTTGGATCAGTACCATCTCGTACGTTTAGTGGTAATATTGCCGCGGGACAAGGATTTTTTGTAAAAGTAGATGATGGGGCGTCAGAAGGAAATATAGAATTTAGAAATACCATGCGTTACGGGGTGTCAGATAGCGTATTGGATAATACTGATTTCTATCGTACCAGTGGTGGTAATGCTAGCCCAGAACCCGAGCCTGAAAAGGAGCGTGTTTGGTTGGGTATTGTAGATGCTAATGATCAATCGGCTTCTACTTTAATTGGCTATTTAGATGGTGCTACAACAGGGATGGACAGATTGTATGAAGCGTTCTTAAATAAGGGGCCTAATGAGTTGGCCATCTATTCACCATTTGAACAGGGGAGAATGGTTATACAGGGAAGGCCATTACCATTTGATGATACGGATGTGGTTAACTTAGGTGTACAGATTCCAGCAACGGGTGAATACACTATAGGAATCGATAAGCTGGATGGAGAGGCATTAATGGAAGAAGACTTACCGATTATTCTGGAAGACTTACTCACTGGTCTTACCTACAATTTAAAAGAAGCACCAGCAACCATTACAATTGATGAAGGTACTTATGAAGATAGATTTGTACTGCGATATAATGCCAATCAGCTAAGTACTAAAGACGTTGATACTACAGAAACCATTGCCTATATCAAGGATGATATCCTGCATGTACAATCCTCTATAGTAATAGATAAGGTACAGGTATACGATATGACAGGGAAGCGTGTGATGGAGTATGAACCAGAGACTAACAGTACTACGATACAAACAGACTTTAACTTCTCAAGAGGGGTTTATATCACCCTTATAAGTTTGAATGGGGACCTCAGTATTAGTAAGAAGCTTATTAATTAGACTAACTAATAACCTACTTTATCTCTCACCCTTGATAAGACTGAATTGGCGACTTTTGATGCTTTTTCAGCTCCCTTTGATAAAGCCATATCAATTTCATCTAAGTTGTTCATGTAATGGGAATAAAGTGCACGAGGTTCTTCAAAAACACTAAGAACTAGTTCAAAAAGTGCTTGTTTGGCATGACCATAACCATAACCACCTTGTTCGTAGTTAGTTTTCATTTCTTCAACAGCATCTTCTGGAGCGAGCAGGCGGTATAGTGCAAAACAATTACAAGTTTTCCAATCTTTAGGATCTTCAAGTGGTGTACTATCTGTCTTAATAGACATGATTTGTTTTCGTAGCTGTTTTTCGGGGAGAAAAATATTAATAATATTACCCTTACTCTTGCTCATTTTTTCACCATCCGTACCAGGGATTAACATGGTTTCTTTTTGCACATCTGCTCTCGGAATTACAAACGTATCTCCCATTTTAGCATGAAATCTACTAGCTACATCTCTTGTCATTTCGATGTGTTGTTCCTGATCTTTTCCAACAGGTATTATCTCAGAATCGTAGAGTAGAATATCAGCGGCCATAAGCATGGGGTACGTAAACAATCCTGAATTGACATCTGAAAGGCGATCGGCTTTATCTTTAAAGCTGTGGGCAAGCGTTAATCGTTGGTATGGAAAAAAACAACTTAGGTACCAGGTTAACTCTGTCACCTGTGGAATATCGCTTTGTCTATAAAAAACCGTTTTCTCAATATCAAGGCCAAAGGCAAGCCAAGTCGCTGCTGTGGAATAGGTATTATTCCTAAGGGTTTCCGCATCTTTAATTTGGGTCAGTGAATGCAAGTCTGCAATAAAAAGAAAGGAATCATTTTCTGGTTCTTGAGACATCTTAATTGCTGGTAATATTGCTCCTAAAATGTTTCCTAAATGAGGGGTTCCAGTACTTTGAATTCCCGTTAAGATGCGCGCCATTTGAGTTTAATTTAGTGGCAAATTTATTGATAAGATTACAATAAAAAAAGCGGCAAAGGCGCCGCTTCCTTTGCATCTCAAAAAAGTTACTTTTTAAATAATCCTGCTATAAACAAAATAATAATTGCTCCAATTCCACCAGTTAGAAGATCTCCAATGATACCGTCGGATACCGATATGCCAAGGAGGCCAAATACCCAGTTACCTACAAGCCCCCCAACAATACCAAGAATTACGTTTAATAATAGGCCAAAACCTCCACCTTTCATAATCTTTCCAGCTAACCATCCGGCAATAGCACCAATAATAATAGAATACAATAAACTCATATGAATATAATTTTAGTTAGTAGTGTCCTAAAATTAAACAATTATATCTTTGAAACCTTTAATGCTTGTCTTGAATGATATTTAAGTATCTGTTTTGGATTTTGTACCGCGTATGGTTTTACATATTAGTGGCCATTCCAATTATTGTGTTATTTCCGTTACTGTTGATATCTATTTCTAAAAAGGAATGGTATGGTTTCTTTTTTAAGTTGGCTCGTTTTTGGGCAAAGTTCATACTAATTGGGATGGGCTTTAGGTATCGGATAAAAACAGAAACTACTTTAGATAGTCATAAAAGTTACATGTTTATTGCCAACCATACGTCCATGGCAGATATTATGATGATGCTGGTTTCAGTTAAAAATCCATTTGTTTTTGTGGGGAAGAAGGAATTAGCGTCCATTCCACTTTTTGGGTTTTTCTATAAACGGACCTGCATTTTAGTGGACCGTTCCGACGTAAAAAGCCGACAGGCGGTATTTCACAGTGCTCAAGAGCGTCTCAATCGAGGCTTGAGTATTTGTATTTTCCCAGAAGGAGGGGTGCCAGATGAGACCATACTATTAGATGACTTTAAGGATGGTGCCTTTCGCTTAGCAATTAATCATCAAATACCAGTAGTTCCATTGGTGTTTTATGATAATAAAAAGCGTTTCTCATATACTTTTTTTAGTGGAGGGCCAGGAAGGATGAGAGCACAGATCCAGCAGCCAATTGTAACCTCTGGAATGGAGTTAGCCATGACTAAAGCGCTTAAGGACAAATCGAGAAATAGGATCCTCGAATCATTGACGTCAGCACAATAAAAAAGGTCCTCTGTGAGAGGACCTTGCTACAGTCATTGCATTCATCATTGCTTAGGTGGTGTGCAATAACTAATCTAACTAACGAAAAACCTAAAACTTAAAATTTAATCCTGTATATACTCCAATAAACATAGGTTGTACATTTCCAAATGTTCTATTGAAAGTATTGAATTGATACTTCAACGTCGGTTCAAGCATCACATTTAATTGTTTTGTAATTCCATAATCAAATCCAATTCCAAAATTGGCACTGTAACTGGTACTATTTAAATTACTGGATTGACCAATGACTTCTCTTTCGCCACTAAAAATGGTAGATACCTGATTGTTGTTTAAAAAGAAGGTACTAAATCCACCAACTAAATTGACACCAAATTTTTTGTCTAAAACGCGGTATTCAAGAGCTACCGGAAGTTCTACATAACCATAATCCAGTACTAATTGCCCTAGATCCTCTTCCATGTTGGCCATGCTATTGGCAGAAGCCCCTTTTAATAAAGGGCTAGCACTCATTAAGTAGACATTGGAATCTGAATTTAGTACTACTGTTGCTAATGCCAGTTCAGAAGGAGGCTCTAATGAATTAACAACAGAATTGAAGGCCATAACCTCATTAGTGGTATTGGTAAAATCTACTCTGTTTAATCCGGCTCTAACTTTTAATCGATTGGAAACTGCATAACTTGCTCCAACTCCATAACTAACGGTGACATCGCTGGATTTAGAATTTTCATTGAATTGACTGTGAATTGTAGATCCTTCGCCAAGTGCCATTGAATAAACGGGCGCCACTACAGGAGAAACACTCCAACGCTGGGGTAAGGCTTCTTTAGCCACGGGAGCATCTTTTAAGGCTTCTGCTTCGGCAATCGCTTCTTCAATGGTTTGACTCTGGGTTAATTCTTCTTTTTCAATTATATCTTCTTTCTGTGCTTCTTCGGGTTTTATTGCTGCTGTAATAATAACCTCGTCAGATGTTACTAGGCCATTTTGCAATACATCAGTCTTGATAGCAGCGTTACTAGGCTCTTTGGAATCAGAACTATAGCTACTTCCGTTATCTGGGGTATTGTATTCTTGAGAAGCCACCAAAGTTGTTTTAGATTCCCCATTGGTAATAGATTTTGACGATCCTTTTTCAATGTTGGTCACTTTCTCATTTTCAGATGAGGCCTCTAAGCCAGAATTGGAAGCTTCAGGTCCGTTGGGTTGACCTGTATTGGTTTCCTCAACAGCAACCTTTGGGGTTGTGGCATCCGTATTTATATCGAAAGTAGAATCTGGGGATTCACTGTCTTCTTTTGGGATCGCAGAATTTTCAGTATCTACTATTACTGGGGTGCTAGTATTGGAAGTTTCAGAGGATGTCAACCAATTTATACCTGCGGTTAAAAATAATAAGAGCATGGCAGCAACACCACCAACGCGCCACCAAATAGGAATAACGCGTCTCTTCTTTTTATCCTTATTCAGTTCTTGTTCAATCCTATTCCACATTTCCGGACTAGGACTTTGTTCAAAATCTTTGAACTTTTCCTGAAACAGTCTATCTATGTCCTTCTTTTCACTCATTGCTATAAGGAATGTGAATTCCTTGATGCTTTATAGTTTTCAATCTTTTGTTTTAAAATCAACCTGGCTCTTGCCAAATTAGATTTTGAGGTTCCTTCACTGATCTCTAAAAGACCGGCGATCTCTTTGTGGGTGTACCCATCTAAAGCGTATAAATTAAATACGAGTCTGTATCTATCGGGGAGTTCCTGGATTAACTGCAAAAGAAAATCCACATTAAAGAGCGATTCATCTTCAATTTCAACACTGACAGAAGAAATATTTTCCTCTTTTACAATGTCAAACACCGCTGTCCCGCGATAACGTTGTAAAGCAGTATTAACTGCTATACGCTTCATCCAACCTTCAAAAGAACCTTTAAAATTATACTGATCTATTTTCTTGAAAATAGTTATAAACGCATCTTGCAAATTATCTTCTGCGTCCGCATAATTTTTTGAATACTTAAGACAGAGTGTAAACAGCTTACTTGCGTATAGCTGATAGAGCTGACCCTGTGCTTTGGTATCATTTCTTTTACAATTTTCTATGAGCTGTTTTAAACTCACATTACTATTGGGATTAGTTGATTTATTCTATTATTGGAACCTCTACGGTGTAAAATTCATTGTTTCCGGTGTAACCCAGACCTTGATAGAATTTAAACACAAATGATCCTGTTCCATCAACAGTAAAATCAAAACTAACTCTAACTTCTTCAGGAACATCATTGCAATTATCAGTTAAATCAACTGAATTTACAACGCCTACGGTTCGTTCTTGATTGTTACCTTGAAATGAGAAATCACTGAACGTATAGCAGCTATTTGGTGCGATATACGTTACTTCAATTTCATAAGATTGCCCTTTTGAAAATTCAGTAGGCAAAACCACTTCCTTAACAGGCAACACTTCAAGATAGAAGTCTGGGGTACTATCAATGTCATTACTGCAAGCAGAAATGAAAACTGATATCACTATCAGAAATACCAATCTTCTCATAGATTCCCAATTAGCATTTAGTAGATGTATAAATTCTAAAATGGTTGCGTCTTAAAAGCAAAAAATCCTGAATTATCAGGATTTTTTTAATATTATGATGAAACTGCGGTCCTCACTTTTTCTTCAAGTTCCTCCATCAGTTCCGGGTTATCTTTTATTAATCCCTTTACGGCGTCACGCCCCTGGCCTAACTTGGTATCATCATAGCTAAACCATGAACCACTCTTTTTAATGATGTCATGCGCTACAGCGATGTCCAATATCTCACCAACTTTAGATATCCCTTCTCCATACATAATGTCAAATTCTGCAGTTCTAAATGGAGGTGCCACCTTATTCTTAACAATCTTAACACGGGTTTTATTTCCGGTTACATTGCTATCTGTATCTTTAATCTGAGTCGAACGTCTGATATCAATCCTTACAGAAGCATAGAATTTTAAGGCATTACCACCGGTTGTGGTCTCTGGATTCCCGAACATAACACCAATCTTTTCGCGTAGCTGATTAATAAAGATCATGGTGCAATTAGTCTTGCTAATAGAGCCCGTAAGTTTTCTCAAGGCTTGTGACATCAAACGGGCATGAAGGCCCATTTTAGAATCTCCCATTTCTCCTTCTATCTCACTTTTTGGAGTTAGAGCAGCAACAGAATCAACAACGATGATGTCAATGGCTCCAGAGCGTACAAGATTATCGGCAATTTCTAATGCTTGTTCTCCGTTATCTGGCTGAGAGATAATTAAGTTGTCCAGATCAACTCCTAATTTTTCGGCATAAAACCTGTCGAAAGCATGTTCTGCATCTATAAAGGCGGCTATACCACCACTTTTTTGCGCTTCGGCTATAGCATGCAAGGTCAATGTCGTCTTTCCTGAAGATTCAGGACCGTAAATTTCAATAACACGACCTCTTGGATAGCCGCCCACTCCAAGGGCAATATCCAATCCTAAGGATCCGGACGAAATAGTGTCTACATCAATAACGGATTGATCACTCATTTTCATAACGGTTCCTTTACCGTAAGCCTTATCTAGTTTGTCAAGTGTAAGTTTTAGCGCCTTTAATTTGGCATCTTTTTCGCTGCTCATTAATCTGTCTTTTCTGAATTAGTAGAACATCAAAAATACCATTTATTTTACTTTTTTTAATTCCAGACGCAACCATTTTGGAGTTTTCACATCTAATAAAAAAAGCAATGAATAAATTTTGATTTCGTAGGATGTTTAAATGGTTTAAAAACATCAGAAATCGTGCACATTCGGTGGTCCAATAGTGAAAAAGAGATCTATTGATAAGCCCATAGTAGCTAGTGAGCGTATTTAGATTTTAGCACAAATATTTAACGAGTTAGGCTACAAAAAAGCACCTTAATTTTATTTTGAGGTGCTTTTTTTATTGCACAATCCTTTCTAACCGCTTAAATATGATACCTTTGTGCCCATAATTTAAAGGACATTCTTTAACCTTAATAATTAGTATAGCATGCAACTGTACAATTCACTAAGCGCTAAAGAAAGAGAAGAACTTATTACTAAGGCAGGTAAAGACCGTCTTACTATCTCTTTCTATACTTATGCCAAAATTGGCAATCCACAGATTTTTAGAAACCACTTATTTCTGGCCTGGGACGAACTACATGTTTTGGGGAGAATTTATGTGGCAAACGAAGGAATTAACGCTCAGTTATCGCTACCGGCTGACAACTTTAATGCCTTCAAAGCACATCTCGATAGCATTACCTTTCTTGAAAATGTGAGATTAAATATTGCCCTTGAGCAAGACAACTATTCCTTCTTAAAACTTAAGATTAAGGTACGTCATAAGATTCTGGCCGATGGCTTAAATGATGAGACCTTTGATGTTACCAATAAAGGGGTCCATGTTAATGCTGAGCGTTTCAATGACCTCATCGAGGATGAGAATACCATTTTGGTGGATATGCGCAACCATTACGAAAGTGAAATAGGTCAATTTAAGAATGCTATGACTCCGGATGTGGATACTTTTAGAGAGTCACTGGATTTAATTGCAGAAGATCTAGAACCTCATAAAGAGGA
Organism: Winogradskyella aurantiaca; assembly: GCF_003362725.1. GTDB lineage: Bacteria > Bacteroidota > Bacteroidia > Flavobacteriales > Flavobacteriaceae > Winogradskyella_A > Winogradskyella_A aurantiaca. The sequence goes on from NZ_QKTV01000001.1 coordinate 305,195, forward strand.
CAAGAACATCGTTATGTATTGTACCGGAGGAATCCGTTGTGAGAAGGCGAGTGCTTATTACAAACATCAGGGCTTTAAAAAGGTATTTCAGTTGGAAGGTGGTATCATCAACTACGTAAGACAGATTGAGGAACAAGGTCTTGAAAATAAATTCATTGGGAAAAACTTTGTGTTTGATGAAAGGCGATCCGAGCGTATTTCAGATGATATAATTGCACAGTGCCACCAGTGTGGTAAGCCTTGTGACACACATACCAACTGCGCTAATGAGGCTTGCCATTTGTTATTCATTCAATGTGACGAGTGTAAGGCCGAAATGGAAAATTGTTGTTCCACAACTTGCATGGATATTAACAGACTCCCTTATGAAGAGCAAAAGGCGTTACGAAAGGGTCAGGGGAATAGTAATGATATCTTTAAAAAAGGAAGGGCTGATCATCTCAAAGTTTCAAAAAACCTAAGAAATATCGAAGAAAAAATGCCTGCGGTAGATGAAAACTCGAGCACGGATTAGTAGCTTCTCAATTCTACACTGTTTATTCCTAAATAGTTTTATCTTTACTTTTTAATTGAATGTAATATTGAATTTCAGAGATGAACTCTGAAAATTTTGAAGATATATGGCTTGTACCAGTTGTTCAACTGCTAAAGATGGCCAGCCTAAAGGATGCAAAAATAATGGTACCTGTGGTACCGATAGCTGTAATAAACTCACCGTTTTTGATTGGTTATCAAACATGTCGCTTCCGGGCGGACAAGAAGCTTTTAAGGGAGTGGAGGTCCGATTTAAAAATGGCAGAAAGCAGTACTATATAAATTCCGAAAACCTATCCCTCTCTATTGGAGATGTTGTGGCGACCCAGGCTAAAAATGGTCACGACATAGGCATGGTAACCCTTACTGGAGAATTAGTAAGAGTTCAGATGAAACGTAAAAAAGTTTCTCTGGATGATGAGGATATCATGAAAATTTACCGCAAAGCGTCACAAAAAGATATTGATGTCTGGGTAAAGTGTCGCGACAAGGAAGAGGATATGAAGGTCAAGGCGCGACAGTTCGCCATTGATCTAAATCTTAAAATGAAGATCTCGGATATAGAATATCAGGGGGATGGTTCTAAGGCTACCTTTTTTTATACAGCTGAAGAGCGTGTTGATTTTAGGGAGCTGATTAAAGTGTTTGCAAGAGAGTTTAGGACACGTATAGAAATGCGTCAAATAGGCTTTAGACAAGAAGCAGCCCGTCTTGGTGGTATTGGATCCTGTGGCCGAGAATTATGTTGTTCTACTTGGCTAACAGATTTTAGAAGCGTCAGTACATCGGCGGCACGCTACCAGCAATTATCCTTAAATCCACTTAAATTGGCAGGGCAATGCGGGAAGTTAAAGTGTTGTTTGAATTACGAATTAGACACCTACTTAGATGCCTTAAATGAGTTTCCTAAGACCGATTTAAAGTTAAAAACCGAAAAAGGTCTGGCCGTTTGTCAGAAGACCGATATTTTCAAAGGACTCATGTGGTATGCCTATGAAGGCGAATGGATGAATTGGTTTGAATTGTCTACAGATAAGGTTAAAGAAATCATCGCTGTGAACAAAAAAGGAAAACCAGTTCAAAGCCTTGAAATGTTCGTGTCTGAAGCACTTCCAGATACTAAAGTGGTCTTTGAAAACGTTGTTGGTCAGGATAGCCTTACTAGGTTTGATAATCCAAAACAACGCCGTAAACGTAAAAACAATAAACGAAAGAAGAATCGCAATCCTAGAAACAATGCCAAGAATAAGTAATGCAGTGCTCCTTGTAACACTGCTAGTAGTTTGTTTTTCTTGCGACAATAAACAGGTTTTTGATGCTTATCAATCCACGGATAAACGTTGGCATAAAGATTCGATTATTCAATTTCAGTTTCAAGCCCCGGACACACTTAATTCCTATAACCTATTTGTCAATTTAAGGAATACGCATGAGTACCCTTACAATAATCTTTACCTAATCACCACCTTGACATTCCCACACGGGAAAACCATAAGAGATACATTAGAATATCGTATGGCGGCACCAAATGGCGAATTATTGGGGTCAGGGTTCTCCGATATTAAAGAAAATAAATTGTGGTACAAAGGACATATGGAATCGTTTGTGTTTGAAGAGTCCGGAGACTATACGCTCGGAATTCAACACGCCATGAGAAAAAACGGATCTGTTGATGGGGATTTGTTTCTGGAAGGCGTTACAGATGTAGGATTTAGAATTGAACAGAAGGACTAATATGACAAAGAAGAAGGCTCAGGAGAACACACAAAATTTCATCAAATACGTTCGATTGTTTTGGATTGTATTTGCTTCGGGTATCCTAGGGGTATTCTTGATTTTTATGCTAGCCTCATGGGGGTTTCTAGGTGAAATGCCAGATTACACAGTATTAGAAAATCCTCAAACCAATTTGGCTTCCGAAGTTATTTCTTCCGATGGTAAGACCTTAGCCAAGTTTTATTTCAATGATAATCGCACTCCTGTTCCTTATGAAGATCTCCCGCAACATTTAGTGGATGCCTTAATTGCAACTGAAGATGTTAGGTATTATGAGCATTCGGGAATTGATGCCAGGGGAACGCTTCGGGCTATAATGAAAGCAGGAAGTGGAGGTGGAGCTAGTACTATTTCGCAACAATTGGCGAAACAACTCTTCACAAAACAAGTATCAAGAAATAAGTTTGAAAGGGCCTTTCAGAAGGTTAAAGAATGGGTGATTGCCATACGTCTAGAACGTCAGTATACTAAAGAGGAGATTATTGCCATGTATTTCAATATTTATGATTTTGGTAATAATGCAGATGGTATTCGGTCAGCAGCTCGCATTTACTTTGGAAAAGAGCCTCAGGATCTTGATATTAAAGAGTCGGCAATGTTGGTAGGGATGTTCAAGAATTCGTCTCTTTTTAACCCTAGAAGACGCCCGGAAATGACACTTGACAGACGAAATGTTGTGTTATCACAAATGTCTAAGTACGAGTTTATAACCGAACAACTTAAAGATTCTCTTAAGACTACAGATTTAGATATTAACTACAATCCTGAATCTCATAAAACGGGATTGGCCACTTACTTTAGAGCTTATCTGGACAGGTTTATGAAAGAATGGATAGCAGAAAACCCCAAACCAGATGGAGGTAAATACAGCTTGTATAATGATGGTCTTAAAATATACACAACCATAGATTCCAGAATGCAGGCCTATGCCGAAGAAGCAGTGGCACAGCACATGCCGAGACTTCAGGCCGAGTTTGATCATCAGAACACCACCCTACGAAACCCTACAACCCCTTTTAGTGAGTTGGAACGAGAGGAAATTGATCAAGTAATGCGCTTGGGAATGCGTAGGTCTGAGAGACGTCGTCATATGAAATACGACCTTGGAAAAAGTGATGAAGAAATTGAAAAATCGTTTACCGAGCCTACAGAGATGCGCATATTTTCGTGGAAGGATGGAATGGTCCACGAAATAGATACGGTCATGACTCCAATGGATTCCATGCGTTATTATAAGAAGTTTTTACGTCCCGGTCTTATGTCAATGGATCCACAATCCGGTCATGTAAAAGCCTGGGTCGGAGGAATGAATTATAAGCACTTTCAATACGATATGGTAAAACAAGGTAAGCGTCAAGTTGGTTCTACATTTAAACCCTTCGTTTACGCTACCGCCATTGATCAGCTGCAGCTATCTCCATGCGACTCACTCCCAAAAACTCCAATAACTATAGAGGCGTATAAGTACGGGAATCCGGAACCATGGACCACCAAAAATTCCAATGGCAATTACGATGGTTTTCAAACATTAAAGGATGCCCTTGCCAATTCAACCAATACTATAACAGCCAGGATTATGAATATGATTGGCCCGCAGCCTGTTGTTAATATGGCTAAAAGACTTGGTGTTGAACAGGACATTTTACCAGTGCCAGCAATTGCGTTAGGGACTCCAGATTTGAGTGTTTATGAAATGGTAGCAGCCTATTCTACTTTTGCCAATAAAGGGATTTACACAAAACCTGTGATGGTGATGCGTATCGAGGATAAGAATGGAACAATTTTATATCAGGTACAACCCGAGAATCGTGATGTGTTAAGTGAAGAGGCGGCCTATGTCACGGTAAAGTTAATGGAAGGAGTTACACAGTCAGGATCGGGTGTTCGTTTACGTCATAAGAGTGCTGGGGAACAAGCTGTTTATAAAGAAATTATTACGGGATATCCCTATGAGTTTGATAATCCCATAGCCGGTAAAACCGGAACCACTCAAAACCATAGTGATGGTTGGTTTATGGGAATGGTGCCAAATCTTGTTACAGGTGTTTGGGTTGGTGCTGAGGATCGGTCTGTTCATTTTAAGTCGATTACGTATGGTCAGGGGGCTTCTATGGCATTGCCAATTTGGGCCTTGTATATGAAAGCCTGTTATGAAGACGAAGAACTTAATATTTCAAAAGAAGCCTTTGAAGCACCTTTAGAATTATCTATAAAGGTTGATTGTGACCTTGTTGACGAGGAACTTTTAGAGGATGAGAAACCTAAAGAGGAGCAGGAAGACGACATCGATTTCTTCTAATATGTAGCCTTGTATTTATTACTTCATTTGTAGAAAAAACGCTCTTGATTTCGTAATTTTCGGAGATTAAAATCACCCGAAATGATAAGTAAAAAAGTAGCCACTGTATCCCAAGCACTACAAGGGGTTGATGATAACATGACTTTTATGTTTGGTGGCTTTGGATTAAGTGGTATTGCTGAAAACGCGATTGCTGAACTGGTTAATCTTGGTATTTCTGGATTAACCTGTATTTCTAACAATGCAGGCGTTGACGATTTTGGACTTGGGCTACTTCTTCAACAAAAACAAATTAAGAAGATGATTTCCTCATATGTAGGGGAGAACGATGAGTTTGAACGTCAAATGCTAAGTGGAGAATTGGAAGTGGATCTAATTCCACAGGGGACCTTAGCAGAGCGCTGCCGTGCTGCTCAGGCTGGTATTCCTGCTTTTTTTACACCAGCTGGTTATGGGACCGAGGTGGCAAAAGGTAAAGAAAGCAGAGATTTTAATGGAAAGATGCATTTAATGGAATATGCGTTTAAGGCAGATTTTGCCTTTGTAAAGGCATGGAAAGGTGATGAAGCGGGTAACCTAATCTTTAAGGGTTCAGCCAGAAATTTTAACGCTAACATGTGTGGTGCGGCAAAAATAACGGTAGCTGAGGTTGAAGAACTACATCCCGTTGGAGCTTTAGATCCTAATCAGATTCACATTCCTGGGATTTTTGTGCAACGAATTTTTAAAGGTGCACATTATGAAAAACGAATCGAACAGCGTACAGTTCGCTCTAGAGATTAATTAAAGTACTCAAGTTTATGTTAGATAAGAATGGAATTGCAAAGCGGATAGCCCAAGAGGTTCAGGATGGCTATTATGTCAATTTGGGAATTGGTATACCCACCTTGGTTGCCAACTATGTAAGAGAAGATATTGAAGTTGAGTTTCAAAGTGAGAATGGGGTTTTAGGGATGGGACCCTTCCCTTATGAGGGTGAAGAAGATCCTGATGTGATTAACGCAGGAAAACAAACGATAACAACCTTACCCGGAGCGTCTTTTTTTGATTCAGCCACTAGTTTTTCAATGATACGTGGTCAGCATGTAGATCTTACCATTCTTGGAGCTATGGAAGTTGCCGAGAATGGGGATATTGCTAACTGGAAGATCCCAGGAAAGATGGTAAAAGGTATGGGAGGTGCAATGGATTTAGTGGCTAGTGCAGAAAATATAATAGTAGCCATGATGCATACGAACAGAGCAGGGGAATCTAAATTATTGCCTAATTGTTCCTTACCATTGACAGGGGTCAGCTGCGTTAAAAAGATTGTCACAAACCTAGCTGTTATAGAGGTGACAGATCAGGGGTTTAAACTACTAGAACGGGCACCTGGAGTTAGTGTTGAGATGATTAAAAAGGCCACAGCGGGACATTTGATTGTTGAAGGAGACATTCCTGAAATGACACTTTAAAAAATACTTCGACCAACAGACTTCACAAAGTAAGAAAAATCAGAATAAAAGTTAAAATAATATGCATTTCATCGATAAATAATGCATATTAACTGATTAATTGAATTTTATCTTCATATTAGCAATCCCAAATTTGTTCAGATAATCGACCAAATTTATCATGAACTTAACTTAAAATTTGTACCAAATCTACCATGAACGACCACTTATGAAAACGAATTCAAATCTACCAGAACCTACTTTTGAAAAACGTTTGAATGAGAAATTAAGACATACGTCTCAATTTATTTCTGGCGTTTTTACTTTAACTAAGAAATTATTCATGCTATAATCCTTTGGGAATAGCATGAATTAATTTTTTGGTATAATCTTTTTTAGGGTTTCTATAAATACTGTCTGCTTCACCGGATTCTTCGATTTCTCCAGATTTCATAACTAAAAGCTGGTCCGACATATAGTTCACTACGTTAAGGTCGTGCGAAATAAAAATATAGGTGAAATTGAATTCTTCTTTTAGTTCATTAAGCAAATTAAGCACTTGAGCTTGCACTGAAATATCAAGAGCAGAAACGGATTCATCACAAATAATCAGTTTTGGCTTTAGGGCAATTGCACGTGCAATTCCAATACGTTGTCGTTGACCACCTGAAAACTCATGGGGATATTTTTTTAAGTCTGTTCTCGAAAGCCCCACTCGCTCCAGAATTTCGATAGCGCTGGAGATTCGATCAGTTGTATTGGTTCCAATACCATGAACCAGCATGGGTTCTGTGATGGTCTTTTCAACGTTTAGTCTTGGATTTAAGGATGCAAAAGGATCTTGAAATATGATTTGAATGTCTTTGCGTAGGGCCCTAATTTCAGATTTAGATAATTTAGTGATATCGGTTCCATTAAAATAAACGGCTCCATTAGAAGGTTTGTCTAGAAGCATGATGGCGTTGCTTAAAGTAGACTTACCACAACCAGATTCTCCAACCAACCCAAGAGTTTCACCGGGATAGACTTTAAAACTAACCTGATCAACCGCTTTGAAAATACTTGGTTTCGAAAACAACCCGAGTGTTGAATAATAGTATTTGGAGACATCTCTAACCTCCAAAATTGGAGGGTTTTCATAAATAGTCTTGTGTTGGTTTTGACGTTCTTTAAGGGTAACTTCTTGTGAAGTATAACTTTCGTTTAATATGCTTGTGACAGTAGGCAGTCGTTTAAGTCGTTCACCTGTTTTTGGCCTTGCCATAATTAATGCTCTAGTATAGGGATGCTTAGGGTTGGTAAAAATTTCTAGACTGGTTCCAGATTCAATTATTTCTCCTTTGTACATGACCAGCACTCGGTCCGCAAATTCAGATACCAGGGCTAAATCATGCGAAATAAACAGAATACTCATTTGGGTATCTCTTTGTAATTCCTTTAATAACTCAATTATTTCTTTCTGTACGGTGACATCCAGAGCAGTTGTCGGTTCATCCGCAATTAAGAGTTTTGGAGAACAAGCAATGGCCATGGCAATCATCACCCGTTGTTTCTGTCCGCCCGATATCTCGTGAGGATATGCTTCATAGATACGATCGGGATTTGGCAATTTGGTTCTATCAAATAAGGATAGCACCTCTAACTTTAATTGACTTGTTGATAAATCTGTATGAGTTTTTAAAATTTCTTCTACTTGTGCCCCGCACCGCATGGACGGGTTTAAGGCACTCATAGGTTCTTGGAAGATCATACCTATGTTATTACCTCGAATAGACATTAGTTCTTTAATTGACAACGATGTCAATTGCCTATTTTCAAAACTAATAGCCCCCCCTGAAATCGCTAGTTGTCCAGGTGCAAGCAATCCCATAATGGACAATGCGGTTAAAGATTTGCCAGAACCACTTTCACCAACCACACCTACAATCTCATTTTTGCTAACAGTAAATGAAATATCTGAAAGCAAACATTTACGATCCTTTTGTATGGTATTGATACTCAAATTCTTAACCTCTAATAATTTTGAATTAGTCATTATTTTAAAAAATATAAATCCTCAGGAAACGAAAAGTATGTTAATAATTTATCAGTTAATAACCAGAATATTTGCGAATCATTTAAAAAATTATGTTAATTTTACATAAAAAATTGGGATCATTTAAGTTTCGTAAACATTAACTTTAAATACCAACCTCATGAAAAGAAATCTTATCCGCGGTATAGCGATGCTATGCGCTATTTCCGTATACCTAGTTTTCTCAAAATTACACATTAACAAGGCGGATTCCAACAAGGGTCTTAGTCTGGAAGAACAACGGAGTCTTCACCAATCTCATCTTGATAACAGTCCATTTAAAGAAAGTCTGCAATGGGATAAAAGCGAGCGTAAATTGCAGGGCTTACCACCAGATAAATATTTTGAACAGATGTGGGAGCTTACAATGGATCCTGCAACAGGAAGATTAAACGATGGAAATATTACTTTATTACGCGAACAACTAGCTTTAGAACGGACTAACCAACGCAATCCTGGTGAATTGACAAATGCTTGGGAAGAACGCGGACCGAATAATGTAGGAGGTCGATCAAGAGTAGTGTTCTTTGACCCCAATGACCCTAGCAATAATACAGTGTTTGCTGGTGGTGTCAGTGGGGGATTATGGAAGAATAGCAATATTAGTAATTCAAATTCTTCATGGACCCGAGTTCAAAATGTACCAGGGAACCTAGCAGTTACTTCTTTAACAGTAGATCCAAATAATTCTAACATTTGGTATTTAGGGACAGGAGAGCAGTACACTGCTGGTGATGTTGTAGGTAATGGGGTTTATAAATCAACCGATGGGGGAAATAGCTGGACTTCAGTAAATATTCCATCTGCTGCCTCAGGTGACATCAATTTCAATAGTGCCAACTTGTTTTTGGATGGAATTTTCTATGTAAACGATATCATTGCTTGGGATAATAATGGGACCACAGAAATATTCGTTGGGGTTGGTGCTCATGTATATGGAGATTCTTCTAGCCCTACAAATTGGCTAGGACTTCAGACCGCAGGGCTTTACCGTTCCACAAATGGGGGTTCTAGTTGGAGCAGAATAGAAACTAGTAACATGCAGTATAGTTTCAGTGGAAGCACTTACTATATTATTCCTAACGATTTTGAAATTTCGGCTAACAACACGCTTTGGATGGGATCCATTTCCACACCAGGAATTGGTGGGGCTGGCGGTAAGGTTTATAGCACTAATAATGGATCTAATTGGACCGAAGCAGCGGCCTCACCCTTAACAGATTCCAATAGAGTAGAACTGGAAGCTTCTGCTTCTGATCCAAATAAATTGTATGCCCTTACTCAAGGAGTCAGCAGCCCTTTACATATTTATGTAACTAACAATGCTTTTGGAAGTATCTCATCAACAAGTCTTCCTAATGATGCAGACCCTAATATTGCGGCCAACGATTTCTGTAGAGGACAGGCTTTTTACGATTTAGTCATAGAGGCTGATCCTTTTAATGATGACATTGTCTATGTTGGAGGTATCGACTTGTTTAAATCCACAAATAGTGGTTCTTCATGGAGTCAACTGTCTCATTGGTACGGAGGATTTGGTTATCAATACGTTCATGCAGACCAGCATGCTATTGCATTTGGCAACAATTCGTCTTCTCGAATGGTCATAGGAAACGATGGGGGTATCTATTATTCTGGAAACGCAGGAGGTGTGATTGGAGCACGTAATAACGGTTATAATGTTACACAGTTTGTAAAAGCTGGCATAGGACCAGATGGAAATGGAGATACCAACGGTATTTTCTCTGCTGGTGCTCAGGATAATGGGACTCAAGCGTTTAGAGATGGTAATACGTCACCTGGAATTAATAGCTCAGAGGAGTTAAGTGATGGTGACGGCTTCTATACCTTCGTTGATAAGGATGGTGATTACATGATTGCCACCTATGTTTATAATGTTATTTATAGGTTTAACCTTCCTTGGAATGGTCAGGGACGCATAGATGGCGGTGCAACTACCTTATCTAGTAGTCAGAGTACGGGGGATTTTGTTAATCAAATGGGATATGATAGTGATGCCAACCGATTATTATCCAACAATAGTTCGGGATCCTCGATATCCATTAGAAGTATAAATGTGGCCTCTAATAGCAGTGGAACTTTAAGTAATAATGCCCTTTCATCCAAGCCCACAGCATTTAGGGCTTCGCCATTTCAACAAAATACTTGGTATGTCGGAACAGCAACTGGTGGATTACTTAGATTGACTAATGTTTCTAACAATTCAGCAACATGGACAACCATTAATACTCCATTCTTGGGGTCGGTTTCATCTGTCCGATTTGGAGCTACAGCTAACGATATTATTGTGACAATTCACAATTATGGTGTAACTAGCGTTTGGTCTTCCTCCAACGGTGGTTCTACTTGGAATAATAAGGAAGGTAACCTTCCCGATATCCCTGTTAGGGATTTCTTATTAAATCCATTGAATAACAATGAGGCCATTTTAGCAACACAATTAGGCGTTTGGTCTACTTCAAACTTTAATGATAGTGAGCCAAGTTGGGCCCAGGCTTATAACGGAATGTCTGATGTTAGTGTTACTGCCTTTGATTATTGGGATGTTAGTGGAGACGACAGCGACAATAAGGTTATTGCATCTACCTATGGGAGGGGTGTGTTTACTGGTAAATTTACAGATACAACTGTACCAGATACGGAGGCACCTACGGCACCAACTAGCTTAGTAGCTTCAGAGATTACACAATCCACAGCTACTTTAGATTGGTCTCCGTCAACAGATAACGTAGCCGTGGCAGAATATGGTGTTCGTCAAGATGGCACTGAGATAGCTGTTGTTAATGGACAAATCAATACCTACAACGTGACTGGCCTAAGCCCAAATACGTCCTATGACTATACTATTGTGGCTAGAGATGCTTCTGGAAATGAATCCACACCAAGTAACGTTGAAACGATTACAACCGATGCGCCTGATACCACCGCTCCTACTGCACCTACGAGCCTGGCAGCTTCAAATATCACAGATACTTCGGTTGATTTAAATTGGACTGCTTCCACTGATAATGTTGGGGTGGTTAGCTACAAAGTCTTTAATAATTCTGTGGAAATTGAGACTACTTCAAATACAAGCACTTCTGTTACAGGGCTTAATGCCAATACCCAATACACTTTTTATGTAGTGGCTTTAGATGCAGAGGACAATACTTCTGAGTCCAGTAATGAGGTAACTATAACTACGGAAGACACTCCAATCGTGTATTGTACATCACAGAGTTCAAATGTGAATGATGAATATATTAGTAATGTGCAGTTAAACACCATAAATAACAACTCCGGCGCCCAATTTTATTCAGATTTCACCTCTGTTTCTACGGTGTTGACTAAGGGAACTCAATATACCATATCTATTACCCCTACTTGGACAGGAACTTTGTATAATGAAGGCTATTCTGTTTGGATTGATTTTAATAAAGATGGTGATTTTACGGATGCCAATGAACAGGTATTTTCGCAATCTCCTACTCAAGCCACCCCTGTTTCAGGAAGTTTTATAGTTCCTGAATCAGCCAGTGAAGTCGCTACAACTATGAGGGTAAGTATGAGTTATAATGCGATCCCATCGGCATGTCAGCAATTTACGTATGGTGAAGTAGAAGACTATACAGTTATTATTGAAGGATCAGGTCCAGACACGGAAGCTCCAGTAATTACGTTAAACGGTCCTAGCACCATAGATTTAGAACTAGGAGAATCTTATACAGAATTCGGTGCTACAGCCACAGATAATATTGATGGGGACTTATCGGGGGCCATACAGATTACAGGAACCGTTAATACGAGTGCAGTTGGTTCTTATGATTTAACCTATTCGGTCTCCGATGCAGCAGGAAATCAAGCACAAACATCACGGACTGTTAATGTATTGCCAGATACAACTAAACCTGTGATAAGTTTAAACGGCCCAGCGAGCATAACACTGAATTTAGGTGAAGCGTATATAGAATTAGGGGCTACTGCTACAGATAATTTCGATGGTGATCTATCCTCAAGTATTCAAATTAGTGGATCTGTAAATGAAAATGTTGCAGGCACCTATAACATTAGCTATAACGTAAGTGATAGTAGTGGTAATGCAGCGAATCAAGTTGTAAGAACTGTTGAGGTATTGGCGGATACTGTACCGCCAGTCATAACCCTAAGTGGAGTATCTCCAGTAACTATTCAGGTAGGTGACGCGTATACAGATGCTGGTGCTACAGCAATAGATAATATTGATGGTGATTTAACCTCTAGTATCGTGGTAACAGGGTCAGTAGACACGTCTACTGCGGGTACCTATATACTGAACTATGATGTCAGCGACGCTGCTGGTAATGCAGCCACTACGGTAAGCCGTGTGGTAAATGTTGAGGATGCTTCGTCAGGCCCAGTAGTATTGCACGAGGGTTACTTTGAAACTGGATGGGACAATTGGGCCGATGGCGGTGGAGATTGCGCAAGATATTCGGGGTCACGCTCTGCTGAAGGGAATTTTTCCATTAGAATTCGAGACAATTCAGGTGTAAGATCTTCTATGACTTCAGAAGTGTTTGACTTAAGCTCATATTCAACTGTTGATGTGAAATTTGAGTTTTACGTGTATAGTATGGAGAATAATGAGGACTTCTGGTTAAGGTATTATGATGGATCGTCCTGGACAACTGTCGCTACTTATGCAAGAGGTGTCAATATAAATAACAACACCTTTTATACGGCCACAGTGACTCTTGATAGTAACACATACAATTTCCCGTCAAATGCTCAATTTAGGTTCCAGTGTGACGCATCTGGTAATGGTGATCAGATTTATATTGATGCTGTGGTTATAACGGCTGATGCTAATAGCTCGACCAATGTTAAGGGTCCAATAATTGAAACGGGAACGCTTGAGGAAGGAGATGATTTTGCATTTGAAGGTGATTTAAGTATCTATCCACAACCTGCAAAAACCGATATTACTGTAAGTTTAGGTATCGATATAGAAGAAGAACCGGTAGATGTTTCTATCAGTATTTTTGATTTAAGTGGAAAGGCCATGATTATCCAGAAGTGGAATAAGTTGACTAATTCAATCTTTGAAAAGAATATGGATATATCACAACTCAGTTCTGGTGTCTATATAATGTCTATTGAGTCCTCAAACGGGATGAAAGAATTCAAGAAGATAATCGTTAATTAAAACAATAAATAATCTGCAAAAAAAAGCTCAGATTAATTAATCTGAGCTTTTTTTTATTGGATTTTTATCTCATCCTCATTCAAAAGCACATCACCTTTAAACTTAAGTATAATCTGGGCTACAGCGACAGTATCACGCTCGCAATATTTAATGATACGATCCAAGTCTTTTTCTTTGTAGAAAGTTCCGTAGACTTCACTTCCGTCGATATCTTCTTTTGGAGACGGAATTCCTAGAACATTGGTCAGAAGTTTTAATGAGGTGTAGTTTTTATAATCACCAAACTTCCAAAGTTCCAAAGTGTCTAAATGAGGTACTTCCCATGGTTTTTTCCCAAATAAATTAAGCTTATAGGGTAATTCTATCCCGTGGATAATCATACGTCTGGCGATATAGGGGAAATCGAATTCTTTCCCGTTATGAGCGCATAACAGGTGTCTTGCCTGACTAAAATGGGAAATCACTAGATTTTTAAATTCTTTTAGAAGCTTCACTTCATCACCATAGAAGGATGTAACACGAAAGGATCTAATATCCCCAGAAAAATGAAAATAGCCCACAGAAATACAAATGATCTTGCCAAATTCTGCCCATATGCCGGCACGATCGTAAAACTCTTCAGCCGTAAACGCTTCTTTGCGCTGAAACCGTGATTTTGTCTCCCACAGTTCTTGTGTAACCTCATCCAATTCAGAAAAAAATTCGGCTTCTGGAACAGTTTCGATATCCAGAAAAAGAATGTTTTCAAGTTTGAGGTTTTTCAGCATTATTCTATCATTTTATAGGCCTCATCGATGTAGATATAAAAGTCTTCAGGAAAGGAATTAACAACATTTGTACTGCGATGGTGCCCCAACCTTACAACGATGAGGTTGTCCTCGGGAATCGTAATAACATACTGCCCCAAAATACCACGCATGGCAAAAATGTGCTTGTCCATATAGTCACTAATCCAAAAGCCATAACCGTAGGGCTCACCTTCAAATCTTGAGGTTGTGGCCTTGGCTACATAACTTGAATCAAGTATTCGCTTCCCATCCCAGACACCATTATCTTTATACAGTTTGCCAAACCTGGCAAAATCCCTGGCATTGCTTGAAATACAACAAAAGGCCTTGGCCAGACGATTCTCTTTATCATCCAATTGCCAGAGAGCATTCTGTGAGGCTCCCATGGGTTGCCAGAAACTTTCAGATAGGTAGCTGGCTAGCGATTTACCAGTGGCTTCCTGGATAACCATTCCCAAGAGTTGGGTGCTGCCGCTTAAGTATTCAAATTCTTGACCAGGCTCATTAACTACTTCCTGATTTAAGATGACTTCAGCAAGGTCGTCATCATAATTGGCCCTTGCGGTAATTGAAAAAGGACTGGTATAATGTTCTACCCAGTCCAGACCAGAAGCCATAGACGCTAGATCACCAACGGTGGTTTTAGCACCTTCGTATTGTGGAATAAAATCACTGATGGGCTGGTCCAACCCCTTAATATAGCCATCCATAACAGCTTTAGCCATTAAGGAGGAGGTAATACTCTTGGCCATCGAAAAGGAATTGGTCTTTGATCCTTTGCTATACCCTTCGGCGTACCACTCATAATAAATACTATCGTTTTTAATAATCATGTAGGCTACTGTTCCAAATTCACTATTCGTATCTATTAGCCTGTTAGTAAGAGTAGCCTTATTATAATCGGGATCTAAAGGCCAAACATCAGTTTCTGTTCCTTTATATATTGTGTCATTTTCAAAATAGGGATAGTCATCAATAAAGGCAGAAGAGTGTCCTGTAAAGTAGACCACTCTAACCCCTTTTAAAATGTAATCATAATCAAACATATAAGCCAGAATTACCACAACTGCGATAATTCCAATTAACCATTTAACAATTGACTTAAGTACTTTCATAATCTGTATTGATGGGTTTACTGAAAATTAGTTCTACTAAAATAAGGATTGTTGCTTTATTGCTCCTTCATGTCTTAGTAACCATTCCTTTCTGTGTAATCCTCCAGCATATCCTGTAAGACTGCCATCACTTCCAATGACTCTATGACAAGGAATCACAACCCACAAGGGATTTTTCCCATTAGCCCTTGCTACCGCTCTGATGGCTTTTGAATTCCCTAATTTTTTTGATAGCTCTAAATAGGACAGTGTTTTACCAAAAGGAATTTTAGAGAGCTCTTGCCAAACACGCTTCTCAAATGAGGTGCCATCAGGATTGATGGAAAGATCGAAGCTGGTTCTATTGTTATTAAAATAATCTTTTAACTGAATGCTTACTTCAATCAAGGCCTCGGGTATTGAACCTGAGACCTCAGGTTGCTCATCCACTATTTTAATGACACTAAGTCCATTGGTATCCCCATGGAGCTCTGCCCAACCTATAGGGGTTTCAATAGCCCAATAATCCATGTTATTCAGTTGAATCTTGATCTAATATTCCAAGGCGTTTAGCACGTTCTTCCCAGCTTTTGCGCGCCAGAACCTGAAGGTCAGAAACATTATCACTCTCGTCCATTATTTCCATGCCAAGGAGTGTTTCAATAACGTCTTCCATGGTTACCAAACCACTAACCGAGCCGTATTCGTCAACAACTAATGCCATATGATTGCGACTTTCCACGAGTTTTTCAAATAAAACAGGAATAGATAAACTGCGATTAACTATAATAATGGGTCTCTTGACGTCAGCCAATAGCTTCTTTCCGTTGCCAAAGGCCATTTCTTTAAAAACATCATCTTTAAGAACCAGTCCCGTAATATTGTCAGGATCCTCGTTATATATAGGAATTCTGGAAAAACGAATGTTAGAATTGGCCTTAAAAAAGGATTCGATATCCATGGTTTCGTTTTCCGTCTTCATTACGGTTCTAGGAGTCATAACGTCCTTAGCCTCCACCTCTTTAAAGGTTAACAAGTTCTTGATCACTTTACTTTCACTGGCCTCAACCACTCCTTCTTCCTGAGCTATTTCCGCCATGGCTACAAAACTCTCTCGCGATAAAACGGACCCATGACCTTTGCCACCAATTAATTTAGTGGTCAGCTGCAGTAACCATAAAACACCGGTTATTCGTAATGGAAAGATAAGAATCTTCAGTGCCTTAGTAGTAAAATTAGCTAGCTGTTTCCAGTAAGTGGCTCCTATGGTTTTAGGAATTATTTCTGAAGCCACCAGTATTAAAATGGTCATAACCGTTGAAACCAAACCCACCATGACATCTTCGGTAAATTTTATTCCAAACAAATTCCTTGGGGTTGCCCCATATAACTCTGCATAGGCTACTTTTGCCTGAACTCCCACAAGAATAGCACCAACCGTATGGGCTATGGTGTTAAGAGTGAGAATGGCAATTAAGGGACGGTCTACATCATTTTTTAAGACTTCAAGATCTGCGGCATAAGCCTTTCCCTCACTCTTTTTTAAGTTGATAAAGGTTGGTGTAACACTCAGAAGAACCGCTTCGAGAATGGAACATAAGAAGGAAAAGAAAATTGAAATAACTGCATAAAAGATTAATAAGCCCATTAACTCGGAATATGTTTCAGCTAAGTTAAAAAAATGGGCAAATAATCTTGTGTTATCGCACCACTAAGAACACCCCTCCTGTAATTGATGGATTCGCTGCTATGATTCTACCAAATAAGGCTGACGTATAGTTAAAAGAAATCCCAACCTTATTAGAAATGTAATAGGCTAGCTCACCGCCTAAGTTGAGGTATTCTACATTATTAGCAAAGATATTCCCTTGAGCGTTTTCAGCGGATCTTGTACCATTTCTTAAGGAAGAGTTCAGATCTGTTTTAACAATCAGCCATAATTTTTGCTTTATAATATTGGATCCAATTTCTGCCCCTGTTTTAAATTCATCTGAAAAACCATTGGTTCTATTGTTAAATCCGGCATACGCTTTACCGTAGGAGTTGAGGTTTCCAATTTTAAATGACGTACCAATATTTAGTTGCAATAATTGATTGAATTCGCCATCACCTGTCTGGAAACTTCCATCAGAACCGCCAGCATCTTCACCAGTTGGAAGCCCAAGTTTCAAGGTAGCTGACAGTGACCAACTTTTCTGTCTCCAGAGTCTGTAGATGAAGCCAACATCAATATCCCCAATTGAATTCACTGCCTCACCAGGTCTAATAACTTCTCCTGTTGTTCCAGAAACGATAGCGTTTTGTGCAGTACGGGCAAAGAATGGGACATAAGCCATGACATTGAGCTTGTCGGTGATACCATATTCCCCAAAAAAATTGGTATTAAAATAGGTACGAGTGGCATTAGGATCAATATTTCCAGTATCTGTAAAATGTTGATCGGTTTTTAAATACCAGGCGGATAGTTTATAATAGCCTTTACCCTTAGGCTTGGTCCATTGCCCATAGCTAGAGTTAAGACTAAGGCATAGGAATGCTATGTATACGAATGTATGTTGCTTTCTCATAGTAATAAATTGAATTGGATTTAGTCGTCTAATATTTCACCGTCACCAACCTTCACATTAAAAGGTTTGCACCAGTAAAGCAAATAACTATAATCATTTATTCCGGTATTTGGAATACTGTAATTGTGCGAACCATTAAAGGTTTCTACAGCGCCAACTTCATAGGCACTTCCAATGGAATTTGGATTATTAGACAAGTATAAATAAAGCCCAGGAAGCGCTGTTGATGCCCGATAATCATCATCGATTTCAAGAATCAGATCTTCTCCACTTTGAGTTTCAATTAGTGTAAACGAACCTTCAAGAAGGTAGCTGCTTGTAGTTCTAATAGTACCCGATTTCTGTTCTGTTACTGGCATTGAAGTGGTCTCACCTTCTACTATATTAATATTAAACGTCTCTTGAATATTATCATTTTGTGTGCTTACCGCTGCAGTGATAGAAACTTGACCAACCGCGAGCGGCGTCAGCAAACCAGAAGATGAAATGGTTGCAATACTTAGGTCAGATGATGACCAACTAACGTTTACAGTATTATCAGGCTCCCCAACATTATTGAAATAAGTAACATTAAATTGGTAGTCTTCTGATAGACTAACTTCTTCTACTGGATTTAGGATACGAAGCTCAGCTTCTATAAAGTCGTCAATCACGTCTTCCCCGATGCAGGAAGTGACGATAAGTAATAGGAAAAGAACCCTTGAAAATTTGATCATCATTGCTTTTTGCTTTTAGGAATAGTCTAAAAACAATGGTTTCCTTACAGAGGACTCTTAAAAATTTAACGAATTCTATTAAGAATGTAATAATCGAACTGCATCTTTAGCGAAGTAAGAAGCGATGATATCCGCCCCAGCTCTTTTAATAGCAATTAACTGTTCCATCATAACAGCATCGTGTTCTAACCAGCCTTTTTCAGCTGCAGCCTTTAGCATAGCATACTCGCCAGACACCTGATAAACGCTAACTGGAACGTCAAAACTTTGTTTAATTGATGAAACGATGTCAAGATAACACAAGCCCGGTTTTACCATTACTATATCTGCTCCTTCATCAATATCCATTTCAGTTTCTCTTAAGGCCTCATCTCTATTGGCAAAATCCATTTGGTAGGTCTTCTTGTCTTTTGGAACATCTGTTACGTTAACAGGGGCGGAATCTAAGGCATCTCTAAATGGTCCATAATAGGCAGATGCGTATTTGGCCGAATAACTCATAATTCCAGTGTCAACAAAATTGGACTGGTCCAAAACCTCTCTTATGGCAAGGATTCTACCGTCCATCATATCGCTTGGTGCTACAAAATTCGCTCCAGCTTCAGCATGAGAAATACTCATTTCTGCAAGTACCTCAACTGTTGCATCGTTGATAATTTTACCATTTTCAACAATACCATCATGACCAAAAGAAGAAAAAGGGTCCAGGGCAACATCAGTCATGACCAACATATCAGGACAGGTATCCTTAATTAACTTAACAGCGCGCTGCATTAGACCATTAGGGTTTAAAGCCTCAGTTCCCTTGTTATCTTTTAAATTATCGTCCACCTTCACAAAGAGTAATACAGAACGAAGGCCAAGATTCCAAAGATCCAGAACTTCGGTTTTTAAAAGGTCCAAAGAGTATCGGTAGTAGTTAGGCATGGATGGGATTTCATCTTTTACACCAGAGCCTTCTACAATGAATAAGGGGACTAGAAAATCATTGGCTGTAATAATGGTCTCTCTAACAAGACCGCGAATAACTGAATTGGATCGTAATCGTCTATTTCGTCGAATCGGAAACATATAAGATGTATTTATAAACCTAATTTTTTGTTGAAGTCATCGCCTGTTTTTACCATAAATCTTGGAGCTTTAAAACGATAGCCAATAAAAACCTGAAGATACGGAATATCGTCCTGAACATACGTGCTACGATCGAAATTATGGTTTAATATTAAGTAGCTGTAATGGGCTCCTAGGTAAAAATTGTTTTTGTCGTAAACAACAGAGGCTCTAAAGTTCAATTCAGTTAATAAAGAACTTAGAGATTCATCATCAGATTTAGTAATGTTAAGTCCTAATCCTGCAGAGCCTCCAGCGGAAAGAAGAATGTTTTTTGAAGGCACAAAATTATAGTAGTAAGCTGGTGCCAGAGCCATGTCATAGGAATAAATATCCTCATTGATACCTTCACTTTTTAACTCATAGTCGGTGTAATAAAAGAAAAAATTAGGGATAAAACTCCCCGCACTCACCAACTGTTTTTCATCCTGCGATACAATAGCCCGAAATGAGAAATCCTTATTCAGAATATAAGAAAGCGTTCCACCTGTTTTTCGTGTTTTAAAATTGGGGAAATACTCATTTATATCTAGTTCTGGAACATCAATAAAAAAGCCTTTCTCTTTATAAAGTTGGAAGTTCACCATCCACTGCCCTAAAAAGGTGCGCAAATTAAGATTTTGCAATTCTGAGTTTTGGTTGTCCCTGTTTTCAGTGAGAAATTTTGGAGCAAATGAATACGAAATAATAATCGATCTGAACGCAGCGGAAAAACCCAGTTGATTCTGTTTGTTAGGAATAAGTGTAAAATCAATGCCTTGATTTTTATCTGAAAAATTGAACGTGTTGGAGGTGCTTATAAAATAGGCTCTTAGTGTAATTTTATTGGGGAAATAAATTTTACGAACCAAACTATCGTTTTCAGAAGCACCTTTAACTTCAACTTGTCCAAAACTCAAAAAAAAGCTGAAGCCTAAAAGGATTAATGATATTTTAATCCTTAAACCCAATTCTTTGGTTTTTTTAGAACTTCAATCAGTCTTTCTTCCTCACTGCCAGCCTTTGGGTAATGGTCATACACCCATTGTGCATGAGGAGGTAGACTCATTAAAATACTTTCAATACGCCCGTTTGTTTTAAGGCCAAACAAGGTACCCTTATCATGAACCAAATTAAATTCCACGTACCTTCCACGTCTAATTTCCTGCCAGTCACGTTGTTCTTTAGAATACTCGAGATCTTTACGCTGCTCCACAATGGGTACGTAGGCATCTAAGAAACTATTGCCAACTTCGGTAACAAAGTCGTACCATTGATTCATGGACATGTGTTCAGATGCTTTACAATAATCAAAAAACAAGCCGCCTACACCCCGGGCTTCATTTCGGTGTGCATTCCAGAAATACGCATCGCAGCGCGACTTATATTTAGAATAGAAGTCTTTATCATGAAGGTCACAGGCATTTTTACAGATACTGTGAAAGTGGATCGCATCTTCGTCAAACAAGTAATACGGGGTTAAATCTTGTCCCCCACCGAACCACTGGTCAACTATTTCCCCGTCTTTATTGTACATTTCAAAATAGCGCCAATTCGCATGAACCGTTGGTACCATTGGGTTCTTGGGATGCAGCACCAAACTTAACCCACAGGCAAAAAAATCAGCTTCAGACACTCCAAAATGCTGTTGCATGGATTTAGGTAATTCTCCATGAACTGCCGATATATTAACGCCTCCTTTTTCAAATACACCTCCATTTTCTATAACACGTGTGCGACCACCACCCCCTTCTGCACGTTTCCAGATATCTTCTTTAAACCTGGCAGTTCCATCTAATGTTTCTAGAGAGCTGGTTATACGATCTTGAAGATCTTGAATGTAATTGTAAAATTGATCTTTTAACATGTTTCTTAAGGTAATTCTAGTTCGTATAATTCCATATCCATTGCAGGCTTACCAGGGGGTTCAAATACCTTTGGGAGGGTTTTTATCCATTTGAACTGGCATTTTTCTGCAACTCTTATACTCCCTTTATTCTCCTCGTTGACTATAATCTGAAACGTTTTAATACCGATTTCTTTTTGGAAATCCTTAATTAATCTTTTGATAGTGAAGCTAATAATACCCTTGCCTGTATAACGGTAGTCCATGGCATAGGCAAATTCGGCTTGTTTTTTATCCAGATCAATATTCTTTAGATATACCAGACCTATCAGTAATCTCGAAGGGTTTGTTTTAATTGTATATAAAAACTCCTCTTGTTTTTGAATGCCTTTGAGTTTGGCGTCTACAAAAATACGAGAGAGAGTGGGGTCTAAATTCTGTGCCACAGTCACAGGCAAGTACTTTCTAAATCGCTCTTCATTTGAAACAATGAAGTTGCAAATTTTCCAAGCATCAGTATCCTTAAGGAGGGCTATTTCTATGTCTGGATTATCTTGCATCGACGGGCTTATTATTCAGTAATCGAACTGTAGACACTGAAGCAGCAGTAACCGAAAAGGGAAGAACCATTAAAACCCCGACAAAAGGCACTAATAGTAGCAAAAGAAAGCCAATGCCATTTCCAACCGCAACAGCTCTGTTTTTACGTACAAATTTAATACTATCACGGTAGGTCAGATGCCGTTCTAAGGTGTAGTCCATATTTCCAAAGCCAGCGTAATATGCTTGGACTAGAAACAATAGTGCTGTAGAAAAAATATTGACTATAGGTATTAGTTTAAGTAATAGAATAGGAATTGTGATTAAGAGCTCTAAAATCAAGTTGCGTCCATTTATTCTAATACCTCGCCAAAGTTGCGACATGAAATTGGTTTGTCTGCTGGTGCTATTAGATCTACCAGTTAGGTGCGATTCAATTTTTTCGGACACAGGACTCATAAAAGGTGCCGACAGGGCCATGACAACGTGCTTGAAAATTATAAGCCCAATGGCTAGAATAATGATGGCACTCATGATTGTAGAAAAGGTAGTAAAAGCAGATTTACCCCAATCCCACCCCCAAATCTCAGAAATCCAAGAACCTAAATTATCTGATAGGCCATAGGCTGAAATTGCAATTGTGGTAGCAATGAAGACACTAATTATTATGGGGATTGTAAAATATTTCCACAATCCAAGTTTTGATATAAGAGTGAGACTTTCTGTGTATTCTTGAAGTCCTTTAAACATTGTATTCCTTTACAGCGTCAATAAAAGCCTTGGCGTTATCTAATGGGATATTTGGTAATATACCGTGACCTAAATTTACAATGTATTTGTCTTTTCCAAAGGCATCAATCATTTCAGTAACCATTTGCTTGATTACTTTTGGCGGGGATAGTAGTCTGGAAGGATCAAAATTCCCCTGTAAGGTAATCTTACCTCCGGTTAACTGACGTGCAAATTCTGGGGAACAAGTCCAGTCAATTCCCAATGCAGCAGCATTGGATCTAGACATATCTTCTAAGGCAAACCAACATCCTTTCCCAAAAGCTATCACTGGGGCCTCATCTTTTAAGGCTTCTATGATCTGATTGATATACTGCCAAGAGAATTCCTGATAATCTACAGGTGACAACATTCCTCCCCAAGAATCAAAAATCTGGACCGCATTACACCCTGCAGCAACTTTAGCTTTTAAATAGGCAATGGTCGTATCGGTTATTTTTTGTAGGAGTTCGTGGGCCGCTACAGGATTGGTAAAACAAAACTGCTTAGCCTTGTCAAAGTTTTTACTGCCTTGACCTTGAACACAATAACAGAGGATGGTCCATGGTGAGCCAGCGAATCCTATTAACGGGATGTCATTATTAAGCAGTTCTTTAGTGGCTTTAATAGCATCCATAACGTAACCTAAACTATCATCAATATCTGGAATGATGACGTTTTTTACATCTTCAGAGGATCTAATAGGACTGGGTAAATATGGACCAAAGTTAGGTTTCATCTCTACCTCGATGTTCATGGCTTGAGGAATTACCAGAATATCAGAAAATAATATGGCAGCATCCATTCCATACCTTCTAATCGGTTGTACGGTGATCTCACTTGCCAATTCTGGGGTACGACATCTTGTAAAGAAGTCGTACTTTTCTTTAATGGCCATAAATTCTGGTAAGTATCGACCGGCTTGACGCATCATCCATACTGGTGGGCGTTCAGCGGTGTCTCCTTTTAAAGCTCTTAGATATAAATCGTTTTTAATCATGCTGTTATCATGTAATCATTTACCAATTCTATAACGCTCTCCACAGTTGGAACTTTGGCGACTAACACATTCTCAAAATGTTGCCTCGCTGTTTTTGCTGTGGTTTCACCAATACAAAAAGCAACTCCGTGAGCTTTATTTTGCTTCAAATAACTATCTACGGTCGAAGGGCTGTAAAACAGTATTCCTTTAACAGGTGCCTCAAGTGCATCTGAATTATATTTGGTTTCGTACGCCACAATTTCGGACAGTTCAACACTGTTTTTCTTAAGTTGATCAGGCAAGGTATCCAATCGTAAATCACTACAGAAATATGTAGCTGATTGTCCTTTTAAATTTGAAATAAGATAATCAGCAAGAGCTTTGGCATTTGGCTCGGTATGAACTACAGGACCAATTTTAGCTTCTACAAGGCGCCTGGTACGTCTACCAACACAATAAATATTTTTGAAGTTTAGCTCATCTGGATCGAAACTCTGCATCAAAGATTCAACGGCGTTTTTGCTCGTGATGATGACATGCTCAAGGGGGTTAGCGATAATGGTTTTTGGTAGACGATTCAGCTTTATTTGAATAGCATCATTACTTTTAACAACGGCGTCATTCCAAAAGAGACCTAATTGGTCCTGAGTCAACTTTTTGGTAGAGTAGATGTTGGGTTGTTTATTCTTTCGTTCTGTTTGATCAATCAAAGTTTTACCTCCACGATTAATTATAAACTCAGAACAAAATGCAGCTATATCATCGTGCTTGCCTAATGCTTTAACACGTGACACCTCAATCTTTTTACTGCCGTCTTTACTTAATAAGATGCCTTTAAAGTGAACCTCCTCATTCTTGATTTTTGCTAAGGCACCAATTGGAGCTGTGCAGCCTCCTTCTAATAAACGGAGGAATTCCCGTTCTATGCTTGTGCACAATTCGGTATCAGCATCATTAATTTCAGAGCAAATATCCAGGATGTCTTGATCTTTTTCTAATGCTGCTATCATAACCGCGCCTTGAGCTGGGGCAGGAATCATCCAATCCAGCTTAATACTGTTTTTAGGTGTAAGACCTAAGCGCCCAATGCCTGCAGCTGCAAAGATGGCTCCATTCCAATTGTTGTCTTCCAATTTTTGTAGGCGAGAATTAACATTGCCTCTAAGTCCTACAACTGAATGTGTGGGATAGCGATTTAACCACTGCGCTCTTCGTCTTAAACTACCTGTAGCAATAACGGCACTCTTGGCAGACATAAATTCTTCATTGTCTTTAAACACCAATGTGTCATTAACGTTTCCGCGCTTAAGGACTGCAGCCTGAACAATACCTTTAGGTAAGGCCGTTGGAACGTCTTTTAAAGAATGAACAGCAATATCAATATCTTCATTGAGCATGGCAATGTCCAATGTCTTTGTAAAAATACCAGTGATGCCTAATTCATAAAGCGGTTTATCGAGAACAATATCTCCAGTAGATTTTACAGGTACCAATTGGGTTTTATAGCCTAAATGTTCAAGCTGAGATTGTACCGTTTTGGCCTGCCACATAGCCAACTGGCTGTCTCTGGTGCCAATGCGAATAATTTTTGACATGTTATAGGGATTCTTCTAGCTGGAAAATCTTCTTGATCAATTCCAGACTTTCGTCAACAGTATTGCTATCTTCTTTAAGATGATGCGCAAACTGGTTGGTGATTTTTTGAATAATATTGGACGTTACTAATTCGGCCTGGTCTTCATTAAAATCTGGATTCTTCTTACGAAGTGTATTCAGCTCAGAATTTTTAAGGTCGTTCAGCTTGTGCTTAATGGCCTGAATGGTGGGGACAAATTTTAAAGTATCTAACCATGCAACAAACTCATCAGTAATTTCAGCAATAATTTGCTCTGCTGCAGGAATAAACTCCTTTCGCTTTTCCAGAGTATCGTCCGTGATTTTTGCTAAATCATCCATGTGTACCAAACTCACATCTGCATGATCAGTGACGTTGGTGTTAACATTCTTTGGGATGGATAGGTCCAAAATCAACAAAGGGCGGCTTATGTTCAAAATTGCCTTGTGCACCGTTGGATTTAAAGCACCTGTGGCAACAATAAGAATATCTGTTTTAGATATTTCTTCTTCCAGTTCGTCAAAATCTTTAACAATCAGGTTAAACTTACCAGCTACTTCTAAGGCTTTGTCTTTGGTACGGTTAATTAAAGTAATATGAGAGTTCTTAGTGTGTTTTACAAGGTTCTCACAAGTATTCCGCCCGATTTTTCCAGTACCAAATAACAGTATGTTCTTTTCAGAAATGTTCTCAACCTTATTCATGATATACTGCACAGAAGCAAAAGAAACTGATGTGGCTCCAGAAGAAAGTTCAGTCTCAGTTTTAATACGCTTGCTAGCACGAATTACTGAATTTACAAGACGCTCGCCATAAGAGTTCAAAAGACCATGAGATTTGGATCTTCGAGCACTAGCTTTTATCTGACTAATAATTTCAAAGTCACCTAGAATTTGACTGTCAAGTCCCGATCCAACTTTAAACATATGGGCAATGGCCTCTCTGTTTTTGTAAATGTAGGCCACTTCCTGAAACTCCTCTACCGTTCCTTTGGTATGTTCACACAATAAATGAATCAGTTGGTAAGGGTGTTCGGCAAATCCATAAAGCTCAGTGCGATTGCAAGTTGAAATAATAATAAGACTTTCAATACCATTGGTCTTGGCATGAGAAAGAAGTGCTTCTTTTCTGGAATCATCCAAACTAAAATGACCTCTTATTTCGGCATCAGCTTTTTTATAGCTCAAGCCAATAGCATAAAAATGTGTGCTTAGGTGTTGCATTTACTCGTTTACCTGACGGAGAAATTAACAAGGCAAAAGTAATTTTGTTGATAATAAAAAAATAACGCTAAAAGAACTTTTAGTGTCGTTTGTGGTTTTTGAGATTTCTTTTTTCAAAAAAGATGACAAATGTCATATTTTTGAAGTGAAATTAGGTGTTTCAAGACTATTTGTTTAGAACCATTCTAAATAAAAGCAATTTTGAAAAAGAAATAAATATGGAAAAAAGTGTCGCTAAAGGGTCTTTTGATGAAATATCACTGGAAAATGGCTTTTCAGTGCTAACCTACAAAAACGATTTAAACTCCATTGGGGTAATTGAACGGGACATTGACAGCAGTTATATTCAATTTCATTTTTGTGTTAAAGGCTCGGCAGATTTTATATTTAACAACGGTAATTATGTCCTGAAAATCGTTGAAGATAGATCGTTATTACTGTATAACCCACAACGCGATTTGCCTATTCATCTAGAAGTGCAGCCGCAATCATGGTTGGTTTCTCTTATTATTTCAATTGATAAATTCCATAGCTTGTTTTCACAGGATGCCAATTATGTCTCGTTTTTAACAGCTGAGAACCGATCTAAGAAATACTACAAGGATGATCTTATTAATCCCTCTATGGCTGTTGTCTTAAACCAACTACTAAGTTTTAATCTGAACGAATCTATAAAACCACTGTATTTTAAAGGGAAGGCCTATGAACTTCTAAGCTTATTCTTTAATCGCGACAAGGACGCTAATATCGAACAATGTCCTTTCTTAGTGGACGAAGAGAATGTTGCCAAACTTAAAAAAGCTAAGGATATCATAATAGCGCGTATGGCAGAACCACCATCATTACAAGAGCTTTCAGATTCGATAGGGTTAAGTTTAAAGAAACTCAAGGAAGGGTTTAAACAAATTTATGGAGATACGGTTTACGGTTTTTTGCTCGATTATAAAATGGAGGTGGCGCGTAAGTTGTTGGATTCTGGTGAATATAATGTGAATGAGGTGGGTTTTAAAGTGGGCTACAGCACGGCTAGCCATTTTATAGCGGCCTTTAAAAAGAAATACGGCACGACGCCAAAGAAGTACATTATGGCTTCAACTAGTTAAAAGCTATAGGGCTATTGTTAAATGTCATTAAAACAGGACTAACTTAATGAGGGATAGGTTGTATTTTTGTTTTTTGAAAAATTGCTAAAAGAAAAGAGAGGCATAGTCTCATAAAGAAAATGAAAAAAGGAGTATTACTTGTTAATTTAGGATCCCCTGATAGTCCAGAGCCTAAGGATGTTAAAACCTATCTTGATGAATTTTTGATGGACCCGCGTGTTATTGATGTTCCTCTTTGGGCACGTACCTTATTGGTAAAAGGAATTATACTAAACACCCGTCCGAAAGCCTCGGCAAAGGCTTACAAAAAGATTTGGTGGAAAGAGGGATCTCCTTTGATTGTTTTATCTGAACGATTGCTTGATAAGGTCCGTGAGCAGGTTAATTATCCAGTGGCCTTAGCTATGCGTTATGGAAGTATGACCATTAAACAAGGCCTCCAGGAATTGGTAGATCAAGGCTGTACGCATGTAAAAACCATTCCATTATATCCGCAATTTGCAATGGCCACTACAGAGACGATTGATGTGAAGGTAGATGAACTGGTAGCAGAGTTTTTCCCGAAATTAAGTATTGAACGCACTCCTGCCTTTTATAAAAGACCAGATTACATTGAAGTATTATCCAGAAGTATTGCCGAAAAGCTCGAAGGATTGGATTATGAGCACATACTGTTTAGCTATCATGGGGTTCCAGAACGTCATATTAGAAAGAGTGATATATCCAATGGTAATTGCAAAATGAATGGTAAATGCTGCTTCAAAAAAAGAAGTCCTCAGCATGAATTTTGCTACCGTCATCAATGTGAAATCACCACTGTCAATGTGGCGAAACAACTCGGTTTAAAAAATGGTACGTATTCAACCACCTTTCAATCCCGATTAGGATTTGATCCCTGGTTAAAACCATATACGGACAGAACCATTGAACGTATGGGTAAAGAAGGCATTAAAAAAATGACTATAGTAACCCCGGCTTTTGTTAGCGATTGTTTGGAAACCTTGGAAGAAATAGCCATGGAAGGTGAAGAAATTTTCCATGAAGTTGGTGGTAAAGAATTTACCGTGATTCCTTGTTTGAATGATCGAAAAGACTTTGCACAAGTTCTGGCTAATATGATTAATGAATGGGCCCTAAATCCCAAACAAAGCCCAAGTAGTCAAGCTGCGACGGTTGAAGAAATGTAGCACTTAATGGCCAAAGTATCCTCCCAAGAGTTAGGAGAGCAACCCATCGGAAAATTATTGGTGAAACAGGCCGTACCAGCTTCTATCGGTATACTGGTCATGTCTCTTAACATACTGGTGGATACCATCTTTGTGGGTAATTGGATTGGTCCGGTAGCCATAGCTGCCATCAATGTAGTGCTTCCAGTATCCTTTTTTATTGCTGGTCTAGGTATGGCTATTGGTATAGGTGGATCGTCTATTATTTCGAGAGCCTTAGGTGCCAATGATCGTACAAAGGCATTAAAAACCTTTGGAAACCAAATCTCGCTTACCCTTCTGCTCACCTTCTCTATGATTGTACCGGGAATTATCTTTTCCGATGCTATCATCCCAGCTTTTGGGGGTAAGGGGGCTATTTATGAACCGGCAAGAATTTACTATTTAATTGTTCTTTATGGAGTGCCCTTTCTGGCACTCTGTATGATGGGAAATACTGTAATAAGGGCTGAAGGGAAGCCTAAATTTGCCATGTATGCCATGATGATTCCTTCTGTAGGAAATCTGGTTCTTGATTATGTTTTCATCAATCTATTAGATTTTGGAATGTATGGGGCAGCTTGGGCTACAACTGGGTCGTACTTCCTCTGTTTGGCATACATCATTTGGTTTTTTGTATCAAAGAACTCCGAGATGCAGCTAAAAGACTGCTTATTTAAATTACGATTACCTATCGTGAAGGAAATTGGCGCACTTGGTTTTGTAACTCTGGCTCGTCAGGCCACAGTGAGTATCACCTATCTCTTAATGAACAATATTTTATTTGATTTTGGTGGAGAAACTTCTGTAACCGCCTATGCTATTGTTGGGCGAATGCTCATGTTTGCATTGTTCCCAGTATATGGAATAACACAAGGGTTTTTGCCAATCGCTAGCTATAATTATGGGGCCGAAAAATATTTAAGAGTTCGTAAAAGTATCAGTACAGCTATAATCTATTCATCAGTTCTTGCCGCTGTTGTTTTTGTTTTTTTAATGGTATTTCCTGAGACGATAACAAGCGTCTTTACAACTGATGCTGATGTCATGCGGGAAACACCAAAAGCCATGCGGTGGGTCTTCGCAGCAACTCCTATAATAGCCACACAACTTATTGGAGCAGCTTATTTTCAAGCGGTTGGAAAAGCTACCCCTGCTCTTTTATTAACCTTAACCAGACAAGGCTTCTTTTTTATTCCGCTAATTTTTATTCTTCCCTTATTTTATGGCGAACTTGGGGTTTGGATGTCCTTTCCTGTTGCCGATGTTCTTGCGACTATTGTGACTGCCTATTTCTTACATCGTGAAGTAAAGTTAAAACTGCTGCCTAAAGAGCAGGAATCATGATTTATCCTTATTTTTAAGGCTCTTTAACCAACAATTTTTCAAATGAAATATGCTTATTCCTTGATAATGATGGCTTTTCTGTCATTATTCAATACCAACTTGTATGCACAATCTATTGATGAATCTGATTATGCTGCATTGGAATACCGATTGGTAGGTCCCTTTAGAGGGGGGAGATCTGCTGCAGTAACCGGTGTACCTAACCAACCAAATCTCTATTATTTTGGGGCTGCTGGTGGCGGCATATGGAAAACCACAAATGGAGGCCGTCAATGGGAGAATATTTCTGATGGATTTTTTGGCGGCAGTATAGGGTCTATAACGGTTTCAAAAAATGATCCGAATGTTATTTATGTGGGCGGAGGAGAAAAGACAGTCCGAGGAAATGTATCCTCAGGATATGGTGTTTGGAAAAGTGTTGATGCTGGTAAGTCCTGGACTGAAGCAGGACTTAAAACTTCCAGACATATTCCAAGAATAGCCATTGATCCTAATGACCATAACATTGTTTATGCTGGGGTAATGGGGAATATATATAAAGCATCCAATGAACGTGGCATTTATAAAAGTACCGATGGTGGAAAAACCTGGAAGCAGACACTTTTTGTCAACGACCAGTCCGGTGTTGTGGATTTACAATTGGATCCAAGCAACCCAAGAGTGCTTTACGCTTCCACTTGGCGCGTTCAAAGAACTCCATATAGTTTAAGTTCTGGTGGCGAGGGTTCTGCCCTATGGAAAAGTACCGATAGTGGTGAAACCTGGACTGAAATTTCAACAAATAAAGGCTTTCCAAAAGGAATATTGGGAATTATTGGGGTTTCAGTATCCCCAGTTAACAATCAGCGAGTTTGGGCCATTGTAGAAAATAAGGATCAAGGAGGTCTCTATCGCAGTAATGATGGAGGAGAGAGTTGGAGTCAAGTTAATAGTGAACGAAAGTTGCGCCAGCGTGCCTGGTACTATACTCGCGTTTATGCAGATACGAAGGACGTCAATACAGTTTACGTGTTAAATGTGAGTTATCACAAGAGTACGGATGGTGGAAAAACCTTTGGTAATTACAGAGCTCCGCATGGAGACCATCACGATTTATGGATTGCCCCAGAAGATCCAAATCGAATGATTATTGGAGACGACGGTGGTGCGCAGGTGACTTATGATGGTGCGCAAACCTGGAGTACCTATCACAATCAGCCAACATCACAGTTTTATCGTGTAACCACAGACAATGCATTCCCATACCGTATTTATGTAGCACAGCAAGACAATTCAACAATTAGAATTCCTCATAGAACAGATGGGTATTCCATATCTGAAGACGACTGGGAGAGTACAGCAGGAGGGGAGTCGGCCCATATTGCTGTAGACCCTGAGAATAATGATATAGTTTATGGGGGCAGTTATGATGGTTTCCTGACGCGTGTCAATCATAAAACGGGAACGGTAAGAGCTGTTAATGTATGGCCCGATAATCCTATGGGGCATGGGGCCGAAGGAATGAAATACCGTTTCCAGTGGAACTTCCCAATTATTTTTTCAAAACACAACCCAGATCGTTTGTATACCTTTTCACAACATGTTCATGTTACTGAAAACGAAGGGCAATCCTGGGAAATCATCAGTCCTGATTTAACGCGCAACGATCCCGAAAAATTAAAATCATCTGGAGGACCAATTACACAAGACAACACCTCGGTTGAGTATTACTGTACCATTTTTGCGGCTCAAGAGTCTTCTTTAAAAGAGGGCCTACTATGGGTGGGTAGCGATGATGGATTGGTACATGTCTCTCAAAATGGTGGCGCCAGCTGGGAGAATGTTACTCCAAAAGGGATGCCGGAATGGATGATGATCAATAGTATTGAACCAAGTGCTTTTGATGAAGGCACCTGTTACATAGCAGGAACCCTTTATAAAACGGGGGATTTTGCTCCGTATTTGTATAAGACTACCAATTATGGAAAATCCTGGACCAAAATTACCAATGGAATTCCTGAAGAGCACTTTACAAGGGTTGTAAGAGAAGATCCTAAACGCCAAGGATTGCTTTATGCGGGAACAGAAACAGGAATGTACATTTCTTTTGATGATGGTAAGAATTGGAAACCCTTTCAATTGAACTTACCTATTGTTCCAATTACAGATTTGACGATTAAAGATAATAACCTTATTGTAGCAACTCAGGGACGTAGCCTTTGGATGATTGACGATTTGACGGTTATACATCAGTTATTCGATGCTGAGAAATCAGATATGATCTTATTTAAGCCAAAGGATACCTATCGTATGCGTGGTGGTAGCAGAAAGGGAAGTAAAACTACAGGGACTAACCATCCAAATGGTGTTATGACCTATTTTAATATTAATAAGATAGAAGAAGGAGATAAAGTGTCGCTGACGTATTTTGATACTAAGGGGGATACAATTAAGACTTTCTCTAATACGGATAAAAAGAACATGCTAAAGGTTTCTGAGGGGGCCAATATGTTTGTTTGGAACATGACTTATGATGGGGCTGAACGATTACCAGGAATGATTCTTTGGTGGGCAAGTTTAGAGGGCCCAAGAGCCATTCCAGGGACATATAAGGTGAGTTTAAAAGTTAATGATGATGAGGTGTCACAGCCTTTTACTGTTCTAGCTGATCCTAGGGCTGAAAGTTCTTTAGCAGATATGCAAAAGCAGTTTGACTTTATCAAGGACGTTAATGCAACAATGGACGAAGCTCATAAATCTATCAAAAAGATAAGAGCCATAAATAAACAGTTAAAGGCATTTCAAGCACAATATAAAGACGATGAGAGCGTGAAGGATTTGGTTGAAAAAGCTAAAGGGCTTCAGGAACAACTCTCAGAAATTGAAAAAGCCTTGTACCAGACTCAAAACAGAAGTGGACAGGATCCATTGAATTTCCCAATCCGCCTTACTAATAAATTGGGTCATCTAAATTCATTAGTAAGTATGGGGGATTTTCCACCAACGGATCAAGATATAGCAGTAAAAAATGAACTCACTGGAAAAATTAGAAAAGAACTAGATGACTTTAATCGCATCTTGAATGATGAGGTAAAAGTATTTAATGCCGCCTTCAATTCAAAACAACTGAATTACCTCTTTGTAGAAGAGTAGAATGGAATTATACAACTACATAAAAGCATTGCATTTGATATTTGTAACAACCTGGTTCGCTGGGTTGTTTTACATTCCTCGTCTCTTTGTTTACCAAATTGAAGCCTCGCAGAAGCCTTCTCCAGAGAAGGAAATACTAGGAAGACAATTGAAACTTATGGCAAAGCGACTTTGGTACATTATCACCTGGCCTTCTTCTATTTTGGCCACTATTTTTGCAATATGGTTGTTGGTACTCATGCCTAGTTGGTTGTCTTTTGGATGGATGCACGTCAAACTATTATTTGTTTTGCTCTTGTATGCTTATCAATATCAGACGCATGTGTATTATAAACAGTTGCAGAATGATATCGTGAAAAAGTCTTCAAGTTTTATGCGTTTGTGGAATGAAGGGGCTACTTTCATTTTATTTGCTGTTGTCTTCTTAGTAATTTTAAAGAGTAGTCTAAATTGGATTTTCGGTATCATTGGTCTAGTGGTACTTGGAATTTTAATCATGCTAGGTTACCGCGTTTATAAAAATATTAGGGCTAAAAACCCCGATGCCTAAAATGGTCTGATTTTTATGCGGTCTTGAGCCTAAACTAGCCACATGCAGTTAAAAAAACTTTCTTTAAGAGCTAGAATTTTTGTCGCCATGATTGTATTGGTGCTGCTTGCATCGGTATTAATAGCGGCGGTAACTATTTATCAATACAATGAACAAGCTCAGGATTATCATCGTGAGCGTTTAGGTAGAAAGGAAAGCAACATAAAGGAAAGTATTAATTACACCATTAAGGAGACTACTTATCCCGTAACCACTGAGAATATTCCGCTTATCTTTAAAGATGAGATCTTTGAAATAGCGGCCATTCACAGGCTTCAAATTAACCTGTACGATCTAGACGGAAACTTATTAAAATCTTCCAAAGCCCAGTTGGCAAGACGGAGGTCTCAAAAACCACTTGACCCAAATATTCTTGAGAAGATTGCCAACACAGTGGATCACCGCTATGTTGAGAAAAACAGTTTGAATGGACAGGTATTCCAATCGTCCTACTCCTATATTACAGATGAGAAATTCAAGAACCTAGCTATCTTGAATTTACCTTATCTAGAAAATGATGATTTCTTTAATAAGGAACTAAATCAGTTCATGTTGCGCCTAAGTTATGCCTACATTATCATGATTCTGGCCGCCATTGTACTGGCCTATTTCATTTCTAAATACATCACCAGATCCCTAAAAACCATTGGTGATAAAATGGATGAATTTCAGCTGGAGAAACGCAATACTAAAATCGATATAGACTCTGCCAGTTCAGAAATTATGTCATTGGTTAAATCCTATAATGGTATGATAGAAGAATTGGAAGCTAGCGCTGTAAAACTTGCTACGAGTGAACGTGAACAGGCTTGGAGAGAGATGGCTAAGCAAGTGGCTCATGAGATAAAAAACCCACTAACCCCTATGCGCCTTAGCGTTCAAAGCTTTCAGAGAAAATTCGATGCTAAGGATCCTGATGTGGATCAAAAGGTAAAAGAGTATAGCAATACACTAATTCAGCAAATTGATACCATGAGCTCTATTGCTTCTGCTTTTTCAAACTTTGCAAAGATGCCAGCTCAGAAGAGTGAAGAGCTAAATGTGGTCAAGATTGTTAAACTAGCACTTGATATTTTTAATGAGGCCTATATAAGTTTTGAGTCTGATAGCACTTCCATAATTGCCAAATTTGATAGGACCCAGTTGATACGTGTGGTGACGAATCTTGTAAAAAACAGTATTCAGTCCATGCCAGGTGGATCGCACATGCCGTGGATAAAAGTTAGTGTGTCTAACAAGGACCAACAGGTCTTTATCAGTGTAAAAGATAATGGTTCAGGTATCGACGAAGACACCAGGGATATGATTTTTGAACCAAAATTCACAACAAAAACCAGTGGTATGGGATTAGGGCTGGCCATGGTTAAAAATATTGTGGAAACCTTTGATGGAAGTATTACCTTTACTTCAGAATTAGGGAAAGGAACCGAATTTGTGGTGTCCTTTCCAATGGAACAATCGTCGCAATAACACCTTACTATGTCTTACCAAAATATCTTATCAGAGTTTGATAACGGAGTTACAACTATCACCATCAACAGACCAAAAAAGTTAAATGCACTTAACAGAGATACCATTCAGGAGCTGCATACAGCCTTGACTATAGCTGATGAAGAGCATGAGACCAAGGTGATCATTGTCACGGGTTCTGGTGAAAAAGCCTTTGTAGCCGGTGCAGATATTAGTGAGTTCTCGGATTTTGATGTATCTCAGGGGTCTAGGCTTGCGGCAAAAGGACAAGAACTATTATTTGATTATATCCAGAATTTAGGCACTCCTACTATTGCAGCTGTCAATGGCTTTGCCTTGGGTGGTGGATTGGAATTGGCCATGGCTTGCCATTTTAGAGTGGCAAGCAATAATGCCAAGATGGGACTGCCAGAGGTGTCTTTAGGGGTTATACCTGGTTATGGTGGTACTCAAAGACTGCCTCAATTAGTTGGTAAAGGACGGGCCATGGAAATGATAATGACCGCTGGGATGATAGACGCCAATCAGGCCTTACAATACGGTTTGGTTAATCATGTTAAGGCTCAAGAAGAATTACTAGATGCTTGTAAGGAAATTGCTCAGAAAATTATGCGTAATTCGTCAGTAGCTATTGCAAAGGCTATTGAGGCTGTTAATGCTAACTACACAGATGGTGTTAATGGTTTTGAGGTAGAAGTGGAAGCCTTTGGTGCCTGCTTTGGTACCGAAGACTTTAAGGAGGGCACTACAGCCTTTCTTGAAAAGCGCAAAGCAGATTTCCCAGGAAAATAAATACTACATTCTGTAGCTATCATTACTACAGGTAAGATCGTACCTTGTGATAGTGAATGATGCCCTAAATTTAAAAGGAAGAGGTGCCCAAATTAACACCAGGAACCGGTTTGATAAACTGATTCATGAACGGCGTGCTGACTTCTTGGAACACTGCGCTAAATCTGAAGAGGAGGTCGACGATCAGAAGACCAATTATCTCACTGTATATCCAAAATCCATAGTTAACAAGATTACTAGCCCCGATGTTGGGATGGCGTATTCTCTTAATCCTTATCAGGGTTGTGAACATGGTTGTATTTACTGTTATGCCCGTAATAGTCATGAATACTGGGGTTTTTCAGCAGGTGTTGATTTTGAGCGGCAAATTATGATAAAACAGAATGCCCATAAGCTTCTTGAGACCTTTATTACTAGAAAAAATTGGTCGCCTCGAACGATTGTACTTTCTGGGAATACAGATTGTTACCAGCCTGCCGAACGCAAATTCAAACTTACGCGGCGTTGTTTAGAAATGATGTTGAAGTACAAGCATCCAGTGGGTATTATTACTAAGAATGCTCTTATTTTACGTGATTTAGACATACTCAAGGAATTGGCCAAGCACAATCTCGTGGTTGTGAACTTCTCGGTAACCACCATAGATGAAAAAACCAGACGCGTATTAGAGCCTCGAACTGCAAGTGTGAACAGGAGACTAAAGACCATTAAAACCTTAAGTGAGCACGGTATTCCTGTTCGTGTTATGCTAGCACCCATCATTCCTGGTATTAACAGTCATGAGATTCTCAAGATGGCTAAAGCGGTGTCCGAACATGGTGCATTGGGAGTAGGGCATACCATTGTTAGATTAAATGGTGCTGTTGGTGAAATTTTTACGGATTGGATCTATAAAGCAATGCCAGATAAGGCCAATAAGGTACTCAACCAAATAAAGGCCTGTCATGGTAACTCCTTAAATGAGTCGCGATTTAAAGTTCGTATGCGTGGTGAAGGTCCTGTAGCTGAGCAAATTAATAATTTGATGACCATTGCCAAGGCCCGTTATTTCAAAAACAAATCGCTTCCCACTCTCAGTAAAGATTTATTTGATCCCTGTCCAAGTGGTCAATTGAGACTGTTCTGAAAAGAAAAAGGCGAACCTTTTTGGTCCACCTCTTTCAATTTATACAATTTGAGTTAGTTGTTAATTTAAAGCAACTTCTACTGTGTTAGTCGCTTTATCTGTTTTAACAGAAGTCCACTGAACTAGTTTATGAACCAGATAAAAAGGACTTCCGATAATCATTAGGAATACAAAAAGTGGATACTTCAGTAATTCTAATGAAAAACGTGACTTTTGTTCTTGTGTTTTCATGATAATTGATGTTGTTATAAACATAATTGGGGTATCAAAATAGCCTACAACGATTGGCTTAATTGGAAAGTGGGCCCGAAGGCCCACATCATCCATCGCAAATAAAATTAACTAAATTAACTAAACTTAGATCTTAAAATTTCTTTTGTATGTTCTTCCATTAGCCTTCATTACTACCTTGTAACGACCAGGAAGGTTTTCTTTTAAATTGTAAACTCTGTTTAAGATCGCATTTCCGCTCACCGATTCGTGGTGAATCAAATCATTCTCAAAGAAAATTTTAATGTCTAGCGTACTCTCTTTATCGAGTGCCAATTGAGAAATAAGCATTCGGGAATTTTCGAATCTAAATACAGGTTTGTAAACAGACTTTTTAGTGTTCTTTAAAAAGGTCACTTCCTCTGATGCTACAACAAATTGCTGTGATTTAATTTCAAAATCCTTGGCTAATTCGAGCGTATAAAGGCCATCTTCTAATTTGGTAAGATCATAACTGGTGTTAAAAGTGCTAACAGTTTCTGTATATATAGTTGTTCCAGTATAATCTTTAATTGATAGTAGATAACCTCTTTTTACCTCTTTAATTAGAGTGGCATCGTTAGAAAGTGCTGTTGGGGCAGTTTCTACATTACTAACGGCGTAGCTGGCTAAAGTTCCAAACATTAGTGCTACTACTAGGGTTGTTTTGTTAAGTGTTTTCATTGTACATACGTGTTTAATGATTACGATACAAAAGTATATCAGGTATTTACCATGGAAAACATCAGATTTGACCAATTTATATGCTAAATTACCTTAATAAGCCATGTTAAATTAATGTAAAGTTAAAATAGCATATAAACGGGGTAATTTTATATAGATTGTTACGACCAATAGGAGTAATTTTGCATAAGATAAAATGCTATGAATCAAAAAAGACCGACTTTAGAAAAGATAAGTCCGGAGTTTGGTAGTTCTATCTTTGTAAGAAAGAATAAGGCCTACCCAGGGCCGGTGAAGCCCTTCTGGCATTTTCACCCGGAAATAGAATTGGTTTATGTAGACAAGGGCCGCGGCAAGCGGCATATTGGTAATCATTTGTCGTATTTTAATAACAGTCAGTTACTCTTGTTAGGATCCAATCTTCCGCACAATGGGTTTACCGACCGTTTAACCGTTAATGGTTCTGAAACCCTGGTGCAGTTTCTACCAGACTTTTTAGGTGATATTTTTTTCAATATCCCTGAAATGAAGAATATCAACAAATTGCTTGAACGGGCGAAAAAAGGAATTCTGTTTGGAGTCGCCGTCAAAAAAAGTGTAGGACCCAAAATTCAAAAACTACCTGAGCTAAAAGGATTGGAACGCATCCTCCTCCTCCTCGAAATATTAGAGGATCTAGCTAAAACAAAAGATTATATTTTATTAAATGTAGATGGTTATGTGGTGGAAACGGAGCAGCAAGACAGTTCTAAAATGGAGGTTGTATACAGGCATATCAACGATAATTTCCAACGTCAGATTTCCTTAGAAGAAATATCAGATAAAGCTAATATGACGGTACCGGCCTTTTGTCGTTACTTTAAGAAGACCACTGGAAAAACCTTTACTAAATTAGTGAATGAATACCGCGTTGTACACGCCACAAAGCTTTTATCGGAAAGCAACATGAGTATTGCCGATGTGGCCTTTGAGTGCGGTTTTAATAACTTCTCACATTTTAATAAACTATTTAAAGAGTTTACTGGAAAGAGCGCCTCTAAGTACCGCTCGGAATTAAAGATGATTGTGCAATAAGGTCGTTTTAGCGTAAACCCTCCCATTCCTTATAAAACTGATCTAGATAGTCCAACATAAACTGATGTCTTGAGGCTGCCAATCGCTGAGCAGTTTTGGTATTCATTTGGTCCTTAAGTAGTAAGAGCTTTTCGTAGAAATGGTTAATGGTAGGTCCCTTAGCTGTTTTGTATTCCTCTTTACTCATGTTGAGGTGGGGCGGAACCTCTGGATTGTAAAGAGCTCTGTTTTTAAAACCGCCAAAATTAAAACAACGGGCAATACCAATAGCACCAATGGCATCCAGTCGGTCCGCATCCTGAACAACTTCCATTTCCTTACTGGTAAACCGCTGATTAGAATCAAGACTGTTTTTAAAAGACATGTGCTCCACAATGTTGACGACATGTTCTATAATTACAGAATCTACATTTTTACTGAACAGAAATTCCCTGGCCATACGGGGCCCAATAGTCTCATCCCCATTATGAAATTTAGAATCGGCAATGTCATGAAGCAAGGCCGCCAATTCTACGATAGTTTGGTCAACAGGTTCGGATTGGGCGATTAACAGCGCATTTTTATAAACACGTTCTGTATGAAACCAATCATGTCCCCCTTCCGCATCGCGTAACACCGATTTTACAAAGATTGATGTTTCCGCTATCAAATTATTCATTGGCAATGAGTTTGGAAGTCACCGTTGTCTCTACTTCTTCAACGGTTGCATCAATATCACTGATACTTGAAATAGCAATGGGCATGTGCACTTCAAATTTCAAATGTGCACCTAATCCCAAAGGGAATTGTCCGTATTGCAGAAGTCTCCACGAATTATTAATTGTTATGGGAACGATTAGACCATCCGGAACATTTTGGATCATGGTTTTCAAACCTTTGGTTTTAAAGGCTTTGGGCTTTCCGTCTCTGCTCCGGGTTCCCTCGGGGAAAATAACAGCTGCCCAGTTTTTAGCGCTAATGGTATGCGCGAATTCTTCAATAGCTTTTATAGACCCTACGGCGTCTTTACGATCAATCATAACGGATCCTCCATGCCTAAGATTGTAGGATACACTGGGGATGCCTTTTCCAAGTTCTTTCTTGCTGATAAACTTGACATGATGTTTTCTAAGGTGCCAAATAATTGGGGGAATATCATACATACTTTGATGATTGGCTACCAATATTAAGGGGACCCCCACTGGAATGTCATGAGGATTATTAAAACTGAAACGTGTGCCAAGAATATTTAGACTGCGCATAATAAAGAACTGCAACCAGTCCACACTAATCTTATGAGCTTTATATCCAAAAACGTTAAAACAAACCCATTGAATGGGGTGAAATACCACAAGAGATAAGCCAAAGCTTATAAAGTATAAAAGCGTCAGTGGATAAGACAGTAATTTAAGCATGGGGCAAAATTAAAAAACCACGATAAAAATCGTGGTTTTATAAAGTCAAATCCGCTTTAAGATTTAGCAATGCTCGTTGTAAGCATCCATAAGATTCTCAGCAATCATTTCTGCCGGACGTCCTTCAATATGATGACGTTCTAACATATGAACTAACTCTCCATCTTTAAACAAGGCCATACTTGGTGAGCTTGGAGGAAATGGGATCATATATTCTCTGGCTTTATCAGTTGCTTCTCTATCTACACCTGCAAAAACAGTGACCAGATTATCTGGTGTTTTAGCATTCTGAAGGCTCATACTCGCTCCCGGTCTGGCATTTCTTGCGGCGCAACCACATACCGAATTAACAACCACAAGTGTTGTTCCTTCTTTAGAAATGGCAGAATCAACGGCATCTGCTGAATGTAATTCTTCAAAACCAACATTGGTCAAATCTTCACGCATTGGTTTTACTAATTCTGCTGGATACATATGTTTATTTTTTTAATTTTTAAACTGCTGCAAAGATACCAATTGTGTAACAAATGCCCGCAGCCATACACTAACTAATAGTATATTTAAGCATTCAAAAAATCTATAGATAGTAATGAGTTTTACAAAGTGGATTGGGGCAGCTTTAGGCTGGTCGTTTGGTGGACCAATTGGTGCTATTATTGGTATGGCTTTAGGGAGTCTTGTGGATGGTTTTTCTGATAGTCAGCCTAAAATAGGGCCCAGGCCATCGCAACGACGATCATCCAGATCCAAACGGCGACCACATCCTTATCAAGAGCAACGGCCTAAAACACAATCAGGAGATTTTGAAGTAAGTCTATTAATTCTGGCGTCAATTGTTATAAAGGCAGATGGGCAGCAGGATGAACGTGAACTGGAATTTGTACGCCAACAGTTTCTAAACATGTACGGGAAAGAACGTGCTAATCATGCATTTGAACTTTTTAAGCAAGTTAGTAAACAAAAGGTATCTAAGCGGCAAGTAAGCTTGCAGATCAAACAAATGATGGATCACGCCTCGCGCTTGCAATTGCTTCACTTCCTGTTTGGAATTGCTAAGGCTGACGGTCATGTGTCTGAAGATGAATTGAAAACCATTAATACCATTTCAGGTTATTTAGGCATTGGTCAAAAAGACTTTGAGAGTATCAAGGCCATGTTTTACAGCGAGAAACGCAATGCCTATAAGATTTTGGAAATTGAAGAATCCGCTTCAGATTCAGAGGTGAAAAGGGCCTATAGGGTAATGGTAAAGAAATACCACCCAGATCGCGTATCACACTTGGGACCAGAACATCAAAAAGGAGCAGAGGAGAAGTTTCGACGGGTTCAAGAGGCCTACGAATACATTCAAAACAAACGTGGATTTAAATAAAAAAAGCAGCTGTTTAAGCTGCTTTTTGTTATACAATAGTTTGACTTACATTTAGTCAAGTGCTTTCCCAATTTTCTTTACCAAATCTTTAGAAACGTTAGAAACATTTGAAGGATTATCTAATTCAGAGGTTACAACGGCCACTAATTGCTCGTCACCAGATTTAGTTAAATCATAAATTGTAGTTTCAAGCACATAAATCTGGGCGATAGATGTGGTTGATGATGAAGGTACATATGTTCCATAACTTGAGTAAGCATAAGGATGGTAATAATAGTCATAAAAACCACCATAATATCTTGGATAATAGCCCATATAACTACCACCTGCATAATAACCTCCAGAAGTAGTAGTACGTTGCTCTTCTCTATAGTCTTTTACTGCAGTTAAAACAACTCCATTATATCCTTTAGAATCTAAAAGTTGTTGCAACTTGGCACTGTCCTGATCCGATTTGTCGTCTGGACTAAATGACGTAAATGATGTAAAACTTGCTTCAGCGTTATAACCTGAGGCGGTCATCACGTCAACAATTTCATTTTCTAGGGCAATTCGTGCTTGTTTGTTTTCAGTTCTAGCAACAATCAGAAATTTGTTACTCTTCATATCAGTGATGTTATCGCTTTTCCAGGCATCAAGAACTTTAACACTGGAGCATCCTGTAAGAGTTAATAAAAGAACTGCAAATACGGGAATAATTAATTTTTTCATAAGACTCGTTTGTTTTGAACTTAAAAATAAAAAACAATTTCTAAATACCTTGATTTTATTATAGTTTTTAAAGGTTTAGACAGTACTAAAAATATAATTATATTTGTCAAAATATTTATTGATTTATAATACCAAATACTAATGGATAGCATTATTAGTTATTTTGAGTCCATCGACCCCATTTTAGGGGCTTTATACGCATCATTATTTACCTGGGTATTAACCGCTGCAGGTGCATCTTTGGTGTTCTTCTTCAAGGGAATGAACAGAGCACTTCTTGATGGAATGCTTGGTTTTACAGGAGGCGTTATGGTGGCTGCTAGCTTTTGGAGTTTGCTATCTCCTGGAATTGAAATGAGTGAAGGTGAAGGTTTTGCTAAAGTGGTACCCTCTGTTATAGGCTTTGCATTGGGCGCACTTTTCATATTTGGTCTGGATAAAGTACTTCCTCATTTGCATATAAACTTCAAAGAATCCGAAAAAGAAGGTGTTAAAACCCCCTGGCATCGTACGACCCTTTTGGTCCTGGCTATTACGTTACATAATATACCGGAAGGTTTGGCGGTAGGTGTACTTTTTGGGGGAGTAGCAGCAGGTATTCCCGAAGCTACTATTGGCGGTGCTGTGGCACTTGCCTTAGGAATTGGTATTCAGAACTTTCCTGAAGGTCTTGCTGTTTCTATGCCCCTTAGACGGCAAGGTGTCAATAAATTCAAATGCTTCTGGTATGGTCAATTATCGGCTATTGTTGAACCCATTGCAGCGGTTTTGGGCGCAGTGGCGGTAACCTTCTTTGAACCTATGTTACCTTATGCTCTCGCTTTCGCAGCTGGTGCTATGATTTTTGTAGTGGTTGAAGAGGTGATACCCGAAACTCAACGCGATAAATATACAGATATAGCTACCTTAGGCTTTATCGGGGGATTTATTATTATGATGACTTTGGATGTAGGTCTGGGTTAGAAATTTAATGACATCCACAATCATCGTGACCACATGATTTAGTAGCCTTAGCTGGTATTACAAATTTTTTAAGTAGGAAGTAAACAGCAATACCTACGCTTGTAAAAACCAGAATATTTTGAATTATATCATTCATTTAGATCAGCGTTTGATAAGCTATTAGTGCTGCAAGATACGCAATTGAAGTCATGACCACTAATTGATACATAGGCCACTTCCATGAGTTGGTTTCACGCTTAACTATAGCTAGAGTACTCATACATTGCATAGCAAAGGCATAAAATAACAATAGAGACATTCCAGAAGCCAGATTGTATCGGGGCACTCCAAGTTTCGCATTACGTTCACCACGCATTTTTTCTTTAATGGGTTCGCCTTCCTCGCTTTCCACACTGTAAATGGTAGCTAGAGTTCCGACGAAAACTTCTCGCGCAGCAAAGGAGGTGATGATTGCTATGCCAATTTTCCAATCGTATCCTAATGGTTGTATCACCGGTTCAATACTGCGTCCGGCGATACCTATGTAAGAGTGTTCTAATTGGTAAGAGGCAATTCTTTGATTAAGTTCTTCTTCGGATAATTCTAAGGAGGATAAATTTTCTGTAACGATCTCCTCTGCTTTATTAAAGTCGTCTCCAGGCCCATAAGAAGCTAGAAACCACAGAATAATTGAAATTGCCAGGATAATCTGTCCTGCTCCAAAAACAAAGGCTTTGGTTTTTTCTACAACGGTAATGCCAACATTCTTAAACTGCGGAACTTTGTAGTCCGGCATTTCAATTAAAAAGAAACTTTTACTTCTAATCTTTAGGACTTTATGTAAGATGTAAGCAGATCCGACTGCCATTCCAAATCCTAAAAGATACAAGAACATTAACATTAAAGCCTGATAACTTAATCCTAAAAAACTGCCCTCTGGTATCACCAGAGCAATAATAATGAGGTATACCGGTAAACGGGCGGAGCAAGTGGTAAACGGGGTTACCAGAATCGTGATAAGACGTTCTTTCCAACCTTCAATATTTCTTGTAGCCATGACGGCTGGAATAGCA
This sequence comes from Winogradskyella aurantiaca, assembly GCF_003362725.1. GTDB lineage: Bacteria > Bacteroidota > Bacteroidia > Flavobacteriales > Flavobacteriaceae > Winogradskyella_A > Winogradskyella_A aurantiaca. The sequence continues at coordinate 349,987 of NZ_QKTV01000001.1, forward strand.
CAAGCGGTTCCTGAAATTAATGGAACCACACTTTTTCCACTGAGTCCAAAACGGCGCATGAGTTTGTCCATTAAGAACACCACCCGACTCATATAACCACTCTCTTCCAGAATGGCAATAAATAAGAATAAGAAAGCAATTTGAGGAATAAAGATAACTACCCCACCTAATCCAGGAATAATACCTTCCGCTATAAGGTCTGTAAAAACTCCTGCAGGTAGCGTCGTTTTAACAAGTTCACTCAGGGCAGCAAAGGTCTCGTCAATAAAGTCCATAGGATATTGCGCCCAATCATAAATGGCCTGAAATATGAGCATTAACAAGCTGAAGAAAATCACATAGCCCCAAACCTTATGTGTAAGAATGCGATCCAATTTAATTCGTAAATCAGTCGCAGCATTGAGATCAACCGTTTTTCCTTTTTTGAGTACCGCATTTATAAACTGATAGCGCTTAATAGTTTCTTTTTGTTGAAGGCGCTTCAACTTGGTATCAGATTTGACTTTAAAATCTGAAAGCGCATCAATTTTTTTCTTGGTGACCTGACCAAAGTTGACATCCTGTGTGATCACCAACCATAATTTGTACAGTTGTTGATTAGGGAAAATGCGCTGTAGATTACCAAAATAAGAGGATTCAATTTGACTAATGTCTAAACAGGCATCCGTTGACAATGATTTATAATTACTTATAAGGTTCTTCAGCAGATCTATCCCTTCATTCTTGCGTGTGCTAGTTAAAGCGACTTTTGTTTTTAACTCAGCTTCTAAATGCTCAATATCAAGAGAAATTCCTTTTTTGCGCATTCTGTCAGACATGTTTATAACCAGTATACTAGGGATATTCAGGTCTTTAATCTGGGTAAATAACAGCAAGTTTCGTTTCAGATTCTCTACATCCGTAACTACGACAGCCACGTCCGGATAATCTTTGTCATTGGCATTTAGCAAAAGTTCAATGACCACACTTTCGTCCAGGGAGGATGCGTTAAGGCTGTAAGTACCAGGAAGATCTAAAATGTGTGCTTTAACTCCTTTTGGTAATTTGCAAACACCGGCTTTGCGTTCAACAGTTATTCCAGGATAGTTTCCAACCTGCTGATTAAGTCCAGTTAAGGAATTAAATACGGACGTTTTTCCAGTATTGGGATTTCCAATAAGTGCTACCTTTATTTGTTTACTCATTGGATAGTTCAATTTGAATATGCACAGCGGTTTCCTTTCGTATTGCCAGGTGTGTATCGTTGATATTAAGGTAAAGTGGATCGGAAAAAGGTGCCACCATCATGAGTCGAGCTTGATTACCGGGCAGACAACCCATTTCGAGTAATTTTAAAGGAATATATGGGGATGACACATCTTTAATAATGGCCACTTGTCCACGTTTTAGGTCTGCTAAGGTCAAAAGCTTATTTAGAATAGATTTAAAGAAGTAAAAATAGTTGAAAACCTTCAGTGCTAAAAACTTAAGCTCGAATTTTAAGATTCTTTTTTAAGAATGGCAATATCCTTTAAGAGTCTTTGAATTTCTTCAGGATTAGTGCCGTCATAAAACCCTCGTATCTGCCGTTGCTTATCAATAAGCATGAAATTTTCGGTGTGAATCATATCAAAAGCATCTCCATTGCCATCGCTTTTTACCGCCAGATAGCTCTTTCTAGCCAGATTATAAATTTGTTTTTTATCTCCCGTTACTAAATTCCATTTTCGGTCGATTACTCCCTTTTCCCGAGCATATTGTTTGAGCCTAGCCACACTATCAATTTTTGGTGTGACTGAATGGGATAACAACATAACCTCATCATCGCCAACTATTTCTTTTTGGATCTCATACATATGATCCGTCATAATAGGACATATGGTTTGGCAGGTGGTAAAGAAGAAGTCTGCCACATAGATTTTGTTTTTATAGGTGTCTTGTGTAACAATTTCACCGTTTTGATTGACTAACGAGAAGTCGGCAATCTTATGATATTTACGTTGGTACTGAATGCTTGAATCAACAAGTTCTTCACTTACCATCGTAGGTTGATAAATAGGTAAGGGCTTTTGAACATTCAGCACATTGAAGATAACCAGAATGATGATGACACACAGAATACCAAAGGCAATTCCAAATTTTTTGTACCCCTTAAAAAAGCTGAGAAGCGACATAAGATTTCCACTTAAACTATCGTTTGCAAAGTTACGGTGGAGTGCTCTTTTTTGGAAGGAAAATCCGTTAAAAGAGTTTAATAACTCGGGTAGCACTATCTGGAATTATAATTGCATGTTAAATAAACCCCTAAGCCTAGGACAAATATTTTTTCAATGTCTTTAAAAGGTTACTTTTGTGGTTTGAAAAATTGAAAACTATCCAATGGAATTTGTTATAAAAATATCTCAGTTTTTACTGAGTTTATCATTACTTATTGTTTTACATGAGTTGGGTCATTTTATTCCGGCCAAGCTTTTTAAAACAAAAGTTGAAAAGTTTTACCTCTTTTTTGATGTCAAATTTTCACTCTTTAAAAAGAAAATAGGTGAGACCGTATATGGAATAGGGTGGTTGCCTCTTGGAGGCTATGTGAAAATTGCAGGAATGATTGATGAGAGTATGGATAAAGAGCAAATGGCACAGCCCCCACAACCCTGGGAATTTAGGTCGAAACCAGCTTGGCAACGGCTTATTATTATGCTTGGGGGCGTAACGGTTAATTTTATTCTGGCCTATTTCATTTTTGTCGGTATTTCATTTACCTACGGGGATAAAGATTATACCCTTGAAGGCTTTAAAGATGGCTATCTTATAGAGAATCCATTAATGCAGGAGTTGGGCTTTCAAACAGGAGATAAAGTGCTTGCTGTTAATGGTGAGCCTTTAGAAACCCACTCTCAGGTAATCCGCAGTTTGATATCTGCTGAGCAGTTCACGGTCGAACGTAATAATGAGGAAGTGAATATTGATTTACCTGAAGATTTTTTAGGTCAATTATCATCTAGAAAAAACAGAAAAAGCCTTTTTCTAATGCGTTTTCCATTTATGGTAGACAGTGCTAATGATACCCTACAGAATAGTTCTGTAGATCTTAAACAAGGCGATGTGTTATTAGCTGTTAATGGGCAGCCTGTGCGGTATTACGATCAGGTAGCACCTACCCTTGAGGGTTATAAAAATCAGACGGTAAGTGTATCACTTTTAAGAGACAATGAGAAAATCGTTCGTGATCTTAAAGTAGATGCCGAAGGTAAAATTGGAGTCTACCCTGCTGTTTCCGAAAAACGTTTTGAGGAGCTGGGCTATATTGGGGTGACCCGCAAAGAGTATACTTTTTTTGGCAGTTTTGCAGGCGGAGCAGAAAAGTTTGTGGATGAGGTTGTTGGTTATTTCGATCAGTTAAAAGCTATTTTTAATCCGAGTACAGGGGCTTACAAAGGTCTGGGAGGATTTAAAGCTATTTATGATGTGTTTCCAGATTATTGGAGCTGGGAGTCGTTCTGGAGGTTAACAGCGTTTCTGTCCATTATGTTAGCAGTTCTCAATTTGTTACCAATTCCTGCTCTGGATGGTGGCCATGTGATGTTCCTGCTCTTTGAAATAGTTTCTGGTAAAAAACCTAGTGAGCAGTTTTTGGAACGGGCTCAAATCATTGGCTTTTTCATCCTGATAGCCTTGGTACTTTTTGCCAATGGGAATGATATTTTTAAAGCTTTGTCCAATTAGAATCTAGGACATAAAATATTCTCAATAACGGGGGCCGATTTTGAATTCAAAATCGGTCTTTTTTTCTCCAATTTGATGTTGAATTAACGTTTTGGTTACATTAATTTTTAATGTCAATTAACAACAAATCACCTGTTTTTGGCGCTAGAATATCAAAATTTCCTGTGTTTAAAAGGCCTAAGTCCTGTTGATAATTTTGTGAACAAAGATGCTCCTACTCCTTAAAATTGAGTTAAAGAAAATGGGATTTTTATAACTCTCTTAGATAGAAAAAATTCTACCTTTTTTATGGATGTACAATATATAGTAAAACGCGATTTTACGACTAAACCCTTTGAAATCAGCAAGATAACTAACGCTGTATTGAAGGCGATGACGGCTCTTGAGCATGGTGGACTCGAGGATGCAGAAAAAATTTCTAATCAAGTTTATAAGGCTTTATTAGCTCAAAAAGAGAAAGATAATAGCTTCGTTCCAACTGTTGAATTTGTTCAGGATGAAGTTGAAAATGCATTGATGGCAAGTTCCTTTCTCGACGTTGCCAAAGCATACATTCTTTACAGAGATGAGCAAGCGCGGAAGCGTCAGACCAATATCTTTGAAAAACGTGTGAATTTGAAGCCATATGAGTATCCACAACTTTATGAATATGTACCAGCTATAAGACATTCGTATTGGATTCATACGGAGTTTAATTTTACTAGCGATATTCAGGATTTTAAGACAGGGTTATCGGAAGTAGAGCGTAGTGCTATTAAAAATACCATGCTGGCTATTTCTCAAATAGAAGTGGCCGTAAAATCGTTCTGGGGAGACATTTATGGACGTATGCCAAAGCCAGAGATTGGATCTGTAGGTGCCACCTTTGCCGAAAGCGAAGTAAGACATCACGATGCTTATTCACACTTATTAGAAATCTTAGGATTGAATGGAGAATTCAAGGCATTAAAGAAGAAGCCTGTTATCATGAAACGGGTGCAGTATTTAGAAACAGCATTAAAGAATGCCAAAAGTGATGATAACAAGGAATATGCTGAATCCATTTTATTATTCTCATTATTCATTGAGCACGTATCGTTATTTTCTCAGTTCCTAATTATCATGGCCTTTAACAAGCATAAGAATGTACTTAAAGGTATCTCTAATGTCGTAGAAGCGACATCTAAAGAAGAGCAAATTCACGGTGATTTTGGTATCGACATTATCAAGATTATTAAAGATGAAAACCCAGATTGGTTTGATGCCAATTATGAGGTGATGATTCAGAACATCTGTAAGGAAGCATTTGAGGCCGAAAGCCAATTGGTAGATTGGATCTTTGAAGCTGGTGAAATCGATTTTCTTCCTAAAGCCGTTGTCAATGAATTCATTAAGAACAGATTCAACAATTCTTTAGAAAGCATAGATATTGATAAAGTTTTTGATATAGACGAATCCCTTGTGGCCCAAACCGAGTGGTTTGATGATGAAATCATCGCCACCAAGCATGGTGATTTCTTCGTTAAGCGATCCATTAACTATAGTAAAAGAACCCAAAGTATAACCAGTGACGACCTATTTTAAATTATGAGCGAAACCAACTTAATTACATCCAAAGAACAACAAAGTAGTACACAATCAGATTTACTAACTGCTAGAAAAAAAACACTACAAGAGAGACAAGCCCTAAAGGATCAACCGTTCGCCTGGTTAACAGAGTACAGTCGCCAGTTTCTGGCCTCAGGCTATCTTGTTGATGGGGTCACTCCAGAAGGGCGTATAAGAGAGATAGCGGACAGAGCCGAAGCTATATTAAACAAGCCTGGATTTTCAGATAAGTTTTACGATTACATGTCCAGAGGCTTCTATTCCCTGGCATCTCCTGTTTGGTCTAATTTTGGAAAGGAACGTGGCTTACCTATCAGTTGCTTTGGATCGCATATTGATGATGATATGGGTAATATTTTATATACCCAATCTGAAGTAGGCATGATGTCCAAACTTGGAGGTGGTACTTCAGGTTATTTCGGAAAAATACGTCATCGTGGTGCTCCTGTTAAAAATAACGGACAAGCTTCTGGAGCTGTGCATATCATGCAATTGTTTGAATCTATGGTAGATGTGGTGAGTCAAGGTTCTGTGAGACGTGGTCGTTTTTCGCCTTATCTACCTGTTGATCATCCGGATATTGAAGAGTTCCTAGAAATTGGAACGGAAGGAAATCCAATCCAGTCTCTTACTCATGGGGTCTCTGTATCGAATGATTGGATGGAAGAAATGATAGCTGGTGATGTTGAAAAGCGTTCTGTTTGGGCTAAAGTGCTACAGAGCCGTGGAGAAATGGGTTATCCTTACATTTTCTTTAGAGACAATGCTAATAACAATGCAGCGGATGTATATCAAGATAAAAAATTACCAATCCACGCTAGTAATTTATGTACAGAGATTATGCTGCCATCTAATGATGAGTGGTCTTTTGTATGCGTCTTATCGTCCATCAACTTATTACATTATGATAAGTGGAAGGAAACAGATGCAGTTGAAACCATGGTTTGTTTCTTAGATGCCGTAATAACAGAATTCTTAGAGAAACTAGAATCTTATAGAGACTCTTCAGACCGAGAAGATCGTCAGACCTTTATGTTCATGGAACGCGCCTATAATTTCGCTAAAGAGAACAGAGCTTTGGGTATGGGCGTATTGGGATGGCACTCGCTATTACAATCTAAAATGCTACCCTTCAACAGTCAAGAGGCATTTAATTTAAATAGTGAAATTTTTAAAACAATAAAAGAGCGTTCTTATAAGGCTTCAGAATCCTTAGCTGAGGATTATGGTGAGCCAAAAGTATTGGAAGGTTATGGGAGACGCAACGCTACTTTAAATGCTATTGCTCCAACTACATCGTCTGCTTTTATCTTAGGACAGGTGTCTCAAGGTATAGAGCCCATCTGGTCCAACATCTATGTGAAGGATATTGCCAAGATAAAGACAACAATTAAGAACTCTTATTTAGAAGACTTATTAGAAGAAAAAGGCCAGAATAATCAAGAGGTATGGAGAAGCATACGCGAGCACGATGGTTCTGTACAACATTTAGACTTCTTAACCGATCTTGAGAAGGACGTCTTCAAAACCTATTCAGAAATTGACCAATTGGATATCATTTATCAGGCAGCAAACAGACAAAACCACATTGATCAGGGACAGTCTGTAAACATAATTGTTCATCCAGACATGCCTGTTAAGGATATCAATAAGATACACATCACAGCCTGGAAGTTGGGACTAAAATCCCTATACTATCAGCACAGCATGAATGCAGCCCAGAAATTCAAGCAAAAGAAAGAGTGTACGAGCTGTGAGGGATAGTGACTTAACTACAAACTAAGTGTTAATTGGAGTAAGGGGTGTTTTTTAAGCACCCTTTATTTTTTGCTATTTAACGGCTCTACAAAGTCATACGGAGTTAGAAGAAATTCAAGTTTTAAAATTGTGGAGAATAAAAAAATAACCTATATTTGCGCTCGCTAACGCGAAAATTCCTCCTTAGCTCAGTTGGTTAGAGCATTTGACTGTTAATCAAAGGGTCCTTGGTTCGAGCCCAAGAGGGGGAGCAAAAAAACCCAGCTATGTCGCTGGGTTTTTTGTTTTTAAACCCAATGTTATGGACAATTCACATAAACTCCAACTTAACGCCCAGGAAATGAAAGACTATGGTTATCAAGTAATTGACGCCATTGTAGAACATTTTATTGAAGAGACTAAAAAACAACCTGTAGTCTTTGGAACCCGGGAAGAAATGGATTCGTTGTTTAAAACGGAGGCTCCAGAAGAGCCCATGAATTATAAGGAGGTGATGGATTTTGTGGTGGACAAGGTACTACCAAATTCCAGTATCGTATCGCATCCAAAGTCGTATTCGTTTGTACCGGGCCCTAGTAATTATGTGAGTGTTATGGCCGATACGTTAGCAACAGGGTTTAATATTTTTTCAGGAGGCTGGGCCGCCTCTCCAGCGGCGGCTGAATTAGAAATTGTCACCTTAAACTGGTTATTAAAACTCTTTAAGTTTCCTTCAAAGAAGGGTGGTGGCTTATTTACAAGTGGTGGCTCTATGGCCAATTTAACGGCTTTAGTAACGGCACGGCGTCAAATGTGTGGGGATGACTTTTCAAAGGCTGTGATTTATATGTCAGATCAAGCGCATTCCTCCAACATAAAGGCCATTCGTGTATTGGGCTTCAGAAAAGAACAGGTGCGCATTATACCAACAGACCTGGAGTTTAAAATGGCCATTAATAAACTTAAGAATGCTATTGCCAGAGATCGTTTGGCTGGACTACAACCATTCTGTATCATTGCCTCTGCAGGAACCACAAATACCGGAACAGTAGACCCATTAAATGATATAGCACGAATTTGTAAATCTGAGAAGTTATGGTTTCATATCGATGGGGCTTATGGCGGTGCTGCTATTTTGTCTAAGGCAGGCGCCTTGGCTTTAAAGGGTATTGAAAAAGCCGATTCTTTAACTATTGATCCTCATAAATGGTTGTATCAGCCATATGAAATGGGGTGTCTTTTAGTAAGGAATCACAAATGGTTAAGCCAGACCTTTACCGAAAAACCTGAGTACCTCAGGGATATAGAAGGCAACACATCAGAAATTAATTTTTACGATCACGGAATCCAGCTTACCCGACGTTTTAGAGCATTAAAGTTCTATATGTCGATGAAGACTTTTGGACTAAACGCTTTTAGAAAAGCTGTAGCCTATAATATCGATTTGGCGGAAGAAACGGAGACTATTTTGCGTGCTAGTACCAACTGGGAAGTGATTTCACCAGCAACTTTAGCAATCATTAATTTTAGATACAACCCCATAGACAAGCAGTATACAGAAAAGGAATTGGACGCCTTAAATCAAAAAATATCTGAAGGGATCATTGCTTCAAAAGAAGCACTATTGGTGACAACTGTTTTGCAGAATCAGGTGGTCTTACGTATGTGCTTGATTAATCCACGTACTACCATAAATGATATTAAAGAAACCCTTCAGAAATGCACGGCTATCGCTAAGACCCTCTCTTAAGACAGACAGATGACATTTTAAAATTAGAAATAATAGTTCTATTTGCAGCACTAGGTATATGAGGCTGAGGTATTCTATTTTGGAAATAGCACTATTATTTCTAATTTTAAAAGGAATCAAACTCCATTGCGTTGATCTTAAAAAGACAACACCTTTTCTACCTTATTTGTCTACTATCTCTTTTTGGGATTGCTCAGGAAAACATTTTATATCAAGATATTATTAACCGTGACTGGTTTGGTGTGGGATTTGGTTCCTATGGGCGTATTGGTGTTAGTGGAACAACCGATGCGGCTGGTATTGACGGAAGGCGCTTAAATCTGAACAATATGGGTAGTATTGGTGGGCGTATGGAAGAACAAGATTATCTGGAGGCTGGAATGGCATTTCATATGACTCCAAAGGATCCTGGACCCGATTCCCTTCAAATAAATGTTCAACTTCGAGCCTCTGTTTTTTCACGAAGTGGATCGCTTTTTGGAAATTCAAATACGAGCGGTGAGCAAGGGTTGGCCATTGCCTTACCAGAAATGTATGTCGAGGCCAAAAATGTCATCACCAAAGATCTTAACATTTGGGTTGGGTCACGATTATATCGTGGCCCCGACATTCACATGGCAGACTATTGGGTATTCAATGATCATTCTGGGCAGGGATTTGGCGTGGAGTATAAGAATTCAAGAGCAGCTGTTCTATACATTGCCTCAACTGACACCACAGCAACGGTACCTCCCTATTTCTATTTAAATATAAAGTCTGGTACTCCAAGTCTTGAAATACGCAACCGTCAGGTTTATATTCTGGAACATGATTTTAGGTTTAAAGATGGGCAGTTATTGTCACTGCTTGCTGAGTATCACCACATTGGTGACCCTACAATGACAACAGACCCTGACAATATTATTTTATCAGCTCCGGGGGATAATGGATTTGTTATTGGAGCAAGGTTTCAAAACAACTTTAATGGATTTGAGGAGGGGTCCTTTAACCAATTTGCGGTTAGATACGGTAGTGGCATTGCCAATGGTGGTGACGGTGGATCATCGCGGACATGGGAAACCTTTGGTGCTGTGAATCTTGAAACCTTAAATTTTAATAACGCCTATTCCTGGCACATTACAGATCATTTTCTTTTTAATTTTTCTAGACGGTTTAGCCTAAACGGATATGCAGTTTATAACCGCAGTAAGGGCGCTGCAGATGGCCGTGGCTTGTCCGAAACGTATTTGGGGCGAGAGGTCTTTAATTTTAAACAGGATTTTACGTTGGGGTTTAAAGGGGTGACCTATCTCTCAGATTTGTTCCATCTCCAAACAGAAGTGCATTATTCTCAACGTCAGGATGGAGAACAGCCCTGGTATCGTATGGGTAAAATTTCTATTGTGCCGACATTGGCATTAAGAAAGGAACGATCTGTTTGGTCCAGACCCCATCTTCGCTTTATATATTCGATGGGAATTTATAATGATTTTGCTCGAGATAACCAATATTCCCCATTTCTAGAATTAGTGGGTCCGCGAAGTGTTGGTCATTATTTTGGAGTCCGCGCTGAATGGTGGACCTGGTAGAGACCTTAATATTAGAGTTTATTTTTTTGGTTTTGCTTTTAATAAAAGACGAAAAGGATTGTAAAAACTGTTCTATATTTGCAACCTCTTTTAGGGATACTGTTGTTTCAGAAACCCTTATTTCGGGATGTGGCGCAGTCCGGTAGCGTACTAGCATGGGGTGCTAGGGGTCGCAGGTTCAAATCCTGTCATCCCGACAGAAAGTAAGTATAAGACACTGTTAATCAGTGTCTTATATTTTTACAGGAACACGAAAAGAACACGAATTGCAATTTTCGGTCTATTTCTGGCGTATTTTTCAATAGGTGACCATATTTAGGAAAATAGAGAAAATTAGAGTTGTGGCCAAAGCCAATACAAGAAGACCAAAGCAATGACAGCTCCAAAGATATTCTGCATCATTTTGTTCTTTACAATAAAACCAATTATTACATCCAGTCCTATTCCAACAAAAGAAATAAAAATTAAACCACCAACAGATATTAAACCCCAACCACCATTGTCGGCAAGTTGATTGTAGTTACTCACTAACACAAAAACACAATATGCAAATAAGACCAGCATTGCTGAGGTGAGAACGGTTAGTTTCATTTAATTCAATTAGTTACCTGATTTTCTTTTGAATTTCATCCTTCAAATCCTTTAGTAAATAATAGTCTTGTTCTGATTGAATGGAAAATCTCTTATCTATATTAATATCATTACTTCTAAATGAAATGCTGTTGCTAGTTCCATTGGACCTTTTTGGACCAGGGGAATGACCTTTGTTCAGTAATTGTCCAGAAAAGCTTTTAATTTGAATAGTTAAGTCATGCACTTCCTTGAGGGAGTATGACTGATTATCAATTTCGATTCGCTCTGAGTTGATTTTGAGAACACCTTTAAGTATCCCTTTCATTGGTTTCTTTTTATTGATACCAGCCAGTTTATTCCAGAGCGTGAAAATCACGAAGAAAATAGCAACAGTAGTAAAAAGTATCCTAATCAAGTAAATGTCCCAATAGTCTTTGTTCAATTGAAGAATTGCAAAACAGAAGAGAAGACCAACGATACCTATCCAATAGTTTTGTTCTGTATTCACCATACGAGGCTTTCTATTGTCTGGATTGAAAATGTAACCTCTGAACTCTAAATTATTTACACTCAAAATTAAGTAAGAAATAGATTATAAATTCACAACAAAATAAGTGAATTTTGATATAAACTTGGGACTTATTTTAAGTTGCTACAGATGTTGGCAACCACCTATAATATTAGTGGATAATTTTGTTTTGATGAAATTCACCAGATATTATAGCTCTCTAATAAAGGCCAGCGGTGTTCCTCATTTAAGTGTGGAACAGTTCCAGCTCATCAATAATATCATAGCTCTTGAGATAAGAATTAATGAACAAGAGCTAATTAATAAGTACCTTTCTGGTGATGCCAAGGTCATACTAAACAAACGTAGTTACAGCTGCTATAGCAAGCTTCATAATCTAACTAATGGAAAAGCACCGGACGAGGTGTTTAAGAATATTATAGTGTCCTCTAAACTGCATTAAGACTAGACAACTTCTACTCCGTACTTAAGACTTAGGTGTTTTAGCATTTCTTCGGTAGTAGCTTCCAGGTCGTAATCATGTTGCCAAGCCCAATCTTCTCTTGCAACAGAGTCATCAATGGACGACGGCCAGCTATCAGCAATACTTTGTCTAAAATCAGGAGCATAAGAGATTTTAAAATCAGGGATGTGCTTTTTAATGGACTCGTAAATATCCTTAGGATTAAAGCTTAAGGCAGCTAAATTGTAAGAGGATCGCTCTTTAATGGACGCTGCAGGGGCTTCCATGATTTGGATAGTGGCCTTTATAGCATCATCCATAAACATCATGGGCAACATCGTGTCTTCCGATAAAAATGAGGTATAAGCCCGTTCCGTGATAGCCTTATGGTAGATCTCAACTGCATAATCCGTGGTACCACCACCAGGCATGGTTTTATGGCTTATAATACCTGGGTAGCGAATGCTACGCACATCCACGCCGTATTGATCATGGTAGTATTGGCACCAGCGTTCTCCAACTTGTTTGGTAATACCGTACACTGTTGTAGGCTCGCATACTGTATGTTGTGGGGTATTGGTTTTTGGGGTACTTGGTCCAAAAACGGCAATACTCGACGGCCAGAAAATCTGTTTGATTACTCCAGCTTTGGCAAGGTTGAGCACGTGAAACAAAGATTCTGTATTTAGGTTCCATGCTTTTTCAGGATATTTCTCCCCTCTGGCGCTCAATAAGGCTGCCATTAAATAGACAGTATCAATATCATACTTATCAATACAGGCTTTAATAGCATCATAATCCTTGGCATCAACAACCTCAAAGGGACCGGATTGCACCATTTCCTGATTTTGATCGTTAATATCGGAGGTAATTACATTAGACACTCCGTGTTTGGCACGTAAGGCTGCGGTTAATTCCGAACCTATCTGACCACCAGCACCAATAATTAAAATCTTTGAAGCCATTCTGCTATTTTAAGGATTTCCAAAAATACTAAGAATATCTCCATAGATTATTACAAAATATTCGATTTTCTAGGCTTTTAATAAGAATTTAGCACTAATTCCGCTGTATATTAGTAACCTTAATAAATGGCATTGTTCTAAACACTTCATTCTACTATCTTTACAGGTCTATGAGGCAGTTAACCGTTAATAGTTTTGGTATTTTGGGATTAATCTTAATCTGTTTGGCCTGCGGGGAAAAGGCGGAAGTTGAAGTACCTGTTGAGCAGGTTTTAATAGTGGAAGAAATTAGAATCACTCAAAAGGATATTGATAGTCTGGACTATGTAGATTATGCCCTGGATCCAGAAATTCAGCAGGCCATCTCGCAATGGACTGGCTTTCAGGAATTGGCCTCCTCAGTTGACTATTTAAAAACTGCGGATCTTACTTTCTTTAAAAGTGATATTCAGGAAGTAAAGGATGCGTTACAAAAATGTGAGTTCAATGTCACCAAGCCTTTTTTTACCGATGCCATCATGGCCCGCCTGGTGGTAGTAGAGACTAAGTTTTTAAAGCTTCAGAATGACTTAACGTTGGATAATATCCCCAAGAACGAACAACTGACTTCCATTAAAGAGGTCTTTATTGCCTGGTCTAATTTCATTTATGTTATCAATAAGAAGTTTGAGTTTGAGGCTAACGATGTCTCAAGACCTGAGTAGAAACGTTAAAAAACCGGATTCTTGTAACTTTTTGTTACCTGAGTCTTCATATAACAAAACCGAATTAATTCGAAATAATCAATTAGTCATGATGAAAACCAATATCAGTCGCTTTTTAGCGCTATCTGGATTGGCAGTATTTACCTTGCTCGCTTGTAAGGAAGAAGCCAAAACAGAAACGGCTATGGCCGAAAAGATCCCAGGAATTATTCTGGAAAATATGGACGACTCTGTGAGTCCAAAGGATGATTTTTACAATTACGTAAATGGTACTTGGATGAAGACCAATACCATTCCTGATGACGAATCGCGTTGGGGTGGATTTGGAGTATTGCGTAAGTCTACACGAGCCGATGTTTTAGAAATTATTAATACGTCTAAAGAGTTGGGTACCTACACTGAGGGTTCCGATCAAAAGAAGGCACTACTCATTTTCGAATCTGAATTAGATACGGTGGCACGCGCTGAAGCGGGAGTTGCACCTTTAAAGCCGTATTTAGAGGCTATTAACAGTATTAAATCCGTGGAGGATATGCAAACTGTTGTAGCAACCAACTTGGCAGTATCAGCACCATTTGCTGGTATCGGAGCAGGACCGGATTTAAATAATAGTACTATGAATACCTGTTGGGTAGCCCCAGGCGGACTTGGTCTTCAAAGAGATTATTACTTGGAACAGGATGATAAGAACAAAGAAATCCGTGAAAAATACAAAGAGCATATTACCAGAATGCTTCAGTTTATTGATTACTCGGAGGCTGATGCTAAAGCTGCCGCAGATGTTGTTTTGAAATTAGAAACACAATTAGCTGAACCACGTTTTACTAAGGTTGAAAGTAGGGATATTAGAAATATGAATAACCCTAAGAAGGTTTCTGAATTACAGGAGATGGCACCATCGATTAATTGGACCAAAATGATGGATGACATGGGTATTGAGAAAGATATTGATACCATTATGGTTATGCAACCAAAGTATATGGTGGCAATGAATGAGTTTTTAAACACCACCTCAATTGAAGACATTAAAACTTTAATGACGTGGAGAACTTTAGACGATGCTGCTGCTTATTTAACTCCTGAGATTGAAAAGGCCAACTGGGAGTTTTATGGAAAAACGCTTAATGGTTCTAAGGCCATGAGACCTGCTGAGGAACGTGCTTTAGGCACTGTCAATGGTACGGTTGGTGAAGCAATTGGACAATTATACGTTCAGGCCAAGTTTCCACCAGAAGCCAAGGAAAAAGCGGAAGAAATGATTGCTAATGTAATTAAAGCGTTCCAGATCCGTATTGAAAAACTCGATTGGATGAGCCCTGAAACTAAGTTGAAGGCCATTGAAAAGCTGGATAAGTTTACTGTAAAGATTGCTTACCCAGATGAGTGGAGAGACTATTCAGAAATGATGGTGAAAGAGGGCAATTCTTATGCTGAAAATATGCTTGCTGTACAAGCCTGGGCAGAGAAAGAAAACTTAAGTGAAATCAACGAGCCAATTGACAAAAAACGCTGGGGAATGTCTCCACAAACGGTCAATGCGTATTTTAATCCAATTAATAACGAGATAGTCTTTCCAGCAGCTATTTTACAACCACCATTCTACAATTATACAGCGGATGAAGCGGTTAATTATGGGGGTATAGGTGCCGTTATTGGTCATGAAATCTCCCACGCTTTTGACGATTCTGGTGCGCGCTTTGATGCCAATGGTAATGTCAAAAACTGGTGGACTGATGAAGACTTAAAAGAATTTGAAGCAAGAGGTAAAGCATTAGCGGATCAATACTCTGCTATAGAAGTTTTAGATAGTGTTTATGTAAACGGACCATTTACCTTAGGAGAAAATATTGGAGATCTTGGTGGTGTTCTAGGTGCCTATGATGGTTTGCAATTGTATTTTGAAGAACACGGACGTCCAGAGAATATCGATGGATTTACGCCAGAGCAGCGTTTCTTTATGTCTTGGGCTACCATTTGGAGAACCTTGACTCGCGATGATGCCTTAAGAAATCAGATCATGACAGATCCGCACTCACCAGGTCAGGTAAGAGCGGTGCAACCTCTTAAAAATGTGGATGCCTTCTATGAGGCTTTTGATATTAAAGAAGGGGACGCCATGTTCTTACCGCCAGAAGAGCGTGTGAGAATTTGGTAATAGTTTACGAAATAAAAAAGGCAACCCTTGGGTTGCCTTTTTTTATGAATATTGGTTTTTTTAATTCTGTCCTTGCTGCGCCTGCTGGGCTTTTTGATTTTCAAGGGCCTCACGTGATAGTTTGGCGAGATTAAAATTTGGATCAATAGTTAAAGCTTCATTGATAAGCTTAAGAGACTGGTCTAAATTTGATTTAGGATTTTCTTTAAATAAGACAATACCTTTTAAATAAAGAAAAGCAGCTTTTAAAGACGTCTGATACGGTTGCTGACTTTCGTAGAAGGTACGCTTCATTTCATCAGTGACATTAGATAAACCGTAGTCTATTTTAGCTTTAGCACCACCAAGATTATCGGTCTGAGCCATAAGGTCAGCCACTTCATAAGCCAGCTGTGGATTTGGAGTTCTTCCAAACAGAATTTCATATTGCTCTACCGCCATTTGAATTTGATTCAGATTTTTTAATGCCAAAGCTTTTACTTCAACATTGATGTCAGAATCAGTAGCGTTTTTGTCAACACCTACCACATTAAGTGCCTGCATAAAACGGCCTTCGGTAACATATAGATAACCAAGGGTGTCCCTTGTAGCTTGATTAGGGGTTAGGGCTTCTAAATGCGTGAGAGCATTAATAACCCCTTGAACATCCCCATGGCTTTTCATGAGTTCATAATACTTTTCGTAATGCGCTTTTAATTCTGCATTGGTTTGTGCTGAAAGTCCTGCACAAAATAAGATTCCTAAGACGACAAATAGCTTTTTCATGGATCGTAAAATTTAATGGCCAAAACTATAAAAATTAATTAGATATGCGTCCTAATACCTGTTAATTTCTAGGGTCTATAGCGCATGTTTAAAAGCAATAACTGTTCCAATTTTGAACTGTCAATCACCTTACCTTTTGAAGGCTGCGAATAGTCATAGGAAGGAAGGGGTAAGTTTTTAGACTCGCTGTAAGCAGTATAATAGTCTTTTTTAGCTGGATGGTATGGGTATGAGGCATTTAATACCTTCCCCCAAATCTTCTTTTCAAGAATTTTTAAAATTATGTTTATACAATCCTCTTTATGAATAAGGTTTAAGGGGGCTTTGGGATTCAGAAGGCCAGTCCTACCCGCAAGCTGGTTTCCTGGATGCCGCTGGTCATCAATTAACCCAGCAAAGCGAAGCACAGAAGTATTAGTTCTGGAAAGCGCCAAGACCGACTTTTCTATAGCTATTAGTTGTTGGGCGCTATTGGAGGTTCCATTGGGGGTAGAAGTATTTGTTATCACTGGAAAATCCGTATCATCTTCAAACACTGAAATTGAACTTACATAAAGGATATGTTTCACGGAAGCCTTCTGAATAGCCTTAAGTAAACGACTTATTTCGGATACATGATCCTTATTGGGGTTTTTTCTAAGTCCTGGTGGTATGTTAATAATGACGATTGTACTATCCCGTAAAAACCCATCAATGTCACCAGTTATTTTAGATGCATGCAGTTGAACATGGTAGGGCTCGATACCTGCCTCCTTAAGATTTTTAAGCTTAGAAACAGAAGTGGTTGAACCTTTTATCTTATAGCCATGGGATGCTAGTTTTTTAGCTAATGGTAATCCCAACCAACCACAACCTATGATGCTAATTTGTTTCTCCGACATCGTCAAATTCTATGGAATTGAAGCTTGTACCGGAGCCTTACTTGCTCAGGCGCAATATTTTATCTAAATTTAAGTTCACGCAAAATTAACTAAATCATGGGTATTAAGAGTTTTCAGGGATCAAGAAAGCAGCAGCAGACTGTAACGACGGCTACCCCACTTAAGGTGAGGGATTATATGACTACCAATCTAATTACCTTTAAACCAGACCAGCCCATTCAAGAGGTGGTGCAAGCCATCATCAAATATAAAATTTCGGGTGGGCCAGTAGTTAATGAGAACAAAGAGTTAATTGGGGTTATCTCCGAGGGGGATTGCCTTAAACAATTAAGTGAAAGTCGATACTACAACATGCCTCTGGAATACGATAACGTGGAAAAACGTATGGCTAGAGATGTTGAAACCATAGATGGTAATATGGACATATTTGATGCCGCCAATAAATTCCTTAACTCCAAACGAAGACGATTTCCAATTGTTGAGCGCGGAAAATTGGTAGGACAGATTAGTCAAAAAGATATTTTAAAAGCGGCCTTGAACCTCAAAGGAGTTAATTGGAATAGCAGTACCAAGAGCAGTTAATCTTCTCGCTTTACTAGCGCATAATAATCATTTTCCAAGGGTAGATAACCTTGATTGTATACAAAATAATAGACGGTACCAGCTTTGGTAGTGTAGATACTTGTGATATAATTAAAATCAAATCCTTTCTCAATGAGTCTTCCTCTCGAAACCTTGGTTTTTTGATCTGGATTTAAGGCTTCCAGGATTCTATAATTCTTGCGAAGACGGTTATTGGTATTTCTAACCAGATTGCGATTGTCTTTGTTTAGACGATTATTGTAGGTGTTTCGGCAGCCATCACTACAGAATTTCTTATCAACGCGACCTATAATCTTGTCTCCACATTCCGGGCATAATTTGTCTGCTGATGTCTGCATAGAATTACTGGTTTCCTCTTTTATAAAGCTATTAAAAAATCAAGACTTGGTTTTTCTAAAGTATTTGATAGGGATCAATCGGCGTCTTAAAGCAAATAATATAGGGACTAGAATAAAGGCCAGATCCCAATACAGCACATCAATAAAGGCTAGTCCTGCAGCTAAAGCAGCAATAATTGGTTCGGTTAGAATTTGCATTTTGGCCTCTTTCAATTCCTCAGTTGTTACTTCTGAGTGTAATAGTCGATGTTTGGTATTAGAGGCATAGTTGAGGCTTAGATAGGAAAAAACGCCAACTAGGAGCATATTGACACTTAGAAAAAACCTAATGGCAACGTTCTCTGAAAACACTTCTATATAGGCGTTCCAGAAAGGTAAGAGTAAGATACTCGCCAGAAAAATCAATTGTAACCAGATAAAATTCTGGTTAACAAACGGAATCATACTAAAATGTTCTAAGTGTTTAATCCAATAAACAGCTATTACAAGAAAAATAATGAAAAATGATCCCATACTCATCAATTGCTGAATAAGAAACTTAGCCAGTTCCCCGGTTTTGTCGATATGACCAAATTGAGGAACCTCAATATTGAGCACCATCAAGGTCATGGCGGT
The DNA here is from genome assembly GCF_003362725.1 of Winogradskyella aurantiaca. Classification (GTDB taxonomy): domain Bacteria; phylum Bacteroidota; class Bacteroidia; order Flavobacteriales; family Flavobacteriaceae; genus Winogradskyella_A; species Winogradskyella_A aurantiaca. Next base: position 368,901 of record NZ_QKTV01000001.1, read on the forward strand.
TGCAAAAATAATATCAGCTAAAAATCGTAAACGGTCCCTCCATTCTTTCGCTTGCGTATTTTTCATATTTAAAATGCTTCTGAAAGTCTAAAATAAAAACCCCAGTCTCCATCTCCAACGGCTACATCAAACCCGACAGTTGAATGTGTTTCCTTAAGGAACACATAACGTACACCTGTACCAATTCCAGGCAGTAGTCGTCCTTCGTCTGATTCATTTAAGGATCCGAGAACAGTTGCTAATCCTGCAAACCCAACGGCACCAAAACGCTTGTGAAAATTCCAACGGTATTCTCCTTGTGCGGCAATTACTGATTTACCCCTAAACTGCCCAAATGAATAGCCACGTATGTCCGTACCACCCACAATAAACTGTTGATTAAAGCTAACGTCTCCAAAGGACAAACCTGAATAAAGCCTTGCAGCCAGGACATCTCGTCGACCAACCATAGGAAAATAATGGTTATAGGCTAGAGTCATTTGATTGGAATCGTATTGATCATTCGCAAATTGGGGATACGTCCTGAATCGGCCCTGCAGAAAGTAACCATCTCTGGGATAGGTAACTGATGAACGTCTATCATATGTAGCGTCAATAACAATTCCATGTAATTGGGTTGTAAATTCACGTTCGAAAAAATCGGTCGATGTTTTAAAGGTGGTGTAGATGTAGCCTAAACCAGCATAAAGATCTGGTATAATCTGCTTTTGAACACTTACATATAGAAAGTCGGCATTGGTATTATAGTTGAACCACTGGTCTATAGGATTGGCAGCATAAAACTGGTAGTTCACATCTCCATACCCCCCGGCTGCTTTGATTCGCCAGTTGTCTTCATCCAAATAAAACACCCCAAACCCCATGAGGAACCAGGTTTTATTTTCACTGTAAGTCCCTACCAGACCCACGGTTGACGAAGGTGAAATGGTGTCTTTTTCAGATAGGTTCATCATAGCCATTGGTATGGCCCCAAGGGTTACTCCAACAGCTCTGTTATAATCCACATAGGGGAGTGGTAGAAACTTAAATTTGCCATCAATTCGGTCACCTTCGCCACCTCCACCTCCTAATAAGCCTTGACTATGACTTGTAAAAACTATAGTAAGCAGTACTAAGGTTAAAACATGAGAGAATGAAGCTCTGCTAGTTTTGTGTGTAATCAAATTAAAGGGCTTTTGTATCATCTGAACCAATTACTTCCAAAGGTGAGGTACCACGCAAACTGTTCAGGGCCAAAAGCAAAATCAACCCCCATATGCAAGCCATAATCACGGGCGAGCTCATACCTAAACCCAGTACCAATAATGCTTTTAAAAGAATCGGCATTAATAGCGGCAAAATTATCAGTAGCCGTTCCAGTTCCAGCAAACCCCATAACACTCCAACGTTTGTAGACATTAATCCGCGCTTCTACTTCGGCAGTATTGACCATATTACCCTGATATCTTAATGCGGGAATACCTCTTAAATTTATAAAAGGCAACTCAAAGAAGGGGACATCTCCCCATTTGTAATGAAAATTATAGCGTAACCCGAGAACCACCCGGTTTATAAAATCGAGATAGTAATACCCTCTAAAGGCAAAGTTATTATAGTTTCTACTCCCACCTAGCGCTTGATCGTGGATACCAAAATCTATAGCCGCAAAGCCTCCGCGGTTGGGGGTAAAGATATTATCACGACGATCGAAGGCGGCCACAAAATTAATTCCAGCAGTATTGGTATCGGTAATCAGGTCGGGATCGATTTCTCGATCGCCAACATTAAACTTTACCTTATTGCCAAAGTAGATATAGTTGAATCCTAAAAATAGCGGCAAGTCTTTCTTAACACGCGTTAAAAATTCCTGAAACACTAAAAAACCTTGCAAATTAAAGTCCAGTCCTGCTCTGGCACCTAAGGAGGCATCTCCAAAAAACTTAAGGTTGACACTAGGATGTCCAATAGCCCCGGTGTAGCGTAAAAAATCATTGAGATAGGACCCCTGATGGGCCCCTAATATAGCATAAGTCCCATTGGCGGTATAGGCTCCAGCTATAGTAGATAAACTTGGGGGGAGTCCTTTTTGAACCTCGCCTTGCGCATTTTTTTTACGCCTGTGAAAATACACGAGTGATAGTCCTCCCCCAAATCCCACGGCGGGTTCTGTGATAATGATGGGCATAGGAATAATGCCCACAGCATTATCCAGATACACACTCAAATCTACAGCACCATCTTCTTTACTTATAAAATTTTCCTTAAACCAGCTTTCTTTTTCCTGTGCTGAAAGACTAATACTAAAGACAATGCATAGCAATAATCTGAACAGATATTTTAAGGGCATTGAAGGTAATTTAGAATTATTGGGATGTTAGCAGTTCTAAGGTACTAATTTATAACGAATGCCTTGTGTCCAGTTTTCGCTGGTATATTGTATTATTCCATAAATGTTGGAATAAAGACATCCTTCACAATGGCGAATGGTAATTTGTCTTCCTGCGAATTGTAAGCGTTACCTGTAAATACGGCCACTAACTCTAACTTTGGGATAATCATAATGTATTGCCCTCCATTTCCAGTGGCTACTACGGATGAATACAATGCGTCTCCATGTTTAAATGGTATTTGCCACCATAAAAAGCCGTAGTTCATATTTGTGATTTTAGTTTTCGAACTAGTCGATGCTTCAATCCATTCTCTAGAAACTATCTGTTGGCCATCCCATTGACCATTTTGTAGTACTAAGAGGCCAATTTTTGCAAGATCTCTCGACGTCATGTACAATCGCTTTCCAGAATCGATGACGGGTTTGTCATTAGTGTGACCCCATTGAACGTTATTGATTCCCAGAGGATTAAATAGGTATTTTTGAGCGAAGGTATCAATAGACATGCCTGAAGCCTGACTAATAATTTCACTCATAAGAATGACTCCCATAGAACAGTAGTTAGACACAGTTCCAGGATCGTTGATCATGGGGAGATCTAAGGTATATTGCAACCAATTGGATTTTTTGTAAACGCGATCCTCCTGACCTTTTGAGGATTGATCCCAGTCATTGCAATCCCAGCCGGTAGACATGGTAATTAAATGTCTAATCGTAATCTCTTTTTTTCTTGGGTCCAGATTTTTACGGGCTTGTAAGGGTCCCAAATAATCAGAGATGGGATCGTCAATGGAGTCTATATAACCCTTATCAATTGCTATTCCTAACAAAAGCGATCTTATACTTTTAGATACGGATCTCATGTCATGAGGTTCCGAGGCTTGCTGTCCATTAAAATATTCTTCAATGACCAGAGTACCCTCTTTAACTAAAAGCGCACTATGTAATTTATTGGGTCCGGCTTTGGCCTGGGAAAAGAAATGGTAAAGTCTTGTAGTGTCAAGATCCATTGATCTAACATCTGCTATTTCCCAGCCATCATTTTCGGCCTTCGGAGCATCAAAATAACGGTCCTGAGCGTTTCCTGTTGTACTTATAAAGAATACTACAATTAGTCTTAGACCCTTGAAAAGATCAAATCTTGGCATAGTTATGAGAATGCAATTATTGTCCTTAGCTAAAGTTAATACAATATGAATTTATCCTAAAAGAAACGGCCTTAATTAAACACAACCGGTAGAAGGGCCTTAGGGATTTTGATTATATGATAGGGTTGGGTCATAACGGTAATGGCATTCCCCTCTGGACTTAAATGGGTAACGTCAACTATAATAGTTTCATTTGTAGAACTTACCGCCAAGTCAATGCCATAACCTCCATTCCCCTTAATGTCATCAAACACCGCGATGACTGTAAATTCAGAAAAGTTTATGTCGATTTCAGAGAACGAATCGGATACTGTATTCACCGAATTCATTTGATCCAGTAGACTATTCCAGGCGCTGGTGTCATTAATAACTCTTTGACTGCTTAAAATGCCTTCAGCGCCATTACCATAGAGTTCGCCTTTTGAAATGAGTGTGGTTGTAACCGGTTCTTGACTCGATTGAACGGTATTATTACATGAGAGAACGCTGAAGGTAAGAACCAAGACGAATATGAGATATTTCATTTTGATAATGATTTAGTTGTACTTAAAAGATGCTGAGAAAACCAGATGGTTGCGTCATTCCCGCTCTTTGAAAGGTATAATTAAATCCTTTTCCACATAGTTTTTGAGTCCTTGAAGTAAGATGGCCCAGCAAAACGAGGATCGCCTAAAATGTGCATTACAATCAGGCCAACCCACATGCCAGAATTTAACAAGCACCTTGTTCTGATGTGATTCTAGATCAAACCCAAAAGAGGTTGGATTCCAATACTCATCAGACTGTGTCATTTTAATGTGAAAGGCTTCATTTGGAATGGCTCTTATGACCTTTCCAAACCAGTTATAGGCTTCTGTAAACTGGAAATTATAGACTTCACCAGTTCGTGGAATGCCCGTACACCTTTCGGGCCACCAGTTGATCAGATGAATTGGGTCACAAACGGCCTCATAGACTTCTCGGATATGGGCATTTATTTCCAGATCGTGATGAATACTGTAACTCATAGTTGCAGCTGTTTACGGTTCTTTTCTAAACACATCGATTTTTAGCTCAGTATAGCTTTATCCGCGTTATTTTTCTATACGTAAAATTTTTTCCATTTTACGCCCCTTGGCCAATTCGTCGATAAGCTTTTCCATTTGGCGGCATTGTTTGTAGAGTTTAAATTCAGGTTCAATTTCCTCTATGCGATAGCCACAAACGACTCCTTTAATCATGTACTCGTTAGGATGAATCTTGGCTCCTTCAAAAAACTCTCTAAAGGTGACTTTGTTATCCATAAGTTTCTGTATGGTCGCCTCGTCATAGCCAGTAAACCATTCCAATACCTGATGAAATTCTTCCTTGGTGCGGCCATTCTTTTCAAGCCTGTTCCAATAATGCGGGTAAATAGAGGCAAAGATCATATTTCCCACTTTTTCGTTTTTTTCAGCGGTAACTTTCATATGCATTAGAATTAATGATCGAGATGAGCAGTTTAACCCTCTTAAAATTAAGGATAAAAGTCAAATATTTTTGAAGATAAAGTGTCAAGGATAGCAATTTGATAGTTATTCAAGACTTTTCTTTATGTAATTAGCGGTTTAGCCACTTTGTATTCTTGCAAATAGATAGGAAGAAGAACACTTTAATATTTTCATGTAAATACATGAACCGTGTTGGATTGGATTTTTCGGCATGGTAGTTGTTTCAACAGAAAGACTACTAAACACGTATCCATGAGAAAATTAATCTTCTTAATTATTGTTATACCTACCATTGGTTTTTCTCAAGGGAAATTAAGTCAAGCAAAAGGACAACTATCTTCAAGATCTAGTAATAGTAATTCTAATAGTACAAATGATAGCGCAACCGAGGCGGAGAGTAATTCTGAGAATATTCTTAAGGAGGCTGTTACAGAAATACTGTTACTAATTTCGTTTAAGATTGTCCTTGGTGATATGAAAGCACGTTATTTTTCTCCTTATCCTTATTATTTTGATAATGTGAAAGGAGAATATGATTTTGGCTTTGAGAAAGGTGATAAAAGGAGCCTGGTGAATCTTGATGTTAATTACCTTTTAGATAATTTTTCCAATTCTTTAGAGGTAGGTCTTAACTACCGTTTCATCCCAATTTTAGGTGTTGACTTGAGTCACCAAAGCTTTTTTGAACATGAACTGGGTGGCACTGATTATTTAGACGTCACTTCATTAATGTTGAATTATTATCGTTTTAGGGAACGATCTTTTACGGGGTGGTTTGGTATGGGCGCTACTTATGTTGGCAATGAGGTAAAAACCTTTGGTTTTGCTTATAATCTTGGGTTGGATGTATACCTTATAAATCCAATAAGTGCATCTTTCGCTTATAAACAGTCATTTATAAATTCAAGCCAAATCAATACGGTCAAGTATCAACTCAAATACCATTTGAAAAGATGGGCTTTTTATCTGGGTTATCACCATACATCCTTAGGTGGAGTTAGAGTCTCAGGAGTAGTAACAGGTATTCAGGCAAGAATTTAGTTTAATTAGACCATATTTTAGTTTTTGAATCAAGGGAAGTAAATCAGATTTTAGAGTAATTATAACCATTGTTGGCCTCAGTGGGCAGGCGACCGCCCATCCACTGGGCAAAGGCATTGGCTTCATCCCAATTGGCCAGCATGGGTTTATCATCTTCCCAAATTTAATTGCCAGGTTCTCCATAGGCGTCGACTAAGGGAGGGTCTGGCATGTTGCGACCTGTAGCCTCACAAAAAGCCCGAAACTGTGCTACGGTAATTTCGTATTTACTAATGTAAAAATCACTTAGCTCTACTATGCGATTGGGACTTGTGAATCCATATATGGTATCTCCTTTGGGGCTTATAATAAACTGGTGTTTCCCCTGTTCAAAGGAACCTCCTTTAACAAAGACCCACTCGAAATCATCATGTTTTTGATGGCAAGAACAAAACAACATGGATACCATGAAAATTCCAATTACTACGGGTAGTAACTTCCCAATTGCATAGAGAAGGTAATTACCGTATTTGTTTCTACTCATGAGAATAAACCTAATTTATCTGTTAAACCTTGTCATTTAATCTCTTGTTCAATGATTTCGAGCATACGTTCTATTCTACCTCGTAAGGTTTGAGATTGCAGATTGGTCACTTGATTAAAGGTAATGATCTGACTTATGATGCCTTCTAACTCGACATCTGCAAGGACATCTTTCAAATTTAAGTTCTTTTTGGTGGGTTTTATAGTGAACTTATAGTTGTACTTTTTGTCAAGAGCTTCCGTAGGGGTATACCCGTCTTTCCACAGTGTATTATTAATATTTCTTGAAATGCCAAGCCTATTGGCACAGGGTAAAATGATCTCGGTACGGTATTTTTTATATTCCAATTCCAGTTCTTGTACTTGATACACTTCAGAAGACCAATTTGATAATAATCTAACTAACTGTTGATTAGTAATGAGGCGCAATTTTTCTGATCCAACAATATCATTTTTAATGGGGTCAAATGTGGGATCTCTGATTATTTGCCAATAAGCTTTATAAAAGTCTTCAGCATTAATCGACTCGGGATTATCAATTTGATTTAAGATAATATTACAAGCTTCGGTGCCTTCATTTCTCATGAGAATCTTCTCATCTAATTGGGCTAGGTTACTTATATATTCACTTCTCAATTGTTTTAAAATGAGTTGTTCCTGATCCAGATCTTTCTGTTGTTCGTTCCAGGTATTAATTTGTAGTGCAATTAGAATCCCAATAACTACGAGTATGATTTCGCCGATGGCGTATTTAAGGTACTTGCCTATTTTATTTTCACTCATAAGATTGTAGCGGATACGTCTAAAAAATTTTAGCATGTAATCTGTTTGGTCAATAAGTTAAGCCCGCGAGCGGCTATCTCAACCAAAGGTCTACCAGACCTTTGATTTTGCTTTTGCAAAATTCTGTTTTGATAACCAAAGAATTTGATCATTAGAGCTTGGTTTCATTAAAGATAAGGTTTTTGGTCCACGTGTTGGTTCTGCAGTTCTAGGATAAGGTTGCTCAACTTATTGGAAGAGGCTCCTTATAAGTAATTGAAGAACAATTCAATAAACACCCCTAAGACAACACTAAGAATAGCGGCCAAAGTAGATAGACGCTCTAATTTAAAGGTGTTAGTAAATGCCAACCATAAACATAGGATCCCACAAAGTGCTAATAGAATGGTTGCGTATAAGGGCACAAGGCTATCAAAAAGACCTATGAAATTAAAAAGTGGATCTAGCAGGGCTGTAAACCCAAAAAGAGCCAGGGCAAAATTCGTCTTTTGATGCCCAACAAATAGGTAATACCCGGCAAACAACAATTCAATACTTATAGCTAAGGGACCAAATTGGTTATAATAAGCTCTTTTAAAATAGGCTGTATACCCTTGAGAGAATTCAATCTTTAATAGAAAGGCAAGGCTTAAAGCAATTGCAATAAGTAAAAAAACCATTGCCGTAATTTTTCTTTTTTTCATGAGGTCATTCTAAGGATTGGATAACATGTTCGTGTATAACAGCTACTAACCAAAAAGTAGAATGGAGTCTACACTAATTTCTATCTAAATTAAAGATAAAATAATTCCTTTTAATGATGAAGCCTTTATTCTTCGGGGTATTCAGGAATATGAACAAATTCAAGGTCAATAGCATCTTTATAGTACAATTTAAAGGAACATAAAACAGACACGTTGGTGCCGTTGTTAACGGCTGGGGCCATTCTCGGCATTTTTCGCAGTACCCTTAGGATTTCGCCTTGAATGCTTACTTCTGTATTCCTAACTTTCATCCCAGCTAGGGTTCCGGTGGCATCAATGATAAAAAAGGCATCCACTTCTTTTGGATCCGGAAGGTTGAGTTCTTTAATAAGTTCCAGGTTAAACTCTTGATTGATAAAACTTGAAACTTCATTGATAAAGCAAGTCTTTGTTTCTTCTTTAGATAGGTTTCTGCAACCCTTAAAAACGGGAACAAGATCCACATCTTTAAACAATAGTTTTTCATCATTTAAATGATTGGCCAAACCGTCATTATGTGATACAATACTGCACAATCCTAACAGGGCCTGTTCTTCTTGTTGGCTTATATTTCCCTGGGCCATTATTTGTTCCTGGACGGCATTGATTTTCAGTATCAAATCAGTTTCCGTGTTTGAAGGAGTAACCGGAGCGTCTTTGCAGGAAACACATAATAACCCTGAGATAAACAGTAAAATGGCAAAATAGACTAGGCTTCCTTTTCCTTTTAAATATAATTTCATGATTTTAAATTTAAGTCCAAAATAGAGCAAGTTGGATTTGAAAAATGCAAAAAGCGGTATTCAACCAAATTGAAACTTGAATCAACAATTTTAGCTTGTTGAATGGAATATCACTCGTACTTTGCGATGCAAGACCATTATTCTTCCACATATCCCAACTGTTGATAGAGCGTTGCTGATTGCTTTAAATAACGCTCTTTATTGGTCTCTTTAAACCAGGCTTCGGAAACTTGTTTGTTGTTATAGAGACGTCCGTCTTTCCACTCTGATATCCCGGGAATTTTTGTTTGTTGCCAGTTTTCGTTAATAAAGCTAATAGCTTTAATATTCTTGCGGTAAGCAAAAGTGAAAAAATTGACAAACCATTGGTCCCAAACCTCATTTTGTTCTTTATCGATACCGTGTATCGGATTGGACTCAGCAATCATAACAGGTTTTTTGTGTTGCTTGGCAAACTTTAGGACATCGTCACAATAGGGGCCAAAATCTTCTCCACCGTAGGCATGTCCGAATACAGAAATAGCCACCCAGTCTACATAATCATCCCCGGGATACCAGGCTGATACGGGATGGTCCTTGTATGGTTTGGAGGCATAGGAATGCCATACAAATGCCACGTTTTCTACCCCTTTGGCACGCATGAGATCTACAATGTGCCTGTATGCCCTAACATACTCTTCGGGATCAAGTTCGTTATGGGGCCCGTCAAATTCGTAACCAATTCTTAAGTAAATGGGTCTGTTGGTAGATTTAGCCCAGGCACAAAATTTCTTTATAACACGGTCAAAATCTCCATTGCCAGCTTTTTTAGCCACATCCCATTTGCCTACCATCCACATGGCACTTTGAATCACCGTATTAGGAAAGTTGTCGATTAGCATTTGGTGGTTTTGAGAAGATCCCGTTTCGTTTTTATGTGTTTCCTTAATGCCTAAAAACTCAGTAATTCCCCAATAAGCAGACCAACCTCCAGGAATTGGTCGGTTTTGAAAATGATCCATGTATTCTGTTATACGTTCAACGGTCTGCCCCATAATTAGTAGTGTTTTACCAGCTGGTGGAACAAACCTGGATTGCTCGTAATCATAAACAAACTCAGGGTCTATGTCTGTTTGTATTTTTGAAACTATATCTTCTGCGAGTTGTTGAGGGTTAGAGGTTTGCATGGCCTGTGCTGTTAAGGTTGTACAAGATGACAGGAGACATAACAAGACCAATCTCACGATGAAATTAGGCAATTGGTATTTGTACACATAATTTAATAGCACTTTAAACTTGATTGGTTTAGGCAGTGTTGCTGAGGTATTTGTCTTTGGTTCCTGAGTATTTAAACATTGCTATTCTCCGAACTCACAATAGGCATTAGTTTTCTTCTTTTACAGCGGATTTAAAAGTTTTGGTGAGTCTTTGATTTATCAGGTTTTGCGGTTTGGTGGATGTACCATAGTACAATTCTGAAAATACTACTATATCATTAAATGCGATGTAGATGTCTCCTTGATCGTTTTCATAAACCAGTAACTTTTGACAAAAAGCATCCAAGCCAATTTTAGGGGTAGTCATCATTGCCTTTCCGCCTGGAGCAGGACCGCCAAAAAGGAGAAGTGTAGACTGATTGACTTCTTGGTTGAGTGCCGCTGCGTCCTTATGGAAATCAATTTCACCAAACCATCTTGTATCATTTTGGGCGTTGACTATAGCTTTTAAATTAGTAACGGTAGTCTTAAAATCATAGTCTGATTGTATTTTGATGATTCCAAAGTCGAGACTAACCGAGTCCGTATTTGTTCTTGAGATCAACAAAGAATCGACACTTGAAACTATTTTTGAAAGTTTCTTATCATAGGGTTCAAGTAGGCTATTATTTAATCCATGCCTTTTTGAAATGAAATCTGTTGACGTATAAGCAAAGGATACTTTAGTAGTATCTGCTTCAGAATAACAAAGAACTTTAAATGGTAAATCAAGTCCAATTAAGGGGTTTTGTTTAACAAGCTCAGTATTTATTTTAGGATCCGAAAAAATTGTAGCGATTGCTGGAGGTGTATACACACCTTCTTCCTCAGCCATTTTATGATGGTCTAAATTGATGATATACGCTTCATCAAGCGTATTATTAAGCTTAGTGTTTAAGGCTGTAACCTTCTCCGAAATGGTCTGTACTGTTACTTCTTTTTTAGCCTCTTTATTTTGATTTTGGCAGGAGAAGAGAACAAATGTCAGGCAAAAAAATGTTGTGATCTTTTTCATCTTATTCGCTAGCGGCTTTAAATGGATTCCATGCTGCATCAACTTCCATAATATTATTCTCTTTAGCGTAACCAGCATATAATTGCTTCATTTCTTCAAACATTTCTGACATATCTTCTTCTAAAGCGTTCATTTCAGAGGGATCGGCTACTACATCGTACAGATGCCATTCACCATCTCCAAACATTCCTTCACGTACTTTCATCAATTTATAATTTCCTTTCATTAAATAGCCATTACCAAATAACTCGAAAGCATACCATTGGTCGTTAGACCTTACTATATCAGAATCACCTTCTAAAAATGGTCTTGCGGTAACACCAGATGGTTTTACAACATTACGGTCTTCATATGTTGTTCCTGGATGAGAAACCCCTGCATAATCCAAAATAGTCATAGGTAAATCTTTAACGGACATGACCGCATTTGAAATCTGTCCAGAGCGGTCATAATTCTCTGAAAATGCGCCAGGCGGTACAATCATCATAGGAACACGAATCCCACCTTCACCAATAAACCATTTCCACCATTGCAATCCTCCTGTTGCAGCATTAGCCCATGAAACACCGATTGTATGTTCGGAGTCTCCGGTTCCAATTGCCTCAAAACTTTGATCAAATTGTGTTTCAATCCATTTTGCCATTTCTGGATTACCAGTTCTTGGGTGTGTTGCCTCAAATCCTTCTGGTCCATTATCTGTTACATAAATTACCAAGGTATTATCTAATTGACCAGATTCTTTTAGATAATCTAAAATCTGTCCTGTTCTATTGTCTTGATCTTCAATCATAGCGGCATACGTCGCCATTACTTTTGCTTGTATTTTTTGCTCTTCATCTGATAAGCTTTCCCATTTATGAGTTATCTCGTTAAACTCTGGTTCAATCGCGGTTTCAGTAATTAATCCTTTACTTTTTAAACTTTCGTATCTCGCTTTTTTAAGGCCTGCATAGCCCAAATCCAAATACTTTTGGTAGTGTTTATCTATCATATCAGCAGGTGCCTGAATGGGGAAGTGGGCAGTTGTAAATGCCATATAAGCAAACCAGGGTTTGTTATTAGCATGTCCTTCCTTGATAAAATTCAGCATATGCTCGGTGTATAACTCACCAGAATACACTCCTTCAGGTCTATCAAAATGCTCTCCATTTAATGTAAAATGTTCTTTTCTTTTAACATTCAAACCGTTAGGGTCGCTGAAGTCTGGCGTCATTGCTAAATCGTTCCAATGATTAGACCCTCCTGAGAGTATTCCAAATTCTTTAGTAAACCCCCAGGAAAGAGGACCTACACCTCCGGCAGCTTCACCACCTAAGTGCCACTTTCCAGATTTATACGTTTCATAACCCGCATCTTCTAGTAATTGCGCTATAGTTACTGTATTATCTGTCAAGTATCCCTCATATCCAGAGACACCTTTAGTTGGTGGATAAAAGGAATAGTCAAAAGATCCTAATCCAACCTCTATATTATTGCACCCCGTCATTAACATGGCTCGCGTAACGCTGCATACAGGTGAGGCGTGAAAGTTTGAAAAACGAACTCCAGCATCAGCTAGGCGATTCATATTAGGAGTAGGTATTTCAGATCCAAACGCTCCTAAATCTCCAAAGGCAATATCGTCGCCTACCAAGAGTAAAATATTGGGTTGCTTTTGTTCAATTTGACCTGTCGCTATTGATTTTTTCTTATCCGAGGATTGTCCACATCCTGTCACAAACAATGCTAAAAAAGTAAGGAAAAATAGGTCTCTCATAATTTTGATTGTATTAATTCTTAATAACAATTTCATTTTATTTATGATTTAGCAAATTGTAGGATTTATAAAGACATCCAACTGTTATCGCTATACCCCTGTTGAGTTATTGTGGGTTGTATAAGTGGGTTGATGTTTAAAGCTAAGAAATTATTTGAACTTGCTTCGTCGACCTAATGGGGTATGGCCGGTATTATAGCAAATGTCATTCTTTTATATATCGGTCTAAATCCTTGTTAGTAATAAGAAAGAGATTGACTTCAAAATCTAAGCGCTAATACAGAGCATAAAATTTGGACACTATATGATCCGATCAGTCTTGTGTTCAGACTTATGGCGTTTCCAACGTCTATGAGTCCACAACCAATATTGCGGAGCGGTCATGATATCCTTTTCCAAGTGCTTTGTAAAGGCGCTGGTAATTTCTCCTTTTTTAAATTTGCTATGGTCATCTGAGACAAGCTTAAAAACTATTTTATAGTGCCCCCGAGACACCTTTATATTTGAGCCTGCAATGATGGGTATATCAAATTCCCTTGCCATTCTTTCAGCACCGTAAGCTACGGCTGTTTCTTGATTTAAAAAGCTCGTAAAATGTACTAATTGTGTTTTTGTTGGAGACTGATCACTTCCAAAAATCACTGCAAACTGTTCTCCTTTTTGCGTTTTCATTTTTTTAAGAATCGGATCAATTCGCAGCATATGTAGTCCATATTTGGAGCGGCTAGCTGTAATCTTTTCGTTCCAAAACTTATTTTTTAAGGGAGAATAAAGCGCCATAGGAGTGTGTTTGATTTGCCCAGAAATGGCCAGTGCAAATAACTCCCAATTGTTGTAGTGTCCACCTACCAAAATAACACTCTGTCCTTCGTTAAAATAACGTTCCAACAATTCTGGATTAACGATTTTCATCCGTTTCTTGGAAGCTGCTTCAGAAATGGTAAAGTTCTTTATGCTTTCTACAATGATGTCACAAAGGTGCCGGTAAAAGGATTTTTCAATTTCACGTATCTCAACTTCTGATTTTGTAGGGAATGAATGTGTCAGATTCTCTCTCACCACAGCCTTTCGATACCCAAATACTCCATAGATGGTGGAGTACAAGCCATTAGAAATACCATATAAAACAGACAATGGTAAGCGCGATATTGGCATTAGTAGCAAGTAGTAGATAAGTTTGTTCATGATCGCGTGATCTTAGCCATGGCAAAAGCGGTGAATGTAGTTGTTTTTTGCGAATTACATACGACAAATGAATAGTACTTTATGTAATATTTAATTTTGCCGAGTCTTAGCCAAGAGGATCTATTGTGAACGGTATTGTATATGAAAAGTAGCGGATTATACACCACCATGCTATCTGATAGCAAGTTACTTATAAAAATGCAAAAACGGCTCAAGTATACACCCGAACCGCTATTGCCTAAACACATTGTTAGCCTTAGTTTATTCTATTTTCTTAGTCATCATTATATAGTCATGCGAAGCACCATCAATTCTAAACATGTCTTCAACTTCTCCAACCTTTTCAAATCCTAATTTGACATATAACCTAATTGCTGGATTATTTCCCGAAAGTACCCATAAGTCAATTCGTTCTATTTCCGTTTCTGTTCGAACCCAACCGATCATTGTTTCTATTAATAATTTTCCTAAACCATCTCTTCTATAATCACGATGCACGCCCATTCCCATAACAGCTCTATGGTTCGTATAACTTTGGTTATGCGATTTTATGTCGATATGACCAATTATATCGTTCTTTTTGTTCTCAGCAATTAAAACACGTCTCCAGCCTAACTTATTAACTGAAACAAATTGTCCTCGTTTAAAGCTTTGAATTAGTTCATTCGATAAACTCAAGTTTTCTCTAGAAATTGGCAGAAATAAAGGAGAATTCCTTTTGCCATTATCAGAGATGTGGTCATTGAGATACATGAAGAAATCATCAATTCTTTCTCTTGTCAAATGCCTTATTTCCATTTCCCAATCATTAGTTTATCGTTTTTTTCTCAATTAAGGCTAACGGTCTGGTATATAGGTCGTTTCAATGACCTATATACATTGTTGGCAATAGTATTTTATTTTCATTTTGAAGCTTAATAGACAAACCTCTAAATTAATGAATTTCAAATTTTATAATTGAAACTAAGTTGATACCAATTTAATGACTTCAACAGGCTCCGATCGGCCTTTGAGTTGTATTGGACCAACCGATTCAAAAATGTAGTTTTCAATATCGTTAAGATCATTAAGCACTTCTTTAGATAAAAGCAATTCCGATTTAAACTGCTTATTCAATTGCTCGATGCGCGATGCTAATATGACCGTATTTCCGGTAACTGAATATTGCCTTCTTTTAGCAGTACCCACATTTCCCGTTACGATTTCTCCTGTATGTAATCCAATTCCAATTTTGGTATCAATTAATTGACCAGATAAACATCGCTCCTCGAGTTCTTTGAGTATTTTTAAGGATGCATTAACCGCATTTTGGCTATGATTCCCTGGGGAGGCTGGTGCTCCAAAGGATGCTAAAAATCCATCACCCATAAACTGGTTGATGATGCCATTATGCTCGCTAATAATATCAATCATAAATCCAAAAACGTCATTTTGATACTGGTTTATTTCTACAGCATCTCTTGATTCAGAAAATGGCGTAAAATTTCTTATGTCAAGAAACATGATACAGGCTCGTAATTTATTAGCTCCAGATTTGTAAGAATCAGATAATAGCTCCTTAGCTACCTCTGGAGATACTTGCTGACTAAACAAGGTCATGGCTTTTTTCTTATTCTCTATTTCAAAGGCATTGCGCTCTTTTAAGTACCTGTTGGCCGTTTGCTTTTGTCGGTACCCATAATAAATAACACCAACTAAAAGCATAAGTAAAATAGCACCTATGATCAATGCGTCCTTGGTGCTTTCTGATTTTTCTAATTTTATTTTATCGATCGCTTGCTTTTTTGAGAATTCCAAGCTGTCCGCTAATTGTTCTTTTTTAAACTCCATTTGTTGAAGTTTTGTTGCGGTTTCTTTGAGATTAAGACTTTCATCTAACAGTCTTCTTTTTTCCAAATAAAATAAAGCTTCATTTACTTGACTTGTCTTTTTGTAAGCATCATACAGACATTTACAAGCATCTCTTTGCGCTAAAAGATCATTGATTGATAAGGCCAATTGGTACCCTTTTTGGCAGTTTTTTATGGATTTAGAGAAGTTGTCTTGGGCAAGATAAACCACTCCTATATTTATTTTGGATCTAGCCATGCCATTTTTGTCATTGATCGTCTTTTGAATGTTTAAGCTTTGAGTGTAATACTCCAATGCCTTTTTATGATCACCAAGATTATTGTAAACAAGTCCTATACAGTTAAGGTCGTTCGCAACACCAGCTTTATCATCGAGTTGCTCATTAATGGCCTTACTTTGTTTAAAATAGTTCAAAGCTTGGTCATAATCCCCTTGATTTTGCGATATAAGTCCAATATTATTTAGGATTTCAGATAGCCTATATTGGTTGCCTTGGTCTTTATAAAAATTCAATCCTTTGTTGAAATACTCCAAGGCTTTAGTATCGTCACCTTGGTCAAAATAGACCGTACCAATATTGATTTGAAAATCCGCAACACCACTTTGATCTCCAAGCTGTTCGTTAATCCGTAGTCCCTTATTATAACAATTGATTGCTTTTGGGTAATTGCCTTGAATAGAATAAATCACACCAGTACCCGCAAGAGAATTAGCAATACCTTTTTGATTATTAATCTCCTCGTTAATTTCAATACTTTGTTTGTAACACTTCAGTGCTTTTGTGTTATTACCAGTTCTTCTGTAAATAATTGCCATATTGTGAAGCGTACTGGCAATATTTTTTTTGTCATTTTGCTTTTTATAAAGCTCTAAACTCTTTTCTTGAAATTCCATTGCTTTGGAATACTCACTTTTATTCTTATATATAATACCTTGGATGTTATAGCCAAAATTTTTGGCTTTTGGATATTTATGATCCTCCCCATATTCCACGAGATTTTTTGCTAAAACTAGGGCAGAATCTGGATTAGAGTATAGAAATCCTTCCCAGATATATTTATAGTAAGCTTTTGCACGAACCGAGTCGACTTGAGCTTTATCTTGCCATATTGCGTGCAATGAGTCGAGTTGGGTTTGCGCATTTACACTAATCCCTGAAGAATAAGATAGAACTATTAAAATGAGCCATTTAAGACTGACATAATGAATTGTGATTTGATTTTGTATCGGTATACGAATTCTAATATCAAGTAGTTCGGTGGTCAAGGTAATAAAGAGCTTTTTTTGCATTTTAATGTTTGTGCATTTGACAGACAGAGGAAGTTGGGATTTCAATTCAAATTGGCCAAAGTCACCATCGTATTATATTTGATTTCTCTTTTTATTCAATTTTTTTAATTCAGTTTTTCAAGATTTATTGCCAACGGTCTCGGCTATGATTTCGTTGTGGAATCATCCGCCGGATGAGTCCGCTGGTAAGTCAGCCGTTGATTAATACCTAAATTTTGGTGTGGCACAAAACCACAATGAATTATAGCCATTGTTGTGCTTTCGTTATTTTATTTCTTCATTTATAATATCCAATATCTGCGTTATTCTATCTCTTAGAATAAATGCTTGCTGTTGCGTATTTCTATTTGTTACAATACACCTTACCAGATGATCTTCATAATCAGGGTTGTCGAGAAGAACATTAATATCAGCAAAGTGTTTTGAATTTCCTATTTCTTTTATTTCAGATGCCCTGTTTTCCTGATTAATCAAGAATGTATATAGTAGATTAGTTTGCATAGCTTTATTTCGAAGTGATCTTACCTGATAATTTTTTATTAAAAATGGAATGTAAATTTCATTTCTGTACTTAGCCCAGGTTTGTTCACCTTCTGTAACTTGCACAATTTCACTGGTCCATAAAGAGAGTAATGCCTTTAAGCTATCATTTCTAATCAATCTCAAATTTCCTGAGGTTGCCAGATCATTTATTATCGGGTCGAAGGTAGTATAAGGGATAGTTTTTGCTATGTGCATTTCTACACTATCAACATTTCTGATGGCTGGGTGATCTATATTACTTAGCAATTGAATAGTAGAATTCATTATATAGCTTCTAATTCCAATTTTTTCATCCAATTGCTTAAGATTACTTTTGAATTCTGATTGTAGTTGCTTTAATATGGCTTGTTCTGATATTCGATCTATTCTAGATTCATTCCAATTATTGATTTGAAGAGCAATTAAAATTCCAAAGACAACAAGAATAATCTCTCCAATAGCATATTTTAGATATTTTCCAGTTTTACCTTCTGAAAGTAAATTTTGTCTAATTTTTCTAAAGAACTTGATCATTTAATATTTTTTTCAATGAGGTTTAATGTGTCATGTAGGTAATCCTCTATTTTTTTATAATTATCCAAAATATAAACAAGGTTCAAAGCATTATTGTAAAGTTCATTTTCAAATTCGACTGTCCTTAATGTAGTGTTTTGATCTAATTTGAAATTAGAAGGAGAGACTTGTGGAATGTCAAGTCGTTTCATTAAGAAATTTGGAATGCCTATATTTCTTAAAGTTGTTTTGTCATTTAACGAAGGAATAAAAAAATTGAACATATAATCGTAGAAAATTTCAATATCATCTTCCGAATCTGCTACTATAAATGACCAATTGGAAATACGTTTCCTTAGCTCGACATCTTTAATAATATTAAGTGAACCAGTATTTATAATTTCATCTACTGAGGCAGAATTTAGATCTAAGGAATAAAAACCATTAATAATAGAATTAAGAAGAGCTTCTATCTCTTTGGGCTTTAATTGACTGCTATCTTTAACAATTTCTAGAAGTCTTACAGATGATTTATACGATTCCTCTGTGCCTTCATAAATTCTATTCAATTCGGTAATATTTTCACGAAAATCGGAATGTAAATTCCTTAAAATCGTTTGTTCACGATTATCCTCAATTCTGCTGTTATTCCAGTTGTTTACCTGTAAGGCCAATAGAATGCCTATCATAACGAGAAGGATTTCACCAATGGCATATTTAAAGTACTTTCCAGTTTTTCCTTCTGAAAGTAAATTATGCCTAATTTTTCTAAAGAATTTTATCATTGGTTAGCGGTTGGTTATAATGAAGCACAACGGTTTAGCTATGGTGTCGTTGCGGTTGGCAACGCAGCGTAGCGCCACTCCGGTCTGCTTTGTTATTTCTAACCGGTAGCGAAGTGCGTTGCATTACGCAAATATTCATGCTTAAGTTTATAGATTAAATGTAGGAATAAATTTCATATGAAGTAGGCAATTAGCAATGCATTATAGGTGGTGTTATCTGCTGGCTTTTTATTTTTCGTCCCTTATTCTTCTCAACGCTTTTATTTCTGCTTCAAGCTCAGTCAATCCTTTTTTTAAGTTATCCTTTCTGAGTTTGTCCCAGAGAGCTTTTTTTTCTTTTTCGTTTAATGAGCTCAATAATTCAGGAGAGGGTGGGGGGATAGCATGAATAGTAGGTTTGGCAAAACTTCTACTCAGTCCGCATCTATTCAATTTTAAAATTCCGTCCTTTATATTTCCGTAAATAATCCATTGACCTTTTTCGGTAATGACGGGATGACAATATTCCCAGTTTTTCCCAGCATAGATCAATTCTTCGTTATCCTCGGCATTCAGAGATTCAGTGACCTTGATTTTAAAGGTCGAATTGCTTTTGTTAACCTCTATAACTTCTCCAATAAAAATCAGTTCGGCATTTTCGATTTCCAATTTCTGTAATTCGCTCAGAGTTTTAAGAGCGCAAGTGCAAGCGATACTTTTTAGCGAAATCAAAATAAATAGAATCCATAAGTTTTGTTTCATCAGAGTAGTTTTGGCTTGCAGATAACGGTTTGGCTATGATGCGTTGCGGTTAGCAGCGCAGCGTAGCGCCAATCCGGTCTGCTTTGGTTTTCTAACCGGTAGCGGAGCGCGCTGCATGTTCTCAACGTTCATGCATTTATTTAAGACTAAATGTAGGAAATAATCTCCAACTTAGAGGGGGAGTAGCTATGCATTATAGCCGTTGTTGTGTGTAGTTATTTTAGTTTTGAGGAATATCAATTATTTCCTCCAAATCACCTTGAAAAAGTTGTGGTGGAATTGTCAAAGTGCCAATTACATTTCCTAAATTCCCAGTTAATGTAGAAATGAACGAGCGAACATAAGGAAACATTATAGCTGGGGCATTTAGATTAACAAATGATTTTTTTGTTGCATCATCGGTATCTTTTCCTAATTCAAAAGTTCCAACCGCTACAATAAATAAACTAAAATTCTTTTCGGATTCTAAATTAATTTCTTGGACAATTCTAAAAAAATCAGGATGCTCTTTTGGATAATGAACCTTAGGATTAAAATTCATTTTAATGTCCATTCCTTCTGTTGTTGGATTTACTTTATCGGATTGAAAATTAACTACAGGAAAGTCTACACCGTGAAACTTTAATTTTATTTGTTTATTAATATCCATTAAGTTAGGCAGCCAATTTTGGATTATAGGAAGTGTCAAATGAGTTAACTTCTATTTCAAAGTTAAACGAATTGGATACTGTAACTTTTATTGATTCTTCATTTGAAATTTGACATAACTCACCTTCACCAAAAGATGAAAGAAATTTTTTGAGTCTTTTCTCTTTTAGCCAATTAGTCAAGCTCTCTTCAGTTTCTAATGAAAGAGCTTTGTCAAGTTTCTCTTCTAATTTTCTTAAGTCTAACATCTTAATTTAGATTTATACACTCTTCTGTTGTTAGGAGTGCAAAGGTACGTATTATTTGGTTTTCATAAACAACTAACTGAATACGCTTTCTGTAAGCAAATGTAAATTTTTTATTTTTGTATTGAATAGGCTTAACTAACAAATGCCTATCGTTTGTGGGTAAATCTTGAAATAAGATACCACATACTTCATTCCAAGTACCTCTTTCTTTAAAGTAATCATTTAATTCTTTAAGAGTCGGTTTTTCATTTGTCTTCTTTATGAAAGTCATAGCAACTTTTTCCAATTGTCTTAACCAAAAACGATAATGTTCTTCATTAAAAACTGTATCAAGAACATTTTCTAAATCAATATCACTTTCATATATTTCATAAAATCCAGTTGCTTTTTTAGCCGTATTTCCCCAATATTCTGCATCAAATAACTCATACCAAAAGTATATTCCCTCACCAAGCCAAGCATCATCTCTTGTACATGGAATTGGTTCAGTCAAAGTATGGATTCGACTTTCTTGTGTATGAAATAATTTTTTAACCATATTGAAATATAGTATTTAGTTTTTAATTACACACAACGGTTTAGCTATGATGACGTTGCGGTTGGCAACGCAGCGTAGCGCCAATTGCGCAGCTATTGGTTTTTCTAACCGGTAGCGAAGCGCGTTGCATTACGCAAATGTTCATGCTTTAGTTTATTGATTAAATGTAGGAATAAATATCAAATCACCTAAAAAGTAGCAATGCATTATAGGTGTTGTTGTACGCAGTTTTTATTAAGAGTCGACTGAGTCAGAGACTATTTTGACGACATTAATTACATTAATTGTACTAATAACACACAATTCCGCAAATCTTTTATCTGCATCTAATTTATGGGTTGTTTTATTCATTACGTCTACTGAGTCAGAAACTAGATTAATACTTGATTCTGCCACTTTACGTAATTCTTTGTTGGATTTTCCCTTTAATTCTGTCGCCACATATGTGTTTAGTTGATTTTTGAATTTGCCATCATAAACTTCTATTTTCGGATCATTTGGAACGTGCTTCTCTTTAATAAAAACCTCACGAGCCAGTTTGTCCATTATTGTTCTTGATGTATTTCCAATATTTTGGTAGTCAACTGAGTCAACACTCTTTTTCAATGAATCAACTAATTTTTTTTGAAGTTCATTTATTTCGTCCCATTGTGTTTTGACCAATACAACGTCGATTTGATTTACTTCAAGTTTTGACATATCTAAAATCCAATCAATTGAATCAATCATGTAATCCGTGGATTTGTTGATACGCTCTTTTGTTTCTTTTTCAAAAAGATATTTTGACTCGAAATATTTATAATATATACTTGGAATAGTATATATCTTAAGGTCATATGCATTCGGGAATTGCCTGTGATTCCAGTGTTCCTTAAATACGAACCGAGAATTATCAATGATCTCACAATGAAGGGTCTCATTCAACGCTTTAGAAATCTCTTTGAGAATATGTTTAATCTTGGTATTTGTTGATTTTCCAATCATTATTTTAATTGCGTACAACGGTTCGGCTATGATTTCGGCGTGGAATCGTTCGTAAGAACTATTCCGCAGTAAAATCAGCCGTTTGTATTGTTTTAGTATTCATATTAGTTCTCCAGCCACGCTGAATTATAGCCATTGTTGGCAATAGTGTTTTTATTTTATTTTTTCAGTTAATTCAGCAACAATATTCCTCAAATCCTTTTCTTTTGTCAAGTCAAAAATGTCATTTAAATAACTTATACTTTCTAATTCCCAAGCATTTTGTAAAACGTTCTGTTTATAATGTCTTGAAAGTTTATTTAAACTTGATTTAGTTATTATTCCACCAACGGTTTTTTCTAACGCGGAAATAAAGCTATCTAATGTGTCAAAAGATGTTCGCCAATCTCTTTCCGCTTCAAGGATTTTTTGAGCAATCTTTTTGTCGACTTCAGTTGCAGTTTGACTTTCCGCAACGAAGTCAAATAATTGGTCAAAAGTCAAGTTGTTATAATCTCTTAGAATGGCCATCCATTAATCATTTTATAATTCGTTTTCGGGTCAAATTCAATTCCGATTTCTTTTTTCGGATTCCATTGTTGATTTATATAGTCCGCTGGATTGTTGGTTATGTCAGTCCAGTTAGTGTTTGGGAAAACATAAAGTTTCCAATGGTCAGAATCCCAAGTGCCATACAGTTTTTCATTCGGCAAGTAGAGTAGGATGTATGCAGGGTCGAAATGTTCGCATTGGTCAGTCAGATTAATTGAGGGGATTTCGTAATAAGATTTTCCGCTAATATTTCCTTCAATCCATATTTTTCCGAGTTCCAATTTGTCAAAGTCAACAATTCCGACAAAGTCAGGTTCCACAGTTTTGTGGTCGTAAATCAATTCCGATTTTGCTTTTAGAAATTCAGTTAAGTCTTTGGGTAAATCCATATTCTGTCCAAATATTGGGTAGGCAATTAAATAAACTAAGATTATGATTCCTTTGCGCATTTCTGACATTATTGCCAACGGTCTCGGCTATGATTTCGTTGTGGAATCATCCGCAGGATTATTCCGCTCGCAAATCAGCCGTAGATTTATACTTTTATTTTGGCGTGGTACAATACCACAATGAATTATAGCCATTGTTGTAACCAGTATTTTTTTCTCAATTTATTTAGTTTCACTTTTTTTTCACTTCTATACTCGTACGAATCTGAATAATAATCGTCTTGGTATAATTTTAGATTATCCCAATTCGAGAAACTCTGATTGTCTTTATCTGAACGATAAGTCGGTATTACCTTTAAATTTCCAACTTTTTCGAAGTTTATTTCAGAGTTTTTGTAGTGTTGTGCGTAGTACCAACTTATTTGTTCTTTCGGTTTGAACTCTTTGCTGATTTGCTGTTCAAGTGCAAACAGAATATTTGCTTTTTCAAAGTCCTGTGCGGTAGGTTTATCCGACATTTTTATATCAGTAACTGCAATTAAATTAAGTCCGAATTCAGACTCTTTTTCTGATTCAAGTACAAATGCTCCACAATAATCGCCATCACTTAATCTAAAGGCTAAACAATCTCCTTTTTCGAAAATAGCATCTCTTAATTTTTTTACTTTTCTTTTTCGAGCGGTTTTCTTTTCGATTGATATTTTTTTTAGAAAGTCTACTAAAACTTTTCTTCGCTTGGTCAAATCCGATTTCGAAGCGTCAAGTTCTTTCCATAATTCAATGTCCTTTTCGGATTCCACAATGTCTTTAATTCGACTGTAGATTTTCGGGTCAAGAGCTTTACATTCCCATTGAGATTTTGCTATAGTAATCCAAAAATTATTTTCGTCTTCGTGAGAGTTAATTAATTCTTTATTTTCTTTAATTAACTTTTCGGTTATGGCAGAAACTTCCATTCCTTGATTGTATAATTCAAAGAATTCATAATTGATGTCTTCATAAACGTCATTTGAAGAAATTCCTGTTCCCCAAGTTCCCATAGGCGTTTTTCAATATTGGTTACAACAATTTGATAAACACAATTGTGTTTATATACGTTATATTTTTCCTACTAAGATACATTCTTTTTTTAGGTCTGGAAACTCACGGTATTCTAGTTAAACCATAGGATGCAGTGGATTTTAGTCACCCCTTTCAAGCAACAACAAACGACAACAAATAATTACAAATGAAATTAAACAGCTACCTACCGACTGTGCTTTTTGACCCAACGCATCTTTGCCTTGTCGGTAAAAACTACCGGTAGTATTAACTGTTTAACCCGCCTGTAAAGGGCATTAAAATTTTAAATTATGAACACGCTAAGAAACAAAGTACAGTTGATTGGAAACCTTGGAAACGAACCAGAAATCATCACCTTAGACTCGGGTAAAATGCTGGCAAAATTTGCCATTGCTACCAATGAGAGCTACAAGAATGCTAAAGGAGAACGTATCACGGATACCCAATGGCACAATATTGTGGCCTGGGGAAAGACCGCCGAAATTGTGGAGAAGTATGTAGGTAAGGGTAAAGAAGTGGCTATTGAAGGCAAGCTCACCTCCAGAAGTTACGAAACCAAGGAGGGTGAAAAACGCTACGTCACCGAGGTAGTGTGCAACGAACTATTGATGTTAGGTAAATAAAAAAAGCGGCTTTAAGCCGCTTTTTTTCTGTTATAAATGAGTTACTGTTTTACAAATTTAATGGTGCTTTGGTCACCAGAAGGTGATGTAAGCTGTACAAAGTATACCCCATCTTCTAAACGCGATAGTCCGGAAATGGTTAGTTGATTTCCTGAAGCTACTTGTTTAGCTTCCATAACGCTTTGTCCTGCCATATTAATAATAGCCGTGTCCAATGTAAGTCCCTGTAGGTTGTTACCAATTTGCAATTGCAAACGATTTCTTACCGGATTTTCTATTAGAGCTACGTCTAAATCATTGTTTGATCCTGTACTTAAGGTAGAACACAAGGCCCAACCCATATCTTCAAAAAAGCCAAGGGTTACTGGCCCGGGATTATGGTTAGCCTCACCAGGGGATACCGTTTCAGTCATTAAGGAATTAATGTTCACAGACGGAAAAACCGCAGAATCCCAATGGTCGTAACTTTTAAAGAAATCAAAGGTACCTGGATTGTATGTTTTGGGTTTGGTTCCAGAATTTTCAGCTGTGGCATTGGTGCCATTGCTAAACAAATTATCACTTGTTAACTGTGTGTGCAAGTCGGTTGATGGGTCTGCAAAACTTAAAATAGCAGCACCCGATCCATTCTCTATAAAACGATCATAGATGGATGGGAAACCTGTTCCAGAATCGCGAATGGAACCTTCCGTACCATCCGTAATTCCAAATCCAATAAAACCTAGACCATGACCAATTTCATGCAATACCAAGGTTACAAAGTCAATCTCATCAACAGGCGGATTGGCATCTGTACCGTAATAAAAATCCATTGAGTCATTAAAACTAATTAGGATATCTACAGAGTCTGTACCTCCAATTTCGGATCCTGTTATCTGCTCAGCCAAAGCTCTGGCATACAAAGTATCCGGTACTCCAGATCCTGATATGGTAAAGTAACCGTTGGGTTCTGTAAAGGCCACAAGACTGCTCGCTAAATTTGTGAACTCCACACTTATATTAATGGGCACTGTGGATTCAATGGAGTTTTCCCAAATCTCCATGGCAAAATTAAACGCTGTATCGGCACCTGCTGGAAACGCTGTGGTAAAAGTAACTTTCAAATCCGAGCAGGCACTGCGGGCACCAGACATGGTTGCTACCAATTCTGGGCTTCTGGGTACAGATGCCGGATTGGAAATGATTTTTAGCTGATGTTGACTCACCGCATGCGGCACGTCATAAGGGCCTTCAACCGTAATTGATTGCGACCAGCCTAAAGCAGTGGTCATGACAAATGCCAAGGAGAAACATAAGAGTCGATTCAAAGAATTCCTACTAGTAGTTTTCATAGGATAATAGATTTAGTTAGTGCTTAATATGGTTTAAAGGACTTAGCCTTTAATGATTTTCTTTGTAATGATTTGATTGGTATTGGAGTTTTCTATTTGTAAGAAATACATATTGGATTCTAAGCCATCAAGATTAGTTAGATCAATAATACCATCAAGCGCGGCTTCAGTTTTTTCATAAATTAGTTTTCCCATAATGTCATAGATCCTTAGGTTTAATTGATCGAATCGCGCATTAGCAGGAACTCTAATTTTAAGTTCATTAGTAAATGGCACTGGGCTCACACCAAAATTATCAGCTACAAACTCTTCGGTGCTTAACGAAGCACACAGACCCCAGCCCATGTCTCCAAAGAAGGCGATGGTAATGTCTCCAGGATTGTGATTAGGGCCGTCGTAACTTGGGGTCATCAGGTTATTATCGTCATCTCCTTCGTAGGTGCCTTCATCCCAATGACTGTAACTGGATCCACCACTAAAACTTCCAGGCGCATATATTTTTGCAGGAGTCCCCCCGTTGGCAAGAACGGTCTCAGGGGAGTTACAAAACAGGTCGTTCCCTGTTAATTCATTGTACATAGCATTAGAATCATCTGCAATGTCTGTAATGGCGGTTCCGCCCCCAGTTTCAATAAAACTTGAATAAACTCCGGGTCTGGCCCCAAGGAATACCGATCCTGTAAACGGATTAACGTTGGTGTCTACAGAAGCAAACCCTATAAAGCCTAGACCATGGCCAATTTCATGGAGTACCACGCTTACAAAATCTCTTTGGCCACCCGGTGGGTTGGCATCAGTACCATAATACCAATTTACGGCGGCATTGGAATTAAAACTGGCACTTATATCCACAGAATCCATGGTTAAACCATTGGTATCCTCACCGGTTAGCTTTTCATAAAGCGCCTGTGGATACCATAAGTTGGGATCGACTCCGGCAGTTACACCATCGGTAAAAACACCATTGGTTCCGGCCTGCCCAAGAGTTATGGATCCACCTGAGGATCCCCCAAGATCTTCAAACGTAGCATTGATTCTTATTTCCCATGACGACTCAATGGTGTGTGACCAGATGTCTACGGCATACTGAAAAGCCGCCTGAGCCTCAGGATTTCCACCAAAACCAATATAATTGACTATAAACGTGGCACAAGGGGTTTCGTTATTAGCAATTTTAGCCTTGATTTCTTCAGGGACATCACGTCTTGGCCGTAACTCTTTGCTAGGATCAAATTTATAAACACAAGCTGGGGTATGGATGCTTTGACGCATCACTCCACGTTCCTGCGCTGTATTTTGTAGGGGTATTAAGAGCGCAATAGTCATTAATATGCTGACTATGGGTGCGCCAAAGTAGGTGTTAATATGTGCTTTTTTTGAGTATTGGTATAGCATAATTATTCGGTTTAGTGTATCTAATCGTTTCAAAGATAACGTATAATGGCTAAAATTGCGTTAGGGGGTTTCAATTTTGTCCACAAAACAATTAAGATTTTTAGTTGAATAAAAAAACCCTCCAAAAGGGAGGGTTTTCAGTAGTTATTTGAGTTGTACTACTTAACAATTAGCGTGTATTGAGGTGTAGGATTGAGTGAACAAAAAAACACATACTCACCTTATTTCAGAGAAGTTGTATTGGAGCGTTCCTTGCTGCTATTTTCTACAACTTTAGTTACATAGGCCGTTTTAATATGAGCCTCAGGACTGGATTTAGGCGCCAATACAAAACCCACCTTTTATATGACACTTAAAATACCGTGGCAGAAATTTTATAAATATCTTGATGAGAATCTCCAAGTAATAGGAGTTACAGAACAGCTAACGGGTTAGGCTACTTTTTGGAGAAGATCAAAGCAAGGGCATTTTTTGCAACGCTTGCTTTCTGCCTTAGTGTATTTTTTACAGCACTTAGATTTAACTTTTCCTAAACTGTCCGGGCCTTTTAGCTCCAATTTTTTGATACGTTTGTCCTTGAGTTTAGCGCACTTTTTTTTGCCCATGTTTTACCTGAATAACACGGGCAAAAATAGTTATTTATAATTAATCTAATTAAACTTTAACATTTAAACCTGAGGGTCAGGTGCCGCGCTACTGACTACTGAGAGTTGCTGAATGTCACGATCAAATAGGTACAACCCACCTTTGTCATCACCAATCATATTAATCTTATCCAGAATGGTGCGTGCTGTGGCTTCTTCTTCAATTTGTTCAGAGACATACCATTGTAAAAAGTTATGAGTGGCATAGTCTTTTTCCTGAAGTGTGATGTGTACGAGCTCATTAATACTTTCAGAAACGAAGATCTCATGCTGTAGAAGTTTTTCGAACATTTCCCGGAAGGAATTAAAGGTCACATTTGGTGCGTTTAATTCTGATACATGAGCGTGTCCACCACGTTCGTTAATAAATTTCACCAACTTTAACATGTGTTCCCGCTCCTCATCGGATTGGTCGTACATAAAGTTAGATATACCTTCTAATCCTTTAACCTCAGCCCAGACGGCCATGGCCAAATATACCTGTGAAGATTCGGCCTCTATTCGTATTTGTTTATTTAATGCAGATTCAATTGTTTTTGACAACATAGCTTGTGTTTTTCGCAAATTTACGTACATAAAAATACAAAATGGCTAATTGTTGCACTCATAAGCTTTTAAATAGGCTAATTCAGATTTAATCTAATAACAGTTTAGTAATTTTATGAGGCTAAAACATTCACAGTCTATGGCTATACAACCTAAGCTCACCCGATTTAATACCAATGTACTTCAGAAATACCAGGTGTATAATGGCATATTTATGACCTTACCATTTGCCACCTTATCCAAGACTGTGGCCTTATTGCCTCTGTTTTATGAAACCTGTAAAAAGGGTTTTGAGGTTGGGGATGACCCTACGGAGATTGTGCAAACTTTTTTCATGAAGTACCAGGCCAGACGTTCGGCTAAAAGTCAAATTAATTTGCTCTTTCGTTTTATACAGTACATAGAGCGGCAGGTGGTATTGTTTGATGCCATTGAAGATGCAGCGTTTCCTATTGTAAATAATATGGAAGGATTGGGTACGCTTAGAAACTTGAAAGAGCGGGCGGTTGCCGAAAATAAAATCCCTCAGTTACAGGAGTTGTTGGAGGGGTTTAATGTGCGTATTGTACTTACGGCACACCCTACGCAGTTTTATCCTGGTGCGGTGCTTGGTATCATAACCGATCTTGCCAAAGCTGTTGAACAAGACAATCTATCTGAAATCAACAAGTTGTTAGCCCAATTGGGTAAGACTCCTTTTTTCAAAGACCGCAAACCAACTCCCTATGATGAGGCTGTTAATTTGATCTGGTATCTCAAGAACGTCTTCTACTATTCCTTTGGAAAGATTTACGATTACATTCAGCAGAATATTTTCGAAGAAGAACCGCTTAACAATTCCATCGTTAATATTGGCTTCTGGCCAGGAGGTGATAGGGACGGTAATCCATTTGTAACTCCGCAGATCACTTTGGATGTAGCCAAGAAACTCAAACAAAGTATTTTAAAAAAGTATATAAAAAATGTTAAGGATCTTCGCCGTCGACTGACCTTTAGAGGTATTAGAGAGCGCATCATTGACTTGAACCACCGCTTGGTAAATACGGTTCAGGAACGTTCCAGCTTACCGCATATATCGCTTGAGGAGTTTATTTCAGAGTTAAAGATCATACGTCAGATACTCATTGATGAGCACCAATCGCTTTATGTGGAGGAAGTAACGTCTTTGCTTAACAAATTGTGTTTGTTTGGATACCATTTTGCTAGTCTGGACATTCGTCAGGACAGTCGCGTCCACGATCAGATGTTTCGTGCTGTGGTTACTGAATCTATCGCTCAGGGTAGTGCGGTATTCCCTCAAAATTTCTTAGAAATGGAGCTGGATGCTCAGCTCCAACATTTGGCCTCGATCCAGGGATCACTTCAGGACATACAATTTAAGGATGAGATGGCTGTGAATATTTCTGAAACCATTAGAGCCATGAAGCAGATTCAGGAAACCAATGGGGAAGTGGCTTGTAATCGATACATTATAAGTAACAATCAGACTACTTTAAATGTCCTGCAATTATATGCCATGCTGAAGACTTTGGCCTTTGGAGATCAACTGACTGCAGATGTGGTACCCTTATTTGAAACGGTAACTGATTTAGAGGCCTCCCCAAAAGTGATGCAAGAATTGTATGAGAACCCGCATTATCGCGAGCATCTAAAAAACAGAGGGGACCAACAGACCATAATGCTAGGCTTTAGCGATGGTACTAAAGATGGGGGTTATCTGATGGCAAATTGGGCTATTTTTAAAGCAAAGGAAGCCTTGACTGAAATGTCAAGGGCTTATGGTATTGAAGTTATTTTCTTTGATGGTCGCGGTGGACCACCAGCAAGAGGCGGTGGTAAAACCCATCAGTTCTATGCCTCTCTTGGACCAACAATATCAGATAAGGAAATCCAATTGACTATTCAGGGTCAAACTATTAGTTCTAATTTTGGAACTGAGGAGTCCTCGCAATACAACATGGAACAGCTGATTAGTGCCGGTATTAATAATCGCTATAATGAGATGAATCTGGCTATGTCCGAGGAAGACAAGGCCGTCATGAACGAGCTGGCAGATTTAAGTTATCAGACCTATGTAGACTTTAAGAAGCACCCCAAATTTTTAGGTTATTTACAGCAAATGAGTACTCTTAAATATTATGCCAAGACCAATATTGGAAGCCGACCCTCCAAACGTGGTAAATCTAATGAGCTCGTTTTTTCCGACTTAAGAGCCATCCCATTTGTGGGTAGCTGGAGTCAATTAAAGCAAAACGTGCCTGGCTTCTTTGGGGTAGGTTCTGCGCTTAAAGTGTTTGAAGATCGAGGTGAGTTTGATAAGGTGACCCATCTATACGAGCAGTCTAAGTTTTTTAAGACCCTCATAGAAAACAGTATGATGTCATTAACCAAATCATTTTTTGACCTCACCAGGTATATGGCCGAAGACCCCGAATATGGGGCCTTCTGGAAGTTGATTCATAAAGAGTATGAAACATCCAAGCGTCTGATTCTAAAATTGACAGGCTATAAGGAGCTTATGGAGAATGAACCTGTAGGCAAGGCCTCTATACAAGTACGGGAATCCATTGTTTTACCCTTACTCACAATTCAGCAATATGCTCTTAAACAGCTTCAGGAGCTTGAGAAACAGCAGCCGAGAGATGAGGAGCAGATAGCAGTGTTTGAAAAAATGGTCACACGTTCACTTTTTGGGAATATTAATGCCAGTAGAAATTCTGCTTAAAAAAATATTTCCTGAGCCAACCTAAAGGTATTGGCATGGGCCTCTACTATAACTTTAATATCGGGAGAATAACCTCCACCCATGCTACACATCACTGGTATATGGTGCTCATGACAAAGTTCCAGAACAAAACGGTCTCTGGCCTTGCAACCTTCCAGACTAAGTCCCAGTTTCCCAAGTTTATCCGATGCCACTACGTCCACACCACAGAGATAGAATATAAAATCTGGTTGTTGTTCTTCTATGAGTTGTGGTAGTATGGCATTTAATTGGGTCAAATAGGTAATGTCATCGGTATCATTATCCAGGGCAATATCCAGGTCGCTTTTCTCTTTTTTAAACGGATAATTACTGCGGCCGTGCATTGAAAAGGTAAAGACAGAAGCATCGTTTTGAAAGATTTCGGCAGTGCCATTTCCCTGATGTACATCCAGATCAACGATCAGTATTTTTTCAGCTAAACCCTTGTGTTGAAGATATCGCGCTCCAATGGCCTGATCGTTTAGTAAGCAAAATGCTTCCCCTCGGTTGGTATAAGCGTGGTGTGTGCCTCCGGCAATATTCATGGCAATGCCATTTTGGAGCGCCGCTTCACAAGCTTTGATGGTGCCATCTGCAATAATGACCTCTCGTTCTACCAAAACCTCGCTCAAAGGAAAACCAATTTTACGGGCTGCCCTTTGATCTAAAGTAATATTAACCAGATCATAGTAATACTCGGGATCATGAACGGCTAGAATGTACTTGTCATTTGGGCGTTCAGGTTCAAAAAAGTTATCCTGGGTACAGGTTCCTTCGTGCAATAATTGTTCAGGAAGGAGCTCGTATTTCTCCATTGGAAATCGATGCCCATCAGGTAAGGGATGCCTGTAAATGGGGTGGTAGGCAATTTTTAACATCAAGTCACTTCTAATTAGAAACTTCTTTAATTTCAGAAATGAAGGAACCATCGCCCAAATACCCTTCAATAAATAGCTTCACGGGGACCTTTGGTTTCTTGATGTTGAATACCAATTGACTATTCTCAATTCGCGCATCTGGTTTCCAATCTACTACCCCATATTCTTGATAGAAATCATCGCGTTCACTTCGATATTTGGGTACATAGAAGCGTTTTTCTTTGGCAAAAGAAAGCGGTAATTGATACGCTGACGCCGAATTATCATAGGGACTTCCAATAGATGAGCCCCAATTGGAGTAAATCTTTATGACTCCAGCAGCTCCTCTAAACCCTTCACCAAATCCACGGCGGTTAATTTCTACATAATCGATATATAGTAGTGGGAACTGGTGTAACATATCGGGTTCTGGCATAAAGGACCCATCAAGGTAGATGGCCATAATTTTATTCCGATCACCTGGGTTAATGGGTTGGGTACCTGTATCAATGTTGTTGTCTGCCGAAAAGGCGTCTGTGCTTATAGTATTGATATTGGCCGAGGTATTACCACGAAGACCATATGAATAGCCATTATACACTCTAAATCCACCATTGGCTTCGTCAACATATAAGCCGTAATACCTCAGAAACTCCCCAATGGTATTGAAAGTGATGCGGGCATTGTCATCGATTATCTTAACATTGCCATAGCGGCCTTTTTGTAATTTCTTAAGTCTAACACGTTTGCGTTCAATTCTACTGGTAATAACAACCGCATCCAATTCCTGAAGATCTTCTGGGTTATTGAGTTGAACGGTATTGTCATTGAGTGCTTCCTTAAGTTGATACAAAGGCTTAGGGCCTAACATTCTGGTCTCTACCTTTGCATTAGGAATACTGTTAGGGAAGGACTGTAAATACAAATTAGAGGATTTATTTCCTGTTGAGGTGATTTCTGAAAAATGAATGGTATTGGTACCCACCGGAAAAATATTCTCGGCCACGAATTTAGTCTCATTAGCCGATACTGTATAAAGTTGCGGTTCGTCACCTGAAACCGAATGTAGTAAGAAGGTTTTCTCTCCCTTGTTCAAACTACTGTTGACATTACCATTAATTTCAAGACCTTGTTCATATCGATTTAGAAACAGGTGCTCTTCTTTAAAAATATCCTGCCAATCAAAGCTGCTCCATCCCTGAGTTAATAATAAGTTGTCTAATTCTGCTTCTTTTGCTGGGGTGACATCTCTAAAATAATAGTCAGCACGTTCGATAGATCCTTTTACATAGGGTCTCAGATAAACGGAGGAAACGATGTTATTATGGCGGTTATAGGTTTGCGTGTTTTGAGGTAAGACAGAAACGCTCACATGATTAAAGAAATTGGGTTTAATAGTGTTGTATGTCAATTGTAATTGGAGCGAATCTTTGTTTTTTTCGGCCACTAAATCGCTGCTTTTCCTAATTTTTAATCCATTGTAGTTAAAGAATAAACGTTCGGCAATAGGTTTTCTTCTTGAATTTAATATGGTAAAAACAAGGACCCCAGGTGGCAGATTCTGTAAATCAAAGCCTTTGGATATGGAAGCCTCTGCACCAAAACTAAAATCTACTAATTTTATAAATTCACCATTGTGCACGGCTAAATGAAATGTTTGATTTCCTAAAGATTGCTGACTTTCTGTATTGGTAGCTATTTGAGCAATCAATCGTTTTCTAACCTTATTTAGGGATAATACCATCCCATTTGTTTCTACGAGTTCTGTAATGGGATAGCTAAAGGTCTCATTGAGGCAATTAACTTTTACGGTATAGCTGGATTGTGATTGAGGGACAAAGCTAAATTGCCCAATTCCCATGCGATCTACTTTAAAATCGGTTAAGGCCTTGTTATTACTATCGTAAACAACTCCAGTGGCATAAGGAATGCCGTAGCCTTTATGATCTTTAATAATCACACCAACTTTATTAATGACATCTGCTAATAAATGCCCTCCTTCCGGAAGAAATTGAGCGTCAGGCTCTGTTTCTACTAGTTCTGTCTCTACATAATCCTGTTCATCTGGGTTGAGTACGTCAAAGGCCTCTGAATAAATAGCCTGCTCATTAAAATTCAATGACCAGTTGGTATAGGCTTTTAGTATGTATGTCCCAGTTGAAAATGCGCTATCAATTTGCACAGAATTGGAGGCCACACCATCAACCACATGAAGCAACATTTGCTTAATGGGCTTTTGATTAGCGTCTTCAATACTTAGATATAAATTGGATGAAAAGGAGGTAAGTGCTTTTGTTTTTTTATCGAATACATAGGCTGTAAATCCTAAGTCTTCTCCTTGGATAAAAGTAGACTTGTTAAGGTGTACATAAATAGCTTCCTGATTGATACTAGCATAGTTGTCATAATACGTTTTAATAACCTTTTCTTGAGAAAAACTCAAGGTGCTTAAACATAGAAATAATAGGAATAATGGGGACTTACGGAAAGTGTTTTGTAATAAAATCGCGCTCATAATCAAACTTCTTTTTTACGAAGTTAAAGATTATGAGCGTATTTTAATAACTCTTTTAGAGGCTTTTAACCTAGTTTAACACCAAGGTTTTTTCTTCATACACAGTCATACCATCTGCGTCGATACCTTCAATAAATAAGGTGATTGGCACTAAGGGCTTTTGGATTTGCAGGTGCATATGACCTCATTTTATCGATTTCGTTTTTACAACTTTTATACTTAGAAGTGAGCCTATTATTAGATTAGTTTAAATTCAATTCATGCTCTACAAAAATTGGGTTGCCAAGATGGTCCATTCCTTCAATAAAAAGGGTAACTGGAATTAAAGGCCGTTCAATTTTCAAATGTGTCTTAGAATATTGGTTAAGCAGCAAGTGTGGTTCCCAGGATATGGTTCCGAAGTGCTTGTAAAAATCATCGGAACGCAGGCGATACAGAGGTCTGTAAAATTTCTTTTCGCTCGTGAAGGTAAGGGCTAAATCAAAATCTGTAAAGGAGTCTTTAGCACGTCTTCTCGCGGGGATGCTCAAATCTGTATAGAACCGGATTTCATTAAATCCATTGTATCCAAAAACAGCATAGTCTAGGATATTGGTAGGTAAATTGACTACGATTGAAGCATCGGTAAGTACATCATCCAGGTATACACGCCCCCCAAGTCTATTGTCTCTTACAGGATCTCCTGAGAAGATATTTCTTGCTCTAAATGTACTTAACCAATCACCCACAGTCCAGTACATATCGCGATCCCTATCTAAGGGTACACGCACCTGTCCAATATTGCGGGCGCTCAGTTCCATATATCTATTTCTGGTTCTGGTCACGTCGGTCATAATAACCACCTCATCTAGTTCCTGAACCTGATCCAGTGTTTTAGTAGACATATAATTATTGTCGAAACTGGTTTTAAGATTGTAATCTGGTTTAGGTTCGAGAGGGGATAGTCCAAGTGCTATTTTAGGAATGTTATTGGGGAAGGATTGCAGGTAAAGTTTAGCAGGACTTAGTCGTTCATTGTTACCCAATTCCGATAGGGCCACTTTGTCCGTATCAGAGACAAAGGTATTATCAACTTGAAACGAACTCTGTGTTTCGTTGAGTTCAACAAAGACAGGCACTTTATCTTCTATGGCATGCACCATAAAGGTTTTGGGTTTATTGCTATTGCCATTAACATTGGCTTTAAGGCTAATGCCCTGTTCAAAGTCATAAGGTAGACTGTTGTTATTGTTAAAGATGTTGTTCCAGTTATAGGAGGACCACCCTTGTGTGAGTAGTAACATATCTAGGTCTGCGGCAGTTTGAGCATTAGTATTGGTAAAGTAGTACTTGGCTTGTTCAACGGTACCTTGAATATAAGGTTGCAGATAGTTATAGGATATGAGGTTATGATGGTGCTTATAGGATTTGGTTTCGGCAGGTAAGACGGATACAGAGATGTTATGAAACTTAGTGGGGTCAATGGTATCAAAGGCCAGAGACACATCAATAGAATCGTTTTCCACCATGGCGGTTTGCACCTTAGAAAGCGGGTGCATGTTAATGCCATTATAATTAAATGCCAGTCGTTCAGCGATGGGTTTATTACGGTCATTAAATAGTGTGAAGACAGTAATGCCAGGGGGCAGTTGTTTCATATTATAGGTGCGGTTGATCATGGTTTGATCATTAAACCTGAGGGTTTCTACCTGAAGGTCTGAGCCGTTATGAAAGCTCAGTTGGAAAGCCTGATCTTTAAAGTACTTCAGACTTTGTTCATTGGTAATAACATTGAGCATAAGCTGATTGTTATGCTGAGTGGTGTTAAGCACTAGCCCGATAGGTTCAATAGTTTGATTAAAGGAGAAGTCGAAGTCCTTATAATTATGAGTAATAACTATTTTAAAGTTATCCCCAACAGAGGGCTTGAGTAAGAACTGTCCAATACCAAGATGGTTGACATCAAAAGAGGTGAGCAACGTACCCACTTTATCAAAGACCTTACCGGTGGCATTGGCCACGCCATAGCCTTTGGTGTCTTTAATAACCACACCTACTTTGTTAACCACATTAGCCAACAGGTGACCACTCTCAGGGAGAAACTGGGCATCAATAGCAGTCTCCACACGTTCTGTATCGACATAAGCATCGGTAGCAGGGTCTATGATCTTAACAGTGGTGGAGAAGTAGTTGGGTTCTTTAAAGTTACGTGACCAGTTGGTATAGGCCTTTACGATATAGGATCCGGTGGCAAAGTTATCATCAATATCAATGACATTAGAGGTAACACCATTGTTAACCCGTAATAGTTGTTGTTTAATAGGATTTTGATTCATGTCTTCGATACTCACATAAAGATTGGTGGTGAGTAATGAAGGCATTTTTTCTTTTTTATCCATGACATAGGCCGTAAAGCCAATGGACTCTCCCTTGATATAGGTGGATTTGTTTAAATGGAGGTAGATGACCTCACGGGCTGTATCGGTATAATCAATAAAGGCATCAACTATGACATTTGTTTTCTGGGCACTGGTAGTTTGTGCCCACAGGGTACTACATAAAAATAATAGAACTAGAACGATGGTTTTGGGGAGGCGGGGGGATAAAAATGTAGTTCTATGCATAATGGCAGTTTTGTGAAATATTCTTACAATAACAATGCCAAAATAAAAATCAACTAATTTTTAAGCCGTTCGTGGTCAATTGATCATCAGGGTTCACGAAGACTAATTTACCATCTGCATCCTCAGTCATAAGAATCATTCCTTGGCTTTCAACCCCTCTTAATTTTCGTGGAGCCAAGTTCACCAATACGGTCACCTGTTTGCCTACAACTTCTTCTGGTGAAAAGCTTTCAGCGATACCAGACACAATTGTTCTAACATCGATTCCAGTATCCACTTTAAGCACCAGGAGTTTTTTGGTTTTAGGCATTTTTTCTGCTTCTAATATAGTACCAACCCGCATATCTAATTTGGTGAAATCATCAAAGCTGATCTCTGGTTTTTGAGGTTCTGTTTTCTCTTGCGCTTTTAAATTTTCTTTTAAACTTTCTTCAAGTTTT
The DNA here is from genome assembly GCF_003362725.1 of Winogradskyella aurantiaca. Lineage (GTDB taxonomy): Bacteria > Bacteroidota > Bacteroidia > Flavobacteriales > Flavobacteriaceae > Winogradskyella_A > Winogradskyella_A aurantiaca. The sequence continues at coordinate 406,690 of NZ_QKTV01000001.1, forward strand.
TCTAATTGTAAGGCAATGGTTTTGTCTTCAATTTTAGTGAATAATAATTCGGCCTTGCCTATTTGATGTCCACTTGGCAATAAATTTTTTGAGGATGTAATATGGTCCCAGGAAAGTGAACCCAAAGTATCAAAGTTTAATATGGATTTGAGCTTTTTTGATGAAAATGGGAGTAAAGGTTCGCACAAAACAGCCAATCCTGCCGCAATTTGCAAAGCTACATTCATGATGGTTTTGGTACGGTCCTCATCAGTTTTAATGGTTTTCCAGGGTTCTTCATCTGCCAGGTACTTATTTCCTAAACGGGCCAGGTTCATCAATTCTTGAGAGGCTTCTCTGAAACGATAACGTTCTATGGAACTTGAAATCACTGCCGGATATGCTCGTAGTGCCTCTATGGCCGCGGTATCTTCTTTAGTGAAGGACCCAGCCTCAGGAACAACCCCTTCATAATATTTGTTGGTGAGTACCACTACACGATTGATGAAGTTTCCAAAAATGGCCACTAACTCATTGTTGTTGCGTGCCTGAAAGTCTTTCCATGTAAAGTCATTGTCTTTCGTTTCAGGGGCATTGGCCGTAAGTGTGTAGCGCAATACATCTTGCTGGTTAGGAAAGTCCTTTAAATAATCTGGAAGCCAAACTGCCCAATTCTTTGAAGTAGATAACTTTTTTCCTTCAAGATTCAGGAATTCGTTGGCCGGGACATTTTCTGGCAATACATAATCTCCATGTGCTTTTAACATCGATGGGAAAATGATACAATGAAAAACAATATTGTCCTTACCGATAAAATGCACTAGTTTGGTTTGGTCATCTTTCCAATAATCTTCCCAGTTTTTACCGTTGGCCGCTGCCCATTCCTTGGTTGCTGAAATATAACCAATGGGTGCGTCAAACCATACATAGAGGACTTTACCCTCAGCTCCCTCAACAGGTACTGGAATTCCCCAGTCCAAATCTCTGGTGACTGCACGGGGTCTTAATCCATCATCCGTCCATGACTTTACCTGGCCCAGGACGTTGGCTTTCCAATCCTTTTTATGATCGACTAATATCCATTGTTTGAGAAAATCTTGATACTCGTCTAATGGAAGGTACCAGTGCTTCGTGGATTTTAAAGTAGGAGTATTACCTGTTACAGCTGATTTTGGATTAATAAGATCCGTAGCGTTATGACTGGTGCCACAATTTTCACATTGGTCCCCATAGGCCTCTTCGTAACCACATTTAGGACAGGTTCCAATTATAAACCTGTCTGCTAAAAACATCTTAGTGGTTTCATCATAGAATTGCTCTGATGTCTCTTCAATAAACTTCCCCTCGTCGTACAATTTCCTAAAAAAATCAGAAGCTGTTTGATGATGATTTTCATTAGAAGTACGCGAGTAATTATCAAACGAAATCCCAAAATCCTCAAATGATTCCTTAATAATATTATGGTATTTGTCTACAATATCCTGGGGTGTTACCCCTTCTTTTTTAGCTTTAAGGGTAATTGGAACACCATGCTCATCACTACCGCAAATAAAGGCGACGTCGTTTCCTTTGATTCTCAGATATCTGGCATAGATATCTGCAGGCACATACACCCCAGCCAAATGGCCTATATGAATTGGCCCATTTGTATATGGTAATGCAGCGGTTATAGTATATCGTTCAGAGGAATTCATGCGTTATCTAATTAAGTCGACAAAATTAAGGATTCCTGTCCCTAATTAGAAAAAAAATGTACATTTACCCTAGACCCTAAGGGGGCTGTCATCTATCAGATTTATGAGGAGAATTGTTAAACTATTAGGTCTTATGATTTTTGCAATTTCCTGGGGACAGTCTTTTGAAACTCGCAATAGTATGAGCGTCACAGAATTTGCACAACCGCCTTATCTAAAAGCAGGTGATAAAGTGGCTATTATAGCTCCATCTGGAATTTTGAAAAGTAAAGAAGGTGAGGTGAGACAAGCGGAACAACTTCTTAGATCCTGGGGTTTAGAGGTTGTGGTTGGAGAGTATGTTTTTGAGCAAAACCATCATTTTGCGGGAACCGATGCCCAAAGGGCTCAGGATCTACAAGAGGCAATGGATGATCCAACTATTAGTGCAATTTGGTGTGCCAGAGGAGGTTATGGAACGGTTCGTATATTGGATCAACTTGATTTCACCAAAATCAAACAACAGCCTAAGTGGATTATTGGATATAGTGATATCACGGCTCTTCATAATGAGTTACATAACCATAGTTTGGAATCCATCCATGCTTTAATGTGTGTGAGTTTAACAGAAGATCTAGAGGGTATCGAGAATAGTGTGGCCACATTTAAACAAGCTCTTTTTGGGAACTTGGGTATTTATACTCTTGAAGGGTCCAACTATAACAAAATTGGAAGTGCTACAGGGCCCTTAGTAGGTGGAAATTTAACTATGTTGCATACCATGTTAGGTTCGAAGTCCAGCATCGATACTACAGGTAAGATTTTGTTTATCGAGGAAATAGGGGAGTATAAGTACCATATAGACCGGATGCTTCAGAGTTTAAAACGCGCTGGGTATTTTGAAAATTGCGCTGGGGTAATCGTTGGGGATTTCAGTAAGCTTCGAAAGAATACGACCCAATGGGGCACCTCTATTGAACAGTTGATCCTAGATGTATTGGCAGAATATGATATCCCAGTTGCTTTTAATATGCCTGCAGGCCATGAAAAAGACAATAGAGCCTTAGTTCTTGGAAGAAACATAACTCTTAAAGTCAACAAGGATAATTCTACTATTAAGTTTTAGTGATTTTTTCGAGTAAGGAACTTGAAAGTTCGTTTCCGTTTTTATCGATCTCAACAAACCAAATATTGGAGTGGCATTTTCTGTTAATGTCTGTATTATTATCACAGTTTTGTTTGGACCCTTTAAGTAGGTATCCAGTATCGGTTAATTCTCCACTAAATCCGTACTCGTTGTAGAAACCCCCATAGGTATTTTGCCACTGCTGTTTTCCATCTTTATCAGTTTTAATGACATACATATCGTAATTACCGTTTCCAAAAGAGCTGGTAGACCCTATAATTAAATAGCCATCATCTGTAGCGAGAATGGAGCTGGCTTTATCATAACTAGACCCACCAAGGCGTTTAAAGAAAATCTCATTGCCATTAGGGTAGTTGGCGGTTAATAAAATATCGGAGGATGTTCCATCTGCTGATTTGATGGTACTTACCTGCATGGATCCAATATCAGTCTGTATTTTCGGTTGAAATTTAAGGTTTGTTGCCTTTTTAAAACTCATATTTTTAGCCCGATCATAGCTTAACTTAAGCTCAATAACGCGGTTATACTTATCACGAATTACTTTTAAGTTATAATTTTCTCCAGCTAATAAATCATCTCTGTTAAAGATGGTTACTTCTTCTTCACGGTCTTCATTTGAAAATGAAAAATGCAGTCCCTTATCTTGATTAAGAACAAGGTCAAAACTTATGTTTAGTTCTGAATTATTATAACTTCCTGTTAAGGCTTCTAAATCTTCAGGACTTGCTGCAATAGTATTTGTTTTTTGATAGGTAAATGATTTTCCTGATGGATAGAATACCGTCATTTTATCCTTGTAGAAACGAATCTTTTGAGTCTGGTCCTGATCAAAATGATAAGTGTTATTCCCTTCCTGAGTCAGTCCTAATCTGAGGTATTTACCTTGTAGAAAGTAAAGTTTATTGTCTTCCTCTTCTATTCGGGTTAAATAACCACTGGCCGTATAATAGCTGCCTTCACATTTATAGAGTTCCTTAGAATTTTTAGCATCCAATAAGGCTGCGTCATACGCCACCTTGAATTCTTGCTTAGGAAGCATTAGCTGAGCAATGTCATCAGCAAGGTTGTCGCTTCTTATATTGCCATTATTACTCATGATAAAAATTGACAAGTTCTCTTCAGGAAACCGAAGTGTTTGAGTATTATAAGCATTGGTGACACCATCGTGATGAACGGCTTTTCGTCCGAGACGATCGTCCAACTTTAATCCAAAACCATAACTATTTATTTCACTACTTGGAATGGGCAATTGACTTGTAATCAACAATTGGTTATTGTCCTTGGTAGCATTTTGTATGGCTTGTTCAAATACTAACTGGTCTTTAAGAGTGGTATACAAAAAACCTTCACCAGCAGTCTTGGTTACGGATATGGAATGAAATAATTCACCATAACCCCAATCTGAATATGGAGCTGCCTTATTGGGAATGACACCCATATAGCGTTTTATAAACGAAGTGTCATTCATTCCGAGTTTTCTAAAAAAGGTATCGGAATAATCTGTGAATTTCTGATCCGTGACAGTTTCAATAAGTTTCGCTAGAATTACATAACCAGAATTACTATAGGAGTATCTAGATCCAGGTTTAAACCCAATATCTTCTTGTTGCTCCAATAGATTTATGACATCATCATTATCCAGTCCTACGCGTTTCCACCAGACATCCCCTTGTAAACTCATTAATTCAACATAATCTCTGATACCGCTGGTATGATTGATAAGGTGACGAATTTTTATCTTCTCTTCTATATTTGTATACAAATTAGGCAGGTACTTTCTTATATCATCTTCAAGCTGAAGTTTATTCTCCATTGCTAGTTCTAAAATCATCAATGCCGTAAATTGTTTGGCGGTGGAGGCAATGTTGGATCTGGTTTTTGGACTCACTTTCACCTGATGTTCGAGATTGGCAAGGCCTCGATACTTTTCATAAATGATATTACCGTCTTTGACGATACCTACCATAATACCTGGACCTGTTTCGTTGATTTGTGATGCGATGATGGAGTCAATTTGACGCAGGGGAAGCTGTGACTGAGCAGTTAATACTGTAATATTGATGAGAAGTAGAAATATGTTTTTCATAATGAGAATTATTTTCTTCAAAACTCTAAAATCAAGCCTGACCGTGCGCTTCAAATCTTGATTTGAGACCTTTTTTCAGGAAAGATTTTCAATAAAATTCTTAGGCGTTATACCTGTGCTCTTTTTAAATGCTCGATTGAAAGTGGCTTTACTATTGAATCCTGATTCTAAAGCGATTCCTAGTAAGGTGGTCTGTTGATGTTCTCCATTCCGGAGTTTACCTTTAATGGCCTCTATACGATAATGATTAATAAAATCATTAAAGTTCATTTTGGCCCCCAAATTAATAGATGAGGAGATGGTCTTAGAATTGGTATTGAGTTCTTTGGCCACGTCTAAAAGTGTTAATTGCGGGTTTTGGAATATTTTTTTCCCCTCCAGAATGTTTACAATTTGATTATACCATTTATCAATGTCAACCGCAACAGCTGATGTTTTCTCGTCCTCTAGTTCTTCAAAGTTTGGTTCAACCTTAGCTGGTGGTATGGCAATTGATTTCACAGACTGGGCATACCCGCTAATGGATATGTAAAGCATGATAAAGCCAAAGGATAAGTAATACCAAAATTGACTTCCAAAATTTTCCCACTGGGGGTTGGTAAAGAAAAAAACAATGCGAAGCACTACAAATAAGAGCAACGCTATCAGGAAATTTTGAATCCATCGAAATAATATGGAATCGGCGTAACTGACAACATTAAAAATAATGTTCTTATAAGATAAATAGGTTCTAAGGCTTAAGACTAAATAATAGAGCATAGAAAACAATCCAAGAATCTGATACCAGGCTTTCAGATCTTTGTCTCTGCCGTCAGCGTAAAAATAGAATTCATCCAATATAATTTTGTCAGTGATAAAAACGACTATAGAATATAAAAGATAGAGGATTCCAGGAATAAAATGTATACAGTCTTTTCGGGAGAATCGGAACGAGGGATTGAGTAAGCTTCGAATATAAAAGTAAACCACCGGACCAATCACGAGAACCTGCATAAAAGGTATGAAGAATAAGATTTCTGTTGTGGTATCTGAATAACCATACCAACCGGCATAACCTAGCATATAAGGGGTTATATAGAGAGCACATAGAAACAGTAACAAACTCAGCCATAGGCTACTCAAATTTTGATATTGTATCCCTTTTTTTAAACATAAGCATGAAAATACAATCCCATGAATAAAGAAAATGAGCAGTACTGGGGCCTTATCTATAAATGCGAACGGTGCGTCCAATGATATATACGGTGCTTAATATTAAAGGTACTATTATTTTAAATAACTTAGAATTATGGCACAGCATTATGAACTTGGTAAAAATGGAGAGCAGTTGGCTGTGGATTATTTGATAGCTCAAGGCTACAATGTTCGAGCAAGAAATTACAGATTTGAAAGAGCTGAAGTAGATATCCTTGCTGAAAAAAATGGCATTCTTGCCGCGGTTGAAGTAAAAACAAGAACATCCAGAGAGTTTGGGAATCCACAGGACTTTGTAAAACCAAGACAAATACAGAACCTGGTTAAAGCAGTTGATGCATATATATTAGAAGAAAGTCTTGACCTTGAAGTGCGATTTGATATTATAGCAATAATTAAAACAAATGAACACCAGGAACTAGAACACTTAAAAAATGCCTTCTATCATTTTTAGATATAGATGTTGATAAAGACAAATAGTAACGAATAAAATAGTACATTAATAACCCTCTTATTAAAAGGTAACGCTAATTGCCTTTTCCATTCTAGTTTAATAATATCGGATGAAATAAGAACAACCAAAAACAGAATGCCCAAAACTATAAACCAATATAGGGATTGCGGAAAGGGGAAGGTAACACTGGAAAGGAGAAATAAAACCACCAATCCACCTGACAGTAATAAGCGTCTTTCTTTATTCTGATTAAGCTTTTGCCTTAGACTTATATCTTTAAGTTTGATTGTTATAAAAGCAACAATAACCGAGATAAATACGATTTCATTTAACATAACACAAGAATTTCGAAAAGGGGGTTTAAAATTCTTACAAATCTACCGATAAAAGTTCATTTCATCGAGGTACTCCCAAACTTTAACAGGTAGCATAGGCTTAATATTTCTGTTGGCCTTTATTTCCTGCCTTATGAAGGTAGAAGACAACTCTAAAATAGGGGCTGAAATGTTAAAAATTTTCTTATTATTCAGGAATTCTTCTTTTACAGGCTTGCTTTTTATTCTTGGATAGACAAAAATATGGTGTTGATTAAGGATCTCTTCATAATTTTTCCATTTATGAAATGATGCTAAATTGTCCTCACCCATGATTAATGAGAAATCATGTTCAGGAAACTTTTCTTTTAAATACAATAGCGTTTTGATGGTATAATTTGGTTGGGGAAGGTTAAATTCGATGTCCGAAGGTCTAAGTTTAGGAAAATCTTCCGTAGCCCTGTATACCATTTCTAAACGTTGATGATTGTCAAGAAGACTGTTTTTCTTTTTAAATGGACTTAAAGGTGTCACTACCAACCACACTTCATCTAATTGACTGTGTTCAACCATGTGATTGGCAATGATCAGGTGGCCAACATGGATGGGGTTAAAGGTTCCAAAAAAAAGACCAATGTTCATATCCTAATCATTGATAAAATTAGCAACAAGGTTATAGGCGTCTTCTAACGCCTTGTCCAGATCTGTATTAACAACAATTGTATCAAATTGAGGAGCTGTTGCCAATTCTACAGGTGCCTTAGCAACCCGCATGTTTATTTTGTCCTGAGACTCTTCACCACGGTCTTTAAGACGTCTTATCAACTCATTTAAATTGGGGGGTTTGACAAAAACAGCTAGAGTTTCTTCTGGGAATTTCTTCTTTATACGAAGCCCCCCGGTAACATCAATATCAAAAATAACGTGTTTGCCCTTGCTCCAAATGCGCTCAATTTCTGATTTTAAAGTGCCATAAAAATTGTCTCTATAAACTTCTTCCCATTCTAAGAATTCATCATTTCTGATTTTATTTTTAAACTCTTCAAGACTCAAGAAATAGTAATCTTTCCCATCTACTTCTTGTCCTCTACTTTCTCTTGAAGTGGCTGAAATGGAAAATTCCAGATTGAGCTCCGGTTGTTTTAAAAGATGCCTTACTATGGTTGTTTTTCCTGATCCAGACGGGGCTGAAAAAACAATAAGTTTTCCTTTTGGTGCTGACATAGGGGTAATTACAGGACGTTTAACATTTGTTCTTTTATCTTCTCTAACTCGTCTTTCATTTGCACAACCAATTTTTGCATTGGGGCGAAATTGGCTTTAGACCCAATGGTATTGATTTCACGTCCTATTTCTTGACATATAAAACCAAGCTTTTTACCATTAGAATCCTTAGATCCGAGGGTGCTAACGAAATAATCTAAATGATTGCTAAGTCGTACTTTCTCTTCCGTGATATCAAATTTTTCAATGTAATAGATCAGTTCTTGTTCAAATCTATTTTCATCAACCTTTTCTTTAATATCACTAACTCCTTTTTCGAGTTTGACACGGACATTTTCAATACGTTCAGGATCGATTAAGGCGACTTCTTTCAATAAAGAATTCAAATTCTCTATTCTTTTTTCAAAATCTAATTTGAGACTAGTCCCCTCTTCTGTACGGTATTGTACTAATTTGTCCAAGGTAGTGTCAATGACCTCTGATAATTGCTTCCATTCATCTTCATTTATATCCTCACGTTCTGTATTAATAGCATCGGGTAATCTAATGGCCATTTGCAGTAACTCACCTTCAGTCGCCTGGGCAACCTCACGTAGTTGATTCATATATGAGCCTACAACAGATTTGTTTATACTGGATGAGGTTTCCTCTCCTGTAACATCCACATACAATGCAAAATCAACCTTGCCCCTTACAAGTTTTGCGGCGATTCGCTTTCTTATTTCAAGTTCTTTTACGCGATAGGTAGAAGGCATTCTGGCATTGAGGTCCAGATTTTTACTATTGAGAGATTTGATCTCAATGGATATTTTGCGCGTAGGAAGCTGAATTACAGTCTTCCCATAGCCAGTCATTGATTGTATCATTTACAAATTAAATTAGTGCCCAAAGGTACAAAATTGGGCGGGTTAGAGGATTTTTATACTAACATCTACTTAACAGTTTCAATCTTTAGTTTTATTATTTTTGAACCTTTAAAAAAAGCAAGTATGTTTTCAAAACAATTCGAAATACGCTGGAGTGATGTTGATGCCAATGGGCATTTAGCAAATTCTGCTTATACTAACTTTATGAGTCATGCGCGGATGTCCTTTTTTGGAGATCACGGGTTCAGTATGAAAACCATTCAGAAAAATGGTCTTGGTCCGGTCGTTTTTTATGAACACATGTACTACTTTAAAGAGTCTTTTCTAGGGACTCCAATTCAGGTGACTATAGAAGTATCAGGTTTAAGTGAAGATGGTATGTTCTTTAGTTTTGATCATGATTTCTACAATCACAAAGGAGAGCATTTGGCTCATTGCCAGATGTTAGGCGCTTGGATTGACCTTAAGACCAGAAAACTCACAGGACTTCCTCAGGACTTATTAGAGTTAGGAGAGAAGTTTCCAAAGGCTGATTCATTTAAGCTGTTAACCAAAGAGGATACTCGAAAATTTGGAGTTAAGCCGAAACCATTATCGACTAGGCTGTAGCCTTAGGTTTTTTACTAGCCAAAAATACTCCTGTAAAAATGATAAGCATAGCCAGCATTTTGACTGTATCCATTTGATCCACTCCCATAACAATAGCAAAGATCCCAGCGATCGCTGGTTGTAAATATACAAAGGCACCAACAGTTGAGGCCTTCAATTTACTAAGTGCTAATGGGTTAAGGAGGTAGGTGCCAAAGGTAGCCCCCAGTACTACAAAGGCAATGCTAAAATAAGCGTAGTTGGTGTAGGTGTTTAATTTGATTTCAGTTAATTCTTCATAACCAAACGGGAACACCATAAAGGCACCAAACAAAAACAACCATTTTATAAATGTTAGCGGATGGTATTTTGTGGTTAACTGTTTTATAAGAATTACATAAATGCTATAGGACACGGCATTGATAAAAATAAAGGTATTGCCAAGAAAAACATTGTCTGCAGCTCTTACCGATTTTCCATAAATAGTGAGGACTAAGGCACCTGCAAAGGCCAGAAACACGCCAAAAATTTTCCGTTTGGTTAGGGCTTCATTTAGAATAAAATAGGAGAGTATAAGAATAATTACTGGTGTGATAGTCATGATGGAGGAGGCATGAATGGGGGAGGTTAATTCCAACCCTTTTAGAAACAGGAGCATGTTTATAAAAACGCCAAATATCGCAGCCACTATAAATCTAAGATAATCACGTTTATCAATCTTTTCTTTTGGTAGAAAGAGACTCAATAGCCAAAAGAGGATTAATGCACCCACAACACGGAGCACCACAAAGCCAAAAGCACCTACATAACCATCATTAATCACGGTCTTCGCAAACGTGTAGTTTAAACCATACAATAATTGTACAGTAACAAGGGCAACTAATGCTGTTTTTCTACTCATTGAGTTCAGCTGCAAGAGCAGTAATTGTTGATTTGCTATTCCCAATGAAAATCTTATCACCAGCAATAAATACCGGTCTTTTCAAAAAGGTATAGTGCTCAAGAAGCAATGCTTTAAAATCCATTTCGCTGAGATTCTTATCCTTTAAACCGCGTTCTTTGTAAAGCCTGGATCTCTTATTAAATAGAGATTCATAACTGCCAGTGAACTCATGCAGCTTTTCCAAGTCTGTTTGTGAGATTGGATTGGATTTTAGATCCTGAATGTGAAATTCTTCACTTATGTTAACCGAATTCATGATTCTTTTACAAGTATCACAGGTACTCAGGTAGTATATTTTTTTCATCTATGTTTATTGAAGTTTAATTGGCTAATTTTGCGCTGCAAGGTAATTGTTAATTAATGATTTGCCGTTTAAAAAAAAGCTAAACTAATCTCCTAACCATTCAACGGTATATTTTATGGATTACTATTCAATTGTGACTGTATTAGTTGTGCTCTCGGCAGCATTCGGTTACATCAATGTTCGTTTTTTAAAGTTGCCCTTAACCATTGGTTTAATGGTAGTTACCATTTTATTTACCTCAGTAGTTTTGTTCATTGGTCAGTTTGATAACACCTTATTACTTCGAGAAAAGGAATTTATTCAAAGTATTGATTTTGAAACGGTTTTACTGGACATTATGCTTAGTTTCTTATTGTTTGCTGGGGCATTACATACTAACTTTTCTCAATTGAAAGTACAAAGGGGGCCCATATTGGCATTTGCAACTTTTGGTGTTGTAGTATCTACGTTTTTAGTAGGAACCTCCATGTTTTATGTGCTGCAGTGGTTGGGCTTTGAGGTTACCTTTATCAATTGTTTGTTATTTGGAGCTTTAATTTCTCCAACTGATCCCATTGCTGTATTAGGCATTCTTAAAAAAGCAGGTGCACCTAAAAAACTTGAAACTAAAATTGTTGGTGAGTCACTGTTCAATGATGGTGTAGGAGTGGTTGTTTTTCTTACCATTTTTGCTATTGCTGCTAAACCAGGGGTCCCATTGGATATTTCAGATATAGTAACCTTATTTGGTCAGGAAGTTATTGGAGGATTGGCACTAGGCCTACTATTGGGTTGGCTTACCTACAAATTAATGAAGTCAATTGATAGTTATGAAATAGAAGTAATTTTAACATTAGCAGCTGTAATGGGTGGAACAGCAGTAGCGCATAAATTTCACTTATCGGCGCCCTTAGCAATGGTGGCTGCTGGTCTTGTGGTTGGTAACGACACTGTTAGAAATACGGCTATGTCTGAAGTCACTGAAACCTATGTGGACAAGTTTTGGGAACTAATTGATGTGCTTCTTAATACCTTATTGTTTGTAATGATTGGAATGGAAATGCTAGTGCTAACCTTAGATAATAACTATATCATGGCAGGGCTTCTGGCCATTCCAATTATCTTGTTATGTCGTTATGCATCGTTATGGTTACCGGTTAAGGCTTTTGCCAAAAGATTGGATTTTGTTCCAAAAACCAATGTCATCATGACTTGGGGAGGTTTGCGAGGAGGAATATCCATTGCTCTGGCATTGAGCTTGTCTAGAGACATGCATCGGGAGTTGTTTTTGGTAATTACTTATGTGGTGGTAGTTGCATCAATTATAGGTCAGGGATTAACAGTAGAGCCCATTATAAGAAGACTGACCAAACCTGTTAATAAGGTGAAATCCTGAGGATGCCTTCTAGTTCATCGTAGGGGATGACAAACTCGGTATAGCCCTGTGCATATGAGGCTATTTCGTAAACATTATACAGCATTAAAAACCCATCATCGCTGTAGCTCATATTCTCTGGTAGTTGAAACTCCTGACCAAAGAAATAGTCTTCCATTTTAAATGTATCTGAGGATTCTTTCTGCGATTTGATAAAAAATGATTCTGCTACCGATTTGAGCTTATTTGAGTCCAAAAATAGATTCTCTTGATTTAAAATTGTCCCAGTAGAAGCATCGAAATTTAAGAGAATTATTTTGTCATTTCCATGAGCGCCTCCAGTATAGGTATAGGTGTTAATTGAGTAAGAAATAATAGTTTCGGACTCAAAAACCACCTCGGTCTCAACAATGAGTTCCCATACCCCGCTTGAATCTGGAAAATCGTCTTTAAAGCTTTTATAATTGGCAACGAAGCTGTCAAGTGCCTCCTGTATGTTATTAACTGGTTTATCCAGATAAAAGGAAGCTAAAGTACTATCAATAATGACTTGATTAATTTTTTGAGACTCAGAGTTCTCATCGGAAACAAAAACAATATTGGCTTTAATATTAGGAAAGTCATTAACAGAAAATGATTCTGTAGTATACGCATTATCATTTGAATCTGATAAACAACTGGTCATCAGTAGACCCAAACAAAAAAGGAGAACAAAATACTTCAACTTCAAGGTGTTTTGTTAAACATAGATTAAAGGTAAAACTAACTTTTGAATACAACCAATAAACGGCTAGTTTTGTCATGTTTATAAATTACTTCGACTAAGCATCAAATTTTCAGGAACTATGAAATTTAATACCAAGACCATTCACGGTGGACAAGAGCATGATAAAGCCTATGGAGCTGTAATGCCTCCCATTTATCAAACATCAACTTATGCACAATCAACTCCTGGTGGCCATAAAGGTTATGAATATTCAAGAACCCATAATCCAACAAGGCATGCCCTTGAAAATGCATTAGCAAGTATTGAAAATGGCAATCATGGATTGGCGTTTGCCTCTGGTCTTGCTGCCATTGATGCTGTTATCAAACTATTAAGCCCTGGTGATGAGGTGGTGTCTACAAATGATCTTTACGGTGGATCGTATCGATTATTCACGAAGATTTATGAGGATTTTGGAATTAAGTTTCATTTCATTGGAATGGAAAATGCGGATGTGATTGAGTCTTATATCAATAATAACACAAAGCTTATTTGGGTAGAGACTCCAACCAATCCTATGATGAATGTTATTGATATCGAAGCTACGGCCCGAATTGCAAAGAAACATGAAGTGCTTTTAGCGGTTGACAATACGTTTGCGACTCCATATTTACAACAACCATTGGATTTAGGGGCGGATATCGTTATGCATTCGGCGACTAAATACATAGGCGGACATAGTGATCTTGTTATGGGAGCACTGGCAGTTAAGGATGATGCCCTTGCGGAGAAACTCTATTTTATTCAAAATGCCAGTGGTGCAGTTTGCGGTCCTCAGGACAGTTTTCTAGCACTTAGAGGAATTAAAACCCTGCATGTTCGTATGCAACGTCATTGTGAAAATGGTCGCGCTGTTGCAGAATATTTAGCCGCACATCCCAAAATTGAAAAAGTATACTGGCCAGGATTTGAAACACATCCCAATCATGATATTGCCAAAGCACAAATGAATGATTTTGGCGGCATGGTGTCTTTTGTTACCAAAGGGAACGATTTTGATGAAGCGATAAAAATTGTTGAAAATCTTAAAATATTCACCCTGGCGGAATCCTTAGGTGGGGTGGAGTCCTTAGCGGGGCATCCCGCGAGTATGACTCATGCCAGCATTCCAAAAGAACTAAGAGAAAAATCTGGTGTCGTTGATAGTCTTATAAGATTGAGTGTGGGAATTGAGGATAAGGAGGATTTAATCGCAGATTTAAAACAGGCGATAGGATAATTAACGTTCCCAATAAATCACATAGCCCAGGTTAAGCCATATGGCCCAATCATTATTTTGATTAGAAGGCAATTTATGGTTTAAGCCATCTACCCAATCATCAAAATAATATTGCCAACGCAACTCTAATACGAGATCAGTTAAAGGAGTCAATTTATAGCGAGTTCCTGCACTACCTACAATTGAAAAGGTACTACCATTTTGTGTGCTTAAAAAGGGATCCTCGTCAACTTGCCAAGGAAGATAAAAGTTATCTAAGTTTCTTATGTCCCCATCGCCGTAGGTTGTATACACTTCCGGTTTGTAAAAAGTGTATTGAACTCCCAGGGCCATAAAGGGTAGAAAGCTATTAGTGCCATTTTCAAACCCACGTATTTCAATAGGATAGAAGACCAATTGAGAACCAATATTGAAATTCTGTGTTTTACCTGTGTGTCGTCTTAGTCGCTCGGCATTTTCGCTTGTTCTGGTTTCATCTACCCAAGTTCCATAATGTTTAAGGTTACTTTGGGCATATGAAATTTCAGATCTTACCTTGAAGTGTTCGTTAAAATAACCTTGAAAATTTTGGAAATTGTAATTTCGACGATAGGCAAAATTGATGTAGTGCATTAATCCTACTGCAAACCCCGTATTTGTGGCCGCTTCACGATTTTGATTTTCCCCAAAATCAGATCTCAAGTTGTAGGCACCAACAAAACCTCCAACTTCATTTGTAAATCCATATTGCGCGTACCCAAATTGGAATACCACCAATAAAAGCATTGGCAAAGTCAAGGGACGCATTCTGTTGGCCATAGTTGTATCTTAAGGGGCTACCTGAACAAATATATTAAAACTGTGTAAACCATCAAATTACATTCGATCAGCAACAGTTTCAACGGATTTCGTATTATGGTATTGCTAGAAAAAGGATAATATTTTGATAATATGAAAAAATAAATAGCTCAATTTTAAAGATAATGTATCTTTGCGGGAATAATTTCCACACCGATTAACATTTAATAAAATGGACAAAAAAATTGAAGATTTTTTAAATCTTGTAAGAGAACGAAACGGTAATGAACCTGAGTTCATGCAAGCCGTAGAAGAGGTTGCAGAAACTGTAATACCTTACATTGTTCAACATGATATTTATCATGGCAAGAACATTCTATTACGAATGGTTGAGCCAGAACGTGTTGTTTCTTTCCGCGTTTGCTGGGTTGATGATTCTGGTGAAATTCAGGTCAATCGTGGCTATAGAATTCAAATGAATTCTGCTATTGGACCATACAAAGGTGGGTTACGTTTTCACCCATCGGTTAATATGAGCATTCTTAAGTTCCTGGCATTTGAGCAGGTATTTAAAAATAGCTTGACCACCTTGCCTATGGGTGGTGGTAAAGGAGGGTCTGATTTCAATCCTAAAGGGAAGAGTGATAATGAGATCATGAGATTCTGCCATGCCTTTATGAGCGAATTATTTAGACATATTGGAAATGATACAGATGTCCCTGCTGGTGATATTGGTGTTGGAGGTAGAGAGATTGGCTTTTTGTTTGGTATGTATAAAAAATTACGAAACGAGTTTACAGGAGTTCTTACAGGTAAAGGACTTACATGGGGTGGTTCCTTGATAAGACCGGAAGCTACGGGTTATGGAACTGTTTACTTTGCACAAAATATGCTTGATACGAAAGGGGATAGCATGGAGGGTAAAAATGTGGTGATCTCCGGTTCAGGAAATGTGGCACAATTCGCTGCAGAGAAAAGTTTGCAGTTAGGGGCTAAGGTTTTGACCATGTCTGATTCCTCAGGTTATATTCATGATGCTGATGGTATTGATGAAGAAAAACTGGCCTTTATCATGGATCTTAAAAATGTAAAACGTGGACGTATTAAGGATTATGTTGCGAAGTATCCTGGTGCAACTTATGTGGCAGGTGAAACACCATGGAAGGTTGCCTGTGATGTGGCATTACCTTGTGCTACTCAAAATGAGCTGCACGGAGAGGATGCGAAATCTTTGATCGCCAACGGATGTATTTGTGTGAGTGAAGGGGCTAATATGCCTTCTACGCATGAAGCGATTGCGGTGTTCCATGAGGCTAAAATCTTATTTGCACCTGGAAAGGCTTCTAACGCCGGTGGGGTTGCCACTTCTGGCCTAGAAATGACTCAGAATTCGCTTCGCTACAAATGGACGAGAAAAGAAGTAGATGATAAATTAAAAGAGATCATGAATGATATCCATGAATCCTGCATTGCCTATGGAAAAGACGACACTGGGTACGTGGACTATGTAAAAGGAGCTAATATAGCAGGCTTTGTTAAAGTGGCCGATGCAATGCTTGCTCAGGGGGTAGTATAAAATCAGTTTATTGAAATTGAAAGCCTTAATTTTCTAATTAAGGCTTTTTTTGTTGGGTACTTTTAATCCGCCTTTTACGTTTCCTTAATATATTTGAGCAATATCTAATAATGCTGAAAAAAGCCCTTTTAATTTTTGGATGTCTATTCTGGACATGGCAGATCACCTGCCAGGAGTTTTCAAGTTTGTGGGAAGGTCATTTTTCATTCAACGAAATTGTAGATGTCGCTACAGGCACGGATAAAGTATATGCGGCTTCAGAGAACGCCGTGTTTTCTTTTGATCTGCTAACGAATGAAATTAATACCATTACTACCATTGAAGGATTGTCAGGCCAATCTATTACAACCATTCGTTTTAGTGAACAATTCAATACGCTACTTATAGGGTATGAAAACGGCCTTATTGAGCTTTACTTTACTGGGACCGATCAGGTGTTGAGCGTCGTAGACATTCTGGAACGGGAAAATATTACTCCAATAAACCGTAGAATTAATTATTTCTACGAATATGAAAATTTGATTTATATAGCTACTAATTATGGTATTTCTGTTTACGATCTTGATCGATTGGAATTTGGAGACACCTATTTTATGGGTGATGGTGGCTCACAGATTACGGTGAATCAAATTACGGTTTTAAATAACGAAATCTATGCGGCTTGTTTAAATAATAATGGGGTTAAGAAGGCAGATTTATCCAATCCTAATCTTGTTGATTTTAGCCAATGGAGTACTGTGCAGACTGGTAATTTTTTAACCATCAACACCCTGAGTACAAATGTATATGCTATTAATACCAACAGGAGTTTGTTTCGTGTAGCACCTGGTATTCCAACTACTATTCTCAGTTTTTCAGCAGTACCAGAAGAGGCTGAAGTATCGGACCAGTATTTAAATGTTACCTTTTCTGATGAAGTGTTGATTTATGATGACCAAATTAACTTAGTCACAACCTTTGCACCGAACGACGATTTTGATACTAGATTTACTTCATCAATCATTAACAATAATGAAATATTTATTGGAACACAATCGCAAGGTGTTTTAAGCAACCTCATAGCATCTCCCAGTGAATATTTACAATTATTGCCAAACGGACCATTGAGAAATAATGGATTTAGAATTGATTCTGGTACCAACGCTTTAATTATTACCTATGGCGAGTTTACACAAGCCTTAAATCCATTCCCATTAAATTCAAGAGGCTTAAGTTATTTCAGACAGGAAGGATGGACGAATATACCATTTGACAGTTTACTGGGGGCGAGGGTTTTAAATAAGATAACTCCTAACCCTTCTAACCCAACTGAGGCCTATGTGAGCTCATTTCATGATGGCTTACTAGTACTTAATAATTTAGAACCTACGGTTTTATACGATGAGACCAACAGTGGCCTAGAGTCTTTGGTCTTACCTGGAAATCCTGATGTATCAGATATTAGGGTATCTGGTTCAGGATTTGATATTAATGGACTATTTTGGTCGGTTACTAGTAGAGTAGAGAGGCCGCTTAAGTCATTTGATCCAAATACAGGATCTTGGCGATCTTACAGTTTTTCAAATGTTATTGGGGATCCTTTAACAGGTGAAATCGGCTTTTTTGATTTGGAAATTGACAACTCTGGAACCAAATGGATTGGTGCTTATACAAATGGGTTATTCGCTTTTAATGAAAGCAAATCAGAACCTTTAAAGAACTTGAGTTCAGAAGAGCAAAATCTGCCCGTTCCTCGTGTTACCGCTTTGGCTCTGGATCAAAGAAATCAACTTTGGATTGGAACTATTTTTGGATTAAGAGTTTTGTTTAATACAGGAGGATTCTTTGAAGACCCTTTTCCCACTTTAAATTCTATCATTATTCTTGAGGATGGTATTCCTAGGGAACTTCTGGAGGACCAGTATATTACCGATATTGAAGTGGATGGTTCTAACAATAAGTGGGTTGGTACTGTAGATTCAGGGGTGTTTTATTTTAGCCCTAATGGGCAACAAACCATTTTCCATTTTACAGAAGACAACTCACCATTACCTTCTAATAGTATAAACGATATTTCCATTGATCAGAATAACGGGAAGGTGTATTTTGCCACAAGTCGTGGTTTGGTGGCCTTTCTTGCGGGAGGATCTGCACCTGAGGATAATTTAAGTGAGGCCTATGTATACCCCAATCCTGTAAGGCCTGAATATGAAATTTTAGGATTTGATAATTTAAATGATATTACAAAAGGAATCAAGATTGCAGGGTTAACCGAAGATGTCAACATTAAAATAACCGATATTGAGGGGAATCTTGTTGCTGAGGCGCAGTCAAGAATTAACCTGAGATCGTCAACAGCTGGATATAATTTTGCCATTGACGGTGGTACGGCGGTTTGGAATGGTAAAAACCTCGCGAATAATATTGTTGCCTCTGGAGTATATGTCATCATGATTACTGATTTGGATACTTTTGAGACCAAGGTTCTTAAGCTGTTGATCATCAGGTAGTATGCAGAGTAAGGGCAAGGCTATAGTACTATCAACGCTTAGGTATAAAGAAAATGATCTCATTGTAAAGTGTTATACCAATAAAAGAGGTGTAGTCAGTTACCTGCAAAAGGGAGTTTTAAAATCGAAGCGGTCCAAAACAAAGGCGGTTTTTTTTCAGCCTTTAATGCTTTTGGAGATCGAAGAAAATTATATACCAGGACGATCGTTACAGTTTTTAAAGGAAGTGAGAAGCTATATTCCACTAAAATCCATACACACTAATGTCCTTAAAGCATCATTAAGTGTTTTTATAGCTGAAGTATTGTCTACTGTTCTTAAAGAGGAGGAGGCAGATTTGGAGCTATTTACCTTTATTGAAACGGCTATTCAATTCCTTGATGTGTCTGGTAATTTTGCCAATTTCCATTTGTTATTCCTTCTTAGGTTAACCAAGCATCTCGGGTTTTATCCTGATACGTCTAAGGATGATTCTCCGTACTTTAATTTGGAGTCAGGTTTATTTGAGGTGGAAAAATCGTCGGTTTACGCATTAGAAGGACAGCTTAAAAACCAATTTAAACTATTGCTGGACGCTGATTTTTCAACTGTAGATCAAATAAAGTTAAACATTACAGAAAGGCGCGATTTATTAAAGACGCTATTAGTATATTTTGAGCTACATTTGGGAAATTTTAAAAAGCCCAAATCTCTTCAGGTATTTATTGATGTTTTTCAGTAAATCTAATGAGTAGTTTGAAGCGTCTATCTTATGGTATACAAAACACAATATCGTGTTTTTGGTTATAAAAAAGCCTTAACAACTGTCATTAGCTTGTGGTTTGCCTTAAATCTCTGTGCTCAACAGGTAAAGGTTGTTGATGCTATTGATAATTTGCCAATTGAGGGGGTGGCCATCTATAACCTTAGTAAATCCAAATACGTCATAACGGACCTTAACGGACTCGCCGATGTAACCATTTTTGACGCGGACGAGGACCTCCTTTTTCAGAACTTTCTATTTATAAAACGCACACTTAAAAAATCGGAGTTAGCGGCACTCAGGTATGTGGTGGTGCTGGAAGAAAACATTGAAGACTTAAATCAAGTTGTCATATCGGCATCTAAGTTCTCTCAGGAAAAAACAGACGTGGTTCAGAAGATTGTTACCCTGGATGCGGCAGATATTGTTGTGGCTAATCCGCAAACCAGTGCTGATTTATTGGAAAATTCAGGTAATGTTTTCATTCAAAAAAGTCAACTCGGTGGGGGAAGCCCTATGATTCGTGGGTTTTCTACCAATCGTTTATTAATAACGGTAGATGGGGTACGAATGAACAATGCTATTTTTAGAGGTGGAAACATACAAAATGTGATCTCTATTGATCCGTTTTCCATTCGTGAAACTGAGATTACTCTTGGAGCAGGCTCGGTAGTTTATGGTAGTGATGCCATTGGTGGTGTGATGAGTTTTTATACCAATAAACCACAATTATCCTATAAGGATGAGTTGTATTTTAAAAGCAATGCAGTGGCACGATATTCGTCGGCCAATAATGAATTGACAGGGCATTTAGATCTAAATTTTGGATTAAAAAAATGGGCCTTCTATACGAGTGTTTCCTACTCGAAATTTGATGACTTACGGATGGGGGTCTTTGGACCAGAAGATTACTTAAGAAATCAATATGTCATTCGCCAGGACGATATAGATGTGGTAGTTGATAACCCAAACCCTCGAATTCAAGTACCTACCGGCTATGACCAGATCAACCTTATGCAAAAAGCTCATTATGAACCTTCTGATAATTTGTTTTTTGACTTTGGGTTGTATTATACCTCTACCTCTGATGTACCTCGTTATGACCGCTTACTCAGAACCGATGAAGATGGCCAATTTGTTTCTGCTGAATGGGACTATGGTCCACAACAATGGTTTATGGCTAATGCCCAGTTGACAAAGACCTCCAGTACTTCTAACCTGTATGACCAGCTCAAGGCGACCTTTGCATATCAAAATTTTGAAGAAAGTCGTAAAAACCGTGACTTTCAGTCCGATATACGAACCTTGCGCTCTGAAAATGTGGATGCGTTATCATTCAATTTAGATCTTGAAAAGCGTTTAAGCACAAGAACTAATCTGTACTATGGCTTGGAGTATGTATACAATATGGTTGGGTCTAAGGCCAATACCTTAAATATCAATTCTGGAGAAAGTAGTACCACGGTCACACGCTATCCTAATGGATCCACCTGGCAATCCGTAGCAGCTTATACCAGTGTTAAGTTTAAGCCCAATCCAAAGTTTATTTTCCAATCGGGATTGCGGTACAATCATGTGATTTCTAGAGCTAGTTTTGTGGAGAACAATCAGTTTTTAAACCTACCATTTGATGAGGCTAATTTAAACACGGGTGCCCTTACTGGCTCTGCGGGAATTAGTTGGTTGCCTAGTGATATAGTGCAATGGAAATTTAATCTATCTACGGCCTTTAGAGCACCAAATATTGATGATAAGGGTAAGGTATTTGACTCCGAACCTGGTGCGGTGGTAGTGCCCAATAAGGATCTGCGATCGGAATATGCCTATGGTGCGGACTTGGGCTTAAAGCTAAATTTCTCCAATAAAGTAATCATTGATCTGGGTACTTATTATACCTTTCTTGACAATGCCATGGTGCGTCGCGATTTCACTTTGAATGGTGAAGAGTTTATAATTTACGATGGGGAATTAAGCAGGGTACAGGCCATACAAAATGCCTCACAGGCCTGGCTATATGGTTTCGAAATTGGAGCTCTGGTCAATTTTACCGAGCACCTGAGTTTATTGACCCAGTACAATATAGTGGATGGCAGGGAAAAGGATGCCGATGGTACTGAGGTGCCGGTTAGGCATGTATCCCCCAATTTTGGACGTACGCATATTAAATGGGCTAATGACAGTTTTGAGTTGGATTTCTTTGCGGTCTATAATGCAGAAATCACCTTTGAAAATCTGGCGCCATCAGAAAGGGCCAAGCCTTTTATCTATGCAAAGGATGCCAATGGCAACCCCTATTCACCGTCATGGTATACCCTAAACTTTAGATCCAGTTACCAGTTGGCAGACCAGTGGAGGCTTATTGCCAGCGTCGAGAATCTCACCAACCAATTGTACCGACCTTACTCCTCTGGGATTGCTGGTCCTGGAACTAATGTGATCCTGTCGCTCCGTTACAGCATATAATTAATTCCTTATTACTTTTTTGGTAAATATTGCCATATTTGATAATTCTACCCTTGCTATAAATGGGCCATTGGATAAATTAGGTAAATTATATGTGGCTATATAGTTATTCGGATGCAGGTCGTACAGGAGTCTTCCAAGTAAATCAAAAAGTTGAATGCGTATTATTGGTGAAGGGCCGTTTATTTTGAATGTCCAATAATTACCATTCTCAGGATAGATAAGGAGTTGGTTATCTGGTGATTTGTCATCCGGTATACTTAACAAAGCATCTGAAAAACCTATTAAAAATCTATCTAAGAAAATACCCGACTCACTAGTAAAATAATAATTTGAATCCTTGAGATTGTGAGCAATATTGAGATATTGATCAATTATGTAAATGGATTCAGCTTCCATAAAATCACCAATGTAATGGTCTATAGAAATATTAAATACAACTGGGGTATCAAATTTTGACTCAAACCCTAAGGGAATTATCTCATCTGTTGTTAAGTCTGATTGTGCTTTTGCTTGAATTCCAAATTTCTGAGAATTACCCTCAATGGTTGAGTACAATAAGGCCGGTTTGGAGGAAGACAAATGTCTTTTGGCATCAAACCTTGCTCCATCATATTCTGCTGATGCGTCCGGCAAATAACCAATGAGGGTTTGACACAGCATGCCATTTTCCACATTGATATTAAGCCAAATCTTGTTGAACCCACCAATGCCATTGTTATTTCGGAAAAATTCATTGTTATAACCTGTATGTCTCATGGCATTAGTAAAGCTAACTTCAGCTCTCTTAATTGTTCCATCCACATCAACTACTTGTACTTGAGGATCATCACTCATCGAAATAAAAAATGCCTGACCAGAAGGGATATAGGGATTGGTAAGTTGGTCTCCCTCTGTATTTGGTGAAATGACACCAGTAGAATTTACTATAAAATAATCATCATTTGAGAAATTAATTTGTTGGTTTCCACTGTTAACCGAACTAGGGAGAGTACTTTGGGACCAAATGTACAGGGCACCATCTATTGCACCGGTAGGATTGTCTGTAGCGTCAAATGTGTTCAAATCAAAAAAATCCATAATACTAATAGCTGAAGGGTATGGATTGCCCACAAGATTCCAATTAGTGTCATTACTAGTAGCATCGTTTCTATAGATGTCTACACTTATTGGACCTGTATTAAATTGTCCCGAAAATGAATAAGGATATTGCCCTGAACCGTTGTAAAGCGAGGATTTATGGGTAGCTGCATAGCCTAATCCGTTGGTCATATTGCTAGAGGCCGTTGCTAAAGTCCAATCATTGCCATCATCATCAATATCATCTTGTTCACCAACGTTGAATCCTCCGGTATTTCCTATCTCTGCTTGTCTATCTTCATAGTTTTGTGCATTGAACCAGAAGATACGTTCAGGATTGGCATTGACCAAGGCAGCTGTTGCAATTTCGGGTTGATCTACAGGAGAACTCCAATAGGTATAGTCATACAAGGTCTCTAAAACAGAGGTAGTTTTATTAACAAGCATGGTACCAGCACCCGATACTTCAGCAGTTTCAGAATTTTGAACTAAAGCGCCTGAGGTTTCTATGGTCACATTGCCGTCGGCATAGAGATCGTTCTGTATTTCTATATAAGCATTATTGCCGATATTCAGCGCAAAGGGGCTCCCAACAAATAACTGACAAGCACTAAAACTATTTGCGTTTGTTACAGTTAGGTCGTTGGATAATACGGCAATCGTACTGAGGTCGGGATCCGAGGGTAGCCAGACACTTCCATTCCAAACGCTTCGTTTTAAGGTCAGCATAACCGCCTGGGAAGCTGTATAACAAGTAGCATCATCTTCTCTAATCTGGCAATAGTATTGGTAACCGTCCAAATTATAAGTATTTAAAATGTCAAGCGTTGCAGTGGTGAAATTGTTGTATAATGAGCTGTCACTTATTTCTGTCCAATTTGAATCTCCCGGGACATGCACGTACCACTGGTAGGTAAGCTCTTTGCCTCCAGCAGATCCCTGTTCACCTTCTACTGTTATTGTGGCTGATTTGGAACAAATGTCCTCAAGATCTGAAGGTTCAATTGATACTGACGGTGGGGTGCCTACAGAGAAATCAAAGGTGCCAATGTCAGTATAATTTACCGGAGTGAGTGCATTCCAATCATCTGGATCCCATGTTGTACTAGGTGCAGTTATTCCAGTATTTTTTCTTCTATAGGTATAGTCTTTTGAACTTATAGTGAAGGCATCACCACTGGTATCTCCCCATAAGTCTATCCAGGATTCAGTAAGACCATCATCAAAATACAGTCTTATGTTGTCATCTTCATTAATACCACCAACACCGCTAAACTGATCTGCAACATACCCTCCTTCCGGATCAGTGGCATCGGTTCCGCCAATTCCAATGACATAAATGTCATTATTGAGTAAATTACTACTTAAGGGAATAACGCTTGTGGCACTTGTTTGTCCATTGTTATGAATTCTAATTTCATAATCATCTAAATCTACTGTGCTTCCAGTGCCGTTATAAATCTCAATGTAAGAATGGGAACCAACTCCCTTATCTGTCACCTCACTTATAAATAAACTTGTTGGTACAATTCCTGAGGATCCCTCGCAGGATGAAATAAGGTCATCAATTACATTAAAAGGAGCACTTAAATCACAGTCTAAATCATTATTGACAATCAAATTACTAGTAGAAGCACCACTAGGTATGGTGATTTTTATTTCTGTACTGGATATAACAGTAACGGTAGCACTTATGCCATCGAGACTAGCCGTGGTAGATTCACCAAAATTAGTTCCTATCGCCGTAACAACTGTATTTCTTGGTCCCTCTTCGGGAGAAATACTCAAGACATTGGCACATTCTCCTTCGCCTTGTACATTGAGTCTAAATGGTGAAGTATCGGGGTCATTGCTGTTAATTGAAATAGTGGCGTTTCTGGTTCCTAATCCTGAAGGTGAGAATGCTATTTCAAATGACACCACGTCATTGGGAGGAATAAATCCAAGATTGTTAACCGGTGCTGGATTGGTTACCAAACTGAATTCTGTTGCATTAGATGATGAAATTGAACTAATGTTTAACGCTGCAGTTCCTTCATTTCTGATGTAATAAATCTTAGCTGATGAGGTTGTTCCAATTGCTGTTTGAGAAAATATCGTATTGTTACCTGTACTTGCAATGGCATTTTCGGCGATGCTGGCATAGGTATTTCGTTCCACATCTAATTCCGCCGTCATAGGCGCACAAGTGGATACGAGACTTGTACTGCCTTCACTGCCACCATATAAGACTTCAAACCAATTGCTTGAGGTAGAGGAATTATCCTGAAATAAGTCAATCACATGCAAAGAACCATCTGTATTATTGCCGCCGTCAGTGGTATTGTAGGTGACAGTGTCAATAACAGAATCATCAAATGAAACCAGTTCTATGGTTGTGGTTGAGTTTGGTAAGGTCCCCGTTCCAGAACCGTTGGAATAATCTGCTGTGAAAGGACATCCAGGGTTATATTCAGATTCACCACCATCACCAAGACTAATGGTAATACATGCATTGTCGGCAATTACTGTCCCACAGGGAAATTGAAATTCTGAACTTCCGCCAACTTCAATTTCATAAAAACTAAGGTCCTGGCTAGATCCTGAAACATTACAGATCTCGATCCATTCATCATCAACTCCCGAAGTACTGTACATGATCTCAGAAATCACCACGTTGGCAGTACCGGGGTCGTTTACAGTAAGTGTACCACTATAAGGTGTTCCCCCAGCTGAAGGAACCCCCCAAAAATTACCAGTTCCGTCAGGTAGTATACCTCCATAGGAATAGTCGTTACAATTAATTTGAAATCGACTGGCATAATAATATTCTCCTGGAGGTAAAATGGAACCGTCAATAGTTGCTACATATTCATCATCGTTACCAATGTCTCCATTATAGGTAGCTTCGATCCAAGTCCATCCAGTTGCCGAAGTCACATTATAGGATTGACTTATGTTATTATAACCGATCCAGGCGGTGATATTTGCTCCTTGGCCTGGAGGATCAGTAATTCCAGCTTGATACACCCGACCATAGACATTAAAGTTTTCGCAGAGATCAATACTTCCAGAATAAGGATATTGTATACTTGCAAATCCTGCTGTTTCATTGGTTATGGTTACTTCACCGCTATTATTGGATGCGCCATCCCAAAAACCACCACCGCCTGCATTGTATCCACCATAGGCATAGGGACCTCCGTCATATCTAAATCGACTAGCGTAGTAATAAGTGCCGTCAGTATCCAATTCTGGACCTAAATCCCCTCTATATTCATCATTATTTCCATATTCTGCAAAAAACCCTGCGCTTACCCAATTGGAAGATGCCCATGTGCTCGGGTCTGTATTGGTGGTTGAATATCCAATCCAAGCTTCAATATCCCCGCTTTCGCCTGAATTATTAGTAACTCCGTCCACATTAACTCTGGCATAGACGTAATACTCATTACAACGATTGGTATTACCTGTGGCTGGGGACTGAAGATTGGCAAAGTCTACTGTCGAAAAACTGGTAAAATCATTAATTTCAATGTCATCGATCAACAGTCTTTCATCATCTGATATTGATATTATTCGAATAAAAATATCATCATTAACAATATTTAAAGTTTCATTGAATTGTTGATATGTGGTCGAAGTCACATCTACGATACTCCCAATATTTATCCACGTTGTCCCAGAATTTAAACTATACTGTGTTTGGAATTGCACAGAACTCCCATCCCCATCCCAATGCCTATACCAGAAAGATATTGTGCCAAGACCATTGTCTTTACCATTACCGTCTAATCCTGAATAGAGTAGATATTGATTTGATCCGCTGTCGTCGTTAAATCTGACTGCACGTCCACTTCTTGAATTGTCAGTACTACAAATTGAGTTATTTGACTCCCAATTTCCTGAGGGTAGAGTTGTACTACTAATACCACCATAAGAATTGTCCGTCCAGGTATCAAAACTTTCATTAACCTGCCCATACCCAATACAAGTCACTAATATAAACAGTAATATTGCGTAAAATCTGAACATGAGGGTGGTTGATTAATCGACTAAAAATAAACAAAATTCTCATTCTTTATGTTTTGAGAATTCAGGAGCTTTATTTTAGCATAGATTTAGCCCTATGATTAAGAAGTCGTCATTTACGGTGGATGAGGCCAAAGCTAAAATGGAGTACTACTGTACTTACCAGGAACGTTGCCATAAAGACGTTAAGGATAAGTTGGTGCAGATGAAGATGATACCTGAAGCTATTGACCTAATTCTAGTGCATTTAATTGAGCGCAACTATCTTAACGAGCAACGCTTTGCCGAGCAATTTGTATTGGGCAAATTCCGTATTAAAAAATGGGGGAGACTCCGGTTAAAACGTGAGTTGAAATATCGAGAATTGTCAGAGTTTAGTATTAAGAAAGCACTTGCTTTAATCTCCGACGAAGACTATTATAATGCACTGGATGAATTAGCAGATAAGCGCATTGCAGTTGTTAAGGAACCGCATCCTTTTAAACGCAAAAAGAAGGTTTGTGATTACCTTCTGTATCGCGGTTGGGAAGCCAATCTGGTCTACGAGATTGTTAACGAAAAGCTATGAGTCCAAGATTAAGCCTCGGTACGTACAATAGCCTGTTCATTCTTCCAGTCGATCCATTTTTGTCCCTGGAGGCGTCGCATTAAATTATCATAATTACGCATTAAAAAGACATTGTAAACCGCTTTTCCAAGGTTTTTAGGATTGCGGGCAATGGCTCTTAAGCTCATTGAGAATCCTGGAGTAATATAACGCATGTAATGCCAGTAACCTTCTGGCATGTATAAGACTTCACCATGGTTGAGGTCACAGATCCAACCTTTGGCCTTTTTTAAGGCAGGCCATTTATCAAAATTGGGATTGGCAAAATCAATGTCTTCCCTTGTAATTAGGGAGTGTGGCACCTTATACAAATAGGGATTTTGCTTTTGATCGAAAAGGATGCATTGTTTTTTACCTTCAAAATGAAAATGAAAGATATTGGCTAGGTCAATGTCGTAATGCATGAAGGTATAGGAATCGGTTCCACCAAAGAATAACATAGGCAGGCCCTTCATCAAACGTAAACCAAAATCCGGGTAGCTAAAGTCCTTTTGAAGTTCAGGAACTTCCTTTAATATGTTCCAAAGAAATATCCTGTATTTGGTTGGTTCTCGTTTTAAGAGGTCCACATACGCACTCATTTTCATGGTCGCATGGGCCTCATTAAATCCATCTTTATAATCTACAGGACGGTCATCGTACAGTGGTACTGTTTTATCACCTGCCACCTCTTTCATATAATCGAGGCTCCATTTGGAGTAGGCGGGCCAATCTTCAATAAACTTCTCTATAACCACAGGTTTTTGTGGCTTGAAATAGTTTTTAATAAAGTCTTCCTTGGTAATTGTAGAAACCCTAGGGATGCTTTGCAGATTCAACTTCATAGCATGAGATTTACAGCCGCTAAAGTTAATAAAACGTTACGAAATCTTTTCAACAGAAAAATGAAAGTAGAGTGTTCTACTTTTTAACTGATTCTGTCTCAGATACTAAATCCTTAATTTGTTTTTCTTGTTTACGGATATCTTTAGCCTCCTGTTTCTTTTGTTCGTTACGCTCGATGCTATGCTCTGGTCGTGTCCATTTGGGTTTTTCACCAAGGGCTTCGTACTTTGAGTCAGCCGCCTCAACCGTTTGAGGTTGTACCTTTTTAGTGAAAGGTTTCTGTGGATTGACCCCTAATAAACCAAATAATTTCATGTCTTCGTTCACATCAGGGTTTGGCGTAGTCAGCAACTTGTCACCGGCAAAAATAGAATTGGCCCCTGCAAAGAAGCACATGGCCTGACCTTCTTGAGACATTTGAGTACGCCCTGCACTCAATCGCACCTGGGTTTCTGGCATTACAATCCTTGTGGTGGCCACCATTCGAATCATTTCCCATATCGACACTGGTTCTTCATCTTCTAATGGCGTGCCTTCCACAGCCACTAAGGCGTTAATGGGCACAGATTCTGGTTGTGGGTTAAGAGTAGACAAAGCCACTAACATACCAGCTCTATCTTCTAACTTTTCTCCCATACCAATGATGCCTCCGGAACACACAGTGACATTGGTTTTTCTAACATTGTCGATGGTTTCCAGGCGATCTTCGAAACCACGGGTAGAAATCACCTCTTTATAATATTCTTCTGAAGAGTCCAGATTGTGATTGTAGGCATATAAACCAGCTTCTGCCAGGCGTTTAGCTTGGTTCTCAGTAACCATGCCAAGTGTACAACACACCTCCATATCCAGTTTGTTAATGGTGCGTACCATCTCCAATACCTGATCAAACTCGGGGCCATCTTTCACATTTCTCCATGCGGCACCCATACATACACGAGAACTCCCAGTAGACTTAGCTCTTAATGCCTGAGCTTTTACTTGCTGCACGCTCATTAAGTCATTACCCTCTACACTGGTATGATAACGGGCGGCTTGTGGGCAGTAGCCACAATCTTCGGAGCAACCACCAGTTTTTATGGATAATAGTGTTGAAACCTGTACGGTATTAGGATCGTGATGAAGCCTGTGAATAGTGGCTGCATCATACAGTAATTCCATCAATGGTTTGTTGTAAATATTTAGAATTTCTTCCTTAGTCCAATTGTGCCTTACTTCGCTCATGGTATTGTTTTGTTGTGACAAAAATAGGTTTCTATAAAAAATAAAGATATAACAATTGTCATTAAATTAATGACATTCTATTGGGCTTTTGACAATAGAAGTGAAACGGCATTTCCCCCAAATCCCACGGCATTTACCATAATCTTAGACAGTTTAGAGGGTGGCTCTTGGTCTAGGAAAGGAACCTCAAGAAACTCCTGATGCTCAAGCATGAGCAAGCCCATTTCGATGCTTAATAATCCAGAAGCACCCAAACTGTGACCTACTTGCCATTTGTTAGTGGTTAAAGCCGGAACTTTATT
The DNA here is from genome assembly GCF_003362725.1 of Winogradskyella aurantiaca. Lineage (GTDB taxonomy): Bacteria > Bacteroidota > Bacteroidia > Flavobacteriales > Flavobacteriaceae > Winogradskyella_A > Winogradskyella_A aurantiaca. The sequence continues at coordinate 436,897 of NZ_QKTV01000001.1, forward strand.
CTTAAATATCGATTTTATCGCTTCATATTCGGCCAGATCTCCCTTTATGGTTCCAGGTGTATGGGTAATAACAACATCTATATCATCAGGCTTAAACTCGCCTAAAGCCATGGCCATGGCATCTTGTATACATTGCGCATTAGATGATAATGAGGCTCCATGAGCTAGGGGTTCTGTAGCATAGCCAAAGCCAATGATCTGGCCTAAAGAATGATTAGGTTGCCCACCCTCCAGGCAAACCATGCCTGCTGCTTCCGATAGGACCATTGTATTCTGCATTTTAGTCATATCTAAGGCACGACAAGGGTAAGACCCATTTTCTTTAGAATAAATCTTTAAGGCTTTCATCTGACCAATGGTAAATGGTGTCAAGGGGGCTTCGGCACCACCTGCCATAAATTTTGTGCTTAAACCCCCTTTAATCCAGGCCATACCATTTAATATGGCATGCAGAGCCGTGGAGCATGTGATGGAATGTGATATTACAGGACCTCTACTTTTGAGGTCATGTGCCACCCAGGAGGATATATTGCCTAAAGTGGTACTCGGTGAACTTAGAGGTGATACTTTTTTTAACTGCTTAAAATCATCGTAATACTGTTCAAATAACCCCGTGGCTCCTCGAGAGGACCCAATGTTGATTCCAAAATTAAAATCACCATTCCAGCCAGATTCTTTGAAGGCTGCACGACTACATTGAAGAGCCAAGTGAGCCGTTTTGTCAAGAGTTCTGTATTGGGATTCTTGCTGAATTGTGTTGAGTTCTTTAGTTGCAGTATCAGACAACTGAGCTACCCAATTACCATCAACCGAAGTAAGCAAATGGCCCCTGCTTTTATAGCTGTTCCAAACGTCTTGTCTGTTATGGCCAAGAGCAGAACTTGTAGAGAGTGCAGTTATGTGAATGGGATCGTGCAAGCTGAATTGATTTGAGGCAAAAATAAGTCTTCAAATTCGAAATAAAGCATGGTAATTGATCTAAATCACCGAGTCCAGGGCCGACTCAATCACCTGATAAATTGTGTTTAATTCACCCTGAGAAATAGTAAAAGGTGCTAAGATATATATGGTGTTTCCAAGAGGGCGCAAAAACACCCCATGATCCATAAAAAATTGAAACAAGCGGTCCCTTAAATTACCATATCGTTCCATTTTTGTATTGATGTCCAGAGCAAATATAATTCCAGTTTGACGTACGGATTTTACCTTAGGATGCTGGGCTATATGTTCACCAAAGCCCTGGTGCGAGTGTATGATATTTTGGATATTCTCTTGCATGTCTTCAGAAAGTAGTAATTCGATTCCTGCTAGCGCAGCAGTACAAGCCAGAGGGTTGGCTGAGTACGTATGACCATGGAAGAATCCCTTAGTAATATCATCGCTGAGAAAGGCTTCATAAATCTCTAGAGAACAGCTGGTAATGGCCATGGGTAATAAACCTGCTGTTAGTGCTTTACTCAAACAAATTACATCAGGTTGTGTTGTCAAATGAAGTGAGGCAAAGTGTTTTCCGGTTTTTCCAAAGCCAGTCATGACTTCATCGGCCACCGTTATGATTCCGTGAGTTTTACAGAATTGTAGAATTTGGTCCAATCCATTTTTGTTGTGCATTTGCATAGCGGCTGCACCCTGTACCAATGGTTCATAAACAAAGGCCGCTATTTTATGATCTTTTGAAAGGTCTTTAAGCTGCTCAATAATACGCTCATGATTGGAACCATCTGGAGTTGGAATGCGTTTTACTTCTAGAAAAAAGTCTTCAAAAGGTCCGTTGTAAACTGATAACCCAGAGACACTCATAGCACCAAATGTGTCTCCGTGAAATCCATCTTCAAAAGCAATGAGTACATGTCGTCGTTCCCCTTTGTTGAAATGGTACTGCAAGGCCATTTTAATACCCACTTCCACAGCGGTGGAGCCGTTATCGCTAAAAAATAATTTCTCTTGATTATTTGGGAGGATGCTAACTAAAGCTTCGGCCAATTCAATTGCAGGAGGATGGGTCATACTGCTAAATACCACTTGATCCAAGGTCTGCATCTGTGCAGAAACCTTTGAGGTAATATATAGATTACAATGACCGTACATACAGGTATACCAGGAAGCAATAGCATCAATGTAAGAGTGGCCATCCTCATCAAAAAGCGTGCATCCTTCAGCTCTCACAATCGCTGTGCTTTCTGGATGGACCTGATGCTGGGTTAGGGGGTGCCAGAGGTGTTGCTTATCCCGTTCTTTATAGGTCATAAAAGATTGGGTTTGAAATGTTGGGCGTATTCTTTAATAACGTTTTGATCGATGTAAGGTTCGTTTTCAATTCGACCAATTACCGGGGTTTTAGTCATGGTATCTATGATGGATTCTGTTGAATCATGTTTGTCCCCGCTATAGATAAGAGAAACATTGAAGCCTTCATTTTTCAAGAGTTTTAAAGTCATTAGGGTATGGTTAATACTACCTAAATAATGTCTAGATACGACGATAACATGGTCTTTTGGTTGAATGAGATCCATTACTGTATCCTTGTTATTCAGTGGTACCAATAAGCCACCTGCTCCTTCGATAACAAGATGGTTCTTAGTTTTTGGTCTGGAAATTAGATCAAGAGTAATATTCAGTCCGTCAATTTTGGCCGCACCATGTGGGCTCATTGGTGTATTTAGAGCAAAACTATTAGGATGGAATATGGTTTTTTTATTAGTCACATAACGACGTACCTTATGCGTGTCGCTATTGTCTAGATCTCCAGCCTGAACCGGTTTCCAATAATCAGATTCAAGAGCTTCAGTTAGTATGGCCGCAGCAATCGTTTTACCAACATCCGTTCCAATACCCGTTACAAAAAAGGTTTTTTGACTCATAAAAGTGACCGTTTAAACAGTGCTTGATACAATTTTTAAGGATCAAACAAAGGTAGCCAACAGCCTTAAAACTTCCGAAATTTCTTCTTTGGAATTGTAAGTATGCAAACAAAACCGCAAACGCTCTTTTCCTTTTGAAACAGTAGGTGATAAAATGGGTTTAACATCAAAACCAACTTCCTGCAGCTTTTGAGAAATACGTTTTACTCTGTCATTTCCTGAAATTACAGCACATTGAATGGCAGAACTACTCTCTATGAATAGCTGACTTAATTTATTTGCCTCAATTTGATCTTTAAAGTAGCTTATAACCTTTGCAAGAGCTTTATCATTGGAGTTTAATTGCAAGTAATTATATGCGCTTATGATACTAGCAATTGCGTGAGGAGGAAGCCCAGTAGTGTATATGAATGGTCTGGAGAAGTTAACCAAATAGGTTTTTAGATCTTTGGACCCTAAAATGGCTGCACCATGACATCCCATGGCTTTACCAAAAGTGACAATACGGGCAAACACTTTTTCCTGAAGTCCAAGAGATTGTACGAGTCCGAATTTAAACACCCCTAAAGCATGCGCCTCATCAATAATACAATGTGCTCCATAGGATTTAGTTAATTTAATTAAACCTGATAAATCTGGAGTGTCCCCATCCATAGAGAAAACCGACTCGGTTATGACGTAGATAGTCCTGTCTGACTCCAGACTGTATTTCTCAAGTAAGCTTTGCAGGTCCTTTAGATTGTTGTGTTGAAACTTATAAGATTTAGCGTGGCTCATGCCAATTGCATCTCTAATAGAAGCATGACAGAGCTCGTCATATAAGACTATATCACCACGTTGGGAAACGCTACTAATTAAACCCAAGTTGGCAGTGTAACCTGAATTAAATACCAAACTAGCTTCCGATAAATGAATCTTACACAAATTGGATTCGAGCAATTTATAAAGAGGATGATTACCGGAGAGTAATCTAGATCCAGTAGCGCCATTGGCCTCAATATTCTCCTCGTGCATTAAACTGTGAGTTTGTTTAAATATGTCCTTGGATTGCGAGTACCCGAGGTAATCGTTAGACGAGAAGTCCACCAATAGGTTGGAGCTTCCAAGTCGCCTGAGCGCGTTCTCCTCTTTGCGAGTTTCTAATTTATTTTGGAGTTTTTTGGGTAGCACGGTGTAAAGATACGAATGCGAGGCCCAGGTAAAAGGAACAAAACTTATCTTTATAGTCTTCAGTTTTTCTGAATAAAAATTGCATGAAAAATACGCTGCTGATTTTGGTACTATTATCAAGCAATCTTCTGTTGGCTCAGTTGAATGCGGAAGTGATAGGTGATGCCATTGATCAAGGTAATAACTGTTACACCATAACTCAAAATCTCGATTTTCAAGCAGGCGGTGTATGGTTTGATAATGCGATAAATTTTGATAATGACTTCACCATTTATTATCAGAATAACTTTGGCTCCAAAGATACTGATGGGGCAGATGGTATGGCCTTGGTTTTCAAAGGAAATCCTTCGGCAGTGATTGGGAGTCCTGGTGGAGGAATTGGCTATCAGGGAATCACTCCGTCATTGGTAATTGAGTTCGACACCTATCAAAACAATATTCCCGCTGAGGGTTTGCTTGATGACCCGGCCTTTGATCATATCGCCATTATGAGAAATGGTGATCCTAATCATAATAGTGTAGCGAATAATCTGGCTGGGCCCGTTCAGGCAAGTGGTTCAAATCCTAATATTGAAGATGGAGTACCGCATGAAGTTAAAATAGAGTGGATTGCTGCTAGTAATCAATTAAATATCTTTTTTGATTGTGATCTAAGGCTAACCTTGAATCAAAATGTAAAACAAACCATATTTTCTGGTGATGATTCTGTGTTTTTTGGGTTTGTGGGGTCAACAGGCGGACTGTCTAATATCCATGAAGTATGCTTTAATAGTATTTCATTTGTAGATAATCTACAGCTTCAAGATAGGAACGTTTGCGAAGGTGAAACCGTTATTGTTGATGCTAGCATACCAAGTGGTGTTAATTATTCTTGGTCCCCTACAGAAGGAATTAGTGATCCTAATAGTCCTAATCCCTTTTTTACTCCATCTACGACGACGACCTACACTGTTACGATTGAAGATATCTGTGGAGAGACCACCACAGGTAATGTGACCTTAACAGTATTGCCTGAGTCTACTCCTGTATTTGACTCGGTGGATCCTATTTGTTTTGGGGAGACCTTAAATCCGCTGCCAACTATATCAAATAATGGTATTACAGGGGTATGGACTCCAGCCTTAAATAATACCGTTACAACAACCTATACTTTTATTCCTGATACCAATCAATGTGCCTTATCATCCACCATGGAAATTGTAGTGAACCCTATTATAATTCCTTTTTTTGATCCCATTGATCCAGTTTGTCAAGGAGAAGCACTAAGTCCGTTACCAAATATTTCAACAAATGGAATATCAGGTTTTTGGTCACCAACATTAGACACAAGCCAAACCACACTTTATACATTTACACCAGAGCCGGGACAAGGTTGTACCGTTCAAGCGACTTTGTTGTTAGAAGTTATAACTAAAGAAGTTCCTGTTTTTGACGCAATTGCTCCACAATGTGAGGGGGCATCCATTAATCCGCTACCAACGGTATCAAATAATGGTATTTCTGGTTCGTGGTCTCCAGAAGTGAATAATTTGGTCACCACAACCTATGTGTTTATACCAGATGTTGATGAGTGTGCTGAAAGTACTAGTTTAGTGATTGAGATTGTTCCAATTGTAACTCCATTATTTGATCAGGTACAGCCAATTTGCCGGGGAGAAACATTGACTCCCTTGCCAGTTCTTTCTTTAAATGGGGTGTCTGGATCCTGGTCGCCAGATTTAAATAATCAAGGAACTACATTATATATCTTCACACCAGATTTTGATGAGTGTGCCTCAACGGTAACAATGGAAATTGAAGTGGTTCCATTAGTTATCCCTGAGTTTGATCCAGTAGACCCCATCTGTCCGGGTGATACCTTAAGTGATTTGCCACTAATTTCTAACAATGGAATTGAAGGGGTTTGGTCTCCAGAACTCAATAATTTGGAAACAACAATATATACATTTACTCCACTTTCAGGACAGGGGTGCACTGTAGAATCTACTCTTGAGATTGTCGTTATCGATCCGGTAGTCCCTGTGTTTAATGAGAGAGATTCCATTTGTGAGGGGGATGTTATGATGCCCCTTCCTGTTATGTCTGCAAATGGGGTATCAGGTTCCTGGTCTCCTGATTTGAATAATCAGGAAACTACCACCTATACCTTTACTCCTGATCCAGGACAATGTACTAATGTGCAGGTTAGTTTAGAAATTATAGTCAATCCAATATTTGAATTAGGGATTTCGGTGAGTCTTGTTTCAGAACCATTTGCAGAAAATCAGACGGTAGAAGCTATGGTCACTGGCGGTTCTGGTAATTATGAGTATTCTCTGGATGGTATAGTTTGGCAAGAATCCAATGTATTTCAAGGATTGACAGGTTGCGATGAATTAGAAATTAAGGCAAGAGAAATTACCACTTGTAGTAATATTGCTTCTGCAAAATTTAGAGTTTTTGATTATCCTAATTTTTTCACCCCTAATGGGGATTCCAATAATGACTTTTGGAATATTTACTGCCTTCAGGATCAGTCGAACGCCATTATAAATATTTATGACAGGTATGGAAAAGAACTGACAAGAATTAGGCCTGATGGCCCTGGTTGGGACGGAAGGTATAATGGACAACCATCACCAGCTAATGATTATTGGTTTAAAGTAAGCTATTCGGATCCTAATGGTGAATTAAAGATTTTGGCATCGCATTTTTCCTTGAAACGCTAAAATTATTGATGTCTGTTGGCTAGAAGTGGGGGGGGTTCTCCCGTAAAAGGATTCCAGCGGCTAATGGTTTTGGCCTCCATCCCTGCCGCACTAACCACAGCTCTGTCCCCATAACGTTCCCGCATCTTATCGATGGCCTGAGCCAGATTCAGATGAATTTCATTGTCTTCAAATAGATTGATTTGGTGCCCTCCCTCTACTAAATGACTAAAACGCACTCCAATAAGTCGTACCAGTAACCTGCGGTTGTAGAGCTTATTAAACAGTTCCAGTACCACAGGAATGAGGTTATGGTCCATAGCACTGTAGGGAATTCGTTTCTGCTGGGTATAGGTTTGAAAGTCTGAATAACGAATTTTAAATGTGACACAGGCTGTTAGTTTATTGCCCCGTCGAAGCTGATAAGCCAGATTTTCGGTCATGGCAATAACCAAGCCTTTTAACTTGTGCATATCGGTAGTGTCCTGACCAAAGGTGCGTTCGGTTGAAATGGATTTGCGTTCGTGGTATTGAATTACGGGGCTGTTATCAATACCGTTGGCTTTTTTCCAAATGCCCAGACCATTTTTACCCAGAACCTTATGCATGAGGTCCATTGGCATTTCCTGAACGGTTTTAATGCGTTTAATACCTAAATCACACAAAGACTTATAGGTTACCTTACCAACCATAGGAATCTTTCTAACTGATAACGGTGCTAAAAAGGGCTTTTCGGTTCCTGAAACAATCCTGATTTCATTATTGGGTTTAGCTTCTCCGGTGGCAATTTTGGAAACTGTTTTATTGACAGATAAACCAAAGGAAATAGGCAGACCTGTTTCTTTCATAATACGCTGCCGAAGTTCTGAGGCTAGTTTATGGCAGCCAAAGAACTTATCCATCCCTGTCAGGTCAATGTAGAACTCATCGATGGAAGATTTTTCGTAGAGCGGTACACTTTCTTTAATAACATCGGTGACTTCTTTTGAAAATTTGGTATATACCCCGGAGTTGCCACGCAATACGATGGCTTCCGGACATAGCTGCTTGGCCATACGCATGGGCATGGCCGAATGGACTCCGAATTTACGAGCTTCGTAACTACAGGAGGCTACCACACCTCTGTCACTGGTGCCTCCTATGAGAATGGGTTTGCCGTTGAGGCGACTGTCTAGCAGACGCTCGCAAGACACGAAAAATGTGTCTAAATCCATATGTACTATAGAGCGATTTTGATTCATGAAGCCAGTGGTGTTTCATCTGCATACCTTGGGTCTTCTATAATGGCCAGATGCTCCATTTTAGAAACCTCAATATTGATGCAATCAAATTCTATTAAAACGGTTCCAGTTATTTCATAGATACCTTTTCCTCTAAAGGGGTATTTGGCGGCAACAGGGGGGAAGTGAACCGTATCAATAAAGTCTCCATCACGGTCTAAAAAAGTGCCAAAGAACATGACCTTTCGGTTAGAAGTTGAGGTAGTTTTAGTGGTGACCAAATAGCCCTCAATAGTTACTTGTTGCTTTTCAAAATGTTTGAGGGCTTTGGCTCTCATTGTATTGGTAGAGACCGTTTTTAGAAGGTGAAAAGGATTGTATAAGGGATAGCCTAATAACTCGATCTGATCAAAAGCATTTTCTAAAGCAGTACTTGGTAATTCGGGAGTTCTATAATTAATACGTTCGGTTTTAAAAAGTGTCATCCGATGCTCCTCTAAAACGGTTTTACTAATTTTTAAATGAGCTTCCCATAGTAACTTGCGTTTGTTTTGTTGTGTGAACCTAAACGCATCAATTTTAATGAGAATGCTTATCTGTTCTATAGAGATAGGTACCCGTTCAATAAAATCATCTAGGCTTGAAAAAGGACCATCTTCATCACGTGCTCTTAAAAAGTACTGGATGGTTTTAGATTCCAGTGACTGCAGAAATTTAAAACCCAGATAGATGGTCTTGCCTTTAATAATGGTATTACTTAAACTGGTATTGATGCAAGGAGCTTCAATTTCAGCCCCATGCATACGTGCTTCGTGAACATAAAATTCTGTACGATAAAAGCCTCCGTAATTATTAATGGTAGCCACCATATACTCTAATGGGAAATAGGCTTTTAAATAAAGACTCTGGTAGCTTTCTACAGCATAGGAGGCGGAATGCCCTTTAGCAAATGCATAGCCTGCAAAACTTTCAATTTGTCGCCAGACCTCTTTAGTGAGATCTTTAGCTTTTCCGGCGTTTTCACAGTTGTCAAAAAACTGTTGTTTTACTTTTAAGAATTCATCTCTGGAGCGAAACTTCCCAGACATGCCCCGTCTCAACATATCAGCTTCTCCAAGTGTGAGCCCTCCAAAATGGTGGGCAACCTTAATGACATCTTCCTGATAAACCATAACTCCATAGGTCTCAGGCATAATATCCAACAATACTGGATGGGCATCCTTACGGCGTTCTGGATAGCGGTAACGCAAAATATACTCGCGCATCATTCCTGATTTGGACACACCAGGTCTAATGACAGAACTGGCAGCTACCAATCCCAGATAATTGTCTACTTGTAGCTTAGTTAACAGCATACGCATAGCTGGAGACTCTACATAGAAGCAACCAATAGCCTTAGCATGTCTTAGCAGGTATTTAATTCGTGGGTCTTTTTTAAAACCCTTAATATCATGGATGTCAATTGGTGGTAGTTGGGGATGGTTATAGGCAATGATTTCTGTGGTTTCTTTGATCTTGCCTAGCCCACGCTGACTTAAAATATCAAACTTATAAAGACCGATATCTTCAGCTGCTACCATGTCAAACTGAGTGGTAGGAAAACCCTTTGGAGGCATAAAAGTAGCGCTGTAATAATGGATAGAACGTTCTGAGATTAAAATACCTCCAGCGTGAATACCCAGATAGTTAGGAAACCCATCTATGTAGGTGCTGTAATAGACCACCAATTGTGAGAGTTTGTCCAGTTGATTGATATTGTATTTGCCACGGGTGAGTACATCCATTTCAGACTTAGGGAGACCAAATACTTTTCCTAATTCTCTAACAGATGCTCTAAACTTAAAGGTGTTGTAAACAGTTAGCAGCGCCGTGTGCTTAAAACGTTTGAAAATAAATTGTGTAATATCATCACGATCGGTCCAGGAAAAATCGATATCAAAGTCAGGGGGATTGGTGCGGAATAGGTTAATGAAACGCTCAAAATACAGGTCCAGCTCCACTGGATCTACATCAGTAATACGTAATAGATAAGCGATAATGCTATTAGCTCCACTACCACGTCCTACATAGAAATAGCCCTTACTTCGGGCATATTTTAGAATCTTCCAATTGATTAGAAAGTAGGAGACAAAGCCCTTCTCTTTAATAATATGAAGCTCCTTCTCAATTCTGTTAAAGATGCGTACTCCTGGTTTTTTGTAGCGATAGTGCAATCCGTCATAAGTAAGCTTCTTTAGTAGCTTAAAATCCAGCTCTGCATTGTTGGTATAAAACCGCTGATTTTTTGGTGTAATACTTTCAAAATCAAAAGTGATATGACAGCTGTCAAGTAAAGCATTGCTATTGCTAATAAGCTCCGGGAAATTACGGTATTGAGCACACAATTCCTCATAAGGTATCATGGTAGCATCGGGCTGCCCTTCTTCGGATTTAGGAAGTTTACTTAAAAGTGTGTTGTTGTCAATAGCGCGCAAAAGGCGGTGGGTATTGAATCCTTTTTTGTTTTGAAATGAAACGGTTTTTAAAACGACCAGTTGGTCCCGATACTCATTCCATTTAGAAAATTTAAGTTGATTGAGGTCTTTGGGGCTGATCCCTAAAAACTCATTTTTTCTCAATTGAAAGTCTTTACCACTTTGATACGGATAAATAGCATAACAATCCTCTAAAACATATTCTGGCCGTTCAGGGATTCTGGAGTTGGGTTGGTGTAGAAATGTCGAGAGGTAGTTGTTGATATTTTGGAAGCCTTTATTGCTTTTGGCTATAAGAATAAATTGTTGTTGGGCACTATTTCTAAAGTCGACTCCTAGTACTGGCTTTATCTTGTATTTTTTTGAAAGCCGCATTACATCCAAACAAGCAGTAGTGCTGTTAATGTCTGTAAGCGCTAGCGTTTTCACCCCGTTTTCTGAAGCGATAGCGAGTAGCTGTTCTGGTTTAATAGTGCCATATCTTAGGCTGTAATATGTGTGACAGTTTAAATACATCAGGAGAACAAAATTAACCCCTATATGTAGCTATTATTGCTTACATTTGTAGTAAACAATGTTAAAGTTGAAACAATTATGAAACCCATTCAAGCCAATATCAGACACCTGCGAAATTTAAAACAGTTGTCTCAAGAGCGTTTTGCCGATGAATTACAATGGTCCCGATCCATGGTAGGCTCCTATGAAGAAGGGCGATCTGAACCTCCTATACAGCGATTGATAGATCTGTCTAATTACTTTAATATTCCAATTGATATTCTGGTTAGAAAAGACCTTAGGTTGGCTAAGGACACCTCTTTTATTGAGGTGGGTAACAAACGCGTCTTATTTCCTGTAACGGTTAATGAAGATAATGAAGACCTTATTGAAATTATCCCAGCAAAAGCATCGGCCGGTTATTTATCGGGTTATGATGATCCCGAGTATATAGAACAGCTTCAGAAGATAAAACTTCCTTTTTTACCTACGGGAACGCACAGGGCATTCCCTATTAAGGGTGATTCCATGCTGCCGGTTAAAGATGGGTCTTTTGTAGTGGCAAAGTTTTTAGAAAATATAAGTGAACTTAAAACAGGGCGCACCTATATTGTACTAACTAAGGATGATGGCTTGGTATATAAACGCGTGTACCTTCCTGAGGGCAATGAGACCCACTTATTATTAAGTTCTGATAATAAAGCATACCAGCCCTATTTGGTGCCAAAAGCGGCTATTTTGGAGCTCTGGGAATTTACCTGTTGTATCAACACACAGGAGTATGACGAAAAGGAACTTAAACTCAGTAGTATTATGACTATGTTCCAGGAATTAAAAGTTGAGTTGGAGCAAATTAGAGGCTTTGAAATGAGTTAATAGTATCAAATCTTAAAAAATTGTTAATTTTTTTGTAACTTGATGACATAACTAACAAAATCAATCGGTTATGGAACCAATCAATCGCTCTTTTACAGAGAATCGCATTATTGATGCAATTACAGTAGTAGCCGTTGTTCTATTCTTAATTTTCTTTATTAAATCGGTTATAATGCTAATTGATGCTTTTCAGGATCAAATGTATTATAATGCTGTAGCACAATTAAGTTCCGTTTAAAAATGGGGACTCAATAAAAAAGTCGCAGTGGAAACTGCGACTTTTTTGTTGTTTATAGCTTAGTTGTATTAATCTGCTAATACAATTACTTTATTGTCTTTAGATTCTACAGTACCTGATTTGATATTCAAGGTAAGAACCTTTTGGTCTTCGAAATGCGGTTCGATATCACTGTGTAATTCGTCATAAACAATGTGAGTTTGTGTATGAACCTTAATTCTAACTGTGCCTTCCTTTAGTGTGGAAACGATAGGCGCGTGATTATTCAGCATTTCAAATTCACCCTTAACCCCAGGGACAACTACAGAATCAACTTCTGAACTGAACAAGGTGGCTTCCGGTGATACAATTTCTAAATACATACAAAATCAATTAATAATTGATAAACTGCTGATTAAGCTTCAGCTAACATTTTCTCTCCAGCTTCAATAGCTTCTTCAATAGAACCTTTAAGGTTGAAAGCTGCCTCTGGAAGGTGGTCTAATTCACCATCCATAATCATATTAAATCCTTTGATAGTTTCTTTAATATCTACAAGTACACCTGGTATACCAGTAAACTGTTCAGCAACATGGAATGGCTGAGATAAGAAACGTTGTACACGTCTTGCTCTTGACACAGCTAATTTATCTTCTTCTGATAATTCTTCCATACCAAGGATGGCAATAATATCCTGTAATTCTTTATAGCGTTGTAATAACTCTTTAACACGCTGTGCACAGTCATAATGATCGTTACCTAAGATCTCAGGCGTTAAAATTCTAGATGTAGAATCTAATGGATCAACCGCAGGGTAGATACCAAGCTCTGCAATTTTACGAGAAAGTACTGTTGTTGCATCTAAGTGGGCGAACGTAGTAGCAGGTGCAGGGTCAGTTAAATCATCTGCAGGTACATAAACTGCCTGTACAGAAGTAATAGATCCTTTTTTAGTTGAGGTAATACGCTCTTGCATCGCACCCATCTCTGTTGCCAAAGTTGGTTGGTAACCTACCGCAGAAGGCATACGACCTAGAAGTGCAGATACCTCAGAACCCGCTTGCGTAAAACGGAAAATGTTATCTACGAAGAACAACACGTCTTTTCCTTGACCATCACCAGCTCCATCACGGAAATACTCGGCAATTGTCAAACCAGAAAGTGCTACTCGTGCACGTGCACCAGGAGGCTCATTCATCTGACCAAAAACAAAGGTAGCTTTAGATTCTTTCATAGCCGCTTTGTCCACTTTCTGAAGATCCCATCCACCTTCTTCCATAGAGTGCATAAAGTCATCACCATATTTAATAATTCCTGACTCTAACATCTCTCTTAAAAGATCATTTCCTTCACGTGTTCTTTCTCCTACACCAGCAAATACAGATAAACCACCGTGACCTTTTGCAATGTTGTTAATTAATTCCTGAATAAGTACTGTTTTTCCAACACCAGCACCACCAAATAATCCAATCTTTCCACCTTTCGCATATGGCTCGATCAAATCAATTACTTTAATACCAGTAAACAGTACTTCTGTAGACGTTGAAAGTTCTTCAAATTTTGGAGCCTGTCTGTGGATTGGAAGACCATCGTCATTTGCTTTAGGTAAATCTCCTAGACCATCAATGGCATCACCAATTACGTTAAATAAACGTCCGTAAACGTCTTCACCAATTGGCATTTGGATTGGAGCCCCAGTTGCTACAACTTCTGTTCCACGGCTTAAACCATCAGAAGAGTCCATTGCAATGGTACGTACAGTATCCTCACCAATGTGTGATTGTACTTCAAGTACCAATGTTGAACCGTCAGGTCTTGCAATTTCTAAGGAATCATAAATTTTTGGAAGTTCAACTTCAGTCCCGAATTCAACATCGATAACCGGACCTACAATTTGGGCAACTTTACCTGTAACTTTTGACATTACTTATATGTTTTTATTTCTCAATATTTTAAATAAGAAAAACCACCTGGTTTTTGCGCTGCAAAGATACAGTTTTAAATTAATTATGCGAACAATATTTTTGTCAAAAAAAAGACTAAAGAACTTGCGTTTATTGGCCTAGTTTAAACCTTCTATTTGGATATAAAAAAACCCAGAGTTAATCTGGGCTTTTTAGATATTTTAAACTTGGTCTTATTGTAAAGTGGGAGAATAATTTGTTGGATAATCTCCAGCCTTAGCACCGTTACCCGATTCTATAAAGTTGGAACCATATTTCTCATCAATAGCTTCCAAGAATTTATTAGCTGCAAGAGCATAGCCTCTTGCGGTTAAATGCACTCCATCTAATGAGAATACACCACCAAACACTAGGTCAGACGTTAACATGTAATCATCAAACATGATTCCAGTCGTGTTTAACTCCACTAATAATGCGTTTGCATCAACTAAAGCCAGACCATTTTGGCTAGCGAGTGATTCTATGGTGGCATTGAAATTAGTTACAGCCATATTTGCCATATCAATTTCGCCATTTTCACCACCTGTTAACACCCATTGGTTTTCAAGAGGGAAGGTAACTCCATTTACTGATAGTTGTCCTGCCGTTTGAGGATCTACTCCAAGACCTACTAATTCAGCAAAGCGTGCTTCGTTAAGGGTAGCTATGACAGCTGAACTAGGTAAGGTTAAAAGATCATTTGCATTGGCCTGACGTGATTGGCCGTATTGCTGTGCTAATAGCCCTGCTGTCTGAGGATCTAAACCACCTCCTATAAGCACTTGAGCAAGCTCAACCGAAATATTTGGGAGTGCTGCATCGAAAATAACAACTGGACTTGCTTCTGTTTCAGAAAAGACTACCGATCGCTCAGGCACACCTAGAAAGGCATAAGCCGCATTTAAAGCTGCGAATTGCGCATTTAAGGCAGGAATTTGAGGTCCAAAAGCTGGATTAGATGGGTCCAACGGTGCAAAAGGTATAGTAGTTAAGAATGGAATAGTCGTTACATCTGGGATATTGGCTATAACTCCGCCAGAAGTAGCTCCTGCCATGAGAGCAACAGTGGCCCCAAGTGCTTGATCAAAAACTGGTTGCGGGGTTATAGGTCTTACACCACCACTAGTAGCAAAACCAAGTACATCGTTGTTACCAATCCATAAACTAAAGAAGGTAGGGTTTTGAGCCAACGCCAATTCTACCATAGTTGCATTTGGTGCATTTCCCGTAACGCGAACGGCGTATGGATTTGCTGCGTCTGGTAAATTTGCAATATTTCCATAACCAGGTGCCAATAAGTGGAAACTGGCAGCTCCAGGAATTCCTAAATTATTAAACGGACCAATTGGATTATTTAATACGATATCCGTAGTTACGGTTACTGGACCAATTACCGATTCCAGTGGAACAGGACCTGCACCACCAAATACAAGTCTTGGATCAAATCCAGGAATGCGCACTCCACCAGCCGCTAAACCACCAAAATTGTCATTGGTTAAGGGTTGGTTAAAGGCTCCCCCACCAACTAAGGCCATCTTTTCGGCCATAATGTTAGGATAAGAGTTAAACTGGGATGCTCTGAAAAGGGCATTGTCTGTAAACCCTGATGTAAGGGAATTACCCAAAGCTACATAGGTGGAAAAATCTGCAGTTCCCGCTTCAAGAGGTGGAAACACCTCTTGCTGAGGAAGTCTAAAATTGTTAACATCATCGTCACATGATAGAAAGGCAAGCACTAATAAGCTTAAGCCAATATATTTTAGTGTTTTCATTATCATTACTATAAATTATTAATTGTCCAAGATACATAGTATTGCGCACCGATGAAACCGGTACCAAAGGCTGTAAAATATTCTTGATTAAGAATGTTTGCTGCACCTAATTTAAAAGTGGATTTAATGCCGGGAACTCTATAGTTAATTTGAGCATCAACAACATTGTATGACGGTACTACACCGTCACCAAAGGACGCTTCCCAGAAAAAAGTATCACTCCATCTCCAGGCCACATTAAATCCAAAGTTTTTAAATAATTCAGTTTTTCCAAAAGAGGCTTTCACTTTATGCTGTGGTGTATTAAAACTTGTTCTAAAATCTGGATTCGCTTCCCTATCAAACTCTAATCGGGCAAATGTATAATTAAGACCTAGGTCAAAACCATTAAAAACCTTAGCGGAAACAGCAACGGCCGCACCGTAAGAACTTACATCCTCATCGGCATTTGTATAGGTCTGATACGCCTGAAAATCACTATTAGCAATGGCGGCTATGGCCAGAGGGGTGTTATTTGGATCACCAGGGATTGTCTGCGTTAAGCCAACATCACCATAAAATGGTGAGATAACAGTTTCATTTGCTATGAAGTCTTTGTACGAGTTATAATAGGCAGATCCATCAATTATGATGTCTCCTAACTTTCCTCTATACCCTATTTCATAGGAAGTGACCTGTTCAGGTTGCACAAGATTTGAGTTGGCTACTTTTAAATCTGCAGGATTTCCAGTCTGTGCAAACTCACTTACTGAACTTGCAAAAAAGGAATTATTGTAAGCACCCTCACCAGTAACATCTAAATTAGCTTGTCCAGTCACTAATTGACCAAATGGACTAAGTGCATAATTTCTAACGTCTCTTGCAGGATTATCGGCAGCACCACCAACCAATATAGCTCGTCCTACGTCAAGACCTATATAGAGATCCTGAGTGGTAGGATTACGGAATCCAGTCTGGAAAGATGCCCGGATGTTATGATTATCATTTATTGTAAATCCGGCTGATACTCTTGGAGAGAAGAAACCTTCAAATAATTGTGATTTATCATAGCGAATGGACCCTGTTAATCTAAGATTTACGCTCTCTGATAAAATTAAACTCTTCTGCAACTGCGTGTACAAACCAAATTCTGAATAATTGATAGGTCCGTCAGTATCCGTATAAATAGTTCCAAACGAATTAAGCGAATATTGTCTAGCTGATCCTCCTACTTGAACTTCAGCCCAATCCCAAATATGGCTAAAATTATAATTAGCATCTCCATGGTAAATTTTTGAATTATCCTGAAATTTTGAACCTGTTGCCAAGTCAGGATCATTTGTTACTTGATTAAAAAGCCTTTGAAATTCTTCCGGATTATCTATGGGATCAACTCTTCCAGTATCTGCAGTGGCTCGACCTGCCTGGTGAGCTTGCGCCTCATTGGCACCACCAAGAGTTGCTCCAACAAAACCAGCAACATACTCTCCAAACCAAATACTATCGTCTTTCCAAGCGCGATTAATATTGATACCGGTAAAGACCATGTCATAAGAATCACCAGCTTTATCTTCGGTCACGTATCCTCTAATAAAGAAATTATTATTACGAATTTCGAGTTTATGCTGTTGTAGAAAAAAGTTCTTTATATTGTATCTGTTAGCCCCTTGGTAAATAGTATTACCTGATCCAACTTTACCGACATATTGAATTTCAAAATCATTAGCCCAAGGTCTGAAGTAAAGACCCCAGTCAGCTTTTATACTTTCGGCATTATAGTTGGTAAGATCTCTTTCATCATACCCCGTTCTACTAACATCTACAGAAGGGACTAATGCAGATCCTCCTTCAGGAAGTAAACCAGCATCTTCTAAAATTTGTGCTACTACATTAATATCAGTGGCAACTTCATCTCCATAGACATTAACTCCATCATAATCATAGTCATCCCTTGTTAATCCCCTAAAGAGCTTGTCGTCAGTATTGGTAGCCCACCAGTCTGTTCCTTTCAGATATCCAAAATTAACCTTGGCAGCAAAATACTCACTAAATTTATAGGCCATTCTAAGCCCTACGTCATAATACTCATTATTTCCAGCGGCTTCTTGCGAAGTGATCCCTCCTTTTAAGTAGCCACTGATACCTTGAATATCAAATGGACTTTTACTTCGCATAAAAAGGATGCCATTAAAGGCATTAGCTCCATAAAGTGCAGAGGCGGCCCCAGGCAATAGCTCCACACTATTGACATCAGTTTCCGTCATACCTAGTAAATTACCAAGTGGAAAATTAAGAGCCGGGGCAGAGTTATCCATTCCGTCCACTAATTGCATGAATCTTGTATTTGCGAAAGTTGCAAATCCTCTTGTGTTAATAGACTTAAAGGTTAAACTGTTAACATTAATGTCTACACCCTTAAGATTTTCTAAGCCATCGTAAAAATCCGCGGATGCCGTATTTTTAATTTCTTTTAAGCCAAAGCGCTCAACGGTAACAGGAGATTCGAAAATTCGTTCTGGGGTTCTAGAGGCAGAAATTACCACTTCATCAAGTGTATTTCCTTCTTTCATTCCAAAATCAAAGGTCTGATTATTCCCCGTCACTTCAGCTGTTTGAGTTTCAAATCCAGTATAGGTAACTTGAATTGTGAATGGGGGAGTTTGGTCTGTGGTTAAAGTATAGTTTCCGTCAAAATCGGAACTAGTTCCAACCGTAGTTCCCACAATAATAATATTGGCACCAGGCAAAGGTTGCCCGGTGTCATCAGTAATCTTTCCTTTAACTGTTGTCTGTGACCAAGCAAACGCAAAGCAAAGCATTACGACGAGCGTTAATTTTGTTTTCATTTTAAAGAATTAGTTAATTTAAATGGATATGGATGCCAATTTAAATAAATATCAAAGAAAACAATAAGAAATTCTTAAAAAGATGAGCTTAAAAAGAGAATTTGTTAAAGATTTAAGTTGATTTTAACAATAAAACAAAGTAATCCTCAAAATTTAAATCCCTAACAGTCTCTTATTCAACTGTTACCGATTTTGCGAGGTTTCTTGGTTGATCAACATTCTTATCCAACATAACAGCTATGTGGTATGAGAGTAATTGTAACGGAATCGTAGTTAACAAGGGGCTAAGACATTCTAAAGTTTCTGGTACCTCAATAACATGGTCAGCTAACCCTTTAACGCTCTCATCTCCTTCGGTTACAATACCAATTATTTTTCCTTTGCGGGATTTTATTTCCTGAATATTGCTAACTACTTTTTCATAATGCCCTTTCTTAGTTGCAATGACAACAACAGGCATATGCTCATCGATAAGTGCAATAGGACCATGCTTCATCTCTGCTGCGGGATAGCCCTCAGCATGTATATAGGATATCTCTTTTAGCTTGAGAGCGCCTTCTAATGCAACGGGAAAATTATACCCTCTTCCTAAGTAAAGAAAGTTTCTAGCTGACTTATAAATATCAGCTATTACCTGAACATATGAATCAGAAGTCAAAGCGGCCTCCACTTTTGAAGGAATTGTTTCAAGTTCTATCAAATGATGTCTGTAATCTGAGCTTGATATGGTGCCTTTAGCTCTTGCTAATCTCAATGCGATAAGTGTCAATACAGTTATTTGAGTAGTAAAAGCTTTGGTTGAAGCAACTCCGATTTCTGGTCCAGCGTGGGTGTAAGCACCTGCGTCTGCCTCTCGGGCAATGGATGAGCCAACAACATTACAGACACCGAAGACAAAAGCCCCTCTTGATTTGGCTAATTTTATAGCTGCCAGAGTATCTGCCGTTTCTCCAGATTGTGAGATGGCAATTACAATATCTTTCTCGGTAATTACAGGATTACGGTATCTAAATTCTGAAGCGTATTCCACTTCAACAGGAATTCGTGCCAGATCTTCAAAAATATACTCAGCCACCAAACCAGCATGCCAAGAGGTGCCGCAAGCCACTATAATAATGCGATCTGCATTGAGAAACTTCTTCATGTTATCTTCAACACCAGACATTTTAATAATAGCTTCGTTTGTAAGGAGTCTTCCTCTGAAGGTATCCAGAATTGCGCTTGGTTGCTCATAAATTTCCTTAAGCATAAAGTGTTCATAACCACCTTTTTCAATTTGCTCAAGGTTTATTTGAAGTTCCTGCATGTAAGGATCAACCAACGCGTCATCGGAGATCTTTCGAATCTTAACTTCTTTATCCCTTCTTATAATAGCCATTTCTTCATCCTCTAAATAAATGGCATTTTTGGTGTATTCAATAAACGGAGAGGCGTCACTTGCAATAAAAAACTCACCGTCCCCAATACCAATAGCTAAAGGGCTGCCTAATCTTGCAACTACAATTTCATTGGGTTTGTTTTTGTCAAAAACAGCGATAGCATAGGCTCCAATAACCTGGTTTAATGCAATTTGAACGGCCTTTCCAAGTTTGACCTTTTCGTTTTTTTTGACATCCTCAATCAAGTTGATGAGTACTTCAGTATCGGTATCGGATTTAAAAACATAACCCCTTTTAGTGAGCTCCTTTTTAAGGGACTCATAGTTTTCAATAATACCGTTATGGATAATTACTAAGTCACCAGAATTGGAATAGTGGGGATGACTGTTGATGTCGTTTGGTTCACCGTGTGTGGCCCATCGTGTGTGACCAATACCGAGTGTTCCTTTGGTAGGCATTGAACTGGTAATTTTTTCTTCCAGATCTGACACCTTTCCTTTGGTTTTAGACAGTTTTATGGAGCTACCATCATATAAGGCAATACCAGCACTATCATAACCTCTGTATTCTAATCGCTGCAAGCCTTTAAGGATTACCGGATAAGCTTCTCTATGACCAATGTAACCAACAATTCCACACATTTGTTTAAGGTTTTAGTTTTGATTAGTTATCTGAACTGCAATCTTCAATATCCTCTAGACAGGTGTAAAAAATCTTTAACCTTAATGCAACTTCAGGATTTAAAGACCTATTCCCATGAAGAACGGTTCCTTTAGGAGATGTGATGGAACTTAATGGAACTGCTTCTGCAGATCCGTCAATATCTTGTACATCACCTTGACTCGTATCTAATTCTAAATTAACATTTGAGGCTACCGCAAGGCCCAAGCGAACATTAGTAGAATCTGAATCTATAATATTTAATAAATGACTTGTTAATTTCATAGTATATCTAATACCCTTACCATCAGGTTCTTCTCCTTCACGTTGTAAAATTCCTAAGTGAGAAGAGACTGATAGTCGAGGTATAGTGGACACAAAGGCATCTATAGCATAATCAATTAAAGGGGTCTGGTTGTCGAGATCGTATAAGTAAATCCGGTCGGGCTCGTTTCCACTAATCTGAGTCTGATCTACATACAACACTAAATTAGCTTCGTTAATCAGGCGCTTGTAAGCAAGGAATTTGCCATTTTCATCAAATTCTGCAAATTCGTTTTTAAAGGCCTGAAGCCTGTCCTCTCCAGTGTCTGTTTCGCCTTTAAATAATTCAATTCCAGCTAAACTTCCTTCACCACCCTTTAGGTAGAGCGATTGGTCTCCATTTTCCATATCCCCAACAGGAATAGATCCTGTAAAGTCATTGTCAATAAAATTAACCTGATTATTCTCGAAA
Organism: Winogradskyella aurantiaca; assembly: GCF_003362725.1. Classification (GTDB taxonomy): domain Bacteria; phylum Bacteroidota; class Bacteroidia; order Flavobacteriales; family Flavobacteriaceae; genus Winogradskyella_A; species Winogradskyella_A aurantiaca. The sequence goes on from NZ_QKTV01000001.1 coordinate 458,212, forward strand.
TTAAACCTATACGTAAACTGCTGTGGATTTCCATCCTCATCTACATTTTCAGGGTTATCCGAATTCTCGTTTTTATAATAGATGGTAATATTAGCCTGGCCATTGCCAAGATTCATTCCAAGTAAAGATCCATCATTCTCAATGCCTTCTGTTTTAAAATAAACTCCTCTAAAATAGTTTCTAAAAGAACTTTCATTGGACAGTTCAAGGCTTCCTTGCTTATCAATAATCTTTTGTCTCCAGAAAAGTGTGTCTAGTTTGAAATAAAACCCAGGAAATAATGAGTCGGTAACATCCTCTCCTTGGGTCAGGTAAATGGATCGGTTGCTTACCTCAATGGTATCTTGAGCAAGAATAACTGGACCCTCTAAAACATTATCCGGAATGGGTTCACTTTCAGAAGCTGACTTGTTGGAGTAATATCTTTGGAAATCTCCAACATCTCCATCTGGATCAAAGTCTCGCAAGAAGTACTCACTTTCAAAAAGGCTCAATTTTATGGGTTTATCACCAAATACCGAGTCCAATTGATATTGAATGCGACCATCTTCGTCCGACCCCAGATTGGTGCTGAAGTAAGGAACATAAAATGTTACAGAATCAATAGTCACACTGTCACCAAATTCAGGGTCATAAATGGTTGGCCCAATTTGGCTGACAAAGTTGTAGTTAGAACTCCCATAACCGTCGCCATAAACACCGATATAATTTAATGTCAAATTGTTTGACTGTACAGGCCCCAGAGGTAAATTGTAAGCTACAACGTCATATTCTAAAGAGTCTAGGCCAAAATTTGTAGCTACTTCCGTATTAACTAAGTCAGAATTTATATCAACAAAATCGTTGTTGCAACTAATAAAAAGTGTTACTAAGAACCCTACTAAAAGCAGGGATTCAAATCGCTTTAATTTATTATTCATAATAATTTGGGCTATCCAAGAACCTCAGTCTGATAAAATTCAGTGTATGGCTCTGAGAAATCTTCTAATGAATGATAATCAAGTTTTGGTTTATCTGCCGCTTCAAAGTGAGCCTCCAATTCGGCATCTAGTTCTGGAGATCCTTTAATAATAGCATCCGAGTTATCGATGGCTATTTTCATTAAGTTTAAATAATCGGGCTTATCTAAAAGACTAATAGCGTCTTCATCCAAACCGTCAAAACTCACCTTTTTCTTCATATCCTTATCTAACGTTCCGTCAAAGGATTGATTGTATATTGAGGTTACAATTTTACTTTCGTTAAACAAAGGTTCGGTCTTATAGTATTCTTTTAAATACAGCGGTAAAAGGGATGCCATCCAACCGTTGACATGAATAATGTCTGGAGCCCAATTAAGTTTTTTAACAGTTTCAATGACACCTTTCGCGAAAAAGATCGCCCGTTCATCATTGTCTGAGAATAACTTACCATTTTCATCAGTGAGAGTAGCTTTACGCTTAAAATACTCTTCATTATCTATAAAGTAAACCTGTATGCGCTCTTTTGGAATGGAAGCAACTTTAATGATTAAGGGCATGTCCAAATCATTAATTACCAAATTAATTCCTGATAATCTTATCACTTCATGCAATTGATGTCTACGTTCATTAATATTGCCAAATCGGGGCATAAAAATACGTATCTGTCCACCTTGTTTATTTACCATTCTAGGTGCCTCAAATGACATCGAAGAAATTTCGGTTTCAGGTAAATACGGTACTACTTCAGAGGAGACATATAATATACGTTTATCTTTCATAAAAATGGTGCTTTGCAAATTTCAAAGTAAAAACATGCAAAATTACAAAAATTTATGCAGATTGCCTTTATTATCTTAAGTTTGCAGGCCATTATTTTTGGCCTAGGTTTTGAAAACATTTTTCTTAAAATCCGAGCTGATTAAAGAGCTCAATCTTCTGTCAAAGGATCAAAAGACCGTTGGTTTGGTACCAACCATGGGGGCCTTGCATCAAGGTCATGTGTCTCTTGTAAAACAATGCGCCTTTGAAAACGATGTTGTCATTGTGTCTATATTTGTTAACCCTACCCAATTCAACAATTCTGGCGATCTGGAAAAGTATCCAAGAGATTTAGAAAGAGATCAAAACTTCTTAAAAAATCGCGTTGATAAACCCTTGCTGATTTTTGCGCCTGAAGTGAATGAAATGTACTCTGAAGAATTGGAATCTGTGAATTATGATTTTCAGGGACTGGAGAATGAAATGGAAGGTGAATTCAGACCTGGACATTTTGACGGGGTTGCCACAATTGTCAGTAAGTTGTTTGAGGTTGTTGGCCCAGATAAGGCTTACTTTGGAGAAAAAGACTATCAACAACTCCTGATCATCAAGCGCATGGTTGAAATTCTCAAAATACCTGTAACTATAGTGCCTTGCAGAATATTCAGGGAGAACGATGGCTTGGCTATGAGTTCAAGAAATGAAAGACTTACAGACCGCCAAAGGGCCGTGGCCCCTCTTATTTACCAAGTATTAAAATCTGCCAAATCTAGATTTGGCACAGAAAATGCAACAGTAATTAATGATTGGGTTCAGCGACAGTTCATGGAAGAACCTTTATTGGAATTGGAGTATTTTACAATTGCCGATTCTGAGACGCTGCAATCAATCAAAGAAAAAGAGGACAATAATAAATATAGGGCTTTCATTGCGGTGTTTGCTGGGGATGTGAGATTAATAGATAATATAGCCCTTAATTAAATTTAGAAATTAGTATGTTGGTTCATGTAGTAAAATCTAAAATCCATCGTGTTAAGTGTACAGGTGCTGATTTAAATTATATCGGCAGCATAACAATTGATCAGGATTTGATGGAAGCAGCAAATATTATTGAAGGTGAAAAAGTTCAGATCGTTAATAATAATAACGGAGAGCGATTAGAAACATATGTTATTCCAGGGCCACGTAATTCTGGTGAAATAACATTAAATGGGGCTGCGGCTAGAAAAGTTGCTGTTGGCGACGTACTCATTTTAATCGCCTATGCAATGATGGATTTTGAAGAGGCTAAGATATTTAAACCATCTCTGGTATTTCCTGATGAAAATACCAATCTTTTAAAGTAACAATTTGTCTAAAACGGCGAAGACCATCTTGAAAATTGGATTACCACTAACCCTGGGATTAGTATTGGTATGGTATTCGCTTAATAAGATATCTGTTCAAGAACTCTATAATTATGCCAAAGGAGCTAATTATTGGTACATCGCCTTGGGTGTAACATTCGGTATATTAAGTCACGCTTCAAGAGCCTACAGATGGTTATACATGGCCCAGCCATTAGGATTTAAACCAAAATTTGCCAACAGCTTCATGGCAGTATACGCGGCCTATTTAATTAATATGACAGTTCCACGTGCCGGAGAAATTGCCAGAGCCAGTATTCTTGCAAACTATGAAGATGTACCATTTGAAAAAGGGTTTGGCACTATTGTTTCAGAACGGGTTGCAGATACCTTAATGTTATTGTTGGTCATTGGGTTAGCAATGGTTTATCAATATGATTTTTTGATGGATTTCTTTAATTCCAAGTTTCAAACATCCACACTTGTAACACTTTTAGTTCTAGGATTAGCGTTTGGAAGCCTTGTAATTCTGTTTGTGTTAAAGTCCAAAGGCAGTATAGCGACGAAGATTCGCAATTTTTTAACAGGACTCCTCGAAGGGGTTTTGAGCATATTTAAGATGAAAAATAAATGGTACTTCATTGCTCATACCATTTTTATCTGGGTGATGTATGTGTTAATGTTTTATGTAACAACACTATCACTTTCAGAGTTTAGTGCTATTCCCTTTGGGGCAGTATTGGTGGGATTCATCTTAGCAAGTTTTAGTATTGCGGCGACGAATGGGGGGATTGGTTCTTTTCCTGAGGCTGTTGTTATTGCATTCACTTTATTTAATTTACCAGAAGATCCAAGTCGAGCATTTGGATGGATTATGTGGTCTGCTCAGACTTTAGCCATTATAATTCTTGGGGGGTTATCATTGATTTATTTACCTATCTATAACCGTAAGTTAAAAGAGGTATAGAAATATTTTATAACTTGCTTGAGACTATAGCCTTTATTAAATGAAAACCTTCATTGCAGTAGTTTGCGCCCTACTTCTATTTAATCAGTCCTATTCCCAGGCACTTTACGAAACTTTCGACTCTGGTAAGCTAGAAGATTCCAGACAGCTCAAAATTCAAGTTCCAAGAAATTACAATCCAGAAGATAAAAGAGAGTATCCTTTGGTTTTGGTTCTGGATGGAGACTATTTATTTGAACCAGTAGCAGGAAATGTTGACTATCAGGCCTATTGGGAAGATATCCCAGATTGCATAGTAGTTGGCATATCTCAAGCTTCTTCGAGAAGCCAAGATTTTTTCTATGATAATGAAACCTTCTTCCCTGCTCATGAAGGGGCTGATTTCTTCGAGTTTATAACCATGGAATTAATACCATATTTAGAGGGTAGTTACAATATATCCGATTTTAGAATCATCATTGGACATGACTTAAGTGCCAATTATATAAACTACTATCTTTTTAAAAACCCACCCTTATTTCGTGCCTTCGTATTAATAAGTCCAGATTTTGCACCAGAAATGGAGAGTCGGCTGCTTCAAAGATTGTCTGGGTTACAGCAAGAGACATTCTATTATATGTCATCTGCAGAGAACGATGTTAAAAGATTAAAAACAACTATTGAGGAGTTCCAACCAAAAATTGATACCATTAGTAACTCAAAGTTTCATTACAAATATGATTTTTTTGAGGAAGCTAATCACTATTCGCTCGTAGGAAGAAGTATTCCAAAAGCGCTCAATCAGATATTTGAACTCTACAAACCAATCAGTTCTGCAGAATACAATGACAAAATTTTACCCTATGAAGGAACACCATATGAATACTTAGAGAAAAAGTATGAAGATATCGAGTACTTCTATGGATTTGAAAAACAACTGATAGAGAATGATGTTAGGGCCATTGCCTCAGCGTGCATTAAAAAAGATGATTTAGAATCTTTGGAAAAATTGGCAAAGCTGGTTAAAAAAGAATTTCCTGAATCTATGCTAAGCGCCTACTACTCCGGTATGGTACAAGAAAAATATGGCAATCTCAAGCGTGCATTGCAGCGTTATCAGTCAGGTCTTTTGTTGGCGCCATCCCAATTTATAGACAAGGAAGTTTTGTTGGAAAAAATGTATGAGATACAAGATGAATTAAAGAGATAAATGCATTTCGTCGAAAAAATGTACACTTAACCGATATTTATTCTATATTTGACTTCCAAATCAAACCGACTGTTCGATGAAAAGGACAATTTCATCCTTATGCCTACTTTTTACCATTAGTGCTTTAATAGCACAGGTGAGTTATAAAGAAATAACTTCGGTAAAGCTTAATACCCATAGAAAGCTTAAAATTAAACTGCCAAAAGACTACGATCCATCTTCGGAGTTAAAACACCCTGTTATTGTGGTTTTCGATGGTGACTATTTATTTGAACCTGTAATTGGGCAGGTAGATTTTCAAACGTATTTTGATGATATGCCTGGATCAATTGTTGTTGGTGTCGTTCAAGGTAAGGAACGTTTTTATGATGGCTATGTTGATGATGTTTCTGGTTTGCCAACAGAATCGGGATTAAGATTTCATGATTTTGTAAAAAAAGAACTCCTCCCTTATCTGGACGCAAATTATAAGACAAGTAAATTTAGAGTCGCTGTTGGTCATGATTTAATGGGAAATTATATCAATTCCTTTTTATTCCAAGAAGAGCAAGCTTTTCAGGCTTATGTTGTTATTAGTCCAGATTACAAAGGGGCAATAGAAAGTCAATTACCAGAACGCCTTGGCTACCTTCAAAATCAAATTTTCTATTATTTGGCTACTTCAGATAAAGATGTACGGTATATACGGAATTCGGTTGAAAATACAGATGAGGCATTATCATCTCTGGAGAATCAAAATTTAACTTATTACTTCGATAATTTTAAAGGCGAAACCCATTATACCTTAGTCACAAGTGCCATATCTAGGGCATTTGACAAGATATTTGATATTTATAAACCATTGAGGGAAAAAGAAATTGAAGAAAAGGTTCTCCCTTACGATGGGACGCTCGATAAGTACATAACGGATAGGTACAGACGAATAGAGGACTTATTTGGTATTGAAAAACCAATTACAGAAGAAGAATTAGAAAAAGTAGTTAAGGTAGCAGAACAAAGAGAGGACCTAGAGTCGCTATACAAGCTAGGTAAACTAACACAAAAGCTATATCCTGATTCCCCACAAGGAACCTATTACTTGGCCATGCACGCGGATCGGGTAGGTAAAAAGAAGAAAGCGGCTAAACTATATGAAGCGGCACTTGCTATGGGGGATTCTCCTGTCATTGATAAAGAATTTATTATGGCAATGGTTGAGGAAACTAATCTTGCAACCGAAGATTTAGAAACAGAAGAGGAGGACGAAGATGAAGAGAACTAGAAAGGCCCCATATGCGACCGATTACTATTTTGAAGGTTTTTACATTTTCATGAAGGATAGTATGGTCAATAACTGGCAGACCAAAATTGCCGTTGTAAAATTTATTACAATCATCTCCTGGTTTAAGACTGGAATTTAAAATTGTGTTACTTTAGTTTTTTATTCTTGGATCATTTCTGATTAGAATTTATGGCTAAAGTCAAAACTGCCTTCTATTGTCAAAACTGTGGTGCTCAGTATGCCAAATGGCAAGGGCAATGTAATTCTTGTAAACAATGGAATACCATCGCTGAAGAGGTTATTCAGAAACCTCAAAAGAATGATTGGAAGTCCAATTCGTCAACAACTTCTCAACGCACTTCAAAGCCACTACGTATCAATGAGATCGATGTGACTCAGGAGGCGCGATTAAACATGCAGGATACTGAGTTTAATCGTGTTTTAGGTGGTGGAATGGTTCCTGGATCACTAACACTTTTAGGTGGGGAACCTGGTATAGGAAAAAGCACCTTGCTACTTCAAATAGCATTACAACTTCCCTATAAAACACTGTATGTTTCTGGGGAAGAAAGTCAGAAACAGATAAAAATGCGTGCAGAACGTGTGGATCCAAATTCTGAGAACTGCTTTATCCTCACAGAAACTAAAACTCAAAATATCTTTAAGCAAGTTGAAGATCTAGAGCCAGATATAGTTGTTATTGACTCAATTCAAACGCTTCATAGCGATTATATAGAATCATCAGCCGGAAGTATTTCACAGATTAAAGAATGTACAACTGAGTTGATCAAATTCGCAAAAGAAACTGCAACTCCAGTTTTGTTGATTGGTCATATAACCAAAGATGGTCATATCGCAGGGCCAAAAATATTGGAGCATATGGTCGATACTGTGTTACAGTTTGAGGGGGACAGGAACCATGTATTTAGAATTTTAAGGGCGCATAAAAACCGTTTCGGGTCTACCAATGAATTAGGTATTTATGAGATGCTAGGATCCGGACTCAGACAGGTTAGCAATCCCTCAGAAATTTTAATCTCAGAAAAAGACGGAGAATTATCAGGAAATGCCATATCCGCTACACTGGAAGGCATGCGACCCTTAATGATTGAAGTTCAGGCCCTCGTAAGTACAGCTGTTTATGGCACTCCTCAACGATCGGCTACCGGGTTTAATGCAAAGCGCCTTAATATGCTATTAGCAGTTTTAGAAAAACGTGCTGGCTTTAGATTGGGGGCAAAAGATGTATTCTTAAATATTACAGGTGGTATAAGTGTTGATGATCCTGCAATTGATTTGGCTGTTGTCGCGGCTATTTTATCTTCCAATGAAGACGTGCCCATTTCTAGTGATTTTTGTTTTGCGGCTGAGGTGGGTTTGTCGGGTGAAGTACGTCCAGTACAACGAGTTGATCAACGTATTCAGGAGGCCGAAAAACTTGGTTTTTCAACTATTTTCGTTTCTAAATACAATAAGATCTCTTTGAAAAATAGTTCGATAAAGGTGCAGTTAATTACGAAGGTTGAAGATCTAACTAGTTTTTTGATTTAGAGTTTTAAATTCTCTCGTTTAATCTAGGAGTTCACGGATTTTTAATTACTGAACTAAACAATCAATAAATGAAGTATTTCTATTCCTTAGCATGTTTATTATTGTTGGCTTGTAACAACAGTGATGATAAGGTAAATAGTGCTACCAATGTACCTCCTAATATTGTCTTTATTATCACAGATGACCATGCGTATCAGGCTTTAAGTGCATATGAGGATCATTTGATCCAAACGCCTAATATAGATCGCATAGCAAAAGAGGGGATGCTATTTGAAAAAGCTTATGTCTCAAATTCTATATGCTCCCCCAGTAGGGCTGTGGCGCTTACTGGTAAATTGAGTCATTTGAATAGTGTACGCGATAATTTGGATGTATTTGATACGACAATGGTTACCTTTCCAAAATTGCTTCAAACAGGTGGCTATGAAACGGCCATTTATGGGAAGTGGCATTTAAAATCAGAACCTAAGGGGTTTGATTTTTGGGAGGTGCTTCCTGACCAGGGGCATTATTACGATCCAGAATTCCTGACTGAAAATGGTGAGATAAAGGAGGATGGCTATGTTACGGATGTTATTACTGATAAGGCCATAGAGTATCTTAAAAATAAACGGGATAAGTCCAAACCTTTCATGCTTATGTACAATCACAAGGCACCACATAGGCAATGGTGGCCAAGTATGGAAGATTTAAGAGCTTTCAAAGACCAAAAGATTCCAGTGCCTGAATCCTTTTTTGATGATTATAAGACCAAGAGCCCGGCTTCCAAGGAGGCCGAAATGCGGATTGCCGATCATATGGCCCTGAGTGCCGATAATAAGATTCATCCGGATATTCTTGAAAAACTTAATTACAACGAGTTCTTAGATTGGTATGAAGGAGCCTACTTAGAGCGTTTAAGTCGTCTGTCTGAGGAGGAGCAAAAAGCCTGGCAAGAAGTCTATGGTCCAATTAATGAAGAATTTGAATCCAATGCCCCCAAGGGACAAGCTCTGGCCCTTTGGAAATACCAGCGTTATATGGAAGATTACCTGGGTGTTATTTCAAGTGTGGATAGAAATATTGGTCGCGTTTTGGACGAGTTGGACAATTCAGGCTTAACTGAAAACACCATGGTTATTTACACCTCCGATCAAGGCTTTTATTTAGGGGAGCACGGCTGGTTTGATAAACGGTTTATGTATGAAGAATCGTTTAGGACTCCGTTGTTAGTGAGATATCCTAAGCTTATAAAACCTGGGAGTTCAGATAAGCATCTTGTTCAGAACATTGATTTTGCTCCTACTGTTTTAGAGGTAGCCGGTGTGCCCATTCCAGAAGATATGCAAGGTCGCAGTCTGGTACCCTTATTAAATTCTGATACTGTGGAATGGCGTGACGCTCTGTATTATCATTACTACGAATACCCTGGTATTCATATGGTTAAACGTCATTATGGGGTGCGGACAGAGCGCTACAAACTCATACGCTTTTACTATAATGTAGAAGCCTGGGAATTGTATGATTTACAAACCGATCCTCAGGAATTGAATAATGTCTACGATACTCCTGAATATGCTGAGGTTCAGACCCAAATGCATGATAAACTGGAAGAAATTCGTATTCAATACAAGGATGCTTCAGATAGCCTTAATCAAGATTGGATAGATAAAGATATTGAAAGGCTAAAGAGCCTAGGCTGGGACTGACCTAAGTCAAGATTTAGTTAGGCTTTAAAGTCCTAGAGAATAGTCTAAAATATTTCCTTAAAAATCATTAATTTCGCAACCTTATTAGAATTGCGAGTAATGAGTGTAAAGTTCCCTGAATATAAAGGACTTAACTTGTCAAAAGTTGCAGAAGAGATTCTGAGCTATTGGCAGGACAACGATATCTTTCAAAAAAGTGTCAGTACTAGAGAAGGCAAGGAGCCTTATGTATTTTTTGAAGGTCCCCCATCTGCAAATGGACTTCCTGGGGTGCACCATGTATTAGCAAGGGCCATTAAGGATATTTTTCCCAGGTACAAGACCATGAAAGGGTATCAGGTGAAGCGCAAGGCTGGCTGGGATACGCATGGCTTACCTGTTGAATTGGGTGTAGAAAAAGAGCTGGGCATTACCAAAGAAGATATTGGCACCAAGATCACCGTAGAAGAATACAATGAGGCTTGTAAAAAAGCCGTAATGCGCTACACGGATATTTGGAACGATTTGACTCAAAAAATGGGTTATTGGGTAGATATGGATGACCCTTATATCACCTACAAATCCAAGTATATGGAAAGTGTATGGTGGTTACTCAAGCAGATTTATGATAAGGACCTCTTGTACAAAGGATACACCATTCAACCGTATTCTCCTAAGGCAGGAACTGGTCTTAGTTCACATGAGCTTAACCAGCCAGGAACCTATCAAGATGTTACGGATACTACCGTAACAGCTCAATTTAAAGCGGTTGAAGCATCACTACCTGAGTTTTTAAAGGATGAAGGTGATATTCATTTTCTGGCCTGGACGACAACTCCTTGGACCTTGCCAAGTAATACGGCCTTAACCGTCGGTCCAAAAATTGACTATGTATTGGTGCAATCTTACAATCAATACACCTTTGAACCGATTAAGGTTGTTTTAGCCAAAGCCTTAGTTAGCAAGCAATTTACAGGAAAATATTTTGAAGCTGAATCAGATGAGCAATTAGTCTCTTATACCAAGGAGGACAAGAAAATACCTTTCAAAGTATTAAAAGAATTTAAAGGTTCGGACTTAGTTGAGATTCGTTACGAACAACTTTTACAATACACATTGCCAAATGACCATGCTGAAAATGCCTTCAGAGTCATTTCAGGTGATTTTGTAACCACTGAAGATGGTACAGGTATTGTGCATACGGCGCCAACATTTGGTGCCGATGATGCCTTTGTTGCCAAGCAGGTGACCCCTGAAGTACCACCTATGTTGGTCAAGGATAAGAATGGAAACTTAGTGCCATTAGTAGACCTTCAAGGACGCTTTAGACCAGAAGTTGGTGATGGTTTAGGTGGAAAATATGTGAAGAACGAGTACTACAACGATGGTGAAGCTCCAAAGCGTTCCGTAGATGTTGAATTAGCTATAGTTCTTAAGACAGACAATAAGGCCTTTAAGGTTGAAAAATACAAGCACAGCTATCCAAACTGTTGGAGAACAGATAAACCAATTCTTTATTACCCATTGGATTCCTGGTTTATAAAAGTAACTGACGTCAAAGACCGCATGTTTGAGTTGAACAACACCATTAACTGGAAACCAAAATCAACTGGCGAAGGTCGTTTTGGAAATTGGTTGGCCAACGCTAACGACTGGAATTTATCCCGTTCTAGATTTTGGGGAATACCACTACCAATCTGGAGAACAGAGGATGGAAAACAACAAAAGTGTATTGGTTCAATAGAAGAGTTACAGTCTGAAATTGATAGGGCGGTTGCCGCTGGATTAATGGACAGTAATCCAATTGCTGACTTTGAAGTAGGTAATATGGATGAAGCTAATTATGACCTTGTGGATCTTCACAAAAATGTGGTTGATAAGATCACCTTAGTGTCTGAGTCCGGTCAGGCTATGCAGCGAGAATCAGACCTTATCGATGTCTGGTTCGATTCTGGTTCCATGCCTTATGCACAATGGCATTACCCTTTTGAAAATGCTCATTTAATTGATAATAAAGAAGCCTTTCCAGCTAATTTTATAGCCGAGGGAGTAGATCAAACACGAGGATGGTTTTATACCCTGCACGCCATAGCAACCATGGTTTTTGATTCTGTGGCTTATAAGAATGTGGTTTCTAATGGCTTGGTTCTTGATAAGAACGGTCAAAAGATGTCCAAGCGTCTTGGGAATGCAGTTGATCCTTTTGAAACCCTTGATAAGTACGGTGCAGATGCTACTAGGTGGTATATGATTAGCAATGCCAATCCTTGGGACAATCTAAAATTTGATCTAGAAGGAGTAGAAGAGGTGAGTAGAAAATTCTTTGGTACGCTCTACAATACCTATTCCTTCTTCAGTTTATACACCAATATTGATGCCTTTTCATACGCAGAAGTGGATATTCTGCATGATGAGCGACCAGAATTGGACCGTTGGATTCTGTCTGAATTGAATACCTTAATAAAAAAGGTTGATGCCTATTATGCAGATTACGAACCTACCAAGGCCGCAAGAGCAATATCTGATTTTACTCAAGATTATTTAAGTAACTGGTATGTGCGTTTGAGTAGAAGGCGTTTTTGGAAAGGGGATTATGAGACTGATAAAATATCGGCTTATCAGACATTGTATACCTGTATGGTTACCCTTGCAAAGTTAGGAGCACCAATTGCACCCTTCTTTATGGATCGCTTGTATTTGGATCTTACAAAAGCTACAGATAAAGATGCTTTTGAAAGTGTGCATTTAGCGGATTTTCCTGTCGCTAATGAAAATTTAATAGACAAGGTCCTAGAGCGCAAAATGGAGAACGCTCAGACTATCGCGTCATTGGTATTGTCCTTAAGGGCAAAAGAAAAGATTAAGGTGAGACAGCCGCTGCAGAAAATCATGATTCCAGTGGATTCAGAACTTCAAAAACAAGAGATAGAAGCGGTTTCTAACTTAATAAAACACGAGGTCAACGTAAAAAGTATTGAGCTTTTAGAAGATGCCTCAGACATTCTTGTTAAAAAGATTAAACCAAATTTTAAGGCCTTAGGTCCTCGATTTGGAAAAGATATGAAATTGATTTCCAGTGCTATAAATCAGTTTGATGCAAACGACATCAAAAAAATAGAGCAAAAAGGTAGCGTGGAACTTGACATTAACGGAAAAAATATTACTTTGGGATTGGAGGATGTAGAGATTACATCTCAAGATATTGAAGGATGGCTGGTAGCCAATGAAGGGGCTCTAACTGTAGCACTGGATGTTTCAATTACCGATGACTTACGAAACGAAGGAATAGCCAGAGAGTTGGTTAATCGCATTCAAAACCTTCGTAAAGATTCAGGATTTGAGGTTACTGACCGTATTGATGTGGCACTACAAAAAGACCCTAATGTAGAGTTAGCAATTGCTTCAAATGAGATGTATATCAAATCAGAGACCTTAACCGAAGATTTAAAAATTATGGATCAGGTAAACAATGGTATCGATATTGATTTCGACGGTGTCAGTACCCGATTGTTTATCCAAAAACATTAAGATTATGGCAATAGATACTAATAACAGATATTCCGATAAAGATTTAGAGGAATTTAGAGTACTTATTCAAGAAAAAATTGACAAGGCAGAGCACGACTTAGAATTAATTAAAAGTGCTTATATGAATGATCATAATAACGGAACGGATGACACATCACCTACTTTTAAAGCCTTTGAAGAGGGGAGTGCTACTATGAGTAAAGAGGCAAATTCGGCTCTTGCTATCCGACAGGAAAAGTTTATTCGTGATTTAAAGAATGCATTAATACGCATAGAGAATAAAACCTATGGTATTTGCCGTGTTACTGGTAAACTCATCAACAAAGAACGTTTGAAATTAGTACCGCATGCTACTTTGAGTATTGAGGCTAAAAACATGCAGAAATAAAGTCTAGAACATCTCATGTAAATGAACTTGTTCTTTGAGAACATATTAAAGAAACCTTGGAAGTTGTATTCCAAGGTTTTTTTGTGCCTCCTTTTTTTTTCCTTTTCAATTGGGGCTCAGAATCAATTGCAAAAAACTATTGATCCTGGTAAATACAATCAGGTAAGAATTAATGGAAATCAGGTTTTTGAAATTGAAATTCAAACTGAGGCTCGTAAAACTATTGAATTAGTATCCATTGTTGACGGCGAATATGGCGACCACTTTCAGTTTGATATTAAGCTGATAAACAACGTTTACACCATTAGTCTATGGCAGTCGCAGTTGTCTATAATTGAAGATGATAAGCGAAATGCCCATAAGGTAGTTGCGGCTAAAATGCTATTGAAATTACCAGAAGGCTTTATTGTTGATGTTGTCAGTGATGTCGGTAACCTGGAAATAGAGGGTAATTTCAAGACACTTAGAGCAAGTTTACAAACGGGATTTTGTCGGTTTAAAGGCCTGGTAGACTTTCTTGAAGTTGAAACCAGAGATGGAAATATTCATCTTCAAACAAAGAATGTAAATGTAGAAGCAAGGTCCGGTAATGGGGTTGTGACGGTCTCAAATTCAATTCAAGGAAATGGTTCTGCCACCTTAAAAAGTATTAACGGTAATATTTGGGTGGAAGCCCTGGAGTAATAATTCATATGAAGTTTAGACCTTCTTTACTACTTATTGTCTTGGTACTCCTCGTAGACCAAGCTTCAAAGCTTTATGTTAAGACGCATTTTCAGTTGTTTGAGGATGTTGAAGTACTTCCTTGGTTTCGCATTGTTTTTATTGAAAATGAAGGCATGGCCTGGGGGACCCGATTGTCTGATATTATTCCCTTTATTTCACAAGGTAAAGCCAAGTTGGTTTTAACCCTTTTCAGAATCACAGCGGTTTGTGGAATTGCACTTTGGTTGTATTCAAGTATCATCAACCATAAATCAAAACTCTTGGTTTTATCCATTGCTGTCATATTTGCTGGTGCTCTAGGGAATATTATTGACTCGGTTTTTTACGGAATGATCTTTAGCGATAGCCTGGGTGAGGTTGCTCAGGCCTTTCCAGAAGGAGGTGGATACTCCACAGTGTTTTATGGCAAGGTGGTTGACATGCTCCATTTTCCTATTTGGAGTGGTCGCATTTCAGAATCCTTTCCAGTTATTGGAGGGCGTTATGTCTCGTTTTTTGATCCCGTTTTCAATGTGGCCGATATGGCTATTACTTCGGGGATATTTGTTCTTTTAATATTTAATAAGAAAGCCTTTAGATGAAAATCATTATTAGAACACTAATAATAGTACTTTTTATCAGTACACTTATCCCTTATTTTACGGGAGATTCAAAAGGAATGCTAATTCCTTATGGATTAATGGAAATAGGGATTATTTATGAACTCGTTCAAGGCAATGCAGGTATCCTTGAATTTCTATTGTTGTTGGTACTATTAGCAATTCAAATTCCTATTATAAGCTTGTTATCTATTCCATCAAAAAAGAAATTTAAGCTCAGGCCTATTATCTTTTTAGTCGGCTTTATGATAATAAATTTTGCGAATTTGAAGTTTAAAAATTGGGATCAGGCTTTCATATCATTAATTCCCTTCATATTAATTTGGTTAATTCTACTTTTCCTTGTTCAAAGGTTTTATAGGCAAAATCAGTCTAAAAACGTAGAACTGAGTCAGGTGTAACGCATATGTCAAGAGGTATATCGTTTGGATCCACCTCGAAAACATCTTGCTCAGGCCCAAAAAAACTCAGGCCAATTTTTAAAACATTTCCACGGCATTCATTTAAGAATCGATCATAAAATCCTTTGCCATAACCAATGCGATTACCTTTAGTATCGTAAGCTAGGAGTGGTACCAAGACCACATCTATCATTTGCGTAGCTATTGGGATGCCATTGCTTGGTTCAGGAATGCCATAGGAATTGATTGTTAAACTGGTATCATCAGATAAAAGAAAATGGGACATGCTATAATCTTCAAAATTGCTCTTTGAAATAACTGCGTGCTTATCTTTACCTGCCAGAATATTTAAAATATAGTCCGTGTTCACTTCTTTTTGATTGGTAATCGTCAAAAAAATGTGGTAGAAAGAGTGATTCCAGATATCTAGATTTAGGAGCTGATTGGCAATATTAAGGCTATTATCCTCAACTTGATCTTCACTTAGTGCTTGTCTGAGGCTTTTGTATTTTTTTCTGAGCTCGTTTTTGGTCATGCCTCTAGTTCAGTAGAAATATGAAAAATAGCATCCCCTTGATAGATGATTGGGGACTCGTTTACATTAAATATATAGCCTTCACTCGGAGCCTTAACAATAAAATTAAAACTACCGTAAGGGTCTGTAATGTGGCCCAGAACATCACCTTTTTCTACCTGTGTATGCAATCGCACCTTTGGTCTAAACATACCGGAGTGGTTAGCACGAATCCATTTGCTTTTAATGATTTTAATACCGGTATTTTTGGGAGAGGACACTTTAAATTTGCTTCTAAGCATATCAAAATGACTCAAAACACGTTTGGCTCCATTAACTCCTGTGTTGGTAATACTGGAGTCAATATGAAAGGATTTTCCTCCCTCAAATAAGAGCATCGGGATGCCTAGTTTAGCGCAGGCATGACGAAATGATTTATTGATGTTATTGGCATAGACAATGAAGGGGGCTCCAAAGATATTGGCTAATTTCTTAAGATCCTTATTGCCATTGGCGATGCGAATTTGAGCTGCATTAAATCGGTCAGATCCACCTGTATGGAAATCCATAATTAGGTCTGCATATGGCACTACCTCCGTCATTAGCTTGTGTGCTACACGACTGGCTAAAGAGCCATTTTTGCTGCCTGGAAAAACACGATTTAGATCCCTCCCATCAGGGAATTCACGATCCATATGTATAAACCCTAGAACATTGATCACCGGCAGGCAAATAATGGTTCCCTGACTTGGTCTGTTAATACCCTTGGAAATCAGCTGTCTTACGATTTCAACGCCGTTAACTTCGTCTCCATGAATTCCGGCCGTAATTAATACCGTAGGTCCAGGTATTCTAGATCGTTCAATAATAATTGGAACACGTATTTGATTTTGCGTATGCAGTTTAGCTACTTCAAAGTTAACAATGGCACTTTCACCAAGAGCTACTTCTTCACCGAGTATTTCTAGGACATCTTTTTCACTCATATTATCCTCGGTTACGTTCTACGTAGGTGATGATGGCCCGCGCAATATTTTTTCCTGTGGCTCCCTCAATCCCTTCCAAACCAGGCGTAGAGTTTACCTCCATGATCAGCGGTCCTCGTTTGGACTGTAACATATCTACACCACAAACAGGTAGTTTTAACGCTCGTGCTGCTTTTATGGCAAGTTTTAATTCGTCTTCCGAAAGGCGGACATATTCAGAGGTGCCACCACGATGCAGGTTTGATCGAAATTCGCCTTCCTTACTCTGGCGTTTCATAGCACCTACAACTTGTCCATCAACAATCAAAGCTCTCAAATCGGCTCCTTGAGCTTCGGCAATGTATTCCTGAACAAGAGCCTTAGCTTGTAAACCACTAAAGGCTTCCATTACGGACTCTGCTGCATTTTTTGATTCGGCTAAAACGACGCCAAGGCCTTGGGTACCCTCAAGAAGTTTTATAACAACAGGCGGTCCACCAACATGGCGTAGTACTTCCTCGATATCTCTTGAATAATTGGTGAAAACAGTCTTTGGCATACCTATTCCTGCTTTTGAAAGGCGCTGAAAACTTCTCAGTTTATCTCGAGATCTTAGAATGGCATCCGAAGATACGGTGGTAAATACATTCATCATTTCGAACTGACGTACCACAGCACAACCAAAAAAAGTAACCGAGGCTCCTATTCTTGGGATAATGGCATCCACATAATCCAGATAGCGATCTTTATAGTAAATGGTTGGTTTTTCGCGCTCTATTATGATGTCACATTTCAACGGGTCAATAACCTCAACTTCATGACCGCGATTTTCACCTTCTTCAATCAAGCGGCGTGTGGAGTATAAGTTCTGGTTCCTGGAGAGAATAACAATATTCATGGTCGTTTACAGGAAAAATGGAAAAGTTGGTAATAAAGCATATGTGCTAATTTAAGAGATTCTTTTAGCAATGCGAAAATCCATTGAATTTCAGTTGCTTTCAAAGTTATTCTTACCTTTGATTTATGTCTGAATCCGCCCTTGATGTCCAAATAAAAACCCTACCACACCAACCCGGAGTGTATCAGTATTTTAATTCTGATAATCAATTGATTTATGTAGGAAAGGCGAAGGATATTAAAAAACGGGTGAGTAGTTATTTTACCAAACATCACGATTATGGCAAGACCAAAGTCCTTGTAAAAAACATTGCTTCGATAAAGCATATTGTGGTTGCTACAGAGACGGATGCCCTGCTTCTTGAAAACAACCTCATTAAAAAGCATCAGCCCCGTTACAATGTTCTTTTAAAAGATGATAAATCGTATCCCTGGATTTGTATAAAAAACGAACGATTTCCGCGGGTGTTTCCAACACGACGTGTCATAAGGGACGGCTCTGAATATTTTGGCCCCTATACAAGTATGAAGACCGTGAGAACATTGCTGGATCTCGTAAAGGGGTTATACCAATTACGCACTTGTAATTACGATTTGCGTCAGGAAAAAGTAGAAGCTGGTAAGTACAAAGTATGCTTAGAATATCATTTAGGGAATTGTAAAGGGCCTTGTGAGGGATTAGAGACGGAGACTTCCTATCACGCCAACGTTGATGCCATTCGTGCCATATTAAAAGGTAATTTTAAAGATTCCTTACAGCAATTTCGTTCTCAAATGAAATCGCATGCTGAGGCCATGGAATTTGAGTCAGCGCAAAAGATTAAAGAAAAGTTGGATGTACTTGAGAATTATCAAGCCAAATCAACAGTGGTTAATCCCAAAATATCCAACGTTGATGTCTTCTCAATAATTAGTGATGAAACCTATGCCTATGTAAATTTTCTTCAGTTGTCATACGGTAATATCATAAGATCTCACACATTGGAACTTAAGAAAAAGTTGAAGGAATCAGATGCTGAATTATTGAGCCTGGCAATTACTGAGATCAGACAGCGGTTTCATTCACAGTCCAAAGAGGTGTATGTGCCCTTTGATTTGGAGTTGGGGGAAGGTATAAAGGTGACGGTTCCTAAACTTGGTGACAAGAAAAAGATTTTAGACCTATCTGAACGTAATGCTAAGTATTACAGACTTGACCGTTTGAAACAAATAAAAATTGTAGATCCTGACAGGCATTCCAATCGGATCATGGCTCAAATGAAAGTGGATTTGAAACTATCTACAGAGCCACGACATATTGAATGCTTTGACAACTCCAACATTCAAGGGTCCAATCCTGTGGCTGCCTGTGTGGTATTTAAAAATGGAAAGCCAAGTAAAAAAGATTACCGACATTTTAATATAAAAACAGTAGTTGGGCCAGATGATTTTGCCTCCATGGAGGAAGTCGTTCATAGACGATACAGAAGGTTGCTCGAGGAAGATGAGCCGCTTCCACAATTAATAATTATTGATGGAGGTAAAGGGCAGTTATCATCGGCACTTAAAAGTTTGGATCGCCTTGGATTGCGCGGTAAAATTGCCATTTTGGGCATTGCGAAACGATTGGAAGAGCTTTTCTATCCCGATGATCCAATTCCTCTCTATTTAGATAAAAAAAGTGAAACACTGAAGATTATTCAACAATTGCGAAATGAAGCGCACCGTTTTGGAATTGAGCATCATAGAAATAAACGCAGTAAAGGAGCTTTAACAACAGAATTGGAATCGATTAACGGCATTGGTGAACAAACAATAGTACAACTAATGAAAGCGTTTAAGAGCGTGAAACGTATTGGAAACGCCAAACTTGATGAACTTGAAGAAGTGGTTGGTAAGTCCAAAGCTGAGAAAATTTATAACCACTATCACGGCGTACAAAATGCCAATTAAAACCAGTCATATCCAATTGAATAAGCTACTGATAGTTTCGGTATTAATCGGGTTTGTGTTCTCACTTCAGTTGCTTCAAGGTCAGGAACAATCTGAGCCAAAAGTAGGCCTAGTCCTAAGCGGAGGTGGAGCTAAGGGCTTCGCGCATATTGGTGTTCTTAAGGTGTTAGACAGTCTTGATGTAAAGGTGGATTATATTGCTGGCACCAGTATGGGGGCTATAATAGGATCCTTGTATGCCGCAGGGTATACAGGGAAACAACTGGATTCAATATTTACTGTTACAGATTTTGATAAACTTATAAACGATGATTATCCTAGAGCCTCAAAGTCACTCTACGAGCGTTCTAATGATGAGCGTTATATTGCCAGTTTGCCCTTTGATAATTTTAAGATATCCTTACCTTCTGGTATTTCAAGAGGGCAAAACGTTTACAATCTGCTATATAAGCTTATGCTGCCGGTTAATGGTATAACCGATTTTGAAGAGCTTCCAATTCCTTTTTTCTGTATTGCTACCAATTTAGAAACTGGAAAACCAGTGGTATTAGACCAGGGTAAATTGGCAGAGGCCGTATCTGCAAGTGGAGCTTTTCCGTCATTGTTTCAACCAGTAATGATAGGTGACCAGTTATATATTGATGGTGGGGTCACGAATAATTATCCGATCGAATTACTTAGAGAGAAGGGTATGGATATTATCATTGGCGCCGATGTTCAGGATGGACTTCGAGACAGAAATGATTTGCGCTCGGCGACTGAAATTCTGGTGCAGATCAATAACTTCAGAACTATCAATGATATGCGTGATAAGGCTAAGTTGACTGATATTTATATTAAACCAGATATTACAGATTTTAGTGTGATTTCTTTTTCTCAAGGGAGAGATATTATTGATAGTGGTGAGGAGGCAACACTTCAGAATTACGCAGAATTAAAAAAACTATCCCGACGTATTCCTTATGACAAAAAGCCTCTAAACACCAAAAATGACCAGACGTATTTGATTAGTAATATTTCTTTCACTGGAAATAAAGATTATACCAATTCATATCTATTGGGTAAGTTAAAGCTAAAAC
Organism: Winogradskyella aurantiaca; assembly: GCF_003362725.1. Taxonomy (GTDB): domain Bacteria; phylum Bacteroidota; class Bacteroidia; order Flavobacteriales; family Flavobacteriaceae; genus Winogradskyella_A; species Winogradskyella_A aurantiaca. The sequence continues at coordinate 478,943 of NZ_QKTV01000001.1, forward strand.
GAGAAGAACGAGTAACCATTGATGAGATTAATGAGGGTATTGTTAATCTTGTGGCTACCAATAATTTTGAGACTGTTAGGTATGATTTAGAATACCTTCCTAGTACCGACAGTTACCAATTAAAATTAAACATTAGAGAATCTAAAGGGCGATCATTTATAAAATTAGGTCTGCATTATGATGATCTCTATCGCAGTGCAATAATGGTTAACCTCACTAAAAAGAAATTGTTGTTTAATAATGATATTGCTTCAATTGATATTGGTTTAGGTGATAATATTAGGTATGATTTTGACTACTTCCTGGATAAGGGGTTTTATTTGAGTTTAGGGATAAAATCACGATACAATCAGTTTGAGCGCAATCTAAGTGCTGATTTGGTAGTAGAACGTAACAGTTCAGTTCTTAATGAGGTCAATAAAATTGACGCACGTTTTAGAGATTGGACTAATCAAATTTATGTGCAAACACTATTTGTAAAGGACTTTGCACTTCGTTTAGGTTTGGAACACAAACACCTGACGTTTAAAACCGAAACACTTCTCAGTGAGGATCAAGATCAAAATGAGATTGTTTTTGAAAATACAGATTATCTAAGCGTATTTGGTACTTTAAACCTGGACACCCTAGATAACTTGTATTTCCCAAATAATGGATTCTATTTAAAAGGCGATTTCCACTGGTATATTAGAGCTTCAGATTTCAATACTAATTTTCAGCCTTTTTCCATAGCCAAGGCTGAGTTCGGTTATGCTTTTTCTATAGGGGACTTCTCGATACTGGCTGAGACTTCCGGTGGATTTAAACTGGGAAGTAACACAACAAACTCTTTGGACTTTGCCTTTGGAGGTTATGCCAGGAATTTCGTCAATAATTTTTATGGTTTCTATGGATATGATTTCTTATCCATTACAGGGAATAGTTTTGTTAAGGCTGTTTTGAATTTTGACTATGAACTTTTTAAAAAGCATCATCTGATTGGAGCTATCAATATGGCCAATATTGAAGATGATATTTTTAGAACTGGCGAGTGGTTTTCGACGCCAGACTACACTGGCTTTGCCGTGGGATACTCTTTGGAGACCTTTATTGGGCCCATAGAGATTAAATATTCCAAATCCCCAGAATTAAGTGATGGTTTTTGGTGGTTTAACATTGGATTTTGGTTTTAAACTTTTTTTAATCAACTTTGTGGGTATGATGTCTATTTGGCAAGGACTTAAAGCATACCTTCACTTTTTGATCAAGAGGAATCCTGAGTAGCTTCACTTTTTTGTAATTTTAAGAATCTGGTCGTCCTGCCCGGTAAACAATAGCTACCTACTTTTTTAATAGAATTATCAACAATTAAATTTTCTAAAGATGCCTTTTTATCATCAATTAGGGTCCATTCCTCCTAAACGGCATACACAATTTAAAAAGCCAAATGGCGAATATTATTACGAGCAATTATTTGGAACAATTGGTTTTGATGGTATGTATACCAATAGTTATCATGTTCAAAGACCAACACAAGTAAAAGAGATAATAAAACAATACAGTATTGCACCTGAGGTTGTTAAACCTAATAATATGCAGTCTTACAGATTTAGAGGCTTTCAGGTGAAACCTGAAAAAGACTATCTAGATAGCAGAAAGATCGTGCTTACTAACAGTGATTGTAATATTATTTTAGCAGCTCCTCAGGAATCAACAAACACTTATTTCTATAAGAATACAGATGCGGATGAGTTGATTTTTATACATAAAGGTTCTGGGAAACTAAGAACACATCTGGGTAATCTGGATTTTAAATATGGGGATTATTTACTCATTCCACGAGGTATCATATACAAACTTGATTTTGATACGCATGATAACCGTTTGTTCATAGTAGAGTCCTACAGACCTATTTACACACCAAAACGTTACAGGAATTGGTTTGGGCAATTATTGGAGCACTCCCCATTTTGTGAACGCGATATGAGGAGGCCTCACGAACTAGAAACTCATGACGAATCAGGAGACTTTTTGATAAAGATCAAGAAACAGGATGAGATATTTGACATGGTATATGCCTCCCATCCATTCGATGTGGTTGGTTATGATGGCTATAATTACCCTTATGCATTTTCAATTCATGATTTCGAACCAATAACAGGACGTATCCATCAACCACCACCAGTACACCAGACATTTGAAACAGATGCTTTTGTGATATGTAGTTTTGTGCCCAGACTTTACGATTACCACCCACTTAGTGTTCCAGCTCCATACAATCATAGCAACATAGACAGCGACGAGGTGTTGTATTATGTTGATGGTGATTTTATGAGTAGAAATGATATCGCTGCAGGTCACATTTCATTACATCCCGCTGGAATTCCACATGGACCACACCCTGGAGCGATGGAGCGCAGTATAGGAAAGGTGAAAACAGATGAGTTAGCGGTAATGGTAGATACCTTTAAACCATTAAAGGTCACTGCTGAGGCTCTGAAAATTGCCGATGAAGATTATTATAAATCGTGGTTAGAATAACAATATCAATCAATAAATAAATACAATATGGCTAAAGAATTAGAATCCGTAGAATATGGACTAGAAAAAATATTTGAAGGAGCTCAGGACTTTTTACCGCTTTTAGGAACCGATTATGTCGAGTTTTATGTGGGTAATGCGAAGCAATCTGCTCATTATTATAAAACGGCATTTGGATACCAGTCCTATGCCTATAAGGGTTTAGAAACAGGATCGAGAGATCAGGTGAGCTATGTACTTAAACAAGACAAAATAAAGCTCGTTCTAACAACTCCCCTTAATAGTCAATCACCAATAAATGACCACATAGTTAAACATGGCGATGGGGTAAAGGTCATTGCCTTATGGGTTGACGATGCTAAAAAAGCATACGACGAAACCATTAGTAGAGGTGCTAAATCCTATATGGCTCCTGAGGTGGAATCTGATGAGTACGGAGAAATCGTTAGAGCAGGAATTTATACTTATGGAGAGACAGTGCACATGTTTGTGGAACGTAAAAATTACACTGGCTTGTTTTTACCTGGTTTTGTTGAGTGGAAAAGTGACTACAATCCTGAATCTGTAGGGCTAAAATACATTGACCATATGGTAGGAAACGTTGGCTGGGGTGAAATGGATACCTGGGTTAAATGGTATGAAGAGGTCATGGGCTTTGTAAATTTCTTATCCTTTGATGATAAACAAATTCATACAGAATACTCTGCTCTAATGAGTAAGGTGATGAGCAATGGTAACGGGAGAATTAAATTCCCAATCAACGAACCAGCTGAGGCAGCAAAGAAGTCACAAATTGAAGAATACCTTGATTTTTATGAAGGTCCAGGAGTACAACATTTGGCACTTGCCACGGATGATATTGTTGCAACTGTCGCCCAGTTGAAAGCCAGAGGAGTTGAGTTTTTACCACCGCCTCCACAGTCTTACTATGACATGATTCCCGAACGTTTGGGATCTCATATGGATATTATGAAGGAGGACATTGCTAAACTTCAAGAGTTGTCAATTTTGGTAGATGCCGATGAGGAGGGATATTTGCTCCAAATTTTCACTAAGCCGGTCGAAGACAGGCCCACACTTTTCTATGAAATTATTCAACGCATGGGCGCTAAAGGTTTTGGTGCTGGAAATTTCAAAGCATTATTCGAATCCATAGAAAGAGAACAGGCCAAACGCGGAACCCTGTAAAGGATTTGTTAAATATCGACTAAAACTCTAACTCAGAAAGTTAGAGTTTTTTCTTTTCTTAACTTTGGAATAATAATTGATTCTAACTGATCAACAATAATTGCTTTACTAGAAGAGTTATGAATTTTAATTATTGATTATGAAAGCCTTTTATCCCTTAATTCTACTGTCATTTTTACTCATCTCTGGACACTCGCAAAAAGCTGAACCGGCATTTCAGGGGGGTGAGTGGTTTCGCTTTAGAATGAGTTATAGCAGTTGGTTAAAGGCAGGTAATGCCACTTTATCTGTATCTGAAACTAAGATTAATGGAAAGGACTGTTTCCATGTTATTGGAAAAGGTTGGACGACTGGCATGGTAAGCTGGTTCTTTAAAGTTGAAGATCAGTATGAGAGTTACTTTGATTCTAAATCTGGCCAACCCTATAAATTTATAAGAAAGGTAGATGAAGGAGGTTATACAAAGGATATAGAAATTGCTTTTGATCATGAGGAGAATAAAGCCTTAGTCCATGATAAAAAGAATGATAATAAGAAAACCATTCCTATAGAGCAAAATGTTCAGGATATGGTTTCCGCGTATTACTTCCTGAGAAACAACTATAATATTGAGGACGTTGAGGTTGGTGAAAGTATTGAAATGAACATGTTTTTTGACGAAGAAAACTATGTATTCAAGCTAAAATTTCTTGGAGAAGAAATAATAAAAACGGAGTTTGGTAAAGTAAAAACGCTTAAGTTTAGGCCTTATGTTCTTGCAGGGAGGGTATTCAAAGAAGAAGAAAGCTTAACGCTTTGGGTAACAGCAGATAAGAACAAGATTCCTTTAAAGATACAGGCTGATTTAGCGGTTGGGAGTCTTCGCGCGGACCTCGATGCTTTTAAGGGTTTGAAACACTCCTTCGAGATTATTTATGACTAATTAATGACAATCAATCAAGAAAAGCACAAAAAAATAATTGAATCGCTTGAAGACAAGTATCAAGCAATTGACCAAAATACTGAAGACCATTTAAAAGGTCTTTTATACAGTAAACCAATTACCTATTGGGATTACATCCAAACGGATGCCCTCCTAAACCTTCAAATCCAAAGAACTGTATTACCTGATGAAATGGTATTTATTGCCTACCATCAGATCAATGAGCTCATTTTTAAAATGATCCTGTGGGAGATTGAACAGGTGGCAGAAGCCCAAGATCTCACAACAGACTTTTTTGAATCTAAAATCATGAGAGTGAGCCGTTATTTTGATATGCTCACAACTTCTTTTGATATAATGAGAGAAGGCATGGAAGTTGAACAGTATATGAAATTCAGATATACCTTAACTCCGGCCAGTGGTTTTCAGAGTGCTCAATACCGTCTGATCGAGTTTGCTTCTACGGAATTAATCAACTTGATTGACTATCGTTTTAGAGCTACTATCAACAGAGATACCCCATACACGCATGCCTTCGAGCATTTGTATTGGCAGGCTGCTGGAAAGGATCATAAAACAGGTAAAAAATCCACACTTTTAGTTAATTTTGAGCGCCGTTACAAAGGTGATTTTCTAAACTTTATGGAAGCCTACAACACTAAAAATCTTTGGACACGATTTAAAGAACTTCCTGAGAAAGACCAGAATGATCCGCCCCTGGTAAAGGCTATGAGACATTATGATTATACAGTTAATGTTACATGGGTAATGGCACATTATAACGCTGCAGTGCACTATATTGAGAGTGGGTTAGGTGATGGTGAGGCTACTGGGGGTAGTGATTGGAAAAAATACATGCACCCAAAGTATCAAAGACGTATATTTTTCCCCGATTTATGGTCAGAGAAAGAACTTCAAAATTGGGGGATGAATGTTTAAGAATAACTTCATGCAATTATCAAAAATTGGAATCTTACTATTAACCATAGTTTGTTTATGGTCTTGCAAATCTGAAAAATCAGAAGATTTAGAAATAGAGACGGTAGATTTAGCAGTGGTAGAAGAACAACCACGCTATGAGTTTGGTTTTAACCTTAACGCGTATGTGGTTAAACGTGATACTATAAGAAAGGGTGACACTTTTGGGATTATCATGGAGCGCAATAAAATTGGCTATCCTAAAATTTTTCAAATTGTTGAGAAGGCTAAGGATACTTTCAATATAGCAAAGCTCCAAGTTGGTAAACCCTACACACTTCTTTGTTCGCAAGACAGTTTAGAGATGGCACAGTCCTTTATTTATCAGCCAAACAAAGAAGAGTACGTAGTTATAAATTTTAAGGATTCTATCCATGCCTATACCAGCAGAAAACCAATTAAGTATGTGGAACGAATGGCATCGGGAATTATTCAGAACAGTATCTCCGAAACTCTGGAAGGGCAAGGACTAAGTCCTAAACTTGCTTTTATAATGGCTGATGATATTTATGCTTGGACTATTGATTTTAGAAGATTACAGCCAGGTGACCGATTTAAGGCAATATATGTGGATAAGTATATTGATGACACCATATATGCTGGTGTACATAAAATTAAAGCAGCATATTTTGAGCATAAGAATGAACCAATTTATGCGTTTGAATTTGCAACCGACAGTGTCAAGGGGATAGTTGATTATTTTACCGACGAAGCCAAAAACTTAAGACGCGCATTTCTAAAATCTCCTGTCAAGTTTGGTCGTGTTTCCTCAAGATATAACTTAAACAGGCGTATTGCTTATTACGGTTACAAGAGACGACCTCATAAAGGCACTGATTTCGCCGCTCCTGTGGGAACTCCAATTATGGCAACGGCCAATGGAACGGTAACCGAATCGACGAGGCGTGGTGGTAACGGAAAGTATGTGAAGATTCGGCATAATGCCACTTACAGTACCCAATATTTACATATGAGTAGACAGGCGGTAAAGAAAGGTGAGTTTGTGAAGCAAGGAGATGTTATTGGTTATGTAGGTATGACCGGAAATACAGGTGGCCCGCATGTATGTTACCGCTTCTGGAAAAATGGTCGTCAGGTGGATCCCTTCAAGCAAAAACTACCTGAAGCCAAACCCATATCCGATAGTTTAAAAGCGGAGTTCTTAACGTATATGAAACCAATAAAGTTGCAGCTTGATGCAATTGAGTTTACTCCTTGGGAGGAACGTGAGTTATCCGAAGACCAATTAGAAATTAGAACAGCAAAGTAAATGGCACTACCAAGAATTAACCCAACTGGCACAGCAGCTTCCAATCAGTTGTTAGAACACTATAAAGAAATTAAAGATCTGCACTTAAAAGACCTTTTTAAGGCCGATACGGATCGGGCAGAGAAATTAACCTTTGAATGGGAGGATTTTTATGTTGATTTTTCCAAAAATAGAATCACAGAGAAGACCATAGATTTGCTGGTAAAATTAGCTGATGAAGTCAAATTAAAAGAGGCCATTGAGAAACAGTTTGCAGGTGATATATTAAACGAAACTGAGGGACGTGCGGTCTTACATACGGCTTTAAGAAAGCCTCAAGGAACAGAGGTATTGGTTGATGGTGAGAATGTGATGCCGGGTGTACATGCTGTTTTGGAAAAGATGAAGTCCTTCTCAAATGCCGTAATTAATGGTGACCATTTGGGACATACAGGACAGGCCATAACTGATATCGTCAATATTGGCATTGGTGGGTCTGATTTAGGGCCGGCTATGGTGGTGGATTCCCTAAAGTTTTATAAAAACCATCTTCATGCTCATTTTGTAAGTAACGTAGATGGGGATCACTATCAAGAGGTTGTCAAGAATCTTAACCCTGAAACAACCTTGTTTGTTATAGTGTCTAAGACCTTTACAACTCAAGAAACGCTGTCTAATGCCAATTCTATAAGAGCTTGGTTTTTAAAGACATTACCATCTGAAGCGGTGTCTAAGCATTTCGTAGCTGTTTCAACTAATATTGAAAGTGTTAAATCGTTTGGGATTAGCGAACAAAACATCTTCCCAATGAAAGATTGGGTTGGAGGCCGTTTTTCTTTATGGAGTGCCGTGGGCTTGTCTATTAGTTTGGCTTTAGGATTTGATCATTTTAATTCATTATTACAAGGGGCCTATGAAATGGATGAACACTTTAGAACCGAGGATTTTCACTCTAATATTCCTGTAATTGCTGGGTTATTGACCATTTGGTATAATAACTTCTTTGAAGCAGAAAGTGAAGCCGTGATTCCTTATACACAGTATTTAAATCAATTTGCTACCTACCTCCAGCAAGGTATCATGGAAAGTAATGGTAAAAGTGTGGATAGATCCGGACAAAGCATCCGTTATCAAACAGGAACCGTTATTTGGGGGGAGCCTGGTACCAATTCACAGCATGCTTTTTTTCAGTTAATACATCAGGGAACTAAGCTTATTCCTGCTGATTTTATAGGTTATGTCAAGCCATTATACGGGAATAAGGACCATCATGACAAACTGATGTCTAATTATTTCGCTCAAACTGAGGCCTTAATGAATGGTAAAACTGAGAATGAGGTAAGGCAAGAATTTGAATCTCAAAATGCGTCAGAGGAGGATATTGAGCGATTAACCCCATTTAAGGTGTTTCAAGGTAACAAACCAACCACATCGATTCTAATTGATCAACTTACCCCTAAAAGCCTTGGAAAACTTATTGCCTTATATGAGCATCGCATTTTTGTTCAGGGTATTATTTGGAACATATTCAGTTATGATCAATTTGGTGTTGAGCTAGGAAAACAGCTGGCTAAGACAATCCTAAGTGAAGTTGAGCAAGGTAATTCTGGCGGGGCTCATGATGCTTCCACATCAGCGCTACTAAAGCACTTTATTGGTAACTCGTAGGGGCCACAGGTAAAGCGCCAATATTTTGTTAAGTAATTTGTTGAAATTCTTAACATTGTCTTAATATATGCACTTGCTTAATGCGTAATTTTGCCCTGATTAAACCAAATTAAATTAAGTATGAAAAAAATTACGCAACTAACCACGATGGCATTTATGATGTTGTTTACAACAGCCATATTTGCGCAGAGTGTTATTAAGGGGAAAGTGATGGACCCTGACTTAAATGCTCCGCTTCCAGGTGCCAATGTAATCGAAAAAGGTACTTCTAATGGAACTACTACAGACTTCGAAGGAAATTTTACATTGACTACTGAATCACCATCAGGTGAAATTGAAATCACTTATGTGGGTTTTGCCACTTTAGTCTTAGCCTTTAATGGTGATACTGACTTTGGAGAAATTAATCTGACTGTTGATAATTCCCTTGACGAGGTGGTTCTAATAGGTACAGGTGTAATTGACCTTGCTGAAGATAGAAATACGCCTGTGGCGGTTTCAACTATCAAAGGAAAGGATATTCAATTAAAAATTTCTGGTAATGCTGAATTTACTGAATCTATGAAGAATACACCTTCTGTTTATGTGTCTAATCAATCAGGAGGTTTTGGTGATAGCCGAATCTTCTTAAGAGGTTTTGATGATACAAATACAGCTTTCCTACTAAATGGTCAACCAATAAATTCACCAGAGGATGGGCGGATGTTCTGGTCTAACTGGGCAGGTATGGCAGACGTTGCAAATGCTGTTCAGGTGCAGAGAGGTTTAGGTTCTTCTAAACTTGCTATTTCCTCAGTAGGTGGTACGGTAAATATTGTTTCTAAGACGACAGATCAAAGACAAGGAGGTTTTGTACGTTTTATGGGTGGTAACGATAGCTTTGTTAAAGCTACAGTTGCCTATAACACAGGAACTAATGACAAAGGATGGGCTTTTTCTTTCTTAGTTGACCATTGGCAGGCTTTCAGAAAATATTCTGAGGGAACAGCTGGTCAAGGGCAAAACTATTTATTTTCTGTTGGATACAAGCCAAACGATAAGCACTCATTTAACTTCTTAATCACTGGTGCGCCACAGTGGCATGATCAACTCTTTTCTCAGGATTTAGAGGCTTACAGAGTTTATGGAGAAAAGCACAACCGTAATTCAGGTTTTAGAGATGGTTCACGTTTTACAGAAAGACGTAACTATTATCACAAGCCGGTAGCAAACTTAAACTGGGATTTTGACATCAATGATAAGTTAGATTTATCAACAGTTCTTTATGCCTCATGGGGACGTGGTGGAGGAACCGGTGGACTAGGTAGAGGTAGAGTTAGATATAATGACAACGATCCTTTAGCTGGAATCGACTTCGATCAAATTGTTGAAAATAACATCGCCACTGCAGATGAAAATGGATTTGGTAACTTTGGTGATTCTTATATTAGAAGATCTTCTGTTAACAACCACAACTGGTACGGTCTTTTATCTAACTTGAATTTCCAAGCTAATGAAAACTGGTCTTTTAACATTGGTGTAGATGGTCGTTTGTACAATGGTTTGCATTTTAGACAAGTAAACGATTTAATGGGACTCAATGGTTTCCTCGATAACTTTAGAACAGATCGTCCTGATGATTATGTCTTTACTAAGGAGTTTGCAGCTGATCCTTGGGCAGCCTTGTTCAGTTTTGCTGATGAAGCTAATAGAACACAGTTTGATTACGAAGAAAATATCAACTATATAGGAACGTTTGGTCAAGTTGAATTTACTACTAACAAGTTTTCAGTATTTGCTCAGGGAGCTGTATCTACGCAGTCTTATCAAAGAACAGGTAGGTTTACAGGACGAGAAGTTGATGGCATAAACGGTCTTGGTAAATCTGCTAAGGTTAATAAAACCGGATACCAGATAAAAGGTGGTGCAGCTTACAGATTTACACCTGAACACTCCATTTTTGCTAACGCAGGTAGATTCTCCAGACAGCCTTTCTTGGATAATATCTTTACGGATATTAGAAATTCTAATGCACTTGTTCAACCAGATATTGATAATGAGGAGATCACAGGATTTGAAGGTGGTTACCGATTTGTAGGTAATAGACTACGGGTTAACGTAGATGTGTACAGTACAGAATGGGGTAACAGATTTATCTCATTTGGTACAAGTCTTCCTAATGACGATTTTGGAATCTATAGATTTACTAATGTAACTCAGATTCACAATGGTTTTGAAATGGACTTTGAATATCGTGTACCTGAAATCAAATTTAGCTTTAGAGGTTATGCATCTTTAGGTAACTGGAAGTATGATGGAACAACTCCTTACACACTTCAAAATGATGATACTGGCGATTTTATTGAAAGCGGCACAATTAACTTAACTGGAGTGCAAATTGGGCAAGCAGCTCAGACGTCATTCGGTTTAGGTTTTATTGCTCAGGTTGCTGAAGGATTATCTTTTGACATGGACTGGAATGTCTATACAGACCTTTATGAGTTTGTTAATGTTGAGGATGCTATTGAAGCTGCTTTAATAGGAGAAGTATATCAACCTTTAAGATTAGATCCATATTCTTTATTTGATGCAGGTTTAACGTATAACTTTAATTTAAGTGGAAGTAAGCCTATAATTTTTAGAGTTAACTGTTTCAACTTATTGAATTCATCTTACATAAGTCAAACAAATAACTTTGGTTCTTATTTAGGAATCGGTAGAACTTGGAATGCTAGCTTAAGATATACATTCTAAGAAAAGAAAGTAATAAAAAAAAGCAGCCAACTGGCTGCTTTTTTTATGGTTTATATTTCACAACTATTCCTGCCATTGAAGACTCTCCATGATATGCTTGATATCGTTTTTGAGATAAACGGCAGCTGGATAAATAGAATCGTAATTTGGTTTAGTATAAAAATAAAGCGAGCCGCTCAAGAAATGCTTAAGACTGTCTGTAGCGTAGAACTGTGATTGAGATGCCGCATTGCCCCCAACTTCATAAAACATCCCATATACTCTATTGTCATCATTTTCAAAAAGGGAGCCTTCTATTTCGGCAGCTTTAATAGTATGCTTTTGAGTTAGATTCTGTGCATCACGCAATAATTCAATTAAATTATCTCTTACTGGCTTGTATGTGAGGTAAACGGTTCCTTTAAGATTGGGATAATCGATATTAACTCCAATAGAACCATCTTCAGCGTTATACTTAACCTCTTCTTCAATTTGCGAAATGCTATTTATATCAAAACTAAAAGGCAGCTGTTCTCTGGAACGCTCATAGTTTGGAACAGGGTAATCCAACCTTAGATAGGCCTTTGGTTTTGGCACGGGGTCATCTCCACATGCAGTAATAAATAAAGCTGCAAATAACAAGATTAATTGTCGTATGGTATTCATTTTAATATGGTCAGTTTAATCTGTTTTATTCGTCGTTTTTCTAAGGACTCTACAGTAAAAACGAAATTTTTAAAATTTATTTTACTCCCAATTCTTGGGAAACCTCCTGAAATCTCAAGTATAAATCCGGCAATGGTCTCAGCCTCGCCTTTTTTCTGTTCAAAATCATCTGAATCCTCAATTTCTATGATTTTATAGAGATCCTTAAGTGTAGTCTTTCCGTCAAACCGATAATTGGAGTCATCAATTTTGGTATAATTAAGATCGTCATCGTCGTATTCATCGCTAATATCACCAACAATTTCTTCAATGATATCCTCCAATGAGACTATTCCTGAGGTACCTCCATATTCATCTACTACAACCGCCAAATGCACTTTTCGTTTTTGAAATTCCTGCATTAAGTCATCAAGTTTTTTATTTTCAGGCACAAAGAACGGATCTCTTATGAGCTGTTGCCATTTAAAATTTGCTTCTTTAGAGATATAAGGAAGAAGATCTTTTGCGTACAGAATACCAATGACCTTATCAATGTTTTCTTCGTAAACTGGAATTCGAGAATAGCCCTTGTCGATTATTTGAGGGAGTATTTTTTCAAAACTTAAGGAACTGTCGAGAGCAAAAATATCCATTCGCGGACGCATGACTTGCTTGGTGTCAGTATTTCCAAACGACACTATACTTTCAAGAATCTTTTGCTCTTCATCGGTGGTGTCATCTTGGTTTGTTAGTTCAAGAGCTTGAGACAATTGATCAACGCTTAAGTTAGATTTCTTACTGCCCAGCTTACGCTCCAGTCTTAAAGTAATGTAGCGCATAGGTGTACTAAAGGGAGAAAAAATAGTATCCAAGACCTTTAAGGGCTTGGCCATGAATGAACTAAAGCGCACATTATTTCTACTTGCATAGATTTTTGGGATAATTTCACCAAACAACAATATTAAAAAGGTTACAGTTACTACTTCCACCAGAAACTTAACAAGTGGTGAGGGCATGGAACTAAATAAAAACTCCCCTAGATAGGCGAATAAAAGTACTATTGCAATATTGATAAAGTTGTTAGCAACCAAGATGGTAGCTAATAATTTTTTAGGCTTTTCTAATAAATCCGAAACAACCTGCATTTCATCAGATCCTTCTTCAATACCTTTATCAATCTCGGCCTTCGTTAATGAGAATAGTGCTACCTCTGCACCTGATATTAAAGCAGAACAAAATAATAGGGCAAGTAATAGGATGCCGCTAAAAATGGCTGAATCGCTTAGACCTAGTAAAAGAAGAATGGAATCTGGGGGCTCAATGTCCAAGGTTATAAGTTTAGTTGCTAATTAGATTAAAAAGGGAGGTCATCATCGCCCATTTGAGCCATTGGATCAGGTGTTTGGGTTTTTTCAGTTGTCGCTGGGCTTCCCATTTGGTTTTGAGATTGAGAATTGTTTCCCTGCTCATTTTTATTAGTTAAGAATGTAAAATCCGTACACTGAATTTCGGTTGAATAACGATCATTACCCTGGTCATCTTGCCATTTTCTTGTTTTTAAACGACCTTCAATGTATACTTTATCCCCTTTGGTAAGGTACTTTTCACATATTTCGGCTGCCTTGTTGCGCACAACAATATTATGCCATTCTGTATTGGTAACGCGTTCGTTAGTTTGTTTATTAGTGTAGGTTTCATTAGTAGCTAAGGGGAAACGGCCCACACAATTTTTATCGTCAAAATAATGAAGCTTTACTTCGTCACCCAAATGGCCTATGAGCATTACTTTATTGAGAGTTCCAGACATTGATATTTAGTTTAAATTAATTAGAAGTTGCTGTTAGTTGGATTATTAAAAATAATAAAAAAACAGACCTTATAGGCTTTTGGTTTTGAATTCGTTTATGAAATTTGCAATAAGAACTGGTACGGGATACTTATCGAGTTCATTCAAAGGAATGCCATTCATTATTTGATCATTAAGAGTAACGATCCAAAACTTGGTATATAGGTGTCTATGACTTAATTTGTGAACAATATCCTTCTCATTGAATAAATGGATGTCTACAACAGTACTAGCTACAAAACTTCTCTTTTCTAATAGAATTTGATAGTCATTTATATCAATGGCATGTGGGGTTTCGACGAGAGGGAATTGATATAGGTTTTGCCAAATACCTTTCGAAGTTCGCTTTTCTAAAGAAGTATTTCCAACAGGATCAAGAACAACCAAATAGTTAAAGTACTTTTTTTGAACTTTGTTTTTTTTGAGCTTAATAGGAAGCTGACTTACAGCATTTTCCTTTAAGGCTTTGCACGATCTAGCTAGGGGACAAATGCTGCAATCAGGATTTGTAGGCTTGCACTGAAGTGCACCAAATTCCATAAGAGCCTGATTGTAGTTGCCTGGATTATGGTTGACGACTAAAGATTGTGATAACTCTTTAAATCTTGATTGACCAATTGTGGAATTAATAGGTTCTGAAATTCCAAAATATCGCGATAAGACTCTAAAGACATTGCCATCGAGAACCGCTTTAACTTCATTAAACGCTATGGATGCTATGGCGCTCGCTGTATAATCACCAATGCCTTTTAAAGATACAAGTTGTTTGTAGTTATCAGGGAATACTCCGCCTAGTTCATTGGCCACATACTTAGCTGTGAAATGTAAATTGCGTGCACGCGAGTAGTATCCTAGTCCTTGCCAGTTTTTTAAGACCTCTTCCTCTTTGGCATTAGCCAAATCAAAAATTGTAGGATAAAGATTTACAAATCTTTCATAATAAGGTAAACCTTGCTTGACTTGCGTTTGTTGAAGCATGATCTCTGATAACCATATATAATAAGGGTCATTAGTTTGTCGCCAAGGTAAATCTCTCTTATGTATTGAATACCAGTTAATTAAGATCTTTTGAAAATTCATTCCTTTTTAGGATCAAATGAGCAAAATTAAACGTTTATACCGTTAAATTTTAATTAATTACGCTTGAAAAAATGAAATTAAATTCTATATATTTGCAACCCTTATAATTAATAGCAAACAAAAATTAAATTACAATGACGAAAGCAGATTTAGTAGCCAAAATTTCCGATAAACTAGGAATGGAAAAAGGAGATGTTCAGGCAACTGTAGAGTCTTTTATGAATGAAGTAAAAGCATCTTTAGAAAATGGAAACAATGTTTATTTAAGAGGATTTGGAAGCTTCATCATTAAAACCAGAGCTGAAAAGACTGGTAGAAACATTTCAAAAAACACAACAATTAAAATCCCTGCTCATAATATCCCAGCATTTAAACCTGCTAAGGTATTTTTAGAGGGTGTAAAATCTAACGTTGAGGTAAACTAACCTACACCAACACTAATTAAAAAAATACTTGTTTTATTATGCCAAGTGGTAAAAAAAGAAAGAGACATAAGGTAGCTACGCACAAGCGTAAAAAGCGTAGACGTGCCAACCGTCACAAAAAGAAATAAGTCGAAAAAGTAGTTCTTCAACTACTTTTTTCGATTTTAGAAAAACGTTCTTTGATATAGAAACTCTGCCGCAGGTGGAGCTTCGTTGGATTCCCGACATAAGTCGGGTCCTGTGTCAAAAATTTAATGTAATCCATCTAACTCAATTAAGAGCTAGATATAAATTGACGATATGAACAAGGAATTAATCGTAAGATCAAGTTCAGATGTTGTTGATTTTGCCTTATTAAAAGATGGAAAATTAATTGAATTACACAAAGACGAAGAAGATAACAAGTTTTCTGTTGGTGATATTTTTATCGCTAAGCTTAGAAAAGTTGTTCCAGGACTAAACGCCGCATTTGTTAATGTGGGTTATGAGAAAGATGCTTTTTTGCATTATCATGACCTTGGGCCACAGTTACCTTCGCTTTTGAAATTCATTAAACGTGTAAGCACAGGAAAATTAAAAGACTTTTCGCTTAAAGATTTTCCTTTTGAAAAAGATTTAGACAAGCATGGGGCAATTGCCAATGCTGTTAAATCCAATCAATCCATCCTAGTTCAGGTGGTTAAAGAACCCATCTCTACAAAAGGACCAAGGATAAGCTCAGAACTCTCAATTGCCGGACGATACATAGTACTGGTGCCTTTTTCGAAGCGTATATCTATTTCACAGAAAATAGAGTCATCTGAAGAAAAGGACCGTTTAAAACGTTTGGTAAGAAGTATTACTCCCAAAGGCTTTGGTGTTATAATCAGAACCGTCGCAGAAGGCAAAAAGGTTGCCGAGCTCGACGCTGATTTACAAAACCTTTTAAACCGCTGGAATGCGATGTGCAAGAAATTACATAAAGCACACCATCCTACTAAGGTGTTGGGAGAAGTTAATAAAGCTTCATCAATATTGAGAGATATTTTTAACGATTCGTTCACTGGAATTGTAGTAGATGATGAAGAACTCTACTTTCAGGTAAAGGAGTATTTACAGAAAATTGCTCCTAAAAAGGAAAGTATAGTAAAGTATTACAAAAATGGGGTTCCTATATTCGAGAAATATGGAATTGAGCGACAAATAAAAACCTCATTCGGGAGAACGGTCTCCATGGCAAAAGGTGCTTATCTTGTAATTGAGCATACAGAAGCCATGCACGTTGTAGACGTTAATAGTGGTAACCGTTCTAACAAAGAAAAAAATCAAGAGGACACAGCTCTAGAAGTCAATCTAATATCAGCATCTGAAATTGCACGCCAGCTCCGTTTAAGAGATATGGGTGGCATTATTGTAATTGATTTTATTGATATGGGTCGTGCCGAAAACAGAAAAGCCCTGTACAATCATCTTCGTGAAGAAATGAAAGATGACAAGGCAAAGCACAAAATATTACCGCCGAGTAAGTTTGGATTAGTACAGATCACCAGACAGCGCGTGAGGCCAGAACGTAATATTAAAACTAAAGAGCAAAACCCTAACCTTATTGGTGGTGACGAAATTGAGGCCCCAATTAAGGTGATAGAACGTATAGAGCAAGATCTTGAGCGCATGTATAAAAAGGATCATAATAAGGTGGTTTTAAATACACACCCCTTTATTGCAGCCTTTTTAACCAAAGGAGTTCCATCAATAAGATTTAAATGGTTCCTTAGTAATTTTAAATGGGTAAAGATTATACCCAGAGATGCTTACACTTATCTTGAATACCATTTTTTGGATAAAAATGGTGACAAAATCAAATAATATCTAATGTAAAAACCCCTTCCAAGCGGAAGGGGTTTTTTTATGTTTAAGGATGTTTTCTTAAGGTGCGGGGTTGGGAATGTCTGCATGTACGGCATTGATTTCAGCTAATACTTCGGGGCTTAAATCAATGGCGATGCTGTCAATATTCTCTTTTAACTGATCTAAATTAGTAGCACCAATAATATTACTGGTTACAAACGGGCGTCCCGTTACAAAGGCCAAGGACATCTGGGCTAGAGTCATACCATGTTTCTCTGCTATGGCCAAATAACGTTTAGTTGCTTCGGTAGAATTATCTCCACTATAGCGAGCAAACCTTGGAAACAGTTTTAGACGGGCATTATCTGCCGCAGTACCCTTAATATATTTTCCGGAGAGCACCCCAAAAGCCATTGGGGAATAGGCCAATAAACCAATATTTTCTCTCGCGGCTACTTCCGCCAGATCTCCTTCAAAGGTTCTATTCAAAAGTGAATAGGAATTTTGGATGGTGATCATTCTCGGTAAGGCATTTGTCTTGGATTCTTCCAAATACCTCATGGTGCCCCATGCCTTCTCGTTGGAAAGTCCTACCTGTCTTACCTTACCACTTTTAATGATTTCCTCCAGAGTTTGTAGGATTTCATTAAAGTTATCTGTCCATGGGTCATTAGGATTGTGTTTATAATCACGCATGCCGAAGGTATTGGTCTGGCGTTCCGGCCAGTGTAATTGGTATAAATCAATATAATCTGTTTGCAGTCGTTTTAAACTATTATCAACGGCTTCGTGAAGTGCTTCTTTACTAAATCCGGTGGTTCTAATATGCGCTGTATAGTCTCCGGGACCAGCTATCTTAGTAGCTAAAATTACTTTATCGCGATTTCCAGTTTTAGCAAACCAGTTTCCAATGATGCGCTCGGTATCAGCATAAGTAGCTGCGGTGGCAGGCACGGGATACAATTCAGCCACATCAAAAAAGTTAACTCCCATATCTAAAGCGAGGTCCATCTGGGCAAAACCTTCGTCCTGGGTGTTCTGGTTCCCCCAGGTCATCGTACCAAGGCAAATTTTACTTACTTCAATATCAGTGTTAGGTAGGGTGGTATATTTCATAATTAATCCCTGAGGCGGGCTTCTTTTTGGTTAAATGCAATTTTTAAGAATGTCAAAGATAAAAAAGACCTTCCACGATAGTGAAAGGCCTTTCTATAAAAGTATGTTAAGGATGCTTACATCTCATTGAGTAATTTGGTGATTTCATCAAGTTTAGGCGTTAATATCACTTCAATTCTACGGTTCTTTGCTTTGCCTTCACTAGTGTCGTTAGAAGCGATTGGGGCAAATTCTCCTCGTCCTGCGGCGGTTAAATTTTCTGGATTGATACCGTTATTTTCTCTTAGGATGTTAACAATAGCTGTAGCACGCTTGGTAGATAAATCCCAGTTACCGCTAATTTGCGAATTGCCTTTGTAGGGATCATCATCAGTATGGCCTTCAATTAATATGGAAATATCAGGATTGTCCGCTAGAACGCTACCTAGTTGTTGAACCGCCGTTCGTCCTTCAGATCCAACAGACCAGCTTCCTGATTTGAACAATAGTTTATTCTCCATAGAGATATACACTTTTCCATTGCGCTGCTCTACGGTAAGACCTTTGCCTTCAAATGCAGTCAATGCTTTGGAAATGGCATTTTTTAATTGTGTCATCTCGGCATCTTTTGAAGCGATAACACGTTCAAGTTCGGCAACGCGCTGCGATCTACTCTCCAATTCTTTTTGTAATCCATTGAGTCGTTCACTTTCGGCTGCAAGGGCCTGCTCTTTGGCTTCGAGCTGAGCTAGTAGTTCTCTATTTTTCTGAACATTTTCGGCAATGGCAGCCGAACTATTTTTTTCTAAGGCTTCATAGCTATCCTTTAAAGTTTTGAGGTTTGCCTTGGTTGCAGCCAAATCCGAAGATAGTTGATCACGCTCTGTAATTGCTTCTTCATAGGATCTTTTTAAAGCGTCATAATCGTTTTGCAGACTATTATTCGCAGTGGTCAATTCGCTTAGCTCATCATTAAGCCTCCTATTTTCCTTCTTAAGATTGGCGTATTTATCTTCAAGATCAGTATAGACCTTTTTAGATACACAAGAACTTAAAACTCCGGCTGATAGCAATAGTATTAAAATTCGTTTCATCATTTGTTTCGGTTAAGTTTATATTTAAATATGTTCTAGTTCTACCATTATTGGGCAGTGGTCACTATGCACTACTTCATTTAGGATAACGCTTCTACTTATATTTTCTTGTAGTGGTTGACTAACCATGGCATAATCAAGTCGCCAGCCTTTGTTATTTGCTCGTGCATTGGCTCTATAACTCCACCAGGAGTATTTCTGCATTTCAGGATGCAAGTACCTAAAACTGTCGATCATTCCCGAATTGATAAAATCGCTCAGCCATTCGCGTTCCTCCGGCAGGTACCCTGAGACCCCTTTCATTTTTGGATTATGAATATCTATTGGTTCGTGGCAAATATTATAATCTCCACAAACAACTAGATTAGGAACCGTCTGTCTAAGTTTTGAGATATATTCCAGGAACATGTCCATGTAATCAAATTTGTGTTGGAGGCGTGCGTCGTTCGTACCTGAAGGTAAATACAAACTCATGATAGAGACCTTATCAAAATCCACTCTTAAGTTTCTTCCTTCAAAATCCATAGAATCGATTCCAGTGCCATATTCTACATGATTAGGTTCAGTTTTGCTTAATATAGCCACACCACTATAACCTTTCTTTTGTGCACTAAACCAATAATGATATGGGTAACCAGCCTCTTCAAAAAGACTTAGATCTAGTTGTTCTTTGTTGGCTTTAATTTCCTGAAGGCAAATAACATCTGGATTTGCTGCTGTGAGCCAATCTATAAAACCCTTGTTAATGGCTGCTCTTATACCATTAACATTATAGGATGCAATTTTCATTAACGTTAATAATAAGGAAGTTAATTTTATTCTGTTACTGCAAGTAAAGCTAAAGTAATTAATGCTGTAATTTTACACTATTATTTTAGCGCGGTTTTAACGATAAAATAATTACTCATAATCGTAGTTATTCAATAGACTAAGCTATAACCAAGTTATTCTTCAATTGATAGCGGAAATTCAGATATGCTTTTGGCATCAATCCCTAACCTGTTTTAAAAGACTGGCTATTCTACTGGTCTTTGGGGTAATGAGCATGTACTCCCATGCACAGGAGAATGTCGAAAATTACCGTACAAAACGAATTGCAGTTACCGATACTATGAGAATAGATTCTGTTAGTATTAACCCATCAAGATTTGTATTGCGTTCCAAAACAGGTGAACTCATTGATTCAACTTATTATAGGGTTGACTTCGCGAAGTCCATTATTGTTCTGAATAAAAAGCTAAATGCCGATTCGGTCGATGTGTCGTATTTGAGATATCCGCTTTTTTTTACAAAGACCTATCAGCAGCTGGATGAATCGATCATTGTAAATAATTCTAGTGGTTTGCAACGCCTATATAAGATTCAGCGTAACGAGAAAAAATCGACGTTTAAACCCTTTGATGGCTTAAACACCTCTGGAAGTATCTCGCGAGCCGTGACGATTGGTAATAACCAGAATTCTGTACTCAATAGTGAATTAGACCTTCAAATTTCTGGAAAACTCAGTGAGAAGGTGACTTTAAGGGCGAGTATTCAGGATGCTAATATTCCTTTGCAAGCGGCGGGCTATTCGCAGCAGTTAGATGAATTTGACCAGGTGTTTATTGAAATACTAAGTGAGGACTGGAATATCCGTGCTGGTGATATAGACTTAATGAATACCAAAAGCTATTATGCCAATTTTACCAAACGGGTTCAAGGCTTATTTGTTAATGCCAATTTGAGCAATGCCACCAATTTGTTTGCATCGGGGGCTATTGTGCGTGGGCAATGGACAACCACACAGTTCGTGGCACAGGAGGGTAATCAAGGGCCTTATAAAATATTAGGGCCTAACAACGAGATTAATGTGCTAATGGTTTCAGGTACTGAGACTGTTTATGTCAATGGCATACCTTTAGTTCGGGGTGAAAACAGAGATTATATTATCGATTACAATGCTGCGGAACTTATTTTTAATTCTACTTATCCAATTACTTCTGAGATGCGAATCACTATTGATTATCAATATACAGAGCGCAACTATTCAAGATTTATAGTGTATGGTGGTGGGTCGTATCAAAAGGAAGAATTTAATGTTAATGTGTCCATATATTCCGAAAGTGATGCTAAGAACCAACCGCTGCAGCAAGATCTGTCTGAAGAACAGGTTCAAATTTTGGCTGATGCTGGTGATGACCGTTCCGCAATGATTGCACCATCTGAGCGCCCCGCAGAATTCTCTGAAAACCGCATTCTTTATCGTAAAGAACTAATTGGAACGGAGGAGATTTTTGTTTTTTCAAATAACCCCGATGACGAACTTTTTAGCGTTACCTTTTCAAATGTTGGTGATAATAACGGTAATTATCAATTGGCTAATTCTAGTGCGGTTAGCAATATCTACGAATATGTAGCTCCAGTCAATGGTGTCCCACAGGGAAGTTTTGCACCAGTAATCCAGTTAGTGGCTCCAGAACGACTTCAGGTAGCAGTTTTAAATACAGAATACAAACCCAGTGATAAAACCAACTTATTTGTTGAATTGGCGGCTAGTAACAATGATCTCAATTTATTTTCAGACTTGGATAATGACGACAACGACGGTGTGGCAGGTAAGCTACGCCTTAATCAATTTATAGTTAAAAAAGATAGTACTTGGAACCTATTGGTTAAGTTGGATTCAGATTTTATTCAGAATGATTTTAGAACGGTACAGCGGCTTTACAGACCTGAATTTAGTCGTGATTGGAACCTAGATGATCCTTTAGGTGACCAGTTACTGTTTACAACAGGAGTCAACTTATTTCATCAGCAAAAAGGAAGGATTGATTACAATTTCGAATATTTAAATTATTCAGAAAATTATTCAGGTAATAGACATAACCTTTCTGCCAATTTGCGACTTGGAAGTTTTTTGCTTTTCACCAAGTCTAGTATAATGAACAATGAAAGTAGTATTAACGATGCTCAATTTACGAGATCTCACAACCGAGCTGTTTATGGAAAGCAAAAATTTTGGGCAGGAACCAAAATAGCCTTGGAGGATAATGTTCAAAAAGAAAAGGCTACAGGTATTTTATCTCCCTTGAGTCAACGTTTTGTTTCTTACGAACTTTTTACTGGGTTTGGTGATAGTACTAAAATCTATGCTGAGGTTGGCTACATTAAGCGCCATAATGATAGTTTGCGGAATAATACAGTTAAGCGGGTTAATAACTCCAATACCTACTATTTAAAATCCCGTTTGGTGCAAACTGCCAATACAAATCTCCAATTGTTTGTCAACTTCAGAGACCTTAATGCCGAAGATGAACTGTCTGTTGATGAGCAGTCACTCAACAGTCGATTGAATTTTAGTCAGCGGTTCTTACAAAATGTCATTCTGTGGAATATCAATTTTGAAACCAATTCAGGGACACAAGCACAACAGGAGTTCACCTATGTACAAGTAGAACCCGGTCAAGGTGCTTATACCTGGATTGACTATAATAATAATGGCATTCAGGAATTGGATGAATTTGAATTGGCTCAATTTCAGGATCAAGGGGAATATATTAGGGTATTATTGCCAAACCAGATTTTTGTGCCTACCCATCAAAATCGCTTAAGTCAGACTTTAACACTTAATCCTAGTCAATGGGCAAAATCTGAAAGTAAAGGGAAAAAATTCTGGTCTCATTTTTATAATCAAACTGCCTTTTTACTTGATAGAAGAATACTGAGAGAACCCGACGATTTTGATTTGAGTCCAATAGATAGTGGAGGGGATACTACCCTTGGTATCAATAATAATATTAGGAATGTATTTTTCTTTAATCGTGGAAGGCAGCGCTATACCTCATCGTATACTTTTCTGTCTAACAGAACTCGGAACTTATTATCTGTTGGTTTACAGGAGAACAAACTGTTAAGTCACCAATTTAGTTTTATTCACAAATTTGCTCAGAGTTGGTTGTTCAATACACAGTTTAATTTTGATGAAAATGAAAGTATTAGTGAGAATTTTGAGAGTCGAAATTTTAGAATAAAAACAGAAAGATTCTTACCGAAGCTGTCATATATTTTTAATGAAAATGCCCAGTTTGATGTCTTTTATCAATACAGCAGCAAACAAAATCAGATAGCGGTTATGGAAGCTTTGAAACAAAATAATTTTGGGCTATCCTTTACCTATAACAATCCAAAGGCCATTGCCCTTATAGGAGAGTTCAATTATTTTGATAACGACTTTACAGGCAATGCTAACTCACCTGTGGCCTATCAGATGCTGGAAGGCTTACAGCCAGGTAATAACTTCACATGGAATCTTCTCGCTCAAAAGAAATTGACCAAATTTCTGGATTTGAATCTCAACTATTTAGGAAGAAAGACCGAGGGTTCTAATACCATTCATACAGGATCAGTACAATTGCGAGCCTATTTTTAAAAATAGCCATTTTCGTACGCAACGCTTTTGTATATTTCTGATCTTATTAATGATCAATCTAAAAACCAAATAATCATGAAATTGAAAATAATTTCAATAATTCTAGTACTTCTAATAGCCTCTGAATTTGTCCAGGCTCAAAACCAAAGTGATAATGATTCCATTCAAACTGATGCTATTCGGAAGAATGAAATTAAAGTGAATGCAGTTTTTCTTTTAGCAGGTGCTTTAGAGGTGTTTTATGAAAGAAATATCAATGAACAGAGTTCTGCTGGAATATCAGTTTTAGTACCTTTTGTTCAAGAGGACATCGACTGGACTCTCAATTATTACATATCGCCTTATTATCGCGTCTTTTTTGGTGAAAAGTATGCCGCGGGCTTCTTTTTTGAAGGTTTCGGAATGTTGAATTCTGCCGAACGCTACAATTTTGTTGAAAACATTAATAAAGATGTGATAGATTTTGCTTTAGGGATTGGTCTGGGTGGTAAATGGGTTACTAAAAAAGGTTTAGTATTTGAACTAAATGCCGGCATTGGACGAAACCTCTTTAATACAAAGGAACATAGCGATTCAGCAATAATCGGGAAGTTTGGTTTTAATTTAGGTTACCGATTCTAGAAGCCGTTGTCCTTTAGCCTTTTAACCAGTTTTTTACAGACACTTCATTATTTATAATTGTGGATAAATCCTCAATTTTAACTCGCGATTGCTCCATTGTATCCCGGTGTCTTAAGGTTACAGAATTATCGTCTAAACTGTCATGATCTACCGTTATACAAAATGGTGTTCCAGCAGCGTCCTGACGTCGGTATCGACGACCTACAGCATCCTTTTCATCATAAATAACATTGAAATCCCACTTAAGGTCCTCAACGATTTTTTTAGCAATATCAGGAAGTCCATCTTTCTTAACCAACGGAAGTACAGCGGCCTTTGTTGGAGCTAAAACGGCTGGTAGCTTTAATACGGTTCTAGTGGTGTTGTTTGGAAGAGTCTCTTCCACCAAAGAATTAGAGAAAACGGCCAAGAACATGCGGTCTAATCCTATAGAGGTCTCCAGTACATAAGGTGTGTAATGCTCATTGCTTTCAGGGTCAAAATACTGCAGTTTTTTACCAGAATATTCCTCATGCTGTTTTAGATCAAAATCGGTTCTGGAGTGTATACCTTCGAGCTCTTTAAAACCAAACGGAAATCTAAACTCAATATCCGTGGCAGCATCAGCATAGTGGGCCAGTTTTTCATGATCGTGATAACGGTAATTATCTTCACCCAGACCTAAGGAAAGATGCCATTTGAGTCGGTGTTCCTTCCAATGCTCAAACCACTCTTTCTGAGTACCAGGTTTTATAAAGAATTGCATTTCCATTTGCTCGAACTCACGCATTCTAAAAATAAATTGTCTGGCTACAATTTCGTTTCTAAATGCCTTTCCAGTTTGCGCAATTCCAAATGGAATTTTTAAGCGACTGGATTTTTGTACGTTAAGATAATTTACAAAAATCCCTTGTGCAGTCTCGGGTCTTAAGTAAAGATCCATAGCATTCTCAGCTGATGCACCTAACTTAGTCCCAAACATTAAATTAAATTGCTTTACATCCGTCCAGTTTTTACTGCCCGTCAGGGGATCTGCAATTTCCAGTTCTTCAATCAGGTTTTTAACGTCCGCCAAATCTTCATTTTCGAGAGACTTACCTAGTCTACTTAGGATCGAGTCAATTTTTTCTTGATAACCAAGAACTCTAGGGTTGGTTTGAAGGAATTGAGCCTTATCAAAAGCATCGCCAAAACGTTTGGTAGCCTTTTTTACTTCCTTTTCAATTTTAGCTTCAATCTTAGCACAATAATCTTCTACAAGTACATCGGCACGGTAGCGTTTTTTTGAATCTTTATTGTCAATCAAAGGATCGTTAAAAGCATCGACATGTCCTGATGCTTTCCAGGTTGTCGGATGCATGAAAATGGCCGCATCAATACCTACAATATTTTCATGCATTTGCACCATGGCTTTCCACCAATAATTGCGGATATTATTTTTTAATTCTACCCCATTTTGAGCATAGTCATAAACGGCACTTAAGCCATCATAAATTTCACTGCTCTGAAACACATAACCATACTCTTTGGCATGTGATATTACTTTTTTAAACTGATCCTCGTTTGCCATGCTGCAAAAATAAAAAACCGCATCAAAAATGTGATGCGGTTCCAACTTATTTATGTAAGAGTTTATTTAAGTTCAAAAGTTGATGAATTGAGTAATCGATCATCATTAAAGACATTGACATAATACAAGCCTTTTTCCAGAGGCTTATCGTTATTACTTGCCTTAATCATTGTGCAAATATCAATGGTTTTATTACTGTAATCCACAACTTCTTTCTTGCTGTATATAAGTACAGTTTCACCAAATTTTATAGATCCTTGATCTGCTAATACATTATTCTCAGGTGTGAGTACCTGAATGTAAAGATCTTTATTTCCGGCGTCTACGAGTGGATTTTCAGCTAAGGTAATGCATATATCCAAAGCATCCGTTCGTCTTGCCTTTTCAGTAGGTTTCTTACTATTTTTTCTTCCGATTCTAAACGCTTCTGTTTCAACATTGGTGGCCGCAATTAAAGCAGCTTTTGTAATGGTCTCGTTCAAAGAATCCTTTTCAGATTCTAAATTTGAAATGGTTTGCTCCTTTCGACGAATGGAATTGTATGCTAAACGACGCTCATTGATCAACTTTTCATTTTCAACATTGAGGGAGTCAATAGTAGCGAGTAAGACTTTGTTTTTTGTTTTAAGGGCCTTCAATTGGGTCTTGTATTTAGACACCACTTCCAAATTCCCATTTAAAATTTTCAAGGAATCTAAGGCTGTCCGAATTTCCTTTTTTGTTTTGGCCAATTCGTCTGAAACTAAAACATAATCCTCAGAAATATCTTCATAATTCTGAAGCATTTCCGATAATTCAGACTCAATTAGTTCTTTTTCCTGAAGGATAAATAATTCATGTGATTTAATAGACTCGTAATTGGAATAACTATAAACTCCAAGAGCTATTAATATGACGATCAATGAACTAATAATTAATCTGTAGTTAAATATCTGAGGGTTAACTATCATTATTAATTTCTTAATTTGTAGCGAAATTATGGCATTGTCAATCACTACTTCCATTTTAATCGATTAAGTGATGATAAATTTGTTAAACTTGTTTTTTCCGAAGGTTTGTGAGGCTTGTAGCAGATACCTCTCAGATAATGAACAGGTTATTTGTTCCGTTTGTCGACATGACCTCCCTGTTACCAATATCCATTATACAAAAAGTGATGCCGTTAAGCGGGTCTTATTTGGACGGGTTAAGTTAGAGGAGGCTACCTCTTTGTTTTATTTTTCCAAAGGAGGGTTAGTTCAAAAACTATTGCATAATCTAAAATATCGTGGGCATGAACATATAGGCCAGTGTTTAGGTGAATGGCTTGGTGAAGAACTTAAAGACTCTATGAGTTTTCAGGATATTGACGTAGTAGTTCCAGTTCCTTTACATCCCAAAAAATTAAGAATACGAGGTTATAATCAAGTTGATAGATTTGGTAGGGCCATAGCCAGCGCTCTTGAGATACCGTTTCAAAGAGAATTACTTAAGAAGCGTTTTGCTACAAAAACTCAGGTTTTTAAAAATAGGATTGGACGTTATGACGATTCAAAGACTAAATTCTATATCACTCATACTAATGAGTTCTCTAATCATCATATTCTAATAGTGGATGACATAATAACAACCGGATCTACCATAGAGAATTGTTCTCAAGTTTTACAGGACATTCCTGGAATTAAATTAAGTTTGGCTACTATGGCAATTGCAGAATAATTGTTTCATTAGTGAATATTTAAGTCGTTTCTTTACATGCATCAAAAAATAAAATTGAAAAAGTTACTTTTTATAATAGCAGCCGCATTGATTTTGTCTAATTGTGCAAACAGGGGGCGACCGGAAGGTGGCCCTAAAGACTTTGATCCGCCGGTAATAGTTAGTTCATCCCCTGAAAACTATAGTACTAATTTCGATGCCACGGAAATAAAGATCACCTTTGATGAATTTATAAAAGTCAAGGACTTACAAAAGCAGCTTATAATTTCACCTCCATTAAAGTACGATCCAGACATTACACCTCTGGGCACGGCTAGTAAGTTTATTAGAATTAGAATCAAGGATACCTTACCTCCAAATACAACATATGCATTTAATTTTGGCAACAGTATTGTGGATAATAATGAGGAAAATCCATTTCCATATTTTAGATATGTCTTTTCTACTGGGCAAACAATTGATTCTTTAAGTGTGCAGGGCGTTGTATTAGATGCGTTGGAGAGGAAAGCAGATGCCTATGTGTCAGTTATGCTTTATGAAGCTGATAGCACGTATTCAGATTCTATAGTTTACAAATCCAGACCGCGTTACATTACTAATACTCTAGACAGTATAAAAATATTTTCAATTGATAATGTTAAGGCAGGCACCTATAAAATGGTAGCTATGAAAGATAATAACTCCAACTATCTTTTTGATCCGGAACGTGATAAGATTGGATTTGTAGAAGGGTTTATTGAGGTGCCAAAGGATACACTTTACCAAATCAAATTGTTTCAAGAAGAACTCCCCTTTGAAATGGAGAGACCGAAACAAATTGGTAGAACAAGAATACTATTTCCTTATAAAGGAGAATTGGAGCCTATGCAAATAGAGATGCTTTCTGATAGTCTGCCAGACGATTTTGAATATAGATTGGTAAAGGAGCCAGATACAGATTCTATTAACTATTGGTATAAGCCAGAATTTAAGAGAGACTCTACCTTGTTTAGGGTCGTGTCTCAAACGTTTCAAGATACCTTAAAACACCGATTTAGAGTAATTGATAAGGATACGATGAATGTTAAGGCGCTAGTTTCGGGAAGGATTGATTTTGATGAGGTTTTTACCATAGAAAACGCAACACCATTTAAAAGTATTGATAAATCTTTAATTCAAATCATTGATAGAGATTCTGCGGAAGTTGATTTTGATGTTCGTTTGGATACTCTAATGAATCGTTATGAATTCCCTGTAAAACTTAAGGAGAGCGAAGGTTATGCAGTCCTTATGTTACCAGGTGCAATTGAGGATTTTTATGGTAATAAAAGTGATACGTTAAGGTTTTCATTTGCTACTAAAGCTAAATCTGATTTTGGCAATATGCGTGTGATAGTACATAATGGTCAGGTGCCAATGATTGTGGAGCTTGTTAATGAAGCCGGGGATGTAAAATACCGGAGGTTCGCAAAAATATCATCGATTGTAGATTTTACAGATATTATCCCTGGTAACTACTATATCCGTGCAATTTTTGATAGTAACAACAATAGCAAGTGGGATTCGGGGAACTTCTTAACCAAGCAACAACCCGAGAGAATTTCTTATGATAGCAAGATGCAGGAGGTAAAGGCCAATTTCGAATATGTTACTGACTTTTATTTATTAGATGAAACCAATCCCGATCCCCCAGAAAATTAAGTTTACTTCGGTACTTCGCGACACTATTTTTATTCAGTTCAGCATATTTTAATCCAGATCCAACATCAGTTCTTAGGTCTTGTATATTGCCCAGGACGTCGTAAATATTGGAATGCCCTGGATATTCGTGACCGTTTCCATCAAATCCAACCCGGTTAACCCCAATACAGTAGCTCATATTTTCAATAGCTCTGGCCTTGAGTAAGGCATCCCATGCATTAATTCTTGGTTTAGGCCAATTGGCAACGTATATGAGTAGGTCATAATCTTCCGTATTCCTTGCCCAGACTGGAAATCTAAGATCGTAACAAATCATGGGGCAAATCTTCCAACCTAAATACTCAAAGGTGACTTTCTTGGCCCCGGCTTTGTATGCCTCATGTTCACCGGCCAAAGTGAAGGTGTGTTTTTTATCATAATACCAGAGCTCTGCTTCTGGGGTTACAAACACAAAACGATTTACAAAATCACTTCCTTCCTTAATTACAAAGGAACCGCAAATGGCCGCTCGTTTAGTAATACTAAGTTCTTTTAGCCAAGGTATTGTTTCACCGTCCATAGTATCTGAAACTAGTTCTGGATTCATAGTAAAGCCGGAGGTGAACATTTCAGGTAAAATAAAAAGGTCTGATGCCGATACGTGGCTGAGGATTTTCTCTGCAAGCGCTTTTCGATTGCCTTCAGGGGACTCCCATATTAAGTCGGTTTCAACAAGGGTGACTACAAGATCATTTTTCATGGTTTAAAAATACAATTTTCAACCTGTTATATTAATCCGTAATTTCAGCATTCTTAACCAATCAGATACTAAAATGCAAAGGATTGTTTTCGTGTTGTCATTTGTTTTCGCAACCCTAAATGTATGCTACAGTCAAATCACCTATTTTCCGGAGCGTCATGCAGAATGGGAGACCCGATCTTCAGAAGAGCTCTCCTTTAATGATGAGGCCATAAAGGAGGTCGTAGCCTTTGCTGAGGCTAATGAATACTCTGGATCCAGAGACCTAAGAATTGCCATTTTAAAAGGTTTTGAAAGAGAACCGTTTCACGAAATTCTTGGACCCACCAAAAAACGTGGAGGCCCAGCGGGAATCATATTAAAAGATGGTTATATGATCGCCTCCTGGGGTGATATTAATCGTGTAGATATGACCTTTAGTGTAACCAAAAGTTTCTTATCAACTGTGGCCGGCCTGGCAGTAGATCAGAATTTAATTAAAAGTGAAATGGATTTTGCTAAAAGTTATGTTTGGGACGGGACTTATAGTGGTGAGCATAATTCACAAATTACCTGGCAACATTTACTCCAGCAAAATTCAGACTGGTCAGGCGAACTTTGGGGTGGGAAAGACTGGGCAGACCGGCCTCCAAGGGAAGGGGGGTTGGATGATTGGAGAAATCGAACATTGAATACGCCCGGAACAGTTATGGAGTATAACGATGTTCGTGTCAATGTTTTGGCCTACTCCTTATTGCACGTATGGAGACAGCCCTTACCAAAAGTGCTTAAAGACCGTATTATGGACCCTATTGGGGCCTCCACTACTTGGCGGTGGTTTGGTTACAAGAATGCCTGGGCCACGATAGATGGTATTCAAATGAAGTCGGTTACTGGCGGTGGACATTCTGGTGGAGGGATTTTCATATCGGCTGAAGACATGGCGCGATTTGGTTTGTTATTTCTAAATAAAGGCCGTTGGAAAGAGCAACAACTAATTAGCGAAGACTGGATTGATCGTGCAATTGCACCATCGATTCCAAATTCAAGATATGGTTATATGTGGTGGCTTAATAAAGACTTGGACTCACAAATGGAGGGTGTTTCAAATGAGGTGTTTTATGCGGCTGGTTTTGGAGGCAATTTTATTATTGTTGATCCTAGTACCAATGTAGTGGCCGTTACACGTTGGCTTGAACCTAGTCAGTTAGAAGGATTTTTACAGCGTTTAAATAAAGCGTTCTAACTTTAAATTGAATTAAGAATTTCAGCGGCTTTAACTAAAGTCTCCTCTGTTTTAGCAAAACAAAACCTCAAAACTTTATCATCTCTACCGCCCTCATTAAAAACCGATAAGGGAATAGATGCAATACCTTTTTCTCGGGTTAATCGTTTGGCAAAGTCGATGTCCCCTTCGTCTGTGATATCGCTAAAATCGAGGACTTGAAAATAGGTTCCCTTGGATGGAATAAATTTAAACCCAGAATCGGCAATTAAACTCAAAAAGAGATCTCGCTTTCGTTGAAAGAAAGAACTGAGGTTATCATAAGTTGAAGCATCCGCCATGTACTCAGCAATTCCTATTTGACTGGGATGGTGTACCGAAAATACATTGAACTGATGCACTTTTCTAAATTCTGTCATTAGCACTTTTGGTGCACAGCAATAACCAATTTTCCAACCAGTATTATGGAAAGTTTTACCAAAAGAGGCCGTAATGAAGCTTCTGGCCTTTAGTTCAGGGTATTTGCAAACACTTTCATGTTGGAGATCATCAAAAATAATATGTTCATAAACCTCATCACTGAGCACAATGATATTGGTATCATGAGTCAATCGTTCCAACGCACGTATATCTTCTTTAGTCCAAATTGTACCGCTTGGATTATGAGGGGTATTTATGATGATCATTCTGGTTCGGGAGGATAATTTAGAAGCTACTTCAAGCCAGTCTATGGAATACTCTGGTGCCGACAATTGAATAGGGACTGCTATACCTCCATTTACTTCAATGGCGGGCTGATAGCAATCATAAGCAGGCTTAAAAATCAATACTTCATCGCCCGATTTTACAAATGTCGAAATAACGGTGTAAATAGCCTGAGTTGCACCAGCCGTTACAGTGATTTCATCATCAGGATGGTAGGTTGAATTATACAGGGATATAAATTTATTTGAAATAGCTACCCTAAGGTCCAAAGAGCCAGCCATTGGTGCGTATTGATTGTAGCCTTCATTCATAGCCTTCTGTACTAATTTAGACAAGAGTGGGTCGCTAGTGTAATTGGGAAATCCTTGAGAAAGATTAATGGCATTGTATTCATTGGCCAGGCCACTCATTTCAGTAAAAATAGTGGTGCCAATATCTGGAAGTTTAGAGCTCAATTTTATCATGAATTTTGCCATCTATGTTGCAGTATAAAAATAGCCTTTATTATCTTTAAGCTCTAACTAAAAATTCAATTCCATGCGATTAATTAAGCTTATTTGTTTTCTGTTTGTAGTTCAAGTTTACGCTCAGCAGGGTGGCATGTGGATCCCATCACTTCTAGAGGGAATGAACGAAGACGAAATGCAGAGTCTCGGAAGTAAACTAACTGCCAAAGATATTTATGATGTCAACAATTCGAGTTTAAAGGATGCTATAGGTCATTTTAATGGAGGATGCACTAGCGAAATCATTTCCTCTCAGGGCTTATTACTTACAAATCATCATTGTGGTTATGGTCAAATTCAGTCACACTCGTCACTGGAGAATGATTATATCAAGAACGGATTCTGGGCAATGAACTTAAACGAAGAGCTACCAAATGAAGGACTGTATGTGGAGTTTATTGTAAGAATAGAGGATGTTACCACAGCCATGCTCAAGGGTATAACAGATGAAATGTCTGCACGTGAAAAGCAGTCACTGATTGATAAGAATAGAAATGGTGTTGAGAAAAAAATAAAAAAAGAGGATTGGCAAGGAATAAAAATACGTCCGTTTTATAAGGGAAACCAATATTATCTGTTTGTTACAGAAAGGTTTGAGGATATTAGATTGGTAGGTGCTCCTCCAGCCAGTATTGGTAAGTTTGGAAGCGATACTGACAATTGGGTATGGCCAAGGCATACTGGTGATTTCTCGCTATTTAGAATTTATGCGGACAAGAACAACAGGCCCGCAAGTTACAGTGAAGATAATGTACCGTATAAACCAAAACATTACTTACCGGTTTCGTTAGATGGTATTGAAGAAGGGGATTTCACGATGGTGTTTGGGTTTCCAGGAAGAACCAACGAGTACCTCCCTGCAGTTGCGGTTGAGCAGATTACCCAAAAGGTGAATCCATCTAATATTGCCATTAGAGAAGCGGCACTTGAAGTAATTGATGCCAATATGCAAACGGATGATCTGGTACGAATACAATATGCCTCTAAACAGGCCAGAATAGCTAATGCCTGGAAAAAGTGGATTGGTGAAAATTTAGGCATCGAGAAGAGTGGTGCTATTCAGATAAAGCGTGACTTTGAAATGGAATTTACGAAAGCTCTTAAAGCGCAAAGATTAGAGTCTGAGTATGGTGCTATATTACCTGAATTTGAGAGGTTATATGCAGAATTTGAGCCTGTTAACGTCAAGCGTAATAGTTTTGTTCAGGTTTTTCTGGTGACTAATGAGCTTATGCAGATGATGCTGAGAGTGGCACAATTGGAAATGGCATCTAAAAATGGCCAAGCTGCCTTTAATAGAGCAAGAAATTCTACTATAAATCAGATAAAGCGAATTCACAAAAATTATTCTGTTAAAGTCGATCGTGGGGTTTATGAAAAGGTAATGCCTTTGTATACAGATAAGATAGATGTATCTATATATGAGACCACAGCCTTTGTGGATTTGGATAAGGCTCTGGCAGTTTTGGAAGGCGATATGGAAGATGTTATCACAAAATTAAATAGTGATCCAGCCTATGTTTATGCGAAACCCATGATAATGGAGTTCTTCAATCAATACGAACCGGAATTTCAACGCATGAATACAGAGATCAATGGACTGCAAACGACTTATATGAAGGCCTTAATGCAGGTCATGCCAGATCAGCGTTATTTCCCAGATGCCAATAGTACAATGAGAGTCACTTACGGAAAAGTTAACGGTTATGCACCACGAGATGCGGTGTATTACAATCCTGTCACCTATTTAGATGGAGTTATTGAAAAGTACCAACCTAGCGATTATGAATTTGATGTTCCTGAAAAACTGCGAGAGTTATATACTGCTAAAGACTATGGCGATTATGCAGATGCCAATGGCAAATTACCAATTTGTTTTCTTGGCACCAATCATACCACTGGTGGAAATTCAGGAAGCCCAGCTCTTGATGCTGAAGGAAACTTAATAGGATTGAATTTCGATCGTGTTTGGGAAGGAACAATGAGTGATATTTATTACGATCCTGAAATTTGCAGAAATATCATGGTAGATCTGCGTTATGTACTCTTTATTGTAGATAAATACGCTGGTGCTAAGCATCTAATTGACGAAATGGATTTGGTGCATCCTAAGCGGTAGCATTATTTTAAAATATCCCGCACAATTTTCAAATGATGTTTGGTATGGACTTCTAAGAACCTTATGGTCTGTGCCTTGTCCATTTGTCCAAAGGCAAAGTGTGTAAAATTCGCTGAATTTGATAAGTCTTTCATTTTAGCAATATTCTTTCTGGCCTCTTGAACCTGGGCCTTAAGATCTTCTGTTAATATGATCTCTGGGGGTCTTACAACATCTGGTGATTTGGCCACCCCTCTTGGAATATAGCCCCCTGTTAGGGTAAAAACCCTTCCTGCATTGAAATTAGAGGAATAGGCTTCGGGGTTCGATGCTATCAGGGTGTCCGAAACGCGATTAATAACTTTTAAGGCGTGATCCAATTGCCAGGCAACATCGGACTGACTGATTTTTGCCTTTCGACGATCGCGGTTAACAATGTTGGTTTCAATCTCATCAATGAGAGGCTTTAATATGTCGGGGTTCTTTGTGCTCATTTTGTAATTTGAATAGATAAAAAGACCGGATATAATGATAATGAATATAATGAGTTTTCGCTTCATAGGTCTTTAATAGCAGTAAGTTACATCTTTATTTGGGGTATAAAAAAACCCAGACGAAGGCGTCTGGGTTTCAAATAGTCGTATTAATTCTATTAATATCTATAGTGTTCTGGTTTGAAGGGCCCTTCAACAGTAACACCAATATAGTCTGCCTGATCCTGTTTCAACTCTGTCAATTCAACACCAATTTTCTCAAGGTGTAACTTCGCAACCTTTTCATCAAGGTGCTTAGGTAACATATAAACCTCATTACCATACTTGTCTGAATGGTTCCAAAGCTCAATTTGTGCTAACGTTTGGTTTGTAAAGGAGTTACTCATCACAAAACTTGGATGGCCAGTGGCACAACCAAGGTTTACTAATCGACCTTCTGCTAACACAATAATGTCTTTACCATTAACGGTATATTTATCAACTTGAGGTTTGATGGTTACTTTCGTATCACCATAGTTTTCATTTAACCAGGCCATTTGTATTTCGTTGTCAAAATGTCCAATATTACAAACGATGGTCTTGTCTTTCATTGCTTGGAAATGCTCAGATCGAACAATATCCTTGTTTCCGGTAGTTGTAATAACAATATCAGAATTACCAACAACAGTTTCAAGGCGTTTTACTTCAAAGCCATCCATGGCTGCTTGTAAAGCACATATTGGGTCGATTTCAGTTACGGTAACAATACTTCCTGCTCCTTTAAATGAAGCGGCCGTACCTTTACCAACATCGCCATAACCACAAACAGTAACACGTTTTCCTGCTAACATGACATCAGTAGCTCTTCTAATAGCATCTACTGCAGATTCTTTACAACCGTATTTATTATCAAACTTAGATTTGGTCACAGAATCATTCACGTTAATGGCAGGCATTGGAAGTGTACCATTTTTAACGCGTTCGTATAAACGGTGTACACCAGTAGTAGTCTCTTCTGATAATCCTTTAATATCAGCTGCTAAATGAGGGTATTTGTCTAATACCATATTGGTTAGATCTCCACCATCATCCAAAATCATGTTTAATGGTTGCTTGTCTTCCCCAAAGAATAAGGTTTGCTCAATACACCAGTCAAACTCTTCTTCGGTCATGTCTTTCCAAGCGTAAACAGCGGTTCCAGCAGCCGCAATTGCCGCAGCGGCTTGATCTTGAGTAGAGAATATATTACATGAACTCCAAGTAACCTCGGCACCTAATGCTTGTAATGTTTCAATTAAAACAGCTGTTTGAATAGTCATATGCAAACAGCCTGCAATACGCGCTCCTTTAAGAGGTTGACTATCTTTATATTCCTCTCTTAAGCTCATTAAACCTGGCATTTCTGCTTCTGCCAATTCAATCTCTTTTCTTCCCCAGTCTGCCAAAGAAATGTCCTTTACTTTATAAGGAATGTATGCCATTGTTTTAGTACTCATAGGTATTTTTTTTGATGTTTTTTAAGTGTGAGGCTTCCTTTGCAAACGAACTTAAAAACAGTAATTTCGTTCTTTAGTTATACCTCTTATGCGCAAGGCGGTGCAAAGGTAATCATTAAGTCTGAAAAAAGGTAAATGCCACTCTATAAATCAATTAATCCAAACCCTTCAACTATCGTTAAGATTTGGAAGATCACAGAAAGCTATGATCAACTCATGGAATCTTTGGATCTTAAACCAGTGAGTTTAGAACGCGTTAGGAGTATGAAAAGTGAGATTCATCAAAGAGGTTTCCTAAGCGTTAGGCATTTACTGCGCGAATTAGGTTATACGGATCAGGATATTTTTTACGATGATCGGGGTAAACCCCACCTTAAAGACGGTAAGCACATTTCAATTACGCATTCATTTACTTTTTCAGGAATTATTGTCAGCGAGCATCCAGTAGGGATTGACATCGAAATGCAGCGTCCTAAGATTGCTATAATTGCAAAGAAGTTTGTTGATTACGAATGGGATTATCTGGACACTAAACACGAGGAGTATATTCGACAATTGACCATTATTTGGGCGGTGAAGGAATCGCTGTATAAATTGTTTGCGACCGCTGGTATGCTATTTAAAGAACATTTTTTGGTAATACCCTTTATGCTTCAGGACCTGGGGACTACGGCCTGGATTGACTATAAGGGTCTTAAACAAAAGTATGAAGTAGGGTTTATAGAATTTGAAGGATTTAGTTGC
The DNA here is from genome assembly GCF_003362725.1 of Winogradskyella aurantiaca. Taxonomy (GTDB): domain Bacteria; phylum Bacteroidota; class Bacteroidia; order Flavobacteriales; family Flavobacteriaceae; genus Winogradskyella_A; species Winogradskyella_A aurantiaca. The sequence continues at coordinate 516,113 of NZ_QKTV01000001.1, forward strand.
GCCTACACCATTTGATATGCAAGAGGTTTATAAAAACATAGTTTCAGAAAAAGAGAATAAACTCCTGGCAGTCTTAATAGACCCTGAGAATGAACATTTATGGCAGATAGCACCTAAAATCAAAAAAATCAATTCTTCTGCTGCCACACATATATTCGTTGGTGGGAGCACGGATCCTGACTCAAGGACAGATGCTGTTATCAAAGAGATCAAAAAGCATACAGCTCTTCCAGTTGTAATATTTCCTGGTGATACCAATCAAATATCAGCTTCGGCAGACGCCTTATTATTTTTGAGTTTAATTTCAGGGCGGAATCCTGATTATCTTATTGGAAAACACGTAACTGCAGTTCCCAAAATTATTGAAGCTGGACTTGATGTTATTCCAACAGCTTATATCTTAATTGAAGGGGGTTCAGTTTCAGCTGTAGAGCGTGTTAGTAAGACAAAACCTTTGTCTATAAATAATATCGAAACCATTGTAAAGACGGCGAAAGCAGGGGAATTACTTGGTATGAATCTTGTGTATCTCGAAGCCGGTAGTGGAGCGTCCTTTCCAATTCCTGAGGAGGTGATTAGAGCTGTAAAAAATAATCTCAATATCCCATTGATAGTTGGTGGTGGCGTCAAAACAAAAGAACAGTTAGAAGCTGCCTATGAGGCTGGTGCCGATATGGTAGTAGTAGGGACAGCCTTTGAACAAAACACGAGTGTCTTTGAGACTCAATTAAATCAGAAAATGATAATAAAATAGGTATGGACATATCCATAGAATTTACTCTTACACCACTTAAAGACGATTACGAACCACACATCATCGGCTTTATAAAGGCTTTGAGAGCCTCTGAATTTACAGTTCTAGAAAACCCTTTAAGTACACAGATCTTTGGGGACTATGATCAAATTATGCCTTTTCTCAATCAGGTTATTAAAGAATCATTCGAAGGCATGGACCTTGCGGTTCTTAACATGAAAATCGTTAAAACCAATAGAAGCGATTATGAACCCCATTTTTGAGTTTTTTCTCGATGCCTACCAGAATACACCAAGCTGGCAAATAGCTCTTGAAGCCATAGCTTTTGTATTTGGAATTGCCAGCGTATGGTACGCTAAACAGGAGAATATTCTAGTCTATCCAACGGGCATAATTTGTACAATTATTACAGTCTACCTTCTGTACATCAATAGTTACCTAGGCGACATGATGATGAATCTCTACTATTCTGGAATGAGTATTTATGGCTGGTGGAACTGGTCTCGCAAAAAGGACAATAAATACATGGTGCCCATTTCAAGAACCAATACTAAAGAGAAGCAAATTGGGGTGTTTTGTTTTGTCGTGACGATGCTGGTAACTTATGGAGTTTACAATGCTTTTGATTATACCTTAGAAATCCCTAATTATATTGATATTATCACCTCAGGAATCTTTTTTACCGCCATGTGGTATATGGCTAATAAAAAGATTGAGAATTGGACATTGTGGATCATCGGTGATCTCATAACAATTCCTTTATATGCCTATCGCGGCTTGGGAATGCTCTCCCTGCAATATCTTATCTTTACAGTCTTGGCTATTTACGGTTATTTAGAATGGAAGAAAAGCTTAAGCAACAACCTGCAGACTGCATAAAAATTGTGTTATTTGGACCTGAGTCCACGGGTAAAACCACACTTTCTAAGCAATTAGCCGAGTATTACAATACGCTCTGGGTACCAGAATTTGCGAGGGATTATCTTCAGGAAAAGTGGGATAGAGAAAAAAAGGTTTGTGAACCTCATGACTTGTTACCTATTGCAATTGGGCAGATGGCTTTAGAGAATGCTTATGCTCAAAGGGCAAATAAGGTATTAATTTGTGATACAGATCTTCTTGAAACAAAAGTTTACAGTGAGGCATACTATACCGGTTCATGTGATTCAATATTAGATACTTATGCTCAGAAAAACCAGTATGAATTGTATTTGTTGACTTATATTGATACTCCTTGGGTAGCGGATGATCTGAGAGACAAGCCTAATGAGCGAGAGCGCATGTTTCAGGCATTTTATGAGGCATTGTTAACTTATGATAAACCTTTTGTTTTATTAAAGGGAAATCCCGAGGAACGTTTTAACTTAGCTGTTGACAATATCAATCAATTGCTAGAAGCGCGTTCATGAACCTATCAGATCAGGATTTAAAAAAAATTGAAGAAAAAGGATTAACCTTAAAGCAGGTTAACAAACAGATTGAGACCTTTAAAACAGGATTACCGTACACTCATATTGTGGATACCGCTACCATTGGAAATGGCATTACCAAATTGAGTGACGAACTGATCGAAGAAACTATTGATTTTTTTGAAACTCACAGAAAAGGCCTGCATTTGCTAAAATTTGTGCCGGCATCGGGGGCAGCAACGCGAATGTTTAAATTCTTGTTTGAATTTTTAAAAAGTTATGATCCTCAAGTAGAATCAATTAATTCTTATATCAATAAGCATGAGCTTAAGGATTTGTCTTTATTTCTTGTTGGGTTGGAGAAATTTCCGTTTTACGATTTGGTAATAAAACAAATGTCTAGAGATGGTTCGGACTACTATGCAATTGAAAGTATTAGAGAACGAGTTCTGACATTTGTTCATGCCATGTTGGATGAGGATAAGCTTGACTATGGTAATTTTCCAAAAGGACTTTTACCATTCCATGAGTATAAAAATAAAGTGATTTCAACGGCTTTTGAAGAGCATTTATTTGAAACGGCACTGTATACTTCAGATGATAAGGTAGCACATTTGCATTTTACAGTTTCGGAGAAATTTAGAGATAAATTTGTTGAAGAAACAGAAAGGATCGAACACAAAGTAGAGAAGAAAACGGGATTAAAATTTGAGATCGAATATTCGTTTCAAATGCAATCTACAGACACCATTGCAGTAACCCCAGATAATGAGCCTTTTAGGGAAGAAGATGGATCGCTTCTTTTCAGGCCATCAGGTCATGGGGCCTTAATAAAAAACCTTAACGAATTAGATGCTGATATCATATTCATTAAGAATATTGATAATGTAGTCATGTTTATGCTTAAAGAAGAGGTTGCCAAGTATAAAAAAATACTGGCAGGGATTCTCATGAAGGTTCAAAAAGAAGCTTTCGAATTTATGCATCAATTGGACGCAGATACCCTTGAGGAAGCTGAATTAAATAGTATTGCCGAGTTTTTAACCCGCCGTTTAAACGTTAAGATTTCTCATGAGTTCGAGAGGTACTCAGACGCATACAAGCGCGAGTATTTAAGAGAAAAGCTTAACAGACCCATTCGAGTATGTGGAATGGTTAAGAATGAGGGTGAGCCTGGTGGTGGTCCGTTTTGGGTGCGTGATCAAAACTGGAATGCTTCCTTACAAATTGTAGAATCGGCACAGGTTAACTTAAATGACCCAGCTCAAAAAAACATTTTTAAGAATGCCACCCATTTCAATCCGGTAGATTTAGTATGTGCCACTAAAGATTACAAGGGAAATAAGTTTGATTTAAATGAATTTGTTGACGAAAAATCGGCATTTATAACCAATAAGACTAGAAATGGCAAAGCCATTAAGGCATTGGAATTGCCAGGTCTTTGGAACGGGTCCATGGCCTTTTGGAACTCAATTTTTGTTGAAGTACCTATAGTTACATTTAATCCTGTAAAAACAGTGAACGATCTTCTAAAACCCCCACACCAAAGAGGTGATATTAGATAAAAAGGGCATAGGCAGAGAACTAAAATTTAAAGCCATAAGGAGTTCTGGAAGTGGGGGTCAGCATGTCAACAAGGTAGCTACCAAGGTAGAGCTTAGCTTCGATTTGCAGTCATCATTGTTTCTTTCTGTTGACCAAAAACAAAAGTTGATACAGACTTACGCTTCTATGCTAAGCAAAGAGGGGGTATTACGTTTGAGCTCTGGTAAGACACGTAGCCAGTTACGAAATAAGGAACTGGTAACCCAGCGCTTATTTGATCTTTTAGAAGCCGGGTTAAAGACTCAGAAAAAGCGGAAGTCTACCACTGTGCCGCGAGCTGTAAAAAGAAAGCGTCAGGAAGATAAACGCCGACATTCGGACAAAAAATCGAGCCGAAAACCACCGAAAATAGGTTAAGTTTTTAAAGAGTAGTAAAAAAATCTTTCAACTGCGTAATCAATCTAATTTCTATCGTATTTTTGCGGCGTTCTCAAAAGGGGTGCCCTTCAAAGGGCTGAGATCATACCCATAGAACCTGGAACAGGTAATGCTGTTTAGGGAAAAATGCTAAATCTGATGTGCAACAGCTCAGTTTTGGCGTATTGTTTAATCAAAATAGTAACAAGAATAATTACCTCTTTTTATTCGATTAGTAACTAATCGTAATGAAAAATTTATTCGTATTTGTAGTAGCCTTATTTGTTGCTACTAACCTTTTTGCGCAACAACAACAGCAGCAAAAGGACTCAACAGAGGTTGAGAAATTAGATGAGGTCTTAGTAAAGGCCGTGAGGGTGGATGCAGAGTCGCCAATTACCCACACAAATATTACCAAAACTGAGATTGCAAAACGTAACCTCGGTCAGGATATGCCTGAAATTCTCAAGTTTTTACCGTCTGTAGTTAATACCTCAGACGCTGGAGCGAGTGTTGGCTATACCGGAATTAGAATCCGTGGGGTAAGCCCCCAATCCACTAATGTTACCATCAATGGTATACCCTATAATGATGCCGAGTCTCTAGGAACCTTTTGGGTTAATTTAGGAGATTTTGCTTCCTCAACTGAAAGCTTACAGTTACAACGTGGGGTAGGGACCTCTACCAATGGCTCTGGAGCCTTTGGAGCCAGTATTAACATCTTAACAGATGCAACCACCTATGAACCATCTGGCGAGATTTCCAATTCCTTTGGGAGTTTTAATACGCGTAAGCATACGGTAAAGTTTAGTACTGGTCTCATGAATGATCATTTTGAAATTTCGGGACGCCTTTCCAATATAGCTTCTGACGGTTACATTGATAGAGCCAGTGCAGATTTAAAATCCTATTTTCTTCAAGGGTCTTTTATAATGGACAATACGTTTATTAAGGCCGTTGTTTTTGGTGGAAAAGAAGTAACATACCAATCCTGGTTTGGGATTGATGCAGAAACATTGGCAACAGACAGAACGTTTAACCCAGCAGGGATCTACACTGGTCGCGATGGTAATATTACTTTCTATGACAACGAGGTAGATAATTATAACCAGGATCATTACCAGTTACACTGGAATCAGCGCTATAATAGAAATTGGTCCACCACCCTAAGTTTAAATTACACCTACGGTCGCGGATATTTTGAGCAGTTTCGTGAAGATGATGACTTTAGCACCTACGGTTTTGAACCCATTTTTGTCAACGGGGAACTTGTGGATACTACCAACTTAATTCGAAGAAGATGGTTGGATAATAACTTTTATGTTGTCAACGCGAACGCCAATTACAAAACAGATTCGGTAGATTTTGTGTTTGGTGGATCGTTTAGTTCTTATGATGGGGATCATTTTGGTGAGGTCATCTGGGCAGAGTTTGGACCTGGTAGTGAAATTCGAGATCGTTATTATGATGGTAACAGTAAAAAGACTGACTTATCTGGGTTTGCTAAGGCGAATTACCGCCTAAATGATAAGCTGTTATTATATGGAGATTTACAACTGAGAAATGTAACCTACAAGACAGTAGGTACCAACTCGGACCTTGATCCTTTTGAGGTAGATAAGAACTTTACCTTCTTTAATCCTAAGGCCGGACTTACGTATAACCTTAATACCACCAATGATTTATACTTCTCATATGCGCGAGCTAATCGTGAGCCAAACAGAACAGATTTTGAAAGTAACCCAGATATTAGACCTGAAGTCTTAAATGATTTTGAGTTAGGTTGGCGCCATGCCAAAAACGGCTTTAGTTTTAATGCCAACTCATACTTTATGCTCTACAACGAACAGCTTGTATTATCCGGGGAATTAGATGATGTTGGGAATCCAATACGTACCAATAGCGGTGAGAGTTATAGAATTGGATTGGAATTAGAGGCCGTTATACCTTTAGGGTCTAAGTGGGCCTTGCAACCTAATTTAACCTTAAGCACCAATCGCAATAGAGAAACCATTACTTCTATTGATGGAGAACTAGTAAATCTAGGGAGCACTGCTATCGCATTTACACCCAATGTTATTGGTGCAAATGCCATAGTTTATAGTCCAATTGAGCCACTTCAAATTTCATTATTGTCCAAATATGTTGGGGAACAATTTATGAGTAACACAGAAGCGCAACTTTCAAAATTAGATGCCTACTTCATCAACGATTTAAATGTTGTTTATACGATAAAGACGAATAAGGTGTTTGATTCAGTTGTTATTACCGGATTGGTAAATAATCTTTTCAATGAGGAGTATGTGTCCAATGGATACTATTTCACATATGATGATGATTTTACAGATCCAGGAACGATTACAACTGTTGAAGGGGTTGGCTATTACCCACAGGCAACTATTAACTTTCTAATAGGAGTTTCCTTATTCTTTTAATTGGATAATTGGAAGACATTATCTCCAATTGGAGTAACGCGATAAGGTTTAAGGGTACAGTTGGTGGACCCAGAGACAGGGCCGCCTGTAAATAAGGAATAGACATTATCTCCTGCACAACTACTTGAGACTTCCGTACCATCTAAGGTCATGGTAGAACATGAAGCAAGTGGTTGGGCAGGGTCTGCTCCATCCCAGGCCAAAATCGTCTGATTATTAGCTCTTATTAGATAGACACCGGCATTACCTTGACCTCCCAATCTTACAACTCCACTGGTAAAGTTTAGGTCATTGAACTGTGGAAGATTAAGGTTGATCACAGCATCTACAGTTACGTTGGGCAAAAAATTACAATTAGAGCCGACACTGTCGCCAGAACAACTGGTAATTAATACGGCTATTATAAGTATTTTAAGTGCTTTCATAATCAGTTTTAAAGGGCTTGCAAGGTACAATTTTAAGTCCATCCGTTAAAAGTTTCGTATATTTGCTATTCAATCTCGTTGACGCGAGATTTTTTGCATTTACCCAAGAGCGTATCTTGTCTCACATAAAACAAACGGGGTAATACAATAAATCGGTTTAAGGATTAAACGAAAGAATTATGAGTAACGTATCTTACTATACATTAGAGGGTATTAAAAAATTAAGAGAAGAACTACGTGTTCTAAAAGATATTGAACGACCAAAAGCCTCTCAAGCAATTGCTGAGGCAAGAGATAAAGGTGATTTAAGTGAAAACGCCGAATATGATGCAGCTAAAGAGGCGCAAGGACTTCTAGAAATGAAAATTTCAAAGATGGAAGAGACCTTGGCAAATGCTCGCGTTATTGACGAATCACAATTAGATACCTCAAAGGTTTTAGCCTTGTCTATAGTGAAAATTAAAAATCAGGTAAATGGTATGGAAATGACCTACACCCTGGTTGCTGAAAGCGAAGCGGATCTTGCTGCGGGTAAAATATCTGTTAATTCTCCAATTGGAAAAGGATTGCTAGGAAAGTCTGTTGGTGATGTGGCAGAAATCCAAGTGCCCAATGGTGTTATGAAATTTGACATCCTGGAAATTTCCAGATAGTTATAACAAAATATCTTTAAATGAGATTCTTATTCTCTTTTCAAGTGAATAGCTTGAAGGGTGTAAAAATCTTTTTTATTTTTATGTAAAGGTATTTTTATGGCATCCATTTTCACCAAAATCATTAACGGAGATATTCCTTCTTACAAAGTTGCTGAATCAGAGGATTTTTATGCGTTTTTAGACATTAATCCAAATTCCACGGGGCATACACTATGCATCCCAAAAAAAGAAGTGGACAAGATCTTCGACCTTGATGAAGATACCTATATGGGTCTCATGGCCTTTTCTAGAAAAGTAGCCAAAGCTATTGAAAAGGTAATTCCTTGTGAGCGTGTAGGTATGACTGTGATTGGTTTGGAAGTGCCTCATGTACATGTGCACCTTATTCCTCTTCATACAATGGAAGATGCACGATTTACATCCAAGCAAAAGCTAACTCCAGAAGTATTTGAGAAAACAGCTGCCTTGATTAATTCAGCCTTGTAGTCTTAGGGCAATCTGTAAGGTAGAACCCACCCCAATTTCCGATTTAAGAACACGTATTTTACCTTGGTGGTAATCTTCAATAATGCGCTTAGATAAGGAGAGTCCGAGTCCCCAACCTCTGGCTTTCGTGGTATAACCCGGTTCAAAAATCTTCTTAAAATTAGATTTGCTGATCCCTTTTCCGGTATCCGAAATATTAACCAAAACAATATTTGAAGTCTTCTCAATGCTGATGTTTAGAGCGCCTTTTCCTTTCATGGCATCAATGGCATTTTTCACCAAATTTTCAATAGTCCAGCTAAATAGCTGAGGGTTTACATGAGCATGTAATGACTCCTCGGGGGCCGAAAAGCTGAAGTCAATAAGCTTCGAACTCCTGGCCTTTATATACTCATAGGAGTTTTTAGTAAGTTCAACCACATCTAAATTTTCTAAAATGGGTATGGATCCAATTTTACTGAAGCGATCTGTTATGGTTTGAAGGCGGTTGATATCCTTTTCAATCTCTGTAATATACTCAGGATTAACATTTTCTGATTTGAGAATCTCGGTCCATCCCACCAGAGAAGAAAGCGGGGTGCCGATTTGATGTGCTGTTTCCTTAGCCATACCAGTCCAAAGTCGATTCTGTTCGGCATTTTTGGTGCTCTTGTAAAAAAAGAAAACTACGGCAGCAAACAAAACAATGATCAGCAATAGAAATAAAGGATAATACTTAAGCTTATTTAGTATGGGTGAATTTCCATAGTAGATCATAAGACTAACTTTCCCATCTACTAGTACAGGAATTGGTTGATTCTCAGAACTGAATTTGACTATTAGTTTTTGTACAGACGCACTATCCTGAAGTAGCGCTTCGCTTATGTTCTGCGAACTATATAAGTTCTGTTTATCGTTGAGCACCAGAACAGGTGTGCTTAGTATAGTCTCTGTTATTACATGAGAAGTAACCTGATTGATATTTGCATTGAGATCATTATTGCTGTTTAAATCTATTTGAGCAATGGACCAGGTTTCCATCTTGGCCCGTTCCTCTTCTTTAAACTTTTGAAAAAATGAGTATGTATTCCAGAGGATGAGCGTGATAATAACAAAAGACGAAATAATTAAAATCCAGCGGAATAAATTTCTATTGAAGTTAAGGGTCATTCTCTCTTTTTACCGACGCCTAAATATAATGCAATTATGAAAGAATTATTGTCTGCTTAGAATTTTCAAAGGGTTTTTTGAGAAGCCCCTATTAGTTATATTTGTTGAAAATCAAAGCACTACATGATTTCGTATTTTCCGAAAGACCTATCAACGGCCCAATTACATTCCTATTTATTAAGCGCAGTAGCACCAAGACCAATTGCTTTTGCCAGTACAATTAACAAAGAAGGGCAACCCAACTTATCACCGTTTAGCTATTTTAATGTCTTTAGTTCTAATCCGCCAATTTTAGCCTTTTCACCTGCTAGAAGAGTTCGTGATAATTCGGTTAAAGATACCCTGACCAATATTGAAGCGGTTAAAGAGGTGGTGATTAATGTTGTCAATTTTGACATAGTCCATCAAATGTCTCTCAGTAGCACAGAATACCCTTCTGATATAAACGAATTTGAGAAAGCAGGACTAACCATGTTGCCTTCAGAAACCATTAAGCCTTTTAGGGTAGCAGAATCTCCTGTGCAATTTGAGTGTCAGGTCAATGATATTATTTACTTAGGAGACAATGGAGGAGCAGGAAACTTAATTTTATGCGAGGTGCTAAAAATGCATATAGCGGATGAGGTTACTAATCCTGATCAGAGTATCAACCAGGAAAAATTGGATTTAGTAGCACGTGCGGGGAGCAGTTATTACAGCAGAGCAAAATCTGGTTTTTTTGAAATACCTAAACCACTTAAAAAACTTGGAATGGGCGTTGATGCCATGCCAGATCATGTGAAAAACAGCATGATTCTTACGGGTAACGACCTTGGAATGTTAGGGAATGTTGAGGCTTTGCCTAAAGAGGCTGAGGTGACTTCCTTTATTGAGGATATAAAGGAACGCTACCCAAATATTGCTGAAGCGTCCCATCGCGATAAACACAAATTAGCGAAGAATTATTTGAGCTACGGAGACGTAGAAAGTGCATGGAAGTTATTACTTTCGTAGCTGTAATTAATCAGTATAATTTTTAAGAGAAACAGATGGAGATTCAAGGGAGAATTAAGGTATTAGGAGCGACCAAAGAATTTGGAAGTAACGGGTTTAGAAAGCGTGAGGTTGTGGTGACTACCGAAGAGCAATACCCACAGCATATCATGGTAGAATTTATTCAAGACAAGACCAGTCTTTTAGATCAGTATGCCGTTGGACAACAAGTTAAAATCAGTATTAACTTGCGTGGTAGAGAGTGGGTGAGTCCTCAAGGTGAGACTAAGTATTTCAATACCATTCAAGGTTGGAGAATCGAAGCCTTACAATCGGAATCGGCACCAAATGAGATGCCTCCAATTCCACCAGCAGATGCTTTTGAACCTGCTACCAATGTCAAAGAGGATGACTACGATGATTTACCGTTCTAAAAATGGTGATCAGTTTAAAACATATAAAGACTTGCCGGAACGCAAGTCTTTTTTTATGCCAAGAAAAAAGTCCTGACGTGAATCAGGACTTAGTATTGTGGTTTTAGGTTTTGACCTTCATAAACAAACTCAAAAAAAAGCAATGATGAACAAATTTATTACACAAAGGTCATGTCAAATATCAAAAAAAATATTCTACTTTCAAAGTAAAAATGCCCATTTAACGGATAATTAGCTTACGAAAACGTTTGCGAAAGAGTGATTTATGTACTTTTTAGACGAAAAAATACAATTTCCACATGTAAGCAAAGCTTCTTCCGATGGTTTACTTGCCGTTGGAGGAGACCTGTCTCCTGAACGCTTGCTTCATGCCTATGAATGTAGCATTTTTCCCTGGTACGAAGAAGGTGGCCCTATTCTCTGGTGGTCTCCCGATCCTCGGTTTGTACTAATGCCAGAAGATTTAAAGGTGTCCAAAAGTATGAATGCTATTTTAAGGAAAGGTTTGTTTAAAGTTACGGTTAATAAGGCTTTTGATGAGGTGGTGGATCATTGTTCGGCTATTAAGCGAAAACAACAGGATGGCACCTGGATTACTGAAGAAATGAAACAGGCCTATAGTAATCTCTTTAAGACGGGTTATGCTAAATCCTATGAGGTATGGCAAAACAAACAATTAGTAGGTGGTTTGTATGGTGTTGATCTTGGTAATGGTGTGTTTTGTGGTGAAAGTATGTTTAGTCTGGTGAGTAATGCCAGTAAGGTTGCCTTTATACATTTGGTGCAAACTGGTAACTACGATTTGATAGATTGTCAATTACACACCAAACATCTGGAAAGTCTGGGTGGAAAACATATGTCTAGAGATACCTTTCTTAAGTATCTGGTGTTTTAGTTGGTCTGATTAAGCTGATCAACAATGCGTAAGGCCTCCCTTATGTAAACCTCAGTATCTGGCGAAACCTCATTGATATTGTTTTTTTTCGTGGTTTTATGGCCAAGACGCGTAATCACCAAACTGTGTTTGGGGAAGGAAATACAGTATTGCCCGCCAAATCCAGCCTGGTAATAAAAGCGGTCTCCTTCGTATAGGCCTGTCCAAAGTCCATAATTATAGGTGGTATTGTTATAGGGAAGGGTTTTGATCAACTGCATATCAGCTTCGGTTAGAATTTGTTGATTATTCCAGACTCCGTTATTATTAATGAGTTGCCCAATGCGGGATACATTACGAGCGGTACTTACGAGCCCTCCAAAGGTCTTTTCATGCTGGTGCTTTTTAGAATCCAATATAAATAACCCATCATGCTCATAATTAAGAGGAGTCCAAAACGACTCTTGCAGATACTCGCTAATGGTTTTTGGGGCCAATACACGGTTTAAAACCGTTCCCAGTAATTGGGTGCCACCAGAATTATAGTGCTGCTGCCCGCCAGGGGTGCCAATAGCATATAGATCTTCAAGTGTGTACTTCTCAAGATCCCCGTAGAAATTCAGTTTGGCGATGAGGGAAAAGGGGCTGTGATCCCATTCGTCCCAAAACAAACCTGTATTCATAGAGGCCAAATGGCGAAGTGTCAAAGGCTCCTCTTGCGTAACCTGCCATTCTGGGAGGTATTGACTAACGGGATCGTCAATACTATCGATGAGGCCATCTTGTTGGGCCTTAAGAAGTAGAAGAGAGGTATAGGTCTTGGAGATGGACCAAATACCCGATAGATGATCCATACTACCTTCATCAAAATAGGTTTCGCTCAAGAGTTCACCATCTTTAATGACCAGAAAAGCAATAGTCCGCTGTTCTTTATTAAAGTTTACAAAATCGTCGGACAGCTCTATGGTATTGTACTTGGGATGCAATAGCCATGCTTTGGCATCAGTAGCCTTGATTAGGGCTGTTTCTTGCACCGTATAATCATCAATGGTAACATCCAGATTACCCCTTAAATAGACGGTTCTTACACCACGTAACAAATAGCTGGTGTCGGTGATCCAAAGTGTTAATAGGATTAGAGAAAGAAATACAATAAGGTACTTAAGGGCTTTTTTCATTTGAATGGACACTTAAAAAACCAAGTTACTAAAAAGCGATTGAGTTATTTTACTCATTTCATAGGTATAAGCCATGCATTATAGGTGTTGTTGGCAAATTGTTTTTTATAACGGTTTGTATTCGGTTACCTTAATTTCGTTTTTATTAAAATCCACGTATTGATAATGGATTTTATCTTCCTTATCAAACTCTCCATTTTTATTTGAATCTTCTATACTTCTGAAGTATAGTCGATTTTTTATTGGAATAACTTTCCAGTCAATTAGTTCTTGAAATTCGGCTGTTAATTTTTGGAAATTCGTTCCGTCAATATTGCTTATATACAAGGATTTTATGTCAGTATCGTCGAGTTCATTGTCCTTATTAGTGTCACTATCCAATATGCGATAAACTAAAAACTGTTTTTTATTATTATCAAAGACGTCTCGAAGGAATGACACTGATTTAATTCGGATATTCTTTGAAGTTAAAGAAGAAAGGTTTTCTGAGTTTAATTCTTGAAATTTTAAATTATAAAGGTCACCTGTTATTTCGTATCTATTGTAATTCGAAATCGCAAAAGTTCCAAAACCAGAACTTGATGAACCAAAATAAGACTTTCCTCTTGAGCCATATATTTTATATTCTCCAATTGGATGTATAAGGTAGGTTGTACTGTCAATATGTATTGGAATATCCGCTATTTCAATTAAGGTCGAATCTCTTTTCAATTCAGCTGTGCCAACATTTTGATTTTCTTCATAGATTACTTTTGGTTTTTCAATATTACCACAAGAGGTAAGTAATGCTATAGATATTAAGATTTGTAGTGTTTTTTTCATTTCGTTTAAATGTGTAGAAACAACCAAATAAACAATTAGTGTTTACTTTGTTTATAAATTTCCTACAAAATACTTAGAAAAAACTAGGGTGCCAAACCATAAGAGCTAGCTATGCCAACTCCTGTACCTCCTGGAATCTAAAACAGCTCACCTCATGATCATTAACCATACCAGTGGCCTGCATATGGGCATAGACAACCGTAGAGCCTACAAATTTAAAACCGCGCTTTTTAAGGTCCTTACTTATGGTGTCGCTAAGTGGTGTATTAGCCGGTCCGTCTTTGTAGGAGGTCAAAGCATTGTTAATAGGTTTGCCATCTACAAAGCCCCAGATGTATTTAGCAAAGCTGCCAAACTCTTCCTGTACCCTGATAAAGGCCTGGGCGTTGCTAACGGTGGCCTTGATCTTAAGCCGGTTTCTTATAATCCCAGCGTCTTGAAGTAAGGCTTCAATTTTTTGCTCCTTGTAACGAGCGATTTTTTGATAGTTGAAATGATCAAACGCCACCCTAAAATTTTCACGCTTACGTAAAATGGTAATCCAACTTAAGCCAGCCTGAAAGGTCTCCAGAATTAAGAATTCAAACAGGAGATCGTCATCATAAAGGGGGACACCCCACTCGTTGTCGTGATAGGCCTCGTACAAGGGATCTCCTTCGCACCAGCCACAGCGTTTTTTTGTTGTGTTTTCAGACATAGACCAATACAATGTAAGGTTTTTAAACGAGTCCTACTAATGTAACAAGAGTTGCAAAACCATTGAGCTTTGCATCGTAAATTTGTACCATGGAAACTTTAGAACATACAACTATTAAGGATATTATTCAAGACGGTTTAGCTAACAGCATGAGCTACGAAAGCTACCAGGAATTAATGACCACTTTAGTGGAGCAGCAATCCACAACGGGTAATGAAAAGACTCCAGCCTTAGCCAATTATACCATGCTTAACGAAAGACGTATGAAGCGTTGGGATAAAACGGTTAAGATTTTGGAAGCCGATCTAAGGGCTATCCAACAATTTAATCATAAGGTGACCTGGTTGGTTATTTCGGAAAGTTGGTGTGGTGATGCCGCTCATGTTATACCGGTCTTGAAGAAAGTGGCCGATATCAACCCTAATATCAATCTTCGTATTGTGCTAAGAGACGATAATCCAGAATTGATGGATCAATTTCTTACCAATGGAGGGCGATCCATACCCAAGCTCATCATTTTAGATGAGGCTCATAATGTAGTGGATACATACGGTCCAAGACCCTCAACAGCTACAGAAATGGTTATGGCATACAAAGAAGCACATGGCGCCTTAACACCAGAATTTAAAGAAGACCTTCAGCGTTGGTATAACAAGGACAAAGGGCAAACAATTATTGCTGACCTTGTGAAGGTACTCAGCTAAGACATAGACCCAATACTTGGGGAATAGATATGTAAGAGCAACTAGGAGTTTGGAAACAATCCAATTCTTAGTTGCTTTTTGATTTAAAATAATAGGTGACAGACCCCAATTGTTCCGATTTCGAACCTGAGTTAAAAGTGACGTTTCTAGCATAATCTAAGGCACTGTCTAACAAACACTCATTGGTCACCTTGGTAGTACCATTGACATAAGCCTCTTTAACTTTTCCACTGGCCGTCACTAGAACATTAATAATCACTTTTCCCCCGGCATCGCATAAATACCTTGGAGTGTCATAATACAAAACCTGACGGTCTTTTAAGGAATAGCTAAAGGTACTGGCTGACTTGGAATGTTCTGCAATAGCATCCTTCTGCATAGACTTTTTAATTTGGTCAAATTTTTGTCGCTCCTCGTCATTTAGAGCATAGCTGGATCCTGTATAAGAATTAATTTGTCTGCTACTTACAGTTTCAGAAGCCACTGGCTCAGAGGCTATTTCTTCCATGGTTTGTTCAAAATCATCTGCAGGAACCGACTTAAACTGTTGCATCATTTCTTTATAAGAGGCATCCTCATTAAAAGCCTTATCCGTGACCTTTGTTTGGTTGAGAAACTCTTCAATAGCCGTTTCCTCTTCTTCCGTAAGTGGAGTTATATCAATAAAGGTTTCAGCAATTTGGGGCATGCTTTGGGTAATATGTATACTAAACATCCCAAAGGTGATGATACCAGTTATTAACAAGGTTATAATGGCTGCTTTATGTCGTAGGATCCAATTCAAAACACAGGTTTGGCTAAAGCTATATACGAAAATTTAGGCGCGATGGATGATAAAAGGTTTCCTTACTGTTCTAACGATGATAAAAACCCATCTAGTGTTTGAGCGTCTTCAATTTTAAAGTCCCCAATTGCTGTGCGACGTAGTGCCGTGAGGTGTGCTCCAGATTTGAGTGCGTTTCCAAAATCATGGGCTAAGGAACGTATGTAGGTGCCTTTACTACAACGAACCCTAAAGTTGATGTCCAATCCGTTGATCTCGGTGATTTCAAAGGAGGAAATTTCAATTTGTCTTGGCTTGATTTCTACAGACTCATTAGCGCGTGCGAATTCATACAAGCGCTTCCCATCTTTTTTTACAGCTGAAAAAATAGGTGGGTATTGCTCAATGACTCCTAAAAACCTTTTGGTGGCTTCATGAATGGCTTCAGTAGTAATATGGTCGGTTTCAAATTCGGCGTCAATCTCGGTTTCTAGATCATAAGATGGCGTAGTAGCGCCCAGACGAATCGTCCCTGTATATTCTTTTTCCTGACCCTGATAGATGCTGATTTCCTTGGTTTTTTTACCGGTGCAGATAATTAATAATCCCGTAGCAAGGGGATCGAGTGTACCAGCATGACCAACTTTAATTTTTTTAAGATTAAAGGTTTTTCTAATGGCCCAGCGCAGTTTATTAACCACTTGAAATGAGGTCCATTCCAAAGGTTTATCAATAAGGATAACCTGCCCTTTTAAATAGTCTTCAACGCTTACCATAAGGCATAAATAATTGCGAGAACACCAACGACGATGCAATACACAGCAAAGTAGGACAACTTACTGCGTTTAACTAGAGCAATCATCCAGGTGCAGGCAAACAAACCCGAAACAAAGGCTGCAATAAAGCCAATGCTCAAACTCATGAAATTGGAACTCTCATAGCTAATCTCTCCACTTAGTATATCCTTGGCAATTTTCCCAAAGATCAAGGGCACCACCATTAAAAAGGAAAAGCGCGCTGCTTTAGTTTTATCATTTCCTAAAATCACTGAGGTAGAAATGGTAGCTCCAGATCTGGATATTCCTGGTAATATGGCGATAGCCTGAGCTATACCAATGACAAAGGCATTGCTAAAGGATACTCCTTTATTGGTGTTTTTAGCGCGATCTGCCAATATTAAAAGGGCTGCGGTTACTATAAGCATGCAACCCACCAATAAAATCTGGCTACCAAAAAGCTGTTCCAGTTCGTCTTCAAAAAAGAGGCCTACAAACGCTGCCGGAATCATAGATAGCGCAATTTTAGAGACAAATTGCAACTCCTCGTTCCATTTAAACTTAAGCGCTCCTTTGATAATATCAAGCACATCCTTTCTAAAGACAACAAGCGTACTTAAGGCCGTTGCAAAATGTAAAATCACCGTAAAAAGTAAAGACTCTTTTGGGATGGAGTTGTCTCCTAAGATGGCTTTTCCTAGTTCCAGATGACCACTAGACGAGACAGGTAAGAATTCCGTGAGTCCTTGAATAATACCTAAAAGGAGTGCATCTAATGTGTCCATGAGATTTTAAAAGTGAAATTAGAGGCGGATTTATTTTCAGGATTTCTTCTCCTTGTTGGGTTTGGCGAGAATGGCATACACCTGAATCCCAAAACCAATAAGAACAATAGTTGGTGCCAAACGGATGCGTCTCCAACTAAAAATGGAAGGATCAAATACATTAGGATCATCACTTCCTCCTCCGGCCATAAGTATAAAGCCAATGGTTATAAAAGCGAGACCAATAAAAAACCACTTGTAATTTTTCTTTTCAAAAATAAAGGTCGGTTTCTGAGCTTCTTTGCGTTTCTTTTCTCCCATTTCAATCAAATTCTGTAAATAGAACTTCTTCACCAACTGCCAATTGCGAAATGTGGTGTGAAGTTCCTAAAGGCAATTTAGCCAGATGCAAAGTAACAGTTTTATTTAATACTTTGCTCCTAAGAGAATCTAAATTTAGGCCCTGCTCCAACCCTCGATTGATATAGAAGGAGTCCTGATACGGGCTCTTAAATACAATGTCATAAGTAGAGCCTTCTATTACGTTTATAATCTCAGTATCTACCACAGTACAATCTTCTGGTTGGGTATTTCGAATACTAAAGGTGGCTATAAAAAGTGCTAGAAGCAGAAAGAGGGTGGTCCCAACTGAAGCCAGAATAATCAAAAGTTTACGCATTGCATTGGTTTTGTAGTACAACGCTATTTGGCCAATACTTAGTATAGTAGTTGCCCTAGTAGTAAAGTTGGTCTGTTCTTAAATTTAAAAACCGCTGCGTAGCGATAAACGTGCTGACCCAGGTGATGATGATTCCAACCCCAAATATGACGATGAACAAGCCGCCTAACAATACGGGGTTTCGAAGCATATTCAATTCAGGAAAGCTGTTGTTTAAATAATACAACACCACTGCTATACCCGCCAAAGCAAATAAAGAACCTAAGATGCCAAGTTGAACACTCCTCCAGATAAAAGGGCGTCTAATAAAGGATTTGGTAGCTCCAACCATCTGCATTGTTTTAATAATAAAGCGCTTGGAATATACTGCCAATCGAATAGAACTATTAATGAGTAACATGGCAATTACCGTAAATACAATGGAGGCAACTAGCACCCAAAACGAGATCTTCCTCACATTATCGTTCATGAGGTCTACCAGAACTTCGTCATAAGTGATGTCCTCAATAAACTCTTTCTGACTTAGGGTATTGACAATTTCAGTGATGGCACTGTTGTTCACAAAGTCGGCATTGAGGTACACATCTATGGAGTTTTTTAAAGGATTATAACCTAAAAAGTCAGTAAAAGACTCGCCAGTTTCGGCTTCCATTTCGGCAGCAGCATCTTCTTTGGATACATAAACCGCCTTTTTGGTATAATCAGCCATAGCAAGGCTATTCTTTAATTCCTCAACTTCAATACTCTTGGTGTCGTCTTGCAAAAAAATACTTATGGCAACATTTTCTTTAAAATGGTCGGCCATCCGCTTAGAGTTAATAAGCAAGACTCCAAGGCAGCCTAATAAAAACAAGACCAGCGCAATGCTTATTACAACAGAGACGTAAGATGAGATGAGTTTTCGTCTTTGATAATTCTCAAAGGAAGATGCCATATATCTGTGAATTAATGGTAAAAATAAAAAACTAATGGATGCTACCGATATACAACGATTAACTTTTAATAGTGTTGTAATAAGATTAAATTTGCAGCTTCATTTCAGGACAAAGCAACCATGAGATACGATTTCAATACCATTGAAAAGAAGTGGCAAGACTATTGGGCCAAGAATCAGACCTTTAAGGCAGATAATAATTCTGAAAAGCCAAAATACTATGTACTTGATATGTTTCCATATCCTAGTGGTGCAGGCTTACATGTTGGTCATCCTTTAGGCTACATTGCCTCTGATATTTATGCGCGTTACAAGCGCCATAAAGGATTTAATGTGTTGCATCCCCAGGGCTACGATAGTTTTGGATTACCAGCAGAGCAATACGCCATCCAGACTGGTCAGCATCCTGCTATTACCACCGAACAAAACATAAAAACTTACAGAAGACAATTAGATCAAATAGGTTTTTCATTTGATTGGTCTCGTGAGGTTCGCACCAGCGATCCTAAATATTACAAATGGACCCAGTGGGTCTTTATCCAGTTATTTGAATCCTGGTATAATTATGATTCTAATAAGGCAGAATCTATTGAAGTACTGGTAGTATTATTTGAAAGCTCTGGTAATTCTGAAATAAATGCAGCCTGTGATGAAGACACCCCAGATTTTACAGCTGATGAATGGAACGCCTTTACTGAAGTTGAAAAACAAGAACTGCTTTTAAAATATCGTTTAACCTATTTGGCAGAAACTGAAGTCAACTGGTGTCCGGCTTTAGGAACGGTATTGGCTAATGACGAAATTATTAATGGGGTTTCCGAACGTGGAGGGCATCCGGTAGTAAGGAAAAAAATGACCCAGTGGAGCATGCGTATCTCTGCCTATGCAGAGCGACTACTGCAAGGATTGGAAACCATCGACTGGACAGATTCACTGAAGGAAAGTCAACGTAATTGGATTGGAAAATCGGTTGGGGCAAGTGTCACCTTTAAGGTTAAGGATTTCGACGATGTTATTGAAGTATTCACAACGCGACCTGATACCATTTTTGGGGTATCCTTTATGACCTTGGCACCAGAACATGAGTTGGTGTCAAAAATTACCACTTCTGCTCAAAAGGCTGAAGTGGATGCCTATGTTGAAGCAACAGCAAAGCGCAGTGAACGTGACCGAATGGCTGATGTTAAGACTATTTCAGGAGTTTTTACCGGGGCTTATGCAGAACATCCATTTACCAAAGAACCGGTGCCAATTTGGATTGGAGATTATGTACTCGCGAGTTATGGTACTGGGGCAGTAATGGCTGTTCCATGTGGAGACCAGAGAGATTATGATTTTGCGAAGCACTTTGGAATTGCCATCCCTAATATTTTTGAAGGTGTAGATATATCTGAAGCAGCTTTTGCCGATAAGGACAATACAAAAATTGCCAACAGTGATTTCTTAAACGGATTAAGTTATAAGAAGGCAGTTAAGCGGGCTATATATGAGTTAGAACAAATTGGGCAGGGTAAGGGCAAGACCAATTACCGATTACGAGATGCGGTGTTTTCAAGACAGCGTTACTGGGGGGAGCCATTTCCAGTGTATTACAAGGAGGGCATGCCCCAAATGATTGATGCGGCATATTTACCAATTACGCTACCCGAAGTAGAAAAGTATTTACCCACTGAAACTGGTGAACCGCCCTTAGGAAACGCCACTACCTGGGCATGGAATACCCAAACAAATACAGTGGTTGCTAATGAACTGATAGATAATCAAACCATATTTCCATTAGAATTAAACACCATGCCAGGTTGGGCAGGAAGTTCCCAATATTTTAATCGTTATATGGATCCCCGTAATAATGAGGAGATATTTTCTAAAGAAGCCATTGATTACTGGCAGCAGGTGGACCTTTATATTGGAGGTAGTGAGCATGCTACAGGACACTTGTTATATGCGCGTTTCTGGCAAAAGTTCATGTTTGATAGAGGCTATGTACCTGTCGATGAATTTGCTAAGAAACTGATCAATCAAGGGATGATTTTAGGCACCAGTGCTTTTGTGTACCGAGTAGAAGGTGAAAATAAATTTGTTTCCAAGGGTCTTGTCGGCGATCAAAACGTACAGCCAATTCATGCCGATGTGTCATTCATAAATTCGTCTGATGAATTGGATGTTGAGGCTTTTAAAAATTGGAGGCCAGAATTTAAAGACGCCGAATTTATTCTTGAAGAGGGGGTATATAAGGTGGGAAGAGACGTCGAAAAGATGTCTAAATCTAAGTACAATGTGGTCAATCCAGATCATATCTGTGAGCAATACGGCGCCGACAGCTTACGCTTGTATGAGATGTTCCTGGGGCCATTGGAGCAATACAAACCATGGAATACGGCAGGGATTACAGGAGTGCATAGTTTTCTTAAAAAATTATGGAAACTATACCTTGATGACAATGGGCTCAAAGTGACAGATGCCGAACCTTCCAAAGACAATTTAAAGACGCTTCATAAGACCATTAAAAAGGTAGAAGAGGATATTGAGAATTTCTCTTTTAACACCTCGGTATCTACCTTTATGATTGCGGTCAATGAACTAACAGCACAGAAGTGCCAGTCCAAAGCCATTTTAGAACCCTTGTTAATTCTTATTTCTCCATATGCTCCACATATAGCAGAAGAATTATGGGTACAAATTGGTAATGATATGTCCATTTCAACAGCGACGTTCCCTGTTTTTGAGGCCTCGCATTTGGTGGAGAGTACAAAGACCTATCCAATTTCATTTAATGGAAAGATGCGTTTTACCTTAGAACTGTCATTGGACTTAAGCAAGGAGGATATTGAAGCAGCTGTGTTGGCAGATGACAAAACCCAGGCGCAGTTACAGGGGCGTACCCCCAAAAAGGTAATTGTGGTGCCCGGGAAGATTGTCAATATTGTAGGCTAACAGCTTTATAAATAATAAATGAAACCACGGTTCTTACCGTGGTTCTTTTTTTAGAGAATACTCAGTATTTGAGTTAAAAAATGTGAATATCATAATTATTTTAACTTTCTGATTTTAAGATCTCTTCTTTGTTTTTTTCAGTTTAAATTTAAGTCCAATTACTAATCTTAACTATACTTCTCAAAGATGAAAATTGGAATCCCTAAAGAAATCAAGAACAATGAAAACCGCGTGGGGATGACCCCTGCTGGTGTATTCGAATTAACCAAGAACAACCACACCATATATATCCAGGAAAATGCTGGTTTTGGCAGTGGATTTACCGATACTGATTATCGTGAGGCAGGAGCTCAAATTTTAAATACTATTGAGGAAGTATATGCTTCCAGCGAAATGATTGTTAAGGTTAAGGAGCCAATTGAAAAGGAATATCCCTTAATCAAATCGCATCATGTAGTGTTTACTTATTTTCATTTTGCGTCAAGTGAGACTTTAACCAAGGCCATGATAAAAAGTGAAGCTGTTTGTATAGCCTATGAAACTGTTGAAGCTGAAGATGGATCTTTACCCTTACTAATTCCTATGTCTGAGGTGGCAGGTAGAATGGCCATTCAACAAGGAGCTAAGTATTTGGAAAAACCAATAAAAGGACGCGGTGTGCTGCTAGGAGGTGTTCCAGGGGTGCCACCAGGAAAAGTTCTGGTGTTGGGTGCTGGAACTGTAGGAATACAAGCTGCAAAGATGGCGGCTGGATTAGGGGCGCACGTCACCATTATGGATATTAACATGAACCAATTACGCTATGTTAATGACATTATGCCAAATCATGTGGTAACTGAGTTTTCAAGTGCCTACAATATCAAACAACGCATTAAAAATCACGATTTAATTATAGGTGGTGTTTTATTAAAGGGAGCTAAAGCTCCTAACTTAATTACCCGTGACATGCTAAAAGAGATGCGTCCGGGAACTGTTGTGGTTGATGTGGCAGTTGATCAAGGAGGCTGTATAGAAACAACGAAGCCAACCACGCACGAAGACCCTATTTTTATTATTGATGATATTGTTCATTATTGCGTGGCAAACATGCCAGGGGCGGTGCCTTATACATCTACTTTAGCATTGACTAATGTGACCTTGCCTTATGTATTGAAACTAGCAAATAAAGGTTGGGTCAAGGCTTGTGATGAGGATAAGACCTTGGCCAAAGGATTAAACATCATTGATGGTAAAATTGTCTATCCTGAAATTGCCGAAGCTTTTGGTTGGGATATTGAAGCTATGGCCTAACTGACAAAATTTCTTGCTATTTATTTGGCCTGTTTTTTGCGCTTCCTCTTATATTAATCGTAAATCGTTAAGATATGTTAGGATATTATGTATTGATTGGAGCCATTGCCTTAGTGAGTTGGCTTGTGAGCAATCAATTAAAACAAAAGTTTGCGCATTATTCTAAAGTGCATTTGAGGAATGGCATGAGTGGACGTGAAATTGCTGAAAAAATGTTAGCTGACAATGGTATATACGATGTTGAAGTGATATCGGTAAGAGGTCAATTGACAGATCATTATAATCCCAAGAATAAAACTGTGAATTTGAGTGAGGCTGTTTACAATCAGCGCAATGCTGCCGCTGCCGCTGTGGCAGCACATGAGGTAGGTCATGCGGTACAACACGCCACGGCCTATAGAGCCCTGGAGATGCGATCGTCTTTAGTGCCTGTGGTGAGTGTTACCTCTGGTATGTCTCAGTGGTTGGTTATAGGTGGTTTGATCATGGGAGCTGCAGCTGGTGTTGGATTGGGTTATTATGTAGCCGTTGCAGGTCTTGTTTTTATGGCCCTTGCAACAGCATTCAGTTTAATTACACTTCCTGTAGAATATGATGCCAGTAACAGAGCTTTAGCGTGGCTAAAAGGAAAGCATATGGTTACTCAGGAAGAGTATAAAGGCGCTGAAGATGCTTTAAAATGGGCTGCAAGAACCTATTTAGTAGCTGCCATTGGTGCTCTAGCTTCGCTATTATACTGGGCTCTTCAAGTGTTTGGAGGAAGAGATTAAGTATCAGATACTTAGTAAAAGATTAAAAGGGTTCTATCAAGAATCCTTTTTTTATTTGAAGTAATTTCCTACTTTTAAATTCTAACCAAAAATCAATTTCAATGGAAAATCAACTTCCCCAAAAAGTTCTACTCAACGATTTAACCGATGCTGATCGGGTTGCTTTTTATAAGAAAACCTATTCTCATGTGGCAGGCGGGATGCTCTTATTTATCATGTTCGAATATTTGTTATTGCAGAGCGATACCATAGTCGATTTTATGCTGTCTATGACGGATGGTTATAAATGGTTGATCATGCTAGGGGGCTTTATGTTAGTGACTAATTATGCTGAGTCTACCACCATGCGCACTTCTGATAAGAACAAACAATATTTGGCCTACTTGGTTTACATACTTGCCCAAGCCCTCATTTTTGTCCCTTTGATTTACATAGCGGCATTTTATATGGATGCTGGAGCTGAGATTTTAAATCAGGCGGCAGTGGTCACCCTGGCGCTTTTTACAGGATTGACGGCTGTGGTCTTTGTAACCAGAAAGGATTTTTCGTTTTTGAGAACAGGATTAACCATTGGCTTTTTTATAGCCATTGGCTTAATAATAGCTGGGACCTTATTTGGCTTTAGTCTTGGCCTTTGGTTTTCAGTCGCCATGTGTTTATTAGCAGGGGGGAGTATCCTCTATCAGACTTCAAATCTTATCCATAAATATGGGGTTGACGACTACATACCAGCTTCTCTTGGTTTATTTGCTTCGTTAATGCTATTATTCTGGTATATCCTACAAATATTTATGTCCAGGGATTAAACTTTAATCTGACGATCAATTTGCTGTTGCAATGAGATAAAAGTTTCGGTTCTGGAAACCCCTTTAATACTTTGCACCTCTGTATTTAACAAATGCATGAGGTGCTCATTGTTTTTAGAGAGTACTTTGATAAAAATGCTCCAGTGGCCTGTGGTGTAATGGCACTCAATCACTTCTGGGATTTTATGAAGTTGCTTCACTGCTTCGGGATTACTGACAGCTTTATCCAGATAGATGCCAACAAAAGCCATGGTTGTATATCCCATGACTTTAGGATCGATGATAAACTTAGATCCGGCAATAAGCCCTGATTTATCTAGTTTACGCAGTCTTTGATGAATGGCTGCCCCAGAAATTCCAACTTCTCTGGCTATCTGAAGTATTGGAGTTCGGGCATCTTCCATTAAGGCTCTAAGTATCTTTTTATCAATACCATCGATATAAAGACCTTCTTTTTTAACTTTCATTTGACTAATCTATTTATATATGAAAGTTAATAATAAGATTTTAATTTCAAATTATAAATTGAGTGGATTGTATCCCAGGTAAGTGACTTCCTTTTCTTTGAAGGCAATGCCGTAGCTCTCTAGTTCATGTAATATGGGGGTGTATATTTCCTTAGAGATAGGTATTTGTACCCCTGGAGTATTAATGGAACCATTAAGAATGGCAATGGTGGCCATAGCGACGGGCAGTCCTACCGTCTTGGCCATAGCTGTGTAGGTTTGATCCTCACCTTCAACAACCATGGTAGCATCTATTTGATGTTTTTGCCCGTCCAGTTCATAACCAAATTTGTGGTACATGACAATCATATCCTTATCAGTTGGATCCAGCGTCCAGCTATCCATAAGAATCTTTTGTAAGATCTGAGCTGGTGTTGCCTTCTGTAGTTCCACCCGTTTCTCCGAACTAAACAGATCTAATTCCAAGAACTTGTCCCATACAATATCATCTTGATCTATTTTAAGGGAATGCCTGAACTTTAATTCCACAGAATCGGTTGGGCTATAGGGTAAAAATGAATTAACAAAATCTCTATAAGTCATATTGGCACTGTCCTCAATGGTATAAGAATCATCCGTCATCCCTAATTGAACAAAAACGTGCCAGGCCTTGCTAAATCCAACGCGTCTCATGGTGCCTCTGTATAACGTTTTAACATTGTCAAGGCCATAGGCATGTTGGTATTTTAAAGAGTCTCTGTTGGCATAGGCTTCAAATCGACCATAGCCTTCAATATCCAGAAATTCTGTCCTGCGAAATAGTCTGTGATAAGGGATGTACTTAAATTGATTTTCCTGAACAAATTTGGCCGCTCCTCCTTGTCCGGCTAGAACAACATTTCGAGGATTCCATGTAAACTTATAATGCCACAAGTTGTCATCACTTTCGGGAGCCACTAAGCCACCAGTGAACGACTCAAAAAGGAGCATTTTTCCACCAGCACCTTTAATACGGTCTATCACTTGCATGGCACTCATATGGTCTATGCCGGGATCCACCCCAATTTCGTTCATAAAAACCAGGTTTTTAGAGCGGGCATCTTCATGTAATTCCTGCATTTCCTTACCGACGTATGAGGCAGTGACCATGTGCTTTTCAAATTTTAGACAATCTTTGGCAACGGTAATATGGAATCTTGCAGGCAGCATTGAAATTACAATGTCTGCATCTTTAATGGCTTGTCCTCTGGAATCGTCATTGAAAATATCAAGGTGAATACAATTAACCTTGTCTTCATAACCCTTGACTAGCTGTAATACATTTTCGGGATGTAGATCTCCAATAGTGATTTCCAGTTTTTCGGAAATAGTTTTAGAGATCAAATACTGAATAAGGTAGGATGAGGATTTTCCAGCCCCAATAATTAATATCTTTCGCATACCGCTTACAAAAAGTCTAAATTTGTACTTGACGAATGTAAGAAACCGCTGGAAACTGCTTAAAAATCGATTCAAATAGTTATGAACAAAACCATGCTTATCACCGGAACAGTTTTAGGAATATTGGGTATCTGCCTTGGAGCTTTTGCGGCTCATGGATTAGAAAAACTTATCTCGGAAGATGCTATTAAATCATTTGAGACAGGTGTTAGATATCAAATGTATCATGCTTTTTTTCTAGTGATTCTTGGGGCGACTAAATTGGTGAGCTACTCTTGGTTAAAAGCCATTTATATAGTTATTCTTACCGGGGTTATTTTCTTTTCCGGATCTATCTATGGCCTTTCAACCAACAACTTATCCTCCTTTGATTTTAAGCAAATTGCCTTTATGACTCCCATCGGTGGGTTGCTCTTAATTTTTGGCTGGATCTTTTTACTTGTTGGAATTGTAAAAGAGACAAGGAATCTTTCAAATTAAGAGGGTGTTCTTGCAAATTGTTTTAATTTTGCAGCTTTAATCAAATCAATAAAATATGGGAAACCATACCCAATTTACGAAAACGATTTCGTTGGATAAATACGGCATTAAGAATGCTACTGTTCATTACCAATTAAGCCCTGCAGAATTACAAGCTAAAACCATTGAGTTAGGAATGGGTAGAGAGTCTGCAAACGGTACTCTAGCCATCAACACAGGGAAGTATACAGGACGTTCTCCTCAGGACAGATTCCTGGTAAAGGACGCCTATACCGAGGATCGAGTATGGTGGGGTGATACCAATAAAGGTATTTCTCCTGAAAGCTTTGATTTTCTTCAAGGCGAAATTGAAAATTACCTGAGCGAAAAAGAAATTTATGCCAGAGATGGGTATGTCTGTGCCGACCCTGAATACCGAATGAATGTGAGAACCATCACCGAGTATCCGTGGTCTAATATGTTTATTTTTAACATGTTCCTGAGACCTGATGAAGATGAGTTAGAGGGCTTTCAGGAGGAATGGTTGGTGCTTTGTGCCCCAGGTTATGAGTGCCCAGATCCAGAAGCTTATGGACTACGTCAAGGAAACTTTTCTATCCTAAACTTTACAAAAAAGGTGGCCTTGGTTGGAGGGTCAGCGTATACCGGAGAAATGAAAAAAGGCATTTTCTCAGCGCTTAATATGATCTTACCAGTTGACAAGAATGTATTACCAATGCACTGCTCGGCCAATTATGGGGAGAAAGGTGATACCGCCTTATTTTTTGGACTGTCAGGTACAGGTAAAACTACGCTTTCAGCTGACCCTAATAGAAAACTCATAGGAGATGATGAGCATGGCTGGACAGCAGGCAACAGTATCTTTAATTTTGAAGGAGGCTGCTACGCCAAAGTAATTGATCTAACAGAAGAAAAAGAGCCAGACATTTACAGAGCTATAAAGCCAAGTGCCATATTAGAGAACGTTATTTTTAAAGATAATGGTGAAGTGGATTATATGGATAGTAGTATTACTCAAAACACCCGAGTTAGCTATCCAATTTTCCATATTGATAATATTCAGGTACCCTCTTATGCTAACAATCCAAAAAATATTTTCTTTTTAACCTGTGACGCTTTTGGCGTTTTGCCTCCCATCTCTAAACTAACACCCGCTCAGGCAGCGTATCATTTTATTTCGGGATACACGGCTAAGGTTGCTGGTACAGAAGCAGGAATCACTGAACCGGTCCCATCATTCTCAGCTTGTTTTGGGGAGCCGTTTATGCCATTACACCCAACAGTATATGCTGAAATGCTAAGTAAGAAAATGAAGGAGGCCGATGTCAACGTCTGGTTGGTAAATACCGGTTGGACTGGTGGGCCATACGGAGTTGGTTCTAGAATAAAGCTTAAGTATACCAGAGCGATGATCACAGCTGCTTTGGAAGGGCATTTAGGAAAATATAGCTATGAGGACTATCACATCCATTCGGTATTTGGAGTCGCTCAGCCTAGATCTTGTCCTGGGGTACCAACGGATGTTTTAAGTCCAAGAGCCACTTGGAATGATGATGATGCGTATTATAAAATGGCCTTTAAGTTATCCAATTCTTTTAGAAAGAATTTTAAGAAGTTTGAATCCAATGCTTCTGAAGAAATTAGAAGAGGCGGACCGCAACGATATGCGTTTTAAATAAAAAAGCGATTCTTTTTAGAATCGCTTTTTTTTATGTTTTCAATCCAAGTGTTTATTTACGCTTGTTGACTTCGTCAATATATTTTTGAAGCGCCATGGTCATTGATGGTGTTTCAGGAGTTGGCGCTGCAATATCAACTCGTAATCCTTTTTCTTTAACAGCCTTAACTGTGGTGTTTCCAAACACTGCAATACGTGTATTGTTTTGCTTAAAGTCAGGGAAATTATGGAATAAAGACTCAATACCAGAAGGGCTAAAGAACACTAAAATATCATAGTAAACATCTGCAAGATCAGATAAGTCACTAATAACTGTTTTGTAAAAAGTAGCCTGTTTCCAATTAACACCTAAATTGTCTAAAGTTTCAGGAATAATTGGTTTTACTTTATCAGTAGTTGGTAACAAAAATGACTCGTCTTTATACTTCTTGATTAAAGGCATAAGATCAGCGAACGTTCTTTTACCGACATAAATTTTACGCTTTCTGTAAACCACATATTTCTGTAAATAGTACGCAACAGCTTCCGATTGGCAGAAATACTTCATAGTGTCTGGCACTTTAAAGCGCATTTCTTCAGCCACTCTAAAGAAGTGATCAACAGAATTTCTACTAGTAAGAATGATAGCTGTGTAGTTGGAAAGATCGACTTTTTGTTGTCTGATCTCCTTAGCTTCAACCCCTTCTACATGAATAAAAGGTCTAAAATCAACTTTTACCTTTTGTTTTTCAACTAGGTCAAAGTAGGGGGAGTTCTCAATTTTAGGCTCTGGCTGGGACACCAAAATCGTTTTCACTTTCATACGCAAAGGCTTATTAACCGTTATACTCCTTTAATGCCTTAAATAACAAAATGTAAGGCCCGATTTCAAGTGCGCAAAGATACAACAAAAAATAGAAAATATTCAGATTAATAGCATTAAGATTATTTTGGTATGTATTTATAAATCCTATAATGTTAATAAGCACTATAAATACTAAACAACTATAAATTAATATTTTAGGATCAACCGCGCTATACAATAGAAATAAATTAAAGAAAAGAATAACTAGTCCCGAAAAGTTCTTGTAAGTCGTCTTTTGAAACAGGTATGAGTCCATCAATTGTTCCATGTCAAAGAGACTTCCTACTAGCCGTTCTACCATGATTTTGATGAGAAAAAACAGGCTTACGGCTAACATTACCTTTAAAAAACTATAAAAGTCAAAAACAACTGGTTCTATAAAACTATGGTAACCAAAGAAAATAAATATACTTAAGGAAATGACCAGGTTTGCGAACAAAAGACCGTCGAAAGTGTCAATAAATTTCTGATCTCTGGTATAGATTTTAAGATATTTTGAGCTGGTGAATACCATCACAAAATCGTTAAATCTAAGCCTGAATAGTTGTTTGGCCGAAGTAATGCACAACAAACCAATAATGAGGAAAATAGTAAACCACTCGTATGTAACCAACTGTCGTAGCACCGTGTAAAGTTATTAAGAATTAATAAATGGATTCTCAATTATTTTAATTGCCTGGTTGTTTATACTCAAACATTGACAAATACATTACATTTGTTAAAATTTTCCTTTATGGCGCAAGCCTTAGTCATAATTCCTACATACAACGAGATAGAAAACATTGCTGCTATCATTGCGGCGGTATTTGAATTGGAAGAGCCCTTTAGTGTTCTGGTTGTTGATGATAATTCTCCAGATGGAACTGCTGATGAGGTCCTTAAAATTCAAAAAGACTTTCCTGAGCGACTTCATTTACTTAGCAGACCTGGAAAAAGTGGATTAGGCACCGCGTATATAGCTGGTTTTAAATGGGCTTTGGAAAGGTCATACGACTATATTATTGAAATGGATGCGGATTTCTCGCATGATCCTAAGGACCTCCCTAAGTTACTTGAAGCCTGTAAATCTGGAGCTGATGTTTCCATTGGGTCGCGTTATGTCAATGGTGTCAATGTGGTCAACTGGTCTATGAAACGGGTTCTCTTGTCTTACTTCGCCTCAAAATACGTGCGTTTCATCACGCGCATGCGAATCT
The DNA here is from genome assembly GCF_003362725.1 of Winogradskyella aurantiaca. GTDB lineage: Bacteria > Bacteroidota > Bacteroidia > Flavobacteriales > Flavobacteriaceae > Winogradskyella_A > Winogradskyella_A aurantiaca. The sequence goes on from NZ_QKTV01000001.1 coordinate 546,870, forward strand.
GTGATACCACGGCAGGGTTTGTCTGCTACAGACGGGCCGTTTTAGAAGCTATTAAATTGGACAAGCTTAAATTTGTAGGTTATGCTTTTCAAATTGAAATGAAATTTAAAGCGTATAAGAGAGGCTTTAATATCACTGAGGTACCAGTCATCTTCACAGACAGAACCAAGGGTAAATCTAAAATGAGTGGGAATATTGTTTATGAAGCCATATTTGGAGTGATTTCACTTAAAGTAAGTAGTTTGTTTAAATCCTATTAAGTTCCAAATGCAAGAAATTTTAATAAAGGGTGCCAAAATTGTTAATGAGGGTACTGTAGAAAAAAAAGACCTTTTAATTTCAGGTAATTACATAAGTAAAATAGATGTTGATATTCCGGTAGAACCTAACTACCATCTTATTGAAGCAAACGGTAAGTATTTGATACCTGGAGCCATTGACGATCAGGTTCATTTTAGGCAGCCTGGTCTTACCCATAAAGCGGATATAAAATCTGAATCAAGGGCAGCCGTTGCAGGTGGGGTAACTTCTTTTATTGAGATGCCAAATACTAAACCACAGACAACGACAGTTGAAAAGTTGGAAGAAAAATTTGTCATGGCGGCTGAAAGTGCCTATGCCAATTATTCCTTTATGTTTGGTGGCACTAATGATAACCTGGACGAAATAAAGAAGGTAAATACCAAGACTGTTGCAGGATTAAAACTGTTCCTTGGATCGTCAACAGGAAATATGTTAGTGGATGACCCAGAGGTGTTGGAAACTATATTCTCCAGCACTAGTCTTGTTATTTCAGTGCATTGCGAAGACGAAGCTACTATTAGAAATAATACTGAAATTTTCACTGAAAAGTATGGAGACGATATTCCGATGTCCGCTCACCCATTGATCCGAAGTGAGGAAGCTTGCTACCTTTCTAGTTCCAAGGCCATAGAACTTGCCAAAAAAACAGGGGCTCGATTGCATGTATTTCATTTATCAACAGGGAAGGAGACCCACTTGTTTAGAAATGATATACCGTTAAAGGATAAAAAAATTACAGCAGAGGTATGTATTCATCACTTATGGTTCTCTGACGAAGACTATGAAAAAAAGGGAAGTCATATCAAATGGAATCCTGCAGTTAAAAAAGCTTCTGATCGAGAGCAGTTATGGGAAGCCTTATTGGATGGGCGTATTGATGTTATTGCTACAGATCATGCCCCACATACAAAGGAGGAAAAGCAAGGCAAATACAAAGAGGCTCCTTCCGGAGGGCCTTTAGTGCAGCATGCCATAGTGGCCATGTTTGATAAATATCACGAGGGTAAAATTACCGTGGAGAATATTGTAGAAAAAATGGCTCATAATCCAGCTATTTTATTCGATGTTGAAAAAAGGGGCTATATAAAAGAGGGATTCTTTGCGGATTTAGTATTGGTAGACCCTGAAAATCCCTGGACCGTGACTGAAGACAGTTTGTTATACAAGTGCGGATGGTCACCGTTTACAGGACATACCTTTAAAAGTAAAATTACCCACACCATCATAAATGGGCAATTGGTTTATAACAATGGTGAGGTGTCTAACGTTAAAGCAGGAAAGCGTTTAACATTTAGCAGATAGAAATGCGAATAATAAGACTTGTCCTCGTTCTATGCATTGTGTTTTCTTGCAATAAAAAGCAACGTCCAGACCCTCCTGAAGACTTGTTGACTAAGGTGGAGATGTCCAATATTTTGTACGAAATGTTTATTATTAATTCGGCCAAAGGATCTAGTATGAAAGTACTTCAGGAAAATGGTGTGGATCCTGATAAGTATGTGCTAGAAAGGTTTGATATTGATAGTACCCGCTTTGTAAATAGCAATAACTATTATGCGTACAGTTATGATGATTACCGAGAAATAATGACCTTGATTGAGGAGCGTATTTCTGAAGAAAAAGAATACTATGAGGAGGTTCTGGAAGAAGAGCAGGCAGCGGCAAAACGAAGAGCAGATTCATTACGTAAAGTAAAACCGAAAAAAGCCAAGCCAAAAAAGCCTAAAAGTTAGCTGATTTAAACCAATTAGCAGTATCGTCAATAACAGATTCAAGGGGCTCAAATTCAAAACTTAGAGCCTCTTTTATTTTGGTGTTATCGTATTTAGTTATGGCGGTTGACGACCGTGCCATATGCTTACTTAATTGTCGACGTTTACCAAGGATTTTATGTACTAACCAATCCAATCTCCAGGCAACAGCTAAGAGGAAGGGTGAGGCCTCCTTTTTGGGTCGTGAAACACCTAAGGCATCGCAGACCAGAAATTGGAATTTTTTAAAACTTAGGTTCTCTGCCACAAGAATGAAACCTTGATTTTTAATGCTACTATCCATAAGTGAGGTCATACAATGAACCACATCCGATACACCAACATAGCCCGCAACACCATTGGTGTAATAACGCATCCCTTTGGACATTTTGTAAAAGAGACTTCCGCTGCTACCACTTTTCCAGAAACCACCACCGATAATGATTCCAGGATTGACAACAACAACATCAATTCCTTCTTGTGAGCCTCGCCAAACTTCCATTTCCGCACCGTATTTGGTAATGGCATAAACATTATTATCTTCCTCGGGGTTCCAGGCCGTTTTTTCGGTAATTAAAATTTCAGGATTAAGTTCACTTCCTATGGCAGCAATAGAACTAACGTAGCATAATTTGTTAATCTTATGAGAGATACATAGGTTAACAATATTAGCCGTGCCTTCGATGTTTACCTTACGTAACTGTTTGTATTTGTCGGGCTCAAAAGACACAAATGCTGCAGAATGATACACTTGTTTTACGTCTTTAAAGGCCTCTGTTAATTTTGGTATATCATTGAGATCTGCCTCTACCCATTCAATTTTTTCGAAATGAGAAAGACTGCAATTGGGTAAATATTCAAAAACGGTTTTTACCAAAGGAATCTTGTGTTCTCTTCTGTAGATCGCTCGAATCTTAGTATCGCGTTTTGTTAATTCTACAAGGAGATGTGCGCCAACAAGTCCTGTGCCACCAGTAACTAATATCATGGTATCTAAATTACGCTTTTTTGATTTTGTCTTTTCTCTTTTATCATGGAAATATATCTTTGCCTTTTTATTAGACGAATCAGTTTATGGCTAAAGATTTTATCGAGGAGTTGACCTGGAGAGGCATGCTGCATGATGCAATGCCCGGAGTAGAGGACCATTTAAATGAAACAATGCGCAGTGCTTACATTGGATTTGATCCAACGGCTGATTCCCTGCACATTGGAAATTTGGTCCCCATTATGCTTTTAGCGCATTACCAGCGTTGCGGCCATAAACCAGTAGCCCTGGTTGGTGGTGCAACAGGAATGATAGGTGATCCATCAGGAAAATCTAATGAGCGTAACCTCTTAGATGAAACGACATTAAGACATAATCAGGAAGCAATTAAAAAGCAGCTAGCACATTTTCTAGATTTTGATAGTAAGGCTGATAATGCCGCTGTACTCGTTAATAATTACGATTGGATGAAATCGTTTTCTTTCCTGGAATTTATTCGTGATGTTGGGAAGCATATTACGGTCAATTATATGATGGCCAAAGACTCGGTAAAAAATAGAATAACAGGTGAGGCCACGGAAGGAATGAGTTTTACAGAATTCACCTATCAATTGGTTCAGGGTTATGATTTTCTACATTTATACCGCGATATGGACTGCTCTATTCAAATGGGGGGGAGCGACCAATGGGGAAATATTACCACAGGAACCGAACTGATTCGACGAATCGCTCAAGGTAAAGGCTTTGCAATAACCTGTCCCTTAATAACCAAGAGCGACGGTTCTAAATTTGGAAAATCTGAAGGAGGTAATGTCTGGTTGGATTCGAACCGCACCTCTCCTTACAAGTTCTATCAGTATTGGATCAATAGCAGTGATGAAGATGCCGAAAAGTATATTAAAATCTTCACATTTTTAGAGGAAGAACAAATAGAAGCCTTAATAGAAGAACACAGGGAAACACCGCACTTACGCCAATTGCAAAAAAGACTAGCTAAGGAGATTACGTCAATGGTTCATTCCTCAGCTGATTTTGAAAACGCTGAAAAGGCTTCTCAGATATTATTTAGCAAATCCTTTAAAGAAGATATCGCAACATTAAGTGAAGCGTTATTTTTAGAAGTCTTTGAAGGAGTGCCACAGGCTGAAATTCCAAGCTCTGAGTTTGATGCTGGTGTGGATATGATAGCAGCTCTGGCGGCTAAGACTAATTTCCTAAACTCTAACGGAGAGGCCAGGCGCGCCTTAAAAGAAAATTCTATAAGCGTTAATAAGTCTAAGGTGAAGGAAGATTATCTTTTAAGTCATGAAGATCTTATTAATGGCAAATATGTGGTGCTTAACAAAGGGAAACGTAACACTTATATAGTCAAGGCTGTATAAAGAAAAGTGTCCCGAAGAATGGGACACTTTTACTAACCAACCAATCTACTGTAATTTTGATACCTCACAGTGATGACTTGGTCGTAAATGTTTACCTGAACTTACAAAGCCATTAAATTACATCCGCGAATATCTGAATGGTCAAAACGGCCAATGACTTGGAAATCCCCGTTTGCTTCAACCCGACCTAAATCTTGAGTAGCAATAAAACTACAAGAGTTGCTATTAGCCAGGTCTATAATGTTTAAGCCTCCGGTTTTATTGGTCCCTAATATATGAAAGGGATCTTCTGTCTCCCTTGTTAAGACTTTCATCCATGGAGGGCATTTAAAGATTCCCTGTCCTTTAGAATAGGCCTGACTTAATAGTTCTGTCATACCATATTCGCTGTGAATGGCCTCAACCCCAAACCCTTTTTGTAATAACTGATGAAGGTCTTCTCGTATTAGTTCCTTACGACGCCCTTTCATACCCCCAGTTTCCATGACGATGGTATGTTGTAACTTCTGGGGATACTTCTCAATAAAATTCAGAAGCGCAAATGACACTCCTATAAGCAATGTTGGAGTCTGATTGGATTCCAACTCTTTAAGTGTTAGGTCTAAATCTTCATGATTATAAAGATAAAACCCACTTTGAGGATGTTTGCTGGTTTTAATCAGTCCCTCTACCATATAAATTAAAGAGGACCCTTCACGCTCCAGATAACTTGGAAGCAGTCCTAAAATAGCATAGTCCTGAATGCCTCCATAAAAGTGTTGAAAACCGGAAGTATAACTTTTATGGTACAATTCCAAATCTAAGACCTCATGCTTGCTAGTGACTGAACCTGTGGTTCCAGAGCTCGTGAATGTTTTCTCTACTTGGTCGGTGCCACTTAGTATTTGCTTCGATTTAAAAAAAGAAATGGGCAGAAATGGAATCTCCTCAATAGTATTAATATCTCCAGGATGTTTGTACAACAGATCGCAAAAGGATCTGTAAACAGGATTATTTTCAAATTGAAAGGCAAAGAGTTCCATAGCAATTGTATTGAACTCTTCTTCGCTTGAAATATTAAAGACATCCCGGGTGAATTTCATGGCCCAAAAATATCAAATAAAAAAGCGCTGTAACCATACAGCGCTTTTTAAGATTATAAGAATAGTGGTCTTATTTAATCACTAGTTTTTTGGTAATGGAATTGCCATTGTCCGATATCCTTAAGATGTATAGTCCCGATTTTAGGTCAGATACATCAATTTGGTTGTTGGAAACTTGAGTGTCCAGGATCTCTTTGCCTAAGATATCATAAACGGTTATATCTAATTCAGTGCTTCCTTGATGAACTATGTTGACTAAACCATTTTCAACAGGATTTGGATAAATACTAAAATCTCTAATTTCAAATTCATCGTTGGATAATACTTCATTTGGTGCTCTTGGGTATACCTGTACTGTTCCAAAAAATTCTCCCGCCAACACTGTAATTGATGTTGGAGAATTTGGGATAAGTTCACCATCCATATTATCATTTGGATAGTTCGTTCTAAATATTAGAGGCCCGCCACTTGAGTCTGAAATGTCATAATTTGTGCTGGATGAGAAGGTATTTACACCATTACCATCGGCAAAAGTGACATCACTTATAAATACAAGTTGCGACTCATAGGTGTCAATATTATTCAATAAATCATCTATGCTTACCACTTGTGCAGATATGCTAACTCCGGTTGACGAAGGTGCACCAGGGTCGCTAGAAGGGACTAATTGTAATACATTTCCAAATTCCCCTAATTCCCCAGTTAATCCTGTAATGCCATCACCAGTATTGTATGCAGTAGTAATAATTGCACTATTGTCATCAATTAATATTCCGCCACTTGAATCTTGAATGAAAATTTGATTTCTGGAGTTCCCAGTTACAAAACTCACAATTACTTCACCTGTAATTTGGTATAAATTTCCTTGAACGCCGGCTCTCAGGCCTGCAATGTCTGCCACTTGAGACACAGATGCTATGCTAAAGCTGATGGAATCTGAATCTAAAACGCCGCCATCTACAAGGTCAACATTCACGTCAATTGCATCTCCGTCACTTAACCCATTTATGGTGAACGGACTGCTTACACCATTACTTACGGCTGGTGTACCACCATTAATTACAACCGATATGTTTACGGTTGCGCCAGGGTCATTATCTATAGAAAACTCAACATCAACAGATGTGGTTCCTGAATCAAGAACTTCACCGTCACCAGGTGAATCTATGTTAATGGCTGGATCTGTTTGCTCAGCGAAAGTTACAACATCATTGAAGGTTTGACCAATCATCAGATCATCTACTCGAATAGTTTCATTTTCATCTGAATCAGATTGTCGTAAATCAAAAGATGTAACAGAAAAAGCACCGTCAGGACTACCAGTTATTGAAGTGTCAGAGGACATTGTCGGATCAATCCATAGAGTAGCCGTACCAGTGTCTTGATTGAATCTTATGATAGCTCTATAAGTTACACCATAAGTAAGGTCTGTTGCCCAAACATCTTCAGCAGTGTTGTCATCAGAGGAAATACCAACGGAGTAGTCTCCGCCACCTGTAGGTGGAACAATATCCATTTGTGCTCTAAAGCTAAAATGAGCAAAGTATTCAAAATCAGTACCTGCATCTGAGTAGGGTGCACCTAAATCATCAACAGAGAAATCGAAACCGGCGTAAATGTCACCGTTTACAGCCGAAAAAGTAATCTCAACGTCCTCGCTTGGAGTACCATGTTGAACTACAGCTTTACCTGATTCAACCAATAAATCTCCTTCTGCACCGCTAGAATTTAACCAACCGCCATTTGGCACCAAACTACCGTCTGGATAACTAAAACTCTCGGCAACTATCACCTGTCCGAAGGAAAGCAAAGTTGTAAATAGGGATAAAATGGTAATGTAAAGTTTTTTCATAAGGATTGATTTAATTAATTAGAAGACTTAAAAATATAAAATGTTGATAAAAGTTAAACAAAATAACTTTCCATAATAATCAACAGTTGTTAAAGTATTAAAGATTGCCTACAGACTTGTTCAGCTAATGTTAGAGAATTGTTATGAATTTTAGCCAATGTAAAGGGTATCTAAGATAAGCTTTATATTTACCTGAGTTAAGCTTAATTTTACAGCGTGAAGAAAAAGGATATTAAAATACTGTTAGTTGACGATGAGCCAGATATTCTGGAAATTGTTGGCTATAATCTTGAAAGCGAAGGTTATCAGGTATACACTGGTGAAAATGGTAATCAGGCCATAGAGAAAGCTAAAAAAATCAAACCACACTTAATTATTCTGGATGTTATGATGCCGGAAATGGATGGTATTGAAGCTTGCGAACGATTGCGTGAAATACCGGATTTAGGTCAAACCATCATTACGTTTTTAACCGCGCGCGGTGAAGATTATTCGCAAGTCGCTGGGTTTGATGCTGGAGCAGATGATTACATCACTAAACCTATTAAACCTAAGGTGTTGGTGTCAAAGGTAAAGGCACTCCTAAGACGAATCAAGAATTCTGAGGGTCAGTTAGATTCCATTGTAAAGATAGGTGACCTGGTGATTAATCGCGAAGAGTACAAGATTGTCAATAAGGGCGAAGAGATAATTCTACCCCGTAAAGAGTTTGAATTACTATCTTTACTGACTACCAAACCTGGAAAAGTATTTAAACGAGAAGAGATTTTAGATAAAGTCTGGGGCAATGAGGTTGTTGTGGGAGGAAGGACCATCGATGTTCATATTAGAAAGCTCAGAGAAAAAATAGGTGACAAATCGTTTAAAACTGTAAAAGGTGTTGGCTACAAGTTTGTGGACTGATGCAAGAAAAGTTTAAAAAATCCTATAAGTTCGCGTATCGAACTTCGCTTTACATTACGCTTTTTGCAACACTCTTAGTGAGTGTTTTTTTGTTTTTTTACCACCAGCTCAACTGGCAAATTATCTTTTTTCCTTTAGTGTGTTATCCGCTCGCCTTTGCAATTATTCAATTTCGCGTAGAAAAGTTCATCTACAAACGGGTTAAGCAAATCTATGACGATTTAACTCTTTTAGAATCTACCAACTTACGGCAGCAACCTATCACCACCGATATGGGGACCTTAACAAGAGAGATTGATAAGTTTGCCAGAGATAAAAAACTGGAGATCGAGACCTTAAAGGTTAGAGAAGAATACCGTAAAGAGTTTATGGGTAATGTCTCTCACGAAATGAAGACTCCCCTCTTTACCGTTCAAGGATATATCTTAACCTTGTTAGATGGTGCTATGGACGATGAAGTCATTAGGAAAAAGTACTTAAAACGGGCTAATAAGGGAGTTGAACGTCTCATATATATCATCAAGGATCTGGATATGATCACTAAATTAGAGGTGGGTGATCTGCGCCTAAACAAAGAGGTTTTTGATATTGTGGAGTTGGTTGAAAATGTTTTTGATCTTTTTGAAATGAAAGCAGCCAAAAAGAACATAACGCTGACTTTTGACATGGATTACAGTAAGCCCGTTCTAGTAAATGCAGATAAAGAGCGTATTCAACAAGTTCTTACCAATTTAGTAGTTAATTCAATTAAGTATGGACGCGAAAAAGGAACAACGGAAGTTAGCATAGAAAACTTAATTAAGAATAAGGTTATTATTCGTGTAACCGACAATGGAGAAGGTATCACGGAGGAACATATACCTCGATTATTCGAACGCTTCTACAGAGTGGATAAAAGCGGATCTAGAAAAGAAGGTGGTTCCGGTTTAGGCTTATCCATTGTAAAGCACATCATTGAAGCCCATGAGGAAAAAATTTATGTAGAGAGCGAGCCTGAAGTGGGTAGTGAGTTTTCATTTACGCTTGAAAAGGCTAAATAAGGTAGCATAATCTACCAAGTAGTTAAGTTCATTGAAGCCTTTAAATTTTTCTATTTCTTTTAATAGGCTTAAATGAAAGCTGTCTTGTGTGGCAAAAGGTGCAATCCCATCTTCCATTAATTTTTGAGCCAGATATTCTTGTTCAAATTGCCCTGGTGTTGGAATAAAAAAGGCTTTATTCCCAAGTTTTGCCAGGTCCATCACGGTTGTATACCCAGAACGTGATAGTATTAATTCACTTGAATTAAGAGCCTCCTCCAGGTCCTTACTCGTTAAGAAATTATAAATCGTAAGGTTATTATATTCTTCTTTAGTTTGCGCACTTTCAATTTTGCCTTTTACAAAAAGACAGGGACCTTTATAATTCTCTAATTCATTTAGTAATTGCTCCTCTAGCATTGTACGCTGAGGTTCAGGCCCAGATAATAAGACCATAAGTTTATAGCGCTTAATCTGATTAGATTTAGTAAATCTGCTTAATGGACCAAGATAGCATAATGGAAGTCCCATATTATCAACATGCCCAAGTTTTCCACTTAAATTAGGGTTATCCTTTTGGTCGGGTATCCAGCATTCATTGAACTTTTCAATAATTTGTTTATGTAAAGCTGTGCTCAACCAAGTGGTTGTGCCACTTAAAACACGCAGCTGATGTGTTATAAAAACGGACGGAATGCGCTTATGTCGCACCCCAAAACGATTATCTGAAATTATGCCATCAATGTTGTATTTGCTTATGATGTTTTTAGTGGCCTTTTTTTCTTTTTTGATGGTTTTAATGAGGTGTGGTGAGTCTTTTATCAGTTTTAGTTTAAACTTCTCACCTTTGTCTGCGTAGGTAATGTTATAAGAAGGGAGCTCAACATGTGTTAAATGGGGAAATTCCATTTTAAGGAGCGCTAATGCTTGACCGTCGCTAGCGATTATAGGCTCAAAACCATGTGCTTCAAGTGATGTAATAATGGGTATGCATCTGGTGGCATGTCCAAGGCCCCAGTTTAAAGGAGCAACCAAAATTCGTTTCATGAGCAAACACTAATTGGGTATAAGATCTGTAATTTTTCAAATAAAGATACCAGAGCTTTCGTAATATTGCAGCCAAATATACAGCGTGAATGTTTCTTTAATTTTATTTAAAAATTAAAAACGCTAAGAAATAGTTAATAATACCGTGGGAAGTAAAAACAAACTAAAACGCTTTAAAGAGAATGAAAATTTCAATAATGTTTTTCAGCCAACTCGTGAGGAGCTGACTTCTGGGGTTTTTGCTTTAAAGGGTAATTGGAAGTCCAGAATTTTTAAGAATAAAAACCCACTGGTATTGGAGCTAGGCTGTGGTAAAGGAGAGTACACCGTTGGTTTGGCTAAACGTTATCCAGATAAAAACTTTATAGGTATTGATATAAAAGGGGCCCGATTTTGGCGTGGGGCAAAAACCGCAATAGAGGAGTCTATTGACAACGCTAAATTTCTCAGAACTCAAATAGAATTAATTGAATATGCTTTTGCAAAAAGTGAAGTTGATGAAATTTGGATCACATTCCCAGACCCCCAAATCAAATACAAACGAACTAAGCATCGCCTGACTAATCAAACGTTTTTAGAGCGCTATAAGAAGATTTTGAAACCAGGGGGTATTGTTCATTTAAAAACAGACAGTGAGTTTATGCATGGCTACACACTTGGTCTTTTACATGGTTTGGGTTTTGAGATAGAATATGCCAATCATCATGTCTACCACCTTAAAGGAAGCCCGGATGAAGTTACTAACATTCAAACCTTTTATGAACAGCAATATTTAGAGCAAGACAAAGCAATTACCTATATTAGATTCAAAATCCACTAAGGCTTGAATATTACATTCATCTTTTTTCTGGGCTTATTTATAGCCTTGATTGGCGTTATTCCACCAGGATTATTAAATATGACTGCTGCCAAAATTAGCTTAAAAGAAGGGCCGGGCAGGGGAATTATGTTTTCTACAGGTGTTTGTATTACTGTTTTTATTCAAACCTATTTGGCCGCCATTTTTGCTAGGTATTTATCAACCCGGCCAGATGTTATTGCTATTCTTCAAAAGGTGGCATTTGTGCTTTTCATTCTAATATCGGTTTATTTTCTGGCCATTGCCACCAAAAAGAAGGAAGAGACCATTGTTGAAGAGGAGGTTAAAAGTAAGCGTGGTCGATTGGCACATGGCATGATGCTGGCTTCATTAAATCTGTTTCCAATTCCATATCAGGCTTATATGACTATTACATTGGCTTCTTTTGGGTGGTTGGACTTTGAAAAAACCAGTATTATTACCTATGTAACAGGGGCTACCATGGGGACCTTTGTAATGCTTTATGTGTATATTTTCTTTTTTGATAAGATTAAAACAAATCCCCTCACTTCTCAAAAAAACATGAATTATGTTATTGGGAGTATCACTGGATTGGTAGCATTAATCACTTTTATAAATATTCTAAAAGACCTCTAATGAAGCCGGAAACACTTAGTTTTTTTGAACGGGTTTATGATGTGGTAAGGATGATCCCGGAGGGGAGGGTTACCAGTTATGGTGCTATTGCAAAGTATCTTGGTGCGGCAAGAAGCTCAAGATTGGTAGGCTATGCCATGAATGCCTCGCATGGAAAAGACGTACCTGCGCATCGGGTGGTGAACAGAAATGGTTTATTAACAGGGAAGCATCATTTTGAGGGAACAAACCTCATGCAGCAATTATTAGAAAATGAAGGGGCGGTTGTTGTAGATAATCAAATTAAGAACTTTAAAGCGCTCTTCTGGGATCCTCTTAAAGAGTTAAAAAATTAGGATAAAGTTGCTATAACTAAAGCAAATTTTAGCATAGATACATTTCATCTCAAGCTAAGGAAATCCAAACAATTCGAAGTATCTTTGCATTTGGAATTAATCTGAATAAGCTTTGAAAATAAATAAGCAAGATATATACAATGCTCTACGTACCATAACGGTACCTGGTGAAGGGGAAAATATGGTTGATAGTGGTGCGGTAACTAATATCATGACATTTGCTGATGAGGTAGTTGTTGATATTACAATTAAAAACCCTACACTTCAAGCGCGCAAGAAAACGGAAGTGGCTATTCTTAAAACCATTCACGATCAAGTCTATGCTAAGGCTAAGATTTCGGTTAACGTGAAACAGGAGGTGCCACCTAAGCAGGAGAAGAACGAAATAAAGGGCAAACCAATTCCAGGGATTAGTAATATAGTTGCTGTGGCTTCTGGAAAGGGTGGTGTTGGAAAATCGACGGTTACTGCAAATCTGGCTGTGACTTTAGCAAAAATGGGCTTTAAGGTAGGAGTCTTAGATGCAGATATTTATGGTCCGTCAATTCCCATCATGTTTGCCGTAGCTTCAGAGCGTCCACTGTCAGTTACTATCGATGGAAAGTCCAAGATGAAACCTATTGAGAATTATGGTGTAAAGGTTTTATCTATTGGGTTTTTTACAAAACCAGATCAAGCTGTGATTTGGAGAGGACCTATGGCCTCCAAAGCCTTAAATCAAATGATTTTTGATGCAGCCTGGGGGGAACTGGATTTTCTTCTCATCGATTTGCCACCGGGAACTGGGGATATTCATTTGAGTATTATGCAAGCCTTACCAATCACGGGCTCAGTGGTAGTAAGTACCCCTCAAAATGTGGCCCTGGCAGATGCTAAAAAAGGTGTGGCAATGTTTCAGCAAGATAATATTAATGTGCCTGTTCTTGGCATCATTGAAAATATGGCTTATTTCACACCGGCTGAACTCCCTGATAATAAATACTATATCTTTGGACAAGAAGGTGCTAAATACCTGGCTATGGATTTAAATGTACCTTTCTTAGGTGAGGTGCCTTTGGTGCAAAGTATAAGAGAGGCTGGGGATGTTGGGCGGCCGGCCGCATTGCAGGAAGGAAGTCCTGTGGCACTTGCCTTTGACCTCATTACAAAAGAGGTGGTTCAAGAAGTAGTAGATAGAAATGAAAATTTACCTGCTACAGAAGCTATAAAAATTACAACCATGGCAGGGTGTTCTGCTGTAAAAAAGAATTAATGATGAATTCACAAGAGTTACGATTAAATGTCGAAAAAGCTTTAGAAGAGATACGTCCCTTCTTACAAAGCGATGGCGGTAATATTTCTCTTTTATCCATAGAAGATGATAAGCTTGTTAAGGTCCAATTGGAAGGCGCCTGTACCAATTGCAGCGTTAACCAGATGACCCTAAAATCTGGTGTAGAAATGACTATTAAAAAGTATGCTCCTCAAATAGAACAGGTGATAAACGTTGAATAGTGACATTTGTCACAAACTCATCAATTTCACATTTATAGATTTGCAGCAAGTTTAGTCCAATATGATCACAACAGATATAATTATTATCGGAGCTGGCCCTACCGGCCTATTCGCAGTATTTGAGGCTGGTCTTCTTAAGTTAAAATGCCACCTCATTGATGCCTTGCCACAGCCTGGCGGGCAATGCTCAGAGCTTTATCCAAAGAAACCTATTTACGATATTCCCGGTTACCCTGAAATTCTTGCAGGTGATCTTACTGACAAATTGCTCGAGCAGTGCAAGCAGTTTGAACCTGGGTTTACACTTGGCGAACGTGCAGATCATATAGAAAAGCAGGACGATGGTACTTTTATTGTAACTACTAATAAAGGCACGCAACATCAAGCACCCGTTGTAGCAATTGCCAGTGGCCTAGGAAGTTTTGAACCAAGAAAACCCGATCTTCCTAACATTACCGATTTTGAAGATAAGGGAGTCGAGTACATGATCAAGGAGCCAGAAATGTATCGTGATAAAAAGGTGATTATTGCAGGTGGGGGCGATTCTGCACTGGATTGGAGTATCTTTTTGTCTGATGTGGCGGCTTCGGTAACATTGGTGCACCGACGCAATGAGTTTAGAGGGCATTTAGATTCTGTTGAGAAAGTTCAGGAATTAAAAAATCAAGGAAAGATCAACCTGATTACTCCTGCTGAGGTCACTGCTATTAAGGGTGCAGATAAGGTTGAAGCTCTGGAGATAACTAAAAAAGATGCTGATCCGGTACTGATTGAAACCGATCACTTTATTCCTTTATTTGGCCTTTCTCCTAAATTAGGTCCTATTGCTAACTGGGGCTTAGAGATTGAGAAGAATGCCATAAAGGTTAATAATGCCTTGGATTACCAAACCAACATTCCAGGGATTTTTGCCATAGGTGATGGCAATTATTACCCTGGTAAATTAAAACTAATCCTTTGTGGGTTCCACGAGGCGACTTTAATGTGCCAGGCAGCCTATAAAATTATCAATCCGGGCAAACGCTACGTACTTAAATATACAACTGTGAGTGGAGTTGATGGGTTTGATGGCACCAGAAAAGAAGCACCTAAAGCCGTAGTAAAAGCTATTGAATAATGGAACAAGACGTAGCCATAACTATAATCGATAGAGAGGGAGTTAGTCATAGCATTGAGGCTCCAACTGATATGGCTATGAACCTTATGGAGGTGGTTAGATCTTTTGAATTAGCTCCTGAAGGTACCATTGGAGTCTGTGGAGGAATGGCCATGTGTGCTTCTTGTCAATGCTATGTATTATCTGACCATGAGTTGCCTGAGATGCAAGATGACGAAGAGGCCATGTTATCTGAGGCATTTTATGTTAAGGATAACAGTCGTTTGGGATGCCAAATTCAAATGACTCCTGAAATGGAAGGACTTAAAGTAGAACTGGCACCAGAAAGTTAGTCCTCTATTAGTTTTAATCTCACTAATGGCAGTATCAGCTTAACAATTTCGCTATAGGCAATCGCTGATAAATGCAAACCATCAGCGGCAATTAATTCTGTTCTGCTTAGTCCTTCTCTGCTGATGTCAGTAATATTGATAAAGTTAACTCCTTTGTCATCACAGACAGTTTCTGCAAACCCATTATACAGGTCTATGTTAGAACTTGTTTCCACAGGATTACCCCAATTCTGCCCAAAAGGCGTAAACGCATAATCGGGTATGGAAAGCACTAAGACATTATCTGGATCGTTGCCAGCTAGAGCAATACTCTCCTCCAGTAACTGTCTAAATTCAGAATCATAAATGGCAAATGGTTGCCCCTGAAATTGATTATTAACTCCAATTAACAAGGTTACCAGATCATAAGGTTCGTTAAGATCCGTGCTGTTAATGGCGCCAAGCAAATTGGAGGTGGTCCATCCAGAGGTAGCAAGAATGTCAACAGAAGGGTCGAAAACAGGATCCGAACTAATTAGGAGGCTGTCCTTTAACTGAATTGGGAAACCACAAGACTCACAAACACTGGTGCCCACAGTATAGCTGTCACCAAGTGACAAAATATGAACTGCAATGGTATCGGCCATTTCTGGAGACCCTTCAGGCGGCGAATAGTCATTGCTGGAGCAGGAGGGAACAATTGTTACCAATAACAAGAACCAAACTCCCCAATAAAAAAAGGTTTTATGTAGCTTATTTAAACGCATTATGACCAGTAATATCCAGTCCTGTTATTAACAGATGGATATCATGGGTGCCTTCGTAGGTAATAACACTTTCAAGATTCATCATATGACGCATGATGCTGTATTCACCCGTTATACCCATACCACCTAAAATTTGTCGTGCTTCGCGAGCTATAGTAATCGCCATTTCTACATTATTACGCTTGGCCATTGAAATTTGAGCCGATGAAGCACGATTTTCGTTTTTAAGCTGACCGAGCCTAAAGGCTAGGAGTTGCGCTTTAGTAATTTCGGTAATCATCTCCGCCAACTTCTTTTGTTGCAATTGAAACGCTGCAATGGGCTTACCAAATTGAACACGCTCTTTGGCGTAACGTAAGGCTGTATCATAACAATCCATGGCTGCACCTATAGCACCCCATGCAATTCCATAACGTGCTGAATCCAGACAACCTAATGGTGCTCCAAGACCACTTTTGTTAGGTAATAAATTCTCTTTTGGCACTTTGACATCCTGGAAAATTAGTTCGCCAGTTGCAGAGGCGCGCAAGGACCACTTGTTGTGCGTTTCTGGGGTCGAGAAGCCTTCCATCTCACGCTCTACTATTAATCCGTGGATGCGTCCTTCTTCATTCTTAGCCCAAACCACGGCAACATCACAAAACGGAGAATTGCTAATCCATAATTTAGCTCCATTTAATAAGTAATGATCACCCATATCCTTATAATTGGTAACCATACCACCAGGGTTGGAACCATGATCGGGTTCGGTTAATCCAAAAGACCCCATCCATTCGCCAGAGGCTAGTTTTGGCAAGTACTTCTGACGTTGTTCTTCATTACCATATTTCCAAATAGGATACATCACTAAAGAGGACTGAACCGATGCCGTACTGCGCACACCAGAATCTCCCCGTTCAATTTCCTGCATAATGAGTCCATAAGATATCTGATCAAGACCTGCACCTCCATATTCTTCAGGGATATAAGGTCCAAAGGCACCAATCTCTGCTAGGCCCTTTATAATTTGTGTTGGAAATTCAGCTTTCTGAGCATAGGATTCGATGATTGGGGAGATGTCACGTTTTACCCATTCACGTGCTGCATCTCTAACCAATTTGTGCTCATCAGTTAGTAAATCATCAAGGTTGTAATAATCGGGAGCTTCAAATAGATCTGGCTTCATTTTTTGCTAAAATTAAAAGATTAGCAAATGTAACGAAAACGTTTTCATTGCCATAGAATGCCTCTACATTTTCAAGTAAAACTCTTTGGTTAGAGCAATGTATTGGTCAGTGTAGTTATGGCGCTCAGTTTCAATAATGAGTGTCTCTGCTTTAGTATCGCTGCCATTGAATGAAAACTCTAGGAGTTGACGTTTGGGATTGGACTCTGGGGTTCCTTTAATAACGCAACATCTGTTTAATTGTAATCCTGCAGAGTGAGCAAGTTGTGTAAAAACTTCTGCCGATTCATAAGGAATAATGGTTGCAAAACGACCGCCCTGGGATAATAAGTGCCTAACAGCATATATGAGATGCTCAAAAGGCATGGCGTCTTGAAATCGGGCCAGATCTCGTGAACTATCACCAGATTTATGACTAGGATTATAAAACGGCGGGTTGCAAATGATAAGATCAAATACATCCTCTACTTCTTCTACAAATTCCAACAATGCTGCATGATAGCAGAATAGGCGATCGGCCCAGGGTGACCCTTCAAAATTCTCACTGCATTGCTCATAAGCATCCGGGTCAATTTCTATAGCTTCAATAAAAGCATGCGATGTTCTTTGGGCCAGCATTAATGACAATAAGCCAGTGCCTGAACCGATGTCTAAAACCGTTTCAGGGAAATGTTCGACTGGAACCCAGGACCCGAGTAATACCCCATCGGTACCAATCTTCATAGCGCAGCGATCCTGCTTAATTTGAAATTGTTTAAACTGAAATACTTGTTGTGACATTTACTCTAAATAAAGGTCTATTAATCCCTCTGGTGCTTCAACGCTAATGGTTTTAGTGTCTCGATTGACCTCCTTTATAAACTGGTCGTTCATAGGAATCAGGATTTCCTGACCATCGCGATCTAATACAAATAAGGCTTGAGCCGTACTGTCATTAATTGCGATAATGGTGCCTACCTCTCCAAAATTGACATCGACAATTTGAAACCCAATAACCTCATGAAAGTAGAATTTATTCCCTTCTAATTTGGGTAAAATACTTAAGGGTAAATACAATTCCGACTTTAATAGTGCGTCGGCATCCTCCTCGGTATCTACATCTTCAAATTTTAAGCGCAGTAAATCCGATTTATGGAGTTGTGAATGTTCTATAAAGTAAGGAATAAGTCGACCACGAATATCAATAAAAATAGCATCCAGATTATCGTAAAGATCAGGATCGTCGGTATCTAGCTTAGCCAGAAGCTCACCTTTGTAACTGTATTTCTTTACAATGCGTCCTAAATAAAAACAGTCTGTCTTTTTCATGGTTGAATCAAATAAAAAACCCAGACACAAGGTCTGGGTTAAAAATATGACATTTTAAAGTCTTATTCTTCTTCGTTAGAAGCTTCAGTTTCTTCAGCAACTTCTTCCTCAACTACTGGTGCAGCAGCTGTAATTCTTGCTTCATTAACCGCTTTTTCAGCTTCAAGAGCTTTGGCCTTAGCATCAGCAGCAGCTTTAGAAATACCTTCTGCTTTTGCTTGAACTTTAGCAGCTTTTTCTTCGATCCAGGCGTTGAATTTTGCTTCAGCCTGCTCTTCAGTTAAAGCTCCTTTCTTCACTCCACCATTAAGGTGTTTCTTAAGTAAAGCTCCTTTGTAAGATAAAATTGCTCTCGCAGTATCCGTTGGTTGCGCACCATTCTCTAACCACTTTACAGCGTCATCAACATTTAAGTCAATATGAGCAGGGTTAGTGTTTGGGTTGTAAGTTCCTATTTTTTCTAGGTACCTACCATCGCGCTTTGATCTTGAATCTGCAGCAACAATCCAGTAAAAAGGTTTTCCCTTTCTACCGTGTCTTTGTAATCTTATTTTAACTGGCATAAAAATTAATTTGTGAGGTTCTCGACCTCTGTTATTAATGAGGGCGCAAAGTTATGACATTTTTTTAATTTACAGCGCTTTAGGGGTATTTATTTGGAAGTACTAAAAAAGTGTATTTTTACGTTTCAATTTTTGAAAACGAAGCAATGAAGATGTTGAAATTAAAGCGTGTATTTGGAGTGCTAATTATGATTGGTTTGCTAGTCAGTAATTGCTCAGACGTGCAGTTTAACAATCCTGCCTTTCAGGCTGATGTGAATTATGAATTGTGGCGCGCGACCTCCTTCAGTGCTAAGTATGATCCAACAGGAAATCTAGTGATCACTGGTACTAATAATTTTGAAACAGTGATACTTACATTAACATCGGCTAGTGTTGGAGTCAGGCCTCTGGGTCCAGAAAATAGTTCAAGAGCTGAGTATATCGATGGTTTTGGAACCACCTTTTCAACGGCTGTTGAACCCGATGAATCTGTCTCCGTCTATCGCGATTTGGGACAGGTGGAAATCACTTCCAGAAATGAATCCAATAATTCCTTTACGGGTACTTTTTTCTTTGAGGCGTTTGATCCGGACGGTCAAAATCCTCAGGCACTATCTAATGGTATTTTCTTTGAGGTTCAACTCAAAGAAGACCAATAAGCTTGTTCACATCTTGTGATAACTTTTAGGGCTCTAACGGCCCTTAATTGTTATATTTAAAGTTATCTTTTTTGACTTCAATAGTACTTTATGTATTTAATATTTGATACGGAAACTACGGGTCTTCCTAAACGTTGGGATGCGCCCATTACAGATACAGATAATTGGCCAAGAGCCGTTCAAATTGCATGGCAACTGCACGATGCCATGGGTAATTGTATAGAACATGAGGACTATCTTATTACCCCAGAAGGATTTAATGTACCATACGATGCCGAAAAAGTGCATGGTATTTCAACGGAATTAGCACAGGAACAAGGAATCCCTCTAAATGAGGTTCTGGATAAGTTCAACAAAGCCTTGGCTAAGACCAAGTTCGTGGTTGGACAGAATGTCAAGTTCGACATCAACGTTATGGGTGCAGAGTTTGTACGAGGTGATGTTGTTAACCCATTACAGGAATTGCCTGTTTTGGATACTTGTACAGAGCATACGGCAGTCTTATGTCAAATACCTGGTGGCCGTGGTGGTAAATTTAAGTTACCAACCTTAACAGAGTTACATCAGTTTTTATTTAATATTCCATTTGCCGAGGCGCACAACGCGACGGCCGATGTGGAAGCCACTACACGTTGTTTTCTGGAGCTCATCAGAAGACGCGAATACACCAAGGAGCAACTGGATGTGCAGCCAGATTATTTTGAGCAGTTTACAAAGCAGAACCCTAAGCAAATCCAGTTTATTGGTTTAAAGCATATCAATCTCAAGCGCGAAAGTGCTAAGATTAATCAGCGTCTTCAGAAAGCACTGGACGATTCCGCCACCACAGAGATAAGTAGCGATCTTAAAGAGCAGTTAGCAGCAGTCGAGTTTGTACACCTGCACAACCACTCTCAATTCTCCATCCTTCAGTCCACCATAAGTATCAAGGATTTGGTTTCTGCGGCTGCCATAGAAGAGATGCCAGCGGTGGCCTTGACCGATCATGGGAATATGATGGGTGCCTTTCATTTTGTACAAGCAATTTCCAACCACAACAAAAGTGTTAAGGCGCAACATAAAGCTGCCGAAGAATCAGGTGAAACTCCCAAGGGCAAATTAATTACCCCAATTGTGGGATGTGAGTTTTTTGTCTGTGAGAATCATGAAGATAAAACTAGAAAGGACAACGGCTATCAAATTGTACTTCTAGCTAAGAATAAGAAGGGCTATCACAACTTAGCTAAACTTTCCTCCAAAGCCTTTACCGATGGTTTTTATTATGTACCAAGAATTGATAAAAACTTAATCGAGCAATACAAAGAAGACCTCATTTGTCTTACTGGAAACCTATACGGTGAAGTGCCAAGTAAGGTGCTTAATGTTGGTGAGGCCCAGGCCGAAGCTGCCTTAATCTGGTGGAAGGAACAATTTGGTGATGATTTGTACGTGGAGCTAATGCGTCATAATCAGGAAGATGAAAACCGTGTGAACCAGGTGTTGATCCAGTTGGCTAGAAAACATGAGGTGAAGCTAGTGGCCACAAACAATGCCTATTATGTAGATCAGGAAAGTGCCAATGCCCATGATATTTTGCTTTGCGTTAAGGATGGTGAGAAACAATCGACCCCTATAGGTCGTGGTCGCGGTTACCGTTACGGTTTGCCTAATCAGGAATACTACTTCAAGTCGTCTGAAGAAATGAAGGCTCTATTCAGGGATGTCCCTGAGGCCATCATCAACATTGAGGAGGTAGTAGAGAAGATTGAGCCCTTTGAGTTGGCTCGCGATGTCCTGCTACCCAAATTTGATATTCCTGAGGAATTCAAGCATGCTGAAGATGAAGAAGATGGAGGCAAGCGCGGTGAGAATGCTTATTTAAAACACCTAACTTACGAAGGAGCTAAGAAGCGTTATGGTGAGATAACAGAGGCCATCAAGGAGCGACTGGATTTTGAGTTGGATGTTATTCAGAATACAGGATACCCTGGGTACTTTCTAATCGTTGAAGATTTTATTCGCGAGGCACGTAATATGGACGTATCAGTGGGACCAGGGCGAGGGTCTGCCGCAGGATCCGTTGTAGCCTACTGCCTCTGGATTACCAATATAGATCCTATTAAGTACGATTTGCTATTTGAGCGTTTCCTCAATCCAGATCGTGTAAGTATGCCTGATATTGATATCGACTTTGATGACGAGGGGCGAGGTCGCGTTATGGATTATGTAATCAATAAGTACGGAGCCAATCAGGTAGCACAAATCATCACCTATGGGACTATGGCGGCCAAGTCGTCTATTAGAGATACGGCAAGGGTATTGGACTTACCCTTGGGAGATGCCGACCGTATTGCAAAGTTGATACCCAACATGTCCAAACTCGGGAAGATCTTTGGGGTCCCAGAGAAGGAATTGGCTAAGAAGTTCCGTTCTGAGGAACTGGATAAGGTCAATGAACTGCTCAATATTTCCGAAGGTCAGGATCTGGAAGCCGAAACGGTGAATCAAGCCAGAGTATTGGAAGGGTCTGTTAGAAATACAGGGATTCATGCTTGTGGTGTGATTATCACACCTGACGATATTACCAATTTTGTTCCCGTAGCCACAGCTAAGGATTCCGATTTGTACGTTACACAGTTCGACAACTCTGTGGTGGAGAGTGCTGGATTGCTCAAGATGGATTTCTTGGGGTTAAAGACCTTGACCTTAATTAAGGATACGGTCAAAATCGTGAAGGCGAAGCATGGAGTGCAATTGAATCCTGAGAATTTCCCTCTGGATGATGAAAAGACCTTTGAGCTCTTCCAGCGTGGTGAAACGGTTGGGATATTCCAATACGAATCACCGGGGATGCAAAAGCATATGAAGGATCTCAAGCCCACCGTTTTTGATGATCTTATTGCTATGAATGCCCTCTATCGTCCCGGTCCCATGGAATACATACCAAGCTTTATCGCTCGTAAACATGGGCGGGAAGACATTGATTACGATTTGCCAGAGATGGAAGAATATCTCAAGGAGACTTATGGGATTACGGTCTATCAGGAGCAGGTCATGTTATTGTCGCAAAAACTAGCCGATTTTACCAAGGGTGAAGCAGATGTCCTGCGAAAGGCCATGGGTAAAAAGCAGAAGGCGGTACTGGACAAGATGAAGCCCAAGTTCAT
This sequence comes from Winogradskyella aurantiaca, assembly GCF_003362725.1. Classification (GTDB taxonomy): domain Bacteria; phylum Bacteroidota; class Bacteroidia; order Flavobacteriales; family Flavobacteriaceae; genus Winogradskyella_A; species Winogradskyella_A aurantiaca. The sequence continues at coordinate 569,500 of NZ_QKTV01000001.1, forward strand.
TGACCAGGCAGCTTCTAAGGGCATGGACAAGGACAAACTGGAAAAAATATGGAAAGACTGGGAAGCCTTTGCGAGTTATGCTTTTAACAAATCGCACTCAACATGCTATGCTTGGATTGCTTACCAAACGGCTTACCTAAAAGCCCATTACCCGGCCGAATATATGGCAGCCGTACTGTCTAATAATATGAATGATATTAAATCGGTGACCTTCTTTATGGAAGAGTGTAAGCGTATGCGTTTGCCAGTTCTTGGGCCTGATGTGAATGAGAGTTATTATAAGTTCTCGGTAAATCAGGACAATGCTGTGCGCTTTGGAATGGGTGCTATTAAAGGAGTCGGTCATGGGGCGGTGCGCACCATAGTGGATGACCGAAAAGAGAATGGTCATTACAAATCCATTTTTGATTTGGCCAAACGTATCGATTTAAGGGCGGCCAATAAAAAGTCTTTTGAAGGGCTTGCCAATGCCGGAGGATTCGATTGTTTTTCTGAAACCCACAGAGCTCAGTATTTTGCAAAGGATGGAGATGGTATTACCTTTTTGGAGAAGGCTATAAAATATGGAGCCAAGCATCAGGAAAATGAGAACTCGGCTCAGGTAAGCTTATTTGGAGCGGCTAGCGAGGTGCAAATAGCAGAACCACAAGTACCACCTTGCGAAACCTGGGGAACCATGGAAAAACTGGCTCGTGAGAAAGAAGTGGTTGGTATTTATATCTCCGGGCACCCTCTGGATGATTTTAAAATTGAAATGCGCAATTTCTGCAATGGGACGGTCTCCCTATTTAATGATCTGCAGCAGATTGTCAATAAGGAGGTGACCTTTGGAGGAGTGGTGGCCGACGTGCAGCACCGCACCAGCAAGCAAGGTAAGGGTTGGGCAGCATTTACCATAGAAGATTATAACGATAGTTTTGAGTTTCGAATTTTTGGAGAAGACTATCTAAAGTTCCGTCATTTTCTGGTTATCAATTCCTTTGTTTATGTTCGGGTTCTGGTGCGTGAAGGATGGGTCAATCGTGACACTGGGAAACAAGGGGACCCGAGAATTCAATTCAATAACTTCCAGCTATTGCACGATGTTATGGATACCTATGCTAAAAAATTATCCATAAAACTAAGCATTCACGATTTAGAAAAAGAGCATGTGACACAGCTTAATGAACTGTTGCGCATGCATACCGGTAAACAGGCCTTAAACTTTGTGATTTATGATGATGCCGATAAGATCAAGTTGCAAATGCCTAGTAGAAAACAAAAGGTTAGCATCTCTCAGGAATTGCTGAATGAACTTGAAGAAATTGAAGTGCGGTACGGCATTAATTAGGGATCTGTCTAGGCTGCTGATAGAGATTTGGTTTAACAATGCACATATAAGCAAAACAAATGTTAGGGGTGTAAGGAATGGGTGATTTTTTGACTAATATTGCACATTAATTGAAGTAGAATATATACACATAATAATATGGCATTAGAAATAACAGACGCTACGTTTGAAGAAACAGTTTTAAACAGCGACAAACCAGTAATGGTAGATTTTTGGGCTGCATGGTGTGGTCCATGTAGAATGGTTGGTCCTATCATCGATGAGATCAGCTCAGAGTATGATGGTAAGGCAGTAGTAGGAAAGGTAGATGTTGATGCTAACCAGGAATTTGCTGCTAAATACGGAGTAAGAAACATTCCAACCGTTTTAGTGTTTCAAAACGGAGAGGTTGTAGGTCGTCAAGTAGGTGTAGCACCTAAAAATGCGTATGCTGAAGCTTTAGACGCCCTGTTATAATACAGACTTCTAAAAGAAATGATAAAAGGTTTGCCGTAATGGCAAACCTTTTTTAGTTTGGACATTTAGCAAATGGATTTACAATTAGAGTTAAATAAGGCAGGAGGGTTTAAAAACCTGGATTTGTTGGCCAAGCGGGTTGTTGAAGGCTTTATTGCAGGTATGCATAAGAGTCCTTTCCACGGCTTTTCGGCCGAATTTGCCGAGCACAAAATCTATAACCAGGGAGAAAGCACCAGGCATATCGACTGGAAACTCTTTGCTAAGACAGACCGTCTGTATACCAAACGCTATGATGAGGAAACCAATTTAAGGTGCCACTTGATTTTGGATGGCAGTCCTTCTATGTTCTATCCGGAAAAAAAGTCAACGGATATTAGCAATCTGAATAAAATTGGTTTTTCGGCTTTAGCCTGTGCTTCGTTGATGCATATACTTAAAAAGCAGCGTGATGCCGTAGGCTTAAGTATTTACAGTGATACCTATAAATTCTATGCCCCCGAAAAGGGGAGTGAACGACATCATCAAATGCTATTGGCCCAATTGGCCAATGCCATTATTAAAGAGGATGAAGCCCAACAAACCGCTACCTATACCTATTTGCATCAAATAGCCGAAAAGATTCATCGTCGGTCGTTGATCTTCTTATTTACCGATATGTTTCAAACAGCACAGAGCGACCAAAAACTGTTTGAAGCGCTTCGCCATTTAAAGTACAATAAACACGAGGTAGTATTATTCCATGTGTTTGACAAGGCCACCGAATATATCTTTGATTTTGATAACAACCCCAAGCAATTTATTGATGTGGAGACCGGTGATCATATAGATCTGTATCCAGACAATATCAAACAAGATTACGAAACTGCAGTTGCTACCTATTTCAAGGACTTAAAGCTTAAATGCGGACAGTACGGTATTAAATACGTGGAGGCGGATATCAAGCAGGGCTTTAATCCCATTTTAACAACCTATATGGTAGAGCGGCAAAAATTTGTTTAGGCGAGCGAATTTTGAATAAAAATGTTTGTTGGGTCAAAAAAGCAATGTATATTTGCCCTCGCATTTACGCAACGGTCTGGTAGTTCAGCTGGTTAGAATATCTGCCTGTCACGCAGGGGGTCGCGGGTTCGAGTCCCGTCCAGACCGCAAAAAGCTTCTTGACAGAGAAGCTTTTTTAGTATTAAGACGTTGTGTTGTCCAGAGTAAGATCTGGATAAGTAGTGAGATTCTTATCCTGACAGAATCGTCAGGAAAGAGTTGAACAATGAAAGGCTTTCCTTTTTTCACTTAGTGAAAATCGGGATGCTTTTTTGTTTTAGGAGGGTGTCTAAATTGCTTAAAAGGTGTCCAAGAAGGTGTGCACAATAATCTGAAGTTTGCTTCTATAATTTAAAGTAAAATCAGCTGTCCTGGTAAAATTATTTATCTAAAACCAGATAAAATTTCATGAAATAAGAAAAGGTTGTCTTAAAGACAACCTTTTTACAAAAATGAACTAAAATAAGTTATTAAATAACTTCTACTTGAATAGCGTTTAATCCTTTTTTTCCTTTTTCAGTCATGAAACGAACTTTGTCGTCTTCTCTAATGTCAGAAATTAAACCAGAAGAATGAACGAAAATATCTTCCCCGGTTTCATTTGATTTGATAAAGCCAAAACCTTTGGCGTTGTTAAAAAACTTTACGGTGCCTTCTTGCATCACATTAAATTTTAAGTTAATAATTAATCTTGTTTAATTAGAGGTAAATAAGCATAAGACGAAAGCTCTTTTTTATTAAGCCTAGGTTCTATCTAGTTTAAGACCTAAAAAAATAAAGTGATGTAAAATAAAATAGGAAGGAGAGTAAAACTCTTTTAACTAATTACTTGAAATACCCTATAATTAAAAAGGTGTTCTAATTTAAACGAGCGCAAAGTTAAGTCTTTTTTATCTGATAATGAATTCATTGAGTAGTTATTAACTTATCTAGTTACGTTTAAGTAATTAGCTAGAACCTGTATGCTTGATTTTAGGCGTAATTTTTTAATAGCCAAATCCTTCAATTGTCTTACACGTTCACGAGAAATGCTGAAAGTATGGCCGATTTCCAGTAAGCTCATAGCTTCATCCCCATTCAATCCAAAATACAATTTAAGCACATCGGCCTCACGTTCGGAAAGTCCGCTCAATGCTGTATTAATGTCTGAGCACATCGACTCATGTAGCAAATTAGCATCTGGTTTTGGGCTACTTAAATTTTCAATAAGGTTATACCGAGTGGATTCCGAATCTTCCTTTACCGGAGCATCCATGGAAATATGTTTTTTAGAATGCTCGTGGCATTGTAGGATTTGTTCTTTAGAAGTTCCTATATGTTGTGCTATTTCGTCTATTGTAGGTTGGCGTTGATATTCCTGCTCAAAAAACGATTGAAAATTATACATCTTTTGCATCATTGACACCTTATTTAAAGGAAGTCGGATTGTTTTTGAGTTTTCAGAGATGGATTGAATTATTGATTGTCTTATCCACCAAACAGCATATGAAATAAACTTAAAGCCTCTTGTTTCGTCAAAGCGCTGGGCAGCCTTAATCAAGCCCATATTACCTTCGTTTATAAGATCAGGCAAATTTAAACCACGATTCTGATATTGTTTAGCAACAGAAATCACAAAACGTAAATTTGCTGAGACTAGAGTATTTAATGCTTTATTATCACCCTCTCTAATGAGCTTAGCTAGTTCCACCTCTTTTTCACCATTAATCAATGGGAGTTTATTTACCTCTAGTAAATACCGGTCAAGAGAAACAGTATCCCTTGAGGTGATTTTCTCAGTAATTTTTAGCTGTCTCATACCAAAATTTTTAAAGGTGAAGGTTAAACATTTGATCTATTTGAAACCAACTCATTCTCCTTAATCAAATTTCTTGAATTGATTAAATATCCTCATGGCCTTGTGATCTAAGATAAGCAGCCTTGTGCTGGGCTTTCTGTAATTGAAGTCGTTTTTTCTTTGAAGGTTTTGTGAAGTGTTTGCGTTCTCTTAGTTCTTCCTTCTGTTTAACATTTTTTACTTTTCGTCTATATCGTTTAATGGCACGATCGATATTTTCACCTTCTTTAATAAGGATTTTTAACATATTCTCTTGAGTTTTGAAATTAGTAATTAACTAAATTCTAAAAAGCAACCGTATCAGAATTGATAAGTATCACAGAAGTAGGACCAGATGCTAAAAAGATACTGCTGAAGTGCGCTTAAAAAAAGGAAAAGGACTTTAAAGAACTTGAGTTGGTAAGTTACATTCGTTTATTGGGTAATGCAATTAATAGTCAACTTAATATTAGAACTTCTTGACAGAGAAGCTTTTTTAGTATTAAGACGTTGTGTTGTCCAGAGTAAGATCTGGATATGTAGTGAGATTCTCAAGGAAATTGAGAGTTGAACAATGAAAGGCTTTCCTTTTTTCACTTAGTGAAAATCGGGATGCTTTTTTGTTTTAAGGAAATTCTTTCAGGGTTGTAACCCGATCCTATCATCTTCAAGATAGTCACGTTTAGAAACAGGATATGATCCTTGTGACATGTATTAAAAAGCAAATGGGATTAAAAATAATCCAATCATCTTCGGATACTGCATTTTAGTCTATAGTTATATGTAATTGAGCGAATCAAGTACTTAAAATTCTTAGGTCTTCTTTACCTTTTTGTATTCTTTCAATAGACGAGTACAAGATCATTGAATAGTCATAACATTTAAACCAGTGAATCATGAAGCTTATCTTTCAAAACAAGTTTAATTGCCATGTATTATTGGCCTTATTTATGTTTATAACAGGCAATCTCTGTGCACAAGGTGAGAGGCCAAATGTAGTGATTATGTTAGCTGATAATATGGGTTATGGTGATTTGGGGGTGTATGGTGGTGGAGAAATACGGGGAATGCCAACCCCAAACATTGATCAAATTGCCAAAGAAGGCCTTCAATTAACACAGTTTTTTGTAGAACCAGGGTGTACTCCAAGTCGTGCGGCGCTCATGACAGGGCGGTATTCAACCAGATCTGGTCTAAACAGTATTATCGTAGCCGGTACCCCAAGTACCCTTCAGGATGGTGAATTAACCATGGCTGAGATGTTCAAATCTAAGGGATATGATACTGGTATGGTAGGTAAATGGCATTTGGGTCAAGAGCAACAAAGCCTGCCTACTAATCAAGGGTTTGATGAGTACCATGTTGGAATACTCGAAACAACAGATGGCACACTTTATCCGGATACCATGAGACGCTCCGGACTTCCCGAGGAGTTTATACAAAACGCACAGCCATATATATGGGAGTCTCAAGACGGAACAGATGAATTAGTTAAGGTACGGGCTTACGATTTAGAATACCGTCGACAAATTGAAAAGGACATTGCCGATGCTTCTGTAAAGTATATAGAAAAACAAGCCAAATCAAAAACACCATTTTTCTTATATGTGGGGTGGTCTCATGTACATTATCCTGGACTTTCGCACTTGGATTTTGTCGGTAAATCAAGCTCAGGTCCATACGGTGATATGGTAATGGAGCTAGACTACAGGACCGGTCAAATTATGAATGCCATTAAAGATGCAGGGATTGAAAACAATACAATTGTTATATGGATTTCTGATAATGGACCAGTTCAATCGCAAGGAACTAATGGGGACTTTATGGGTAGCTCTGCCGGGCCTTGGAGAGGTGAAATTGGGGACGCGCTTGAAGGATCTCTCAGGGTTCCTGGGATAATAAAATGGCCAAATAGAATTAAACCATCTGTTAGTAATGGTATGGTGTCTATTCATGATTTGATGCCTTCACTTGCAGCAGTTATCGGGGCAGACATACCTGAAGATAGGGTCATAGATGGGGTAAATCAGATGGGTTTGTTTACGGGTGAAAATAAATCGGCTAGAGAAAGTTTAATCACTTTCATTGATGGTGAAGTGGCTGCGGTACGATGGAAACACTGGCGAATCTACCCAAGACAATTCACAAACTCTGATGGTACACCAAGCCAATATGGAATTGGAGGTTATAGAGTGGACGGTATGGGCTACCCTGCAATTTATAACATCAAGCAAGATCCGAGAGAGCAATGGAATCAAGTGGGTTTTGTGGCATGGGTTATTGCTCCATATTTAAAAACAGTAACCGAATATTACAAAACACTTCAAGAGTACCCAAACCCAAAACCATTATCCATGACCAAATTTGGTAATTAAAGATGAATAGGAGTTGATTGAGTGCAAGGCAAAGGTGATGCCCAGATTTAATTGAATATTTCAGGTGATGAACACATACATTAGTAATATCGGGCTACTGATTAGAAGACGCTTAGTAATACTAGGGTTGCTTTTAAGTCCTTTAAGTGCGTTGCCACAGCAAGCCTCTGCTTTTCAGGCTGGTCATTATTATCCGGGCCTTATAAATACCAGAGACATGGCCCAACCGCCTTCTTCGGGCTTGTTCGTTTTATGGTATAACTTTTATGCTTCCAGTTCGGCATACTTTGACCAAAATGGTAACAAATTTGACGGTCTTAGTTTAAGTGATATCAATCCTGCCTTACCTGATATAAGTGCAACAACTAAATTAAATGGATTTGGTAGTGCACCCGTAATAGCCTGGGCCTCTGCTAAACTAAAATTCCTTGGAGATGCCCGCTATGTTGTTGGCATAGCTCCTAATTATGTCAGTGCAGATGTATCTGTTTTAACAGAAGGACCAGGTAACGTCTTAGATGTGCCTTTGAGTAATACAAGTACGGTGAAAGTTACGGGATTTGGGGATTTTATTTTTATTCCTTTTGGATTGAGTTGGGGCGGTCAAAAAACGGATGTCACAACAGCATATACCATTTATGCTCCAACAGGAAGATATACTACCGGAGCACCTGATAATATAGGATTAGGGTATTGGACACATCAATTTCAAGGCTTTGGATATTATTACCCAATTGAAGACAAGTCTAGTGCCATAATGTTAGGGTTAACCTATGAGACCAATTCAAAAATTAAGGATATCAATGTGCGTCCCGGATCCCGTTTTACTTTGGAGTACGGATTAAGTCAATTTTTATCTGAAAAATTAGAAGTTGGTATTGCAGGGGCTCACAATTGGCAAGTAACCCGAGACTCAGGTGACGACGTGTTTTGGAATACCGCTAATTTTGACCGTAAAAGTTCATTGTTTTTTAATGTAGGATATTGGCCAATTATACAGCGGTTAATGGTGAATTTTAAATACGGTTTTGATTATGGATTACGTCAGCGATTTAAGAATAATATGTTTGTAATAAACCTTCTTTTTAACCCTAACCTTTTGGTGTCTAAGGACTAATGAGAGGGGTGATTTTTTTTCTGAAAATTATTGAAACTAAAATGCGTTTGACTTTAGTTCTTATTGTAACCCCGTTTATGATCTGTTTTGGTCAAAACAATAAAACGATGGATAGTTTAAGTACTTCCATTATTCAGAACGTGTATATGGAAAGTCCTGAAGGAGTGAGTTCAGATAGTTCCCAGGGGAAAAAGAAGTCGTCATTAAAGGCATACCCTTATGTGTTTTATACCCCGGAGTCTAAATTGGCTTTTGGCGCTGGTGGGATTTATATTTTTTACACAGGGCAATCTCAAAACTTAAAACCTTCAAAAATAGGTTTTGGCGGTTACTATTCTACCAATAATCAATACAAGATTAGTATGAATAATGTCTACTATTTCCTTGAGAACAAGCTGTATTTTGAATTGCCATTAAGTTATGGCTACTTTATAAATAAATTTTGGGGTATTGGAAATGATGTTCCGGATAGTGACACTACTAATTACGCCCAACAAACTTTTTCAGCTACCCTTACAATTCAGTTGCCACCCGAATTATTTTCTGCCGATAGAACAGGTATTATTGTGGATTATGATAACACCACTATAAAAGATAGGATGGGGAATCCACGGTTAGAAGATCCTTCAGTAATTGGTGCCAACGGTGGGCAATTGATTGGTCTAGGAACAGATTTATTATGGGATAAGAGAGACCATCTCTTCTACCCCACAGAAGGCAACTATCAATATTTTAGAGCTATCATTTATCCCGAGTGGAGTGATTTTGTTTTTGCTCAGTTTCAACTGGACGCACGTGTCTATTATAAAACCAATAAGAGAGGTGTTTTGGCAGGAAATTTTTATTTAGAATCTGTCGTTGGTGATGCCCCATTTTACAAGTTGCCCTCAATTGGAGGTGTACAAATGCGAGGCTATTTTTATGGTCGCTACCGGGATAATTTCTTTTCTATGATTCAGCTAGAGCATAGGCAGTTCTTTGCCGAGCGATGGGGGTTTGTAGTTTTTGGAACATTAGGGAACGTGGCAGAAGATATTTTAAAGTTTGATTTTTCTAACTTGAAATACAGCCTTGGCACGGGGCTTAGGTTTAAATTTAATAAGGAGGAGAATGTTAACCTAAGAGCTGATTTGGGTATTGGTATTGATGGTAGTACCGGCATTTATTTTGGTATTGAAGAAGCTTTCTAAATGGTTGAAAGAAATGACTTTTGTCTACAGTTAGGTGAATATGGACTACAATTTGTGGGTAATCAACTATTTAAAATATGTAACTTAACTTTATTAATGATTTTTAACTTTAAAAGGTAATGAAATGAAAAAACTAAGTATTTATTTAGCGTTAGTACTTTGGGCTGTTTGTATATCAGGGCTACTGGCTCAAGCTGATTCTACTAAATCAGCTTCTAGTGATTTGGCTAACAAAATTCAAAACCCCATAGCTAGTCTCATCAGTGTTCCTTTTCAAAATAACCTAGACTTTAATGTAGGCCCTTTTGATCGAAACCGTAACACACTTAATATTCAACCAGTAATACCTTTTTCGCTCGGTGATAAATTCAATCTTATTACCAGAACTATTATTCCAATTATATCACGACCTGTTGGTCTTGATAATCGATCTTCTGGTATTGGGGATATCAGTTTAAGTCTATTTCTAACCTCAGCCAAGCCTAAAAAATTAATAACAGGCTATGGTGTGGCTTTAGGAATACCAACAGGAAAGACGGGTATTGGGTTAGATAAGTGGACCGCTGGACCATCATTCATTGCTCTTACCCAACAAAATGGCTGGACTATTGGTGCTCTATTACAAAATACCTGGGATTTTGCAGGCTCAGATGATGTGGTATCTGATGTTAACTTTTTCTATTCTCAAGTGTTTGTGGTTAAGAATTTACAGAAAGGATGGTATGTTAATTCAGCACCCATCATAACCTCAGATTGGGAGGCTCCAAGCGACAACAGATGGACAGTGCCTTTAGGTGGAGGCTTTGGTAGATTATTTAAATTAGGGAAGTTACCAATTAATGCTCAGATAGGGTATTATTTCAATGTAATAAAACCCGTTTTGGGTCCATCATCTCAATTTCGATTCCAAGTAGTGTTTCTATTTCCTAAATAAGTAATTATAGAATTAGTTGGATTGAGGTTCTTGTAATAATTATATAAACCGGCTATTCAATAGACTTGGCTAGAGCAATGTTCATACATGCTTCAATTTCAGCTAGGGATAACTGCCAATATTCATCTTTTGATACATCCTTTGCAGGAATATCGCCTTCCTTTTCTTTTAAACCATTGGATAAGACGGGGGCTCGATATAATTCAAACCATTTTTCAGAGGAACTGAAAGGCATGTCAGTAGGGTCAAAAGCTTCAGAAAAATCGGTAATTGTTTTTGTCTTTTCCCAGATTTCTTTGCGTTTAGCGTTATACGCTGTTACTTTAACTTTGGCACTAAATTTTATGGAAGAAACACTAGAAACTTTGTTCATGGCAATTCCCCGGCTTTTTCCGCCACCATATTTGAAGTCGAAGTCAATTTCGTAATAAATATCTGCTTTGGTTTTAATTTTTTTGAGCTTGTTTTTTGGGAAATATCGCATTTTACTTTTACCAAGGGCATTACTGCCAAAATTACCAAACATATTATTTAAAGATTCTTTAGCTGGTTCATGAGTAACTTCTGATGTTTCTGAATGCTCTGCCAGAATTGCTGCAAACTCTTTTACTATTGATTCTACCTCGTCGAGCGAATAAAGTTCAAAATCAGTTTCACCCTTATAGACGGGCTTTCCATTTCTTGAATAATGATCTATTTGACGGCGTTGAAGGTCTTCGGCAATTTCTAGATCTACTTTATAGATGTGTCCAATTTGTTGAGAATGAGCCGTAAAAACAACAATTAATAAACTTGCAAGTGTTAAGAGAGTAATTCTTAAATTGCTGTGCATAGGATTATTTTAAAAGCACAGAGTATAAAATAAAATGCTGTGCGTTAGACAATATTTGTTAGAAACAATAACACAGCTAAAAAAAACCATGAATGAGTTTCAAGTAAAACTAACATATTATAGTTGCCTGACCAAATGCACTATAGTTGAATAACAATAAGTTGTTCTAAATGCATCTGCTGAGGCAAATCGTACAAAGAGTTTTGTAAATTGGTTTGCTCTTTGAAAAAATTAAAAAGTGTAATATCAATTTAATTCTATGAATGATTTAAAACTTTTAATTTGATTACTACTCCTCTGGCCACGTTGACGACCACCGGAATTTAAGATAGGGTTATGTTAACTTGATTCTTAGATAGTCCGTTTAACGCATTCTTTTACGGGCAGTCTACAAATATTCCATTTTTCAAAAAATTTGGGATTAATAGAAGCATACCTTTTTAACAGGTCAATTTGTAAAGAGAATTACAAGGGTTCATAAATTCTATTAATCTGACTTATTCCGAAAACATCTTAACCACCCAAAGAACCAGATAGAGCCCCAGCCCGGCACCAAATATCAGGACTCCAATAACAAAGGCCACACGTATCATTGATACGTCCCATCCAAGTTTAAGACTTAGCCATTCACAAACTCCTAAAATCATAATATATCGTGTTTTTGTTCTTTTTTAGAGATAGCCAATAATAAAAGAGAAGCTAAAATTAAATGTGCACTCTAATTTAAACGCTGTAAGAACAACAAGCTTTCCTGATTAAAGATGGCTGGTTTTTGAACATTAACTACATGACCACAGTCTTCAATAACATGTAATGACGATAGTGCGTGATTATCAACCACTTTTTTAACGTTGGGCAGGAACAAATGGTCCTGATCTCCCATGATGTAGATGGTGGGGATTCCAATATCATTCAACCTGAAGAATCGTAAGAGTGGATTAATCTCTGAGGCCAATTTAAACCAGCGCATAAACTCTTTTTGGTAGAGTTTCTTGGCTTCGTTAATAAACAAAACGCGTGACTCTTTATGGGCCTTACGAGGCATGATAATGAATGCAAATAATTTATACAGATACATGTATGGAATCACCGATTTACAAATGACTCCAAAACGCATCAGCACTTGCGATCTAAAATTCAGCTTTAATATAGCACCACCCATAATCATACTCTGTACACGCTCTGGGTGCAATTCTGCTAGATTCCGTATTAAAATGGTGCCTAAGGAGATGCCAACAAAATGAGATTTTTGAATCTTTAGATGATCCAGCACCTCCAATATATCGGTTGTAATGGCATCAAACGTATAGGTGCTCTTAAGGGCATCGCTCAGTTTGGGTTTGCTGCGCCCATGACCACGAAGGTCCAAAACCAAAACATTGTAATGTTCTTTAAACGAACGAACCTGTTTGTACCAGATACTGGAACTGCCACCGGCCCCATGCACGAAGGTGACCCACTCGGCATGCAATTCGTTTTTGTATGTGTAGAAGTTAAGCATTAAGTGGCCAAAGATACACTTTTGTAGTTGGATTAATTAAACAGAATAGGTCTCATAAATGGAGTTCAAATTCGGTGAAATAATTTCTTTGTTAAATTACCAAAATGAATAGATACATTAACCTGAGGAAGACTTGATAGAGGTTGCATTATTCCTTCTTATTTTCAAGTTCTTCTTTAGCCTTCGCCTCGCGGCGTTCTTTGGCTTTGGTGGCACCAATAGGGACACTAACCTTTAAAAATAATGCTCGATTATTGGTGCCTGATCGTGCTTTATACACATTAGTAAATCCGTGGTACAAACGAAGCCCAAAACTCCATCCTTTTCCTTTAAGTCGGTAACCCGCACCAAACGCCGCTCCGGCATCCATACGATTTAATTGATCCGAATTGGTCTGTTTAATAATGGATTCAATGCCGGCATTGTCAGATCTAAATTCGATCCAGGCCTTGCGCCTCCAGCCAATTTGAGCACCTCCCTCTATGTAAATATGATTATTAAATTCGTACTTCATTAGAATGGGGATAATAAAATGACGACTACGTTGACTATAGGTGCCCGGCTCTTCATACAGGCGGGCATTTAAAAATTCCAGATCGTTTTCGGTGAGTTTGTCGACACCTAATTCAGACTTTACCAGTACTCCTGTATAGAGACTCCATTGGTTTTTTAGGCGAATATCAAAGTAAAACCCAATGTTAAAGGGAGCTATGTTAGATGAAGTCTCCATATTAGAAATGTTGGAGAAATTCACTCCGCCTTCAAGTCCAAACTCAAGCCCTTCGGAATTAAGCTTGTCACCAAAAATTAAAGATAATAGGACTTGAGAGTGGCTTAGTCCAGTTACAAAAAGCAAAACTATAAGTAGAAGTTGTTTCATTATTTACTAAATATGGTGAGTTTTCGAGTAAAGTTACAGTATTATTTCTTATCAAAATATCGACGAACTGCACTATTAAATCGATGAAATAACACAATAATTTCTGACAAATATGTTTTTTATCGATAAAAAATAACATTTAAACGATGAATTTACGAAAATATGGTTTATGAATTCTATATTTACAAATCTTCTTTATGCCCTATTCACGTAAGAAGATAACATTTTAATCCATTGAGCTGCTAAGTTTAAAACTTGGTCAGCTTTTTTTGTACCCTGTAGGTCCCTCCCTAAACCAATTAATTATCCATTCTTCCCTCAGAACAATCGCTGTTGCGATTCATGTTTATTAAAACTATTGGTGTAACCCTAAAATATGAACTTATGAAAGCCCTAAAAATTACATTAGCTTTGGTAGCTATTCTAGTACTAACTGTTTCTGGAGTAAAATCTCAAGATGTCACTCCTGAGCAACCAACTTATAAGGAGTATAGTCCTAAAGACCTTATTGCTGCAGAAAAGAAGAAATTGAAGGTAGGTTCTAACGGATAGTTAGAATCACAACCTCTATAATCTAGTCCAAATAGTCTGCTGTTTGGACTTTTGTTGCTCCATAAATTTCATGTTTTAAAAATTAGTCTATTTTTGAGTTAAGACTAATTATCCCACATTGAATCGAATAAGGCAATTCATATTTTTAGGTCTGATACTTATTTCATGCTCTGGTTTTTCTCAAGACATATTGCAGGCTAATAAAACTATTGATAGTCTGATATTTATTTGTAGGAACAGTAATCGATCTCCTGAAGAACGGTTGAAACTTGCATTTAAAGCGGAAAAAATTGCTACCCAATTAGATGTAGACTCCATAAAGGTTAAGGTGTGGAGAACTCTGGCTTTGATGCATCAGGCTAATAATGATCTGGACAATTATGTAAAAGTCAATGCGGATTATTTAGAGTTAGCCTCTAAAATAAAAGACACTTTTTCAATTTCAGCGGCCTCAGCGAATTTAGGATCCTATTATCGATATGTTGCGCAAAACGATACAGCCTATTATTATTTGAACAATGCCTTAAAATACTATGGCGAAAACGAGTTTTCAATAGGAAAAGCTGAGACCCTTTATATTCTGGCAGATATACAACATGTTGCAAAAATTTATGATGGGGCAGAATCTGATGCCGTAAAAGCATTAAAAGTCTTAGAAGGTATAGAGACTTCTGAGCAGTCATTAGATGCGTACTCAAACGTTTATAATTTATTGGCAATCATCTCACAGGACTTAGGAGAAAATGAGAGGGCAATCTCGTATTATAATCAATCTATCGACTATGCCAATAAAATGGAGGATGGTTATATAAATGTAGTTTATGCCCAAAATAATATAGCAAGTTCTCTAAGAGATTTAAAAAGGTACCAGGACGCTCTTGAAATATTGGAAGATATTGAAAGTCAACTAGAGCGATATGAGTCTATAGATCCTTCATTTTATGGGACCATTATCAATAATATAGCATTAACTGAAGTGGAGTCAGGTCAGTTTAACTTCGAAGATGCTGAACAAAAATATAAGCTGGCAAGTCATATTTGTCTACAGAATGATTATCCAAATGGGTACTTAAATGCACTTTTAGACTTATCAGAGCTCTATTTGATAGGTTCTTATCAAGATTCTGTCAGAAAATATGGTAAAATTTCGTTAGAAATGGCTGATGATTTGATCTCTAATCAAGCCAAACAACGGGCCTTATATTTACTCTCAGAAGTTACACAAGGTGAAGCTGGAAAAAACTATTTAAGGGAGCATATAAGACTTGAGGATAGTTTAGAAGCGGAAGAACGTTTGGTCCGTAATAAGATTGCTCGAATTAAGTTTGATACCGACCAGCTTCAGGCTAAGAATGAGCAAATCTCAAAAGAGAATTTTTACTTGCTAATTCTTTCAGGAGCTTTGTTGCTTACTGGGTTATTGGTGTATGTCATTATAAGCCAACGGGCCCGTAACAAAGAGCTGCGTTTACGACAAGCGCAGCAAGAGGCTAATGAGGAAATCTACAACCTGATGCTGAATCAGCAGGATAAAATTGAAGAGGCCCGAAGTGCCGAAAAGATTCGTGTTTCCAAGGAGCTACATGATGGGGTGTTGGGACGTTTATTTGGGGTGCGTCTAAGCCTGGACAGTCTCAATTTTTCGGAAGGGAAAGAAGCAATGACCAATAGGGGTAATTATATCAATCAATTAAAAGGCATTGAAGAGGACATCAGAAAAATTTCCCATGAAATGAATACCGACTTTGTAGGTGGAGCTGGATTTACAGACATATTAAGCGATTTGGTAGAGACTCAGGCAACAGCTTATGACCTTAAATTCGAATTCAATTGTTCCGACGATATTAACTGGGAAGTCCTGTCTAATAAGTTGAAGATTAACTTGTACCGTATTGTTCAGGAATCCATGCAAAATATTTACAAACATGCCCAGGCTACGACAATTCGCATTGCAATTTCGTTAATTAATAACGACCTTTGTTTAGAGGTGACAGATGATGGACAAGGATTCGATGTCAATAAACAGCGACGTGGAATCGGATTAAAGAATATGTCTTCTCGCGTAAATGAAGTCAATGGAACTGTGAAGTTTCAATCAAAAATTGGGGACGGAACCACTGTAAGCGTTCTTATCCCAGGGGATCAATTATGAATCACATCAACATCCTAATGGTGGACGACCATCCCATCATTATTGAAGGCTATCAGAATGTGCTGATGGCTTCCAAAAAAGAAGACCAAACTCTTTTAATCGATACAGCAAATAATTGTGACATGGCAGTTACCATGATTCAGCGTGCTGCCAAAAGTCAGCCTTATGATGTTTGCTTTTTTGATATATCGCTTCCCGGTTCCAGTGATGGTAAGTATACCTCTGGTCAAGATTTAGCCTTATTGGCACGCCAGGTGCTGCCCCATGCCAAGATTGTGATTCTGACCATGTTTAATGAGAGTTTTAGAATTCATAATATTATCAAGGAAATTAATCCAGATGGATTTTTGATAAAAAGTGATCTAACCTCTATTGAGCTCACGGATGCCTTCCAGCAGATTCTTAGGTTTCCTCCTTACTACAGTAGTACGGTTACCAATTATTTGAAAAAGGTAGTAGTGAGCCAGATCAACATCGACGATATTAATCGCAAGATTCTACACTTCCTTAGCCAAGGCGTCAAGACCAGGAGTCTTGGGGAGTATGTTGGATTGTCCACTAGTGCGATCGAAAAACGAAAAAAGCAGCTCAAATTATTGTTTTCCGTCACGGATGGTAAAGACGAAACCTTGTTAAAGGAGGCTAGAGATAAAGGGTTTCTGTAATTAGCACCCTTCGAATTACGGTTTTTCCGCATCAAGTTTACGGTTTTCCCACAACAAAAAGTCAGTTCGTCAAATTACCTTTACCAAGTCAACAAGAACGAGATTGATCCCTCTTTAGTTTATTGTTGAATTAATAGCAAGTTGTAAACCTAATAGAAGAGCGACCGATGTGATTCTATTAGGTTTTTTGTGTTATATAATGATCCAGATAAACAGCCCCAGGTAGACCACCGCTACACTAAACTTTATAAATGTTGAAGCTAAAAACCCCATTAAAGATCCATAAGCAGCTCTCAGTGCATGTTGACTGTCTTGTTGATATAACAGTTCTCCAATTAAGGCTCCTACAAATGGCCCAATGATAATACCAAAGGGTATTGGGGCTAAAATTCCTATTATTAATCCCAGAGTGGTGCCCATCATACCATAGCGTGATCCGCCATATTTTCGAGTTCCTAGAGCAGGAATAATGTAATCCAAAATATAAATAACTAAGGCAATAATAAAGGTAAGTACCAGCGTACTAGTTGAAATTGATACGTTGTCCGAGAAACTCAAAACTAAGAGTCCAATCCAGCTAGTAAGGGGGCCTGGAAGAATAGGGACAAAACTACCTAAGACCCCTAAGAGCATCAACAAGGAGGCTACTATGATTAAAAAGATATCCATGTAACTAACAAGTCGACCTAAATGTTAAAAAGTTACAATTTTAACTAAGCAGTTAGTTTAAACTAAAAACTTAGTTATATTTATAATCTAAATTACACACCTATGAAACAATTGACCAAGGCAGAGGAGGAAATTATGCAGGTGCTCTGGGAGTTACAGAAGACTAATGTTAAGGGGATTATCGAACATTTACCAGAATCCAAACCAGCATATAATACAGTATCTACCATTGTTAGAATTTTAGAGAGTAAGGGATTTGTTAGTTATGAAAAGCAGGGGAAAGGTCATGTGTATTTTCCACTGGTGCCTAAGAGTGATTACAGTAATCAAAGTCTCCATAAGTTGGTAGATAATTATTTTCAAGGATCCTTTAAGAGTATGGTGTCCTTTTTTGTAAAGAAAAACGATGTAGATCTTCAGGACATCGAGACCTTATTAAAAGAAATCAATAAAAACGAATAGCTATGTTACATTACATTATACAAGTGGTGGCCTTTCAGGTTTTATTTCTTGTTGTCTATGATTTGTTTTTAAGGCGTCAGACCTTCTTTATTTGGAACCGAATCTATCTATTGGTCACTAGTTGTTTATCACTAGCACTTCCTTTTATTAAGATTGGTTTTATATCCGACTTTGGATCAGAGATTGGGGTCATCACCTTGCCAGAGGTGGTATTGGGTAGTACAGAAGAACTATCACCTATGAGCCAGGCTGCCATGAATGTAGCGGGTATTAGTACAGAGCCAGCAACAACCCCTGTATGGCAATGGGTATTGCTCAGCGGATCAATTGTGTTTTTAGTCATCTTACTAATCAAAGGACTTCAATTAGCAATGATCGTTTCAAAAAGTCCGAAGCGTTGGCAAAATAATATATTGGTGGTTAGACTTCTGAACAGTCATCAGGCCTATTCCTTCTTTAATAGTATTTTTCTGGGTTCTAACATCGCAAAAGAGGACCAAGAGGTCATATTGGAACATGAAATGGTGCATGTCCGTCACGGGCATAGTCTGGATATTATGTGGTTCCAAATACTTAAAATTGCCATGTGGTTTAATCCTGCTGTTTACTGGTATCATAACCGCATTGTAGAACTACATGAATACACAGCTGACCATAAGGTCATCTCATCAGATCAAAAACAGTCTTATTATGAAAATTTGTTAAAACAAGCCTTTGGTGTCCAGACCTTGTCTCTAACCAATGCCTTCTTTTCAAAATCCCTACTTAAGAAGCGCTTACATATGATGCAGCAAGGGCCTACTGGAAGAAGAAATTACTGGAGGTACGCACTCGCTATACCATTAATTATGGGCATGTTGACTTATGTGGCTTGTGAAAAAGAGGTATTAGAATCCAATGATTTTACTCAAGAAATTGAAGTAGAGCAACTGTCCTTTATTATTGATAAAGATCAGTTCCCAAAAATAAGTGATCACCCGGGATATCTAAGGATTGAAAAGTTCATTGCTCAACATCCTGAATATGTCATTAAGTTAGAACTCGCTCAAAATGAGTCAAAACTATCTGTTATTCATAAAAATAATCTGCCAGAGGATTCTTTTAAGATTACCACTGACGATGAGTTAAGTATGTATCTGGTCACTGATAAACAAACCCTAATTAACAAGATACAGAACTATTCAAATGAAGCTGAGGTTCCCTACTCAGTAATAGATCAGGCACCCACCTTTGAATCTTGTGACGGATTAGTTGGTGATGAACGAAAAAAATGTACCTCTATGGAAGTGGCTAAATTTGTTAATCAGAACTTTAACACCAACCTGGCTTTAGACCTAGGATTGACTGGGAGACAACGTATCTCTGTCTTTTTTAAGATTGATAAAAACGGTGACGTAACTGATGTTGGTGCCAGAGCACCTCATGAAGCCCTTGAAGAAGAGGCCAAGAGGGTAATTAACGCACTTCCAAAGTTTATTCCAGGCGTTCATCATGATGAAACTGTAGTAGTCCCTTATTCCTTACCTATATTATTTCAAGTGCAATAATGAAACGAATTGTCCTACTCTATATATTGGCGTCTATCGGGGCCTGGGCGCAATCTGGTATTCAGGAGGCCGATAGTCTTTTTAAATTAGGTAATTACTCCAAGGCGATAGCGATTTATAAGCAAAACAGCCAACATCATGAGGCATCTCAAAAACTAGCTTTATCCTATCAGGCACTTGGTAATTATCAACAGGGGTTGCAGTATTATGACAAAGCAGTTCTAGCTCATCCAGAAAATCTATTCTTGCGCTACGAGCAGGCTAAACTATTGCGAGCATTAAAGAAGTACGATGTGGCTAAAGAGGGCTTTCAGACACTTATTCAGAAAGACTCGCTCAATCCTAATTTTTATTTCGAAATGGGAAAACTGGCCGAGCAAACAGGTGATTCTTTGGCTATCAACTACTTCAACAAGACCTATAATTTAGATCCACAACACCAAAAAACCATTTATAAGATTGCCCGATATAAAATGGTAAAGCGAAAGCATATAGAGTCTAATGAATATGTAGACAGAGGACTTAAGTTGTATTCAGAGAATGTAGAACTCATTAGCTTAAAAGCTCAGAATTTCTATTGGATGCAGGATTATGAAAAGGCTATTTTCTGGTTTGAGAAACTCATTGCCCTTGGTGAAAAATCGGAGTTGATCTATGAAAAACTAAGCATCAGTCAGGCTGAGAATTACGATTATGAGAAGGCGATTGCTTATCGAAAAAAGGCTTTGGCATATAATCCTGAAAATGCCGATGCCCATTACGCTATTGGTATTTACTATGAGTATCTTCACAAATTTGCAGAGGCGGAAGAGCATGTGGCGTTAGCTATCAGTCTGAAAGATGAAAAACTATCCGATGAATATCAAAAGTTAGGGGTTTTGCTCAATAGGCAAAAAAAGTACCCTCAGGCTATTGAGGCCTTTAAAAAGTCATTGAAGGAGGATCCTACTAATATGAGCTCAGACTTTTTTATGGCCATGTCCAAAGATCAGTATTATGAGGACATTGATGCCCGTATAAAAGTGTTTAAGGATCTGGAAAGCAAATACAGCGATTCTCCATTTGCCACATTTGCAAGTAGGCGCTTAGAAGAACTCCGCGAGGAAAAATTTAACACGCAGGACTAAACTCTAAAAAAATTGTACTTTTCAGTTTCAGAAGTATTCTTCATGAAACGACGCTTACTAATAGTTTTAATTCTCCTTGTTTCCTGTAAAGAAATGGACCTTAAGAAGGTGGATGAAACTACCTTGGTTCAGGAAGAATTAGAAAATATTAACTGGAATTCTGTTGACCAATACCCGAGTTTTATAGACTGTAACGATGTGCCTGAAACATCGAAAGAGCAATGTTTTAAAGCAACATTGATCAATCATATTAATACCAGTTTAGCCTCAGCAAATTTGGTAGTAACAGAAGATGTTAGTGATACCTTAATGCTAAGAATTCAGATTTCAAATAAGGGACTGGTATCTGTTACAGAAGTAAAGGCCAAAGCCACGACTCGCGAGATTATTCCTGAAATAGACAGTCTCGTCCACCAAAGTATGCGCACTCTTCCAAAGGTGCTCCCAGCTATTAAGCGCAGTCAGGAAGTCACAACTGAATTCCAGTTGCCTCTTGTAATAAGTATTAAGTAAGATTACAGTCTAAATTTATATCCAATTACAAAGTCGATAGGGAAGTTTCCCTGATAGTCAAAAAACAAGGCTACAATTTCACTATACATAAACGTTACATAGCTATCCTTGCCAACTTTAACGTCTCCTCCCAGGCCAATAATGAATGGTGAGTTAATAGCGTTATTACTAATTTTGATAGGCGCCCCTGTTTCTTCATCTTCAAGGACCACTTCATTAATATTTAAGGTGGCTACCTTCACTTGAGCAAATAGCTTTAAGCGTTCTCTTCTTAAGAATCGAAACCGATAGCCAATATTGAATTCAGTGGTTTGGTAATCAAATTTATTGGACCTAAAAGCATGTCTTACCTGAAGAAAACCAGCATGTTTGTGGTCTGGAACATTTCCTGAAAACTCTATATCAAGACCTAACTGTGGGTTGCTAATATTATCAGGGTTACTTACAAATGGATTATTGGTAATTCCGGCAAAGGGCATAGCGTACCATTTTACTCTTGATGGAACTTTGTATGAGCTGTAATTAGGGTCCTGAGATGCGTTATACTCATCTATATATTTTTGAAGTGATTTTAAGTCAAAAAAGAGCTCGTTGGTATTGCCAAAACCTCCAGTTAATGCACTTAGTTTTGCTTTGTAAAAGTTGACTTCTTCTACTGTTTCATGCAGCTGAACAAGATCACCCGAAGCTGTTTCAACAAAATAATAGTAGTTGCGTTGAACAAAGCACCAGTACAAATCAATAGTGCCTTCTGAAACCTTCTTAAGGGTCACATCAAAACCTTCAATTTGTGTCTGTTTTTGAGCAGATAAAGTAATGAAATTTAGGAGCAGGAACAGGGCAATTAGTAGTTTCTTCATAACGCAGTAGTCTAGCCTAAAGCTACTAAAAAAGTTTTTTCTATGATTTAAATGAACGTTGTTTCCAAGTATATGGCCTAAGTAAACTTAACAGAACCACATATACACTTACAAAAGGGTAAATAATGCTGGAAGGCACAAAGGAGAATAAGACTTCTGTTTCGTCTAAGTAACGGGCAGTTTTAAAGACTAAAAGGAAATCAATTGAAAACTTAACCAGGAAAAATAAAAGTGCTGATTTGACATTAAGTTGTCCTATTAGCACCAAAAGTGGTAATGTAAGAATCCATAAATTGGTCAATAGGACTAATACTCCAGTGATTTTTCCAATCAGCAGGTTTGTTGATTTGGCTTTTGAAGCCCAGCGCTGGCGCTGATGAAAGAGCTGGTTCCAACTTGAGACAGGACTGGTACTAACGACGGCTTGGGGAGATTTTATATAGCCTAATTGATTAGGATTGTGTTTGACCAGGGCTTCAAGTAAAAAAACATCATCACCACTGGCAATATGCTGATTCTGCTTATATGGGTCAAGACTTAGAAAAGCTTCCTTGTCATAGCACATATTTGCGGCATTACACATAAAGGGGTGACCCCACCCAAAGGCACCAATAGTTGACCCCTGAAGACTTAATACATCGATAGCTTGATAGCGATCTAAAAATGATTGGAGCTTATGTAATTTCACAGGACCTGCTATTAAGGTACTCGGTTGGGCCTGCAGAAACGCATCAAAACAAGCCAGCCAGTACTTGGGGAGAATTACATCTGCGTCGGTGGTGGCGATGTACCTAAAGTGGGCATTCTGGATACCCAATCGAACAGCATCTTTCTTAGGCGAACCACTGAATCTCTCATTATTCAGGATTTTCCAGGTACTTTTTGGTCGCTGTTGTCTGATAAAAGACTCAATGAGCTTAACGGATTTATCACTGGAGTCGTCATTGATAAATAGCACTTCAACCAGTTTTGATGGATACTCGAGTTGATACAAGGACTCTAAAAGGGCTGGTAAAGTATCCTCTTCATTCCTAAATGTAATAATCACAGAGAAACCCATTTTTGGAGAATAATCTTGTAAATAGAAGTCATCTACCTTATCAAAACCCTTGTAGAAAGCGATAATCAATAGGATGTAAAGTAAGATAAGAACGAGTCCGGTAATTAGCATATTTCTATTCTTTGATACCGGGTTTGAGCTGCATCATGACAATACTCCCAATGACAGCTGGAAGCACATGATTTCCTAACCACATTAGTAATGTGGCAATCAGAACAATCCATGGATTTACACCAAAAAGCCCAAAGAGGAATACACCTAGGCTTCCTTTTATGATGCTATCAGAGGCAGCGGGTGTTGGAAGCATGGAATTAATGATGTAAATGCTAGAACTGATAATAAAAGTCCAGTAAACGCCAAGTGGATTACCTAATAGTTGGAGGAGTAAAATAAACTGCAATGAAAAAATCAAATACCTTGTAATTGATAAACTCATCAGAGAGACACAAAGCTGTCTGTTGGTAACTGATAGAAGCTCCAAAAGATTTAAATAGGTCTTCTTCATTTTTAGCTTTATAACAGGCACTATGACTAAGAATAAAATAAGTAGACTAGTTATAACCATTAAAGCCGTTTGTGAATCAATCAAGTGTAATATCCGGGGTTGATGTTTTGCTAAAACAACTAAGGACACAGTACCAAAAATGCCTGTAGTAAGCATTTGAAAAAAATGACTTAGGCCATTAAGAAGTACAATTGTTGGTCTTTGATGAGCTGCATAAAATGCAGGTTTCGAGGCATAATCACCCAGTTTAGCTGGGGTTAGAATAGAGGATGTGGCACCAACTAAACACTGTCTGGCGGCCTCACTGAGGGACAGTCTTTTTACTGGTCCCACGGCAAGTTGCCATTTGTAGGCCTCCAGCATCCAATTGATTGTAGTTAGAACTATAAGGGTCAAACAGATTTTTATTATAACAAAGGATGAGCTTGACCAGAAACTCTCCAAGGCATGAACGTTTGTTATATGAAATTGCTGAATTTGAAGATAGATAGAGCCAATAGCAAGGGCTGGCACTAAATAGGTAATTCCATAAAAAAAGAAATGTTTAGATTTGTGTAAGCCCCTAATCTGCATAACACAAATTAAATCAATTCTGTATAGATGCAGAAAGCTTTTTTGAAATTCATACTGTTGTTTTCAGTCTTAATGATGACGAGCTCAACAAAAGCCCAATGGAAACAAACAATGAAATGGAAAGCGATCGTTTCGCTCGGAATTAGTTACCCCTTCACAGATGGCTTTGTTAAAGGGTCCTTTGCGCAGCCCGTCAATTTCCCCTCGGTAAATTTAGGAATACAGCGCATGTTTAAACAAGAATATGGGTTGCGGTTGGATTATGGATTCAACCGGTTTGCCAATGATAAAGAATCTGCAGAGTTTAAGATTAATTATACCAGGTTTAATCTTCAGTTTGTGTATGATCCGACCAAGTTTTTAAACTTTTTACCTGAACGTATTGCCATTCCTCTTCATGCAGGTCCTGGGGTTTCGTTTTCTAAACCCTTAGGGGGTATCACGGGAAGAAATCAAACGTATGCTAATTTACTAGGTGGCATTGAGCTACATTATGCGCTTAATCAGCGTTTAAGTGTGTTTGGGGATTTTTCATACATCTGGGGCTTAACGAGTTTGGACGATTACAACCCGCCTTTATCTGGTCTAGGTGCATTTAATGGAAGTCTCTTTACTATAACTGTTGGGCTTTCCATATCTTTGAGTGGTTGCCAATTCTGCGATTAATGCAAACAGAAAAAATTATTTTAGGGATTGACCCTGGAACCACCATCATGGGGTTTGGGATTATTAAGGTTGTTGGGAAACAAATGCAATTTGGACAGTTAAATGAACTTCAGCTCAAAAAGTATGACGATCATTATTTGAAGCTCAAGCATATTTTTGAGCGTACCTTAGAACTTATTGATACCTATCACCCTGATGAAATTGCCATTGAAGCACCCTTCTTTGGTAAGAACGTACAGAGTATGTTAAAATTAGGTAGAGCTCAAGGAGTTGCTATGGCTGCAGGATTGTCGCGACAAATACCAATTACAGAGTACTCCCCAAAGAAGATTAAGATGGCCATTACCGGTAATGGTAACGCCAGTAAAGAGCAAGTGGCAAAAATGCTTCAGAGTATGCTGCAATTAAAAACACTTCCTAAGAATTTGGATTCAACAGATGGATTGGCAGCCGCAGTATGTCACTTTTATAATATGGGGCGGCCGACTCAGCAAAAAAGTTATACGGGTTGGACAGCGTTTGTCAAACAAAATCAAGACAAAATTTCATAGTCTTATTAATTCATGATTCTGGGAGATTCTGCCTAATATCAAATTCTGAACTTGTATTTTTACCTATATGATAGAGGTTAGCAATCTAACATTGACCTACGGGGTGGCCACCATCCTTAGCGATCTAAACTTTACGATTCCAAAAGGGTGCATTATGGGACTCATTGGTCCTAACGGGGCCGGAAAGAGCAGTCTTATTAAAGTTTTAGCAGGTCTTGTATTTCCTGATAATGGTGACATACAATTAAAAGGCGAATGTATTGAGTTCAGGGATCTAAGAAGAATCACAGGTTATATGATTGATTCTCCGTCATTCTACAACCAATTATCAGGACCTCAAAATCTAAAGTTGATTCAACAGATTAATTCTAAGGCGGGGAGCACTGAATCGCTTCTGGAATTGGTAGGCTTATCGGATGTAGGATCAAAGAAGGTGAAGAATTATTCTACCGGCATGAAACAGCGCTTAGCTATTGCTGCGGCCTTAATAAGAACACCTGAGTTGTTAATTCTAGACGAGCCTTTCAATGGCCTGGATCCTGGGGGCTATAAAGACCTTTGGGATATAATAACAAAGTTAAATAAGGAAGGAGTAACGCTTATCATTTCATCCCATCTGCTGGCAGATCTGGAGAGTCATGCTACAGACTTTATGCTCATAAACAATGGGGTCCTGACCATGACCTTATCAAAATCTGAACTCGATGCCACTGAGCGATTGATAAGTTTTTACTTTGATTCGGTATTAAATCCAGAACAAAGACAACAATTTGATGAGGTATCAGTGAAAGAGTGGGGAGAACAGCATGTGGTGGTATTAATGAAACCTGAATCTATCGCGGTTTTTACAAAGCAATTAGTGGATAAAGATTTAGTGCCAATCAACATAAAGACCCAGACCATCTTACAACAAACATATTTCAAGATGTCCAGATGAAAGCCTTAGTTAAAACAGAATTTTTTAAACTTTTCACATCTCTAAGGACCTATCTGACCTTTGCCATTGCTATTGTGCTAATGGTCATTATCAATTTTGGTCTCTACATAGAAGGAGAGTCCATCCTTGCCTTTTTATTACAACCCTTAAAGGAGTATTTTTTGGTTCAGGGTAACATTTTAAATGGTTATTTAATAGCTTATTTTTCCCTAAATACCTTGTGGGTGCATATTCCTGTACTCATTATTATTGTAACGGCCTACATCTATTCAGGTGAATTTGAAAATGGGACTATTAAGCTATTGCTATCGCAACCAATAAGTAGAGGACGGATTATGTGGGCCAAGTTTATGACGATGGTGTCGTATAATTTGCTCTTTATGGTGGTTCTAGCCTTATTTGCCCTGATTCCGGCAGTAATGATTTTTGGAAGAGGTGATATTATGGTTTTGAATAATGGGGTCCAGTTTTTATTGGAATCAAGTTTCTTCTGGCGCTATGGGTTGGCAGTCTTATTTGCCATGATTGCCATGACGGCGTTTTCATCTTTATCCATGTATGCAGCCCTTTACTTCAAGGATACGTTAACAGCGATTCTTGTAAGTTTTGGTGTTCTAATTTTACACACTTTATTTCAGTCCTTTACCTTTGAAGTTACAAGTACATGGCAAAACCTGTTGTTTTCCTATCATATGTCTAATTGGCAACTATTGTTTATGACCGAAGTTCCTTGGCGTCAATTTGGACTATCGGCCCTATTTTTAACGGGTTTCACGGCCATCTTTACTGTATTGAGTTATAACCGATTTAAAAGAATGAATATTGCCTGATGAAAAAGACCTTATTGCCGTTCATTCTGTTGTTAAGTTTCCTGAGTTTTTCTCAAACAAATGACCCTTATATTCAAGCACTAATTGAACAATATTCAGATTCTCTGGAGTTAAATTGTGATGTATATATAGAATTAGACGTCGAGGGTATTATTATTCCACCAAAGACCGTGAATTTGAGATTTGAAAATGGCGAACCACAAATTTCTGGTCAGGGTATTGCCATGCTT
This sequence comes from Winogradskyella aurantiaca, assembly GCF_003362725.1. Classification (GTDB taxonomy): domain Bacteria; phylum Bacteroidota; class Bacteroidia; order Flavobacteriales; family Flavobacteriaceae; genus Winogradskyella_A; species Winogradskyella_A aurantiaca. The sequence goes on from NZ_QKTV01000001.1 coordinate 596,871, forward strand.
CCTAAGAAAGGCATCGTAAACCAGTTTAATGATCTCTTACAGGAAGAATTTCAGGCTATTTATCTGTCAAAACGTGGTACAAACAGAGTTTATAAATTGGTCAGCCTGGACGATACTTCCGATTGGATCACCGCCGATGTGGAATTTGATGAAAACCTTCTTTTGGTGACAGAGGCGACCATTAATACTCGAAAATTTGGATCGTTTAATGTTAAAAACTCATATGCCAATGGTAAATATCCAGACAAGACTGAAATCAACTTTAATCTAAAAAAGTTTAAATTACCTCTTAAGTTTCTCGGTCGTTCAGATCCGAGCTTTTCTAAAATAGAAGGACAGGAGATTACTGAGGGGAAGGTATATTTGTCCTACACCTATTTGGACTAAATGGCTGGGATTTACATACATATTCCCTTTTGTAAGCAGGCTTGTCACTACTGCGATTTTCATTTTTCTACATCTCTAAAGAAAAAGGAAGCCATGCTCATAGCGCTTAAAAAAGAACTAGAATTACGAGCTATGGAATTAAAAGATGAGACTATAGAGACTATTTATTTCGGTGGTGGTACCCCTTCCATTCTTGAAACAGAGGAAATCGAAAGCCTTATTGATTTAGTTTACGAGAATTTTGAGGTCAGATCTACACCAGAAATTACTGTAGAGGCCAATCCCGATGATTTGTCATCCGAGGTTCTAAAAGCACTGGCGAGTTCAAAGGTGAACCGCTTGTCCATTGGTATCCAGTCTTTTTTTGAAAACGATCTCAAACTCATGAACAGGGCTCATAATGCTCTGGAAGCAAAGGAGTGTATCGAAGAGTCGAAACGCTTTTTTAATAACATTTCCATTGATTTGATCTATGGCATTCCTGGAGCTTCCAATGAACAATGGCAGGAGAATATTCAAATTGCTTTGGATTATGAAGTGCCACACATTTCATGTTATGCATTAACGGTAGAACCTAAAACAGCTCTGGAAAGTTTTATTAAAAAGGGACTGGTAGAACCAGTCAATGATGATGGCGCGCATGAGCAATTCTTGTTGCTTAAAGACATTTTGGAAGAACGTGGTTTTGTGCATTACGAACTCTCAAATTTTGGAATGGAAGGTTATTTTAGTAAGAACAATACCGCCTATTGGCAAGGAAAGTCCTATTTGGGTATAGGGCCTTCGGCACATTCTTTTAATGGGCAACAGCGGAGCTGGAATGTGAGAAACAATAGCAAGTACATTAAGGCCTTAGAACAAGATCAGCTACCTTCAGAAATTGAAACCTTAACCAAGGTGGACCGCTATAACGAGTATGTTATGACACGCCTTCGTACTAAATGGGGAATTTCTTTAAACTATATAAAGAAGGAGTTCGGGGAGTTATATTTGCAATATCTTATGGATCAGGCACATAGCTTTATAGAGGGCCATCTATTATTTCATGATAAGGATCAGTTGTATGTTTCTAAAAAGGGCTTATTTTTAAGTGACGGTATTGCATCACAATTGTTCAAATTAAACCTGTAATGATAGCCAGCATTCAATATAATTCCAGAAAACTAATTATTGATTTAAGTCAACCCTTGGATATTTCCATGCCCCTTAAGGCTAAAGCGTCTAATGTCAATGCCTGGTATATTGGGCCACCGAAAATAACTCCTGTGGTTATGGACGGTCATACCATTAGTGTGTTAGAAGGAGCATCGGTAAATTTTAATCAGATTTCCTTTAACCCCCATGCTCATGGAACGCATACAGAAACAGCTGGTCATATTACTAAAAAGGTTCATTCCATTAATAAGAATTTAAAGCAGTTCTTTTTTCTGGCTGAGGTGATCACTGTTGTTCCAGAGAAACAAGAGGAAGACTATGTGATTTCCAAAAAACAACTGCAGTTTGCTTTAGGTAATAAAAAAAGAGATGCATTAGTCGTACGGACGCTACCCAATACGAGAAAAGATAAACATTCCAGGCAGTACTCCAGTACCAATTGGCCATATTTCACAGAAGAGGCTGCTGTCTATTTAAAAGAGAAGGGAATTAAGCATTGGTTGGTAGATATGCCAAGTGTGGACAAAGAACGTGATGACGGAGAATTATTATGTCACCATGCATTCTGGGATACCTCTGGGAAGCTGCGATTGGATGCTACCATCACGGAAATGATTTATGTATCCAATAAGATTGATGACGGAACCTATTTTCTGAATCTGCAAATAGCACCTTTTGAAAATGATGCCAGCCCTAGCAAACCAATTTTATACAAGGTGATGTAATATGGCTTTACACATTGATCAAATTCGCGATTATTGTCTTGCTAAGCAGCAGGTGACCGAGTCGTTTCCATTTGATGAAGACACGCTGGTCTTTAAGGTGGCCAATAAAATGTTCTTATTGATTTCTTTAAAACGCTGGGAGCAGGGCGATGGCTTTATCAATTTAAAATGTGACCCGGATTGGGCCCAGGAATTACGGGCTGAATATGAGAGTATCCAGCCTGGTTATCACATGCACAAGTGTTTATGGAATAGTGTCTATGCCCAAACAGGGAAGTTAAGTCCACAGTTTGTTAATGAATTAATAGACCATTCGTACGAGCAAGTAGTCAAGAGTCTTCCAAAAAAGTTGAGAGCGACTATCAACCTTTAAAACCATTGGCCGATATATACATGCATTCTAACTACGTTTAAAGTAGATCAAACGAAATTTTTTAGCAATTGGTTCTGTAACAATTATTTTTTCAAGTTAAGCGAAATACTATGAGATCTTTAAAGATTCTTTTAATTGAAGACGACACTATTGAGGTCATGAAATTTAATCGGGTTGTTGATTCTTTGAGTCTTAGGCATGAAGTTCAAATATCTCAAAATGCCGAAGAAGCCTTAAAATATTTAAATGAGAACGATACACTTCCGGATCTAATACTTTTGGACCTAAACATGCCAAAAATCAATGGCTTAGAATTTTTAAAACTTTTAAAAAATGATGCCAGATTAAGATACATGCCAACGGTTATTTTAACAACTTCCAATAATCAAAGGGATCTAAAACAATGCTATAAGTTAGGTATAGGGGGTTATTTATTGAAACCTCTTAAATATGAGGACTATATTTCTAAAATTGAAAAATTATTGGCATATTGGAGTATCAATGAATTGATTAAGGTATGAAAGGAATAATATTTACAGAATTTCTTGATTTGGTTGAAGACAAATTTGGTCTGCCAATGGTGGATCAGATTATCCAACAATCGGAATTAGCATCGGGTGGTATATATACTTCTGTTGGAACTTACGAGTTTTCAGAAATGTTACAACTCTTAACACATTTAAGTAATAATACCTCCATGTCTATCGACGATCTTCTGATGGTTTATGCTGAACACCTTTTTGCTGTTTTGATTAATTCTTACCCTCACCTCGTAGAACGCTATAAAGATCCCATGGAACTCTTAGCATCCATCGAAAATCATATTCATGTAGAAGTTCAAAAGATATATCCAGAAGCCCAATTACCAACTTTTGATTTAGTTGAACGACAGGAAGATAAGATGATAATGATTTACAAGTCTGAGCGCGCATTGTACATGCTTGGTAAAGGTCTAATGCTGGAAACCTTCAAGTTATTTGATACTCCTGTAAAAATAGAATATGAAAAATTGAATGAGAAAGGAACAGAAGTAAAGTTTTCAATAAATAAAATTTAATGATTGGTTGACGAAATACAAATATTAAAACGAGCATTAGAGAGGGAAAGATTTTCAAGAAAGGCGGCTGAAGAAATTTTAGAAGAAAAGTCTGCAGAACTTTATGAGGCAAAACGGAAATTAGAGGAAAGTCATAATGAATTATTAAAGCTTTATGGTAATGCCAGTTCACAATTACAAGGTGTTTTTGAGAATATTGTGGATCCCTATGTGATTATGGATTTATGGGGTAATCCACTAAAGATGAATGATGCAGCTATCGACTTATTAGACTACGAAGAAGCCAACAAAAAAGACAGTTTATTGCAGTTTGTAAATCCAGAGGATCTTGAGATAGTCACAGCAGCATTTAAAACGTTAATTACAAAAGGGTCTTTGACTGGTTTTAAGCTTCAACTAGTAACAGCTAAAAGACTAAAAAAGTATGTTCATATCAATTGTAGTATCATCTACGAAGACGGCGTCGCTGTGGCAGCTCAAGGTGTTTTGAGGGATATTACTGAGGAAATAAATTATCAGAAACGAATTGAAGGTGAACGGGAGAAATATATGAATATCATTAATAATATGAACCTTGGTCTTCTTGAGGTTAATATTAAGGATGAAGTTCTATTTGTCAACCAACGATTCTGTAAGATTTCAGGATATTCTAAGGAAGAATTACTTGGTAAACAGGCTGGAGAACTAATCCCATTATCAAATGACAAGGAAACTATCAAACAAGAGAATGCTAATAGATTATTAGGGGAATCCAATTCATATGAAATTAAAGTCTTAACCAAATCTGGAGAACTAAGAAACTGGTTGATTAGTGGAGCGCCAAATTATAATTTAAAAGGCGAGGTGATAGGCTCAATTGGTATTCATTTAGATATTACAGATTTTAGATTGTTACAAAGCGAAAAAGAAAAGTTGCTAATTGAATTGGAAAAGAGTAATGAAGAATTAAACGAATATGCTCATATTGTTTCTCACGATCTCAAATCACCGTTGAGAAGTATTAATGCCCTTATTAGTTGGATTAAGGAGGATAATAAGGATTCTTTTGATCACTCTACTATTAAAAATTTTGATCTCATTGAAGCGACCTTAGAAAAAATGGAGCAATTGATTTCAAATTTATTAGACTATTCCAGCATTGGGGAGAATAATATAGAGCGTGAAATGGTAGATACCAATCAGCTTATAAAAGACTTAAAAAAGGTGCTTTATGTTCCTAAACACATAACAGTCCACATTAAAGATACACTTCCCACAGTATATGCAGATAGGATTAAACTGCAACAGCTTTTTCAAAACTTAATAAGTAATGCGGTTAAATTCAATAATAAAAATAAGGGCGTAATCGAAATTGGTTGTGAAGAACAGAAAGAGAGATATCAATTTTCAGTTTCAGATAATGGAATTGGGATTGATCCTAAATACCATGAAAAGATTTTTAAAATATTTCAGTCCTTATCAGATGATAAGGAATCGAGTGGTATTGGTTTGTCTATTGTTAAAAAAGTAGTTGACTTACATAGTGGAAAAATATGGTTGGAATCTGAGCTAGATAAAGGTTCTACATTTTACTTTACAATGAAAAAATGAACATGGAGCAGCCCAATTTAATCTACATTAAATCTATGTCTGGAGGGAATCAAGCCTTTGAACAAAAACTTATAGGCATCATCAAGCAGGAGTTTCCGAAAGAAGTTGAGATATATCTTACGAACATGTCATTGAAGGAATACAGAAAAGCAGCTGACAATGTTCATAAACTTAAGCATAAAATTAGTATTTTAGGATTGCAAAAGAGCTATGCAATAGCTCAGGATTATGAAAAGAATCTTTTGGAAGGAAGTACAATTCTAGAAGCTGACTTTTCAGATATTATTCGCCTTATTGCAGACTTTTTAGAAACTCAATAAATTAATATGAACTGTATAATCATTGACGATGAAGCGGCTGCAAGAGCAATCATAAGTCAGCTATGTGGCCAAGCTCCACAAGTGAATGTCATTGAAGAATTTCCTAACGCTATTCAAGCCATCAAATTCTTAAACCAGAATGAAGTAGATCTTATTTTTCTAGATATTCATATGCCTGATTTTACAGGGTTTGATTTTATTGAAACGATAAAAAACCCTCCTAAAATTATACTTACAACATCGGATACTAACTTTGCTATCCAGGCATTTGAGTATGATTGTATAGTTGACTATTTAGTCAAGCCTATTTCGCTCGAGCGCTTTCAAAAGGCCATAAATAAAGCTGAGGCTTCTTCCGTAAATGCCTCCTCAAATTCCTCGGATAAGGTAGAGACGACCTCAGGTAATGATTTGTATGTGAATATAGACCGTAGGCTTATTAAAATAAATATTCCAAGTATTTACTTAGTGGAAGCACAAGGAGACTACATAAGGGTGAAAACTGAAAATAAGAACTACACCGTTCACTCAACTTTGAAGAAAATTAAAGAGAAATTGCCTGACTCCATCTTTCTTAAGGTTCACAGGTCATATATAATAAATATCAATAAAATAGTTGATATCGAGGATAATAGCGTTTTAATTAAGAAGGATATTATTCCTGTTTCTCGTTCCAATCGACCTGAACTTATGAGGCGCCTCAATATGCTTTAAGATTTAGTTTTCGGTTTTTCCTTTAGTTCCTGCTAGCTGTTGTTTAACTGCATTGTTATTCTTCATGTTCCAATTCGTTTTGCAAACAATAGGCTAAGTATTCATTATCTGTAAATAGACTACCACATTTATTTCGAGATACTAGGTTTAATAAAAACTAATCAACACAAAACCTTCTAATATCGTATCCCTTTTTATTCTAATCAGAGCGTAGCCGATTAACTGTATATAATATTCTTTAAAAGACACTAAAATGCTATTCGTCGAAATATAAATGTTTTCCAGTACTAGAGATTTACTTTAGTATTCAAAATAATCTTAACTGTTAATAGAATTTGAACAAAAGTAATTTAACATAAAAACGATGGAAACAAAAACAAACTATATAACAGAAATAATTGAAGAGCTAAAAGGCCTTCCTGATTATAATGATTTAGACAATGATGATAAACAAGTTGGATACTTAGAAGGGGTTTGCGATTGTATAAATGTAATTGTGAAACATTCAGATAGAATTTTGGAAAGGTGTGGAAAAATTTATCAGAAAATTGAGAATATTTAAAGCTTTTACCATGCTTAATAATTATATTAAGCAAACTTTGGTACAAAGCCTTCTTTTGCTCACTAATAAGGGCAGTTCCGCTCATCATATTGATACTTTCATTACTAAATGTCATATAATCAATATGATTATCTTGTGGCTTTTTAGGCCTCATTATTACAATTATCAAACCGTGCCAATTACATCTTTTAAAAGTAGAATTCAAACTTGAAGAAAGCAGAACGCTTATCTGATATTATTTCACTTTATTATCTTAGAATACGATAGTAATTCATGCGATAAGTATAAAAATGATAAATCGGCACAGCGTGTTCTTGAATCATAGGGAGTTATAGACAAACCATATATGGATTATATCCCATGAAGATTGGAATAATTATGATTTTTCAGAATAATGAGAAGAACATTGATTGGAAGTTTTTTTTACAACACCTTGAAAAGTCAAAACCTATTAAATTTTGTCTGGTAAACAACGGTAGCACGGATGACACTGGTTTGCTACTAGTAGAGATTACAGAGGGCTGCACAAACGTATCTAGCGTACATATAAAGAGATTGAAAAAAGAAAAACTTGCCATAAGGGCTGGGGTGCGGTATTTATGGAATGAGTATGGTATCGAATGTATAGGCTTCGTTAATACTAACGATTTTAGAAACAGCCGAGATTTTGAAAGTCTAATGAAAGACCTGGTCTCAAAAGCAAATCATCTCTTATCCTACAAATCTAATACGCATGAAAATTACCAATATAAACGGCCCATTTTACAGAGTCTCTTCCCACTTAAAGCTTATTTAGACAGTTCCAGTTTGGACATCTAATCAAGATTAAATTTTATCGCACTTAATCAGAAATATCTTGTATTACCTTTTAAAGTTTCAGATATATCAGGAAAACTCTCTTGAGCAATTTTAACACGTTTTGAATAAATATCGGCGGTCTATTTAACATCATAGAATTAATTCGTTTAGATTCGTTTTTAGGGATGTTGTTGCTATCATAAATAACTTTAATACGCCTTATTTAGTGTTTGACGCGTAAATGAATTAGTCTATATAAACAATGTTGTTCATCTAAACATCATCTGCTACTCATCGAAATAAGTAATAATTCATGAAAATAAAATGGATATTTAAAAGTAATTAGTAATCATTGCTAATCTTAATTAATTTAATTTTTGTTCCCTAGAGCCGCAAGGCTCTTTAATAAGATTCTTGCGGTTTTATAAAAAAATGTAGATTGATTTATGGAGTAATTTTAAATAATTTGTTTGGTTGGTTTGGGGAATGTTCTTTTAGCATTCCCTTTCTTTTTTTTGCACATCGGTATAGAGCAATAAAGTGTCTTTAAAAACACAGATACATACCGATAATCTACTCAAGAATGTTCAAGACAATAAATATAGCTCGAAGCCATTATTATGTTATAACAGATAAAAATAAAGAAACATTTAAAGTATTAAATTAAGGATACATTGATTGGAAATTTTCCTTTGATAATGTCATTAGGTTTATTCATAGTATTAAATCATGCTTTTTTTTGATATTTCAATATACGTTTTGATAATTTATTGATGTTTTGTTAGTACAAGTTTATCTTAATTATGGTAGCGTATGTTAGAGGGCCAGTTACATAAAGAACTTTTTTATAAAGGTATATGGGTCACATAATTCAGGTGGCCGATATAAGTAATACAATTCACCTACACTAAATGTATTATTCATCGAAAGGATTGCAAAAATTTTGAAATATTTACGACTTTCAATTTGTATTAATCATTGCTAGGAAAATGTGATTAATAAGTGTTCAATAAAACCGCAGGGATTTTTTTTCACTTTCAAAGTTCATGCGGTTTTTATTCTTAAAAATGTAAATTAATTTCATAAAAAGTTAGGTTGATTGTTTATGAAATGATTTAGTTGGTTGGTTAAAGGAAACGGACTGGGCTCCGTTTCCTTTTTTAGTTTTTGATATTGCGGTAAAGTGAGCTAATGGGCAGTATGAATACAAGAAACAGATACTTTCCTGTGACTAATCCAAATATGGTAATGGCAGCAAGGCCTACCATGATCCAGTTTTTTGTGCTTTGCTTCATAGGGCAAAAATAAATGAGTACCTTAAAGCAGCAAAAAAAGATCTTGTGTTAGAGATAAGACCCACTTGTGAAAATTGCAATAAGGCATTACCATTCAACTCAGAGGAAGCCATGATCTGTACCTTCGAATGCACATTTTGTAAAGATTGTGTGGAGTTACTGGCACATGTTTGTCCTAATTGCGGGGGTGGCTTTGAGAAACGTCCTAAACGTCCAGAATCTTTACTAGAGAAATATCCTGTTTCTGAAAAAATAGTATACAAACCTGTAGATTTGGATGTGCATTTTGCCAAACTTGGTAAAAGACATAACTAAGCTGTCATATCGGCAATGATCTTCCATTCGCCATTGATCTTTCTAAAGATGATTATAAAGAAACCGCTTGCATGACCTATGTCCCGTGTTAAATAAAATTCACCCATTACATAGTAACTGTTGTCCTCAACTCTAGAAATATCATTGATGGTGAACTTTAAAATCCCACTTTCTGCTTTGGTAGGATAGTTTTTCTTGTAATTGGCTAAAGTCTGGTCCCAGCCCTTGGTGAGTCCACTGGCACTATAAAATTTAAGGTCTTCAGAGTTCCAATAGCCCTGCATAAAGCCTTCGAGGTCGTGATTGTTCCAGGCTGTTTCTTGTTCTTTCATGACCAACCTAATACCTGCCTCTGCCTCGTTAGCATCAGTTTGGCTGTAGACTTCCGTATTGGTGTCTGATGATTCTGTAGCCTGAACATCAGCCTTTATACTGATACAACTTACTGTAATAATAGCTAGAATAAAATATAATAAGTACCTCATTTGTGTAACCTTGTGAGGACTAAATGTACTAACTAATTCCTAAAGAATAGACTTCTGATTTTTGAAAAAGGCATCTGCCTGAAGTTGCATTAACTCTTTGGCTTTTTTATGCTTGTAGGCATAGACTTCCTCCTGATCAGCAATGTCTTCATAAACCTTATTATTAAGGCTGTTATCGGCGGTTAAAAGCAATTGGCGTTGGCTCAGTTTTTGCTCGGTCCAGGTTCTAATAGTCGACTCCTGATCTTCAAGTAAAAAGTCATACTGACCTCTTGGAGATAACAGCTTGGCAAAAATAGGTGAGGTCTCAATGGCTAGAAACAACAGAAATATAAAAAATGAAGGTAGCCAGGGCAATTGGCTTAAGGCGTTGACTCTAGCCATGAGTCCGTCAAAATTATCGATGATAGGTTGTGTATTAGCTTCGCTTTCTTTTTGAAGTCCTTGAAGGTTGACAATCTCAGCTTCAATAGCTGTGATCTTATCTTGAGAACTCTGCTTAAGCTGATTAAGTTCTGCTAAAGCCGCATCGTGTTTGTCCCGTTTCTCTTGATAAACGGGACCTTTTCCCAACAATTTGGTCCCCGCGGTGCCTTCTGCTTCAGAAATATAGGTGTCATATAAAGCATCCACTTCACCCTGTTTAGAAGCAACGGTATCATTGATTGCAAGAATTTCTGAGCGTAGCTGGGCGATTTGGGGTGTATATTGTTCGGCAATTTGGGATTTGTTGGCGAGCGTTAATTCGTTCTTTTGCTCTAAAAGCACCTGGTCAATTTCTTTTTGAAAAATCTTTAATTCCAGAGGTTTTGATATCACAATAGCGATAATGACTGCTAACAAGATTCTGGGTGTGGCTTGTAACAACTCATCTAGCACGTTGTTTCGTTTTTTAATAGTGGACACGATATAGCGGTCCAAATTAAAGATGAGTAACCCCCAAATGAGACCAAATCCAATGGCGGTATAGTAGTTGTCAAATACAGTGTACAGTGCATAACTGGCAGCAATGCAAGCCATCAAGGCGGTAAAGAAAACAGTGGCGCCAATTCCGGCGTATTTGTTTTGTTCCCCTTCCGAACATTCTTTGAGAAGGGCAGTATCAGCTCCGGAGCAGATAATAAAAAATTGCTTAAGCATAAGGCTGTTGTTTTTTGATTGATTGAAGATTAACGCGTTACGATTGGTTATTAGAACGTCATTATTAGTGATTTGTTACAATACTAAAGGCTTATTTCTACTCACGACTTCGTGTTTTTGACTGTCATATCCATAAAAATCTAGAGTTTGGCTTTGTAACAATTGTTACTTAACTCAGTAAATACAGGGGTTTTGAGCGTTTTTATGATTTTCGTCATGTTTATCAGGGGCCTTGGCTAGTAATTTTGTAATAGATAATGAAAAGGACATTATCTCATGGAATTTAAAATCTAAGTATTATGAAAACAGCAGTAATAATTGGTGGAAATTTTGCAGGAATGACCGCCGCTTTAGAGCTTAAAAGGAAAGACCCTTCATATAAAGTCATAATGATTGATAAATCACCTTTGTTCTTGTTTATCCCTTCTTTGATATGGGTACCCTTTGGGAGAAGAGATATCAAGGATATTTCATTCAGAAAAGATAAAATATTAGAAAAAAAGGGAGTGGATTTTGTTCATGCAGAAGCACTTAAAGTCGACCCTGAAAAGCAAATCGTGGCCACAACTAAAGGCGATTATAGTTATGACCATCTGGTCATAGCTACCGGTCCTAAAGTAAAATATGATGTTGCACCTGGTGTTAAAGACCATTCGTATTACATAGGAACCCCAGATGGTGCTATGAAAACTCGAAAAGCGCTTGAAGCGTTTAAGAAGAACCCTGGACCCATCGTTATTGGTGCTACACAAAATGCGGGATGTATGGGTGCCGCCTATGAGTTTTTATTTAATATCGAGAAGTGGTTGCGCGAACAAAATATTAGAAAGAAAGTAGACCTGTTCTGGATTACCCCAGAGACCTATTTAGGGCACTTTGGAATAGATGGTATGCCAATGGGCGAAACCATGTTGAAGTCTTTTATGAAGATGTTCAATATTCATTACAGAACGGAAGTAGGTGTAGAGGAAGTAACTGAGAATACCGTGGTACTGACAAACGGTGAAGTTTTAGAAAGTCGTTTCTCAATGTTAATGCCACCATTTGTTGGGGTGGATTTTGTTACCAATTCTGAAGGATTGGAAGTTAATGCAGCTGGTTATATCCCAGTTAATGATACTTATCAACATGTGAAATATAAGAACATTTGGGCGGCAGGAATTGCTGTAGATGTCAAGTTGCCATTTAAACCTGGTAAGGTGCCATTCTCTGGTCCAAAAACAGGATATCCATCCGATGAAACTGGTAAGGTGGTTGCTGGTAATATTTTAAGGTTTGAAAAGGGTAAAGAACTTAAGGAAAAACCATGGGGTAAAATACCAGGCTTATGTATCATGGACGCTGGTAAAAAGGAGGTGTGGATTGTGAGCAATCACTTGTTTAAACCAAGAACATTTGCCATTATGATTCCTAATGTGTTGTATGACTTCGGTAAAGTACTATTTGAAAAATACTTCCTTTGGAAAACCAGAAACGGACTGTCCTATTTACCATAGCCAAGTATAATAATTAGACTAAAATAAAAAAGGCCTCGTTCGAGGCCTTTTTTATGACGTTAATCTAGGTTTAATCCTGTTTTTTTTTCTCATGCACTATGGGTGCCTTGGTGATATAGACTTCCGGTTTTTCCCGATTCTTCTCTTTAACTCTAAAGTTAAGACCTTCATTTTCCGATACAATATTGATGGCCTTCTTAGCGCTAATTTTTTTACCCTCATAGTAAAAGTCTGCGTCTTTTGCAGCCAATTCTTTCACGTGCTCCAAAGGTCTTGGTGGCGGGGGTGGTGGGGGTACTTCTTTAATCTCAATGACTGTTGGTTCTTCCACGACCTCAATGACCACTGGGGTTGGTGGCGGAGGTGGAGGTGGCGGTACCTCTTTGATCTCAATCACCTTTGGTTCCTCTACAACTTCTATAACCACTGGGGCTGGTGGTGGCGGTGGAGGCGGTGGCAAAGCTGGAAAGGGTTCTGCATTGGCTCTTTGTGCCTCAGACATGTTATTGTAAATAGCAAAGTAGTTCTCGTAATCCTTCTGTTTAACAATGCGATCACCAATATCCTTAGCATTTAAACCTTTAGCCCAGGCGTTATAGGCTGCCAGTTGCTTTTTACTTACACCGTCCTGATAGTAAACGGTATTATCTACAGAGCCATCAACCCTAGCGAACTCAACGACGACCTTATCGTCCTTGTATACTTTAGTCACATAAGCATCCGGTAATACCTCATTGGCCTTAGTACGCTCTTTTGAGAGTATTCTCCCCGTTTTGTCGGTCTCATAGCCTTTGCTGTTATAATAGCTGGTCTGGCCATTTATAACCGTATAATAAAGGGTTTGGTTATTGGTTTTGAGAAATCCTGTTTTTACTTCTTTAACTTGTTTGTTGGACTTAGCTGGCGGTGGGGGTGGCATTTTTATGATGTGCTTAGCCTTCTCCTCTGAACTAAATGTTTCGTACAATTTGTAAGCTTGTTCATATTGGATTAAGAGTTCAGAATTATCATCTCTCGGTCCTTTCAAATAGGTTCCTAATGCATCTGTATAGCGCTTGCTTATTTCATTATATTTTCTAAGCTGTGAATCCTGATAGGTTGTTTTAAAGCCTTTTTGGGTATAAAGATGGTATTGGAAAGGTTGAGGAAAGCGTTCGCTTCTAGCATTCTTATATACCTTTGATCCCGCAAAGTGAACAATGTCATTGGAAGAATAGTTGTTAAGTTCTAAATTTTGAATCGGCTTACCATCCAGCCAAATGGCGTACTTTTCTCCATTTTTAAAATCTTCAAATTGTGCATCTGTAGGTTTTACAGCCTTGGTTTTTGATAGATCTATTGGGGGAATTAATCGAGCCGGATATTTCTTTACAGAATTTCTTTGGTCTTCTGACATAAGTTTGTCGTAAATAATTATAGCACGCTCATAGGAAGAAGCAATAATTATCTTTGTTTCCTCATAGGCTTTAAGGAAGTCCTTGTATTCTGTCATCTGAGATTTAGAAGCTCTATTTTCAATTGTTTGAGCTGTTTGAACTTGAGCAGTTTCTGTTTCGGAGACTCTTGGGTTTTCGACAATTTCTCTGGAACTTAGACTGAAAAATAATAAGGAAGTTATAGGAATGAGTAATAAGCTACTAATCCAAATTCTCTTTTTTGATGTTTGTGTTTTCATAACGGTAATTCGTTTTTTGATGGATGAATAATTGATGCTACTGGATAACTGCGGGCTTTGTTGATGAGACAAATAATCCAGTAGAATGTTTTGGTATCTGTTGGAACTTACGCCATTGGTTAAAACAGCATGGTCCGCTAAAAATTCGTGGTTGAGTTTAATGTGGTGCTTCAATACGTAAATTAATGGATTAAACCACATGATAATTTGAAGCAATTCAATAAAAAGTATGTCCAGACTATGTAATTGTTTGGCGTGGGCCTCTTCATGGATCAATACCTCTTGAGGAATACGATCGGCTGCATAGTCACTTTTATTAAAGAATAAGTAATTAAAAAATGAATGTGGAGCCACGGCTTGATTCAGTAAAACATATATAAAAGGGGTAGAAGCCACCCTCTCATGCTTTCTTATTTTTTTTAAAAGCCTTGAGAGGTTAATACTAAACCTAAGTAAAAATAAAAGTACTCCCATGGCGTAAACAGTCCATAAAATAGTGGCTAGGGAAAGTGTGGTTTCAGTCTCTCCAGCTGCAAGATTTGAATTTGTAACTGGCTCAATAATAATTTGCTGTGGCACTTCTAACAGTGGAAGCGGTTCAATGTAGGTGGTAATGGTCACCAATGGAATAATGGCTGATATAACTAAAGATCCTAGTAAATAAAAGCGCTTAAATTGATGGGTACTTTGTTTTTCAATGAGCAATACATAGACTCCCCAAAAAACAAGTAACCCCACAGATAACTTAAGAATGTACAATGCCATGTCTATTTCTTTTTAAGTTCCTGATCAATTAAACTCTTAAGATCTTCCAATTCTGTTTTACTTAAATTGGAATTCGCCGTAAAAAAGGAGGCAAACTGCGAGGCACTGTCATTAAAGAAATTCTTGATGAGCCCGTTGACCTGCTTAGAAAAATAGGCATCCTTTTTTACCAAAGGGTAATACTCTCTTGACTTACCGTAGGTAACATAAGCCACATAACCTTTTCCAATCATACGCTTCAACAAGGTGGCAATAGTGGTGGTAGCCGGCTTGGGTTCCGGATAGGCCTCTAAGAGATCTTTCATAAAGGCCTTCTCCAATTGCCAGAGGTATTGCATCAGTTGTTCTTCAGTTTTTGACAAGGCCATGTTCTACGTTTTTAGAATACACTCTACAAATGTAGAATAAAAATCTAATTGAACAAATGTTTTGTGAAATAAAACTATAAAAAGCCTCATTATGAGGCTTTTTTAATATGGAAATAAGATTCTGAATCAAGTTCAGAATGACAGTAGTTTCAGATTATTGCTGATAAAGCTCAGTGAAATATTTATAAAACCAGGGAATGGTTTCAATGCCTTTTAAATAATTCCAGACACCAAAATGTTCGTTTGGCGAGTGAATGGCGTCACTATCCAGACCAAAGCCCATAAGAATGGTTTTGCTTCCTAGTTCTTCCTCAAAGAGCGAAACAATGGGGATACTTCCTCCACTGCGCTGAGGTATTGGAGTAGTTCCAAAGGTTTGTTCATAGGCCTTAGAGGCGGCTTGATAGCCTATATTATTGATAGGAGTCACATAGCCCTGACCTCCATGATGTGGAGTCACCTTCACTGTAACCCCTGCCGGAGCAATCGACTCAAAATGGGATTTAAACAAATCGGTAATCTCATTCCAATCCTGATGCGGCACCAAGCGCATTGAGATCTTAGCATATGCCTTACTGGCAATTACGGTTTTGGCTCCCTCTCCTGTATAGCCTCCCCAAATGCCATTGACATCCAGAGTAGGTCTTATGGAATTGCGCTCATTCGTGGTATAGCCCTCTTCCCCATAAACAGCATCGATGTCCAATGCCTTTTGGTAAGCTTCTAAAGAAAAAGGTGCTTTGGCCATTTCTGCGCGTTCTTCTGCGCCTAACTCTTCTACCTTATCGTAAAATCCTGGAATGGTAATATGCTTATTCTCATCGTGTAAAGAGGCAATCATTTTGGTCAGTACATTAATAGGGTTGGCAACCGCACCGCCGTACAAGCCTGAATGCAAATCGCGATTGGGTCCGGTTACTTCTACTTCCACATAGCTCAATCCGCGTAAACCTGTAGTAATGGAAGGCACATCTCTGGCAATCATCCCCGTATCGGATATAAGAATCACATCGTTTTTTAGTTTCTCCTGATTGGCTTTTACAAAAACCCCTAGATTTTCACTACCCACTTCTTCTTCCCCTTCAATCATGAATTTCACATTGCAAGGCAGCTCCTGATTAGCGGTCATAAATTCCATAGCCTTCACATGCATGTACATTTGACCTTTATCATCACAAGCCCCTCGGGCAAAAATAGCCCCGTCGGGATGAAGCTCAGTAGCTTTAATCACGGGTTCAAATGGGGGTGAATGCCAAAGATCCAAAGGATCAGGTGGCTGCACATCATAGTGCCCATAGACCAGGACGGTAGGTAAATTGGGATCGATCATCTTTTCACCATACACGATGGGATAGCCTGCCGTTTCGCAGACTTCCACATGCTCGCAACCCGCTTTTAGCAGACTGTCTTTAACCGCCTCGGCAGTGTTAAGCACATCCTTTTTATAAGCCGAATCCGCACTGATGGATGGTATTTTTAGAAGTTCAATCAGCTCGTTTATAAAACGCTCTTTATGGGTTTGAACATAAGATGAAATGTCGTTCATAAGGTGTGAATTTTGACTACCAAAAATACGAATCCTAGTCTACAAAACTTAGTGAAAATTCAATTTGAATATTCAAACTATTATGTATATTTGCACTCCTTTCCGCGGATGTGGTGGAATTGGTAGACACGCTAGACTTAGGATCTAGTGCTTCACGGCGTGGGGGTTCGAGTCCCTTCATCCGCACTTTAAAAGCCTTCAACTCATGTTGAAGGTTTTTTTATTTAAATTTTTATACTAAAAAGTGTGGTCGCATTAGCTCTGAGTCTGGAAACCAGTTCTACAGATTCTCGAGGAGTTTGAATGGTGATGCAACGTTCTAAGAAACTCACATAGGTGTTTTTGCCTTGTTCTAAGATGGCTACTGGAACGCGTTCATTAAAGGTATGAATGGTTTCCAGGTACTTACGGTCAATCTTCACTGGAACTACCGAATAGGCGAGTACATCCTTTTCTCTAAAAGCAGCTACATCATTGGAGTTGGGCAGCATGACGGCACCAGATTTACTTTCGGGGTAATGCTGTTGAATGGCAGCGGCCATATTTTTGTAGAAATTTGTGTTGGAACTGGTTACAACCTTAGTGTTCATCTGCTTAAGGACTTCAATTGAAATGGCATCATTGTCTAAAGTCTCTTTAAGATCAGCTATAAATTCATCGGTTGAGGTTTCGGGTAAGAGTCTGCAGTCTAAAGTTGCCGTGATTTTGGTTGGAATCGCATTTAATTCATCATTGTCATCCTTTATACTAGTTAAGGTGATGGTATTAGAAAAAAGTGCCAATAACAGCTCGTCTTCTCTCAGTTTCTTTGAAATAACAGACTTGAACAATCTAGGGTGTTTAAGCACAAATCCATTAACTCCACCACTTAAGATACCCAGTTGTTTTAAGATACCTACATTAACATCATTATAAATGATCTCGTTCTTCTCATTTAAAAGTTCATTTAAGGCAGTGATCATTTCTTTGTTGGCATAAGACTTAGGAGTCACAGAACTATGGCCACTGGTTTTAATATCTAGGGATAATTGTAACCAAAGTGATCGTTTTTGTGTCACCGAAATACCAAATAAGGCTTGGTCAGGGTGATTGTCAATAAGGCCTTTAATGCCTGGGGGACCCTCACCAATAACGACTTCAGGATTTAAGAGGTCAAAATAGTTATCAATAACGTAACTAATACCTCCATCGCATTGCGTTTCTTCACAAGATACGCTGAGCATGGTAACGTTATAATCAAGGATTTTGCCTTCGTAACGTTGTGCCATTTCAATCAAACTGAACAAATGCATAACGGCGGTACCCTTATTATCAAAGGCGCCACGGCCCCATATTTCGGAGTCTACTATTTTACCGGAGTAAGGAGGGACCTCCCAATGATTTTCGTTACCTGGGGGCACCACATCAATGTGATTTAGGAAAATGATATTGGGTAATCCCGCTTCAAGTGGTCGTAAGGAAGCGGAAAAATTATAATTACCATCTGAAGAGCCCATTTGCGTTATGTGCAATCCGTTTTCTTCACATAGCTGTTTTAAAAACTCACCAGCCTCTAGTTCGTGGCCACTTTCGGAGGGAATCTGTAAGTATTTGCTTAGAATTTGTTCAATTCCAAAGCGTTTATTGTTATGCGTGATGACTTGTCTTTTAACGGGGTCGCCGCTGGCGAAAGAATCGATAAATTGGAGATTGAATGCAAAAATCAGAATCCAAAGGATGAGTCGGGGCATAAAGTAAATGTCAAGTGCTTGTTAGTTGCACGTAAAATAAGAAAAAGTGAATTGTAAAATGAAATTGCTATTCAGTTTTTATTACAATCTTGTTAGTAATGAGTTGTTGTCCTGTTACTTCCAACTCTAATTTCCCAGGTGTTTCTGTCGATTGTACAATCACTACTAGTTTTCCGCTAAAGAGTTCCATTTGAGGATGCTGAAAGGCTTCTAATGAAGTAGCATCACCATTACAAGCTGCTCTAAAGGTGCCTTCTCCAGTAACCTTGAACATTAACGTATTGGTCGCTGTAGGGCAGGGGTTGCCATCTTTATCCTGCACCAATACAGTAACGAAAGACAGGTCTTCTCCATTGGCAGAAATGACTGATCTATCTGGTTCAAGAACTATTTGATAGGGCTCTCCAGAAGTTTGTACCTCCCTTTCAGCAACTGGCTTATCAGTGGCGTCATAGGCCATTACCTTTAAGGTGCCAGGTTGGTACGTCACGTCCATCCACATTAAACGATAGCGTTCCATTAGGCTACCCTTGTTTTTTTCTCTCACGCCCAAGCTTTTTCCATTTAAAAATAATTCGGCCTTCGGATAATTGGTGTAAATAAAGACTGGAGTGGTTTCTCCCTCGCGGCCTTGCCAGTTCCAATGGGGCAAAATATGAAGCGTTTCTTCATCTGGATTCCATTTACTACGATATAAGTAGTAGCGGTCTTTGGGTAGCCCAGCTAAATCGTTGATGCCAAAATAAGAGCTTCTAGAAGGCCAATACTCGTCATAAGGAGTGGGTTCCCCTAGATAATCAAACCCCGTCCATACAAATTCACCTATAACCCAGGGATAATCATCCTGTAGTCTAAAATCATCTTCAGGAAGGTTGGACCAACTGCAGTGTTCCATATCGTAAGAAGAAGACTGTAAATCCTCATAGGTCTTCATACTAACACGCTCAACTGGAAATTTATAGACACCTCTGGAACTAACGGTTGAGGCAGTTTCGGACCCTAACAGGAGCCCTTGAGGGAAACGTTCATAGGCTTCCTCATATAAATGGGTTCGATAGTTAAGCCCTGGAATATCTAGCAGCGCTCCAAAACCTGAGGCCATGGTGGCTTCTACTTGGTCCATACCCACCGTTACTGGTCTAGTGGGGTCTTCTCTGTGAAAAATATCCTGTAGCCATTGGGCGCGTTTTACTCCTTCGGCACCCCATTGATCGGGAACCTCGTTCCCAGCACTCCACATGACAATACTAGGGTGGTTTCTTGTTGCACCTACTAAATTGACTACATCTTTTTCGGCATACTCATCAAAAAATCTGTGATAACCGTTAGCTACTTTTGGCTTGGCCCATTCGTCAAAGCTCTCGGCGATAAACATAAATCCCATTTCGTCGCAAAGCTCCAATTGTTCCATAGATGGCATGTTATGGGCTGATCTTATTGCGTTACAGCCCATGTCCTTTAGAATACGAAGTTGACGTTTTATGGCAGCACGATTAACAGCGGTACCAAGTGGTCCAAGATCATGGTGTAAACAAACCCCTTTAAATTTGGTTACTTCACCATTGAGTTTGAAACCTATTTCTGGTTCGTACGAAAGGGTTCTAATACCAAAAGTTTCTGTGAGTTCATCTACAAGAATATCATTTTTATAGAGAAACAGCTTTGCTTTATAGAGTTCTGGTGTTTCAGGGCTCCATAGCCGTGGAGATGCAATATCCAGATTTAGAGTTATGGTGCCATTAGATGTTTTTGATGAGCCTCCAGATTTAACAAGTTTATCCCTGGAATCAAATACCTGAGCCTCCAGCCTTAAATTAGTTCCAATTAGTTCACTTCTAATAGATATTTGAGCCGATTGAGCAGTAACCCTTGGAGTTGTAATAAAGGTACCCCATTGTTTAAAGTGATCTTTATTAGTAATTAGCAGCTGCACTTTTCTGTACAATCCAGCTCCTGGGTACCAGCGTGATGATTGTTCCACGTTATTAAGCCTAACGGCAAGAGTATTAGCACCAGTTTGCACATAATTACTAATGTCAAAATAAAAATAACTGTACCCATATTTCCATTCACCTACCTTTTTACCGTTAATAAAAACTTCGGGTTCGCTCATGGCACCCTCAAATACAATAAAGGTTTTATTTTCTGAAAGATCTTCAAGTGAAAAGCTGTTGCGGTACCAGGCAGTGCCTGTGTAAGGAAGAGCACCAGTTCGGCCTGTTTTTTCCGTGGCTACCGTTTCGCCATTTTGTTCAATAGCAACCACCTGCTTGTCAATGTCCTTGTCAAATGGGCCATAAATAGCCCAATCATGAGGCACTCTTACAGTCTGCCATTGACTATCGTCAAAATCATGTAGAAAAGCCTTTTCAGGATCGTCTTTTAAGAATTTCCAGCCTGTTTTAAGGGTTATTGTCTGTCTCACTTTGGTTGGATTGTTATTGGAAAGCGTGCAAGAACTAATAAATATAGACAGGATAAGATAAGAAGTATATCGCATCCCTTAATTTTAATTATTGAAACTCAGATTATAAAACGAAATACCATCATGGGCATGGGTGTTTTCATCAAACATAGTGGCATTTTCCCAATGAGATCCTTGTCCCCACTGTGTGCTGCAACTGGTAGAAACCCAGGCAGGTTCCCAGTATATAAGACCTTCTCCTCCTGCAGATTCGATAGTATTTTGAAGGTCCAACATGTATTGTAATTGACCTTGAATGCTCGCGTCATAACCGTCAATAAGGGAATCACTCCCTAAGATGTTACCAGCATTATCCCATGAACTAAGTGTGAACGGGTAAGCCGTTTCCACAATCATGAGTCGCTTGTTGTAGGTGGTCATTAGGTCTGATAAGACAGGCCCAACATTGTCTAGAGTGTAATCGGACCATTTTGGGTAGTAGGAGAGTCCAATCCAATCAAAATTGGTAACACCATTTGCAGTAGCCTGCTCAAACCACCATATGCCATTTTCTGGCTGGGCAATATGCAGCATGGTTTCAATTTGGGTGTTGTTTTCGGTATTTATGGCGTCCACAGCTTCCAAGCCTTTATTTAAAAGGTAAGCATTCCGATTCCAATTGATAGGCCATTGCAAATCACCATCTTGTAGAATCATGGGGTTAATCTCATTACCAATTTGAACTATCGCAGGATCCAAGTCCAGGGTGTGAAGTTCTTTAAGTGTGCTATAGGTGTATTGGTACATAAGATCGCCAAGAGTTTCACGGTCATCAATATGGTTGATCCAGGCAGCTGGAATTTGTTGGTGCTCAGGGTCAGCCCAAGTGTCAGAATAATGAAAATCCAACAAAACAGCCATACCTTTTGCCTTAGCACGGGCCATAGATTTTTTAACATCTTCTATATTGGAATAGTTGGTCCAACTTGGAGAATGCCATAAACGAAGACGAACGAGATTGGCTCCTTCTGATTTAAATATCTGATAGGCATCCTCGGTATTGCCACTTCTATTTTTATAAATAGCGCCACAATCCTCCATCTCATTCACATAAGATAAGTCCGCTCCGAAAAAGAATTCAATCTGAGGGTCATTTTGTCCTTGGTCCGGATCACTTGCAGGGTCATTAGACGAGCTGCAATTCACAACACTAAATAGCATGCTAAACGACGCAAATAATAAAAAAAACGAACTGCGCTTCATGAGGATGAATTTTCGCTAAAGTATGAAATAATTAAAAAATAACCTACCAGTACCTACCAGTTTGTTATATTTGTAAAGTGACTGCCAAAAAACTAATAGATTCTTCTGCTCAACCTAAGTATAAACAACTTATTCAAGGCATTGAGGACGCCATTCAAAATGGCGATTTAAAGCAAGGAGATAAACTCCCCTCCTTAAATGCTGTTAAGATGCGTTACCAATTATCTCGCGACACGGTGCTCATGGCTTTTAACCAATTAAAAAGCCGAGGAATAATAGAATCCATTGTGGGAAAAGGATATTATGTGAAGTCAGAGAATATTGATGTGAAAAAGCGCGTCTTTGTATTGTTTGATGAGTTAAATGCCTTTAAGGAGGATTTGTATAACGCATTAAAGGGGAGTCTAGGAGCAGATACTCAGGTGGATATCTTTTTCCATCACTTTAATTATCAGGTTTTTAAGGATTTGATATTGGACAATCAGAACTCTTATAATTATTATGTTATCATGCCTGCTAATCTTGATAATACCGCAGTAGTTATGGATCGATTACCTTCTGAAAAGGTATTTATCTTGGACCAATGTCATGAGGAACATCAGCATTTTGCGGCTGTGTATCAAAACTTTAAAAAAGATGTTGAGACAGGGCTACAGCAAGCAGAAATTCATACCAGTAAGTACAAAGAATGGATCCTATTATTTGATGATACGCGACAACCAAAAGGGATTAAAGAAGGATTTGAAAGTTACTGTTCTCAAAGGAAACTTAATTATTCCATTCAAGCCAAATTTGAAGGTATACTGCAGATCAGTGAATTATACATTGTATTGGATGATAGAGATCTAATTGCTATTTTAAAGTCTGGTATCGAACAGCAAATTGTAATAGGGGAAGATGTTGGTGTTATTTCTTATAACGACACCCCATTAAAGGAAATAGTTAATAGAGGTATTACAACTATATCCACTGACTTTTCTGTTATGGGTGAGCGCTTGGCTCATATGATTTTAACAAAAAAAAGAGAGCAAGTAGAAAACCCGAGTCGATTAATTTTAAGGCAATCTTTGTGACAGTATATATGACATCTAAATCTGACTAACTAATAAATCAATAATTACATGAATTCTGGATTTCAATTTTTAGACTACGCCATTTTTATCGGTTATGCTATTATGATTCTTGGAATCGGATTGTGGGTATCCCGTGATAAAAAAGGCCAGCAAAAAAATGCTGAAGACTATTTTTTAGCAAGTAAGTCGTTACCCTGGTGGGCCATTGGAGCCTCTCTCATAGCGGCCAATATATCTGCTGAACAATTTATTGGTATGTCGGGTTCAGGTTTTGCCTCTGGACTTGCTATAGCATCTTATGAATGGATGGCAGCTCTCACCCTAATCATAGTTGGGAAATATTTCCTTCCTATTTTCATTGAGAAAGGGCTTTATACAATTCCTGAGTTTGTAGAACAGCGCTATTCTACCAACCTCAAAACCATTTTGGCAGTTTTTTGGATTGGTTTGTATGTTTTTGTTAACCTCGCTTCAGTCCTTTATCTAGGGGCCCTGGCACTAGAGACTATTATGGGAATCCCACTTGTTTATGGAGTGATTGGATTGTCCTTATTCTCTGCAGCTTATTCGCTCTATGGTGGCTTGTCTGCAGTGGCATGGACCGATGTTATCCAGGTTATATTTCTGGTTTTAGGAGGATTTTTAACTACGTATTTAGCTTTAGATTATGTGTCTAATGGAGAAGGCTTTATTGCAGGATTGACTGCGGTGTATGATGCGGTACCAGAGCGGTTTGAAATGATTCTTGACGAGTCTAATCCGGAATATAAAAATCTTCCCGGAATAGCCGTACTTGTTGGTGGTATGTGGGTTGCCAATTTGTACTACTGGGGATTCAATCAATACATTATTCAGCGCACATTGGCCGCCAAATCCCTGGCCGAAGCGCAAAAGGGGATCATCTTTGCAGCCTTCTTAAAGTTATTGATTCCATTAATTGTAGTCATTCCCGGTATTGCGGCCTATGTTATGATTAACGATCCTGAGATTATGAATCGTCTGGGTGCTATGGGGCAAATGAATGTACCATCATTAGAATCGGCCGATAAAACCTATCCGTGGTTATTACAATTTTTACCTGTTGGATTAAAAGGGATAGCTTTTGCCGCCTTAGCGGCTGCTGTCGTAAGTTCCTTGGCATCCATGCTTAATTCTACATCAACGATTTTTACAATGGATATTTATAAGCAGTACATTAATAAAAATGCCGATGATAGAACTACCGTTAATACGGGTAGAATATCGGCGGCAGTTGCCTTGGTGATTGCTTGTATTATGGCCCCATTGCTGGGTGGGATTGATCAGGCATTCCAATTTATTCAGGAATACACCGGGTTGGTAAGCCCTGGAATCCTGGCGGTTTTCTTGTTAGGGCTCTTTTGGAAAAAGACAACTAATAAGGCTGCGATTATTGGTGCCATAACCTCTGTGCCTATTGCCCTGTATTTTAAAGTAGCTCCAAAGGGGTGGTCAACATCTCCTGTTTTTATTGATGTGCCATTTATGGATCAAATGGGATATACCTTATTGAGTACAATGGGGGTAATAATAGTGGCCAGTTATGTTCAACGCAAAGGACGAGATGATGCAAACGGTATTGAAATAACTAAGGAACTCTTTAAGACATCCCCAAAATTTAATATAGGCGCCTTCGCTATTATGCTGATTTTAGCAGCACTTTATGCCTTATTTTGGTAATCAATGATAACGATGACGTCGACAATGGTGAATGATTTAGAACAGGCTTTTTTTGAAAGGTTTCTAGTAAAACCTATCGTTGTTTTTTCTCCCGGAAGAATCAATTTTATTGGTGAACATACAGATTATAATAATGGCTTTGTTTTTCCCGCCGCAATTGATAAAGGGATTTATATGGCGTTAAGCCGTTCCACAGATGAAAGATCGCAAATTTTGGCGCTTGACGTCGATGAATCGTATGATTTTGATATCAATGACCTGCAAGAGGAGCAATTAGGATCCTGGCAAGATTATTTACTTGGGGTTCTCACCGAATTGAAAAAACAACATCAGGAATTTGATCAAATCAAAGTGCTATTCTCAGGGACTATTGCTATTGGTTCAGGATTATCCTCTTCTGCAGCTTTGGAAAATGCCTTCGTATTTGGCTTAAATGAGCTCTTTAGACTAAATCTTAGCAAGCATGAAATGATTCATATTTCACAGGCAGCTGAACATAATTTTGTAGGTGTTAAATGTGGTATCATGGATCAGTTTGCCAGTATGTATGGGAAGGAGGATGCGGGATTATTCCTGGATTGTAAAACCCTAGAATCCGATGAAATTCCTATGCAATTGGAAGGGGTGTCTTTAGTTTTAATTAATTCTAATGTCAAACACAAATTGGCTGAAAGTGCTTATAATAAAAGGCGTGCTACATGTGAACGCGTGGCCAATTTTTTTCAAGTGGAATCATTGCGAGAGATCTCTTTAGATGATCTAGTCTCAGCCAGAGCAAACTTAGATGAAGAGGATTATAGAAAAGCTAGTTATGTCTTAGAGGAAAACGAGAGGGTTTTAGCTTTTAGGGAAGCCGTTACCCAGAAGGACATTATTGGTATGGGGGAATTACTGTACCAGTCACATGACGGTATGCGAAACAAGTATGAGGTGAGTTGTGTGGAAATAGATTTCCTCGTGGATTTTAGTAAACAATTTGATGGTGTTCATGGATCTCGCATGATGGGTGGAGGCTTTGGAGGTTGTACCATTAATCTGGTTGAAAATGGTGTTGAACAAGAGTTTATTGAGGCCATTAAGAAATCGTATATGACAAAATTCAATAAGACTTGTAATAGTATTAAAGTAGCATTATCCCATGGAACTAGAGGCATTAAATAGAAGTTCTCACAGACGTTATAATATTCTTACTGGTGAGTGGGTATTGGTCTCACCCCATCGAACAAAGCGTCCCTGGCAAGGACAAGAAGAGGATTCAAATATAGATGATAGCCCTTCTTATGTTGAGGATTGCTATTTATGCCCAGGAAACCTTAGAGCTAACGGTGAGAGAAATATAAACTATGAGGACACCTTTGTATTTGAGAATGATTTTGCGGCGATTCAATCGGATATTACTTCGAAAAAATTTAAACAAGGATTGTTGCAAGCCGAAACAGAAACAGGTGTCTGTAAGGTGGTTTGTTTTAGCCCAGACCATTCTAAGAGTCTCGCCAATTTAGGCCTGAGTGCTATAGAAAAGGTTATTGCGGTGTGGATGGATCAATATAAATTGTTGGGTACCATTGACGATATTAACTACGTACAAATTTTTGAAAATAAAGGGGCTGTTATGGGCTGTAGTAATCCGCACCCTCATGGACAAATCTGGGCCCATAGATCCATTCCCAATGAGATAGAAAAGAAAAATAGATTCCAAGAACAATATTTTCATGAAACTGGTAAATCTCTTGTAAAGGATTATCTCAGAGATGAATTAGAGAAAGGCGAACGAGTCTTATTTGAAAATTCAGATTTTGTGGTACTCATACCTTTTTGGGCAGTTTGGCCCTATGAGACCATGATTATTCCTAAGTCGCATCAATCGAGTATTGCCCAATTATCTCATGAACAAATAAAGGCCTTTGCTGAGGCCATTTCCCTTTTAACTAAAATCTATGACCGCTTGTTCAAGGTTTCGTTTCCCTATTCCAGTGGTATACATCAGGCACCTACTCATAGTGCTTCAGTAAATCACTGGCATTGGCATATGAGTTTTTATCCACCATTATTGCGCAGTGCAACGGTCAAGAAGTTTATGGTAGGCTATGAGATGTTCGCCACTCCTCAAAGAGATCTCACACCAGAACAGGCTGCCACAACCTTACGATCCTTTATAAAATAAAAAAGCCCCTGTAAAAAAGGGGCTTTCTGCTCGAAATAACACTTAAATTTAGAGCTTGACTAACTTAGAGGTCATCATCTGACCTTCGCTATTAATAATCCGGAGCATATAAATTCCTGCGTTCAAGTTGGAAACATCAAAGTCTTGATTTGCCTGAAAATCACCTTTAAAACTACGAACCTGTTTTCCTGAAAGATCATAGACTTCTACTTGTTCAACTATTACATTTAGCTTAAACGTAGTCGAAGTTGGATTAGGGTAAAGAGCAAACGTATTGAACTCATTGTCATCTGTACTTAATGTTTCTGAAGGAACGTTTCCAAGAACCCAAAATTGTCCTGGCTGTAAGGTGACAGAGTTGGTTGAATTGCTGATGGTGGTATTTCCTGTAGGATCCATCAGATCATACCATGTGTCAGTAACTCCGCCAGGGAAATTGGTGTTGACCGTCACTTCATTGACGTCAAAATTAGAAAGCACAATAACATTTCTTAATTCCGTATTGGGTATGGACGTGTCAAAAATGTCAATTCGAGGAGTGTAACTACCGCTACTTGTTGTAATTGTATAGTCTCCTTCAAAAACATCTTCACCTACTTTTAAGGCGTGTAGTTTGGCCCAATCATCATAAATCTGTCTACGCATGGCATCACCTAACCAGTTTTCAACCCATTGTGGCTGAGGTTTGGTATCAAGTTTACAACCGTCATTGTTATAAGACCCATCAGAACAGGTGAATATGGAATTATTCATACCTAAATCACCAAAATGCCAAATCATTTTAGGTCCAGGTACTAGAACTGACACGGCTCCTAAAGCAGACATCCTTGATAAGGCTGTATTCAAATCTTTCACATCATGAGAAGGATTGCTCGAATTACCGAACTCTGTATTTTTAAACATCAAACGTTCTTCGTCATGACTTTCAGGATATCCTAGGACACGCGGTCCAGTGAATCCATGGCTTTCATGTCCCATTCTAGATATATCCTTGTTACCGTTTTGACCCATAGTTAGTTCGTTATATGGATCGGTCATTTTACCCCACATCATAATGCCTTTTCCTTCATCAATACGATAATTAGCCCATTGCTGTTCTTCATTATCAGACCCAAGGTGTTCAAAAATGACATAATGAGTATCATCCAAGGACCATGCATAATCTGCATATTCCCGGAGCACATCAACTCGGTCTTGCTGGTATAATTGGGTACAGTTAAAATCTCCTCCGTCAGTCCCATCACCACAGTTTTGGGTAAACCCTTTGGTTAAATCCCATCTGAAGCCATCAATTTTATATTCCTCAACCCAATGTTTAATAACACGTCTTGTATATTCTTGAGTTAAATCCTGCTGATGATTAAAATCGTTTCCAACATTAAAAGAATGCGTTGGAAAAACGTTCAAATAAGGATTATCTGCAGAGGGGCGACCCCAACCATCCCCATCTGGATCATCCATCCACATGCGAACCATTGGATTTCGTCCAAAGGCATGATTTAAGACGACGTCCAGGATAATGGCAATACCATTTTGATGACACAGGTCTATAAATTCTTTAAGCTTATCAGGCGTACCATAGAATTTATCTAAAGCCATGTGAAATGACGTATTATAGCCCCAACTTTCATTGCCTTCAAATTCCATGACCGGCATAAGGTGAATAGCATTGATATTCAAATTTTTGAAATAGTCAATTCTGTCAATGAGATCCTGATAGTTTCTATTAGCATCAAAATCCCTTACTAAGACTTCATAGACAATAAGATCTTCTTTTTTTGGTTTGTCAAAATTTGGTACTTGCCAATCGTAAGGGGTTTGACCCGTCTCCAAAACAGTCACTTCTCTTTCTTGTCCTTCAGGGTAATCTGGAATATTTGGAAATGATGAATCTGGAATAAAGGGGTCATCGAAAGGCGATAACACCAATGTTGAGAAGGGATCAGCAGTTTTTACTAAAACTGGTGAATCTGTAACAGGTGTCGCATCAAAAACCCAGTATTGGTAGGTTTCTACTTTGTTGGCGGTAAGACCTGTTATTTCTAACCAATATTTACCTGTTGATGGATCCCGTTTCATGACATCATCATTTCCAGGAATATAGTTATTCCAACTTGCTGCAATTTGCACAAAATCTTTACCAGGGGCAGAGACTACTAGGGTAGCACGAGTGTTGTCATTTCCATAATTTACACCATCAACAACTCCGGCAGGTAAGGCTTCTTCAATAACCGTTGGAACTATAAAGACCTCAAATGCAGCTTCCGCTGTGAGCGTTTCCCCCGGTGGGGTTCCAACAAACCTCAATATGCCACTTTCCGTGATATTAGTCGCATCTGCAACACAGTTAGGGAAACCACAAGTGCCACTGTCAATAAGTGTTTGAGAGTCCCCATTATCAAAATACAATTCAAAAGAGCCAGCAACAGTGGTGTTACCTTCAAAATCGATTGTTGCCACTATTTGTACATCATCACCTGAGTCAATTAGTATGAAATCTGTATCCGGTGAAGAGACATTGACGCGGACAACCCCTACATTTTTTAGGTTATCACCACTCTGATTGGATCCGTCTTGGGATTTAATTAAAAATCCAATAGTGGTTATTCCCGGATCATTGAAAAAATCTTGAACCACCCCAAAATCAAAAGTGTAGGTTCCGTTACCATTATCTGTGAATTTGGCAGTTTCTGGGGAGTTCCCAAAGTCTGATCCGGTAGCGTCTGGATTTCCAGAAAACTCCCCATCAGCATCAAAATGCCAGGCCCATAAATAAATGTCATCAACACCCCACTCAGACTGAGGGTCAAAATTTGATATGGTGAGGGTGGCATTTTCATTAGCTTCAAAAAACTCAGGATTCCATGTAAACGTTTGTGAAAAAGTGAACATGGTTGCCAAGAGTGCTAACGCAATAAGTAATTTTTGCTTCATAACAATATCTGATTAAAAAAGGCCATGTCTTATAATAACATGGCCCCTCTTATTAAACTCAAACTATATTATAATATTAAATTATTCTAGAGTAATAGTCTTGTTAACGGTGTCAATAGTTGTCCAATACTTACCATCGGTTCCAATGAAAGCAAAGTTGCTATCACCATCTTCAGCGTTTACTAATTTTTCATCAATAGTATAACCTTCGTCAACAAAATATGGGTAATTTAATCCAGATCCCCAGTCATTGTTAGTGGTGAAGAAACGGAAGTTGTTACCATCAGTAACAGATGTGTAGTTAGCCCATCCTTGGTATACACCGTCTCCTTCACACATAAACTGCTGTGGAGTGGTCCAGTCCCATCCAGTGTCTGTAAGACCAGCTCCAACACCCCACATTTGATCAAGGTCACAAATCCCTTGTGCTGTTGGTTCAGATAATGTAATAGTCTTGGCTACAGCATCAATAGTTAAGAAGTACTTACCTGATGGTCCTGTAAACAAGAAGTTATTGTCACCATCCATTGCATCTTCAAACATTGGATCAATGGTATAACCGTCATCTATAAATCCAGGATAGTTAATACCAGATCCCCAATCGTTGTTAGTAGTAAAGAAACGGAAGTTACCATCTCCATCAACATTATTGATAAGGTCAACGTTTACTGTGTAGACATTGGTTCCTGAACAAGCAGCAACTTGAGGTGTAGCCCAATCCCATCCCGTAAATTTAACCGCAGCACCAACAAGGTAGAACTGATCGTTATCACAAACAGCTTCTTCTGGTCCGGACACTTCTTCCAATACCATTGTTAAGGTTTGTGTATCAGAAACATTTGGTAAACTTCCTGGTTCTCCTAAAGTTGCAATCAATCTAAAAGATACTGGTCCAGTATTTGGGTTAGGAGTATCGGGATCATTATCTAAGCCGGCTTCAGCAGCATAGCCTAACATGTCACCAATAGTAATTGCAATTTCGTTACCAGTTGTAGCACCTACAACATCAGCATCACTAAAGTCACCAAGAATTGATTTCTCTAAGGTGTAAGTTATGTTCGTTGGAACATCTGTAGTCACGCTGTTCCAAGTAAAACGCTCAGCAAGGTTACTAGACGCTTGCGGTATTAAAATATATTCAGATTGAAACGTGTTAGAAAATGTTAAGTCTGAATTGTTGTTCGTTACAAACACCACATCGTCATTAGACGAGCAGCTATTGAATCCTATAACGGCTAAAAGAAATAAGCCTAAAATTGATAATTTTTTCATTTTTATAATCATGTTAATTAGTATCCAGGGTTTTGTTCTAGGTTAGAATTTAAACTAAGATCTTGCTGTGGAATTGGCATAAGATCTCTAAAGGATTCAGTTGTTCTTCCTGGTTGAACATTACCTTTCCATTGCCATACGCCATTATCAGAAAATTGGTTGAATCGAATCAAGTCCGTTCTTCTGTGGCACTCCCAGTATAATTCTCTGGCTCTTTCATCAAGAACAAAGTCTAATGTTATGGCTCCAGATCCAATATTACCGCTTGTATTGCCGTAGGCTCTCTCTCTTAATATATTGATATATCCAGCAGCAGTACCGGCATCTCCGCCACCACCTCTGGCAACAATCTCAGCATACATTAAGTACGCATCTCCTAATCTAAACATTGGGAAATCAATATCTGTATGATCACCAGTGGTGTCTGATCCCTGGTTGCCATTGACATCAACATTGCGATACTTAGAAATGGCATAACCATCTGTAAACGTAGTAACCGTTTGTATGTCTTTCTCCTGACCATCTGTCCAGATTAAAGCGCGTCCGTCAGGTGAATTTTCGTTATCCACATCACCAGGGAACCTATTAGCGAAAGTAGGAGTGGTTCTTAAACCAAACCAACCACCATTAATTCCAAAGACTTCTGTAGCTACTGCATTCATGCTTCCGCCAACAGGAGCGTGTGTCATAAAGGTCATTCCTCCAAAGGCTTGTGTGCGTAATCCATCAAATGGAATGGTAAAAATCACTTCAGACTGCGCACCGTTAGAATCATTATCAGCTAAGAATGAGTATTGGTATGGGATAGAAGTATCCACAGTATACCCTGCAGCGATAATTTGATTTACGTATGTCAATGCATCCGAATATCTGGCAGATCCAGTGTATACTTCAGCATTTAAATATAGTTTGGCTAGAAGCATCCAGGCAGCACCTCTATCTGCACGACCATACACATGTTGTCTTGCAGGTGCCATACCATCCAAGATGTCTAATAATTCAGACTCGATCCAAACAAAAAGATCTGCTCTTTCTATTTGTGGAGGTAAGAACGCTCCAATAGGATCATTTTCGGTTACAAATGGAGGATTTGCAAATAAATCCATGGCGTGCCAGTATGTCAAAGCTCTCATAAAGCGGGCCTCTGCTCTGAACACTTGGATTTCAGCTCTTAGGTCTCCAGTTACTCCACGTCCGTCTAGTTTGTCATCGGTTGTTTGTCTTAAGAACTCATTTGTCAAGGCTACTTGGTAAAGTAGACGACTGTACATAGTTCTTATAAACTCATTACCTGAGGTCCAAATTTGACCATGAAGGTCTTGGATAGTACCGTCATTCCAACCGATGATTGCTTCATCAGTGGTTAGCTCCTGCATCTTCCAATACAGTCTTAAGTAGTTAGAAAACCCTTCATCTAGACCAGCTAAATCTGGTGCTCCAGCAGGACCTTCTTGTCCACTTAAAGAGATACCAGCATATATTTTTCCTAGAAACTCTTCATAAGAGTCTGGATTTTGAAATGCTGCATCTGCTGTCAACCTGGCATCTTCAGGTTGCAAGTCCAAACGGTTACTACAGGACTGCACTAAGGCAAACCCAGCAAAGACCGTCAGACAGATCATTAAGATTCTTTTCATCATAGCTTTCATATTTATATTAGTCGTCATTTTTTTAGAAAGTTAAGTTAAGACCTAAAACAATATCTCTTGTTCTTGGGTAGAAATTATTTTGAATTCCATCTCCAAGTTCAGGATCTAAACCGTCAAAATCTGTAATAATAAATACATTCGTTGCCGTTAAGGATACTCTTAATTTGGTATTTTCAAATGGTAAGTTGTATCCTAAAGCAATATTGTCTAGTCTTACAAAATCCGCTCTTTGGATGTAGTAATCTGAGAACAAATTTTGGTTTTCAAAGCCAGTATTCAATACATCAGCGTGCGCATTTGCTTGATAACCTGGCTGGTTCAATACGGCATTTAAGTTACCTGTATCTGAAGCATTGTTGTTGTATACATAGTTTCCAAAGGCTCCTCTAAAGGTAAAGTTCAAGTCAAAAGCTTTGTAGCGTAAACTGTTGGTAAAACCGAAGAACGCGTCTGGTGTTGCTTTTTTGTAAGCTTGTCTATCAGCCTCTGTGATTTGGTTATCACCATTTACATCCACATAGGCTCCTTCAATTGGACGTCCCTGATCATCGTACACTTGTCTGAATACAAAGAATGTTGTTGGGTCAAATCCAGGCTTTAAGATTTGAATCTGGTTACCGACACCTCCAGAAATTCCACCTTTTGGAATAAAGAAGTTTGGATCATTACTTAAACTTAATTTGGTAACCTCAAATCGTTGGAAGGTCAAGTTAAAGTTAGCATCCCAGTTAAAATCTTCTGTATTAAAGATGACACCACCAAGTGTAAATTCAATACCTCTACTGATCAATTCACCAACATTAGTCGTTAGTAAGTCAGTTAGGTTAGCCCCAGCTGGAACTGGTACAGTGGCTAAGAGGTCTTTGGTTTCCTTGTAATAAGCATCAACGGTTGCAGTCAAACGGTTGCTGAAGAATCCTAAATCCAAAGCTACGTTATACTGGCTTGTTTGCTCCCACGTTAAATTTTCATCAAAGCCTTCTGGTCGTAAAGTTTGAATGAACACAGGATTTCCTGCAGGATCGGTTCCAAACTGAACGTTGGCAGCTGCATTTCGAGAAGGAGTGTAGACACCTAAGAAACCATAGTTGTCACCAATCTCTTGTTGACCAGTTACACCCCAACCACCTCTAATCTTGAAATTAGAGAAAGCTGAATCTTCCATCCAGGATTCGTTAGATACTTTCCAACCAACTGAAACTCCAGGGAAATAACCCCAACGGTTACCATCCGCAAATCTCGAAGAACCATCCGCTCTCATATTAGCAGAAATCAGATAGCGATTAGAGATGTCAAAACTTGCTCTTGCAAAATACGATTCCAATGCATTACGGTTGATATCTGTGTTGGACTGTGGTGCGTTACCACCTCTATCGAAGAAACTTTTAATATAGAATTCCTGGAATGCATGACCTGCTGTAATATCAACAACGGTGTTGATTGATTCTACATTACTCTTGTAATTAAAGTAAAAGTCAAGGTTGGTGTTTCTGTTTAAACCATTAGATACTTCTGGAGTAGCAATGGCATCTGGGTTATTTGGATTTCCTCTGTCAAAACGTGAACCATTATTTTCTGCATAATCAAGACCTGCATTAACAACAAATCGTAACTCTTTTAAGAACCAGAATTTATAATCGATATTGAAGTTTCCAATTACACGCTGAATCGTTTGATCACTATTCCAGTTCTCTTTTTGTAATTGCCAAACTGGGTTGGCTGGTGCTAAATTAGCTCCAGGGATATTAGGGTTAGAACTGTATTGGTAAAAACTACCATCTTCATTAAATACGGGTTGTGTAGGATCAAATCTTACAGCTTGTCCAATAGCCCCTTCGTTTTTATAATCGTATTTGTCTTGGATAACTTTAGCAACTAAAGTCATTTTTAAATCATTGTCCAGAGCTCTTTGAACAAAGGATGTATTTAAAGCCACACGCTCGTATAAATCTTTTAATGGACCTTCTTGAGACGCATAGTTAAAATTAACCCTGAAATTAAAGTTATCATAACCTTTAGAGGCTGTTAAATTGTGAATTGCTCCAATTCCAGTCTGGAATATTTGATCTTGCCAGTCAGTACTAGTATTTCCTAAACCTGATGGATCAAAACGAGGGTCATCAGCAAGTGTTCGGTATTGATCAGCTGATAGATTGTTAACCGTATTTGCAACCCTTCTAGTAGACACTTGAAGTCCGTATTCCAATTTAAATGGTTGTCCAGTCGATCCTTTTTTAGTGGTGATTAAAACTACACCGTTTGAGGCTCTAGAACCATAAATGGCTGTAGCAGAGGCATCTTTTAAAACCACAAAATCTTCAATGTCTTCGGGGTTGATAGCATTTAATGCACTTCTCGATCCTTGTGCCCCACCTCTTTGATCAATTGGCAGACCATCAATTACAATTAAGGGATCATTAGTTGCAGTTAACGAAGAACCACCACGAATTCTAATAGAACCACCGTCACCAGCGGCACCACTAGGCGCAGTTACATTAACACCAGCTGCCTTACCGGCAATTAATTGTTGAGGTGCTACTATCGCCCCTTTATTAAATTCTTCAGTACTTACTTTTTCAACGGCTCCTGTAGCATCCTGTTTGGTAGTGGCACCATAACCAATAAGAACTATTTCTTCTAATTGGGCAGCATCTTCAACCATAGTAATGTCGATTCTGGACTGTCCGTTAAAGACAACTTCCTGAGTAACAAACCCTAAATAAGAAAAAACAATGGTGTCTCCATTGTTTACATTTTCAAGGGTATAGTTACCATCAAAATCTGTTGATGTACCAGTTGTTGTTCCTTTTACCAACACATTTACGCCTGGTAAAGGCATCGCATTTGCTTCGTCCGTTATTGTACCTGAAACAGTGGACTGCCCAAAAATGAGAGCAGGCACCATAAAGATGCTTAACAGCAAAGCACTAAAAATTGTTTTCATACAATATCTTTAAGTTAATTGCTTTAGTTAATTGTGTTTATATTTTCACTTCTCGGGGTTAAATTTATGTAAATATAGGATGACGGTTATGTTAAAAAACCTGACATTTGTCACGAAAACGTTTTCGTGTTAAAAACTTTTAAATATTTAACGACAATGTTCTAAATTTAGTTAAAAAATGAGGATGTCATAATACTAAAGGTGTTAAAATAAGAATGTTTAAGAATATCGCAATTGAATTAAACATTGTCAAGCTCATTTTTTTAGGCTATTATTAAGGATTATTTAATAACGAAATGAAGAGAAAAGTAACCCTCAAACAAATTGCTAAAGAATTAGATGTTTCCATCTCAACGGTATCTAAGGCCTTACGAAATAGCGTGGAAATTAGCGACGATACCAAGCAGAAAGTTCAGGCCTTTGCCAAACTGTATAACTACCGTCCTAATAACATAGCATTAAGTCTTAAGAACCGAAAAACAAACACAATAGGAATCATTATTCCTGAAATTGTGCATCACTTTTTCTCTAAGGTTATCAGAGGTGTAGAATTAGTAGCCAATCAACG
Organism: Winogradskyella aurantiaca; assembly: GCF_003362725.1. Classification (GTDB taxonomy): domain Bacteria; phylum Bacteroidota; class Bacteroidia; order Flavobacteriales; family Flavobacteriaceae; genus Winogradskyella_A; species Winogradskyella_A aurantiaca. The sequence continues at coordinate 633,336 of NZ_QKTV01000001.1, forward strand.
AGGCTACAATGTTATCGTTGGTCTATCCAATGAGTCGTTCTCTAAAGAGGTAATTAACATGCAAATGTTGGCCAACGGAAGTATTGATGGGTTTATTCTTTCCATCTCAAAAGAAACATTGCAACTTCAGGACTATCATCACTTTGATGAAACCATTAGTCAAGGGATGCCAATAGTCATGTTTGATCGTGTGGTGAATGAAATTGAATGTGATAAGGTGGTTATCGACGATTTTCAGGGAGCGAAATCAGCAGTAGATCATTTAATTGCAAAAGGTGCTCGAAACATTGCCCTTATTACAACACGCGATTATGTTAGTGTTGGTAAGCTGCGAACTCAGGGTTATATGGAGTCTTTGATGAATCATCAGATTGATCCAAAATCTGAACTCATTTTAAAACTAGATGATTCCAAAAACTATGAGGAGGATCTTGATGCCTTGGAACAAGAAATAAGACCGCTGTTTGAATCCAATGATAAAATAGATGCTCTGTTTGCTGTTAATGAATTGTATGCGCTTTCGGCTATGAAAGTTGCTAAAAGTTTTGGCTATCAAATCCCAGAAGATATTCAAGTGGTTGGTTTCACTGATGGCGTATTGTCCAAGCATGCCTCTCCAAGCATGTCTACTGTAAGTCAGCATGGACAGGAAATGGGTGAAAAGGCAGCTCATTTATTAATAGATCGTCTTGAGAATGAAGAAGATGAGGAGCACTATCAAACCGTGATAATTCCGGCTGATTTAGTGGAGCGCGAATCGACAAAATAGAGATTTAACATTGCGCATTTAAAATAATGCCTATCTTTGAAGACTGAATTCAAAACTTATATTTTCATTTCTCTCGTATAAGTTTTGATAAGTATAGCTTATCAGAATAGTATCAATTTAAAATACTATTAATGGAAAAGCGACGTCTCTCCTTTTGGGAAATTTGGAATTTAAGTTTTGGATTTCTTGGAGTTCAAATGGGTTTTGCCCTTCAGAATGCTAACGCCAGCCGAATACTCCAAATTTTTGGTGCCGATGTGCATGAACTTTCATGGTTTTGGATCGTAGCACCCCTGACAGGTCTAATTGTACAACCTATAATTGGCCATTACAGTGACAGGACATGGACCAGACTAGGTCGGCGAAGACCATATTTTTTAGTTGGGGCTGTATTAGCATCCATAGGTCTTATCCTAATGCCAAATTCAGATATGTTTACTGCTTATTTACCCGCGCTTTGGGTTGGAGCAGGTCTATTAATGATTATGGATGCTTCTTTCAATATTGCCATGGAACCATTTAGAGCTTTGGTGGCGGATGTTCTACCATCCGATCAAAGAACCTTGGGATTCAGTGTTCAAACCGTATTGATCGGTATAGGCGCTGTCTTTGGATCCTGGTTACCTTATATGTTGGCTAATTGGTTTAATGTTTCAAACGAAGCGGCTGTTGGAGAGGTGCCATTAAATTTACTGCTTTCCTTCTTCATAGGAGCAGCCGTATTAATTATAAGTATTCTTGTAACGGTTACAACCACTAAGGAGTATTCACCAGAAGAAATGGCCTTAATTCATGCCACTGAAGGCGAGGAACCTGAAGAGGAGTCCGCTAGCTTGATGAATATTTTTTCCGATTTTGCCAAAATGCCAGATACCATGCGTCAATTGGCATGGGTGCAATTCTTCTCATGGTTTGGACTCTTTGGTATGTGGGTATTTGCAGCGCCAGCCATCGCATCTCATATTTATGGTCTGGATATTACGGATACTCATAGTAAGGGATTTCAAGATGCCGGTGATTGGGTTGGAATTTTATTTGGTGTTTACAATGCAGTTTCTGCTGTATATGCCTTCTTTTTACCAGCCATTGCTAAAAAATTAGGCCGAAAACGAACTCATGCAGTATCTCTAATTATTGGAGGATTGGGATTGATATCGCTTTACTTCATGCCTGACAAGAATTGGTTAATATTATCAATGGTAGGTGTTGGTGTTGCCTGGGCAAGTATACTAGCTATGCCTTATGCTATTTTGGCTGGATCTATACCGGTTAGGAAGATGGGAGTATATATGGGTATTTTCAATTTCTTTATCGTACTACCTCAAATCCTTAATGCATTGATTGGTGGGCCAATGGTAAAGTACTTATACAACGACCGTCCAATTTTTGCATTAGTGACAAGCGGAGTTTCATTGATAATTGCCGCAATTCTCGTACGTAGAGTAAAAGATGTTGATGACACTGTTATAGAATCGTAACAATGAATAAAAAAGGATTTATTTTCGATCTGGATGGCGTAATTGTTGATACTGCTAAGTATCATTTCTTAGCCTGGAAAAAACTTGCTCAAGGATTAGGGATTGACTTTACAGAAGAAGAGAATGAACAACTAAAAGGCGTTAGCCGAGTGCGTTCTCTCGAAAAAATTCTTTCCTGGGGTAATAAAACCATTTCAGACGACCAGTTTAATCGATTAATGGCTGAAAAAAATGAAGACTATCTCCGTTATATTGATAAGATGGACGAGTCTGAGCTATTACCGATGGTAAAAGAAACGCTTCAGTTTTTAAAGGATTCACAACAAGGGATATCTCTTGGTTCTGCGAGTAAAAATGCACGTCATATACTCGACAAGGTTAATGTGAATTCATTCTTTAGTGCTATTGTTGATGGTAACGATGTTTCCAGGGCAAAACCTGACCCTGAAGTATTTTTAATAGCAGCAAAATTACTAGATATCGAGCCTAATCAATGTATTGTATTCGAAGATTCCGTCGCTGGGGTTCAAGCGGCAAATACTGCGGGTATGACTTCAATCGGTATTGGAAGTGAAGATGTGCTTCATGAAGCACACTATATATTTAAAGACTTTACCCAAATCTCTCAATCATTTATTACAGATTTAATAAATAATTAAAGTAAAAGTTGCCCGGGCAACACCTAACGAAATCAAACAATGAATTTAGATTATATAATACCAGATCCCTGGTCAATCATAGAAGAAGGTTATGATCCAACTCATGTAAAAGCATCTGAGAGTCTTTTTAGTATTGGAAATGGAGCCATGGGTCAACGAGCTAATTTTGAGGAGCAATATTCTGGCCCCACCTTTCAAGGGAGTTATATAGCTGGGGTGTATTATCCAGATAAGACCAGAGTTGGATGGTGGAAGAATGGCTACCCAGAGTATTTTGCCAAAGTGCTAAATGCTCCAAATTGGATTGGCATAAATGTGTTTGTAAATGATGAAGCTTTAGATCTGAACGCTTGTGAGTTGGTTGAAGGGTTTAGGAGAGAGCTTAATATGAAAGAAGGTTGGTTACAAAGATCCTTTATAGCCACTATGAAGAGTGGGTTAAAGATTTCTGTAAAAAGCACCCGTTTTCTAAGTTTAAAGCGCGATGAACTTGGGGTTGTCAAGTTTGAAGTTACTCCCTTAAATGGAGATGCTTCCATTGTGTATCAACCTTATTTGGATAGTGGTATTACTAATGAAGATACTAACTGGGATGACCAATTCTGGGATACTATGAGTGTTTCTCAAGAAGGTGATCAGGCCTTTATTCAGGCAAAAACTATGAAAACCGATTTTTATACTTGCACCTACATGCAGTCTCAGGTTTACATTAATGACGATAAACAAAAACTACAAGCGCAAACAAACAAGCATGCAACAAATATCTCGTTTGTATATAAATTAAGTGTGTCTGAAGGTCAAACCGCTAGTATCGAAAAGTTTGGTGGTTATACGGTTGATAGGAATCATAATAAATATGAATTGGTTGCGGCAGCGCAATCAGTATTGAAAGAAGCGATTTCAGATGGCTATGAAGCACTTCTTAAAGAGCAAATAGAGGCTTGGTCACAGATTTGGGATATGGCTGATATTTCTATCGCTGGGGATGTTAAGGCGCAACAAGGAATTCGATTTAATATCTTTCATTTAAATCAAACCTATTTAGGTACGGATGCTAGACTTAATATTGGGCCTAAAGGCTTTACCGGTGAAAAGTATGGGGGTAGTACCTACTGGGATACAGAGGCGTATTGTATACCATTCTACATGGCGACTAAAGACCAAAGTGTTGCGAGAAGCTTACTGGAATACCGCTATAATCACTTACAGAAAGCCATAGAGAACGCTGAGAAACTTGGTTTTAAAAATGGAGCCGCATTATACCCAATGGTCACCATGAATGGTGAAGAGTGCCATAACGAATGGGAAATCACATTTGAGGAAATCCATAGAAACGGCGCCATCGCATTTGCTATTTTTAATTACCACCGTTACACTGGTGATTATTCATACATTCCGGAAAAAGGACTTGAAGTGCTTATTGGAATTGCGCGATTCTGGCACCAGAGAGCCACCTTCTCAACAGATAAAAACCAATATGTAATTCTTGGAGTTACAGGTCCAAACGAGTATGAGAACAATGTTAATAATAACTGGTATACCAATTATATTGCCAAATGGTGTATTTCCTATGCCGTTGAGAACATTAATAAAGTGCAAGAAGCATATAGCACAGATTATACACGTGTTATGCATAAGGCTAAACTTTCAAAGGCTGAAATAAAAGAATGGTTGGAAGTAGCAGAAAACATGTACTTCCCTTATTCAGAAAAACACCATGTTTATCTTCAGCAAGATGGCTTCTTGGATAAAGAATTAGTAACAGTTAAAGATCTGGATAAGTCTCAAAGACCAATAAATCAAAAATGGTCTTGGGATCGAATTTTAAGATCCCCATATATAAAACAAGCAGACACCCTTCAAGGCTTCTATTTTTTCGAGGATCAGTTTTCGACCGAAGATTTGGCCAGACATTTTGATTTCTATGAGCCATTTACGGTTCATGAAAGTTCCTTGTCGCCATGTGTACACAGTATTCAGGCCGCTAAGCTTGATAGAATGGATCAAGCTTACACCTTTTATTTAAGAACATCGCGCTTGGATTTGGATGATTACAATCATGAAGTTCATGAAGGCCTGCATATAACCTCAATGGCAGGGACATGGATGAGTATTGTTGAAGGCTTTGGTGGAATGCGTGTTAAGAACGATACGTTATCATTTGAACCAAAAATACCAGAACAGTGGGAGGGTTATTCATTTAAAGTTAACTTTAGACATCAGATCCTTAAGGTGAATGCTAGTAAGGGCCATACCCATTTTGAGTTAGAAGGAGATCATGATCTGGAGATTCTGGTAAATGGTAAACCAGTGACTATTACGCCCAATAAATTGGTGACGGTATAGCCCGGTAGATTGCAGGATTAAGACAATAAAATTATAAATCATGAGATATAAAATTTATGCCATCCTTGTGGTAATGGCTTTACTATGGTCTTCCTGTAATTCAAATGAATCTAAATCTGCAGCAAATCCAGCGCCAGAACCCGTTGAGGAAGTCAATGATATTAATAGGATAGAACCGCCTAATTGGTGGGTTGGTTTTGAAAATTCTGAATTACAAATTTTAGTGCATCATCCAGGAATAGGTGAAGCTGAAGCAAACTTGTCGTTTCCAGGAGTTAGTCTAAACAAATCAACCAAGGGGGATAATAGTAACAATTATCTGTTCTTGGATTTATCCATTTCAGAATCGACACCCACTGGTCGGTTTAATATTGACTTTAAAATGCCTGATGGTTCTGTATTGACACAGACGTATGAGTTAAAATCTAGAGAGAAATCAGCAGAAGATTATGTTGGCTTTAATAGTTCTGATGCCATATTCCTTGTAACACCAGATCGTTTTGCAAATGCTGATCCTAATAATGATTCAGTTGAGGGACTTCAGCAACAAGGTATTGATAGAAAAGATGGATATGCCAGACATGGGGGCGACATACAAGGTATTACCGATCATTTGGATTATATAGATAATCTTGGTTTTACAGCTGTTTGGCCTTGTCCTCTTCTAACTAATGATATGCCGCAGGGATCTTATCATGGTTATGCGATTACTGATTATTATCAAGTCGATCCCAGATTTGGAACTTTTGATGATTATTTGACACTTTCAAAAGCATTAAATAGTAAGGGTATGAAGCTGATTATGGATCAGGTTGCCAATCATTGTGGTTTGGGACACTGGTGGATGGAAGATTTACCATTTAAAGATTGGATTAATTATCAAGAAAACTATGAATCTAATAGGGCTAATTGGACTTGGAAAACAACAATGTATACCAATCATATCAGAACAACCAATCAGGACATCTACGGTGCACAAGTGGATTCAGATCTAAATTCAGATGGATGGTTTGTAGAAGGGATGCCAGATCTAAATCAGCGCAATCCTTATATGGCAAATTATATTATTCAAAATAGTATTTGGTGGATAGAATCCTTAGGTCTTGGAGGTATTAGGCAAGATACCTATCCTTACCCTGACAAAGACTTTATGAGTGATTGGGCTGGAGCTATTATGACTGAGTATCCAAACTTCAATATTGTTGGTGAGGAATGGTCAACCAATCCATTGTTAATTGCCTATTGGCAAGATGGCCATGAAAATAAGGATGGCTATGTTTCTAATTTAAGATCAAGTATGGATTTTGCCATGCAAGAACGGGTAGTGTCAGGTTTAAAAAATGAAGAGTCTTGGGGTACTGGTTTGAGAGAATTGTATGAATCATTAGCTAATGATTTTAGTTATACACGGCCTGAGGATATTTTGGTATTCCCAGATAATCACGATATGAGTCGGATCTTTACTCAATTGGATGGGGACATTACCAATACAAAAATGGCTTTAAGTTATTATTCTGTATTGCCAAGAACCTTCCAGATGTACTATGGTACAGAGATTCTTATGGATGATTTTGCGCAGCCTGGTGATCACGGCCTTATACGAACAGATTTCCCTGGGGGATGGGATGGAGATGAGGTCAATGCATTTACGGGAGAAGGCTTGGCACCAGAGAAAAAGGATATGCAAGAGTTTGTATCGGCCTTAATTAACTATCGAAAAAATAGTAAAGCAATCCATGAGGGGAAAACCCTTCATTTTGCACCTGTAGATGGTGTTTATGTATTAACTAGAATTAAGGGAGACGAAGTGGTGATTCATATCCTCAATAAGAATGAAGATCCTTATATTTTGGAACTAGATCGATTTGCTGAGATTGGAGCGGACGGTAAATCTTTTAAAGATGTATTATCAGGTATGGAAATAACTTGGTCTGGAAGTATTGAATTACCTGCTAAAGGAAGCTATTTGTTTACAACTAAATAAAGGATATGAAACAACTAATTCTATTTATCTGTATTGTATGGGCTTTTACCTCTTGTAAAAATGACGCGAAAGTATCAAATGAAAATAATAGTGAACCCCAAGTTGAATCCCAGGAGGTCAATTATGATATTGAGACTTTAGATAATGCTCAGTTGGCATCTGGAACTTTACAAAGATTAATGATCCCTTCGGATTTTATTGAAGATAGACCTGTAGATGTATGGTTACCGGCAGACTATTCGGATGAGAACTCTTATGCGGTTCTCTACATGCATGATGGGCAAATGTTATTCGATTCTACCACTACCTGGAATAAGCAGGAGTGGAAGGTTGATGAATGGGCATCGCAACTTATGGATGAAGGTGAGACCAAAGACTTTATAGTCGTTGGAATTCACAATATTTCTGAAATTCGTTGGTTTGATCTTTTTCCTCAAAAAGCTTGGGATTATTTAGACCCAAAAGTAGCTGATAGTATTGTTGCAAAGACTAAAGCAGACAGTACTTATCGCGATTTAAAAGGGGATAATTATCTAATATTCTTAACGAAAGAATTAAAGCCAATCATTGATGAAGAATACTCCGTAAGAACGGATAAAGAAAATACTTTTGTAGCTGGATCAAGTATGGGAGGGCTCATGTCTATGTACGCTATTTCAGAATATCCAGAAGTATTTCAAGGTGCTGCATGTATTTCTACCCATTGGGTAGGAGCTATGCCTCAGGAGAATAACCCATTCCCCGATGCTATTTTTCAGTATATGGCAGAAAACTTTCCTAAGGCAGGTAATAATCTAGCCTATTTTGATTATGGCAACGAAACGCTGGACCAGTATTACCCGCAATATGCACCAAGGGTAGACGCTATTTTAACAGAAAAAGGCTATACAGAAAAGGATTCTCAAAACCTCTTTTTTGAAGGGACAAATCATTCAGAGAATGCCTGGAACCAGCGATTAGATAAACCATTCATTTTTTTATTAGGTAAGTAATGAGAACATTAATTTCCATTTTCAGTATTGCTTTTGTTTGTTGTTTATCAATTGCACAAGAGCGAACCTACATGTCACATAACGAAGAAGACGGCAAACTTAGTGTCGTTACCTCTGATGGAACCTACATTTTCACTCCCTATTCAGATCAAATTATTGAGACCATGTTTGTCCCTTCAGGCGAAACGATAGATTCCACGTCACACGCTGTAGTCATGTCGTACGATGGGGATTTAGCTAAATATAGTTATAAGGGAGATGATATTTCATTTAATACTAATGGTATAGGGGTTACGATCACTACAAATCCATTTAAGATTTCTTACACCTATAAAGGCGAGTCACTTGTTGCTGAGGGTAAGGGGTATGAGAATCGTGATTCTTTAAAGACAATTGAGCTAAAAATATCGAAAGATGAGGTACTCTACGGGGCTGGGGCTCGTGCTTTAGGTATGAATCGCCGTGGGAAACGACTTCCGTTGTATAACAGAGCCCATTATGGTTACGAAACCTATAGTGAGCAAATGAATTTTGCCATGCCAATTGTTATGTCGTCTAAACGCTATTTAGTTCATTTTGACAATGCTCCAATTGGATTTTTAGATTTAGACAGCAAAAAGGATAATACCGTCACCTATGAAACTATTTCAGGTAGAATGGTTTATCAGGTCGTAGCGGGTGATGATTGGTACCAACTCCTTGATTCCTATACAGATCTTACAGGTAAGCAACCAATGTTGCCTAAGTGGGCGCTAGGTAATTTTTCAAGTCGTTTTGGCTATCATACCCAATTAGAAACTGAAGCTACTGTAGATCAATTTATATCCGAAGGTATTCCTTTAGATGCTATTATACTGGATTTGTATTGGTTTGGGAAAGAAGTAAAAGGGACTATGGGAAATTTGGAGGTATTTAGAGATTCATTCCCTGATTTTAAAGGAATGGTAAGCACATTTGCTCGTCAGGGAGTTAATACTGTGACTATAACGGAACCTTATATACTAACTACTTCCAACAGATGGGATGAGGCTGTTGAAAAGAATATCCTTGCTAAGGATAGTACAGGTAACGATGCCACCTACGACTTTTATTTTGGAAACACTGGAATCATAGATATTTTTAGTCCTCAGGGTGAGGAATGGTTTTGGGAACGTTACAAGTCATTTGCTGAATTAGGTATTACTGGAGTATGGGGTGATCTCGGTGAGCCTGAGGTACTACCTTCCTGGGTTAACTTCGCAGGCGGTAAGGCTGATGAAATCCATAATATTTATGGTCATAACTGGGCTCGATTAGTTTTTGAAGGCTACAAGAGAGACTTTCCTGAAGTTCGCCCATTTATACTTATGAGAGCCGGATATTCTGGATCTCAGCGTTATGGAATGATTCCCTGGTCTGGTGATGTTAGCAGATCTTGGGGGGGATTCCAATCTCAACCTGAGATTGCGCTTCAGATGGGAATGCAAGGTATGGCCTATATGCATTCAGACCTTGGGGGATTTGCTGGAGCCAATTTAGATGATGAATTATATGTGAGGTGGTTGCAATATGGTGTATTTAATCCTATTTATAGACCACATGCACAAGAGGACGTTCCTAGCGAACCTGTTTTTAGAAGTGCTTCGGCTAAAGCTTTAGCAAAACAAGCTATTGAACTTAGATATAAGTTGCTACCATACAATTATAGTTTGATGCGAGAAAACAATGAAAAAGGAACTCCCCTAATGCGCCCTATTTTCTTCGAAGAACAAGATAACAGGGCACTTTATGATTATTCTGAAAGTTATCTATGGGGGAAGGATATCCTTGTGGCACCCGTAATGGAAGCTGGTAAGCAAACTCAAGATGTGTATTTTCCTGAGGGAAGTTTGTGGATGGATTTTTATGGCGACGAAATTGTAGAAGGTGGTCAATCAAAGACTGTAGCAACAAATGAAGCTAACATTCCTACCTATGTTAGAGCGGGGGCATTTATTCCAATGGCAAAGAACCTAACTAACACCTTGGCGTACAATGGAAAGACCATGATACTGCATTATTACCATCATGAATCTATTGAGGAAAGCGATAGAGATTTTTACTTTGATGATGGCACACCATTAGCTTATGAGAATGGCAAGTATGAGATACTGGAGTTTGAAGCTGAGAATGAAGGTCGATGGTTAGAAATTGATTTAGAGGCAAAATGGGGAGATAACTATAGTCCGGGAACCAAAAGAATACAATTTATGATTCATAACATAAAAGGTTTTCCAGAAAAAATTGAATTTAATAAGGAAGAAGTTAAAGCACGCTGGATTAAAAAGGAGAATACACTAAAAGTGGACGTGAAGTGGAACACAGCTGAGTTATCATCTTTACGAGTGCGAGTAAAATAGGCGATATGCAACAATTAAAATTTTTAAGCCTTTTGGTGTCCTTCATCTTAATCGTTGGATGTAAGGATAATGGTAAAGTAGAACCAAATAATCCTCCAGAAAAAGAAATAAAGACTAAAATGGAAAAGAAAGAGGTGGTTTACCAAGTGTTTACAAGGTTATTTGGAAATACAAACACAACAAATAAACCTTGGGGAACTATTGAAGAAAATGGCGTTGGAAAATTCAATGATTTTACCTCCAAGGCATTACGAGAAATTAAAGAACTTGGTGTGACGCATATTTGGTATACAGGGGTACCGCACCATGATGTAATTACGGATTATACGGCCTTTGGTATTTCAAATGACGACCCTGATATCGTTAAAGGTCGGGCAGGTTCCCCATACGCAGTAAAGGATTATTACAATGTTAATCCGGATTTGGCCGTTGACGTCAATAACAGACTTGGTGAGTTCGAAGCCTTAATTAAACGAACTCATGATGCAGGTCTTAAAGTTCTAATTGATATTGTCCCGAATCATGTTGCAAGGAATTACCAAAGTTTAACTAATCCTGAAGGTGCCTCAGATTTCGGTGCTGAAGATGATACTTCGATTCAGTATGCGGTTGATAATAATTTTTACTATAACCCGGGTGAGGCCTTCCAAGTTCCGGTTTGGAAGAATGAATACCAACCCCTCGGTGGAGAAAAACATCCTTTGGCTGATGGCAAGTTCGAAGAAGTGCCAGCTAAATGGACAGGAAATGGATCAAGAGCGTCCCAACCTGATATGAACGACTGGTATGAAACTGTAAAAGTTAATTATGGAATTGATCCTGACGGCAATAAGGATTATGATGAATTACCTGTCGGGTTTGAAAATGAAAATCATGAGGTACATTTCAAGTTCTGGCAGGATAAAAAAGTTCCAAGTTCTTGGGTCAAGTTTAAAGACATAGCACTTTATTGGACAGCAAAAGGAGTCGATGGCTTCCGTTTTGACATGGCTGAAATGGTTCCTGTTGAATTTTGGAGCTATATGAATTCTCATATTAAAAATGCTAACCCTGAGGCGTTTTTGTTAGCTGAAGTTTACCAGCCACACTTATATCGAGATTACATTAGGAAAGGAAAAATGGATTATCTCTATGACAAGGTTCAATTGTACGATACATTGAAACATGTAATACAAGGTCATGGGAGTACTAATAATATTCCACCAATTCTAGATGAGTTGGCTGATATAGAGCATCACATGCTACATTTCCTCGAAAACCATGATGAGCAGCGTATAGCAAGTCCAGATTTTGCTGGTAGTGCCTTGAAAGGAAAACCAGCAATGGTAGTTTCGGCCATGAATACCACGGCCCCTACTATGATTTATTTTGGTCAGGAATTTGGGGAGCCAGGAGCAGAAGATTTGGGCTATGGCGATCCAACACGTACCTCGATTTTTGATTATGGGTCGGTACCAAGCATGGTGCGATGGGTAAATGAAAAGGCTTTTGATGGTGGTCAGTCCACTGCCGAGGAATTGGAATTACGAGATTTCTATAAACGTGTTTTAAATTTCACTATAAATAGTAGTGCTCTAATGGGTGGCTATAAGGATTTGCAACACTTTAATCAGGAACATACAGAATGGTACAATGATAAAGTATTGTCTTTTGCCCGTTGGAGTGAAGATGAGAAACTTGTGGTTATCGCTAATTTCAATGACGAAAACACCTATGGATTTGAACTTCAGTTACCTGAGGATCTCGTTAAAGAATGGAACTTATCTTCCGGGGAGCATCAAGTGACCGATCAATTGTATAACAATTATAAATCCACTCTTGTGGTAACAGATACTGAAGCCAAGGTGCGAATAGATATTAAACCTTTAGAATCACTTGTTCTAAAAATCAATTAACCATGCAAAGACTAATTCTATTACTAAGTATTTCATTGATAATGTTGAATTGTAAAGATCAAAAAAATAAAGACGCAGATTTTGGTGCGGTGGTGGAGCCCTCAGTAGGAGAAACTCCATTTGTTTGGGATGCTGCCAATCTGTACTTCCTACTTACAGATAGATTTAATAATGGGGATCCTTCAAATGATGTGAATTTTGATCGTTCTAAGGAAACCGCAGTTTTAAGAGGATTTGAAGGTGGTGACATTAAAGGAATCACACAAAAGGTTAAAGAAGGCTACTTTACGGATCTTGGTATTAATGCCATCTGGATGACCCCTATAGTGGAACAGATTCATGGTGGAACCGATGAGGGTACCGGAGTTACTTATGGGTTTCATGGGTACTGGACCAAAGATTGGACTAAAATTGATCCCAATTTCGGAACTAAAGAAGATCTTCATGAACTAGTTAAAGAGGCACATGCAAGAGGGATAAGAATTGTCCTTGATGCCGTTATAAATCACACAGGACCAGTTACCTATAAGGATCCTGTTTGGCCAGAACAATGGGTGCGTACAGATAAACAATGTTCTTACGACAATTATGACAATACGGTTAGTTGTACATTGGTAGCCAATCTACCTGATATTAGAACCGAATCCAATGATGACGTAGAATTACCACCACAATTAGTTGAAAAATGGAAGGCCGAAGGGCGTTACGAAGAAGAAGTGGCAGAATTAGATGCTTATTTTGATCGCACTGGATATCCAAGAGCTCCACGATTTTATATTATCAAGTGGTTAACCGATTATATAACGGAGTTTGGTATCGATGGCTACCGCGCCGATACGGTTAAGCATACAGAAGCCTATGTCTGGCAGGAGTTTAAAGTAGAATGTGATTATGTTTTTGCTCAATTTAAAAAGAACAATCCAGACAAAGTAATGGATGATAATGAATTCTACCTGGTTGGTGAAGTATATAATTACGGTGTTAGTGGTGGTCAATGGTTTGACTTTGGAGATAAAAAGGTCAACTATTTCGATAATGCTTTTGAGAGTTTAATCAATTTTGAGTTTAAGTGGAATGCCAAAGAACAGGACTACGAAGCACTGTTTAAAAAGTATACCAGCAGTCTACAAGGTGATCTTAAAGGATATGGCGTTTTAAATTATTTAAGTTCTCATGATGATGGCAGTCCGTTTGATGCTGAACGTACAAAGACTTATGAGACAGCAACTAAATTACTATTGTCACCAGGAACCTCACAAGTCTATTATGGAGACGAATCTGCTCGTCCGCTTATTGTCGAAGGAGCAGAAGGGGATGCCAACTTAAGGTCCTTTATGAATTGGGACAATATTAGTAGAAGTCCAGAAACCAAAAAAGTACTCGAACACTGGCAAAAGTTAGGAAAATTCAGGAGAGATCACCCAGCTGTTGGGGCGGGTATTCATCAAATGATCACTGGACAGCCCTACTATTTCTACAGAAGCTATCAGCAAGGTGATTTTAAAGACTTAGTGGTTATTGGAATCGGGGTCCATAAAGGAGCCAAGTCTATCGATGTCTCCAAATTATTTAATGACGGTTCGACTTTACGAGATGCCTATTCAAATCAAATAGCTGAGGTTAAAAGTGGACGTGTTACTATAGACTCACCTTTTGATATAGTCTTACTAGAAACAGTAAATTAATGAGAATCAAAATTCTGTCCTTATTAGTTGCAGTTGCGTTAATAGCTTGCGCTGGGACAAACAGTGAACAAGATACTATTAAAGTGAATTCTCCAAGTGGCAACATCGCTGTTGAGTTCAATATTAATACCAAGGGTAGGCCATATTATACAGTGAGATTTAATAATTCAGTCGCTATTGACACTAGTTACCTTGGATTTGAATTTGAAGGGTCTGAACCCATTAAGTCTGGAATTAAGGTGTTATCTGCCAAGATTACAGCTCATGATGAATCATGGGAAATGCCATGGGGTGAGCAAAGAGTTGTTGCTAATAGGTACAATGAACTCCGTATACTGCTTAAAGAGGAAAAGGATGAAGAAAGAGCATTATTCGTGGTGTTTAAGGCTTATGACGATGGAATTGGATTTAGGTACGAATTCCCAGAACAAGATAATTGGACCGAAGCTCGAATTGCCGAGGAACTCACGGAGTTTAACCTAACAGAAGACTATAAAACTTTTTGGATTCCAGGAGACTGGGACATCTATGAACATTTGTATAGTACTACAAAGTTTTCTGAAATAGATGCTCAAAGTTATATTGAGCGTACCAATCTTGCTCAAAGTTATATTCCGGGGAATGCTGTAAATACTCCTGTTACTATGGTTGGGGAGTCAGGAATTCATTTAAGCTTCCACGAAGCTGCGTTAATCGATTATGCAGGGATGACGCTTCAAGTTGACACAGATAATCTGAGATTAACAAGTAATCTTGTCGGTTCGGAGAATACAAGCTACAAAGTATTTAAGAAATTACCATTTGAAACGCCTTGGCGTACCATTCAAATTACGGATAAGGCATCTGATTTAATAGCATCTAATCTTATTGTAAATCTTAATGAGCCTAATAAGATAGGAGATGTCTCTTGGTTTACACCAATGAAATATACCGGTGTTTGGTGGGAGATGCATTTAGGAAAGTCTTCCTGGGACTACGGTATGGAAATGATTAATGGTAAATGGGTTGATACTGGAAAAGCGCATGGAAAACACGGAGCAACTACTGAGAACGTAAAGTCATTTATAGACTTTTCTGCTGCCAATAATATTGGCGGAGTACTTGTAGAAGGTTGGAATACTGGCTGGGAGCGCTGGATAGGATTTGAGGACCGTGAGGGGGTATTTGATTTTATCACCCCGTATCCCGATTATGATCTGGAAGAAGTAACTAGTTATGCTGCCCAAAAGGGTGTGGAAATTATAATGCACCATGAAACCTCTGCAGCTACTCAAACTTATGAACAACAACAGGACACAGCCTATGCCCTTATGAATCATTATGGAATGCATGCTGTGAAATCTGGATATGTTGGTAAAATTCTTCCAAAAGGGGAGTACCATCATGGTCAGTATATGGTTAACCAATACAACAATGCAGCTATCAAGGCTGCCACCTATGAGGTGGCTGTAAATGCCCACGAACCAATTAAAGCAACTGGTTTGAGACGTACCTATCCTAATATCATTTCCAGAGAAGGATTAAGAGGTCAGGAATTTAATGCTTGGTCTGGTGATGGGGGTAACCCACCTGAACATTTACCCATTGTTGCATTTACCAGAATGCTGGCAGGTCCCATTGATTTTACACCGGGAGTTTTTAATATTAAATTCAACGAATATCGTGAGGACAACCAAGTCAATACTACATTAGCGCAGCAATTGGCACTCTATGTCGTTATCTATAGTCCGGTACAAATGGCAGCCGATCTAGTAGAACATTATGAAGCTAACCCAAGAGCCTTACAGTTTATAAAAGATGTTGGAGTAGATTGGGAGCAGACAATGGTTTTAGATGGTGCGGTTGGAGATTATGTTGCAATAGCTCGAGAAGAAAGGGAAACAGGTAACTGGTTTGTTGGTGGGATAACGGATGAGAATGGCAGAACAATGACATTGGATTTTAGTTTTTTAGATAAAGAGGAGTCCTACAAGGCCACGATATATAAGGATGGACCTTTAGCACATTGGGATGATAATCCATTAGATCTTAAAATCGAAACCGTTGAAATATCCAGTGATTCTGCCCTAGATATTGTTTTGGCTTCTGGCGGTGGTTTTGCGATTAGCATGCAAAAAATATAACAAATCTTTCGGATAATATTCCTGAAATTTAAGTCCAGGATTGAGTAACATTTATAGTGTAATGTCGTCTTGTTTTTATCGACTAAACGCATAATTTATACCTTTGACCAATCTTTTCATGGATATTTTGGATATCAACGATAACATAGAATCACCTTTAAACCTAAAGGTTAGCTTTAATGGATTGTTGGAGCGTTATGAGCGTTTGGCAAAGAGTAACAACCCTGTAGAGGTTGAAAATGCCAAGCGCGTAATTGCCATTGCTGAAGCCAATCCTATTTTGCGAGATGGATTCTCAGAACTTTCCATTTTGGATGAGTATGAGACAGAAATCAAAGAAATCCTTAGGGACACGTTTGATCCATTATTGACAGCGAACGAAATTAAAACAGCATCTGTTCCGTTTCACAATGTTATATTTAATGCATCGGAACGGTTTAAAAGTATCATTGAAGCAGCCGGCGACAATTTTGAATTAGAGATCCAAAATATGCCTATGGATCGCATGTACATTATTGCATGTACCGTTATATTAACGCGATGCTATCGCTATAATTTTAACTTTAAGCGTCCCTTCTTTTACGAAATTCCTGATGCAGCGGGCATAAAGCGTTTTTATAAAATCCTTTACAATGCTGATTTTATTGATATTATTCCAAAGGCTTCAGCTCCAAGGCTGACCGAAAAAGATATTGAGGTATTACTCGATAATTTTGATGACCTGGATCTTTGGAAAGCGAAGTTTCCACCCAACTCCTATGATTTTAAAGGCTTTGTTATTTCCAACATATTTGATGTGACTGACGATCAGTCCATATCTAATATTAAATCCAGCCTTATAGATATAAATAAGCGTAACGATGAGGTCATGGCCGACCTGCATGAAGCCTTTAGCTCTCTTATGGGAGTTAAGAATATTAAGGTTGGTTTTTCAATGTTTAACGAAGAAACCAAATCTTTTGAACGTATTAAAGGAGAGGGTGTTCAAAGCTTTGTTTTAAATGGCAAAGAAATGGTGGGCTGCGATGCTGCATTCTGCGAAAGATCCTATAAGGCTATTCATTCAGGTAGCGATTTTTTCTCTGTGTCAGATGTGGATCTTTATTATGAAATGTCTAAAGGTAGGGCTCCGCAATACCAAATATTAAAAGAACAAGGCTTTAAGAGCGCAATTATTGCTCCAATAGCTAATCAAAATGAACTATTGGGAATATTGGAATTGGTTTCTTACCAACCTAGAGCACTCAATAGTTTAAATGCAAATAAACTGATTGATATTATGCCATTCATCTTAATGGCAGTAGAACGAATCAAACGTGAAGAAGAGAATTTGGTAGAGGCAATTATACAGCAAGAGTGCACCTCTATTCATTCGAGTGTACATTGGCGTTTCGCTGAAGAAGCTAAAAATTTTATTCATACCGTTGCCGAAACAGGTGAAAAGCCCATATTTCGCAAAATTAGTTTTGATAATGTTTATCCTCTATTTGGACAAATTGACGTTAAAGGTTCATCACAGGCTAGGAATACAGCAACCCAAAGAGATTTAAATCTGCAGTTATCCTTAGCTCAAGATATCGTTGAGAAGGCTTTAGAGATTAAATACCTACCAATTTATGAGCAGACTAAATTTCAAATAAAGGAGTATGTGGTCATGCTTGAAAAGAGCTTTAAAGTTGATAGTGAGCATGAAATTTCAAACTTTCTGAGAGAAGAGGTAAATCCAGTTTTAAGGTTGATTAATAAAAATGTTGAGACTTTGAAAGATCGAATAGATGATTACTTCAATCGTATTGATGAAGATCTTGAGGTTATTTATTTCTATCGAAGAGATTATGATGAAACCATCAGAATGATTAATAATAACATGGCAGCTATGCTTGATGACAAGCAGGAAGAAGCTCAGGCCGTGTATCCTCACTACTATGAGCGATTTAAGACTGATGGGGTAGAGCATAATATGTATATAGGTGAATCCATCACCAAGGAAGACAGCTTTAGCCCAATATTGTTGTATAATCTAAGGTTATGGCAGCTACAGGTAATGGTTGAAATGGAGAATGAATATTATCAAAATCAAGACCAATATCCTGTTGCTTTAGATGTGGCCTCAATGGTATTAGTATTTAACCAGCCACTATCAATACGATTTAGGCAAGATGAGAAGCGCTTTGATGTCGACGGAACTTACAATGCTAGATATGAAGTGGTTAAAAAACGAGTTGATAAGGCTTACATCAAGGGTACTACTAAACGTGCTACGGTTAAGGGTAAACTAACGATTATCTATTCTCAAAAAGAGGACGAACTTGAGTACGTGCGCTACATCAAATTCATGCAGTCCAAAAATATGCTGGATAATGATCTTGAATTTCTTGAATTGGAAGATTTACAAGGTGTGACAGGCTTAAAAGCCTTGAGAGTTAGTATTCTTTATCACAAGGATTCTGAAGATAAAAACTTCTATACCTATCAGGATCTAATGGATACTATTAGGCACGATTAATAAAGGTATGCCCCTGGGACCACTCAATTTTTTGCAAATTTAACAATGCTTGGTCGGCTGAACTATGATGACCCTGTTGCTTGAATGAAAAGGCAAAGGCAACAATGGAAATAATCATACCTACCATAAAAACAGTATAGGTATTCCTAAGAATTCTGTACTTTCTATCTAGAACCTTACCAAGGAAATAGAGATCCTTAGTCAAGGAATTATAGACGTACTCCTTGTCATTAAGCATCTCATTAATAGCCCATTGGTACTCATCCAATTTCATTTTATGAAAGTTGCCAAAGAATGTAAGATTAACACGCTTTTGTTCCACATCTTCCTTGGTAAACTGACCTCTGGTGACATTTGGTCTTGTAGCGATAATAGACATAACCATGGATATCACACTAAATGTTATGAAGATGACCGTTGGCCAAATCAGGTAGGCATTTGACGGGTTGTCAAGTTTAGAAATTAAATTAGAAAGTACTAAGGAAATAATTATCGCATTTACGGAGAGCAAAATATTTGCCTTAGTATCTGCAATGTCGCTAAGTTTTATATGGTTTCTTAATGCGACTCTGTAGAAGGTTTGTATACTCCTGTCAGGATTAGCACTCTTATACTGATCTTTATATTGCGCTTTGTATTTAGACTTTAATTTTTCTAATTCTTTCTTTTTCTGTCGTTTGGCGTTTTTATCAATTAATGATGCTAATATTTCATCTTTTTTCGGTTGCCAATGCTTTTTAGCATAGGGTGAATAGAATTGATGTACATCTCTTAAAACGCGTATGTTTTCTTCTCTCCATTGAGCAGGGCTATATTTTTTAAGGTCGTGTAGTTCCAGCTCAATTCTTAGATATTCACTTGCTTCTTCAAAATAAGGTTTGGCAAAATGAGAGGCATCGGCATCCCGTATAATTTCTTCAAGATTATTGGTAGGTTCTGCATCAAAGACAGTTGCCATAATACAATCTGAAACCTTTTTTATAATGCTGTCATCCACGGCATGTGCCTTGAGAAATGGAACGGCAATCTTGACGCTGTTTACTTCATGGTTATCACAGCCCTTAGTATATCCAATATCGTGCAACCAAGCAGTTAATTTAAGAACCAATGTGTCCTCTTCAGATAATTCACTATTTTCAATAATCTCAACCGTACTTTTGTAGACGCGTTCAGTGTGAGTATAATTGTGATATAAAAAGGTCTGATGCAGTTCGTTTTTTAGCAGGTTTGAAACAAATGCTTGAGTTTCTTTTAGAAGCGCTTCGGCCATATGCAATGTGGATTTTAAAGATGTTGAAAATTACAAAAATATAAAGACTTAACATTTTGTTAGTGACCCTACTTAAGGTCAAGTCGTATTTTTATAAACCAGACACATGGTGTTATGAAACCACCAGTTTGTCGACAAAAGATTGCTATCATTTCATTAAAAATTAGAACATGCTAAACTGGAAATATATAATTTATTTTGCAGTTAATGGAAATCCAATTCCAGACAGACGGGTCGAAAAATCCGAGGAAGAATGGAAAGCACTCCTCACTCCTGATCAGTATCGGATCACGCGCTTAAAAGGTACAGAAATGGCTTTTTCGGGTGCTTTTTGTAGCAGCTATGACGCTGGGGTGTACAGCTGTATATGCTGTAATACAGAACTATTTGATTCTACCATAAAGTACGACTCAAGTTCGGGTTGGCCAAGTTTTACCCAACCCATAAAAGAAAATGCTATCAAGTATGACAAAGACACTTCTCATGGGATGGTGCGTGTTGAGATCATGTGTAATACATGTGATGCTCATTTAGGTCATATATTTCCCGATGGCCCAGAGCCCAGTGGCTTGCGGTATTGTGTCAATTCAGAATCGATTAAAATTAAAACTGATGAGTAACATAAAAACAGCTATCGTAGGAGGAGGGTGCTTTTGGTGTACTGAGGCGGTTTTTCAAGAAGTAAATGGTGTACTTGAAGTGGAATCTGGATATTCTGGAGGAACGGTGCCAGGTCGTCCCACTTATAGGGAGATATGTTCTGGATTAACGGGTCATGCAGAAGTCGTTAAACTTACTTTCGATCAAAATATCATTAGTTATGCTGATATCTTAATCATATTTATGACAACACATGATCCGACGACCTTAAACAGACAGGGGGCCGATGTTGGTACTCAGTACAGATCTGTGATCTTTTATCAGAACCAAGAAGAAAAGAAAACAGCAGAAGCGGTCTTAAAAGAACTCAATCCATATTATGAAGGAAAGATCGTGACAGAACTGTCACCTTTGGATACCTATTTTAAGGCAGAAGAGGAGCATCAGAATTATTATAGACAACATACACAGCAAGGCTATTGCAGTTATGTGATTACACCAAAACTACAGAAGCTAAGGAAATTACATGCCGATAAGCTTAAAATAGCTGCGACTGAATGAACTTAAAACTAACAGAGTCATTTACAAAAGCATTACCTGCCGATTCTAATTTGGAGAATTCTCGACGGCAAGTTTTTGAGGCAGGGTTTTCACATGTTCAGCCTAAGAAACCTTCTAAGCCGCAATTAATCCATGTCTCAGATGACATGTTAGATGAACTTGGAATTGGACAAGAGGACGCTAAGTCTGAGGATTTCCTAGAAATAATCTCAGGAGCCAAGGTCTATCCAAATACCAATCCTTACGCTATGGCTTATGCGGGCCACCAATTTGGAAACTGGGCTGGACAGCTAGGTGATGGTAGAGCTATAAACCTGTTTGAATTAAGACACAAAGACAAATTGTGGGCAGTACAATTAAAAGGGGCAGGAGAAACACCTTATTCCAGACAAGGGGATGGATTGGCAGTTTTAAGGTCTAGTATTAGAGAATACCTTTGTAGTGAAGCTATGTTTCATCTTGGTGTGCCTACTACACGAGCTTTGAGTTTGGTTCTTACCGGAGATCAGGTTCTACGAGATATGCTTTATGATGGGCACCCAGAATACGAACAAGGGGCTATTGTTTCCAGAGTGGCTCCTTCATTTGTCAGGTTTGGAAACTTTGAATTGTTTGCCGCCCGACAGGACTTTGACAACCTCGAGCGTCTGGCAAATTACGTCATTGAGCAATTTTACTCTGATCTTGGTATTCCTTCCAAGGAAGTCTATATCGAATTTTTTAGAAGGGTTATGATCAACACATTAGAAATGATTATTCATTGGCAGCGTGTTGGCTTTGTACATGGGGTAATGAACACTGATAATATGTCAATACTTGGCCTAACAATTGACTATGGTCCTTATGGATGGCTAGAAGGTTTTGATTTTGGTTGGACGCCGAATACTACAGATAAACAAAATAAACGTTACCGGTATGGCAATCAACCTAATATTGCCTTGTGGAATTTATTGCAGTTGGCCAATGCCCTGTATCCCTTAATCGAGGAGACAGAACCACTAGAACAAATTTTACAAGAATTCCAATCTAAATTTGATCTGAAGTGGCTAGACATGATGCGCTCTAAATTAGGCTTAAAGGGTCAGGAATCTGAAGATCTTGAATTAGTACAAAACCTTGAGGATGCCCTACTAAGTAGTGAAACGGACATGACTATATTTTTCAGACTTTTGTCCCATTACAGGATTGGGAAACCAGAAGCGGCATACAATCTTATTAAACCTGCTTTTTATAAAGAGAATTTAAATTCTCCAGAACATAAAACCCTATGGAATAGCTGGTTTAAAAACTATGATAAGCGCTTGCAAAATGAGAAGTCCGATGATCGGTTAAGAGCATCTGGAATGAACTTGGCTAATCCCAAGTTTGTGTTGCGAAATTATATGGCGCAGATGGCAATTGATGCTGCCGAAAAAGGCGATTATGCTTTAATAGGTGAGCTATTTCAACTTTTAAAAAACCCGTATGACGAACAACCCAATCAGGAACGTTGGTTTGCCAAACGCCCAGAATGGGCTAGACATAAGGTCGGGTGTTCCATGTTGTCTTGTAGTTCTTGATCCTTTAGCTATTAAATAAGGGGCATTATAATGGTTGAAACAAACACTTTTATTTGAACTGTTTTCAGTAAGGATAATGTCTTAAGGGCGACTTTTTTATAGAATTGAAACCACAATCAAACTCAAAATATGAAAGCTATTTGGAACAATCAGGTTATTGCGGAGAGCAATGATACTGTTGTAATTGAGGGCAACCATTACTTTCCTCATGACAGCATTAAAGCTAACTTTTTTAAATCGAGTAATACCCATACTGTGTGTCCATGGAAGGGTACGGCATCCTACTACAGTCTTGAAGTAGACGGCAAGGAAAATATGGATGCGGCATGGTACTATCCAGAGGTATCTGAACTTGCTACAGGAATTAAAAACCGTGTTGCATTCTGGAAAGGAGTGCAAGTTGTGGAATAAAATCATGGCTACACAGAAACTAAAAATCACAAATAGAAAGGGTTTAGAACTGAATGCTCAGCTAGAATTACCCGCGAATCAAAAACCAAATTACTACGCGATATTCGCACATTGCTTTACATGCAGTAGTAGTCTCAGTGCTGTTAGGAATATTAGCAGGGCCTTGACTCATGATGGTTTTGCCGTCTTAAGATTTGATTTTACTGGATTGGGAAGATCTGAAGGCGATTTTGCCGACAGTCATTTTTCAGCAAACGTTGAGGATCTTATGGATGTCCATGACTATATGCGTACAATTTATGAGGCACCAAGTCTTTTAGTTGGGCATTCGCTAGGAGGTGCTGCTGTTTTAGTTGCTGCCTCGAAATTAGAAGCGGTAAAAGCTGTTGCTACTGTTGGTGCACCGGCCACGGTTGGCCATGTTAAACATTTGTTTTCGCATGCTATTGATGAGGTCAAGGAGAAAGGGCGGGTTAAAGTAGATATCGGGGGTAGACCTTTTGAGATTGATGAAGCATTTGTAAACGAATTTGACAACACTAACCTGCCAGCTGTTGTTAAAGGGCTTCGTAAACCTTTGTTGATCATGCATTCACCATTTGATAAGATTGTTAGTATTGAAAATGCACAACAATTATATGTCAATGCCTTTCACCCGAAGAGTTTCGTGACCTTGGATGACGCTAACCATTTATTAACTCAGGACAAAGATGCTGCCTATGCTGGGGATGTCATTGGAACCTGGGCTAAGCGTTATTTTCCAAGGGTGGAGAATGTTATGCTGGATCCAATGGGAGAACAACTCGTGGGGCATTTAAACCTTTTGGAGGATAACTTTACTACTTCCATTCAGACAAAAAACCACACCTTAATTGCTGATGAGCCCCAAGATATTGGCGGCAATGATTTTGGGCCGTCTCCATATGAGTACCTGAATGCAGCTCTTGCCAGTTGTACCGTAATGACCCTTAAATTGTATGCCAATAGAAAGAATTGGGACCTACACGAAGTGTTTGTTTACATTTCACATTCCAGAAAGCATAGCGATGATTTAAACGTTGAGGTTGACAGTCCTAAATATTTAGATCATATCAGTAAAAAGTTAAAATTTGTTGGTAACTTAAGCACAGAACAAGAAGAACGCTTGAAGGAAATAGCATCCCGCTGCCCAGTACATCGTACTATAGAGAATCAAGTTGTTTTTCAAACCGATATAATCAGAGACTGATTTTGCAACTGATCCAATCCAATGCTATTACAAAAGAACGCTTTCTAGGAGTTAGAGCGCTAACTGAATCCATTTGTTCCTCTCTGGTGCCCGAAGATACGGTAGTGCAACCCACTGAATTTGTGTCACCACCTAAATGGCATTTGGCCCACACCACATGGTTTTTTGAGCAGTTTGTGCTCACCAAAAAGCCATATTATAGCTGGTATAAGGAAGACTACTCTTATTTTTTCAACAGCTATTATAATAATGTAGGGGATCGGGTTATAAGGGCAGAAAGAGGTGTCATGACTAGGCCGGTTCTTCAAGATATTCTTGATTATAGGAGACACGTTAATTCTGAAATGGCGGCGATACTTGAGATGGATCTTACACCTGATTTGTATGACATTATAGAAATCGGTCTTCAACATGAGCAACAGCATCAGGAACTTTTGTTCTATGACATCAAATACATCCTTGGACATCAACCAAGTTTTCCTATTCTTGATTTTAAGGTGAAATTAAAGCCAGTCACGGAGCAAAGGTTTGTTCCAATCTCTGAAGGCCTATACATTATTGGTTATTCTGGAGAGGGATTTTGTTTTGACAATGAGCTAGGCCCGCATAAAATCTTTTTAAACGATTTTGCTATTGCAAACCAATTGGTTTCAAATAAAGAGTATTTGGAATTTATGAAGGCAGGGGGGTATGAGGATTTTAATCTTTGGCATGCTGAAGGTTGGGATTTTATACAATCGAATGCCATTAAAGCACCTTTATATTGGCATAAAACAACAGATGGTTGGAAGCATTATACTTTAAATGGCTTTAAAGAGATCCATCCGGACGAACCCGTGGTGCATGTAAGTTTTTATGAAGCTTTCGCCTATGCTCAATGGAAAGATCTTAGATTACCAACTGAATTTGAATGGGAAGTGGCTTCCTCACAGTTTGACTATGGGCAATTATGGGAATGGACTTATAGTGCCTATTTACCCTATCCAAATTACACAAAGGCCGAAGGGGCTCTTGGGGAATACAATGGGAAGTTTATGGTTAATCAGATGGTTCTTAAAGGTAGCTCTGTGGTAACCTCTCCAAATCACTCAAGACCAACGTATCGCAATTTTTTTCACCCAAATATGCGCTGGCAGTATGCCGGAATAAGACTAGCTAAATCTATATGATAAACAGTTTTGCAGAAGACGTTCAACAAGGTCTTAGTGCTCCCCAGAAATTTCTAAAATCAAAATATTTTTACGATGATAACGGTAGCCGAATATTTCAAGAGATTATGGCTATGCCAGAATACTATTTGACGGATGCTGAGTTTGAAATCTTATCACTCCAGTCGAAGCAAATTTATGAGGCACTTAACTTTGATAGGCCTTTCAATATTGTAGAACTTGGTCCTGGTGATGGGTTTAAGACCTTTAAACTGTTAGAATACCTGGTAAATGCAGGTAAAGAGTTTTTCTATGTCCCCATTGATATTTCTCAAGAAGCTATCGACGCACTTACCAAGAGACTTAAGGAAAAATTACCAGATCTGAATATTAAACCACAGGTAGGCGATTATTTTGAAGAGTTAAAGAAAAATATTGTGAGTCAATATCCCAGTTTGTTACTTCTGTTAGGTGGAAATATTGGTAATTATCCGAAGGATAGAGCCATGGAACTCTTAGGACTCTTTAATGAGCATATGAAGTTACAGGACAAATTATTAGTTGGTTTTGATCTTAAGAAGAATCCCCTGGTTATTAAGAATGCATATGACGACCCACATGGTATTACCAAACGCTTTAACTTAAATTTATTGCTTCGCATCAATAGAGAACTGGAGGCTGACTTTAAGATAGATGACTTTGATTTTTATTGTCATTATGATCCTATGTCTGGGGAGGTCAGGAGTTATCTGGTAAGTTTAAGAAATCAAAGTGTGAAAATAGGTGTTCTGGATAGGGTTTTTGATTTTGGCTATGGTGAAGTCATATGGACAGAATTATCTAAAAAATACGATTTTGAAGAAATAGGCGAATTAGCTGATTGCACGTATTTTAAACTACTCAACAACTTTCTGGACTGCAAGCACTATTTTACTGATACACTCTGGGAAAAATAGACGATACTTTTACCTATTTTTGATAATAACAATTGTGATAGTATGAGGAATTTTCAATGGTTTCTTTGGGTACTAAGCCTCTTGATCTTGGAGAGCTGTGCTACTTATAATCTTCAGGTTGAAGCATTCTCGGAGACAGCGTATCCGTTGGATAAGAGTATTGAACATAGTTTTTACCTTTTAGGTGACGCCGGTAATTCAGAATTTGGATCAGTTTCACAAGCAATTCAGTCGTTCGAGAAAGCTTTGGATTCTGCCTCGAGTAACAGTACAGCAATAATCCTTGGAGATAATATTTACGAAAAAGGGTGGTCTACAAAATCCAAAGAATCAGAGGCAGATGCTGAACATAAAATTAAAGTTCAGACGGAAGCCCTCAAAGATTTTAAGGGCCGTCCAATAATCATTCCTGGAAATCATGATTGGTATTCTGGATTGGACGGATTAAAAGCCCAGGAGAAATTTGTTGAAGATGCCCTGGGGAAAAACACCTTTTTACCAGAAAACGGTTGTCCGATTGAACGTATTAATATTTCAGATGATATTGTGCTAATCATCGTAGACTCCCAATGGTATATTACCAAATGGGACAAGTATCCAAAAATAAATGATAAATGTGAGTTTAAGACTCGTGACCGTTTTATAGATGAGTTCGAGGGGGAAGTAAAAAAGGCACGTGGGAAAACTACCATAATTGCCATTCATCATCCTATGTTTACCAACGGACCACATGGAGGGCAGTATAGCTTTGGATCGCACATGTCTCCGATTCCAATTTTAGGAACTCTCAAAAACCTGGTCCGTAAGTTAGGTGGGGTGTCTAATGCCGATTTGAATAATGCGCGTTATCGGGAGTTAAAGAAGCTATTGGTTACTATTGCTCGAGAAAATGACAAGGCATTATTTGTTTCTGGTCATGAGCACAGTCTCCAATACATTGTAGAAGATAGAGTGCCTCAAATAGTTAGCGGTTCTGGATCTAAAAAGAGTCCGACTAGGAATGTAGGTGGTGGCAAGTTTTCTTATGGTCAACAAGGTTATGCCCGATTGGATGTATTTGATGATGGCTCCTCATGGGTTCGTTTTTACGAAATAAACAAAACAGAGCCTGTATTTACTACTAGAGTCATAGCGGCCAATGAAGATGCTGGGATTGATTATCCTGAGTCCTTCCCAGACTCGATAACAACTTCAATTTATACCAAAGAAGAGACGCAAAAGACTCGGTCTTATGAACGCTACTGGGGCAAACGTTATCGGGAGTATTTTGGCACGGAGGTGACGCTTCCAACGGTACATCTAGACACCCTTTATGGGGGGCTCAAGCCAGTTCGTAAGGGTGGTGGCCATCAATCCAAATCACTGCGGTTTGAGGATAATGAAGGCCGAGAATACATTATGCGTGCTTTACGTAAAAATCCAACACAGTATTTACAATCGGTTGTGTTTAAAGATCAGTATATAACACCAGATCTTGAAGGGACAGATACAGAAGGCTTGGTGGCGGATGTATTCACAGGGTCACATCCTTATGCACCTTTTACAATAGCAGAATTATCAAAAGCTGTTGATGTCTATCACACAACACCACGGTTGTTTTATGTTCCAAAACAGAAAACAATTGGAAAGTTTAATGATGAGTTTGGTGATGAAATATACATGATCGAGGAACGTGCTGGCGATGGGCATGGTGATAAGGCGGGATTTGGCTATTCTAACAAGTTAATTAGTACGTACGATTTATTGGAAGAATTACGCGATGATGAAGATAATATTTTGGACGAAGCTTCTTATTTGAGAGCGCGACTCTTCGATATGCTTATTGGCGATTGGGACCGTCATCAAGATCAATGGCGCTGGGCGCGATTTAAAGAAAATGGTAAAACCATTTACCGACCGGTCCCAAGAGATAGAGATCAGGCTTTTTCTTTAATGGATGATGGATTTCTAATGGGTACCGCCACCTGGCTAGTGCCTTCTATAAGATTGATAAGATCTTATGAAGCAGAGTTAAAGAATCCAAAATGGTTTAATTTAGAGCCCTATCCATTAGATGTTGCCTTGTTAAGCACTACCCCGAAGGAAGAATGGATAACTCAGGCCAAGTATCTTCAAGATAATATTACCGAAGAAGTTATAAATAAGGCTTTTTTAAACTTTCCTGAAGAAGTTAGAGATCACACCATTGACACCATAAAGAGCAAACTTCTAGGTAGAAAAGCACTGTTAACAAGCTTAGCTGAAGATTATTACAAGGTGGTTAATAAATATACCACGGTAACTGGTACCGATAAAGATGACTACTTTGAGATTGAACGGCTAAGCGATGGGCGCACACGAGTGCGTGTGTATAGAATTATAAAAGGTAAGAAGGAGCGCCTGTATAAAGACCGAATCTTTTTCCCCGATGAACATAAGGAGGTTTGGATTTATGGCCTGGATGATGAGGATTACTTTGAGGTAAAAGGGTTGTCCCAGCGCAAAATCTCATTGCGTATTATTGGCGGTCAGGGTACGGATAGCTACAATATAGAGCAAGGGGCAGGAGTGCATGTCTATGATTATCTGTCTAGAGAGAACAACTTTCTTACCAATAAGGGGCACAGGCATTTAAAGGATGACTACTACACCAATTTTTACGATTTTAAAAAAGTTAAATACAATTCGGGAATCATCATTCCGCTTATTGGGTATAATCCAGATGATGGTTTTAAATTAGGTGTCGGAGCTAATTTGAAAATGAATGGATTTGACAACCAGTATTTTTCATCGA
The DNA here is from genome assembly GCF_003362725.1 of Winogradskyella aurantiaca. Lineage (GTDB taxonomy): Bacteria > Bacteroidota > Bacteroidia > Flavobacteriales > Flavobacteriaceae > Winogradskyella_A > Winogradskyella_A aurantiaca. The sequence continues at coordinate 662,657 of NZ_QKTV01000001.1, forward strand.
GTCATGCATTTAACGGTCATATATTTTTTGCAACTGGTGGTTTTGATTTGAATTATAAAGGGGAATTCTCTGAAATATTTAGAAATACATTTTTAGGTGTGAATGGTCGTATTACCTCACCTAATTTTGCTGTTAACTTCTTCGGATTTGGAAACTCCACTCCAAATCTAAGCGTCGGAGATGAGCAACAAGACCTTGATTATAACAGGGTGCGAAAATCCACTTACGATATAGCTGCTTCAATAATTAAGAGGGGCGACTATGGAAGCTATTTTTCTGTTGGCGTGGAGTTTCAGTCCATCGGCATAGAGAATACCCCTGGTAGATTTATAAATGAGGTTCTGCCATTTGATGGAAATCCGCCTAGAGATGAGTTTATAAGTGCCCAATTAAACTATCGCTATAGAAATGCTGATAATCTGGCTTTTCCAACACTGGGTCTCGACTTTAATTTAACGGTTGGTTATAACAATAACGTTAATAATTCAAATGACTATTCGTATATCATATCATGGTTAGGAGCAGCCTTAAAATTGGAACCACGTGGAAAGTTTGTTTTAGCTTCTAAAATTGGGACTCAATTCAATTTAGGTGATGACTATGAATTTTATCAAGCGGCTACTATTGGAGCCAATAACGGCTTAAGAGGGTATAGGAATGAGCGCTTTTCTGGAAAACAATCCTTTTATCAGACTACGGATTTACGATGGAATTTAAAAAGAGCAGTTACCTCAATTGTTCCCATTGAGTATGGGGTATTTCTAGGTTTTGATTATGGTCGTGTATGGGTTAGTAATGATTTGGTTGAAGACCCTGGGTTCAATAAAGACCGACTTAATACTTCTTTTGGTGGTGGGCTCTTTTTAAATTTGGTAGATACCTTATCTGCTAATGTAGGTTTGTTTAATTCGGACGATAGTCTGCGCTTTTCATTTGGTTTTGGATTTGGATTCTAATCAATATCAAAGCTGTAAATATTACCACCAACCCAAGCGCTACGCTCGTCTGTGATTACTACTTTATTTAAGCCAAAAAAGCCAATCCCTTCTTTTTGAGAGGAATGCTTCAAATCCAATTTTTCTATACTACCCGAGAAGAAATCATCGCCTGAAAAATCACTCAACTTCCATAAGCGGTAATGATTCAATAAAACTACTGTACTGCCATCCATACTTATAGCCGCTGAGGTCACCTTGCTTTGCTTTTCATGAAATTTGTGGGACCCTATCTTTTTGGCTTTGTGTTCACCTTGCTCATTAGGGACTTTGTACACTGCTGTTTTACCCTCCTCCTTAGTAAATAGGTAAAAGTGATTTTTAAATAAAAAGTACCCTTCAAAGTTTTTTTCATTAGAATCCTTAGGAAGTTTAAACGCAATTAATTCGGGTTGAACATGCAATTGATTAAGGTCTGATTCTTTGACCTTATAAATTTTATAAGTGTTTCGCTGTTTATCATTATTTCCAAAATCACCGATGTAAAGATTGCCCTTAGCATCTATAGTGAGATCTTCCCAATCTTTATTCTTAGTGTCCTTTAACTTTAGTCTATGAGTAGTTTTGCCTTGATCATTAATAGCAATTAATTCATTAGAATTTCCCGAATCTTGTATTACCCAAAATACTTTGTGTTTAGAGTCGTATTCAACTGCAGAAATTTCCTTTAAGTCAGATTCAGTTTGGCAAATGACCTTAAGTTGACCGTGTGAGCAGGCAGTAAAGAGCAGCAAGCAAAATAAATAATAAGCCAAAAATCGATTCATTCTTCCAAAAAGAACTTAAATGTGATAGTCGAAGTGTAATTTAGCAATATAAACATGGTTGTCGTGCAATCTTCAGATAAAATATGGGACCTTTTGATTATCGGTGGTGGAGCCGCAGGGTTTTTTACGGCCATCAACTCGGCTGAATTACATCCAGAGTTATCCATTGCTATTCTGGAAAAGGCCAAGCAAGGACTCCAAAAGGTAAAAATTTCAGGTGGTGGACGCTGTAATGTTACTCATGCGGAGTTTGTGCCAAAAGACTTATCTGAGAACTACCCCAGAGGACAAAAGGAATTATTAGGCCCCTTTCATAGTTTTATGACGGGGGATACCATGCAATGGTTTCAAGATAGGGGTGTTCCGCTTAAGATTGAAGAAGATGGCAGAGTGTTTCCAGCATCGGATTCTTCTCAAAGTATCATTGATTGCTTTTTAAACGAGACTCAACGCTTAGGAGTCGAGATCTATTACAACTGTAATGTGAATGCAGTTAAGAAAACGGATTATTTTGAAATAGAAACCAATCAAGGTATGCTGTTAGCTAAAGGGCTTATTATCGCTACGGGAAGTTCCCCTAAGGCGTGGAAATGGATCCAGAGCTTAGGGCACCAAATTGTACCAGCTGTACCCTCGCTTTTCACATTTGATATTGATGATCCGCGATTGAAAGACATTCCTGGTGTGGTGGTTAAAGACGTGGCCATTAATGTGTCGGGAACTCACCTTGAAAGCGAAGGGCCAGTACTAGTCACCCATGTCGGGTTGAGCGCGCCATCTGTTTTAAAACTTTCAGCTTTTGGCGCATTGGAATTGGCGAGACTTAATTATCAATTCCAAATCCAAATTAATTTTGTGCGAATGGCATTTAACGCATGTCTTGATATGTTAAAGACCATGAAAATTGATAATCCTAAAAAACAGGTAATGTCTATTTCCTTTGATACTATTCCTAAGCGTTTATGGCAACAACTTGTTAAAGCAGCACAGATACCTAACGAACGAAAATGGGCTGACCTTAGCAAGCAGGAACTTCAAAATTTGACAGCACAACTTACTCAAGCACGATTTCAAGTTTCAGGAAAAAGTACCTTCAAAGAGGAGTTTGTAACTGCAGGTGGTGTAGAATTATCAGAGGTTAATTTTAAAACCTTTGAAAGTAAATTAATTCCAGGACTTTATTTTGCTGGTGAAGTATTAAATATAGATGCGGTTACCGGAGGATTCAATTTTCAAAATGCATGGACAGGTGGGTATCTAATTTCTCAAAACCTTCAGGCTAAATGAAGACTTATGTGGCGTTTATTAGGGGGATTAATGTGGGTGGCCATAACAAGTTACCTATGGCAGATTTAAGGCAAACACTAACGTCCAACCATTTTAATAATGTAAGCACCTATATACAAAGTGGTAATGTTCTTTTTAATTCAAGTAAAGACGCAGCAATTCTTGAAAAGGAGTTTGAACAGTTACTCCTCGAACATTTTCAGTTAGATGTGCAGGTAATAATTAGAACTCAAAAGGAACTAAAGTCCATCTTGAAGGAGTTTCCTTTTCCACCGGAGCAAATAACACAATCCTATTTCGTTTTATTTAAAACTATTCCCAAAAAGGAAAAAGTTGACAAGGTGAAACTAATTGAATTACCATTTGATCAGTTTGTGATTAAATCACACACACTGTATCTACTGCCTGAGCAAGGCTACGGAAAGTCAAAGTTTAATCTCAAACGATTTGAAAAGATATTAGAGGTCAAGAGCACGGCCAGGAATTATAAAACGATAACAAAACTCGTATCTTTGCCGCTTAAATAATTCTTTATGTCAGAACAGGAGTTTGTTCTAAATTTTTCTGAAGATCAGTTGCCTCAATCTGGGAAGGTTGCCTGGTCATCTCCAAGTAATATTGCATTAATCAAATATTGGGGTAAAAAAGAGCATCAGATACCTGCTAATCCCAGTATTAGTTTTACGCTTGATCATTGTAAGACCATAACAGAATTGCATTATAACAAACGGGAACCAAATCCAAATTTTTCTTTTGAAGTTCTCTTTGATGGATTGCCCAAACCGGATTTTCACCCAAAAATTGAAACATTCTTTAAAAGGGTTGCTAAATATGTCCCTTTCGTAACTAATTACCATTTTACCATTGATACCAAAAACACATTTCCTCATAGTTCAGGTATCGCCTCTTCGGCATCAGGAATGTCTGCTTTGGCTATGTGTTTAATGAGTTTGGAAAGTGAGATTAGGTCCAGCCAGGGCCCTTCTACTCAATTTGATTCTCAGTCTCCCTATTTTAAAAATAAAGGTTCGTTTCTAGCGCGACTGGGTTCTGGTAGTGCCGCTAGAAGTATTGAAGGCACATTGGTGTCTTGGGGGGCTCATAAGGACTATAAAAACAGTTCGGATTTGTTTGGAACGGTGTATGGTGATGAAATTCATGAGGCCTTTAAAAACTATCAGGACGCTATCTTATTAGTTGATAAAGGAGAGAAGCAGGTTAGTAGTACCGTAGGGCATAATTTAATGCATGATCATCCTTTTGCTCAGGAACGTTTTAAGCAGGCGAATACCAATATGAGCATTATGAAGGATATTCTGGCTACCGGCGATTTAGAGGCGTTTATTGCCTTAGTTGAAGGTGAGGCTTTAACATTACATGCTATGATGATGACTAGCCAACCCTACTTTATATTAATGCGACCAAATACCCTTGAAATTATCAACCGTATCTGGGAATTCAGAAAAACAACAGGTTCAAAAGCGTGTTTTACACTGGATGCTGGAGCCAATGTTCATCTCCTTTTTCCTGAAAATGAGAAAGATAAAGTTTATGAATTCATTAAGAATGAGCTTGTTGTGTATTGCCAAAACGGACATTATCTTTGTGATAATGTTGGTCGGGGGGCTAAACAATTGTAACTTTGACCCAATATTGGAATTCTAATGACGATTAGAACTATCAATTTTTGACTATGAAAGGTCCTTTATTTTATTCTAAAATCCTTCTCTTTGGAGAGTACGGAATCATTAAAGATTCCAAAGGATTATCCATCCCGTATAACTTTTATAACGGTGCTTTAAAAGTAGATGAGAATCCAGATCAAACTGCTTTAAAATCTAACGATAGTTTAGGTGAGTTTGCATCTTACCTAAAGGGATTAGATTCCAATCTGGTGAGTTTTGATTTTGAAAAACTAGACGCAGATATCCAATCAGGCATGTATTTCGATTCCTCTATTCCGCAGGGTTATGGTGTGGGTAGTAGTGGGGCCCTGGTGGCAGCTATTTATGATAAATACGGTTTGAATAAAATAACCGTTTTAGAAAATCTAACACGGAACAAACTGTCGAAATTGAAGGGTATATTTTCAGCTATGGAGTCTTTTTTTCATGGCAAATCTTCAGGTCTGGATCCACTCAATAGTTATTTAAGTCTTCCCATCTTAATCAATTCCAAAGATAATATTGAGGCCACTGGAATTCCTTCTCAAAATGCTACAGGAATGGGAGCTGTCTTTTTGTTAGATAGTGGTATAATCGGTGAAACAGCACCTATGGTTGGTATTTTTATGGAGAATATGAAGCAGGAAGGTTTTAGAAATATGTTGAAAGACCAGTTTATAAAACATACAGATGCCTGTGTAGACGATTTCCTAAAAGGGGATATCAAATCTTTGTTTCAGAATACTAAAAAATTATCTAAGGTTGTTCTCAACCATTTTAAGCCTATGATCCCATCACAATTTCATGAGCTTTGGAAAAAAGGCCTTGAAACAAATGATTACTACTTGAAATTATGTGGTTCTGGTGGAGGAGGCTACATTCTTGGGTTTACAGAAGATTTTGAAAAAGCTCAAAAAGCCCTGGATGGTCATAAGTTGGAGGTGGTCTATCACTTTTAGCGAATCCTAAACTGCCGAAATTCCTAATTTGAATATATGCTAACAAGACGACAGAAATTAGTGCTGTTAAAACTATTCAGCCTTTTTTCTGTAGTTCGTGGGTATAACATACTCGTCATCATTGTGGCTATGTACCTGGCTTCTATCTATATTTTCGCCAACGATAAAAGCCTCGGCCAGGTCTTATTTGATGTTAACCTCTTAATGTTAGTGCTGGCGTCGGCTGCAACTATTGCGGCGGGCTATATAATCAATAATTTTTATGACTCTGAAAAGGACTTGATTAACAGGCCTCAGAAGAGCATGCTGGACCGTTTGGTAAGTCAAAATACCAAGCTGTCATTTTACTTTGTTCTAAATTTCTTTGCGCTCATTTTTGCTAGTTATGTTTCCTTTAGGGCGGTTCTCTTTTTCGCTTTATACATTGTAGGTATTTGGTTGTATTCTCATAGGTTCAAGAAGATGCCGATGACTGGTAATCTAATTTCGGCTTTGCTCACAGTAACCCCTTTTTTTGCGATATTTATCTACTACCGAAATTTTCAGCCTGTAGTATTTATGCACGCTATTTTTCTGTTCCTTTTGGTGTCTATGAAAGAGCTGGTAAAAGATCTTGAAAATATAAAGGGAGACTTGGCCTTAGATTACCGAACGGTTCCAGTGGTATATGGAGAACATACCTCAAAATTGATGTTTACTGTTCTCTGTGTTTTAAACATAATCGCTGCTTTCGCACTTATTAATTTTTTTGAAATTGGTCATATGTACTACTATTTCTATTTAAGTGTAATGTTATTAGTTGTTATACTACTACTGCTCTGGAGATCCAATGGACGTGCCCAGTATTTATGGGTGCATAATATTTTGAAAATAATAATTGTAACTGGGATAGTCTCGATTTTACTAATTGACGTTTCAGTAGTTTTAAACCGCATATAAATGAACAATTCCTTGAAAGTGGCAGTGGCCCAAATAGCACCAGTTTGGTTACATAAAAATGAGACCCTTAAGAAAGTGGAAGCTTCTATAATTGAAGCTGCCGAAAAAGGAGCTGAGTTAGTGGTTTTTGGAGAAGCTTTGGTGCCGGGTTATCCCTTTTGGTTGGCATTAACCGGAGGTGCTGAGTGGAATACTGAGACCAATAAGGTATTGCATGCGCATTATGTTGCTAATTCTATTTGTATTGAAAAAGGGGAGTTAGAGTCTGTTCAAAATTTAGCTAAACAACAAAAGATTGCTGTTTATTTAGGAATTATTGAACGCCCCTTAGATCGCGGTGGACACAGTATCTATGCTAGTCTTGTTTACATTAATGAATTGGGGGAAATAAAATCAGTTCATAGAAAATTACAGCCTACCTATGATGAGCGATTAACCTGGGCTCCTGGTGATGGCAATGGTCTTCAGGTACATCCATTGAAAGCCTTTACAGTAGGGGGATTAAACTGTTGGGAGAATTGGATGCCACTTCCAAGGACAGCTTTATATGGCCAAGGTGAAAACTTACATATCGCCGTATGGCCTGGAAGCGATCATAATACTAAGGATATTACCAGATTTATAGCTAGGGAATCAAGATCTTATGTGGTTTCTGTCTCGAGTCTAATGTTTAAATCTGATTTCCCTGAAGGAACCCCACATTTAGAGGCTATTCTGGATAAGGCTCCTGAAACCTTGGCTAATGGTGGTAGCTGTATTGCTGGTCCTGATGGCGAATGGGTAATACCGCCAATTATTAATGAAGAAGGAGTGTTTGTTGAGACTATTCATTTTAATCGTGTTTTAGAAGAACGCCAGAATTTTGATGCTGTTGGACATTATTCACGTCCAGACGTTACTCAATTAATAGTGAACACTAAAAGACAAACTACTGTGGAAATTAAATAGGTAGTCTATTGAATAAGTGTACCTTTGCCATGAATTATGAATCGCAGAGGAAATAATAAAAAGTCTGGTTCATCGTCTCAAAGACGATCGTTTTCCAATAAACCAAAACCATCTCAGAAGTCATCTAAACAGACCACTTCTAACGAAATTCGTTTAAACAAGTACATTGCCAATTCGGGCATCTGTTCCAGGAGAGAGGCCGATGAGAATATTGCTTTAGGTTTGGTTTCGGTCAATGGAAAAGTTATAACTGAGATGGGCTACAAGGTGAAACTTGGTGATGAAGTCCGTTATGATGGTCAGCGAATCAATCCAGAACCCAAGACCTATGTGTTGCTGAATAAGCCCAAAGGCTTTGCTACTACAACTAGTGGTGATAAAGGTAAAACGGTTATGGATCTAGTGGCCAATGCTACCTCTGCAAGAATAAAACCGGTGGGACGACTGGGCAGAAATTCAACAGGTCTTATTTTGTTCACCAATGATGATGAAATGATGCAAAAATTTACTAATTCCAATAAAGGGGTTGAGCGTTTATTTCATATTGGGTTAGATAAGAATTTAAAAGCTGAAGATCTCAACAAAATTAAAACTGGTCTAAAGAGTGGTGACAGAGTTTTAGAGGTGGAGGATATTAGTTATGTGCAGGGCTCTCCTAAAAGTGAAGTGGGCCTTAAGATTAAGAATACTGGAAATTCCATCATCCGGAATATATTTGAAGCTCTTAATTATGACATCATTAAAATAGATTGTGTTGCCATAGCACATCTTACTAAAAAAGACTTGCCAAGAGGACATTGGAAGCACTTAACCGTGCAGGAGCTCAATACACTCAAAATGCTATAAGCGGTCCTATTATTTCCCTTAATACCCCACAGACTTAGCGGTTTCTTTACAAAGAATTAATTATTTTTTCTTTTTGGAAAAAGAGAATCAGTTGTAACTTGGTATTATGATAATCAATCATTGATCAAAAAATGAGAGACAATTTAAAACGCGTCATTGTTGACTTTAAGAAGTTAACTCCTGAGATTCTATCTCTTCTGGTAGACAAGTATCCCTATGGATACGACGACGGTCATATCATATCCTTCCGTAATGCAAAAAACGAATTAATTGAGGCAGTTGAAGTAACAACTGAGGATACAAAGTACTTGGTAAAAGTGAGTACCAAACTTGCACAGACTATGGAAAATTATGACGAAGATGAGGATGAAGATATATCGTCTGATGAATCCGAAGAATTAGAGGCACCAGAGGATATTCAGAAGGATCTCGTTGAAGAAGATTAAAACAGCTTCTTAAAAGTATGGCCAGTTAATTCTTTAACTGAGAACCATAGCACTACTCCATATTCAATTGCTAAGAGCCAGTATCTCTCTTTAAAGCCTTCCTGGCTGTAAGCATAATAACTTAAAATCACCATCAGAGACCAGACAATAGGGTATTTGTAGTTAGTGAATATCCCTAAAGCTACTAATGTAGCAATGTACCATGGGTGAACCGTCGTGCTCAGAAAGAGATAGAGGCTTACAACTAACAGCATGGATATTATCAGTTTTCCAGGCTTAAAATGATCTGAGAATACAGATCTGATTCCTATAAAGCCAATTGTAATCAAAGGAAGGATTTTCCCAATAATACTTATTTCATTATATCCGGTGATGGCATACCCCAGCCCTCTTAAGAGGTAATAAATGCTCGCGTTAAATTCAAAATTATTGAACCAAAGTCCAATTGTAGCACTGTAGTTGTCTATAAAATCACCTGAGGTATAGTGAATAAAACTACCTGTAAACACCAGCAGTGCCATTCCACAATAGAGAATGAGTTGTTTGATATTTTTCAAGGACCAGTTTGGTGTATTGGATTTATTCCAGCCACCTAAGAAATAGGAAAAGAACAGTGGCAACAACATTAACGGCACCAGTTTTACCGAGATACTTAATCCATAACAGATAGCTGATGAGATCAACTGTTTCTGAACTAGTAAATAGAGTGCTGCTACCAGAAAGAACAGCATAACTCCTTCAAAATGTAAATTGCCTGTTAATTCAATAATTATAAAGGGATTTAGAAAGTACCAGAATATATTGGCCTTTGGTAATTGCAATTTTTCAAGCAGTTGCGTTCCTATGAATAGGATACCTATGTCGGCAAGAATAATAAGCAGGCGCAACCCAATTACCGAACTCAAGATGGAGGCCCCTGGAATAAATGTAGCTAGAACAAAACACAACTGATTGAAAGGAGGGTAATTGGAGTAATTGGAGGCACTGAGTTCTCCCATACCATTAAATAAATCCTGAGCTAATGGAATTTCAGGAACTCCATTTATCATTAAGGCATTTGGTGTAAATAAATAAGGGTTTATATCATTTAAGTTGAGATTCCCATCCCAGATAAAACGGTAAAAATCCTGAGATAGGTTGGGGATAGCCAAGATAAAAATTAGACGTAGCCCAAGACCAATAATAAACATAGCCTTAAAGTTGTGGCTAATCATTTTCCTCAGTTGGAACGCAAATACAAACAGGCCTACGTATAAGCCAAGTAGTTTAGGAAAATCAGTCCGCTCGAGTTGATAGGCAAAAGCCCAATAAAATAAAGCGCTTAATAGAACAAATAGAATGCTGGTCTTGTGATATTTCCAGAGGGAAATCACACTTTAGAGCTTAGAGACTTAAAGAATACGTATCCAAATCCAATAAACAGCATCAGGTGGAAAGGAAACAATCCAAAATCACCGCCCTGGTCCCCAACTATAAAAGCACTGTAAAGACCAAAACCGAAGTAGAGCATCAATAGGCCTTCGATAATAACATTTGGCGATAGCTTGGCACGTAGATAGCGGTTACCCTTCCAGGAATCGGAAATAGAACTAATATTAAACTTTGGTGTTCTTACAAACTCACTTCGTTTGCCGAGGTGTCCTTCTAAAACAGCAATAGAATTATGTAATGAGAATCCCATGGCAATTGAAAAGAAGGTGAAAAACATCCCGATATAGCTAAAGAACTTCTTAAATCCACTGCCGTAGATCTGTCGATACATGAACCAATAGCATACAAAGAAAATCACAGTGCTTAAGACAAAGAAGCTCATTATGTAGAAATAGGTTCTTAAATGGGCATACTCATTCTTAATGTATAACATTGGGATACTCAGTATGGCTACTGTAAATATACTGAGGAACATGGTACTGTTTAATAAGTGCAGTAAGCCATGAACTTTGGTTTTAAAAGAAATGTTATTAGACTTGAGAACCCGCCAAAGCATTTTTCTAAAATTCTCGGCCCCACCTTTGTTCCATCGAAATTGTTGCGAACGGGCCGCACTAATCACTACTGGCAATTCCGCAGGTGTTTCAACATCTTCTAGGTATTTAAACTTCCAGTTGTTCAACTGTGCTCTGTAGCTCAAGTCAAGATCTTCAGTAAGGGTGTCACCTTCCCAGTTCCCTGCATCAATGATACAGTCGCGTCTCCATACTCCAGCAGTTCCATTAAAGTTGATGAAATGTCCCTTGCTATTTCGTCCAACCTGTTCTAAGGTAAAGTGTGCATCCAAGGCAAATGCTTGAATTCTTGTTAATAAGGAATAATTTCTGTTGATGTGACCCCATCGCGTCTGAACCACACCAATACTTTTATCTTTAAAATGCGGGATGGTGCGTTTTAACCAATTAGGGCTTGGAAGGAAATCTGCATCAAAAATGGCAATGAATTCACCTTTAGCAATTTCCAGTCCCTCCTTTAAAGCGCCAGCCTTAAATCCAGTTCTATCCGTTCTGGTAATATGTTGAATATTTAAACCAGTCTTTTGAAGTTCTTCAATATGTGCCCTGGTAGCCGTAACGGTATCGTCAGTTGAATCGTCCAATACCTGGATTTCAAGTTTGTCTTCTGGATACTCAATTTGAGCAATATTGTTCAAAAGACGATCCATAACGTACATTTCATTATAAACCGGTAACTGAATTGTTACAAAAGGCACTTCTTCTGGGTTATTTAAGTCAAAGAGTTCTGCTTTATCCTCCTTACGTTTCGAACTCAAATAATTGTAAAGCAGATTTAGCTGTGCTAATGCGTACATAAAGATGAGTACAATAGCAACAGTGTAGATGGTTATAATAATGGTTTCTAAAATCATGACTTCACACTATATTTAAAAATCCAGCCCAGAATTTTAATGCCTGCAAATATAGCACCTTTTATGGTTCCTGAAACTTTTGAGACCCCAATTCTGTTTCTGTAATTAACTGGTATCTCCTTGTATGTCAGGCCTTTTTTAAGCACTTTTAATTGCATCTCTACAGTCCAGCCGTAGGTTTTATCCTCCATGTTTAAGTCCAACAGCTTTTCATACTTGATCGCTCTAAAGGGGCCAAGATCTGTAAACGTAGACTTAAAAAGAAACTTCATAAGGGAGGTGGCCAACCAATTACCGAAAATCTGCGGGCCGGTCATTGATCCAGCTTCCCTTAAATCTCTGGTCCTAGCTCCAACTACGAAATCTATGTCGTTTTGGATTATGGGAGCCACTATTTTTTCGAGTTCCTCTGGATAATCGGAGTAATCACCATCCAAAAAAACTATAATATCCGTCTGGATAGCTTGTTGAGCAACATAAGCCATCCCTTTGAGGCAAGCCCAACCATAGCCTTTATTTGATTCCTTTAGTACAGTGGCGCCAGCTTTTCTGGCGTTATTTTCGGTGTCGTCAGTAGAGTTATTACTCACTACAATTATTTCGTCCACAACAGCAGGGATGTCTTTTATGACATGGCCAATGGATTCTGCTTCGTTAAAAGCGGGGATGATGACTTTAATCAGCGCCATTAAAAATAATTAAGCGGCAAAAATAAGAGTTCTTACTTATCGTTGACCAATTTCATAAGATCCACATCATTTCCTAATAGAATCTCATTGGGGTTAATACGTCCTTTCATGGTATCATTCTCCAACTTAAGGACCCCTCTTGGACAAACCGCTGAACAAATACCACAACCAACGCAACTTGATCTGACGATATTTTCACCCTTCTGAGCATAAGCGCGTACATCAATTCCCATTTCACAATAAGTGGAACAGTTGCCACAAGAAATACATTGCCCACCATTGGTGGTAATTCTAAATTTTGAAAACAGACGCTGCTGAAATCCTAAAATAGCAGCCATAGGGCAACCAAATCGGCACCAAGCCCGACTACCTAAAATTGGATAGAATCCGGTGCCAATCACCCCAGAAAAAATAGATCCTATGTAAAGGCCATAGGCCGAACGAAGTGTTCCTGATTTTATATAAAAGAGCTTATCTGTTGTTCCAGTAAAATGCATGATGAGTAGAGCCGCAATAACCACAAAGAAACCAATGGCACCATATTTGGCGTCAGTTCCTAGTTCCCGTCCTTTGAAGTATAACACTCCAATAAAAACAAGTGTAAGAAACCCTATTACCAGTGATATAAAGACTCCACGTGTTAACCAAAAATCATTATGACTGTAACCAAGATAACTGTAAACCATGGCGGTGGTCATAACTACGGAAAAAACCAGTACCAAATGAATCATCCAACGTTCAAATCTCCAGGCGCTCAATTTTTTAGAGGACAGTTGTCTAAAGGGGTCACCCACTGTTTCGGCCAGTCCACCGCAGCCACATACCCAAGAGCAATACCAACGTTTACCATATTTATAAGTCAATATGGGTGTAAATACGAAGATGGATAATATTCCAAAAATCAAAAGTGCTAGGCCAATATTGCCTGCAGAAATAAAGCCTTTCACTGACCATTCGTCAAAGATGTAATAGTTTAAAGGCCATACACTTTTCATATCGTAGTATGGAAGGTCATTGTTCATGACATACATAAACTCTGGAATCAAAAAAGCAAAAGCCAGTTGAAAAAACATCACAGAGATGGTTCGTAATTGCTGATATCGGTTGTGACGGTATTTCAACATAAACTTATACCCAAAAGCAAGAATGGCTAAGGTGTAAAGTGTACCATACACAAACCACTGACTAGCAGGACGCCCACTTAAAAGAAGACTTAGTGGATCAAAAAGGCTAATGAGCCCGGTGTTACTTCCTCCGTCAGCAGCCAATCCCAAGTACTGTGGAAAAAAATACAGTACAATGTAAAAACCAGTCAATATGAGCCCAACAATCCAACCCCAAATACCACGAGAAGAAATGGACTTGAACCATGTGCCATCATTTTTAATGCCTTCAAGTTTATTGAGATAAGCAGCTCTTGAATAGACAATGGTTCCAATACCAATAAGACCCATTGACAAGCCTAGAAAAAAACCTTTCTGAGGAAAATCAATATTAAATAAGGCTAGTGTCATTATAAAGAGACCAACTACTCCTGCTAGAATAGCGACCTTTTGAGTATTGGTTATTTGTAAAGCATCTGGCTTTGCTAAAGACATACTTATATGTAGTTTGTTGCTCATAATTAAACGAGTTGAAGACGGTTTTTAAATAATTCAAAGATTTGCGATTCGTAAGCTGCATAGAACTCAGGATCAAAATTGGCCTCTGCCAAATGTTCCATGACATAATGGATATCCCGTTTTTCAGTAAGCCATCGATCAAAGGTTTCATGACGCATCCGAATGCCAAAGGTGTTAATACCGAGAAACTGATCTGTATCCTTATGATAGGCGATTGTAATGCATTTATCATCATCCTCATGAATCCAATGAAACTGTTTTTCGTAGTCCGGTTTCCCTTTAGCACCATGAACCCAACCATAAGTCTGGTATTCGATATCAAAGAATTTAGCAGAATTAAACCAATGCCCCGGATTATAAGCTCTTTTGTTGCCACATAAGGTCTGAGCCAGTGTTTCTCCCATCATACGTCCTGTATACCAGACTGCTTCTATGGGTCTGCGGTTTCCAATGGCTTCGTGCTGTTCGGCACAATCCCCAATGGCGTAAACGCCTTCGATATTGGTTTCAAGATGACGATTTACTAAAACCCCGCGGCCAAGATCAATCTTTGAAGATTTCAGAAAGTCTATATTAGGCGTTACACCAGCTGTTAATCCAACAACATCACAAGGTATTTCTTCACCAGTTTCTTCAATCACTACAGATTTTACTTGTTCTGCCTCATTTGCATTTATGGCCTTAAGATTGGTAGATAAACGCAGGTCAATATGGTGTGATAGAATGTGTCTATTTATCATGCCGCTTTCTCCTTCAGGTAGCACTCCATTCCAGAAACTAGATTCTCTAACAAGAAAGGTTACTGGAATACTCCTAGAGCTCAGCATTTCCGCAAGTTCAATTCCAATAAGACCACCCCCAACAATCACGGCACGTTTACAAACCTTATTGTTTGGTGCATACACCTCCAAGTTTTCTAGGTCTTGTTTGTGATACATACCCATAACACCCTTTAAATCCTGACCTGGCCATCCAAATTTATTTGGTTTACTGCCAGTTGCGATAACCAATTTGTCGTAGTTAACTTTTTCTCCATTGGCCAAGTGCAACGTTTTACTTTCGGTTTCTACCTCACTAACATATGCCTGTTTAAGATCAATTCTGTTTTTCTTCCAGAACCAGTTCTCATAAGGTTGGGTGTGTTCAAATTTCATGTGACCCATGTAGATATACATAAGTGCGGTACGCGAAAAGAAGTATTCTGTTTCAGATGAGATAATGGTGATTTTATAGTCTGAAAGTTTACGGATATGCCGTGCCAGTGTAACTCCCGAGATGCCATTACCAATAATAACGATGTGCTGCATTGATGCTGAATGTTAGTTGAGAAATAGGTCGAAGGTTTTGTTAAAACTTAACGAGACCTTCGCAATTTCTTTAAATTTAGACATATTTTTTGGCATGCAGCGTTTACTTTATAGTTCCCTTATTTTTCTTCTTATGGCTTGCGCCGCGGCTCCAAGTCCTGTTTCTAAAATCAATGGTATAAGCTATGTAGCGAACAGGATTGCTGTTGATAGTACGCATATACAGCCTGTCATTAATATTAATGCAAATTCAGCGGCGATAATGCCGTTTGGGTTTATTAGAAATATTAACGATCCCGAGATTATTTATAATTCAGATAGGCAATGGTACGGGGAAACCAAAGCTGGTGCTAAACAGTATATTTCAGAACTGAACAGAGCGGGATTGAGCATCATGTTAAAACCTCAGATTTGGATTTGGCGTGGTGAGTTTACTGGAACATTGGTTATGAACAATGAAGAGGATTGGGAGGCCCTGGAAAAAAGTTATGCGAATTTTATTCTGGACTATGCTGATCTGGCCCAGGAAATGCAAGTTCAGATCTTTTGCATTGGTACTGAGCTTGAACTGTTTATAAAAAACCGACCCCAATTCTGGTTCAGTCTTATCAAAGACATTCGAAACGTTTATAAAGGTAAACTCACTTATGCGGCCAATTGGGACGAGTTTTGGCGAACACCCTTCTGGGATGAGCTTGATTATATTGGCATTGACGCTTATTTTCCCGTAAGTAACATGCAAACACCTACTGTAAAAGATTGTATAAAGGGGTGGGCATCTGAGAAAGTGAAACTGGCTAACTTCTCAAAGCAATGGACAAAGCCTATTTTATTTACAGAATTTGGTTACCGTAGTGTCGATTATACAGCTAAAGAACCCTGGAAATATGACCGGTCCATGACCTCCATTAATCTTGAGGGGCAAAGCAATGCCACTGAAGCCTTATTCCAATCAGTTTGGGATGAGCCCTGGTTTGCCGGCGGATATATCTGGAAGTGGTTTGTTGCTCATGATGAAGTTGGAGGGCCAGAGAATAATCAATTTACACCCCAGAACAAACCGGTTGAAGCCTTAATAGCTAAGTATTATTCTAAATAAGGAAAAGGAATATCTAGAACTTGGTAGTTACTTTTTTTTGAATAAAAAAGTATATTTAAACAAACTAAAATCAAACTCTTATGAAAAAGGTGCTAGGCTTGTTAGCCATTATATTAGGCTTATTAACTTCATGCGATGAGCCAACAAGGGAAACAAATTTTGAGCTTCCTAAATGGTCTTCTGAGGTTGTTAGTTTACCAGCCAATGATTCTTTAATTTCTGGAAAAACCTATCTCCCAGTTTATTCACAGGTGTATAGTATCTCCGAACAAAGAACACTTAACCTCACGGTTATGGCTAGCCTTAGGAACATTAGCGAAAAACACGACGTCTATTTAACAAGGGCAGAATATTACAGTACTTCAGGAGAATTAATAAGAACGTATCTTGATAATCCAGTAGCCTTAGACCCTTTAGAAACGATTGAAATTGTGATTAGTGAAAACGATTTTTCTGGTGGTACAGGGGCTAATTTTATTTTTGAGTGGCATATTCCTGCGGGCGGAAATGAACCTCTTTTTGAAGGAGTGATGAATTCGACACTAGGGCAGCAAGGACTATCCTTTACCACCGAGGGTAAAAAAATTAATTAAGACACCATTTTAAATGAACATCTTCGACAGAATTTGGAAGGGACTCAATGATTGGCTTATTAATAATGGTCCAGAAGTTGTAGCCATTATTATAATCTTTTTTATATCAACAAGACTAATAAGGGTGGTTGTTAACCGCTTTCAGAAGTATTTAATTAAAATTAATGAACGTAAAGGAGATGCAGAAAGCAAGAAACGTATTGTAACCCTATCCGAACTTTTACGAACCACATTAAATATTATAGTCTATGTGTTTTTTACATTGGCCTTTTTAGATCAGTTCAATGTAAAAATTGCACCCTTACTCGCAGGTGTCGGATTTGCAGGTTTGGCAGTAGGTTTTGGGGCTCAGGAATTGGTAAGAGATCTTATCTCGGGGTTTTTCATGATTTTGGAAGATCAAATCAGGGTTGGAGATGTGGTAACAATTAATGGAACTAGTGGCGGGGTAGAGGAAATTGAGATTAGAACTGTGACGCTCAGGGATTTTACAGGGACTGTACATGTGTTTCAAAATGGGAAAATTAATTCACTGTCAAATATGACCAAAGGGTGGTCTGCCGTAGCTTTTGATATTGGTGTGGCCTATAAAGAAGATCCGGATGAGGTCATGGCTGTTATGGATGAGGTTGGAGCACAAATGCAACAGGATGATATCCATGGGCCTAATATTTTAGGTCCTATTGAAATCTCTGGTTTAGATCGATTCGGTCAGAGTGAAATAGTTATTAAGGCACGACTACGAACCATACCGGGTACACAATGGGCTATAGGAAGAGAATATAGAAAACGATTAAAAAATGCCTTTGATGAGAGAGGAATAGAAATACCTTATCCTCATCGTACTATATTTTGGGGTGACAAGGATAGCGCCATAAATGCCAAAAATGACCTCCCAGCAGAATAACTTTATCTTTATCTAAGATGTAATGAGACTTTTAATTGTTCGTCTGATTTCTTGAAAAGCAAATTTTGATGAACATTATTACATGAAGGTCTATTCACTTGTTCCAGTATGCCTCCTGCTATTGATTTTGCCACTTTCGGCCCAAGATCGCCTAGTTGCCAAAGTGGAGGTGGAGGGTAACAAACGTACGCGCGACTGGTTTCTAAAACGCTTGGGCTATGTTAAGGAAGGTAGTATGCTGGATTCAGCCAGGTTGGCTTCGGATGTGCGCCGTTTTAAGTTACTGCCCTCAGTGGCTAGCGCTTCTTTTGAAGTCATACCAGAAGGTGATGAAAACTATAAAGTTGTTTATACCGTTGTAGAGAATTTTGCCATTATTCCGGGGCTCAACGTTACTCAAGATGTTAATGATGATATTGCCTTTAGGACGTCTTTGTTTGATTTTAATTTTTTAGGACAAAACCAAACTATCGGTGGATTTTACAGCAGAAATGTATTCGACTCGTATGACTTTTATTGGGTGGCACCCAACCTATTTACTCGAAAATGGGGGATTGGTATCAACTATCAGAACAATGTGCTACAGGAACCTATTTTTTTTGATGACGGTCGTGACGTTAATTATAAATTCGATAGTAGAGCTTTTGAATTTCGTATTTTCTATGAGCACAATTTTAATAACCGCTTTGATCTTGGTTTGAACTTTGCCGATGAAGATTATGGTTTTTTAAATGGGAATTTACATGAAGAGATACCAGAAGAATTGGGCGTTCAGCGCATCTCGGTTGTAGGCCAGTACGAATACAATAATATAACGAACGAGTATCAATACGTAGATGGGTTTAGAAATCTGTTTACCTATAGTTTTACCTTAGCCTCTAAAGGTGATAATAATTTCTTGCGAAACTTTTTCATTGGTAGAAATGATACTGAATATTTTCTACGTGTGGGTGAGCGCGGTAATTGGGCCAACCGTCTGCGATTAGGTTTAGCGTCTAATGCTACTACTCCATTTGCTCCGTTTGCGCTTGATAACCAAATAAACATTCGTGGGGTGGGGAATGTGGTGGATCGCGGTACGGCCTAAGTAGTCTTGAATACAGAGTACCGTTACACGTTTTTAGAGAAAGGATGGTTTGCCATGCAGAGTAACCTATTCATTGATGCCGGTTCTTGGCAGGATCCCGGTGGACGCTTGAGTGACCTTGTTGAATTTTCAAATTCAGCTTTATTTACAGGTGCTGGAATCCGCTTTATTCACCGACGTATTTTCAATGCTGTTTTTAGAATTGACTATGGTTTTAGTTTAGGCTCTAAACCTAATAGTGGGATTGTCTTTGGAATAGGTCAGTATTTTTAATCGATTTCCTCTTCTTCAATTACCTTGAAGGTCTTAATAGCTTCGTTAGGCTCAATTATATTATAACCTTCCCAGAAGGTAGGGTCGTAGGCGCTGAGGTAAGTTGGTAACACATCGGGATCTTCTTTGAAGTTTTCAAACTCTGAGGCTTCGAGGGCACTTGTTTCAAAAACAATAAGCTCTTTCTTCTGCACTGTTCTTAAAATAAAATGGATTTTACAGGAGACCTCATTTTGCAAGCGCCGTCCGTTTACGTTTTTATTTTTTTCCTTGATTTTGATAGGGCGTTTAATTCCAAATTTCTGACCAAAGCTCTCATCCATGTATTTGAGTGAATACTTGTCGTTTTCATTCTTTTTAAAAATGATGGTACCTTTCTTTTCATATGCATTCATAGAGATGCCTAGTAAGGCAAACTTTCTTAGAGATTTGACATTTTCGTAATCCACTCTAAGAATTGCAAAATCATCAGAGTTGACATACATTACTCCTTTAAAGTCGGCTCCACCCTTTGGTACAAATGAAATTTTGTAAACAAAGGCATCGTCATAAAAATCATAATCCTCTACTATAAACCGGTATTTTCTGGATTTTTCTATAAAATTGAGTTGGTTGTCCTCACTTAAAAAATTGTCGATTTCGGCATTTCTAATCTGGTTCTTCCGATACCTTAAAAAGTTCTCTTTTCGTTTTTCTTCTTTTTCTTTTTGTTCCTTTAGGAATTCTTCAGTTTCAGCTTTAGCCGCTTCATCCTCATCACCAAACAATGATGGATCAATATCTTCTTTCGTGCCAAAGAGGCCTGATTTTATTTTGAAATAGGAATCCCGCTTTACATGTTTTCTGAATATTTCATTAAAGCGTTTTTCGTAATTCTCAAATGTTAATTCATTGGCTTTATCATAGAGGTAGGTAGCTTTAAAGATATCCATCTTTTGCTCGTTCTCTGGACCAATTTTACCGTATAGTTCTCCTAGAATCTCGGCATGGTCATCATAGGTTTTTGGAACTGTTGTTAAGATGCTATCCACAAATGATTGGTTAATCTCAGGTATTGTGGACTTTCGCAACCGAACGTCGTTTTTATCCATATAGGTGTAGTAACTACTTCTAAAAAACAGCTTGCGTTTAGCAAGGTCTTTTTCGTAATTAGTAGCTAATCCAATTTTAATGCTATCGATAATTTCATCAATGTCTAAATCTTTATTGATAATCACCACTTGGTCCAAATCAATTGATTTAGGAGTGAGGAAAACAATGCTATCTCTAAAATTTAAAGCAGAAATATCCAATTTCTCAAAACCGAGGCAACTGATATGAAGGCTGTCCTGATCGTTGATATTTCTTAGAATGTTTAGGTTAAACTCACCTTTATCATTGCTGATGACTCCCACATCCTTATTAAATTGGATGGTAGCGTACGGGATGGGTTCTGTTTTGGTACTATCAATAAGTTTAGCCGAAATTGTGGTTTGAGCAATGAGGTTCAACGAACTTCCAATTGCAAAAATTAAAATGAGATTTTTGATTGACATGTGTTACTTAGATTTAGAACCAAAATAGACCTTCAATTGAAAAAAAAGAAGCCTTTAAGGCTTCCTTAAAACATTTTTATCATAAGATTAACAAGTAGTGTAATAAATTGAGAATTACAACATTAATTTAAATCGATTATTCCACTAAGCTGAAATTCGTCTGCTATGGCTTGGTCTTTCATCTTTTCAAAAATAGTTGGGGAATTAAAGGTAATACCATAGTCTATGCGATTTACTGCAATATCCAGTTGTAATTGGTTGTCCTTTATTAAAACTATAAATGATTCTTCTTGTTTTTTGTTTTTTATAGTGAGGACACCTGTTAGGGTCGCCTGTCCGTCTTTAATATCTGCAGGTTTCGTAAGAACAAAACTAGAACTGTTGTAGGTGTCAACCTCAAAAAAATCTTTGGATTTCAGATGCCTTTTCAAATCTGGATTTTCATGATTGAGGCTTGTCATATCAATTTCAATAGTTAAAGCCTCTATACTATTGGTCGTAATTTTAGAACTAACACGCTTGATATCTATGGTGCCTGTTAAGGTGTAGGAGTTAAAAGCAGCTTTGCCTGTCCAGTATATTTGATTTGATTTGAGGGTTGAGGGTACTTTCTGTGATGTACTACTAGTAAGCAATAATAGACTCATAAGTAGGGTGAATTGAATTTTCATAACTTATTTATTTAAAAGATTTTCTGTTGTATGTATGGTGGCATAGCCACAAACAGTCTTCCCGTTGCTATCCTTTCCAATAAAGTACCATAGGGCCCAGCCTCCATAAAGTTGATTGCCAACCCTCCAGTTTTTGGTCCAGACTTGAGGTTGTCCTTGCGGAAGGACTTGTTTTTTTGTTCCAAAAAATTGATCCAGCTCTTTAAGCTTATAGGTCTTTCTTAGATTCCATTGATCATTATAATACAAGTAAGCCCCAAATTCTGTTATGGTTACGGTATCGTTCTTAGATAAAATTCCAGTCGCATGCTTCCAGTAATAAGTATCTTTAATTTTTATAGGGTCATTTATCTTAGGAAAATGCATCACTTCAATGCCTACTGGAATATTTTTAAGCTCTGGAGGAATTTCCCCTTTCGAAGGAGTGCCGTAGTTAACTTGTGCTGTTATTACGGTTGGTATTAATAAATACAGAATGAATAGAATAGGTCTCATGTTTTATAATTTGATGAGACAAAGATGCTGTGTGAGTTAATGCGAGTCGTCTCATTTCTAGATATTAGACCAAACTTTCAAAGACAAAAGTGTCATTTCTCTAATTGAGACCTTAAGACTTGAGCGCTTTAGGGGATTCACCAGTAAGTTTCTTGACAGCTCTATTGAAGGATGCTTTTGAATTAAAACCAGCTTCAAAGGCAAGTGATAGCAAGGTGTAATCTTTATTTTTAGGATCTGCCAAGAGCGATTTTAATTCATCAATACGATAACCGTTGATGTAATCATTAAATTTTGTGTTGAAGTGATGATTCAAACACTTGCTTAACATGTAAGATTTAATACCGAGAGAATCTGCCAGGCAATTGAGAGATAAATTGGGGTTTTTATAAAGCTGTTCGGTTTCCATTTTTTCACTTAATAAAGCGGCAATGTCATTAATTTGCCCCCTGTCCTTCTCATTAAAAACCGCATTAGATTTGATAACGACGGTATTTTTCTCACTAAACCCTGCTAGACCTAACCAATAGGTAATGCCAGCCATTCCAATAAAAATGGGGTACTCATAGATCTTGGTGAAGGCGTAATCTAAAAACAAAAAGTCCGCCATAACAATAACTAGTACCGAAATAGCAAAGTACTTCATCACTGTGATTAGCCGATCAATCCACTTAAGACTGTCAGGGACAATATAATTAGTTTCATTTGTGACCGTAGAAATTAATTGATTGGCCTTAACTGTGTAGTAAATTATCAATGCCGTAGTCACCACAAACTGCGTTGGGTAATGCATCCAGATCACATAGCCCCAATAACCTAGCCAGCTCAAACTTTCGCGAGTGCCATCCCAGAAGAAATTTTGCGTTTTAACGAAATTGCTCCAAATAAATTCAATACCTACTGGGATAAAATGTTGCCACTCCTCTTTGAATTGAAATTTGTAATTGGGCGTCACTAAGGCCTTTACATATAAAAATATAAGGGCCCCATAGATCCAGTTGTATTCCAAGAGTATGTGATACAACCAATCGTAATAGCCCAGCCCATAAAGTTTTAAAATCTCAACAAACAACCTGTAAGAGAAAAAGAACAGTATGGTAGCCAGGAATCGGTTGGCTGTGGTATTAATTGAAGGACCTCGCCACAGAATAATACTATAAATGATACCCTGAAGGGCTCCAAGGCTAAGAATTACTGAAACTAATAAGTCTAAAGACTTCATAGGTTAAAGATACACAAGATGCCTTAGCAGGCAACATGTCTTTGGTAATAGCTTAACAGATCATGCGGACTGGCTCCAAAACGATGTTTTAAATGGATACACCAATAATGGTACTGTAGTTTCCAAATTCCATGATACTCATAACGTCTAGCAGAGGATAAAATGGGCTTCTTAATAACAACGTGTGTATTTCGTTTGAACAATTGTTCTATGAGTATGTTGTCTTCATAAATAACATAGCTTTCATCGTAGCCTCCTATCTCTATAAATAACGCTTTGGTAATAAAAAGACTTTGGTCACCACCACGACAGAGTTTCCAGTTAAACTGAGTAAACCAACCTGCTAGTTGTAACCACCAATGTTGACTATCAAACTTTAAGCGAAAACAACCGGCTTTAGCTTCATTTGAAATGGCTTCAAGAATTGAGCTGTCAAAACCCTTAGGCGGTAGGCTATCGGCATGCAAAAAATACAAGATGTCACCTTTGGCTATTTGAGCACCCTTGTTCAGTTGTTTAGCACGTCCTTTTTCAGAACTGATAACACGGACCGAATCATAGGTACTGACAATTTCTAAGGTGTCATCTGAGCTTCCTCCGTCGACTACAATGATTTCTTGAATTTGGTCTGCGCTTGAGTTTGATAGTATATGCTCCAACAACCTGCCAATGTGGTTGGCTTCATTAAGGGTAGGAATGATAATGGATATTTTAGTCATTCAAATCCCAATTATAGTTTAAATAACTGATATCCGACTTTTTAATATCCTCTATATCGCGATATAACTTGATAAATTCAATGACTCCACCTGAGTTTTTGAAATCTTTGGAGAACCACTTGAAAATTTTGGAAAGTTCCGCTTTATCATTCTCGAATTTATTCTTGGAATCATCATTTAAAAACGCTGCAGTAACAGAATCTAACTGTGTGCTTAAATCATCACTTGTAAAGGCTTTGTTTGATAAATTGGGACAAGACACAGAAGCACAAACTATGGCAAAATGAATTCTTGGGTCTCCTTTTTTTCTCAGGATGTCATGCTCAATCGTATTTAGAGAGATAAGTTTTTGTTTATAGGGAATAAACTTTTTATCCCAGGGTTGTTTAATATCACGAATACTATTAAGAGGATAATTATCCAAGATGAGTTTAATAGTGTAGGCGTTATAGGCATTGATCCAATAAGCCATTTCTTCCTCTACCGACCATCTCTGGTTAGGCTGATTTTGTACTAAATCATTTAAATAAGCTATCAGAGGTTTAGGATTTTCCTTTAAGACTTGATAGTCCACCCGTCCGTCATTTGAGACATGAGATTCAAGAACATCGCTCCAAAGTTGATGATTGGTTTGCGCATAAACCATGGACATTCCTACCAATGCCAAAATTAAGAAAACACTACTTTTCATAAATGTGGATTACTTTTTAAAAGGATATAGCTCTTGATTGATAAAGTCTTGTGGGAATTCCTCGTCTTTATCAAAACCAAGTTCAATATCTCTACCGCTGTGAGGGATATAATCCGTCTTAAACAGATAGTCCCAAAGGCTTAAAGTCAGTCCAAAATTTACTCCGTACCTTACATTTTCTGGCAGTTCTTTAGCATGATGCCAGATGTGCATTTTTGGATTGTTGAAGATGTATTTGAGAGGTCCGTAATCCCATCCTAAGTTGGCGTGGTTTAGGTGCCCAATGGCAATGGCAAAAAAGTAAACGATGGCCACATCCTGAGCGCTGTAGTTAGCAATTAAAGCTAATGGAATATAGCGAATGGAATTGTAGATCACTGGTTCCATCCAATGGTAACGCAGGTGGGCGGCAAAGCCCATTTGCTTGACCGAGTGATGCACCTTATGGAAGTTCCATAGCCACGGTACGCGGTGCAATAAACGGTGGGTATTCCATTGGACAAAGTCATTTACCAAAAAGAAAATTAGCAGTCCTAACCATTTGGGTAAATCTGTAGAATCAAATAACTGCAGATCGGACAACTGCAAACCAACTATTCCCAGGACATCATCTAATAATTCAGCAGCGGAATTGGATAAGGCAATGAGTACAATTAAGTTCAACAAGAAAAAGTTGAAGAACATGTAAAAGGTATCTAACCAGAAGTCCTTTCTAAAAACTGCCTGATTCTTGCGCCAAGGAAACACCAATTCCAAAAACCACACAATAAACGATATTGCAATCAGGCCATAGAAGTAGTTATCCCAATGGTTGAGATCAATCAGTTCGTATTTGAGGTAATTCCAATAACCAGAATACGATTTTTTTATAATCTCAAGGTACTTCTCCATAAGCTAATTTAGCAGCAACCTCCACCGTCATAGTGGAAAGTAGATTCGCTTATAAATATATCATCTCTTTGCAAACTCGCTAATGCATTGGCTGTTTTGTCACAAATGGCCAGAGGTTGGTTCTTTAACAATAAATGACCTTTACCATCATCAAAAACCTCTTCCTCCCCGAAATAAATAGCTGCTTTTCCTGTAAAAACACATGGGCCGTCATCTGGCATTGGATCTTTAATTGCGGCTACCTCAATCGATTCGATGTAAATGAGTTCATCGGTAGGGTAATGTTTTGGATCCAATATACGATAGGGCTTTCTGGCGCGAATCTCTATGGTGCCAAAGCCAGCATCTGTTAGGGCCTTTACATAATCTGCTATTGGTAAACTACCGCTCAAGCATAAGGCGCGTAGACGTTCGTCATTTCTCAATGTATTATTCATAGGCTGTTCGCAAGTTGGATCGCTCATTACTAGGCGACCATGTGGTTTTAATACACGATGCATCTCAGCAATAGCTTGCTTTAAGTCCTCCGCTTTAAAAATGTTGAACAAACAGTTTTGGGCAGCCACATCGATACTGTTATCTTCAACGGGTAAATTAAGCGCATCCCCTTTTCTAAGGTCTACAAACTCGCTTTTAAACCAGTCGTTTTGAGTCTCTGCTTCCAGGAAGTTTTTTCGCGAAGCCTCCAACATTTCGTCAACCACATCCACACCAATAACTCCTGAAGTCTGCCGACTAAAATAGGAGAACTGTAATAACTCCATTCCGCCGCCTACACCAACATACAAAACTCTTGGATTATTGGTGAGATCGCGTGCATGTACAGTGCTCCCGCAACCATAGTTCATTTCCTGCATAATCCGTGGAATCTTTAATCCGGGCAGTTCCCAAATAGGATTAGTAGTGCAACATAGTCCAACATCAGGAGTTAAGGCTGCTTCTTTATAAACATCATGTGTGGTTTCTAAATAACTCATGCAATTAAAGTGTTTTTATCAATTCTTTAAATAAAGTAATCATGTGGGGTTCGGCTTTGGTGGCCATGGCTATGATTTCTTCAATGTTAATTGGCGCCAGGTGATCTGGGTCGCATTCATCGGTTAAAACTGACACTGCTGCGGTTTTTAGCCCTAAATGATTTGCTACAATAATTTCGGGAACCGTACTCATACCTACTGCATCAGCGCCGATAATCTTTAGCATACGGTATTCCGCTCTGGTCTCTAATTGTGGACCAACAACACTAGCATAGACACCTTTGTGTAATGGAATGTCATTTTCTTGGGCAATGGTCTCAAACTTCGTGTTTAATTCAGGATTATAAGGAGCACTCATGTCAGTAAACCGTTCGCCCAATTCTGAAACACCTTTGAATGCTAGAGGAGAACTTCCTTGAAGATTAATATGATCATCAATAAGCATCAGGTCACCTTTTTTAAACTTCAGATTGACTGCCCCTGCGGCATTAGAAACTAATAAGGTATGAATACCTAGCTTTTCCATGATCCTTACCGGAAAGGTCACTTCTTGTAGTGAGTATCCTTCGTAGACATGAAAGCGTCCTTGCATTACTACAACTCGCTTTCCACCAAGGTTACCATATAATAATTTGCCTTTGTGGAATTCTACGGTGGCGCTGGGGAAGTTAGGGATATGGTTATAGCTTATGGATTTGATGATGTCCAATTCATCCACTAATTGTCCTAATCCGGTACCAAGTATGATGCCGATTTCAGGATTTTCAAAACCCTTGGATTGCAGGTAATCAGCACTCTCTTCAATATATTTAATCATTGAGTTGTTCTAAAGTTTGTTTTAAGCTTGGATGCTTCTCAAGATAACCAGAAGCTATCAAATCTTCAAGGGTATCAACATCGTTATAAGAATCAAGTAGGCTTGCTCTGTTTCCTAAGGAATGCAATTCTTGGAGTGTTAGGTTTAATAAATTTGGTTGACTCCAGGGTTTGTTTTCAAATATTTGAGGGATCATTTTGGTTAACCCAATAAGATAGTACCCTCCATCTGTAGCCGGGCCAAAGCTGATGGAACTTTGTTTTAGCTGTGCAAAGCCCTTTTCAATTACTGCAGAGGACATATCCGGAAGATCAGACCCGATAAGTATAATGGACCTATATCCGGCAACAAAACCTTCATTAAAGGCGTGTTTCATTTTCGCACCCAAATCCTGACCTTGCTGAAGAAATTTTTTAGCCTTTGGCCATTGATTTTTGTCGATCTCTTTGGAATAAAATACCCAAGTATCATGCGTGCCATTGGAAGCCAGTTCTGTTGTATGTAGCAAGGATTTGTAAACCTGCAGCGCAGCATGATTTCCAATAGTTTTAGCCAGTCTAGTTTTTACCTGACCTTCTATGAGATTCTTGACAAATATGATTAGCAGATGTTTAGTCATAAACTTTAATTCCTCGAGTTAACCATTTTTCCCATCGAGGGGAATAGGCGTGAACACTATCAGTTAGTTGCTCTTGGCTTTTATAAATTGGGAATCCTTGATTAACCCATTCAAAAATACCACCATAAAGGTTAAATACATTGGTATAGCCCGCAGATTTTAAGCGCTCTCCAATTATTTCAGATCGTACCCCAATAGAACAATAAACGATTATAGTTTGCTTTTTATTCGGGATTCGACTGGAAACTATATTCAAATTAAAACTGTTGAAACCAACATGAATAGCACCATCAATATGACTTACTTCGTATTCTACTGGTTCTCTTGCGTCCAAGAAGATGGTATGTGTTTTTAAGCTGTCAATTTCAGAAATGTACATGTAGGGCACCTTACCAGTATTGTAATTAGCAAGAACATCACCAATCATTGGTTGAGCTTGTGTACACAAACTCATGAGTAAAATGATTATAGGGCCAAAGAGTTTTTTCATAGACTTAGGCGACAACCCCCTGACAGCTACTTCCTGCACCAGCCGTACAACCATAACAATGTTGAGAGGTGACTACGGTTCTTCCGGTTAGTAGAGCTTCGTTGTAATCTTTAATGTGTTTAACTTTAGAGTTGACCTTTAAATTCAGCATCTGATTAAAGTCACAATCGTATAGATAGCCGTCCCAACTTACAGACAAGGTGTTGGTACACATGACATTGGCAACGGCAGCCGGATTAAAGGCATCTACCAACTGGTACATGTAATCTTCATAATTCTCTGAAGCGATGAGGTAGTCCAGAAATCTACTGATTGGTAAATTGGTAATGGCAAATAAGTTGTGAAACTGAATATTAAAATCTTCCAACAGGGCTTTTTTAAATTCCTTTTCAAGTGAAGCCTGGTCCCCAGGTAAAAATGCTCCAGAAGGGTTGTAGACTAAATCCAACTTAAGTGGGCTGTCTGGTATTCCATAACCCACAGCGTTGAGGTCCTTAAGTGCTTGAATGGATTTGTCAAAAACACCGTCACCCCTTTGCTTATCAGTTTTTCCGCGGGTCCAGTGGGGCATGGAACTTACCACATGAATGTTATGCTTTTTAAAGAATTCTGGTAAGTCGTGGTATTTTTTGTTGGCACGAATAATAGTGAGGTTCGACCTGACAATAAAATCTTTAATACCGGCTTTTGCTGCTTCTTCAACGAACCATCTGAAATTAGGATTCATCTCGGGTGCTCCACCAGTAAGATCCAGGGTATGCGCGCCAGTTTTTTTTATTACCTCCAGACATTGTAGCATGGTTTCACGGGTCATAATTTCTTTTCTGTCTGGACCCGCGTCTACATGGCAATGTTCGCAAACCTGATTGCACATGTATCCGACATTGATTTGAAGAATTTCAAGCAGATTGGCCTTTAAAGGGAATTGCTGACTTTCAGCAATTTTATCATTGAATTTTGGTAATTCTCCATCTTGGAAAATACCATTGGACAGAATTTCAAGTTGTCGTTTGGTGTTAGCGAGCTCGCTTTCACGCCGTTTGAGAGATTTACTCAGCATACATTTTCAATAATCTACATTTCCAGCTTGTTCACCTTATTCATCATCTGTACCCCATGTACCAATGACGCCCCGCCGCGTATAGCTCCAGCAACATGAAGGGATTCCATCATTTCTTCTTTAGTGATTCCACGTTGCAATCCATCGCCTGTGTAGGCATCAATACAATAAGGGCATTGTATAGTATGGGCTACGGCCAATGCAATTAAGGATTTTTCTCTGGCGCTAAGATGGCCTTCTTCAAAGACAGAATTGTAATAATCAAAAAACTTTGTTCCAAGTTCTTCATTCCATTCTGTGATTTTACCAAATTTTCTTAAGTCTGCTGGGTCGTAGTAGGTTTTAGCCATTCTTATTATGAATTACATTGATTAAGTATCAATATTACGTCTTTTTGTCGCAGCAACTTGTTAAAAATTTCATAGAGGCATATAGATAACTCCGGGATTCAAACCTCTATTGCCCTAAATCTTCGAAGAATTCATCTAAATTCCCTTCGACTAAACGCGGAACATCCAACATGTTATAACGTTCTTTTGCAGCTTTATCCTCCCATACCTGATGGATATGCAGTTGATCAATAATCTCATGAGAATCGTAACGTGAAGAAATTACTGCATAGAGACTATTTAAAGGTGCTTTATCACGGTGAAATTTCAATAGAGCACCCAATATGAAAAAGAAATTTTCATTGCAATCTGCTGTTATACTATGACAAAAAAATATAGGTTCTTGTTGTGTTTGATAATTTACAAGATCAGAAGTTAAAAGGTTATTTTCTTTAATTGTCTTATTTCGTAGTTTTTCATAAGATCTTTTGGAGATTGGTAAACAAGCACAATGTCCTGAGTAGTTGCCATCTTCATCAAAAATAATAACATTCAATTCGGGTAGTAGTTCTGCTGCTGACTTCAAGAGATTGCGATTTGTGGTTTTATCTGGGTAATGTTGAAGCTCTACATATCTGATTATATTATCTATATCTTCTTGAGAATTAATAGGTTTAAGGCGATCTGTAGGAACATCAATTTTGGAGCCAATCCATTCGGCTTCGGGTAACTCGTTTGATATAGTGGTAAGGGAATATTTTCTTAAGGTGAAATCATAGAAGGTAGCTATTGGACGTATGGTATTTAGATTTCTAATAACTTGATAAGGGATGAATG
Organism: Winogradskyella aurantiaca; assembly: GCF_003362725.1. Taxonomy (GTDB): domain Bacteria; phylum Bacteroidota; class Bacteroidia; order Flavobacteriales; family Flavobacteriaceae; genus Winogradskyella_A; species Winogradskyella_A aurantiaca. The sequence continues at coordinate 693,298 of NZ_QKTV01000001.1, forward strand.
TGATTTTAACTAATAGTTTTTCCTTTTCGGGTTTAACCAGCGTTTCATTTTTTTCCCATCGTATAATTGAACGAATATCAATGTCCAATTGTGAGGCTAAATCCGATTGGGAGACCCCTTCAAAACGCCTAAAGTCTTTGATAATATGGCCTAATGATTTGTATTGTTTCATCATAATTAAATTGAATCCCTCAAATTTCTAAAAAACAAGTTAAAATCACCTTCAACTAAACGCGGCACCCCTAAAAGATTGTACTTCTCTTTAATGTCGTAATCTTTCCAAACACTTTTTATTCCTAGTTGCTTACTCATATCAAAAGAGTCATATCTGGAGGTTAATAGTGCATACAAGTAGTTGTCTGGCGCCACATCACGGTAGAATTTTAAAACAGCACCTATGATGTAGAAAAAATTCTCATTGGAATCTGCTGTAATACTATGGCAATAAAACACCGGAGTTTTCTGTGTTTTATAGTTCACCAGATCATTACGCCTTAAATCTGATTCCTGAATACTTCTATCTCTTATTTTATCATAAGTATCCAAGCTTAAGGGAAAATAGACACTATGTCCCGAGTAATTTCCTGATTGGTCGAGAATAATTAAATTCATATCTGGAAACTGCCGAGCAGCTTCGGCAATAAGGTCGCGGTCCGTATTTTTTAAGGGGTTTTTTTGAAGTTTTGTAAACCGTATGATATTTTCAATGTCCTCCTTGGTTTCTATGGTTCTCAATCGGGAGGTTGGGACATCAATCTTGGCTCCAATCCAATCGGCATCAGGTAATTCACTAGAAATAGCACTTAAGGAATATTTTCTTAGATCAAAGTCGTAGAAAGTGGCAATAGAATTGGAGGTATTGAGGTTTCTAATTACTTGATAAGGAATAAAGGTAACCTCGGTCAATACCTGTTCCTTCTCCGAATTAACAAGAGTTTCATTTTTTTCCCAGCGAATGATGGAACGTATGTCAACATCAAGCTTGGAAGCCAATTCAGATTGCGACATATTATGATACTTCCGAAACGCTTGAATAATCTCGCCTAAGGATGTGTATTTCTTCATAGCTCAAATAGGTGCGCACTAAAATTAGGATTTATTTATAACATTTGGACATTAGCTGTCATATTCATTTGAGGCTTATAGACGTACCTTTGGTATAAGATTTAGATAATCAAGTAGTTTGGTTAAATGATTGATTAAGTGGTTAATGTTTTTTAATTGATGGAAAAGGCACCTGGGGAGGTGCCTTTTCTGCGTTTAAAATGTGTTTGAATAACTTTTTAGACTAAAAAAAGGCGCCTTTAAAAAAGACGCCCAACTCAAATTGTTTTATGAAAAAGAGAGGGATGTATTGAACTGCTATTAACCTCAATCTAAGTAACCTCTAATACACCTATTAGAATTTTGTTCACACCCCTCTCAGTGTTTTGAGGCAAAAAATGGGATGACTAAATCATCAATACAAAGGTATTTTAGGTAGGTAAATTGCAATATGACAAGACACGTCTGATATTCAGAATAAAGTGTTAAAAGCTTGAATTTCAGTTTTTTTAACATTTATGACACCAGATGTCATATGGGTATCAAGTGGGTCGCCCTATCTTTGGGGTAGGATTTAGATAATCAAGTAATTTGGTTAAATGATTGATTAAGTGGTTAATGTTTTTTAATTGACGAAAAGGCACCTGGGGAGGTGCCTTTTTCAATTGTTAACAGCCACTTTCTCGACAGATAGTTACTTAATTGCAATTACCGCACTTGACGGACCTGTCAACGGCATAATGCTTGTCTGTTTGAACCCCACATCTTTGGCCCATTGATCAAAATCAGCCGCTGTAAAATCGAAACCTTCATTAGTTTCAATAGCCATGTTTAAAGACATCATTAATCCGAAGGCATTATTTTTTCTGTCATTATCTATAATGTTCTCGATAACAATTAAGGCACCTCCTTCAGGGAGGGCTCTGTAAGCCTTAGTAATTAACATGATTTTGTCTTCCTCTCCCCAGTCGTGCAGAATATTACCCATGGTAATTACATCGGCATTTGGTAGTTCGTCTGCAAAGAAGTCGCCTGATTGAACGGCTATACGGTCGCTAAAACCAAAGGTGTCCACATTCTTTTGAGCAATAGGGCCAACAGGGGGAAGATCAAATGAAATACAATTCATATGAGGATTGTTTCTGGCTACGTGAATGGATAAATTAGCTCCAGAACCACCAGCATCACATAGGGTTTGGTAGTTGGAAAAGTCAAATTCATGGGCTAGCTTCATAAAATTTCCAGCCTGTACACCTCCCATGCCGTGAATAAATTCCTTGAGTCGGTCCTCATCAGCATATAAAGCTTCAAACAATGGTTTACTGCCATTCTTGGATTCATTTTGTGGTTCGCCTGTTTTTAAGCATGTTTCCAGATCGTTCCAAAAGGGATATAATCTGTTATTCGACATCTCTAAAATGCCACCTATATAACTGGGTTTGTTTTTATCTAAAAACAAATCTGCATCTGCGTCATTACTGTACACAGCTTCTTTTTTTAATCCGCTCCGTTTCAGGAAACCTAAGGCTACCAGGGTATCCAGAAAATCAAATAAGGACCGGTTGTGCAAATCTAATTTGGTTTTAATAGCCTCTCCTGATAATGGTCCATTGGCCAAATGGGTAAACAAACCAAGGTTGACAGCTGTTAATAGAGTTTTAGAGGCCCAAAAGCCCATGCCAATTTGCATAATTTTCGAGGGGTCAACAGGGGTGCCGTTTGTAGCATTCATACTTTAATTGATTTAGTTAGTCAAGAAGGTTGTAGTGGATGCTAAAATTGCGGCTTAGATCAAAGAGGATCTGATGTTTAACTTCCTTAAATGTATGAAATTAATTGAATTAATGTGTTTTAACCAAGAACAGGATTGTTAAAAAAGCAAAGACGTCCGCATTGGACGTCTTTATTTATTTAGAGCTATGAAAAAAAACAAAGGGGAGAAGGGAACTGCTATTAACCTCAATCTAAGTAACCTCTAATACACCTATTAGAAACGTTCTTACTCCTCCCCTTATTTTGTGAGGCAAAAACGGATGATAATTATATCTGGTACAAAGGTATGTTGAGGGGTCAATAGAGGATATGACAGGGCGTGTCCTAAATTGACAATGAAATGCTAAATATTTATAAGCGACTTGTAATCTTCCTACATCTTACGGTCTGGTAGAAAGGCATTTATGGCTATGGAATTGGGTTGGTCTGAGATGATTTCGGTTACGAGTTTTCCAGTTGCTGGCCCCATGCTCCAACCCATCATGGCATGTCCAGTTGCTATGGTGATATTGTTTAAAGACGGGACTCTTCCAATATATGGCAGACCATCCGGAGAAACTGGTCTAAGACCACAGTTGGCTGCTTCAATTTCTGCATCAGTAATACTAAGATTGTGATAATAACTTTCTGCTGCTTTCGCAATTGCCTTAACCCGCACTTTACTGATGTCATGATTAATGCCTCCAATTTCCATGGTACCCGCAAATCGTGTAAACCCATTCATTGGTGAAACCGCTGCTTTGGCCTCGCAGAAAATGGTGGGAAGGCTAATCCCTGTTGGTCGATTAACATTAATACTATAGCCTTTTCCAGCCTGTAGCCAGATTTTTAAGCCTAATTGATGGGCTAGTTTTTGGGTCCAGGCCCCTGAGGCTAAGACCACTTCGTCAAATTTATATTGCCCTTTTTCCGTTGTTATAGATCTAACTTTATTAGCTTGAGTTGTGATATCTTGAACCGTTTCCTCTGCTTTAATGGAAACACCTTTTAATTGTAGGTGATTAAGCAGCTGTGGCATAAATTCAGTAGGCGTCATTTGAGCATCAGACTTAAAATAAACAGCTCCCTTAACATTGAGCTGGGCATTGGGTTCAATTTGCCTTAGGTCCTTTGGGGATAGCAGGGATACTTCAAGACCTTCCTCGATAGCGCGCCGACCCACTTTCCATTCTTCTTCACCCATCTTATCCGTCTTATAGGCCATAAGAAGCCCATCATGCTGGTAATGGAAGTCAAAATCTCCACTGGTTTTCAGGTCCTGATAAAGTTCACGACTTAAAATATTAATGTCCAGGAGGGGTTTGATGGAACGTTCTACATGTGTTTTGGTAGCAAAGGATTTGAACTTCCAGGTCCATTTTAAAAAATCAAGATCCAATCGCGGTTTCATATAAAAAGGGCTGACAGGATTGAGCATCCATTTGAGCCCCTTGCTTATAACCCCTGGTGCTGATAATGGAATAATATGACTTGGGGTGATATATCCGGCATTAACGTAGGAGGCCCCTTTGTTAAAGTTGCACTTGTCTATTACGGTTACCTGATGACCTTCCTTTTCCAAATAATAGGCGCAGCACAATCCTATAATGCCACCACCAATAATACCTACATTTTTCCCCATACTGCTATATTACTTGAAACCCATGGGCATAAGGGTCGTCGTCGTTATCAATTATTATAGTATTGTAACCATACACCTTAGCCCAGCCTTTGATACTGGGGACAATGGCTTGATTGGATCCAATATGCACTACTTGTTCAATTCGTCCAGTAAAGGTAGAGCCTATAAAACTTTCATGAATATAATCTTCTTTATGCTTTAATTGACCTTTGGCATATAATTGTGCCATACGGGCTGAGGTGCCTGTACCGCAAGGGCTGCGATCAATCGCTTTGTCTCCATAAAACACGGCATTACGTCCAGAAGAAGAAGGGTTAATAGCTGCGCCCGTCCAAAGCATATGACTTACATCTTTGATGGTAGCATTCTCGGGGTGAATAAAGTGATTAGGGTACTTGGCATTGATGGTCTTTCTGGCTTCTTGTGAGAATCTAATAATCTCAGCTGCGGTATAGTGATCTAATCCTTTAAAATTTTCCTGGGGATCCACAATGGCGTAAAAATTGCCACCATAAGCAACATCAAACTTGATTTCCCCCAAGTCTTTAATAGGTATACCTAACCCTACTTCGGCTAAAAAACTGGGTACGTTGGTCAATTTAACCCAATCCACCTTTCCATTGTTTTCCTGATAGTCAATTTCAATGAGACCTGCTGGAGCCTCCATTCTTATTTTGCCGGGTGTTTTAGGTGTAATCAGTCCTTCTTCAATGGCGATGGTAATGGTGCCTATTGTCCCATGACCACACATGGGTAAACAGCCTGAAGTTTCAATAAAAAGAATGGCAAAATCATTCTCTGGATCATGTGGGGGAAATAAAAAGCTACCACTCATCATGTCATGTCCACGCGGCTCGTACATTAACCCCTTGCGTATCCAATCGTAGTCTTTTATAAAATGCTGACGTTTTTCACTCATATTAGCCCCCACTAGTGGTGGATGACCAGAGGTAACCACCCTAACAGGGTTACCGCAGGTGTGAGCATCAATGCACTTGAACTCAGTTCGCATTTACAAAACCTTTTTGGTAGTTTCACCATCGACTAATCTTTCAATACCTAATGGATTCCCATTTTTTAAGGCATCGGGCAGTAGGGCGTCAGGCCAATTTTGATAGCTAAATGGTCGTACCCAACGTTTTATGGAATGAATGCCTACGGCGGTAAATCGTGAGTCGGTGGAGGCAGGGTAGGGGCCACCATGAACCATAGAAGGGCAAACTTCTACACCTGTAGGGACTCCATTATAAATGAGGCGACCTACGCGGTTTTGTAAAGAATCAATAACACCTTCATAAGCTTCCAATTCAGTTTCTTCGGCAATAAGTGTTCCGGTCAACTGGCCTTCAAGATTAAGAAGTATAAGTTCCATTTCTTCAGTATCCTGACATTGCACCACCATAGAAAAAGGTCCGAACACTTCCTGATGTAGCGTTGGATTAATGAGAAACTCCGAACCATTAACCGTGGCAATGGCTTGTTGTGAATAGTTGACAGGCACCTCTTTTGCCAAGGCCGCTACCGTAGTCACTTCAGGACCATCCAGAGCAGTTTCTTTATTGGATTCATAGGCACTATGTATGTCTGGATGTAGCATCACACTACTTTCCAGTTGTGTTATTTCTGTTCCTAAGCTTTCTATAAACGTATCAAGTTCCGCGCTTTTTAAACCCAGAATTAGCCCCGGATTTGTGCAAAACTGGCCGCTACCTAAGGTAATGGAGCCGGCATATGTTTTAGCGATTTCAGCAGTTCTCTGGTTTAAGGCTTCAGGTAAAATTACCACGGGATTAATACTACCCATTTCAGCAAATACCGGAATAGGTTCCTCGCGCTGAGCTGCCAGATCCAATAAGGCACGACCACCACGGATACTTCCAGTAAAACCTACTGCTTTAACAAAGGGATGTTTCACCAATTGTACTCCAACTTCAATTCCTGCACTGTTAAGGTTAGAGAAGATTCCATCAGGCATTTGTGTGTCTTTAGCAGCTTTAATAATAGCTGATGCTACGAGTTCTCCTGTGCCTGCATGCATAGGGTGCGATTTTACAATTACTGGGCATCCTGCAGCTAGAGCTGCAGTAGTATCACCACCAGCGGTTGAATAAGCCAAAGGAAAATTACTAGCCCCGAACACGACAACAGGTCCCAGTGGAATATTCATTTTTCTCAGATCGGGTTTGGGAGCTGGTGTTCTATCGGGAATAGCCGTATCTATAGAGGCCTCTACCCAGGATCCTTCGGCAACAAGATTGGCAAAGCTGCGTAGCTGAAATACAGTGCGACCTCGTTCTCCCTTGGCCCTTCCTTCCGGTAGACCTGTTTCTGCACAGTAGGTAGAAATAAGCTCATCGCCAAGAGCCATTATCTCATCAGCGATAGCATTTAGAAATTCTGCCTTATCTGCCCCTGAAACTTTAGCAAAATCAGCTGCAGCATCTGCAGCAAGTTCAATGGCGGCTTCTACTTCTGATTCCGAAGCTTCAATCATTTGCCAACTATTTTCGGAGTCGGTTATGGGGTTAAAAGTAAAAAAGGTCTTTGTGCCTTTATCTGATAGATTTGATCCTATATAGTTATTTCCGGTGATCATGATCGTATTTTTATAAGTTCTGATAGTTTGGAAGTTCTGGTCGTGTGCTAACTCCGTCGTCAATGATTTTTAAAACACGCTCCCGTTCCGCACCACTAAGAGGCAAACGAGGAGCTCGAACGGGTTCGGTTCCAATGCCAGTCGCCACTTCTGCTAACTTAATATTTTGTACTAATTTAGGGTGAATATCTAGTTCTAACAAGGGTAAAAACCAGCGATAAATAGCAATCGCTTCGGCTATGCGACCTACCCGTTGCAACTCATAGATAGCTACAGTTTCAGCCGGAAAGGCACATACTAAACCGGCTACCCATCCATCAGCTCCCATAAGCAAACTTTCAAGAGCCAAAGTGTCAACCCCACACAGGATTTTTAGGCGTTCTCCAAATCGGTTTTTAATACGTGTAATGTTGGAGATATCTCTAGTGGATTCTTTTACCGCTTCAATATTGGGGCAATCTAAAAGCGATTCAAACATGTCCAGAGTTACTTCAATTTTATAATCCACAGGATTGTTATAGACCATTATAGGTAAAGAGGTCTCTTTGGCAACTTCTTTAAAATAGGTAATGGTTTCCTCAGGTCCGGCATTGTAGCGCATAGGGGGGAGCATCATTAGACCAGAAACGCCATCAGCCTCCGCTTTCTGAGCTGCTTCAATAGCGCCTTTGGTGGACTGTTCGGCAATATTCATAAGTACGGGAATCTCACCATTTGCAACCTCAAGTGCTACTTTGGTAAGTGCTTCTTTTTCATGATTTAATAGAGTGCTGGCTTCTCCTAGAGTTCCACCAAGAACAAAACCATGGACTCCTGCTTTGAGTTGTGCTTGTAAATTATGTTTAAAAGATGTCAGGTCAATTTCGTCTTCGGTAGTGAACTTGGTTGTTACAGCTGGCATAACGCCTTTCCATTCGAATGTCATTTGATTGTAGTTTTAGAAGCATAAAAATAAGGTGGTTCTAAGATGAAAGATGCTTCGTTATTATCTAGAAACGCTCTAATATTATCCAAAATAATTAATATTATAATTATTTTAGAGTATTATTTGAAGATAATTTGAAAGTACTACCATTTACTATTCCCAAACCAGAACCGTCTGGGTTGATATACCAGGAAGACCATGAGTGGTTGTTTTATGATCAGTTGCATCAGCATGAAGAACTACAGATAAGCTACATAGTTAAGGGCTCAGGAACTTTAATCGTCTCAGAAGCTATTAACGCTTATTCCGAAGGGGATGTGTTTGTTATAGGTGGTAATGTGCCTCACCTGTTTAAAAGCGATCTGGATTTACCCGAAAAGTCCTTTATGCAATCTTTATTTTTTACCCAAACCGCTTTTGGGGTTGATTTTTTTCATCTATCGGAGACAGAGATTTTGCAAGGTTTTTTTAAAAGTAGCCAGCTGGGTTTACAGGTTATAAGTGATTTGGAGGTTTTGCACAAACTGTTTCATCAGTTAAAAAGTGCCACTAAGCTTGAGCGTCTGATTATTCTTCTGCAGATGATTAACGCAATTCAACAAAGTCAGTTTCGAGAATTGGCCTCAGGAAGAATACAGGCGCAATTAAGTTTAAAACAAGGTGAGCGTTTACGTCAAGTGTTTGATTTTACGATGAGCTATTATGATAGTGAGATTAGTCTGGACCGTGTTGCTGAGGTAGCACATATGACTAAAACCGCTTTTTGTAAGTATTTCAAGAAACGTACGAATAAAACGTATTACCAGTTTTTAAATGAATACCGTATTGAGATGGTGGTAAAAGCAATGCGTCTTCATCCAGAAAGGTCCATGTCTCAAATTGCCTACGACTGTGGATTTGGGAGTGTGTCTAATTTCAATAAAACCTTTAAGCGTATAAAAGGTTGTACCCCAGGACAAATGAGAGCATAGCAACTAAAGTTTTGGTGTTAGTAACCCATTTCAAAGCAGCGTCATGTAATTAATTAAGTATTGTTTAACAAAAGCTTTATTGATTTCGTTTAACGAAAATGTAGTTTTGTCAAACAAAATAGATAAAGTGTTAGACAATGAAGTCATTTATTGCTATTCTTCTGATTTTTAGTCCTTGGATTTTGAAAGCTCAAAATACGGGTGAGATCTTTGGTCGTGTGTTGGATGAAAAAAACATTCCAGTTGCTGGTGCTTCGGTATTATTAGAGAATACTATTAAGGGTGCACAGACAGATATTGATGGACGTTACCTTGTTACTGGAATTGAACCTGGTTCTTATAATTTGATTGTGAGTTATTTGGGGTATGAAACCCAGACCAAATATAATATCCTCGTAAAATCAAAAGGAAATCCCTCCTACGATTTTATACTTAAGGAGTCAGCAGAAACTTTGGATGTGGTGGTTATTTCAAGCAGCGATAAAATAAGTAGACCTAAAGAAACACCCTTGTCTACCCAATCATTATCGGCCAATGAGATTGCTAATTATCCAGGAAGTAATAACGATGTGGTTCAGGTGGCGCAAACGCTTCCAGGGGTTAGCCCTTCAGTTGGTGGTTTTAGAAACGACCTCATTATTCGAGGGGGTGCAGCCAATGAAACCGTCTACTATCTAGATGGGATGGAGGTGCCTAATATTAATCACTTTAGTACTCAGGGAAGTGCGGGTGGACCTGTGGGTATGGTTAACGTATCTTTTATAAGTGATGTTACCTTGTCCAGTTCTGCCTTTGGAGCCCAGTACGACAATCCGTTATCTGGGGTGTTGCAATTTGATCAGCGAAATGGGAACCCTAGAAACTTCAATGGGAATTTCAGAATAAGCGCTAGTGAGGCGGCCTTAACCTTAGAAGGTCCCTTATTTAAGGGTCAGAAAGAAGAATCTAAGACCACAGTGCTTGCATCAGTAAGACGCAGTTATTTACAGTTTTTATTTGAGTTAATTGGTTTGCCTTTCCGTCCTAATTATTGGGATTATCAATATAAGGTGCGTCACGAAATTAATGCCTACAATAGTATTAGTCTCATTGGTTTAGGATCTATCGATGAGTTTAGTGTGGCAGCCTCGTCTGAGGAATTTGACCCTGTTGAACAGGCACAGTTAGAGCAAGCTCCTTTTATAAATCAGCGAACCAATGCCATTGGTCTTACATGGAAAAACAGGTTTAAAAATGGCACTGGTTTTATGCAAACCACACTTAGCCAGAACATGCTAAATAATGAGTTCACGAGATATGAGAACCCTAGAACTCAAGAAAATCCCTTCTTTATTAATGATTCTAGAGAGACAGAAACCAAACTGCGTTATGCCTTAACTAAGTTTTTTAAAGATTGGAAAGTGAACACTGGTCTCAACCTTCAGTATTCCGATTATCAAAACCGTACTAGAAATTTGGTGGCTGATGACTTTTTTAATTCGGAGATTGACTTTGTTAAGTATGGGTTCTTTGGGAACGTTACAAATACCTTCTTTAACAACAAACTCGATGTATCCTTTGGTTTTAGAATGGATGCTGATACCTTTTTAGAAAATAGCAATCTGCTAGATACCTTTTCCCCAAGATTGAGTCTCTCTTATGAATTTATTGAAAATTGGAGATTGAATGGGTCAATTGGGCGCTATTACAAGATTCCTCCGTATACCATTTTAGGATTTAGGGATAATGACGGGAGTTTAGTCAACAGTGATGCTAAGTACACCTTAAGTGATCACTACGTGCTTGGGGTCGAATATTTCCTAAATCCCTCTGCGGCAATTTCAGTCGAAGGGTTCTATAAGGCTTATGATGACTACCCTGTATCCATAAGAGATGAGGTGTCATTAGCCAATAAAGGAGCGGACTTTGAGGTGTTGGGAAGTGAGCCAATAGCCACTGTAGGTCGTGGTAGAAGTTATGGTTTGGAGTTCCAGTTTCAGCAAAAGCTAACGCGTAATTTCTTTGGGATTTTCTCATACACCTATTTCTTTAGTGAGTTTACAAGCTTTAACAGGGATGTATTTGTGCCTTCTGTATGGGACAGCCGTCACTTGATTTCTTTTGTTGGCGGTTATAAACTCAAGCGCAATTGGGAGGTTAGTTCCAGATACCGTTTTGCTGGTCAAACTCCTTTTGTTCCAACAGATATTGAGGCAACTACCATCACCTATCCAAATATTGTTCTAGACTACAGTCGACTGGATGAGCAAAAACTGGGCGTTTTTAGTCAATTGGATATCCGCATAGACAAGAAGTGGAATTTTAAACGCTCCTCATTAAACCTGTTTTTTGAAGTTCAGAACATCCTGGCACAAAATGCACCATCCCCACCATTGTATGGCTTAAATAGAGATGAGAACGGTACTATTATTCCTCCAAGGACACTGGTAGAATTGGAACAGGACAATAGCCAGCCCATTCCTAGTTTAGGGATTGTGTTTGATTTTTAGATTAGAAAAGGACTTATTTCTTGGTTTCTTTAATGAACTTGTAGGAAAAAAATGCTCCTTGAGACTGTATGTATTGGGAACGTTTATGCTCATTAAAGACCTGTCCTGAATAAACAAAATGTAATGTCTTTTTTGAGGCATATACCAACCAAAGACTTCCATCGGGAAGAAGAATTTCGTTTAAATCATAAGTTTCAATAAAAAAATCATTGAATTTTATGGGCTCCGTTTTAATTGGTAGTTCTATGCCCGAATTATTTGGCAACCTCGACATAAAAGTCATTCGTTCACCTTCAATTTGAATGCGATTAACATTCATCATAAAATCTGACTTAAAGTTTTTAACGAGATGTTGTTCTGAAAGCTGCCAATCGCCCTGCATACTATCGATTAATCGTGATCTATTAGTATTTATAATGGAATCAGCCTTAAACTGAGCTAATTTTCCAAGTGGACTATCTGGGTCTTTTTTTGCTGTCCCATTAAACGACGAATAGGCCCATCCTTTATAACCTTTTTTAAGCTCCCTAGTCCCCTGTTCGAAATAGAACCTTTGCTCTTCACTAACTGATAGGGGTTTTGTTGGAGGCCTTGCTTTTTGTTGGTTAAATAAGGAATCAGTTTCTTTTCTATTTATTATAAAATAAGTTTCTCTTTGCTTTGATAATCTCGCAAAATCCTCTGCGTAATAACCGTAAATCGTTAGAATAGAATCCTTAGTATGTTTAAAATAAGGGTTTGGAAACTGATATTGAATATAGTAATCGAAGTCTGAGATAATCGAGTAGTTATAATATCTGGGATTGTCGAATATTTTTCTTTGAACTTGCATTGGGTAACTTTTATAGCTCACAAAATTTACATTTTCTGGTTTAATTGTAATGCTTCTGTTTTTAAGATCGGAGCTAAGGCGATGCCAGTACCTTGAATACGGTACTGCCCAATTTTTGTTTTTAGTTCGGTAAACCCTACTATACATTTTAATTACTTGATGATCTTGTCCCTCAACGAATGAGACATCTATACAATAGACCTTGCTTGATTTATAAATGGGGTTTGTGTGTCTGTAGAATTCGATAGTTATTGAGTCCTTTTCGTAAGAACCTCTAACGATATCCATGATCTTAAAAGTAGACTTGTAATGACCGGACCAGTAAAAAGGTTTTGAAATTTCTATAATGGTATCTTGATTTCGTATCCATTGTCCGGTTATTCTGGGTAAAGTGTCGGTGCTGACTATACGTTCCGTATTAATGTGCTTTCCAATAAAAACAAGTCGTTCTTCTTCTTTAGAATCCTAGGCGTTTAACGCAGAAGCGAGTATTAATTTTACAAAAAGTAAGATGTATTTCAATTGATTAAACCGTTTCTTATAAATGTAGGAAATTATTTCTATTGAATCAAAAGGGTGAAGTTTCATATTAAGGTCACTAAAGTTTAGATTAATCTTTGTTAGCTTAGTAGAATGAAGAACAAAACTCTATTTGTCGCGCTAGTTGTCTCCTTAGGAGGCTTTTTATTTGGATTTGATGCTGGAATCATCTCAGGAGTCATGGCCTATGCAGGACCTGAGTTTAATTTAAATGATATTCAAAATGGATGGGCCGTTAGTGCGCCCTCTGCCGCCGCCTTTATTTCTATGTTTTTTATAGGAGCTTTTAGTGATAAGTATGGCCGAAAAAAACTTCTTCTTTATGTGGCCTTTACTTATGCTTTGTCAGCAGTCTTATCAGCCTTTGCAGTTGGGTACCATATGTTATGGATGGCCCGGTTCATTGGGGGAATAGCCTTTGGTGCAGCCCTGGTAATAGCCCCAGCTTATATCGCTGAAATTTCAACCGCAGAGAACCGGGGAAAATTGGTGTCTGTTCAGCAACTGAATATTGTATTAGGTTTTTTCGCAGCCTTCTTGAGTAACTATTTTTTCAATAAAGGCTATACCTCTGGAAACTCAGATTTTCTTACTGAGAGTAATGTCTGGAGATGGATGTTAGGGGTGGAATTGTTACCAGCCGTCTTGTATTTTTTCTTATTGTTTTTTGTGCCTCGCAGTCCCCGTTGGCTTGCTATAAAAGGGAACTACGATGAAGCTGAAGTCATCCTCAAGGAGATGCATGGGGTGGAACATGCCAAGGAAGAAATTACGACCATTGTCCAAAGTTTAAACGAGCAAGAGGTCAATACCAAAACTAAGGTTAGGATTAAAGACTTATTTTCTCCTGCTTTGAAATATGTAATGACCGTTGGTCTTATTATAGGTCTGTTACAACAAATTACGGGTATTAATGCCATTTACTTTTATGCTACCTCTATTTTTAAGCAGACAGGAATTGGTACTGATGCAGCCTTTGCTTCAGGCATATGGTTGAGTTTAACAACCGTGTTATTCACTATTGTGGCCATGGTACTGATTGATCGTATGGGACGCCGGCCATTAATGCTGTTTGGGATTTGTGGAATAGCTGTGAGTTTACTTTTGTGCTCCTATGGGTTTAATCAGGCTACTTATAAGTTGAGCAAATCTGACATTGAGAGTTTAAGTTTTCAAGAGAAACAACTGCTTAGTAGCATTGAAGATAAGGAGTATTCAAGTGATATTGACTTTAAAAATGCTTTAAAAGATCTTTTAGGCAATAAAGTCTATAGCTCTAATGATGGGGAGATAATGGAGGCCGCAATTTCAGTCAACGCATTACTGGTTCTTATTGGAATACTAGGATTTGTAGCTTGCTTTGCATTTTCACTTGGACCAGTTATGTGGGTCATGCTGTCTGAATTATTTCCAAATTTATATCGAGGTGCTGCCATTGGTTTTATAGCCTCCATTAACGGTTTTGCAAGCTGGCTAGTGCAGTTCATATTCCCATGGGAATTATCCAATCTTGGCAATGCCGCCAGCTTCTTTATTTTTGGCGCTATCGCTTTAGTTGGTTTCTTTATTATGTTAAAGTTTCTGCCAGAAACCAAAGGAAAGTCACTTGAGGAAATTGAACAAGATTTTGTAAAAGCCTGATTTTAGACGTGTCCACAAGAATTAAATTTTATAGGATTAGTAATGCCAATGGTTTAAGTCTTGAAGTCTTAAATCTTGGAGCGACTATAAGATCTTTGGAGGTGCCAAATAAGGATGGTGGTATGACCAATGTGGTTATCGGGTTAGCGAATATTGAGGAGTACTTGTCTCCGGAATATTGGTCCTTGGGTTACTATTTAGGGAGTGTTGTAGGACGTTGTGCTGGAAGGATTTCTAATGGTGGGTTCAATTTAGATAATCATTTTTACCCCTTGGCCTCTAGTTCGAATGTACATCTACATGGTGGAAGTTTAGGCTTTGATAAAAAGATGTGGTCCTTAAAAGACATATCACAGGGTGTAAAATCTTATATCGAATTGTTTTACAAAAGTGTCGATGGGGAAGAGGGCTATCCCGGGAATTTAGAGATTAATTTACGCTATACATTGTTAGAGGATAATGCCTTAGAAATACGGTATACTGCCAAAACGGATAAACGTACTATAATTAACCTTACCAATCATAGCTACTTCAATTTGGATGGACAAGGTTCTGTGCTCAATCATGAACTTCAGATCAATAGTAATCATGTTTTGGAAACTGATCAATTGAACGTGCCAACAGGTCGCCTTTTTACGGCAAAAGGAACGCCTTATGATCGACGAAAAATGAAAGCGATCCAAGAATTGAATTTTAATGGATTCGATGACACCTTTGTTCTGGAGGAAGGAAATGGCCTAAAGGCAAGGCTTATTTCTGATAAAACTGGGATTGAAATGGAAGTCTATACCAATCAAAAGGGAATGGTTGTTTATACTCCAGAGCGCTTAGAAAAATTGGAGTATCTGGGTGGTGCTGAATTTTCAACGATTCCGGCCATATGTTTTGAGACCCAGAATTTCCCAGATGCTATAAACAATGCCATTTTTCCGAGTGCTATTCTTGAGCCAAACGATAGGTACCAGCATGTAACAAGCTTTAAATTTAAAACTATTACATAACAAAAAACCCACTCGAATGAGTGGGTTTTGGCGCTTCAAGTGGTGCCTCCAGGAATCGAACCAGGGACACAAGGATTTTCAGTCCTTTGCTCTACCAACTGAGCTAAGGCACCCGTTGCTTTATTAGCGGATGCAAATATATATTCAATTTTAATTCTAGCAAAATCAAAGACCTAAAATTTGAATTTTTAAATTTGTGATTTTCCATCGCTATGAAGCTTGTTTTAGATGTAGGGAATACCACTACTAAATTTGGGGTTTTTAATAACGACAATCTGGTTGAAACAGGGCGTATTGAAACCAAATCAATAGTTGATGACATAAAATCCTTATTGAGCAACTCAGATATCACAGCTGGAATTATTTCTAATGTTGGTCATTTAGATTCTATGACCATGACCCAGATGTTAGATTTTTTGCCTATACATCAGTTATCGGCCGAATCCAACCTTCCGTTTAAAAATAATTACAGTACCCCTGAAACCTTAGGTGTGGATCGTATAGCCTTAGTGAGTGCTGCAATGGGTATGTTTCCCGAAACTAATTGTTTGATTATTGATGCAGGCACCTGTATTACTTATGATTTTGTGAACCATAACAAGGTATATCATGGTGGTGCCATTTCTCCAGGTTTAAGAATACGTTATGAGTCACTTCACAATTTTACAGCTAAATTGCCCTTATTAGAAAAAAAGGTGCCTAAAGACCTCACCGGAGACTCCACCCAAGAGTCAATGCATAGTGGTGTGGTTCTGGGTACTATAAAAGAAATTGATGGGGTTATTGAGGCTTACAGAGCGCGCTATTCACATTTAACAGTTATTTTAACAGGTGGCGATAGTAAATTCTTGTCAGACCAATTAAAAAATAGCATATTTGCGAATTCAAATTTTCTGTTGACAGGTTTAAATTACCTTCTGGATTATAATACCTTAACATGATCAAACGCGTCGTTGTAATTTTAATTACAATACTGAGTTTTGGACTAAGTGCACAACAAACAGTTTCTCCATATTCTTTTTATGGTCTCGGGAGTCTTAACTTAAGAGGAACAGTTGAGAATAAAAGTATGGGTGGTATTAGTGTTTACATGGATAGTATTCATATGAACCTAAGGAATCCTGCGTCCTACGTTTCTAAAAATGTAGATGCAGAGCCATTTGCAGGGGAAAGTCGTCCTGTTAAATATGCAGTAGGGGGGAGCTATTCGGCAGTGAGCCTAACGGATGGAGATGGTTCTGTTTCTGTAGACAGAGGGTCGTTTGACTATTTTGCGTTTAATTTTCCTATTGGCAGACTAGGTCTTGCAGGAGGGACAACCCCATATTCATCTGTTGGTTACCGTCTTCAAGGATTTAATAGCGACGGGGATATCCAAAGTAGATTTGAAGGTGATGGTGGTGTTGACAAAGTCTTTGCTGGTTTAGCTTACAAATTTTCAGATAACTTTAGTGTTGGACTAGATATCAATTACAGTTTCGGGTTTATTGAAAATACAGCACTACGGTATTTATATTCCAACGGCCGTCCCGTGCAATTTCAAACATTAGAGACCAACAGATCAGACCTCAGAGGGGTTGGTTATAATTTTGGAGCTTCGTACAGAACTAAAATTAATAATAAGTTTGAAGTCATTGCTTCGGCCTCCTATGCCCCTGAAACCAATTTGCGTTCGGATAACCAGAGAACCTTGGCAAGTGTTAGTGTTAATACGCTTTCAGAAGTGGAAGTAGTCACTAATGTTATCGAGGTCGATCTTGCAGAACAGGACCTAGAAGTTACGGATTTGGCATTACCATCCAGGCTGGCTATTGGTGCTGGTATTGGACAACCGAGACACTGGTTTGTAGGAGCAGAATATACAACTCTTAGTAACAGTCAATTCAATAATCCAATTTTTGATATTGACATTTCTGAATTTGAAAACTCTCATGGATTTGCAGTGGGAGGTTTTATAATTCCTAGATATAACGCCTTTAGAGGCTATTTTCAACGTGTCGTCTACCGGGCTGGATTTAGAACAGAAAATACTGGTTTGGTCCTTAATGGCGAGTCAATACGTGAGTTTGGCATATCTTTTGGTATGAGTTTACCATTACTGCCTAGTCAAAACGGTTCTAACTTTAGTGATGTTAATATCGGGTTTGAATACGGACAACGCGGTACAACAAATAATAATTTGGTAAGGGAAGATTTCTTCTCTTTTAATATTGGACTATCTTTGAACGATCGATGGTTCAAACGTTCGAAGTATAAATAATAAATGAAAGTAACCATGAAGATGAAAATTTCTTTAATGACACTAATCGCCCTGATTACTTTTAATCTAGGGATCGCACAGCAGAACGAAAATTGCATGAACAATTTGTCGATTTTCGATTCCTATGCCAAGAATAAGAAATATGATGATGCTTATGAGCCCTGGATGGCTGTAAGACAAGAGTGCCCAAAGTTTAATCGTGCCATTTATGTAAGAGGTAAAGCCATCTTAAAACATAAGATTAACAATAGTACAGGTGCTGAGAAAGTTGCATTTATTAAGGACAATTTATTGTTGTTAGATCAGTACCATGAGCATTATGCTAGTAAATACCCAAAAGGGAAATACCTAGGTGAAAAAGCACAATTGAGCTACGATTTTCAAAAAGAACTAGGTCTAAATCATGAGCAGTTATACAAAATGTTTGATGATGGGTTTACCCAGGACTTACCAAACTTTAGAAATCCAAAATGGCTATATACCTATTTCTCACTTGCTGTTAAATTGTATGATGCTAAGAAAATGGAGCCTCAAGCTTTATTTGATAAGTACGATGATGTTAATGATAAGATTGAGGCTGAGATTGCCAAGTCTTCTGAAACTTTGAACAAGCTTAATGCTAAAGAAGAAGGTGGGCAAGCCTTATCAAAAAGAGAAAAAAGTCAGAAGAAAAGTGCTACTAGTTATTTAACCAACTTCGATAAGATTTCTGGTAGTATAGACAAACTTCTAGGGGATCGCGCAAATTGTGAGGTACTAGTTCCGCTTTACGAGAAGGACTTTGAAAACAAGAAGAACGATACAAAGTGGTTGCAACGTGCTATTGATAAATTGTATTCTAAGGAATGTACAGACGATCCATTGTTTATTAAAGTCGTTGAACAAAAGAATTCAATCGAGCCAAATGCTTCTACCGCCTACTATATTGGAATACTTAAGGAAAAGGAAGGAAATCCAGCTGAGGCTGAAAAGTATTATAAGCAATCCATAGAACTTGAGACGGATGATTTGAAGAAAGCTAAGATTAACAAACGTCTTGGTGATAAGTACTATCAGAGAGGGTCTTTTGGAAAAGCGAGAAGTTACTACTCTAAGGCCTTACGTCTAAATCCTTCAGACGGTAGTCCGCATATAAAGATTGCCATCATGTATGCTAAGAGTGCCAATAACTGTGGAACCGATCAGTTTACTAAACGTGCCGTTTTCTGGAAAGCTGCTGAAGAAGCGCTTAAGGCAGGACGCGTAGATCCACGTTTGAAGAAAACATCAAGACAGTATGCGGATAATTATATTGCTAAGGCACCGTCAAAGAGTGATGTATTTTCATCTACTTACCAAAAGGGTGATGAGATTAAAATAGGTTGCTGGATAAATAGTGTTGTAACAGTGACTACGAACTAATTGCTTTTACAAAAATTACATACCATAAAACTTATAGTCACGCTATTTTGCGTGACTATATTTTTTTCATGCCAAGACAACTTTCAAAAAGTCCAGCAAATTGGGGTTTTGGAAAATGCCCCTGTTGGTGAGGCTGATACTATTAATCTAAAATACACGGATTCTTCCAGGTTAGTAGCTAATTTATTAAGCTCTAAGATGCTAGATTATTCCAACCGCTCATTTGGTTACTCAGAGTTTCCAGAGGGTATAGAACTCATCCTCTATGACAAGGATAATAACAAGAGTAAAGTCTTTGCAGATTATGCTATTTACTACAATGATACGGGTCTAATTGACTTACGGGGAAATGTTATTATTGCCACCCATAGCTTTGATACCCTTCTTACTCCACAAATGTATTATGATCAGAAACGCGAATGGCTATTCACTAATCAATCCTTTAGGTTGCGAACTAGTTCTTCAGATATTAACGGGCGCATATTTGATGCAGACCGTGAGTTAAAGCTTAAAGAGATGCTGGAGCTTTCTGGTGAGGTTGAAGTGGATAATTAATTATATTTGTTTTAATTCCTGTATTTATGAAATTCCTACAATTCTTTCAGTATGTGTATTTGATCTTTGTGGTCTTATTTTCATACGATGCCATTGAAAAATGGGGTGCCGAAAGAAATCGAGCTTATATGTCGCTCTTTTTTGCGGCCTTATCGTTATTCATGTTTTTCTTTAGAAAGCGCTTCCGAAAGAAATTTCAGGATCGAAACTAAGTCTTAAAGATTGGGCACAAGCTTTCTCATTATAATAGTTTCCTTATTGCTTTCAGCATTCTTTTCAGGAATGGAGATAGCCTATGTGTCTTCCAATAAGATCCATATTGAATTAGAGAAGAAACAAGGAGATTTCCTTGGCAAGATCTTGACTAGATTAACAGCTAAGCCATCAAAGTTTATAGCTACAATGCTTATTGGAAATAATGTGGCATTGGTTATATATGGTTTTACAATGGGTCAGGTACTGGTCGATTGGTTTCAGGATTTACTACCAACGAGTAGTTCTGTGTTAAACTACCTTTTAACTGATTTAAGGTTGTTGTCTCAAACAGTGATTTCCACAGTGATCATTCTCTTTACTGCAGAGTTTTTACCAAAGGTTTTTTTTCAGATTTATGCCAATACCTTTATTAAAATTTTAGCCTTTCCAGCATATATATTTTATCTGCTCTTTACCTTTATTTCAGAATTCGTTATTTGGGTTTCAGATGTGGTTCTTAAAGTGTTTTTTAAAACGGAAGGTGATTCGGTAGAATCAGCCTTTTCTAAGGTAGAACTCGGGAATTACATAAGTGAGCAAATGCAATCAGTGACTGAACAGGACGAAGTAGATAGCGAGATTCAGATTTTCCAAAATGCTTTAGAATTTAGTGAAGTCAAAGCCCGTGAGGTAATGGTGCCAAGAACAGAGATAACAGCTATTGATATCTCAGATTCGATAAAAAATTTGTCCAACCTTTTTATTGAAACTGGGCACACTAAAATAGTAGTGTATAAAGATTCACTTGATGATATTCTTGGATATGTACATTCCTTTGCATTGTTTAACAGGCCAAAAAGCATCAAATCTATTTTGATTCCAGTGAGTTTTGTACCTGAAACCATTCTCATCAAAGATGTTTTAAATATTTTGACCAAAAAGCGTCGCAGCATGGCTATTGTTATTGATGAGTATGGTGGAACTTCTGGAATTATGACTGTTGAAGATATTATTGAAGAGCTCTTTGGTGAAATTGAAGATGAGCATGACAGTGTGGAGCTTACAGAGGAGCAACTCTCTGAGAATACTTTTAAATTTTCAGCACGACTTGAGGTAGACCACATTAATGAAACCTATAAATTGCAGCTTCCCGAAAGTGAGCAATACGAGACACTTGGTGGTTTAATTGTCAATGAAACTGAAGGAATACCTGAAGAAGGAGACGAAATTATTATTGAAAATTTCAAGTTTAAAATTGAGGCTGTTTCATCTACCAAAATTGATGTCATCTTACTTCGAGTGATGGACAATGAATAGGGCTGGTTTTCCCTTTTAAAAACAGCTATTTACCTTTCATTTTTTAGAATAAAACCTTATTTTCGCACACTTATTTTTAATACCGTAAAGAAAGAAGATGGCAGTTTTAAATAAAATCAGACAACGTTCTGTTATTCTAATCCTAGTGATTGCCTTAGCATTGTTTTCATTTGTTATTGGGGATCTTTTTAAAAATTCTGATGCTTTAACTGGTGGTAACCTTGATGTTATTGCTACCGTTAATGGTGAAGATATTAAAAGAGATGAGTTCATGTTTAATGTTGAAAACATGCAGCGTCGTATGGGTCCTGGAAGTACCTCGATCCAAACCATGAATAATGTGTACAATCAGGAACTAAGACGAATCATCCTTAACAGTGAGTACGAAACACTTGGGTTGAGCGTTGAGCGCGATCAAATGCGTGAGCTATTAGAGACTAGTTTTTCATTTTATCCAGAGTTCCAGAATCAGGATAGCATTTTTGATGTTAACAGATTGAATGCCTTCATATCCAATCTGAAAGAGATTAGCCCAGAAAGAGCACCATTAGGGACGTTTATGATTAACTATGATGAATGGACTAACAACGAACAAAACCTAGCTAGTAATTCCTTACAAACCACTTACTATAATCTAATTAAGGCTGGGCTTTCGGCTACCTTAACTGAGGCTAAGGAAGAGTATCTTTCTGAAGCTAAAACTGTGAACCTTCAGTACGTGCAGATTCCATACACAACAATTCCTGATAGTTTAGTCCAAGTAAGTAAAGAAGACATTAAGGCATATATGCAATTACATGCTGATAAGTACCAGGTAGAGGCATCTAGAGATATAACTTTTGTTGAATTTAGAGAGGAGGCTTCTGAAGCTGACAGGGCTCAGATTCAAGCAGATTTGATCGCCTTAAAACATGATAAAATAGAATATGTAGAAGCTATTAAGGCAACTGATACGGTTCTTGGGTTTGATAATACGGATAATATTGAAGCTTTTGTAAATTCTAATTCAGACATCAGATACAACGATAGATTCCTTAGATCTGCTGATCTGTCAACAACCATTAAGGACACTATTTTTAATGTGCCTGTTAGTGAGTATTATGGGCCATACGAAGAATCTGGATATTACAAGCTAACAAAGATTTTGGCTAAGGAAGAAAAGCCAGATTCTGTTAAGGTTAGACATATCTTGATACCTTATATAGGATCTACAAGAGCGTTGCCAACGGTAACCGAAACACCGGAAGAAGCCAAGGCAAAAGCCGATAGTATATTAAATGTGCTTAAAGGAAACCGTTCTAAGTTTGTAGATCTTCTTGATTTATCCTCTGATTTGGTAACCAATGAGAATGAAGGTGTATTAGAATTTGCTTATAACTCACCTTTTGCTCCTGAATTTTCAGCGTTTTCGTTTGATAATAAGGTTGGGGACATGGACGTAGTTGAGACTTCTTTTGGATTCCACGTGATTGAGATCTTAGATCAGATGAGCATCAACTCAGCTATTAAAATGGCCACTGTAGCTACCCAAATAGAACCATCTGAACAAACCATTGATGATGTGTTTAATTCTGTATCTAAATTTGAAATTGCTCTTGAGAATGGCAATTTTGAAGAATTAGCTACTGAATATGAAAAGAATATTAGAAGAGCAGCTTTTGAAGAGTTAGATGAAAATGTTCCAGGATTAGGAAGTCAGAGACAAGTGGTTAGATGGGCTTTTGATGAAGAAACTGAGTTGGGTGATACCAAACGTTTTTCAATTTCTGGTGTTGGTTTCATTGTTGCAAAACTTGGAGCTATTAATGACAAAGGTTTGATGAAGGTTGAGAATGCTACAACCCCTGTCTTGGCTGAAATCAGAAAAGAGAAGAAAGCTGAATTAATCAAAGAAAAAATTACTGGAACCACGTTAAGTGAGATTGCAAATGGTCAGGGCCAGTCTGTAAGAAGTGCCTCAGCAGTGTCTTTGAGCAGTACTACCTTATCTGGTGCAGGTGTAGAACCAAAAGTAATTGGTTCGGCATTTGGATTGGCTGAAGGAGCTATTTCTAAGCCAATTGCTGGAGATAAAGGGATTTATCTAGTTGAGATTACTAAGATAAACGATGCGGACGAATTGGATAACTATGCAGCCATTGCCAGCAGATTGTCAAACAGCTTAAAGGCAACGGTTAATTCTAAAGTGTATACCGCACTTCAAGAAGCAGCAGAGATTGAAGATAATAGAGCTAAAACAGTATACTAGGAAACTAGTATAACTTAACATAAATTAAAATCACCCTGTCTTTAATAGATGGGGTGTTTTTTTATAATATCATTTCTTTAAATGGGATAACGATATGATACCCTCTTTCATCGAAGTAGGAGGTGGGGTCTGTTTGAGAACTGACCAAAATAAAGTCACCACCCCAGGCACCTAGATTCTTGAGTGAACCATTAAAATCCCTAAATAGTCCTGATACCGGCTCTTGACCTATAAGCCGACTAATAATTTGGTTATGATTTTTTATAAGCCTCTCAAACTCAGTTAAGGAATTACTATCGAGAAGGGCTCTAGTTATACTACTCAATTCGTCGATGGTATTTGAGTTGGATTGCTGTCTTGCTTTATAATCGGCAATTCCTGTTCTGCTATTCTGTTTTTGATTGAGATATACAAAGTATAACTGCTCAGTAAACGGCCAGTTGAGTTGAGTGGCTTGCACCTCTATTCCGTTAGGATTCAACTTATACAGAATAGGGTTATCGTTCTGTGCACAAGCAATATCGTAACCGCTACCACCGAAGGTTGTATCTAAGAGTGCAAAGGCATCTACTTGAAGCCAATTGGCAATATTATTAATCAAGGTCGAACTTGTTCCTAGACCCCACTGTCTGTCAAACTCTAAATGCGTTTCAACCTTGCAACCACCTAAATCTAGTTTTGATTTTGAAAGCTTATTAGCCGCTTCAAAGATATTCTTAAGCCGTTCTGCAATGGCTGAATCTGATGTTTTTGTAAGCGATAAATTATCATCTGAGACCTTGAATTCAGTTTCAAACCAGACGTTGTTATTGTGATTAAAACTTTTCCATTTCAGAGTGTTGGACTCAATAGCTGTTACCTCAAGAGATTGCCCAGGTTTGGTAGGTATGGCTAGTGCTAATGCCCCGTCCAGAACCGCATACTCAGAAGTTAGCAATAATTTACCATGACTGTAAAACTCAGGCATTACGTAGTATGTTTAGTTGGGTCACCACTTCACTGTGAGAAACAACGTTGCTCTTAAAATAGTCTACAAGTGTTCTTTTTTCATCTTCCGTGGCCTCAAATTGATTGAGGATGTTGAGAAGATGCATCTTCATATGACCTTGTTGAATACCAGTAGTTGTAAGTGATTTTAGGGCTGCAAAATTCTGTGCCAGTCCGGCAACAGCAACTATTTGCATCAAATCTTTGGCAGACGGGTCTTTAAGCATATGCATGCAAAATTTGACCAAGGGATGCAGTTTTGTCAAGCCTCCAACCGTACCTAGCGCTAAGGGGATTTCAATCCAAAATTTAAAGGTATTGCCATCAATGGAGCAGTGGGTTAAACTGGAATAGGATCCATCCTTGCTAGCGTAGGCATGAACCCCCGCCTCAATAGCTCTAAAATCGTTTCCGGTAGCAATTACAACTGCGTCAATGCCATTCATGATACCTTTATTATGCGTCACTGCTCTAAAGGTTTCACTTTTAGCTATGTCAACAGCGCGCTTAAAGTTTTTAGCAAACAATTGCGGATCTTTAATGTCCTTACTCTGCAATTCATTAACAGGGCAGGACACCTCCGCTTTAACTATACAGTTAGGTACATAGTTGGATAGGATGCTCATGACCACGTCCATACCTTCAAGAGAACTCTTCTCTCCATTATAATTAGCTACTTCATCTTTAAAAGTGGTGGCAAATTGTTCAAGGCAGGAGTTGATAAAGTTGGCACCCATGGCATCAAGCGTCTCAAAAGTGGCATGGAGCTGGTAATAGTTCTCCAGTTCAACTGTTTTATCACGAAGTTCAATATCAAGAATACCTCCGCCTCGAGCCTCCATATTTTTGGTAATTGAAGCGCTATCAGAGATTAGACGAGGCTTTACCCAATTAAAATAATCCTTTAATTCCTGGGTCTCCCCTTGAAATACAAAATGGACCTGGCCAATTTTTTCCGTTGAAACCACGGTTGTTTTAAACCCACCGCGTTCCAACCAGAATTTCGCCGATTTACTCGCCGCTGCTACAACTGAACTTTCTTCAATGGCCATAGGGATGGTATACATCCTATCATTGATTAAGAAATTTGGCGCAACACCCAGTGGTAAATAGAAGTTGGTTATGGTGTTTTCTATAAATTCATCATGTAGTTTTTGAAGCTTTTTATCCGTATTCCAGTAATTGGTAATCAGCTCTTTGGCTTCTTTTTGGTCTGTAAAATACTGGTCCAAGATCCAGTTAATTTTTTCAGTTTTGGTAAGTTTAGAAAATCCTGAGATAGGGGATTCCATAGGCGATTTTACTTTAAGAGGCAAAGATAAGATTAATGCAAAGAACAGGCTTCAACTCCTCTAATCTAATACGTATAATCTGTTAATATTAAAGGAAAATTGCATAATTTTTAGTAAACTTGGCAGGATTTATCAAAAACTCATTTCATGACTTTAAAACGAGTGTTAGCCTTCTCAGGCTTTCTTTTTATTACCCTACTTTCAGCTCAGCAAAAAAACATCACATTAGAAGACATTTGGGGCGGCGCCTTTAGAACCGAAGGTATGCAGTCATTGCATTCCATGGAAAATGGACAGCAGTATTCTGTTCTTAATTTCGATAGAGCTACCCGGACTTCTTCAATAGATATTTACGATTATAAAACACTTGAAAAAGTAAATACTTTGTTGTCGTCAAGTGATCTTGAAGGTATTAGCTATTTTATGAACTATACCTTCAGTGATGACGAATCGAAAGTGATTTTAACCACTAAGTCCGAGTCTATTTTCAGAAGGTCATCCTTGGGCGAATATTACATCTACGATTTCAGCTCTAAGCAGCTTTCCAAACTATCTGAGGATATGGTGCAGGAACCAACGTTTTCACCAGATGCTACCAAAGTAGCTTACGGTTTTGAGAATAACCTGTATGTAAAAGATCTGACCTCTGGGGAGGTAACTCAATTAACCACCGATGGAAAAAAGAACTCCATCATTAATGGTATTACGGATTGGGTTTATGAAGAAGAATTTAGTTTTGTTCGGGCTTTTGATTGGAATAGTGACAGTAATAAAATTGCGTTTATCAGATTTGATGAATCTGAGGTTCCAGAATTCTCAATGGATGTTTATGGTCAGCAGTTGTATCAGACACAACAAGTTTTTAAGTATCCTAAAGCGGGTGAGGCCAATTCTAAGGTGTCCCTGCATTTGTATGACCTCGAATCTAATAAGCTAAGCGAGTTAAACGTTGGTAAGACCTATAATGACTTTTACATACCTCGTATTAAATGGACCAACGAGGCTGATGTTTTAAGTACTCAGTACATGAATCGTCATCAAAATGAATTGGACCTTTGGTTCATTAATACCAGTGACAATAGTTCCAAAAATGTACTGGCCGAAACCGACAAAGCCTATGTGGATGTTACCTTTGATTTAACCTTTTTAAAGGATAATAGCTTTATATGGACTAGCGAGAAAGATGGATTTAACCATATATACCATTACAATTCCAATGGAAAACTGATCAATCAGGTGACAAAGGGACCTTGGGAGGTGACTAGTTATTACGGTTTTGACGAGGATAACAAAACAGTATTCTATCAATCTACAGAGGACGGTTCCATCAACAGATCCGTTTACAGTATCAAAATTAATGGCAAGAAAAAGACCAAACTTACTAAAACCGTTGGTACCAACTACGCTTCGTTTAGTGCCGATTACAGCTACTTTATAAACAATTTCTCAAGTGCCACGTCCCCTCCAGAATACACTTTAAACAGTGCTAAGGATGGTAACGTCATTAAAAGCATTGTTGATAATGATGCTTTAGCCAATAAAGTGGCAGAATTCAAAACATCAAAAAAGGAATTCAGTATCATTAATGTTAATGGGAACGATCTTAATATGTGGATGATCAAGCCAGCTGACTTTGATGCCAATAAGGAATACCCGCTGTTCATGTATCAATATTCAGGTCCAGGATCTCAGTCGGTTGCTAATCGCTGGAACGGTACCAATGATTACTGGTATCAAATGCTGGCCCAACAAGGATATATCGTTGTGTGTGTGGATGGTCGTGGAACCGGTTTTAAAGGTGCTGAGTTTAAAAAAGTAACTCAAAATGAATTGGGTAAATACGAAGTGGAAGATCAGATTGCCGCAGCAAAACAACTTGGTGAGTTGCCGTATATAGACGAGACCCGCATCGGTATCTGGGGTTGGAGCTATGGTGGTTTTATGAGTAGTAATGCACTATTTAAAGGAAATGATACTTTTAAAATGGCCATTGCAGTAGCACCCGTAACCAGCTGGAGATTTTACGATACTATTTATACCGAACGTTACATGACCACTCCTCAGGAAAATCCAAGCGGTTATGATGAAAACTCACCTATAAACCATGTTGACAAATTAAAAGGGGACTTCCTTTTAGTACATGGTTCTGGCGATGACAATGTTCATTTACAAAATACGATGCGAATGGTTGAAGCTCTCATTCAAGCTGATAAGCAGTTTGAGTGGATGGTTTATCCGGATAAAAACCATGGTATTTATGGTGGCAACACTAGGTTGCACTTGTATAAGAAAATGACCAATTTTATTGAGGACACCCTTGGCGATAAGATTGAAAGAGCTGAGGAACCCTCAACGCCTAACTCTCAAATTAAAGGATAACTAACTAAATAACTCAAAATAATTATGTCGACAACAGTCAAATTACCACACCAAAAAGAACTTTTTGGGCATCCAGTAGGATTATATGTTTTATTCTTCACAGAAATGTGGGAGCGTTTTTCCTACTATGGTATGCGTGCCATTTTAGTACTGTATTTAGTAGCGCAAACTACCTCAGACAATGCAGGTCTTGGATGGACCAATGGTGAAGCATTAGCCCTTTATGGATGGTACACTATGCTTGTTTACGTGGCATCTATACCAGGTGGTTGGATTGCTGATAAGTTCTTAGGACAAAAGAAATCCGTACTGTATGGTGGTATTTTACTAGTTGCTGGACACAGTATTTTAGCCGTTGAAGAGCTTTGGGCTTTTTATACAGGTCTGGGGTTAATCATTGCTGGTGTTGGAATGCTGAAACCAAATATTTCAACAATGGTTGGTGGCTTATACAAGCAAGGAGATATTAGAAGAGATAAAGGCTTTACCATATTTTATATTGGAATTAACCTAGGTGCCTTCTTATCCAGTTTAATCGTAGGATATGTTGGGGAAGTTCATGGTTGGCATTATGGATTTGGTTTAGCAGGAATTGGAATGGCTGCTGGTTTAATTCAATACCTGGCGGGACAAAAGTATTTGAAGCAAGTTGGAAATTTCCTAGGTGCTTCTGAGAATAAGCAAGAGAAAGAAGCTATGAAAAAGCCCCTTACTAAAATTGAAAAGGATAGGGTCATTGTACTCTTCATCTCATTTTTATTAGTGATTGTTTTCTGGGGTGCCTTTGAGCAAGCAGGTGGATTAATGAATATCTATGCTTCCGAAAAAACAAACAGAATGCTTATGGGGTGGGAGGTTCCCGCTTCTTGGTTCCAGTCGTTAAACGCTATGTTTATCATTTTCCTTGGAACGTCAGTAGCAGCTTATTGGGCGAGCCGCAAACTTAAGGGTAAAACATCAACCTCGCTTTTTAAGATGATTATTGGACTTATCATTATGGGTACTGGCTTCTTTTTTATGACAGCTGCCGCTGGTCAATATGAATCTAATGGTGCTTCAGCTATGTACTGGTTGGTATTAGCATATTTATTCCACACTGTGGGTGAATTATGTATCTCACCGGTAGCCTTATCTTATATCACTAAATTGGCACCACTTAAGTATTCGTCTTTAATGATGGGGGTGTATTTTGCAATGACTGGTTTTGGAAATAAGTTGGCTGGTCTACTAGGAGAGGCTTCTGAACAACTTGGGGAGTTTACCATATTTACAGGAATCGCCGTTTTCTGTGTGACCTTTGGATTCCTTGTATTGCTCTTTAGAAAGAAACTGGAGACACTTACGCATGGTGCGGAAGACAAGGAACGAGACATGACCAATGAGGAGGCTGAAGGTTTTGAGCTTGCTGATGGCTAGGATTTTATCAATCCTTAAATAAGTCTAACTAACTAATCAACATATGAATACTTCAACAGAGAATTTCTTTGAGAATAAGGTATTAGGCCATCCTGCGGGGTTGTTTGTACTATTTTTTACTGAAATGTGGGAACGCTTTTCCTATTATGGGATGCGCGCCATTTTGGTCATTTTTTTAACTGGTGCTTTAATTGGCGATAACCCGGGCTGGGGTTGGGATACACCTGCAGCACTGTCACTTTTAGGAACCTATGCTTTATTTGTTTACTTAACACCTTTGTTAGGTGGGTGGTTAGCAGATAACAAAATAGGTTATCGAATGGCCGTGGTCATTGGTGCTTTATTAATGACCTTAGGTCATGCCTCCATGGCGGTTGAAACACCAACCTCATTATATATAGGTATCACCCTTTTAATTGTTGGTAACGGGTTTTTTAAACCCAATATGACCTCCATTATCTCCAAAATGTACGAAGGGCACGATGATAAGAAAGACGGTGCCTATAACATCTTCTATATGGGGGTTAATGCTGGTGCTTTCATTGGAATAATGTTGTGTGGTTGGGTTGGTGAAAAAATTGGCTGGAGCTATGGCTTTGGTTTGGCTGGTATATTTATGCTTTTAGGGATGTTGCAATTTTATTTTGCGCAGCCACTTTTTGGTGATATAGGCAGTAAACCCGAACCAAAGAGGGCTGAAGCCGTTAAAGATTCTTCCGAAGAATCGTCAAAAGTTACGGAGGTATTAAACCCGTTTACAACTATAGATTATGTGTTGATGGGTGTATTCATTGTATCGGCACTGATCTTTATTTTTAATGATCCGCTGAGTAAGATTGGGGATATTCAGGCTTTGAATTTCACGGTTGCGGGAATCGGTGAATCTCTATTCTTTGCGTTACTAGCAGCTATCACCTTTATTCTATTACTCATTGTTAGAATACCGCGCTACACAAGAATCGAAAGAGACCGAATGATAGCCTTTGCTATTTTCTGTCTTTTCACGGTGTTCTTCTGGGCTGCCTTTGAACAGGCTGCGGGATCCTTACCACTTTATACCAGAGATTTTACCAATAGACTTCTGGAAGGCGGAGCGGCAATGACCTTTAAGATTGTTGATCTATTGGTAACGGTAGTACCACTAGGGATCATTACCTATGTGTTATGGAGTTTATTTAGAAAGACCTTTAACCGAATAGGATTATCGAATATAATTCTCGGATTCAGCTTTGTAATAGTTTGGGCCATTGTTGGGTATAAATTGTATACTGAATTCCAAACTGAGAATTCTGAGGTCCCGGTGACATGGTTTGCAATTTTGAACTCACTTTACATCATTATGTTTGCTCCGTTGTTTACCAAATGGTGGGACAGCAGATACAACCCACCGGCATCGGTGAAGTATTTTCTTGGCTTATTCCTTTTAGGTATCGGTTTTGCCTTCTTAGCCTTTGGTGCGAGAAACGTACCCTCTGGAGCGGAAAGCGCTAGCTTAAGTATGGCTTGGCTCGTGTTTGCGTATTTGTTCCATACACTTGGGGAGTTGTGTTTGTCTCCAATGGGATTGTCCTATTTGAGTAAGTTGATTCCAGCTAGAATGATCGCCTTTATGTTTGGAGTTTATTATCTAGCTATAGCTATTGGTAACAAATTAGCACATTATGTTGGTGGTGATATTGAGCAAATAACAAAGGATTATAGCTTATCTACATTCTTTTTGATTTTCACCATAGTGCCTATTGCTTTAGGTCTGGTTTCCTTAGTGTTACATCCGCTTTTAAAGCGTTTAATGCACGGAATCCGCTAATAAAATTTTGTTATAATTGGCTCTATTTCTTAGATTTAGAAGGGTTTATTTGTAAGTTTGACACAGATTCACCCACAAATCGAACATGATGAAAGCTATTAATTTACTTGTTTTAGTAGTCTGTCTATCGACCTCAAGTCTTATTGCTCAAGAGATCAATTGGCTGTCGGTAGAAGAGGCCGTAGCACTTCAAAAAAAGGAACCAAGAGCCATTATGATGGATGTTTACACCACCTGGTGTGGTCCATGTAAAATGCTGGATAGAAATACCTTTAAAAACCCAGATGTTATAAACTATATCAATGCTAATTATTACGCGGTGAAGTTTAATGCAGAAGGTGATGAGACGGTAATTTTTAAGGATAAAACTTTTTCCAATCCCAATTACGATCCAGCTAAAGCTAAACGTCGTAATGCGTCACATGAGTTTTCCAGATTCTTACGTATCTCTGCCTTTCCAACGATTGTATTTCTAGACGATAAGGCCAACTATATAGCCGGGATAAAAGGCTATCAAGGACCACAGCAGATTGAGTTGTATTTAAAACTCTTTAACTCTGAGGACTATAAAGGGATGACACAAGAAGGCTTTAACGCCTATTACGAGAAGTTTACTCCATCTTTTGTAGAAAAATAAGACCTAGTCCAACAAGATAAAAGCACCATCTTTTGCGGTATAGTGAAAGGTGGTGTTTTGTTTATTACAGGTTCGTTCCCAACGATTGACATAAGATTTGTAATTACTACCATCTGCTACTATGGATTTAGGTTTAAGAGCTTTAATCATTCGTTCCAAATTAATTTTAGGGGAATGGCTTAAAAGCACAACATCGGGTTTAAATGATAAATCTTTATAAACCCCTGCGCTATCAATTGCCAGAACTTTTGTGGATTGATGTTGGTAAACAAATTCTGAAACTTTTGTTTCTAATTCCTGAATGCGTTCGCTTACCTTATAGTTTTTAATAAATTTTTCCCTTCGTAAGACAGAATCAGGCAATGAGCTGTGAACGATCAATGATTGATTTATTTGCTTTCCAACAACACTATGTCGGCTTTTGTTAAAGATGATAAATAAATCTGATGTTTCCCTTTGGTTGAGGTGAACATTATAAAGTTGGAAGCAAATAACTAGAGTCAAAAAAATACTAATCCATCTAAATTGTTTGGATTTTAGTACCCAATACAAAGAGCTTATCAGCATAATACACAGGGCTAGTTGAGTCCTATCAAAAGGAATGTCTTTAAGTAAAAAGGATTCGAACTGTGCTACCCATGCAATAAAACTATTAAGCTGATGTATTATCTGTTCAAATACCTCAACTAAAAAAGCTGGAATAACATTGAATAAACTAAGGATAATTACCAGAAGGCCCAATCCTAATATTAACCCTAACAGAGGTACTACAACCAGATTGGAAACAAAAAAGAGGCCAGGGAATTGATGGAAATAATAGAGACTAAGTGGAGCAACTCCTAGTTGGGCTGCCAAGGTTACTCCAAATATCTGCCATAGATAGATAGAAAGCTTATATTTTGGCTTCCAGATCGAACAAATGAGGGGTTGAAATAATACAATACTTAAAACGGCGGAGTAGCTCAATTGAAAACCAACCTCAAATAGGATATTAGGATTGATCAACAACAGGATAAATGCAGACGTAATGAGAGTATTGAAAATATTGGTTTCGCGTTTGAGATGCATAGCAAAGCTTACTAGGCTAAACATGGTGACGGATCTCGTAACAGAGGGGGATAATCCGGCAACAAAGGCAAAACCCCAAAGAAGCACTAGGATTAAGCTTACTCGTATGAGGCGTCCATATTTTAGGTAAAGAAAGGGCTTGAATAGCCAGGTAAGTATTAACAGAATAATTCCAACATGTAAACCCGATACTGCTAAAATATGAACGGTACCTACATTGATATAGCTATTGTAAATATCAGGATCAATGTCTTGTTTTTGACCTAAAATTAAGGCGTTGATCATCTGAATGGTCTCTGAGTTAAATCCGACCTCATTAAGTTTAGTGTTAATACGGCGTCTTAGTTTATCGGTATATCCATAGATGGTGGTTGGAGATTCGGAGGCGACGATATAACTATTCGAATTCAAATATACCTGATGGTAGATATGATGGTTTTTTAAGTATTTGGCATAGTCAAATTGATGTGGGTTTAGTGGTGATCGAATTTCCTGAATTTTACTAGTGCTGAGGATTATAGCATCAACGGGAACTTGCTTTAAAATGGAATCTTTTTCAATATTGATTAGGAGACGACCAGTGGTTACCTGCCCATTTAATTCCATCAGCTGGGCGTAATATTTATCATGATAAGTTCCAGGTTTAATCCGCTTTTCAATTTTTAAAACTAGTTGCTGACTGCCGGACCAATCATACTTTGTATAGTGGTGTGTAATATTCTGAGGAGAATTTATGGCGAATGATACAGCACCTATGACGAAGAATACTATTGCTACAGCCAAAGAATAGAAATGATCTACAAGCCTACTTTTGTATGATCTAAAGTTGAATATGATGACTGCCAATACTGATATACAGCCAGAACCAAGCAATACTTTAAATGGAAATTGCAAGTAATTCTGAATAACTATTCCAAGAATAAGAGACACAGCTAGGTGTACAATATTGAAATTCAGCAACTTCACATCTTAAAGTTACTAAAAATCCTACATCACACGTCTAGCTTGTACAAAAGCAAAATACCAATAGCGTTCTGAAAGCCTGGACTCAATAACCCCTTTTGAAGTGGAGGCATGGATAAAACTCAAATCTCCATTCTGCACCTCGGTAACAATCCCAACATGGTTAACTTTTCGGCTGTTTTTTTTAGTGGCGAAGAATACTAGATCCCCGGATTTTACATCTTTAAGATCCACCCAGTTGCCAAATGAGCGCAGTTTTGAGGTCGTTCTGGGCACGCTAATATTGTTGTCTTCAAACGAAACGTAGATCAAGCCTGAACAGTCCATGCCGCGTTTGGAATCTCCACCGTATTTGTACCGAGTGCCCTTATAGCGTTTGGCAGATTTAATGACGGCAGCAGTCTCTTTACTTATACTACGTTCTTTTTTAACAGGAAGATTTCCACTGGAACTACTGTTGACTTTTGATTTAGAAGATGAGCAGCTCTGGAGTGCTGCCAACAAAAGTAGGAGGAATCCAAGTTGTTTGATCATTTAGGGGCTTTTAATCGGGCCACAATATGTTCTGCCGCATTCTTACTGGCACCTTCTCCACCTAGTTTTGCGATGAGTTGATCATAATTGGCTAACATTTCGGGGCGTTTGTTAGTATTTAAAATTGCCTCTAATTCTTTTTGAAGCCTTGTTTTGTTTAGGTCGTGCTGTATAAGCTCGGTTACAATTTCTTTGTCCATTATAAGATTGACTAGAGAAATATAGTCAAGGGTAATGATTTTTTTAGCAATGTAATAAGAAATGGCATTGGCTTTATAACAGACCACTTGTGGTACTTTAAATAAGGCAGTCTCTAAGGTAGCTGTCCCAGAAGTTACCAGGGCTGCATGGGATTGTTCCAGCAAAGCATAGGTGGCATTCGTAACAAATTTCACATCTTGAGATCCAATAATGGATTCGTAAAACTCATGACTTTGGCTTGGTGCACCGGCAATTACAAATTGATAATTCTTGTATAGATCTACCATTTCCAGCATGACCCCTAGCATCTTATTGATCTCTTGTTTCCTACTGCCGGGTAATAAAGCAATAATGGGTCGTTCGTCCAGATTGTGTTTAGCTCGAAATTGATCTTGTTTTTCTGTTTTGAATTCGGCAATAGCATCAATTAATGGATGTCCAACAAAAGTCACCTCGTAATTGTATTTATCATAAAAAGCCTTTTCAAAGGGTAGAATGACATACATGGCATCAATATCGCGCTTAATCTTTTCTACACGTCCGGCGCGTGATGCCCAAACCTGAGGTGATATGTAGTAATTTGTGCGGAAACCTTCCTTCTTAGCCCATTCGGCAATTCGTAAGTTAAAACCTGAATTGTCAATAAAGATGATTACATCAGGCTTAAAACTGGCAATGTCTTTTTTACAAGATTTGATAAGTCCAAGAATTTTGCCCAGATTCATGAGAACTTCTAAAAAGCCCATAAACGATCGCTCTTTGTAGTGCAGTACCAATGTGCCACCAACGTTTTGCATTAGATCTCCACCCCAGAACCTAAAATTGGCTTCAGGATCCGCTTTGAGCAGTGCCTTCATTAAATTGGAACCGTGAAGGTCACCAGAGGCTTCACCAGCAAGGAGGTAATATTTCATTCACTAAAATATTTAATGACAAGAGTGAATAGCAGTACTAATATGGTAGCAATAAGCACTCCTCTTGCCCGATGATCTTGTTTTTTCTTCAAAAAAATAAAGAAGGCTCCAAGATTTAGTAGGGCCCCGATACTCATGAGTTTTCCAAGAAAGCCTTGCTGAATAGCTTGCTTAACAACTAAAGTATAGTCATCTGAACTACCAAAGATCTGGATGGCGAAGACGAGTCCAAAAATTGTGGCTATTAAGCCTACAAGAAAGCCTTTGAAAATTTCTTTTCTTATCATTTGAGATCCCAGGTGTTTAGTTGTTGTATGCTATGGTGAGCGGTTAAATCAAATTGAACAGGAACCACGGAAACATAACCATTTTCAAGGGCCCATTCGTCAGTGTCTTCACCGTGATCCATATTTATAAACTTCCCAGTTAACCAGTAGTAATCGCGCCCCATGGGATTGGTACGTTTGTCGAATTCCTCTTTC
This sequence comes from Winogradskyella aurantiaca, assembly GCF_003362725.1. Lineage (GTDB taxonomy): Bacteria > Bacteroidota > Bacteroidia > Flavobacteriales > Flavobacteriaceae > Winogradskyella_A > Winogradskyella_A aurantiaca. The sequence continues at coordinate 729,387 of NZ_QKTV01000001.1, forward strand.
CAATTGGCTCTTGCCTGACGACACACCTTAATACCTTTTATATGGTCTTTATCCAGTTTTGGAATATTGACGTTTAAGACCACACCATCCTGGAGGCCATTTTTTAAAACGTTGGTGGCAATTTTTTTAACAAAGGCCTCACAAGCGTCAAAATTCGCTGACCAGCTATAGTCTAAAAGCGAAAAACCTACGGCTGGGATACTTTCAATTCCTGCTTCAAGAGCAGCACTCATAGTTCCGGAATAAATGACGTTTATGGAGGAGTTGGATCCGTGATTAATTCCTGAAACACATAGGTCTGGACGCCTGTCTAAAATCTCATTGACAGCAAGTTTAACACAGTCAGCAGGAGTTCCTGAACAACTGTATTCTTTTTGTGGTCCATCATCTATAGTAACGGCCTCAAGGTATAGTGTGGAATTGATGGTAATGGCATGACCCATAGCACTTTGAGGGCTATCAGGGGCTACTACTACAACCTCTCCAAGGGTGTTCATGATGGAAATTAGCTTCCGTAATCCCGGAGCGGTTATACCATCATCGTTAGTTACTAAAATTAAGGGGCGTTGAGACATAATTCACTTAGTTTTAAGTCAGGGCTAAATTACTAAATTCATTAGGATGTAAGGAAGGGCCTTGGTTTAACACAAAATTAGTAGCGCATATTTTTTGTAGCATGGTTTTTTCCTCTATTTTAGTGGAATTAAGCCTTTTACTTAACCTATTAAGAACGAGAACTATGATGAAAGGGAAATTTAAATTTATGTTGCTGGCAATGCTGATAGCGTTTGCTTCATGCAGTTTTACTACCAAAACTTTTGACAATCCTGATAGAGATAAACTACTAGTTCAATTGATATCCTATGTTTTAGAACAAGGGCATTTTTCTCCAAAGGATTTGAATGATGAGTTTTCTGAAAAGGTATTCTATGATTACCTGGAACAACTGGATCCGTTTAAACGCTATTTCTACAAATCGGATATTAAAGAATTTGAAGCCTATAAGTTGAAGATTGATGATCAAATAAAAACCTATGATCTTACATTCTTTAATTTGACTCATGACAGGTTGCTTCAAAGAATAGAAGAGTCAAAGGGGCGTTATGTGGAAATTTTAGATAAACCGTTTGACTATTCTAAGAATGAAACATTTTCTACTGACTATGAGGCGTTGGAGTTTGTAAAGAACAAGCGCGAAATGAAAGAGCGTTGGAGACAACAACTAAAATTTTCAACCATTGCCAATTATGATGATGCTCTGAACTTGAGAAATTCATTAGAAGAAAACCCTGGATTTGCCACCTCAGCCAACCAAGAAAAAGCGGTTGCTGAAAATATGAAAAGCGAAGCTGATTACGAGGCTGAAGCCAGAGAAACGACCAAGCGCTCTTTAGAAGAGCTTTATACATTTATAGATGAGAGGCAGCGTAATGATTGGTTTGCCGTCTATATCAACGCTATTGTTGAAGAATTTGATCCACACACATTTTATTTTGCACCACAAGAAAAAGAACGTTTTGATGTAAGAATGACGGGTCAATTCGAAGGCATAGGTGCACGTCTTCAAAAGCGAATGGATGTTATAACTGTTAATGAAATCATTAGCGGTGGACCAGCCTGGAGACAGAATGATCTTAAAGTTGGAGATCAAATCCTCAAAGTGCGTCAGGAAGATGAAGTTGAGCCTGTAAATGTAGTTGGTATGCGATTGGACGATGCTATTAAGTTTATAAAAGGCCCAAAAGGAACCAAAGTCACCTTAACTGTGCGAAAGGTTGATGGTGAAATATCAGATATTACAATTACACGGGATGTGGTACAAATAGAGGAGACCTATGCCAAATCTTCTATTGTTGAAAAGGAAGGAAAGAATTATGGAGTTATTAATCTACCGGGCTTTTATGCAGACTTAAAAGATTACAATAAGCGTAATGCCGCGTCAGATGTGAAGAAAGAGATTGAACGTCTGAAGGAACAAGGCATGCAAGGACTTGTCATAGATTTGAGAGATAATGGCGGAGGGTCGTTACAAACAGTTGTTGATATGGCTGGGCTATTTATTAAAAACGGTCCAGTTGTTCAGGTAAAAACCACTGGTGAGCCTAAAGAAGTCCTAAGCAATAAGGATAATTCTATCCTTTGGGACGGTCCATTAGTAATATTGGTCAATGAATTATCTGCTTCTGCGTCAGAAATATTGGCTGCGGCTATGCAAGATTATAAACGAGCTATTGTTTTAGGAAGTGAACAAACCTATGGTAAGGGCACGGTTCAGCAGGTGTTGGATCTAAACAGAATGGTTAGAAATAGCTCTGGTGGCGATATGGGTGCACTTAAATTTACAACCCAGAAATATTACAGAATTAATGGTGGTTCAACCCAACTGGAAGGGGTTAAAAGTGATATTGTTGTACCGGATCGTTACATGTATATTGGAATTGGTGAGCGTACTTATGACAGTCCTATGGCTTGGGATAAGATTGATGCTGCCGAATATGAAGAGTGGGAAAACTACTTTGATTACGAGGCAACAATTGAAAAGAGTCGCGCCCGTATGGCGGATAACGAGCAATTAAAACTAATTGATGAAAACGCTAAGTGGATTAACGATATAAGAGAGAATAATGAATTCTCATTGAAATATGATGATTATAAGGCGCGACTTGAAGCTAACGAGAACTATGCTAAGCGCTTTGATAAAATTACGGAGTATCAAAATAACCTAACCTTTGAATCGCTACCCTACGAAATTGCTTTAATGGAACAGGATACAGTCTTAAAGGAAAAGAGAGGTCGTTGGCATAAAGCTTTAAGTCGAGATGTTTATGTTGATGAGGCAATTAATGTCTTACAAGACTTAAAAATGACCTACAAGATCAAAAATAACCTTGCTACTACAGTAAAAGAATAATATTAAGAATGACTGTGCCTTCGGGTTCACTTACCAGTATAGCGCTTCAAAAATTCAAACAAAATTTTTGGGGCGTTTTTAGCTTTGCAATTATTTGTTTGGTGGGACTTGCAGCGCTGTTTGCTTATGTATTAGCACCCGACAGTAGTTCTAATGCTAATCAAATGCATTTATCAATTCATTCCAAACCACCTGGGTTTACGGTAGATATTTTAACTATGCCCGGCTCCACTGAGGTTGTAGACTTAGACTCCCAATCCCTATTATCAAAGTTATTTTTGGGTTCAACGAGTACGGTTACAGAAGTGCCAATTGACAGTTATCGATCAGTAGGGGACGTATTATACTATACTGAGTTTAGTGATTTAGGTATTCAGGATGAAAAGTCCATTAACCTGTCTGAATATAAGGTACTTGCTACAGATTTAATTAAAACAAAGCGATTCTGGTTTGGAACTGATAAATATGGAAGAGATTATTTAAGTCGTGTTTTAATCGGATCTAGAATATCCTTCGGTATTGGGTTTATTGCAGTATTTATATCCCTTGTTTTAGGCCTGTTGATGGGCAGTATTGCTGGGTATTATGGAGGAAAGTGGGATGCAATAATTATGTGGGTTATAAATGTTACTTGGTCCATTCCAACCTTGTTATTGGTTATTGCCATAACTCTAGCTTTGGGCAAAGGATTCTGGCAAGTATTTATAGCTGTGGGTTTAACAATGTGGGTTGAAGTTGCAAGGATAGTAAGAGGTCAGATCATGTCTGTAAAAGAAATGCAGTATGTCACAGCGGCCAGAGCACTTGGTTTCAAGGATTTTAGAATTATTAGTAAACACATACTTCCAAATATTATGGCGCCTATAATTGTTATCTGTGCGGCCAATTTTGCCGCTGCTATTTTAATTGAAAGTGGTTTAAGTTTTCTTGGTATTGGTGCCCAACCTCCTGTTGCAAGTTGGGGAAGTATGATTCGTGATCATTACAACTATATCATTTTGGGACAACCATATCTAGCTATAATTCCTGGAGTTTGTATTATGCTTCTTGTGATGTCCTTTATGCTTTTAGGAAATGCACTTAGAGATGCATTTGATGTTAAGACTTAGGGTCTCTGTAATTGCGTAATTTCTTTGTTAGTATCATCAATGAAATTTAATAACTCCTCCTTGCCCACGTATTTTGACGACGAGGTAATAAAGTACGGTGGAAGCGATTCCCAAGTTTCTAATAATTTAGCTTTATATATTTCAATATTCCTTTCAATGGCTTCAGGTTTGAGTTTATCTGCCTTTGTAAATATGATGCCAAAAGGAATCCCTTGCTCACCTAGGTACATCATGAAATTCAAGTCTATGGTTTGAGGCTCATGCCTGATATCTACAAGCACAAATGCATTGACCAATTGCTTACGTTGTTCAAAGTAGTTAGTGATAAACTTTTGAAACTCTTTTTTTGAGGATTTTGATACCCTTGCATAACCATAACCAGGAAGATCCACTAGATACCAGTTTTTGTTGATTATAAAATGGTTGATCAACTGAGTTTTTCCTGGCTTTCCGGAAGTTTTGGCCAGATTCTTTCTACTGGTAAGCATATTAATCAATGAGGATTTCCCAACATTTGAACGGCCAATAAAGGCATATTCAGGTATCGGTTGAGAAGGGCATTTAGAAACATCTGAGTTGCTCATTACAAACTCAGCCGATTTGATTTCCATGCGTTCTAATTTTATAAGTAAGATAGTCGGTTAAAACCCCTTAGAATCTAACCAGGATTTTAGAATAACATTAAATTCATCTGGATGCTCCATCATGGCAGCATGACCACATTTGTCGATCCAGAACAAGTCTGAATTTGGGAGTTTTTCATGAAACTCTTCGGCCACTTCAGGCGGTGTTACAGTGTCATTCTTGCCCCAAATAATACAGGTTGGAGTGTGCATCTTGGGAAGATCTTTGCCCATATTTTGTCGAATAGCACTCTTGGCAATCGCTAAAGTTTTAGCAAGCTTATTTCGATCATTCACAGATGCATAGACCTCATCAACAATTTCTTTTGTGGCTACGGCTGGATCATAAAATACATCTTGTGCTTTTTTCTTAATAACCTCGTAATCACTGCGTTTTGTATAACCGCTGCCCATTGCACTTTCATATAATCCCGAACTACCTGTTATGATCAAGGCCTTTACCTTTTCGGGAAACATTTTAGTGTGATACAAACCTATATGGCCACCAAGGGAATTTCCTAATAAAATCACCTCATCAAATCCTTTGTGTTCAATAAAATCTTTGAGATAGATGGCGAAGTTTTTCACATTGGTCTTTAATAAAGACATAGTGTAGATAGGTAGCTCTGGAATTAGTACTTTATAGCCATTACTACTAAAGAATTGGGTTACGGAATCGAAATTACTTAATCCACCCATAAGACCGTGTAATACTATGATTGGGGTGCCTTCACCTAATTCAATATAACTAAAGTCATTTTCCTGCTTAAGAAGGTGCTTCATGTAGAGGTCTGTGGTTATTGTTAAAAACAAATATAACTAAATCCTTTAGAAAACAAGTCCATTCTAATATTCTCTGTAAGGCCTTAATGCTGACAATTTTCCTTAAAAAAACATGCTTTTTTTAAATGAATAAAAAGCAATTGGATGTTGGCAATTAGGAGATGGGTGGAAAACTTATCAACAAATGTGGGAGAAAGTGGTATAATGTGGGTAATTTTTCGATATATTTGATTTTATAATCGGGCGAGGATTAATCTACTAACATTGAACACTTTAATTGGGACATACGAATGTAAAGCAGATGCTAAAGGGCGTTTAATGATCCCTGCTCCTCTCAAAAAACAACTTTCGCCTGTTGTAGATAAGGGGTTTGTTTTAAAACGTGCAGTGTTTCAACCTTGTCTTGAGCTATATCCAATGTCTGAGTGGGAGGTATTGATGAAACGAGTTAATAAACTCAATAGATTCAACAAAAAGAACAATGATTTTATAAGAAGGTTCACTGCAGGTGTTAAGATCCTTGAGGTGGATGCTTCGGGACGATTATTGATTCCAAAAGATTTGTTGGCATTTTCCGGTATTACAAAAAATATTGTAATGGCTTCTGCTGTGAACATAGTTGAAATTTGGGATAAGGATAAATACGAACAGGCCATTGATGATGCCACCATAGATTTTGCGGACTTGGCCGAAGAAGTAATGGGACAGGATGATATTGACCATGAGCTACCATAACCCTGTATTGTTAAACGAAACAGTTGAAGGTCTGGCTATCAAACCAGGCGGGGTTTATGTGGATGTAACTTTTGGAGGGGGAGGTCATAGTAGGGCTATTTTACAAGCTCTAGGAGCAGACGGAAGACTTTTCGCCTTTGATCAAGATGAGGATGCTCAGGCCAATGCTATTGATGACGACCGATTTGTGTTAATTCCTGAAAATTTTAGGTATATCAAGCAATTTTTGAGGTTTCACGGAGTTAAGAAAGTAGATGGGATACTTGCTGATTTTGGAGTTTCCTCGCATCAGTTTGATGTAGCTGAACGTGGTTTTTCGATCCGGTTTGAAGCTGATCTTGATATGAGGATGGATCGTTCTAATCAGCTCTCTGCTTTCAATGTCATTAATGAGTACAGTGAAGGGGAGATACGAGCTGTTTTATTTCAGTATGGAGAATTAAGACAGGCTCCAGCTATGGCAAGAACCATTGTTCAATTCCGCGAAAAAGAGCCTATACGAACAAGTACGCAACTAAAAGAGATTCTCAGAAGGTTTTTACCTCCAAAAAGAGAGAATAAGATTTTGGCTCAGATTTATCAAGCCATACGTATTGAAGTCAATCAGGAGATTGAAGCTTTGAAAGAACTGTTAGGGCAGTCGGTTCAATTGCTCGATGAGGGTGGTCGTCTTAGTATCATCTCTTATCATTCTTTAGAAGATCGATTGGTGAAGCGATTCATTAGAAACGGCATGTTTGATGGAGAACCAGAAAGAGACATGTTTGGGAATTATGAAGTGCCTTTCAAAAAGGTTGGAAAACTAATTGTGCCAGACCAGGAAGAAATTAAAATTAATAACCGGGCACGTAGTGCCAAATTGAGGATAGCAGAGCGCATCTAGTATGAAGAAAAACATCTACAGCATTTTAAAGGGAAAATTTCTAATCAGTGATGATTCGTTTAAAAACTGGAGGGTAATCCTTTTTATTTCTGGATTGGCAATTGTAATGATTGCTAGTGCTCATAGCGCTGACCAGAAAGTATATGAAATAGCAAAGCTGAGTAATGATGTTAAAGAGCTCAGATCTGCTTTTGTAGATGGAAGATCAAAATTGATGCGCCTGAAAATGGAGTCAACCATTATAAAAAAAGTAGAAAGTAAAGGAATTGTGATTTCGGAAATTCCACCTAAGAAAATTAGAATTAATTCACAGAATAATTAGTTGGCAACCACAGATCAAAACATATTAAACCGTTTGTATTTTGTTTCAGGATGCATGTTTGTGTTCGCCCTTGCGGTGGTGTTTAAGATTTGTAGTATCCAATACCTCAATGGAGATAAGTACAGGTCGCTTGCCCAAAAACGCACTATAAAAAATGTTGAGATACCCGCCAATCGAGGTAATGTATACTCGGCGGATGGTAGTCTGTTAGCAACCTCGATTCCAAAATACGATATTCGATTGGACGCTATTCAGGCAAAGCAAAAGGTATTTGAGGCTAACATCAAAGCCTTGTGTGATTCCTTATCTGTCTTTACTGGAAAGCCAGCAATGGTCCATGAATCGAGTATTAGAAAGGCAAGGAAAAACAAAAACCGGTACTTTCTTTTAGCGCGAAACATTAGTTACTATAATTACATCCGTTTTAGAAATTTTCCATTACTCAAATATGGGGCGATAAAAGGAGGGCTTATTGTTGAGCAAACCACCCGAAGAGAACATCCCATGGGCGGTATAGCTGAAAGATCGATAGGTTATGAGCGTTTTGATGAAGAAGGTAATGTTTCAAGGGCCGGTATAGATGGGGCTTTTGGCATGAAATACCTTAGAGGTGTAAATGGTCAGCGACTTAAACAAAAAATTGGAAATGGTCAATGGAAACCTATAAGTGATGCGAATGAAGTGGAACCTAAAGATGGATTGGATGTTTATACAACTATAGATGTAAATATCCAGGATATTGCTCATCATTCGCTTTTAGGGCAATTAGAGAAGTATGAAGCAGAACATGGCTGTGTGGTTGTTATGGATGTTAAAACTGGCGAGATTAAGGCTATATCCAATCTTGCCAAGACAGATAAAGGTTCTTATTACGAAAAACGCAACTATGCTGTTTGGGAATCCCATGAACCAGGATCTACATTTAAGGTCATGGCACTGATGGCGGTCCTTGAAGATGGTTTGATTGATACCTCTTCAGTAGTAGATACCAAAAAAGGAAGAAAGCGTTTTTATGGCAGATACATTCATGATTCCCGAAGAGGGGGATATGGTGAGATTTCAGCTGCTCGGGCCTTAGAGGTCTCCTCTAATATTGGACTGGCAACCATCATTGATGATAATTATGCGGGAGACCCTAATAAATTTATAAACAGGCTTGAATCCTGGAAACTTAACCAACCACTTGGTGTATCCTTAAAAGGCGAAGGAATCCCAAATATCCCCAAACCGGGTGATAAAAACTGGAGTAAAAATGCATTACCGTCGATAGCCTATGGTTATAACCTGCTCCTTACACCATTGCAAACCTTAGCGTTTTATAATGCTATTGCCAATGATGGGGAATTAATTAAACCAAGATTTATAAAAGCCGTTAAGGAGTTTGATAAGGACATTGAGGTATTTGATAAGGAGGTACTGGTTGAGAAAATATGTTCAGATGAGACTTTGTATGAAATGCAAGATATTCTTAAGAATGTCGTGATTAGGGGAACAGGTGAACGGTTGTATTCACCAACTTTTTCTATGGCCGGAAAAACTGGCACAGCACGAGTGGAATACGCAATGGCTGACTGGGCAGATAACCCAAGATATATTTCTTCATTTGCTGGGTATTTCCCTGCCGATAATCCAAAGTACAGTTGTATCGTAGTCATTCATAAACCAAGTACTGAAGTGGGTTATTATGGCGCCGATGTATCTGGTCCCGTCTTCAAAAGAATTGCCCAAAAAATCTACACAGATACTCCCATTATAGATGAATTAAAAAGCTTAGAATTTGATGATGGGCAAAATGATGAGGATTATGATGCCTATATGGCCTATGCCAATAAGTACAAAACCATCATGCCCGATCTAAGAGGTATGTCAGCCATGGATGCGTTGTCACTGCTGGAAAATATGGACGTCGAGGTAAATGTTGAATTGAAAGGGAGTGGGGTCATAAAGAAACAATCTGTTGCAAAGAATAAAAAACTAAAGTCTAATCAAACTGTAGTGTTAGAGGCCTCATGAAGTTGTTAAAGGACTTATTGTATAAGGTAAATATCGAGGCCGTAACAGGCTCAACGAATTTAGAGGTTGCTAAAGTAGAATTCGATTCGCGTAAAGTAAGCTCTAATGATGTCTTTGTGGCCATTGTTGGAACTCAGGTAGATGGTCATGACTACATTGAAAAAGCCATTACATCTGGCGCATCAGCCATTATATGTGAACGCCTTCCTGAAATAATTAAAGAGAATATCACCTATGTGCAAGTGGTAAGTTGTAACGAAGCACTGGCATATTTGGCTGCCAATTATTATGAGAATCCTTCTCAGAATCTGAAGCTGGTTGGTGTTACAGGAACCAATGGAAAAACAACAGTTACATCTTTATTGTATCAGTTGTTTAAAAAAGCAGGTTATAAAGTAGGACTGCTTTCAACAGTTAAGATTATGGTTGATGATAAGGAATTTGACGCCACTCATACTACTCCAGATTCCCTGTCCATTAATTACTATCTGAAGAAAATGAATGAGGCTGGTGTTGAATACTGCTTTATGGAAGCCAGTTCACATGGCATTCATCAAAAACGTACTTCAGGTCTTGTTTTTGAAGGGGCCATATTCACCAATTTATCTCATGATCATTTGGACTATCACAAGACTTTTGCTGCTTATAGAGATGCTAAAAAGGAGCTTTTCGATAAGCTCCCAAAAAGCGCATTCTCGCTAGTAAATACTGATGACAAAAATGGATTGGTGATGCTTCAGAACACCCAATCAAGAAAGTATACCTATGCTTTAAAGAATTATGCCGACTACAGAGCAAAGGTTCTTGAGAACCAATTTAGTGGGTTGCTTTTGAAGCTCGACGAAAATGAAGTTTGGACAAAATTAGTTGGTGATTTTAATGCGTATAACATATTGGCAATTTATGCAGCATCTGATCTGCTTGGATTGCCCCAAGAAGATAGTCTCAGAATTATTAGTGAGTTAGAGAGCGTCAGTGGTCGATTCCAATACATGGTTTCAAATGAGGGCATAACGGCAGTAGTCGATTATGCCCACACACCTGATGCTCTTAAAAATGTATTACAAACTATAAATACGATCAGGACCAACAATGAAGCTCTAATTACTGTTGTTGGTTGTGGTGGAGACCGGGATGCTGATAAAAGACCCAAAATGGGGCAGGTCTCTGCCGCCTTAAGTACGCAAGTCATTTTTACGAGTGATAATCCTCGGTCTGAGGATCCTCAGTCAATTATTGATCAAATGGAGAATGGAGTTGAGCCTCAGGATAACAAGAAAACCTTATCGATTGTTGATCGTAAGCAGGCTATAAAAGCGGCTTGTAAAATGGCTAATCCAAACGATATAATTCTCATTGCCGGTAAGGGCCATGAAGACTATCAGGAGATTAATGGAGTGCGATCGCACTTTGATGATTTTCAAATTGTAAACGAATTATTAAACGAACTAAGAAATTCAGAGAATTAATTAAAGCAACAAAGAACTAAACAATCAATGCTGTACTACCTGTTTCAATATTTAGAACAAAAATTCCAATTTCCGGGGGCATCTCTATTTGGATACACCACCTTCAGGGCGGCAGTGGCAATAATTTTATCATTATTGATTTCAACAATTTATGGAAAGCGAATCATCAATTTTCTAAGAAAGAAGCAAGTCGGTGAAACTATAAGGGATCTTGGATTAGAAGGTCAGGTTGAAAAAGCAGGGACACCAACAATGGGTGGTCTTATCATTATAATGGCTACAGTTATTCCGGTACTTCTAATGGCGAAACTGGACAATATTTATATCATCCTACTTCTTGTTACAACTCTATGGATGGGAACCATTGGTTTTGTAGATGATTACATTAAGAAGTTTAAAAACGATAAAGAAGGACTTAAAGGAAAATTCAAGGTTCTTGGTCAAGTGGGGCTTGGTATTATAGTTGGTGCAACATTGTTTTTTAGTGGTGATGTAACCATGAAAGAAAAGTTGCCTTTAGTTGAGCAGCAAAGACTCCTTGAGGAAGATCCCAGAATAGCACGATCCAAATTGTTTGGAGATGAGATCAAATCTACCAAGACCACCATTCCTTTTGTTAAGAACAATGAATTTGATTATGCTGATCTCATTACATGGATTGATCCAGCCTTAAAAGCATATTCATGGGTAGTATTTATTCTTGCGGCAATTTTCATTATTACTGCTGTTTCTAATGGTGCTAACCTTACTGATGGTATAGACGGATTGGCTGCTGGGTCCTCCGCAATTATTGTACTGACGCTAGGAATTTTTGCCTTTGTTTCTGGTAATATCATTTTGTCTGAATACCTGAATATCATGTATATACCACGAGCGGAGGAGATTACAATTTACATCACTGCCTTTGTTGGAGCATTGATTGGGTTTCTTTGGTACAATACCTATCCAGCTCAAGTTTTCATGGGGGACACAGGTAGTTTAACAATTGGCGGGATAATCGCAGTGATTGCGATTGCTGTTAGAAAAGAATGGCTGATTCCTTTGCTATGTGGAATTTTTCTAGCTGAGAATCTCTCGGTAGTCCTGCAGGTAAGTTATTTCAAGTATACACGTAAAAAATACGGTGAAGGAAGGCGAATTTTTAAAATGTCCCCTTTGCATCATCATTATCAGAAGTTAGGATATCACGAGAGCAAAATTGTAACTCGATTTTGGATTGTTGGGATATTACTAGCCATTATAACTATTGTCACCTTAAAGGTACGGTAGTGTTGATAACTAGGAATTAAAAAGAAGGAATGAAAGAGATGCAGTGCTTAGTGGTTCTTGGCGGAGGAGAAAGTGGAGTAGGTACTGCAATTCTTGGAAAACAAAAAGGCTTTAAGGTCTTGGTTTCTGATAAAGGACTCATAAAGGAGTCATTCAAAAACGTTCTTAAACATCATGAGATTGAATGGGAGCAAGAGAAGCATGATATTGATCGTATTATGACGGCTGACTTGGTAATGAAAAGTCCCGGAATACCTGATAATGTCCCATTGGTTAAGTCATTAAAATCCAGGAGGATTCCAGTGATTTCCGAAATTGAATTTGCTTCAAAATACACTAAAGCCAATTTGGTAGCAATTACAGGAAGTAATGGCAAAACAACCACAGCATCTTTAACACACCACATTTTAAAGAATGAAATGGAAGTTGGATTGGTAGGAAACATCGGGGATAGTTTTGCTAAATCTGTAGCTGAAAACAACTTAGCCAATTATGTCATTGAAGTAAGTAGTTTCCAGTTAGACGGTACGTTTGAATTCAGGCCTCATATCGCAGTATTAACCAATATAACTCCAGATCATCTGGATCGCTACGATTATCAGTTTGAAAAGTACATCGCTTCAAAATTTAAAATAGCCCAAAACCAGACCGAAGAAGACTATTTTATTTATGACGCTGATGATCCGGTCATCTCTAAGTGGCTTCCAAAATTCAATATTCAATCAAAGAAAATGCCCTTTTCATTAACAAATGAACTGAATGAAGGGGCTTATTTTAAAGACAATAAAATTATTATAACGATAGCTAATAACCAGATAATTATGCCAACAACAAATCTAGCTTTGGACGGGAAACACAATGTTAAGAATGCCATGGCGGCATCTACCGTAGCCAACTTACTTAAAATTAGAAAACAAACCATTAGGGAAAGTTTAGAAAACTTTCAGGGTGTGGAACATCGATTAGAACAGGTACTCCGCATTAATAAGGTACAGTACATAAATGATTCTAAAGCCACTAATGTTAATGCGACCTACTTTGCATTAGAGAGTATGGATGCTCCTACGGTGTGGATTGTAGGAGGTGAAGACAAGGGAAATGACTATAAGGAACTCTTTCCGTTCGTCAACGAGAAGGTAAAAGCAATCATTTGTCTTGGTGTGGACAATAAGAAACTTCTGCAAACCTTTGGTAACATGGTTGATATTATTGTGGAAACACAGTTTATGAGTGAGGCGGTTAAAATCGCATACAAAATTGCAGAATCAGGAGACAACGTCTTGCTATCACCAGGGTGTGCAAGCTTTGATTTGTTTGACAATTATGAGGATCGCGGAAGACAGTTTAAAGAAGCAGTAAGAAATCTATAAAAGGACACGATGAACCTATTCCAACAAATAAAGGGTGATCGGCTCATATGGGCCATTGCAACTCTGTTGGCAATTTTTTCATTTTTACCAGTCTATAGTGCTGCTAGTAATTTGGCTTACACTAGTGGTGCGGGCAATACTTTTTCTTATTTCGTTAAGCATTTTATGCACCTGTTATTAGGCTTTGCGATTATGTTTGCCATGCACAAGGTACCTTATAAATATTTTAGAGGGCTTTCAATGGTTATGCTGCCTATTGTACTAGTCTTGTTGATCATTACGGTTCTTCAGGGGACCACTATAGACGGTGCCAATGCAAGTAGATGGATACAAATCCCAATTATTGGGATGTCCTTTCAAACATCCACCTTAGCTGCTCTGGTTCTTATGGTGTATGTGGCGCGATATTTGTCTAAAATAAGTACTAAGACTGTTTCTTTTAAGGAAACAATTCTTCCTTTATGGGTGCCGGTTTTTTTGGTGTTAGCGCTCATCCTACCCGCTAATTTTTCAACAACGGCTATCATTTTCACTATGGTGATGCTTTTAGCTTTTATTGGGGGGTATCCCATCAGGTATTTACTTTTAATATTGGGCACCGGATTAATGGGGTTAGTCTTTTTTATTCTGGTGGCTAAGTCATTCCCTGAGGCTATGCCTAATCGCGTCGATACCTGGATGAGCAGGATCGAAAGCTTTGCAGATGATTCAGAGACCGTAGAAGATTACCAAATAGAACGTGCGAAGATTGCTATTGCAACAGGTATCACACCAGTTGGTCCAGGAAAAAGTATTCAGAAGAACTTTTTACCGCAGTCATCCTCCGATTTCATATTTGCCATTATTATAGAAGAGTATGGGATTTTTGGTGGTCTCTTCCTTCTTATCATGTATTCCTGGTTATTATTTAGGCTTGTTATCGTTGCTCAGAATGCGGAAACAGTGTTTGGGAAATTATTGGTATTAGGTGTTGGGTTACCCATAGTATTTCAGGCATTAATTAATATGGCTGTAGCTGTTGAATTGTTCCCGGTAACAGGGCAAACGTTGCCACTCATTAGTAGTGGTGGAACCTCTATTTGGATGACCTGTATGGCAATTGGAATTGTACTTAGTGTAAGTGCTAAACGACAAGAAATAAAAGAGGCGGAACAATCGGATGAAAACCCCTTAGAAATATTATCAGAAACGATTTAAATTATTGAGTTCAGGTAACGGTACATATCGCTTTATTTTATCTGGTGGGGGAACTGGAGGCCATATCTATCCGGCCATTGCAATAGCCAATGAGCTTAAACGGCGCTATTCTAATGCTGAGTTTTTATTTGTTGGTGCCAGTGATCGTATGGAGATGGAGAAAGTACCTAAGGCAGGATACAAAATTGAAGGCCTCTGGATATCTGGTCTTCAGCGAAAACTAAGCCTAAAGAACTTGATGTTTCCATTTAAGTTGGTTTCAAGTTTATGGAGGTCAAGATCCATAATCAAAAGCTTTAAACCAAATGTCGCTATTGGTACAGGTGGTTTTGCTAGTGGGCCTTTACTGCAGGTTGCGATAAGGAATGGGATTCCGGCATTAATTCAGGAGCAGAATTCGTTCCCAGGAATAACCAATAAACTTTTAGCTAAGAAAGCCAATGTTATTTGTGTGGCCTATGAAGGGTTGGAAGCATATTTTCCAAAAGATAAGGTGATATTGACAGGAAATCCAATTCGTCAGGATCTGGCTTATAATGAAATGACTTCTGTTCAGGCCAAGGATGCCTTAAAACTGTCTCATGGAAAACATTGTTTGCTTGTTTTAGGAGGTAGTTTAGGATCCAGGCGAATAAATCAATTAATTGAAGAGCACCTCTCTTTCATCAGTGAAAAGCAAATTGAATTGCTGTGGCAATGTGGCTCTTTTTATTACGATGATTACAGGAAATACAATCAAATGGAAGGGGTGTCTGTCATGCCTTTTATTGACGATATGAAGACCGCTTATGCGGCGGCTGATATTATAATTTCTAGATCTGGAGCCATTTCGGTATCAGAACTATGTGTTATTGGTAAACCTGTTTTATTCATTCCATCGCCTAATGTTGCTGAGGATCATCAGACCAAAAATGCCAAGGCTATTGCAGATAAATCTGCAGCTATTTACATATCGGAATCAGAGTTAGACGAAACTTTTGAAGATATATTTTCGAATCTTTTGGAATCCGAAGATTTAAGGAAACAACTTTCTGACAACATAAGGCTTTTAGCTAAGACAGGAGCAACAAAAGACATTGTTGATGAAATCGAAAAATTATTAAGGTAGTGGAGCTCGGTAGGTTTAGTCATATATATTTTATTGGAATAGGGGGAATTGGTATGAGTGCCCTGGCCCTGTATTTCCATTCGACAGGTAAGATCGTAGCAGGATATGACCGAACAGAGACGGACATTACCAGAAACCTTATTAATTTAGGAATTGAGGTTCATTTTAAAGATGCTATTGAATCCATCCCAGTTAGTTTTAAAGACCCAAATACAACACTCATTGTTTATACACCTGCCATCCCTGATTCTCATTTGGAATTTAATTTCTTTAAAGACAACAAGTTTCAGGTTCATAAAAGGGCTTTTATTCTGGGTGAGGTAACACGTCAAACGTTTTGTTTTGCTGTTGCAGGAACCCATGGAAAAACAACCACAACTTCAATTCTAGCACATTTATTAAAGGTGTGTGATGTATCCTTTTCAGCTTTTCTAGGAGGTATTAGTGAGAATTATGACTCTAATTTAATTCTAAATGGAAGCGATATTTCGGTTGTGGAGGCCGATGAATTTGATCGCTCCTTCTTAAACCTGTCCCCAGATTATGCTTGTATCACCTCCATGGACGCTGACCATTTAGATATTTACGGGAGTGATGAAGCCATAAAGGCATCCTTTCTGGAATTTACCAAGTGTATCAAACCTCAAGGAAGATTATTTGTTAAAAACGGACTTCCTATTGACGGGATAACGTATGGAATAGAAGATAACGCTGATTACAGTGCTCAAAATATTAGAATAGTAGATGGATCTTATGTCTTTGACTTTAAGACTCCAACTGGTTTATTCGAACAATTCAAATTTAACCTACCTGGTAGACATAATTTGTCGAATGCAATAATAGCCTTGGCGATGACTGCAGAATATGGCCTCCCTCAGCCGCAGCTCGCCAAGGGTATAGCATCTTTTAAAGGGGTTAAAAGAAGGTTTACGACGCATATAAAAACTAATGATTTGGTTTATGTGGATGATTATGCACACCATCCTGAAGAGATTAATGCAGTGTATAATGCCTTGCGTGAAATGTATCCAGATGAACAAATAACTGCTGTTTTTCAACCGCATTTGTTCTCGCGAACTCGTGATTTTGCTGATGATTTTGCACAGGCTTTATCGCAGTTTGATGAGCTCATAGTATTGGATATTTATCCAGCAAGGGAATTACCCATTGAAGGCGTGAGTTCTAGTTGGTTACTGAGTAAAATCGAAAATCAGAATAAACGACTTTGTACCAAGGAACAAATGATAGAAGATATTATAACTTCAATGCCCAGAGTCTTTGTTACTATGGGGGCTGGTGATATAGGAGAGGAAGTGGGAAAAATTAAAAAGGCCTTACTAAGTGAAGTCTAGATTCAACATACTAAAACTGATCTTTTTGGTGCTTATTTCATCCACACTTTTTGCATTTTCCAATTGGAAGAACAGAGATCGTAATGTAACTGATATTCATGTTGAATTTTATGGTGAAAACACCATGTTTATTACCCAATCTTCTGTTAGTAAATTGTTAATACAAAATCAAGAGGGGGTTACAGATAAGGCCAAAAGAATTATAGATTTGAACGAGTTAGAGGCTGCCCTAAAGTCTAACGAAATGATCAAAACAGCAGACGTTTACATGTCAGTAGATGGTGAAATTTATGCTGAAATAGAACAGAAAAAACCTCTGGCTAGAGTGCTTTCTGAGAATTTTTACATTGACGAAATGGGATCGTGGATGCCATTATCCGAAAATTATTCAGCAAGAGTTCCATTAGTTACAGGTAACATAAACAAATCGGATTTAAAGGGGGTGTATGTGATTGCCAAACATATAGACCAAGATGAGTTTTTAAAAGAACACATTACAGAAATTCATCAAAACTCTAACTCGGATTTTAAACTCAGGTTAAGAACCAACAACATAATTATTGAACTTGGTGATACCACAGCGTTACAAACAAAATTTAACAACCTTAAAGCCTTTTACCAGAAAGCTCTTAAGGACAATATAATTGATAGTTACAGCAAATTAAATCTAAGGTTTACAAGTCAAGTGATTTGTACCAAAAAGTAAGTCATGGATAAACAGTCAATTGCCGTAGGGTTAGACATAGGAACAACAAAGATTGTTGCTATGATAGGCCGTAAAAATGAATATGGCAAAGTAGAGATTTTAGGTCTTGGAAAATCCAAAAGTTTAGGGGTTCACCGGGGTGTGGTAAACAATATTACACAAACGATCCAATCCATTCAACAGGCGGTTCAAGAGGCCGAGGCAGGTGCATCGGAACAAATTGAAGAAGTGACTGTTGGTATTGCAGGACAACACATTAGAAGTCTTCAACACAGTGATTACATAACCAGACCAAATTCTGATCAGGTAATTGATGCATCGGATATTGACCGATTGATTAACCAGGTCCATAAATTAGTGATGCTACCTGGAGAGGAAATTATTCATGTATTACCTCAAGAGTTTAAAGTCGACGGACAAGCAGAAATTAAGGAGCCTATTGGAATGTATGGTGGCCGTTTAGAAGCTAATTTTCATGTGGTAGTTGGTCAGGTATCTTCTATTAGAAATATTGGGCGATGTGTTAAAAGTTCTGGATTAGATCTTGAAGGCATAACCTTGGAACCTTTGGCATCAGCTAATGCAGTGCTTAGTCAAGAGGAGAAAGAGGCAGGAGTAGCTCTTATAGATATTGGTGGGGGTACTACTGATTTGGCCGTTTTCAAAGATGGTATTATAAGACATACAGCGGTTATACCTTTTGGTGGTAATGTGATTACAGAGGATATTAAAGAGGGCTGTTCTATAATTGAAAAACAAGCTGAACTTCTGAAAATAAAATTTGGATCAGCCTGGCCAGGGGAAAATAAAGACAATGAAATTGTCTCTATCCCCGGACTTAGAGGACGTGACCCCAAAGAAATCACCTTAAAAAATCTTTCAAAAATTATCCATGCTCGTGTTGTTGAGATCATCGAACAGGTTTATGTTGAAATCAAGAACTATGGACATGAGGAGCAAAAGAAAAAACTAATTGCTGGAATTGTTTTAACGGGCGGTGGAAGCCAGGTTAAACACTTAAAACAGTTAGTAGAGTACATCACTGGAATGGATACTAGAATTGGTTACCCTAATGAGCATATTGCCGGTGATAGTGATGAAGAAATAGCCAGTCCTTTATATGCCACAGCAGTTGGTTTAGTTATGGATGGCTTAAAACGAAAAGAACGAGAGCAGAAAGAGCTTACTAATCAAGAGAGTGAACTTGCTGAATCAGATTCTAATGAAACGGACGTTGTTGATGAATTGAATTTGGCTACAGAAACCACAAAAGAACGCAAGTCATTCTTAGATAAATTAACAGAACGAGTAAAAGAATTTTTAGATAACGCAGAATAATTAATTAGTCCAAAAACCCCATAATTATCAGTCAATATGAGCAACAATAACGATTTTGAGAATATCGCATTTGATCTTCCAAAAAACCAATCTAATGTTATTAAAGTCATTGGTGTTGGCGGTGGTGGAAGTAATGCTATCAATCACATGTTTCATCAAGGAATTAAAGGTGTTGATTTTGTTATTTGCAATACCGATGCACAGGCTTTACAAAATAGTGGCGTTCCCAATAAAATTCAATTAGGTGTAAATTTAACTGAAGGTCTAGGTGCTGGCGCTAATCCTGATGTTGGTGAGCAGGCTGCAGTGGAGAGTTTAGAGGATATTAGACGCATGCTGGACACAAATACTAAGATGGTATTTATTACCGCTGGCATGGGTGGTGGTACAGGTACAGGAGCAGCACCAATTATTGCTAAGATGGCTAAGGAACTAGACATTTTAACTGTTGGAATTGTAACTATGCCATTTCAGTTTGAAGGGAAAATGAGAAACCATCAGGCGCAACGCGGTATCGATAACCTTAGGCAACATGTAGATTCTTTAATTGTAATTAATAATAATAAACTTCGTGAGGTGTACGGAAATCTTGGATTTAAGGCAGGGTTCTCAAAAGCAGACGAGGTCCTTGCTACAGCTTCTCGGGGAATTGCAGAAGTAATTACACATCACTATACTCAGAATATTGACTTGAGAGATGCTAAAACAGTGTTGAGTAATAGTGGCACTGCCATAATGGGGTCTGCAACTGCTTCCGGACAAACTAGAGCCCAGGAGGCCATAATGAAGGCTCTTGATTCTCCATTACTTAACGACAATAAAATCACCGGTGCTAAAAATGTGCTTTTATTAATCGTTTCTGGATCTCAGGAGATTACCATTGATGAAATAGGCGAAATTAATGATCATATTCAGGATGAAGCTGGTTATGGTGCCAATATTATAATGGGGGTAGGTGAAGATGAAGCATTAGAAGAATCTATCTCAGTAACAATAATAGCTACTGGTTTTGATCAAGATCAACAAAACGAATTGTCAAATACTGAAGCTAAAAAGGTTATACACTCTCTAGAAGAAGAGAATTCAGACGAGCGCAAAATTGAGGCTGAACCTGCTATAATCACACCTGATATTGTTTTGGAAACTGAATCTGAAAAGATCATTCATACACTTGAGGAGGATATAGAAGAAGCTGAAGATGAACTTATTACTACAACTGATGAGTTAAGAAATATGAATGTCATTTACGATGAAGTATTGGATATAATCGAGCCAGTTGAAGATTTCATAATATCTACCAATCAAGTCGAGCTTAATGAAACAAAAGACGTGAAAGATGCAGAAGAACAGATAACCTTAACTTTCGATCTGCCTATTTCTAAAAGTAATGAGGAGGAATCTTCTGATGAGAAGATCCTGTTTCAATTAGACGAAGATGTTAAAGATATGTCCGTTAATGAGCCTGTAGAAATTATTCCTATTACTGAGGCTAATGAAGAAGGTGAAAAACGGTATACTTTAGAGGACTATGAAACGTTTGAATCATCTTTGAATTCAGCTTCGAGTCCTGAGACTAAGGTTCAGGAGGAGGTGGTTTTTGAAAAGAAAACCCTTCCAGTTGAAGAGACGTCTAATGAACCAGAAGAGATTGACCCTTTTAATACACCAATTTCAGAATTAATGAAGGCCAGAGCTGATGAGCGCAGGAGAATGATGAAGGATTTTAATTATAAATTCAATAATGCTAAGATTGACGAGATTGAGAAAGAGCCAGCTTATAAACGACAAGGTGTAAATCTGGAAAATACCCAACATTCCTCTGAAACTAGTAATTCTAGAATGTCTTTAGGAACGGATGATAACGACGACTTGCAATTACGTAGCAATAATTCGTTCTTACATGACAATGTAGATTAGCGTATATAAAATGTATATGTCAGCCCTGATAAATCTTAATTTGTCAGGGCTTTTTAAGTTTTATAAACTGCATTTCTTTACTATCTTCGTGCTCTTATAAATTTATACAATGGGTTTACAATCGGATGTAATGACTGCTATGAAAGTAGCTATGAAAGATAAAGACCAAATGGCACTTCAGGCATTAAGAGCTATTAAATCTGAGATTTTATTGGCTCAAACTTCTGGAAGTGGGGCGGAATTAACGGAAGCTGATGAGATAAAAATTCTATCAAAATTAGTTAAGCAGCGGAAGGATAGTGCGGAGATATTTGCTCAGCAAAATCGATCCGACCTGGCTGAACCAGAATTATTACAAGCCGAAGTTATTTCTCAATTTCTTCCAGAACAAATGAGTGAGGAGGAAGTACAGGGCGTTATTACAAAAATAATCGACCAAGTTGGAGCCAATAGTATGAAAGATATGGGCAAGGTTATGGGTTTAGCTAATAAAGAACTTGCTGGTAAAACCGATGGCAAAACTATTGCCGCAATAGTTAAATCTAAATTAGCCTAAGCACAAATAATGGCCTCGTAGTTCAACTGGATAGAATATCAGATTTCGGCTCTGAGGGTTGGGGGTTCGAATCCCTTCGAGGTCACAAAATAGGGTTCGTTATATTTACGAACCTTTTTTTATGATGTATTTCTCTATTGTTCTTCAGGAAATGAACCCCATATTAAGAACGGTGTTCTTGATTCTCTTTTTTTTGGGAATGTTCTTAGTGGTTTTCAGTCGTTTGTGGATATTTGCAGAGCAGCAGTTTGCCGAACGAATTCATCGTCCTTTTTTCCTCTATTCAATTCTTCTTAGAAAGAAACTAAAACCGCGTGAGATTGCTGTTTTGGAAACCAAATTTTCTTTTTATACTTCTCTTAACCTAAAACAACAGAAACGCTTTAGGCATAGGGTAGCAAACTTGAAGGAACAGTTTTTGTTTCATCCTCGAGAGGCACTTGTTTTAACAGATGAAATGCGAGTCTTAGTTACAGCTACTGCTGTAATGATTTCATTTGGCTTTAGAGACTATTCACTTCCAAATCTGGAGAATATTATCTTGTACCCTGGACCATATCATTCAGAGTTGGGAGGTGGTGATCTGCATAAGGGTGAGTATAGCCCAGCCTATAAAACGCTAGTCTTTTCCTGGCCTGATTTTTTAAATGGATATGATATTAGTAATGACAATTTAAACCTTGGTATTCATGAATTAAGTCATGTTCTCCATATTAAATGCCATTTTAGTTCTGATATTAGTTCACAGATATATAATGAAGGTTTCCATAGCCTCAAGAATTTTCTGAAGAGCCATGAGGAATTGAGACAAAACTTGGTCCAAACCAGTTACTTTAGAGCATATGCTTTCAACAATGAGGTGGAATTTATTGCGGTATTAATCGAATGTTATTTTGAAACTCCTTCTGAGTTCCAGAGGCGATTCCCAGACATATACCACTACGTAGAACGCATGTTAAACTTCAGTAGGTACGGTGGTTAAATTAAAGGAAGCATTATAAACGCCAAACAGCGTGCAGCCCATATTGATAGTGGTTATTCTCAAAACCACTGGAGTCATTATTAAGGGCAAATTTACCTACAACCTGAAGTCGAAGTCCGAAGGTGTTGTTTTCGTTCAGCCAAAAAAGAGCTGCTCCCCCAAGATTAAATGATAGGTTGGAGCCGTCAATCCTAAAAAATCCAGCTCCCCCAATGGCAGAGAAATCTATTTTATCATAACCACGGCGAAAGATTAATCTTCCAAAGTTATACCTAACATTGGTGTCAAATGAGATGTATGTAAAATCACTTGTTGCTGGAACAGGGTCAAAACGTTCTCCCTGGTTGATGCCATTAAGGTTTAAAGCAAATTCAAAATTAAAGTCGCGCGCAAATTGACGTTCTGCAGAAACGGTGAACGGATTTTTAAACATCCAGTCTCCGGGACTTTCAAATGGATTTAATGTTCCTAATGAATTGACAGCGTTAAATCCACCTGCAATAAACCAATCATCGAAAACTGCTCGCTGACTATTACCTACAAATCCTGTTATAAGTAGGATGATGATCGTAAATTTTTTCATAGATAAATTTGTTTGCCCAAAAGACAAAACCAAAAATAGCATATTCTGTTAAAAATAACCTAATTAAAAAATGGAAATATCTTATTTTTAAAGACATGCCTTCTATACGAGCTATTGTTTAAGAATATGGTAATTCTTTCTCTAATATTGAAAAAAAACCATTTTATTTTCAACAATAAACCGAATATTCTGGGATGTATAAATCTCAGTTTAATCCATTTCAAGTGCTTAGAGTAAAAATTGTACTCTTTTAAATAGTCGAAGTCTTTAAAAAGGTAAGCGGCTGTTGTTAAGAAAAAATGAAATAAACGCTCTTTTATAATGCTCGTTATTAAACTACTGTTGTTTGGTAGTCCATAAAAAATGATATCATAGATCTGCTTCATGTGCAGACTGTAGTAATAGCGTCCGTGGCTATTAATTTGTGATGAGAGTATGGTGCTAATAATTAAGTGATCCTTTGAAGGTAATTGAAACCCTTCAAATTCTTCTTTCTGGTTAAAAATGTCCTTAGTGGACAAGATATCCTGTTTTCCAGGATTAATTATGGAGGAATGTAATTCTACTGCGGCAATTTCATCCGGGCATATCATCCTAGGAGCATGTCTGAAGTTTTTAACTTCATAGTTGAATGTGGCACCTGTTTGGTAACCATTGTGCTTCATTAATTCTACAGCTTCATCTAATTGATCAGGTTTGATGAGTATATCAATATCACCAATCATTCTTATCCCTTTATCCAAGTTTGGAAAGAGTGTTATAAATGCTGCCCCTTTTAATAACACATAGTTAATGTTATTGTCCTTAAATAGTTTTGCTATGGAGTTTAATTGTGCAGAAATGCTCGTATTTCGATTGGAATTGATATCATGAATCTCAGTTAAGAATGACGTTAAGTCCTCTGGGAGAAAATCGATTAATTCTTTTTTTCGGAGGGACCAGAATATAGATGGTAACAGTAATTGCTCACTTGAGATTTTAACCAAGTCCTCCCAAGAAGAAAAATCGATGAGTTCATTGGAGAGAAGTACGTTATTATAAGTAGGACTCAGTATTCTTCCAATAAGAACATAAATATCTTTCATTTCATCTATCGGATTCAGTTAATTGTTCTAGGATAGGAATTACCTCTTTAAAATTACTGTAATTTAAGTTGAAGAAACGTAATTTATCTAACCAATTAAAAAACACATGTGCATGCTCAGCATTAGGTGAAATCCAAGATTCCCTAATCACTTCTTGGATAACCTCTTCCAGTCCAACTTCAGTGAATTCTGTTTCTATGTTAGGTTGATAATTTACTTTAATAAGGTATTTGCAATCGGCGCCGCTTTTAACAAAGTCTTTGTGCATGGGAATGTACGTGATAGCACCCTTACTTTTAGACCTTAATCCTTTTGTATAGCTGCTCTCATTAGGCCAGTATTTAGAAACAAGCGAAAGAGCAGAGGCTTTTACCGAAACGGCTCCAGGATTATGATATAACCTAGAATCATCTGCTCTTAGTGGTACCGTATCATCTGCTATGAGCTCAAAACCATGACTAACTAGCAAACTTACAAGTGTACTTTTCCCACTTCCCGAAGACCCTGTGAATAATATGCCCAGTTTATGTTTAGAAACGGCGGAAGCATGTAGTAAACCAACCCAATCTTGATCTGTGGTTTCATGAAGTAGGTTTATTACTTGCATGATTAATTTGCCTTGAATTTTATGGTAGTCTGAAGTTTGGCATTGGATAGTCAGCGTATCATTAAGGCTCATAATAAGCTTTTTTTCAGCCAGTTTTATACGCACATGTTCATCTGGCTGGGATAAGTCGTTATTTATGTGCAAATGGGCAATTAACGGGTGGAATAACTGTTGAATACGCTGATCGTTGTATTGAATTTCTAATACTTTTGACCCAATTTGATAGTATTTAGAATTGGCCAAGGGTTCAATTTCAATTAAATCAGGGGATTTGGTATCAGAATCGGTTAAGGTGTGACAGGTGGTCAGGTAGTCCTCAATTCTTTGGTATTGGCTTTTTAAGAAGGTAGTGGAAAAACCTGTTTCAACCTGCAATGATTTTATGAAAGACGACTGGGATTTGGAAGTCAGATATACATTCAGGATTTCCTGAAAATCAGTGTCAATTATAGAATAGGTGTTGGTTTTAGCAAACCATAATAAAAAATGGGATCCAAAAGAATTTACAATATCTGGACCATGAATCATTTTAAACTAATAAACTAACCTCCTACTCCTAAAGGATCTCCTCCTGGATCTGGTGGAGATGTTACCTGTGCTTTTAAAGGGTTCAATATGGTATAGGTTCCAACCGCTGTAATGGCTGCATATTTACCCATTTTTTTGATGGCTTCCTTACGTGTTATGCCTTTTTTCTGATTTTTCATGGAGCTTTTATTCCTGTCAAAAATAATAAACTATTATAAAACCGACATATTTTGACCTAATAATTGCAAGGGATTGGTAATAATCTAAATACAACAACAAATAATTACGCTTTCTTGGTGTATTACTAATTTTTAGGCCTAATCTTTAAAATAATTTTAGTTTGACAATAAAAATTTTATTTCAATATTATTTTAACCGTGTGTTCTGATATACCGTTGTTCAGTTTTACTAAATAGATACCGCTATTTAGCTGTGTACCATTGATGGTTTGCCTAGTCTTACTAGTATTCAAGTCTCGCTTTATAACAAGGCGTCCTTGCAAATCATAGACTAAAGCTTTAGTATCTAATTCCAGCTGACCATCAACATAAATTTGCTTGCTATTATCCCCGTATATATGAAGATTCTTCAGGTCTCTTTCCGGGGTGCTTAAGGAATTTGATCCAAAATTCAGATAGAATCTACCCGTACCTGATAAAGCACTATTGCTTGTAATAACGTAGTCACTTGAACCTAACCTGGTAAACGTGTTAGTTTCTGCATCCTCTAAAATAACTTCAATGTCTGATGGTAAGTTTGAATAGTCTGCAGCAAATCTAATTTGCTGTCCCTGGCCCGCATGAACCCCTAGTGGTATTCTAATATTTTCTATGTGAATAGAATTTAGCGTTTGAACCATCATAGGGAATCCAGCATTTTCTTCAATGAGATGTGAATAAAGGTCAAAGTTGCCTATACTATTGCCAAACGTTGTGCCGTCATAGCCGGGGTCCAATCCTAAGGAACCATTTTCATGGAAATAGATGTCAGTGATCTTAACATTGCTGCCAGAACTTAGGCTCAATTTAAAATTTAGATTCTCAAGATTTGATTCGGTAAAACCAAGAATAAAATCGTCGTCCCCAGTTAAGGTTCTCATGCTACTTGTAAAATCAATAGTACCACTAGAACCAGGTGTTCCAGGGGCGGCTACAAAAAATGCTTGACCTGGCGCAAGATTTATTGTTGGGTTGGAGATAAAATTGATAATGGTGAAATTGCCTGCGGTTCCCGCTCCAGGGAACGTACCGTTATTATAACCATAAATACTAACAGCAAATGGTTCAAGAGCAGCTGCATTGGCCGCAAGAAACGCTTGCGAATCCAAATAACTGGGGTAGGGGTTACCCAATAGGTTCCATTGAGACCCGCCCACGGGTGTGGATATAGGGACTCCCGTTAAGTCCCCTGTAAATATATCACCGGAAAAGGTTAGGGTCTCACCGGTGGTAGTGGCTACTCTATAACCGACTCCTCTACTAAGGGCATCCGTTCCGCTAGTAGCAAAATTCTCGTAACTATTGGTTGTATTGTTAAACGGAGCAAAGGCATAAACAGATCCATTGGTAGCTAGCTTATCTGCATTGGTTGTAGGACTACCAAGACCAATATACTCATCAAAAGTCTGCCCATTATCTGGCATTAACGGAATGGACACGAGATCGTTACCTCCACTGCTACCTGATCCAACGATGTTTACGAATCTGTTGTAATTAACCGTGCCGTTGGCCCCGACTAATGCAGGTAGAATACTTGAATAGGCAGATGAGGATGAATTAAGCGTCAGTGTTCCGTTATTGGTAAGGGTACCATTGGTGCGGAGTGTCTGCCCAGGATCGATTTCAACAGAAGAACCAGGTTCAATCGTAAAGTCATTTACTTCTATGGGTGCATCTACGGTATAGGTGCCGCTATTAACTATAACATCTTCTGTCCCAGTACCAGAGGTGGGAGGGCTTGGGAACCAAGTACCATCCCTGTAAATAAGTCCATCGAATTCTGAGACAACTCTAAAATTATCAAAGGCCGAATACCCTGAAACATCAGCATTTCGAGACTCAATCCAAAAGCCCACATTAGTGGTGCCGTCAGGTAAGTCAATAACAACTCTTCCCTCAGCATCAGGAATACCGTTAGCACCATCAAACAGGTTAACGACAGTTTGTTGCGTCCCATTGATTCTTACTCTATACCTCACATCATCTCTAGTGGCTGTATAGCCTTTCACTTGCCAATCAAAGACTATCTTGATATTTGAGAAGCCAGTCACATCTACATTATCGAATGTTAATCTGGCCCATCCAGTTGATCCATTATCGTTTTCTCCAAGTATAGTACCTGAGAAAAACGGCCAGTCAATTGGAGATGCCGAAGCTATGTCGATTGGACCATAAAAGCCACTAACTCCCCATCCATTGTCATAAAAGGGACGATTGTAAGTCACATTCCATTCTGGACCACTGCCATCAAAATCTTGAATCCATAGAGCTAAATAGGGATTTAAAACATCAAAGAATGCACTTGGTGTATTGATAAAGCCAGTAGCAAAAGCAGTGATTGTAAACCCTGTTCCTTTTTCAGAAAAAGCCAAATTAGAGAAGGTGGCAACCCCGTTTGTTGCACTGGTCGATGTGGTAGCTGACGGATCAAATGTTCCTGAAGTAAAGAATGAAACTGTATCTGTATAATCTAAATCAAGATTACTGTTACTATCCACGGCATATATTTCTACAGCCGGTACCATTGGTTCAAACTGGTTGACGTCTGTGGCATTTTGATTGTAAATAAAACTTGTTGCGTCTACCTCAAGCCTATTAGCATCTCCTGTAATGGAAGTTTGCGCTCCACCAGCATCACCAAACTCAAAAAGAGAGCTTCCTGAAGATGGCGTTATTGCCGAATTCACAGAGAGTTGAATTTGTTCGTTATCCGTGACAGAGGATGTAAAAGTGGCGTATACGTCAAAACTCTTAGTGCCGTTATCGGGTGCAGAGATTCCAGAGCCACCATTTAGATTTGTGAATTCTGTTAAGTCCGTTACACTTGTCACTTC
The DNA here is from genome assembly GCF_003362725.1 of Winogradskyella aurantiaca. Lineage (GTDB taxonomy): Bacteria > Bacteroidota > Bacteroidia > Flavobacteriales > Flavobacteriaceae > Winogradskyella_A > Winogradskyella_A aurantiaca. Next base: position 757,885 of record NZ_QKTV01000001.1, read on the forward strand.
GCCCATTGATACTCCACCGTTAAATATGGCTAGTGCGGCGATAAAGCTGGGATTAGTCACTGTAAATGTAATGTCTGATAAAATCGTTGGGTCACTATCGGTATCGGAACCAGCAGCACCTCCATCGCGAATGGTAAAGGAGCCGATTTGCACGGCATTAGCGGTTGTTAATCCAGATGTAGCATCAAAAGAAATATAATCAATATTATCCGTTTCACCCCCATTGGTAACAATGTCTGAGTCCGTACTATTAGTTGAACTTGTTACAGCTGTACCAACAATTCGCGCTCCAGGTGAAGCAATACCCAAATCTGCCCATCCAGAGCCAGCTCCATTGGCAATTCGGAACCATCCCCCATTGGTATTTGAGTTCCAGGCATATAATCTGAAGGTTATGGTACCTCCCTCTGTTGGATTAATCAAAGGTAAGCTTGGTGTATTCCCCGAATCAAAAAAGAAATTGGTAGCCGAAGAAGGGGTGACCTCCTCATTTGTAAAAGGAATCCCCGCAGTAGCAAAGCCATCAAAGCTATAAAAGATTTGCCATGCTTGAGGTCCATTATTATTTCGTCGAACTCTAATGTCCAGATCACTAATGGTAATTGTATAAGTTGGTAATGCAGTAATGGACCATTGGATATACTCACCTGCTGCTTCTGCTGATGCTGCATCAGTTGCGTTCCAACTGTTAGAGGTATGGTTTCCACCGCTGGCTTGACCTATTCCTGAACCTCTTGTAAACCCTACAGAACTAACACCTGCTGTATTTCCTGTATCTGTAGATCCCGTTGTTATATTGGATCTATCTATTACTACTAAATTGGTTTGGGCACTTACAAAGGCACTAAACATAATAAGTGCAGCCAACAAGAGTTTTTTTATCATTTGTATTTATTCTGAATTAATAAAGCAAATCGCGTTAATAAATACCATCTGATTAATGCACCTACATGACCCATGCATTTTAATTTTACTTAAAAACAAAAAACAAAATGGTACAGAAGCCTTAACTTCCTATAATTCAGCTTTCAAACAGGTTAAATTCCCCTGCCAGAGCCATAATTAATCCCGGCGAAAATAACAAAAAATAACAAAATATTAAGAGAAAATCTACAGTTCTAAACAACCTTCGGATGAACTGTCTTTGAATGTAAAAATTCTATGCTTTAGATTGTTGTTTTTAAATTGAAGCCACTTGTTAAATTTCACTTATAATCTATTAGCATTTATGTTGCGAAAGTCAAGCTTTTCCATTTCATTAATTCACTTTATAAATAGGTATAAATCTTTGTTTTATTTCAAAATAATTTTTACCGAATGTTCAGAGATTCCATTGTCAATTTTTACCAAGTAAATTCCACTATCTAACTGAGAAGCGTCAATAGTTTGGCGTGTGTTGTTAATTACTAATTCTCGCTGAATAACCAGTCTGCCTTGCAAATCATATACTAATGCTTTCGTAGCAGATTCTAATTGACCATCAATATGGATTAGTTTGTCATAGTCTCCATATACCTGTAGATTAAGTAAGTCTCGTTCTGTAGTGCTCAACGCATTGGATCCAAAATTCAAATAGAACCTACCAGTTCCAGATACACTATTGTTCAGTGTAAGGACATAGTCTCCTGCATTGAGCCTTATAAAGGAATTGTTGAAGGTATCTTCCAAGATCACCTCGATATCCGATGGCAAATTCGAATAAGAGGATTTAAAGGTCAATTGCTGGCCCTGAGAGGCATGAACGCCCAAAGGTATTCGGACATTTTCTATGTGAATCGAGTTGAGCGTCTGCACCATCATGGGCAGTCCTGCATTTTCTTCAACAAGATGTGTGTAGAGGTCGAAGTTGCCAATGCTGTTGCCAAACGTTGCGGAATCATAACCTGGATCCAGGCCTAGAGAGCCATTTTCATGGAAATATATATCTGTAATTCTAACATTACTGCTGGATCTCAGACTTAGTTTAAAGTTTGGATTCTCATTGTTAGATTCAGTAAAACCAAGAATAAAGTCATCATCCCCTGTGACGGTTCTCATACCACTGGTAAAATCAATAGTACCACTGGAACCTGGTATTCCTGGGGAGGCTACAAAAAATGCCTGACCAGGAGCTAGGTTTATCGAAGGGTTGGAAACACGATTGATAATTGTAAAATTTCCTATGGTTCCCGCTCCAGGGAAGGTGCCATTATTATAGCCGTAGATACTGGCAGCGCTGGGCTCCAGGGCCGCTTCATTGGCGTCAAGAAATGCTTGCGAGTCCAAATAGCTGGGGTAAGGGTTGCCCATCAGGTTCCATTGCGACCCACCAGCAGGTGTGGAAATTGGTATTCCAATAATGTCACCTGTAAAGATATCGCCAGAAAAAGTTAAAGTCTCGCCGGTGGTAGTGGCCATTCTATAGCCAATTCCTCTGCTAAGGGCATCGGTTCCGGTTGTAGCAAAATTGACGTAACTGTTGTTAGTGTTATTAAAAGGTCCAAAGACATAAACAGAACCATTGGTTGCTAGCTTGTCTGCATTAGTTGTTGGACTGCCTAGGCTAAGTAACTCATCAAAAGTCTGACCGCTATCAGGCATCAATGGAATGGACACGAGGTCGTTGCCACCACTGCCACCGGATCCTGCAATGTTTACGTATCTATTGTAGTTAACTGTGCCGTTTACGGCAACTGCCGCAGGTACAATACTTGAGTAGGCAGATGACGATGAATTAAGTGTCAGTGTACCGTTATTAGTGAGGGAACTATTGGTGCGGAGTGTCTGTCCGGGGTCGATTTCAACAAAAGAGCCTGGGTCCACAGTCAAGTTGTTTACTTCTACGGGGGCATCCACAGTATAGGTTCCGCTATTTATGATAGCATCAAGAGCACCGGTTTCAGAAGTTGGTGCACTAGGGAACCAGGTATTATTTCTATAGATGAGTCCATCAAATTCAGAGACCACCCTAAAATTATCAAGGGCTGAAAACCCTGAAGTATCATTATTACGAGTCTCAATCCAAAAGCCTACATTGGTGGTACCATCAGGTATGTCAATAACAACTCTTCCCTCAGCATCTGGAATGCCATTAGCACCATCAAACAGATTGACAACTGTTTGTTGGGTATTATTAATTTTCACCCTATATCTCACATCATCTGAAGTGGCAGTATAGCCCTTCACCTGCCAATCAAAAACTATTTTTAAGTTATCAAATCCAGTAACATCTACATCGTTAAATGTGAGTCTTGCCCATCCATTGGTTCCGTTATCATTTTCGCCAAGAATAGTTCCCGAGAAAAATGGCCAATCAATTGGTGATGCTTGGGATGCATCAATAAGACCATAATAGCCACTGCCCCATCCATTATCATAGAAGGGGAGATTATTGGAGTAATTCCACACAGGTCCACTGCCGTCAAAATCCTGTATAGCAAGCACCAGATAAGGGTCAAAGACATCAAAAGAGGCACTTGGTGTATTAAGAATTCCTGTTGCAAATGCAGAAATCGTAAAATTGGTTCCTTTCTCCTCAAATCTCAAATCAGAAAACGTGGCAATCCCGTTTACAGCATTAATGGAAGTTATGGCTGATGGATCAAATGTTCCATTAGTAGATAAAGAAACCGTATCTGAATAGTCCACATCTAAATTGAAATTGGTATCCTCCGCTAATATTTCAACGGCAGGAACCATGGGTTCAAATTGATTGACATCCGTGGTATTTTGACTGTATACGAAGACGCTGGCGACAACCTCAATTTTGTTGTTATCACCGGCTACAGAGGTAGAAGCACCTCCGGCATTTGAAAATTCGAATAATGAACTACCTGAAGTAGGATTGGTTGCAGAATTTATTGTCAGTTGAAATTGGCCATTATCTTCCACGGCTGAGGTAAACGTAGCATAGACTTCAAAGGTATTCTCTCCGTCATCTGGAGCTTCGATCCCTGTTGGGCTGTTTAAATTAGAAAACGTTGTTATATCAGTAATGGTAGTTACTTCACTTACCAAACTTCCATCATCATAAATGGCAATGGCGGCAATATAACCTGGATTGGTAATGCTAAAGGAAATGTCAGTAAGGCCAGTGGGTAGCGCATCAGAATCCGGACTAGTAGCACCGCCATCTCTTATGGTGAATTCCCCTATTTGTAGCGCATTGGCGGGCGTCAATCCTGAGGTATCGTCGTAGTCCATGTAGTTAATATTCTCCTCGTATGTAAACGTTGGACTTTCTATAATATCCGATTCAAAACTGTTTGATGATGTTGAAGTGGCCTCACCTATGAGATTGGCACAGGCGTCGGTAATACCGAGTCCATTAAGGCTTGGCCAATAATTAATTCTAAACTGACCATTTTCATTGTTCGCGTTCCAGGCAAAAAGTCTAAAAGTGATGGTTCCTCCTTCAGGGGATGTAATATTTAGGCCAGAGTAAGTATCATTTACAAAGGTAGTTGCGGGCAATAATTTTTCAGCTGATAAAGCTACTCCTGGTGTTGCAAAGCCATCAAGACTATATAGAATCTGGTAGGATCCAGGACCATTGCTACTTCTGTATACTCTTATGTTTAATTCGTCTAAATCGACTGTGAACGTTGGTAAAGCAGATATAGACCATTCAATGTAATCATTTGAAGCTTCTGCCCCAGAAAGGTCAGTGGTATTCCAGCCATTGGACGTATGATTAGGGTCTGATCCGCTTTTTTGTATTCCAGCTCCTCTGGTGAGTCCTTGAGAACTAACTCCAGTGGCATTACCTGTTGGTGATGATCCGGATGATACATTTTGCCTAGAAATTACAACAAGCTCTGATTGCGAAAAAGACCAAAAGCTAATTAACAAAAAACATACAAATAAGTAATATGACTTCATGATTGATTTGTTTCAAAATATAAGCAGGTATCATAATTACTCTCATAAGAGTTGAATTCACCTACTAAATCAAAGTTAATATTTTTTTCTGTTAAGGCGGTAGATGCCCAATGATTCTCGATAAAATGTCGTTTTTACGGCTTTAGACATTTTTTTCTGATAACTTGTTAAGGATATTGTAATTATAAGATCATTTTCTTGCGAATTACGAGATTTTTTGAGGCTCAAATATCAATTTTGAACACCTTGGTTTTATTAATAAATATTGTATTTTCGCCCAAAATAACACCTCAAAAAGCCAAAGGATAAGATGGTTTTTTCTCCACAGGATACACTATCTTAGATGATTATGAAAAAAGTTGCTTTAATTACCGGAATTACCGGTCAGGATGGAGCTTATTTAGCAGAATTTTTACTCAAGAAAGGATACGAAGTTCACGGTGTGAAAAGACGGTCGTCTTTATTCAATACAGACCGGATTGATCATTTGTATCAGGACCCCCATGAAAAGGATACGCGGTTTTTTCTGCATTACGGGGACTTAACTGATAGTACCAATCTCATTCGTTTGATCCAAACAATAAAACCCATTGAGATCTACAACCTGGCAGCAATGAGTCATGTACGTGTCTCGTTTGAAATTCCAGAATACACTGGTAATACAGATGGATTAGGGACGTTAAGAATACTTGAAGCGGTTAGGATGTTGGGCATGGAATCAACCACGCGTATTTATCAAGCCTCAACCTCTGAGCTTTATGGTAAGGTTCAGGAGGTGCCACAATCTGAGACCACACCATTTTATCCAAGATCGCCCTATGCGGTGGCTAAAATGTACGCCTATTGGATTACTGTTAATTATCGAGAGGCTTATAATATGTATGCTTGTAATGGGATTTTGTTTAACCATGAATCGCCAATTCGTGGAGAAACATTTGTAACCAGGAAAATCACCAGAGCAGTATCCAGAATTGCTTTAGGTCAGCAAAACAAAATGTACCTAGGGAATTTGGATGCTAAACGAGATTGGGGTCATGCCAAGGATTATGTGAGAATGATGTGGATGATATTACAAGCGGATGAACCTGAAGATTGGGTGATTGCCACGGGCAAGACAACTTCGGTAAGAGATTTTGTGAGAATGAGTTTTACGTACGTTGGTGTAGAATTAGAATTTAAAGGGTCCGGAAAGGAGGAAAAAGCATATGTGAAGTCGTGTGGTAATCCGGATTATCAATTGGAAATTGGTAAAGAGGTGTTATCTGTAGATCCTAAATATTACAGACCAACTGAGGTGGATTTATTAATTGGGGATCCTTCTAAAGCGAAAAACAAATTAGGATGGATTCCGGAATACGAACTCAAAGACCTTGTTGACGATATGATGCAAAGTGATTTAAAGCTAATGAAGCGAGATCAGTATTTAAAAGAAGGTGGATTTGAAACGCTTAATTATTTTGAGTGATGGATAGGCAAGCTAGAATATATATTGCAGGCCATCGCGGCATGGTAGGTTCGGCTATTTGGAGTCTTCTCGAAAGAAAGGGGTTTAAGAATCTCATTGGAAAAAGCAGAGGTGAATTAGATCTTAAAAATCAAGATGATGTCATCCAGTTCTTTAAAGAGAATAAACCGCAGATTGTCATTGATGCAGCAGCACGAGTGGGAGGTATACTTGCAAATAACGATTATCCTTATCAGTTTCTTATGGATAATCTTCTCATTCAAAACAACTTAATAGAGGCTTCTATTAAATATGATGTTGAGAAATTTATATTTCTTGGTAGTTCTTGTATTTATCCCAAATTAGCCCCGCAACCCTTAAATGAAAACGCTTTATTAACGGCTTCCCTTGAACCAACAAATCAATGGTATGCAATAGCTAAGATTGCTGGGGTTAAGGCGTGTGAGGCAGCGAGAGTTCAATACAACAGGGATTTTGTGAGTTTGATGCCAACTAACCTTTATGGTCCTAATGATAATTTTGATTTAGAGACCTCCCATGTATTGCCCGCAATGATTAGGAAATTTAATGAGGCGAAGGAAAACAATAATGCGACAGTTACACTATGGGGCTCAGGTGAACCTATGCGGGAATTTCTTCATGTCAATGATTTGGCATTGGCAGTTGAGTTTGCTTTGACAAATACGTTACCAGATAATTTATATAACGTTGGAACGGGGGTTGATCTGAGTATAAAGGCATTGGCTTTAATGATACAAGAGGTTGTTGGGCATAAAGGAACTATTGTTTGGGACGATTCGAAACCAGATGGAACTCCAAGAAAACTGATGGATGTTTCTAAGATTAATGCCCTTGGTTGGCAACATCGCATCGACTTAAAAGACGGTATTAATAAAACCTATGAGTGGTTTTTAAATAATCAGAATACTTTTAAAACAGTAAAAATTAGCTAAAACGAACTAATGAAAGTAACGAACATTTGCTGTATTGGCGCGGGATACGTTGGTGGACCTACTATGGCGGTTATTGCACAAAAAAATCCGCACATAAAGGTAACTGTTGTTGATTTGAATGAACAGCGAATTGCTGATTGGAATGATGAGGATTTGAGTCGACTACCAATATATGAACCAGGGTTGGATGCAATTGTAAAAGAGGCCCGAGGGAGAAATCTGTTTTTTTCTACAGAGGTGGATGACGCGATCGATGCAGCAGAAATGGTATTTATTTCGGTGAACACCCCAACCAAAACCTATGGAACAGGTAAAGGAATGGCATCTGATTTAAAGTATGTTGAACTATGCGCTCGTCAAATAGCTCGCGTGGCTAAATCTGATAAAATCGTTGTAGAAAAATCCACTCTGCCTGTAAAAACAGCCGAAGCCATTAAGAGTATTCTGGACAATACCGGAAATGGTGTCAGGTATCAAATTTTATCAAATCCCGAATTCCTGGCAGAAGGAACAGCGGTAAGTGATTTATTGGAACCAGATCGCGTGCTTATTGGGGGAACACCTACGGCTGAAGGCCAAGAAGCAGTGAAGGCCTTAGCGGATATTTATGGCTCTTGGGTTGATAGTAATCGAATTATTACTACAAATCTTTGGTCATCTGAGCTTTCTAAACTGACGGCCAACGCTTTTCTTGCGCAACGCGTGTCATCTATCAATGCCATATCGGAGCTATGTGAAGCTACAGGGGCAGACGTCAATGAAGTGGCTAAGGCTATTGGAATGGATTCCAGAATTGGTCCTAAGTTTTTAAAGGCTTCTGTAGGTTTTGGGGGATCTTGTTTCCAGAAGGATATTTTAAATATGGTTTACATATCCAAATCACTAGGTTTAAATGAAGTTGCTGATTATTGGGAACAGGTTATTATTATGAATAATCATCAAAGAAACCGATTTGCACGAAAGATTGTATCGACCCTATATAATACCATCAGTGGAAAGAAAATCGCCTTTTTAGGATGGGCATTCAAAAAAGACACTAATGATACGCGAGAGTCAGCCGCAATTTATGTAGCTGACCAATTAATGGATGAACGTGCTGAGATTTCGGTATACGATCCAAAGGTGTCACAGGAACAAATGTTGGCGGATCTTGATTATTTGGGGTCAAGAGAGGCAGATCAAAATGCAATGTTGCTAACTGGTGAAGAAGATGTTTACGAAGCTTGCAAAAATGCGCATGCCATTGCTGTTCTTACTGAATGGGATGAGTTTAAATTGTTGGACTGGCAACGGATCTATGATTCAATGAAGAAGCCAGCATTTATTTTTGATGGTAGAAAATTACTTGACTCCGATATATTGACTGAGATTGGATTTGAATATTATGCCATAGGGTCATAAAAAGTGACATTTATGAAAGTACTAATAACAGGATCTGCTGGTTTCATTGGTTTTCATCTTTCAAAGGCTTTATTGAAGATGGGATTTGAGGTAGTTGGAATAGATTCAATGAATAATTACTATGACACCAAACTCAAATTTGATCGAATCGAAATTTTATATGGTTACTCCAATTATTCATTCTTCAATATAAATATCGTTGATCGTGACGAACTTTTTGAATTATTTGATTCTACTAAGTTTGATTTAGTTATTAATCTTGCTGCACAAGCAGGGGTGAGGTTTAGTATTGAAAAACCTCATAAATATGTAAATAGCAATCTGATTGGCTTTGTCAATATTTTAGAAGCTTGTAGAAATTACAAGGTTGATAAATTATTATTCGCATCTTCTAGTTCAGTGTATGGTAATAATGTTGAAGTCCCATTTAGTGAGAACCAAAACACCGATAAACCTGAATCCTTATATGCTGCAACTAAAAAATCAAATGAATTAATGGCCTATAGCTATTCTCAGTTATATGGTATAAAATCTATTGGACTTCGCTTTTTCACGGTATATGGTCCTATGGGACGTCCAGATATGGCTTATTTTTCGTTTACGAATAAAATATATCAAGGAGAGGAAATTCAGGTGTTCAATGAAGGCAATTTAAGTAGAGACTTCACATACATTGATGATGTTATTGATGGGATTATTAATTTGATTGATAAACTTGATCATATCGATGACAACTATAAGGTCTACAATCTTGGCAATAATGCACCAGTACGTTTGATAGATTTCATTAATACCTTAGAAAAATCGATTGGGAAAAAGGCCAACTTAAAAATGTATCCCATGCAACCAGGTGATGTTTTGATGACTTGTGCGGATATTGAGGAATCTCGTAAGGATTTCAACTATAGTCCAGAAACAAATATTGAAGTTGGTTTAGGACGATTCGTTGATTGGTATACATCGTATTATCAAAAATCAACTAAATAGATTTTATTGTTGGAACAAAGGATATACAGAAAGTCAAGCAAGGACGGGTTTTTCACCTTAATGAGGGCATCAATTAGAGATCTGTTTTCATCTAATTTTATTGCGCTTCAGTTTGCAAAAAGAGATATAAAAGCTCAATATCGTCAGTCGTACTTAGGTCTTTTATGGCTATTTATAACTCCTGTTGCTAACGCAGCAATTTGGATGGTTCTAAAAAACAGCGGAACAATTGCAATTTCAGATACCGGTATGCCCTATCCTGTTTATGCGTTTTCAGGGACATTATTATGGTCGATCTTGGTAGAATCTATAAATGCGCCAACCCAAAGCACCAATGCATCGAGAACAATATTGTCCAAAATTAATTTCCCAAAAGAAGCGTTAATACTGTCAGGGGTTTATAAACTGGTTTTTAATAGTAGTGTGAAAATTCTATTGCTGTTTGTACTGGTTTTTGTTTTGGGCGTTGGTTTTAATTGGTCACTCCTTATGTTTCCAATTGCAGTCCTTGGTTTGGTTCTTTTTGGTACAGCAATAGGATTGTTTTTAACTCCTTTAGGGTTACTATATAATGATATTTCTAGATTAGTCTCGATGGGGCTATCTTTGTTAATGTATTTGACTCCAGTAGTGTATGGCATCCCAAAAAGTGGTATTATGAGAGTTATGATGGTCTATAACCCCTTTACACCACTACTTACAACTCTTAGAGCCTTGTTGGTGGGGCAGCATCCTCCCTTTTTAGAGTATTTTCTAATATTGATATTCATAGGTGGCATACTTTTGCTATTTAGTTTAACAATATATAGGTTAGCTATTCCAATAATAGTTGAACGAATAAGTGCATAAGTATGGCCGGTGAAGTATTAGTTAAGGTAGAAGGGTTATCGAAGAAATTCTGTAAAGATCTTAAAACTAGTCTTTGGTACGGTGTCAAGGACTTGTTTTTTCGTTTTCAGAATGATGAGAAGGAGGGTCAACTTAGACCAAAAGAGTTTTGGGCGGTTAAAGACGTGAGTTTTGAGCTGCGTAGAGGAGAATGTCTTGGCTTAATAGGGCATAATGGGGCTGGTAAATCTACCTTATTGAAAATCCTCAATGGGCTCATAAACCCAGATGAAGGGCAGGTTACCATGAATGGCAGAGTAGGTGCTCTAATAGAATTAGGGGCTGGTTTTAACCCAATATTAACTGGAAGAGAAAACATTTACAATAATGCCGCCATTTTAGGATTTACTAGAAAGGAGATAGACGATAAGATTCATGAAATTATAGAGTTCTCAGAAATAGAGGAGTTTATTGATATGCCAGTACAGAATTACAGCTCTGGTATGAAGGTGAGATTGGGATTTTCTATTGCTGCCCAAATGAAGCCAGATATCTTGATTATTGATGAAGTACTGGCGGTTGGTGATGTTGCATTTAGATTAAAATGTTTGAATAAAATTTCCAAATTATTGGACAGTTCGGCTGTAATCTTTGTCTCGCATTCTATGCCTCAAATATTTAGAATAGCCAATGAAGTCTTGGTTATGTCATCGGGCAAAGCTATCTGTAAAACAAATGATATTGGTCTGGGAATAGACCAATACTATAATCTAGTTAAGAAATCAAAGGTGAGTGTCAGCGGTGGACAAAATGTTAGTCTACTGAAATTTACTGGTGAGACAGTTGAAGCAAGCGCAAATTTTGGCGAAACGCTTGATCTAAGTCATGGACAGGATATTCGTTTTAAGCTGACCTTTCAGAAACATGTTGATATTGATAGCTTACATTTACAAATTATAATTTGGAACCCTGAGTTAGTACCAGTTATTGATATCATTGGAAATGGTGGTAAGGGATATATTCTGGATTGTTCAGAAAATTCAAATCCAGAAGTCGAGGTTAATATTCCAAACCTTTACTTAAACACAGGAAAACACGCAGTGACAATTATTGTTTATTCCGGTGACATGATGACTCCATATTTAAGAGTTGATAATGCGTTGACGATTTCTGTGAAATCGCATTTTCCAAGTGGATCTAATATTATTTTTCCAGCCAAATGGAAAACATTGTAAACAATAAAATATAGGAAACTTTGAACAAACTTACGGTTGCCATTTGTCCAGATGGATATGCGGGTGTTGGTAATTCAAGAGATTCAGACTGCTCGTCTGATAAGTGGATATCTATCTTAAAAGCAAAGGGGCATGAGGTAAAAATTGTTGATGTCAAGTCGCCGTATCTTTTTGAAGAGTTAAAAGGTGTTGATGCTTTTATGTGGCGTTGGGCACATTTATCTAATATGAGAGATATAGCGTTAAGGATATTTCCTGTAATTGAAAATTATCTGAAAATTCCATGCTTTCCAAACCTAATGACCAGTTGGCACTACGACGATAAAATTGCTCAAGCGTATTTGCTCGAGACACATAATATGCCCATACCTAAAACATGGATTTGGTATGATTATGATAGTTTGTCGGAATGGGTGGAAAACGAAGCAACTTATCCGCTCGTATTAAAACTTTATAATGGTGCCGGCTCAAAAAATGTTAAATTAATAAAATCCTCATCTAAGTTATTAGATTGGGCTCAAAAGTTGTTTTCTCATGGGGTATTTGATTTATCAGAAGAATCCCTTTTCAAACTTGATAATTTTAGTTTAGGCTATTACTTAAGATTCCGGGCTGCTTTGAAAACGCTGAAAAATGGGAGGGCATTCTTCGGTCAAAAAGTTACCGTTAATCCTAATAAGAGTTTTGCTTTTCATAAAAACTATTTATTAGTTCAAGAGTTCCTTCCTGGCAATGAATTTGACACAAGAGTAACAGTTATTGGAAATAGAGCATTTGCTTTTCGTAGATTTAATAGGCCAAATGATTTTCGTGCTAGCGGTTCAGGTAACATAGATTTTGAATACCAAAACATTGATGTTCGCTTTGTCAAATTGGCATTTGAAGTGGCAAAAAAACTGCAGATGCAGAGTTGTGCTATTGATGGTCTGTATAAAAACTCGGAACCTATTATATGTGAAATAAGCTATACCTTTGCAAATTGGGCAGTACATAATTGTCCAGGACATTGGGAGCAAGATGTTGACGGTACTTTAATTTGGAAAAGTGGTCAAATGTGGCCTGAAGTAGCTCAGTTGGAAGATTTTTTAGAAAGTATCGAACACTAGGAGCAGATATCAAGAAAATCTCAAATTGTCATAGCGCTAATTGTGAAGAAAAACTTTGAGAACTGCGGGAAAATTTAATTTTACAAGTTTGATTAATTTTTGTTAAATGGGTGATTTAATCAATTATATACTCCGAAGAATTTTTAGGTTAAGTGAATACAGGTAATATTTCAGTCGACGATCGTTCAATGCTTTCCAATCTTAGATACATTTTTGTGGTTAACACCGTCGGTCCTTTTGGCGGCGCAGAGCGCCAGGCATTAATTTTGGCCGATTACTTGAAAACTAATGTTTCGAGACATGTAAAATTTCTTGCTTTAGAAGATGGGCAAGAATTTAGGCAAAAACTGGAAAGTAAGGGGATTGAGATTATTGTGTTTCCATTTAAACATCATTCAGGCAAATTAAAAAAGGTGTTTAATTATTACCGATTAATTAAGTTGCTTAAGAAAGAAAAGCCAGATGTACTTATTCCTTATGTGGCGGAATCCAACAAGGTCGTAGCTCAAATTTGGAGTTTTTCTGGAGCACGGTTTGCTTTTTGGAATCAACGGGAGGAAGGAAGAAACCTTTATGGCACTTCACATGAGAAGAACCTTATCAATAAAGTGCCATCTATTGTGTCCAATTCATTTGAGGGTAAAAACGCTTTAATTAAAGCCTATGGCTTAACAGAGGGGAGAATAACAGTTATAAACAATGGTGTTATTCCATACATGGGTGATATTCAGAAAATTGATTGGCATAAAAAACTAGGTGTTGACCCTGGTCGACCATTAGTTGCAATGATAGCCAATATTACAGAGCGAAAAGATCACGATACCTTAATAAGAGCCTGGTCAGAGGTGATTAGGTCATGTCGTCAAGCTGAGGAACAGTTGCCTTTTTTGATACTCGCTGGTCGCAAAGCGCGAACTTATGATCAACTCCGCCTTTTAGCTTTTGATCTTAAATTATCGGATCATATAGCTTTTACGGGTTCATTAAAAAATGTTCAAGAGCTTATAGAGGCTATGGATTTTTGTGTTTTTAGTTCAAATTTAGAGGGTTGTCCAAATGGTGTTCTGGAATGTATGGAAAGAGGAAAAACAGTAGTTGGTACTCATATTTCTGGTATGGAACAAGCCCTAGGACTTAAATACAAAAAACACGTTTTAGTCCCTCCAAATGACTATAAAACATTTTCAGATAAAGTACTGGGTATTTTAAGAGATCCGAAATTAAAGCAAGACATCGGAGATTATAACAAAAAACGAATTTCAAGCGAGTTTTCAGTTCAAAAAATGGCCGATACTCACCTTAAATTGGTTGAGAAAGGATTAAGGCAATGAGAATCTTGTTTTGCGCCTATGATACCCCTGGGTTAGTCGCTTCAGGTCCAAATGCTTGGATCCAAAGACTTATTCCTGATCTCAGGGTAATACATGGGATGGATGTTGAAGTCTTATTTGTATATAAGGAATCTCTAGAGACCTGTCCAACAATTAATTTTTTTAAGGCGAATAACTTACCATATCATTTAATTTCAAGAACTAAATTCCCTTTTATTGAGGATCAGCTAAAATTATTATTGCAAGTTGTCAAAGCGAAATCCTTTGACATGTTAGTCGCTAATCTCGTAATTCCAGCGCTATATAGTGCCAGATATTTAAATAAAAGTAACATTCCAGTAGTTGGAGTTTTACACTCACATGATCAGTTCTATGATTCGGTAATATATAATTTCGGTGATCGATCAAGTAAAGGACGGCTTACAGAATTTGTTGCCGTGTCTGACTATATTAAAAAAAAATATTTCAACCCTAAATCAAATCTACAATGCTCGGTTATTCCTTGTGGAACAAGACTACCTCAAATAGAATTTAACAAGGAATTAGATTCGAGCCTGAAAATTGTATATGCTGGAAGACTGGTTAAGGAGGCAAAACAGATAGAACGTTTGGTTGAAAGGTTTATTAAAACATCGCAAGCCGACCCAAGATTGGAATTTACTATATATGGTTCTGGAGAGGAAAAAGATAAAGTTGTATCTCGTATTTCCGATGAAAAAGGTCATAAAGTTACTTATGGTGGTGTGATACCCCCAGAAAAAATACTTTCGGAAGTATCAAAGCACCACGTGTTTACTTTGATGAGCGATTATGAAGGAATGCCAATTGCTTTAATGGAAGCAATGGCCTGTGGATTAGTCCCGGTATGTTATGTTGGACAAGGGGGAATTCATGAAATTATTGATGAAGGTAAAAATGGATTTGTACTAAATTCTTTGGAGGATGATTATCTAGGTTGTTTACAAAAATTGATTAACAATCCCGATATATATTCTCAATTGAGCAAAAATGCACGGATTAAAATTATAGATGAATTCAGCAGTGAGGTCACTAGCAGTAAATGGGCTAAATTGTTATGGTCATATGCAACAAATTCAACGGCTTATCTTCGGATTCCTTGGTTTATAAATCTACCTAAGGAACGACTCTATTATGGGGATGCACGTAAACCTTCAATTTATTCAAGATTTAAAATAAGTTTTGAGTCTAATTGGTTGAAATTACGTTTATTTGTGCGCCCAAGGGCACGTTTAAGAACTGTATTTCAATTGATAAAAAGAAACAACAAATGAAGAATGTTTTGTTTGTTTTTGGCACAAGGCCTGAGGCTATTAAAATGGCGCCTGTCATTCATGAGTTAAAGGAATATCCAGAATTATTTAATGTCACCGTTTGTTTAACAGGACAGCACAAAGAAATGTTGTTTCAGGTGCTTGATTTTTTTGACTTATCCTACGATTACAATCTGGATATCATGAAAGCGAATCAGTCTTTAAATTCCATTACAGCCTCTGTTATTAATGAGTTGAAGCCTGTTTTAGAGAAAACTCAACCACATGTGGTTTTAGTCCACGGTGACACAACGACCACGCTTGCTGCTAGTTTAGCTTCATTTTATTTTGGAGCAAAAATCGGACATGTGGAGGCAGGGCTTAGAACGTATAATAAATGGTCGCCATTCCCTGAGGAAATGAATAGGCAACTTACCGATAAATTGACGGATTTTCACTTTGCACCAACAACAACCTCTGCTGAAAATTTGATTCAAGAAGGAACTTCTTCTTCATCTATTTTCATTACAGGGAATACTGTTATAGATGCTTTGCTCATGGGGGTTAAAAAACTTAAAATGGAAGGTTACTCGGGTGATGATATTTTAAGAGGTGTTAATAGAGATAAGAAAATAATTCTCGTAACAGGTCATAGACGCGAAAACCACGGGGATGGATTTATGTCCATTTGCGATGCAATCTTGGAAATAAGTAGGCGAAAAGATGTGCATGTAGTGTATCCGGTACACTTAAATCCCAACGTAAAAGATGTTGTCTATGAAAGATTATCTAATCAACCTAATATTTCCTTGATTGAACCATTAGATTACAAGGAATTTATATGGCTAATGAATAAGGCGCATATCATATTGACGGATAGCGGTGGTGTTCAAGAGGAAGCGCCTAGCTTAGGCAAGCCGGTACTAGTAATGAGAGATACGACAGAACGACCAGAAGCAGTAGAGGCAGGGACAGTGATTCTTGTAGGTACAGACAGAAAAAAGATTGTATCAGAGTTGAGTATGTTATTGGATAATGACTCTAAATATTTGTCAATGAGCAATAAGCATAATCCATATGGTGATGGTAAGGCTTCTGAAAAAATTATTAAGGAATTAAAAATACAATTTGGTATATGATAGTAAGTGTAGTGGGTTTAGGATATATTGGGTTGCCTACAGCAGCCTTATTAGCTTCAAATAATATTCAAGTCTTTGGAATGGATGTTAATGAAAAGGTTGTTGATACTATTAATAAAGGGCAAATACATATTGTTGAGACCGATCTTTTACAGCATGTTCAAACATCAGTAGCGAATAAGTTATTAGAGGCTAATACGTTCATAAAGATGGCAGATGTTTATTTGGTGGTAGTTCCCACTCCATTTGTCAATAATTTTGAACCCGACATTTCATTTGTACAAAATGCTGTGGAAGCTATAATTCCGCTTCTAAAAGAAGACGATTTAGTTATTATTGAATCTACTTCACCCGTAGGGACCACTGATAAAATGTTACAGCTAATTCTTGAGAGCAGACCAGAACTTAATGGGAGTATTAAAATGGCCTATTGTCCTGAAAGGGTTCTTCCAGGAAATATTATGGAAGAATTGGTGAATAATGATCGTGTAATAGGTGGTGTAGATAATACTTCAACTGAAAGGGCCATGTCGTTTTATTCCAAATTTGTTAAGGGTGAATTGTTTGGTACTAATGCCCGAACGGCTGAAATGTGTAAGTTAGTAGAAAATGCATCAAGAGATTCTCAGATTGCTTTTGCCAATGAATTATCTATTATTTGTGACAAAGCGAACATTAATGTTTGGGAACTTATCCGTTTAGCTAACAAGCATCCAAGAGTTAATATATTAAATCCAGGTTGTGGGGTTGGAGGCCACTGTATTGCGGTAGATCCTTATTTTATAGTTTCTGAGTTTCCTTTTGAATCTCAAATAATCGCCAAAGCAAGAGAGGTGAATAATTACAAGGCGTTTTGGGTAGCTGAAAAAATACAAAACGCAATTCTTCAGTATAGAATTGACAATGGTATAAAACCCAAAGTGGCCTTGATGGGCTTGGCTTTTAAGCCTAATATCGATGACTTGCGAGAATCACCAGCTAAATATGTAGCTCAGAAAATATTACAGAACACAAATAATGAGGATGAGATCTACTTTGTGGAACCGAATATTACCTCTCATTCAGTGTTTAAGCTTACGCCCTACCAGCAGGCTTTTGATAAAGCAGATATTGTAGCCTATTTGGTGGCTCATAACGAATTCAGAAACTTAGAAAATAATACAACTACAAAAGTTGTTCTAGATTTTTGCGGCGTTTCTCAATAGTAAATAGATAAACTTGTCCATAACTAAAAATATACTAATTGTTTCCCCTACAAGGATAGGCCTAACGGAAACTTTTATAAGGGCCCATATCGACCGATTAAATGGTACGATTTATTATTTGTATGGCTGGGATTTAGATTTTAAAAATGAGGCAGGGCAAAGTCTTCTGGAAGTGTATAAACCGAAACTTGGAATTACTGATAGGCTTAAAAAAATATTGCCACATCATCTTTATTTCAAAATCGATCTTAAAAACAAGGCAAAGCTTACAAAGGAGGCCTTAATTGAACGTTATATTCGAGACAATAATATAAGTACTGTGTTGGCAGAATACGGAACTGCGGGTAGTTTTATTGCTCCAATTTGTGTGAAGTTGCAGATTCCCTTAATTGTTCATTTTCACGGTATTGATGCTTCAAGTTTCCGAACCATCGAGAGATTCAAACAGGGTTATAAATACATGTTTGAAAACGCATACAAAATAATAGCGGTTTCTAGGGCAATGTCTTTGGCTTTACAGGACATAGGATGTCCTGATTATAAGATTGTTTTAAATACATATGGTCCTCATCCAGACTATACTGAGGTAGCTGTTGATTATGAATCAGATTATTTAATTTCTGTTGGACGACACACCTATAAAAAAGCGCCTTACCTAACTATTTTGGCATTTAAGAAGGTCTTGGAAAAATTACCAAACCTAAAATTAAAAATGATTGGTGATGGCGAATTGTTTGATGTTAGTCAAAACTTGGTGAAGAGTTTAGGTTTGGAAGATAGTGTTCTTTTGTTAGGAAGCTTGGAAAGAAAGTATATTATTGAGCACTTGCGCACAGCATTTCTTTTTGTTCAACATTCTTTAGTGGCGCATAATGGTGATAGCGAAGGTACCCCAGTTGGTATAATTGAAGCTATGGCAGCAGGATTGCCGGTTGTTTCCACTTTTCATGCTGGAATTCCTGACGTTGTTGAGCATGAAGAAACTGGATTATTAGTTAAGGAAAATGATATTGATGCAATGGCAGATGCCATGATTAAAATGGCAAATGACAGAGCTTTGGTTAAAGAGTTCGGATTTAAAGGAAAAGAAAAAATTACTTCTAAATATACTATGGAGAACCATTTAGCAACCATAAATGATATAATTAGTGAACTCTAATCAAAAATTTGAAGTTTCTATTGTTATTCCGGTATACAACGCCGAACCTTTTTTAAGAAAGGCGGTTGAGAGTGCGGAGTCTCATGATGTTGTTAAAGAAATAATTCTTGTAGAGGATAAATCTCCAGATGAATCATGGAAACTGTGTTTGCAATTAGCTAAGGAGTATAGTAAAGTAAAAGCTTTTCAACATCCAGATAATGAGAATCATGGATGCGGTGCCACGAGAAATTATGGGTTATCATTAGCTAAATGTGATTATATCACATTCGCAGATGCGGATAATTATTTACTTCCAAATAGGTACGAAAAGGACAAAGTAATATTTGAGAAGCATCCAGAGGCGGATGGGGTCTACAACTGTATGGGTATTCATTATTATAGCGATCAATCTAAGGAGATCTTTTTAAATACAGTGAATCAAGAAGTGTTGACTTTCTCGGATGTTGTGAAACCATCAGAAGTACCTTTAGTATTTATTTCTGAGCATCCAAGAAAAGTTGAAGGCTCATGGGGGATAGACGGTTTAACAATAAAAAAAGAAGTATTTAATAAATCTGGAATTTTTAATACAGCATTAAAATTGCAGCAAGATGTGGATCTTTTTATTAAGATGAGTCTTACGGCTAATTTTTTTCCAGGTGAGTTAAACGAAGCAACTTGTATTCGTGGGGTACATGATCAACAACGATCAACTAGTGTACAGGACATGGACAAGTTTCGCCTAGAGCGTTGGAAAAGTGTCATGAGTTGGTTGAGAAAAAATCGAGATATTGATAAAATTACGAAGGATCTTTTTGAGCAAAAATATTTATATTTTCAGGTCTTAAGTCTTAAAGGCTTAAAGCCCAAAATGCTGGTGTTGACTTCGATTTTTAAATATCCTGAGGGATTAAAAAAACGCTATGGTCTGTTTGATTTGAATTTTTTTAATGCCTTTGGGAGAAATGCTATTACCAATAGATTGATTTCAATAAAGAACAAAATTCTTAGCAATTCATAATCTGAAATAAATTTAATATTACAATATAAATTAGTCCTATCTAATGAAAATACATTTAATATCCGGTGGTTGTGGTTTTGTTGGCCGTAATATGGTAAAACGCCTTTACAAGAATACTAATGATTACATTCTGTTCATTGATAATTTATCTGTCGGTAAACACCCTAAGACTTGGCTAGATCATGAATTGCAAAACAAGAATGGTGCTGTCGAAGTGTATGGAGAAGATCGTCGCCTCTTTTTTATTGAAGAGGATTTTAGAGTTACCTTGAAAAATTTGGTACATCAGCCAAACTATATAAAGGAACAGCTCAATTTAAATCTCACAAAGTTTTCCAACGTATATCACTTTGCAGCGATCGTCGGGGGAAGGGCAATGATCGATGGAGATCCTATTCAAGTAGCCTTGGATTTGTCAATTGATGCGGAGTTCTTTTACTGGGTGAGTCGGCATAAACCGGATCGAGTTCTTTACCCTAGTTCAAGTGCTGCCTATCCGATAGATTTACAAACAGAAGATAACACTATTCAATTGAAAGAGTCCGATATAGATTTTACTAGGATGGGCCAGCCTGATATGACTTATGGATGGACAAAGCTTACAGGTGAGTTTTTAGCACAAATAACTGCAAAACATTATGATGTAAGCATTACTTGCATACGACCATTCTCAGGATATGGTGAGGATCAGGATTATTCATATCCAACCCCAGCGATTGCGAGACGAGCAGTGTTCAAAGAAGAACCTTTTGAAGTGTGGGGGTCAGGTCATCAAGGTAGAGACTTTGTACACATTGATGATGTTTTGGATTGTATTGAAGTGGCTATGGACAAAATTCACGATGGTACAGCTATAAATATTGGACAAGGGATTCTCACTAGTTTTAGGGACTTAATAAAAATATTTACAAAGTTCGCTGACTATGAACCTGAGATTAAACCACTTCTAGATAAACCTGTAGGAGTTCACAGTCGCTATTGTGATATGACCTGGGTGAGAGAGAATTTGGGATGGGAGCCAAAAATTTCTATCGAAGAGGGGATGAGACGCGTTTATGAGGCAGTTAAAAAGAGGGAGATAGCAGAAGGAAATTTAGTGATAAAATAGTACATCAAACATGAAGATATTATTTGCCAATTTTGTTCTTCAGGGCAACCGATTTATGGAGGACTTGAAACTAGGTCTTGAAAAGCATGCAGAAGTTGTTTACAATTATAAAGAGTTCTGGAGATGCGAGAACGACTATGATGTTGTTCACTTGCATTGGCCTGAATTTTTATCCTATGATGTGCAGAAATATGTTTTTAGAACGGAGCCTTTTCCTGCTGAATTATTCAATAAAATTGAGACCTGTTTAAAATATTGGAAAGAGCATTCTACCATTATTTATACGAGACACGTTCAATATCCACATAGAAGGCATGATCAAGATTTCTTGAATTTATATAAAATGGTTAGTTCTTACAGCGATACTGTTGTTCATTTTGCCAATTATAGTATAAAGCAATTTAAGGAGTGGTATCCAGAACATAAGGACATTCACCATGTTGTTATACCGCATCAAAATTATGCTGCAATACCCAATTCATCTACTAAATCGAGCGCTCGCAAACAGCTAAAAATTGGTGATGATAAGTTTGTGATGTTAGTTTTTGGGACAGTTTTTGAGCAAGAGAAAGAATTTATAAAAAAAGCTTTTTCCTTCATCCCTACTGAAAATAAAATCCTCTTATCCCCAAGTTGGAAAGTATCCAGAAGGAAAATAGGCTACATCCGATTGAGAGAGTGGGTGTGGAAATTGGATAGATGGTTTGCTAAGAGGAATAAAACGTTACAAATAGAAAAGGGGTTTATCAAGGAGGAGGATGCACACTTATATATTAATTCAGCTGATTTTATGCTCATACCCAGACAAAAGGAGCTAAATTCTGGAAACATAACCCTGGCTTTCACTTTTTCAAAAGTCGTTGTTGGAAGAAATGGTGGTGATATTGGAGAATTATTAAATGAAACTGGAAATCCTACATTTATAGAAGGTTATGAATTAAGTTTAAAACAAGCAATTGAAAAAGCCGTAACATTATCAAAAACCGATCTGGGTGAAAAGAATCAAGAGCTTGCCATTGAAGAATGGGGGGTAGACACCATTTCAAAGATGTACATTGATGAAATGAAGAAAGCTATAGAGAGAAAGAAATAACATCAATAGATTTAAGTGGGGAGAAAGAGAGACCCAAAAAATATTATCATGGTGGCCTATGCCTTTCCACCGATAAACTATAGTGGAACAGAACGACCTTTTCAATTTGTAAAGCATATAAGTTCTTATGGTTATTACCCTCAAGTAATTAGTCAAGTTGATTATATCAACTATTATGTTGAAAAAAGTGATGCCTATAAGCTTAAGGAATTACATCCAAAAACTCGAGTTTATAGATTACAATCTATAAAGACAAAACTTGAAGAATTTAAACTCATCTCTTATTTTGATCGATTACTCAATCAGGTAACTGGTAAAGTCAAAATTTTATCAAGATTGCTGTATCTTCCATTTCAGCTAACCCTAGGGGAAAAAGAATGGGAAGTTAGAGCAGTTCTTCGAATATTACGATTAAACTTGTCTAAAGACTTTCAATTGATTTGGGCAACAGGTCCGGCTTGGCAAGATCTTACAGTTGGTTATTGGTCTTCTAGACTTTTGAAGTTACCTTATGTGATGGATTTACGGGACCCTTTAACCTATGGGGTACTCTGGAGAACAGATGATGAAAAAGAAAAAATCACTCTAAAGCAGCGGGAAACAAAATATTTAAAACATGCATCACTAGTGGTCTTTACAAGTCCGTTGACTGAAAAGGAGTATGTAAGAAGATATCCGTTTATTTCAGGTAAGACTACCACTATTACTAATGGATTTGAAGTTTCTAATGCAGTTAGGAGAAAAGATAAAGTGCAAAAGGACAAATTCGTAATTAGTTATATAGGAAGGCTAACCGCGGGCATTAGGGATCCAGAGTTTTTTTTAGAGGGGTTCAAGTTGGCTTGTACCAATAAAGAATTTAGTGAGGCGGTTGAATTAAGAATAATTGGATATGTAGATGAATTTCGTGAATTGATTGAAAGTTACAATTCACAAAATAATATTAAAATAACTGGTGTGGTTTCCAGAAAAGAGAGTTTTGATCTAATGACAAATTCAGATGCCTTGATTCTTATCCAAAGCATTTCAGGTGAGGGTTCTGATGTTATTTCAGGAAAGATTTATGACTATCTAAATGCTAATAAGTGGATGATTGCCATAGTGGATGAAGACGGGGGGGATAGTTGGTTGATTAACCGTTTAAAATGTGGTGAAGTCTCAGGTCTTAAGAATATTGAGAAGGTAAGAGACGTACTCATAAATGCATATTTGAAATGGCGAGAAGGGAAAATAGAGTTAGATTACAGTAATAAATTTGCTGAGTTCGATAGAAAACAACTGACAAAAACTTTAGCTCATCAGTTTGATAAGGTATTAACAAATGATAGTTTGCAATAATCAATTTTAGATGTTAGAAAAAACAAAAGTCAGTCCTTTAGTTTCAATTATCGTAACCTGTTATAATCAGGAAAAGTACATTGGTAGAACCCTACAAAGTGTTTTAGATCAGACTTATTCTAATTGGGAGTGTATCGTTGTGGATGATGGATCACAAGATAAGAGTCGGGAAATTATAAGCAAACAAACTTCTGAGGATCAAAGATTTAAATATATATATAAAAAGAACGCTGGTGTATCTGCTGCTCGAAACACGGGTTTTCAAATAGCAGAAGGTAGATACATAAACTTTTTGGACGGGGATGATACGCTGTTACCTGAAAAATTAACGAAACAAATTGGAGCGTTAATAACTAATGAAGGGTTTTCTATTTGTGTATGCGATCATCAATATTATTACGAAAAGAACAACAAGTACGCTTATTATCCATTCGAAATTATAAAAGAAAAACCACTAAGGCAATTATTGTTTGGGTGGCACAATGGCGTTGCTTTTCCGCCTCATGCTGTATTATACAAACGAGATTTATGGTCTGAGAACGAGATACCATTCCCTGAAGACTATAGGTATCGTTGTGAAGATTGGGTGTTTAATGTGATTGTCGCCTTAAAGGGTTCATCATACCTGTGGCTGGATGAAGTACTATGTAATTATCATATGTCCTCAGATAATTATACTGCAAATTCAAAAAACTTGGCAAAAGCATTTATAAGAGCTGCCTATTATTTGAATCCTCGTATTCCGGAAGCATATCAAAAAGAATTCATAGATGAAACAATGGACAATGCACTAAAAATGGTTATAGCGAATGAAAAAGTGAATATATTAAGAGCTTCTGGCAATTGGCGGTTAGGAAACCGTATTACCAAACCCTTCTATTGGTTGAAAAGTAAAATAAAACCTAATTAGGCTCAAACATCTATTCATTGAATGCCTTTACTCATATGAAAATGAATCAAGTACGTCCGATAATGTTAATAGGTTCTATGAAGTGTGGGACTTCTAAGTTATACGATTACCTAGCACAACATCCCGAAATATGCCCATGTAACATCAAAGAACCACAGTACTTTTCAGAGTACTATTCAGATTATCAGAAAGCTAATAGGTCCTATGAAAGTTTTTTTGATTTTAATCCCCCCAAACATAAATACGTTTTAGATGGATCTACTGGATATGCAAAATATCCTACTGTAACAGGCGTACCTAATAGAATAAAGGAGTATGGCTTGGATCCCTTTTTTATAATGATTGTGAGAAATCCATTCGATAGAATAAGGTCCCATTACAACTTCATGCAAAATGATTTAAGTTGGAAATATAAAATTACGTCTCCGCATCTAATTAATACATCCAAATACTACATGCAGTTGCAACAATATGTGGCAGAATTTGCTGAAAAAAACATACTTGTGGTTGATTTTGATGAGTTAAAAAAAGATCCAATAAGCCTTAGTAATAAAGTATTTGATTTTGTTGGAGCTGGTAAGTTTAAAATTAATTTAAAGCTCTCGGCGTACCAGAATAAAACGCAACCTGTGAATAGAAAAAAAATGAAAATTGATCTATTTTTTGATCGAATGGGTTTGTATCGTATTGAATTATTGAAGAAAGTTCTAAAAAAAATTCTAATCATTTCTTTTCCGAGCAGACAAAAACTTTTGTCTGAAAAAGAAAGTAAGTTTATTAAAAAAGAATTACAGCAAGACATGAGCCAGTTATATGAGCATTATGGAATCGATATAAAAAAATGGGGATTCACAGTAAGTAATTAATCGTAACAATTAGTCTGTTTGGAAAGTCATGTAACATATATTAAGCCAGTTGAGAAAGACCTTAATCGTCCTCTATGGAGCGTAGTTATACCTACTTATAATTGCGCTAATTATTTGAGATATACTTTGGAGTCTGTATTGTCTCAAGATCCTGGGCCAGAGCAAATGGA
Source organism: Winogradskyella aurantiaca (assembly GCF_003362725.1). Lineage (GTDB taxonomy): Bacteria > Bacteroidota > Bacteroidia > Flavobacteriales > Flavobacteriaceae > Winogradskyella_A > Winogradskyella_A aurantiaca. The sequence goes on from NZ_QKTV01000001.1 coordinate 783,313, forward strand.
GATTATTGTTGTTGATGATTGCTCTACTAAAGATGATCCTGAAGCTATAATTAAGAAGCATGGCAATGGGCGGGTGAAATTTATAAGACAGAAGCAAAATGTAGGGAAGGTACGCAATTATGAATCTGGGTTGCAAGCTAGCAGAGGATACCTTGTGCATCAATTGCATGGTGATGATATGGTAAGGGAAGGGTTTTATGAAATCATGGCTCATATTTTTGAGCGGCATCCACAAGTAGGAGCGGCTTTTTGCCGTTCGATTTACATAGACGCGGCTAATAAATGGACTGGTTTAACAGGGATGCTTAAACAAGAAGATGGCGTTATTGAAAATATTCTTGATCAACTCTATGTAGAACAACTTATCCAAACACCTTCAATGGTTGTTAAAAGAAACGTTTACGAGAAAATTGGGGTTTTCGATAGGCGACTTGATTGTATGGAAGATCGTGAGATGTGGATTCGAATAGCGAACCATTACGAAATAGCCCATACGAATCAAGTTCTCGCGATGTATCGAAGGCATGATAATAATGCAACTAATCTTACTTACCTTAATGGTGTGGCACTTGATACGTTTCAAAGGGTGAATGACATTGTGGATAGTTACGTAGATGCGCAAGTTAAGGCACGAAATAGCAAAAGGAGAAAACAGAAACAAGCCGATTTTTGGTTGCTGTCTTACACCTACATGAGACCGAGATTGAATAAAAAACAAAGGCTGCAATACATGAAGTTCATATTATCTAAATACCCTAGCATCAAGGCATTCTATCAATTTATTAAGGCTTTTTAATTATGAAAATTTTGTAATTGATACTCCATTAGACAGACAAAGATGCTTTTTAATTCACTTGATTTTGCCATTTTTCTACCGATAGTTTTCGGGCTTTATTGGTTTGTTTTTAACAAATCAATCAAAGTGCAAAATATCTTAATTCTTTTAGCGAGCTATGTGTTTTATGGTTGGTGGGATTGGCGTTTTCTGGCTTTGATCGCATTTAGCACCATATTGGATTATTTTATTGGTATATCGATTATTAGAGCCAATATGAAAGGGCAAAAAAGAGGGTTGCTAGCCTTAAGTATTATTGTAAATATTGGCTTTCTGGCTTTCTTTAAGTATTACAATTTTTTTGTAGATAGTTTTATTGATGCCTTCAGTTTTTTTGGTCATTCCTTATCATTGACGAGCTTGAATATTATTCTTCCTGTTGGAATCAGCTTTTATACTTTTCAAACCTTGAGCTATACAATTGATGTTTATAGAGGTACTCTTAAACCAACTAAGAATTTTGTTGCTTTTGCATCATTTGTAAGCTTCTTTCCGCAGCTTGTCGCGGGTCCTATTGAGCGGGCGTCTAATTTATTGCCCCAATTTTATAAGCAAAGAAAATTTATATATCGCGACGCTGTAGATGGAATGAGGCAGATATTATGGGGGTTGTTTAAGAAGGTTGTTATTGCGGATAACTGTGCGATTTACGTGAATGAAATTTTTGGTAATTCAGAAACCTACAATGGAAGTACCATCTTTCTGGGTTCTATTTTCTTTGCGTTTCAGATTTATGGTGATTTTTCAGGGTATTCAGATATCGCCATCGGTACAGCTAGGCTTTTTGGATTTGATTTGAAGCAAAATTTCGCCTTTCCTTATTTTTCAAGGGATATAGCAGAGTTTTGGAGGCGATGGCACATAAGTTTATCTACTTGGTTTAGAGATTACTTATACATTCCGCTAGGTGGAAGTAGAGGGGGCAGATTCTTAGCTGTAAGGAATACAATAATTGTCTTTGTGGTAAGTGGTTTTTGGCATGGGGCCAATTGGACTTTCATCTTCTGGGGGGCAATAAACGCATTTTGCTTTTTACCCTTATTACTAACTTCAAGAAATAGGAGAAATATTCAAATTGTTGCTACTGATCGAATTTTTCCAAAGTTAAGAGAGCTTGTTAGTATAGTTGTTACATTTTTGATGGTGGTGCTTATTTGGATCATGTTTAGAGCTGATACATTGAGTCATGCATTGCACTTATATTCGAAGATCTTTTCTTTAGGTTTTTTCGAATTGCCAAGTTCAGAGTTATTTTTGAATAATAGCATAAGACTATTTACTTTAACCTATCTAAGCCCTGCAATTCAAGAACTGCTCTTTATGATTGTATTGTTAGTAGTATTTAACGTTATTGAATGGTTTGGCCGCAATCAAAAGTATGCCATCCAGAAGTGTGGGTTCTTGAAAACGACCTTTTTACGTTGGGGATTTTATTTGTTAATTGTTTTAATTATAATTATGTATTCTAACGGAGAACCTCAGGAGTTTATATATTTTCAGTTTTAATAATGAAGCGTTTTATTTCCCTTGTATTAGTGTTTTCCGGACTTATTTGTTTGTTGTTGGTTTGGGTTTTCTCGTGGGCAGATGGGCATTCAGATCCTTATTATTTGAGATTTACAACATCAAAACAAAGTGATCTTATTCTTGGTACATCCAAAGCTGCTCAAGGATTGCAGCCTACTGTCATTGATGAAGTTCTAGGCACTAGTATGTTTAATTATTCATTTACAGTTGGAACAAGTCCATTTGGGGATGTGTATTTTAACAGCATTAAGAAGAAGTTGAATAAGAGGGGAGGGAAAGGCACCTATATTATTACCATTGATCCATGGAGTATTTCATCTAAACGTTTAGATCCAAATGATAGTTCGGTATTTAGAGAGAATACAGGCTTTTTAAATAAAGTGTCATATGTAAATTTGAACCCAAATCCATTTTACCTTTTGCGAGCTTATAATGGGAGATTTGGGGATCTTATTGAAAAACAACAACAATGGTATTATTTGCATGATAATGGTTGGCTTGAGGTGTTTGCCAAAATCGATAGTATTAGTTTGATTAATAATAGAAAGAGAAATCTGGATAGTTGGATAGAATCCAACGAAGGAAAGTATTTTTTTTCGAAATATAGATTAAGAGTATTAGGTGAAATGATCGAATATCTTCAAGAATTTGGAGAGGTGTATTTGGTTAGGTTACCAGTATCAGAAGAAATGCTAGCTGCTGAGAACAAGTTAATGCATGACTTTGATACTAGAATAACTAAAATTATAGCTAAGTCAAACGGCTATTTAGATTTAACTGAAAGGCATGAGAACTTTGTGTTTCATGACGGTATTCATTTGTATAAATCCTCTGGAGAAACTGTATCAAAAATTATAGCAGAATGGATTCAGCAACACAGAAAATAAATCACCGTATGTTCCCAAAAGTTTCGGTACTTACTACTGTTTATAATCGGGAAAAATACCTAGAGGATTGTATCAAGAGCGTTTTAAATTCAACCTATCAAAATTGGGAGATGATCATCGTTGATGATCAATCACATGATCGATCAGTAGAAATTGCTCAGAATTATGCTCAAATTGATAAACGCATAAAAGTGTTTATAAATGAAGTCAACCTTGGGGATTACCCAAATAGGAATAAGGCGGCATCGTTGGCAAAAGGACAATATTTAAAATATTTGGATGCGGATGACATTATATATCCTAATGGATTAGAGATTATGGTTGACTCAATGGATTCCTTTCCTAGCGCTGCGCTAGGTATATCACAAAAGGTGGTGGAAGACGTAAAACCATATCCTTTTCTACTTTCTCCTAAAGAATCTTATTATAGAGAATTTGTTATGCGAGGGGTTATGGGCGCGCCACCCACTAATACTATTATAAGAAAGGATATCTTTGAAGCTTTGGGCGGTTTTACAGGAGAACGATATGTAGGAGACACAGAATTTTGGTTTAGAATAGCCCAGCAACATGATATTCTAAAAATTGTTCCAGATCTTGTCTTTTGGAGAGAACATGAAAATCAGGAGTATAAAAAAGGTATGGTTACCAATAGTTACCTTGTAAATAACTATCGAATAGTAATGCAAATGCTAGGTTCAGATTTATGCCCTCTTGAGGAAAATGAAAGAAGACTAGCGATTAATAAGTACAATCATAGGCTCTCAAGAGATTTAATAAGACTTTTGATAAATCAAAAAAGTATAATAAAGGTAAATCAAATAAGAAAATCATGCAATAGATCATGGTTAGAAGTCTTGAAATCAGCATTTTAAATTATTGAAATTGATATCTAAAACAATAATAGTTAGCCCATCCGGAAATTTTTATGGAAGTGAACAGGTGCTTTATGATTTTCTTTCCTTTACGAAGAATAAGTATTTGGTTTTTGTGCCTAAAGACTCCAGTTTTTATAACAAGTTAATCACTCAAGACAAGCATGACATAAAAGGATTTGATAACTTATCATTATTGTACGTAAAGATTCTATTATTGTTTATTTTTAAAAAGTACTCCTCGCTATATATCAATGAAGGCGGACATATAAAATATGCGAAACTTGCTGCGAAAATCTTGAAATCAAAGAAAATCATTCTTCATATAAGACTCTTAGAAGACTGTAAGAAAGAACGATTAGGTTCTATACCGCCTAATCTACGATTAGTAAGCATTTCAGCTTTTATTTCATCACACCTTAAGTCTTACAATCATATTCAGATTTATGATCCAATTAGTACAAAAAGAGATGTTCCTCTTTCCAATAACGAAATCAAGACACTACCAACTATTGGAATAATTGGACGTGTTTCACAGACAAAGGGAATTTCCAATTACAATCAGTTATTTGATTTCTTAAAAGTGGGAGGTCAAATTAATAGTTTCGTTTTTAAGTTCTACGGGGATATAGTTATAGAAGAATCATCAACCTTCGATTTTTATAATCATTTCAATTCTAGCACATACCCTACAATTATATTTGAGGGATTTGTAACTGACCAAGATAAAATGTATAATGATTTGGATGTGGTGCTTCACCTTAATGATAACGAACCTCTTGGTAGGATTGGACTTGAGAGTTGGTCTAGAGGTATTCCATTTATAAGCTTCAATAAAGGCGGTACAGGTGAGATTAATACCGCTTTAAACCTTAACAAGTTTTTAGTGGAAAAAGAAACGGGATGGGAAATGAAATTGCTAAAACTGCTACTAAATAATCTGATTGTGCTTACTGAAAAAGAAAGGAAGGAGATTAGACAGCGATTAGTGGATCTTTTCGGGGTAGAAAGATATGTTAGAGAATTAGAAATGGAATTTTAAGTCAGTTTGAAAGTATTATACATTGGACAATACAACAACGGGAGCACTTCTCGTATGCGTGGTGAAATGCTTCAGAAGCTCTCACATCATTCTAAGTTTGATGTCATTGATACCCGAGTATTAATGGATCAAGTCACACGATTTTGGCGCACAATGTCCTTTAGGTTTAATTTTGGTGTATTAGTTCAAAAAATAAATACTACTATCTTATCTCAAACCAAAGGTGAGAACTATGATCTTATATGGGTGGATAAGGGAACTTATATTAAACCAACTACAACAAGAGTTCTTAAATCTATTTGTAAGACATTAGTACATTTCACACCTGATATGGCCTTTTATTCAAATAAATCGAGGTTGTTTATTAAATCGCTGCCTTACTATGATTTTGTAATTTCTACAAAATTCCATGAACAGAAATTTTACCTTGATCTAATTGATGAAAGTAAACTATTGATGGTTTCGCAGGGTTATTCAAAAGAATTGCATCAGAATAAGATTAGTTATTCAAATAAATCAGATGGTGTAGTCTTTATAGGATTGGGTGAATTGCACAGGTATAATATTGTTCAAAAACTCATCGACAACGAGATTCCTGTGAAACTTGCTGGTTATAAATGGGATAGGTTTGTACAGAAGAATCAAGGCAATACATCTTTGAATTTTGTTGGAAATGTGTTGCTGGGGGAAGATTACGTTCATTTAATAGGGGGATCTAAAATTGCTTTGGGATTATTGTCAAAAAGATTTCCTGAATTGCATACTACAAGAACTTTTGAAATTCCAGCTATTGGTACGGCATTGCTCACTGAAAGAAACTCAGAAATTGAATCATTCTATTCAGACGATGAAGTTATTTTTTATGATAGCCTTGATGAAATGGCACAAAAAGTAAAATACTATTTAAATAACAAAGACGAATTGGAAGCCTTATCTAATAGGGGGCATAAAAGAGCGACCACTTCAGGTTACGATTATGAATCTATTCTTTCGGGATTGTTGTCTAAGGTAATGGTATGAAAAAGGTAGCGATAGTACATTTTTTACCGGTTGAGTATTACCCCCCTATTACAAATTTATTGAACTACTTTTCCCTACGTAATGATCTGTCAATTCGGGTTTGGACTAGCACCAATACTCAAGGCCGTATTTCTTATAAAAAGAATGATAGGACTAAAATTTATAGGACTCCCTTCACTACGCAAAGGGATTTGCAATTAAATAGACTATTTAAGTATTTTTATTTTAATTGTGTTACTTTTTTTGGTCTTCTAAAATACCGACCTACGCACATTCTATACTATGAGAGTTACTCAGCATTCCCAATTTATTTATATAAATTGTTATTTAAAGGATCATTTAAGCTATACATCCATTTTCATGAATATGCTGGTCCGGCTTGGTATGAAAACGGTATGAAGGTTGTCAAACTATACCATAAATATGAAAAGTCACATTTGTTTAAGGCTGCTGATTGGATTTCTCAAACCAATAATAAAAGACTAGAACTCTTCCATGAGGATCATCCAAACATTGAATCTTCAAATCTAAAAGTCTTAGCTAATTATCCACCTAAATCCTGGGCTGTAAACCCAGACAAAAGAATAAGGCATACGTTTCCTTTAAAATTTGTATATGTTGGGTCCTTATCATTACAAGATACATATATAAAGGAATTTTGTGATTGGGTGAATTCTCAGGAAGGAAATGCATTATTAGATATATACGCTTATAACCTACATGAAGATACGGTACAATATTTATCTAATTTGAATTCGTCCTATATAACTTTTTTTAGAGACGGAATCGAATATGATAATATACCTGCTATCTTATTGGGATACGATATAGGACTAATTTTATACAAGGCCAAAACAGATAATTATAAGTTTAATGCATCAAATAAGTTGTTTGAATATTTGGCTTTAAATTTATGCGTAATGTATTCAGACAAAATGCTTGGAGTTAAACCTTATGATTCTGGGTTGGTACAGTCGTTTAATTTTTCTGATTTACCGGATTTAAATGACGTTACAAATCGATTTAATTTTGAACTAAGGAAAAAAGAGGAATATTTCGCTGAAAATGAGTATGATAAACTTTATTTAGCCATGATTAAAGACTAGATGATAGATAAGATAATTTGGAGGCTAAGACAGCCCTTAAAACGGATTACTTCAAAAAAAGATATTGATTTTCTTAATGGGGGGGCTATTCCACCAATAGTTGCCAATAATTGTTTTGGAGGTGAAATTTATAAGCGATTGAAACAGCCTTTTAACACCCCATTTATCGGCCTATTTGTTTATGGGTCTGACTTTGTGAAATTGGTAGGTGATTTGGAAAATTATTTATCATTTTCATTGTATTTCGTAGACAGGTCTAAATGGACCGATAACGACATTGATTATCCAGTAGGCTTACTCAATGATGTGGAGATTCACTTTATGCATTATGAGAATGAAGCCATAGCAGGAGAAAAATGGGAACGACGGGTTAAAAGGCTATTGGCCTATGAGGCTAAGGAAGATTTTATTATTAAATTCTGTGATCGGGATGGGGGGGCAGATCAAGATTTCAAGTCTTTTCACGAGCTTAGTTATGAGCATAAAATATCCTTTGGAACGAATAATTATGACCACAAAAATCATATTAAAATAAATAAGAATGATAATGGAAGGGTGCCTGACGGCGTAGACTTGTATAGAATTTGCCAATATTATTTTGATTTATATCATTGGATTAAAACAGGAGATGTACAGTTTTCTTTATACAGTTGGACCAAAGCATTATTACGAATTGCTTAATTTGTTTGAATATTTCTAGCGATGGATATGTGGAGTTATTTGGGATTGGCAATGGTAAGCTTTGTAGCAATTAGATTATTGCTAGAAATAGGGAAGAGCGTACCAATTATAGAATTAATGCTTTTGATCGCTGGACTGCAATGGATAGTTGGTCCCATTATCGAGTATAATTCCCCTAGCTTTCATTTTAAATATTACATGTACGTCGACCAAGATCGCTATATGTCCTTTGTTTCTCCGGCCTATATTTTATTTTCTCTGGTTTCTTTACTAGGCCTTAGAAAACGAATTTATTTGAGAGATGCGGTCGTTGAGCTTAAAAGATTTAAGAATTATGGATTATTAATATTTCTGATAGGAGTCGTATTTGATTTACTATCTGGTTTTGTTCCAGGCTCTCTTGGTTTTTTTGTTTTTATCGTTAGTAATTTTAAATATGCTGGTGCCATAATTCTATTTTTTTCTGAGGACAAAAGACTCAAACAAATTTTTTATGGGGCCTTGGTTTATTTGTTAATTAATTCAATTCGTAATGCCTTATTCCATGATCTTGTCTTGTGGTCGGTCTTTTTCTTTTTGTTTTGGGCTGTTAAGTACAAGCCAACTAAGAAAACAGTAATCTTAATAGTTTTTGCTGGTCTTATGTCTCTTACCACTTTGCAAACTATAAAAGCTGCATATAGAGCGCAAGTATGGAATGGATATTCAGGAAACAAGTTCGAATTGTTTTATTCACTTATCGTGGATGCTATTTTTTTAGAAGGAACCTATGAAGATGAGGATAGCACAGAATCCAATAATATCAGACTTAATCAAGGGTGGATTATAAGTGCCATAATTGATCATGTACCTAAGAATGTTGGATATGCAGGTGGAAGCACTGTTAAAGAGGCATTTTTTGCTTCTATTTTGCCACGTTTTCTAAATCCTAATAAAAAGAAGGCAGGGGGTCAGGAAAACTTTGAACGCTATACTGGCTTATTGTTAGGGGAGAATACATCAATGGGTATTAGTATTATTGGTGAGTCTTATGCTAATTACGGTAATTTTTGGGGTGCTATTTTTATGGGTTTATGGGGATTTATTCTTGTTAGGATCTGGCTTTGGTTATCACGAATAGCAATAAAAAATAACTTAATAGTTGCATTTATGCCGCTTGTTTTTCTTCAGGTGGTTAAAGCCGAAACAGAATTGGTAGTGGTGTTGAATCATTTAATAAAATCGTTGATAGTGGTTTTTGCATTTTTTTGGGCTGCACGTCGCTTTTTAAATTGGAATTTTAGTATTGAAACTTCACATTAATTATATTTTCAGAAAGAGACAGCCTCAATATCATAGTATTGAAGGGCTTTTTAACTCTATTGCAGATGAGCTTAGCAAGGGCTTTAAAGTGGATTGCATTGAGATGCCTTATCCAGGGGCTTCTTTAAAGTCCTTATTGGGAAATTTATTGAGTATACAAAAAAATAAAAACGTGGTATATCATGTTACTGGTGATATCAACTACATCTGTTTAAAATTAGGGAAAAAGTCAGTTCTAACCGTGCACGATGTTAATTCTGCTTTGAAGGGAAATGCTTTAAAAAGAATGCTTAAAAGATATTTCTGGTTTAAATGGCCAGCAATGAAGGTGTCGGTCATCACAGTAATATCGGAGTTTACTAAAATAGAATTGTCTAAGCTAATTCCAAATCAAGCTCACAAGATTCGTGTAATCCCTAATCCAGTTAATAAGATGATCACACCAAATCTGAATAAGAATTTTAATGAAAGTAAACCCAAGATTCTGCTTTTAGGAACAAAACAAAATAAGAATCTGGAAAGATCATTAAATGCAATTAAAGGGATGAGTGTTGAACTGATTATTATTGGAAAATTAACCGAAAATCAAGGCAAACTGCTAGAGGAATACAACCTAAACTATGAAAACTTTAGCTCTTTAAGTTTTAGTGATGTAATTAATTGTTACAAACGGTCGGATCTTTTGTGTTTTCCATCACTTTACGAAGGTTTTGGAATGCCTATTATTGAAGCACAGGGAATTGGCCGACCTGTTATAACATCAAATTTTGGTGCTATGAAAGAAGTTGCTGGAAATAGCGCATGTTTGGTTGATCCTCTTAATATCGATCAAATTAGGAATGCAGTCAATAAAATTATCAAAGATTCGGTTTATCGTGAGGATTTAATTCAAAAGGGATTGAAGAATGTTGAGAGATTTCAAATGTCAAGAATATCAAAACTATATGCGAACATTTATAATGAAGTTAATCAGCTATGAGTAAAACTTCAGTTCTCATATCAATTGATTGGTTTTTACCTGGTACAAAGTCAGGAGGGCCTGTTCGAAGTTATTCTAACCTAATAGATCACCTAAGTTCTGAAATAGACTTTTATGTTCTTACAAGAAATACTGATTATTGCGAGATTACGCCTTACGAGGGAATTGAATCTGATCAATGGGTTGATTTAAAGCCTGGATTAAAGGTGTATTATTTATCTTCAAATCGCACTAATCGTTCAGGTATATCAAAGGTTCTTAAATCAAAACATTTTGATTTTGTCCTTATCAATGGAATCTATAGCTGGAATTTTTCCATTTTACCGTTATTAATCTTAAAAAAACATCCCAATGTCATAGTTTCGGCAAGAGGAATGTTGAATGAGCAAGCTTTTTCTGTGAAACCTTTCAAGAAAAAATTTTTCTTGATGGCAGCTAGAGTATTCGGTTTTTATAATAATGCGGTATTACACGCTACCAATGAGACCGAAGCAGAGAGAGTTAGGCAGTGGATAGGAAAAGATGTAAGAGTTAAAATTGCGCCTAATCTTGCTAGAAAAATTGAAAAGCAATTTCATTATGAGGGATTGGAGGTGCCAGTAAAATTGGTGAATGTTGCAAGAATAGCCAGAGAAAAAGGAACATTAAGAATGTTAAAGGCCATTTCTAAGGTTAAATATCCTTTAGCTCTTGATATCTATGGTTCTATTTACGATCAGGAATATTGGGCCCAGTGTCTTGGCATAATAAATGGGATGCCCACTCATATTAATATACAGTATAAAGGAATAGCTGATAGCGAACAAATTCCTCATATAATGAGTGCTTATAATTTTTTCATTATGTTATCTGAGGGTGAGAATTTTGGGCATGCAATATTGGAAGCATTATCAGTTGGATTACCAGTAATTATTTCTAATAAAACACCATGGCAAAATTTAAAAGATAAGAAAGTAGGTTGGGATCTTGATATAGATAAAGAGGAAACGATAGTGGGAGTATTAGAGCAAATTACCCAAATAACTCTTTCTCAATATGAAAAATTATCCAAAAACGCTTTCTTATTTGCGAACGAATTCATTAATGATAATAGCGTTATTGATGCAAATAAAAATTTATTTTTGCCCTAATTAAATAATATGAAACGAATTTTAGTCACTGGCGGAGCAGGTTTTGTAGGTTCACATTTATGTGAACGACTGCTTAACGAAGGTAATGAGGTAATATGTCTTGATAACTATTTTACTGGATCAAAAAGGAACATCGAACATCTAATGGATCACCATTTTTTCGAATTGGTTAGACACGATGTAACCAATCCTTACATGATTGAAGTGGATGAAATCTATAATCTGGCTTGTCCGGCTTCACCCGTCCATTACCAGTACAACCCAATTAAAACTATCAAAACCTCCGTAATGGGCGCCATAAATATGTTGGGGCTGGCAAAACGAGTGAAAGCAAAGATTCTCCAGGCATCCACCTCAGAAGTTTATGGAGATCCCAAAGTTCACCCCCAGCCAGAATCTTATTGGGGCCATGTGAATCCCATTGGAAGTAGATCTTGTTACGACGAAGGTAAAAGATGCGCTGAGACATTATTTATGGATTATAAGAATCAAAATGATGTTGATATAAAGATTGTTAGAATATTTAATACCTATGGACCTAGAATGAATCCTCAGGATGGACGTGTGGTTTCTAACTTCATTGTTCAGGCCTTAAGGGGTGAAGATATAACTGTTTTTGGTGATGGTACTCAAACACGAAGTTTTCAATATGTTGATGATCTAATTGAAGGTATGATAAGGATGATGAATTCTGAGCAAGGATTTTGGGGACCAGTTAATATTGGAAATCCAGGAGAGTTTACCATGGTTGAGTTAGCTAAAAAAATACTCCAATTAACTAACTCCAAGTCCAAGCTTGTATTTCAACCATTACCTCAGGACGACCCCATGCAAAGACGTCCAGATATTTCCCTTGCCAAGGAAAAATTAGGTGGTTGGACACCAAAGATTCAGTTAGAAGAAGGGTTATTAAAAACAATCGAGTACTTTGAAAAGGTAATTTAGTGGAGAGTCAATCAAATTTAGACGTAGATCTATCCAAATATGACAATTCTTGGTATGACCCGGGATCACGTTTTAAAAGGTTGACCTGGTATTTCTGTAATTTAATCTTCCTTAATAATGGATGGTTTCCGTTTAATACTATAAAGATTTTTATTCTACGTAAGTATGGTGCAAGGATAGGTAAGAATGTAGTGATCAAACCACATGTTAATATTAAGTATCCTTGGTTTCTTGTAGTTGGAGACAATAGTTGGCTAGGGGAGGGGGTATGGATTGATTGTTTAGCAATTGTGGATATTGGGGATAATGTATGTATTTCTCAAGGGGCACTAATATTGAGTGGCAATCATAATTATAAGAAACCAACCTTTGACCTAATTGTAAAACCAATTCAAATAAAAAGCGGTTCATGGATAGGTGCAAAATCTGTTGTAACCCAGGGTGTTATTGTAGGTCCGCATGCTGTGCTGACAGCAGGGTCTGTGGTTTCCCAGTCCATGGACTCTTATGGTATTTACAAAGGGGTACCAGCTGTAAAAGTCAATGAACGTAGAATTAATACTGAAAAGTGAAAGTTTCTCTTATTACAGCGACCTTCAACAGCGAATTTACAATTAAATCGTGTTTGGATTCAGTGGCTTCTCAGTCTTATGATGATATTGAGCACCTAATTATTGATGGGGGTTCAACGGATCAAACTGTGAGTATTGTTGAAGATCATGCCACTATTCATACGAATGTATCAGTAGTCTCTGAACCTGACAATGGGATTTATGACGCTTTAAATAAAGGAATTGATAGGGCTTCTGGTGACATTATAGGATTTGTTCATTCGGATGATGTTTTAAATTCCCCTGATACAATTAGTTTAATTATTGAAAACTTTCAAAAAAATAACCCCGATGGTGTTTACGGAGACTTAAAATATGTGGATCATAGGGACTTAGCAAAGACAAAACGGTATTGGAAATCTTCAAAATTCCATAAGAATCTATTAAACCGGGGATGGATGCCCCCACATCCTACTTTATTTTTAAGGAATCAGATCTATGCCTCTTACGGTTTATTTGATACCAAGTTTAAAATTGCAGCTGACTATGATTTTATCTTACGTATTTTTAATAAGCCAGGTCATACATATAATTATATCCCTGAAGTATTCGTATTAATGCGAGTTGGTGGGGAAAGTAATAAATCGATAAGAAATATTATTGAAAAAAGCAAAGAGGACTATTTAGCCTTGAAAGGAAACAACATGCGATTTCCGTTTTTGATACTCTTGAAGAAAAATATTCAAAAAGTTCCGCAATGGTTCATTAAATAATGTACTATTTATATTGTTATTAAAATGTTAATTTATTGATTGTGAGCAATTCTTAAAATTATCAGATAACTTGTTTTTGCCAATTAATTACGTTTAATTTGTGTTCTCAATCAGTCTTAATAAGACCGTAACTAAAGGCCTAACCACATGATTCAAAGCCTGTTAGAATATTTTAATCCGCTAGATTACAAGTATTTATGGTTATTAATTACTTTCTCACTCGCCTTTATAGTTTCGTTTAGCTCTTTTCCAGCTATTCTAAGGGTAGCAGAAGCTAAACACCTTATGGATGAGCCAGACGAGAGAAGTACTCATTCTTCAAATGTTCCTACTTTAGGTGGTATTGGAATCTATATGAGTATGGTGGTTGTCATAACTCTGATTGGGGCCTTGTTGGATACCAAGGTTTTACTACTAATCTTAGGAGGTATGACCTTTCTGTTTTTTTTAGGATTAAAAGATGACTTGTTAATTCTATCTCCTAGAAAGAAGTTTATTGGTCAGTTGATTGTTGCGTTGTTACTAATAATTTTTACTGATACTCGAATAGTTGGATTATCAGGAATCTTTGGCGTTGCGATTATGCCTTATTGGGTATCAGTTATATTTACGTTATTTGTTTATTTAGTAATTATTAATGGTTATAATTTAATAGATGGTGTAGATGGCCTTGCTGGTACTTTGGGTCTTTTTGCTAGTGCCTGTTTTGCGGTTATTTTTATGAGTTTAGGTGATATAAGTATTGCGACATTAGCAGTTGGCCTAGTTGGATCCCTTATTCCATTTTTAAGACTTAATTTTTCAAAAAGACGCAAATTGTTCATGGGAGATACTGGTTCCATGTTAGTAGGTTTTTTAATAGCTTTTTTTGTGGTTCGATTTATAGGGCAAGTTCAGCTACTTAATGTAGAATCATTTGAAGCTTATGCACCAGTCCTTGCGCTATCCATTGTGTTTTTTCCACTTTTGGACACCCTTAGAATATTTATAGTCCGAGCTTTTATCTACAAGAAAAGTCCTTTCATAGCTGATAAAAACCATTTGCACCATCGATTTTTGCAATTGGGTTTTTCACATGGAAAAACAACACTTTCAATTGTTGCTGTTAATTTTGCCATTGTATGTATGGTGATTTTGGGTAAGGACTTAGACATACACTCCCAATTAATTCTACTTCTTGTCTTTGGAAGCCTTTTTTACTACGCCTTCTTCATTTATTTTTGGGCGAAACGGTTTAAGTATAAAACTAGAAGATTACGTTACAGGTCTAAATTGATCAAACGCTTTAGTTAAGAAGGTCAAAAGCCTTTTCCTATTCTTTTGTAAGTTGTAGAATAGCAGCTATATTTGTTTCAATTCATATCTTCACTATGAGGTTACTTTTAATGGCCCTTATCATCCTGAGTCTGGCGTCCTGTGCTACTAAAAAAGATGTTCATTATTTTCAGGATAGTGCCACCTATGAGTCGGAACCTTTAGTTTATGAAGATGCAACTATTCAGCCTAATGACATCTTAAATATTAAAGTTAGTGCTTTACAGATGGAGGTTGCTGCTCCCTATAACTTTCAATTGCCTAATACAGGACAAAATAACAATCAAAATCAAGTTTTTGATGGCTATGTGGTGAATAAAGATTTTGAAATTAACTTTCCTATACTTGGTACAATCACGGTTGAAGGGCTCACAACGGAGCAATTAGAAAAAGAGTTAACATCAATGTTAATTGATGGTAATCATATAAAAGATCCTACTGTTAGAGTTCGTTTAATGAATGCTAAATTTACAGTTCTAGGTTCGGTAGGAAGCCCTGGGACAATTAATTTTACAGATCAAAATTTGACCATTATTCAAGCCTTAGGTCTTGCTGGGGATTTAACATTAAACGGTGTTAGAGAAGATGTTTTACTAATTCGTGAGGTTGATGGGATGAGGCGAGTCACCCATTTAGACTTAACTTCAATGGATATTACCTCTAGTCCTTATTATTTTATAAAACCAAACGACATTATCTACATTAAACAAAACGGGCCTGAGGTAAAACGAGCTGGTTATATTCCAAGTTTAACTGCCTTGTTAGGGTTTGCAACCTTTGCAATTGGTATTATCGCTCTACTTTCAGCTAATTAATAGCCAAGATTTATGAAAAATAAATCAACATCTCATCAGGTTAGTCAAATAAAAAAAGAAATCAAAAAATATTTGAGGTATTGGTATTTCTTCCTATTATCTCTTGTTATTGTTATTTCTTTAATATTTCTTAAGTTACGTTATACCAAGAAAGAGTTTCAGACAGTATCGAAAATAAAGATTCTCGATAAAAGTAAGGGGCTAGAGTTACCTTCAGCGGCTTTTATTTTTAACAGAAGAAATATCAACCTAGATAACGAAATTGAACTTATTAAATCATACGATGTATTGGAAAAGGTCGTTGACCGTACCAATCTTACATACCGATGGTTTGACCAAGGCAATGTGCTCACTACTGAAATTGCTAGTGTTCCTTTCAAGATTGATAAGCGGATAAAAAACAAAGATGTCAAATGGAATACATTTAAGTTCTCTATTCACGCCAAGGGGATTGACATATTGAATTTTGATGATGAGTTGTTATTGGAATTGCCCAATTACAGTTCCCGATCTATCTCTCACACGCTCCCATTTGATATTCATGTCTTTGATAAAGAAACTATAGTGCGCTTCATTGGGAAGACCTATGAATTAAAGATGGTACCTATGGAAGCGGCTACCAATCAGCTTAAGAATTCTTTGAATGTGGAGATAACTGGCCGATCAAGTGACGTTCTACAATTAACTCTTAAAGGTGAAAATGGACTTCGTATGGAGGAGGTTTTAAATACGCTACATGAAGTTGTAAAAGAGGATGGTAGAAACGATAGGAAAGCAGTTCTTGAAAACACGCTTGATTTTATTGATGAACGATTTAAAATTTTAGTTGAAGAATTAGATACCATTGAAATTAACAAGCAAGATTTTAAGATTGATAACAGATTTATTTCACCAGAGGCTGATTTGCAAAGAGGCGTTTCTTCAGCAATTCAATCGGAAGAAGAACTGTTTAAATTGAATAGTCAGTTAAGTTTATTGGAGTTTATAATTAAACAACTAGATAGTGAAACAGAAGAACTGACTTTATTGCCTAATAGTTTTAACTCAGAAGAACTAAATCTGAATACTCTTATAATGGAGTATAATACCATGATTTTTGAAAGGATAAGATTGGTAAAGAGTGGTGGTCCTAATAATCCTGAAATTGTTAGATTAAATCAAAGTTTAGCAGATTTAAGAGCAAATATTTTTGAAACAGTTAGATCTTCAATTGATCAATTGACATTGTTAAAAGAACAATTAGAGAGTCGGGATGATAAAATAAATCAGCAATTTGCTTCCCTTCCTGAAAAGGAACGGCTATTTAGAAATATTGAGCGACAGCAGAGTATAAAAGAAACCTTATATCTGTTCTTATTTCAAAAAAGAGAAGAAGCTTTGATCAATATTGCAAATATCGAATCATCTATTAAAGTGATTGAAGCACCACTTTCAAAGGAAATAAAATCAGGTCTGGGTGGAAAAAATGCTGTTTTTATCGCTATTCTAATCGGATTTGGAATCCCAGCAGGAATACTGTATTTGGTGTTTCTACTAGATACCAAATTATATGATAAAAGCGATATTATAGAAGCAAACCCTGAAATACCATTAGTTGGTGAAATACCAGACACTAGAAAGTCCAAGAATACGATTTTCAATAATCCAAATGATCGCTCAATATTGGCGGAGGCATTTAGAATATTATCTGCAAATGTTGATTTCCTTTTGCCTTTGCGTGAGAATAAAGAAGGGCAGGTTATTTTTTGCACGTCTACAATTAAGGGTGAAGGCAAAACCTATGTTAGTATGAACTTATCTTTGGCCTTGTCTAGTATAAATAAAAAAGTTCTCTTAATAGGTGCTGACTTAAGGAACCCTCAAGTACATTCATTGATAGACTCAGATAAGCATCAGGCAGGGCTTTCAAATTATTTGCATGATTTAGACTTTGATTGGAGAGATGGTTTGATTCAGGCTTTTGATAAGCATTCTAATCATAGTATTTTACTTTCAGGAAGTATACCTCCAAACCCAGCCCAGCTATTAACGAACGGTCGTTTTGAAAAACTAATTGAGGAAGCTAGAGTTGAGTACGATTATATCATTGTAGATACAGCACCAACAATACTAGTTACAGACACTATGCTAATCTCAAAATTAGCAGATGCCACCATTTATATTGCTAGAGCAAACTTCACAGATAAGAGTTTACTGGCTTTTTCAAAAGAGCTTTATGAGTCTGGTAAACTTAAGAATATGGCTTATGTGTTAAATGGTGTAGGTGCTAGTAAGGGCTATGGTTATTCTTATAACTATGGTTACGGCTATGGCTATGGTAGTCAGGCTTAATAAGATATTATTTTAATTCTAATTATGCGCTGATAAAAGTCATGGTTTTTCAGCTATATCTCCTTTAATTTTAGTATTGAATTAAAGACCGGAATTATGAGACGAGATGTACCAGTGTCTGAAATAATGACCAAAGATATTATTGCCCTAAGTAGAGGAGATGATCTAGAACGCGCGGAAATGTTGTTTAAACGTCATAAAATTAGACATATTCCGGTTGTTTCTGAGGAAGTTATTATTGGAATGTTGAGTTATTCGGATTTACTTAGAATTAGCTTTGCCGATGCTGTGGATGAAAGCGAAACAGAGGTTGATACATTGGTATACAACATGTTTAGTATTGAGCAGGTAATGGTCAAAAACGTAACTACTGTTACCGCTGATACTACCATTAAAGAGGTTGCCAAAATACTTGCAAAAGAAGAATTTCACGCTTTACCTGTAATAGAAAACGATTATTTGGTTGGGATAGTTACAACCACCGACCTCATAAATTATATGTTGCGTTTTATTTGATTGATTACTAAAGCAGATTAGTTAGATCAGGTATTGACAATGGACTTTAAGTTTGAAATTGTCGCTGCCTGATCTTCACTTTTAAAAACAAAACTTCCAGCAACTAAAACATCGGCACCTGCATCAACTAATTTTTTTGCATTTCTGTCATTTACACCGCCATCAATTTCAATTAAAGTAGCGGCATTTTTTTTATCAATCAGTTCCTTTAGGGCTTCAATCTTTTGGTAAGTATTTTCAATAAACGATTGTCCACCAAATCCGGGATTCACACTCATTAGACATACCAAATCCAAATCTGTAATAATATCTTCTAGCCCATTAATGTTGGTATGGGGATTTAAAGCTACCCCAGCCTTCATACCCTCATTTTTTATAGCCTGAACAGTTCGGTGCAAATGGGTGCATGCTTCGAAGTGTACGGTGAGATTGTTACTACCTAAATCTGCGAAAGTCTTAATATATCTGTCAGGATCTACAATCATTAAGTGAACATCAATAGTTTTGGAAGCATGCTCTGCAATGGCTTTTAGTACCGGCATTCCGAAAGAAATATTAGGTACAAAAACTCCATCCATGATGTCAATATGAAACCAGTCAGCTTCACTGGAATTCACCATTTCAACATCTCTTTGAAGGTTTCCGAAGTCTGCTGCCAATATTGATGGAGCAATAAGTTTTGATGCCATAAATCCTATTTAAAAGTTGCTTGCAAAATTAATTAAAATCGTCCAATCAAAATTAGAAGAATTAGTATAAAAGCGAACCCACGGTAATCAGCCGTGGGTTCTTTCATCAATCAAAAAACGAACAGTTATGTTTTGTAACTGTTGTTGCCTTATATAGGTCGTAAATAAGCTACTAACCTAAATATGTCTTTAGAATTTTACTTCTAGACGTATGCTTTAAACGTCTTATTGCTTTTTCTTTTATTTGTCTTACACGTTCTCGAGTAAGGTCAAAAGTCTCTCCGATTTCTTCTAAGGTCATTGGATGTTGATTTCCTAAACCAAAATAAAGACGAATAACATCTGCTTCTCGAGGAGTCAAAGTTTCAAGAGCACGCTCAATTTCTGTGCGCAAAGACTCATGCAACAATTCCTTATCTGGATTTGGAGATTCACCACTTCTCAATACATCGTAAAGATTTGAATCTTCTCCTTCAACCAATGGAGCATCCATAGATACATGACGACCAGAATTCTTCATTGATTCTTTAACGTCATTAATAGTCATATCCAATTCCTTGGCAATCTCTTCAGCACTTGGGGGACGTTCATGACTTTGCTCTAAAAATGCAAAGGTCTTATTGATCTTATTGATAGATCCAATTTTATTTAAAGGTAATCTAACAATACGTGATTGTTCTGCTAAAGCCTGAAGAATCGACTGTCTAATCCACCATACAGCATACGAGATGAACTTAAATCCTCGAGTTTCATCGAAACGTTGTGCTGCTTTAATCAATCCTAGGTTACCCTCGTTAATCAAATCCGGAAGGGTTAAACCTTGATTCTGATATTGCTTTGCTACGGAAACAACGAATCTTAAATTGGCTTTTGTTAATTTTTCAAGTGCAATTTGGTCACCCGCTTTAATTCTTTGAGCCAATTCCACCTCTTCATCAGCCGTGATAAGATCTACCTTACCAATTTCCTGCAAATATTTATCTAACGATGCAGTCTCCCTGTTGGTAACCTGCTTCGTAATTTTTAGTTGTCTCATGTACTATTTGATTTCTACAATGATTTGAGCAACTGTCTGCTGCCTGGTGGTTATACGGTAAATCTAAAGAAAATGTTACAAAATTTACACTCTTTCTTTACAATTTCTTCATATAAATGGATAAGATTCGGATTAAATCGTTGAAAAATAGAAATATATCCTGTATAAAATAAAAGAGCCTATTCAAAATTTGATATAGGCTCTTTTTTATTATCTCAATTAATCTTCTTTTTAATCTTCTTTTTAATCTTCTTTTTGATCTTCTCTTGGTTTTCTTTGGTCCCTTCTATTATCTCGGTTTCTATTATCTCTACCTCGATTATCGCGACCTCTATTACCATTTTTGTTATTATTTCTTGGGCGATCTTCCCAGCCTTCTGGTTTTGGTAAAATTGCTTTACGTGAAACCTTTTCTTTACGCGTTCTAGGATCTACTCCAAAATACTTAACATCAAAAACATCACCCATATTTACAACATCAGTAACGTTCTCGGTGCGTTCCCACGCCAGCTCGCTTACATGTAACAACACTTCATTTCCTGGTGCTTCCGTGTACTCTACAACTGCGCCAAAGTCAAGAATTTTAATAACCTTAACCTCGTAAACACTTCCTTTTTCTGGTTTGAACATTAAAGAATCAATACTAGCTAGAACCGCATCAATGCCGGCTTGGTCCGTTCCAAGAATTTCAACAATTCCTTCCTCAGTAACAGGATCTTCATTAATAACAATGGTTGTTCCTGTCTCCTTCTGAAGTTCTTGAATAACTTTTCCACCAGGTCCAATAAAGGCACCAATAAGATCATTTGGAAGAATCGCGGTTACCATTTTAGGTGCATGAGCTTTCACATCTTCATTTGGTTCAGCGATGGTATCAGTTAGTTTTCCTAATATATGAAGCCTTCCATCTTTTGCTTGCATTAAAGCATTTACAAGAATTTCATATGATAAGCCTTTAACTTTTATATCCATTTGGCATGCAGTAATACCATCTTTGGTTCCTGTAACTTTAAAGTCCATATCACCAAGATGATCTTCATCACCTAAAATATCAGATAGTACAGCATACTTATCTCCTTCTGAAATTAATCCCATAGCAATTCCTGAGACTGGTTTGCTAATTTGAATACCAGCATCCATTAACGCCATTGTACCGGCACAAACAGTCGCCATCGAAGACGATCCGTTTGATTCTAATACTTCAGATACAACTCTTACAGTGTATGGACAGTCATCTGGAACCATTCCTTTAAGCGCGCGTTGCGCAAGGTTTCCGTGACCAACTTCACGTCTAGAAGTTCCTCTTATAGGACGCGCTTCTCCAGTTGAAAATGGAGGGAAGTTGTAATGCAAATAGAAACGCTCTTCACCTTCATAAGATGGCATGTCAATAATATTGGCGTCTCTAGAAGTTCCTAGAGTCACTGTTGCCAAGGCTTGAGTTTCACCTCTTGTGAAAATTGACGAACCATGCGTAGATGGTAAGTAATCCACCTCACACCAAATCGGTCTGATATCAGTGGTTTGTCTACCGTCCAGACGTAAGCCTTCGTTAAGTGTTAAGTCTCGTACCGCTTTTTTCTGAGCCTTTGCTACATATTTATGAATCAGCTTACCAAGTTCTTCTTGCTCTTCTTCAGAAAAAGATTCAAATACAGCTTCTTTAATTTCGCTAAATGCTAGTCCGCGCTCTTGCTTACTCGACCCTTGCTTAGCAATGTCATAGGTTTTATCATAAACCAAATCATGTATCTTGGCCGCTAATTCTTCGTCCTCGACTTCAGGTTCGTATTCTCTAGTTGCTTTTTTACCTACAGCTTCAGCCAATCTTAACTGAGCAGCACATTGTACTTTAATAGCTTCATGAGCTGCCTTAATGGCTTCTGTCATTTCCTCTTCACTAATCTCATCCATTTCACCCTCAACCATCATCACCGAGTCAGCAGAAGCACCAATCATCATATCGATATCTGATTCTTCTAGTTGTGCTCTGGTTGGATTAATTATGAATTCACCGTTTACACGTCCAACGCGTACTTCTGATATGGCGCATTCAAATGGGAAATCTGAAAGCTGAATTGCGGCAGAGGCAGCTAATCCGGCCATGGCATCTGGCATCACGTTCTCATCATGAGACATTAGTTGAATCATTACCTGTGTTTCAGCATGGTAGTCTTTAGGGAATAAAGGTCTAAGAACACGGTCTACTAAACGCATGGTCAATACCTCGCCATCGCTTGGTCTGGCTTCACGCTTAAAAAATCCTCCAGGGTATCTTCCTGCTGCTGCAAATTTCTCTCTATAATCGACAGTTAGAGGTAAAAAGTCAACATCAGCTTGATGGTAGTTTGAGACAACTGTACATAATAACATACATTTGCCTGATTGAACAACCACACTACCATGTGCTTGTTTTGCTAGTTTTCCGGTTTCAATAGAAATTTCTCTACCGTCACCAAGGTCAATGACCTCTTTAAATGTTTGTGGAATCATTAATTTTTTTTTCTGTCTCAATTACTGTATGAGACTTGTTAAACAATGGTCGTTGTGTTGTTGTGTAGTGATGAGACCAATGAAAAACTTATGTTCTAAAACTATTTAGAACGCTGCTTAATTTTAAAGTTCAGCTGTTATACTCTTCTGAATGAGTTAATGTATAAAAAAACCACGCACAAGGGCGTGGTTTCGTATTATTTTCTTAAGCCTAACTCCTTAACAATGGCACGATATCTTAAGATATCTACTTTAGTTAAGTAATCTAGTAAGGCACGTCTCTTACCTACCAATTTCACAAGGGCACGCTCTGTATTATAATCTTTACGATTTTGTTTAAGGTGCCCAGTCAGGTGATTAATTCGGTGAGTAAATAACGCGATTTGACCTTCGGCAGAACCGGTATCGTTTTTTCCTTTCCCGTGTTTAGCGAAGATTTCTTCTTTTGTCTCTTTTGTTAAATACATTCCAATATTATTTCAATGATTATTATGTATACTGAAAGTCTTTCTTTCAGGCGGCAAATATAAGTATTTTAATTAGATGGACTTTAGATAATTACTAAAAAGATTAATAATGATTTTTTCTTCAGTATTAAACCATTTCTCTGATCAGCAGTCTTATAACCACATTAACTCAAAAAATATTAAATCATGAATCCTTATCAAAGAAAATTTCTATCCTTAGTTATTGTTGCGGGTCTAGTTCTAATGCCGACCTCCTGTTCAGATACGATTGATACTAATGAAGACAATGCATTAATTGATGATACCTCAGAGATTATCAACTCTACTGAAATTGACGAGTTGGACAGTGTGTTGGCCGATTTGGTAATTGACACTTATGAAACCTACGAAACCAATGATGCTGGTAGAATTTCTCAACCTCCTTCATTACCGGAGTGTGTAACTGTGCAATTAACGACACAACAAAACTATAGAGAATTAGTAATCGATTTTGGTAATGAGGGCTGTTTGGTGAGAGATCATTTATTAAGAGGTCAGATTGTTGTTACGTACACTAGAGATCCCGAAGCGCAGGAACTGCTTATTAACTACGTTTTAATCAATTTCTTCTTTAATGCAAAAGGTATTGAAGCTAATAGAACCATTCTAAGGGAACGCAGTAATGAGAATGGTAATCCAATGTTTACACATAATCTTGACGTTACAGTGACTTGGCCAAATGGCATGCAAGCCTCAAGAACCGGGACAAAAATAAGAGAGTGGATTGAAGGTGCTGGAAGTGGTTTGTTTAGTGATAATGTATACGAAGTTACTGGGAACTGGACGACAACATTCGTTAACGGCAATACGCATACATACGAGGTGATTGAACCTCTTAGAAGAGAAGTTGTTTGTATCTACTTTGTTTCAGGTTCCTTTGAAGTACAACGCACAAATTTTGGAGGTGTGTTTGACTTTGGTGATGGCGGTTGTGATAACAATGCGACATTCACCTTTAATAACGGTCAAGAAATTCCTATAACGCTCAATTAGAACGTTAGTTTAAGTTGGTTGGTTTGAAGCGAGTGAATCTTAGTTTACTCGCTTCTCTTTTTTAAACAAGGTCTACAGTAACAGTAGTCTCAAGAGTAATAATAATGTCAAATTGTACAGGCGTTCCGTTTACTGTTCCAGTAATACCAATACTAATTTCATTGTTATTTTCAAGTGCATTGCCAATAGCGGTTAAAAGGTCTGTGTTCTCAATTTCATAGACTGTGTTATTAGAATCAGAATTGGGTAAGTTAATGTCACTAACCCCTATAGACTCTCCATTAAAAGTAACTGAAGCCTCGGTAATGGTGCCATTTTCTATTCCACTGTAATTATTAATCTCGTAAGTAAGAGAATTAATAGTCACATCTTGAATGAGATTCAGGTAATCCTCTATTTCTGGGCTGTCAGAAAGACTTATTGTAGTTGTTTCAGAGATACTCTGTGGGATTCCCATAGAGTCATCGGGTAAATTAACTGTAACTGTTGTTGAGAAATCTTCAGTTAATCTGAGTTCTGTTAGTTCATCAATTTCGTCACACGAAAAGAACAATGTGACTAACAAAACAATTCCTAGATTTTTGAATAAATAATTCATGATTATAGATTTGGGTTCCTCTTACAATATTATGAAAATCATTTTAAATCAACACTTTAAGCTATTCTCAAGGGTTGGTTTAAAATTAAATCGAGATATAAATTTATTTGTGTTTTTAGATTCTTTCTATGTGTAATGAAGTCCAAAAATCCATGTTCCAAAAGAAATTCAGAGGTCTGAAATCCTTCTGGTAGCTCTTTTCCAGTAGTATCTCTTACAACCCTTGGGCCTGCAAATCCAATTAAGGCACCAGGTTCAGCGATATTTATATCACCAAGCATGGCAAAAGAAGCTGTTGTACCACCCGTTGTTGGATCTGTACATAAAGAAATATACGGGATTTTAGCTTCTGCTAATTGTGCTAATTTGGCAGAAGTTTTTGCTAATTGCATAAGCGATAAAGCAGCCTCCATCATTCTTGCTCCTCCCGATTTACTGATAATCATAAAAGGAATGTTGTTTTTTAAGGAATAATCTGCAGCTCTCGCAATCTTTTCACCAACAACACTTCCCATAGAACCACCAATAAAAGCAAAATCCATACAAGCAATTACCAAATCCTTACCCATAGATTTCCCAACGGCTGTACGTACTGCATCTTTAAGATGAGTTTTCTTATGGGCAGCCTTTAGACGGTCCGGATATTTTTTTGTGTCCACAAACTTTAATGGATCTTTTGAAGACAAATCAGCATTTAATTCTTCAAACTGGTTGTCATCAAACAATATTTCAAAGTATTCTTTACTACCAATTCTAACATGGTAACCATCCTCAGGACTTACATAATGGTTTTGCTCAAGTTCCTTGGTGTCAATTATTTTACCAGTTGGGGATTTATACCACAGTCCTTTGGGAGTGTCTTTTTTCTCTTCGGTAGTAGTTTGGATTCCTTTGTCTTTTCTTTTAAACCAGGCCATAGTTGTGTGCTTTAATTAATCTCTAATTTGATGCTAAGATTAAACAGAATTAAAGAGTATTGATGTTGTTGAGATCTTCGAATGCCTTTTTAAGACGTTCGACGAATGTCTGTTCACCTTTTCGCAGCCATACTCTTGGGTCGTAGAATTTCTTATTTGGTACATCGTCACCTTCAGGATTCCCTATTTGTCCTTGCAAATAGGCTGATTTCTCATCCATATAGTCACGAATTCCACTCATAAAGGCGTACTGTAAATCTGTATCGATATTCATTTTTATAACGCCATAGCTAATTCCCTCACGAATTTCTTCAACTGTAGATCCAGAACCTCCGTGGAATACAAAGTCTATATGGTTATGTTCAACATTATACCTTTCACTAATATAATCTTGAGAATTCTTTAAGATCTTCGGTGTTAGTTTAACATTGCCAGGTTTGTAAACCCCATGCACATTTCCAAAAGCGGCAGCTATAGTAAACTGATCACTAACTTTACTTAATTCTTCATAGGCATATGCTACCTCTTCAGGTTGTGTGTATAGTTTAGAATCATCAACATCACTGTTGTCTACACCATCTTCCTCACCACCAGTAATCCCTAATTCTATTTCTAAGGTCATACCCATTTTTTTCATGCGCTCAAGGTAAGTTTTGCAAATGGCAATATTTTCTTCAATAGGTTCCTCAGATAAGTCAATCATGTGACTACTAAAAAGTGGTTTGCCTGTTTTTTCAAAATGAGCTTCACTCGCATCTAAGAGGCCGTCTATCCAAGGAAGAAGTTTTTTCGCGCAGTGATCGGTATGTAAAATCACAGGAACTCCATATGCTTCAGACATGTGATGAACATGATGTGCCCCAGCTATGGCGCCAGCTATAGCAGACGCTTGTCCCTCATTATTCATTCCTTTGCCTGCATTAAACTGTGCACCACCATTAGAAAATTGAATGATAACAGGTGAATTTAAATCGCGTGCAGTCTCTAAAACACCATTGATAGTATTTGAACCAATGACATTTACAGCTGGCAATGCAAACCCTTTTTCTTTGGCAAGTTTGAAAATATTTTGAACCTCGTAACCCGTTGCAACGCCGGGCTTAATTGAATGACTCATTAGTTGACAATTTTTTTGTTAAATAAAAGTCAAAAATAACGATTTTCAGCGAATGGGGATATGACTATTGTTGTATTTCCATTATGAAGAAATCTCTTAAAAAGGATAGTTGATACCAATATTAAGTACGGCATTGGAAAAGTTAAAATCTGTAAACCAACGCTTGCTCATTTCTCTGGCGGGATTGTAGGTTTTAAAGCCGGTATCAAGTCTTGCGACGAAGAAATCAAAGTCATATCTAAGACCTAATCCAGATCCAACGGCTATGTCTTTTAGAGAGGCAATTCCAGTAAGAGTTGCACCTGGTTCTTCTGTATCATCAAGAACATTCCAAATGTTACCGACATCAACAAAAACGGCACCATCAAAACTTCCAAATAAATTAAAGCGTTGTTCCAAACTAAAATGCAATTTGAAATTAGCTTCATTAAATTCCTCACCATTATTAACACTTCCCGGACCAAGGCTATATGCCGCCCATGCCCTATTATCATTAGGCCCCCCAGCAAAGAAACTTTTTGCAAATGGAATACTGGTGGAATTTCCGTAGGGGATGGCTATACCAACAAAGCTTCTGGCAGCCAAGACATTTTTCCCGCCAAAGCCCCAATATTTTACAAAATCTAATTCGGTTTTTACATACTGCGAAAAGGCCACCCCAAAAACCTCATATCTTCCATCAGCATTTCTTGGGCCATTGAAAAGACTGGATAATCCTTGCAACAAATTACCAGCCAACTCTATGTTAGATCTGAAAATGTAAAAGGTATTATCTGTTAACCCCTCTCTGTTATCTTTACGATATCGGAAGGTGGTTGAGACGATAAGGTTATTTTCAGTCAGTCTTTGTTTACGACTTTCAATATTTAATACATCAATATATTCCGGATCCCCTGGTTCTAGTATTGTATCCTCGTTTATTACATCCTCAATAAACATGTTGGCACCATCTGGTATACTCAAATTTTCATCATCATCAATGTAACCAATATCTTTTGCGATTTGATTCAATCGATTGTAGGATGTTGTATAAACATTAAAATATTCATTTGGATTTAGGTTTCTTACATATTGAGCGTTTATTAGATCTAATGAATTAGTTACCGATTCGGATGGGAACCAATCATAAGTTAATATTCCTGACCATGACTGTTTGTCTAATCCAATATTGGTTTGCCCAGTACCAGTAAGATTGATGCGTGTTGTTGGCGACATGTATTTAGGTACAATACTATCAGTATTAAAAGGCAGTAAAAATCGTGGAACCGTCAGCCCAATGTTTCCACCAAATTCATTGACATTGAAGAAGGGATCATCTGGATTTCTATTCTCTGATGTTGAAGAACCGATACTTCCTAACAAGGAAAAATCCAATGACTCGGCGCCTTTAAAGACATTTCTTATTTTTAAACCAGTGTTAAAGGCTATTCCAATATTCTGGATATTACTTGTGGTGATTTCCGGTTCAAAAAACAAGGAGTATTTCTTTTTTGGCGCCAGGTAAATATTTGCGGTTAATGTGGTGTCCTCCTTGTTTTCAATGTACTCGATGCTCGGGTATCTGAACATTTGGAGTTGATTCAAGTATCGCAAAGTTCGGGTTCGATCTATATCTCTGTAGACTGAAGAATCAGTGATAAATACAGCATCGGTTAAAGCTTTTGGCTTAAATTTCATGCGGTCATAACTGTATAATTTATAGCCTTTAAATTGGGTCGAGTCTTTAATTATTCTGTTATCACGCTGGTTAATCTTTACATCGGTATAGATGTTGATATTTTTTATTTTATAAACTTTAAAAGGCTCTATTCTTGAGGAATCTTTATCCCTTACTAGTCTATTGGTAATAAATAATTCCGCATCGAAGGTATTGGTCTTACCAATAGTATCCAATTCAAAAAATACATTGTCTTGCCCAAAATAATATACACCTGAATTACGCATTAAGGTGGTAATACGCTCACGTTCCTCGGTATAGGTGTCTTCATTATATTGATCTCCTGGTACAAGAAGACTAGCCTCTCTGTGTTTTTTGAAAATAGTTTCAATCACAGGAGTTGCAATACTTAATTTTAATGAGTCTAGTGTGTAAGGATTGTTTTTTGTTATTATATAAGTTACCTGGGCTCGCTGCGTGGAGTCTTTTGTCACCAAATAATTAACCTCATTATCTAACCACCCTTTCTTAAAGTAATAAGCTCTAAAGTTCTGGAGGGTTTTTTCTATTTGGGCTTCATCTAGAATTACAGGAGCCTCGCCAACCTTTTTTAGCCATGAATTAAAGTTTCGTTTAGATTGGAGCATATTTTCAAGTTGTTTTCTTGAATAAATACTCGTTCTGCGCTTCATCTTCTTTTCATTATCATATACCTTGGCTTGAATGATAGAATCTATATTTGGTCTAGCTAGATTGTATACGTGCAGTTTAAACGGCATGTTGATTAGGCCAATTTTTCCATTCTCCTTTTGAATAATTAGATTTTTAACAGTCTTGTTCTTAACAACATTACTATCTACAATGACGGTATTTTTTGAGATCAAATACTCAGATTCAGGTACCCGTTTCACAGCATTACAAGAAAAGAGAACTATTCCTATGCCAACACTAAATAAGCTTAAGTGGAGGTCAAATATTTTTCGTTGAAGTAAATTTCGAAAACTAGTAAATCTCAATTTGGCAATTATTTGCTGATAATAACACTATTGGGCAAAAAATATTCCAAAATATACTAATTTGCTCGTGTTTATGCATAAACAAAAGTAACGACATTTTAATGTTATCAAAGAATCAGATCAAGTTAATTAAAGGTCTTAGTCTTAAAAAAAACCGGACCCAACTGAAGTTATTTACGGTTGAAGGAAGAAAAGGGATTATCGAATTTTTAAATTCAGATTTTAAATGTCGTTCAATCTACAGTACAGATCCTGAATTATTTAAACGTGAGCAGGTTTCAGTTATTTCAGAAAGTGACCTCAGACGTATTTCTCAGCTTAAGACCCCAAATAAGGCGCTTGCAATATTCGAGATTCCCAAAGAAACCATT
This sequence comes from Winogradskyella aurantiaca, assembly GCF_003362725.1. GTDB lineage: Bacteria > Bacteroidota > Bacteroidia > Flavobacteriales > Flavobacteriaceae > Winogradskyella_A > Winogradskyella_A aurantiaca. Next base: position 813,335 of record NZ_QKTV01000001.1, read on the forward strand.
GTGGATGAGTCTGGTCTTATTGTGGCATTGGATGATATAAAAGATCCTGGAAATTTGGGAACAATTATTAGACTCTGTGATTGGTTTGGGGTGACTGAGATTATTTGTAGCCACCAAACAGTTGATTGCTATAACTCTAAAGTTGTGCAGGCTTCAATGGGATCTTTATCCCGAATCAATATACACTACTTGAATCTGGAAGATTATTTAAGATCCTATTCCAATCCTATTTATGGAACCTATTTAAAGGGTGTATCCATTTATCAAACTCACTTTACTATGCAAGGGATTTTGTTAATGGGCAATGAATCGAACGGAATCTCTCAATCATTAGAAGCATTGGTTACTAATAAGATTACCATTCCCCAGTATGTTAAGGTGATTGAAACTGAAAGTTTAAATGTGGCTACTGCGACGGCCATCTGTTTGGCAGAGATCAAGAGATCTATCTAAAGGCCAGGTTAATAAAAATCCCTCTTGTTTTCATAGAATTAACATTGCCTGTCCAGGGGCTGTTAGGATCATTATCCCGAATTAATTCGTCATTGATGGCAAAGATTCCTCTAATGGATGGGGTGAATTTGAAATAAGGCAGATAAAAGTCAATTCCAAATCCTACTTCATAGAAGTAGGTATTACTAGTCATCCTAAATTGACCAGCACTGTTGTCATCAGGGTTATCTTCATTACTGGATAAATTGATAGCCATAGATAGGCCACCAATAATAAAGGGTTTAAAATTATTTATTCGTTTAGTTGATGCCTTTAACAATAATGGGAAATGGACGTACGTAGATTTGACCTCTCTTATTAAATCAGAGTCGTTAAAATCTTCACCTTCAAAATAACTTTCATCGTATTTTAATGTACGGGTAATAAAAAAAACACCTGGTTCCAAGCGCAAATTCAAATAGTCATTCAACCTTAAATCTCCAATTAGACCTAGCTGGAATCCTGCTGTATTATCCACCAGAATATCATTCAGATCTTCCTCATAGGTAAACTTAAAGTCATAGCTATTAAATCCTAAGTAATATCCCCACGAAAGGGTCTCTTTGTCAAGATTTTCTTTGTTTTTAAGCTTTTCTTTGCTGAATAGTTGCGCTGAGGAACTAAGAGAGAAACATATAAGAATAAGACAAATAAAATGCTTCATATTAGGCTTTTGAGGCGGTATAAATGGAGGCAACACCAAATGTTTGTGGTAAATCTTTAACGTTTATAAACCCAATATTACTTAAAATATTGTTTAATTCCTCACCATGAGGAAATACAGATGCAGATTCGCTCAAATAGGAATATGCCTTTTTATCCTTTGAAAAGAGTCTTCCAATATTAGGAAGTATGTATTTACTGTAAATTTGGTAACCTTGTTTAAAAAATGGCTTGGTAGGGACCGAGGTTTCAAGAATTACAAATAAGCCGTTAGGTTTTAATACCCTTAGTATTTCAGATAGTCCTTTATCTAAATTCATAAAATTCCTAATGCCAAACGCGACAGTGATCGCATCAAAAGTATCATCATCAAATGGTAGTTTTTCGGAATCGCCAATGACCATCGATATCTTTTGATCCAAGGATTTCTTGCTAACCTTATTTCTACCGATGTCCAACATTCCAGGACTTATATCTAAGCCAATAATTTCTTCCGCACCAGTCTCAACAAGATTAATTGCTAAATCCCCAGTTCCTGTTGCTACATCAAGAACTTTTTGTGGTTTCACTGAAGAGACAAGATCAACAACCTTTTGCCTCCATTTAATGTCTATGCCAAAGGAAATAACACGGTTTAGACCATCATATTCTTCTGAAATGGTATCAAACATTTCAGTTACCTGTTCTTTCTTGTTCTTCTGACTTTCTTTATATGGAGTAACTTTCTTAGCCATTCAAAATTTTTGGCAAATATACCATAATATGACTCGTGATGAAGTACTTAACCCTACATTATAATTAGTTTAATGCATAATTTTAACTTTAAATAAAATGTATATTTGTATGTTTTTTCAAGATAGTTTGAAATGAAAATAATCATTGCTGGAGCAGGAGAGGTAGGATTTCATTTAGCGAAGCTCCTATCTTATGAATCTCAGGAAATCACCCTTATAGATAACCGCAAAGAAAGCCTTACTTATGCTGGCGAGCATTTGGATATAAAAACTATAAAAGGCGACGCTACTTCTATTTCCTTATTAAAGGACGCTAGAATCGATTCCACGGAACTGTTTATTGCGGTGACCTCTTCAGAGACTACCAATATAACGGCTAGTGTTATGGCTAAGCAATTAGGAGCCAAACGCACAATTGCTAGAATTGCAAATACCGAATTTATTGATCATAAAGATGCCGTTGGATTTTCTGATTTGGGTATTGATGAGTTAATTTCTCCAGAGTCATTGGCCTCGGCGGAAATTGAACTTTTATTAAATCAATACGGGTTTAACGACACTTACGAGTTTGAAGGTGGGGCGCTAACGATGCTAGGTCTTAGACTGTCTAGAACTGCTAGTTTTGTTGGTAAAACCGTTAAGGAAGCGGCAGAACTGTATTCTGATTTACACTTTATACCTATCGCAATACAACGTTATGCGACACAATACACCATTATACCTAGAGGAGATACCCAATTTAAGGAAGGTGATAAGGTTGTATTTATGACTTCTAAAGGTGGTGACAAAGAATTGTTTGATCTTTCGGGTAAGGTAAAGGTTGGTATTAAGAATGTCATGATTTTAGGTGGAAGTAAGATAGGCTATAAAACCGCCAAAGATTTGTGCGCTAGTAAGTTTAATGTAAAACTTGTAGAAAGCAGAAAGACTGTTGCCGAAGAATTAGCCGACGAATTGCCCAATGCTCTTGTTATTTGTGGAGACGGACGAAATGTTGAAATTCTGGAAGAAGAAAATATTTCAGATATGGATGCCTTTATATCAGTAACCGGAAATTCTGAAACAAACATCATGTCCTGTTTATTGGCTAAAAATAAAGGAGTGAAGAAAACAATTGCCTTAGTTGAAAATATGGACTACTTCCAATTGTCCCAATCTATTGGAATTGATACCCTGATTAACAAAAAACTCCTGGCTGCCAATAGTATTTTTAGATACATTAGAAAAGGTGAGGTGGTTGCCATGACTAAGCTAACCAACATGAATGCCGAACTATTGGAGTTTGTTGTCAAACCTAAATCAAAGATCACCAATAAACGTATCAAGGATTTAGATTTCCCAAAGTCAGCTATTTTTGGTGGTGTTATCAGGAATGAAGAAGGCCTGATCCCGTTGGGTGATTTTAGAATTGAAGCTGGCGATAGGGTAGTGGTCTGTTGTTTACCACGATCAATTTCTGAAGTTGAAGCATTCTTTGCTTAATTTTTACAATGGAATCCCTTACATTCGAATCATGATTGCCAATTCATGAGACTCAATTACAAAATTATATTTCACTTTTTAGGCCTGCTGTTATTGTTTAATGGAGGTTTCATGCTTTTAGCAGGTCTTGTGAGTCTTATTTATAGAGATGGCGTTACACTTGAGATCTTTTTGGCTGGTATCGTTACTTTATTGACAGGAATTTTTATGATGGTTAGTACAAGAAACCATCGTAAAGAAATGAACAAGAAGGAAGGATATATTGTGGTTGCCTTTGGGTGGATAATCATGTCGCTATCCGGTACACTTCCTTATGTAATTACTGGGGCTATTCCCTCATTTACCAATGCTTTTTTTGAAACCATGTCTGGTTATACTACTACTGGAGCAAGTATCTTAAATGATATTGAGGTCATTCCAAAGGGAGTGCTCTTTTGGAGAAGTTTAACCCATTGGATCGGTGGTATGGGGATTATTGTTTTAGCTATTGCTATTTTACCGCTTCTTGGAATTGGGGGTATGCAGCTATTTGCGGCAGAGGCTCCAGGGCCTGGAGGCGATAAATTGCATCCTCGAATAACAGACACAGCTAAAAGGTTATGGCTTATATATTTTGGATATACTGCCGCCGAAACTATTCTTTTAAAAGTAGCAGGAATGTCTTTTTTTGATGCCATTAACCATGCTATGAGTACTCTGTCAACTGGTGGATTCTCAACTAAGAATGCAAGTGTTGCACATTGGAATGATACTCCAGTTATTCAATATATAGTGATGCTATTTATGTTTCTTGCTGGAACCAATTTTGTACTGAGTTATTTTGCATTTAAGGGGAAGGTCCAAAAGATTTTTAAAGATGAGGAGTTTAAATTATATTTTAAGTTTATTACCATCTTTACCATAGTAGCGGCGTTACTAATTTATTTTCGAGCAGATATCACTCAATCAACAGTAGACCATCCCATGGTGTTAGGTCAATTGGAGAGTGCAGTGCGCCATGGTTTATTTCAAGTTCTTGCAATTGTTACTACCACTGGGTTTGTTTCGGCAGATTATACAGCATGGACCCCATTTCTTACAGTTTTCTTTTTTGGACTTATGTTTCTCGGTGGATCAGCGGGAAGTACAGCGGGTGGTGTTAAGGTGGTTAGACATTTAGTGCTTATAAAAAATGGTTTTTTAGAGTTTAACCGATCGCTGCATCCTAATGCAATTTTACCCGTTAGATATAACGGTAAATCCGTTTCTAAAGACATTGTATTTAATATACTGGCATTTTTCATTCTCTACATGCTACTATTTATTATAGGTGGGTTGGTATTTTCAATGTTTCAGATTGATTTTGAATCGGCTATTGGATTGTCGGCTTCTAGTCTTGGTAATGTTGGTCCAGCACTCGGTGACTTTGGTCCAGTCAACAATTATGCCGCACTACCACAACTAGGAAAATGGTGGGCCGCATTTATGATGTTACTCGGGCGTCTTGAATTGTTTACCGTATTAATACTTCTTACCCCCTTCTTCTGGAGAAAGCGCTGATCATCCCTATTTATTGGTTTTTAGACGTTTATAGAATTACCACTGTAACATTTTAAAGTGTTGAACGTCTTATCTGTGTAATCAATTAAAAACAAAAAACATTTAAAATGGAAACAACATTAACTTTTGAAGACACCGTTCCCCTCTCGGATTCGAGTTCTCCTTTTGAATTCAATTCTGAGAGATTATTAAAGTCAGCCTACAAAAAGAATGTAGATGAGACTTATGCAGATGCGAATTTAAAATCAGTTTTTGGAATGCGCCAGCATTTAAAGTTTTCCAGATTTATTCGCATTAATCATGCAGCTGTAATACTTAAGTTAGCTGTTTTTGCAATTTTCTTTTCTCTTATTTTATAATAGAAAACAAGTTAAGATTTCAAAAGGGGTGCTTAACAGCGCCCCTTTTTTATTAAATAATTACACCATGAGTGCTTCACATACTATGAATGTAGTTCTTAGGAACAATGCATTACTTCTTAAAAAAAGAAGTAAGCGTAAGTGGACACTTGTATCTAATTCTAAAAGAAGCGCCAAAGGTTACAATCTTCCAAAAGCAAGCTCTAAAACGCTCAGAGATATAAGGAAGAAGATGAAAACAGAAAATCAGATTAGATCTGCTAAAGTCTTTGCTCTAACAGCAATAATCTTTCTGGTTCTAATGTGCTTTGTGCTTACACAGCTAAAGGCCATATGACAATAACGTCTTGATTCTTTGTGCAGCCTCCCTTATCTGTTCTTCGGAAGCAGCATAAGAAATACGTATGCAGTTTGGGTTACCAAAGGCTTCTCCAGTTACAGTTGCTACAAGAGCCTCTTCAAGTAAAAGCATGGCGAAGTCTGAAGCGTTTTTTATTTGTTTGCCTGCAATTGTTTTTCCAAAATAATAGCTAATATCTGGAAAGACATAGAAAGCCCCTTCAGGATTGTTAGCTTTAAATCCTGGAATGTCTTTTAATAAACCAAGAATCAACTCTCTTCGATTCTTAAATTCATCGATCATGTATTGTACTCTTGAGGGAGGTTCATTTAAAGCGGTGATTACGGCGCGTTGAGCAATACAGTTGGCGCCACTAGTCACCTGCCCCTGCATTTTATTACAAGCTCTTGCAATCCAGTCCGGCGCACCAATATATCCAATTCTCCATCCAGTCATGGCAAATGCTTTAGAAACACCATTAACTGTAATAGTACGATCGTACATGCTTTGGATTTGAGCCATCCCAAAGTGACCCCCAACATAGTTAATATGCTCGTAGATTTCATCAGAAACCACATAAATGTTTGGATACTTTTCAAGGACCTCGGCTATTCCACGAAGTTCTTTTTCACTGTAAATAGAACCACTTGGATTACAAGGAGAACTATACCAAAGCATCTTGGTTTTAGGTGTAATGGCATTCTCCAATTGTTGTGGGGTCATCTTAAAATCAGTGCTAATATCTGTGGTAACCTCCACAGGGACCCCTCCGTTTAATTTAACTATATCACTATAACTAACCCAATAAGGACAGGGTAGAATGACCTCATCACCCTCGTTTAACATTACAGCTGCAATGTTAGCTAAAGACTGTTTAGCTCCAGTTGACACTAGTATTTGAGAAGGATCATAGTTCAAATTATTATCACGTTTAAACTTGGTGATTATTGCCTGTTTTAAATCAGCATAACCGTCGACAGGAGTGTAACTGTTGTAGTTTTCATTAATAGCAGTTATAGCTGCATCTTTTACAAAGTCAGGAGTGTTAAAATCAGGTTCACCTAAACTTAGGCCTATGACGTCTTTACCTTGATTTTTTAATTCTCTGGCTTTAGCAGCCATGGCCAATGTAGCTGAAGTTGATAGATTATTAATTCTATCAGAAAGATGATTCATTGAATTGATATTAGTATGTGTTTAAGCAACGGCGGGTTTAATCCCCATTTCTCTTAAAAACTTGAAATGGGCGATGACTGCTTTGCGTGTACTTTTATATTCCTTATAAGGCAGGTTAAATTCCTTCGCAGTCTCCTTCACTATCTTTGCAATTTTGCCATAATGGATATGACTGATGTGAGGAAAAATATGGTGCTCTACCTGATGGTTTAAGCCACCAGTATACCAATTTACTAACCAGTTCTTAGCGCCAAAATTTACTGTGGTTTTAAGCTGATGAATAGCCCAGGTATTTTTCATCGTACCATCTTTTTCAGGTACGGGCATCTCGGCTTCGTCCATCACGTGCGCCAACTGAAAGACGACGCTTAAAATTAAGCCAGCTACGTAATGCATTATGAAAAATCCGAGTAATACCTTATACCAGGGGATATCAGTTAATAAAACCGGCAGCACGATCCACATGGATAAGTATATCATTTTTGTAATTACTAGTTTACTCCAATTAGCTACAGGACTAGGCAATTTCCCATAAGAAAGTTTGCGTTTCATATATCTGCGCATTTGAAGAAAATCAGTGGTTATGGCCCAATTAATGGTTAGTAAACCATATAGTAAGATCGAATATAAATGTTGAAATCTGTGGTGTTTTCTCCACTCAGAGTGTTCAGAGAAACGCAAAATCCGACCGGCTTCTAAATCCTCATCATGACCATGAATATTGGTATAAGTATGATGCAAAACATTATGCTGCACTTGCCAATTATATACATTTCCTGCTAATATATATATAGAACTTCCCATAATTCGGTTCACCCATTCTTTATTTGAGAAGGAGCCGTGATTACCATCATGCATTACATTCATACCAACACCGGCCATACCGATTCCCATAACAATGGTTAACAATAACTGACCCCATGTTGGGATATTGAGTGTTAATAATAAAAAATATGGGGTGAGAAATATAGCAAACATAATTACTGTTTTTACCCATAGTTGCCAATTCCCTGTGCGCTTTATATTATTTTCTTTGAAGTAATTATTTACGCGTTTATTGAGGGTTCTAAAAAACTTAGCAGAATCTACTCTTGAAAATGAAAGGGTCTGAGACGCCATAAGAATTTAGGGTTTAAATTTTGAAAATTCAAAGATAACCATTATTGAAATGGTCTTGACTTGCTTTAACAGAATTTATTAAGAATTAAAAAACAGTATTTTTATCGCCAGAAAACGCTATGGAATTAGTACACAAATACTTCCCAAATATTGACGAAGAACAAGTGCAGGCATTTGAATCACTGCATGCACTTTACATGGAGTGGAATGCTAAGATTAATGTTATTTCTAGAAAGGATATTGATGAACTATATTTAAGGCACGTCTTACATTCTCTTGGTATTGCCAAAGTTTTGAGTTTTTTGCCAGGAACTAAAATTTTGGATATTGGGACAGGAGGTGGATTTCCAGGAATCCCCTTGGCTATTTTATTTCCTGAAGTACATTTTCACCTGGTAGATAGCATTGGTAAAAAGATAAGGGTAGTCAATGGTGTTAAAGACGCCATAGGATTAACCAATCTAACCGCCTCACATCAACGTGCAGAAAAGGTTAATGGAGAATTTGATTTTATCGTAAGCCGAGCAGTGACACAAATGAATACTTTCTATAATTGGACAAAGGGTAAGGTGAGCAAAAAAAGTAAGCACGACCTAAGAAACGGTATTCTGTATTTGAAAGGTGGAGATCTTAAGGAAGAACTTAAAAGGTTTCCCAACGCAACTATTTATCCACTTAATGACTATTTTAATGAAGCTTTTTTTGAGACGAAGTCAGTGGTTCACATTCCATTAAAGAAGAAATAAAAAAGGCACCATTTGGTGCCTTTTGTTTTTTTTGATTAACCCAAGAACGGATACCTGTAGTCGACAGGTGTAACAAACGTTTCTTTAATTAATCTTGGTGAAACCCATCGTAATAAATTCTGAGCACTTCCAGCTTTATCATTAGTTCCAGACGCTCTTGCACCTCCAAATGGCTGTTGTCCCACAACAGCTCCGGTTGGTTTGTCATTTATGTAAAAGTTTCCAGCAGAATTTTGTAATGCCACAGTAGCCTCGTCAATAGCATAGCGGTCTGTTGCTAAAATAGCACCAGTTAATGCATATTCACTTGTTTCATCAACTAATGCTAAAGTTTCTGAGTATTCATTATCTGGGTATACATAAATCGTAATCACTGGCCCAAATAATTCTGTACACATGGTTTCATATTTTGAGTTTGTAGTTAAAATTACTGTAGGTTCAATGAAATATCCCGTTGACTTATCGTAATTGCCCCCTACTAAAATTTCAGCGTCAGAATCGGCTTTGGCTTGATCGATATATTTAGCTAGCTTATCAAATGAGCCTTCGTGAATAACTGCAGTAACAAAATTGCTCATGTCTTCAGGCGATCCCATTTTAAAGGAATTGACATCTTCAACTACGAAGTTTTTGACATCTTCCCATAAGCTTTCTGGAATATAAGCGCGAGAGGCGGCACTACACTTCTGCCCCTGAAATTCAAAAGCACCTCTGGTAATTGCAGTAGCAACTTGTTTAGCATTGGCAGAAGAATGAGCAACAATAAAATCTTTACCACCTGTTTCTCCTACAATTCTAGGATAGGTTTTATAACTATGAATATTATTACCAATTTGCTTCCAAAGTTCTTTAAAAATATAAGTGGATCCTGTGAAATGGAGTCCAGAAAAATCAGGACTAGATAACACAGTTTCAGTAATCATTACAGGATCACCAAAAACCACGTTTATAACACCATCAGGAACTCCCGCTTCTTTAAACACGTCCATAACCACCTTTGCAGAAAACACCTGGCTATCACTTGGTTTCCATACAACAACGTTTCCCATCAAAGCCATACATGCTGGTAGATTTCCGGCTATAGCTGTAAAGTTGAAAGGAGTAACAGCGTATGTGAAGCCCTCAAGTGGACGGTACTCGACTCTATTCCATGCGTCACCATTACTTTCTGGTTGTTCCATATATATGTCAGTCATGAACTGAACATTAAATCTTAAGAAGTCTATTAATTCACAAGCTGCATCAATCTCTGCTTGATGAATTGTTTTAGACTGAGCCAGCATAGTAGCTGCGTTTATTCTTGCCCGGTAAGGACCAGCTATTAATTCGGCTGCTTTTAAGAAAATGGCTGCACGCTGTTCCCATGGTAGCACAGACCAGGTTTTTCTAGCTTCAAGAGCAGTAGTGATTGCCTGCTCAACATGAGATTTCGCAGCTAGATGGTATTGACCTAAAATGTGTTTATGATCATGTGGGGGAGACATGGTTCTGGTATTACCTGTAGTGATGTCCTTACCATTGATATATAATGGTACATCTGTCGTGGAGTTGTAAAGTGATTTGTAGGCTTCCAGAACTTCGGTGCGTTCAGGTGTTCCAGGTGCATATGACTTTACAGGTTCATTTACGGCAACTGGCACATTGAAGAATCCTTTTCCCATTCTATTATATTTTTATGTTTAGTTTTTAGTGGTGCAAATTTACAACAAATGGTTGATTTTATAGACTAGCTAAGCGTTAATCAAAAGTCAATTTTTTGTAAGTTTCTATGCTGTTAGGAGACTCTTAATTTAAATTCTAGGTGGTGCCAACTTTTAATGATCATAATCAAGCCTTTGTTCTGGTATTAGCCTTTCCTGAAACTATTGTGCGTGTTTCAAGCGAATGGTATTCCCCATTGTTACCCTATGTAGGGATTGGAAGGAAAGGTTATGTAAGGGCAGGCCATGCCGCTATGGTCGTGATTAACAAAGGAACCGGTCTTTTAGAGTATTTTGATTTTGGTAGATATATAACACCAGAACCTTATGGAAGGGTTCGAAGCGCTAATACGGATAGTGAGTTAAATTTTAAAATGGTGGCAGATATTCAAGAGGATCGGATAATGAATCTTGATGAAATTTTAAAGGTGCTTGCTCTTAGTAGGGAACTTACACATGGAGAAGGAAAACTCATTGCCTCTGTTTGTGATGTGGTGGATTACAGGAGTATAAAAACGTATGTAACTACACTTCAGAATCGAAAGTTTATCCACTACGGCGCCTTTAAATCTCAGGCTACGAATTGCGTAAGGTTTGTTACGGAAGCCTTAATAAGTTCTGTGAGGGACAAGGATGTTGTCAATAAACTGAAACAGTCACAATGGTTTAGTCCGAGTTCCGTAAGTAATGTGGTTATTGCAAATACTGGTCAAAAAGTATATGAGATAACAGGTAATGGGGAGATCTCAGATTTTAAATCTAGTAGAATTAAACTTAATGCTAGTTTATTTTTCGATAGGTTAACACGAGTTAAATTGAATGGTGTTAGTCAAGAAAAAATGGCCAAACCAGAAAGGGAGGCGCAGTGGCTATCTGGTATTGGGTCAGGTGCTTGGTTTCTTTTGCAGGATATAGGAAGTAGGGCAATATATGGCTTTAAAAGAATTTCGGATTCGGGTAGAACGGATGTAAGTGCAAAATATAAGATTTCAGATCCCACATTCCATATAGAACAATCATATGTATTCATGCATGATTCTAATTGTCTGTACTTCCATGTGAAACAGAACGACCGAATTTATAGATTTGATATTTTAGAGAAAGACGCTAGTTGAGTGCAAAAGGCGCCGATAATTCAAATCTTGGGATTTGAACTTTGAACGAATCGCCGGTATCGAGACCGACCATATTGTAGTGACCTTCCATGGCTCCAAACGGGGATACCAATAAGCATCCAGAATTATAGGTGTGTTGAGATCCTGGATAAATAATTGGTTGTTGGCCAATTACTCCATCACCTTCAACTGTTTCAATATTATTTAGAGCATCGTAAATAGACCAAAATCTCGAATCAAGCTGAACAGCTAACTTGCTTTGGTTTTCAATGGTAATTTCATAACCAAAAGCAAAATGTACCTTATAGTTCTTAAAGAAGGTGCCTTCAAAGCTTGTCTCTACAGATATTTTTATGCCACTTGTAATTTGGGTAACCATATCACGTACTGTATCTGATAAAAGTAAGATAAAAATAGCATCTAAAGGGAGCTTCTCGGTTAGATGGTACTAAAATTTCGGTAAATTTTAACTTTAAGATAGGTTTTAGATGATAAATAAGTACCAAATACAACTTAAGGTTTTTTTCTGGTGAAGAGTCCATTAAGTAATGAGGGCATTATTTTAACCATAACACTTCATATTATTAATTGGTAATATTAACGGAGGTTGTTTCCCCAAATCCAACGAGTCTATCAAATCGCGCTCCTAGATCTCTATAATAAACTAATATTTTATAGTTGTTCTCCGTTTGCCAATAGTTACCGCTTATACCGCCTTCATTAAGGTAGCCTTCAGAGTCAACAATCACGTATTTATAGTTGTAAAAGCCTTGCTTTAATTTCATACTACATTCATACATGCCACGGTCAGAATTATAAATCATTCGATTTGAGTTGTCAATGGCGTAACTATTATAATTTCCATAAATGAATACAGCTTCATTCGGAGGAAGTTCTGGCATCCTCAAGGAAAAGTGAACCATGGTATAATCGGCCTCTGTTCTAGTATCTCTAGAGTCGATTACGGTGATTTTAAAGTTACCATTAATATCAGGGTTATAGGTGTACTCACGACCCTTTCGAGGCTCTTGTGTAAATAGATAGCTATTGTAAATGTCTTTTAAATCTATGAATTGAATTCCCACGTTTCCAACGCGCACATCTCTGTTTTCGAAATAAAGGTATTCATTACCACCCCAAAATGCCGATTCTTCACTGTACCGGTATTCAAGTTCGTTTCCAAGGATATATTGTGGTTTTAGATTAATTATAGCCGTATTAAGATTGTTATTTTGTACGACAAGCGCTTTTACGGTTTCCATTGGATTATTAAAATTGATCCTGCCACTATTTATAACGAAGTTCACCGTTTGACGTTCTTGAATTGTATTCATATCGCGCGTTCTCTTAACAACCGCACCTACACTGGCAATATCTTCATAGATCATAAATTTCCTTGAGAACATGAGTTCACCAAAGTCGTCATAAATAAAGATCATATAATTCCCACTTTTAAGGAAACCTCTGGTCAAGGTATTGGGGATGGTTAATGTATAATGAGAATATATCTCATATGTATTAAACGAATTTTCATAAGTAGAAATTCTTTGATTATCAATACCTCTTAAGTATTCCGTCTTAGCAAGAATTGAAGGAGTCCAGTCATAATTACAATGCTGAATGATGTAATAGAAATCTTCTTCTTTTGCATTTAAGGCATCAAATTCTAACACTAAGGGGTCCCCTAAACGAATAACTGGCAGCTGACTTTCAGGCGTATTTCCTTTAAATGTTATGGTTTTAATATGATCTGGTGGGCTTGTTTCAAACACCTGAGAAAAAACGATAGGAGTGTGCAAAACGAAAAGGAGTCCAATTAGTAGTTTTTTGAGCATAGAACTAAAGATGAGATTTTAAAGATAAACAAAATCTATACCTAATATAATCAGCTCTATTTATAATTGGTATAAATAAAAAAGATGCATTTGAACTGATTCAATTTTGTCCATTTATTCGTAGATTTGCAGCGTTTTTTTTAGATAACTAAATCTTTACTACACATGTCAAAAGACATAAAAATTAAGAAAGGTTTAAACATCAACTTAGTTGGACAAGCTGAGAAAACTACTGAAAATGCCATTATCAGTAATTTTTATTGTGTTAGACCTGAAGATTTCCACAGTATCACCCCAAAATTAGTAGCTAAAGCAGGTACCAAGATTAAAGCTGGAGCAACTTTATTTTTCAATAAGGAAAATGAAGATATGAAATTTGTTTCTCCTGTTTCTGGAGAGGTGATCGAAATTCAACGTGGGCCAAAGAGAAGAATTGATGCTATAAAGATTCAGGCCGACAAGACTCAGACTTATGTTGAGCACGGAGCCTTAGATTTAAATTCTGATGCGGAGAAGGTAAAAGCCTATCTCTTAGAGTCAGGATGTTGGCCATTTATTAAGCAAAGACCTTATGATGTTGTTGCAAATCCTGCTAACACTCCAAAAGGTATTTTTGTAAGTGGTTATGCAAGTGCACCCCTTGCGGCTGATCTGGATTATACTCTTGAAGGTAAGGAAAAAGAACTGCAAGCGGCTATTGATGTCCTTTCGAAGTTAACGTCAGGAGCGGTACATGTTTCCGTTGGTAAAAAATCTAATTCTCCCTTGGCTTCGCTAAACGGCGTTGAACTTCATAAAGTATCGGGTCCACACCCATCGGGTAACGTAGGAACTCTTATCAACAAAGTGGATCCAATAAATAAGGGTGAAGTAGTTTGGACTGTTAATGCACAGGATTTGGTTATCATTGGCGAATTAGTACTAACAGGTAAATTCAATGCTGAAAGAGTGATTGCCTTTGCAGGTTCTTCGGTTAAAAAACCAAGATATTTTAGAACTAAAATAGGGTCAGAAATAGCCACTATGGTTTATGATAATGGCATTGAAAAAGGATCAAACGACCGTATTATTTCTGGTAATGTTTTATCGGGTAAACATATTGGTCCTGATGGTTATTTGGACTATTACAGTAATGTTGTGACTGTTATTCCAGAAGGTGACGACTATGAGTTTTTTGGATGGAATAAGCCTATCTTTAATAAGATATCAACGTCCAGAGCATTGACGTTTTCTTGGTTAACACCAAATAAGAAATTTGATTTAAATACCAATACAAATGGCGAACACAGAGCCTTTGTAACTACTGGGACTTATGAAGAGGTTTTTCCTCTAGATATTTATCCAATGCAGATTTTAAAGGCATGTAAGTACAAGGATCTAGATGAAATGGAAGCACTTGGAATGTACGAGGTAGCACCAGAAGATTTCGCTTTGACAGAGTTTGTGTGTGTTTCAAAACAACCACACCAACAAATTATAAGAGAAGGATTAGACTTAATGCTTAAAGAAATAGGATAATGGCTTTGAAAGAGACACTACATCAATTAAAAGAAAAGTACAAGGGCACTAAGATGGCTCCAGCCTTTAATGCCATACATACTTTTTTATATCTGCCAAACGAAACCACCCATGGTGGTACACACATTAAGGCAGCTGACGATTTAAAGCGTACCATGAATACAGTTATTATGGCTTTGGTACCTTGTTTGATTTTTGGAATGTTTAACGCGGGTTATCAGCATTTTGCTGCACTTGGAACACCGGTTGATTTTCTTTCCTGGGATGCTTTCTATATAGGACTCATAAAAGTATTGCCACTTGTGGTGGTATCATATGGGGTAGGTTTAGCAATAGAATTCCTTTTTGCAGTTATTAAAGGTCACGAAGTAGAAGAAGGGTATTTGGTTACAGGGATGTTGGTGCCACTTATTGTTCCAATTGATTTACCCTTATGGATGCTAGCTGTTGCTGTTGCCTTTGGTGTTGTTATTGGAAAAGAAGTTTTCGGTGGAACCGGAATGAATATTTTAAACCCAGCCCTAACAATCAGAGCCTTTTTGTTTTTTGCATATCCAACATGGATGTCAGGTGATAAGGTTTGGGTACATGGTGCTGTTGAAAGAGCAGGTACAGCGGATGCTATATCAGGGGAAACTCTATTAGGGGCCTATGCTCAAAATACGGAGTTAGGATACAGTTTATACGACATGTTTATGGGATTCATACCTGGATCTGTTGGTGAAACATCCAAACTACTAATTATTGCAGGTGGTTTATTCTTGATTTTCACTAAGGTCGGTAGTTGGAGAATTATGCTGAGTACGGTAATTGGAGCCTTAGCCATGGGTCTTATATTTAACGGAGTGGCTGATGCTGGTTGGATTGGAGAGTCAAGTAAGTTTTACGGCTTAATGAGTGTACCGTTCTGGCAACATCTTATCATTGGAAGTATTTTATTTGGTGCCGTGTATATGGCAACTGATCCGGTTACAGCGTCCCAAACTAATAGAGGAAAATGGATTTACGGGTTTTTAATAGGGTTCATATCAATTATGATCCGCGTATTTAACCCGGCCTACCCAGAAGGTGTGTTCTTAGCGATTCTTTTAATGAACGTATTTGCACCAACAATTGACCATTACGTGGTCCAAGGAAATGTAAAAAGAAGAATGAAACGTCTAAAAGCTAAAGTTGCCTAAGGATGGAAAATAGAACAGACAAGAACTCGTATACAATTATTTTTGCAGTAGTAATGGTTGCAATTGTAGGATCATTATTAGCTTATGCGGCCTCAGCCTTAAGTGGAAGAATAGACGAGAACAAGCGTTTAGAAAAACAGCAAAATATCCTTTACGCAATGGGTATTAATGACAATGACGAAACAAGTGCTGTTTTTATTTCAACTGATAAAGCGCCAGAGGCTTTTGATGCTAATATAGTTGAACAACTTGTTCTTACAGTTGAAGATGGGGAAATTATAAAACAACAAACCCGTCAAGAATATCTTGATGAGAACGGTGATGAACCCTATTTGATTGATATTAAAAAAGAGAAATCGAACGCCAAAGACGGTAAGGCCAGAAGAATGCCTTTATTCATCGGAGAAAAGGATGGAGAAAAGATTTACATCGCTCCAATTTATGGCAAAGGTCTATGGGATGCTATCTGGGGATATGTAGGCTTGGATGAGAATATGGTTGTTCAAGGTGCGTATTTTGATCATAAGGGTGAAACTCCAGGATTAGGTGCTAATATTAAAGAGCGCTATTTTATGGATGATTTTATCGGTGAACATTTAATGGACGAATCTGGAAATTTCCAAGGAGTAACTGTTGCTAAAGGAAATGCCGATCCAACTAATCAACGTAAAACAGATTTTAAAGTTGATGCCTTAGCTGGTGCAACTATTACTGGCGATGGTGTTACCGCCATGATTAAAAGTGACCTTAGGCTGTATGTGCCTTTCTTCCAAAACCTAAAAAAATAAGCTATGGGATTATTATCAAAAAAGGACAGTAAGTTAATTTTAGATCCATTAGCAGATAACAATCCAATTACCATTCAGGTATTGGGTATCTGTTCGGCTTTAGCAATTACAGCAGAATTAAAGGCGTCAATTGTAATGTCCATTTCCGTACTCTTTGTGATGGGAGTCGGAAATGTGGTAATTTCATTAATGCGAAATATTATTCCTTCAAAAATAAGAATTATCGTTCAGCTGGTTGTAGTTGCCTTTTTAGTGATTATAGTTGATTTGGTTTTAAAAGCCTTTGCTTATGAATTAAGTAAAACATTATCAGTCTTTGTTGGTTTGATAATCACCAACTGTATCATTATGGGGCGATTTGAGGCCTTTGCTCTTGGGAACGGTATATGGAGATCATTTCTTGACGGTATTGGAAATGCCTTAGGTTATGGTGTTATCCTAATTATTGTTGGTTTTTTTAGAGAATTGTTAGGATCAGGTACCCTATTAGGATTTAAAGTATTAGGTGACCCAATTGAAAAAACAGGATTGTATGCTATTGGATATGAAAACAACGGGTTTATGTTGTTATCGCCAATGGCTCTGATAGTTGTTGGAATTCTTATATGGGTTCAAAGAAGTAGAAATAAAGCATTAATCGAAGACTAATTTAGAGATAGTTTTCTCTGGTAACGAGATATTATGGAACATATAGAGTTATTTTTTAAGTCAATTTTTATAGACAACATGGTATTTGCAACATTCCTTGGAATGTGTTCATACCTGGCCGTTTCTAAAAAGGTATCAACAGCTGTGGGTCTTGGAGCTGCCGTTATATTCGTATTAGCTATTACGGTACCATTAAATTGGTTGTTGGATCAATACATTTTACAACCAGGTGCTTTAAAATGGTTAGGGCCTGAATTTGCGTCATACGATTTGAGTTTCCTTTCATTTATAATGTTTATTGCAACCATTGCAACTATGGTACAATTGGTTGAAATTATAGTAGAAAAGTTTTCTCCATCACTGTACAACTCACTTGGTATATTCTTACCATTAATTGCTGTGAACTGTGCGATTTTAGGTGGCTCACTATTTATGCAGTCTAGAGAAATAGCCACCTTTGGTTTAGCCTTAAATTATGGTATTGGTTCAGGTATCGGATGGTTCCTGGCGATTTTAGCAATTGCGGCCATTCGTGAAAAGATCAGATACTCAAATGTACCAGCACCACTTAGAGGACTAGGGATAACATTTATAATCACAGGTCTTATGGCCATTGGATTTATGAGCTTTGGTGGAATGTTAACTGGAGGTGATGAAGGTGCTTCTAAAAAAGAGGATAAAGCAGTTGAGGTAGAAATGATCGAGACTCCAAAAGTTGATAATGAGGAGACCATAGAAATTGCAGAAAACACAACAACAAAAGAAATTAATTAACAAATGATATTACTTGTCGCAAATACAGTTGGAACCATTGTAGCAACGGTTGCAGCGTTTTTAGTATTGACACTTTTACTAGTAACCTTATTACTATTTGTCAAGCAAAAGTTATCTCCTTCAGGACCGGTTAAGATTAAAATTAACGGGGAGAGAGAAATTGAAGTGGCCTCAGGTGATACATTGTTATCTACATTAGGAGGAAACAAGATCTTTTTGCCATCTGCTTGTGGTGGAGGTGGAACTTGTATTCAATGTGAATGTCATGTTTTAGCTGGTGGAGGTGAAGCTCTTCCAACTGAGACCCCTCACTTTTCAAGAAAAGAATTGCAACACGGAGCCAGACTAGCTTGTCAGGTAAAGGTAAAACAGGACATGGAAATTACCATTCCAGAAGAAGTCTTTGGAATTAAGAAATGGGAAGCTACCGTTGTTAGAAACTTCAACGTTGCCTCTTTTATCAAAGAATTCGTGGTTGAAATTCCTGAGGAAATGAATTATAAAGCAGGTGGATATATTCAAATTGAAATTCCACCGTGTGAGATCAAATACGCTGATATTGACATTACGGCTCACCCTGAAGAGCATGAAACCCCTGATAAGTTTCAAGCCGAGTGGGATAAATTTGGATTGTGGCCATTGACCATGAAAAATGGTGAAACGGTAGAACGTGCCTATTCTATGGCCTCTTATCCTGCTGAAGGACGTGAGATCATGCTTAATGTGCGTATTGCTACTCCACCATGGGATCGCGCTAAGAACAAATGGATGGATGTTAATCCAGGTATTGCCTCCTCTTACATCTTTGCTCAAAAACCTGGTGATAAGGTAACTATTTCAGGTCCTTATGGTGAATTCTTTATTAATGAGTCTGAAAGCGAAATGTTATATGTTGGTGGTGGAGCTGGTATGGCACCAATGCGTTCTCACTTATACCACTTATTTAAGACCCTAAAGACCGGTCGTAAGGTTACCTATTGGTATGGTGGTAGATCTAAACGAGAGTTGTTCTATATAGAGCACTTTAGAGCCTTAGAGAAAGACTTTCCTAACTTTAAGTTCTACATGGCCTTATCAGAGCCTTTAGAAGAAGATAACTGGAAGGTTAAATCGGATATTAATGATGAGGCTGGTGATGGATTCGTTGGGTTTATTCATAATTGTGTTATTGATAATTATTTAAACGACCACGATGCCCCAGAAGATATTGAATTGTACTTCTGTGGACCACCACTTATGAATCAAGCTGTGCAAAAGATGGGTGAAGATTTTGGAATCCCTGATGAGCACATTAGATTCGATGATTTTGGAGGATAAACAAATCTTATATAAATCAAAAAAGCCGATGTTTATTTAGCATCGGCTTTTTTCTTTTTATAGGTTGTTATATTAAGGACGCTTCCTTTAGGGAAACCGTATTAATATCAAATAGCTTTTGATGATCCATTATATTTTCAAGACCATCTAATTCGCAAAGGGTTTCTACCACTGCACAAAGACCATTAAATAAAACGTCCGAGTCTGTTGGGTTTTTGGGTTTGGAATGATCGTACCTATAGGGTAACTCATAACCACAGCCCGTTAAAAAGGCATACTCAATCTTCAGTAATTCAGATGGAAGGTAGCCGTTGAATGTCTTTCTTCGAAACTCGTGAAATTTACCCACGTAATTGAGAGCTAAAGAGCCATGATCGTCGGAAAGATGTTTCCAGAAATCGCGCCTATCAAGAATATTTCCAACGGCACACTGGGTGCAATCTTCAGGATTTAAATGCTTGTTGTGAAAGGCGATGTAGAGCTTTTCAATGGCAGTTTCAAACCGTTTTATAGTCCTCATATTTTTCTTTTTCAATTATGAAATTACAAAATATGAGCTAATACTCTCATAATTAATTCGTTAAAAAATCAAAGGTATGATAAATTGAAAAGCTAAAATCAGCAATCCAACGGAGATTAAATTTAAAACAATCCCTGCCCGTGCCATCTGTTTAACTTCCACATAGCCACTAGCGAATACTATGGCATTGGGTGGTGTTGCCATTGGCAGCATAAATGCACAACTACTGGCAACCGTAACCGGAATTAATAAATAAAGAATAGGAATGTCCAGACCAATCGCTATACCTGCAACAACGGGTGCAAGAACAGCAGTGAGGGCCACATTACTCATAAGCTCCGTCATGAATAGCATTAAAACTATTAATAGGCTTGCAGTTAGTAATACCCCAAAATTATTTGCGGCAATTTCGTTGGCTACAAGATCTACTATACCTGTTGCCGACATTCCCTTGGCAAGGGCTAAGCCTCCACCAAATAATATGAGAATACCCCAGGCAAGTTTTTGAGTGTCGTTCCATTCCAATATAAAGTCACCTTTCTTATAATTATGGGGGACACCAAATAGTATAATAGCGCCAAAAACACTAATCATAGTATCTGATAATCCTAATCCAGGAAGAAGAGAGTTAATAAGAGTTCTAAAAATCCAAAGGGTTACAATTAATGCAAATACTCTGAGTACGTGCTTTTCTTTTTTGGTCAGTTTCCCTAATTTCTTTAGTTCATTCGAAATAACATCCTTGGATGCGTTGAACTGAATTTGGTTACAAGGGAATAACCATTTTACAAGTACTACATAGATTAGAAAAACTAAGACGGTGGACAGTGGCAGACCAAATAACATCCATCTTAGAAAGGAAATCTCAATCTGATATTCATTTTCGAGCAATCCGACTAATACGGAGTTTGGAGGTGTGCCAATTACTGTGGCAATGCCCCCTGCATTGGCAGAAAAGGCAATTCCAAGCATAATGCTCAAAGCAAAGTTTTTATCGGCCTTTGTAAATCCATCCTCATCATCAATTAATAATTGTATGACTGATAAGGCTATTGGTAGCATTACTACAGTTGAAGCTGTATTACTTATCCACATACTCATAAGAGCCGTTGCTAGCATAAAGCCTAGAATAACTTTGTTTGGAGAATTTCCCGTCCAGTTGATAATGGTTAGGGCAATGCGTTTGTGCAGATTCACCTTTTCAAGGGCTAGAGCCAATACAAAGCCTCCAAAGAATAAAAAAACTATTGGGCTACCATAATTAGCACCAACTTCGGCCATTGACATTACTTTAAATAGCGGAAATAAAACCAGAGGAAGTAATGCGGTCACTGAAATGGATACAGCCTCAGATATCCACCAAATTAACATCCAAACTGCTACGGCAATAACGGTGTCTGCTGAGTTAGAGATTAATTCTAGTTGAGAAGCTTGTAAGATGATAAAAAGAAGAGGTCCTAAAATGAGACCTATGCGCTTTGTAAATGGGTATGCCTTCATTGAGACTAAATGTAATTATATTTTATAATATTTTAATTTGAATGTTGTTTCAAAAAACAAGACTTAGCTATTAACTTTGTGGGAGATGAGTAAAGCACTTTCCAAACAAGAACTGCATAATTTGGCAATGAATCACGTGGGCAAGGATTTGGAATCCCGAGGGTTCGAGTTTATTGCTGTCAACAGCAAGTTAAAAAAACACCCTCAGTTTGTTTGTATTGATAAGAATAACCAATACTTTTTTGTGATTGTGAGGGCTGTTATGTTACCAGAAAACCCAAATAACTATGATGTGGTTTGGATGGAGACATTTAAAAAACACGCCTTTGATAAGGATGCTAAGGTGCTTTATGCAGGTGTTGGACTAGGAAACCCAAATGGGGAAGAGTTGCCCATTTATTTAAACGAAGAATACCTCATTGAATACAATGGAATTCAGGTAATTGAAATGAACTTAAATTAGTATGGCTAGACAATATTTAGTAGTCGTTTTGGCATTATTAGCTTTGGTTTCTTGTGAAAAGGAACCAGAAAACATTAAATACAGTGGTCCTATTTTTGGTACCTATTTCAATGTTACTTACTATGAAGAGAATGATAAAAGATATGATGAGGCCATTGATAGCATATTCAATATAATTAATGGATCCTTGTCTACATATTGGCCAGATTCCGATATATCCAAGTTTAATCGAAACGAGCCGGTTGAAGTAGACGAGCATTTTAAGAAGGTTTTTAAGGCTTCTAAGAAAATCTATAAAGAGACTAAAGGTGTTTTTGACCCGACCATAGGAAATGTAGTTAATGCCTGGAATTTTGGTCCGGATGAAAACAAGTTTCTAACAGATAGTAGTACCATTTCAGGATTAATGAACTTTGTTGGCTTTGATAAAGTATTAATGCTTGAAGAACGATTTATCAGACCAGACAGTGTTTATTTGGACTTTAACGCCATCGCTAAAGGCTATGCAATTGATGTGGTTGCTGAGTATTTAAAGTCTAAAGGCATTGTCAATTATCTGGTGGATATTGGTGGAGATATGAGTATTGGAGGCTCAAATATACAAAGTGGAAATTCATGGTTAATTGGGGTGGACGATCCTAACTTTGATGGTTCGCAATCCTATTCAAAAGTCATTTCAATTTCAAATAGTGGAATGGCCACTTCAGGGGTCTATAGAAAGTTTAAGATTGATGAAGACGGAAATCGTTATGCACATATTATCGATACGGAAACTGGTTATCCAACAAAGACCAATGTATTAAGTGTATCAGTAATCGCTCCAGATTGTATGCTTGCAGATGGATATGCCACTGCTTTTCAAGCCATGGGAGTCGAAAGAACAAAGGAATTCTTAGGTTTTCACCCTGAATTAAAAGTCTATTTTATAGTGTATGATGGGGACGACACCTTATCAACCATTGCTTTGAATGGCTTCCCAGAAGATTAGGGTTTTTTTACTAGGGGAATGAGTTCTCCTTGCGCCAATCGGTAGCTATCTACTTGTTCGGGGGGTAATTCAGCTGTGTAATCAATAGCTTCCACTTCAAATCCAATAGAACGTAGTTTATCAAAATAATCGCGTCCATAGACACGAACATGGTCATATTGTCCAAAAACTTTAGAGCGCTCTTCTTTATCTGTGATGCTGTCATCTTCAAAAGTAGTAGCTCTAGAAAGATCCTGAGGGATTTGGAGTATACCCCAACCACCAGGCTTTAAGATGCGCAATAATTCAGACATGGCCTTAGTATCGTCTGGAATGTGTTCAAGAACATGATTGCATAAAATCACATCATAGCTGTTATCCTCAAATGGTAGATCACAGATGTCAGCCTTTACGTCTGCTAATGGTGAGTTAAGGTCAGTAGTGGTATAATTGATGTTTTTTAGGTCTCTAAATCGTTTATAAAACGCTTGTTCAGGGGCAAAGTGCAACACTTTTAGGGAATCCTTAAAGAAAGAGGTCTTATTCTTTAGGTATAACCAAAGCAATCTATGCCTTTCAAGGGATAATGTAGAGGGTGACAGTACGTTGGGCCTAGTTGTGCCGTAACCATAACTGAGAAATTTCTTGAACGATTTTCCGTCAATGGGATCTGTATACCTGCTTCCCTTCAGCAGCTGAGCATAAACCGGCATGGCTATATAACTTAGCCGTATTAGAATGGGTCTTGGAATGTACTTAAGGAAAAACTTAATCAAGATTCTGATAGGGCTTTATAATCGTCTCTTACAGGATTGAATGTGTCTGTAATTTTACAAGGGCTTAGAGCTTTCCCGCCATGCTCAATATGAGGTGGAATAATCAGAACAGATCCTGGTTTTAAAATTAGGGTTTCGCCTACAATGTACATTTCAAATTCCCCTTCGGTGATTTGAGATAATTGCTCATGAGGGTGTGAATGAATTGGAATACTAGCGCCACTTTCAACTTCCCAAAATACCATAGTCATGGTTTCTGAATGAACAAATCTGGCTTTATAACCGTCAATGACTTCGATTTGAGGTATGGTCTCTATAGTTTTTTTTAAACTCATAAGCTCAAGGGTAAAGCTCTAAACTCATCTTCTTCATCAGAAGTAATTCCTAAGGCTTCATGTACATAAGCGAAAGTCGAAAGCAATTCTGGTTTTCCATTAATGAGTGCTACATCATGTTCAAAATGCACGCTTGGTTTTGCGTCTTGAGTAACAATGGTCCAACCATCTTTAAGTTGCTTTACTTTATGAGTGCCAAGATTGATCATGGGTTCAATAGCTACAACCATCCCTTCAATGAATTTTTTTCCACGACCGCGTCTGCCATAATTAGGCATTTCAGGATCTTCATGCATCTTTCTTCCTAAACCATGACCAACTAGTTCTCTCACCACCCCATAACCATTGGACTCACAGTAATTTTGAATGGCGTAACCAACGTCACCAACCCTGTTACCAGATTTAAATTGACGAATGCCAATATAGAGTGATTCTTTGGTAACCTGAATAAGTTCTTTGGTTGCCGGGTCGACTTCGCCAATTTCGAAGGTATAGGCATGATCCCCATAAAATTCATTCATAAGGGCACCACAATCAATAGAAACAATATCACCTTCTTCAAGCGGCCTATCTGTTGGTAAACCATGGACCACCGCCTCATTGACACTGCACAGTAGGGTAGAAGGACAGTCGTAGAGTCCTTTAAAGCCCGGCAAGGCACCTTGTGACCTAATAAATTCTTCTGCTAAAGCGTCTAGTTTATTGGTGGTTATACCTGGTTTAACCTCCTTGGCTAACATCCCCAGGGTTTTAGAAACAACCAGAGCACTTTTTCGCATTAATTCAATCTCCTCTAACGACTTAGGAATAATCATAAGAATTACCTTAAAAATGTGCCCAAAGATAGATAATTAAAAGGACTTGAATTAATTCCTCAAAACATGACATTAGGCAGTTTTTTCCTCTAAAATTGACCGTAATTTTGCTTCTATTCAAATAGGAAAATCATGTTTAAAACAGTAAGTGCAGCAGAAGCGCTCAAAGTGGTAAAATCAAATGATAAAGTATACTTGCAGGCTGCGGCAGCCGCCCCACAGGTATTGATAAAAGCCCTAGTCGAAAGACATGAAGAGTTGGAAAATGTTGAAATATGCCAATTGCATACTGAAGGTGAGGCTCCTTATGCAGACCCTAAGTATGCCAAGAGTTTTCATGTAAATTCATTCTTTATCGGCAGAAATGTAAGGCATACCCTAAAGGCTGGCAACGGATCTTATACTCCCGTGTTTTTGAGTGAATTACCGTTGTTGTTTAAACGCAATATTGTAGATATTCAAGTTGCTCTTATACATGTATCTGTCCCTGATAAGCATGGGTATTGCTCTCTTGGTGTTTCGGTTGAAGCGACGCTTGCAGCAATTGAGAATGCAAGTTATGTGATTGCTCAGGTTAACAAACAGATGCCAAGAACTTTTGGTGACGGAATTATTCACGTTACTGAAGTAGATGCCTTTGTTGAATGTGATGAGCCAATTCCTTCTCATGCTCCTATTGTGCCCAATGAAATTGAAACTAAAATTGGCGATTTTGTTGCCGGACTTATTGAGGATAGAAGTACTCTTCAGATGGGTATTGGTAATATTCCTGATGCTGTTTTGTCGAGATTACATAACCATAAAGACCTCGGTCTACATACCGAGATGTTCTCGGATGGTGTTATAGACCTAATTCTAAAAGACGTGATTAATGGTAACTACAAGGGAATTGACCCTGGTAGAGCATTGGCAACTTTTTTAATGGGGTCTAAGCGACTTTATGATTACGTGGACAATAATCCTTTTGTAGAACTGCGATCATCGGATTATGTAAACGATGTTAGTGTAATAAAACAAAACCCGAGAATGGTGGCCATTAACTCTGCGATTGAGGTTGATGTCACAGGACAGGTGTGTGCCGATTCTTTTGGAAGTAGAATGTATTCAGGGGTAGGTGGTCAAATGGATTTTATTCGTGGGGCCTCCTTAAGTGAAGGTGGTAAGGCTATAATTGCATTACCCTCAGCAACAAGAAAAGGGGTAAGTCGTATTGTTCCTTCTTTAAAAACTGGTGCAGGTGTAGTAACAACTAGAGCACACATCCATTATGTGGTAACAGAATATGGTATTGCTAACTTGTATGGAAAGACCATTAAAGAACGCGTGAAAGCTTTAGTCAATATAGCCCACCCAGATCATAGAGAACAAATAGATCGAGAATATTTCAAATTAATGTAAGTTATTTAAACCAACCCAGAAATCCTTTTCTGGGCTTAAGTTTACGATGCTCTGGAACCTCGTTGGTAACAATTTGATAGATTTCGCCCCATCCAAGAATACCTCCAATATTTCGGTCATCGATAAACAGATCAGCGTTGATCTTTCGTGATTTAGATTCATCAAATTGTTCCTCTGGGTAACTGCAGTTAACGGCATAGAAAACGATGCCATTTTGTTCACAAAATTTTACAGCCTCATCCAACCGTTGCCCGTTTCTATAGGTCCATAGGATCAGACGATGACCATCTTCTCTAAACCGTTTTAGAGTTTCAAATGCAAATAATTTAGGCTTACCAATATCAGGATAAGCATCTTCTACAATGGTGCCATCAAAATCTACAGCTATTATTAATCGGTTTTGAAACTGCATAAAAGGAGCTTAAAAAAACAAATATAGCAGTTTAGGCTTCAGAAATTAAAGAATGCTGCGTCATAATATCAGGCTTAGGAATTCCCATCAAATCCAAAATGGTTGGGGCCAGGTCCCCAAGAATACCATCATTTATTTGTTTTAAATCCTTGTCGATTAAAATAATAGGGACAGGGTTAGTGGTGTGGGCGGTGTGAGGTGATCCATCAGGGTTTACCATAGTTTCACAGTTACCGTGATCAGCGATTAACAACGTTGTGTAATTATGTTCCAAAGCGGCAGTAACAACGTCGCGAACACAGGCATCAACAGCTTCACATGCTTTAATGGCCGCTTCCATTACCCCTGTATGACCAACCATATCACCATTGGCAAAATTTAGACATACAAAATCAGCTGATTCATTTTCCAATTCCGGAACCAACGCATCTCTTAGCTCATAGGCACTCATTTCTGGTTTTAGATCGTATGTAGCTACTTTTGGAGAGTTTCTAAGAATACGTGTTTCACCTTCAAATTCGGTTTCTCTTCCTCCTGAAAAGAAAAATGTAACATGTGGGTATTTTTCGGTCTCTGCTATTCTAATTTGTCTTTTATTATTTTTCTCTAATACTTCACCAAGGGTTTCAGTTAAGTTATCCTTTTTAAAGATGACTTCAATACCTTCAAAATTGTCATCATAATTAGTCATGGTCACATAATACAACTTCAATTTATGCATATTCTGTTCATGAAAGTCATTTTGAGACAAGACTTGTGTTAGCTGGCGTCCACGGTCTGTTCTAAAATTGAAAAATATAATTACATCCCCTTCATCAACTGTTGCTTGTGGCTGATCATCACTGCCATGAATCACTATTGGTTTAATAAATTCATCAGTAACATCATTTTCGTAACTATCCTGAATGGATTTTAAAACATCTTTTGAAACCGTGCCCTGCCCATTTACAATAGCATCATAGGCAAGTTTAACACGCTCCCAACGTTTATCACGATCCATGGCATAATAACGTCCAGTAACGGTAGCTAAATGACCACCAGTCTCCGATAATTTATCTTGTAGCTCTGATATGAAGCCATACCCTGATTTAGGGTCTACATCCCTGCCATCAGTAAAAGCATGAACAAAGACATCGTCTACTTGCTGTTCTTTAGCAGCATCCAATAGTCCAAATAAGTGATTGATATGAGAATGCACTCCTCCATCACTGACCAGACCGAGAAAATGTACCTTTTTGTTATTAGCCTTGGCATAGTCAAATGCATTTTTTAATTCAGGCATGGTACCTATTGATCTGTCCTTGACAGCTAAATTTATTTTTACTAAATCCTGATAGACAATACGTCCTGCACCAAGATTCATATGACCTACTTCACTATTTCCCATTTGCCCTTCTGGTAATCCCACGTTTAAGCCATCTGTTCGCAGACTGGCACTTGGATATTTTGTATAGAGACTGTCAATGAATTGGGTATTGGCATGATCTATGGCTGAGACCTCTGGATCGGGTGATTTACCCCAGCCATCCAGTATCATTAAGATTACTTTTTTGTTCATTATCTACAACTTTTATTCAAAAATATAACATCAGCGTTTAAGATTGCATTATTTGAGATTAAAAAAGAATTACTAAACGAGCCCTTAAAGAGGCTAATTCTTTAGTAATGTATTAACAGATTTGTTTACAAACAGTTAAACTTATGTTATGAATAGATTTTGATTGTAACAAATTCAAAGTTTTGGCGTCTATTTGTATAGAAATCAGACATTCGTTAGTGTTTTGATTTTTCACATATATTTCCTAAATAAGGTAATTATTTGAGTTAGTTAGTTAGAAAAAAAGCGTCCATAAGATTGGGCGCTTTTTTTATTGTAAATTTTAACTTAAAATAATAAAATGTTTGACTTTCAAATATTAGATCCTAAGCACATTAATAAAGTTATACCCTTAGTTTATGAATTAAACGAGGGAAAGATAGGGGTAGAAATTCTTGAGCAGCGGTTTTCAGAAATGATAAATCAAAATTATGAGTGTGCAGTAGTTTGGACCAATAAAACTATAGTTGGGGTTACAGGTTTATGGTTCTGTACGCGACATTATATTGGTAAATCTGTTGAAATGGATCATGTTTATATACTGCCAGAGTATCGAGGGCAGGGACTAGGCGAACAATTTGTCTATTGGATTAAAGACTATGTAAAGTCTAAGGGTTTTAAAAGTTTGGAATTAAATACCTATGTAAACAACTATGCCTCCCATAAATTTTATTACAACCAGGGCTTTGAAATTTTAGGCTACCATTTTTTAAGTAAACTCTAATTCTCCATTTTAAAATTGGTGCCTGTGGGAACTTCGTAGGAAGGTTGATTCGCTTTAAACACCCGTGCACTGTGATGGCCTTTTAAAATTAAGTCATCTTCAGAGACCTTAATCCAACTTCCTTCGCGTAAGCCGATAACAGAAATATCATTTTGACTGTGAAATTCCTGTATTCGTTTTTCTCGGGTTTCACCCATGTGAATACTAGATGGGTCTGGATCTAAATAATGCGGATTTATGTTGAATGGCAAAATTCCTAAGGTCTTAAAACTAGGGGGATAAACTATTGGCATATCATTGGTGGTCTTCATATTGAGACCACAAATATTACTACCAGCACTAGTGCCCAAATATGGAATGCCCTCCTCAATGGTATGTTTAAGGTGAGCCATCAAATCAAGTTGATGTAATTGCTTCACTAAAACAAAGGTATTACCGCCACCGGTAAAGATCCCCTTGGCGGTCTTAATTGCTGAAATAGGGTCTTCGATGCTATGAATGCCGGTAACCGTTTTATTTATTTTGGTAAATGCTGACTGAGCTATCTGGGTATAACTATCATGTGATATGCCTCCTGGTCTGGCATAGGGAATGAAAAGAATTTCATTGGTGTTAAGGAATAGATTTTCAAGTTCTGGAAGCAAATATTCCAAATAAGATTCCCCATGAAGTGTCGAGGTGCTGGCAACAATAAGCTGTTTCAAATCTAAATTTTTGTAAATTTAAAGTATTGGAGAGTTTAACAAAAATTTACCTCCTGTAACTATGTGTAAAAGATTAGATGTTCCGAAATTCACAACATCATGAAGTCTGCTATGAAAATCCGTCTTATTACTTATTGCTTCTTTTTTATCAGTATTGTGCTTACTGCACAGGATGAACGGCAGGAGATCAGTGGTCGCGTTTATGTTAAATCCAATGAACTTGAAGGTATTACTGTATTTAATACTAGCTCAAAACAGGGGACTGTTACAGATGAAAACGGTAGATTTACAATTGAGGCTAGAATTAATGATGTGCTAGAATTTAGTGCCCTTCAGTTTAAGGACTTTTCTATTATAGTCAGTCAAAGAATAATGGATTCTAAAAAGATGACGGCAATGCTGGTTGAAGATGTGAACAAGCTCGATGAGGTAGTTATTTTACCTTACGATTTATCCGGGAGTTTAAATGCGGATTTAAATTCAGTAAGAACTTATAACGTAGATATGGACTCTATTTATACTGGAGTTCAGGATACAGAAAAGTACCGTCTTGCCGCTGACGACGCTACAAAAGTAGACAATGCTGCCGTTAGAGATCAATTGCCTTCAATGGAAAATGGCTTGAATCTTATTAACCTTGTTGGCTTAATGATTAAGCCTTTTAAGAAGAAAAAGCTTGATAAAAGCTTGGCAGAAATTCCAACTGGTACTCTTGAAACCAGATATGATGCAGAGTTTTTGGAAACTTACTTTAAAGTTCCAAGGGCTCGCTCAGGAGAGTTTTTGGTTTACGTTGAGGAAAAAGGAGTCCGTGCTGAATTATGGCAAGAAGAGCGCGAATTAGAATTATTAGAACTCCTTTATCAAGAAAGTGTACTTTTCTTAGACCCTAGTTTAATTGAAGATTAAGACTTTAATTTCCATTTTTTTTATTTGTATTTCTTGGTCCTTGCTTGGGCAAGAACGCACTATTTCTGGGGTTGTAATTGGTAATGAAGATGTAGATGGGATACATGTCCTAAACAAAACAGCACTAAAATTTACCATTACAGATACAGATGGTAGTTTTTCTATCCTTGCCCGGTTAGGAGATACGCTGACGTTTTCAAGCTTAAGATATGAGCAAAAGGAAGTATTAATTGATAACAGAATACTCAATCAAAATGTGCTGATAGTAAAGCTTAAGGAGAAAATTAATGAGTTGGATGAAGTTGTAGTAGGTAAGATTTTAACTGGGAGCTTAACATCTGATCTTGAGAATTTTAAAGTTGAGAAAGAAATCAACTTTTATGATTTAGGGATTCCTGGCTACACCGGAAAGCCTAAAACTCAACAAGAGCGGCGACTCAATGAGGCCACTACTGGAGGTGGTATTGTGCCACTCAATCCAATTTTAAACTGGATTTCGGGCCGGACCAAACGTCTAAAGAGTAATATTCGTATTGAGAAGGATGCTGTTTGCCTTCTGCGATTTCGAGACAATTATGAGGCGCTCTTGTTTGAAAAACAATCCTTAGACGAAGACTTGAAAGTTGAATATTTTTACTTTTGCTCGGAAAGCGAGGGCTTTTCTCGACTTTGCGATTTAGGTGACCCTATAAGTATGATTGATTTTTTTAACGAGAAACTCATAATATTTAAAGAGAATGCGGCACTAAGAGAAGGAGTCAAAGAAGTTAGAGAAATTGAAGAAAAGAAAAAGAATGACTAAGATTTCAAGATTAATTTTAATTGTAATTGGGTTTGTTTTATTCACCGCAGTATCCTCTAAGCATGAGTATTATGTGAGTGTAACTAGAGTTGAACATGTACCATCCCAAAATTCGGTTCAAATCATAACACAAATATTTATTGATGATTTTGAAGCCTTATTACAAAAACGATATGATGACAATATTGTTTTAGCTATAGAAGATGAATTAGAAATGGTTGAAAGCTACATGCAGCGCTATTTGAAGGATAAACTGAGATTTCTGATTAATGGTAATGAACACAACTTTGTTTTTATTGGGAAAAAGTACGAAGATGATATCGTTTACTGCTATCTGGAAATTGAAGATATTGCTACCATTAAGAACATGAGAATTTCTAATGAAATATTATGTGATTTGTATCAAGAACAAGAGAATATTGTAAGAACAAAAATTAATTCTAAGAATAAGAGTTTTATTCTCAACAAAGCCAATATAGAGGCAGTGTTAAACTTTAATTAATTCCCGAGTCTACTTGACTTATTTTTCTATTTTAGGCATCATTTTAAAAAAATTCGAAATTCCAATCATGAAAATTTTCAAACTTTTTCTAGCAGTCTTTTTAGTTTCTGCTGTAAGTGTTAATGCACAAGAGCAAGAACAAAAAGAACGCAAACCAGGTCATACTAATAACAATAAGTTCAAGCAGTTGTATGATGAGTTCGCAACTCCTAACATGTTTAGAACTGGATCAGGTGCACCTGGGCCTGCTTATTATCAGCAACAAGCTGATTACAAAATGGACATCGAAATCGATGACGATTTAGCAAGACTTAATGGTGAAGAAGTTATTACCTATACCAATAACTCGCCAGATGAATTAAAATATTTATGGGTGCAGTTAGACCAGAACATGAGAGCCCCAGATTCAAAATCCCCATTAATTAATGGAAGTGGTTTTGGACCTGCAACAACAGTGTCAAGAGCTGCTAACGGCTACTTAAGAGAACCATTAGAACGAGGGTTCAATATCATGCATGTTAAGGATACAAAAGGAAATGACCTATCGCACATGATCAATAGGACTATGATGCGTGTAGAATTACCTCAAACGATGAAAACAGGAGATAAATTTTCGTTTTCTATCAAATGGTGGTATAACATCAATGATCATGTTAAAGAAGGTGGTCGCTCTGGTTATGAGTATTTCCCAGAAAACGATAACCGAATCTATGTGGTATCTCAATTCTATCCAAGAATGGCGGTCTACAATGATGTAGAGGGATGGCAAAATTCTCAATTCTGGGGGCGTGATGAGTTTGCATTACCCTTTGGAAATTTCGATGTAAATATTACAGTTCCTGCAGATCATATTCTGGACGGTACAGGATATTTGACTAATAGGGAAGAGGTCTTTACTAAAGAAATGATGAAGCGTTACAAGCAGGCCAAAAAGTCTTATGATAAGCCTGTTGTAATTGTTACACAAGAAGAAGCAGAGCGCGCAGAAAAATCAAAAAGCAAGGACAAGAAGACTTGGAAACTGTCAGCTCAAATGGTAAGAGACTTTGGTTTTGCTACGTCTAGAAAATTCTTATGGGATATGATGGCTGTGAAACTTGATACCAAAGATGTT
Source organism: Winogradskyella aurantiaca (assembly GCF_003362725.1). GTDB lineage: Bacteria > Bacteroidota > Bacteroidia > Flavobacteriales > Flavobacteriaceae > Winogradskyella_A > Winogradskyella_A aurantiaca. The sequence continues at coordinate 846,399 of NZ_QKTV01000001.1, forward strand.
ATGGCGGTATCCCTGTATTCAAAAGAGGGTAACCCATTATGGGGTGAATGGTCCACAAGAGCGGTAGCATCTACATTAAAGTCGTATTCAAGAATGACATTTGACTACCCTTACCATAAGGCCATTTCTGCTCATGCACCAATGGGTATGGAATATCCAATGATCTCTTACAATTTTGGAAGACCGGATAAAAATGGAAACTATACAGAACGTACAAAGTTTGGAATGATCAGTGTAATTATCCACGAGGTTGGTCACAACTGGTTTCCAATGATTGTGAATAGTGACGAACGTCAGTGGACTTGGATGGACGAAGGACTAGATACCTTCTGCCAATACGTTGCAGAGCAAGATTTTGGTGAGTGGCATCCAGAGGCCCTTTCTGCTGATATGAAAGCGTATCCATCACGAAGAGGACCAGCAGCTAATATTGTACGTTACATGGGTGGTGATCAAGATTACATAGCTCCAATCATGTCTAAGGGACTTAATACCTACCAGTTTGGTAATAACGCTTATGGCAAACCAGGAACGGCATTAAACATCCTAAGAGAGACGGTTATGGGGAGAGAGTTGTTTGATTATGCTTTTAAAGAATATGCAAATCGTTGGAAGTTTAAGCACCCAACTCCTGAGGATTTCTTCCGTACTATGGAAGACGCTTCAGCCATGGATCTTGATTGGTTCTGGAGAGGATGGTTCTACAGCACGGATTATACGGATATTGGTGTGAAAGAGGTAAAGAAATTTGCCGTTACAACTAATCCAACAGAACAAGGAAAGCAAATTGCTGAACGTTATAATATAGATCCAAACAGTCTAGTGTATTTTGTTGAAGAAGGTACCGAAGGTTATGAAGAGGCAAGCGCTGGCGATATGGCAGAATTACCAACCGTGAAGGAGTTTATCATGGACAATTTTTCGGAGGAACAACAAGGTGAGATAAAGTCTCCTAAGTATTTCTATCAGGTGACTTACGATAAGCCAGGAGGTCTAGTAATGCCATTGATTGTTGAGTATACTTATGCAGATGGAACTACAAAAAGAGAAACATTCCCAGCACAGATATGGAGACTAAACGACACTGAGGTAAGTAGAGCAATTGCAAGTGAAAAAGAGATTGTGTCAATTCAAGTTGATCCAGATTTAGAAACTGCGGATGTTGATACCTCTAATAACTCATGGCCAAGAGAAATCAAGCAAAGTGAATTTGAGCAATTTAAAAATCAAGTGAAGAACTAATTCACTTATTCAATATAAAAAATGCCGACTTATTTAAGTCGGCATTTTTATTTAAGAAAAGTCAAGCTATCTTTGCAGCATGTTAGCAGGAACAATGTTTTTATTTATTGGTGGGTCCGAAATCATCTTCATTCTATTTATAGTAGTGATGTTTTTTGGTGCTGATAAAATCCCTGAAATTGCGCGTGGATTAGGTAAGGGCATGCGAACTCTAAAGGATGCTACCAATGATATAAAGCATGAAGTAACAAAAAGTGCTAAGGATCAGGGCGTGATTGATACAAAAGTTACTCAAGATATCAATCAGGAAATTAACAAAGTCAAGGATGAGATCGATGATCTTACAGGATCCATCCGGAGAAAAATGTAATCTTAAATCTTTCTGCTAAGTGTTATGCCGTCTCTTACTGGCAACATTACTGATTCCATTTCTGGATGTTCTTTTATCATTCTATTGAATTTTGTCAATGCCTTAGTGGATTCGTCTGTATGTTTATCTGGATCGAGAACCTTTCCATGCCAAAGTACATTGTCAGAGAGTATAATACCACCTTTATTGAGCATTCCAATTATTAAGTTGAGGTAGTTAGGGTAATTGGGTTTATCAGCATCGATAAATATAAGATCAAAGGTGGAGTTAAGTTCTGGGATGATATCAAGGGCATTCCCAATATGCTGAACTATTTGATGACCTCTTCCAGATTTATCAAAGTATTTACGTTGAATGCCATAAAGCTCTTCATTTATATCAATAGTATGTATAATGCCGTTTTCTGAAAGACCCTCTAAAAGGCATAGTGTGGAATAGCCTGTATAAGTACCAATTTCCAGAATACTCTTAGGGTTAACAAGTTTGGATAGAATACTTAAAAATTTCCCTTGATAAGCACCAGATAACATAATGGGCTGTAATACTTTTTGATAAGTCTCACGTTCTAACTCATCAAGCAATTGGGAAGGGGCGGAAGAATGTGCCTCTAGATAATCATTTAAAGATTCTGAGATAATCACACTAAGAGGTAATTCTATTAATTAGTTTATCCTTGGCTTTTTGATCGTCTCCACACAACCATTGAAGAATATTATCTTGCCAAATGTCCTCACTTTCTTCTCGTGTTATAATATCTCGTTCTATGGCAAGGTCTAGTATTTTTCCAGGATAGGAAGATTGCTTGTCACTCTCCATTTCACCAAGGGGGTACGGATCATCAAGCCCCATGATGACCTGTTTAGATGTTTGATTTTTGATCAATAGTTCCAGAGATCCTGTATCGTGGACCAGGGTATCAAAGAAAATATTCTCGTGCGCGACGGCTTTTCTAGGGTGTTCCATACCCTCAAATAAATCTGGTCTGCCATCAAAGCCTTGAATGCGTCGACCTAAATTAATCTGGGCTAACTGTCCTCCATGAGCGAAACAGACACGCATATTCGGATATTTATTATAATAGCCGTTGAGGGTCAAGAAATGATAGGCATCAGCGCATTGAGCCAACATCCATATCAAATGAAAACGCCAGGAAGTATTTTCCAGTTTTATAAATTTTTCACCATCATAAGGGTGGATTTCGATGGCTAAATTGTACTTGTTGGCCAGCTCAAAAATAGGTTCATTTTCTTCATCAAAAATACAACGCCATGTGCCAATAGTATCCATGTAGTGGGTGGGCAGGCAAAGTAATTGCATTCCTAGTACTTCAACGCAACGCTCAATCTCCCAGCAGGCTCCTCTAACAAATCCAGGATGTACAACAAATCCACAAGTAAACTTACTTGGGTGTTCATGCTGAATACGTGCATTAAAATCATTCTGAAATCGGAGGGCTTGCTTCATCTCCTCCAAACGTAAACCATTACCGTAAAGCTGCGATAAATTAAGGACAACTGCATGATCAATCTTAAAATGATCCATCCATGCTAGTTTTTCATTTAAGAAGAAACTTGAATCTGTAATAGGCCTATTCCAATCCTTCTGAAGCATATATTTACGGTCTTTATCAACCCAAAAAATACCCTTATCCTTCATGAATTGAGGAATCTCTTCAGGGTAGGGAAGAAGGTGTGAATGTCCGTTTATTCTTAATTTACGTTGTTTCATAGGGCGTTTAGAGATCCTTATTTTGGACGGAACTACTTTTTGATGGTATTGTTATATCGATCAAAAATTTCAGGTAAATCTGTTTCAATATTAGCTAGGGTAAATTCTTCTTCATAAACCAAACTTCCATCCTTATCAGAATACCATTGTAATTTGTCTTTTACTCCTTCGGGTCTTGGGTATTCTACAACGAGGCCAACAGTATTTGGACCCCGACGAGGTGAATGTGGCACCTTAGCAGGCAATACAAAGATTTCTCCTTCTTTAATTTCAATATCCTTGGGTTCTCCATTATCAATTATCTTCAAGGTAATGTCTCCCTCTAATTGATAAAAGAATTCTGGTGTTTCATTGTAATGGTAATCTGTGCGGCTGTTAGGGCCTCCAACAACCATCACAATAAATTCTCCATCTTTCCAAACCACTTTGTTGCCTACAGGTGGTTTTAACAAATGACGGTTTTCTTCAATCCAAGCTTTAAAATTAATGGGTGGAAATATGGTACTCATGAGCTAAATTATTTATCTAAAGTTACAAAGATTTGGTTCGTCCACCATCTACGGGCAGATTAATTCCATTCAAATAAGACGAACGTTTACTGGCTAAAAAGACTATGGCATCGGCTGTTTCTTCGGGCTGTGCAAAGCGTTTAACGGGTACATAATTTTTCATTATTTCTTCCATTTCTGCGTCTGAGGTACCTTCTCGTTTTGCCTTTGCTTTTATAATTTGATGCAATCTTGCGGTATCCGTAAAACCTGGTAATACATTGTTGACCGTAATGCCAAACTGCCCCAATTCTCCAGCGAGCGTTTTGGCCCAATTCGCAACAGCATTTCTTATTGTGTTACTCACACCTAGGCTCGGGATTGGTTCTTTTACAGAAGTAGAGATGACATTGATTATGCGCCCATAATTTTCAGACTTCATAAACGGCAGACATGCTTTAACTAGGATCTGATTACAAATGACATGCATATTAAAGGCATTTTGAAATTCGTCTAAATCTGCCTCGTGAATAAGACCACTTTTTGGACCTCCGGTATTATTTACAAGTATGTGAAACTTATGGTTGTTTGATAGTGCTTCAGTCAATTCTTCAGGTTTGGAAAAGTCTGCCACAATATAGCCGTGTTGCCCGGGTCCAGGTAGTTCAGATAAAACTTGTTTAAGTACATCCTCGTTCCTGGCAATTAAGGTTACGTTAACCCCTTCATTCGCCAAGGCGATGGCTGTGGCTTTACCAATTCCTTGGGTACTGCCACCAACAAGAGCATTTGTATTAGTTAGTTGTAAATCCATTTAATATTTCAAACATATGTTTTTAGGTTCTGTAAAAAAACGCAGCGCTTCAAATCCACCTTCACGTCCAACACCGCTGTCTTTCATTCCTCCAAAAGGTGTTCTAAGGTCTCTCATCATCCAGGTATTGACCCAAACAATACCAGCTTCTAACCGTTTGGACATGCGCAAAGTCCGTTTCAAATTATTAGTCCACAAGGTGGCCGATAAGCCATATTTAGTACTGTTCGCAAGACTTAACGCTTGCTCTTCAGAATCAAAAGGCATGATACTGACAACGGGTCCAAAAATTTCTTCCTGATTGATATTACAGTCATTAGAGGATACTTCTATAACGGTTGGCTCCATATAGTAACCACCTTCAAAATTTGGAATAGAGAGTTGGTTTCCTCCTGAGAGAATAGTGGCATTTTCATCTTTAGCCTTATCAATATATCCCAAAACCTTTTCAAGGTGTGGTTTAGATACCAAGGCACCTAAATTAGTGTTGGGATCCGATGGATCTCCAACTTTAAGGTTCTTAACTTTAGCGACAAAATCTGCTTTGAATTGCTCATATATACTAGACTCCACTAAAATGCGGCTTCCGCATAAACAGATTTGCCCTTGGTTGGCAAAGGAGGATCTTACCGTGGTATCAAGCATGTTTTCATAATCGCAATCCCCAAAGATGATATTGGGATTTTTACCACCAAGCTCAAGGGATAGTTTTTTAAACATCGGTGCTGCCGTACGGGCAATATGTGCTCCGGTAGAGGTTCCACCTGTGAAACTTATTGCTTTGATATCAGGATGCTCTACAATGGCCTGTCCAGCTGATGTCCCCAATCCGTGTATTATGTTCATCACTCCTTTCGGTAATCCTGCTTCGTTACAAATATCACCAAGTAAAAAAGCTGTTACGGGTGTAACCTCACTGGGTTTAGCGATAACGCAATTGCCCGCAGCTAAGGCTGGAGCAATCTTCCAAGTAAATAAATACAGTGGTAAATTCCAGGGGGATATGCATCCAACAATCCCAATGGGTTGTCTTAAGGTATAATTAATAGCATTTTGACCAGTACTGTCATGACTCTCACTGGCGAATTGTGTAATGGCATTGGCAAAAAATCTGAAATTACTGGCTGCTCTTGGAATGTCAACTGATTTTGCCAAGGCAACAGGCTTTCCATTATCCTTACTCTCGGCCTTGGCTAGCTTTTCTAAATTAGATTCCAGTAATTCCGAAATTTTAATCAGTATACGACTGCGTTCTTCAAGTGTGGTATTGGACCATTGATTAAATGCATTCTTGGCGCTGTTATAGGCCAATTCTACATCCGCTTTAGTCGAATTTGGAATGGATCCATAAACTTGACCATTGGCAGGATTGTAATTGTCCAGCCACTGATCGTTTAGTGGATTTATAAACTCACCATTGATATAGTTTTGAATTTTCAATTTACTGTTTTTTATAAGCCATAACCTTTATTTCGACAACTAGGTCTGGATGCGGTAACTGATGAACCGCTACTGTGGTTCTGGCTGGTCCTGTTTCTTTATCGAAGAAATCGGCATAGGCCTTATTATAACCGGCGAAGTCATTCATATTTACTAAAAATGAGGTCACATCGACCACGTCTTTTAGGCTGGCCCCTTCTAGAGCTAAGTTTTTTTCAATATTCCTTAAAACTTCGCGTGTTTGTACTTCAATATTTAGACGCTTGGTTCCCATCTCATCAATAATATCTACTCCTGCAATACTGTTATCTGCACGCCTTGAACTGGTACCAGAAACAAAAATAAAATCTCCAACGCGTTTAGTATGGGGGTATGCTCCTCTAGGTGTTACTTTCTTTTCACTCATGGTTCTAATGAAGTTTTGCAATTTGATCGTCTTCCAAAATAGCTTTGGTTTCAGATTTTACTTGTTTTAATATGGCTTTTAGATCCTCCTCTGAAGATTCTGAGATGGTTGCGATTTTATTATCTGCTAATAGATTTAATATGGCTTTGTCTTGAGCCCTGCCTTTAAGCATGGCTTCACGATAGCCAATATGCTCATTAAATGTAACCAAACTGTACTTTGAGGAGTAGTCCTTGGGGAAGTTACTTTCCAATGCCATTTCAATTTTTCGTTTTTCTTGAAATAAGGGGTTGGCCACATGGTCTTTCATTTCATGAAAATTATCTATGGCCAGATCTGCAATAGCATCAGTATCCTTTTTTCTAATTCTTCCAAATTCAGAGAATATGGTTTCCCAGTCACCTTCATACTGCTCTAAAATGGCATCAAATTCTACAACATCTTCAAAAGAAGCATTCATTCCCTGACCATAAAAAGGAACTATGGCATGCGCTGAATCTCCCATTAACAGCGTGTTACCCTTGTAATACCAGGGCGAGCATTTAACCGTTCCAAGTGGTGCAGTTGGATTTTCGAAGAAATCGTCAACCAGGTTAGGCATCAACTCCAAAGCATCAGCAAATTCCTCTTTAAAGAATTCAACAACAATTTCAGGTGTCGTAAGATTATTAAAATTGTACTTACCGCCGTCGTATGCCAGAAATAAGGTCACCGTAAAACTACCATCTAAATTTGGTAATGCGATAAGCATGTAATCTCCCCTTGGCCAAATATGTAGTGCATTCTTATAGGTTTTGTAACCCCCTTTGTCATCCGGTAGAATAGTGAGCTCTTTATAACCATGTGTTAGCCAATTCTGAGAAAAACTAAACAGAAACTTACGTTCTAAAAAATAGCTCTTACGCAAGGCTGATCCAGCCCCATCTGTTGCAATAATTACATCAGCATCCTCAACAAAGAATTTTTTGGATTGGAGGTTTTCAAATTGGGCAGTTGTTTTTTCAAAATCCACCGAATGGCATTTAATATCAAAGTGTAGCTTAACGTTATCATGCTGTTCCGCCTCATCTAACAACAGGGCATTAAGACCTTCTCTGGAAACTGAGTTAATGTATTCATGATCTCTGCCACTGTAATTGGAAAGGAATGTATTCCCATCCTTATCATGCAACATACGTCCATTCATAGGGATACATAGGGTTTTTACCTTGTCTTCCAAACCAACAAGTTTCATACCCTTGTTCCCTCGGTCCGAAAATGCTAAATTAATGGAGCGCCCGGCTGAAATTTTGGTTTTACGCATATCTGGACGCATTTCATAAACGGTGACGTTGTAACCACGTTGACCGAGTCTTAAAGCAAGTAAACTTCCACAAAGTCCCGCTCCAATAATTAAGATATTTTGTTGTTTTTCCATTTAGTTAAGCGCTTTTTTTAGACGTTCGACCATTTGAAAGACATCTTCAAAAGAATTATAGAGAGGTACAGGTGCACAGCGTATTACGTCAGGTTCTCGCCAGTCACTGATAACCCCCATGTCCATCAATTGCTTATGTAAACTTCGATCTGCATTTTTAACCTGTATGGACAATTGACAGCCTCGTTCAGTAGGATCTTTTGGTGTTATAATTCTTATACTGCTATTATCCAACGCTTCAATCAGGTACTGGAAATAAGCGGTAAGTTTTTTTGATTTTTCAATAAGGTTAGTCATGCCTGCACTTTCAAACACATCTAATGAGGACCTAATGGCAGCCATGGACAAGATGGGTGGATTGCTCAACTGCCAGCCTTCTGCACCTGGCATCAAATCAAATTCATCGCGCATTTTAAATCGCGTTTGTTTGTTGTGACTCCACCAACCCGTAAAACGGTTGAGCTCTTTGTTATAAGCATGACGTTCATGAACAAATACCCCACTTAAACTACCTGGCCCTGAATTCAAATATTTATAGGAACACCAAATAGCAAAATCTGCACCTGAGGCATGCAATTGCAAGTCTACATTTCCTGCCCCGTGGGCGCAATCAAATCCAACCATACAACCATAGTCATGACCTAGTTTGGTAATTCGTTTTAAATCAAAAAACTGCCCAGTGTAATAGTTTACACCGCCAATCATGACAAGTGCTATTTCCTCACCTTGATCACTTAAAATAGCCTCTAGATCTTCATATCTTGCTAGTTCTTCACCTTCTCTAGAATGCCATAATAAGAGTCCTTCTTTATCATCATAACCGTGGTGACGCAATTGTGATTCAACAGCATATTTGTCAGAAGGAAAAGCATCGGCCTCAATTAAAATTTTATAACGTTTAGAACTAGGTTTGTAAAATGAAGCCATCAATAAATGCAAATTAGCCGTTAAGGTGTTCATGATAACTACCTCAATGGGTTTTGCTCCAACGATTTTGGCCATGGGCTCTGTCAAAAACTCGTGGTAATGTAACCAGGGGTGTTCACCTTGAGTATGACCTTCTACTCCTAAGGAAGCCCAATCATTGAGTTCCTCTTGTATGTAATTTGAGGTGTGTTTTGGTTGCAGGCCTAAAGAATTTCCGCAGAAGTAAATACTATCACTTCCATCCTTGTGTTTTGGGATGAAAAATTGGTTTCTAAAATCCTTTAATGGATCTTTTTTATCCTGTGTTAAAGCAAATTCTAGATGGGTTTGGAAGGTGGTCAAGCGAAATTGTTTTTAATCTCAACAAAAATAGCAATTATCGTGAGAGACTTAGAGGGATTGAGTTTCTAATTGGCTTAAATATTAGCTATCTTTAAAAGAAATTAATTTAATAATGGGAAAGATCAAAGAATACACTAATGGTGAAGTTACTGTTACCTGGGAAGCTGATAAATGCATTCACTCAGCAATTTGCGTCAAGGGATTACCAAATGTTTTTAAGCCCAACGAACGTCCCTGGATAAATATTGATGCGGCTACTACTGATGAGTTAGTAGATCGGATAAAAAAATGTCCAAGTGGGGCTCTAGGGTTTTACATGAATGGGGAGGAAGATCAAACGGCTCAATCCATGGAGACTAAAGTAGAGGTTATGGAAAACGGTCCGCTGCTAGTATATGGTACACTGAAGGTCACTCATAAAGACGGTGCGGAGGAAACAAAGAATCGAACAACTGCATTCTGTAGATGTGGTGCTTCACAAAATAAACCTTATTGCGATGGGGCCCACGTAACCGAGGGCTTTAAGGGATAAAAAAAGCGCTTTGGTAACAAAGCGCTAAGTGAAAATATATGGACGCATAAATGCGGAATGTACATAATTATAGGTCGTTGAACTATTATTCAACTTACAATTGAGGTGGTAAAATTAGGACTTTGTGTGCAGTTTAAAGTTACTCTAATGTTACCCTTACATCTCGAAATTTTAAATTCCATCCTTCACCATTGCGTTTATGACTTGTTGCAATTTTCAAACCATTGAAATCTTCATAGTCTTCGAAAGTGGTTGATAAAGTTGGTTTAGGATCATTTCCTCTTCTAAAAGTCCATTCTCTAATGATGTAATTCTCATCAAAATAAATATCATAGGCATCGCCTGGAGTATACCCTCCCTGACTAGGATAGGTAATGGTAATTTGATCCATGGTAGTTCCGCTAATCGGTGCTTGTGCTGAAATGGGCTCCGAAATGTTTGCACCTTTATCCCAAACAAGCTGAAATGGTATTAATAGCCAAAACTTATCATTGATAAAAGCTCTATCTGCCGCCATAACCGTGCTATCAATCCCTGAGGTATTATAAGTAATCAACTCATCGGGGGTCACTAATGAGACAGTTTTAGTTTGTGGCATCCATTTCCATGATCGTCCTGATCCTTTTATGGTATCTCTGTCTACTGCGAAAGTAAATTCAATTGTGGATACCAGATCCCACTGGTCAATACCGTGCGCTTTCGCTATACGTTCAGGGATTGTTTTTACGTCTGTTGTGTCGACCGTACTCTTTTGATTTTTGTCAGACTTGCATCCAGTGAGTAAAGCAAATAGGCTAAAGAATAGAAGTAGTTGTTTCATTTTTCAAATGATGTTTAATTTTATGCAAAATTAAGCATACATGGAAGATCACCATAATTATTTTGAGACCAACCGAAATACCTGGAATGAAAAGGTAGACGTACATGCTAAAAGCGATATGTATGCCATGGAAGCTTTTAAAGCAGGCACTAACTCTCTTAAGTCTTATGAATTAAGGGCCTTGGGGGATGATGTCAAGGGTAAATCACTGTTGCATTTGCAATGCCATTTTGGACAGGATACCTTGAGTTGGGCGAGGCTAGGAGCAAAGTGTACAGGTATAGATTTAAGTGATCAAGGTATAAGATTAGCTAAGAGCTTAAACAATGAATTGAATTTGGATGCTGAGTTTGTATGTTGTAATGTATTGGAGACCTCCCAAACTATCAAAGAGCAGTTTGACATAGTTTTCACTAGTTATGGTGTCATTGGGTGGTTACCGGATCTTAAACCCTGGGGAAAAATGATTTTTGAACGCCTCAAATCTGGGGGGGTGTTTTATATGGTCGAATTTCATCCCATCCTCTGGATGTTTGATTATCAAACCAACCCACCACAACTCAAATACCACTATAATCAGGACGAAGTTATCTATGAAGAGTATCAAGGTACCTACGCGGATGAGGACTCAGTTATGATGAGTAAGGAATATGGTTGGAACCATGGACTTGGAGACGTTATCTCTTCACTTACCGAGGCAGGACTACATATTGAATTCTTGCGCGAACATGATGAAAGCCCCTATGATGTCTTTCCTGATTTGATAAAAACTAAGGACGGCATGTACAAAATGAAGAATCAACTATACCCAATGATCTTCGAAATAAAAGCGACTAAGCCTTAGTGGCTGTTCGGAGCATCTTTTAAAAGCTCAGGGAATTTAGCCTTGAATCTGTTTAACCTTGGAATGGACACCTTTCTAATGTAGGGCTGGTTGGGGTGTAAACGCTCATAATTTTGATGATAGTCTTCTGCTACCCAAAACTTTTGAAACGGATAAACCTCGGCAGCAATTTCTGCATTTAATTCTTTGGCTAAGGCTCTTTTTTTCTCAAGAATGATCTTTTTTTGAGTCTCATTTTGATAGAAAATGATAGATCTGTATTGAGATCCTCTATCGGGCCCCTGACCATTAACCTGGGTGGGATTCTGAGATCCGAAATAAACATCTACCAGAGAAGCAAAACTTACCACTTCAGGATTGTAAATAACTTCCACAGCTTCTGCATGCCCAGTTCTACCAGTGTTACTAGCTTCATAAGTTGGGTTATTTGTGTAACCACCAGAATAGCCACTAATAACCTCCTCAACACCTTTTACACTTTCATAAATAGCTTCAACACACCAGAAACAACCACTAGCTAAGTAGGCGCGTGCCATGCCATTTTCCAGAGGGACCACTACCGGGTCCGCCTCAATAACGGCTTGCTGTTTAGCATTGACCTGGGCATTATTATGACATCCAAGAAATAGGCTGATACAAAGTGCGAGTAGAATATTTTTCATGATTTTGTTTTTTCTTTTTCAATAGACGGGTAAAAATACAATTCCTTAAAAGGAAGGGTTTTAAAGTTTTGCTAAAAACCTAATAATTACTGCTTAGGTACCAAACTGAAACTTTGTCAGTATTGGTGTCATGGCATAGTTTTAGAACATCGTTTCCCGATTTGTTACAATTTTAATTAACCAAAATAAAAATTCACGAAAAATGAGTGTAAACATTAAACCTTTAGCGGATAGAGTTCTAGTAGAACCTATGGAAGCTGAAACTACTACAGCTTCAGGTATTATTATTCCTGATAATGCCAAAGAAAAACCACAAAAGGGAATTGTTGTTGCCATTGGCAATGGTAAGAAAGATGAGCCTTTAACTGTTAAAGTTGGCGATACGGTACTTTATGGAAAGTATGGTGGCACTGAGTTAAAGTTAGAGGGAAAGGACTATTTAATGATGCGCGAGAGCGATATCCTTGCAATTGTTTAAGTCAATTACATCTCACGAATTAATTACATTTAACTACTAACGCTGATAAGAATCAGCTAAATGAAACTAAAATGGCAAAAGATATAAAATTTGATATTGAAGCACGCGACGGTCTAAAACGTGGTGTAGATGCATTGGCAAATGCAGTAAAAGTAACTTTAGGTCCTAAAGGAAGAAACGTAATTATCGGAAAGTCCTTCGGTGGTCCACAAGTGACTAAGGACGGAGTTTCGGTTGCAAAAGAAGTAGAGCTTGAAGACGAGCTTGAAAATATGGGGGCGCAAATGGTAAAAGAGGTGGCTTCTAAAACTAATGATCTTGCAGGTGATGGAACTACTACTGCTACTGTACTGGCGCAGGCTATTGTAAAAGAAGGCTTAAAGAATGTGGCCGCTGGTGCTAATCCAATGGATTTGAAGAGAGGAATTGATAAGGCAGTAGAATCTATTGTTGCTGACCTGGACAAGCAATCTAAAAAGGTTGGAAATTCATCAGAGAAAATTCAACAGGTAGCATCAATTTCAGCTAATAATGATAGCACTATTGGTGAATTAATCGCTGAGGCCTTTGGTAAAGTTGGCAAAGAAGGTGTTATTACTGTTGAGGAGGCTAAAGGAACAGATACATACGTAGATGTTGTGGAAGGTATGCAGTTCGACAGAGGTTATTTGTCACCATATTTTGTGACTGATACGGATAAAATGATCGCTGATCTTGAGAATCCATACATCTTATTGTTTGATAAGAAAATCTCAAACTTACAGGAGATTCTGCCTATTCTAGAACCGGTTGCACAGTCTGGACGTCCTTTATTAATTATTGCAGAGGATGTTGAAGGCCAAGCTTTAGCTACCCTTGTAGTTAACAAATTAAGAGGTGGACTAAAGATTGCTGCAGTAAAAGCGCCAGGTTTTGGTGATAGAAGAAAAGCCATGTTAGAAGACATCGCTATCCTAACAGGTGGTACCGTTATTTCTGAAGAAAGAGGGTTTTCTCTTGAAAATGCAGATCTTTCAATGCTAGGAACTGCTGAAACAGTGACAATCGATAAAGAAAACACTACGATTGTCAACGGAAACGGCAAAGCTTCTGATATTAAAGGAAGGGTAAATCAAATAAAAGCACAGCTCGAAGCTTCAACGTCTGATTATGATAAAGAAAAGATGCAGGAGCGTTTGGCTAAACTAGCCGGTGGTGTTGCCGTATTGTATGTGGGGGCTGCTTCCGAGGTTGAGATGAAGGAAAAGAAAGACCGTGTTGATGATGCCTTACACGCTACAAGAGCAGCGGTTGAAGAAGGTATTGTTGCTGGTGGTGGTGTTGCCTTGGTAAGAGCAAAAAATACACTTGAAAAAATCACCACTGACAATCTTGACGAAACTACTGGAGTGCAAATTGTTAATAAAGCAATCGAGTCTCCATTGAGAACTATTGTTGAGAATGCCGGAGGTGAAGGTTCTGTTGTTATCAATAAAGTATTAGAGGGTAAAAAAGACTTTGGTTACGATGCTAAGTCTGAAGCTTATGTAGATATGCTTAAAGCAGGAATTATTGATCCTAAGAAAGTAACAAGAATTGCTTTAGAAAATGCGGCTTCAGTTGCTGGAATGATCCTAACAACTGAATGTGCTTTAGTAGACATTAAGGAGGACGCTCCTGCAATGCCACCAATGGGTGGGGGCGGAGGTATGCCTGGAATGATGTAAGCGCAAACGTTAATTAATAAATAAAAAAGCCTCTGAATTATCAGAGGCTTTTTTATTTATTAATGCTTAGCGACTTAGAATAATACCCCCGATCTTATAGGTAAATAGAACTTTACTAAGGAAAACGAGTGGAATAAGGATAGGGTGTATTCATCTACAGATATGTTTTACCCGTCGAAAATGATTCTTCATGCAGTTCCTCTTAATGTAACTTTTTGCTTAAAATATTTTCGCATGAACAAAAATACACCACATTCAAAGCCCAATTCTATCAGCGTATTAGGATTGATAATTTTAATTATTCTTACAACACTTCTAGGAACAAATATTCAAGCTCAGGAAGTACTACCTTTTCCTGAAGAAAAATCATCAAGTAAGGCTGGGGTTACTATTGCAAATTCAGTTTACAATCCTACACCAGCTCCACGACGAATTGCAGCAGATGCTCCCAACATCGTAATAATTCTCATCGATGACATTGGAAATGGAACCGCCGATACCTTTGGCGGTGAAATCCATACTCCAAACCTTTCTCGTGTTGCTGAAAATGGAATTACTTATAACAGATTTCATTCTACGGCGATGTGTTCACCAACGCGCTCCTCCTTACTTACTGGAAGAAACCATACTGCAGTTGGTAACGGTCAAATTTGTGAAATATCGAATGACTGGGATGGTTACAGAGGACGAATTCCCAAATCGGCTGCAACGATTGCTGAAGTGTTGAAGAACTACGGGTACAATACGGCAGCATTTGGTAAATGGCACAATACCCCTTCAGAAGAAACCACTTCCAAAGGACCCTTTCACAGCTGGCCAACAGGTTATGGGTTCGAATATTTTTATGGATTTCTTTCGGGTGAGGCTTCTCAATACGAGCCAAGTCTTGTCAGGAATACAACAATAGTTGATCATCCTGAGACTAGTGGTGGTAACGACTATTATCATGTTACTGAAGACCTTGCTGATGATGCTATTCATTGGATGCGAGAACAAAAAGCATTTGCTCCAGATAAACCATTCTTTATGTATTGGGCCTCTGGGGCGGTTCATGGTCCTCATCAAGTAACTAAGGAATGGATCGATAAATACGATGGGAAATTTGATGATGGATGGGATGCCTACCGGGAACGGGTATACAAACGTCAAATAGAAATGGGGTGGATTCCTGAGGGAACGGCATTAACAGAAAGAGATCAAACAATGGCGGCTTGGGATGATATTCCTAAGAATGAGCGTGAATTTCAAAGTAAGCTAATGGAAGTATACGCTGGCTTTACTGAACACACCGACTACAATGTGGGGCGTATTTTCGATGAGATAGAGGCTCTTGGTGAAATGGATAATACAATCATTTTCTATATATGGGGTGATAATGGTTCTTCTGCTGAAGGACAGAATGGCACTATTAGTGAATTATTGGCTCAAAATAGTATTCCAACTACCATTGACCAGCATATTGAGGCTTTAGATGATCTAGGTGGTTTAGATGTATTAGGAAGTGGTAAAACAGATAATATGTACCATGCCGGTTGGGCATGGGCAGGTTCAACACCTTATAAATCCACTAAATTAGTGGCTGCGCATTTTGGTGGAACCAGACAGCCAATGGCTGTGTCCTGGCCAAAAAATATAACACCTGATAAGACGCCAAGATCTCAATTTCATCATGTAAATGATATTGCACCTACCTTATATGAAGTGTTAGATATAATACCACCAAAAGTTGTAAATGGTGTAAGTCAAGATCCAATTGATGGGGTGAGTTTAGCCTATTCCTTCAATAATGCTGACGCTGAAGGACGATTACAAACTCAGTTTTTTGATATAATGGCAAGTCGAGGGGTTTATCATGAAGGGTGGTTTGCGGGAACTTTTGGCCCACGAATTCCTTGGGTTCCAGGTCTACCAGAAGGTATTATGGAATGGAATCCTGAAAATGATGTATGGGAGTTATATAATGTTGAGGAAGATTGGTCACAATCTAATGACTTGGCAGAACAATATCCTGAAAAACTACAAGAATTAAAGAGTTTGTTTTTGGTAGAGTCAGCAAAGAATGATAACCTGCCTATTGGCGGGGGGTTATGGTCGCTGGTTTATCATCCGGAAGACGCTCCAAAAACACCTTATAAAGACTGGGTGTTTCATGGTGATATAGACCGTATGCCTGAGTTTGCGGCGCCTAAATTAGGCAAGTTTGATAACACAGTAACGATGAATGTGAATGTGCCTAAAAAAGCTAATGGGGTACTTTATGCCTTAGGTGGATTTGGTGGGGGATTAAGCTGCTTTGTAAAAGACGGGTATTTAATTTATGAGTACAATCTTTTTGAGATTGACAGGACCGTCATCAAAGGTTCTAAAAAATTACCAGTAGGTGATGTAGAGATTGAGGTGATTACAAATAAACAAAAGGAAACGGCCCAATCACCTATTGATGTTACTATACTTGTCAATGGTGCAGAATATGCTAAAGGAACGGTTCCAATCATTGCCCCTTTAACCTTTACTGCTAATGACTGTCTGGATTTTGGTAAAGATCTTGGTTCACCAGTGAGTACGATGTATTATGATATGGCACCATTTAAATTTAATGGTTCAATCGAGAAATCAACTATTTCATACCCAGAATAGGATAGTTAATTAAGGTTAAAGAAAAAAGGCCTCTGGGAACAGAGGCCTTTTTTCTTTTAATAAATAAGTTGACTATTCGATACTAATGATCACTTCTTTGATATAACCAGTAAATTCTGAGTCCTCAGCATCCTTAAATACCTTATCGGCTACCTGAGTGGCATCGTCTCTACCCACATCAGCCGTTTCATCTGCAGAGAAAACCGCAGGTTGTGTTTTATCTATACGTCCTTCGGCCACTAATTCACCATCCACATACAGTTTGGCTATTCCTCCTTTTCCGGTGCCTCCACCGTCATATTCAAATTCCAATTTGATGTTAGCACTGTCATTTTTTATGGCTTTATCCGCTTTGATGGTGTAGCTGTTCAAGCCAAAATAATTATAGGTATAGGCCGGCTTACCCTTGTCCATGTAAAGCGCCCAACCACCAAATTTACCGCCCTGGCAAAGTATTATACCTTTATCGCGTCCGGATAATGATACATTAGCCTCAATAGTTTTGGACGTGTTTTTTACATTCAGGAAGGTATTCTCAAGCATGCCTTCCATGCCCTGTGCCAAGGTAATGGATTTACGATCACCCATTAAATCAGGACGTCCTGCAATGGCAGCATTAAAGCGTTCATATAAGCGATCGTCCAGTGGATATATATTGTTACTTATAGCTTCAGATTCAAAAAGATCAATCATCTCTTGAAGTTTTTCTGGATTTTCAGTTGCTAGATTATTGACCAGACTAAAATCTTCTTCTATGTTATACAATTCCCATTCTTCCTCTAAAAAGGGTTTTCTTGGTTTGCCTTCCCAAGGTACCATATGCACTACGCGAGCTAACCATCCGTTGCTATAAATACCGCGGTTTCCAAACATCTCAAAGTACTGAGTAGTATGTTGGTCTGGTGCGTCAGCATCATCAGTAGCATACAACATACTAACACCATCCATGGGTATTTGTTCTACTCCGTTAATGGATTTTGGAGTTGGTAAACTGGCTGCTTCCAAAACAGTTGAAGCAACATCATTCACATGGTGCCATTGCGATCTTATTTCGCCTTTAGATTCAAACCCATTAGGCCAGTGCATTACCATGCCGTTTCGTGTCCCCCCAAAGTCAGCGGCCACTTGTTTGGTCCATTTGAATGGGGCATCGGTAGCAACTGCCCAGGCAGCAGACATGTGAGGGAATGAATTTGGACCACCCCAATCATCCGCACGGTCTAACATGCTTTCAACCGTTTCTTCATCAAAGATTCCGTTCAAATGCACTAGCTCGTTATAAGTACCTTCTAAACCACCCTCAGCACTGGACCCGTTGTCTCCCATGATATAGATAAATAGGGTGCTTTCCAGCTCACCTATCTCATCGATAGCATCCACCAAGCGTCCCACTTCATTATCGGTATGCTCTGCAAACCCAGCAAAGGTTTCCATTTGAAGGGCGAATAGTTTCTTTTCATCTGCACTTAAAGATTCCCATTCTTTAATGCCGGAAGGCATAGGTGCCAACTGTGCATTTTGCGGAACAACGCCCATCGCTTTCTGTCTCTCGAATGTTTCTTCTCTTAGTTTTAACCAACCTTGATCAAACTTCCCCTTATATTTTTCTATCCATTCCTTAGGGGCGTGATGTGGCGCATGGGTAGCTCCAGTAGCATAATACATCATAAACGGTTTTTCGGGAGTCATGGCTTGCTGAAACTTTACCCATTCAATGGCTTCGTTGGTCATATCAGTTGTAAAGTGGTAGTCCTCCATTTCAGCTTTTGAGACTTTAGTAACTCCATCGAAAATGACGGGTTCCCATTGGTTGGTTTCACCACCAATAAATCCATAGAATTTGTCAAACCCTGAATTGGTAGGCCATCTGGTATACGGCCCTGAAACCGATACTTCCCAAGTGGCCGTTTCGTGCCATTTTCCGAATGCGGCCGTACTGTAACCGTTTTGTTTTAGTGTTTCAGCAAAGTATTTAGCATTATCAGGTCTAATGCCCTGGTTGCCATAGAAGCCTGTGGCGACTTCCATAACGGAACCTACATTGACATTATGGTGATTTCTGCCGGATAGCAGAGAGGCTCGAGTAGGCGAGCATAAGGCAGTGGTATGAAATCTATTGAACTTAAGGCCATTGTTAGCGAGCCTGTCAAAAGTAGGGGTGTTGATAGCTCCTCCATAAGTGCTGGTAGCTCCAAATCCAATATCATCAATTAAAACGACCACAATATTTGGAGCGCCTTCCGGTGCCTTTATTTCGAACAGATCTGGTTTCTCGACATTGCGAGCATCCATCTCTGTGATCTGTTTCTGTTTTGGTGGTTGAATTGGCAATACGGAGCGATCAATTTCACCGGGTTTGGTTTCTACCATTGCCGTCTCCTCTTTGGTTTGTTGACAAGAAGCTAATAACAAAATACCTGCAAATAGCAGGGTCTTCAAAAGTTTCATAAAGTAAGTGTTTGATTAATAATCTTCTAAAAATAAGAAATTCAAAACAACTACTATTACGAATCTTCTTACTTTAACTCCAGATTGCCGCGCATATATTTTAAATTAAACTTCAACGCTGAGATTCGCCATCCGAGTTTGGAGTTGACTAGCTCTATTTCATAACTCCCAACAAATTCTCGGGTACTGCCTTCCAGAGCATCTTTTTTATAATGACTGGCCATAACCTTGGCTGTTGCTTTATTGCCTGCAATAGTAATTATTTAGTTGCTAGTTTTGTAGTGTACAGCATATGTCTATTTGAAACATACCAGATCATACGAACAATTGTCAATCACTGGAATGCTTTTGGTCTCGGCTTCCGGGGATAAAATAGTATTCCTTTATAAAATCCTGTAAATCTTCTCTTGGTAATTGGGAGACTATAATCAAGGCTTGTATTTGAGAATAAAGTGCAAAAATTTAGCGGTAATTATATTCTAGTTTGCGTTGTTATTACTGCGCTGTAATAAAGCCCATAAACCCAGGATAGGTCCTAAAGCCAATAACATATATATGTAGTTCGAATTGAAGGATTGATCTAAATACGACATGAGTTGAATACTAATGATGGTAATGGCAAATCCAATACTGTTCACAGTCGTTAAGGCGGTTCCCTTAATTTCGGGCGGCGCTGTTTGAGCAGCGAGTGTTGAGAATAGTGGTGAATCCGCAATAACCACCATTCCCCAAATGATTAAAAAGCTCAAGAATAATAGGGGCTGATCCTGGTCGATCATCAATGGGCTTATTAGACAACAGATACAGGACAGGAGAAGGGCCAGAAAAGCAGTTTTTTTAGTCCCTGATTTTAGCGACATAATTCCTGCTGCTACACAGGATAGCGAACCAACACCAATGACTAAAAAGGACCATAAGGCCACATTGAAGTTAACTTCGGGGTGCAAAGATTGGTAGGTTTTTAGGAGTACAGGTACGAAGGCCCAAAAGGCGTAAAGTTCCCACATATGCCCAAAATAGCCAAATGCCGCTGCCTTGAATGTGGGGCGTTTAAAGACTTGAAACATCACTTGAAAGTTGACTCGAGCCCCTGCTGTTATAAACGGGCCTTTCGGGACCAATACAAATAATGCCAATCCTCCTCCAACGGACATTACTGAACAGCCAATGATTACCGAGTTCCAGGAAAAGTTAGCGCTTAGGTATTTTAATAAATGAGGCGAGGCAGTGCCCAGCACCAAGGCACTAACAAGAAATCCTAATGATCTGCCTAATCCCTTGTTATAATAGTCCGAGGCAATTTTCATACCCACCGGATAAATACCTGCCAGGAAGAACCCAGTTAAAAACCGAAATAAAAGAATACTTGTAAGAGTATTGGCTTGCCATAAGATGCCCAGGTTGCAGAGCGCTCCTAAAATGGCACTAATTAAAAAGACTTTTGATGGTGAGAACCGATCAGCAATCGTCAACAGGGCAAAAACTAAGGTGCCCGTGATAAACCCCAACTGAACGGCCGCTGTTAAGTGACCCAATGCATCGGTATCTAAATTAAAATTTGTGACCAAATCTGTCATCACTCCATTACCAGCAAACCACAGGGATGTGCATAGTAGTTGGGCAATGACAATGGTTGGAAGTATGTGTGATTTAGACAATTCTTAGTAGGCTTTTATTTCTGGTATACGCATATCCAATCTACTTCCATGATCTGAGGAAAAACAGAGGTTTTATCCGGTCTACCTGAAAAGGTACCACCAACTGCTATGTTTAGCAATAAAAAGAACTCCTGATGAAACTCGGCCCGTTCACCGCTATTAATTGGGGTTGAAATAAATTCCTCACCATCTACAGACCAGGAAATCTGGTTCTTGTCCCATTCCAATTCAAAAATATGAAAGTCGTCTGCAAAGATGCCTTTCTTTAAATGGTATTCCACAGGGCCCATCATTTCATGTTGGTCATCTTTGTTTGCATAGTGGATATTGGCTTCTATCACGGCATCGTCTCTAAATCCATAGAGCTCCAGAATATCAATCTCACCCGATTGTGGCCAGGGGGTATCTCCACCATTTTCATCAATACTGGCACCCAGCATCCAAAATGCTGGCCATATGCCCATGCTATAGGGTAATTTAATTCGTGCAGCTACCTTACCATACTTAAACGAGAACTTGTTAGCAGTATTTAATCGGGCTGAGCTATATTGATCCAATCCATGCACATCGCTTTCATGAATGGCCTTAATAACCAGTCGGCCATCTTTAATAAAGGCATTCTTTTCGTTGGCGGTATAGCGTTGCCATTCCTCATTAAAGCGTCCAGCTTTTTCAACCTGTCGGTTCCATTTACTGTCATCTAGTTGCTCTTGTTCAAATTCGTCAGACCAAATGAGTTGCCATTTAGATCCGGGATCATATGTAGAATCTTTACTATCCATTGCTATAAATGCACTTAGAGAAATAACACCAATAAAAATAAAACCTTTTAACCGTTTGTTCATGACATCCTTAGTTTGATTTCTTTTGACTGTTGTAAAGTTCTAAGCACTGGTTTAAAGAATGGCCTTCTTGATGGATGCAATCGCAGAAACTGTAACCTGCTTCCTCATTCAAGGTTCCTGTGAATTGCTGCTGACAGTCCCTTAAAGAGTTCCTTGGCATCACTTCATGTCCATAAACGGCAAAGACTATGGTGCTAGCCGAAATAGCTACCACAATAAGGGTAAAAGCAAAAGGGAATCTCCAGCTATAATGCTCTGGTTTTTCAAAAAAGGGTAGGGGTTTAAGTTTTTTGATGGGAAGCAAATATTGCAATCGGTCATAGTGCCAGACTAAAATAAAGAGATTTGCCAGGGTCATCAAAGGGGAGGTAACAATAGATCCTTCAAACCTTACCGCATAAGACAGTATCCAAATGTTGATTATGATAGGCAGATAAACCAAAGCTCCCCATAAAACAGTTCTCGGAATCAATAACAGGATGGCAGCGATCACTTGAGCGATACCAATGAAGGTGTAGTAATATCCAGTATCATGAAGAGCCGTAAGATAGGCTCCCATAGGATGTAATTCGGACAAGCCATTAGCAAAGCGTTCTCCTACTATTTTTACCATACCTGCCACGATAAATGCATAGGCTAGTGATACCCGGCAAAAGAGGTAGAATAACCAATACCAGCGATTGGATCGCATCTTAGGGTAAAACAGTTTAAAGGATTTAAAAATGGACATGGCGACTCAACTGATTTCTAAAATTACAACTATCAATCCAGGAAAAGTAAAACAGCCTCTAGACTTTCATCAGGGGCTTCCTCCATGGGCACATGTCCTACGTTTTTAAGGATCAGCAAGGTATTATTGGGTATATCCTTGTAAAAATTCTGTGCCATAGCTACTGGGATTAATTCATCCTTTTCACCCCAAAGTATCAATGTGGGTTGCTGAATGTTAGGTATGTTTAGGTATTCATCAGACTGGTGGTCTACGGCTAATCGGTCTACAAAAGCCTGACGGTTGCCCTCTCTAAGGGTCAATTCAAAATACCGGTCCACCAAAGGTTCAGTAACCTTTGATTTGTCAGCATAGACATTTTCAATACTGGATTTGGCCACGGAACGCGGAGTGATGTAAGTAAATATCTGTTTTATAATTGGTATTTCGGCAAGTTGAAAGGCGATAGGTCGGCTTTGGGCCTTAACAGGATATCCAGAAGCATCAATGAGAATAAGCTTATCTACTGTGTCTGGGTGCTCAAGGGTGAATCGCCATGAGATGCCTCCACCCAGCGAATTACCGCCAAGAATACATGAGTCAACGTTCATGGCATTGAGGAAATCGTGTATGAAATCTATATAGCTTTCCATACTATAGTCGCGATTAGGAAAGGGGCCGGTTAATCCATAACCAGGCAGGTCCATCCGAATAACGCGATGCTTGCTTTTAAGATCCGTAGTCCAATCATCAAAGGTGTGTAGACTACTTCCAGTACCATGGATTAAGACGATAGGAATACTATCTGATTTTGGGCCCTCATCTCTGTAATGGACTTGCATACCGTCCACATCTACAAAGGCCGATGCTTCATTGGTATAGCGGCTCTTAAGCTCGTCTAAAGGAATATCGCTATACCCAAAAAGTAATACAACTGCCAGTACTAATAGTGCCAGACTTAGTACTAAAATTTTGAAGATCTTTTTAAGGTGCTTCATATCAAATGTATTGTGGTGGTCAACTAAAGATAGCAGATTTTTATCAAGGCCCCTGATTTTACAATTAAAGTGACCTTATCATAATAAGGCATCATGAAAATCAAAAAATGCCTTTAAGACTTCCTTAGGGGTTTCAATGTGTGGGTAGTGACCAGAATTTTGCAGGTAGACGATATCAGCATCGGGAATTAGTTCCGCATAGCGCTCTGCTGCGTGCAGTCCTGAAACAGGATCTTCGATGCCATTGATAAGACGCATAGGAACTACTGACGCCACCATCGGTTTTACCCAACGGTCTCTGTTGCGTCGTCGCTCTTTAATGTAATGGATTAAACGTGGGATCATTCGGCGTCCGTTGTTTTCAATGATTAAATTCCATGTCTCCTTCACAAACTCATCAGATGGGGGATGGGCCTGGCTGAAAATATTGTGGAAACTTCGTTTTAAAGAGGCGAGTGACATAGCCTTAACCACAAGAGGGCCTAATGGCGATAAGAGTAGCTTCTGAATAACAAGGGCTCGATGGGTTTCAGGAAACAAGCCTCCATTCAAAAACACACAAGATAGCCAGTTGACTTTGGAGGTCTTATGGTACTGACGTGCCAATAATTCTTGAGCAATCGTATCTCCCAGATCATGTGCTAGTATATGCGCCTTAGTAATACCTTGCTCTATTAACAGATCTTCAATAACATCGGCTTGCAAACTAATGCTAAGCGTTTGATTAGGTTTGGAGGACTTGCCAAGTCCAATAAGATCGTGAGCAATCACGTCGAACCTTTGAGATAGAGCTGGCCAAAGAAGTTCAAAGTCCCAGGAAGATGATGGAAAGCCATGAATACAAATTAGCGATTCACCTTGGCCTGATCGTTTGTACACCACATTGAGCCCTTGTACATTGGCACTTTGAGTACCCGAATACCATAAGTTTACATCCATGGACTGTTCTTGTTAGTTCTCTTCGTTCAATGTAAGACCTTTAAGTACTAATTCTAATCCCCACTTTAATAAATCCAAAGATTCGTCATTGTTCAATCCACAAACGTCTTTGGTTATTATCATGGGTTCAACGCCCATAAATAGGGTGATAAGGTTGGAGAGTTTCTCCTGATCTTTTGGACTGAGGTCGGTGTTTTCCAATGCTAGTTTCAAGGTTTTTTTACGCCGAGCACCACGTTTGCTGTTTGTATTGGCAGGATCTAATACCGCACTAATGTATTTTCTAAAGAGCTGCTCATTGTCCAGTGTTAGTTGGTTGTAATAATCCTGTATCCCATATATGGTAGCTTCCAGATTTTGTTGGTCCAGAGGTTCTAAAATGGCTTCAGGACTTTTAGTGCTCACTTGCAATCCAGCTTCCGCTGCTAGAATATCGCTGTTGGAAAAATACCTGTAGACAGTAGCTCTCGAAATTCCAGTGCGCTTGGCAATATCATCAAGGTTGAAGCTGAGCCCTTTATTGAGGAAGTAAGCTGCCCCGGCCAGTATTTTACTGCGGGTTTCCTGTTTTTGATTGGTTCGTCCAGATTGGAGATAAGCATCACTCATGAGACAAATATCTCATAAAATTTGGATACATCAAAGTTTACCATTAAGTTTGTGAGACAAATATCTCATAAAATGGATTCAAGTAACACCATGTGGGTGCTTGGTCATAAAATTACACCACACGATACCTCCGGTGATTATGACCTCATGGTAGCAGAAACCCCACCAAATGTCCCAGGTCCACCACCTCATTTGCACAATGCTTACAAAGAATCATTTTTAATTATTGAAGGAGAACTGGAGTTTTTTGTCAATGGTAAAACACAGGTCGTAAGGGCTGGGGAATCGGTTGACATTCCACCCAAGACATTGCATACCTTTAATAACAAAACCAATCAGACTTGTAAATGGATTAATATTCACAGTCCTAAAGGATTTCGAACCTTTTTTAATGAATTGGGTGTCCCAGATACGGAAGCCAATGCTGTGGAGAAATCAGTTGCTCCAGAGCTAATTCAGAAGGTGATTCAGACGGCTTCTGATTACGATATGATTATTCAGGGTTAACGCTAGAAACGAAACGTTTATGGCTGAAGTTGATTAATTAGCCATTGCTCTTTATGCCGCTCAAATAGCCATCGTTCATGGAATCTTGAAGGTTTAAATTGCATGAATTCCATACGGATGGGTTGAATGGCAAATTCTCCCCATGACTCTGGTCGTTTGATGTGCTCGTTGATTTTAAGCTGGGTCTTAACTGTGGACTGTAATAGCGCGATATCATTGATTTCAGATCCCTGCTGACTAATATTAGAGACCACTTGAGAGGCCCGGCTTCGTTTTTCAAAGTAACTATCTGCTGGTTCAGGTGATAATTTTTGGGCAACACCTTGGATGCGCACCTGACGTTCAGTAGTCGTCCACCAAAAGGTCAAGGCTACCTGATGGTGTTGTTGTATCTCTAACCCTTTTCGGGAATTCAGTGGACCAGTGATAACAAAGGATCCGTCAATAATTTCCTTAAAGGATACAAAGCGCGCATTGGGATAGCCATCCAAGCCTTGAGTAGATAAGCAAACCGCTGAAGGTATAGACAAAGATGATTGATCTAATTCCTCCTGATACCAGGCCTTAAAAAGTGAAATGGGATTGGTGTCGCGCTGCATGCTTTATTTTGTTATTTGATTAGAAGTTCTAATGCTACTTCAAAATTAAAATTCTTCCAGTCTCTTGTGTACACTGGTATGTTTTCTCTTTTAAAGACAGCTTCGTGTTTAAGACCCACCCCAATAAAATGCAAGTTGAGGTTTCGGGCTGTTTGAAGATCCCACAGACCATCCCCAATTGATATGATCTCATCAAAAGTCTCTGCTTGGTAAAAGGACTTTGCTTTTACTATAGCATCATTGACAATAGCCTCTCGTGTGAAATGGTTATTCGCTGTAGCGATAAGGGCTTCATCATACCAGAGTTGTGCTTGTTGCAATTTTAAAAAGGCAGGAGCTTTAATGGATCCCGTAGCAAAAGCAATGGCATAGTCCTTTAGTCTTAAATAATCAAGGAGTTTTTGAGCACCTGAAATTTGCTCAATAGGTTCCAGACTTTCCATTACCTCGGTCATTTTGACTTCAAATTCCATCAAGAACGAGAGGTCAAAATCGTTATTGAAATTGACTTTATAATTCTCGTTAAGAATGAAGCTATCGGTATGATGGGTATAAGACTTCCAGTCAGTGTTGATATTAGATATACCGAAAGATTTCATAGTCTCAACATAAGCCGTTTGATGCTGGCGCTCACTGTTGGTAAGAGTACCGTCGATGTCAAAAACTACCAGATTCATTCGTGTGCTTTAGATGGGTTATGGCTTTTAATCATGAAGGTTTTGAAATATCCAGTTCATCAATTCTCTTTTATCCAAGGCATCCCAGGTGGATTGGGTATTCTTTATTAATAGTTGGGAAACAGGCGCCACCAACAGGGCAACAGCTAACAATACTTTTAATTTCATGACTCTAATTTTTTCATTTTTGATTGAAAAATCATGCCAAGAATCTGTGAACTATGGACTTAATTGATCCGTTGTGCTTCAAAGCTAAAACGTATTTCAATAGTTTCATCTTCTGAAAGTAATTGATCAGATCGAGTGTAGCGGATCTCATAAATAGATACGACACCTTTGGCAACGATTCTAAAAATATTCTCGAGAGCAATAATATTATCGGCGACTACAAAATTGCTGCTTTCACTAACAATTGCTTCTAGTCCAGATTCTTGAAAATCAGTACCTCTGAGACCAATAGCAAATTTTTCTACCTCACTAGAATTAATCTGTTCTAAAAGTTCGGTAGGGTTGTTACTGTCGTTATCACCTCCATCAGTAAAGGCTACCAATGATTTAATACCATCAAAATCAAGATCTTCTAACAATTCTATACCGGTTTGAACCGCCTGATACAGTGCCGTACGTTCCTGGAAATTAGAGTAATTATCGATGATGAAATCCAGGAGGCCAATATTATCTGAGGTGAAGAAACCTGTACTTTGTATGGCATCCCTATCTGAAAAGAACACTACCGCTACGGTAGAATCATCAGAGCTATTAACTACTGTATTGGCAAAATTCTTAGCGTAGGTTTTTAAGTCCTCAATATTACCCGACAGCGAGGCACTCATGTCCAGTACCAATACCGTGGCGATATCGGTTTGAAAGCTAGTCTGCGCATTGTTAAATTCGTTTTGAAGCACATAACACTCTTCATTGGGTGCTTTCTCCTCAATTTTAATTCTTGTTATTTCAAAATTGCTATTATCCGTACGTATTCTTACTCCGGGAATCACGATATCTACACCATTGTTCACAGGTTCAGCAAAGGCCGGTTCGTAAAAAATATTGCCTGCTTCACTAACAGGTGTGCCCGATACAGTAGGGTTTCCTGTATTAAAATAGGTATAAGCCAATGATTCATTGCCTATGGTTCCCTGGCCTGGGCAATTTGGACCTGAGTTATCATTGGAACAAGAAAGTAGCAGACCTAAGGCGCATACAAAGGAGAGGTAATAAGTAGTTTTCATATGATTTGGTTAAGCAGGGTATACCTGGTTTATGCTTGTAAAACTAAAAAGCAAGATTTTTATTGTACATCTTTTTCTTTCATTTTTTTCAAGGCATCTTCAATAAGAGCATCCACACCGGCACTTGCTCGCGCACATTTATTCTTAATAACCTTTCCCTGGGCGTCTACCAGAACGCTATGGGGAAGACCTTGAGAACCAAAGGCTTTTACTAAAGTTTTAGTCCAATCATCGTTGGCGTAAAGGTTGATGGTTTTTAGATCATACTTGTTCACCATTTTGCGCCACAGGTCTTCGTCCGAATCCTGACAGATATTTACAATGGCCACCGGTTCATCTTTAAACTGTTCTACTAAGGCATCTTCATATGGAAACTCTTTAATACAAGGAGAACACCAGGTACCCCAAAAGTTGATGAGTAGCACCTTACCTTTAAAATCCTCAGGCTGATATTCTTTGGAATTCATATCAGGTAGGCTAAAGTAGGGGAGATATTCCCCGGGCGCTAATAGCGGTTTTGCCTGAATCTGGGTCTTTACATAATTTGAGATTTCCGGGTCTTTTAGATGAGCTAACCATTCATCATTCCAGACAAGGTCCAGATAATTAAAGATAAAAGAAAAGTACCTAGCCAGATGCACATCGCCGATCTT
Organism: Winogradskyella aurantiaca; assembly: GCF_003362725.1. GTDB lineage: Bacteria > Bacteroidota > Bacteroidia > Flavobacteriales > Flavobacteriaceae > Winogradskyella_A > Winogradskyella_A aurantiaca. The sequence continues at coordinate 875,126 of NZ_QKTV01000001.1, forward strand.
AGAATCTCCCAAAGACTCTTTTGAAGCTTTGATGGTGTTTTCAACATAGTTGGTCCATTCATCCTTCCCGGCACCAGATAAACTGTTTTCGATACGTGGATCGATTTTAAAATCAAGATAAGATTGTAAAAAATTCATATAAGCGATTACCCCATTAAACTTGGTGTTTTGAATGGGAAGATCCTTTATGGTCGTATTCAAGAAATTATCAGGAACAGGATCGGTACTCGACAAGGCTTTAACTCTGTACGACAAAGCAGAAAGATTGGCGCCTGATTTGATGTACTCAAGACGCAGATGTTCGAATTCCGTATACCATTTGGGCAGGCCTTTATAATTAGCTAGCTGTTGTTGCTGAGAACTAAGAACGGAATCATTAGAGGCCATGAGCTCCTCAATTGAAATTTCATCTCTTAAACCTTTATTCCAGGGGTTCCAATCGGATACTGTGCTTCTGGTTGTAAGAAATTTATTGATGACTTTAAAATCACCACTAAAGTTTACTTTGGAATCTTCGGAAACGGAAAGCTCGTTCAGGGTATTGGGTTCTGCAAATAGTCGGTATGGACGGTTATTAATAGTTACTGAATAATAATCTCTGGATTCAGTAGTGAGGGACAATTGAATGGCCTTTCCAGGGGCTACGAGGGTATCTATTAGTTGCTCTGACATCGTGAGATTAAGCTCGTTCCTGATGTTTAGCTTTAATGTGTCCTTTGATTGATTGTTAAGATTTAAAAGGCTTTTGCCAGTGGGATCAAAAACAGCAAGGCGTTCCTCGGTCTTTTGACAGGAGTAGAAAAAGGACAATAGAATAGTGGCTAAGAGGGAACGAAATAGAAATTTCATTTTAAAATAGTGAGGTTTAGCTAATCGTTGGTTGAATATAATTTAAGACGCTAGGCATCTTTGATTGTTACAGACTGAACAAAAAAAAGGTGGCTGTTTAGCTAAATGTAATTCTTTAATTGAATAATTTTTTTAAAACCATTTTAATATCAAGCAGGTTTTAAACTTATTTTAAAAATGATATCTGAGGCTTGTAAATGGCAGATTTATTATTGCCTATACGAATCGTGTTTAGCATAATCAATATAAGGTTGAAAATGTATAATACAATCACATAAGCAATAAATGAACTAAAGGATAAACCAGCAATTAATTCCATTTTTGATACTACAAAAAGTAGGATAGGAATTAGAAATAAGGCTAGGGTCCATGTAATTTGAAAATTAATAAGCTCTCGTCCCAACTGATTGAGTCGCTTTACTTTTCCTTTTTTTGGGATCCAGAGGACAAAGGGTATTAATATACCCAACAGGGGAAAAACTAAAAAGGTCAACGCTGATAGATTGAGATTTGTTAAGAACTTAGGATCCTCTTTAATGGACCAATCGATTAATTCATCTGGATTGACATTTAGTGCGTTTGAAAGTTTTTTAAGCGAATCGCCCGTAGGATTGGATTCGCCATTTTCAATTCTTTGGACAGTCCTCAAGCTCAAACCAGATTCATCTGCAAGAAATTCCTGAGACATGCCTTTTTGTTTTCGTAATTGTTTTATTCGAATTGCTAATTGATTCTTATCCATCAGGTATATCGTTGTTTAGTCTTATTTTCTATTCGCTCTTCCTTGCAAAATGTTAGGTGATCTATTAAATCCTTTAAAAACTTGTAATTAAAAGTGTAAGAAGAAGCCATTTTATTATCCATTTCAAAGGTATCAAAGATTAGTGCATAAACGTTTAAATTGATCTATTTCATGGACCCTAGGCAAGAATTTCCCAGCCTGTAAAGCCAACCACAGTGTAGAACAGATTACTTAAAACATGAATTAGAATGGCCCATTTTAAAGCGCCTGTTCGTATCAAAATCCAACCCCAGGTAACACTGTACATAAAATACATGGGCCATAATACCATGGGGCTATGGCCTATGGTAAAAACAATGGAACTTATGAGAATAGCCACCCACACTGGCATTTTCTTAGCCAATGAAGATTGTAAATACCCTCTAAATACCACTTCTTCCATTAAAGGACCAACAAGAAGGGCTAGTATTAAAAATCCCGACATTTCAACTGTACCGCCATTGGTTTGAACAAAGCTGAACATCTTAGATCCGCCTCCAACAATGCCTTCCTGACCAAAAATTGGTAAGATTTGCGATCTATATACCCAAGCTAGGACGTGTGTTGACACCAATACAGTTAGAACCAAAAATAGTCCTTCACGTTTTTTAATTGTACTTGTTTGCAACCCTATCTCAGAATAAAAGAGCTTGCTGGACCTCCGGATATCCCACCAGAAAAAAGTCAATATTAAAACTCCACTAAGCAATGCAGACGTTAGTCCCAGAATCTCAAGAGGTATCTCTCTTGTAGAGGATATCATCTTGAATCCATAAGAAACTATAATTCCTGCTATAAGCTGACTGATGTACATCACGACAATGGCAAGAATTCCCCTCTTTATTGTTAATGGTCGGTATTTAGTTGCTGTTTCTGTCATTTAATTTTACTTGTAAATAAAACTTGCTTTAATCTTTGATACAAAGCTATATTCAAGGCTTGGACATTGATGACGTCATGGCTGTGACATCTTTATGACATCTATGCGAAACAAGGTTTTAAAACAGAAAGAGGTGACTAATTAGTCACCTCAATTGTGCTTTTAATGAAAATTTCTAAACTGTTTCCACCAACAAGATTTACGCCAATTTCTCACTGAGACAGCATCGGTCATGCTAAGCTATTAGCCTTTTTAAGAAATGATTTTGTAAAGGTCTGCCAATCATTTCATATTACCCTGAAATAAGAGCCATCTTATTTGAACTAATCAGACGGTACGGCCAGATAACGGTCAAAGTACGCGATGATCTTATCAAACAGGTAGCGATCGTAATACCGTTCGCGGCTCCATCCATGTGTGGCTCCTGGAGCAAATGCAAAATCGAAGTCCTTACCTTGCTTAATAAGCTCTTCAGATAATACGGCCACCGTTTTAAAAGGTACCACATGATCTTGCATTCCGTGGATAAACAACAGTTTATCCTCGAGATTCACTGCATAGTTGAGTGCCTTTCTTTCGAAGATCTCCGGATGAGTCTGTGGGCGACGAACTATGGCAACATCATCCGTACCAAAGAACATTGGGTCAACAGCTGCGGCGGCCGCTACGCCTACCTGAAACAAACCAGGCTTTTTCAATAGTGAATAAACGGACAATGTACCTCCATAACTACTGCCCCAGATACCAATGCGATCAGGATCCACATAATCCAGTGATTCCATATAGGCAACAGCACTGGCATAATCTTCTATATCCTGGTCAGCAAAGCCCAGCAGAAATTCTTCACGGAATGCCCGGCCGTAGCCGTTGCTACCGCGTGAATCCACCTGTATAACAATATATCCCTTCTTAACCAATAACTGCTGAACAAGGCTGTAATTACCGGCCCAACGGTTACGGGCTGTATTCGAATACACAGGGCCAAAAATCACAGGATACTTTTTACCAGATTGCATGTTACTAGGTTTCAGAATACGGGCATGCAAGGTATAGTTATCTACGAGGCTCGGGAAACTAACGTATTCCGCAGCTGCCCATGAACGCTGTGTAAAGGTCGGCAGGGGTGAGTTGGTTACTCGTGTAGCGTCACCCCCCTTTGCCTTTGCCACGTAAAGTTCTGTTGGTGATGTATCGTTACTGTGCATGAAAACCAAATGTTGGCCATTGGGTGATGGGTACCCGACGTTTCGTCCCGGGAGACGCGTTATCTGTTGAGGTTTGCCACCGTTTACGTCTAGTCGATACACATGTTGTTCGTAGGGATTCACTCCATTGCCTGCATAGAACAGGGCATTACCAGCAATTATTGGGGAGGACAGCACATCGTAGGACGGATCTGTTAAGAGTTGAGGACGGTCTTTGGATGGGGAAGCATCAATGGTATATAGGCCGTAGCGATCTCCCATATCACTTAAGAATACCACGTTTTTTCCATCCGGATGCCAGTTAGATCCAAAGGAGGTGTACATTCTGCTTTCTCTAATGCCGCTCCAGATCTCGCGTGGTTGGCTTTCTCCTGGTGCAACAACGTACAACTTGCGATCAACGGCTGTGTCGGATGCGATATCAACCAATAGGGCGCCGTCGGGTGACCAGTTAAAGTCAATGACCTGATTGGCCTGTGGATCTGGCAAATCCAGATACCTGATGTTCCCGCTTTCCACATTGAGCAGACCAACCCTACGAATCTCGTTGGGATCGCCTGGGTAACTTCTGCGTACCACGTTGGGACTGGTTTCGTCTGCCAGGTAATTGGGAAATGGCACCTTTCGCATCTCGCGGCGGTCAACGACATGCATCGCAATGGTTTGGCCATCTGGGGACCACTTGTAGGTGGGTCCGCTCCAGATGCCTGACCCGATCTCACGTTCTGGTCGGCTGTAGCGCCCTTTTTGTAGGGACGACAGGCTAGCGATACCGATCTCAGTAAGCTGGCTATTTTGTTTGGTAGTGAGGTCAGCCAACCAAAGGTTACCATTAGTTATATAGGTTACATGACCACCGTCTGGTGATAGCGATAGGTTATGTGCACCTGCTTCGATGGGCATTAACTGAAGGTCCTCTCCCTGACTCAACGATGTCTGCCATAAGTGATTCCCGCGCAGACTGATAATGGTATTCGCGTTGGTCCAAACCATATCGCGGACAGACGGGCTAGTTTGTTTTGAGATGCGGCGCAGGGTCTTAGCATCATTTGTACATACCCATAGGCCACGTCCAGGATTTCCAGGTTCACTCCATGAAAAGGCAAAGTGCTCACTATCCGGTGCCCACGTGGGTCCAGAGGGGGTTGTTCCTGTTAGTTTTGGGGTTGCAAAGAGGTCATCAAGTGTGAGCTCAGTTTCCTGCGCTACAACTGATGTAGGCACGGCCAATAGTAGGCTAGCTAATAGCCATATCTGCCAAAAAGAGATCTGTTTCATGTGCATTTTTTTACAATTCTAAATGTAAAAAAATACTTTGATAGCATCTCTAATGTAACAACCCGCCAGAGTGACTCTGACGGGCTGCTATCTTATTGGAATCCCGAGACTGTAAAATAGTCAAATACTCAAGTGATTCCATTTATTCCATACCAAACAACTTGATTATGAAGTTTTTGACAATACTTTTTTTATTAGTTGTTAATTGCGGGCTGTGTATGAGATTCTTATTAACCTTCCAGATGGTTTAGGTCCTCTTTAGAAAAACGTTTGTTTTTTAAATAATTGTTTTTACAATAATCCAAAGCAGATTTACCCTTAGCAATTTTAATGTTGTTAGTAAGAGAGATATCGGCAAGGAAATATTGCATTTTAAGAAGATGCCATTGACGGTTATTGTTGAATGGATTTTCTTCATTAGCCAAGAAGTCTATGCTCATTTCCAGGAAATCGATGGCTTCAGCAAATCGCTTTTCGTCCTTGTAAGCAATAATCACCTTTTCAAGATTGCCATAATACATTTCGGCTTCAACGGTCTTGTAAATTTCCGAAAAAGCTTCGTTATATTTTGTAATACATGGCTCATTTATTTTTGCATAGCACAATTGATTGGCCTGATTGGCTAAGTCGAGACCCATTGGTTCACCCGTAAATGGATTCTGCCATAGCTTGTGTTCTTCTGTAAAGTCAAAATAGTCTTGAAATCCTTTGGCATCTTTCGCGTCCATTAAATTTTGCAGATAGACATCCAAGGCATTTAAATCATAAGCTACTTCAATACCATAAGCATCCTCAATATTTAGTCTGTAATTATTCTTGTAGTCAGCGAATGTTGGATAATTACTCATATCTCTAAAATCTTTAAAAATAAATTTTAAAGCATCATTCAATGATAGTGGCACAATTGATACGTGATCAGCTTCATAAGTATTTTTTAAGAACGTAATGGCCTCATTTGGTGTATTTTGAAATAGAGTTTCAATCTCGTCGCCATATTCAATCCTATCCGGTGAGTCATTTGTAGCATTGGCAACAAAGTAGTACATGTTCTTGCCTTTATAGGACTCAAAGAAATCTGTCATTTCACTAGCCTTACTGCCTTTGCCAAGAAATGATGTGGATAAACAAATAAATCCTCGAAATGGAGAATCGGGCTCTAACATCAAATGATGATTATATTCTGCGCCATTGGAGTGACCAATCATTACGTTAAAACCGGAGGTGCTATACTTAGAATCGATATAAGGCACTAATTCGTTAAACAGGTACTCGGTAAAATATTCTCCACTTTTGTAATTAAATAACTCCTCGTTTCGCTTTTTATGAACAATCCCTACTAGAATGGACTCAGGAATGATTTGATAACTAGATAAAGAAAGTGCTAAGATATTCCCCCTCGCCACATCAAAATTGTCTGTGCCACCATCTGTGATATAGATGACAGGATATTTTTTTTCGGGCGAATAGTTTTCCGGTAAGTCAATCTTTATCATATGCTTATTTCCCAAAAACTTAGAATCAATAAAATCGATATCGTATTCCAGCCCTAAACGATCACTGTCGATATGGTCCATCCAAGTTTTAATTACGATTTCTGTTTTGGAATCTTCATTTTCAAGAATAAGATTAGGATTGTCGTTTAATTGTTTAATGATCCCTTCAGAATTCCAATCTCCTTTTGTGAATTTAAATTCTGCTGGATAGCTAAGTTCTACAGAAATACTACGCTCATAATCTGAGGTTTTTTCCATTTTAACTTGCTTAGGATTCCAATTTCCTAAAGTCTCCTGATTACCCATTATATAAACTTCGTCGGTTGCGTTTGGTACAATAACTTTAATGGTTTGTGTTGTTTGACTGAATGCTATTGCTGTTACTAATAGCATGGTTTTTAGTGTGATTAATGTTTTGCTCATGATTAATATATTTTTGAACAAAAGTATCGGGGAGGGGCTGTGGATTCTAGAAAAGTGGTGGTGATTTAGGGGCTAATCCCTGGGGTGATTTTTAAATTTCTCTACAAATTCCGTGCGATTACTCACTTCTAACTTTGCGTAGAGATTGCGAATATGCGTTTTTACGGTGTTTAAGGATATAAAGAGTTCTGAAGCAATTTCTTTATTGCTTTTGTTGTCCATCATTAGTTCCGCTACCTTTTCTTCCTGAGTGGTCAAACTAAAATCTACGGGCACCTGCGCAATGGTTTTGGCTTGTTTTAATTTAAGGATCAGGAACACGATGATGGCCAAAAGCAAAAGGGATATAATGGCTAAACCGTAACTAGTCTTTTTAAAGAAGGAAAAGTCTTCTTCGGTCTCAGCCTTATAGAGATCCAGAAGATAATTTCTGTATTGCAAGGCATAAAACGAATTTTCATAGTAGTCTTCTAAATTGCCTTCAAGGTTGGTGTAGAAATCAGGATCATCATTCAAATCATTTTTTACCACATTAGGGGGTAGACTTCCTAACAATACTAAAGTGGTTAGCGGGTGTGTTTCTTTCTGAATTGTAAAGGATTTTAATTCTGATAAAAATTGTGAAGTCGTTTGCTTGATCATTTCCTGATTGCTAAAATCTGAAAACTCATCACGCAGTTTATCAACATAAGACCCGTAGCCATTCCATTCTTTGTCAACTGGATTGGTATTGCTATAGCTAGAAAACCAAAACTTTTGGTTCTTTTCAAAGACAATGGTATCCTTATTGGAGAAGATAAAATTGTGGAAGTTCTTAAGATCCGGCATATCGTATTTTTGCACACCTTCCACATCTTCATCCACATTGGCATAAATCCGATACAAGGCGTGTTTGTCTGAAAGTAAACTCCCTCCAAAAGAAAAGTACCCTAAACTATCAGTTAGGGTAGAGGTTATAATTTGATCGGGACTAATAGACGTTAGTTCGTCAAAATTTAACAAACTTAGATAGACGCGTTTGTTTTTTTTTGGCGTGTCTAAATAGCCGGAAATGGAATATTGTCCAAAACAGAAATTCCCCATTATGATTAGAATCAACGGAATAATACGCCTAGGGAAACTGCTCATAAAGAATAGGAAATGTTTTTTTGATGACGGATAAAAATAATCAAATCCGATGATATAAAACCGAGGCATAGCTCGGTTTTAATTCAAATTTCGCAATCCAATAGTTTTAGAGCTATTTATTAAAAGCAGTATTTCTGATCCAGGAGAACATTTTATCAAAACCGATATCTCTTACAGGTTTAGGAGATAAGAAAATGTCATGTTGTGCATTATCGATCTGTACCATTGTAACTTTCTCACCTAATTTTTTTCCAACGCGTTTGATGTCTTCAATATTTAAGACTATATCATGAGACATTGCCTCTTTTGAATATTTACTCATCTTCAGTGAACCTGAGGAATGCATAATTAAAGTAGGAACTTGAATATCTGATTTATCTAATTTTTTCTGAGCTTTCGCAATAGCCTCTAACCATTTAAAGTAGGTTGGAAATCCTTTAATTGGTTTCCATTCCAGATTAAAGTCCCAGATGCCATGATGATCTTTATGAACACTCTTGGCATATGCAGGTGATATGGTTCCTTCAATCTTCGCATAATTTGATACTTTACCAATGATTCTTGCGACTAATAGACTCATAGCTTTTTCGAGCTTTGACAGGTTGAAATCCAAAAAGGGTGAGTTTAATATCAATCCGCTGACTAAGTCCTTTTCGTTTCCATAGTTCATGTAATAACTTGCAGTTAATCCCCCTGTAGAATGGGCCAATAAGAATAAAGAAGTATTCTGAGTTTTTATTGTCTTAATTGCAATTGAAATTTCCTCAAAATACTCTTTAAGGTCTTTACAATAATTGGGATGCTGGTGTGGCATCAAAGACCTGCCATGCTTGCGAAGGTCAAGCGCAAAAAAATCAAAATTATTCTCGTTGAACTTTTCACCCAGGTGCGCGTGAAAAAAGTAATCTATATATCCATGCAGATACAGTACACTATTTCTCTTCCCTGTGTTTTTATTTGAAGCTGTCAAAACAGCTTTTACTTCACCCTCATAGTCTGGATTAAGCTTAATGTCTTGACTTGTGTAATCGTCTTGTAAATTCAATTTAATTGATAAGATTGTCAAATAAAATTACACTAACGGTCAATCTAATACCATTATTAGATTGTTAGAATTTCTAAATTTAATCATATTTAATCTCAATGGGGATCTCCCAGGTATTTTTGTCTTCGTTCAGGACTCCTCCAATTTCTTCAATAATAACACGATCCGTTACCATTAAACCCTTCTGGGCCATATTTTCAAAATTATCCATTCCTTCATTAGGGAAGTTTTGTCTGGTTCGGTGTATATGAAATTGATTAGAAAATTGTCTTTCAAAAGTCTCTTCAATTCCATTCTTTCCAATCATGAAGCCCAATAAGCCACCCCATGTTGCTGTAGGATTATCGGAATCCCAACCTGCTAGCGTTCCTATTTGTATGGTTTTTTTTAAATCACCCTCTCCGTAAAACAAGCTTACCAAACTTGATGCAAAGTTAATCCCTGCAGCGAAGCAACCATTGCAATACAAGTTTCTAGATGTAATATCATAGCCATCTTTTTGTTGAACCTGATACCGATAGTAGATCGAATCCCTGGTTTGCTCCCAAGGGAGACCTAACTCATATAATTTACGTGAATAATCAAACATTTTTGCTGGGTACAGGCTATCGGGTAGTACATTGCGAGCCTTATCTGCCATCCAGTGAATACGTTCACTTATTGTTTTGTCTTTGTTTAATGAGGCTAATGAATACATGGTAATGTAGAATTTTGAAATGTATTCCGCTTCTTGGCTGGCAGTAGTTCTAACAGGGAGATCGGCAATTTTAATAGCTATGTCCGGACGGCCCGGAGCAAAAAACCCGAAGAGTTCGGTAGTTAATTGGGCATCGATCATGTCATAATGTTCATTTTTTTCGGGACTACCGGTTTCTGGAGGAAGAACGCCTTGTTTCATTAAGTCAAATGCCTTTTGATTTGATACCCATAAATAGTTCTCTTCCTCCCCTTTAATATGTTTTAACCAACCCGCACGTATCTGCTGAGGTGTTAGGCGGCTTGTCTGATTTTTATTCATGAGATATTGATACATATATTCTATATCGGTATCGTCATCGGCCCCCCATACATCAGTGGAATCCCTGAAAACAAAATCAATAGTTGGAGATAGATTACTGGGTACACCCTGGCCCCAGATACTGGGTTGGTCTGGTTTACCCCAGTCATCACGCGTATAGAAATCTCCAGTCTTTAATTCTCCAATATTACCAATCTTATCCATTTCAGTGACAAGGCCAGTCCAGTTTGCTATAGATTGACCTAACCAGAAACCGTATAACTGATTATAATAGGTTGAACGAGAAATAATAATGACTTCCTTTTTTTCTTTATTCAAAGGTTCGGCGACCTGATTTTTTTTGATTTCGGTCCTACAGGAAACAATGATAATCAGGCAAAAGACTAGTTTAACAAAGGCTTTCATGATTGTTGCGAATAACTAAATTGAAACAATTATGTTTGTTCTGATAAATATGTTCATTTTAACGGTTTTGTATATGACTTGTACCAGCCCTGGAGCTTGCTCAAGCTATACAAAAATTAGTTAGATTCTAAGTTAGGTAATTTTTGAATAGGAAGGCTGGTATTAGTTATATGCGTTGTTGTGCTTTCGTTATTTTTTAATCTCTTCATCAATTAATTGAAGCAAACTATTAACGTTTTCAACCATATCCTTGTGGACTCCTGCCAAATTACCATTGTTCATCATAGCTAGTCGTAAACCATTGTTGAAGGTTTGATTGTTGTAAAGCCATTGTGCATCTGAAATCACTCGTTGATGTTGAGATTCTGGAATATCTTCAACTGATATCCGTTTAGGGAAGCCATATCGAGGTTCGCTTTTATCAAATAAAATAATCGATTCTGTGTTTGCTACAGACTGGTCATATAAGAATTTTTCATATTCTCGTCGCATATGGTATTCATGACCTAAAACTGTTGAATAGAATTTGTCAATTTCTAGCAATCCATTTTTAATCGCATCATTTTTAATTAAACTTAGATTTCCAGAACTTAATAGCTCTTTAAAAGTATTATTGTTCGGTACAAAGTCATACCAGAAAAACACATTTTCATATTGATGAGTATAGGTGGCTACACTCTCCATCGTTCTTGGTATTGTGGTGTTAAGTAAAAAGGCACAACTTTCAGCTTTTCCGAAGTGATATTCACTGAAACCTTTAATGTTTTCGGCTTCAAGGAGTAAATCTGCTTTTAAATTTTCGAGATAATTAACCTCTACAGCTCTTGCTTTTTTGGCTTCATTAGAAATATTAATTTGTAAAGCAATCAAAATACCTATAACAACAAGTACAATTTCTCCAATAGCATAAAGTAGATATTTAGTAAACTTATTTTCAGTCAGCATTTTTTGACGAATTTTTCTAAAGAATTTAATCATTGGTTAGTGGTTTGTCATAATGAAGCACAACGGTTTGTATAAAAGCAGTTGCGGATTTATGTGCATTTACTTCCAGTTAGCAAGATAGAGAATTAAAGCAAGAAACGGTTTGAGAGTACTCCCAAACCGCCATTGCTTTTATACCTTGTTGTAAGTAGTTTTTATTTAACTTCGGTAATTAAATCTTCTCTACTTTTCCTCACCTTTTTAAGGTTGACTAACCAATCATTTTCTGTGTCCCTGTATCCCAAGGGAAGCAAAACACAACTTCTTAACCCTTTATCTTGAAGGTTTAAGATTTCATCTACTGCATTTGCATCAAAACCTTCCATTGGGGTGGCGTCAATTTCCTCAAATGCTGCGGCAGCGATCGCTTGTGAAAAAGCGATATAAGCTTGTTTGGCAGCGTGATTGAAATTCAATTCAGGATCTCTAGGAGGATAACCTTTCAAAAGCATCTGTCTATAATTCTCCCAACCCTCATTTTTAAACCCCCTAACCTCATTAACTAGGTCGAACATCTTGTTAATTCTCTCTTCAGTATACGTATCCCAAGCCGCAAAGACCAATAAGTGAGAGCAATCGGAAACAACAGACTGATTCCATGCGATTGGCTTAATTTTATCTTTTACCTCTTGATTAGTAATAACATATACTTCAAAAGGTTGTAGTCCACTAGAAGTTGGTGCCAGTGATATCGCTTCTATGATATTATCAATTTTTTCTTGAGGTATTTTTTGACCATTCATGGCCTTTGTGGCATAACGCCAATTAAGTTTATCTAGTAATTCCATTTTCTTAGTCTAATTCTTTCAATAAAGTATTCGCTGCAAGTTTCCCTAATTCATTAGATGCTAGTGGACTAGACCCGGTAATTAACTTCTTATCAACACACACGGTTTTATCCATTTTAGTATTCATCAAATTAACACCGAGATTTTTTAATTTTTCACTTAGTCCATATGTCATTTTACCTGGGAGATAACCGAACATTGGCGTTTTATTGTCGACTGAATCTGGGAACACAGCCATATTATATCCCTTGTATAAGAATTCTTGATTATCCAAAGTGGTTGCTAAGAATGCTCCGGGTCCATGGCAAAGACTTATTGTGAATAAATTACTTTCGTGCGCCCATCTTAGGATTTTTGCAACATTTTTATCCTCCGGTATACCAATCATTGCCCCATGACCCCCAGGTACAAAAACAGCAGCATATGAATCTGATTGATCAAATGAAGACTTGATGAAATCAGAAAGCTTAAGCGGTTTTTCAAAGCTTGCTTTATTTTCATTGTAGATGGCTTTTACCTGTTCATCTTTTTCCGGGAAAGCCCACATTTCAAAAACTACTGGTTTTCCCGTTGGGGTGGCAATTTCAAAATCGAATCCTGCGTTTTTCAAATGAAGCATAGGTAACAAAGCTTCTACGGGGTGATTTCCTGTAGAGAAGAATTTACCGTTTTTCATTTTTAGATTCTTCTCCTCTGTGAAAATGATCAGAATTTTTGATTTTTTTCCTAGGTATTTTTGATAGGTGATATTTTCAAAATCTGTTTTGTCCGATACTCCCATTTTTAAAGCCATTTTAGATGGACTGTATGATCCGTCTGATTCCAATTTTGGAGCAAAACCCAATATTTTTCTAAGCATAACTTTGTATTTTTGATTTGAATATCAAAAGTAGGAGAGTATTTTGAGATAAAAATTACCCTATGGTAATAAATCTACTTTCTTGCTTTTTCGGCTCGCACTCGACTCAGACTTTGTTGCGTGATTCCTAAATAAGATGCAATGTGATAATTAGGAACGTGTTGTTCAATATTAGGGTATTGTTCAAGAAACAAATTGTATCTATCCAAAGCATTCATTTGCAATTGGTTAAGGATTCTTTTGTGCAAACTAACCACATGCCGTTCTAAATTTTTTCTTTGAAAGGTTTCAAATTCTGGAAAACGAAGGTAGATCTCGTTTAATTTTTGAGCGTTAAACTCAACTACAGCAGAATCAGAAATACATTCCACTGTAAGTGAAGCAGGCTCATTGTTGAAAATTGCTATAAAATCACTAATCCACCAATCTTTTATTGCAAATTGCAGTGTATGCTCCTTGCCTTCCTTGTCAATACAAAACGAACGGAGACTACCTTGTGTTACAAAGAAAGTCTTGTTTACAGTTTGACCTTCTCGGATTAAAATTTCTCCTTTCGACACCGTTTTTTCTTTGGAAATAGAATAGATATACTCCTCAGCTTGTGAAGAAAGGGAAATTGACTTTTTTATTTTATTGATTAGGTTTTGCAATTGTAGTTCTTGAATTACTTACAACGGTCTCGTATAACCGTCTTTTACGGGTTTAAAGTTTAGTTCTTTGGTTGGGAATATTTTCATTTCTCAAATTAGGCACAACGGTTTAGCTATGATGACGTTGCGGTTGGCAACGCAGCGTAGCGCCACTCCGGCGTGATTGGGTTTTCTAACCGGTAGCGAAGCGTGTTGCATTACGCAGACAATCATGCTTTGGTTTATTGATTAAATGTAGGAATAAATTTCAAATGAAATAGAGAGTAGCAATGCATTACAGGTGGTGTTGTAAAACGTTTTTTATTCTATTTCTATATTTAAAACAGGTTTTTTCAATCTAAAATCATCAGCTTTTATTAATTCAATTTCTACTATGCTTTCGGACGATATATTTTGATTTTTATTTTCAATCAAGTATCCGTTAACATAAATATCATTGTTTTCGGCTAGTCCAAAAAAATCATTCAACTCCCTCTGCGTTTTGATTTCAATCTCTTGATTAACAGTAATTTTTATGATTCCAGTATTTTTACCTCTTTCAATAAATAGGTTAGTAGTACCAAGTTTTTGATCTTTAAAAATGTTAAGTTCAGAGATTTTGTTAGACGATATTTTGTTTAACATCTCAGCACTTGCAATTACGGTATCATTTATTATTAAAATTGGTCTCCCTGTTTTCAACATGCTTTTTTTTCTATTCTGATTTTGAGCATCAGTAGAAAACCCTATTGTTAGAATTAATAATAATGTTAATATCGATTTCATTTAGTTTATTTTAATGTTTGCTAACGGTTTGGCTAAGCTGCGTTTTAATGCAGTTTAGGTTTTGTTGTGCATAGTTGATTTAGTAACTAAATAATCCCCTAGTATTAAAGCATCCAATCCAAGGTTCATAAATGTTTGTATAGCTTGTTCAGGGTTACATACAATTGGTTGATCTTTACCATTGAAAGATGTATTTAATAGTACTGGGTGTCCTGATTTTTGACTGAATTTATTGAGAAGACTATGGAATATTGGATTTGTTTCTGGACAAACAGTTTGAATACGACAGGTTTCGAAGTGATTAATTGCTCTGAGATCTTGGGCTTTGCCTTCTTTGATTTTAACAACGAATTGCATGTAGGGTGATTCCTGAGAAATATCAAAGTACTCAGAAGCGCACTCTTTGGGGATAGAGGCTGCAAATGGGCGGTACTTTTCACGATTCTTTATTGAAACATTCAACGTGTCTTTCATCTCCAGATTAATTGGAGAGGCAAGAATACTTCGATTGCCAAGCGCACGTGCTCCGTATTCCATTCTCCCATGAAACCATGCAACAACTTTATTTGAAGCTAGTAAATTGGCTGCTTCTTCCACGATGTCATCCGATTTGTTAAATATAATTTGATCCTCAAACCTTTTCAGCTCATTGAAATATGAGGCACCTGTATATTCTGGCCCTGAGAACCCAAGATCCATTGGCTTTATGTCTATTTTTTCCTGATTGATTTGAGATGAATAATACAAAGCTGCACCAAGAGAGATTCCATTGTCTCCTGGTACAGGTGGTATGAATACTTTTTCGAAAAGATTGCTATCAAGTATTCTACCATTCGCCATGCTGTTTTGGAAGACCCCACCACTGAGACATAAGTTCTTGCAGCTAGTTTTTTCCTTGAGTCTAATGACCATTTTTAAAAGTTGAACTTCCAAAGCACTTTGAATTGACGCAGCAAGATTGAAATGAATGGATGTCAACTTTTCTGTTGGTTTCCGTTGTTGGATTCCGAAGTGTTGTTCAAGCTTTTTGATGCAATAAGGAAGATTTAAAATTGACTCAGTATACTTGGTCGAAAAACCGTCATCCGTATCTATAAGCAACGATTGTAATTTGTCCAAGTACTCATTTGGATTGCCGTATGCCGCCATTCCCATGACCTTGTATTCATCATATCCACATCTGTATCCTAGAAATTCAGTGAAAATACCATAAAGAATTCCGATCGAATTAGGTGATTTGACTACGCTAAACTGTTTTATTGTCCCATTTTTCCATTCTCCAGACATAGCGGATAGGAATCCTCCTGATCCATCTATGGATAAAAAAGCTGCTTCCTTGAATGTGGAGGAGAGAAAACTACTAGCTACATGTGCTATGTGATGATCCACAGTAGCGATTTTAGCATTCGTCTTCTTATTGAAAAGGCGTTCCATTTCCTTTACAGCCTTTTTCGAAGACATTGCATCGTTTAGTACGCTTATTCCTGCATAAGTTGTCTTTGGCAAATATTTTATGGGTGTTCTTATAAGGTGGTTAAATCCGGTCAGTAATAGCTCTAATTTTTTACTAGACCAAGGAAAGACAAAGCAGTCAATGTCCTCCCATTTTAGATTACAAAAGGCTAGTCCCTCGGAGAGAGCATTGTGCGGAATTGCTGCTGTATGTTTGTCAAGATTATACCTCTCTTCTTCTGCCGCAAACACTAATTTCCCATCAACTAAAATGCTTACTGAACTATCATGTCCAACAAATCGGATTTTGTATTTATCAATATAATATTGGCTATTGAGAGCCCCAGAAAATCCTACGATAACCATATTACACTAAATATTTTCGATTTACTACAATTTCTGAACCATCGAACAAATGAACCGAATTGGGCTGAAGAAGGCTGAGTTGTTTGAATTCTTCACCGAAAACCTTTTCGAAATCAAATGAAATATCGTAATCAAGAACTCTGTGAGTTCGCCATTCAGGGTGTTCAATTTTATATACTGTGGCGGAGTTGGAGTTTACTTGAGACGTTCCCCAGAAATGTTTCGAGAAGAAATGTTCATTAGAATTTAAGTCTATTGTTTGAGTGTCAATGCTGCTTATAATTTTAATGTTATGCCACTGGTTTTTCTTGAGACCGTAGGAGGTCAGTAGCTCTGTTCCATTATTCTGCCAAAAGTGTTTCATTTTAGCGGTTTCATAATTTTCTTTATAGACGGTTCTTGCTACGAAAGTAAGAGCTCTTTTGGGGAAGTACAATTTTGTAAATGCCACTTCCGATCTCCACTTTCCTCTTGAAATCTCTCGTTTTACATAAAATCTTAAGTTAATTTCTTCGAATACTTGATGAAATGGAATCCGCACATTCAAAAGTCGTGTTTCGCAATACCTAAAAGCAACAAGGCTAATAAAGTATTTACCGTTATGAGATTCTAACTCGGTGCCTTTTGGCAGATGCTTATTAAGTATTGAAGGGTCTATGATGTAATTGGCAGAAGCTAATCTTAACCAGTTTGCTTTCAAGAAAATCTTACTATGTTTGCTTCTTCCCACTTAATTTTGTTTGTTCTAAATTATGTACAATGTCTCGGCTATGATTTCGTTGCGGTTGGCAGTTTGCGCAGCGTTGCTCGTTTTTTCAACCGGTGCGAAGCAAACAGCTTAACGAAATCATTCAAGATCTATTTTGAGTATTAAATGTAAAAGATTTTTTAATTGAAGTAAGAGAGTAGCAATGAATTATAGCCATTGTTGGCAAATCGTTAATTTTTTATTTTTCGATATGTGTTCCAAATTTTAGGTCCAGTTTTAAATTCTCCATCACTGATTTCAGTTAATTTCCACTCAAACACTTTTTCTGAAATTACTTTTGCTTGAACAGGAAACATAGTAATTTCAATTAATTTGTTTGAATTATGTTCCAATTCTAATTCAATAATTTCGTAGCCCAATGAAAGTATTTGATATTTGACCTTAGTATCTTTTTTCTCAACCTCAATCGTATTTTTCTCTTTATAAATTTCAAATGCTTTGATATTAGGTTGTTCAACTACATTTGTGTAAAGAGAAAATCCATTTTCATCTTTTATTACAAATTTGAATTCTATCTTTTCAGAATTTGCCTTAACCTCCTTGATATTAACTATACTTTTTGTCGGTTGTTCTTTTTTGTCAAATGTGAGTTTTAAAGTTTTGTTTTTTAATTCAAAAATTCCAGTTCCAATATGTGAAGTTCCTAAACAACCAGAAACAGAATATTCAAACTTATTATTTTCTTTAAAATCAATACAAGCAACATCAGATTCTCCGATTGGTATTGAGCAATATTTTCCACTAAATTTTTCTTGAGAAAAAATCAAAACAGTGGTCAGAAGAATGATTATTTGCAGAATTTTTTTCATAATGTTTGCCAACGGTCTAGTATATGAAGCGTAGCGACCTCACGAGAGCTATGATTTCATATACAATGTTGTACCACGTTATTTTTTTATTCGATTGTATTTTTCAAGCGTTTCAATCAGCAATTGGTGTGGAATAGCATAAGCCTTATTTCCATTTATTCCTTCCATTGTTTCAGCGGCAACCATAGCATTTATTATTGCTTCTTCTACTGCTTGAACTGTAGCTTCAAAAACTGGTGTCAATAAATCATTTGACATAGCTTCGACTGTCGTCATTTCATCACGATTAAACGCTTTTTCATTTGCAGTTGAAAATGCTAAAAATATGTCTCCGGAACCATTACTTCCTCGTCCACCAACAATGCCAACGCCTAAAGGAATTCTTTGAGCAATTCTTTTTAGTTGATGTGGTAATAAAGGAACATCGGTTGCAACAATTACTATGATAGAACCATCTCCTTCTTGTCTTCTAGATTTGGGTGGTGCTTTATATTCATAATTTAAAGTGTCTTTTAGTTCGATACCAACTGGAACACCAGCTATTGACAGGTTTCTTTTGGCTCCAAAATTGGATTGAACAATTGCTCCGACTGTATAAGTTGAATCCTTGATTTTGAAAACTCTTGATGAAGTTCCTGTACCGCCTTTAAAACCCAAGCACATCATACCAGTTCCTCCACCTACGTTTCCTTCAGCAATTTTTCCACTTGAAGAATTCTCTATTGCTTCTAAAACGTGCCTTTCTTTCACGTGAAATCCATAAATATCATTAAGAAATCCATCATAAGTTTCCGCTACTACTGGATAGGTGTACCACCAGTTCTCTCCGCTATACCAATCTGTATCAACAAACCATTTTAGTACAGCTTGTCTTACTTCACCAACACTATTGGTATTGGTTATCATTATAGGCGTTTCAAGAAAACCTGATTCAGTTACCCAAGTTGTACCTGTCATTTCCCCATTTCCGTTTAGACTATACCAGTTGGCGTAAACTGGACTAAATTTATTGGCTTTTCCTCTTGGAAATATGGCGGTAACTCCAGTTCTAATAGGTCCTTTATTTAAAGCATTTTCTCCTTTTCCAGAAATAATTGTACTGTATCCAACCTCTATACCTTTCACATCGGTTATAGCATTAAATTCGCCAGTTTCACCAACAAATGGAACTCCTAAATCTCTTGCTCTTGGTTTTTGAGAATAAGATTGGAAACAAATAAGTGATAATAATGAAACTATAAATATTCTTCTCATTTTGGTTTGTTTTTAATGTGGTACAACGGTTTCGTGTATGGTTTGTGCGGGAAATTCGGTTAGAATTTTCCGAGTAGTGAATATACGAAACGAAATCAACTCTTCCTTTTAACCAACTGCGCAGCATGAACTATACACGTTGTTGTGCTTTCGTTGTGTTATCTTATAATTTTTAATCAAAATAGTTGTTATTCATCAGAGTCTTCCAAAAGTTTTAAGACTAAATTAGTTTGTTTTAAAACATCTTCGGAAAGTTCTACATATCTGTATATCCCATATCCAGTTCTTTCAAAAAGAGTAAATAGATCTTTAGGTAAATGTTTAGTATCTATATCTTGCTGCAAAACTCTAAGTAACGATTCATTTGGTAAATTTAGCGGTGGATGTTTAATTCTAAAGTTAGATACAAACAACGTATAATCTTCTCGAATTACTGATGATATTTTTAATTCATGAAGCTGAAGTCTATTAAGTTCCATTAGAGCTTCCTGAAGTTCTTTATCTAGTAAATTTATATGCCCTCCAGAGATTAAAAGGTTAAAGGTGTTAGAGTTGTATGTGTTAAGCGTTCTGTAGTTAGTAAATGTAACTTCTATCAATTTTGAAACTACTTCATCTGAAGAATTAAAAGTTTCTTCCCCGAATTCATCGGCGGTTTCAAGAAAGGATTCAAGTATTTTTTGGTTTTGATTAATTCTTTCCTTTAACTGTAAGGTGTCTTTTACCAAATCAATTTTTAATGATGTCTTATATTGGTTTTTGAGATGCCTCTTCTTCTGTGATTCATTCCAATTATTGACTTGAAGAGCAATTAAAATTCCGATAACGACAAGAAGAATTTCTCCAATTGCATATTTAAAATATTTTCCAGTTTTGCCTTCGGAAAGTAAGTTTTGGCGGATTCGTCTAAAGAATTTTATCATTGGTTATTGGTTGTTTATAATGAAGCACAACGTGTTTGTATAAGATTAGTTGCGTGTTTTAAGCACCTAATTTGGCAAATACAAACCGAATAGAAAATCCGCAAGGATTTTCGTAAGCAAGCTTGCACTAGCAATTAATTTTGTACGGTGTTAGCGGTAGTTTTTTATATAATCCACAACTAATGAATCCGTCTTTTTAACCAAGCCATTTGCAAATAATGTATTTCGATTCATAAATATTGCAATTGTTAAAGGTTTATCTAAATACCTTTTCGTAAATGTGTTTGTGCCAAACCAGCCTCCACCATGCAATGCGGTACTGTCAGTAACATGCCAACCCATTGCATAATAATTTTCAACTCCATTTTTTTTCTCCGTGGAACTAGGCTTGAATATTATTTCGTGAGTTTTTTCGGAAAAAATTGTTTTATTTCTTAATGCTAGGTCATATTGGAAATAATCGTCTACACTTGTATAAACCCCTCCAGCTCCTAAAAGGCCATTAAGAAAATGACCATCCATTTTTTTCCAATTACCTAAACTGTCTTTTTCATAACAAAATGCTCTTTCTTCAATTGCGATAGGTTTTGCAAGATTGAAAAAATTCGTTTTATTCATTCCAGCTTTATTGAATACCTTTTCCTTTGCAAATTCTGCAAATTCTTGTCCACTCACTTTTTCAACAATACTAGGGATGAGTTCATATATGCCATTATTGTATTGATATTTTTCCCCTGGTTTTGTGATTGTACGATTTTCTTTAGAATACCATTCTAAAATATTTTTATTCTCTGCTATTCTTGTAGAATCCCATTCTGTAAAAAATGCTTCTTCAGCGTCTGCTTCTCCAGAAGTATGATTTATTAATTGCTCGATTGTAGTTCCATCCTTAAAAGTTTCTACTGGAAAAATTGAATAAACAGAATCATTTAATGATATTTTTCCTTCATCAACAAGTTTTAGGATGGTAAGTGCTGTGAATTGCTTACTGACAGATCCCATCCTCATATTTGTACTTTTTGTAATTGGTTCTTTTGTTTCTATATTTCTTAATCCAAAACCCTTTCCGATTATCATTTGACCGTCATAAGAAACAAGTAAAGCTGCTCCAGGTTCATTTTCTTCGATATTAGAATTGAATAGTGAATCAATACTTGTCCGCAATTTTTCTAGTTCAATATCCTTTGTTTCGACTTTTTTGTCCGAAGGTGATTTACAAGAAACAAAAAGTATTAGAAATATTATGATTGTATTTTTCATATTGGTTGATTTTAATTACCGCTAACGGTCTTGTATAAGAATAGTGGCGGTTTTAAGACCACAAACCTCTCAGTTTAGACCATATTGTATTTTTGTTATTATTATTTATTTTGGCAATTTCTCCGCCATTATTTTTATACGTTGTTGTGCGTAGGCTTTCTTCTTCCTCTTCTGGATTATAGACTTCTACTTTAACTTTACCTCTGTCAGTTACAACAATTCCTTTTTGATTTGGCCAATTTGAATTCACGTATTCAAATTTTCCAATTTCCACCATTTTTTCTAAAATTCTCAAGCCATCTGCATAATCGCAATATATTCCAACTGGTAAAGGTTGATACTCTTTAGTCGTCTTAATGAATCCAGTAAAAAAATAAGGGTCAAGTTGTCCAAATTCCAATCCGTAAGTTAAAGGAATTTCAATTCTTTGTCCAGTTTTGTTATTAGTAAGTCCGCAATGTATTCCATGAAAGGCATATCTCCATTCATTCATTTCTCCAACTGGTTTATATCCGAACTTTTCAGTGTGGCATAAAGTGTTCATTGGATATTCGGGGTCAATCTTCACATTGTGTTTATCGGCAAATTCATTTATTAATTTCGTTGCCAAATTCCGATAATCTTTTGCACATTTCTCAAAGAACTTCTGATGCTTCTCAATTTCTTTGTCCGTAATTAATTTGACTATATTTATTTCAGGTTCTATTGTATGAACTGCAATTTGGAATTCAGGATGTTCAAATTTCCATTGACTTCCAATTTTTTCTCTTTTGGATTTAATTTTATTGCCAAATACAATTTTCCATTCAATTCCTCTTTCAAGTGATTTGATTGTTTTAAAATCTGGAATATTATTCAGATTATTACAAACTTGTATTTTCCTGGTTAGTTCCAATGTTTCTTCTGCTTACGCACAACGGTATTGTGTATGGCTCGTTGCGGGAAATCAGCTATGATTTTCCGCCGTAACCAAAAAATAGGAAATTACAATGAATTCCGATTAGGAATTCAGCCGCAATGAGCTATACACCTTGTTGTGCGTTCGTATTTTATCAGAATTGAAGGCTCTATTGTTTCATTTCAACACGTATGAGCCTCATTGTTATAGTTTTACTCAGATTTTCTACAGAATGTGGGGCCTCTGGGTCCTTATACATGGTCAAAGGAAAGGTTAGTGGCTCGGGTATTTGTCTACTGTCGACTATTACATTCCCTTCTGAGTCTCTATCGATAAAAAATCCGGCTTCCATAACATATAAAACACTAGGCCACTGATGGTGATGAATGGGTTCAACTTCACCGGGTGCCACGGTTACTTCGAGCACTCTAACCTTATCATTTTCTAAAAGAATTTTGTGATTTCCTGGTGCGGCACTAACTGCATCTTGATCTTTAGGCCAATTTGCAGGGTCACCCGTTTTGTAGGAATAAGTTTGTTGTCCAAAAACAGAAAAGGACGAAAATACCGTCAAATAAATTACGGTAACGAAAAGACTACTTTTTGATTTCATTGTTAATTAATTTAAGTTACGAGCTTACTCTAATTGGTTTTCAGCATCCCCATTTTTATTCAATTAAGTCGATTGTCATATGACGCACAACAATTGTATAAACACATTGTGTTTATTTACGTTATATATTTCCTACAAGTATAATAATTAATAGCTAAACCTACTGACGCTAGTTGAACCCAATAGATATAAGGGTTTGAAGAAATCTCTCATTACAGTAGAAATCACAATTGCCATTTGTAACCGTATATTATGCGTATAATATTCGGTTAGATGAAATAACACAGACGGTTATCAAGCTTATGTGCTGCAGAGGTAAATACCTACTCTAGAATGAGATTTATGCCACCTCAACAAACAAGCCTTCCTCAGTTTTTTCAACTTTAGCGGCATTATTTTTAGTTAGGTCTTTAATGGCTTTATCCCATTTTTTATTGGAGAGTCCAGCTTCTGCTTTTAAGTCGCTTAAAAGCATCTTAGATTGCTTCTCAAGCAGTGCTAATACTGCTTTGGCATCCTCACTAATGGCTAATGGCTTTTTCTCTGGTTTCATTTGCGGGAAGAACAAGACCTCCTGGATACTCTGGTTATTAGTGAGGAACATGATTAAACGGTCCATACCAATCCCCATTCCAGAGGTTGGCGGCATCCCATATTCTAAGGCGCGTAAAAAGTCATAGTCAATAAATTCTGTGGCCTCATCATCACCCTTTTGTGCCAGTTTAAGTTGATGCTCAAAACGCTCTTTCTGGTCAATAGGATCATTTAACTCAGAGTAAGCATTGGCAATCTCTTTACCACAAACCATAAGCTCAAAACGCTCAGTGAGTTCTGGATGATCACGATGCTCTTTACAAAGCGGGCTCATCTCTTTTGGATAGTCGGTGATAAAGGTGGGCTGGATGTAGTTGCCTTCACATTTTTCACCAAAGATCTCATCAATCAGCTTGCCTTTCCCCATGGTATCATCCACCTCAATATCCATATTTTTCGCGGCAGATCGAATCTCATCGTCAGTTTTACCATAGATATCAAATCCGGTGAATTCCAAAATAGAATCCCGCATGGTCACGCGCTTATAAGGCGCCTTAAAGTCGATTTCATTATCACCAAAGGTGGCCTTGGTAGTGCCGTTAACAGCCACAGCACAGTGCTCCAGCAATTGCTCACAGAAGTCCATCATCCAATTGTAGTCCTTGTAAGCTACATAGATTTCCATAGCGGTAAACTCTGGATTATGGGTGCGGTCCATGCCTTCGTTTCTAAAATTCTTGGAGAATTCATACACCCCATCAAACCCACCTACAATTAAGCGCTTGAGGTAGAGTTCATTGGCAATACGCATGTACAAAGGGATGTCTAGCGTGTTATGGTGGGTAATAAACGGTCTGGCAGCAGCACCTCCTGGAATGGGCTGAAGTATAGGCGTTTCTACCTCAAAGTAACCAGCATCGTTAAAAAACTGACGCATGGCATTAAACAACCTGGTGCGTTTTACAAATACATCCTTCACATTGGGATTCACCACCAAATCTGCATACCGTTGACGGTAGCGCAATTCTGGGTCATTGAACTCATCATAAATGTTTCCTTCAGCATCTTGTTTGGGCAGGGGTAAAGGCTTCAAGGATTTACTTAAGACTGTAAAGTCTTTAACCATCACTGTTTTTTCACCAACTTTAGTAGTGAAGAGTGTCCCCTCAATACCTATAAAGTCACCTATATCCAGTAGCTTTTTATAGACATCGTTGTATTTGGTTTTGTCGTCACCTGTGCAAATTTCATCACGGTTAAAATACACCTGGATGCGACCAGCACTATCCTGTAATTCAGCAAAACTAGCACTCCCTTGAATACGTCGGCTCATTAAGCGACCCGCAATGGTCACCGTTTTACCTTCCTCAAATTCCGATTTAATATCGGTACTTAATTCCTTTACAGGGAATAGATCCGCAGGGTAGGGGTTGATACCTAGATTTCTTAGTTTTTCTAACTTCTCGCGTCTTACAAGTTCTTGCTCCGACAATTGCATGTTCTGTATTTTTGAACTGCAAAATTACACTATTTCAAAGAAAAAAGTAACGCTCTGTTTAACGTGATTTTATTTGGTTGAGTCGGCTTTGTAATTGTTTGTTTTTTGGGTCCAATTCTACAGCTTTTTCCAGTGCTACTAATGCCTCCTCTGTACGGTTGGCTTTATTGAGCATCTGGTATAAATTCACAAATACCTTGGGGTTGTCTGGAAAGAATTTAGTGTTTAATTCCAGCACCGCTATAGCTTCTTCGGTTTTTTGACTATTGTTAAGGACTTTAGCGTAGGTGTTAAGCTCATACATACTGCTAATCTTGTCTTGATAGTTTTTTAGCAGCTTGTTTTCCTTGCGCTTGAGTTTGTTGACACCTTTTTGCAATACAGTATGAACCTCCTGAACTACTGCGTAGTGACCTTCGTAAGAATTAGTAGAAACGATTTGTAACAAATCTTTTTCGATTGATTCAACCGGTTCTTCTACTATTCTGTTGATCTCCTTTCCATTTTTAAAGATGATAAAGGTTGGGACCCTGTGAATGTTAAGGCCAGCTTCTTCGTGTTGGGGGCTTTGTTTGTATAGCCCGGCTTCTCTACTAAGGGCGACCATAGTCAACTGGTTATTAGGGAACTGTAATTCATCTAGAACCTTGAGAAATCGTGGTACTTCACGCTTGCTATCTCCACACCAGGTGCCCATGAATAAAAGTATTTCATAATCGGCAATGGTTCCAGACAGGTTGTTAATGGTGCTGGCATCTGGGCTGTAGTTGTTATAATTGGTCTCAAACCATCCGTTGTAGTTGGGGCCTTGTAAACCGGATTTATCAATTTTACCTAAAAGATAGGCTTGCTTGCCATTGTTAATTTCGGTATTGAGGTTTTGGCTAAAGACGGTAAAATGGAGACAACATAAACCCATTAAAAGTAGTACTGATTTCATGATTATGATTTTTAATTGTTGAAATCAAAAATGGCGTAACCACTAGCTTAAATAGAAGAATCAGGGTTTGAAATTGGTACTAGTACCGGGTTTGAATTTTGTAACTGTCAGTTAAACAAGGATTTAACTCCGTCTCTTGAGTTAACCTCTAACTTTTTATAAATACTGTTAGTGTGGCTTTTAACAGTACTAACACTGACAAAGAGAGCATCAGCTATGTCTTTATTGCTCTTATTTTCGAGAAGTAGTTCTAGAACTGCCTGTTCTTGTTTGGAGAGTTGTGCTTTTAAATTTTTGCTGCGATGTCGTTTTTTCTTCACCAGTCTAAATAATAAGACCGTATTAAGAATAAGGGAGAGTGCCAACAAGGTATAGAGCAACAGGTTCTGTGTTTCGGAATTGGGTTTTTGGGTACTGGCCAGCATGAACCGGTCTGCCTGTAGCTCTCTGGCGTATTGCCTTGTATAGCTGGTGTTTGGGTAGGAATTGAGCAACTTATTATGTAGGTCCTGATAGTAGTTGTTAGTTTTTAAATCTTCAACATAATACCGATAAATATCATTAGAACGGTCAGATAAATAAGCATAGGTATACAGTTCAGCCAGGGGTTCATTGGCGGCCTTACTAAAATCCTGAAGGGTAGCAAACCACTTTTTGTCGTTTAGTTTTTTATTGGCATCACTGCGGTATTCACTATAGGCAAAGCGCATTTCTTCCTTAAGTGAATCAATCTTTATTAATGCTGTAGCTTTAGGATTATTGGATTCAATATCACAAAAAATCTGTTTTTCAAAACCATAGGGCAAACTTAAGGTATCAGTATTCTTGGCTATAAAAACAACCGCGTAACTATTGGGGCAGAACCCTCCAAAACCTTTGCCATCTTGTATCTCATTACAATAGTCTGAATGGATTCTGTAGATTCTATTGGCGTCTTCTAGCAAGTTGCCTTTAAACTCAAAATAACCAGTGCTGTCAGCAGTTGTTCTGGTAATTATCTGATCGTTATAAATGCCATTTAATTGTCGGTAATCTTCAACGACAGACAGGTATACTGAAGGCGCGTCTTCACCAGGATCTACATAGCCAGAAAAATGGTATTGCGCATGTACCTGCAGTACAATACCTAAGAATAGAAGCGCCAGAAGTTTTCGCATAAACGAATCTACAAAATCTGATAAATAGTACATCGTTAAGGTAGATAAAATGTAACAAAACGTTATTTTGTGAGACCTATAGGTACATCAAATTCAATCAACGAAACCTATGAGTATTTGGCGCGTACTGTTGTCCATCCTTTGCCCACCTTTAGCAGTTTTAGATAAAGGCTGTGGGTCTATTCTTATCGTATTTTTACTTTGGCTTTGCGGCTGGGTGCCAGGCGTTATTGCTGCCCTGGTGATCTTAAACAATCCTGAACGATAAAAGCGTATCTTTGCACTGTGAATAAGAGTGTATTTTTAGAAGATCTAGGATATAAAGATTACAAAGACACCTGGGATTATCAGGAAGTGCTTTTTAAAGACATTCTGGATACCAAAATCAAGAATAGACGGCAAGATTTAAACCTGCCCACCAACAACCACTTTTTGTTTGTGGAGCACCCTCATGTTTATACCCTAGGAAAGAGTGGAGATTTAGAAAATCTGTTACTCAATGAGCAACAATTGAAAGCTAAGGGCGCGACATTTTACAAGATAAATCGCGGGGGTGATATAACCTATCACGGACCTGGACAGATTGTAGGCTATCCTATTTTAGATCTGGATAATTTTTTTACCGATATACATAAATACCTGCGTTTTCTGGAAGAGATGATCATTTTAACTCTTGCTGAGTATGGCTTAAAAACCGAGCGCAGTCCTGGTGAGACGGGGGTGTGGCTGGATGTTGGAACTCCCTTTGCCAGGAAGATTTGTGCCATGGGCGTTCGAGCGAGTAGATGGGTGACCATGCATGGCTTTGCTTTAAACGTTAATGCCGATTTGGGCTACTTTGATAATATAATTCCCTGTGGTATTCGCGGCAAGGCCGTAACCTCATTAAATGTGGAGCTGGGTGTAGAAAAAGTAGATGAACAAGAGGTTAAAGAAAAGCTCTTAAACCATTTTGAGACTTTGTTTGAAGCTACCTTTATAAAGAGTGAGAAAGATCTTAAGAAAATACTCGACGCAACACCAAAAATATCTTAATTCAAGTCGGCCTTTTCGGTATTATCAATACCACTGACATCAATTAACAGCTTGTCATTTTCCATACGTCCTAGATAGACAAATTTTTCTCCCCAACTAAGTTCATGAGACTTGTACGATGATCTTGAGTGAACTGTGTTTAATGAGGATTCATCGTAAGCCTTGATGGTAGCAATAAACTCGGCATCTTTATCTAATAACTCTTTTTCGGTTAAATTGTAGAGCGGGCTGTTCTCATCAATGGGATGGACTACCGTCCAGACCGAAGGAAAAAAGACCACTCTAGAGCGTTCTAGTTCCAGAGAAAAAAAGTCACGTAAATGGGAATTCTCTCTTTGTATGGATAAACTTACTTCAGCCTCAACTTCCAGCAGCTGATTTCGTTTGGCATTATAAACGCGAAACATAAAACCATTAATATCGCGATAGGGAGCGATGACGGCCTTTGTGCTGTAGGTGATATTGGAAACGGGTTTAGAGAATCTTCCATACATGAGTCCTGTGGCCAGAGCAAATGACAATAACCCTAACAAAGATTCCGTTGCAGCAACAATATTGGCGGCTAGTCCAATGGGTGCTACTTGCCCATAACCTAGTGTTGTTATGGTTTGTGCACTAAAAAAGAAGGCTTCCATAAATTGCTCAGTAGGATCTGAAGAGCGTATGCCTGTTAGGTTTTCTATGCCAATTAGGTAATAGAGCGTGGCAAAAATAAAGTTGATAACCAGGTATCCTGCAAAGACGAAACCAAAGAATTTAGTCCATGACAGGGTTACCAGTTCATGAAAGAAATTGAGTCGGTTAAAAAAGGGGACTTTTACCTTTTTTATGTTGAAACTCCCATCCTTGTTAAGCGCACGGTATCCTTTGCTGGTTGGTTTGGTGCCAAGGCCAAAATCATTGAATCGGAATTTTCGTTTGGTTGCCATATAGCGCTCAAATAAACATCCCTAAAATAACTAAAAAGAAAGAGAATGAGGGATTAGGTTTCTGCATTAAAATACACCTTGTAGAAATGCATCTTTTTATCCTCGTCATAACCGCGCTCCAGATAGTCTGAAGTGGCATCTGGTGCGTCAACATCGATCTTGATTTTAATGTGTGTATCCAGACTTATTTCAGTCTTAATCTTCTGTTTTTGCTTTCTTAATACGGGATTTGAGACTTCAAAATGATTGCGTAATAGGACTTTATTTTCAGACTCATAGGATTTTTTAAAGGCTTCAAACATTTCAATTTGATCTTCTTCTTCAAAGACGTCTTCTTTAAAATTTTCCACATTTACCATTTCATTTTCTTTGAAATAGTCAACTGTTTTAACCAAAAAGTCACTTTGTTCCTGACCTCCAAATTGTGGCTGTAAGACCTCTTTTGAGAATTCACGACACATTTCCAAATAGTTCTTGGTGTGCTGGTTGGAATCATCTGGATATTTGATATTTAAAAACTGTTTAATCCAGTATTGCGCATCGTAAGAATTATTGTCAACACTAAAGATTATTTTGCCTTCAGCATCTGAATAGTTTAATACAAGACAGCCTTTATCTACTTTCTTGGACTGGATTCCTTTTTGCACCACGATGTCGTAATGACTGTCCTCTCTGTAGGTTTGAAAGAATTCCGTTTTCGTTTCAATTTTAAAAATCCCCAGGCCTTCAACAAATTGATCTTCGTATTGAATGTTGTCAAATAAACAAACGAGTACATCTCCGGTCTTAATTTGAGCTGAATTGGATTGTTCAAATAGATGCAGAACCATATGCTTTGATACCTCTATAAAATCCTCATCAGACTCGAATAGGGACTGAGTGTAGCTGTTAATTTCGTTGAGGTTAATATCTGCATGATGGTTAAACCGGTAACTTTCTGTGGCGCTTACAAAAGGCTTTAAGGTAAATGGCAAAAGAAGATCGTAGGTAACATCGTCAAGGTTGAGAATCTGTTCTGAAAACGCATTTTTAGTTTCATTGAATTTGTTTCCAACCTTATGAATGATGCATTTTTTAAGGGTGGCCTTTTGTCGTTTGATCATGGAAAATTCCGATTATAAAATGGGTTGCAATACTACAAAATAGAAGCCTATTTGAATAGCTTTTTTGGACTTTTAGCGCAATCTCAAAATACTAATGCTACGCTCATCAGTTTGTAGAACAAACTCTAGATTTCTGTTGTTGTCCAGGTTGCCCAACACACCCGACGAGGTTCCAAAAACCGGAAATCCTTTGATGGGTTTCGCTTGACTGTCAAATAGATAGACTTTTTTCGATTGTTGATCGGTAGTAGTGATATAGATTTTGTCATTCAAATAGTAAATTCTTGGCTGGGTATAGATGCCGTAATCCAAGTCCACTGATTTGAGTTTAATATTCAGCTTGTTTTCGGTCTGGGTGACCAAAGTTTTACTCGTCGTAGTTAACTGATGCTCTGCTGGTAAGTTTAGGCTAGACCGCTTTAGTTTGCCCTTGGTGTCAATTTGAACAAGTTCGCCGTTTGAAGAAGTGGTACTAAATTGATTTTGATATAAGAAGATCTCGTTATTTGAAAAGTCTATGGACTGTTTGTTGTTTATCCGTATTTGTCCGCGACGATTTAGGATTTTCATGGACTTGCCAGCCTTAAAGACAATATAATCCCTACGTCCTACCCTAAAATGTTTTGGTTGTGAGCTTATGTTTAAATTGGGTTTATAGTTAAAACCTTTAACGCGTTTTCCTTTGGTATTTAGCATTAAGAGCTCTCTTCCTTGTGTAAGCAAAAGTCTATAGTCTCTTTTATTGTCATAATCAAAGACAGAGAGCGGTTGGGTAATAGGGTCATTGAACCTAATGGAAAATGGTGCTACCTCTTTTCCGTTTCTATCCAAAACATACAATCGATTTTGAGTACAGAAGGCCAATTGTAAACGTCCATTCTTGTACATATCAATTTGGGCAACCTCACCAAGAACTTGACCATTAAGCCTTTTCTTCCACAATAGCTTTCCTTGATTGGAGATTAAATAGAGTGTGTTTTCAACATCTTGAACAAGGATGTCCATGCCGCCATTAATATGATTCTTTACTAGTTGCGGACTGGTAATAAGTTCCTTGTCTAATTGTAATGAAGCCAATTGCTCTGTAGGAAGTGCTCGTCTGGAAGCGCTATATTTTGCAACGAGACCATTTAAATGGATAAAATCACGCTCTTTACTAATTTGAAAAAAAGAGGTGTTATAAGCTGTAGTCTTTTCCGGAAATAAGGTATTAATGGTAGAACCATTAGCATAAGACATATAGCTAAATTTAGTACGTAATTCTGAAGCTAAATCTTTATAGCGATTTGATTTAGATACGGTACGCTCGTTGAAATAGGCGGTTAAACAGGATTCTAAAGATGTTTTTGAGTTGGAGATAAAGACATTATTATTGGTAACAGCAAGAAATTCATAAGACTGTTCAGGAATAAATACTTGAAGATTTCCTGTGCGTCTTGACGACCATTCATATTTATAAATACTGGTTTCGCGATAAGTATCAATTGGATCCTGAAGATTTAGTTGGTCTGCAATTTGTGAGGCGTCATTAAGATGAAAAATCATCAAATCTCCATCATTAAGTGATACAGATGCCATTTCAAGGCAAGCACTGGCCAGTATATTAATGGAATCTTGTTCTTCAGAAAAAGCATTAGACGCTGTTTGAGGGTTCCAGGATACCGGAATCTGAGTTAATTGCCATTGGTTGGATGTTTCAGGAATGACATTAAGTAGTTCTGAAATTTGAGGTTCAGAAAATAATTCTAAGGATAAACTATCCTGTTTGGCTAAGCCTGTAAATTTTATCTGATCCCTTGTTGTTGTATTGGTAAGATACAGACCATCTTCTGGGGAAAAAAGGGTAAGCGATTTATCAATAAATGAAAGTGGCAAAAATGTTTGAGATGAATTGAGTAAAAGGGAAGAGGCACCATCTGGGGTTTCAATCTTCGATAACTTATTTAATAATTCATTTTTATAGGCGGTTTTATCCGCTATCAGTAAACTGTCATTACCAATTAAAATATGATCATCTTGACTCCTTATATATATAGGAGTATCCAAACTCATAATATTGAATCTTGCTAATTCTATATCTTCTTGAGTAGTCTCAAGAGAATCTTCTACCAGAATGGGCGCGCCTGATATAACAAATGCATTTGTGCTGTCTTGGTCATAGAATGCAATTAGAGGGTTATCCATTTCAACCGAGTCTAATATTGTGGCCACCATATCCATGTAGCCCATGGTTTGTCCAAACAGAGCGGCATTAGTTGAAAGCGCATCAAGATTTTGAAAATCTTGAGTTGAGATGATAGTGACAGGAGTTCCTGGAAGAAAATTTGTTTCCGCTTTATTTTTAAAAGCGGACTCCATACAGCCTTGCAGAAGACCAGAGAGAAAAAGTAGAAGAAGTAAGTTACGCATTAAGGGGTGCAATGGATTCTATACAAATATAAAAGTTACAAGGGTAAACGAAATTGTGTTGGTAATAATTTAAAACTATGGCGGTGGTATTTGCTTGCCCCCAATTTTTTAATGGCCGCTCTATGAGATTTTGTTGGATACCCTTTGTTCTGCTTCCAGCCATATTCGGGAAACTCGTTATGAATAGATTCCATAAAGTCGTCTCTGTAGGTTTTAGCCAGAATTGATGCCGCGGCAATATTCAAATATTTAGAATCACCTTTTACAATGGTTTTAAAAGGTATTTGTTTGTAAGCCCTAAACTTGTTTCCATCTACAGCAATAAACTCTGGTTTGGGTTGAAGTCCTTCTATGGATTTGTGCATGGCTGAAATGGAAGCCCGTAGGATATTGATTTGGTCTATAATGTTTTCGTCTATAAAGGCAACATTCCAGGCTAATGCCTGCTCTTCTATTTGAGACCTTAATAATTGGCGTTTGGTGTCACTTAGTTGTTTTGAGTCATTGAGAATGGGGTTATTAAAATCATTAGGCAAAATTACCGCTGCGGCTACAACAGGTCCCGCAAGACATCCACGGCCAGCTTCATCAGTGCCACATTCCAATTTAAATTGAGAATATCTTAGTTTCAACATTTTATTAAGCCCCTTTTTTAGATAATTTAAATTTTGGACGCAACCATTTTAATAAAACCTCATCTTCTTATTGAGTGTCGTAAAAAATCATATAGTTAACGTATGGTGAAATATACTGCAAACTCGGCAAAAAGCTTAACATATTTTTATCAGAAACACTTGCTTATTTAATATTTAATTAAGATGTTTGCAACTAGACTAACTCAAATAATTGTTTTATGAAATTAAAGTTAACATGGTTATTAACGCTATGTATGGCGTTTGTAATGCAGTTTTCTTTTGCACAAGAGAAGACTGTAACTGGTACTGTAACTGAAGTTGCTACGGGGTTTCCTGCGGCAGGTGTGACAGTGCTGGTTGATGGTACTGCTAGAGGTACCCAAACTGATTTTGATGGAAAATATTCTATCGGGGTCAACAATGGTGAAGTATTAGTGTTTTCCTTCGTTGGATACAAAACTATGAGAGTCACTGTTGGTGCAGCTGATGTTTATGACGTTTCTCTTGAGGAGGATGTTGAAGCATTAGACGAGGTTGTAATCGTTGGTTATGGTTCGCAAACAAAGAAATCATTTGCGGGTACGGTAACGACGGTTTCTGCTGAAAATATTGAAAACAAAAATTTCTCTAATGTTACTCAATCACTTGCGGGTGAGGCTGCCGGGGTTACAGTAATTAACACTACTGGACAACCGGGTACAGTTTCTACAGTACGAATTAGAGGTTTGGGTTCTGTAAATGGTAACCGCGCTCCTTTATATGTAGTAGATGGTATTCCAATTACAGCTCAAGAAACATTAAATGCTATTAACCCAGCGGATATTGCCAGTACGTCTATCCTTAAGGATGCAACTGCAACTGCTATTTACGGTTCTCGTGGTGCTAACGGGGTTGTGCTTATTACAACTAAAACAGGTTCAGCTAATGAGAGTTATGTAGAGGTAGATGTAAGAACTGGTCTTAACACGCAAATCGTACCAAGATACGAGTTAATCAATTCTCCAGAAGAGTGGTTAGGGTATGTATGGCAAGCTAACAGAAACCAGTTAGAAATACTTAACCCTGGAATTAGCCGTGACGATGCTAATGCTCAGGCTAGCGCTAACTTATTTTCTGATACCGGTACAATTCCAACAAGATATAACATCTGGAATGCTTCTGGTGATCAATTGATTGATCCGGCTACAGGAACATTTAACCCAGCTGTTTCAAGAAGATATTCACCAGACGATTTTGAAGATCTTTTAACTCGTGATGGTTTCCGTTACGAAGCCAACGTACGTTTCGGTGGTGGAGATGAAAAAACTAGATACTTTGTTTCTGGTGGTTTCTTAGATGACAATGGTGTTGTTGTTAACTCTTCATTTAAAAGATATAACTTTAGAAGTAATGTTTCTTCTCAAATTAAGCCATGGTTAAAAGTAGGTGCTAATGTATCTTACTTATATGCAGAGTCAAGAAACAATGCTACATTAGGTGGTGCTGAGAACGTTTTCGAATTCTTAGATAAGTTTCCAAAGTTATACCCAGCTTTCGTTACAGATAACGCTACTGGTGAGAGACAGTTTGATCCATTCTTAGGAATCTTCGTTCCAGATTATGGTGCGATTTCTATTGGTGGTGGTGCAGGTCGTCCTGCTTCTGATGGGGTTAACCCATACGGTGCCGTAACTCTTGATTACAATGGTTATGACAGACACGAATTTGTTGGAAATGGAAACATTGATATTAAATTCACTGAAGGATTTACATTTGAAAACTCTGTGAGTTTACAGTTCCGTAACAATATTGGAAAGACAATGGAGAACCAATTCTATGGTCGTGGTCTTTCTGCAGGTGGTGAGTTGACACAAACTAATACCGTTAGTGAAACAATTAACTTCCTTAATCTTTTAAGATATAAGAAAGATTTTGGCAACCACTCTTTTGAGTTATTAGCGGCTCACGAAAGTAACTCAATTTCATTCCAGTACATTCAAGGTTATAAGACTAAGGCAGTAACTCCTTTCTCTTTAGAATTGACACAGTATATTGTTCAGCAAGCTCCAAACGTTGGTTTCCAAGAAGGAAGAAACCTTGAGTCTTTCTTTGCAAACTTAAACTATGACTTTGATGATAGAATATTCTTCACAGGTTCTATAAGACGTGATGGATCTTCTGTGTTCCAAATCCCAGAAAACAGATGGGGGACATTCTGGTCTCTTGGTGCTGCTTGGGTAATGACTAATGAGTCTTGGTTAGACAGTGACTTCTTAAGATACTTAAAAGTTAAAGGTTCTTATGGTACTACTGGTGATGAGGCTGGTATTAACATTGCAACAGGATCTTACTATGCTGGTGAAAACTTATTTGAGGTAACCAACCTTGGTGGTAACTTCGCTATCGCATTAGATGGTAATATTGCGAACCCAGATATTACTTGGGAAACTGCTAAGCAGTGGCAGGTTGGTGCTGAATTCTCTTTCAGTGACTGGTTAGACGGTAGTATCGATTACTTCTCTAAGGATACTGAAAACTTATTCTTTAACAGAACGGTACAACCTTCTTCAGGTTCTACTAACAGATTGGTTAATGATGGTGTACTTAGAAACTCTGGTTTAGAAGTAGATTTAACATTCCACGTAGTAAACTCTGCTAATGCTAGTTTAGATTTCTCTGTGAATGGTGCTATGATTCAAAACGAATTATTACAGTTACCAGTTGATACACCAAATAACTTCCTTAATGTAGGTGGTGGATTTGGATGGTCTGTTGGAAGATCTATCAACGATTTCTACATGCGTCAGAGTGCTGGTGTAGATCCAGCTGATGGTTTCCCACAGTGGTATGAGTACTATGATGATGCTAATGATAACGGCGTATTAGACGCAGGTGAAGCTTTAGAAGGAAACGATACTCCTGATTTCTCTTTAGAGCCATATTTATTAGCTAACCCAGGTGCTAACATCCGTAGAACAATTACAAAAACTTACGGTAGAGCTACTCAGTTATACCTAAACAAAGTTGCTATTCCTGATGTGTCTGGTGCATTCAGATTTGCAGGTAATATTTATAACTTTACTTATAATTTACAATTCACTTACCAATTTGGTGGGTACGGTTATGACAACCAGTACCGTGAATTATTTGAAGGTACGTTCCCAACAGGTGGGGGTACACTTCACGTAGATGCTAGAAATGCATGGCAAGAACCAGGAGACATTACGTCTGTACCAAGATTAGGTAATGGTTCTGTTGCTGCAAACAACTTTGAATCTGATAGATTCGTAACAAGTTCAGATTTCTTAGCATTAAACAATATCCAGATAGGATACAGCATCCCATCTAAGGTTTTAGGTAAGTCTGGTATTGACAATTTAAACCTTTACGTTTCTGGTGATAATCTTTGGATTACAACAGCAAGAAAAGGTTACAATCCAACAGTTAGAGCTAACGGTGCAACAGGTAGAGCAATCTACGCGCCATTATCAACGCTTACTGTAGGTGCGAGATTGAAATTTTAACTTAAAAAAAGCGATATGAAAAAAAATGTTTTAAAATTTATTGGCGGGGGACTTCTTGTTTTAGGTTTGTCTTCTTGTGGGGATAGTTTCCTTGAAACGCAACCTACAGAATTAGTAAGTGAGTCTACGTTGGCCGAAGCTGTGGAATTGAACCCTGACCTTGCGGTTGGAACAATTGATGGTATTTATAGTACTATGTTTACGTTTGGTTCTGGTGGTACCGGTGGTCATGATGACTTTGGACAAAGAGCTTATGAGGTCTTTGGAGATATGTTAAGTAGTGACATGGCGTTATCAAATAGTGTATATGGATGGTATAGAGCTTCAATTACTGAGATGCAAGCCACCCAGGATTTCACATTCACTGATAACTTCCAGACTTGGACGTACTATTACAGACAGATTCTTAATGCTAACTTAGCTATGGCTACTTTAGGTGGTCAGGATGCTGATCCAGAGAACCCAGATGTAAGAGCCTTACTTGGACAGGCGTTAGCCTCAAGAGCACACTCTTACTTAATGCTTGTAACGTACTATTGTGATGATTATAATCCAGAAGGGCCAGCTGTTCCATTATACGATCAGCCAGATGCATCTCCAAAGGCAAAATCAACACAGGCAGAAATCTATGCCAAAGTAGAATCTGATCTTGTAAGAGCGATTGAATTATTAGACGGTTGGTCAAGACCAAGTAAAGCTAATATCAATCAGCCTGTGGCAAAAGCTATCTTAGCTTATGCTATCGCTCAGCAAAGATCAAGATGGGATGAAGTTGCTACTTTAGCTCATGAAGCAAGAGTAGAATCTGGTACAACTCTTATGCCAGCTGACAACTCTCAATTTGGTATCTTAGGTGGATTCAACAACTGGAATAACCCAGGATGGTTATGGGGTGTTGATTTAAATACTGATACTGGTGTTGGTTTAGTATCATGGTGGGGACAGGTAGATTACTTCTCTTATAGCTACGCAGCTGTAGGTGATAGTAAGACTATGGACCAAGGTTTATACGAAAGTATGAGACCAGATGATATTAGAAGAAATCAGTTCTTTACTGGTGCTGGTGTTAACTTCTTACAACCATTATTCAAGCAATATGACGAGGACAGAGTACCATTTGGTACGTCTACTCAGGTTAAAGCTGATTACCACTACATGAGACATGCTGAGTTACTATTATTAGAGGCTGAAGCATTATCAAAAGCTAATAATGATCCGGCGGCTAGAACGGTACTACATTCTATAGTGGACTCTCGTATCGGTGATACGTCTTATATCGACGGTTTAAGTGGGGCTGCATTACAAGATGAAATCTATCAGCAGACAAGACTTGAATTATGGGGTGAAGGTAGATCTTATTTAGCGATGAAGCGTAACCAAGCTACAATCGTAAGAGGTGCAAACCACTTATCGTTTGTTGGTGAGCCAATTCAGCATAATGAAGATAGACTTACGTTCGAAATTCCTGCTCGTGAGATCCAAGATAACGTATTGATCAACGGACAGAATTAATATATAACACTAGCTAAAATCTAACGAATGAAAAATTTATTAAAACTAACAACTGCTCTTTTACTCACAGCTTTCTTAGTTGTAAGCTGTGAGGAAGATGCACCTTTGGCGGCAGCTGATATGGTAACTTTCGAGGCAGGTTCACCTGTTGAATTTGTTGAAATCGAAGGTAACAGAGTTGCTGAGGTGAATGTGTATACTGGAAATGTTACTGGTGCAGACAGAACTTTTGAAATTATGGTGAATCAAACAGCAACTACGCTTGATCCATCTGCCTACGAAGTTCCAAGTTCTGTAACAGTTCCTGCTGGTACAAATGTTGGGGTATTATTATATAGAATTATAGACAGTAATATTCCTTTAGCAGGGGGTACTTTAGTACTTGAGTTTGGGGATACAGGTACGGCTGTAACTACTCAAGGAACCCCGTCGTCATCGTCTATTTCAATTTCTGTACAGTACGAGGAATGCCCCCCATTAAATTCAGCTACATTAAATATTGTTTTTGATGCTTACCCTGGTGAAACTAGCTGGGAATTAGCAACTGGAGGTGCTGTTGTTGCATCAGGTGATGGTTATGACGATCCAAATAGTGTATTAACCTTAGACTGGTGTTTAGAATCAGGTGACTATGAGTTTACAATCTTTGATTCCTTCGGTGATGGTATCTGCTGTAACTACGGTCCAGGTGAATACTCTATAACCGTTAACGGTGAAGCAGTTGTTGATGGAGACGGTAGCTTTGGTGCTAGCGCAACTTCATCGTTTACAATTCAGTAATTAATATTTACTAAATATTTTAAAAAAGGTCTGCTTGTAGCAGGCCTTTTTTTATTTTCGCAATTGTATCTAATGGTGTAGCATGTATCTATTGTATCAAATAGTTGAGCGTATTAAGGCTCTTAGATCCGTTTGGTTAATTGTCCTACTATGTTTGCCAGGTATTACTCTTGCACAAAAAAAACTAACTGGTAGGCCTTCAAACTTTCAGGCTAATCCGGCACTTGCCGATTCATCTAATAAGTCCAAGAAGTCAGCGAAGTTTGATAAGGTTGCCAAGTTATCTGAGTACATATACCAATCCTATGAACTTGATACCACCGCAGTAGACACAAGTCTAACGATTCAAAAACAATACAAATTCAATTATTTAAGACGTGACACGTACGGCTTAATGCAGTTTGCTAATGTAGGGCAGTCTTACAACTCTTTGACACTACAGTTTCGTGAAAAAAATAATTTACCTCTGTTTGCAGGGCAGGCGCGACACTTTAATTATTATAGGAAAGAGGATATCAATTATTACTCCGTACCCACTCCATTTACACAATTGTATTGGAAGACAGTATTTGAGCAGGGGCAAACCTTAAATGCTTTTTTCACTGTGAATACCTCACGCCAATTGAACTTTTCAGTTGCTTATAAAGGTCTAAGATCATTAGGTAGTTACCAGAATACATTAACAAGTACTGGTAATTTTAGATTCACCACCAATTATAAAACAAAGAATGATCGTTATCATATGCGTGGACATGTGGTGTATCAGGATTTGTTTAATGAAGAGAATGGTGGGCTCAAGGATGAAGATTTACCTAAGTTCGTCAATGGTGAAACAGAGTTTAGAGATAGAGCTTTGTTTGATCCGAGTTTAAATGCTGCTGAAAATATACTGGTAGGAAGACGGTTTCATTTGGATCATTCTTATGATCTAATTAAATCAGTGGATTCCGTTTCTGTTAATGTTTTGTCCTTAACACATCAAATTGGTTATGAAGACAAGTATTATCAGTTCAATGAGGCCGGAAATTCTATCGACTATTTTGGACCGTCATTTACTACTTCAACCTATGACAGAGTCAATTTGGAAGACTTTTACACCAACGTGGGGGCGGCGTATCAAAATGAAACTATTGGTCAGCTAAGGGCTAGTATTGGCTATAAAGATTTAAACTACGGTTATAACAGTATTGTAATCCTGGAAAGTCAGCGCGTTGGTAATCGCATCAAGAATAACTTTTTGAATTTTAATGCCTCCTATGCCAATAATTTTGGAAAACTTGGATTGAGTGGACGCTTTGGAACTAACTTTTCTAATGAGTTTAAAGGGAGTTTTATTGATGCCAATGTGAGTTATGCATTTTCGGAAGACTTTAAGTTTATTGGTGGGTTTAATATTAATTCAAGAAGACCCAATTTTAATTTCCTTTTATTTCAAAGTGACTACGTCAATTATAACTGGGATAATACCACGGATTATGATAATGTTAATACGCAGCAGATTTTTGCCGAGGTAGTGTCTAATAAGTGGGTTAATGTTTTGTTTGATATATCCAACATTCAAAATTACACCTATTTTAATTTAGCTGAAACTACAGATAGTGGTGTTCGCGTGGTAAAGCCAGAACAGAGCTCTGAGTCCATACAATACTTTAGGATTAAAGCTCAAAAGGAATTTAAGTTTGGAAAGTTTGGTTTAGAGAATACCTTACTATATCAAAATAGTAGTTCCAGTGCGCTAAACGTCCCAGAGTTTGTTACCCGTAATGCCTTTTACTTTTCAGATGAAATTTTTAGAAAGGCACTAACACTGCAAACCGGTGTTATTTTTAATTATTTCACCAAATATCATATGAATCGTTATGATCCACTTCTAGCAGAGTTTTATACGCAGAATGAAGTAGAGATTGGCAATTTTCCAAGGTTTGATGTCTTCTTAAATGTCAAGGTAAGGACGGCTCGAATCTATTTAATGGCAGAGCACGTAAATTTTGCCTGGACCGGTTTTAATTATTTTTCTGCACCCAACCATCCGTATCGTGACTTTAAAATTAGATTTGGATTGGTCTGGAATTTTTTCCTATAACATTAGGAACCAGAGGGTTATTTTAGTATCTTGAAATTTCCCTAAAATTTTTCCTAAAACTACTTGCCAAGGACAAAATGTGTTCTATATTTGCGCGCTCAAAACGGTGAAGGTAGTAGTTGTTTTGGGGAGTTCTTTGAGTGGTGAAGAGGTACTAAGAAAAAAAAGTAAAATATTTTTTGGATTAGTATTGTGAGGAATAAAAAAC
>NZ_QKTV01000018.1 GCF_003362725.1 Winogradskyella aurantiaca
GGAAATCAATAAACCTTCAATCAGTACAGCTTCTGCTAGTGATACTACGTATTATGTGACTCAAACTGACGGTAACTCTTGTGAGAGTGAACCTGCAGCAGTTCGAGTAATAGTTAATGCACTTCCAACGATTACTCCACAGACACCTGTATGCTCTGAAGACCTTTTAACTTATTCTGTTGCATTCTCAAGTAATGGAACAGTAACTGTAAAAGAAAATATCCAAGGTATTGTTGTTGCTAATGGTTCTGTATCTGGAATCCCTGCTGGTCAAAACATTACCCTTGTAGCTACTAGTACTGATCAATGTACAGCTGAAGCTATTATAACAGCTCCAGATTGTAGTTGTCCTGTGGTAGAAGTACCTCAGGCCTCTGATCAGGCAGAGTGTGACTCTGGTCAAACTCTTACAGCTTCGGCAACAGCTGGTAATGGTGAAGTCATTGACTGGTTCGATGCTCAAAACAATCCAGTACAGGATCCATCCTTGAGCAATGTCGGAATGGTTACTTATTTTGCGCAAGCAAGAAATACAACAACAAACTGTACTTCTGCTAAGATTCCAGTTAAACTTGAAATCTATGCATTACCAGAGGTAAGTATTACTGATGTTGATCCAGTATGTATAGATGCTAGTTCATTCCAACTTCAGGCAAGTCCTGCTGGTGGTACCTGGTCTGGTGATGTTGATGCCAATGGTAACTTCAATCCAGCTAATGGTTCTGGTTC
>NZ_QKTV01000021.1 GCF_003362725.1 Winogradskyella aurantiaca
CTTCAGGATGTTCAGATGGTGGAGGCGAGGAGCCTAATGATTGTGAGAGCTATGTAGCTTACTACACCGATCACGATGGTGATAACAAGTCCAAAATATTTGGTGTGTCCTTTAATGGAGGAGATGCTGTCTTTACTGAAATTACCACTAGAGATTACGAAGTGCATTTAACGTATAACTCAGATGATGGTTATATCTATACCATCGATGCTGATAATGCCACTTATTTAGAACGTATTGATCCAGTATTTGGAACGG
>NZ_QKTV01000022.1 GCF_003362725.1 Winogradskyella aurantiaca
AAAAGCAAATGGTCATGAGAACAAGATTCATATTACTTCTTTTTATTTTGAGCGGTTCTGCTGTATTTGCTCAAAAGAAACTAGCCGATAAATTCTACGATAACTATGGCTATGCCAAAGCTATTGAGCTCTACGAAAAAGTCGTTGAAAAGGGCGACAGTAGCGTCTATGTACTTACCAGACTTGGGGATTGTTATTACAACAATGCCAACTCTGAAAAAGCAGCATTCTGGTATGGTGAAGCCCTCGAAAAAG
>NZ_QKTV01000023.1 GCF_003362725.1 Winogradskyella aurantiaca
CTTTTTCGAGGGCTTCACCATACCAGAATGCTGCTTTTTCAG
This sequence comes from Winogradskyella aurantiaca, assembly GCF_003362725.1. Taxonomy (GTDB): domain Bacteria; phylum Bacteroidota; class Bacteroidia; order Flavobacteriales; family Flavobacteriaceae; genus Winogradskyella_A; species Winogradskyella_A aurantiaca. The sequence continues at coordinate 43 of NZ_QKTV01000023.1, forward strand.
AGTTGGCATTGTTGTAATAACAATCCCCAAGTCTGGTAAGTACATAGACGCTACTGTCGCCCTTTTCAACGACTTTTTCGTAGAGTTCAATAGCTTTGGCATAGCCATAGTTATCGTAGAATTTATCGGCTAGTTTCTTTTGAGCAAATACAGCAGAACCGCTCAAAATAAAAAGAAGTAATATGAATCTTGTTCTCATGACCATTTGCTTTT
>NZ_QKTV01000024.1 GCF_003362725.1 Winogradskyella aurantiaca
CCAGGAGTTTCCCTTATCTGTCAAAGATATAAATTTTTGCATTAGCTTGATTGTCTATCCCACTTATCTGCCATAGCTCATTGTTGCCATCTCCATTGGGCGTAAAGTAGCGTGGATAGTCCATTACTGTTACCGTCACACTTACCAATCCACATCCATTTCTATCTCTGGCCGTAATCACATGCTCCCCTATTGTCACATTTGTAAATGTGCCCTCTTCTTGCCATGGTCCATTATCCAGACTGTACTCATACA
>NZ_QKTV01000025.1 GCF_003362725.1 Winogradskyella aurantiaca
ATACTCGGTGCTATCTCATCCACCAACAGATCCCCATTGTAATACCAGTCAAATCGGTACTGTGTTCCTGATAATCCTGTGTCTATCACCGGCGGGGTTACCACTACCTCGGTCCCATTGGTTGTCGAACATAAGACATATCTATCTTCCAGTACGCTCTCTGGTAAGAGATTCACCTGTAAGGTCAACTCGCCTACATCAAAACAAATATCTGGGGCTATCACATTACTCACTCGGGTATAGATCACCTGTGGG
>NZ_QKTV01000002.1 GCF_003362725.1 Winogradskyella aurantiaca
TAGCGATGTATCGGATGGCAACTCTAACCCTGAAGTCATTACACGTACTTATAGCGTTACTGACCTGGCTGGTAATTCCATTAATGTTACACAAACCATTACTGTTGATGATACTACCAACCCTTCAGCCTCTAATCCTGCCGCTGTTAATGTTCAGTGTGCCTCGGATATCCCTGCTGTAGATACTGATGTTGTTTCTGATGAAGCTGATAACTGTTCTGGTGCTATCACCGTTGCTCATGTTAGCGATGTATCGGATGGCAACTCTAACCCTGAAGTCATTACACGTACTTATAGCGTTACTGACCTGGCTGGTAATTCCATTAATGTTACACAAACCATTACTGTTGATGATACTACCAACCCTTCATTCACCAATGTTCCAACAGACATAAGTCTCGGATCAGATTCTGGTGTTTGTTCTGCTGTGGTTAGCTGGCCTGCACCAACAGCATCTGATAATTGTACTATTTCCGGAGTTGTAAGTTCCCATAATCCTGGAGATACCTTCCCTGTGGGTACCACAACCGTAACGTATACCGCTACAGATGACGCAACGAATACCTATTCCGTATCATTTGACATAACTATTAACGATACAGAAATTCCCGTCCTTGATGCTGCTCCAGCTGATATTACCGTCAATTGTGTTGGCGATGTACCAGCCATGACAAGTTTAAACTGGACAGATAACTGTGATGCAGGTGGTACTGTAGCAGGTGTGGATTCAGCACTAAGTGGCACCACTTATAACGGCACCATAACAAGAACCTGGAACATTACGGATAGTTCTGGTAATGTTGCTGCAACTAGAACTCAGGTAATCACCATTTTTGATTCTGTTCTTCCCGTAATTTCTATAATAGGTGATAACCCTCAGACTATAGAAGCATGTAGTCCTTATGTTGAGTTGGGTGCGTCCGCTTCTGACAACTGTGATGGTGATTTATCTGGAAGCATTATAATTGATGCCTCTACGGTAGACACCAATGTCGTGGGTACCTACACCGTTACCTATAACGTTAGCGATGCTAATGGCAATAATGCTACAGAAGTAACAAGAACTGTTGATGTTGTTGATACAGGCCTACCCACTGTGGTCACACAGGATATTACTGTTCAGTTAGATGCTTCTGGCAATGCTACAATAACAGTAAATGATATTGACAACGGATCTTCAGACTCTTGTGGTACAATAAATTTGGTAAGTGTATCCCCAGATGCTTTTGATTGTGATAACACAGGAGCTAACATAGTTACCTTAACAGTAGACGATGGCAACGGAAACACAGCTACGGGCACTGCTACTGTGACTGTAGAGGACAGTATTGATCCAGTTATTAACGACTGTCCGTCGGACCAAACCATCCAAACGTCAAGTGACGGAGGGAATAATTGTACAGCCATAGCCACATGGACCTCTCCAACAGCTTCGGACAACTGTGCGGTAACCATCGCCAGAACTGACGCTTCAGGTCTTAATTCGGGAGATGCATTTCCGGTTGGAGATACCATCATTGAATATACGGCAACGGATGCGTCAGGAAATACCTCATCTGTTTGCTCCTTTACTATTACTGTAGAAGATGATGAAGATCCAATAGCAGTTTGTGAGTCTGATCCAATCACTTTAGCCCTAGACAACAATGGCTATGCCCAATTAACTACGGCAGATGTGGATGATGGATCATCCGATAATTGTGGAAATGTGACACTTGGTTTCTCAGGGCCTGGTGCAGGTAGTTCAAATGGTAATAATATTGCATTAGGTAAACCAACACAACAAAAAACTACCGGTTTTGGTGGAGTTTCATCAAGAGCAGTTGACGGAAATAATGCAGGTAACTGGAGTAGTGGAACAATTACACATACTAACGATAGATTGAACACTTGGTGGGAAGTAGATTTAGAAGAGGATTATGATGTTGTAGCCATGAAGATTTGGGAAAGAACAGATGGATGTTGTAATAATAGACTTCGCCATTTTAGAGTAGATCTGTACGACGGAAATAATATTGTTGGAACTCAAACAATAAATCAGTCATTTACGGGGAGTATAGATATTACTGTGAGTGGAACTGGGGATAGAGTCCGAGTAACACAACTTGTAAACGAATATCTTTCGATAGCTGAGTTTGAAGTTTATACGGCAGGTGAACCAATATATGCCTTTGATTGTGATGATATTGGAACACAAAATGTAACCCTCACCGTGACTGATGATGCTGGAAATGAATCACAGTGCGTAAAGGAGGTAACGATAATAGATAATACTGCTCCAAGTATTAGCTGTAGACCACCGCTTGTACTTTCTCTAAATGCAGATTGTATCATTCCTGATAGTAGTTTTATTGACAACTCAAACAATCGTCCAACGGTATCTGACAACTGTACGGCTAATGGAGACTTAATTGTTACCAATAATTTCGCCGACATCACCTTTGTGGTTGGAAACAATACCTTGACCTGGACCGTTGAAGATGAATCGGGTAATACCAATACCTGTACCCAGATTATTGAAGTTGAAGATACCAGTGCTCCGGTTATTGATTTATGCCCTGCAGACATAGCAGTTAATGTAGACGCCGGTACTTGTGAAGCGGTTGTTGATTATACGATCCCTGAATTCTCAGATTGCTCGACACTAAGTAACCCCGCTAATCTAACGGTAACGCAAACCCAAGGTCCGGCACCCTCTAATATTACAGGAGGAATAGCCACGACAACCTTCCCGGTGGGTACAACGATTATTGAGTATACCGCCATTGATAATACAGGTTATACTACTATCTGTAGTTTTGAAGTGACTGTTACCGATAATGAAGCACCTACCCTTACTATTCCTGCGAATGTCACTATTAGTTGTGATGACGATAGTTCTGCAACAGTCTCTGGAACAGGTGTTGCTACCGCGACTGATAATTGCGATGCTGACCCCATTATTACATCAACTGATGTTGTTACGGCAGGCACAGGCAACAATTCTGTTATTACTAGAACCTGGAGAGCTGAAGATATTTATGGGAATTTTACAGAATTAGATCAAATAATTACTATTGAAGACACAACAGCTCCAGTCATTACTTGCCCGGCTGATATTACGGTGGAATGTGATGGCGACGTAAGTTCAGCTGCCACTGGTGTTGCAACCGCAACAGATAATTGTACCGATCCAACCATTTCTTTTATTGATGTTATAACAGATGCAGATGTTAATGATAATAGCTATGTCATAACAAGAACTTGGACTGCGGAAGATGAGAATAACAACATATCCACTTGTGACCAAATTATCACTGTTGAAGATTCCACCCCACCAATTGTAGATTGTTTACCTAATGTCACCTTGGAGTGTGGCGATCCAACTGATATCGCAGCATTAGGCGAGCCCACCGCGACAGATAACTGTGATTCCAATCCAACTATAACTCATACCGATGCTGTTGCAAATGGTACCGGAAATAACTACACAATTACGAGAAGTTTTACCATTACAGATGCTGATGGCAATGTCACCTTTTGTAATCAAATAATCGAAGTACGCGATACTACCGGGCCTGCAATCGTATGCCCGTCAGACGTCACATTAGAGTGTGACGAGGATACCACTGTTGCAGCACTAGGAAGTGCAGTGGCCACAGATATTTGTGAAACCGATAGCAACAACCTTACTGTTTCACATTCTGACACTGTTATTCCAGGTACTGGAAATGCTTCTGTAATAGAACGTACCTGGACGGCTACCGATCCAAATGGAAATAGTTCCACTTGTTTGCAAACCATAACTCTAGTAGACACCAGTGTACCAACCATTACTTGTCCAGCCGATATCACCATTGGATCATCAAGTGACGGCACTGGTGATTGTAGCACAACGGTTTCACTAGGAACCCCTACTGTATCGGACAATTGTTCATTATCCACTGATTTGATTGTAACCAATGACGCGCCGTCATCATTCCCTGTAGGAACCACTGTGGTCACCTGGACCGTGGAAGATGCTTCTGGCAATACCAATACTTGTACTCAAACAGTGACCGTTCAGGATGACGAATTCCCCGAGATAGTTGTTCCAAACGATATTATTGTCAACAGTTGTGATAATAATATTAATTATGCGGTAACGGCCTCTGACAACTGTGATGGCTCAATAACTGCCATTACGCAGACTGATGGAACAGGATTCGCACCAGATGTCACCAATGCATTCCCTATTGGAATTACCATATTATCCTTTGAAGTAACGGATGCCGCTGGAAATACAACCACCGAATCGTTTACAGTAGAAGTTGTTGATGCTACAGACCCTCAAATAAGCTGTCCTGCAGATATCGAAGTTGACAATGATACTGGGGTATGTACTGCAGATGTGAGTTACGATATTTTTGCCTCTGATGATTGTACAGGATCCACTATAAATTGGACGTTTACAGGTGCTACCGTTGATTCCGGATCCACAGTAACAACAAATCCATATGCACCAACCCACACATTCAATGTTGGTGTGACCACTGTAACATATACCATCGTGGACGGTGGTGGAAATACAGCACAGTGTTCTTTTACAGTAACGGTAAATGATACTGAATTGCCAAGTATTACCTGTGCTTCCGATATTGCGGTGGATACCGATTCTGGAACTTGTGGGATAGCGGTTGCCAATGTTGGTCTCGTTAACCCAACCATAGCTGATAACTGCACCACCACTGGTGACCTTACTTTAGTGAATGATGCACCAGCAATTTTCCCTTTAGGAGATACCATTGTCACCTGGACGGTAACCGACACCTCTGGTAATTCTAATACCTGTCAACAGACCATTACTGTTGAAGATAATGAAGTTCCTATATTAAACTGCCCATCCTCAGTAGTGCAGATCAATACGGACCTGGATGCCTGTACAACTAGTGTTGACCTAAACACTGTTGTTTCATTCACGGACAATTGTACAACAACAACATTAAGTTTCGATATTGGTGGTTCGGCAATTAGCACTAATTATGATTTTCCAATTGGAACAACAACAGTTAACGTCACAGCCGATGATGGATCTAATCAATCCACATGTAATTTTGATATCGAAATTACCGATGGGCAACTGCCAGAAGCAGTATGTCAGGATATTACTCTTACACTGGACGATTCTGGAAACGCCACTTTAACTGGAGCCGATATTGACGGTGGATCCACTGATAATTGTGATACCAGTCTTGATTTAACAGCGTCGCAAACACTATTTACCTGTGCAGATATTGGTGTTAATACAATTACATTAACTGTAGAGGACGATGCTGGCAACAGCAGTTCATGTGATGCTACGGTAACCATAATCGATCCAGGCACCAATGCAACAGTTAGCATATCTGCCAACCCAAGTTTCCCAATTTGTATTGATGAAAGTGTGGTCTTCACTGCCACACCTACAAATGAAGGACTAAATCCAACATACCAATGGTATCAGGCAGGTTCACCAGTTGCTGGGGCCACAGGCCCTACATTTACGCCTGCTGATCTGCAATTTGGGGATGAAGTATATGTGATACTTTTTGCCGGGTTCTGTAATTATGAAGTTACCAGTAACACCGTAACAGTATCATACAATTTACCTCCGGATTTAAGTGGTGGTGATGAAGTATGTATTGGTGGTAATATCAATCTTAATCCGTCCTCTGGGGGAACCTGGACCAGTAGTGACACCTCCATTGCAACGATTGATAATAATGGTGTTGTAACGGGAGTTGCCATCGGTACGGTCACATTTACTTATACAGACGGTACCACTGGATGTTCCAATACCACCGGTGATGTTTCGGTAATTGACATTCCAACACTTACATTCCCTGCCACACTCTGTGAGGATGATACCTATCAATTATTACCAGACACAGGAGGTATATGGACTAGTAGTAACCCATCTGTTGCAAGTGTTACCAATTCTGGTTTAGTTACAGGTGTTTCGGAAGGGTCCGTAACCTTTACTTACACACTTCCTTCAGGTTGTTCAAATACAACCAGCCAGATCACAATAGATGGAACTCCTGAAATTATAGAACTTACATCCTCTTCAACAGACACCTTTTGTTCAGCTGAAAGTACGGAACTAAATGCAGTTGTTGCTGACGCCACATCGGGCACTACTGTTCTGGCTAATTATAATTTCAATTCTGGAAATAGCTTTGCCGAATTGGATGGTCAGGAACCAGCTGGTATTAACTGTGAGGTTAGTAGTCCAGATTATCCGTTCCAAAGAGTTGGTCCAGGTAGATCAACACCACCACAAGCCTTTACCCAAAATAATGTAGGTGGTACAGGATTAAATGCCAACACTTCCATTCCTAGTGTTGTCAATCCAGGTAGAAGAAGACATTTTGAATTCGAATTAACAGGATCTAACCTCAATAATTATGGATTCCTTAGAGTGCGTTACGATGCTCGTAGAGAAGCTGCTTCAAGAAACTACAAACGTTTAAGATTGTACTATATAAAAGATGGAGGCAACAGAGTTTACTTTGGTGGTAATCATAATCTAAGAAATAATAATTGGTCAAGAAGAAACAGAACGTTACCAAGTGGTGCTGCAAACCCAAATTCAAGCCTAATTATTGGGTTGGAATTTCAAGGTGGATCGTCCTCAGATGTATTAATTGATAATTTTCAAATTCAGGGAGCTGCACCAGATCCAGGTTACTTATATTCGTGGACCGCTACTCCTGCAAGTACGGCCGGTTTGCCTGCCAATGCAGGAACACCATCAAATGGAAATATTTCAATATTTGTAAACCCAACCGAAACTACCACGTATACATTCTCAGTCTCAAACTCCAGAGGTTGTGTAAGCACAGAAGATATAACGGTAACGGTTCTACCAAGTCCGGAGCTGACTGTTATTGCCAATTACTGTCCAACAGACGCTGCCAATCAAGGGACTGTTGAATTATCTCCCGACACCAATGGGGTTGACACTACAGGTTGGACCTGGGAATGGAGTACTGGTGAAACCACTGAGACCATTAATGTTGATATTGCGGGAACCTATGAAGTTCTGGGTATCGCGCCAAACGGCTGTCCAGCTATTGGATTTATGAGCGTTGCTGAAGAACTGGTGATTGATGGAACTTTTTCTGATGTTGATATTACAGATCCAAGTTCATTTTCATGGTATTCTGATCAAATTTATGTTGAAGATAGGCCTGGTCGAATTAATCCAAACACAGGTATTGTTGACAATACTGGCGAATTATGGAGAGATGGAGGGCTTTTAGGATATTCTATCACAGAAGATGCAAATGATACGCACCGCTTTTTTCATGGAAGAGACCATACCAATAACAATGATGGGAAGCCTCGATATTTTATGGCTATAAATGGAGATGCATGTTTAAGTGGTTCTGGATCTGAAGCATATCCTTGTCCAAATACTGGTATTGCATATGCATGGCGCCAAGACAACACACCAGTTCAACCAAATACAACTTATTATTTTTCGGCTTGGACAATGCGTCTTGTTAATGGCAATGCACCAAGACTTCAATTTGAGGTAAACGGACAATTAGTCGGAACAGATGTCCAACCACCACCGAGATGTGGAAGCGGTCCAGAATGTGACAACTGGGGTCGATTCTATGGTACGTGGACATCCGGACCTTCCGATACGTTTGTTAACATCGCTATCGTTAATAAAAACCCATCGCCAGGTGGAAATGATTATGCCATAGATGATATTTCTTTTGCCACACTCTCAACATTTATCGATTTAGAATCATCACTAGAAACTGAGACTCAAGACATTTGTACCAATACCGAAATTGACCCAATTAGTTACAGTATTGGTGCTGGATTAAGTTATGATGATGATGGAAATCTTCAAGGTCTTGATGTCACCTGGACCAAGGATGGCTCTCCTATTGCACGACCCGATGGAATTACCGAAGATTTTAATGGTGTAATCTATAACATTACAGGAGAGATTGATGAACCTGGTTCTTATAGTTACACGATTGAAACATCTGGTGGTTGCACCAGTAACGAAATTGTTTCAGGGACTATCATTATTGAACCAAAGCCCCTAGTGGATATAGAGGATGACTCACGTATCATATGTGGATCAGAATCCTCAATTGCCATTGAGGCTTTAACCTCCTTTGGTGCGCAAACCGTACCAGCTGGTACCTGGACTGCCGTAGATATCAATGGTGACCCAGCAAGTGGTTCATTCACTGTTGCAGATCTAGTTAATGCCCCAGAAATTGCCACCTACAATATTGGAGCAACAGACTCTGGAACCATTACTTTAATCTATACTATTGACAACTCAGGTGGCTCGGCTTTATGTAGTGAGTCCATGGATAGTATTGATATAGAAATTCACCCTTATGTTGAGCCAATAATTAATGTTGGAGACATTACCAGTCCATCTGATTGCGATGTGATTGATATTGCACTTTCAGCCTCTGGAACGGTTGGACAATGGACTGTTACTAATGGAGCCGACCCTAATAGCTATTATTTTTCTGATAGTACAGATCCTAATGCCACCTTCTATGGTGCCAGTGGGGAAGACTATGAGTTAACTTGGAGCATCGACAATTTGGGCCCATGTGGTGTCACTGAAAGCACCTCCTATATGTTATCCATACCAAACTGTGGTGTTAATTTGAGTTTTGATGGAACTGATGATGTCATAGATTTCAGAAATAACTTTGGTTATACGACCTCAGACTTCTCTATTGAAATATGGATAAAACCAGAAAAGATTTATCCTGATGCCACCATTCAATCCATAGTCTCTAAGCGCAATGCGTTGGATATGAGCAATGGATACGACCTAAGACTGGTGCAAAATGAATTGTCTTTCTATGCCAACAATACTAAAGTGGTTTCAAGAACTGGTATTAACAGAAACAGATGGTTCCATGTAGCAGTTGTTTATAATAATGGTACCTATACTCTTTACATTGATGGAATCAATGTGAGCTCAGGTTCTGGTCCGGCTCCATCGGCTACCTCAGCCAGTAATATGGTAGGTGGTATGTATAGAGAAGGACAACGCCCTACCCATTACTACGAAGGCTATATTGATGAAATCAAATTCTGGAATACCGCCTTGTCGCAAGATCAGGTAAGAGAGATGATGAATCAAGAAATTGAAATCGCCGGTGCAAATGTTCGTGGTCGAGAACTTGGCTTGGACGTTAACGGTAATCTGCAATGGACGCATCTTGACGGTTACTATCGACTAAATGGTAATGATGGTGATATTACTAATGGTGAAGTTTTAGATATTAATGGTGCTATTCCTGGAAAACTAAGAAATATGTCTGACACTCAGCCTGAAACCGCACCAATACCTTATGAATCACAATCGGATGGAATTTGGGCTAATTCCAATACATGGTTAAATGGTAATGTCAATATCCTGCCTAACAGTACTGGGATTGATGGTACACCAATTGATTGGAATATTGTAAAAATCCATAATTCCGTTTCGTCAGGAAACAAAAACATAGCAGTTCTTGGCTTAAATGTATTTAATGGTAGATTAGACATTGAAAATTCCAATCCAAGCGATGGGCAAAGCATTTATGTTGATAAATATTTAGAGATTGGTGATGGGGTTCTTGATCTTGTTGGAGAATCACAGTTACTACAGGGAGATGGTAGTATGGCCATAAGAACTGGAAACGGATATCTAGAACGTGATCAACAGGGCTCAAAAAGTAGCTTCAATTATAATTTTTGGGGAAGCCCAGTTAGTTCAGATCTTAATGGTACTGGCTTTACTGTGGGTGATATTCTATTCAACGGAACGGACCCTAATAACATCTTACCAATATCATGGAATCCATGGTGGGGAGGCGCAAGTTACAGCCCAACCAATATGGTGTTAAGTTCTTACTGGATCTATGATTTTGTTGATCAGGATGCTAATAACATTTGGGGATATGTACAACAAAGAGAAACCGGATTTTTCAGTAAAGGACTTGGTTTTACATTAAAAGGAAGTGGAACAACAGAAGATGAACAGAATTACGCCTTTAGAGGAGAACCTAATAATGGTACTATTGGGGTACCCCTTACTACAAGAACAACTGGGCAAAACAGAACTTTAGTAGGTAACCCTTACCCTTCTGCATTAGATGCTAATGAGTTTATCAAGGATAATATTTCTGGTTCGTCTGCTAATCCTGGCTCCACGGAGAGTATTGAAGGAACGCTTTACTTCTGGCGCATGTCAACAACTAATAATTCACACTATTTAGCCGAATATCTTGGTGGCTATGCGAGTTATAACTTAACCGGTGGAACTCAAGCTGCTACTCCTCCGAGTGAAATAGCGGGTCTAGGTGATGCTATTAACTTGAGACCAGAACGCTATATCCCAGTTGGGCAAGGGTTTATGGTTGGATCACCAACTGGCACACAACAAACCAAGCAAGTTGAATTCAGGAATAACCAGCGTGTATTCGTTAAAGAGGAACCGAATTCCTCAATTTTCCTTAGACAAGGCCCTAAGGCTAAAAACGACGTTAATGACCAATATGATGACATTACTTCACGACAAGAAGACGAAGAAACAGATATTATTCAGCGCGTACGATTAAACTTTACAACACCAGAAGGGGCCATTATACCCTCGTTATTAGGATTTACACCTGACAATGCTGCATCTGAAGAATTTAATTATGGATATGATGCCGAGTTTATTGATGATTATCCAAATTTCATGGCCTACATAATTGGAGATAAAAACTATATTATTCAGGGTGTTGGTGCTTTTGACGAAATGAAGCGATTCCCAATAGGAATTTACTTAGAAACATCTGGTACGGTAAAAATTGAATTAACCGAGCTTGAAAACTTTAGTGATGAGATTGATGTATTTATATACGATGCGGTTGAGGAATCTTATACTCAAATTAACCAGTCAGAATTTGAACTAACCCTTGAGTCAGGAGATTATGTAGGTCGATTTGAAGTGGTTTTTCAGGATCAAAACTCACTTTCTACTAATGAACCTACTAAGGATCAGGACTTCAACATCTACTATGCAAGTCAACGAAACAAGATTGTTATCATGAATCCTCAAGGTCTTGAAATTCAAAGTATTGAAGTATTCAACATGCTTGGACAGAGTGTAAAAACATTCAACATAGAAAGACCTCAGACTTATTATGAGCTCCCATTCTACAATATTCAAGCGGCCGCATATGTTCTTCACGTGCGGAGTGAACGTGGCGTACAGACTAAGAAATTTATTGTAGACGGATTAAGAAGATAGGCTATTGAACTAGCGAAACAATCTCATCTATAGATATTGTTGCTTGATTGCCAGTTCGCATATTTTTTACAGTAACTTTTTGGCTCGCCATTTCAGAATCACCAACAATCCCCACAAATGGTATTTGACGCTTATCCGCATAATTAAACTGTTTTTTAAGTTTAGCTGTATCAGGATATAACTCTGCCGAGATTCCAGCTTTGCGCAGTCTATTAATGACTTGTAAGCTAAACTGTGCCTCTTGGTTACCAAAATTTATAAAAAGAATTTTTGTTGATGCCACTACAGAAGATGGAAATAATTCCAGTTCTTCCAATACCAGATAAATTCGGTCCAAACCAAAACTTATACCTACTCCACTTATGTCTTTTAAACCAAAAATACCGGTAAGATCATCATATCTACCACCTCCACCAATGGAGCCCATTTTTACACCATCAGGTGCAGAAACTTCAAAGATAGCGCCAGTATAATAATTTAATCCTCGCGCCAAGGTCACGTCTAATTCTAACTTAGCAGCTTGTAAATTGAGGTTTGCAATAGCGCTATTAATAAACTCTAATTCCTCAACCCCTTCAAGACCAATTTGAGATGATTTTAAAAGACCCCTCAACCCGGTTATCTGATCTTCAAAGGATCCAGACAGGTCAAATAAAGGTTGTAGCTTTTCAATAGCATGCTCAGAAATACCTTTAGCAAGCATTTCTTCTTTCACTTTATCCTCTCCGATTTTATCTAATTTATCAAGAGCTACTGTAAAATCTATTAATTGATCTTCGGCTCCAATCACTTCGGAAATTCCGGATAATACCTTGCGATTGTTGATTTTAATAGTAACACCTCGTAATTTCAGCTTATTGAATACACCATCGTATAACTGAATAAACTCTACCTCCTGCCATAATGATTTGGATCCAACAACATCAGCGTCACATTGAAAAAACTCTCTAAATCGTCCTTTTTGAGGACGATCTGCACGCCAAACTGGTTGTATTTGATAACGCTTAAAAGGTAGATCAATATCATTCTGATGTTGAACCACATACCTGGCAAATGGAACAGTTAAATCATACCTCAAAGCTTTTTCAGAAATTTTTGATGTAAGTTCGGAACTGTTCTTATCATTTAGAATCGACGAATCAACTTTGGAAAGGTAATCCCCTGAATTTAATATTTTAAATATAAGCCTGTCCCCTTCATCTCCATATTTGCCCATTAAGGTTTGGGAATTTTCAAAACTAGGAGTTTCAATTGGGTTAAAGCCAAACAGCTGAAACTCTTCTCTAATGGTAGTTATAATGTAATTGCGTTTTGCAACTTGTTCAGAATTAAAATCTCTCGTCCCTTTTGGGATACTCGGCTTTTGTGCCATATTCAATTGTATTCAGCTTTACCTGAGGTTAAGACCTCACAAAAATATTATAAAATTAGGTCGTAAAAAGAAGGAATTTCAATTTTATAGTAACTTTATGGCACTTTGATAGTCTTATAGTACAACTAAGATCTTAAGCCATATAATTACATGTTTCCACTATTCAGGGAGAATATTAAAATCGCCCTTGGTTCAGTTAAGAGCCAACTTCTGAGAACCATTTTAACTGTCGTTATTATCGCCATTGGAATAATGGCTCTGGTCGGTATTTTAAGTGGTATTAATGCACTAGAAAATACTATTTCAAGTGACTTTTCGTCCATGGGGGCCAATACGTTTAACATTCAACGATATGAGTTGACTGTGAGAGTTCAGACTGGTAATAGTAGAAATCGTGGCCGAACAAAGATCAATCCAGTTATTAGCTACAGAGACGCTAAAGAATTTATTGACACCTATAACTTCCCTTCTGCTCGTACTTCTTTATCATTTTATGGAACTAATGCCGCCGAGGTGAAGTATGAGAATAAAAAAACCGATCCGGAAGTAGCAGTAATTGGTGCTAATGAGCATTATATTGGAAATTCCGGGTTAGACCTGGAGTCTGGACGTGGTTTGAATGTATTTGATTCTTCCAATAGCAATAGCGTAACAGTGATAGGTAGTGATTTGGCCAAGGCTTTGTTTCCGGATGAAAATCCATTAAACAAGTCCATTAGCATTCGGGGCTCTAAGTTTACAGTTGTGGGAGTACTAGAGTCTAAAGGATCAACCTTTGGCAATAATCAGGATTTAATTGCCATCATCCCATATCAAAAAGCGAGAGCCATCTTTACTAGTCCGCGTGTTAATTATAGAATTAGTGTACGCGTAGACAAAAGTGAAATGATGGCCGGAGCTCAAGATGAAGCTGTTATAATGTTTAGAAATATAAGAGCCCTTAGCCCTATAGAGGATAACAATTTTGGCATTGTTAGAAGTGACGATTTACTTCAGCGCGTTGGAAGTATCACTAGCTATCTATACGTGGCAGCTTGGATAATTAGTATCATAACCATTTTTGGTTCAACCATAGCACTAATGAACATAATGTTAGTTTCGGTAACAGAACGGACTCGTGAAATTGGGGTAAGAAAAGCCTTGGGTGCCAAGCGTAAAACCATTGCCATGCAGTTTTTTATTGAAACTGTTTTAGTGGGGCAGTTTGGTGCTGCGCTGGGAATTCTACTTGGCATATTGATTGGATGGGGAATCGCTGCAGGTTTTGACCTCACCTTTTCCATTCCATGGGTAGCCATGTTATGGGCGAGTACCATTGCCTTTATTGTTGCAGTTATTTCGGGTGTGTACCCGTCTACAAAAGCAGCTAAACTTGACCCTATTGAGTCCTTACGCTATGAATAATTAGTGGATTAACTCATCAAAATATTGAAAGAGTTCCCCTTTGGTGATAACAGCTCCTTTTCTAATAAGTCTGAATATATCTAGAGCACGTTCTTCCTCATAGTTTTTGGTAGCATCGAAAAACTCAACTTCCTTAGCCATCAAGTTTTGTCTAAGCCAGTGATATCCTTCGGGAGTGGTGAGGTCAATTTCATCGTTCTTTACAACGACCGCTATTAATGCTATCTGGGTTTCTTGACAATGGAACAAGTGAATCTGATCTTTTGAAATATGCTCCAGGTAATTAACTTTTTCAAGCACACCATGCCAAACTAAATCACTAAAGACATCTAACTCCTGCTCTGCTACTTCTGGCTTATTGGACTTAATATCCTTCCACTCGTCGGCTGTAATGGACTGAGTGGCTAGGAAATTAATAAACTCCTCATGCAACTCTTCAAACTGTTCTTTTGTTAGTCTTGCAAATTTCATTTTTTAGTAAACTGAATGTTTTTAGTTATTCTTCCCCATGTCGGATTTCATCGATCTTAGTGGCTTTATTTTTTCTGAAATCAAAATTCCCATAGAAAAATAGTCGAATAGTATGATTTAGATTGTACACATTTCCGACAGCCAATTGTTGATATACCAGCATATAACCACAATCAAACTTCCATTGATCGTTCAGTTTATGACGAATCCCTAGTGTTAATCGGTTTTGATTAAAGGTATTGTAAACGACATTTTTACCAAAGTTCAAATGGATTTCATTGGCTATCATTAATTCTGTTCTGCTACCTTCTTTAAAAGGGATACCACCACTAATTAAAAAACGAACCCTATGAATAAGAAAGTCATCATTTAGAGATTGGCCGTTGACCACATTATTGAAAAAACGCTGCTCCGTTCTTAAACGGAAAAAGGCATTGAGTTTTGGAAACTTTTGCGAAATACTAAACTGCTGATAAATCCTATTTTCATTTTGATAGGCATCCCAACTACCAGAAGGGGTTAGCCATAAATGAGCATATCCTCCCGCT
Source organism: Winogradskyella aurantiaca (assembly GCF_003362725.1). GTDB lineage: Bacteria > Bacteroidota > Bacteroidia > Flavobacteriales > Flavobacteriaceae > Winogradskyella_A > Winogradskyella_A aurantiaca. The sequence goes on from NZ_QKTV01000002.1 coordinate 15,074, forward strand.
AATCTAATATTAGGCTTAATGTAATACTGCCCACCAAAACGGATAAAATAAAAATTGGGCTTGGCCACAAAATCGGTACGTCTAACATGAATATCGTTAAGAATAGCCCAGCGTTCAGAAATTCTAAATACATTATTGGTTGAAATCCAAAACTGGACATTCTCATTAATCACCTTCTCAGGTAACTCTTGAGAATGAGATGTGCCATACGTTAGGATTAAGGCCATTACAAGAACAATAGTTCGCAACGCATTCATAGGTATTTTATTTAAAGCCTCAAAAGTACTGCAAGGTACATTACTACTATCTGATAAAACTCAGCTTTTAGAAATAAAAAACCGCCTTTAGGCGGTTTTATTGATTAGATATAATTTACGTAGAATTATGCCTTTTCTGGTATAACCTCAAATGGTAAATCTACTGTTACTTCTCTGTGCAATCTAATGCTGGCGTTGTACTTTCCTAAACGCTTCACATTTCCACCCACAACCTTAATGAATTTCTTATCCAATTCATGTCCGGCCTTATTAAGGGCGTCAGCTAAGTCAATGTTATTGACAGAACCAAAAAGTTTATCACCAGAGCCCACCTTAGAAGCTATCTTGATTTCTAAAGCGGATAATGCTTCAGCTGTAGTTTTAGCATCGTCAATCAACTTTTGTTCTTTAAATGCTCTTTGTCTTAAGTTCTCAGCTAATACCTTCTTTGCAGATGGTGTTGCTAAAACTGCCTGTCCTTGTGGAATTAAATAATTTCTACCATAACCGTTCTTAACTGTTACAATATCGTCTTTAAACCCAAGGTTCTCTACGTCTTGTTTTAATATAAGTTCCATAGTTATGATGTTTTATTTTAGTAAATCTCCAACGTAAGGCATTAAAGCCAAATGTCTCGCTCTTTTAACTGCAACAGACACTTTTCTTTGATACTTTAAAGATGTTCCAGTTAATCTTCTCGGAAGTAATTTTCCCTGCTCATTGACGAACTTAATTAAGAATTCTGGGTCTTTGTAGTCAATATACTTAATACCAGATTTCTTGAATCGGCAGTATTTCTTCTGCTTAGCAGTCTCTATGTTTAATGGGGTTAAATATCTGATTTCCCCATCCTTTTTACCTTTAGCTTGTTGTTCTATAGATGACATGATTACGCTTTTTGTTTATTTCTTTCTCTTCTCTTTTCAGCCCAAGCAATAGCATGCTTGTCTAGTTTTACAGTTAAGTAACGCATAAAACGCTCATCTCTTCTGAATTCTAACTCAAGTGGAGAAATTACTTCACCTGGTACAGTGTATTCAAATAAGTGGTAAAAACCACTTTTTTTGTTCTGGATTGGATAGGCTAACTTTTTCAGTCCCCAATCTTCCTTGGCGATCATCTTGGCTCCACGAGAAACGAGAAAGTCCTCATATTTCTTTACTGTTTCCTTTATCTGTTCTTCAGATAAAACGGGATTCAAGATGAAAACAGTTTCATAATGATTCATAATACTTTTTTATTAAATTATTAAAAGCGGGTGCAAAAGTACATATTATTTGTAAGTCTTCCAATAAATTACGATTGAAATTAAGCCTGTAAAACAACTGTTTTCGTTGTGTGAATTTTCTAAAATTGGATAGAAATAATTACACTTTGTCGGAGTTTTTTGGTTTTTATCCGAATTTTTCGTAGTATTGTCGAATATCTTAACCTAATAAAATAAATGTTATGACTTTAAACTGTGTAGTAGTTGATGACTCTGCAATTCAACGCCTCTCAATCGTCAAGTTAATTGAAAATCATTCGTCCCTCAATTTAATTGCCGAGTATAGCAGTGCGTTGGAAACCAAGAACGGTCTCAATACACACAAGGTAGATTTAATCTTCCTTGATATTGAGATGCCAGTATTAAATGGTTTTGAGCTTTTGGATGTCCTCAACAACAAGCCTCAAATTATTTTCGTAACGGGTAAAACCGAATATGCTTTTAAAGCATTTAATTACGATGCTACAGACTACCTTCAAAAGCCCATTACCAGAGAACGTTTTAATACTGCTGTTGAAAAAGCAATTGAGCAACATAAATTAAAGCTTGATTTTAACGAAGCTGATGGTGAGCATATCTTCGTAAAAAGTAACCTTAAAAAACGTAAGGTATACATAAGAGATATCAAATGGATTGAAGCTCTTGGCGATTATGTAAAAGTGGTAACAGAAGAAAATAGCCTTGTTGTTTTATCTACAATGAAGGCTTTTGAAAAAGAACTACCAGAAGGAAAGTTCTTAAGAATCCACAAATCATACATTGTCAACTTAGATAAGATAGATAGATTTAATAGTAAGAATGTTGAAGTTGGTGCTTACGAAATACCTTTAAGTAGAAACAAAAAGACACAACTTGTTGATGCCCTAAACAACATGTAGTCTTAATAACTGTCAACGTTTATAACTACGCGCACAGCCCTAAAATCTTTTATACTTAAGAAGCTATTCTCAATTTTCAGAATGGCTTCTTTCGTTTTTAATAGAGACCTGTCTGGAGCAATTTTCACCATGATATTCTTATGATACTGGTTTCTAATTCTGGAAATAGGAGGAAACTCAGGACCAAGTACCCCGGCCTTTAAGGCGTTTCGCAACGATTTGGCAAACCACTCTGAAGCCATATTAACTAAGTCTGCATTCCGGTGCCTTAAACTGATTTTTATAGTTCTATAAATTGGTGGGTAATGAAACTGATGGCGATCGTTCATCTGCTCCTTGAACATAGAACTATAATCGTTAACAGAGACCTGTTGCAGAATGTTATGGTAGGGGTTATAAGTTTGGATAATCACTTTACCACGCTCATCTGTTCTACCCGACCGGCCAGAAACCTGAGATAATAACTGATAACAGCGTTCATGTGCTCTAAAATCAGGAAAATTGAGAAGGTTATCAGCATTGAGAACCCCTACGAGTTTCACATCTCTAAAATCCAGTCCTTTGGTGACCATCTGAGTGCCAACTAATATGTCTATCTCTTTATCTTCAAAGCGCTCTATGAGTTTTTCGAAGCTGTATTTTCCCCTTGTGGTATCCAGATCCATTCTAGCCACCTTTGCCTTAGGGAATAACTCCTTTACCTCGGCCTCCACTTGTTGAGTACCAAACCCTTTAGTATCAAGGCTTGCATTACCACAGGCCTCACAATTGGACATTTTGGGCTTATTAAAACCACAGTAATGACAACGAAGTTGATTTTTGTATTGATGATAGGTTAAACTAACATCGCAATTAGGACATTGCGGTGAATGACCGCAAGTAAGGCATTCTAAGATTGGCGAAAATCCCCTACGATTTTGAAATAAGATAATTTGAAAGTTCTGATCCAGCGTTTCGGTCATTTCCTCAATAAGGCGATCGGAAAAATGCCCTGTCATTCGTTTACGCTTGTATTTATCTGCCAGGTCTACCAATTCAATATCCGGCATTAATACATTATTAAAACGCTTGGTCATTTCTACCAAATGATATTTACCATTGGTTGCGTTAAAATAGCTTTCCATACTAGGTGTGGCTGATCCCAATAAAACCTTAGAATTAAACTGCCTGCCCAAAACTATGGCCGCATCTCTGGCATGATATCTAGGAGCTGGATCAAATTGCTTGTAAGACACCTCATGCTCCTCATCAATGATAACCAAATCAAGATTCTCATAAGGCAAAAATACAGAGGATCTGGCCCCTATTACTACTTTGCCTTTTCCTTCTTCTAATAGTTTCTGCCATACTTCAAGGCGTTCATTAGAAGAGTATTTGGAGTGGAAGACCAGGACCTGATCCCCAAAACGCTGTTCCAATCGTTTGACCAATTGCGTGGTGAGTGCAATTTCCGGAACTAAATATAAAGCCTGCTTTTGTTGCTGCAGAGTTTGCTCTATAGCCTTGATATACAACTCGGTTTTACCAGAAGAGGTAACACCATGTAACAGAACTATTTTACCATCTTCAAACCCCTCTTCCACAGATTCAAAGGCTTGTTGTTGTTCTGCATTGAGTTGTGGCGATTCACCATGAGCCATCTCCCCTTCCTTTATCCTGGAGGATTCAAGAAAGAACTCTTCAACAATCTGTTTGTCAATTAATGATTTTACTATGGTGGAGCTGCTATTTGAAACTTCAAGCAAGGATTTAACCTTGACAAGTTCTTTTGCCCCATTTAGCTGAAATAATGATAAGACCACAGCGCGTTGTTTGGGAGCTCGATTAAGAATGTCTAGAAGTTCTTGTAAGTGTTCTTCGAATCTGTAGGTTGGATGTAGTTGCACATAGCGTACCATTTTTGGCTTATATCGCTCCTGCAACTGCTCATGTAGTTCAATTAATCCCTTATTAACCATTGAGTGAATAATGGGAAGCACATGTTTTCTATTTAAAATATCAGAAATCTCATTAATAGATAATTGAGACTGGTAGGTCAAAGCCTCTAACAGTAAAAATTCATTATCAGTTAAATCACGATCCGAAAGGTCTAAGTATTCGGGCTTTACAATAATCGATTCACTACTTAGTAATAATCCACTTGGCATAGCTGCACGCATAACTTCACCAAGCGAACACATGTAGTATGAGGACAACCAATTCCAGAATTTAATTTGGTCTTCAGTAACCGATGCCGTCTTATCCAGAATGGTATAAACAGGCTTTGCCTCGTAGGCTTGAGGTTCAACCTCGTGTAATGCATAAACTATTGCGGTATAGAGTTTGGATTTACCAAAGGGGACGGCCACTCGCTGTCCCTTTTCAATACTACCAATTTGATCGTCCTCTACTCTGTAAGTGAACAGACGTCTTAATGGAAGTGGAAGGATAACATCCGCAAATAAGGCCATTATTTAACGCGCTCCCAATATTGAGTTTTGTAGAAGAATGCCACATAACCTCTTACCTGAAGCTTATTAGCTTCTTCAAGTTTTAATCGGCACTTATAAGTTTTACCTGTTGAAGGATTAACAATAGTCCCATTTTCATAGATATCGTCATCTTTAACCATACTATTTATTATGGTCATACCCATAATGGGTTTGTCTTTGAGCTCTCCTTCGCATTTAGAACAAACAGAGTTCACTTTATCAGGGTTCAGAATCTCTATAATATCCCCGTAAAGCTTCCCATCTTTTTCATAAAGATTAACAATGGATTTCGGCTCACCGGTTTCATCATCAATGGTACGCCACTTTCCTAATATATCCTGAGCATTTGATAATTGAACGGTTATAAGGGCTGCTATGATAACTAGTAATTTATTCATTTGAATTTTGGTGTTGTTGATGTAATACTCTTAGCGTGACGTTTAATTCGTATCCCAGTAACAGGATATTGGAATTGAGCCATAAATATAATAGAAGAATCAATAAAGCCCCAATAGAACCATAGAGTTCGTTGTATTTTGAAAAGGATTCAATATATACTCCAAAGAAGTAAGAAGTGATGATTATTAAGATAGTTGTAAGGAGTGCTCCAACTGAAAAAAACCTGGTATGCTTACCCTCACGGGTTCCAAAATAGTACAAGGTCGCTGTAGCTATATAAACCATGATCACATAAAACAGATATTTTAAGGCCTGAATCCAACCTAAACCTGACTGATTTATGTCTTCATCAAATGCTGCATCATAAATAGGAGCCAGTATGTAAATTTGAACATAGCCACTCACCGCAACGGTAAGTATCAATAGCAAGACTAAAATAAGTGATACGCCAAGTGCATATAAGTATTGCCTAAAAAGATTACGGGTCAATACATCGTGGTATGATGTTTCAAAGCTCGTAAAAACAGAATTCACACCATTGGCCATCAAAAAAAGTGATAATACAAAGACTGAGGACACCAGTCCTGCCCCCCTATTTTTATTGATATTCTCAAAAATATTCTGGTTAAAAAACTCTGAGGTTTGTGGGGGTAAAATAGAATCTAAGAAAGACAAAAAATCTTCTTGAAAACCAGGAATCGTGATGTTTGGGATAATAATGATTACAAAGAGTAAAAACGGAAATATAGCCGTGAAAAAATTAAACGCAATGGCACTGGCTCTCGTAGTAAGCGTTCCTTCTACTATCCCAACAGTGTATAATTCAAGCAGATCATAGATTGATAGCCCTTCTAATCCCGGTAGTTTAATTGATTTTAAAAACCGTACTATATATTTTAAAATGGGGATTTTATCCAGAACCTCTTCTACACGTTTGGACATAGGCTAAACTGCTTTTAAACTTAAATCCATATTATAAACAGAATGTGTCAACGCCCCAGATGAGATATAATTTACGCCACATTCAGCATATGATCTTATAGTTGATTCTGTGATTCCACCTGAAGATTCTGTGAGACATTTATTACCAATGCGTTTAACCGCTTCTCTCGTTTCGTCAAAATTAAAGTTATCAATAAGAATACGATAGACGCCATCAGACTTCAGGATTTCATCTATTTCATCTAGGTTCCTTGCCTCTACAATAATTTTGAGATCCAAGTCATGGGATCTCAGATAGTTTTTAGTTTTTTCTATGGCCTCAGTGATTCCTCCCGAAAAATCAATATGGTTGTCTTTTAACATGATCATATCATAAAGCGCAAACCTATGATTTTCACCACCACCAATTTTAACAGCCCATTTTTCGAGGGCTCTAATTCCAGGGGTGGTTTTTCTGGTATCTAAAATCTTGGTGTTGGTACCTTCCAACAATTTGACAAACGATTGGGTTTTGGTTGCAATGGCGCTCATACGCTGCATAGCGTTTAATACTAACCGCTCAGACTTAAGAATGGACTGTGATGCACCCTCCACATAAAAGACAATATCCCCATGTGATACCTTACTTCCATCTGGAATCAACGTCTCAATTGTCATATCAGAATCCACATAGTGAAATACCTTCTTTGCAAAATCAACACCCGCTATAATGCCTTCATCTTTAACTAACAGCTTCGCCTTACCCTTGGCATCCTTTGGGATACAGGCCAGGGAACTATGGTCGCCATCACCAATATCTTCTCGTATGGCATTGGTAATAATGAGATAGAGCTCGTTTTGAAATTGTGCTTCGGAAATCATGTGGAATTTTATGTAAAAATAGGAATTGGAAACCGAATTCAAACCACCTATAACCTTAAAACTCCCGAATTATTGGTAGCTTTGATTTCATTTATTTTGAATGACTATTTCACTTCTAGCCATAGGAAAAACCGATAATAAACAGCTTCAATCTTTAATTGAAGACTATTCCAGGCGTTTAAAACACTACGTAAAATTTGAACTGGATGTTATTCCAGATATTAAAAACGCCAAGAACCTCTCCGAGACCGAACAAAAAAAGCGAGAAGGTGAGCTCATACTTAAGAAAATTCAGAATACAGATGTGATAGTTCTACTCGATGAAAATGGAAAAGACTACAGTTCAGTGCTATTTTCTAAATACTTGCAAAAACATATGAACTCAGGCATCAAACGCCTGGTGTTTGTGATTGGAGGGCCCTATGGTTTTTCAGAAGAAATGTATCAGGCAGCGAAAGGACAACTCAGTCTGTCAAAAATGACATTCTCACACCAGATGGTGCGCTTGTTCGCAATCGAACAAATATATAGAGGGTTTACTATTTTAAGGAATGAACCCTATCACCATAGATAAATAGCAAACCCTCTAAAAATTTTGCGCCGGAAGTTTAATAGGTCTTAAATACTTCTTTGCGCTTTTTCAACTGACGATTCAAATCGCTAATAGTTTCCGATACTGCCAGCTCATACGAATGCTCATTAGAGGTCGCATAGAGTCTTGGTCCCGGAAGACTCAATTCTATATTACAAATTTTTCCTGCTTCATGGTCTTTATCATCATGTTTGATGTACACCTGAGCAGATATTAAGAATTCAAATTTCTCAGCTAATTTCTGAAGCTTTTCTTCAGTAAATGCTGAAAGTGTTGCACTAACGTCGGTATTTACATATTGAAAATTCACTGTCATAAGATCACGTCATTTATTGTTTTTCTATTTATCTAAGATACGGAAACCTGCCTTTTAACAAGGTGATAATAATCATAAAATTTCTTGAAATATCATCATTTGACCGGTCAAAAAGATAGATTGTGTTAATCAATTCTTTTTAGATTTGACACTTCTTAGGTATCACCAATTTACGCTTGACTTGTTTTACTTCCGCTAGCGTAAACCGACTTATAATCGCAGCATTCTTGTCTAATACTGTCTTAGACAAAACTAACCCACTATCGGTAAATCGAGTCTCAAACCAATATTCATAAGTGTCGGGATCTAAAAATGGTGGCATATGATCTGGATAATTATAATCAAAGACATAGATTTTCTTGGCAAAGGACTGATCGACCTCGTTGGTATTAAGAATAGTTATTTTCTTAACACGCTTAGCTTTTATTACCGTGTCAGTCACAAAGTGATTATAATCCATGGGACGCTCCATAAAATAGGGATCCCACTTTTTAACATCTTCACACTTCACCACAACATCCACCCCACTGGAATAAATAAACTTAGAAACAGTTGCTGAAGCCGTCAATAAGTTGTTATCTCTAAACTCTATGCGATTGCTTTTCTGTTCTGAGGTATCTACCCTAGCAATAATGGAATTATCTCCCGAATTGGCTAGTATAATACGTGTTCCGGAGGATGCTTCCGTACCTTGTTGTTCTGATTCATAGCGAAGTACTGTGTCAAACTCATACTGCAATTGTGCATGACAAAACTGCAACAGGCACATGGCCAATCCAAGAAAAAGTAGTGGTAATCGCATCATTTGACTAAAGTAGTACTTTCTGAAAAAGGGTTCTATCAAAACATTTTATTCTTGATAGGCCCCAGATGAATAAGTCAGCTCATAACTGTGGGTGTATATCTCAAATACAATTCCAAAGGGATCCTCTACGTATACCATCTGATAGGGCTTTTCACCCGGATAATAGGTTCTTATAGGCATACGCTGTTTACCCCCGTGATCTACGATTTTTTTAGTCAGGCCTTCTATATCAGGATCCTGAACACAAAAATGAAAAAGCCCCGTATTAAAAGGGTTAAACTCTGGCGCCTCTTTTACTCCATGCGGAAAGCTAAATAACTCAATACCTATACCATCTGAGGTGGCCATATGCGCAATATCAAACTGTTCCCAGTCTTCGCCAAACACATCGATGCACATTTGTCCAATGGCTGTCTCACGTTCTTTTTTAACGGTTGAAGGTGCCATAATAAGATACCAGCCCATAACCTCATTATAAAATTTAACGGCTTTATTGATATCTGGAACGGTAATCCCTATATGAGAAAACGATCTCGGGTAGTTTTGCTCTTTCATTTCTTGTACTTTTTAAATGTCACTTTAGCTTTTGTTGGTTTGTTAGAATCAAAATACATTTCAAATCCAGGCTTCAAAAAAAACCCCTTCTTTTCTTTAACGGGAACTTCAACCTCAGCGAGTATTTTGCCATTCTCTTCTATGCGAACAAAAAACGGGTTATCTCCTAAGTTTTTGATAATACCCATACTTAGATCATCCGTATAAGGATTAATAGCCCCATCTTGACCTGGCCCCTTGCCGGTAATGCCCATACTTTGCCTCGAGCCTAACTCAATTATCTGTTGGGCATACAAACCAGTTTGAATCATTAAAACAACACATATAATGTTTAAAATCTTCTTCATTACATTGATTTTTAAACGCTTAAATTACAATTAAATGCTAACAACCACACCTAATTTATTAAGTTATAACATCGTTTTAATAGGGTATAATTATTTATTTTCGCGATTGAAAAAATTGCTGGTTTAAACTAAGAGCTTATGAAGGCCCTTTGTTATATTCTTCTTTGTTTCCCATTTCTAGCCTCCGCTCAGTTAAACGAGAGCGACTCTTTAAAGACTAAAGCCAGTCTATCTTTGACCGGTCTTTGGCAGGGTGGTAATGTTCAAACACTCATATTTAGAGCACGTGCCGACTTTAGTACGGAACTTTGGGGTAAAACCGTTTTTAAAACTCAGAATTCATATATCTATCAGGAATTCGGAAAAGAAAAAGCGGATGAGGATATACTGTCGCTTAATTTCCTTTATTTCAACCCGAAAAGAAAGATTTACCCGTTAGCCTTAGGATTTGTTAGTTCTAATTTTAGAAGACAGATTGACGTTAGATACATTGTGGGTGGTGGTGCTTCGTTTGAAGTTTATAAAAAGAAACAGAATTTCCTAAAGTTTTCTCTAACATCGGAATTTGAGTTTACCAATTATAAAAGTGCTGAGTTTAACTACGAGCAATACAACGGTGATAGAACCATCGACACCTGGCGTGCCACTATTTGGATTAATGGGAAATACTACTTTTTTAAAAAAGCCATGATCCTTGCACATGAAATGTATTTTCAACCATCTGTCCTGGATCGCAATAACTTTAGGTGGAGTGCAGATTTAAGTTTAAACTTTCCCATATGGAAGTATCTAAGCTTTAAAATTAATTACCTCCATACCTCCGAACGCATAGTTATAGCAGGTCAAAAACAAGATGATCAGTTTTTAACACTTGGGTTTACACTAACAAGCTTCCCAGATAAGAACAAATAATTAGCGTATTGACTCAGTCTTTTCAAATTTCTTAATACGTGTCATCCTCACATACTTAAAAAACATAGCCAATGACATCAACAGATTCAAAAGAAAAATAATCGACCCGATTATTATCAGTTGATACGCATTTTTATTTATGGATATAAACTCGTTGAACTCGGACAATACCGCAGCTAAAAACAAAATGTTGGTTAGAAAAAAAGCTGAGGCCATAAGTATGCCATAAACTCGGTTTCTAAGCACTAATTGGGCAGCCACCAATAAAGCCAACACGAATAATGTAGGATTATAGGAAAATGGTGGAGTGTAGCCAGCCAAAAGGATGATGGTGAGAAAATAGATTTCCGGAATAAATGATAAAAAGGGCTTCACGGTAAACAATAAATGAATTAATATTGATTATAGGTCTGATATAAGAACATACTTCTGATCTAAAAATTGTACCTAATGATGTATTTTCGAATTATGAAACTCGTCTTTGCCACAAACAACCTGAACAAACTAAAAGAAGTTCAGAGCATCTTACCAGAGCGTATTGAATTATTAAGTCTAAAGGATATTGGTTGTCATGAGGATATTCCTGAGAATCAGGATACCATTGAAGGCAATGCCATCCAAAAGGCAGACTACCTAAAAACGCATTACGGCTATGATTGTTTTGCCGATGACACTGGGCTTGAAGTGAAGGCACTTAATGGCGAACCTGGGGTGTTTTCAGCGCGATACGCAGGTCCGCAACGCAATGCGGAGGATAACATGAATAAATTACTCAACAATCTTGAATCTAAAGATGATAGATCAGCGCAATTTAAAACGGTGATTGCTTTAATATTAAATGGCGAACAACACACTTTTACAGGAATTTGTAAAGGCGACATCACCACATCAAAATCAGGAAATAAGGGATTTGGGTATGATCCCATATTTAAGCCAGAAGGCTACCAACAGACCTTTGCCGAAATGGATCTGGATCTTAAAAATGAGATTGGCCATCGTGGGAAAGCAATAAAACTACTGATTGCATTTCTGAGCTAAAACAGAAAATCTAAAAACACCACTACATATTAAAAGGAATGACTACCTTTGCAGCCTGAAAATCAGACGGTTTTTCAGTTATATGCCTCAGGGTGAGGCCGTGCTTCAGGAAGTTTTAGTTAGTTATGTCGATACGCTTCTTCGGGCACTTTTCAAACTAGATCGATATACTAAAACAAGATGAATGCATTTGAAGCTTTAGGCCTTGATATTCCATTTATTAATGCCATAAACGATTTAGGCTTTACCCAACCCAGTGAGGTTCAGGAAAAGGCCATCCCTTTACTTTTAAATTCCAGTGAAGACCTTGTAGCCCTTGCACAGACAGGGACGGGAAAAACGGCCGCTTTTGGTTTCCCTATGCTACAAAATATTGATGTAAATAGTCGTACCACTCAAGGACTTATCCTCTCGCCTACGCGTGAGTTATGCCTTCAAATCACAAATGAACTTGGTTTGTATGGGAAGTACTTGAAAGGTTTGAATGTCACCGCCATTTATGGTGGAGCTAGCATAACCGATCAGGCTAGTAAGGTGAAAAAGGGGGCGCAAATCATTGTGGCCACACCAGGGAGAATGAAAGACATGATCAACCGAAAAATGGTAGACATTTCAAAAATTGAATATGCAGTCCTTGATGAGGCGGATGAAATGTTAAACATGGGTTTTTATGAAGATATCAATGACATCCTATCCTATACTCCGCAGGATAAAAGCACCTGGTTATTTTCAGCCACGATGCCAAAAGAGGTGGCTACCATTGCCAAAAAATTTATGTACCAACCCAACGAAATTACAGTAGGGCACAAAAATGTTGGTAGCGAACAGGTGAGTCATGAATACTATTTGGTTGGAAGTCGTGATCGTTACCTGGCTCTAAAGCGTTTGGCCGATGCTAATCCAGATATATTTTCTGTGATTTTTTGTAGAACTAAAAGAGATACGCAGAAGATTGCTGAAAAGCTGATTGAGGACGGGTATAACGCTGGTGCGCTTCATGGTGACCTTAGTCAAAATCAGCGTGACATGGTAATGAAATCCTTTAGAAATAAGCAGATCCAAATGCTTGTTGCAACGGATGTAGCTGCAAGAGGGATTGATGTGGATGATATAACACACGTTATCAATTACCAACTTCCTGACGAAATTGAAACCTATACCCACCGTTCTGGAAGAACCGGGCGTGCTGGAAAAACTGGTATCTCAATGGTAATTATTACCAAAAGCGAACAGCGAAAAATTAAAGCTATAGAACGAATAATACAAAAGTCATTTACCAAAAAACGTTTCCCCGACGGAGATGAGATTTGTAGAGTACAATTAATGTCTTTAGCTAACAAAATTCACGATACAGAAATCAATCATGATATTGACAATTATTTAAATGATCTAAACGCCTTATACGAAGATACCTCTAAGGAGGAACTCATTAAAAAGATATTTTCTGTAGAGTTCACTCGATTCAGCAACTACTACAAGAACGCTAAGGACCTCAACAACGTTTCCTCAGGGCCAGAAAGCACTGGAAACGAAAAGTCCGTTAGGTTCTTTATCAATGTGGGTAAGAAGGATGGTTATGATTGGATGTCTTTAAAAGACTTTTTAAAAGCTATACTAGAACTTGGAAAAGACGATGTATTTAAAGTTGATGTCAAAGACAGTTTCTCATTTTTTAATACGGATGAAAAATTCGCCACTAAAGTCCTAGAGTTCTTTCAGGACTTTAAATACAACGGAAGGTTTGTTAATGTTGAAATCAGCGAAAATCCCGAAAGCAGAAAAAAAAGAAGAAAATCCAGCAGAGGAACAAAGGTAAATCCGAGAGATAGAAAGAGTAACCGCTCTAAATCACTCAGTCAGCGTCCACGACGTTCTAGAAGGAGGTAATTTGCCTAATTAACAGTATTTGACTTGTTAATAATACGCCAATTACTATATTGTACACGCTATTACTAGAGATAGTTTAGTACCTTTACAAGGAATTGTATGGAAATGAAAAACTATATATTTTTCTTCTTTTTATTCATTTCATTGTGTGGTTTTGCCCAGATTGATTCTACAAGCACTCAGGAACCTACCCGTGTTTACGGACGAATTATGAGTACAACCACCAATGGCCCGTTGGTTGATGTCAATATCGTCAACTTAAATCAGGTGATTGGAACCACCACTGACGATGATGGGCAGTTTGACATTAGAGCAAAAGTCAACGACACACTACACCTTTCCTATCTAGGCTATAAATCCATTAAGGTGCGCGTTACTAATGACTGGATCAAGTTTGGAAATACAGAAATTGAAATGACCGAGTTGGCCTTGGCGTTAGAAGAAGTGGTTGTGAATCAATTACGGCTTACGGGCTATCTTGAAGTAGACATAAGAAACGTACCAGAGACCTCAAATAATAGATACAGAATTTCAGGTTTACCCAACCAGGGGTATGAAGCTGGTGGTCAAAAAAGTGGGGTCAATAAGGTCCTAAGCTCCATCTTTAATCCTGCTGATTTTCTCTATAAAATGTTTGGAAAGAAACCTAAGGCTATGAAAAAACTTCAGAAAATGAAGGAAGACGACGCCATTAGGAATCAACTTGCCAAACGTTATGATAGAGAAATGCTCATGGTACTGCTTCAGGTTGATAAATTTGATCTTGATGAAATTGTCAACCAGTGCAATTACTCTTTAGACTTCATTAATTCTGCTAACGATCTACAAGTGCTTGATGCCATTAGCGAATGCTACGAAGAATACCGTATTCTTAACAGGAATAACCCTAGGAATAAAACAGCAAAGAATAAGGCCTAAGCCTATTTGTTCGAATGCAAGGCGACTCGATTCCCTTCAGAATCAATAAAAACACCCATGTACCCATGTTCCTCTGATATTTGAGTTTTAGTCTGGTAGATTTGGCCTCCTTCGGCTTCTATGCGATCTAGTTCAATCTGTACATCATCTGACATAAAATACACCAAGGTACCTTCCTGACTTGGGATATAGGATTCCTGCTTGATCAAGGTTCCGGTAGCACCATAAGCACCGTTATTGTCAGGAAACCATCCCATTTTTAATCCACCTAGGTCAACTTCTTTTATTTGAATAGAGAAAACAGTCTCATAAAAGGATTTAGCGCGAGCCATATCGTTTACTGGGATCTCAAACCATCCTACCGTTGCCATTATTTCTCGAGAATTACTTTTAAGTTAGATAGGCCTTCTTCAAAGTCTTTACCTACAGTCTTATCCATACTAAAAAACAAGAAAAATACATTAAATGGTATTTTATTAACACCTGAAAACCCCCATGTTACTCGAGTAGTGGCCTTGTTTTCTTGCTCAACATTAATATAGGCATCAGACTCAGATTCCCAGGGTTTAAAGAACCGTAATTGCGAATCGATACGCTCATTTTCAATAATCTTCTTAATTTCTTGCTCTCCTACTCCAACATCTTTATTCCCTTCCCAGTGCGCCACAAAACCAACTTCACCGTCGGTACCCGTATAGGTCTGCGTCATATTGGGATCTTTCTTCTTCCAGGGAGACCAATCATCATGGTTTTTTAAGAACTTTAAATACTGAAACACGTCTTCTACTGGACGATCAATATTAATACTTCTATGTACATGATATGTTTTGGGGGCAATGGCAATCAAGAAAATAATGAGCACTACTATTCCTAGTAGCACATAAAGAAAAACGGTCATGGCTCTATAATTTAGTTAGTGACTGTAAGTTACAAAATTTATTGACCCGCCTCGAACCGCCTTATTAACGCTTCATGATCCTTCAAAGTCTTTGTGGTCCAATCCATGCGCTTGGCCAATTGTTCTTCTGGACTTAATTGCCAGTAAACATCTGATTGCCTCAGTTTTGATGTCAACTGCTGTAAGATTATGGCGGCAGATACCGATATATTGAGGCTTTCTGTAAAGCCAACCATAGGAATCTTAATTTGTATATCTGCACTGTCTAATACGGCATCGGACAAGCCTTCGGTCTCACGACCAAAAAAGAAACAAGAGGCTTTTGTAACATCAAAATCACTTAAGTTAGTATCCTCGGCATGAGGACTAGTTGCAACAATTTGGTACCCTTGGGCTTTTAAGTTCTTAATGCAAGCTTTAGTGGTTTTATACCGATGCACATCCACCCATTTTTGAGCACCCATGGCAATTTCTCGATCAATCTTCTTGACGTTGACTTCTTCGATGATATGCACATCCTGAATACCAAAAACATCACAAGATCTTATAACAGCACTAGTATTGTGAAGTTGATACACGTCTTCAACAGCCACAGTAAAGTGCCTAGTCCGCTGTGATAAAACTTTAGTAAATCGGTTTCTGCGATTCTCTGTGAGATACGATTCTAGAAATTCTAAGAGTGGTATATGCGTCATTAATCAAATGTAAGAAACTAGTAGTAATTGAATATTTTTGACAAAAGAATAATAAGAAGAATATGAAGCAGTTGGTAGTGCTTACCGGTGCAGGTATGAGCGCCGAAAGTGGTTTAAAGACCTTTAGAGACGAAAACGGTTTATGGGAAGGGCATGATGTCACCAAAGTAGCCTCACCAGTAGGATTTAGAGAAAATCCAGAGTTGGTTCTTGATTTTTATAACCAAAGACGACGTCAGTTAAAAGAAACGGAGCCTAATGCTGCACATCTAGCCATTGCTCAATTAGAGGACAGCTATGACGTAAGTATCATTACACAAAATGTCGATAATTTACATGAACGGGCGGGAAGTACTAATATTTTGCATCTTCATGGAGAGCTAACCAAAGTTAGGAGTACCGGAAATCCTCAGGATGTTAAAGATTGGACTGAAGACCTTTTTTTAGGGGATCTTTGTGAAAGAGGCCATCAATTACGGCCTCACATTGTCTGGTTTGGTGAAGCCGTACCCATGATAGACCCCGCTATAGACATATGCAACACTGCAGAAATTTTACTGATTATTGGCACCAGCTTACAAGTGTACCCCGCTGCCAGTTTAATGCACTACGTACCTTCAGGCATTCCCATATTTTACATCGATCCAAGACCCCATCTTGAAAGTCAGGGCAATTTAACGGTCATTCCAAAAGTTGCTTCTGAGGGTATTGAAGATTTTAAGAATTTACTCAAATCCATCTGATTAATAATCCTACTAATAATAAGGCGAGGTTAATCATCTGAACTTAGTTTAAAAAAGTCATTTACCGGTTTCTGGAATAATTCTGACAACTTCAATGCCAATACAGTGGATGGCACATATCTATTAGCCTCAATAGAATTGATGGTCTGCCTGGAAACGCCAATTTTTTTGGCTAACTCATCCTGAGTGAGGTTGAGAATAGCACGCTCTACTTTTATGGTATTTTCCATTATCGGTTGCGTTTTAAAACCTCAAAAAACATAATCTGCAACATGAGCATAAAAGACAACACCTGAAAATAGCTGAAGCTATCTGTCATATCTCCTTTAATTAGATAAAAAACTAACACATTTACCAAGGGTTGAACAAGGGAATACACCACGGCTAGAACAAATGCCAGAGTAAAGGATTTAGCTCTTAAGGAGACGATCATTTCATCCTCTTCCTTATCTTTTGACAATGAGATTACTAATAATCCTATTAGCAACACCCGCTTTAAAACAAAGCTGGACTCTAGAGTGTTTAAATCCATAAGCTTCAGCAACATTAATAACACTAGACAAAGTACACTTAATAAAATTCCAAATCGCTTCCATTTGTGTTCCAATTGAAACGCGGCCCAGCGTTCGATTTTATTGCGTTCGCATTCTTGAATATTCTTTAATCCCATGACAAAATAATTTTATATTAAGTAAAGTATGATTTACTATATGACAAATATACTTTACAATTGTTACAATAAAAAATAAAATTATTTATTCTTAGCTTCAATCCATTTGCTTAAATACTTACTAGCCTTAACAGTCTCTTGAAGAAATAATTGACCAGTAAAATGCTTTTGTCTGTGAAGATTAAGGTCATTTGAGATAGTCTTGAGGACATTTTCAAGTGCCTCCAAGAAAGTTGATTTTAAGAATCGACCTTGTAATACTTGAGTACCATTTTGTTGAAAGTGGTTCCATTGTTCAACCTCAGAATAAAGTTCGATGGCTCTATTGGCAAATTCTTCGTAATCATCTACAATGAATCCATTAGTTTCCATTTTCGCAAAAATACCCTCAGCTGCTACTCCAGTCATAACAGCAGGAGTACCTGTTTTCATGGCATCAAACAACTTTCCTTTTAATCCCGCACCAAAGCGCAAAGGTGCCAGGCAGACCCTATAATTAGACATGGTAGATCCAATATCTTCAGCAGGCCCCATCACATAAAATCCTTGCTTCTCGTTATGCAGTTGTTGCACTTTGTGTGATTGATAAGCACCATAAACATGGAGTTCAGCTTTAGGAAGTGACTTTCTTATAAGGGGCCAGATGTAACCTTTTAAAAATTGAATAGCATTCGCGTTTGGAGCATGCAAATAATTACCAACCATTAAAAAATGCTTTCGTTGCTCAAATGAGGGAAATTCATCTAACGCTTTTAGTTCCTTATGTTTAAAAACAAAGGGGAGATATAGCAATTGACTTTCTGGAAAACCCAACTGCTGACAAACGATTTCTTTCTCGGCTTCCGAAATCACCAAAGTAAGATCACAGCGGTACATGGACACTAGTTCGCGTTTGGTGACTTGGTTTTGAAGATGCCCATTGCTTAGCTCCTCATCCTTTTTATAAGCCATCTCTCTCGCCCTTCTGAGGCCATGGAAATCTTCTCCATCCAATATTCTAATGGTATTCGGTAATTGTTCTGCAACTCGCCAACCAAATTGTTCTTCGCTAACAAAGCGGTCGAACATTACCACATCGGGTTTTAAATGATTGATGAATTCATCAAATGAGGAATTATTTAATTCTATGGCATGGGTAGATACACCAATAGAACTAAGATCAAATGAACGGTCAGTTTGTTGTGCTGTGCTTACAAACGTAATATCATAGTCCAAATCCTTGAACAAATCAATGAGTTGCAACATACGCCAACCTGCCGCAGAACTTGTCGGTTCAGGCCACACTAAACCAATGATTAAAAGTTTAAGAGATCTCAACTTGGAAATACATTAATTTACTTAAATATTACTCTGGCTTTGCCTTAAAAACATAGGGCATTCTGGCTTGCTCTACCCAGTCCAAAACACTGTGAATTTGGGCTTCAGTTAAGATGGCATCTTTGTGAATCAAGGTGTAACTTGGCAAGGGCATATGACGCCCCTTTACCTCTTCTGCCATTTCTTCCAATTTATGATCTTTTCGCTTTGCAGAATAGTCAATCCATCTAGATACATTAAAATCGCCTTTCCCATGCTCTACATGGTCATTCATCCAGTAGTTAACCGGTGTAATATTGCTGTACCAGGGATAGCGTGTCACATCACTGTGGCAATCAAAACAGGCTGTTTTTAAAATTAGTTTAACCTCCTCAGGAGGTGCCGTTTCAGCAAAAAAGGGCTCAACACTGGCCACGTCCCCTTGGTTCTTCTCGGGACCAAAAAACTGAGCAAGAATAAATACAACCAGTATTACCAGGCCTGCAACCTTTATAATTCGTTTAAGCATTTTGATTAATTTAGAAATTAAATTTACTAAAGGAATTGACAAAAGCAGAATTAATTTCGGAATTGGATCATGTGAATCACTCAAAAGAAAAGCGGACTCATTATTCCAATTACTTTATAAATCACCCCGAAGCCGTCCCGGTGCTTTTGGAGGTTGCCTTTGATTCAAAAATAAAGACATCTTATAAGGCGGCATGGGTACTCGAGTTTTTGTGCAGTTCCAATATTAAGAACATAGCACCGCACCTTGATTTTTTTACCAAGCATTTGACTTATGTAAAATTCGACTCTTCTAAACGGCCAATGGCCAAAATTTGTGAACGTATTGCATTGGATTATTACAAACACAACAATCAATTACTTATAAAAGTCTTAACACCTCAACTTAAAGAACGAATTATTGAAGCCTGTTTTGATTGGATGATCCAAAATGAAAAAGTTGCTGTAAAAGCCTATTCCATGAACGCTCTGTACTTATTTGGGACTGATTACGATTGGATTCACCCAGAATTGGTGTCTTTACTAAAAAAAGACTTTTCTGTACAAAGTGCAGCGTTTAGGGCGAGAGCAAGACATATTCTTAGTAAGCTTAAAGCTTCATAAGCGTTTCCATCTGTTCGTCTGAAATTGCTAAAAGATCGCTTTTCTTTAGACGTGGAAGCAATGTCTGCCAATTTTTATCTTTTTTAAAGATTGAGACTAACATGGTTTTCGCCTTTTCAAAATCACCATTATTAAGCAAATTAATAGCATACCAATATTGCATTTCCAAATTCTCAGGAAACATCTGTTGAGCAGCCAAATACAAAGATTCCGCCTTTGGAGTATCACCTTCCTCCATTGCTAAATCTCCTTTATTCATAAAGTCATAAGCCTTATGGATCTGAATAAGTCGTTCTAATTCATTAACGGGGTCTGGATGATCTTCTACTCTTAAATCCATTAAAGTGTCCTCCCAACTATTACCAGTGACATTGGTACCCTTTACAATTAGAATAGCAGCAGATTGTTTCCCGCGAATATCACCACCAACGTTCTGCGCAGCTTTTAGGCTAGCTATTATTCGATCTGCTAAAGTTCCTGTTGTGTTTTCAAAAGCATTAGCCATAGCCTCCCATACCGTATTATTCAACATCATATTGGCCTGTACAGCATAGTTTGGACCTTGTTTATGACCCGCTTCACCAATACATAATGATCCTGTATGACTGGCGGTACGCCCTTGTTCATCTAAAAAGGCTACCTGGCGGTACATGGCTGCAGGATCCTCTTTAATTAGTTGTGCTAATGCCTTTTCAGGAGATATATCCATTGACATTAAATCCAAACCTTGTGGACCATAGCTTTGTTTAACAAGCGATTGGGTAGCTACAACCCCAACACCAGGTTTAGCGTATATAACCAAGCCACCAACATTAAACCAATGTGATTGAACTGCCACCCCTATATCACCTGTCACTGAGTCTCTGGCTACTATGGAATAGGTATTGACCATAGGCTCATTATTGATGTGTAATTGGGCCATCAATGGCAGTGAAATAATAAGAAATAATGAAAGAATAAATTGTTTCATAACCAGGTCTTTTTATCGAAGATACACAATTTCGAACCAGTATTTTGAGCTAAAAAAACTATCTTTGCCACTTCTTAATTTTTAGATAATGACGCTCAATTCGCTCAAAGCCATCTCCCCTGTTGATGGGAGGTACCGATCCAAAGTAACGGACCTTGAAAATTACTTTTCAGAAGAAGCATTAATTAAATATCGTGTTTTAGTTGAAGTAGAGTATTTTATTGCGCTTTGCGAAATTCCGCTTCCACAATTAAGTGGCGTCAGTTCAGATTTATTTGAGCAATTAAGAGCAATCTATCGCAATTTTTCTGCTATAGATGCCTCGGCTATAAAAGACATTGAAAAGGTAACCAACCATGATGTTAAAGCAGTTGAATACTTTATAAAAGAAAAATTTGACACTCTAGGATTGTCGGGTTATAAAGAGTTTATTCATTTTGGATTAACATCTCAGGACATCAACAATACTGCTGTTCCCTTAAGCATTAAAGAGGCTATTGCAGAGGTTTATATCCCGCAATTAAATAGCTTACTATCCAGTCTTGAAGCCTTAGCAGAAGAATGGGGAAACATCCCGATGCTCGCAAGAACGCATGGTCAGCCAGCTTCACCAACAAGACTTGGCAAGGAGATTCAGGTATTTATTACCCGAATAAAAGAACAATTTGAAGTTTTAAAAACCATTCCTAATGCCGCTAAGTTTGGTGGTGCTACAGGCAATTATAATGCTCATTTTGTAGCATATCCAAACATAGATTGGAAGGTTTTTGGCACTAACTTCGTTGAAGGCAATTTAGGGTTAAACCATTCCTTCCCAACCACTCAAATTGAACACTATGACCATATGGCAGCACAATTTGATGCCCTTAAGCGTATAAACACAATTCTTATTGATCTGGATAGAGACATCTGGACCTATGTTTCCATGGACTATTTTAAACAAAAGATTAAAAAAGGTGAAGTTGGTAGTTCGGCCATGCCACATAAGGTCAATCCTATTGATTTTGAAAATAGTGAAGGTAACCTTGGAATTGCCAATGCATTATTTGAATACTTGTCGTCCAAACTGCCAATTTCCAGATTACAGCGTGACCTTACCGATAGTACGGTTTTAAGAAATGTTGGGGTACCATTTGCACATACCATAATTGGCTTTAAATCAACACTTAAAGGCTTAAGCAAACTATTGTTAAACGAAAGCAAGCTACAAGAAGATCTTGAAAATAATTGGGCTGTTGCTGCTGAAGCCATTCAAACCATCTTAAGACGAGAAAATTATCCAAATCCCTACGAGGCACTAAAAGGATTAACCCGAACCAATGACACGATTAATAAGGCCTCAATTTCTGCTTTTATTGATAGTTTAGATGTGTCTGATAGTATTAAAACTGAACTTAAGGCCATAAGTCCAAATAACTACACAGGGATATAAGTTTTGAGTAATCGAGCTTTAATAATTTCAACAATACTGCTCTACGCTGTATTCCTTCTAGGATATATATTTGATATCTTAGACTTCTTTATAGTCAAATTATTTTTGTACTCCTATCTAGCAGCCCTTTTTATTGCTGTAATTTGGAAACTTTTTAAAAGTTATAATGAAAAAAGCCACTAATCTAGTGGCTTTATATTGATTGATGATTTAGTTTTTACTTATTGTAAGAAATCCATAAACTGGGATATCTCATCACTGTCTAAATCAGACATTTGAATTGAATTAACCAACTTCACAATCTGATTAGCATTCATATCGTCTCCTAAAACTCTTACTATTGCAAATCCTTGATCAGGGCGATGACCAAATAAAATGAGTTCGTCCAAACTATCAGGATCACCCAGGAATTTCACCATGAATTTACCATCTTTAGTGCTACCCCCTCGCATTAGTTCTTCATACTTAGGATCTTTTAAAATGGTTTTTACATGTTCCACTTCCGTCGTAAACTGCTCAGCATTATTCTCATCCACTACAAAGGCTAGCATATTGAGTTTATCAATGGACTCGTAAGCTTCAAGTTGTTCTGCCGTCAGATCATCCTCGTCCAATTCCAGAAAACTAGTTGGAATGTCAAGAGAAGTAAATCCTGGTTTTAACTCGTTATCTACATAATACGTTTGCAATGTTAAACCTTGATTACAACTCGTGAAAGTTGTAATCAAGATTAATACCAATGCTATTCTTTTGATTGATTGATAGGTACCCATGGTAAAAGGTTTTCTTAGTTTTTATCTTCGACTTTCTTTAACTGATCTCCACCAGGTAAATCCATGCTATTGGTCAATTTAGAAATCTCTCTTAAATCGATGTCACCAGTAATAGTTAAAAGAACAGATTCAAATTCTCTTTTCTCACCATTAATAGTAATATCCTGACCCTTGGTCATTTCTTTAAGCCCGTTTACAAACATTAATAATTCTTTCACATGGTTTTCATCTTTACCTTCTTTTACATAGAATTTCACAGTTTGGTCACCATCCTTAATTCGCATTAATTCTTCTAATTGTGAAGACTTCAAATACTTGTTAACAGTGGCATTCATGTCTGCAGAAACCTCAGCGTTATCTGTTGTAAACACTTTAAGACCTGAAATTTTCTTTACCATATCCATTGTCTTTTGCGCTTCTGGATCGTCAAGATCTACATCAATACTTGCTAGCATACTAAACATTTTTTGATTGACTACTACAGAGGCTACATCAGGGTGATCCTCATATTTATCAAAAATACTTTGTGCGAAGGTTACAACCGGTGCCATAATTAAGGCAAGGGCTATTGTTACTTTTTTAATCATTGTTGTTGATTTATTATTCTGACTTATTGTTTTCATTGTTTCAAAAATTAGTTGTTTTTAAAAATTTTGTTTGTCGCTTTTGAGAACTCTCCAAGTCTTCCAGCTTTAGACATACCATCATTTAGATTGTCTGAAACCATTGCTAAAGAGGTTAACTCTTGTTTTCCCTTATTCATCCCGGCAGACACTAAGCTCAATGCTTCCATGGTTTGCTCATAGGTTTCCATTGCCTGTCTTTCTTCTTCAGCAGACGGACCTAGTAAGGTTCTGGGAAGGAAAATACCCAGCATTAGAATGCTTACAGCTGCGACTGAAATCCATTGGTAGAAATATCTCTTTGTAGTTTTTAATGGAACGTCTTTGGTAAACTCTTCTTTTTGACTTATTGAGAAGTACTGGAACATTGGTTTGTAATGCTCTAGATGCGGTGCTACTTGATTGCTTAAAAAGTAATCGCGTAATTCTTGCTCTTCTTGCAGAGTTGTTTCTGCATTGTCGTACTTCTCTAGTAACTCTTCTATTCTATTTAATACCATAACGATGTGTATTAGTGAGTTTTTCTCTTATTGTTTTTCTAGCTCTTGAAAGTGCCACTCTAATAGCAGTTTCTTTCATATCGAGCATTTTTGCTATCTCTTCAAAGTCGTATTGTTCGATATCTCGTAACTGAACTATCATTTTTTGTTGTTCAGGTAGGGTCTCCATTATTTTTTCAACCCAGCTTAGGCTATCTCTAACCTCAACTTCTTTTTGCAGACCAACATTGTGATCTTGATAATTGCTATGAACAATTTTCAAATTTTGAGCCTGTTTTGATTTTAAACGATCCAGGCAAAAGTTTTTGGTCATTGTCATAGAGAATGCTTCAACATTCTTATAGTTCTCAATATTTTCTTTGTGTCTCCATAGTTTTAAAAGTATTTCCTGAGTAGCGTCCTCAGCTTCCTGTTCAGAAACCAAGAGGCGTTTGGCTAATCTAAATACCTTATCCTTAAAAGGCATTACTATGTTGACAAAATCTGACTGTGTCATTTGGTTTGATTGATTGATAAGACCTTGTTATCGGTCTACATGCTTACGACGAGCTTCAATAATATTTGTTACACGAAAAAATAATAATTCTCATTTATTTCGCTTAAAGATTGTATATGCCTGATATTGTGATGGTTATAAAATAAATTAATTTACCACATGAGGACCATCATCTGATTACCTCACTTTTTATTTTTAAATATTGTCAGTATCTTGCTTCGCACGCGTCAAAATTGTAGGCGTGAGATAAAAAAAGCAATGATGAGAATTTCTAAATTTTTACTGGGAGCGTTCCTGTTGACCAGTCTTTCTTCCTGTTTTGAGGATATAGATGACAACTTTGCTGAGGTCAGCGAAATCAACGACTTTGTATGGACAGGCCTTAATGGTTTTTATGTTTATAAGGACCAAGTACCCGACCTGGCCAATTCACGATTTAATACCAGAGCAGAGTATTCTGAGTTTATTAATCAATTTTCTGCACCGGAAGATCTTTTTGAAAGCCTGATTTACGACAGAAATAATGTTGATAGATTTAGTTTGATAGTTCCTAATTACATCGAGTTAGAACAAACGTTACAAGGTCAAAGTAGAACAACTGGTATGGTTTTCGGCCTTCGTTTTTATCCAGGTGAAAGTGAGCGTGTATTTGGTTATGTGCGCTATGTTCTTCAAGGCACACCTGCTGAATCTCAAGGTGTTCAGCGCGGTATGATTTTTAATGGTGTTGATGGTGAACAGTTGACAGCTTCAAATTTTAGAGAACTGTTATTAGGTGAAAATTTAGTCTTTAATATAAATCTGGCTGAGTATAATGATAATGGAACACCCCAAGATAATAGTGACGATAGTGTTATTTCAACAGATGATGATATTTTACTGGCCAAGATTAATTTCAATGCAAATCCAATTTACAGAGCCAACATCACCGAAGTTGGGGACAAAAAGATTGGTTATTTAATGTACAACGCCTTTAGAAGTTCTAATTTAAGTCTTACACAATTAAATGCCTTGATGGACTTCTTTGGAAGCCAGGGTATTAATGATCTAGTACTTGACTTAAGGTATAATGGTGGCGGCAATGTGAACGCAGCGGTATGGTTATCTTGTATGATTACTGGTCAATTCACAGGGAATCTTTTCTTTAAAGAGAATTGGAACAGTGAGGCTGAAGCCATTTTAGAATCGCAAGCACCCGGATCCTTAGACAATCCGTTTGTTGATGAGATGCTTATAAGAAATCAAGATGGAGACGTGACTTTTCAACAAGGCATTAATAGCCTAAATCTAAATCGTGTCTATGTTCTCACTACAGCATCTACAGCTTCCGCAAGCGAGCTTGTTATTAATGGTTTACGCCCTTACATTGATGTGATTCAAATAGGTACCTCAACGCAGGGAAAACCACAGGCCTCGATTACACTCTATGATAGTCCTAACTTTTTGAGAGATGGTGCGAATCCCAGCCATACTTATGCGATGCAACCACTTATATACGAAGCTGAAAATGCATCTGGCTTTTCGAGTTATTACAATGGCTTACCACCTACCGCCGGATTTGAACAATCTGAAAACTATGCGAATATGGGTGTTTTAGGCAACCCTGAAGAACCTCTATTTGCAAGAGCCATTCAAGATATTACAGGAAACGGACGATTGAATATAGAATCAAGCCGCGAAGACTTAAAAACTGTTCCAGACAGTGAGGGATATAATATTCTATTAGATTCCAGGCCCAACAAACTTAAAAGTGCTGCTGAGCTTCTTGGATCCGGATTTTAAATGAATTAGGTGGTTTTATTTAGATTACCATCAACCCTAGAGCATCAAGTTAAAACCAATGTTTACATTTCGACCTCGTGTTGTAAAACCGAATATCTCTTGATACTTCTCATTAAAGATATTAGTGACATTGGCGAAAACCGTCATTTTACCCTTTAATATTTTTTGAGATACATAAAAATCTAATAAGCCAAACGAACTCAGGTTAACAATCTCATTTTCAAATGTGTCATTGTTAAAGAACGAATCTGTTCGTTCACCATTAAACTGATAGTTTAGACTCAATACAGTATTGGTGAACGGCGAGAAGTCTAATCTGGCATTAGCCATTATTTCAGGAATTCTTAAGTTCAATTCTTCTTCCACCTTCGTATAGGTGAAATTGCCATTGAATCCTAATTCCTCTATTATTTGAAGCTGCGCCACCAACTCCAATCCACTGGCAGTAAACTTATCCGCGACGTTCTGATACTGGAATACAAAGTCCCCAGTATTCACAAAGTCAATAAAGTTCTCTTCAATTCTATTGAAATACACCAAGCTAATTACTCCTACCTTATTTAAAGAAACTTCCGCTCCCAACTCAAAAGTTTGATTCTCTTCTGGTTGAAGCTCAGTATTTCCGAAACTAGGATCAAACAATTGAAATAAAGAGGGTGTTATGTACGCCGTACTATAACTAGCAATACCTTTTACATAACCTGAACTAAAATTATATCTGTAAGACGGATTAATGTTGTAAACAACATTAGTCCCATATTCGCTGTGATTATTAACTCTTAAACCAGTATTGACATTTAATCCAAAATCGGATACATAAACAGCATTTGCATAAGGGTCTACAATGTTAAAGTTAGCAATGTCAGGACTAATAGCTTGAACAAAATCATCAGATCCAAATGGAATATTGAAACTTTCCATTTCATTCTTTTGGTAATTCACCCCTAATACCGTGTAAAACTTGTCATTAAAATTATACCTATTAAAAGCATCTATAATTAGACTTCGACCATTTGACATTGATGGAAAGGAGGATTCAAATGCCCTATCAATATTGTTTAATGCGGCATTAATAATTAACGATCCATTGGTATAATTAAACTCAGGCGAAATACCGAATCTGTATTGTTCAGACCGTGATACAAAATCGGCATCTGCATAAGCAAAACTATCGTCAAAGGCTACATCGGCATTGTCAAAGCTACTATAAGCCTTAATTTTAAATTGATTAAATTCATACCCCAGTTTTAATAATCCATTATAAGCGCTGAAGGGGTCTTTTTCGGTTCCTCCCTCAATAGCCGATAAACCATCCGTGTATTGTTGACCAAAACTTGCCAAATAACTGAAGTTATTGGACCTTCCATTTAAAGACACTGAATTTCTAAAATCTCTGATATCGTAGCTACTTTCTTCTGCTGACTGATTACTACCTAGTGTACTTCGTAAGTTAATGTTGAAACCCTCTCTATTAGATTCCTTAAGTT
The DNA here is from genome assembly GCF_003362725.1 of Winogradskyella aurantiaca. Classification (GTDB taxonomy): domain Bacteria; phylum Bacteroidota; class Bacteroidia; order Flavobacteriales; family Flavobacteriaceae; genus Winogradskyella_A; species Winogradskyella_A aurantiaca. Next base: position 43,015 of record NZ_QKTV01000002.1, read on the forward strand.
TTATGTTAATAACAGCAGTAGCTGCACCTGATCCATATAGAGTACTGGATGCCCCTTTAAGAATTTCAATTGATTCCACCTGATCTGCATTAAGTAATCTAAGATCGTAGTCATTTGCTATCTGAGAAGGATCCGTCACCTGAATTCCATCAATCATAATTAGGACCTGGCGATTTCGTCCACCACGAACATAGTAGGCAAGATTTTGACCAGCATTACTGCGTACACCATTAATTTCTATCCCTGCGGTTCTGTTAATGATTTGTGCAATACTTTGCCCTTGGAGCTGATCTAACTCTTTAGAGGTAATTTTAGTAATGACTTTTCCAGAGTTTTCACGTTTTAATTCAAATCTGGAGTCCGTAAGGACAATTTCATCTAACGTCTCAACTTTAACAGAATCTGTTTGGGTTTGAGAATTACCCATAGTGAATGCACCTAGCAAAAGCGCACCACAAAACTGTAAGGTTTTGTTCATTTTAAATTATTTGTTCGAGAGAACACACAGATATTGTATGTAAACTTTTATCCCGAAAGTTTGACTTCATTGTCGACTTAGGCAGGTCTCCTGACTTGCGTCTTGTTGAAGGTCTTCCCATCCATTTAAAAAGACAGTGACATCGAAGTTTTCAACAAGCTTTCTAGCTTACAGTTGCGGGAACAGTTCTGGAGTTTCACCAGATTCCCTTTTAATTACAAGATGATTATGATCATCCGTAAACCAAAGTCGGCACAAAAATAAACAAATTGACTGCCTGTAAAGCCAAAAACCTAATTAATATTATTTTTGAAAAAACATCCTATTTCTTGAAACGTCTCATTGTTTTAATCCTCGTACTCTTTTTTGTCTCTTGCAAGTCTGACAAAGTTTCTTACACAAAACCGGTAGCATCTTCAGAATTAGTACTTAATTACGCCAAAGGTTTCAAGGTTACTCATTTCAATGATTACTCAGAGTTAACCATTACGACTCCTTGGCCCAATGCGTCTAGGTCATTTACCTATGCTTTAATTAAGAATACCACAGCCACAGAAAAATTAGATAAGGCTCTATACGATGGAATTATCACAATTCCCATAAAAACTGTTGTTGTTACGTCGACCACCCATATACCGGGATTAGAATTATTGGGAGAAAGCAATAGTCTGGTAGGATTCCCTGGCTGTGATTATATTTCCTCACCATTAATAAGAAATCACATTGATCAAGGATTAATAAAAGAACTAGGGCAAAACGAAGCTCTAAATACAGAAGTAATTCTCACCCTTGACCCCGATGTTCTTATCGGTTTTGGAATTGATGGGGTCAATAAAGCCTTTGAGACCATTTCCAATGGAGGAATCCCCATAATTTACAATGGTGATTGGGCAGAAGACTCACCCTTAGCTAAGGCAGAGTGGCTTAAGTTCTTTGGTGTGCTATTTGATAAAGAAGCTAAGGCTAGTCAATTATTTTCAAAAATTGAATCGGACTATCTAGAGGCAAAAGACATTGCTAAAAATGCCACTTCTATTCCAACAGTTTTAAGTGGGGCCATGCACAAGGATATTTGGTACTTACCACAGGGCACTAGCCCTGAAGGACAGTTCTTGAAAGACGCAAATGTTAATTATTTGTGGAAAGATAGCACTGGAAATGGCAGTCTTGCCTTAAGTTTTGAAACTGTATTTGTCACAGCTCAGAATGCTGATATTTGGATTAATCCCTCCTATTTTACCAGCTACGATCAGTTAAAATCGAACAATGAATTATACACCAAGTTTAAGGCCTTTGAGACCAAGTCTATTTATAGTATGTCCTTAACAAAAGGGGACACCGGAGGTGTTTTATACTATGAACTAGGTTCTGCGCGGCCAGATTTGGTATTAAAGGACATAATTAAAATTTGCCATCCAAATTTATTAGAGGACTATCAAACTACATTTTTTAAACCATTATAATATGGAGCAGACAAATACAGTTTTTAAACTGCCGTTTATGATTCTCAGTATTTTAACTGTGGTTTGCTTTCTCGTCAATATAAGTTTTGGATCTGTATACATTCCTCTAAGTCAAACAATTTCAACCTTCACAGGTTCCTCAGAAGTTGAGGTTTGGAATGTTATTGTAATGGATTATCGCCTACCCAAAGCTATAACAGCAATTCTGGTAGGTTCCGGCTTAGGAATTTCTGGTTTACTTATGCAAACCTTATTTAGAAACCCACTTGCAGGCCCCTTTGTATTAGGTATTAGTTCAGGTGCTAGTCTAGGGGTAGCAATAATAGTACTGGGCTCAGGGCTTTTTAGTATATCATTAGCGACGGTTCTTGTATCTAAATGGGGGATTATTATTGCTGCAAGTCTGGGAAGCTTTTTAGTCCTTCTTGCTGTTTTGGCCATTTCAAGTCGGGTACGTGATACAATGGCTATTTTAATAATTGGGTTAATGTTTGGAAGTATAACAGCAGCTCTAGTCAGTGTACTGTCCTACTTTAGTTCTGCAGAACAATTACAACAATACATATTTTGGGGATTTGGCAATTTGAGTAATCTATCATGGAATGAAATTCTAATTTTTCTGGTCATCTACCTGACTGGGCTCATGTTAAGTATTATATCTATAAAGAACCTAAACACTCTTCTCTTAGGAGATCGTTATGCTAGAAGTCTTGGAATTAGTTTAAAGCAAAGTCGACTTATTATCATTTTGGCAACGAGTCTTCTTGCTGGTGGTATCACGGCCTTTGCCGGCCCTATCGCCTTTGTAGGACTTGCCATTCCACATTTAACTAGACAACTTTTTAAGACTTCAAATCACAAGATTCTCTTACCGGCAGTAATATTGATGGGGGCTATAGTTATGTTGTTATGCGATTTAGTTGCTCAAGTACCGTCTTCAGAACTTACGCTACCGATTAATGCCATAACAGCCTTAGTTGGGGCCCCTGTTGTGATATGGATATTAGTAAAACAACGAAAAATGATGTTCTAATTTGAAATCGAGTAAACAACATACCATCTTAAAAACTCAAAACCTTAATATCGGTTATCACACTAAAAATGGCACAAATACTATTGCTCGAGATTTAAACATCGAAATAACATCTGGGGAGCTTGTTGGACTTGTTGGAGCGAACGGTATAGGAAAATCTACCCTTTTGAGAACAATCACTAAAATGCAAACTGCGTTATCTGGACAGGTTTTCATTAACAACAGTTCCATAAACAATATATCATTAAAAGAACTTTCTCAGGAATTAAGCTTGGTTTTAACAGAGCCCTTACAGACCAAAAACTTAAGTGTTTTTGAATTAGTAGCACTAGGTCGGCATCCTTATACAAATTGGATAGGCTCTTTGACTAAGGAAGACACCTTCCAAATTAATAAAGCTCTAGATCTCATTGGTATAACAGATTTAAAAGACTATAGATGCTTTGAATTGAGTGATGGGCAACTTCAAAAGGCTATGATTGCCCGGGCACTTGCTCAGGATACTAAGTTGATCATCTTGGATGAACCCACCACTCATTTAGATATGTACCACAAAGCATATATACTTAAGCTTCTTCAGGACCTCACCAAAGAGACGGGTAAAACAATTTTGTTTTCGTCGCATGAAATTGATCTGGCAATTCAATTATGCAACACAATGATTGTTATGACTGAGGACCAAGTCCATTGCAACGAACCCTGCGTTCTCATTGAAGATGGAGTATTTGACAGCCTATTTCCCAAGGATCTAATCTCTTTTGATAAAGAATCGGGGCGTTTTAAGATTAATAAATAAGAGAATCTGTTATATTTGAGATAAAGCAATTCTCTTCATGGGCGACACGTTAATCCTTTTCATATCCATACTCATTTCAACTGGTCTAGGTCTGTTTTTAGGTCTAAAGTATGGATCATTAAAAAGTAAATCTGAACAGATTGGACTTAGAGAGCGTGAGTCCATTCTCAATCAAAATATAGAAAGCCTCAAAGAACAAAATGCCCATATATCAGAAGACAGGGAGCTTATTAGAAAAGAAAAAGAATTTTTAAATGCTGAAGTATCTAAAAAATCAACTGAGATTGAAAATCTGCTTCAAAAACAAAAAGAACGTGAGGAATCACTAGTTAAACAGCAAGAATTATTAGAGAATAAATTTAAAGTCCTTGCTGATCGTATATTAAAATCAAACTCTGAGCAGTTTGCCAAAGAGAATAAGGATACCATTAAAAATATTCTGGAACCCCTTCAGGAAAAGATAAAAGACTTTGAAAAGCGAGTTGAAGACAATCAAAAAGAACGTATCTCTATGCATTCCTCCTTTAAGGAACAACTAAAAGGTTTAAAGGAACTCAATCTACAAATGACCAAGGAAGCCACCAATTTAACCCGGGCATTAAAAGGAGATAGTAAAGCTCAAGGGAATTGGGGTGAATTGGTTTTAGAGCGTGTTCTGGAAAAATCAGGACTAGAAAAGGATCGCGAATATTTTGTCCAACAAAATTTCCAAAGAGAAGATGGTTCCAGAGTAATGCCAGATGTGGTGCTTTATTTACCTGACTCTAAAAAAATGATCATTGATTCTAAGGTATCACTGACCGATTACGAAAGGTATGTTAATGCAACTCAAGAAGAACAATCTCAATACCTGACTGCCCACGTCAACTCCATAAAAAAGCACGTAGATCAATTATCAGCAAAAAATTATCAGGATTTGTATGATATTGAATCACCAGACTTTGTTTTGATGTTTATTCCAATTGAACCTGCTTTTGCCATCGCTTTAAACAATGACCCGTCGCTTTATAGTAAAGCATTTGAGAAGAATATTGTTATTGTAACACCTTCTACCCTCTTGGCGACCCTTAGAACTATCGATACCATGTGGAATAATGAAAAGCAGCAACAAAATGCCATTGAAATTGCTAGACAGGCCGGTGGATTATATGATAAATTTGAAGGATTGGTTCAGGATTTAACAGGAGTTGGTAAGAAAATAGATGCCGCCAAGAACGACTACTCAAATGCCATGAACAAGCTGGTAGAAGGCAAAGGCAACCTAATCAGCCGGGTTGAAAAACTCAAAAAAATGGGCGCAAAAGCCAAAAAGTCCTTACCAGAAAACATTCTTAAACGATCTGAAGAATCACTTGAGTAAAAATAGTTACAAATCTGTTAAGGAGTCTCAAATCGAAATCTCCGAATTAATGTTGCCATCGTACAAAAATTTCGGTGGTAAAATTCACGGTGGCTATATTTTAGGATTAATGGATCAAATTGCATTTGCATGTGCTTCTAAACATTCTGGTAGTTACTGTGTAACGGCATCAGTAGATAAAGTCAATTTTCTAAATCCAATTGAGGTTGGGGAGTTAGTAACTATGAAGGCCTCCATTAATTATATTGGAACGTCATCCATGGTGGTTGGTATTCGTGTTGAATCCGAAAACATAATGACCGGAGAAGTAAAGCATTGTAACTCCTCCTATTTTACAATGGTGGCACGAAATAAAAATGGAACTGTTAAAGTACCTGGCCTTATAATCAGATCACGTCTTGAAGCAAAACGATTTCTGAGGGCCGTTAAACGCAAAGATTTTGAAACCCACAAAGAGGAGGCTCTAGCAGCTTTATACAAGAATCTTGATAATTTTCTACCGGAATTACAACAATTTAGGGTTAACCTGGACTTGAAAGATTAGGTTTTTATTGTTTTAAAAAGCGTTTCGTTTGACTTTGTTGATCATTAAATACCTTGACCAAATAAACCCCCGATTTCCAATTACTAACATCAACAGAGGACTGTACCCGCGATAATAAACGTTGATAAACACGTTTACCTAAAACATCATAAACCTCCAATTGATAGTCATTCAATTGGACAGATTCTAGATTGATGTTTAAAAAGTTTGATGAAGGATTTGGTTTTATTGAAAACTTCAAGTCCTGAAAAGCTTGAGTAAGGCTCAAGGTACCCTGTGCAACAACTTCAATGGTACCAAACATTGACCCTGGATGTGGTTCACAAATATAAGGGTTGGTACCAATCTGATTAAAAGTATGTTCAAAAGTAAACCCAGCAGCTTGAACTGTTCCGCTATCAAAGGATTCGGTAGCCCCAGCTTGGCTAACAACATTGTGGGATCCGTTATCTACAAACTCCCACCGTACGGTATCACCTACTTCGATGGTTCTATCAGCATTTCTTGGGGAATCAGCTGGATCAACATTGGAATTGGACCCAAAGGTCCATTCGATAACATAAGTGTTTTGAGCACTGATATTCAGGCTCAAAATAAAGCTTAAAATAAAGAGTAGTTTTTTAAACATAGGCCAAGTATTATTTCAAAGATAGGAATTTCAAAATAAAATTAGCTCTAACCAAAAGCTTTAACAGATTGTTAAGCAGTAGATTAGAGCTTAATCATTAATGATTCAGTTATTACTTGCTCAAATACATTTTTCTTCTAGAGTACAAATCATAGAATTCATCGTCCTTTAAGCTATCTATAAACAAGATACTTTCTCCTGTACTTTTCATCTCTGGACCTAGCTTCTTGTTTACATTAGGAAACTTATTAAATGAGAATACAGGTTGTTTAATGGCATAACCATTTAATTCAGGTTTAAAGTTAAAGTCAGTCACCTTATTATGCCCTAACATAATCTTGGTAGCATAATTTACATAAGGCTCACCATAAGCTTTTGCTATGAAGGGCACCGTTCTTGAAGCTCTAGGATTCGCTTCAATGATATAAACCATATCATCTTTGATAGCAAATTGAATATTGATTAAACCAACGGTGTTCAATGCAAGGGCAATCTTTTTTGTGTGATCCTTGATTTGCTGCATAACAAACTCACCTAAGTTAAATGGAGGCAAAGTGGCATTACTATCACCAGAATGAATACCACATGGCTCTATATGCTCCATGATACCTATGATGTAAACGTTTTCACCATCGCAAATGGCGTCAGCCTCAGCCTCAATAGCGCCATCTAAGTAATGATCCAGAAGTAACTTATTTCCTGGAATAGATTTTAAAAGATCAATAACATGTTCTTCTAACTCCTGTTTATTAATCACAATCTTCATGCCTTGACCACCTAACACATAGGACGGACGTACCAGTATTGGGAAATTCAAACGATCGGCCACTTCCAAGGCTTGTTCAGCAGTTTCAGCTGTATCAAATTCTGGATATGGAATATTGTTTTCTTTTAATAAGGTTGAAAAGTTTCCGCGATCCTCAGCTAAATCAAGAGATTGGAAACTAGTCCCCATGATTTTAATACCGTATCTATCCAGTTTCTCAGCCAATTTTAATGCGGTTTGACCACCTAATTGAACAATAACCCCCTCTGGCTTTTCATGCTGGATGATATCATAAATATGTTCCCAGAAAACGGGTTCAAAATAAAGCTTGTCGGCAATATCAAAATCTGTTGAAACCGTCTCTGGATTACAGTTAATCATAATAGTCTCATAATCGCATTCTGAAGCGGCCAATACACCATGAACACAGCAGTAGTCAAACTCGATACCTTGTCCAATTCGATTTGGTCCAGAACCTAGAACAATGATTTTTTTTCGGTCGGATACAACGCTTTCATTATCAACAGACACCACACCATCTTCTGTCTCCATCTCACTCTCAAAGGTTGAGTAGTAGTAAGGTGTTTGAGCTCTAAATTCAGCCGCACAAGTGTCAACGAGCTTGTAAACGCGATTAATATTAAACTCACGACGCTTATTGTGAACTTCGCTTTCAAGACAGCCGAGCATATGAGCAATCTGTCGGTCTCCATAGCCCTTTTGCTTCGCCTCCAAGAGCAGTTCTTTCTCAATGGAATCAATGTTGTAAGTAGAAATCTCTTGTTCTAAGTGAAATAACTCTTCATATTGCTTGAGATACCACATATCAATTTTAGTGATCTCATGTATACGGCTTAAAGGAATTCCTATTTGAATGGCATCATATAGCACAAATACTCGATCCCAACTTGCATGTTTCAGCTTATCAATAATTTGATCGTAATCCTTATACCCTTTTCCGTCAGCACCTAAACCATTTCGTTTTATTTCTAAGGACTGGGTTGCTTTGTGAAGCGCTTCCTGAAATGAACGTCCAATAGCCATTACCTCACCTACTGCTTTCATTTGAAGCCCTAAGGTTCTGTCTGATCCTTCAAACTTGTCGAAATTCCATCTTGGAATTTTAACAATTACATAGTCAAGAGTCGGTTCAAATAAGGCAGATGTTGATTTGGTAATTTGATTATTCAATTCATCAAGCGTGTAGCCTAAAGCCAACTTAGCTGCAATTTTTGCAATTGGGTATCCCGTAGCCTTACTAGCTAAAGCTGAAGATCTTGACACCCTTGGATTAATCTCAATAGCTATAATTTCTTCATCATCATCGGGGCTCACTGCAAACTGCACATTACATCCTCCCGCAAAATCCCCAATACTACGCATCATATGAATGGCCATATCACGCATTTTCTGGAAGGTCCTATCAGACAAAGTCATCGCAGGTGCCACAGTAATAGAATCGCCTGTATGAATACCCATTGGGTCCATATTTTCAATGGTACAGATGATAACAACATTATCATTCTTATCTCGTAATAACTCCAGCTCATACTCCTTCCAGCCCATCATGGCCTTATCAATCATAACTTCATGAATTGGCGATATCTCCAATCCTCTCGTTAGTGACTTGTCAAATTCCTTTTCATCATATACTATTGATGCACCAGCACCACCTAGTGTAAAGGAAGCTCTAATACATAATGGAAAACCAAATTCCTGCGCAATTTCTTTTCCTTTAAGAAAGGATGTTGCAGTTGCTTGAGGCGCCATACCCACTCCTATTTCAGTCATTAGCTCTCTAAACTTCTCTCTATCCTCCGTTATATTAATGGCATCAATATCAACCCCAATAATTTTCACACCAAAGTCATCCCAAATACCTTTTTCATCAGCTTCAATACATAAATTTAAAGCTGTTTGTCCTCCCATTGTTGGTAGTACAGCATCAATTTGAGGATGTTCTTTTAATATTTTTACAATTGACTTGGTATTGAGTGGTAACAAATACACATGATCTGCCATTGTTGGATCGGTCATGATAGTGGCTGGATTCGAATTGATAAGAATCGTTTCAATTCCGTCCTCTCTCAGTGATCTTAACGCTTGAGAACCAGAATAGTCAAACTCACAGGCTTGTCCAATAATAATAGGTCCTGACCCAATTAGCAGAATAGATTTAATGTCTTTGTTTTTAGGCATTTTTTAGGTTTTTTTTCGGTGTGTAAAAATAGGTATTGGTTGGGTACAAAAAAAGGCGTTACACTTAAGCAACACCTTTAAATATTAACAATTGTTAATCATTATCTTTTATGTCTTGATTCAGATGACACAGACAATTTCTTTCTTCCTTTAGCACGTCTTCTAGCTAATACTTTTCTTCCATTAGCACTTGCCATGCGCTCTCTAAACCCATGTTTGTTTCTTCTCTTTCTTTTAGATGGCTGAAACGTTCTTTTACTCATTGCCTTGTGTCTTTATATATGTTGAATCTAAATGATTAGCTTTTTTCAAAACTGCGTGCAAATATACAACAAGTTTTTACTTTAACAAGAAGCATTTATAAAATTATTTTTAATTGTTTTATTAACTTTGCAGCCCATTTAAAATACAGGTACATGTTCAATAAAAATATAAAATTAGTTCTTGCGGCAGTCATCATTGCATATGCGGGATATCAATTTTACGAAGGATATATTGGTAACGGCATAATGTTCATTTTACTTTCGTCTATTTTCATATTTCTGTATTTCAAAAACGAATTAATTTTACTTGCTTTTCTTAGGCTACGTAAACAGGATTTTGACGGTGCCAAAAAGTGGTTGGTAAAAATTAAAAATCCAGAAGCTAATCTTGTTAAGAAGCAGCAAGGCTATTTAAACTTCTTATTTGGGATCATGGAATCCCAAACTAACATGAATGCCGCTGAGAAATATTTTAAAAAAGCGATTTCATTAGGTCTATCTATGGACCATGATTTAGCGATGGCCAAATTAAATCTTGCCGGTATTGCTTTTAGTAAACGTCGAAAAATGGAGGCTCAGAAATTGTTAACCGAGGCTCAAAAACTCGACAAACGTAACATGCTTGGGGATCAGATAAAAATGATGAAACAACAAATGAAAAAAGCTTCAATTCCTAATCAGCATTACGGCAACAGACAACAAATGGGTCGTAGACGTTGATTACAGGAGTGGGGCTAAAAGTTTTGATAGGGCCTCAAGTAGTTTATGTGCAATGGGACGTTTGATCCAGGTATCCAATTGTAGTTTTTCCGAATCTTTCAGATCATTTAAAAATTGAGTCTTTAGAATCTTACTTGTCTCTCTGTGGTAAATGAAGGCATTGACCTCAAAATTAATTTCAAAACTTCTATAATCCATATTGGCTGTGCCAATTGAACACACCTGATCATCTAGAACTATGGTTTTAGCGTGAACAAATCCTTTGGAGTACCGATAGACCTCCACCCCAGCCTCTAGCATTGGCTGCAAATAAGAATTGGTTGCAGACCCGGAAATCCAGGAATCAGAGTTTTTTGGAATCAATAATTTAACCTCTATTCCACTCCTAGCGGCTGTCTGCAAGGCAGTAATAATCTCATTATTTGGAATAAAATAAGGAGTCGTGATGTAAATGTAATTCTTGGCTGCAAAAATACTCGCCAATATAGCCTGCATAATACTCGGCCAATCAGTGTCTGGTCCGCTGTCCACTATTTGTATGCCTGAAACATTACGTGTTTCAACATCTGGAAAATAGTCTTCCACTACTTCAATTTCCCCATTCTTTACAAAATCCCAGGTTGTAAAAAATAAAATCTGAAGTGGTTTAACAGATTCCCCTTCAAGACGTAAATGGGTATCACGCCAATATGGATTCGTCTCATCATCATTAACATAGTAATCCGAAACGTTGATACCACCTATATAACCGATTTTGCCATCAATCACAACAATTTTACGGTGATCACGGTAATTCATCTTACTTGTAAAACCCTTAAATAGTACCGGCATGAAAGGAAAATGTTTTATTCCTGCTTTTGACATAAGAGCCTTAGAACGTTGGGATATTTTGCTTCCCACATCGTCATATATCAAACGTACCTTGACTCCTGCCCTAGCCTTTTGGCACAACAACTCGATGAGTTCTGTTCCAATACTATCATCCCGAATGATATAATATTCTAAATGAATATGGTGTTGGGCGGCAATGATATCTTTAAATAGTTCCGCAAATTTCTCTTCCCCATTAACTAAAATCTGTACATCATTAAAAATGGTGAGTTTAGACTTTTCATTATTATAAATAAGTTTGAAAAGTTTCGACTTATCATCGAGAACCTCCTCAACAAATTCTTCCTGATATTTCTTGAGCTTTAATTTGTCAAGGATTTGACGAACCACCTTTTGATCTAGGATGTTCTTTCTGTTAAAAATTTTGGATTTCCTGTAGTCTTGCCCAAAGAGGACATAAACAAATAAGCCAAGAAAAGGAACCATCAGTAAGACCAGAATATAACTTACTGTTTTACTTGGGTTTATTTGTTTAAAGAGAATAACAAAAATTAAAGCTACAGCCAGGACAAAATTAATTGTCACTAGAATAGTCCAGATATTCTCCTTTATGTATTCCAATAATTAAGGATTAGAATAATGACCGTCTTCAGGAATATCTATGTAATATACTTTTCGGGACTTGTTATTTAAGTGTGGTTCTCGCAACCAGGGATTGTGAATTTTCAAAATCTTATAATTAATCCCAAAGTCCATGGCAAAAGCAGCAAAATCAGCTACTGCGGTATCTACTTTAACCTCATAGGTTGGTACATTAGAATACAAGTGGTCCTCCTTAAAGTTAAATCCATACTTCGATGGATGGGATAAAATTTCCTTGAGTGCTACAATTCTATATAGATAGCGTCCTGTCTCTTCACCCAATAGTAGATCATAATAATCCTTAACTCCTTGATTTTCCAATCTTCTGGCAATTCCTTTTTTACCAGCATTGTATGATGCAGCTGCTAATGTCCATGTACCAAATTGCTCTTTGGCTTCCAAAAGGTATTTACAGGCCACTTCTGTTGCCTTCTCTAAATGGTATCGCTCGTCAACATTATCATTGATCTCAAGACCATTCTCACGTCCCGTAGTCTTCATAATTTGCCAAAACCCGCGGGCACCAGCCGGTGAAACCACATTCAAAAGTCCACTTTCAATCACCGCCAAGTACTTAAAATCATCTGGAACCCCATTCTTTTTGAGAATTGGTTCAATAATTGGAAAATACTTAGCAGAACGTTTAAACATTAACAAACCATTAGACTGCCAGTAGGTGTTTACCAAGAGCTCTCTGTCCATTTTTTCAAAAACATCTGGATTTTCAAGTGGCAAGGCCTCACCTGCAAAATTTAAATCACTTGGTACCGTTAGAGCGTAAACATTATAGTCATTTACCATTGGCTTTTCATTACTCACATTGGTATCTGCAGGTGCCTTTTGAACAGCGTAAATAAACAAACAGCACACACACATTAAACCAATTACCGAAAGGAGGGATTTTAAAGCTTTCATCTTCTTTTTTGTTTAAAGTTATTTATTAATTCTCTGCTGGCAAAGATCCTAGGCCATCAGTTTAGGTAAATTTTCGTTAAACCACTTATACTTATTGATAATCATAATATGGGTGCCACCTTTTATAACAATGGTTTTTCCATTACATGAATTTGGAAATACCAAATCACTATCACCATGTATAAAAATAGTTTGTTCATCTGGTGCTTCCTGAGCCCAACAAACAATTTGCTTAATGGCCCAGTCCAAATAATCCTTATCCCTAACGCTTAGATACTTTTCATATAACTCCACACGTTTCTTGGCCGTCTCACCAAAAGCGTATTTGAGAAGGACCTCAATATTGGTGACTAATTGGGTTGGCAGTATTTTATAAGTCTTAGTTTTTCTTAAAAATTTCAAATGAACTGGCAACTCATGATGCGATTTGACACTGGAAATAACAATCACTTTTTTGCAATGAAGGACTTTGGCCATTTCCTGCACTAACATACCACCAAAAGATACTCCAATTAAAACCGGATTATCGTGGCTTACATATGAACACATACGTTTCGCATAAGAAAACAATGATTCTTCACTTAAAGGAAGAATCCATTCTAGCCAATGGATTTGATAGTCCTCTTCTGGCAGCTTTATATATTCAAAAATGCTGGGGTTAGCAGCCATTCCAGGCATCATGTAGACGTGAGTTAGATTTGAAGCCATCTTCGAATTTCTTTTAATCTTAGAGCTGACGTGGGATACACAGGGTTTAAGACCCTTAAATTCAATAGTTAAGGGATTTTTTGTACCTTTGCATCCACAAAACTATAGAAAATTATAGTTCCTACTCGACCAACCTAGAATTTAAATTAAAGAAATATGACAGAAGCTGTTGAACTGATTGACAATGATTTCTTGCGTCAATATGAATTGAAGGTGGAAGATAGTATGGCCGTAATCGAATACTCTCTTCAAGAACGCAAAATCTTCTTAACTAAAATGGTAATCCCTGAAGAAATACATTCAGAGGATTTTCAGAAAGATTTTCTAGAACTGGTTTTTAATAATATTAAAGAGCGAAATATCAGCGTAGTTCCAACAAGTCCAGAGATCGCTAAATTTGTCAGAAGCAACAGAAAGTATAAGCGAATGTTACCAGTGGGCATCCGCATCTAAGACCTAATACAAATAAAAAAACCGAAGTTTATACTTCGGTTTTTTTATTTATATTTATTCCTGTTTGGTATAAACAATGGTAAAATCCTCTGTGAATTCAACCTCAAAGTTATCATCATAAACAACTAGTGCATCATTCAAGGTGAAGGTTAAAGTATTTCCATCGATTTGAGCAATCAATGGTTCATCTTCAAAATCTTCTTCAATTAAAAAAACCTGATTTTCGGTTCTATTCCAATTCAATACAAACGAATCCGTTTCAAAATCGCAATCCACATCAAATACAAAACTATCTGTAGTGCCAGTTTCTACAAAAACTTCAATATCTATGGACGAGGATGTATCCACAAAAGCAGTATTTGAAGAATTAAAGGTAATTGTCTCATTATCTAGACAATCTATTTCCTCTAACAGATTGGTATTAGCAATACCATCATTGTTAATGTCAAAAGCTGTTTCTGTATTCCATTCTGTTAATTTCCAAAGACCTAATAAGTCATCAGTCTCGCTTAAAGGAACAGAATCATCTGATGAACATGATATTAAAATTATTGAAAGGCAGCCAAGTAATAGAATTTTTTTCATAATAAATTTGGGTTTAAGAATAACCCAAATATAGCTGAAATAATTACACTAACTCCGGTGAACTCGCAAAGTCAAATCGTACCAGACCATCATCATCGATATGTTTTAAATCTACTTGATGTAGCGTATTGACCAAGTTAGGATTCCATGGTGCTTTTACTTTGACATAATTTTCTGTGAAACCGTGAATATAACCCTCCTTATTTTCTCCCTCAAAAAGAACGGTTTTTTGAAGTCCCATCTGTGACTCGTAAAAGGCGCGTCGTTTTTTTACTGATAACCCTCGAAGCATTTTACTTCTTTTGGTGCGAATCGCTTTAGGAACAACACCTTCCATCTCTGCAGCCTCAGTATTATCCCTTTCAGAATAAGTAAACACGTGTAAATATGAAATATCTAATGCGTTTAGAAATTCATAGGTCTCCAAAAACAACTCATCGGTTTCACCTGGGAATCCAACAATAACATCAACACCAATACAGGCATGGGGCATGAGTTCCTTAATTTTTGCAACTCGATCCTCGTACAGTTCACGCATGTATCTGCGCTTCATTTTTTTAAGAAGTATATTACTGCCGCTTTGTAGTGGAATATGGAAATGAGGCACAAAGGCACGCGATTGTGAAACAAGTTCAATAGCATCATCCTTTAATAAATTAGGTTCAATTGACGATATTCTTAAGCGCTCAATTCCATCAACTTCATCCAATTTTCTGATAAGATCTAAAAAGGTATGTTCATGACGCTTATTACCAAATTCCCCTTTACCATAGTCACCAATATTAACACCTGTCAGTACAATTTCCTTAATACCTTTACTTGAAATTTTTTGAGCGTTGGCAATCACATTTTCCATAGTATCACTTCTTGAAATGCCTCGTGCCAGTGGAATGGTACAATAAGTGCATTTATAATCGCAACCGTCCTGCACTTTCAAAAATGCGCGCGTGCGGTCACCTATGGAATAACTACCTACATAAAAATCAGCTTCAGAGATTTCACAAGAATGAATCTGACCCAGGCTACCAGTTCTATCCGGATTGTCTAATAACGAATTGATGTAATAATCTACCTTAAATTTTTCAGTTGCTCCAAGTACAAGGTCTACTCCATCAACGGCTGCCAATTCCTTTGGCTTCAACTGAGCATAACACCCAATAGCAGCAATAAAAGCCTCATCATTTGATTTAAGAGCCTGTTTGACAATAGATTTAAAACGTTTGTCAGCATTCTCAGTTACAGAACAGGTATTAATCACATAAATATCAGCAGCCTCATTGAAGTCCACCCTCTCATAGCCTTGGTTCTTGAAACCACGAGCAATGGTGGATGTTTCGGAAAAATTAAGTTTACATCCAAGTGTATAAAAAGCGACTTTTTTGCTTGAGACCATTCTCGTACTTTTACAGAGTCGGCAAATTTACAACTATTTGATCAGATGGTAAAACTCCATTTTAGAAGACCTTATATCCAACTCATTGGCATTCATGTAGTTCTGGTTCTTACGTATGGATGCTCGAAAAAACAAACCACATATGGAGACCGTGATGTATTCCGCTACAACGAACATAAAAATATTAATTCTTTAGACCCTGCGTTTTCTAAGGATCTTGCTGATATTTGGGGGGTGCATCAACTATTCAATGGTCTAGTACAAATGGACAACCAATTAAATGTTCAACCAGCCATTGCTAAGACCTGGACCATTTCAGACAATGCTAAAGTCTATACCTTTAATCTGAGATCCGATGTTGTTTTCCATAAGCATGCTCTGTTTGGTCCAGATTCCACGAGAAAAGTCGTAGCATCGGATGTTGAATATAGTTTTAATCGCATACTGGACCCTAATGTTGCTTCGCCTGGAAGTTGGGTTTTTCAAAAAGTCGCATCATTTAGAACGGTTAACGATAGCACCTTTCAAATACGGTTAAAACAACCTTTTCCTGCCTTTTTAGGATTATTAACTATGAAGTATTGTTCTGTAATTCCACCCGAGATTGTATCATATTATGGTTCGGATTTTCGTTCTAATCCTATAGGAACTGGGCCTTTTAAGTTCAAACGGTGGGAAGAAAACACCAAACTCGTCTTTAGAAAGAACCTCCAGTATTTTGAAAAGGACTCTCTTGGTCAAACACTACCATATCTAGAGGCTGTAGCTATTACATTCCTTCCTGATAAACAAAGTGAGTTCCTTCAATTTGCACAGGGAAATATTGATTTTGTATCCGGTCTAGATGCTTCTTATAAGGACGAAATACTTACTGGTGATGGACATTTAAAACCCAAGTACCAGAAAACATCTCGTATGATAAGGGGGCCCTATTTAAATACCGAATACTTGTCCTTTTTTATGGATACTAAAGAGGCAGAAGTTTTATCACCAAAGTTGAGGAAAGCTATTAGTATTGGATTTGATCGTGAAAAGATGATTACCTATTTACGCAATGGTATTGGAATAGCTGCTAATGGAGGTTTTATTCCGGAGGGTCTACCAGGGTATAGACCGTCTGATTCATTTGAATACAATCCTGAACTAGCAAAATCACTCATTGATGAATTTAAAGCTGAATCAGGTATTAATCGACCCAAGATAACCCTATCTACCACAAGTAATTATTTGAGTTTCTGCGAATTTATTCAACGTGAAATTGAAAAACTTGGCTTAGAAATAGCTATTGAGGTCCTGCCCGCCTCAAGTTTGAAAGAGGCTAAAGCTAATGGGAAATTGCCATTTTTTAGGGCAAGTTGGGTTGCAGATTATCCAGATGCAGAAAACTATTTATCATTATTTTACAGAAATAACTTTGCCCCAAATGGTCCCAATTACTCGCATTATTCAAATGCAACTTTTGACCAACTCTATGAGGAATCTTATGTAATTAGTGATCCCAAAGAACGAACCATGCTCTATTCAAAAATGGATTCTATTGCATTGAGCACTTACCCGGTTATTCCCTTATATTATGACGAGGTAGTGCGTTTTAGTAGAAAAAATGTTTCTGGTTTAGGAATTAACCCGATTAATCTATTGGAACTGAAAGCAGTTAAGAAAACCGACTAATCTGCTTTTCTGAATTTCGAAGATTCATCAAAAACATGAGAAAGAATGGCCTTGTCCTGTTCCGACAATATTACTTGGCGTCTTTCCATGACCTTTTCTGCCACCTCAAAGGCTTTATTGGTTTTATAGGTTACAAAACCTTTACTACCACCCCAGGAAAAACTTGGAACAAAATTTCTTGGAAAACCACTACCAAAAATATTAGCACTGACTCCAACAACAGTTCCAGTATTGAACATGGTATTAATACCACATTTACTATGGTCCCCCATCATTAGGCCGCAAAACTGTAATCCCGTTCTAGCAAACCCCTCTGTTTGATAATCCCATAATCTAACTTCAGCGTAGTTGTTCTTTAAATTAGATGTATTAGAATCCGCACCAATATTACACCATTCACCCAGGACTGAATTTCCTAAGAACCCATCATGACCTTTATTGGAATAACCCATTAATATTGAGTTATTGACTTCCCCGCCAACCTTACTATGTGGGCCTATGGTTGTTGGCCCATAAATTTTAGCCCCTAATTTAACAGTGGCATGGTCGCATAATGCAAATGGCCCTCGAATTATGGAGCCTTCCATTAATTCAGCATTATTTCCAATGTAAATTGGGCCATTATTTGTATTTAAGGTCACAAACTCGAGTTGCGCACCTTCTTCAATAAAAACAGGGTGCTCACCAAAAACATTGACCGTTTTGGAAATGGATTGAGATGATCTTCCCTTGGTCACTAAATTAAAATCAGCCTCAATAGCTGGACCATTCAATTTAAATAAATCCCAGGTATGTTCTATTTTCAAAAGATCTTCGTCAAATTCAACAGACTTAAAACCAGAAAAATCATCGGGCTCTCTACCTTCTTCAATGCAAAAGGCCACAACGTCGTCTCCTTCAAAAATAGCCTCATTTGGCTGTAATGACTTTATGAGATTAACCAAAGATGTCGAGGGTAAGAAAGAGGCATTGATCATTACATTTAGCTCCATCTCAACCATAGGATACTTATCGGATAAATAATCTTCGGTAACTGTAGTTATGGTAACTTCCAAATGACGTTGCCATTTCTCCCTGATAGTTAATATGCCAATCCTAAGGTCTGCAACAGGTTTGGTGTAAGTAAAGGGCAGCAAATTACTGCGATATGGACCATCAAAGAGGATATAGTTCATGGATCAATGTATTTGTGTAAAAATAAAAAAGCCCTTCAGTAATTGAAAGGCTTTTAAACTAATATCGTTGGAAGAATTATTTTCTAAACTTCGCGTATTTGTTTTTGAACTTATCTACACGTCCGGCTGTATCTACCAATTTGGCTTTACCAGTATAGTAAGGATGAGACGTTCTAGAGATTTCCAATTTCACTAATGGATACTCAACACCTTCTACATCAATCGTTTCACTAGTGTCAGCTGTAGACTTTGCCAAGAATACATCATTATTAGACATATCTTTAAAAGCAACGATTCTATAATTCTTTGGATGGATATCTTTTTTCATCTCCTTAGTCTTTTAAATATTTCGAATTTTTCGAGGTGCAAATTTAAGTATTTTTCTAAAACCTACAATCTTTTTATAAGAAATAATTGCTCTTAATATATGTAACTTATTTGTAACTTGAAGTACTAACAAGTGAATCATTTAAAATCTAAACACTAAATCATGGAAGAACTAAAACCAACCCCAGGTAAATTTGCATTAAATAATGGAATCTATCTTGGCCTGGCGATGATCCTTATTAATGTTGCCTTATATGTATCCGGACTAGTTTACGACGGGGTACAATGGCCTAACGTTATCTATTACATTCTATTTCCAATAGTTATTTTTTACACCATCAGCAAATTTAAAAAGGCTAATGCCAATGAGCTCACAATAGGATTCGCCATAAAGGTAGGGCTTGCAGTAGCAATTGTTAGTGCGCTTGTTTATGTGGTTTACGGCTTAATATTTGTATACGTGATTGATCCTGGTTTTATGGACCAAATGGTTGAAATTTCAAGAGAAAAAATGCTTGAGAGAGGTGATATTCCTGCAGAAGCAGTAGAACAGCAAATGAAATTTGTTGAAATGTTTACCAATCCTTGGGTCGCAAATACCTTCTGGATTGCCATGAGTGCGCTCTTTGGTCTTATTTATTCTCTCATAGGAGGTCTTGTAATGCGCTCGAACAAATAATTCAGCTCAATAAAAATTACTAATTTTGACACATAAGTGTTAAAATAACATATGGATATATCGGTAGTTATACCGTTACTTAACGAGGAAGAATCAATAAAAGAATTGTACGATTGGATTGCATCTGTGATGCAGTCCAATCATTTTTCTTATGAGATCTTATTTATAGATGATGGAAGCAATGACAGTTCCTGGTCTATAATAAGCACATTAGCCGAACAACATCCTGAAGTAAAAGGTATAAAGTTCCGCAAGAATTATGGCAAGTCTCAAGCGTTACATGCCGGCTTTTATGAGGTTGGCGGTGACGTAATTATTACTATGGATGCAGATCTTCAAGATAATCCTGAAGAAATACCTGAACTATTTCAAATGATCACATCTGATGGGTATGATCTGGTATCGGGGTGGAAAAAGAAACGCTACGATTCGGTGCTCTCCAAAAACCTCCCATCTAAACTATTCAATTGGGCTGCAAGACGTACCTCACAGTTAAAATTACATGACTTTAATTGCGGTCTCAAAGCTTACAAAAATGAGGTAGTCAAATCAATTGACGTATACGGAGAAATGCACCGCTACATTCCAGTATTAGCCAAAAATGCTGGATACGGTAATATTTCTGAAAAAATAGTGAAGCATCAAGCTAGAAAATATGGAAAAACAAAATTTGGTATGGATAGATTTATAAACGGATTTCTTGATTTAATGACCATTTCGTTCTTATCAAGATTTGGTAAACGTCCCATGCACTTTTTTGGGGCGATTGGCGTATTGATGCTCATTTTAGGCTTCGGTTTTTCGGTTTATTTAGGAGTTGACAAATTGTTCCTTAATCCAAAAGGCCGACTTATAACAGAGCGCCCACAGTTTTATCTAGCCTTAACAACGATGATTTTAGGAGCCTTATTTTTTGTGGCTGGGTTTTTAGGTGAATTAATATTACGTTCATCTAAATCTGAAAAGCTCTATGAGGTTGAATCAAAAATTAACCTTTAGTTGTTGACACATTTGGCATTCGCAGCTATCTAAATAACTATTTTTGTACCCTGTTAAATAACTCAATCCAATTTATGAACCCAGATATTCAGAAGAAGGTTGACTCATGGCTGAGTCCAACATTTGATGCAGATACTCAAAATACTATTAAATCACTTCAGGCTAACGATCCAAAGACACTCGAAGAAAGTTTTTATCAAGATTTGGCCTTTGGAACCGGTGGGATGCGAGGTGTTATGGGTGTTGGCACTAATCGTATTAATAAATATACACTTGGTAAAAATACCCAAGGACTAAGTCAATATCTTAAACGAGTTTTTCCAGGGGAGGACATAAAAGTGGCCATTGCCTATGATTGTCGTCATAATAGTCAAAGCCTGGCTAAAGTAGTAGCTAATGTATTTTCGGCCAATGGAATAAAAGCATTTCTTTTTGAGGATTTAAGACCTACGCCAGAACTATCCTTTACGCTCAAACATCTCAACTGCAATTGCGGTATTGTTCTTACCGCCTCTCATAACCCTCCTGAATACAATGGTTATAAAGTGTATTGGCAGGATGGCGGACAATTAGTACCACCTCAAGATGGTGAGATTATCCAAGAAATTAACAGCGTCGACTATTCTCAAATATTATTTGAAGGGAATACTGACCTTATTCAAATGATCGGCGATGATGTGGATCAGGTTTTTATTGATGCCTCCGTTAAAAATGGTAGTATTAATTTACCTGTTGAGGCCAGAGAAGATTTAGGGATTGTTTTCACGTCATTACATGGCACCTCCATTACCACCATTCCACCAACCTTAAAAAAGGCAGGTTATACCAATGTAAGCATTGTAAAGGAGCAGGCTGAACCTGATGGTGATTTCCCTACTGTAGCCTCTCCTAACCCAGAAGAACCAGCAGCCCTTAAAATGGCCTTGGAACTAGCTGATGCTAACGGTGCAGATATTGTTATTGGTACCGACCCTGATAGTGATCGATTAGGAATTGCGGTGAGAGATTTCAATAATGGGTTGGTATTGCTTAATGGTAATCAAACTATGATTGTTATGACTAACTTCCTATTGAAAAACTGGAAGGATCAAGGTCAACTGAAAGGAAATGAGTTTGTAGGATCGACTATAGTATCCACCCCAATGATGAGTGTTTTAGCTGCATCCTATAATACCGAAATAAAAATTGGCCTTACAGGATTTAAGTGGATTGCTAAAATGATCCTTGATTTCCCAGAGCTAGATTTTATAGGTGGAGGTGAAGAAAGTTTTGGGTTTATGGTTGGTGATTTCGTTAGAGATAAGGATGCCGTAACCTCAGCACTGTTGGCGTGTGAAATTGCCGCATTTGCAAAGGCCAACGGAAGCTCCTTCTACGAAGAACTAGTGAAACTCTACTTGGAACATGGTTTTTACAAAGAAAGGCTTGTAAGTCTCACTAAGAAGGGAATTGAAGGAGCAGAAGAAATTAAGCAAATGATGATTGAGGCCCGTGAAAACCCAAAGACCTATTTCAATAATTCTAAAGTAATTAGAATTGAAGATTATCAGGAATCTACGATTACAAATACATTAGACGGATCTGTGATTCCAACCAACATTCCAAAATCTAATGTTCTTATATATTACACTGAAGACGGTAGTAAAATTGCACTTAGACCAAGTGGCACAGAGCCAAAGATTAAGTTCTATATCAGTGTTAATACGCATTTAGACAAAATGTCCGATTTAACTACAACGGAGCAGTTATTGGATGCTAAAATTGAAGCTATCCTTAAGGATATGAATTTATAGTTTATGAATTACTTTAAGCAGATACTTGGTTTTGCTAAGCCCTATTCCAATTTTGCCCTGCTAAATATTGTTTGTAACATATTTTATGCATTATTCAGTGCCTTATCTTTTATTGCACTTATACCTATGCTCGATGTGTTATTTAACAAAGAGCGTGTGGTTACAGAAGTTCCAAAATATGAGGGATTTACAAAGTTGCTGGACTTCTTCAAGGATTATATGGCATACCAAATCCAAGCCAATGCAACATCTGATGCTTCAGCAGCGCTGATCATTGTAATTAGTTTGGTTATTTTACTCTTTTTCTTGAAGAACGTCTTTAATTATTTAGCCATGTTCTTCATAACATTTTTAAGAAATGGTGTTTTAAAAGATTTACGCAATGCCATCTATGAAAAAATAGAGGAATTACCTATTGCGTTTTATTCCGAAAAGCGTAAAGGAGATACAATTGCCAGAATTTCTACAGATGTTCAGGAAATTCAAGGCTCGTTCTTATCAATATTGGAACTAATCGTTCGAGAACCTCTTACCATAATTTTCACCATCGGGATGATGCTTTTGATCAGTGCCAAATTAACGCTGTTTGTCTTCATTTTTATCCCTATTGCTGGGTTTCTAATATCCAGTATTGGTAAGAGCCTTAAAAAACAATCTGATAAGGTACAGCAGGAACAAGGAACCTTTTTATCCATTATTGAGGAAACGCTCGGTGGTTTAAAGGTGATAAAAGCATTTAACGCTGAGGGTATTTTCTTTAAGAAATTTAGTGACTCTACAGACCGTTTTTACAGGTATTCCAATTCGCTTTTAAACAGACAAAACTTAGCTTCTCCAACGAGTGAGTTTCTAGGTATTACCGTTATTGCAATACTTTTATGGTATGGAGGTAAAATGGTTTTAATTGATGGTCAATTGGGCGGTAGTGAATTTATTGCCTATATGGGTCTTGCCTATAATATCCTAACACCGGCTAAAGCTATAAGTAAAGCGAGTTACAGCATTAAAAAAGGAAATGCTGCAGCAGAACGCGTATTAGAAGTACTAAATACTGAGTCTAACCTGGCAGATATTCATTCGGCAGAAACCAAATTTGATTTTAACCAAAAACTTCAGTTAAAAAATATTTCATTCAAATATGAAAATGAGTTTGTCCTAAAGGATTTTTCGCTAACGGTTGAAAAGGGAAAAAGTGTAGCTTTAGTAGGACAGTCAGGAAGTGGTAAAAGCACCATAGCTAATTTAGTCATGCGCTTTTATGATGTCAATAAAGGTGAAATTCTATTGGATGGCACCAATATTAAAGAGTTACAGAAATCCGCTCTAAGGCAACTTATTGGATTGGTAACTCAAGATTCGATATTATTCAATGATACGGTAGCGGGCAACCTTCGAATTGGGAAGCCAGATGCGACAGAAGATGAGTTGATAGATGCACTTAAGGTAGCCAATGCTTGGGAATTTGTGGATCAACTACCAAAGAGGCTTGAAACCAATATTGGAGATTCCGGCAGTAAGCTTTCGGGAGGTCAAAAACAGCGCCTAAGTATTGCGAGAGCTGTTCTAAAAAACCCACCACTGATGGTTTTAGATGAAGCCACTTCGGCCTTGGATACAGAAAGTGAACGCTTGGTGCAACTAGCCTTGGAGAATATGATGAAAAACAGAACTTCAATTGTAATTGCCCACAGATTGTCAACTATTAAAAATGCAGATCAAATCATCGTTCTCGAAAAAGGACGTATTGTAGAGCAAGGTACCCACAAAGAATTAATGGGCAAGCAGGGAACCTATCACCGCTTAGTGGAGATGCAAAGTTTCGATTAAATAAAAAACCACATGGATTATAAAAGATGAAAGGATGTATGACCAATACATCCTTTCGAGAATATTACCAGATTTGGGGACACTGGTAATAAAGTTAACAGGTTAAGCAGGTGTAAACATACAGCATAATTTACATTAAAACAAGAAAAATATGCTTTTTATCGTGTTTTTTTGCTTTTAATCGATGTTATTTATTATATAATACTGATTTTCAACATTTTACATTTTTATTGTAAAATATGATTAATTAAACTTTTATTAGTTTTCAAGGTCTTAAATACAAACAATTGAGTTTGACCAACGAAAACCTTCTAATTCAGCGTCTTACGGACGCAACAACCAGAGATTCCGCATTTAGGGAACTCATGACTATGTATAAAGAACGGTTGTATTGGCACATACGTAAAATTGTTATTAAGCATGACGATGCAGATGATGCGCTTCAAAATACCTTTATTAAAGTATTTAAGAGTATCCACAACTTTAAAGGAGATAGTAAATTGTATTCCTGGTTATATAGAATAGCTACTAACGAAGCCATCAACCAACTAAATAAGAACGCGAAGTTCCTACAGATCACAAGTGAGGAATATCAACAGACGACTATAAATAACCTTAAAGCAGATAGCTATTTTGATGGTGATGAGATACAGTTGAAATTACAGAAAGCCATAGCTACCCTTCCTCAAAAACAGCAGCTTGTATTTAATATGAAATATTTTGATGATATCAAGTACAAAGAAATGTCCGAGATATTGGAAACAAGTGAAGGAGCATTGAAAGCTTCTTACCATATAGCCGTCAAAAAAATAGAAAGCATTTTAAAAGGGCATTAAACCATTTTAGTAAATTAAGGTCTAATAACTAATGAAAAACAAAAGGTTACATCACGATAAAACAACAGGATACAAGGTGCCTAAGGGTTATTTTGACCAGGTAGAAGATGGTGTTCTGTCTCAATTAGCATCGGAAAATTTGCCTAAGACTGCAGGATTTAAGGTCCCTAAATCTTATTTCAGTGATGTCGATGATGATATTCTGTCTAAAATTGAAGATTCAAGTGATATAAAAGTTAGATCAATCGGTCTCCGCAGAACCTTTTATTACATCTCAGGTATTGCGGCAGCCTTACTCTTGTTTTTCACTATCTATAATTATAATGCCTCGACAGACGAGATTAGCATTGATATGGTTGAAAGTTACTTTGAAACCAATTCAATGGACAGCTACGAACTAGCCGAATTGCTCATAGAGTCAGAACTAATGAGCATTGACGATATAAAATTTGAACCAGAAATAGATGATCTTGAATTGGAATCGTATCTGCTTGAAAATGCAGATATCGAAACCATCATCATCCAATAAAATACCCATGAAATACCTAGTATTCTTTATAATCGCCATTATCAGCTTGAATGTATCGCATTCTCAAAATGATAAGATGCGCGAACGAATCAAAGCTCAGAAAATAGCCTTTATTACGGCCCAACTTCAACTAACAACAGAAGAAGCTCAAGCATTTTGGCCTGTATTTAACGCTTATGAAGCTGATACAGAATCTGTGAAAAATAAACAACTTCGACCTGTCCGTAAAGCCATGCGCAATAGCGAATCCCTATCTGATGAAGAAGCGGTTAAACTGATAGACAATATGATCACTGCCGAAACAGAGTTGCATCAGTTGCGTCTTAACCTAATTTCTGATTTAAAAGGCGTATTACCACCTCAGAAAATTCTAAAACTTAAAGCCGCTGATGACGAGTTCAATAAAAAATTATTTGAACGTCTTAAAGAAATGCGGCAACGTAGAAACGGCAATAAGGACTAATGGATTAGCGAAAAACTAGCTGACTAATTCTACCATTACCAGCAGCATATGCAATG
The DNA here is from genome assembly GCF_003362725.1 of Winogradskyella aurantiaca. Lineage (GTDB taxonomy): Bacteria > Bacteroidota > Bacteroidia > Flavobacteriales > Flavobacteriaceae > Winogradskyella_A > Winogradskyella_A aurantiaca. Next base: position 69,147 of record NZ_QKTV01000002.1, read on the forward strand.
GTATCGTTAACAAATCGGATGGTATAAAATCCTTCGTCACTCAAATGTGTCCATGACTGTCCCGAGTCATTACTGTAATCTATTCCCTTAAAACCTACAGCCACCAGTTCCTTCCCATTTGATTCAGGAATATATTGGACACAACTTCTATAACCTGGTGTTTGAGAATCGGCACTTAAGGTCCAGGTCTTGCCTCCATTAACAGTTCTTATTTTATTTGCTGTATTGCTATCCGCTTTGGTGTAATCACCTCCTATGCCATATCCCAATTGGTCATCATAAAAATCTATGGAGTACAGTCCAGTTGTTGGTTGTCCTTGAACAACAGGAGTGGCATACACCTCCCATGATACTCCTTTATCTGGAGAATACAATACTCGACTGGCCATACCGCCTGTCGCCACCCAGGTCTTATCGCCCATTATAGCAATATTGGTATCACTAGCGGCAAAGGCCGCCTCCCCATCCACAGCCTCTGGTATATCAGCACAGGAAACTTTCGCCCAAGATTTACCGCCATCGCGGGTAATTATAATACTCATGCAGCCATCTGTTGGATCACCGATAGCCAATCCTTCTTTGGAATTCCAAAATTTTATAGCATCATAAAAAACAGATTCGTGTCGCTCTTCATAAACCAATTGCGGATTTTTTCCTTTTCTTGGTAGTCTATAGACCTTAGCAGGATTACCAATAGAGACGGCTAAAAAATCCCCATTTATTTCGGCAATTGCTCTAAAATGTAACGGTGTATCTTCTTCTGTTAAGACATATTTAAAGTACTCCTTACCGTTGTCAATTTTAAATTGATCCAGATTTACAACCAATTGCTCATCTAAGGCAAACTTTCCAATATGGTCCTTGCTACCATAGAATAAATACTCCTCACCTACTTCCAAAGCTCTAATGCTTAATGTAGAATCTTCCAATACAGGATATACGGCTACCTCAGAAAGAGGATTCACTCGTTTTTTAACCCCAGTTGAACAGGACCAACAAAAAACTAGTAGCAAGCAACAGGACCAAATTTTAGACATCATCTTTTTTTTGTCAAATAAACGAATAAGTAGTTTTGATAACAAGTACTACATTTTTAAATCTATCTTTGCACTTCCTTATTCGCTTAAGCACATACTATATGCGACTTCACAGAAATTTATGTTATGCAGTCATTGATGGTTTACACTCCATTTTTAATGATAAGAACTATGCCGATAAAGTAGTTCAACAACTTCTAAAGCGGGATAAGCGCTGGGGAAGTAGAGATCGAGGTTTTATTGCAGATACCGTTTATAGTATTGTTAGATATAAACGTCTTTACGCCGAAATTGCTGAAGTAAAAGAACCTTTTGACAGGGATAATTTGTGGCGCTTATTTGCTGTTTGGGCTACTCTTAAAGGTATTAAACTACCCGATTGGAAGTATTTTCAGAGTACACCAACCAGAAAAATCAAAGGACGCTTTGATGAGCTATCAAAAACCAGAAAATACCGTGAATCTATTCCTGATTGGATGGATGAATTAGGTTTAAAGGAATTAAGCGAACCGGTCTGGACCAAAGAACTAGCAGCTCAAAATCAAAAGGCCGATGTTGTTTTAAGGACAAATACCTTAAAAATCACAAAGTCAGATTTACAAAAGCAGTTGGAATCTGAAGATATACCTACGCATTCTATCGATGGTTATAAGGATGCATTGGTTCTTAACGAAAAAGCCAATGTATTTAAAACCGAAGCATTCAAAAATGGCTGGTTTGAAGTCCAGGATGCCTCTTCGCAATTAGTAGCTGAATATCTAAAAGTTCAGCCAGGTATGAAAGTTGTAGATGCCTGCGCCGGTGCCGGTGGTAAGACCTTGCACATTGCCTCCTTAATGCAAAACAAGGGACAGATAGTGGCTATGGACATTTATGAAAGTAAATTAAAAAAGCTCAAGGTACGTGCCAGAAGAAATGGAGTTCACAATATTGAACTTAAAGTCATAGATTCGACTAAACCCATCAAAAAACTGCACAATAAAGCAGACCGATTATTAATTGATGCACCCTGTTCTGGATTGGGAGTATTAAAACGAAATCCGGATTCTAAATGGAAACTAGAAACTAAGTTTATTGAAGATATTAAACAGACCCAAGCACAAATCTTGAACGACTACTCCAAGATGGTTAAACCAGGAGGAATCATGGTATATGCCACTTGTTCTGTACTTCCTTCAGAAAATCAGGAGCAGATTTCAAACTTCCTAAAATCAGATTCAGGAAAAGATTTTAAGTTTGTAAAAGATAAAAAAATACTTGCTTCAGAATCGGGTTTTGACGGATTCTATATGGCGCAACTACAAAAAAGCACTAATGCTTAAACCAACATTACTCATAAGCTTCTTGTTCATTACAAGTTTAGCTTTATCCCAAATTCCATCCAATTATTACAATTCAGCAAACGGCTTAACGGGTTACGAACTTAAGACCGAATTAAAAAATATTGTATCCAATGGTCATATATCAAGAACTTATGACCAACTCTATGACGGTAATGGTATTTCTGGATCCAACGGTTACATCGACACCCATTCAGATGTTTTTGTATCAGGTGCCAATACCTATGAAAATGATGGATCCATATTAGACTTCTATTCGGAGAATCCAACGGGGTCAGACCCCTATAATTACACACATGGCAATAACCAATGTGGTAACCAGAATGCCGAAGGAGATTGCTATAATCGCGAACATTTGGTACCACAATCTTCTTTTGGCAGTGCCTTTCCCATGCAAAGCGATATACACCATGTTATTCCAACTGATGGAAGAGTTAACAACTTTCGAGGATCACTTGTTTTTGGAATAGTTGATGTTCCTGATTTCACGTCACTTAATGGATCTAAGCGCGGTTCTAGTGCTGTTGGTGGCTATAACGGTGTGGTTTTTGAACCTATAGATGAATTTAAAGGGGATATCGCTAGAGCTCTGTTATATTTTGCGGTTAGATACGAAGATACCGTTGACGGATACACTAGTTTCGAAATGTTTAATGGAAGTAATGATCAGGTTTTTACCACCTGGGCTATTGAGCTTTTATTAGATTGGCATTATAATGTGGATCCTGTAGATGAGCGTGAACGTGAACGAAATAATGCTGCTTATAATTTTCAAGATAACGCCAATCCATTTGTAGACCATCCCGAGTATGCCAATTTAATTTGGGATCCTGAGGCCGATACCGAAGCCCCAACTGCTCCTACTAACCTAATGGCTTCTAGCCCTACCATTAGCAGTATTGCCTTAAGTTGGACGGCATCAACTGATAACATAGCTGTAGAAACCTATGATGTTTACGTTGATGATGTCTATAATTCTACAACAAGTAATACTCAAATTGTTGTTTCTGGTTTGGCCATAAATACTAGCTTCTGTTTTACCGTTTTTGCCAAGGACGAAGCTCTTAATATGTCCGCTAGTAGCAACGAAGTTTGTGAATCAACCTTAACTGGGAGCGAAACTTCAGACGAGATATTCATTTCAGAATATGTCGAAGGAAGTGGTAATAATAAGGCCATTGAAATAGCAAACTTCACAGGAGCCACAGTCTCCTTATCCAATTATACCATCGCCAGAGATGTCAATAGTAATGGGAGCTGGGGAGAGGCACTTCAACTTTCTGGAAGTATTGTAAGTGGTGATGTTCATGTGGTCACCCGAGGTAATGCAGATTCAAATTTAACTGCGCTTGCAGATCAATTATCAAGCGGGGATGCCATGTCTTTCAATGGGGATGACCCTGTGGGACTTTTTAAGAATGGCGAATTGATTGATATTTTTGGAAATTTCACTGGCGACAATTCGTTTGAAAATGCCACTTACAGGCGAAAAGAAAGTGTTGCTAATCCCACTACTACTTTTGATGTGAATGCTGAATGGGATCAATATGCTCAAAATACATTTGACGACCTTGGTAAACACAATCAGTCATTGGGAATAACCGAAATAGATAAATCTGATATTAAATTATTCCCCAACCCTCTAAAGAATTCAAATCAGGTGTATGTCAACTCTTTTGAAATAGTGTCCTTTAAAGTTTATAATTTGCTTGGACAGCAACAAATTTCAGGAAAGACGAACAATGGTATTATTAATCTACCAAAGATTAAACCTGGTGTATATCTAGTTCAACTCTCTGTTGGAACTAGAAAAGTGATGAAACGACTAATAGTCACCCGCTAGATCATGCAAAAGTCCTTACAAAAATATATTGAGGACCGCATAAAAAGCAGCATCACTAGAATAACTCCTGTTTCAGGTGGTGACATTTCCAGTGCTTATCAAATAAGCCTCCATAATTCTCAAGAGTATTTTGTCAAGTGCAATTCTAAAAGTACGGCCCTTGAAATGTTCCAAAAAGAACAACAGGGTCTAGAGTTGATTGCAGAGACCAAATCCATTGCGGTCCCAAACGTTAAAAGTATCTATCATGACAACCAAATCAGTGCTATCATCATGGACTTTATACCTTCCAAGAACACAGACTCAATGGATATGACAGCGCTAGGGAAGGAACTCGCCCAAATGCATCAATCAAGTGACTCCCAATACGGATTGAATACTGCTAATTTCATAGGCTCTCTAAAACAGCTTAACAATCAAACTTCTAATTGGGTCTCCTTTTATGTCCAACAGCGGCTCCAACCTCAACTGAGTATGGCAACAAGTTTAGGATTGTTGAAGCCATCAGAAATTCCATCTCTGAATCTAATGAATAATAGAATAAACGATGTTATCGTAGTAAATAAGCCTAGTCTGTTGCATGGTGATCTTTGGGGTGGCAATTATTTAATTCAATGTGATGGTAAGCCCTATTTAATTGACCCAGCAGTTTATTATGGAGATAAATTTGTGGACATTGCCATGAGTCAGTTATTTGGTGGTTTTACTAAAGACTTTTATGACAGTTATTTTTACTGGACACCTAAAGTAGAACAACTGGAAGAACGAATAGAACTGTACCAATTGTATTATTTATTAGTGCACTTAAATATGTTTGGAAGGTCTTATTATCCTGCCGTTAAACGTTCCCTTATTAAGTATTTTTAATTGTCAACTAGTTGGTGAATAACTTCATTTACCAGCAACAAAATGAATAGAATTTATGAGATAAAAAGCGTAAATTTGCGTTTTACTAATTCTCACTAAGTTCAGTCAGTAATGATTCAGTTTTTTGGCAAAGCAGATACTAAGATATTTGCAGTTGAAACCACACAAGAATTAAGTTCAGAAACCATATCAAAACTTAGCTGGTTGTTTGGCAACCAACCTAAATTAGAACAAGCATCGATTGATGCTTTTTTTGTTGGTCCAAGAGCAGCCATGGTAACACCATGGAGTACCAATGCCGTTGAGATCACCCAGAATATGGGAATCCAAGGTATTGTACGAATTGAAGAGTTTGAAGCAATTGCTGCTGATTTCAAGGGTTTCGACCCTATGATTTCTGAGAAATTTAATGGCCTTAATCAGGAAATATTCACCATCAATGTAGAACCCGAAACGATTAAAGACATTACTGATATCGCTTCGTATAACGAACAAGAAGGACTGGCATTAAGTGAAGAAGAAATCAACTATTTAAACGAAGTATCAGAACGAATTGGTCGCCCACTTACCGATTCGGAAGTGTTTGGTTTTTCACAAGTTAATTCAGAGCATTGTCGCCATAAAATCTTTAATGGCACTTTTGTGATTGACGGAGAAGAACAACCAACTTCTCTATTTAAATTAATTAAAGAGACTTCCAAGCAAAATCCAAATGATATTGTCTCTGCTTACAAGGACAATGTAGCTTTTATTAAAGGTCCTGTGGTAGAACAGTTCGCCCCTAAACGGGCAGATATTCCGGATTTTTATCAAACCCAGGATTTTGAATCTGTTATTTCAATTAAAGCTGAAACCCACAACTTCCCTACTACTGTAGAACCTTTTAATGGAGCGGCAACAGGGTCTGGTGGTGAAATAAGAGACCGTTTAGCCGGAGGAAAAGGAGCCTTACCATTAGCAGGTACAGCGGTTTACATGACTTCCTACTCAAGACTAGAAGAAAACCGCCCTTGGGAGAACGGTTTTAAAGAACGCCAATGGCTGTATCAAACACCCATGGATATATTGATCAAAGCCAGTAATGGGGCATCAGATTTTGGAAATAAATTTGGACAACCCTTAATTTCTGGTTCTGTTTTAACCTTTGAGCACAAAGAAGAAGCTGAGAAACTCGGCTTTGATAAAGTTATTATGTTGGCTGGAGGTATCGGCTATGGTAAAGCAGACCAAGCCCTAAAAGACGTGCCTAAAAAAGGAGATAAAATTGTAATTCTTGGAGGTGACAACTATCGCATTGGAATGGGAGGAGCCGCAGTTTCTTCTGCGGATACCGGCGAGTTTGATTCGAGAATTGAATTGAATGCAGTTCAGAGATCCAATCCTGAAATGCAGAAACGTGCTGCTAATGCTATAAGAGGAATGGTTGAAAGTGAAGAGAATCACATTGTCTCCATTCATGACCACGGTGCTGGTGGTCATCTCAATTGCTTATCGGAATTGGTAGAAGATACTGGTGGACACATCGACCTGGATAAACTTCCAATTGGTGATCCTACCCTATCCGCTAAAGAAATCATTGGGAACGAATCCCAGGAACGTATGGGTCTGGTAATATCAGACGAACATCTTAAGACGCTTCATAAAATTGCGGATCGAGAACGCTCCCCAATCTACAATGTTGGCGATGTAACAGGTGAGCATCGTTTTACATTTGAATCGAGTTTTAATGGGGCAAAGCCTATGGATTTGGCACTTTCAGACATGTTTGGAAGTTCACCAAAGACTGTTATGAGTGACTCGAGACTTAACAAGGTTTACAGGGATGTTGATTACACACCAAATGATTTTATCAGTTATTTAGACCAGGTTTTACAATTAGAGGCGGTGGCCTGTAAAGATTGGTTAACTAATAAAGTAGACCGTTGTGTTGGTGGTAAAGTGGCCAAACAACAATGTGTTGGATCCCTTCAGATACCCCTAAATAATGTAGGTGTAATGGCACTTGATTTTAAAGGGAAAGAAGGTATTGCAACCTCTATTGGACACTCGCCAGTGTCTGGATTAATTGATCCAGTGGCAGGAAGTAGAAATTCTATAACTGAGTCACTCACCAATATTATCTGGGCGCCATTAAAAGATGGTTTACAAAGCATTTCATTATCAGCTAACTGGATGTGGCCTTGCAAAAATCCAGGTGAAGATGCCCGATTATATGATGCCGTAAAAGCTGTTTCAGAATTTAGTATTGATCTTGGAATTAATGTTCCAACTGGTAAGGATTCTTTATCGATGAAACAAAAATATCCTGACGGTGATGTTATAGCACCTGGAACGGTCATTATTTCTGCAGCTGGAAATTGTAATGATATTACTAGAGTTGTAGAACCCGTCTTAAAGAAGAACAAAGGATTCATATACTATATCAATATATCTCAAGACGATTTTAAGTTAGGGGGAAGTTCCTTTGCACAAGTTCGTAATAGAATTGGAGCTGAAGCTCCAACCGTTAAGGATGCCAATTATGTCAAGAACGTGTTTAATACTGTTCAAGACCTAATTAAAAACGATAGAATTGTAGCTGGGCATGACGTGGCTTCTGGTGGACTTATTACTACCCTTTTGGAAATGTGTTTTGCGGAAAATAATCTTGGTGCCGAATTAGACTTATCGGATATAGGTGAAAAGGACAGTATTAAAATGCTATTTGCTGAGAACGCTGGTATCGTGATTCAAGCTGCTGATGAAAGCGTTGAGAGTAAGCTGAAAAATGCTGGGATTGATTTTAATAAGATCGGAAAGGTCACTTCATCTGATGTTTTAAGTATCATCAATGGGCCTGAAGTTTACACACTCACCGTTTCAAGGTTGAGAGATGTTTGGTACAGAACATCCTATCTACTGGATCAAAAGCAAACCGCCAATGGTTTAGCAGAGGACCGCTATATCAACTACAAGAATCAAGCACTAAGCTATGAGTTCCCGAAACATTTTACGGGTAAGTTGCCAGATATTGATCCTGGTAAACCTAGACCTAAAGCAGCGATCTTAAGAGAAAAAGGAAGTAACTCAGAACGTGAAATGGCAAATGCCATGTATTTGGCAGGATTCGATGTTAAGGATGTTCATATGACCGACCTTATTTCTGGGAGAGAAACTTTGGAAGACATCCAGTTTTTAGGAGCTGTTGGTGGTTTTAGTAACTCTGATGTTTTAGGTTCCGCCAAAGGCTGGGCTGGGGCTATCAAATACAACGACAGGGCTAGACAGGCTATTAAAAACTTCTTTGATAGAAAGGACACTTTATCTGTAGGGATCTGTAATGGCTGCCAATTATGGATGGAATTAGACCTTATTAATCCTGATCATGAGGTTCATGGTCGAATGACTTATAATGATTCTCATAAACACGAGAGTAGTTTTACATCTGTCAAAATTCAAGATAATAAATCGGTCATGTTATCAAGTTTAGCAGGCTCTAATTTGGGTGTATGGATATCACATGGGGAAGGAAAATTTAGACTTCCGTACGACGAAAGTAACTATGAGATAGTTGCCAAATATGGTTATGAAGGTTATCCATCGAATCCGAATGGTTCTGATTTTAATACTGCTATGATGTGTGATGCTTCAGGCCGTCATTTAGTAACCATGCCGCATATAGAACGTTCCACATTCCAATGGAATTGGGCTAACTATCCTGAAGACCGAGCAGATGAGGTATCACCTTGGTTAGAAGCATTTGTCAATGCCCGTATATGGATTGAAAAACAATAACCCATTGGCCTTAATATTATCTTAATTTGAGGTTTTAGATTTCATCTATCAGTTGAGGTAAAAAGAACACAAAACTGCGAAGTTTAGTGTCTGATTTTTGGCTTTAAGCTTGATATGTTGGGACTTTTTTCGTATCTTAGAAGGTGACCCCTAGAAAATAAATTGCCATAGATCAAGGAAGATTTTACTAATAATTTTCTTGAAGGTAAACTTCATGAAATAAATATAAATCTTATGGTCAATATTCTAGTTCCCGTTGATTTCTCAAAAACTTCAGTAAATGCTCTTTATTATGCAATAGATCTATTTGGTGGTGAGGCAATAGAGATTACCATTCTTCATATTTATGGTGTCGAGGCTACAGCATTAACCATGAAATCGTTTGATGATATCCTTGTTGAAACTGCAGATAAACAAATGAATGAGTTAATCGATGAGATCAATATCAAGTATCCAGAAGTCAAATTAAAACCAAGACTTTCAAAAAACTATGCTGTTGACACCATTTCAAAAATGGGTGACTCAGGTAACTATGATTTAATTGTTATGGGTACCAAAGGAGTTAGTGGTATAAAAGAAGTTTTTATGGGTAGTATAGCTGGTGGGGTGGTATCAAAAACAATGGCACCTGTAATTGTTGTTCCGTTAGATTATGAGTTTAAAGTTTTGGACTATCTTGTTTTAGCCATAGGGGATCAACCTCTTTCAGATAATGTTAATTTGAATCTGTTGACAAGTCTCCAACAACAACACAAGAGTTCGTTAGAAGTTCTGCATATATCAGATAATAACGGAGCCCAAAAGGAAATTGTAAAAGACACTCTTAAAGAACTTAAGCCTTCCTACACCATTAAATCTGCAAGCGGAGATCTAAATCAGCAGTTAAATGTTCATATTCAAAATAACGATACGGATTTGCTGTGTTTGCTAAAAACTAAGAAAGATTTTCTACACCGTCTTTTCAGCAATAGCGTTACCTTAAAACAAACATTTAATAGTCCAATTCCTTTATTAATAATTCAGAGTTAGTCTAGCCGCTTATTCTAAGTTTGTAGTGCAGGTTTATTTTTAGATTGGTTATACTCCAAATTAACAGATCGTTTCATCAGCAGTGAAACCGCTAAGGCAATCAGGAATAAGCCTGAAAAAACTTTTAGTGTAACATCTAATGACCCCGTGGTATTTTTAACAACATCATAAATTGTGGGTCCCACGATACCTGCAAGGGCCCAACCAGCTAGGACCAAACCATGAATAGCACCAAATTGTTTGGTGCCAAACAAGTCTCCTAGAAATGCGGGTAACGTTGCAAATCCACCCCCATACATAGTGATGACTGTAAAAAGTATTATCAAGAATATTAATTCAGAATTTATTTGAGGTAAGAAATAAAATGCCAGTACTTGAAACGTAAAGAAAATGACATACGTATTAGGTCGGCCGAGATAATCCGACAGTCCAGACCATAAAATACGTCCTAACCCATTAAAAACCCCAATTAACCCAACTATGGCCGCCGCCTGCATTGGAGTATAAAGCAGCTTCTCCTGCATCATTGGACTTGTCGCAGCAATTATTGCAATACCGCATGTAATGTTGATAAACATCATGATCCAAATGAAATAAAAGCGTTTATTGTTAAGTGCCTCCTTAGCTGTAATATTGCATAAATCGGCCTTTACCATAGACGAATTCTCGGGATTAAAGCCTTTAGGTCTATAACCCTCTGGTGGACGTTCTATGTATCTGGCCGAGGTTAATATTAAAACCAAATAAACCACACCTAATATATAGAAGGCATTAATAATACCTACAGATTCAAATAAGCTCTGCATAACAGGTCCAAAAATCAAGGCAGAAAACCCAAAACCCATAATAGCCATGCCCGTTGCCAAACCTCGTTTGTCCGGAAACCACTTGACCAATGTACTTACTGGAGTAATATAACCCAACCCCAAGCCGATACCTCCAATAACACCATAGCATGCATAGAACAAAACCAAAGACTCCAGGTGCACTGCAAGTCCAGAACCAATAATTCCAATCCCATAAAAAAGACCTGCGGTTGTACCACTAATCTTTGGCCCAACCTTTTCAACCCATGGCCCAAGAAATGCTGCCGACAAACCTAAAAAAAGGATAGCTAATTTAAAGGCCCATTTGATGGTACTTCCTTCCACATCAAATACATCTTTAACCGGATTGGTAATAACAGAATAGGCATAGACCGATCCTATTGATATATGAATTCCAATGGCAGATTATGCAATAAGCCACCGATTTTTTAATGTAATATTTTTCATGGTTTAAACTAATTAGTTGAGTTTCTTAATTAACAGATACCTGCTTGAAATACGGTTTCAAAACAGCCACTGCTGATTCAAGTTCTTGGTCTGTATTTTCTCGAGCTGATTCAAGTGGATAGTCCCACCCTAAGGCCTTCCATTTATGTACACCCAGCTTATGATAAGGTTGTAATTCTAATCGTTCTATACTCGTATAGTCTTTAAAATAGGCCCCCATAGATTCCAACAGTTCCGTTTTATCCGTTAATTCAGGAATTAACACATATCGCAACCACATAGGTTTGTTGGATTTCTCGCGGTATTCTGCCAGATTAAAAGTGGTTTGCTTATTCTTTTGTCCGGTTATCTCCTGATATCCCTCTTCCGTCATATGTTTGATATCAAGCATAACCAAATCTGTTAACTCGTCCAGTAACTCCATAGCGAAATGATTAAGTATCCTGCCATTAGTATCAAGAGCAGTATGAATGCCATCGGCTTTGAGTTTTTTAAAAAATGGGATTAAAGCCTTGGCTTGCAGTAATGGTTCTCCACCGGAAATAGTAACGCCACCATTTTTTCCAAAATAAGGTTTTGCCTTTACAATGATCTCATATAAATCATCTACTGAATACGCCTTACCGCCTTCAATGGCTATAGTATCAGGGTTATGACAATACTGACATTTTAATTTGCAGCCTTGCAGAAATACCACACATCGAACTCCTGGCCCATCATGAGTCCCAAAAGTTTCAATAGAGTGTACTCTCAATATGTTATCTGGAGTCTTAATAGCTTCAATTTTAGATAAAAGCACCTGAAGATCAATCTACCCTCAGGTGCTTTATACAAACTAATTACATTGAGTCATGGAATGATCTTGAAATCACTTCCAATTGTTGTTCTCGTGTTAATCTCACAAAATTCACCGCGTAACCGGATACCCTGATCGTTAATTGCGGATAGTTTTCTGGATTTGCCATGGCGTCAAGAAGTGTGTCTTTATCCAGCACATTAATATTAACGTGCTGTGCATTATTTGAAAAGTAACCATCAAGAATGGACACTAAATTCTCAACTCTTGTTTCATTGTCAGCTCCTAAAGACTTGGGCACTATTGAAAAGGTATTTGATATACCATCCTGAGCATCTTCGTAATTTATCTTAGCTACGGAGTTCAATGAAGCAATGGCCCCGTTTTCGTCACGTCCATGCATTGGATTAGCACCTGGTGCAAATGGAATTCCTTTTGGTCTACCATCAGGAGTTGCTCCAGTTTTTTTACCATAAACAACATTAGATGTAATGGTCAATACAGATAATGAGGGTTCTGCATTTTTATAGACTGGGAATTGTTGTAACTCATAATTAAAATCTGCAACGGCTTGCGCGGCTAACACATCCACTCTATCATCATCATTACCGTACTTAGGAAAATCGCCTTCAATTTTAAAATCAACGGTTAAGCCATCTTCATTACGAATAGGCTTCACTTTCGCGTACTTAATTGCAGACAATGAATCCGCCACAATGGATAGACCAGCAATTCCATAGGCAATATTAACATGCGGGTTGGTATCTATTAAAGCCATCTGAGCTTTCTCGTAATAGTACTTGTCATGCATGTAATGAATAATATTCATAGAATCACTGTATACTCTTGCAATCTCTTGCATTGCAATTCTAAAGTTGGTCATTACCGTCTCAAAGTCCAGATATTCATCTTTGTATTCAGGGACACCTTCAAAAATTTGAGTTCCTGTCAACTCACAACGACCACCATTAATAGCTAATAGCAGGGTTTTTGCGAGGTTGGTTCTGGCCCCAAAGAATTGAATTGATTTGCCTAAATCCTGATGAGAAACACAACAGGCAATACCGTAATCATCAGATCCTCTGCTTTTTAGCATTAAAGTATCATTCTCAAATTGAATCGATGAGGTTTCAATAGCCACCTTAGCACAGAACTTTTTAAAATTTTCTGGAAGGGCATCAGACCATAAGACAGTCATATTTGGTTCTGGTGAGGGGCCTAAGTTATAGAGGGTATGTAAGAAACGGAATGAGGTTTTGGTCACCTTAGTTCTTCCATCTTTAAACATACCGCCAATAGCTTCTGTAACCCAGGTTGGATCACCAGCAAATATTTCGTCATAGGCTGTCATTCGTAAATGGCGAACAACTCTCAGTTTCATCACAAACTGATCTATATATTCTTGAGCTTCAGATTCAGTAATGATACCATCCAGAAGATCTCGCTCTATAAAAATGTCCAGGAATGAAGAAACATTACCCAAAGACATAGCAGCACCATCTTGTTCTTTTACAGCCGCTAGATAAGCCATATAAGACCATTGAACAGCTTCACACGCTGTCTCTGCAGGACGGCCTAAGTCCAAATCATATTTAGAACCTAAGTTTTTAATCGCCTTCAAAGCCTTAATCTGCTCTGAAACTTCTTCCCGTAGTCTAATGACCTCATCTCGCATTGGACCATGAATGGCGTCTAGGTCTTGACGTTTTTGTTCTATTAAGAAATCAATTCCATAAAGAGCAACCCGTCTGTAGTCACCTATAATTCGCCCTCTTGCGTAATTGTCTGGTAAACCGGTAAGAATACCTAAAGAGCGGTATTTCTTTATTTCTTTGGTATAAGCGTCAAACACACCATCGTTATGAGTTTTGACATATTTTGAAAACAGTTCTGTAAACTTTGGGTTCGCTTCTAAACCATGCTCGGACAAGGCCTTTTGCACTACCTTAAAACCACCAAATGGTTTTATGGCACGTTTTAATAATTCATCAGTTTGTAAACCCACTATAACCTCATTGTCCTTGTCAATATAACCAGGACCAAAGGCATCAATTGTAGAAATTGTATCGGTATCTATACTGCGCACCCCGTTATTGGCGCGTTCTTCTAGCATAGCATTCTTACAAATCTCCCAAAGGGCCTTTGTGCGTTCGGTTGGACCTTCAAGGAAATCACTTGTACCATGATAGGGAGTAACATTCCTTTGAACAAAATCTCTAACGTTAACAGATTGCGTCCAAGGCCCTTCAATTAATTCTTTTACTTTCATGATTCAATGTATTATGATGCAACCGCTTTCTAGTTGCTTTAGTTTCTGTATACAAAATTAGACTCAAAGGCAATTTTTATTACTGATAATTGTCATGTTCCATTTTAATTAAGTCCAGTTATAACGCGTAATACGCTACGAAAACGTTTGAAAAAAGGAAGTCTAAAAAACACCTTTGAATGAAGTTTTTTTAATTTTTATTTGAGCCATGATTGTTTTAGATCAGTTGCTCTAAATTTTTGTTAAAAACCATAGACTTATTTTTAACTTCTCTAAATAAAACTGTTAATTTTTCTATTTTCGTAAAATTCGAACCGAATTATTGCAAATATTATTATGACTAAAGTTTCCAGACTTTTCGATTTCCCATATTACCAGCTTGAAAATAAGCCAAATAACTCCGCATTGGTAACTAAATACAATGGGGAATGGGTTCCCATGTCCACTCAGGCATATATAGATAAGGCCAATGCCATTTCTAGAGCTTTATTGCGAATGGGAGTGAAAAAGGATGATAAAATTGCTGTGATTTCATCAACCAATCGAACGGAATGGAATATTATGGATATTGGGGTATTACAAGTGGGAGCACAAAACATTCCTATTTACCCTACCATATCGTCGGAGGATTACAAATATGTCTTAAACCACAGTGAATCTGTGTATTGTTTCGTTTCAGATGCAGAAGTATTGGATAAGGTAAGAGCCATCCAAGATGAGACACAATTAAAGGAAGTTTATTCATTTGATCATATTGAAGGTTGCAAACACTATTCTGAGTTGTTTGAATTAGGTAAAGATGAAAGTAACCAGGAGGAAGTTGAACAATGCAAAGCAGCTGTTAAACCAGAAGACCTTGCAACTATCATATATACCTCTGGTACGACTGGACGGCCAAAAGGGGTGATGCTTTCACATTGGAATATAACCAGCAATGCACTAGATAGTTCTTTTAGACTGCCTAAAATTGATGGCAACACAAGAGTCTTAAGTTTCCTCCCTATATGCCATATTTTCGAGAGGGTCTTGATCTACATTTATCAATATGCTGGTACTAGCATTTATTTTGCCGAAGGACTGGATAAAATAGGTGATAATGCCAAAGAAATTAAGCCACACCTCATGAGTGTGGTACCGAGACTTTTGGAAAAGGTTTTTGATAAAATTATGTTGAAGGCCGATGAATTAACAGGAATAAAGTACAAACTATTTTATTGGGCTGTGGAGCTTGGTGAGATTTGGGAACCTTATGGAGCTAATGGTGCTTGGTATGAATTTAAGTTGAAAATAGCCAATAAACTCATTTTTAGTAAGTGGCGAGAAGCCCTTGGAGGTGAATTAACCACCATGGTATCAGGTAGTGCTGCTTTACAACCACGACTGGCAAGGATTTTTAGTGCTGGTGGTATGCAAGTAATGGAAGGCTATGGATTAACAGAAACATCTCCGGTGGTTTCCGTGGGTATGTATCGCGATGCGCATTATAAAGTAGGAACAGTTGGGAAACCAATAAACAACGTAGAAGTAAAAATTGCAGATGATGGTGAAATACTCATTAAAGGTCCTAACGTGATGCAAGGCTACTATAAAGATCCCGATAAAACAGCGTCAGTCATGACTGATGACTATTTCCACACTGGAGATAAAGGAGAAATAGATTCAGATGGCTTCTTAAAAATCACGGGGCGCAAAAAAGAAATGTTTAAAACATCGGGAGGTAAATATATCATTCCAACGCTTTTGGAAAACGACCTTAAGCAATCGTTATTTATTGAACAGGTAATGGTTGTAGGTGAAGGTGAAAAAATGCCAGCAGCTTTAATTCAACCTAATTTCGAGTTTATTAGGGACTGGATGGATCATAAGGGTTACGTTTTTGGAAAGTCTGAAGCAGAGATTTCAAGTTCAGACATTGTCATTGCTCGCATTCAAAAAGAAGTGGATAAATACAACCAAAACTTTGGTAAGTGGGAACGCATAAAAAAGTTTGAATTGACCAAAGAAGCCTGGACTATCGATGATGGACACCTTACCCCTACCATGAAAATGAAACGAAGTGTCATCCGTAAAAAGTATGATGACCTCTACGAAAGCATTTACAGATCATAAAAAAATTGATTTTTAGAAAGTACCTCACCAAGGTACTTTTTTTATCTGCGGTCATTTTCCTATGCATGCATAATTTTTTTCAATTTACTATGCGTGCATAGTATTTTTTATTATCTTTACGAACCAATTTTTCCAAATGAAAGACAAAACAATAGATTATATACTGAGAACCACATGGTTAGCAGTAAATAAGATGTATAACGAAGAGGCTGCAAAATTTGAGACTACCATGGCCACAGGTTTCGCTTTGTTGAGTATTGATCCAGAAAACGGAACCCCTTCAACCTCTTTGGGTCCTAAGATGGGCATGGAAGCCACTAGCCTTTCCAGAACCCTAAAAACCATGGAGGAAAAAGGTCTTATTGTTAGAAAACCCAATCCTGAAGATGGACGTGGGGTCCTCATACATCTAACCGATTTTGGAAGAGAAAAACGCGACTATTCACGCGAACGCGTGATCATATTTAATGACGCTATACGGGCTAATATTTCTGACGAAAAACTCAACCACTTCTACGAGGTGGCTGAAGTCATCAACAATATGATATCCAATAAAAAAATATATAACCAAAAAGAACCGAGTTTAAAATAATGAGTAAACGACGCATAAAAAAAGTAGCAATTATTGGTTCGGGAATAATGGGAAGCGGAATCGCTTGTCATTTTGCCAATATTGGCGTAGATGTCCTTCTTCTGGACATTGTACCTCGCGAATTAAACGACAAAGAGAAAGCTAAAGGACTAAGTCTGGAAGATAAAGTGGTTAGAAACAGACTGGTAAACGATGCTCTAACGGCTTCCTTAAAATCTAAGCCCTCTCCTATTTATCACAAAAAGTTTGCGAACAGAATCACCACTGGAAACTTAGAAGATGATATAGCTAAGGTCAAGGAGGTTGACTGGATCATGGAAGTTGTGGTGGAGCGTTTGGATATCAAACAACAGGTATTTGAAAAGCTGGAACAATACCGAACTCCTGGGACTATTATTTCGTCGAACACATCGGGTATCCCCATCAAGTTTATGAATGAAGGACGTTCGGAAGACTTTAGAAAGCACTTCGCCGTGACGCACTTCTTTAACCCTCCGCGTTATTTAAAACTATTTGAGGTGGTTCCAGGACCGGATTGTAAACCGGAAATCACAGACTTCTTAATGGAATATGGCGAAAAGTTCCTTGGAAAAACCTCTGTACTAGCCAAAGATACTCCTGCATTTATCGGAAATAGAATTGGAATTTTTGGAATACAAAGTCTCTTTCATCAGGTGAAGTCTCTAGGCCTCACGGTTGAAGAGGTTGATAAACTAACTGGTCCTGTTATTGGACGTCCTAAATCGGCCACTTTTAGAACGGTTGATGTGGTAGGCTTGGATACGCTTGTCCATGTGGCCAACGGCATTTATGATAATTGCCCTGATGATGAAGCTCACGATCTGTTTAAACTTCCTGATTTCATCAGTACCATGATGGACAACAAGTGGTTGGGGTCAAAAACAGGTCAAGGATTCTACAAGAAGTCGGTTAATGCCGATGGCAAAAAGGAAATTCTGGCCTTAGACCTGGACACCATGGAATACCGTCCTTCTAAAAAGGCGAAGTTCGCCACCTTAGAGTTAACCAAAACCATAGATAAGCCAATTGATAGGTTTAAGATTCTTGTTGGCGGAAAAGACAAGGCTGGTGAATTTTATAGAAAGAACTTTGGGGCCATGTTTGCCTATGTGCAAAACAGAATACCTGAGATTTCCGATGAACTTTACCGTATTGATGATGCCATGAAAGCTGGATTTGGATGGGAAAATGGGCCATTTGAAATATGGGATGCTGTGGGCATCAAAGAAGGTATTGAACTGATGAAAGCAGAAGGTCATGAGCCTGCTTCCTGGGTGACTGAAATGCTAGAAAAAGAAGAAAGTGCTTTCTACACTGTTAAGGATGGTGCTACCTATTATTACGATGTTGTAGCTCAGTCTCAAGTTAAAAAACCTGGGCAGGAATCATTCATAATTCTTGATAACATTAGAAAATCCAGTGAAGTATTTAAGAATTCAGGAGTGGTAATTGAAGATCTAGGGGATGGCATACTTAATTGCGAGTTCCAGTCTAAAATGAACACTATTGGAGGCGATGTATTGGCTGGGTTAAACAAAGCAGTTGATATAGCAGAAAAGGACTTTGATGGTCTTGTGGTTGGAAATCAAGGGGCTAATTTTTCAGTTGGTGCTAACATTGGAATGATCTTTATGATGGCCGTTGAACAGGAATACGATGAGCTTAACATGGCTATTAAATATTTCCAGGATACGGTGATGAGAATGCGTTATTCATCCATTCCAACTGTGGTGGCACCGCATGGCATGTCCTTAGGAGGAGCCTGTGAATTATCCATGCACGCGGATAAAGTGGTGGCAGCAGCTGAAACTTATATTGGCTTGGTAGAATTTGGGGTTGGAGTTATTCCAGGTGGAGCCGGATCCAAGGAAATGGCATTAAGAGCATCAGATACCTTTAATAAAGGGGATGTGGAACTTAATGTACTTCAGGAATACTTTTTAACGGTTGGTATGGCTAAAGTAGCTACCTCAGCCTACGAAGCATTTGATATGGGTGTACTTCAACATGGTAAAGATGTTGTTGTGGTCAATAAAGACCGACAAATTGCTACCGCAAAATCGCATGCACGTCTGATGGCAGATGCAGGTTATACGCAACCTGTTAAACGAAAAGATGTAAAGGTCTTAGGAAAACAGGCCCTTGGGATGTTCTTAGTTGGAACAGACTCTATGGAAGCTAGTCATTACATCAGTGAGCACGATCAAAAGATTGCTAATAAACTGGCTTACGTTATGGCGGGTGGTGATCTTTCAGAACCAACTTTAGTAACTGAGCAATACCTCTTAGATCTTGAAAGAGAAGCCTTCTTAAGCTTATGTACAGAACGTAAGACCTTAGAACGCATCCAGCACATGTTAAAAACAGGTAAACCATTAAGAAACTAAGTAAATGAAAACAGCATATATTGTTAAAGGATACAGAACCGCCGTTGGAAAATCCAAAAAAGGAGGGTTTAGATTTAAAAGAGCAGACGAGCTGGCTGCCGAGACCATTCAATACATGATGGGCAAGCTTCCAGATTTTGATGTCAATCGAATTGATGATGTCATTGTTGGTAATGCCATGCCAGAAGGATCACAAGGCCTTAATATGGCTCGTATTATTTCACTTATTGGATTAAATACCGTAGATGTTCCCGGGGTTACCGTAAACCGGTTTTGTTCCTCGGGTTTAGAAACTATTGCTATGGCTGTGGCGAAAATCCAATCAGGAATGGCTGATTGTATTATTGCCGGTGGGGCCGAAAGCATGAGCTCTGTTCCAATGACCGGATTCAAACCAGAACTTAATTATGACATTGTTAACTCAGGTCATGAAGATTACTACTGGGGCATGGGTAACACCGCTGAAGCCGTAGCAAACAAATACAAGGTGTCCAGAGAAGATCAAGATGAGTTTGCTTACCACTCTCACATGAAGGCACTTAAGGCTTTGGATGAAGATCGATTTAAAGAACAAATTGTTCCAATTGATGTGGAAGAGATCTTTGTAGATGGCAATGGTAAAAAAGCAACACGCAACTACAGTGTCAACAAGGATGAAGGCCCAAGACGCGGTACCAGTAAGGAGGCATTGGCCAAATTAAGACCAGTGTTTGCTCAAGGAGGATCGGTTACAGCCGGTAACTCCTCTCAAACTAGTGATGGGGCAGCCTTTGTTTTGGTGATGAGCGAGGATATGGTAAAAGAATTAAACCTTGAACCAATAGCACGTTTGGTAAGTTATGCCGCCGCCGGTGTACCACCAAGGATCATGGGAATTGGCCCTGTAGCAGCTGTTCCGAAGGCTCTTAAGCAGGCTGGATTGTCACAATCAGATATTCAATTGATTGAACTTAATGAGGCATTCGCTTCACAATCATTAGCCGTTATTAGAGAATTGGGCTTAAACCCAGACATCATTAATGTTAATGGAGGAGCCATTGCTCTAGGTCACCCTCTGGGATGTACCGGAGCTAAGTTATCAGTACAACTATTTGATGAAATGCGCAAGCAGACCATGCAAGGTAAACACGGCATGGTGACCATGTGTGTTGGTACAGGACAAGGTGCAGCAGGCATATTTGAATTTTTAAATTAAATCATATTAAACAAACTATAATGGAAACAATTGAAAAGGAATTATTGAGAGGGGGACAGTTTTTAGTTAAAGAAACAAACTGTGATGATGTTTTTACCCCAGAAGATTTCACAGAAGAACAGCAAATGATGAAGGAGGCGGTAAAGGAATTTAACGACCGTGAGATCATTGCGCACAGAGAACGATTTGAAAAGAAGGACTATGCCTTCACGGAAGAATGCATGCGTAAGGCAGGTGAATTAGGCTTTTTAGGTGTAGCCGTTCCAGAAGCTTACGGGGGGCTGGAAATGGGCTTTGTCTCTACCATGCTGGTATGTGACTATATCTCTTCAGGAACAGGTTCCTTTAGTACCGCTTTTGGTGCACATACAGGAATTGGTACCATGCCAATTACCCTTTATGGTACAGAAGAACAAAAACAAAAATATGTGCCTCAATTGGCTACAGGAGAATGGTTTGGTGCCTACTGTTTAACAGAGCCAGGTGCTGGATCGGATGCCAACTCAGGTAAAACAACTGCAGAGCTTACTGAAGATGGCAAACACTACAAGATTAATGGACAAAAAATGTGGATTTCCAATGCAGGTTTCTGTAAGTTATTCATTGTTTTTGCCAGAATTGAGGACGACAAAAATATCACTGGATTTATCGTTGAAAACAATCCGGAAAATGGAATAACTCTAGGTGAAGAGGAGCATAAATTAGGAATTAGGGCTAGTTCTACACGTCAGGTATTCTTTAATGATACTATGGTTCCAGTAGAAAACATGCTAGCCGGTCGTGGTGAAGGATTTAAAATCGCCATGAATGCCTTAAATGTGGGTAGAATCAAACTAGCAGCAGCCTGTTTAGATTCTCAAAGACGTATTACGACGCATGCGGTTAAATACGCTAACGAGCGTAAGCAGTTTAAAACTCCTATCGCAGACTTTGGTGCCATTAAAGCGAAATTAGCTGAGATGTCTGCCAGTGCTTATGCTGGTGAATCAGCGTCTTACAGAGCTGCCAAGGATATTGAGGATAGAATAGCCTTAAGAATGGAAGCTGGCAACACCCATCAGGAAGCTGAGCTTAAAGGTGTTGAAGAATATGCTATCGAATGCTCTATTCTTAAAGTAGCAGTATCTGAAGATGTACAAAACTGTGCAGATGAAGGTATCCAGATCTTTGGTGGAATGGGCTTCTCTGAGGAAACACCGATGGAAGCAGCCTGGAGAGATGCTAGAATTGCCAGAATCTATGAAGGCACCAATGAGATCAACAGAATGTTATCTGTTGGAATGCTCGTTAAAAAAGCCATGAAAGGTCATGTAGACTTATTAGGCCCAGCAATGGCTGTCGCCGATGAGCTTATGGGTATTCCATCTTTTGATACGCCAGATTACTCTGAGTTGTTTTCAGAAGAAAAGGAAATGATTGCCAAGTTGAAGAAAGTATTCTTAATGGTGGCTGGTTCTGCAGTTCAAAAATTTGGACCAGAATTAGAGCAGCACCAACAACTGTTAATGGCAGCTTCCAATATTTTAATTGAAATATACATGGCAGAATCAGCAATTCTTAGAGCTGAGAAAAATGCCAAGCGCTTTGGTGAAGAAGCTCAGAAAGAGCAGATTGCCATGGCTAAATTATACTTATTCAATGCTGTTGAAATCGTCAAGAAAAACGGAATGGAAGGCATTATTTCATTTGCTGAAGGAGATGAGCAACGCATGATGCTTATGGGTCTTAAGCGTTTTACCAAATACGCTAACTATCCGAATGTGGTAGATTTAAGAAATACCATTGCCGAAAAAGTGAAGGCAGAGAATGAGTACTGTTTTTAAATTTTAGGTTTTAATATGATTGAGAAAGCCAATTCGTTTGAATTGGCTTTTTTATTTATCTATATTTAAAGAACATAAAACTCTCACAATGAAACAAGTCTACACGCTTGCCCTCCTCTTTATAAGTTATCTGATTATTGCTCAGCCCGATACAGAAGTGTATGTGTTTGATCTTACAACCACGGAATCTGGGGTAGCATTATCTAATCAGCGTAATATTTCCAATAATCCCGGTTACGATAATCAGCCCTACTTCTTTAATGACAACATGGTAGTCTTTGCCTCTACACGCAGTGGTCAAACCGATATAGCGGCCTATAACATTCGCGATGGAAAAATGTCTTACATCAATGATACTGGACATGGAAGCGAATACTCCCCTACCAAAATACCTGGGCAAAATGCTGTTTCAGCCATCCGATTAGACACAACAGGACTACAACGACTTTACAGATATGATATGGACACTGGTAAGGATACCTTACTGGTTGACAAACTGGTGATTGGTTACCACACCTGGATTAACGATCATACCATAGCATCTTTTGTGCTTGGAGAACCTGCGACCCTAGTGGTAAGTGATCTAAAAAAAGGAGTCAACCTAAGCGTTGATAATACCATAGGGCGGTCCTTGCATAGCATTCCAAACACGGTTAATACCTTTAGTTATATTAGTAAAAAAGCAACGCCCTGGCAAATCAAATCCTTAAATCTGGATAGTCAAAAAATCACCACAATTGCAGAAACGGTGCCTGAAGCAGAAGACATGTGTTGGTTGATTAACGGAACTATTCTAATGGCCAAGGGCAATACCATTTACAAGATTGACCCTAAAAAGGACAAAGACTGGTCGGTGTTAAAGACCTTTGACGATCCAGACCTTCAAAATATCACTCGTGTAGCGGTTAATGAGACTGGCACCTTATTAAGTGTTGTATCAGAAATTGAACAGGTATCACCAGAGGTCATTGTGCAACAACAACTGGAGGCGTACAATTCTGGGGATATTGAGGCTTTTATGGCCACCTACTCAGATGATATTAAACTATTTCGATTTCCAAATACGCTTATGTCTGAAGGCAAGGCTCCCATGCGACAACAATATGGATCCATGTTTGCTTCTATCAAAGATTTAAACGCAGAAATCGTGAATAGAACGGTTATTGGTAACAAGGTGATTGATAAGGAGAAAGTAACCGCCAATGGCAATGTTTTTTATGCTGTTGCAATTTATGAGGTCACCAATGGATTAATATCTCGTGTAACGTTTATAAGAGAATAAACCCTTATCATTTCTATCTGGTGTAATTAATTTAAGACTATTAGAAAGCCAGCAATCAAATTATAATCCCTCTTTAGCTTGTCCTATAAAATCCTATTCGGTATTGAGCTCTATAAAAACAATGCCAATAAAATTCTTGCATAAACCTTGTTTCGAATACGAGGAAATTAGATTTCTTTGAAATTTGGGATAAATTAAGAGAGGTAGACAAAAGGTATCCTTTGCCATAGATATACGTATCCCCCATTACAATGAAAAGTAGGCATTAGATTTCGTATTCTAGTGGTCTATCTTTTCAGGGCAGCTATTTCAACTATATTTACAAATTAAGATTTTGGCACATTTGTTGATTTTTCCCTTTTTATTAAAACTTTGACCATGATGAAAACTAAAATTCCTATTATCCTATTCTTGCTTTTTAATTTAAGTAACGTCAATGAAAGCCTTGGACAAAATCGTCGAGTTGGCAATAGTAATTCCTACAACGACTATATCAACAACATACAATCCACCGGCAATGAAGTGAATCGTTTCAATGCTGCACTAAATTATGTGTCTATGGAATTACTATCGTCGGCGCAATTGACAACTATACTGCGTTACATCCATGGTGATCAGAATAAATTTTCTATAGGAGTACGAGCATATCCAAACGTCATTGATAAGGAAAATTTCTTTTTGGTTTATGATTGCTTTGCGCGATTTTCTTGGGCTATAAGACTATACCACTTTACTCAAGGAAATCAAGAACCTATACATATTGAGCCCGTCTGTAGCACAAATACCAATGAGTTCGATTACATTAAATCCAGTATTAAAGATCAAATTTTCAATGACAAACAAATTGAAATGGCCAAGAATCATATTCAACAGAGGTGCCTAACTATTGAACAAATGAAAGAGCTTTGCACAATTTTTAGTTTGGATAATTACAAACTTGAACTGATAAAATTTATGTTTGATTATACAGATCAACCACAACGCTTTTACGAATTCAAAGACTTATTAACCTTCAAAAGTACACAGCGTGATTTGGATCAATTTTTAGTGAGTAGAGACTAACAAATACGTTCAAATAACTACAATAAAGTCACCTAATTTATTTTAAACAACAGGTTTTAACTTCTTTTTTTTGTAATCCACTTGAATTAACAGTCAAATAATACCGCCTATCTAGCCTGTATTAGACTATGTTTTTAAACGTTGTCCTGATACCATTTACAACTCAATTGGGACAGCCGTTCAATCCGGTCAGGTTATTGATGATGAAAAAATCGATGTAAGTCGACTCACCGAGGGCATGTACATTATTAAACTAGGCCATTCAAAAGCACTTAAGTTTGCTAAAAACTAAATCTTTTGAAAAATTGACGCTACTATAAAAAAGCTTGAGGCTGGTATATTTCAGGTCATAACAAACATTGATTCTTAAGTTTATACAACTACTCAAACTGCCCATAGCCCTCTTTCTAATGATTTTGCCAAACTTTACTGTTACAGCTCAAGGTAAAAAAACAGATTATGAGCAAATTGATCGAGGAATTGCGATTTTACATGTCTAATATTAAAGTCGGACAAACAACTCTTGACGAACAATTAAAGCTATGTAATTTGCTAATTGAAGAAATTATACTGGAACTGGATAATTAAAAGCCTAAAACGTATACCCTACTCTAAGGTCAAAAAAATCGGCTACATGCCTGTGGGCCTTTAGATTAAATCCTGCAAATAGGTGTTTATTAAAATTATAAGTTAATCCATAGCGCTGATACACATCATCCGTAATACGATACTGATTATAATAGTACACCCCTAATTGCTGACTAAAAGATACTTTTCCCCACCAAAAAACATGACCTGCTAAAATGCCACCTTGAAAAAAGTTAGCATTAGCCCCATCCAATTCAATTTGCTCTTTTCGAGAATAGTCAAAAATTAGCTCTGTACCTGCAGTTAACGCACTGCGCCCTCCAATCCAGCGGGCATATTCACCCATAAATCCAAAAACAAAAAACTTGTCCTTATCTCCTACTGCGGCATTGCTCCATCCCGTAAACACCGCCACTGAAATTCGTGTCTTTTCTTCTGGAGGAAGACGTTTTCCCATGCGGTCCAATTCTGGATAATGCACATCAACCAAGCTTTTGGTAACCCCCATATTCAACGAGGGGAAATTAAGCCCCTTGTTCGGGGTGCTAATGCCTCCATTAGAAGTATGATTATATTTAACTCCAAAACGCAAGTTCCAGGCATCCGTCAAGCGGTAATTCATTCCTAGGCCTAAAACGATGGCAAAACTTAAATTGGTACTATAAGATTCGTTTAAAGGATTATTCTCTGCATCATAAGGATTAGTGAGATAAGCCCCGCCAAGCCCTGCCTTCACAAAGATATTAGCCCGTTTTAAAGTTCTAAATGTGGGTTCAACATAGCCCATGGCCAAAATACCATTCCCAAGAACATCAAGACTGCCAAAATTCCAATAGGCAAGATCAACCCCCACACGTGGAAAACAATTGCAAAAATCCCAGGCATTTTGAGTCAACAAAAGTTTGGACCATTCCACACTAATGGCTGAAGGATAGGTGGCCCCTAATTCTCTCAAGGTGGGCGCATGTTGTAAGATGTATCCATAATCAAGGCTTGCGCCTAGAACTGTTGGTTTTGATTCAACGAAGGTGGAATCCACTTGAGAATGCACTCCTATTGACCATAAAAAACACAGATAAAAACCCCAGAAATAAATCTTCATAGCAATTTGAAGGAGATTTCTTTTTCAATATTAAAGTTACGGTATGAGGACGTATAAAAAAAAGTGCCTCAAGGGCACCTCATTATTTTACATCAAGTTATTTGGTTCTATCTTTAAACTTGGGTAGGTTGAACCAGATTTTTTTAACATCGTTTTGTCTAATAAGTTTAATCATATAGTCACCCTCTTTTAACCGTGTGGGATTGATGATAATATAATTGGTCACCTTGGACCCTTTAGGGGCATTGATAACGTAAGAGAACCTGCGCTTATCTCTTGTAAGATCCCATATTTCATAGGATACAAGATCTTCTTTTGAAAATATTCTTATAAAATATTCTTCATCAACAAAGCTTTCAATACCACTGTCCAGTCGCGTAATTTCTTGCGAAAAACTACTCAGACCAATTAAACAGAAGAGGGTAACTAGGAATGTAATTTTCATTTTTGGGGCCATATGGTTCCTCATAACTCAAAGTTGGCTCTACTGTAGGTAAGCGCAACTCAATAGAATTTGTCAAAGATTGCGAAAAAAACGGTTTTCACATAATAAGATAACAATTAGATATCAAAAGAAATATTAACAATAAGGATAACATTGTCAAATCATTAATTAGACTTATTATGATTTCTTAAAACCCCAATTCTAATTGCTTCTTGGTGTATTTAATCGTGTAAGTAGTATATTAACCTTCAGTTATAAAGACTAACCAATTTAAATCAAAATCAAATGCGGTATCTGTTACTATTATGCCTTCTGCCAACCTTAGTCTTATCCCAGGAAAACCAATTAGAAGCCAAGCTGGACAATATAGCCTGGATCGCGGGTACATGGCATGGTGAGGCTTTTGGAGGGCAGGTAGAAGAAATTTGGAGCGAACCTTCTGGGGGTTCCATGATGGCAACCTTTAAGCTAGTTGTTGAAGGCCAAGTTGGCTTCTATGAAATTGAAATTATTAGAGAGGTTGGTAACACGCTATTGTTACAACTCAAGCACTTTAAGGCCAACCTGAAAGGTTGGGAGACCAAAGATGAAACGGTTGATTTCCCTTTGGAATATATCACTAAAGACAAAGCTGTTTTTGAAGGCATGATTTTCGAGCGCATTGGTGAGAGCAAAATGAATGTTTATGTTGATGTAAAAAATGATAACGGAGAAATTGAGGAACTAAAATTCGAATATACGAGGCAATGAAAAGGTATTCAAAACTAGTAAGCACTGTGTGGCTGTCCTTATTATCCGTTTTGGCCTGGTCACAAAATAATAAGAAGAAGGATTATGATATTAAGGAAGTCCATAAAACCAACGAAGAAATCATAATTGATGGTATAGCTAACGAATCCGTTTGGGAAGAACAAGAATGGCATCCTATTGATCAACTATGGTTGGGAGATGCCTACTCCCCAGATGACTTTTCAGGAAGATATAAGTTGGTTTGGGACCCTTCAGGATTATATCTCCTTGCTGAAATTACCGATGATATACTTCTAGATAACTATGAAGACCCCCTCACCAAATGGTGGGACGAAGATTGTTTGGAAATATTTATTGATGAAAACAATAGCGGAGGCGATCATCAATTCAATCATTCGGCCTTTGCCTATCATGTAGACTTAAAAGGAAATGTCGTGGACGTGACTCCCAATCAAACTGGTAAACTTTATAATTCTCATGTTCTTTCAGAACGGGTAAGCACCGGCAACATTACTTATTGGGAAGTGAAAATTCTATTGTATGACGATACCTATGTAGACGATTCTGAGCAACAACCTCAGCAATTGTCAGCTGGAAAAAAAATGGGTTTTGCACTAGCCTACTGTGATAATGACTCCAGTGAACATCGCGAAAATTTTATTGGCTCTTCCAACCACCCTGGATTTAAACAAGACCTGGGATGGAAAGATGCTAGTGTCTTTGGCACTTTAATTTTAAAAGAATAACCCTATCGGATGACACTTTTCAGTTTTTGCTTTCGCACCCCTTTAGACATATTTATTGCTGTTTCTATTAAGGCTAAATGTGAATAGGCCTGAGGAAAGTTTCCAAGCAATCGTTTAGTTTTAAAATCGATGTCCTCACTAAACAACCCAAGATGATTACTATAAGATAGTAACTGATCAAACATCTGTTGTGCGCGTTCCTCCTCTCCTATTTTATATAGGCTGTTAATAAACCAAAACGTACAAATAGTAAAGGATGAAGATGGAAGTCCAAAATCGTCCTGATTTTTATAACGGTATAATAAGCCATCATTGCATAGCTCGCGTTCAACTGCTTTTACTGTGCTTATAAATTTGGGGTTTCTAGCTTCAATAAACCCATAAGATTCCATGAGTAAAACCGAGGCATCCAAATCTTTGGAACCATAAGACTGCGTAAAGGCCTGTACTTCCTCATTCCAGGCATGGGCCATAATATCCTCTCTTATGGCCTCCTCTAGTAACTGCCAACGAGCCAATTTGGTTGTTTTTCCTAATAATTCTGCCACTTTAATAGCCTTATCCACGGCCACCCAACACAGCACCTTAGAAAAGGTGAAGTGTTGATCGCCTTCTCTAAATTCCCAAATACCCTTGTCTGGTTCTTGCCAGTGTTTACCAACCACCCAAACGATTCCCTTGGTAATGGTCCATAGTTCTTCACGATTGTCAACATCGCTCTTAAAATTCAAAAGAAGCTGATATACGACGTCCATAAGAATGCCATAAATATCATTTTGTTTTTGTTTATAAGCAGCGTTTCCAATTCTAACAGGTTTGGATCCCTGATAACCGGACAAATGATCCAGTGACAATTCGGTTAATTTCTTTTCGCGTCCAATGCCATACATGATCTGAAGCTTCTCATCTTTATCAGGCATTAAATCAATAATGAAATTTAAATAGCGCTTTCCAATATTCTTATGCCCTAATTGGGTCATTACCTTTATCACCATAGAGGCATCACGAATCCAACAGAAGCGATAATCCCAATTCCTAACTTCACCAATAGTCTCAGGTAAACTTGTTGTAGCAGCCGCTAAAACCGCCCCTGTTTTGTCATAGCTTAAAAGCTTAAGGGTAATGGCACTTCTTGATATGTAATTGTTGTATTGTTCAAAAGCCGACGTTCGCTCCATCCAATTAAGCCAATACACTTTAGTACGTTCGTATTCCAATTGTACCTCCTTAGCATCAGGAATCACCAATTTCTCGTTGTACCCAAACCAAAGAAACTGATCTTGAGTTATAACAACCTCTTTTGCTTTAACTATTGATTCATGGTCCAAACTTGAGTACAGGAATAAGGTGTCATAGGTTTCCTCATCATTAATACTAACAATAAAATCGTGTTTCAGGTAGCTAGTGGTTATGCCTTTAGCATATTCTAATTTAGGTTGATAATCAACTTTAAAGCTAGGCTTACCAGAACAATGCCTAATAGATCTAATAACCTCTGGTGGCTTGTGATATTTCTTATCAGCCATATAATACCTGGGCATAAAATCATGCACTTCAAAAGCATCCAATCCGTTACTAAATCTGGTAATAAGAATGGCTGTATCATCTAAATAACGCTGAGATATTTTGTAACTCTCGTCGACAATAAAACCAAAATGTCCACCAATCTCTTCATCTAAAAGTTTGGCAAATACCGAAGCTGAATCAAATTTTGGTAAACAGCACCAGTCTATCGAGCCTGTTTTAGATACCAAAGCAGCACTCTGGCAATTACCAATAATACCGTAATGTAAATTATTCATTATTTCTTTCTGTTGAATATGGCTAAGCCTGCAATTTTCTTTAAATTAACGAA
Organism: Winogradskyella aurantiaca; assembly: GCF_003362725.1. Lineage (GTDB taxonomy): Bacteria > Bacteroidota > Bacteroidia > Flavobacteriales > Flavobacteriaceae > Winogradskyella_A > Winogradskyella_A aurantiaca. Next base: position 99,333 of record NZ_QKTV01000002.1, read on the forward strand.
AATCTTAGTACCCAGCCAATTAATGGATTTAAATAAAACTATAATAGTTTCCAACCGATTACCACTACAAATATCAAAAGAGAATAATGAGTTTAAAGTTGTCCCAAGTGTTGGAGGATTAGCTACGGGAATGAAATCGGTGCACCAGGATGGCAACGGTATTTGGATAGGATGGTCTGGTATTACCGAAAACGAGCTTGAAGGTGATGAAAAGAAGGATATAGAGGCTAAGATTAAAGCAGAGAAATGTGTAACAGTTCATTTAACTGAAGACGATATCAATGATTATTATCTAGGCTTCAGTAACAAAGCCCTATGGCCATTGTTCCACTATTTCATGGAGTACACCGCTTTTGAACAAACAGAATGGGAAGCGTACGTGCGAGCCAACCAAAAATTTGCAGATACCGTTATTGCGAACCTAAATGACGGTGATACTGTATGGGTGCATGATTACCAACTCATGCTGGTACCTCAAATGATCCGAGCCATTAAACCTGAAGTAACCATCGGTTTCTTTTTGCACATTCCATTTCCTTCCTATGAAATTTTTAGAACCTTCCCATGGCGTGTAGAATTATTAGAAGGTGTCTTAGGATCAAACCTAATTGGTTTTCACACCTACGATTACGAACGCCATTTTTTAAGTTCTGTCAAAAGGATTCTTCGACTGGATGTCAACTTCAACGAGATTTCGCACTTGGACCGCATTATTAAGGTAGACTCTTTTCCAATGGGAATCGATTATGATAAATTTTATAATGCAGCCAAGACCCATAATAAGACAGGTGCTAATATCTCAGATTTACAAAAGCGACTCAATGAGCACTTATCTGATGACACCAAACTCATCCTGTCCATTGATCGAATGGATTATACTAAGGGGATCCCTAATAGGATAAAAGCCTTTGAGTACTTTCTGGAACGCTATCCCGAGTTTAAGGAAAAAGTACGATTAATAATGTTGGCCGTACCATCACGATCAGATGTTCCACAGTATAAAAAACTAAAGCGCGAAACAGATGAATTGGTGGGTCGTGTTAATGGCAAGTTTGCCACCGTGAGCTGGACACCCATTTGGTACTTTTACCGATCCCTGCCGTTTGAAGGACTTATAGACCTTTACACCACTTGCCATATTGCTTTAATCACCCCCGTTAGAGATGGTATGAACTTGGTTGCTAAAGAATATGTAGCCACAAGAACCAACCGTGATGGGGTTCTAGTCTTAAGTGAAATGGCGGGTGCGTCTAAGGAGATGAATGAGGCCATTATTATTAACCCTAACAGCTATGAAGATTTTGCCTCAAGTTTAAAGCAAGCTTTGCTCATGCCTCCTGAGGAACAGTACACAAGAATGAAGCATCTTCAAAAACGTCTTAGTCGCTATAATGTAGAAAAATGGGCTAGTGAGTTTTTGTCTGCTTTGGCAACTACTAATGATATGCAGGAAGTTATTGTTGCTAAAAAACTAAGTCCTAGACATGAAGAAGCCTTAGAGACCGATTATAAAAATGCGCAAAAACGTTTGTTGTTTTTAGATTATGATGGCACCTTGGTGGGTTTTAAAGCTAATCCTCAGGATGCCAAACCAGATAAAGAGTTATATGATCTTCTGGATCGCTTAAACGCCCAACCTAATACAGAGGTAGTTTTAATCAGTGGACGCGACCGTGAAACCTTTGAAAAATGGTTTGGAAATAAGGATTATACATTGATAACTGACCACGGTGTTTGGATTTGTAAAAACCAGAAATGGCAAGCACTTGAACGATTAAAGACAGATTGGATGAAGAGCATTCGTCCTATCCTTGAAACTTTTGTGGATAGAACCCCGGGAACCTTTATCGAACCTAAAAACTTCTCCTTAGCATGGCATTATAGAACCGCAGACCCGGAATTAGCACAGACCAGAACCATTGAACTTAATACCGTATTAACAAGTATGGTGGCCAACAATGATCTATCTGTCCTTAAGGGTAATAAGGTAATTGAAATAAAAAGTAGTAACGTCAATAAAGGACGTGCCGTTAATCGAGTTCTCGTTAGAGACAACTATGACTTTGTATTGGTTGTGGGTGATGACTGGACCGATGAATACATGTTTGAGGAGGCCCCAAAACACGCCTATACCATAAAGGTTGGGTACACCAAAACCAAGGCTAAATATCAAATCAAGGACCCTAAACGAGTTAGAGAATTAATGCAAAAACTTGCCTATTAAAAAGGTTTATGAAGCATTCCAGAAATAGAGTTGCAGCTTTAAGCGATGGCGTATTTGCTTTTGCAGCTACCTTGATGGTAGTGGATTTAGGAACGGCTCTGGATTTGAGCAAATTAGACATTCAACTATCCTTTTTTATTAGTTTTGGAATTGCCTTTTTTGTAATGATGCTATTGTGGAAAGTACATTACAACTTTTTCCAGCGCACAAAGTATGTTGATAATTGGATTATTGGAGCCAATACACTATTACTTTTTACTGTATTGTTTTACCTGTTTCCCTTAAAAACACTCGCTAACTCAATTGTAATGCAAAAGGCTTTGTCCTTCAATGATCTAGCGCAACTCTTCATTATTTATGGTTTTGGATTTTTACTAATATTTACCGCCTACAGTTTTATGTATTGGCGCGCTTACCAAAAAGACACATCTAATGCCAATAGACTACAACTCTTGTTTTACTGCTACCATTTTGGGATTTTTGCCATTACCGGTCTAGCTTCTTTAATTACTGCCTATTTTAAAGTAGGGATTGGTATCGGATTACCAGGGTTCATGTATGCCACTTTAGGTCTTTCCTGCTATTTTAATGGTGTTGTTTTCAGAAAAAATCACCCTGAGGTCTTTCCCTAATTAACATATTTTTTAAATCCTTTTAATGGCATTGGAGTATTTTTAAAGCTTAAAACCGATCCAATGAAATTCTTAATGCCCGTCATGATTGTCATGTGCATGACACTCTCTTATTCTCAAACCGATTCAAAAATTTATGATATCATCGATAACATTTCCGAAGAACGATTAAGGAATGACGTCAAAACTTTAGTCGATTTTGGCACCAGGCATACTCTTAGCGATACTGTTTCTAACACCAGAGGAATTGGTGCTGCCAGACGTTGGATTAAATCGCAGTTTGACAATATTTCGGCTGACTGTAATGGTTGCCTTGAGGTATTCTTTCAGAATAATTTTTTTGAAAAAAGAACCAATCAAAGAATAACCAAAGATGTTAATGTGGTTAATGTGGTTGCCATTCAGCGTGGTACCAAATATCCGAACAGGTATATTATTATGAGCGGAGACATCGACTCTAGAGTCTCTGACCCTAATGATTTTACCTCAGATTCACCAGGTGCCAATGACAATGCTACCGGTATGGCTGGAGCTATGGAAGCTGCCAGGGTCTTGTCTAAATACCAATTTGAAAGTAGTATCGTCTATGTGGGTCTTTCTGGTGAGGAACAAGGACTATTTGGAGGACAAGGTCTAGCCAAGTACGCCAAGGACAACAATTGGGAAATCGTTGGAGTACTTAACAATGATATGATAGGGAATATCTCGGGAGTTGACGGTGTTATTGATAACCGAACCTTCCGCATTTTTTCAGAACCCATAACAACAGATGTCAACGATCCACAGCAGTTAGCCCGTCAGGCAAGAGGACGTCGCTTTTATGGCGGAGAAGTAGATGGTATTTCCAGGCAACTAGCACGCTACGTCTATACCACCACTAAAACCTACATGCCTGAAATGAACCCTGTAATGGTGTATCGTTTAGATCGCTTTGGTCGTGGAGGACATCATCGACCGTTTAATGATCAAGGATTTGCAGGGATCCGCATTATGGAAGCACATGAAAACTACACTCAACAACATCAGGATATTAGGGTTGAAAACGGTATTGCATACGGGGATACATTTGAACATGTAGATTTCCCCTATTGCAAAAAATTAACGGCAGTTAACGCCATTGTAATGGCTAACATTGCCTCTGCACCACCAGCACCTAAAAAAGTAGGTATCGGTGGTATTGTAGAAGCTTCGGCTAGATTACAATGGGATGCTGTTGAAGGTGCCAAGGGATATAAAATCTACTGGCGCGACACTACGTCGCCTACCTGGGATCACAGCAGATATGTGACTAGTAACGAATTTACTTTGGAAGGCATTGTAATTGATAATTTCCTATTTGGTGTGACCTCTGTTGGAGAAGATGGTCATGAAAGCCCTGTGGTGTTTCCAAACAGTATAGTTAGATAAGTTATGAAAAAGGGACTCACAATTGCATTTACGTTTTTGATGTCAATTAGCAGTTATTCTCAAACGGTCGCCAGCGAAAAAACAAGTTTTACACGTCAAGATACCTTACGAGGAAGTATTACACCAGAGCGCGAATGGTGGGATCTTACTTATTATCATCTGGATATCGAGGTGAAACCAGACGAGCGTTTTATAAGTGGTAAGAACACCATTCAATATAGAGTATTGGAGCCATTTCAAATCATGCAAATTGATTTGCAGGCCCCAATGCGTATTGATAAAGTAACTCAGAATAATAAGGAGTTGGAGGTAATTCATGACGGAAATGCCCATTTTATTCAGTTAAATGAAGTACAGAATATAGGTGACCTTAACGCCATAACAGTGCATTACCAGGGACATCCAAAAGTTGCTGTTCGAGCTCCATGGGATGGAGGTTTATCCTGGAAAAAAGATAAAAATGGCAAGCATTTTATTGCTACATCATGCCAGGGATTAGGGGCGTCTGTATGGTGGCCGAATAAAGACCATATGTATGATGAAGTTGATAGCATGCTTATTTCAGTTACCAACCCCAAAGGTCTCAGTAATATCTCTAATGGTCGTTTAAGAGCTATTGAAGAAGGTACTAATACGGTAACATCACATTGGTTTGTATCTAACCCCATCAATAACTATGGTGTCAACATCAATATTGGAGACTACGTGAATTTTTCGGAAGTATACGACGGTGAAAAAGGGAAATTAGATTTGGATTATTATGTCTTGTCCTACAATCTCGATAAGGCCAAAGAACACTTTAAAGATACACCTAAAATGATGAAGGCCTTTGAGCACTGGTTCGGTCCCTATCCATTTTACGAAGATAGTTTTAAACTGGTGGAAGTTCCTTATTTAGGAATGGAGCACCAAAGTTCTGTCACCTATGGTAATAAATACTTGAAAGGTTATTTAGGAAATGATTTATCTGGTACAGGCTGGGGCTTAAAATTTGATTTCATTATCATACATGAGGCTGGTCATGAATGGTTTGCTAATAATATTACCAACCGAGATATAGCAGACATGTGGATTCATGAGAGCTTTACCGCCTATTCAGAGAACTTATTTCTTGATTACCATTATGGCAAAGAAGCCTCGGCAGATTATGTCATTGGAACGCGCGCTAATATTAGAAATGATAAACCAATTATTGGGCAATATGATGTTAATAATGAAGGCTCGGGAGACATGTATTATAAAGGCGCTAATATGATACACACCTTAAGGCAGCTAATAGATGATGATGAAAAATGGCGCAATATTTTGAGAGGCATTAATGAAACGTTTTATCATCAAACGGTTAGCACACAACAGATAGAAGATTTTATTAGTGAAAAAAGTGGTAAAGACCTGTCAGCATTTTTTAACCAATACTTAAGAGATACGCGAATTCCCACACTGGAATACAAAATGGATGGTGACAAATTGCAATACAAGTATACTAATATTGTTGATGGGTTTGACATGCCTATTGAAGTAACCATTGATGGAAAATTGCAATGGATCTTCCCGACCAATAATTGGCAAACCTTAACAATAAACAGCAAGTCTTTTGAAGTTAAGAGAGACTACTACATACAGGTAAATGAATTTTAGCTTGGACATTCCAGAGTTATATTTTGAACGTGATGCAGATTGGTATGATTGGTTATTAACAAATCACGATCAATATAAGGCTGTATACTTGGTTTTTTATAAACTAGAAACCAAGCGCCCAACCATGAGATGGGAAGAAGCGGTTAAAGTGGCTTTGTGTTTTGGATGGATCGATTCCACGGTGAAAAGTATGGGCCATGGTAAACGGATCCAATACTTTTCGCCCCGTAATCCAAAAAGCAACTGGTCTAAGCTTAATAAGTCCTATATAAAAGATTTGGAAGCTTTAGGTCTAATTCAGGAATCAGGGTATAAGATGATCAATCTTGCTAAGACTACCGGTACCTGGATATTCATGGATGATGTTGAAAATGGCATCATTCCTAAAGATTTACAGGAGGCCTTCGATACCAACCCTTTAGCATTTGAAAACTATCAAAACTTCTCAAGGGGCTATCGTAAAAGTTACTTATCATGGCTACACAGTGCAAAGCGTCCTGAAACCAAATCCAAACGAATCGCCGAGATAATAAGATTATGCAAAGCAAATATTAAAAGTCGATAACCTAAAACTAATGGACTTAAACATCGCTGTCCTATTTCAAGAGTGTCGTATTTAATTCATTTCGTTTTAGTTAGTTATTTTTTTTATCTTCAACCAAGTAACTATAAACAGCATTAAATGAAACGCTATTCAATCAGTCTTTTAATACTCCTTTGTATGGGTTTTGGAGTATTAGCACAAAATAATAAACCTAACATTCTTGTCATTTGGGGTGATGATATTGGATGGAATAATATAAGTGCCTATAACCACGGGATGATGGGCTATAAAACACCAAACATTGACCGTATTGCCAAAGAAGGTGCTATGTATACCGACTGGTATTCACAACAATCCTGTACCGCTGGTCGCGCTGCATTTATTTTGGGCCAGCACCCCTTTAGAACTGGATTGCTTACAATTGGTATGCCTGGCGCCAAACAAGGCATTCAAGACAACCAACCTACCATTGCCGAATTATTAAAGAATCAAGGATATACCTCTGGACAGTTTGGTAAGAATCATTTAGGTGATCGCGATGAGCACCTTCCAACTAACCATGGTTTTGATGAGTTTTTTGGAAATTTGTACCATCTAAATGCTGAGGAAGAACCAGAGACTTATTACTATCCCAAAGATCCTGAATTCAGAGAAAAATTTGGACCTCGTGGGGTACTGCACTCTTATGCTGATGGAAAAATTGAAGATACTGGCCCATTAACTAAAAAACGAATGGAAACAGCCGATCAAGAATTTACAGATGCTGCCATCAATTTTATTGAAAATGCCCATGCACAAGGCAAACCATTTTTTGTCTGGTTAAGTGCAACTAGAATGCATGTGTGGACGCATTTGAAAGAAGAAAGTCAAGGAGTAACTGGTATTGGACTTTATCCTGATGGTATGGTAGAGCATGATAAAGAAATTGGTCGAGTACTTGCCAAACTGGAAGAGCTAGGTATTATTGACAACACCATTATTATGTACTCCACCGACAACGGCGCAGAAAAATTTACCTGGCCTGATGGTGGAACTACACCTTTTGCAGGAGAAAAAGGCACCACATGGGAAGGCGGTTTTAGAGCACCTTGTGCCATTCGATGGCCAGGAGTCATTGAGCCCGGAACTGTAGATAATAACATATATTCTCATGAAGATATGATGCCCACCTTACTTGCTGCGGCGGGTGTTTCTGATGTAAAAGAACAGTTATTATCAGGCTACTCAGCTAATGGTAAGAATTTTAAGGTACACCTCGATGGTTATAACATGTTGCCTTTTTGGAAAGGAGAGACCGACGAAGCCCCACGCAAGGAAATCTTCTATTTTGATGCAGGTGGAAATCTAAATGCCTTACGATATAACAATTGGAAAGTGCATTTCGCCATCATGGAAGGAGCCATTAACGAAGCTTATAGAAAAGTTCCTTCTTGGCCAATAGTCATAAATCTTAGAGCGGATCCATTTGAAGTATCCTGGAAATCAGCCTTGTATACCAAATGGTATGGAGATAATATGTGGTTATTTGTTCCAGCACAAGCCTATGTTGCTAACTTCCTTAAAACATTTGAGGAATTCCCTCCTGTTCAAGGAGGCTCATTAGGAATTGACAAAGTAGTTCAGGCCTTGGGCAAACGGCCAGGCAATTAAAATCGTTTAAAATACCGGAATTTATTTCCGGTATTTTTTTTACTTCGAACCAATATAAAAGTGATGTAACTTGCGTTAACTACCAATTAAATTTTTACTTTATCTAAGTGTTTCATCCTAACTTAAGATTATGGTTCTCTTTAGTGATTTTGGCTTGGCTAACAGAAAGCACTTGTCAAAATTCTAATAACCTTAACTTAAATCAAACCGAGTTGTGGGGTGACATGACACTAACCGAGTCCTTCGCCGATAAATGGTCTATTGGTGGTGATTTTGGGTTGCGATCTTCTCTCAGTAATAACAATTGGTGGCAGTTCTATATCCGTCCTAATATTAATTATGAGCTATCCCCTATTTATAGCTTCACATTTGGACTGGGGACCTTCAGCACCTTCAGCCGTCAGGCCTTTAATACCTGGGAGTTTAGAATTTATCAGGATGCTAACATTAACTGGCCAAAAATTGGGTTTTTCAATTTCCAGCATCGTGTGAGAATTGAACAGCGTTTTTTTAATTATACCGAAGGGATTCCCAATAGTTTTAGTGTAAGAGGCCGTTACCTGCTTGGAGTCAAAACCGATAATTTTAGCCTTGGTGGGGCTAAAAACTGGAATGGCTTCATGAGCCTCGAACCATTTATACCATTAGGAAAAGAATCAGGAGAATTACGTGCTAACAATTTCCGATGGGATACCGCTATAGGGTATCAAATTAATCAAGGTTTAAGAATAGAAGTGCACTACATCCTCCAATCTTCAGATTTATTTTCTTTAAGTTCTCTAAGTGTGGTAGACCACCTATTTAGAATAAGGGTTTTTAAATCCCTTTAATAAAACTGCCATAAGGATCCTGAAACTGCATGCCCTCGTTGTAGCGATACTTGCTAAGCTTTTTATACTGAACCAAACCCCAAAGAATAAATTCCTTTTCAAAATATACATCTCGTGGATCTATGTCTGGTTGATAGTCATTGATAAGTACATCTAAAGGTGTAGCCTCATCTAATTTAGATTGATAAATAGCATCATTATCGGCATCAAGTAGCTCAAAACCATCCCTATTAAAAAACCAGGAGATCAAATCATCATAAGGCGTTTCCTCTCCTTGTTTTTCAAGCTTTTCAATCTTTGGGAAATACTGCGGGAATAGAGTCTTAATAGCATTATCCATTAAGGTTTGCGCCACAAAATCAGCCCCTTCTTGCTCTCCTTCATAAACCAGTTCAACCTTTCCAGTAATAGCAGGTATCACCCCAATAAAATCTGACAATCGGACTGTGGTTGACTCATCTCCTGCCAAAAGTGCTCTTCGTTCAGCTGTACTTAATAGATTCTCATATGCTGTTATACTCATCCTGGCACTCACACCACTTTTTACATCAACAAATTCACTGTCTCTTGCCTCAAAACTAATTTGCTCCAATAAGTCTTTAGCCAATTCCGGAACGTAAATCTGCTCAGCCTGGCGCTCGTCAAGATTAGCCTCTTGAGATGTAATGGTACGGGCTGTTTCGATGTTGGCGGGGTAATGTGTCAAAATCTGCGAACCAATTCTGTCTTTTAAAGGAGTTACAATACTTCCCCTATTGGTATAATCTTCTGGGTTGGCAGTAAACACAAATTGCATATCTAAAGGCAATCTTAGCTTAAATCCTCTTATCTGAATATCCCCTTCTTGTAAAATATTGAATAGTGCCACTTGAATTCTGGCTTGAAGATCAGGTAGCTCATTAATAACAAAAATGCAACGATTCGCTCTTGGAATCATTCCATAATGAATAACGCGATCGTCTGCATAACTTAACTTAAGGTTGGCCGCTTTTATGGGATCTACATCCCCAATAATATCCGCCACAGTGACATCAGGGGTGGCTAATTTTTCAGCAAAACGGGCATCGCGATGCACCCAGGAAATTGGAGTATCATCACCTTTTTCCTTGATAAGTTCTTGAGCAAATCGAGATATTGGGTCCAATGGATCATCATTAATCTCGGATCCTTCAACTACAGGGATATATTCATCCAATAAATTCACCATCATTCTAGCCAATCTTGTTTTAGCTTGCCCTCTTAATCCCAATAAATTAATGTTATGTCTGGATAAAATGGCCCGCTCCAATTCAGGGATGACAGTATTTTCATAGCCGTGAATCCCATTAAATGATGGGGTTCCTTTCTTTATATTTTTAATAAGGTTATCTCTCAATTCATCTTTTATAGATTTAGTATGGTAACCAGCCTTTTTTAGGGCTCCTAGTGTGGTTATATCTGTCATGTTCATCATTATCCTTTTATTCTTCTTTTTCTATTATTATCGTAATCTTCAAAAATCATTTCACCTAGTCCCTTTAAGCCAGTATAAAAGGCTTTGCCTCTATTTGCCTGGGTAAATTCTCTTACGAACTTCATAAGATACGGGTCTTCCGCAATCATAAAAGTCGTGATTGGGATATGAAGTCGCCTTGCCTGTTGGGCCATAGCATAACACTTATTGGTTATGTAAGGGTCTAGCCCCATGCTGTTCTTATAATAATGCCCGTCTGGCATTCGCAAACAGCTAGGCTTCCCATCCGTAATCATAAATATTTGCTTATTGGTGTTTCGCTTTCTACGCAACATGTCCATCGCCAATTGTAAACCAGCGACCGTATTGGTGTGATACGGCCCTACTTTCAAGTATGGTAAGTCTTTAATCGCTATGGGCCAGGCGTCATTCCCAAACACCAAAATATCCAAAGTATCCTTAGGATATCTAGTTGTTATAAGTTCCGCAAGGGCCATGGCCACTTTTTTAGCAGGAGTGATACGATCTTCACCATAAAGTATCATACTATGGCTAATATCGATCATGAGCACCGTGCTCATTTGGCTCTTATGGAGTGTTTCTTCTACCACAAGATCGTCCTCAGTTAGATTAAATTCACCGACTCCATGATTAATCTGGGCATTTCGTAAGCTCTCGGTCATAGAGACCTTTTCCAAGGCATCACCAAACTGGTAAGCTCTAAACTCCCCTGTATGCTCGTCACCTATACCAACCCCTTTGCTTTTATGATTACCTGCTCCACTCCGCTTGATTTTACCAAAAATATGATCCAATGCTTGCTGCCTGATCGCACGTTCTGTTTTAGCTGTTATTGAAATATTGCCACCTCCTTCTCCATCAGGATCAATTTCTTCACGGATATAGCCCTTGTTTTTAAGGTCTTCAATAAAATCATCAATGGTGTAATCAGGTGTGGTTAATTTATATTCCTCATCCAACTGCCTCAGCCAATCGATAGCCTCATCAAAATCACCAGAGGTATAAGTAATCAATTCCTTGAAAATCTCAAATAATTTATCAAAAGGGGATTGATTGGGGGCCTCATAAGTCGTAAAAACAAATCCCGATTTCCTTGTAGTTCTTTTCATAGCCGTATAAAAATACTGCTTTTTAATGTGTCACTAAAAGCATTAACATCCCTTTTAGAAAACCCTATTGGTAATTGATTATTTTTAAACTTTACTTAACTAACCCAAAACAATGAAACGATTATTTAGTTTGGTTATACTATTCTGTATAACCCTTGTTCCCGCTCAGGAATTCTCGATGGACATGGTCAAAAACAAGACCCCTAGAAATATAGGTCCTGGCGGTATGTCTGGCCGTGTGACCGCAATTGATGTACAACTATCAAACCCCGATGTCATGTTCGTAGGAACCGCATCAGGAGGACTTTGGAAATCTACCTCAGGTGGTATCAAGTGGGAACCTATATTTGACAATGAAGCAACCGCTTCAATAGGTGCCGTTGACATCCAGCAATCCAATCCGTCTGTTATATGGGTTGGTACAGGTGAAGGGAACCCAAGAAACTCCTTAAATGGAGGTTATGGTGTTTATAAATCTCTTGATGGTGGAAAAACTTGGAACTTGATGGGACTTGAAGAAACAAGACACATCCATAGAATCATTGTGGACCCTACCAATCCAGAGGTTGTATATGTTGGAGCCATTGGATCTCCCTGGGGAGAACATGAAGAACGTGGTGTTTTCAAAACCACCGATGGTGGCAAAACCTGGAATAAGATCCTTTTTGCCAACAATAAAACAGGTGTTGCGGATATGGTTATGGACCCTAACAATCCTAATAAACTCTTCGTTGCCATGTGGGAACATAAACGCGATCCATGGTTCTTTAATTCTGGTGGAGAAGGTTCTGGGTTACATATGACCCATGATGGTGGACAAACCTGGAAAAAAATTGGAAGTGACGATGGCTTTCCTAAAGGTAACTTAGGACGAATTGGTGTGGCAATTGCGCCAGGAAAAACAAACGTTGTTTATGCCCTTGTCGAATCAAAAAAGAATGCCCTTTATAAAAGTACCGATGGTGGCTTCACTTGGAAGATGATCAATAATAAAAACGACATTGGTAACCGTCCGTTCTATTACTCAGAGATCTATGTAGATCCCCAAAATGAAAATAGAGTGTATTCGATTTTTACCTATGTCAATGTATCTGAAGATGGAGGAAAAAACTTTAGTCAATTAATGCCTGCCTATGGTGCTAATAATGGTGTTCATCCAGATCATCATGCCTGGTGGATACATCCTGAGGATGGTAGTTTTATGATCGATGGTAATGACGGTGGAATGAACATGACACGAGATGGTGGAAAAACATGGCGTTTTATTGGCAACTTGCCAGTGGCGCAGTTTTATCATATAGCGGTAGATAATGAATTCCCGTACAATGTGTATGGCGGCATGCAGGATAATGGATCGTGGAGAGGCCCAGCCTATGTGTGGCGTGCTCAAGGCATAAGAAATAGCTACTGGCAAGAAATTAGCTTTGGTGATGGATTCGACGTGGTTCCAGACCCAGTGGACTCCCGATACGGCTGGTCGATGAGCCAGCAGGGATACGTAAGTCGTTACGACTGGCAAACAGGAAATAATTTTGGAGTTAGACCTACCCATCCTGATCCTGAGGTACGCTTGCGCTTCAACTGGAATTCAGCTATCAATATTGATCCTTTTGATACCAGCACCATTTACTTTGGAAGTCAATTTGTTCATAAATCGACTGACAAAGGAGAAACCTGGACCGTGATTTCCCAAGATCTAACAACTAACGATCCGGAGAAACAAAAACAATCTGAGAGTGGTGGGTTAACAATGGATGCTACTGGGGCGGAAAACCACTGTAGTATTCTGGTAATCGAACCTTCACCATTAGAACAAGATATGCTCTGGGCAGGATCTGATGATGGACGCGTACATTACACTACTGATGGAGGTGCCAATTGGACCGACGTATCAAAGAACCTAAAAGGATTGCCAGAAGGAAGCTGGATCACGCAAATTAAAGCCTCTAATAAAAACAAAGGAGAAGCGCTGTTAATTGCTAATGATTACAGACGTTATAACTACACTCCTTATGCCTACAGGACCAAAAACTACGGGAAATCCTGGGAACGGATTGTAGATGAAACTGATGTTAAAAGCTACACTCTTGCTATTGTAGAAGATTTAGTAGAACCAAACCTATTGTTTTTAGGAACGGATGATGGTTTATATGTCTCTTTAAATGCAGGAGAGAATTGGACTAAGTGGACCGAAGGATTCCCAACTACTTCCGTAAAGGATTTGGTGATTCATCCAAGAGAGCATGACTTGGTTATTGGGACATTTGGAAGAGCAGCTTGGGTTCTGGACGATATTAGACCTTTAAGAGCTATGGCAAAGGACAAATCTGTTATGGATGAAAACATTACGCTATTTGATCCACCAACAGGATATCAAGCCGCTTATCAGCAACCTACGGGAAGCAGATTTGGAGCAGACGCAATGTACCATGGAGAAAACAGACCTGGGGGTGCGCGATTTAGCTATCTATTTAATAAAATGGAACAGGATACATCCAATGATGATGTACAAAAGGAAGCTTCAGAAGAAGAAACTGAGAAAAAAGTCAATTGGGATTCGCTTCACTTAAAAATCTATGACGGAGACCGACTCATTAGAACCCTAAAACGTACAGTTCCAAAGGAAAACGGTCTACACAACTGGACCTGGTATATGGATGAAGCTGGGGTAGATTATCCGTCCCGTCGCACTAGAAACAGAAACCGTGAACCAGGAGGAGTTAGTGTTAAGCCTGGCACTTATCGCGCGGTTTTACATTATGGTGATAAGACCTCCGAAACCAACATAACAGTTGCCTCGGATCCAAGACTTGAGGTTTCTCAAAAAAATATTGATGAAGTTTATGCTACAGCTAAGCAATTAGAGAAAATGCAGCAAACTGCTGCCGATGCCGTGAAACAGCTTTTGGAAAGTAAGACTGTTGCTAAAGGCTATCAGACTCAGTTGGCGAAACTAGATAAAAAGGCTTTCAAAGAGCAGATTAAATCTTCGAAGGAAATCCAAAAATCAATTGATAGTCTAGTTAACAAGTTTCTTGGAACACCAGATGATCGTCAGGGAATCACTAGAAATCCTGAAGTAACAGTGATGCAAAGACTTGGCCTAGCTAATAATTATGTCTATAATAGTCAAACAGGTATCACAAGTACCGAGACTACATTAATTAAGCATGCCAAGGATGCCATGGCTAAAGCATTAGGTGAAGTCAATGCGTTTTTCAGAGAAGACTGGGCAACTTACCAATCATCAATGAAAGACGTCAAACCAGATCCTTTTAAGGAGATAAAGTCCTTTAGTCTGGATTAACTAATTAGAATTTAAAAATAAAAAGCGAATCACGAGATTCGCTTTTTTTGCTTGAGAATTTTCTAATTATTCTTTGTATACATTCAGCATACTATTGCTATTTTTACCGCATCAAAAATCAATCAAAAAATGCAAACAATCACATCAAAATTGGCAGTCAAATACTGCCTTAAATTCAAAACACTTTTAATTTTCGTCATTTCAATTACAAGTATCACTGGCTGTGATAGAAATGATAATGATCTACAAAGAATTATTATCTCCGATTTTAAAGCTGACGAATTAATTAAAATGCATGGAGGTGATGAAAAATCGTGGCGTTTCACTGAAGTTATAGTTCCTTCAGGTTATGAAGATTACCCCTCACTTCCAAATAGTTCATGTGTATCAGATGACGTTTATACTTTTACAGCATCAGCCACGAATGAAAGTATAGAACCTGTTATTATTAGTTTGGGAGAATCCCCATGCTTTAACGAAATAAGCGATTCAGAGAGTTTCAATGCACAGCTGCTCTATGTACCTTACCTTTTAAACGACGAAGAAGTTGTTGAAGTAACTCTTATTCTAGAGTATTCCAGATATGAGGAAGCAGATAATTTAACTATTACTTCCAGGACATCGTATCAATTATCAGAACTTACAGAAGACAGGATGGTATTTTCTACAGGGGCAGTTTTTGTTGACGATTATACTTTTGCGTATGTATTTGAAAAACTGTAGTATTTAAAAACTTAAAGAAACTAACAGGAATTTCTCAAATAAAACAAGCGTTTTTTATCCTTTTGAACAACAGAATGATTTAAATCCTATTTAAGAATTTTCAGAAAATATTATTCCATCCACTTGAGGCTATTGTAATCCTCAATTTTAATACGTTTTCCTTTGGTCGAGATGATGCCCTCTTTTTTGAATTGCGATAAGATTCTAATGGCAGACTCCGTAGCGGTTCCAACGATACTCGCATAATCCTCACGACTCATAACAATAGTTAAAAATCCATCCTCATCTGTTCCAAATTCATCGTGAATGTACATTAAGGTTTCAGACATACGTCTCCTAACAGATTTCTGAGCCATGTTGACAATATTGTCATCTGAAGCCAACAAATCTTCAGCCATGCGCTTAAGAACATCCATAGTAAAGTTGGGGTTCTTTTTGAGATCTTGCATGATCTCACTCCTAGGAATAAAACACATCTCCATATCATTAAGTGCCACAGCACTAAGGTTGGTCTTTTGCTCAGTGATTAATGAGCGTTTACCTAATAGCCCTCCTTTGACCACTAACTTTACCACCTGATCTTTTCCGTTCTCACTGAGCTTTGTCAATTTACAAACTCCATCTCGTACACAATAAACACCGTTGAGGGATTCACCCTCCTGAAAAATCACCTGACCTTTTCGAAAAGATTTTCCAGTTTTACACGCTGAAACGCGCATCAGTTCTTCCCTTGTCAAGGCTTTCAAAGAGTTGAACTCCTTAACAATACACGATTCACATTTACTCATATCAATTGATTTAGTCAATTACTAAAATACGTAATACATGACAAAAATCATATTTTACCCTTAACATTATTTTCACATTTGTATCAGGTATAATAGAGCAAATAAATGGAAGACAATCAATGTTTTCATTGTGGTGACCCTTGTGGTTCTACACCTATTCATTTTCAAGAAAAACAATTCTGTTGTAACGGTTGTAAGACGGTTTTTGAGATTTTCTCAGAAAACGACTTAACCAGTTATTACGATCTTCAAAAATCACCAGGAGCCATTCCTACTGAAATTGAAGAAAAGTATGATTTTCTTGATCAGGCTTCAATTGTGCAAAAGCTCACTGAATTTCAAGACGATGATATTGAGATTGTTACGCTTTACATACCTCATATTCATTGCAGTTCCTGTATATGGATTCTGGAAAACTTGAACAAGCTGAATCCCAGTATCAGTAATTCTCAAGTTAATTTTGGTAAGAAGACGGTACGAGTCACCTATAGTGCTAAAAATACAAGTTTAAAAGAACTGGTACTTTTACTCAGTAGAATCGGTTATGAACCCTATATAAGTTTAGAAGATTATAGTAGTTCTGAAAAGCATATCAACCGCAGTTTAATTTATAAACTTGGTGTTGCCGGATTTGCTTTTGGAAACATTATGTTCTTATCCTTTCCGGAATATTTCGAGGTTAATGAATACTGGTTGGAACAGTACAAACACTTTTTTAGATGGTTGATGTTTAGCTTATCGCTGCCGGTGGTTTTTTACTCTGCACAAGATTATTTTATTTCAGCATTTAAAGGCCTTAGAGCAAAACTGCTAAATATTGATGTCCCCATTGCTCTCGGTATTACAGTTTTATTCCTAAGAAGTACCATAGATATCATGTTCGATCTGGGATCAGGCTTCTTTGACAGCCTATCTGGGTTGGTCTTCTTTTTATTGGTTGGAAAGTTCTTTCAACAAAAAACCTATGACTTCTTGTCTTTTGAACGGGACTATAAATCCTATTTTCCAATTGCCATCACAAAAATAAATAAGGACAACACAGAGGAGAGCATTCCTGTTTATAAGATTGAGCAAGGAGATCGTTTATTGATTAGAAATGAAGAGCTAATTCCTGTTGACGGTATCTTAATTAAAGGTGAAGGCGCCATAGATTACAGTTTTGTGACCGGTGAATCACATCATGTCGCCAAACATTCAGGAGACAAACTTTTTGCCGGTGGTAAGCAAAAGGGGGGTGTTCTAGAGATTCAGGCTCTTAAATCGGTCGAACAAAGTTATCTCACGCAACTTTGGAGTAATGATATCTTCTCAAAAAATAAGGAAGAGGGGTTCACCAATATTACCAATGCCATTTCCAAGCACTTTACAATTGCTATTTTAACCATTGCCCTAATTGCTACAAGTTTCTGGCTTTATGCAGATATATCAAAGGCGATGAATGTGTTTACCGCTGTATTAATCATTGCCTGTCCTTGTGCCATTGCCCTTTCTGCTCCCTTTACATTTGGTAATATGCTGCGCATTTTTGGGAAACTAAAGTTTTATATTAAAAATGTTGGGGCTTTAGAGCAACTCTCTAAAATCAACACCATTGTCTTTGATAAAACAGGAACTTTAACTTCTAATAGTAACCATACGAGTTACGTTGGCGAACCTCTCAATACAAAAGAAGAATTGGTTCTTAAAAACACGCTTAGAGGATCCAACCATCCCTTAAGCAGATCCTTATACGAATTACTGCAATCCAATGACATCATCAGTCTGGATCATTTTGCTGAGCACACTGGTAAGGGCATCGAGTCAAGCTTTAAAGGCATTGATTTAAAAATTGGATCGGCCAACTTTGTCGGGCAAGCTCAGGAGCAAACAATAACTAATACTGTTGTCCACATAAGTTCAAATAATGAATATAAAGGACATTTTGCTTTCTATAATAATTATAGAAAGGGGGTATCGGGATTATTCAAACGTTTATGGAAACAATTTGAATTAATTGTCTTATCAGGAGATAACGATAGTGAGCGAGACAACCTTCAAAAACTGCTCCCAGCAAAGACCAAACTCATCTTTAATCAAAAACCGGACGATAAGCTGGAATTCATAAAGTACCATCAATCTGAAGGTTCAAAGGTTCTAATGGTTGGTGATGGTTTAAATGATGCCGGCGCTTTGGCACAGAGCGATGTTGGAATTGCCATCTCCGATAATGTCAATGTCTTCTCTCCTGCATGCGACGCCATCCTAGATGCCTGCAAGCTCAACCAACTTGACTCCTATCTATGGGCCAGCAGGAAAGCTATAGATATAATAAAATGGAGCTTTGTTTTCTCTTTTTTTTACAATGTTATAGGTCTGTACTTTGCAGTAACAGGCCAATTAGAACCTGTAATTGCGGCCATACTAATGCCTTTAAGTTCTATTAGTATTGTTGTATTTACCACAGTATGTACCAACATGCTGGTACGAAAATTGAAATAATAAAATGGATATGATAAAAATCATGTTTTAACCATGGACACCAAAGTATTTTTGAAACATAACTTCAGTAGGTATGAGCGTTATATATATTCTCTTGAGCATTAGCATCATAGTAGCTATTGCTTTCTTCATCATATTTATCCTAGCGGTAAAATCTGGACAATACGACGACGGCTACACGCCATCTGTTCGCATGTTGTTTGAAGATGAACTTGTAAAAAAATCAACAAAACAATCAATAAATACTAATACAGACAAATTACACTAACTATGGAAATGCAACAGTTTTACTACGATAATAAAATCGTAAAGAAATTTATCTATGCCACCATACTGTGGGGAGTGGTTGGGATGCTGGTAGGATTGCTACTGGCATTCATGTTTATTTTCCCTAACCTAACCGATGGTATTTCGTGGTTAAGTTTTGGTCGTCTACGACCTCTGCATACTAATGCTGTAATTTTTGCCTTTGTGGGTAACGCCATTTTTGCGGGAGTCTACTACTCTTCGCAGCGGCTACTTAAAACCAGAATGTTCAGTGATTTCCTGAGTAATTTTAATTTCTGGGCATGGCAATTATTAATCGTTGGAGCAGCCATTACCTTGCCACTAGGGATTACCACCTCTAAAGAATATGCCGAATTGGAATGGCCATTTGATATTGCCATTGCACTTATATGGGTAGCCTTTGGTGTTAACCTCATTGGTACCATCTTAAAACGCCGACAACGACATCTCTATGTTGCCATCTGGTTTTACATTGCCACGTTTGTAACGGTTGCAGTCCTCCATATTTTCAACAGTTTAGAACTTCCTGTGAGTGCTCTAAAGAGTTATTCTGTTTACGCAGGTGTACAAGATGCGCTGGTGCAGTGGTGGTATGGACATAATGCGGTAGCATTTTTCCTAACCACTCCGTTCTTAGGGCTTATGTACTACTTTGTACCTAAGGCTGCCAACAGACCTGTGTATTCGTATCGACTTTCCATCGTACACTTCTGGTCTCTTATTTTTATTTATATCTGGGCCGGACCACACCACTTATTATATACAGCACTTCCAGAGTGGGCACAACACTTAGGTGTAGCTTTCTCGGTAATGCTTATTGCTCCATCCTGGGGTGGTATGATCAACGGTTTATTAACCCTTCGTGGTGCCTGGGATAAGGTAAGAACGGATCCTGTGCTTAAGTTTATGGTCGTAGCCATTACAGGTTATGGTATGGCAACCTTTGAAGGTCCTATGCTATCGCTCAAAAATGTTAATGCGATTGCGCACTTTACAGATTGGGTTATTGCACACGTTCACGTGGGTGCTCTAGCATGGAACGGCTTCCTGGCCTTTGGTATGATTTACTACCTGGTTCCTAAATTATTTAAAACACGTCTGTATTCCTTTAAACTGGCCGATGCACATTTCTGGTTAGGAACCTTAGGTATTGTACTCTATGCACTCCCCATGTATGTTGCCGGGTTTACCCAGGCAAGTATGTGGAAACAGTTTAACCCTGATGGAACATTGGTTTACGGTAACTTCCTTGAAACCGTAACTGAAATTATGCCTATGTACTGGATGCGTGCTATTGGAGGTACGCTTTACATTGTTGGAACCTTGATATTGGTTTATAATGTTGTTATGACCATTAGACATGCCGATTCTAAAGTAGAAGATGAGTTGGCTGAAGCCCCAGCTCTGGCAAGAGTAACTGGTAAACGTGTTGCCAATGAAGGATGGCACACCTGGTTGGAAAGAAAGCCTGTATTATTGACTGTTTATGCTACCATAGCCATTCTTATTGGTGGTGTGGTTCAAATTATACCAACCTTAGTTGTAGAGTCTAACATCCCAACTATTAGTAGTGTTAAGCCTTACACAGCTCTAGAGCTCGAAGGGCGCGATATCTATATTAGAGAGGGGTGCGTGGGTTGTCATTCGCAAATGATACGTCCGTTTAGATCTGAGGTAGAGCGTTATGATCTCTCTAATGACAAACAATATTCCAAAGCTGGTGAGTATGTGTACGACCATCCGTTTTTATGGGGTTCTAAAAGAACTGGTCCAGACTTACACAGGCTTGGGGGTAAATATTCAGACAACTGGCACTTTAACCATATGTATGACCCGCAAAGCACATCAAGTGGTTCCATAATGCCATCCTACCGATGGCTCATTAAAAATGAGTTGGATAAATCTATGACCGAAAAGAAAATGCAGGCCATGGTGACACTTGGAGTTCCTTATACAGAGGAAGAAATAGAAAATGCACAAGCCTCAATGTTAGAACAAGGAACTCAAATTGAAAATAACCTCTACAGTGATCCGGATTTTGTTGCTTCCTACGAAGCTGACAAGGCGGCAGCTGGAAGTGATTTTGTTGAAATGAAAAACAGAGAAATAGTTGCTCTTATTGCCTATCTCCAAAGACTTGGAACAGACATTAAGAAATCTGATCTCGAAAATCAAACTGCTCAAAACTAAACATCATGCTAAAATTTATAAAACATCATATGGAGAGTATCGCAGGGATTGAGATCTATCCGCTAATCTCTCTCGTCATCTTTTTCACCTTTTTTATGGTCCTGTTTTACTGGGTTATTACCGCTAAGAAAGACTATATCACTAAGGTGAGTAACATTCCTTTAGAAACTAACAATCAAAACGACAGCATATTATGAGAAATCTAATCCCATCATACATACGTGTTCCGGTTGTCTTTTTCATCATTGCCGGCCTTGTTGAATACTATGTTCCTTCAGGTGATCAACCTGCATTTATAGAACAACCAGTAATTATGCTGTTTTTAATCTTAGTGCTTTGCATACTATTAGCTATAGAAGGGATTGTGGCAGCTTTAGATAATATTCTATTTAGAAGCTTAGATAAGGAAGCCCAGGCACGCTATTTAGAGCAAAAGAATAAGGCCCCAGAATTCAAACGATTAAAGGCCATATATCTAAAACTCTTGGGTAGTAAACCCATTGAAGAAGAAGCAGAAATTATTCTTGATCATAACTATGACGGTATTAAAGAGCTTGATAATAGCTTACCACCATGGTGGCTATATGGTTTTTATGTCACCATCATCTTTGGTGTGGTTTATATGATACGTTATCACGTATTAGGTGCTGACGACCAATTTGTGGAATATGAAATCGAGTATGCCGAAGCAGCCAAGGCCATTGAAGAATACAAAAAAACAGCTAAGGATCTAGTAGATGTTAACACCGTTGAGTTGTTAACAGACGCAGGTGATCTTAACGCTGGTAAGAAGATATTTGAAGTTAACTGTGTGGCCTGTCATATGGCAGACGGTGGCGGAGGTATTGGACCTAACCTTACTGATGAGTATTGGATTTTAGGTGGGGGTATTAAAAATGTCTTTAATACCATTTCTGAAGGTGGTCGTTCCGGTAAAGGGATGATTGCTTGGAAAGCCAGTTTAAAACCTTCGGAAATGGCACAGGTAGCTAGTTATGTTCTGCAATTTCAAGGCACAACAGCGGCTAATCCAAAAGAACCAGAAGGTGAGATTTGGGTAGATGAAAGTGCAGTAGAAGAATCTACACAGGAATCTGCTACAGAGGCAACCGAAGAGGCTCCTGCCGAAGAAGCAGCCGAACCTATTGAAGCCACCACAACTGTAGCATCAAACAACTAACGAACAACGTGCATGGAAGCGCCACCAAATGAAGTATTTAGAGATTCCATTGCTACCATCGATGAAGAAGGTAAGCGTAATTGGATATTTCCTAAAAAACCTGCCGGACCGCTTTATGAAAAACGAAAACTGGTAAGTTACTTTTTGCTGGCGTTTCTCTTTGCAGCCCCCTTTATAAAAATAAATGGAAACCAATTCCTGATGTTTAATGTGCTGGAACGGCGCTTTAACATCTTTGGACTGCCCTTCTGGCCTCAGGACTTTCATTTGTTTGTTATTTCCATGATTATTGGAGTGGTCTTCGTCACCCTATTTACGGTTGGATTTGGACGCATTTTCTGCGGTTGGATTTGTCCGCAGACTATTTTTATGGAAATGGTATTCAGAAGAATAGAATATGCAATTGAAGGAGATAGAAACAAACAAATGCGTCTTAAACGCCAGAAATGGGATGCAGAAAAAATTCGTAAACGAAGTTTGAAATGGTTCATTTTTATGATCATTTCGTTTCTCATTGCCAATATATTTCTAGCCTACCTAATTGGGAGCGATAAATTATTGAACTATGTAAAAAATGGGCCTTTTGAGCATATGGGTACATTTATACCACTTATAATTTTCACCGCTGTCTTTTATTTCGTGTTTGCCTGGTTTAGAGAACAGGTGTGCATTATTGCCTGCCCATATGGCCGACTGCAAGGTGTCTTACTAGATACAAAGTCCATAGTAGTGGCTTATGATCATAAACGCGGTGAAGGTGAGAATGGACGAAAAAAATTTCGGAAAAATGAGGACCGTGATGCTCTAGGCCATGGTGACTGTATAGACTGCTTCCAATGTGTCCACGTTTGTCCAACAGGAATAGATATTAGAAATGGCACTCAACTAGAGTGTGTTAATTGTACCGCCTGTATTGACGAGTGTGATACCATCATGGAAAAGATCAACAAACCTAAAGGTCTTATACGTTACGCTAGTGAAGAAAACATAGAAAATAAAGTCCCTTTTAAGTTTACTGCTCGCATGAAGGGATACGTTGCGGTTTTAGGCATACTAATAGCTGTGTTGTTAGGTATGTTGGCCTTACGCAACGATGTTGAAGCGACCATACTGCGACTTCCAGGTCAATTGTATGAGCGTAAAGACAATAATGTGATCAGTAATGTGTACACCTATAAGCTCATCAATAAAACAACGGATACTATAAAAGGGGTCACCTTTAGAGTTAGAAATCAAATGGGAATTGTCAAATTGGTATCCAATAATTCCAGTATTGAAGTTCCTGCTACGGGGTTAGCGGAAGGCACCTTATTCATTGAAATGAAACAGGGGGATCTTGAAGGAGATAAACACAAAATTCGTGTAGATGTGTATAGTGAAGAAGAGTTAATTGAAACGACAAGTGTAAGTTTCCTTGGACCTAGAAGTTATAATTAATAATTGCTAAAAGAAGAATAAAATGAAGTTAAACTGGGGAACCGCCATTGTTATTGCCTTTATAGGATTTATAGGCTTTATCATGTTTTTTGTGGTACGCATGAGCACGGATGACAAGTACAATCACGAGTTAGTAGCTGATGATTATTATCAGCAAGAATTAGAATATCAAAATGATATAGACAAAGTTGAAAACGCTAAAGCACTTTCTGAGGAGATCAGTTATAAAAAAACTGAGGAAGGATTGCTTTTAAGTTTCCCTAAAGAAATTGATCAATTAAAAATAGAAGGTAAAGTGTTCCTAATAAGACCATCTAATAAACAATTAGATTTTGAAATGCCTATTTCATTATCTAACCATTATTTGCTCATACCTGACAACCGTTTATTGGATGGTCGTTGGAACATTAGAATCGAATGGACCGAGGGAAAGGAAACCTACCTTTACAAATCGGCATTAACGTATTAAGCTAATGCTCTACTCTGCGCTTGTTTTGGGTTTACTTGGAAGTCTGCATTGCATGGGCATGTGCGGGCCTATCGCCTTTATGCTACCAGTGAATAGAAGTAACTCATGGGCTAAGGCGGGGCAGATTGCCTTGTACCACCTTGGTAGAATCTTTGCCTACAGTATCATAGGATTGGTATTTGGGCTCATTGGCAAAAGCCTTTACATATTTGGTATTCAACAGCAATTATCCATTGCTATTGGAGTTCTAATGATTGTTCTTGTTTTAATACCAAACCGTCTGGCAGGCAATCTTAGGATCGCACAACCCATTTATAAAATCATTTCAAGAGTCAAGTCCAATTTAGGAACTGCCTTAAAGAAACGTACGCCAGACACTTTTTTAACCATTGGATTCTTAAACGGGTTCTTACCATGCGGTTTGGTATATATGGCCGTTTTTGGGGCGATTGCCATGGGCAATTTAGCCGAAAGCTCATTGTACATGGTCCTTTTTGGTATTGGAACTATACCTCTTATGACTACAGCCGTTTATATAGGTAAGTTTCTCAATTTCAATATCAAAGCCAAAATCCAAAAGGCCATACCCCTATTTGTAGTCATTATTGGAGTCTTATTCATTTTAAGAGGACTTGGTTTAGGAATTCCATATATATCGCCCGCTCCTGTTGTAGAAATGGTTGATTCAGCTATAGACTGCCATTAAAAAAAGCGCTAGATCTATCGTTCTAACGCTCTTCTTCTACGTAATCAATTTGTAACTTGTAATAAGTAAATTATATCTTGAAAGTCATCACTGGCAAGGTTGAATGATTGGCTAAATCCTCAGAAATACTGCCTTCAAAGAAGTGCGCTAATCCT
This sequence comes from Winogradskyella aurantiaca, assembly GCF_003362725.1. GTDB lineage: Bacteria > Bacteroidota > Bacteroidia > Flavobacteriales > Flavobacteriaceae > Winogradskyella_A > Winogradskyella_A aurantiaca. The sequence goes on from NZ_QKTV01000002.1 coordinate 124,562, forward strand.
TTTCGTCCATGGGTTGCTACAGCAATAAGATCTGCGCCTATAGCATTTGCAAAATTTAGTATGCCCTTCTCTATTGAATAGTCTGATACCACATTAACTTCATTAATACTATCCAAACTTCCTTCCGCCTTTTTTAGGAACAATGAAACGCGCTTATCAATTTCGGTGGAACTTCTAAAATTACCATCTGGTGAATTGACATATACCAAATGCATCTTCGCACCAAGCTTCTTAAACGTTAATTTAGCTTTTAGATACGGCATTATTGCCTCTTCGGAGAAATCGCTTGCAAAGACACCATTTTCAAAGTCTAATAAGATGGGGTTGTGCTTAATAACAAGCACAGGTATATCCGCATATCGCACCACTTTCTCGGTATTAGAACCAACCAACACCTCTTTAACACCACTGGCACCATGAGATCCCATAACTATTAAATTGGCATCGTGATCCTTAGCCACCTCATTGACCTCACTAAATACTTTAAAGTGTTTGACGATGGGGGTCACCTTAATCCCTTCCAGATAATCCTTATTCAGGAATTCTTCAAAACGCTGTTCGGCTAGTTTATAATAAAAAACCGCCTCTTCATTAATAGCATTTCCGGCAGTAGTTAGAATAGCGCTAGACAATTCTAACATGTGCAGAACTAAAAGTTCTGAATCATATTTCCTTGCCAGGTTAGCAGCAGCCTCCAGTGCAAAATCTGAATGCTCAGAAAAATCAATTGGTACAATAATGCGTTTCATAGGTAAAGTATTTAAATGGTCATAGAAAATAACTGCGTATCAGGTTTTTTACGCTGTAATAGGAGGTCGAAAGCCATACATATATTTCTTATGAATGGTCGTCCTTTTTTAGTCACAAGGAGTGTATTTGCTTCAAAATAAAGCAACCCGTCATTTTTAAACTCCTTTAATTGCTCGAGTACATCAGGTAATTCAGCAAACCTAAGGTTTTCAGAATTCCATGACGTTTTAAACTGACACATTAAATTAAGAATGTGCTGTCTTATAATTAGATCTTCATAAGACAGTATATGCCCGCGAAAGACCGGGATTTTGTCAATATCCAGTAGCCTGTAGTAGTCCTCAATGGATTTGGCATTTTGGGCGAATCCTTGCCAACTGTCGCTTATAGATGAAGCACCTAAACCAATCATAGCATGACTTTTAGCGGCGGTATATCCCATAAAATTTCGATGTAACTCGCCATTATAAATGGCTGTGGCTAAAGAATCTTCAGGTAATGCAAAATGATCCATACCTATCTCCAGATAACCCGATTGTATTAAATCTCTTTTAGCCAACTCATATTGTTGACGCTTCAATTCTGGTGACGGCAAATCAGCATCTTTAAAGCCTCGTTGTCCATTACCTTTAATCCAGGGTACATGCGCATAGCTATACAAAGCTATTCTGTCTGGCATGATTTGCTTTGTATAAGCGATGGTTTGAGCCAAATCTGCCTCTGTTTGAAATGGTAATCCAAATATTAAATCGTGCCCAACAGAAGTATATCCAATGTCTCTAGCCATTTGGCTTACCTCAGCAACCTTGTCAAAAGTCTGTATCCTATTAATTGCTTTCTGAACCGTTGGACTATAGTCCTGAACACCAAAACTAACACGTCTAAAGCCTAAATTGTATAAGGTACTTAGATGCTCCCTGGTGGTATTGTTGGGATGGCCTTCAAAACTAAATTCATGATGCTCCGCTAATTCAACCGTCTCTAATAATCCAGAAATTAAATGTTTAAGGTTATCAGGAGCAAAAAAAGTAGGGGTACCTCCTCCTAAATGTAATTCCTTTAAAAGTGGTCGCTCACCAATTAAATCCTGGTATAAAGACCATTCCTTTAAAAGTGCTTTGATATATGGCAGTTCTACATCATGACGCTTTGTAATCCGCTTATGACAACCGCAAAAAGTACAGAGGCTTTCACAAAAGGGTAAATGAATGTAGAGACTAAATCCATCTTTTGCTGAATCACCTCTAAAGGCAAAACGCACAGAATCCTCCCATTTTGATCTGGTAAAATTGGCCTCATCCCAATAAGGAACGGTTGGGTAACTCGTGTACCGAGGCCCTGCCACATTATATTTTTGAATTAGATTTTGGCACATACTTCTAAATATCAATTCAAAATTACAGCTATGGACTGCTAAAAAATATGATATTTGTCACGTAGAATCCTTTATTTTCAAATGCTTAGAAGCGCTCTTACAGAAGTGACACTGCTGGATCAAATGTAAATTCTCATACCAAACGAGGTGGTTAGGCCTTTTATAGAAAGAGGCCAAAGCCGAGTTAAAATAATAGTCAGATTTGAATCACAGCAGATTGAATATCACGCTGCTATTAAAAAATTCAATGAAGATAACTATGTTACCTATTTTAGTAAAGCCAAGCAAAAGGCTTTAGGTGTATTCTTGAATGATTACTTTACTCTGGAACTCATTGAAGATTCCAGTAAATATGGCGTTGAAATGCCAGAAGAACTTGGGGCTGTTCTTATGAGTGACCACATCGCCAACGAACTTTTCGAACAATTGACCCCTGGAAAAAAAAGAAGTCTTATTTATAGTATTTTAAAAATTAAGAATCCTGACCTTAGGATTTCCAAGTCCTTGAATTTTTGTAAAAATATTAAGCTTGGTGTAACGGATCAAAGGTCATGGTTAAAGCCTTGAATTGCTTATTGCAGAACTTTTGATTTATGGTTAACTTTAAACCATTAACAAAACCACTAAAAAATGAAATTAAAAAGCATCTTATTAGCCGGAATACTTGTCAGTTCTGTATTGTCTTGCAAAAGTGATAAGAAAACCACCGATACAGAGAAGGTTATTGAAATAGAAAAGGAAGTTAAGAAAGAGGTCGTGGACGGCACTTTAAAGGAAATGAGTATGACTATTTCTTTGGAGCCAAAAAGCGATTCGCAAGTTAGTGGAACTGTTACATTTGAGGAAAAGGATGGATATGTTTCAATATTGGCTCATATGACTGGACTGAGTGCAGGAACTCATGCTATTCACATTCATCAAACTGCTGATTGCTCATCACCAGATGGAAAATCTACTGGAGGCCACTGGAACCCAACTGCACAACCACATGGAAAATGGGGAGATGCAACTGGCTATCATAAAGGCGATATAGGAAATTTTGAAGTTGGTGAAGATGGTAAAGGAAAAGTTTCAATGATGACAGATGAATGGTGCATTGGTTGCGGTGATGACAACAAGGATATTCTAGGTAAAGCGATCATAGTCCATCAAGGGGCTGATGATTTCACCTCACAACCATCAGGTGCTGCTGGAGCACGTGTAAGTTGCGCTGGAATTATAGAATAATTTAATTTGCACATAAGAATTAAGCTGCCGTATAGCAGCTTTTTTTAGTTTTATACCAAATTTAGATTATGAATCCTTCTGCCAGTGGTTGGCTTAAAAAGTTATTAGCCATTCTAGATGAATCCATGCTTTGGAATCTGGATGAAGCCTTGTTTTACCGTCAACTAAAGGCCACAGGATTTATCTATGGTAGTAATATCAGCCTTTTAGAAGAACAACTGTCTTATTTAGATTTATCAGAGGAAGAGACCTGCAAAGCAAATATGATTACTGGCTTGTATTATTTCTACAAGCAAGAACATTGCGATTTAGATTTTGCAGAATCCGTATTCAAATTCTACAAGGCTATTGACGGTCATAAACAGTCTATTTTCTCAGAATTTCTTGGTGGAAATAGTGCGCAGACCTCAGTTGAGAAGATTATTCATCAACGTATTCATATAGATGGATTCCTAATTACTAAGAACTTCAATTATTTCCTGATTAATGCACTCTTATTTACAGACATCTTAGCGTTTAACTACTTTTTAAAAGGACACAATAACCTTAAATCCTATATGAATAAGTATGAAGCAGCGCTTGAAACTGTTGTATTTAAAGTGTTGAATTCTAAGTCTATAAAAACAAAATATGACCTCAGCCTTATTAAATTATTTGAAAGCTCAATGCGCTTTCAAAGTCATATTGAAATAAAGAGTAGTTACATCCCGCAAATTGTTAAAACCAATCTGGAAAAGCAATATTTAATCGATGCTGTTTGCATGGCTTCTTGGAGTGACACTTATATTGACAAGGATGAATACGCCTATTTAGCTCAATTGCGTCAAACACTTAAAATTGAGACTTCGGTAATTGAACAATCCATCGATGATATAAACGCCTTTTACAAAAAGCACAAAAAGGATATTGCCTTTCTGAATCATCGCAATTTGGCACAGAGTTTTTATGATAATAGCAGTAATCTGGTCATACGATTAATAAAACGTAATAGTAAACGACTGCTCAAAGAACTGTCTCAAAGCAAAGAAGCCATGGTACTTCTCACAAAGTCTACGCAACGCCCACTTACGGAAACAGAACAGAAAATAATACAGACCCAATTATTAGACATTTTTAAAAGCATTCCAAGTTTAGCTATTTTTCTATTACCCGGAGGGATGTTATTAATGCCGCTGTTTATCAAATTCATACCTCAGCTTTTACCTTCAGCTTTTGACGATAATCGTATGGACAATTAAGGCTGTTCCAACCAGGTTTTAAAAGCTTTGACCCGTTCTCTAGCTACAATAACCTCCTGTTCATTAAAACTATTGAGTTTAATCTGGAGCCTAGAGTTTGTATAACTGATCATGTCTCTAATAGCATTGATATTGACATAGAATTTCCTGCTTATTCTAAAAAATAAATGGGGCGCCAATTCGTCTTCTAATTGATCTAAAGTCATGTCTAAAAGGTAATTCCTCCCATCCACAGTATGCGCGTAGGTACCTTTATTTTCACTGTAAATACACTCAATATCATCCACATGAATGAGCTTTAAATGCTGTCCTACCTTAACAGAAAAACGTTTTTTAAACTCGCGTTCGACTGGGTTAACCAATAACTTTTTTATAGAGTCAAAATCCAAGGTTACATTTTGAGGTTGGGGAGCACGACTTGTATACTGCTCTACAGCCTTTTTTAGATCGTCTGAATCTATAGGTTTAAGCAGGTAATCAATACTATTCAACTTAAAGGCTTGCAAGGCATATTCGTCGTAAGCTGTTGTAAATATGATGGCAGACTTAATATCAATGGTTTCAAAAATTTCAAAGGATAAACCATCACTAAGTTGTATGTCTAAAAAGATCAAATCAGGATGGGGATTGTTCTGAAACCAATCTAAAGATTCTTCCACTGAATGCAGCATGACTTCAACTTCCAGTTGCTGTTCTTCAATCATTCGTTTTAGGCGACGTGCAGATGGTTTTTCGTCTTCAATAATGATTACTCTCATTACTTTACTATTTTTCCTTGCTTCCAGATACGGTTAATGGAAGCGATGTTATTAATGTTTTCAACTGGACTACCATCGAGTAGTATCAGGTCTGCCAGGTAACCTGGTTTTACAAACCCACGTTTGGCAATTTTAAAGCTTATAGCCGCATTGCTTGTAGCCGATTTAAGCACTTCCAGATTAGAAAGTCCTGCTTCCGACAATAATCGAAGTTCTTCATACAAATCGGTACCATAATTGATTCCTAAATTAGGTGGATCTGTCCCAGCAACAATGGGTATTCCCGCCTCGTGTAGCATTCTAATTTGATTTAAAAGCGCCTCTTTGCTCAAATACTCCCAGGACTTTTCACCCATGGATTTAAAGGCTTTCAAAGTAGTGAGCGTCGTTGGTATAATAAAAAAGTCTCTACGCTTTAGTGCCTCTATATCTTGAGCAGACAATTCCTTATCCCACCAAATATGGACTAGTGCATCGGCTCCGTGGTTTAAAACCATTAAGGCATCATCTAAACGACTCACATGAACAACAGCCAATTTATCGGCCTTATGTGCTTCAGTAATTAAGGCTTCAACTGTTTCAGAATTCAGCGTTTTTTTCCAAGGTTCAACTATGATCTTAACATAATCAACATTAGCTGCAACACGATCGGCCACAAACTTCTTAGCCTCCTCAGGAGTCGTTAAGGTTGGTGTTGGAAAACCATATTGTGTCCCATGACCTTCGGGAACCGTAGCGGCTGCGCCAGCAATATAATAATTAGCGTATTTCGTGGAATCATTTAATTGTTTCATCTGATTTTGAAAACGTTCGATCCCGTGCATGTCCATAACATTTAAAACACCAGCATCTGCTGCTTCCTTCAATGACTCGGGACTCCAAGCATGAACGTGCGCATTAATCATGGCCGGCATTAGAAACTTTCCCGTTCCATCAATTAGACGTCCATCTACATCGCCCAAAATATTGCCAATGGCCTTGATTTTGTTGCCTTCAATAAACACCGATGTGTTTTCCATGATACGCTCCCCATCAAAGACAGTAACATTTTTAATAAGAGTCAGATCCTGGGCTGTGATAAGACTTGAAAAAAAGCAAAGAATGATGGACGCCAAAGACAATTGTAAACGCATAGTTATTAGTGATAGTCTTTCCACTTATCCTGATCCTTTTTCATGTATTCATCAATTTTGCGCTTTTCCCAATCCTTACCAAACATAAAATTAGGACCAAAAACTCCAACAAAGTGAAAGAACAAACCTATCCCCCAGAAAAAAGCTGTGGACCAGGCCCCAAAACTAAAATAACCTCCGTTGGAATTGGATCCAATTAAAATGATTAAGAAGGCATTTACTACTATATAAACAGCCAGGTGCCAGTAAAATCCTTTTAGGTCATCAACCTTCTTTTTTGCACGGATATAAGCATCCTCTCGTCTAAAGTCTTTTGAAACCTTATCCTGATCGTAAGGTTCAATATTATAATTTTCCATAATTTTACACGTTAATATTCTGCTCTTTTTTCATCTCCTCTTCAACATACTGTTCCAGTTTTCTAGATTCCCAGTCATAGCCAAGCATTAACGGCAATCCCATAACTCGGAAAGTGTGAATAAGCATAAACACCCCCCAAATAATCCACACTATAAAGGTATCCAGATTAAATATGGCTTCTTCCCAGGAGCTACCACCTCTGATATAAAAAGCTACTTTCACTCCTGATATCATTAGATTAGCCAAAATATACACCAGTAAATGTGTGTAATAGGATCTTAACTGAGACACTCGGTATTTGGCTCTAATAAAGCGCTTGTCATTGCTATTTAGTTGTTTCATAACCCAGTATTAGTTCCAACGGTTTTGCTCTTCTTTACGCATGTATTCTTCGATTTTGCGTTTCTCCCAACTTGCCCCTAAAGCTCCATCGTCCACAAAAACTCTATAGGCTTGAATGATCAGACTTAAACCCCAACCAATTGCTGGGAACCAAAACCATTGAATGGTAAATCTCGAAAAAGTGTACCAGATATATACTAATAATGGAATAACCACTATATAGGATATTAAACTGTAATAAAAGCCCTTTAATTCTTCAACACGCTTTCGGGCTCGCACATAAGCATCGTCGATTTCTTGTTGACCTGTTGTTAAACGTCTCATAACGGCTATAGGTTTTGTGAGCATAGGAATGGCAACTGCAAATTCCTTAGCCCCTTGATTAATCATAACTTGTTTTTGCGTTAGTAACTGATAACGCTGTTTAATATTACTTAGCCCAACACCACTACTCTTTTTAACTATTTGCTTGGGCTGAAGATTATTCATCACAACGAGAAAACCACCTTCCTCGTAAATTTTGATGTGTAGTGGCTTACTAGTTGTTACCATGTTGTGCTTTACAGCATTCTCAAGTAGCAATTGCAATGATAATGGCACTACTTTGCTCTCTGGATTGGAGGCCGATTCTGGGATATCAAAAATGATACTGTCCTCAAATCGCATTTTTAACAAGGACATGTATGTCCTGGCAAAATTCAACTCCTCATCTACAGTCACCAACTCTTTGTTTTTTTGCTCCAGTACATACCGGTATACCTTGGACAATGAAGTAGTGAATTTCTGTGCATTATCTGGATTCTCTTCTATTAAACTGGTTAATACATTTAAACTATTAAATAAGAAATGAGGATCCAATTGATTCTTAAGGGCATCAAACTTAGCACTAGCTGTGCCTGCAATTACCTTTTGTTCTTTAACCTTGTTCTTTTGAACTTCCTTATAGTAGTAAACGGCATGAAAGAATAACGAAATAACCAGGGTTATCAAAAGAGCACTGAAATAGTAAGCCGTACGTTCACCATTTATGAACTCATTAAAGCTTTCTCCTTCTAATACAATTTCAATAAAGGCCCTTACAAAGAATATAGTTATCAAGGTCAATACCACCGATCCAGCGAACCCAATAACCAATTTGTATTTTGCGTATTTGGTCCAAACCTCTTTCCGGTATAAAAAGTCAAAGAATTGAGAATTGACAAGACTTAATGGCACCGAATAAATAACATAGTAGAGTAGCATTTGCAGAAGGCTCTCGTCAAAAAAGATATGTCCACCAGAGAAAAAGCGTATACTAAAATCGACTATGGTCAATACCATACCAATGATAACCCCTGATACTATGATTTTAGAAATTCGTTTCATTAAGTGTCTCTTTATTGATTACAACTTGCCATAACATTTTTAGCATGCTCCCTTCCCCAATCAGGATGGAATTCACCATCAACCTCGTAGGTGTCAAATAAGGCTATAGCTTGTTTTACTTTTTCACAATGTGGTGTTGGGTCCTGCCCAAAATATCTGGCACTACCCATATCCCATTCTGCTTTGCTTAATACTACCCTCGGATTTCCTGGATCTAAGGACTGGGCCTTTTTATAAATCTCTGTAATCTTTGTGCTGTATTTCATACCATAGGTCATACCGTCAAAAGCAATCCAATTGGTATAAATCTGGGCTTGTAAAATCATCAATTCAGGATTATCTGGTGACAAAGCATTAGCCGAATTTAAATGTTCCTGGGCTTTATCCAATTGTGCTTTTAAGACAGCTTCATCCTTAACGTTCCAACTCTTTAAAATATTAATTTGAGTTACATAGTAATGCGGTACCCAATTGTCTTGCTCAGCATTAGCAATACGTTCAAACAAATTAGCTGCCTGGTCCCTTTGGTCGTTCATCCAAAGTTCAAATGCCTTATTCATGCCTTGTTCATAATTACCTTGCGCAACGCTGAGAGTGCTAAAAATAATAGCTATGTATAGTGTTATAGTCTTCATCCTAAATCGTAATTTAATTAATGGTTATTGAAATTGATTCGGTCAGTTCAAACTTAGCGTCTTCCCATTTTGGTGGGCCCATAAAACCTTTGGCATTGTTAGAACAACCGTAACCTTCTTTTGGTATTCCCATAAAATTAGTATCCATCTTATCATTATCATTGGCGTCATGTATGTAGGATACTGCATAGGTACCGCTGGGAACATTATTAAATACTACTTTAGTGGTTTTGTCCTTAATGACACCAACCTCACCCATGAAAGTGTCTTCCAAAAAGTCCTTTTCTGTATTGTACAAACCAACCAATACTTTTCCGTCATCGGACTTAAGGTTCTCAATAGTCACCTCTATGCTGTAGGTATTTTGAGCAACTGTTACAGAGGACATAACAGAAAATAGGTAAATCAGTAGATATTTTGTTAATAGTATCATATCGCTTGGTTAAATGTTGATACAAATATCCTTCAAGGTTACAGTAAATAAAAAGCGGAAGGACCCAATTGTAATATTTTTAGGATGAACTGTAAGTTACTTGAAATTAAGGAATAATTGAAGTAGCTTTCTTCAATTCTTTAAACCGTAATTTTTGCAGCAGTGGACTGGGCTTTGTAAGTTTGTTCGGCCCTACATAAAGGGCAATATTTCACAAAACAATGCAAATCAACAGAAGCATATCCTATACACATAGCTGGCGATCTACCCTATTAATTTGCTTGATCCTTTCGGCCGTTTTTAGTTTTATACTAGTCTTTTTACAGCCCTTTGATACTTATGATGTGCAAATGCCTTATAAAAACTTAAAACTAGTAGGCTATGCCATTCCCATTACAATTTCAATACTTGTGATACATATATTTGAGAACAAGTGGTTCGCCAAACAACAAAAATGGCTGCTCTGGAATGAGCTTTTTATTATGGGTTTAGGACTTCTGCTCATAACATTCCTCTCTTTTATTTATCTCAATAATTTTGTCAACAAAGATGCTTTGCCCTTCACTGAGTTTTTTACGTGGTTACAGGTGTTTGGTTTGCCATTTGCCCCATTGATGCTCATGCTGTGGGCCTATCTCAGATTTCGCTTTAGTAAAATAGAAGTAGTAGAATCAAGCAAAATTAGTACCTCACTGACACTATTAGGAGATAATGCAAATGAAGTCTATCATTTCAATTGGAATCACTTTTTATTAGCTAGAGCTCAATCTAATTATGTCGAAATTATTACATCTCCTGGAGATGAAATTCCAGTTGAAAAAACACTTATTCGTTCGTCATTGTCTAAAATAGCACCCCAGATTCCACAAGCCCTCCAAGTACATCGCTCTTATTTAATTAATAAAGATCGTATTTTACGTTTGGAAGGTAATAGCCGCAAAGGCTGGTGTTTTATTAAGGATTATGAAGACTCTGTACCCGTTTCTCCAAAGCACTTTAAAGCCTTAAAAATTTGGCTTCAAAATCGTCCCTGAAACTACAAATTCATCCCTAATACTTCAATATTAGCACTAAATATTCAGCTTGGTCACATTAATTTGTAGGGACTATTCTCAGCCTGTTGTTTTGTTGAAAACTTAAAACATTCACAAAATGAAAACACTAGTATTATTATGGATCAGTTGCTGTAGCTTTTGGTCTCCAAACACAGTTATTAACCCAGAAAGAGAACAATTATTAGATAAGATCTTCCAACTCCTCGAAGAAAATATTGCCAATCCATACTGGCTTGAAACAGATTCCTTTATAGAATTTAAGGAGGACTTATACTCTGATAAAGTTATGGAGATGAGCGAGGATGAATTTATTCAATACTTCAAGGAAGTAAGGCACAATCTGGATTTCTCACATATAGATTTACGTTCTAAAAAGTATAATAACAAATACAGAACTGGTAATAATGACCCCGTGATTGAGTGGAAAGCATTAAACAGTAAAACTGCTTACCTGAGAGTGAGAACTTTTGTTACAGATGCCAGCCCTATGGTAAAAGCCTTATCGGAAATAGGTATGGATCAATACGAAAATCTAATCATAGATTTAAGAGACAATGGTGGTGGTAGTCTAGATGCCCCAGTAGTTTTGGGCAGGTTTTTAACCCAAGAATCTATTGATGCAGGCGTCTATTTAAATAGGAGTTGGTTTGAAAAAAACAAACGTGCAGCCACAGCCGAAGATATAAAGTCCTTTCCTTTCTTAACAGATTTTACCTTTAAAGGTATTTCTAAAATGTACAGTAGTACTGATGCCTTTAGAATGGTGTTGCCACCTCATAACCAACCGGTATATCAAGGTAAGGTATACGTATTAATCAACTCAAACACCGCTAGCGCCTGTGAACCTTTAATAGATTTAGTTCAGAATAAAGGCATAGGAACCATTATAGGCCCACCCTCTGCTGGTAATATGCTATCAGGAGCCAGTTTTAAGATTGATGACAATTATCAACTATTTCTTCCGATTGCGGATTATCAAACTGGGGATGGAAGACGACTCGATAAAGTTGGTGTGATCCCTAAACACCGCGTCCGCTCTGAAGAGGCTTTGGACTATGTATTAACTGAGTTGATCAAATAAAAAAAGCACCCTGTCGGGTGCTTTTTTTATTTATATCTATCAATCTTACTTGACATCCATCAATTCCACATCAAAGACTAATGTCGCATTAGGAGGAATAACTCCACCGGCACCAGCAGCCCCATATCCTAAGTCGCTAGGAATTACAAAACGAGCTTTATCACCTACTTTTAATAAGCCTATTCCCTCGTCCCATCCTGGAATTACCTGACCAACACCTACCTGAAATTGTAGGGGCTGATTTCTTTTATAAGAGGAATCAAATACAGTACCATCGGCCAATTGTCCTTTGTAGTGTACCGAAACGGTTTTTCCTTTTTCTGCTGGTTGACCATCACCATTTTGGATCATTTGGTAACGCAACCCGCTGGTTGTTTCTTCAAAACCAGCAGCTAGCTTGTCTAATTCTGCTCTTCTAGCCTCTTTTTCTGCTGCCAATCTTTTTTCTCGAGCTCCTTCAAAGGTTCTAAATGCTTCCACAGCATTAAATTCTTCAGCAGCCTCTCCAACTCTAATAATCTCAACCGAATCCATCAGATCACCTTGCGCAACAGCGTCAACAACCTCTTGTCCTTCAACAACTTTTCCAAAAACTGTGTGCTTTCCATCCAACCAAGACGTCTCAATATGAGTTATAAAAAACTGACTTCCGTTGGTACCTGGCCCAGCATTGGCCATGGACAAAACACCTGGTCCATCATGCTTCAGGTCTGGATGAATTTCGTCATCGAATTTGTAACCTGGATTACCAGTCCCTGTTCCTTGTGGACACCCACCTTGTATCATAAAATCAGGAATGACCCTATGAAATTTAAGCCCATCGTAATATGGATTTCCTTGAGGTTTGGCCGAGTTCTCTAAATTACCTTCAGCCAAGGCAACGAAATTTCCAACTGTACCTGGGGTCTTCTCAAATTCCAAATTTAGTAGTATAGCACCTTTTGAGGTGTTAATCTTTGCATATAAACCGTCTTGCATAATATCTTTTTGATTTAAGGCTGCAAAGATAAGGAAACTAGAAAGATGATTATAGGAGGATGCCTAGAGATTACAACAGTTAAATTAATTTGCCACCTCACTCATAAACTTAAGACGGTACAGACGTAGTTCTTCATCATCATAATCACCATCAAACTCATCAATAGCATCTGATATTTTATCGGTTTCTGATTCCATGAAGTATTCGTGAATCTCTTCCTGTTGATCTTCGTCAAGAATGTCATCAATCCAATAATCGATATTTAATTTGGTTCCTGAGAATACGATGGTCTCCATTTCTTTAATAAAGTCTGGCATGTCCATTCCCTTAGCTTGAGCTAAGTCAGTGAGTGGTAGTTTTCTATCGATATTCTGGATAATGTACAACTTTAAAGCAGAGTTCATTCCGGTTGATTTAACCACTAATTCATCTGGACGCGTTATATCATTTTCTTCAACATAGTCTGCAATTAATCCAACAAAGTCATTACCATACTTTTTAGCCTTGCTCTCACCGACTCCATGAACTTTAGATAATTCTTCAATGGTAACAGGATACTTTAAAGCCATGTCCTCCAAAGAAGGGTCTTGGAATATAACAAATGGTGGTACACCTATACGTTTGGCATTGCGCTTTCTCAAGTCTTTGAGCATTTTCATCAAATTCTCATCTGCCACTCCGCCGCCACCTTTGGCATTTGTAATGATGCCATCATCAGCTTGATCCAGATACACATGGTCCTCAGTCATCATAAAACTACTAGGGCTTGTAATGAATGATCTGCCTTCTTCTGTGAGTTTCAATACCCCATAAGACTCAATATCTTTTCGTATCAAATCGACAACTAGCATTTGTCTGATCAAGGCCATCCAATGCCGAGGTTCTTTGTCCTTGCCGTCACCAAAAAATGGCTGCGCATCTGTCTTATGACTACTTATAAGCGCATTGGCATTACCTGTGATGACTTGTACCAGATCTTTTGACTTATATTTCTCTAAGGTTGATTGCACTGTTTTTAAAACCACCAAAACATCGTCTTTGGCTTCTTTTTGTGTCTTTGGATGACGAACATTATCATCCATATCACCACCGTCGCCGGTTTCATTATCAAACTCCTCACCAAAGTAATGCAGTATAAACTTTCGGCGCGACATCGATGTTTCAGCATAGGCCACCATCTCTTGTAATAGCGAATGTCCAATTTCTTGCTCTGCTACTGGCTTGTTAGCCATGAACTTTTCTAATTTTTCTATATCCTTGTAGGCATAAAAGGCTAAGCAGTGTCCTTCCCCGCCGTCTCGGCCTGCTCTGCCTGTCTCCTGGTAATAGCTCTCAATACTTTTGGGAATATCATGGTGAATTACAAAACGCACATCGGGCTTATCGATTCCCATACCAAATGCAATTGTTGCCACAACAACATCCACATCTTCCATTAAAAACATGTCCTGGTGTTTCACTCGAGTTTTAGCATCGAGCCCAGCATGATAAGGAACCGCTTTAATTCCATTCACTTGAAGCACCTGAGCGAGCTCTTCTACACGTTTACGACTTAAACAATAAACTATACCTGACTTACCCTCATTTTGCTTGACAAAACGAATAATATCAGCATCCACCTGTTTAGTTTTAGGACGGACTTCGTAATAAAGATTAGGCCTGTTAAATGATGCTTTATAGGTTGTAGCATCGGACATTCCAAGACTTTTAAGAATATCCTCCTGAACCTTAGGGGTTGCTGTTGCCGTTAGTCCAATAATTGGAATGTCATTACCGATGCGTTTCAATATTTGGCGCAGATTGCGGTATTCTGGTCTAAAGTCATGACCCCATTCACTTATACAATGTGCTTCATCGACAGCCATAAAGGAAATGGTAACAGAGTTTAAAAAATTAACATAATCCTCTTTGGTCAGTGATTCTGGAGCTACATATAACAATTTAGTGACACCATTACTAATATCAGCCATAACTTGCTTCACCTCCCCTTTATTTAAAGATGAATTAAGTACATGGGCCACACCATGATCGTCAGACACTGCTCTTATGGCATCCACTTGATTTTTCATTAAGGCAATTAATGGAGAAACCACAATTGCTGTACCCTCTTTAATAAGAGCTGGTAATTGATAACAAAGTGATTTACCACCACCCGTTGGCATAATTACAAAGGTGTTCTCACCATTGATGACACTTTTTATTACCTCTTCCTGAAGTCCTTTAAATTGTGAAAAACCGAAGTACTTTTTTAGCTCGGAATGCAAGTCAATTTCTGCTGTGCTCATTAAATCCCTTTTCCTAATTTATGGTTACCTTTGCGCGGTATGTTTAAAGATAAGAATTTCTTTAAACTATTATAATGCAAAAATCACAAGTTTTGAACAGTATGTCCGCAATTCTGGATCAGGCAAAGGACACCATAGCCATGGAGGCTAATGCCATATCAAATCTCAGTAATTTGATTACTAAGGATTTCTCAGATGCCGTAGAACTTATTTACAACTCAAAGGGACGAGTTATCATCACGGGGATAGGTAAAAGCGCCATCATTGCCAATAAAATTGTCGCCACACTGAATTCCACAGGTACTCCATCTGTTTTTATGCATGCCGCTGATGCCATACATGGAGACCTTGGATTAATCCTAGAGGATGATGTGGTTATTTGTATTTCTAAAAGCGGAAACACCCCTGAAATCAAAGTTTTGGTTCCTCTTATAAAAAATGCTAAAAATCAAATGATTGCCATTACGGGTAATCCTGATTCTTATTTAGGACAGCAGGCCGATTTCGTATTAAATGCCTATGTGGAACAAGAAGCGTGTCCTAATAATTTAGCTCCAACAACAAGCACCACTGCGCAATTGGTTATTGGGGATGCTTTGGCTGTTTGCCTGCTGCATCTAAGAGGATTTTCAAGCAAGGATTTTGCCAAATACCATCCCGGTGGAGCTTTAGGAAAACGATTGTACTTAAGAGTTAATGACCTCTCCTCACAAAATGAAAAACCTGTAGTGAGTTCTGACACTCCTTTAAAGGAGGTAATTGTGGAAATCACTAAAAAGATGCTTGGGGTTACGGCTGTTGTCGATAATGGCATCATTAAAGGTATCATTACAGATGGCGACCTAAGACGTATGTTAAGCACCACTGATGATTTGACACGAATTATCGCATCGGACATTATGAGTGAAAATCCAAGAACAATCGATTCAGACGCCATGGCCGTTGATGCCAAAGAGCTAATGGAAGAATATGGAATCTCACAACTTCTGGTCACATCTAATGACAGATATGATGGTGTTGTTCATTTACATGACCTAATAAAAGAAGGCATACTCTAGATGGCTAAAGTTGATGTAAATGAAATGTCTTTCCTAGATCATCTGGAAGACTTAAGATGGCATTTAATTAGAGCAACACTTGGCGTATTTGTTGCGGCTATCATAGCCTTTACAATGAAGACCTTTATTTTTGAAGTGGTGATTTTCGGCCCCACTGAAATGGACTTCCCCACTTATCGATGGTTGTGTGCTGCTGCCAATAAAATTGGAGTTGAAACTACGTTTTGTGCGGCAGAACTTCCATTTATTATTCAAAACAGGTTGGTAGCGGGGCAGTTTTCAATGCACATTTGGACATCCATTTTTGCAGGGCTCATAATAGCATTTCCTTACGTTCTGTATCAAGCATGGCATTTTATTAGTCCTGGCCTTAAAACTAACGAGCGTAAGAACTCAAAGGGATTCATCGTAATCGCCTCGCTACTATTTTTTATGGGGGTCCTTTTTGGTTATTATGTCATCACACCCCTGTCATTGAATTTTTTAGCCAATTATACCATTAGTTCAAAGATTTCAAATGAGTTCGATGCCAGTTCGGTAATAGCTATTGTGAGATCCTCATCACTTGCTTCAGGGCTCGTGTTTGAGCTTCCCATCATTATATACTTTTTAACTAAGGTTGGACTAGTAACACCTCAAATTTTGAGAAAATATAGGAAGTTTGCACTAGTCATCGTCTTAATTCTGGCGGCTGTAATTACTCCTCCAGATATTGCCAGTCAGGTAATTGTTGCTATACCTATTTTAGTTTTATATCAGGTAAGCATTTACATTTCAGCCATAGTTGTTAAACGTCAAAAGAAAGAATCCTCATCCTAGTATGTCAAATATTGTAGAAGAATTTAACGCCTATCGTTCTAAGATGAACGATAAAATATTAGCAGATAATAATAAAATCATTAAACGTATATTTAATCTGGATACCAATGCGTTTCAGGAAGGTGCTTTGGATATTAAGACCAAAGAACTTCTAGGGCTTGTAGCCTCAACGGTTCTGCGATGTGATGATTGTGTTAAGTACCATTTAGAAACCTGCTATAAGGAAGGGGTTTCACGTGCAGAAATTGCCGAAACCTTAAGTATAGGAACCTTAATTGGTGGTACTATAGTTATCCCACATTTAAGGCGTGCCTACGAATTTTGGGAAGCACTTGAATCTTCAGAGGAATAAATCGTACGATTTTTAGTATTTTTCCGTTCTATTCACAGCCATGAAATTACACGCACAAAATCTTATGAAATCCTACAGCGGTCGAAAGGTTGTTAAGGATGTATCATTGGAGGTTAATCAAGGTCAGATCGTTGGGCTTTTAGGCCCAAATGGTGCTGGAAAAACCACTTCCTTCTACATGATCGTGGGAATTATTAAACCTAATGGTGGCCAGATTTTCCTTGAAAACACAGAGATCACCAAGTACCCCATGTATAAGCGTGCACAAAACGGTATTGGCTATCTGGCGCAAGAAGCATCTGTGTTTAGAAAACTGAGTATCGAGGATAATATCTTAAGTGTTCTTCAGCTCACCAAGCTCACAAAGAAAGAGCAGCACATGAAAATGGAATCTTTAATTGAAGAGTTTGGCCTTGGTCATATTAGAAAGAACCGTGGCGATTTGTTATCTGGTGGTGAGCGAAGACGAACAGAAATTGCCCGGGCCCTAGCCACCGATCCAAACTTTATCCTTCTTGATGAACCATTTGCAGGGGTTGACCCTGTGGCGGTTGAGGATATTCAACGTATTGTGGCCAAGCTGACCAAGAAAAATATTGGTATTCTTATTACCGACCATAACGTGCAGGAGACCTTAGCTATTACAGATAAGACCTATTTAATGTTTGAAGGGAGTATTCTCAAGGCTGGGGTTCCAGAAGAACTGGCCAGTGATGAGATGGTCCGAAAAGTCTATTTAGGTCAGAATTTTGAATTGAGAAAAAAGAAATTGAATTTCTAGGATTCTTTATTAGAGATCTCCTTTTGGACGCGCTCTTTTTCTGCGAGTAATTTTTTTTGATATTTACTCTGAACAATATCCACAACTACCAGAATAACAATTACAAAGTAAAAGGTGGTTTTACTCATATGCTCTATGGGATTGTCGAAAATGGTAAGCGTCGCCAATTCACCACCTTCTGTTACCAGCATAATCCCTACTATAAACAAAATAAATAACCCAAGCACTTCATACATACGGTTCTTTTCGAGAAACTCTGAAACCTTATCAGAAAGCACGATCATTAACAAGCCCCCAATGACAATGGCTGTTGCCATTACCCAAAAAACATTGGTTAAGGCCATAGCACTCAATATGGAATCAAATGAAAATACCAGATTCATAATCACGATCATCGTAATAACCTTGTTTAAACTACTTGGTTGACGGTCCTTGTCAACAGCTGTATCCATTTGGGTATGCCCAATCATATGCCATATCTCTTTAATGGCGGTATATATGATAAAGATCCCACCACCAAGAACAATCAAACTATGAATATTAAAATTACCGGTTAATACTCCTTCAAATGGAAACGAAAAAATTGGGTCCTGGAAATACTCGATTACATTAATGAGCACAAACAAAAGTGCAATCCTCAGAGCAATGGCCAATAATATCCCAATTCGCCTAACATAGGCCTGTTTTTCTTTAGGAGCCCGCTTGCTTTCAAGGGATATATACAATAAGTTATCAAATCCAAGAACTGCCTGCAACATCACAAGCATTAATAATGTGAAAATATTTTCTAACATACTTAAGTGGAATTAAACTAAGACGATTGATTAGATCTAGATGCCAAATTATCCAACAGCGACATTACCACATACAATATGATAATAACTGGAACTGCGGCGAATTTTAAGACTATTAATAATACTAAGGTCAGTATTAAGAAACTAAAACGTGTGGCATTGGATTTAAAATCGAAGGATTTAAATTTTAAGGAAAATAACTTTATCGGTGCGTTTAGCATATATACTGAAAGTATCGTAATGCCAAGCAATACCCAGGGATTGACAATCTGAGCATTGATAAGATCATTGTTTTGATACTCTAGAATTAAGGGTAAGGAAATAATAAGTAAGGTATTAGCCGGAGTGGGCAAGCCTTTAAAAAAATCCTGTTGTTCCGTATCCAGATTAAACTTTCCTAAGCGATAGGCCGAAGCTAAGGGGATCAAAAGTGCAATTAGTGGAAAAAAACCAAGTTCTGTATTATACCAGGTTGCGTCATTTGAATTTGTCTCCAATAAATAAATCAACTCACCAGAGGTATTGACTGACATGGCCATCAACTGATACATAATCAATCCCGGAACAACCCCACTGGTAACAACGTCTGCCAAAGAGTCCAACTGAAGTCCTAAAGCGCTTTGTGCGTTCAACATTCGAGCCAATAGACCATCAAGAAAATCAAAGACGATGCCTATACAAACAAATATTGCCCCCCAAACGAGCTCACCTTGAACCACAAATAAAATGGCGATACAGCCAGACATTAAATTAAGAAGGGTAGCGATATTTGGAATATGTTGTTTCATAAGATGGCGTAACCCCGTAAAAATATAAAACTCGATGAAATATAATTTGGATCCAAGACAATTTTCACGGTTAATAACCTAGGCAATAAGTACTGAAAAAAGCAGTTTAATAGCTATAAAATATTATGCATCTTTGTAAAAAAATTGTGGTTGAGGACTTTTTTACTCTTTTTTATACTGGGCATTGGCAGCGTTCTTAATGGACAAACCACACGGAGGTATTCAAATGAGTTTCTAAACATTGGCGTGGACGCTGCTGCATTAGGTATGAGCAATGCCGTAACAGCCCAGACTGCTGATGTAAACTCGGGTTATTGGAATCCTGCTGGTTTGGTGAATTTAGAAGATTCACAAATAGCACTTATGCACTCCAGTTATTTCGCCAACATTGCTAATTACAATTATATAGCATGGGCTATGCCTATTGATGACAGATCAGCGGTAGGGGCATCCTTGATTAGGTTTGGAGTCGATGATATATTAGATACAACGCAATTAATAGACGACCAGGGCAATATTAATTACGACCGTATTAGTACATTCTCTACAGCTGATTATGCCTTTACAGTTTCTTACGCCAGAAATGTAAAACTGGAAGGATTCAGTTATGGTGTCAATGCTAAAATTATAAGAAGAATTATTGGAAACTTTGCTAGTGCCTGGGGTTTTGGAATCGATGCAGGACTACAATTTAAAACAAAAAATGACTGGAAAATAGGGATCATGGGACGTGATATCACCACAACTTATAACTCATGGGCCATCGATGACGAAGAATTCGAAAAAATTAGTGGAGCCATTGATGGACAAAACCAGACCCTCCCTGAAACTACCGAAATCACGATTCCTAAATTAGAGTTTGGGGTATCCAAATCATGGTTGTTTCATTATGACTATTCTCTAGAAGCAGCTTTAAACCTCAACATTAGGTTTATTGAAAGTAATGCCATCATTTCAAGCAGTTTTGCTAGTATTAATCCAGCATTTGGTTTTCAATTTGGGTATACCGATCTGGTGTTTTTAAGAGGTGGTGTTGGAAACTTTCAAAACGAACTTCAAATCGATAATTCGCAAAACCTAACCTTCCAACCAAATTTTGGGGTGGGATTCAAGTTTAAGGGCATTCAATTGGATTATGCCTTTACTGATATTGGAGACCAAAGTGTGGCCTTGTATTCCAATGTATTCTCGTTAAAAATTGACTTCTCCATTTTTAGATAAGAGCTTGAAAACAACTATTTTTAGCCAATGAAAAAATTACTTGCAGTAATTAGTTCCGGGCTTTTACTGGCCCTATCCTGGCCTACTTACGGTTTTCCCTTGCCGTTATTTTTCGCCTTTGTCCCACTGTTGGCATATGAACAACGCATCAGGACATCGGATATAAGGCGCAAACGTACCCAACTATTTTTTGGCTCGTATTTAACCTTTATCATATGGAACACGTTTACCACTTCTTGGTTATGGTTTGCTGACCCTTTTGGATGTTTGTTTGCCATAGGAGTTAACAGTGCGCTCATGGCAGTACTCATACTTTTTTATCACAGTGTTGCTAAACGTACCAACGCCTTTCGATCCTTGGTTTTTCTGATATTGCTATGGTTGTGCTTTGAAAAATTGCACCTCAGTTGGGAATTTTCATGGCCCTGGTTAAATCTTGGAAATGCCTTTTCCGAACAGATTACATGGATTCAATGGTATGAATACACCGGCACCTTTGGAGGCACCCTTTGGGTATGGATTGGAAATGTATTAGCCTTCAGAATCTACAACAAATACAATTCTGGTGACCGAGTTAAAGGGTTGAAGAAACCGGGACTCATTCTGGTATCATGGATTGTAATGCCAATAGCCATTTCAATGGTAATGTTTTATAATTACAAACCATCCCATGATACTGTTGCCATTACTGTCTTACAGCCCAATATCGATCCCTATGAGGAAAAATACCAACTGAGCAACCTAGAAATTGCTAAGACCTTAGTGGAGCTCGCCGATACCAAGAACACCGATGCCACTCCCGACTTTATTTTGGCCCCTGAAACGGTATTTGCTGATAATGCGCGACTTGGAAAATTTGCCGACTCGGACTTTATAAACGAACTTAAAAAATCTTTATACACCCAACCGAAAACCAGTTGGCTAACGGGTATTGCTTTTATAGAATTTATAAATGACCCCACAAAAGTGACGGAACAAAGTAACTTCTACAGAAAGGGAATCTGGTACAACGATTACAACTCTGCTATTTTAATCCAGGACAATGCTGAAATCCCAATGTACCATAAGAGCAAGTTGGTTGTGGGTGTTGAAAATTTCCCCTACCAATCGGTTTTAAAACCGATTATTGGAGATGCCATGATTGATCTTGGTGGTACGGTGGCCATGAAAACTACGCAGGATACCAGAGCAGTTTTCACTGGCACAAACGAAGCCCATAAAATTGCCCCCATAATTTGTTACGAATCGGTATATGGAGAATTTGTAACAGAATACGTTAGGAATGGAGCCAATGTTTTGGGGATCATTACCAATGACGCCTGGTGGGGCAACACCCAAGGACACCAGCAGCACTTGAGTTATGCGCGCTTACGTGCCATTGAAACCAGACGTTCCATAGCACGTTCTGCCAATACGGGCATCTCTGCTTTTATCAATCCAAAAGGGGAACTCCTCAGTTCCTTACCTTACGATACACAAGGAGCCTTATCGAGTCAGCTGCCACTTGAAACAAAAGAAACCTTTTATGTAGTAGCAGGAGATTATCTTGCCAGAATAGCCATATTCATTACTCCCTTGATGTTTTTGATTATTCGTTTTAGAAAACCGCGTATTTAAATGGTTTATTGCCCGCGATAATACAGAACTGTAGAAATAGTTTTTACAAAAATGTTCAGGTCAAGGAATATCCCTCTGTGTTTAATATAATACAGATCGTACTGAAGCTTTAAACGGCTATCATCTATGGAAGCCCCATACCGCGATTTCACCTGAGCCCAGCCAGTTAAACCCGGTTTAATAATATGACGCGCCTCGTAAAACGCCAAACTTTCAGCAAGGGCCTTAACAAAGTACGGACGTTCAGGTCGCGGACCAATAAAACTCATATCCCCTTTGAGCACATTCCAGAATTGGGGTAGTTCGTCAAGCCGTGTACGTCGAAGAAAATTCCCAAATGTGGTAATTCGCAAATCCCCTTTTTGCGCCCATTGTGCCTTTCCGTTTTCGGCATTAGGCACCATGGTGCGTAATTTGTGAATGTTAAACGGCCGCCCGTGCTGGCCAATTCTTACCTGAGAATAGAATAAGGGACCCTTGTTTCCCATAAAATTACCGAGGATAATAAATGGAGACAACAGCACACCAATTAACAAGCCAATAAGCGATAAAATAATATCAAAAACCCGCCTAAAAAACAGATACAACTGGTTCTCATTATTACGGCTAAATGGGAAGTATTTATAAAAGTCTTTCCCAATATATTGAATGGGTACCCTAAAGAGTAATTCTTCGTAAACCTGCGTAAAATCGCGCACTTTAAATCCGCGTTCCATGAGCAATAATAACTGATCGTAAATATCGTCATTCATAGACTCAGCATTAAAATGCGCTACAATTACCTCCGATACCTGCTCATCAATGAGAATGTCTATTAACTGCTGACCTGGAAATTGGGTCAATCCTTTAAAACTAATGCGTTCCTCTTCATCCTGTTCTGAATTTACAAAACCAACGATTTGAAAATTAGGACTGTGCTTTTTTAGAGACTTCAGCACATTACCCATTTGGGTTACCTCCCCTACCAGTAAAACGCGCTTATAAAATCTGGGAGACTGTAACAAACCGATATATAATAGTCTTCCCAATAATAGCATTAGAAGTATGCCAATATAGAAATACAAGATTTGAATACGATCCTCTGGTAAAAAGGGAGTGATACGAGGTGTCAGTAAATAAAAAAGTACTACTACTGATAGACACATGACCGCATTCCGAAAGGTCAAATAGAACTTGCTTGCAGGAAATAATTCATAGAGCTCAAAGACCGTAGCGAAGATGCTGAAATAAATGGCTAGCACCGCAAAAGCAATCGCATTTTCTTGAGTGTATATAAGATATTCAAAGTCAACAATAAATGGCAGTAGATATATACCAAAGCCAATCATAAACAAGTCCATCACTCGTAGGAGAAGCTTGCGTTCAGAGACTTCGAAGTGGATCCCTTTTTGGTGTGTCATGGTTATTTAGATTGCACCTAAATATAAGAAGTCTTTGATTCCTAGTTAAGACAATTTTAAGAAACTAGTTCACCGGTTCTTAACAATAATAGCTTTGGTAATTCTATGGATATTAAATGTCTTCTTTTGGTTAAAATATTAGACCTCACAACTTTACTTAGTACCTAATGACCGGAAGAGTTCCTTCCACTGTTGTTTTACTTTAATGGTATCGAAAGTCTCGACTTTTTGACGGGCCTTGGCAGTTAATTCCTGAAACAACTCAGGATCTTCAACCAAATTCAGAACAGCACTTGTCATCGCCTCCACATTTTTTGAATCGACCAGTATACCCTCTATTCCATGATCTATTAAATAAGGCATGCCCCCGACGTTGGTAGAAACCACCCCTAATCCTAAAGCCATAACCTCAATAACACTTAAGGGAGTATTATCAATGGTACTTGTATTTAAAAAGATGTCGTAATTTTTGGATAGAGCAACCCATTCTTCTTTCGATTGGTAACCACTAAAATCAACGTTTAAGGCATATTTTTGCGCAAAGGATTTTAAAGTATCCAGGCTCCCATCATGGTCAGCCCCCACCATACATAATTCAGCTTTTAAGCCTTTAGCTTTTAATCCAAGAAACACCTGCAAAGCCATCATTGGGTTGTAAATGTCCTGGAGGCGGCGTACCCAGAGAAGTTTAAGTTCTGCTTTTTCTCTCCTTAAGTAAGGAAGATTCTCAAGGGCTACGGCATTGGGAATATGATAAATATTCTTAAAACCAAAGTCACGAAATGACTGTTCTAGATACCTGGAGGGAGCTACATTGGCAGTTGCATTTCCAAAAAGTAATTGACATTGGCTTGGCGACTCTTTTAATCGATTGGGCAGATTTCCACCATGCAGAATGGGGATGTATATCAACTTGAATCGTCTACACAGCCAGGCAATGACCACCGCATAATAAAAATTTTGAGTACTGTAGGTATCGATAAGGACCACATCAACATAACGCCGATGACGCACAACAGACCATATCATATCCAAAAGACGTACAAGCTTATTGTTTGCGCTGGAGGTATATATTATACGATAACCTAAAGCTTCGAGTAAAGGCCCCAAAGTAAACATATAAGAAGGGTTCTTAGGCCCTTTTAGGTAATTGCCTACGTACAGGACGTTTTTTGTCATTGGTCACATAAATTAAAGCCAGGGCATAAATAAATCCAGGAGCGGCCAAACGCATCGCCGAATGGTTGATGGTGGCAAACCAGAACGCTAAAAAAGCGTAAAAGAAGATATTTTTATTGCCTTTTTTTCTTAAACTTAAGGGCTTAAAAAGTAAGATACAGAGTATGAAAATACCAAGAACACCATGTTCAGAGAAAATTCTACTAATTTCATTGTGAGACGCAACAATTTGTCCTTCTTCCTCGTATCTCAAGTTCTTCATACCACTCGCACCTACACCAAAAAAAGGATTATTCTGAAATCCCTCTAGTTCTTGCATAAACAGTTCTAAACGACCAGTTGAAATATCTTTTTCTCTACCTGCGGCATCTTGGCCCACATATCGTTTTTCAATGAGATCGTTGGTTTGACTTTTAGAATAAAACCAGGTTCCAATCCCAACCATTATTAACAAAACAAATGAACCTAATATTTGTTGTTTTCTGCGATAACCTGACTGCCAATATAAAACAAATAAAAAGGCTGAAATGGTTATAATAGCCGCCAGAACCCCTCCACGACTAAAAGTTACAATACCTCTATACGCTGTAAAGGCTAGTAAAAAGCCATTGATGAGCTTTAATCCTAGACTTGGTGATCTTAAAAATAATCTAACAGTAAACGCAAATACCCCTAAACCAAGTAAAGTTGACACTTGATTTGGACCATACCCTCCGGATGTGGCGAAATTTGAATCTGTACCTCTTACAACGTCTTGTATTGATGGGGTATATAAATACAAATACGTAGTCATGGAAATAATTGGCAAACTCATAATCTTCAATAAATCTAACATTTGAGAACTACTCATTTTTTTATTGTAACAGTATAAAGCCGCAATTCCTAAACTTACGGGACCACTCAATACAAAAGCTACAGAGGATCTAAATTTCAGATCAAAACTCAAATTCATTGAAGCAATTACCACAGCTGGAACTAAAGCAATGAGGTAAATAAAATAGGGGTAACCTTTACCTGAAATCCCGTCATAAAACATTCCAAACAAACAAAATAAAATAACCAGATACTTAGAAATCTCATAAAACAGGCCACCCCCTGTCATACGAAATAATGTTTCTCCTGCTATTATATAGGCGCAGGCCGCCAGAACCCAAAATTGTTTTTTCTTATTAGCAGCGGTAATAATTTTATAAAAGAAAAAAACGATTACTGCTAAGTAAAAAGGATTTCTTAATGGTTCAATTGAAAAAATAACCACCCCAATGATGATATGCATAACTACAAGACTTATGTAATTAAACTCACGTCGCCATACCGGGGTTTTATTTCTTGACATATTAATTGAAAATTACAATTTTTTGTATCATCTACAATTCAGTGTAAAAACCCAACAATTTATGAATGGAACCATTTTCAGAAAAGTCATCGTTGATTAATTCATTTAAACCCTTGCCTAATTTATTTGCGAAGATTTTGTCTCTGATCAAATTATTTAATGCTAGAAAGAGGCTATTTGAGTTCTCTGATTCAACTAACAGGCCTGTTTTGTTATTTATAATAACCCTGTTACAATCACCCACATTAGTTGCCACTACTGGTAGACCAGTCTGACCATATTCCAGCAGACTCAATGGTAATCCTTCTGAACTTGAAGATAGAACTCCAATACTTGATTGTAAAAGTACATTAGGTACGTCAGATACCGAACCATAAGTATTTACAGCCTCTCTAGCTTCCATTGACTCAATTTTAGATAGTACTTCTTCTTCGTAATTATCATTAAAATGCTTTCCAACCAAATGTAAGGACCAATCAGGACATTGTTTAACCACTTGCTCAAATGCATCTAATAAATTAATTAAATCTTTTTGGGGACGCCAATTCGCTAAACAAATAATACGTTTTCCTTTAATTCCTTTTAATGTGGTTTTCTCAATTTTTCTTTGCGTTGTACTTATAAAGTTTGGCAAGTATATAACCCGTGAAATACTTAAAATATTCCGATGCCATGATTCCAGTTTGGCATTTACGGTAATACTTCCTGAAAAATAACGGGATAACAATTTTAAGATTCGTTTAGGTCGTTGATCAAGGAATTCACTTTGGCCATAATGATCATGCCATACTATTTTTAAAGTTGGATGTAACCATTTCATGACTACTGCCAATCCATAAGAACTGCTGTGAGCATGAAGTATATCAATATTATTTTTCTTAATAAATTTATAAAGTCGCTTCCAGGCCAAAATGTCAAAACGAGAAGATTTACCTAAAAACAGATAGGACACTTGGGATTTTAATTGTTGCTTTAAGGGACCTTCAACCCGAGTAGCACAAAGGCCTGAAAATTGAACGTGCGATACCAACCCATTAGCCAGATTAACTGCCATACGTTCAGTGCCACCAGCTTCCAAACTATCGACAAGTTGCAACACTTTCATACTTCTAAAAGGACTGATTTAATTTCTTCATTTAAACGATCAAAGGTATATTGTTCAGACCATGTCTGAGCCCTCTGAGCCAGAAAGTGTAAGTCCTTTTGCTCCAAGGCATAAGTGATTGAACTAATGGCACTTTCGAGTTTAGGTTCAATTAAAATACCTCGCATACCATCATCTAGCATCCATTCTACACAAGACACGCTGGTAGTCACAGGAATACAACCAAAAAACATACCCTCTGCCACCGCTTTCGGCCAACCTTCCGATTTGGAGGGCAAAATGTTAAAATGAGCCTTTTGATAATAGTTCTTTAATTCCTGAATATCCCGATTCCCATACAGATTAATTTGATCCCTAATTCGATTTTCAGTAATATATGCTTCCAATTCAATTCTTAATGGTCCGTCTCCAAACATATGAAGAATGGCTGGATAGCCTTTCTTATTTAATTCTTCAATAATTTGAATGGTTAATAAAGGTCGTTTTCCAGGCACTAAGGAGGCCGCAAATACGAATTCCAAGATTTGATCAAAATCCCTTTTCTTAAATGGTACTTTATCCTTGTCGTAATAGGTCGCCGAAATAAAAGGGATAATGTGTTCAGGTTCGTTAGGCCACTCCCCATACACCAATACTTTCATATTTCTTGTAAGAAAGCGATTCCGCAAAATGGCCTGTTGTAATTTATAAGACCAGGGTTGCTGACTATTAGGATCCCAATTACCAGCATATTTAGTGCTTTTTGGTTTTCTAGGAAATAATATCTGACATACACAGGCAATCAGGCCTATATTGCCAGGACAGCGTAAATGAATATGATCTGCCATAGCCATCACTCTTATACACTGGATAAATATTATAGGGATGACCAAAATACTTCTTATAACTTGCATAACGGACAATAAGTTGAATGCCGGAACCTTAAAAAAAGTGAGCCTTGAATGCTCGTAAGCAACATCAATTGTTCCTGGATCAGACTTTTTATTCAAAGGACCACAAACCAGCATTTCTTCAACATAGTAACCCCAAAGATTCATTTCTCTTATATAGGGTCCGTATCCAAACAACTGTTGATTTTTTTTAGTATGTTGAACAATAGTAAAAATGGCAAGCTTCATGATTGGATACTAGGTTTAAAAAAGAACAGTTTTGTCCATGCAAATAAGCGTCCCATACCCTCCCTTATACTTTTTCTATTAAGAGTTCCTAAAGTCAATAAAATTAGCAACAAACTACATGCACGCCATCTGAATTTATCTTTAACGGAGGGTTTTGGGAAGCGAATTCGCCATACATACCATCCATTTCTAATGACCATTTTACCATATTCAAACCAATCTGGACGCCCGGACTTATCATGATGATGTTCACATTGGGCTGCCGTATTTACATATAAATCACCAAAGCTAAGCAGTCTAAAACAGAAATCAGCATCCTCGTATAATCCATAGCCTTCAAAAAAAGTTGAAAATCCAACCTTTTTGAGAACATCAAGTTTGTATGAAGACACACCACCCATAAAATGCTCTACACCGTAAATTTTGCCTGAAGGTGGCAAAAAGCTCACCGATCTTCCATGACCAAAACTTGGTAAAAAACAAGGTTGACGGTCGGGTGCCAAACCACAAAGCCGTCTTACCTGAAATCTCATCGGTTCCTGTCTTTGAAACTCTTCGAAATAAAACTTTGATCTTAAACTTTTACTTGATTTAAATTCCCATATAACTTCATTAGTTATATAGCCGCCAACACCAATAGCATCCGGAAAAGCAATGTAAGTATTAATTAAGCTCGTAAAATAATCTTTGCTCAGAATAATATCATCATCAAGGAAGCAAACATAATCTATATCCTTACCTACTTTAGAAATCCCATAATTACGCTGCTTTGTTAAGCCACGATGTTCCGTGTTTACCTGAAAATATTTCAAACTAGGTAATTGGCTGGATTGACATACAATTTCAGTTTTTTGATCAGAGGAAGCATCTATAATTAAAATCTCATCTGGGGCTACAGATTGGGTGGCTATAGATTTTAGGAGAGTACTCAAAGATTCAGGACGAGAATAAGTACAAACGATTAAGGAAAATTTGCGATTATTCATGCTCGCTCTTTAGATATTTTGCCCATCTGACACTGGAATTCCACTGTTGATTAAATTGCCTCTTAAATTTTAGAAAATGTAACCTTTTCTGTTTAAATAAAAGTCTTAAAAACAACAAAAGCTTATAACCCTTAATTTGTATTATGCTTTGATGTTTCAGTTTATATAACATGATGGTAGGAGACGGTTTTGGAATGATAAGATCTTTATCCCATGGCATTACATTTACTTTTCGAAAGCCGCCAATTGGTGCTTTTAAATGCAGAACATGAAGATTAGGAGAATAAATGACGTCCTTACCTATATTTCTCAATTGCATACCAAAATCAGCATCTTCCCCATAACCATGTTCGAATGCCATATCAAAAGTTACTTCTTTAAGCAATTCAGATCGAATTATGGAACACCCTGCGCCGAAAGTATGCCATTGTAGCCATGTCCTAGCTGTTTCAACTTCACCTTTTTGTAGATAGGACATATTCAATACTTTGGTTCCTAGTTTATTCATTTCGATTATCGCCTTTTCCAGCAAGTCAGCTGAAAAACGGTTGTCATCATCTGCCAAGTAAACATATTCTGAAGACACTTCTTGTAAAGCCAGATTTCTAGCATTACATGCCCCGGTTTGATGAATAAAGTGATGAACCACTGTAAACGGCCATTCTTCTTCAGTCAAAAAGTCCAATTCGGATTCTGAATAAAGGTTTGCATTCTGTTCAACAATGATTACCCTATGAGGTAAAAGAGATTGATTACTTAAATCTTTAAGCACATCATATAAGAAGTTCTTTCTACCTAAAGTTGGTATTATTACATCGATACTTGCCTCAGCTGAATCCTCTTTTGCCGAATTAATCTCAAATTCGTCAAGAGTCAACTTAACTCTAACCTCCTTGGTAAAGAGGGATTTAATCAAACTATACAACTTCAACTTGCCCTCGTAAATAAGGAAATTTAAAAATAATATGAAAAGCCATCTTTTCTTATAGTTAGATCTAACGAAATGAAATAGTTCATCTTTTACTCTTGGAGATTGCTTATATGAATTCTCAATAAAGCCCTCTAGAAGTCCAGGGGTACTATAGCATAATAGCCCATTCTTCATGTTTTGTTTGGCCATAACATTTAAGAACAATTCAAATGAGTGGTCCTTATATTGGGCCTTCTTAAGTTGTGAAATTAGGGAAGCATGTATTCCACCAACACAACTACTCATACGCCATGTAGGATAAGGAACATTTTTATTGATGTTTATTAAAGGCGAATGCTCAATATAACCAATGGTATCAGGTATATAATAATCGTGAATCTCAAACGATGACATTATTCTTTTATGAAGAAAGATGCTTCTAAACTTATTGTAACTAAAAAAAGGAAATAATCTTTCTTCACACCAACCTAAAAAATGATCTGGATAACTAATAGCCATATTAAAGAGCTGACCAATCAGACCAACTTCATCATTCATCGGTACTTTTATATCGCTTGGATAATCCCTGATCTCTAGCACCTTGTTATTCTGATGAATTAATAGTATTAGTTTCATTCTATTTAATTTCAATAGAAAAAATATAATTTATGTGCTCAAACATGATGATAAAATTCAATATTTTTTATCAAACCCTGTTCTAAACTAAAGTGCTTCTCTATATGAGCACGGGCGTTACGCCCAAGGTGTTTACTTTTATCTACATCACAAATTAATTCAACAATTCTTTGAGCATACAATTGATGATCCTTAGGGTCTACCATAAACCCTGTTTCTCCCTCCACCATTAGTTCTTTTGCCCAACCAATATTAGACGACACCAAGGGGCGTGACATTGACAATACCTCTAACCAGGTCATTGGAAATGCCTCGGCTAAACTTGGTAAGATACCTACCTGAGCGTACTGAATTAAATCTCGGATAGCAGAATACTCAACTTCACTCAAAAAAGTAGTCCGATTTACAGCTTCAGGGGTTAAAATTTCTTTAAAAATCGATAGCGTTGATTTTTTTAGAATGACGTCTATGGTGTCTTTTCCAATAACAGTTAAAGTGGCATCTCTATTTTTTTCAACTACCAAATTGAAAATATGGGCTAAATGCAAAATGCCCTTTTTTCTAATAATTGTGCCAAAATACAGTAGACTACCAGTCTTAAAATCGTGAGTTGATTTAAAGTAATTAGTATCTATTACATTATGAACAACCTCTATAGGGTTTTTTAATTTAAAATGACGTTTGGTAAAATCGGCTACAAATTCACTCACTGAGACAATATAA
Source organism: Winogradskyella aurantiaca (assembly GCF_003362725.1). Lineage (GTDB taxonomy): Bacteria > Bacteroidota > Bacteroidia > Flavobacteriales > Flavobacteriaceae > Winogradskyella_A > Winogradskyella_A aurantiaca. The sequence continues at coordinate 156,401 of NZ_QKTV01000002.1, forward strand.
TTAGCATCTTTAATGGCCTTCCATTCCAGCAAACGATACTTCCAATTTTGAGACCTCCCTTCCAGGTGACAAAAATAGGTGTCACTGCCATGTAATCGGATAACGAGCGGAACAGAAAATTTCATAAAAGCGGTGATCCCACCCCAATCAGGAGCTTCAATTAAATTGATATTCAATTGTTTAATATAATCATTAATGATTCGTTGGGATTTCTTTCGCTCGAAATACCATGATAGAATTTTATGCCGTTTCGCAGGTATACATATGAGTCTGATGTTTGTATCAAAAAGTATTGCATCCTTCTTTTGTCCTATAACAAATACGGTCACGTCTATTCCTTGACCTGCAAGACCCTTAGCTAGATTCTGTATACTGGTACCTATTCCTCCTGACTTCTTCAAATCTGGATGTGGATACTCTGGTGTTAAAAAGGAAATATGCATAAAAAAGACAAATCAATGTAGGTTCAAGAGACGTTCGGCAATTCTTTTTGACGCTATTTCCTGTGGAGCAAGATTAACTATGTCAAACCAATCTTTTGTATAGGTCAGGTTTTGTTTCGATGAGTCTAAAAACACTTGTAAATTCTTTGAAAGACTAGAAGGGTTTGTCCCCCAGACAACTGACTTATTATTTGGCATAGATCTAAAATGAACATAGTCATAAACATGAACACCTTCTAACGGCTTACCCTCTTCATTATACCTATAGTTTAAATACATACAAGGCTTATCCCTTGTTATGAAATCAAAAATCATAGAGGAACCCAGATTAATAACCCCTTTACAATGATAAGCTAGATTGGCTAGTAATTTATTGTCTGAAGGCAAAGGCATCACAGTATTCCAGACATCTCCATTCGCAGACCATTCTGGCCTTATAGGAATAATAATGTCATTAAACTCATCAATCACCTCATCATATCTATTTGAAAAATCTACCGGACACGGCCTGAAAATTAAACCAACTTTATACCCATTTTGATTTAATTCTCTAATGGCTCTAGCGGTATCCCTGAGATACAAATGATCCTTGGGACTTGTGGTGAAATCATCTCCGCTAAAACAGAAATATTCTATGTCTGAATTCAGGTTATACTTTTCAAAAAAATACGTTCTTGTTTCTATCAACTCATCCTGATAGTGCAGTTCAAATTGCGGGGTTCCAGTCACGAAAATCTGATCCGATTCTATAAATGGATGATATTTTATCAATTCACTCTTCATTAACTGGCCCCAGGTTAGATAGTAATCTGTGGTAACCTCTAAAGTAGATTTTGGTAGATTATCCCAGGAATAGATAAAACCAAGGCTGGTTATCCCCAGATCTTTTGCTGCTTCCACAGGTGCTATACTTAATAAAGAACGCTGTGATGAATTGAGAATAACATCAGGCTCTATTTCTGATAACACTTGTCTACATCTCCTATAATAGGCTGTCTTTGACTCCAAGCGATAAGTCCATTTTCTGGTAAGATTAGCTCCGTTCTCATTATTGAGGAAAAAAATAAGCAATTGGGTTAAAAGAGTACGAAACCAATTTTTTAATCCTTTTTTATTCAAAGGAAATTTGTAGGCTTGATAAATTGGATCCTGATTCCTTTTTGAAAAACAATTGAGTTCTATATGTTTTCTGGCATTTTTAAATACAGGGGTCAACCAGTGAGTTTTCCCTTTTGGCAGTGGAATTGCTTGTAAGCCCATCTTCTCAAAATCAAAGGAAGTTCCATTCCAAAATACCAGCTCTAAGCCGGATTTTTCGGCCTCAATTACAAATGGACTATACGTGAAGTTTCTTAAACTTATCCCATCCGTTAACAAAAGAAGGACTTTCTTTCGTTTCATACTGTTTGAAATTGCTTTTGATGGGGGGTTTCCCATAGACGAGTAGAATTCAAACTAGTCATAAAAAGCACTTTAGAATTACCATGCCCAAAATACGCGTCTGGTAAAAATGACTTATCTTTTTGAGCATTAATAGCACTTATAATTTTTGATTTATTATGCGATACATTTAGGATACTCTCAAGAAGACTGCGATTTTTTTGCCTGGAACCCACGTTAATACTTGGCACTCCATAAAAAGGAGCTTCTCTAACTCCAGCACTACTGTTACCAATTATAAATTGTGCATTCTTTAACAAGATTAAAAAATACTCAAATCGTAACGAAGGAAATACTTTAAACTTTGGGTGTTGTTTAAACGCTTCATAAGCCTTTAAAATCTTTATACTTCCCAGATCGTTATTGGGATATACCACCACATAATTCAGGCCGCTTTCAATTAGAGCTTGTACTATGGTTTCTGCATCTCTTTCAATACGATCAACCTCGGTTGTTACGGGATGATAAAGCATTAATGCATAGTCCTCGAAAGGAATATTATAATATGAAGTGACTTCGTCAAGTTCAGGTAAGGATTTGGAGGACATGACATCCAGGTCAGGAGAACCAATCACATAAATACTTTCAGGTAGCTCACCCATCTGCTTTAGTCGTTCTTTGGCCTCCTCATTTGCAGTATAATGGATATGGCTCAATTTTGAGACGGAATGTCTTATCAATTCGTCAATAGTCCCCGATACTTCCCCTCCCTCAATGTGTGCCACCAGTATATTATTTAAACTCCCTACTATGGCACCGGCTAGCGCTTCTACCCGATCACCATGCACCACAATCAAATCTGGTTGAATATCTTTTATATAGGCTGAAAACCCTTCAATAGTCCTGGCTAAGCTCAAATCCATTGTGTCTTCAGCGGTATGATTCTCGAACTTCTGTATATGAGAAAATCCACAGCGTTCCACCTCTATCAAGGTATAACCGTATTCTGTCATCATATGCATGCCTGTCACGAAGACAAACGGATCAAAATCTTCTTGGTCTTCCACAGACTGGATCAAGGCCTTAATCTTTCCAAAATCAGCTCTGGTTCCTGTAAGAAAAACTATGCGCTTTCTATCTTTATTCAAAATCAGTCCAGTTTAGATGCACCCCATCGGTTAAAGCTCTGATTGCCCTTTTACCAAGAAGTTGATTAAAATCTTTAGCTAGTATAGATCCAGTACCAGGCCGTTTTACCCAAATATTTTCTTTGGTCAGTGTTTCTCCCCTTTCAATATCTTTTATAGTACACACGGTGGCAAAGGCAAAATCAATGGTCACCTGCTCTTCCTTCGCGGGTTCCTTAGTACCACCTCGCATCTGCCAGATCTCCTTGGATCCCTGAATAAGCTCTCTACAAGTCTGTTCATCCATACTACAAACAATATCAGGTCCCGTACGCTGCATATGATCCGTAAAATGACGCTCCAGAATACTGGCGCCTAAGGCTACCGCACCTAGACAGGCATTGTTATTCAACGTATGATCACTTAGTCCAAATACTTTTTCTGGGAAAGCTTGATGTAATTCCATCATCGCGCCGTGTCGTACCAGATGTGGTGGCGTGGGATATAAGTTAGTGGTATGCAATAAAGCAACTGGCACCTTGGCCTGATCAAAGATTTGTACAGCTTTGGACACACTGTCTATAGTGTTCATTCCCGTACTAAGTATAACCGGTTTTCCAAAGCTGGCAATATGTTCCAAAAGAGGGTAATTATTACATTCCCCTGATCCGATCTTATAAGCGGAGACGTCCATAGCTTCTAGGAGATTAGCCGCCGCTCTAGAAAATGGTGTGGAAATAAAGATCATGCCTTTGGATTCTACATAAGCTTTTAAAGCGTGTTCGTCCGCTTCATTTAAGGCACAGCGCTCCATAATCTCATAAATAGACACCTTGGCATTACCTGGAATTACCTTTTTGGCCTCTGGACTCATTTCGTCCTCTACAATATGTGTTTGGTGCTTGACGACTTCCACCCCTGCTCTGGCAGCGGCATCTACCATTTGCTTCGCCACCTCGAGAGAGCCTTCATGGTTGATGCCTATTTCTGCGAGTACTAGTGGTGGGAATTCTGGACCTATGTGTCGCCCCTGAATTGAAAAATTTTGTTGGTTCAAAAAAATGAGATTAAGCTTCTCAAAAATAGCATAAAAGACAGGAATTAAAAACTCTTTCTTGAGTCCGGTAAATAGAATATTTCCTTCCGATAATGACTAAAAATGAATTCCGCATAATCTAAATCTGTTGCCGTATCTATATCAACAGTACCAAATATATGATCAACTATATAAGGGTGTGCTTCTCTGGTGATGAGCTGCCCAGATTTTATAATATCCCTTGAAGCTATATATAAAAGGCCATTCTCATAATACCAGGGATTCATATCCTGACTACGCTGTCCTGGTTGATAATTTCTTGGAACGAATCTATGGTCATTAATTTCACCTAATTTCTTTAATTGAGGACTAACAGTAAAAAGAGAATTGGAGCCTCTTGATTTATAAGCCTTTAGGGCGCTATACAGAATACCTTGCGGCCTTAACGGATTCGTTGGCTGCAAAAGTATGACGTCCTCTACGTCAAATGCAATTGAATCAATAGCATGTTGTATTACCTCCACAGTTGTGGTTTCATCCATGGCTAGTTCAATAGGCCTGTCGATGACCTGAGCCCCATATTTTTGGGCCTCTTTCTTAATATTTTCATCCTCTGTAGAAACAAAAACAGGAATATCTTTTAAGCTGCTTAATGCATATAATATACTATGGGTTAACAAACTATAACCTCCTAGAGATCTTAGATTCTTATTCTTTAATCGTTTAGAAGCACCACGTGCTGGTATAACTACAACTAATTTTGATTCTATCATCATGTTGATATTGAAATACTTTTATAAGCATTGAAAACTCTTGTTTTAACAAGTTCATAATCCAATTGAGGTTTTATGGTAGTTTGATTAAATTCAAAGGCCTGTTGTTGGAGTGCTTTATCTGTAATCACTTTTTGAATCAGCACCTTTATTTCTTCAATATTTTCCGGATCATTAATTACTAATCCATTTTGTCCGGGTGTAATTATTTCCTCGGAAACACCACCTGGATTTGACTGAATCGGGAAAGCCCCCATAATAACAGCTTCTAATAAGGTGTTGGGCATTCCATCTGAAATGCTGTTACCAATATACAAAAGCGATTTTCCCATTAACCTCATCACCTCTATTTGTGAAATTGGTTTTGAACTTTTTATCAGTAATATATCAAATACCCACTTAAGCTGCTTCTGTTCAATAACATTTATCACTTCTTCATCAGCGCTGAAGATAATAATCCTATAATTCTTTAATTCATGAGAAATCAATTCCAGAGCTTTTAGCACGTTGATGCAACGCCCTATTTCTCCTTCATAACCCTTAACAATAATGCAATTTCTATCGTTTAAATTGGTTTCTATTAATGTCTCAACCATATCCAATTTATAACCACCACCTCCTGGGAAAACACCCAAATGAGATCCTTCAAACCCTAAATTCTTCATTAATGCCACATCTCTATTACAATCACTAAAAGCATAGTTAACTCTACCAAGCACTCTTTGAATATTAGTTTTTAATTTTGGAAATGATTGGTGGTAATATAGATCACTGCCCCAGGAAGAATATATCCAATAAATATTAGGATACTTTTGCATAATACTAATTATAGGAGTACAAGATAATTGCAACGCAAAACTGTGCACAACATCAGGTTTTACTTCATTTAAATAGCCTTCAAATACCTCGTCCGTCCTACGTGAAATTAACTTATTTACAACCTCAAAAGCCCAAGGAAATAATTTTTTTAGACGATAGTATCCAGGTAACTTTAATTTCAACTTCCATGAATCCCTTTGATGCAACCAAGGCAAATCCAAATAAGAACCATCTGAACCATTTATATCAAAAAAATAGAGCTCAAAACCACAATCCTCTAGCTGAGAAATCCATCTCTTAAAATGCACAGACTTTATCGAAACAAAAAGTATTCTCACCAATTAGTTATTAAGACTCAAGTTAAAAATTGATTGATCCCGCCATTCTTTGTAATCCAGAATGATATAGTCATATCTATCAATTAACAATTTAATATCATTCAATGTGTAATCACTTAACCATCCATTTGCACTCCGTGAGAGATTCACGCGATCTGAACATGCATAGGACAATACGACTTTTGCAACCTGGTCTTCATGTAACTTTTTAAAAACCAAATCCAAATTATAAACATACTCCAATACCCCACTAAAAACAGCAGCATCATATGGTGTAAGGTCTATTTCTATCGGGTTGTTTAAATCACATATTATTGTTTCATCAAAACGCTTTACTAAGTCAGAAGGAGTGTAATTTTGTTCTTTACCCAGAACCGATTTTAAATACATGTTACCCGCTCCAAATTCTATAATATTAGTACTGGTGGAAAGAAAAGTTGACATCACGTGGGTCCTTTGGCTCCAATCATCCTTTAGCTCATCAGTTTTCTTCCATCGCTGTAAATCACTCTCCTCATTTTCTTTTAAACTTTTTGTTCTTATGCTCATTTTTCGCTCCAGAACCCTTTGTCGACTTCTCACAAATCGATTATATATCCACTTAACTAATTTCTTCATCCTTAATAGTTATGTTACTATAATTAAAAGGACAACTTATTAATAATCCTTTTTGTAATTGACCTAGTACCAGTTTTTCTGGAAGTGTAAAGTGATTAGGGGAAATATCTTTGAGGTCCATCAAGTCAAAAGAATTTTGAAAATCACCCACTAAGGTGCCTCTTAAACCAACGGAAGCAAAATAATCAACAAACTTAACTCCATCGCCAAACAACTTATCTGAGAATTTCATCCAAGCTGCCGGAATCTCATAGGCGTGTGAGACAATTAGACCATGTAAAGATGAGGAAATTACTCTCTCACATTCCATGATTGATTTTGTAGTTTCCTCAACATCATTGGTCATTAGATCAATGACCTTAATTTCAGGATTTTTACTCAGAGTCTTTTTTACCTTATGATAATCCACATAATGCGGAATTATGCCTAATGAATATTTCTTTTGAACCTTTGGTCGAAAAAATAATGGTAATAACAACGCCGGATCTCCATAAACTTTAGGCACCTGATAACCCTGATCAATTAAACTTTCTCGAGTTTTAGGCCCTCTAACAGCTAGAAATTTCGCAGATTTGACCTTCTGATCAGAAGAAATTATGCCACTACCCCAAACAATACATTTTGCAGTAGCATGGGCAAGAATACTACCTACGGTTAAATAAATAGGTTGCTGCAAATCAAATATCCCGCTGTTTGTTGGCCTTACAAAAACCACTTTCTTACCTGATAGCTTTTCTACCAAATAAGGACCGATAATGTCCCCATAATTATCCAGGCTCTTACCCATTAATTTAGTCTCACTCCACCAGAAAACTCGTATCCTGTTACCTCCAAATATCATTTGCTAAAGACTTATGATTAAAGTAATTCTTTTTAAATCTTCAGAAATCCTAAAGCTATAATTATGGTCACTGTATTTAAAAACAATTTGCTTAAGAATTAAATCATTCACCTCACTCATATTTAGATACACTTGAGTTGTCTTATTCAGTAAACTCTTGAGTTTAAACTTTAACGACCGTGCAATAGGAGATTCTGTAATTTCAATTTTTACAACCTTAGATGGGATTTGCATCAATTGCACTTCAAAAAAATGATTTAAAACAGACAGATTATTATTCAATTTAATAGTCTGATCTGGATTCTTTAAACGATCTAAATCATCAAAATTCCAACATTGCCCCCATTGTTTGGTATTAGCCATTGTCCTTTTAGTGGATTTATTCCAAACAAAATGCTGTTGATTTAATCGAAGCGCGTGTTTATACCTTGGTATGACCGATAACTCATTCTTCAATTGACGTGGAAATTTCTCATGCCATTGATGAAAAATTGTAGTATCATTTAGATCCTGAGTACATCCTGACATAACCAAGCGGTTATTAATATCCTCGTCTTCAAATCCATAAAAATGAAAAAACTCATCGTATCCAGAAACCGACTCAAAAGCTGCTCTGGGATAAAGTCCAATCCCAAATGTTTGACCAATATGAGAATGTCCAAGTTCTAAAATATCAAGTGGAAACTTCAATTTAGAAGTTGATGATTTGGTTAAATAGGCAATTTTAAACAGTGTAAACTTGGAGGCATCCAATAACCCATGGCAACATTCAATAAAATTTGAAGGAAATAACACATCAACATCTGCCGTTAAAACAAAATCAGATTGAACAGATCTAATACCATAGTTCAAAGCTTTGCTCTTATTCCATAGTAAACCCGGATGACCAACATAATAGTAAGATATGTTGTCAACTTCATTTATAAATGTCTTTAGTTTTTGTGATCTATTAGCTTGGCTACCATAATCCACAAAAACGATCGAAAAATCCTGACTCGATTGTACGATTAGAGACTGCAAAGAATTTTCTACCAATTCAACATTTCGATCTCTGTAGGCATAAATAATGGTTATTCTATTCTTCAAATTTTCTACAGCTTTAATTGTCTAGAATTCACAGCAAACCATATTTCCCTTTTGTAAAAGGTAAATTTGTTTGACGTCTTTTTCCATATATTTTTTGATACAATTCTTTAAGGTATATGGACTAAACCAATAATTATGATCAGGATGAATGAGTTCTACAAATTGATTCTTCCTTTTGTAAAACCTTTGCTTTTGTTCATTGGAAAAAGCATTCGGTGCGGTAATCAAAAACTTTTCTGCCCTAACTTTTGACAATCCCTCCAAAAATAAACGAACATTGTCCACGTGCTCAATAGTTTCAGGAACAAGACATACATCATAACTTTTATCTTTTAATTGGCTAAAGTCACTAAAATAATTACCTGAAACGTATTTCTTTAAATTATTCAAACCATCTAAATCAATATCAAAACCATCAATAGCCTTGGTATGTTTTGACAATTGAATGTGAAGATTATTATCGGGGTTAAAAACTGGCCAATCTGTGCATCCAAAATGAATAACCGTCTTGTTTTTACATAAATCCGTGAAAAATTCTAATCGATTATCAATTGGTATATAGGTCATTTTTTGCACCCAATAAGGATTACTGCTCTTGTAAAAAGGCTGGAACCACGGTCTTTTTAAAAATCTTACAGTTCTAACCTTTAGTTTGTATAATTGATATTTAATCATCATTCTTTGGGATAACTAGATAAGTTTATCGTTCTCAATAACGTCTTTAAGATACTCTTTTGACAAATAGTTCATTAAATCAGGCCTGTTTAATACTAATGTACCAGGATTTGTTTTCCATTGCTTATACAATTTTCCAATAGCCTGACTTAGCTCTTTAACCTTATCAAAATCAAATATATAAGGATATTCATCGCCCAGTAAACGCTTGCATTCACTGTAATATGGACCAACAAAAATTATTGGTTTATCAGCAGTCACACAATGGGAAAACTTACCAGGTAAAAACGGGCTGATTTCAGATTTAGCTTCCAGAATCACATTAACAGACACCGTGTTTTGAAGGTTATATACAATTTCAAAAGGCATGTAGTCCCCACTCACATACAGAGAGGGAAGTTCTTTGTATTTACCTTTAAGATATTCCGTGTAGACTGAGGACTTTCCGATGAACATCAAACTGCTTTCTTCGCTTGCTTCTGGATACTTTTGAAGAAACATAGTATAGGCCTCAATAATTATTGAAGGGTCTCTCAAATCCAGTAGGTTTCCAGCATGCAATATGCTAAAACAATTTTTTCTGAAGAACTCAGGTAATTTCATACTGTCGCCGATTCCTTCTGGAATTTGATGCGGGATCACAAGTGATTTGTTTAAAACTGGGGTATAATAACTCTGTAACCATTCTTTAAGTCCAAGACTTGGAAATACCACCCTAAAAGCTTTGTCGCATACTGCTCTAAAGAACATTCGCTTCTTACGATAGCCATGTGGAACATAATTGTAGGGTCTAGGATATAATTGTTGTGGAAAAGGGTCGTGAACATAGGCATACCAGTTCTCATGCCATTCTTCAAGATCCAGAACAGCCTTATGGGTTCGGTAACTGTTGCCCATACTTAGGGTCCAGACCATATCATAATCCTTAGAGTTAAAAGATTTCAATGACTTTCGCATACTCCTAGAGTCATTAAAAAACCCAAAAGAAAAACCAAATAACTTATCGACGACATCACTTAAGTCCCAACCAAACCATCGGTTAAGTAGTCTTTGTATTCTGCTAAGAACATAAAGAAAACTTGACTTACTCTCGTAAACGGCCATACAGGATATACCCTCTAAATCGATGTCTTTCTGAGAATAATGGAGGACTGTAATCGCATAATCTAATTTTTGAAAAGCTTGTATTAAGGCTAACCTCCCTTTAACACCACTGCTCTTATCTATATCTATAGATTCTGCCAGAATTAATATGCGATACTTACTCATTAAGGAATACTCTTCTGTTATGGATTACCAATGGTCTCTCCAATTAATACCTTTTTTAACTACTGATGCAGTATTTCCTGCAATTAGCACATTTTCCTCTTCAAACTTCTTATTAACCACACTTCCCATGGCAACAAGCGTATAAGAAGCAATTTCAGTTCCAGGTGCAATTAAGCAGGAAGATCCAATGTAAACCTCAGACCCAATCTTAATACTCAAATCTTTTGTACCGGTTCTTGTATATAAAGACCCATGTGTCCAAAATTCAGAATTACGACCAGCTATCCATGTATCATCGCCTATTTCAATAGAATTACTTAGGTCAAAAAAATGATTGTTGATTACTCTTGAATTTGAGCCGATACTAAAATTATTCACTCCAATAAAATTATTGGATGAATGAATTTTGGTTTGAGCACCAATATATAATTCATTGCATGAAAAAACAGTTCTATTTGAAATGACCACACTATCACCAATCTCAACCTTCTTACAATTTATAAATACACGCCCTAATTGTACATTTCTCCCAATTTTATATTTAAAAAACAGGCGGTAGGATAATACTTTCATTCTAGAGGAAGGAATGTATTTAATAACTGTTAAAACAAAACGCTTTAGTGTCATATCACGGTCTTAAGTCTCTTTAAGGTTCTCCTAATTGGCAAACTATAAAACTTAAGCCTCAGAATAAAACGATTCACCAAATTTAGTTCAGCATTTGTCATTAATATATTTATCAAATCGATATCGTTAAAACCTAGGGCAGTATTTATTAAATAATTGCTAGTTCCTGGTAATAGTTTCCCTTTTTTCTTAAGCATGTTCATTATGAGTTGAATTGCCTTCTTTTTTGACTCTACCCTTTCTTGATTTCCGCTGTAAAATTCATAGGTGTTAGAATGCGGATGCTTCCTATTAAAGTAAAGGATTTTGTTTAACAAAATACCAACTGAAAAATCAACCAATAGCCTTGTATAACACTCCCATTCTTCAGCATAAGTCAGTTCTTCATTAAATCGTTGGCCTGTAAAACACATCGCACGCCACATCACAGTGCAAGAGGCCATTGGAGTTTTATAGGTAACAAAATCTTCATAAAAACTAGTATTGGTAATAGAGTAATCTCCATTAGGCAGATAAGCGGAAGTCACCTCTGGAATATCTGTTGTAAACGGCTGTTTTAAATAATGACAAAAAAAGGCATATAGATTGTTTTCCAGATAGTTACAGCATATTTCTAAGAGTTGTGGGTGCGCATAATCATCATCATCAATAAATAAAATAAACTGACCATTAGCCATATCAAGCCCCATGTTTCTAGATCCAGGCAGGCCTTTGTTATAAGTATTGTTTCTTAAATAATATTGGAATCTATTATCTCTACCGCTATAGGTTTCTATTATATGTTGTGTGTTATCTGTTGATCCATCATCTATGATGATACACTCCCAGTTAGCACACGTTTGCTGGCTAATACTTTCCAGACTCTTTTCAATCAGGTGTGCCCTGTTAAAAGTAGCCATGATGATAGAGACGAGACCTGTACAGTTCATAATTTAAAACCACTTATTAGCTTTTTCAGCAAACGCTTGACTCTTTTTTTTAGTGAATTTTTGTGCACATATCCTTTAAAAGACTTATCCTTAAAAATTACTGGCTTCTCTTTTACTCCTTTAGGTTTTAGTTGAGTCTGAGCTTCAGAAAACACTCTACTAATTCTCTTTGTATGCACTTTTGACACCCCAAAACTTCTGGCATGCCAAGTATGGTATAGTAATGGTTCGTTATTATGATTATAAAGCACATTGGTATAAACATCATCCTTAAATAGCTGTTCTGCATTCAAATACAATAGTTTCTGACCTTGTCTTAATAACCAAAAATAGAAGCAATAATACCCTTCAAAGAGGCTGTTTTCGTCATAGTTATGCCGTATAAACTGATTATTGATCTGGAATTCGTTTTTAAAGATGTATTGATTTTTCAAAACTTCTTCTTTATTCCAAAATTGCTTTACTTTTTTAAAATCCAATATTGAAAAGTAGGTGTTAATTGCATAAGGACTATGATGCCTTATTTCATGAACACCGCCATCCTGCATGCCAGCTAGAACATAAGAATTATGGTGCATATACTTTATTAAATCCTCAATAGCCCCAAAATCCAATACAATTACATCTTCATCCAACATTATTAACCAATCAATATCCTCTTCCCAAAGCATTTGCATCATGTAAACGATGCTATGTATACCATACATACCATTTCTTCCATCAATAATATAACGCCTCACACCCTCAGGATGATACAACGAAGATTTTTTATAGAGTTTAAAATTATAAACAGTGGTTAGGAATGCTATATGATCAACATGACGAAGATTGGTCATTTAAGTCTGCTATTTAAGATGAATAACAGCTGAAATCGAATCTGATTCAGACATTAAACCAATTCCACAAGAACATTTTAAATCTATGTAGTTAAAAGATGAACTGCCACAGCGATAACATTTTAAAGGCAATGTGGAACGTTTATAGATTTTAACTGATTTAATTTTTTCAACGACAGAGCCTAGTTCTTCTTTAGAGAATAAAGACTTAGGTTCTCCATTTATTAAGCTATCAAGGTCAATCTTATTGAATGTAGCCAATTGATGTTCTAACGCCAACAATAAGTGGTATGGACCAAAATATTTCTTCCTAAGTTCTTTATAGAAAATATGGCCAGGATGAGAAGTCTGTAGATCTTCAAGAATGTAAACACCACCAGGATTTAAATTATTTAATCCTTGGATCAAACAATTTTTTTGATGAACAGGCCTATGACTTCCATCTTCGATAATTAGGTCGAGTTTGGTATCAATAGCTTTAAAAAGCTTAATGATTGACTGCTTAGAATCCTGATCCACATAATAGTATTGAATTCTATCGTGTATAGGCCATTCTTCTTGAACAGGAAGTATATCAGCTGCATGAATCATAGATTTCGGAAATCTTTCAAAAAGCCATCTAATAGAAGCCCCTTTAAAAACTCCAAACTCAAGAATATGTTCAAATCCATCCATACCTTTAAATTCTTCTTCATAGAAGGGTAGATATCGATGCCAGAATACTTTATCTGAATTATTGAGATCCTTCACCTAAATTTAATTTCGTTTTTTAGCGATCGATTTTATCTTTCTAATTGGGTTCAGTATTTGCTGCCCCAGACGAAAGTCTAATTTGTTTTTAGTTTTAAGGACTTGAAATTCTTCTTGCTTGACCCTATGAATAAAGTGATCTAAGAGGTCCTCAAAATCCTCCAGATACAAATCTTTGTGTTTTAAGACTATTTCTTTAAACTTGTCTAACTTCTTGCTTCTTATACGATCTGTTGTAGAATTTACCCGTACTTGGTAATTAAATAAGACTTCATCAATGACATGAGCCCGACCTCCAGTTTTTAATATGTTTAGGTATAATTCCCAATCTTCAAAACCTAAGATGGGGAGATTCTCTTCATATCCATCACATCTGTACCAATCGCCTTTCCTAAACATGGAACTGCCTAGAGCGGAATTAGCAAACAAAAAGTTTTTAAAAGAACCACCTCTGGGTTTGACAAGCTCTGAATGTCCAGACTCACTAAAACGATTGGCCCAGCAGGTCACTATTCTAATATCCTCATTTCTGGAGAGAAGTGCAACTGCTTTTTCGCAAAACTCAGGTTCAAAATAATCATCTGAATCTAAATTTAAAATCAATTGCCCTTTAGAGACTTTTATACCGTTGTTCCTCGCAATGCTTTGTCCTCTATTTTCTTGGGTAATTAGCTTGGTAATGCGTGGTTCAATTGTGCTTAAAACCAATTTAGTCTTGGCGTTCGAACCATCATCAACCACAATTATTTCAATATTCTTGTAGGTCTGTTTTAAAATTGAATCGACAGCTTTGGTAACAAACTGATCATCATTATAACATGCTATAACTACAGATATCATTTCTTTCCCCATATTAACAATACTACTTTTGGGAGTTAATTATAAAACGCCTGAGAAATTTAAGGAAACTTACTGGACTCTTATGAAAAAACCTCAAATAATACCTCAATAAAAACAACCATTCTGAATTATTTAGTTTTCTGCTTTGTTTTATATTTTTTTCATACAGCATCAAATAGAAAATAAGGGTTCTCTTATTGAGTTTTGACCCATATCCTCTTATTAAATCAGAAAAATATTTCTGAGAAGCTACGTCTTTCTGTCTTTTCAACTGAGAGTTACCAGTTATATTGACATCAGACAATCTAAAGATTACTTCCGCTTCATTAATAGAATATATGGGCTTCTCCTCTGAAAATTGAACCCAAGCCATATCATCACTATGGTAGGCCAAGGGGTAATCTCTAAATCCATATTTTAAATACGAATCCCTTCTAAACGCATATTCAGAAAGAGAACTACGCATACCGTTTGTTTTTCGTTCCAGAAACTCAAAGATATTTTCTTTAATAGGGTGGGTATAAGCCTGTGATAACTCTTGGGTTTTCATATTTAAAACTTTGGAAGCGAATCTAATGACATTAGCCTTTTCATTAAATTGGTGATAATTTTTATAAAACTCCTCAACCAAATTAGAACTAACTGTATCGTCATCACATAATATCATTATCCATTCCTCATCTATTGACATGTCAATGCAACGACACCATTGCTGTGCTAAACTCTTACCTCCTAGATTGTTCTCAAACCTTTTATATCGTATCGGGCATTCAAATTTTAATTTATCTAATAAATTCACCGGTGCAGTCCTACTCGCATCATCGCCAATATATAATGAAAACCTCTGGTCGGTCTGGGATAGAATTGAATTTAAAGTGTCTTCAAAAAAATCTGGTTTATAATAGGGTATAATAATGGCTAAACTCAAATTCAGAATTTTATTTCATTTTTCTTTAGGTTAAAAAAGATGATAGCTTATTAACATAACTCCATAATTACTTGAAAATACCTAGGACAAATTCCGTCTGGTGTGAATTTGGAGAATTCTTTTCTATTATACTCCCCATGTGAAGTCATTAATTCCTTATCTTCCATGTACTGATTGATACGCATCGCCATTTCTTCAATATCTAGATAAGAAACCACAAAACCACCTTTTTCTTCAATAATTTCCTGAGTTCCGCTAGCCTTTTCAAAACAAATTATGGGTTTACCCAACATCCCAACCTCAATACAGACCAAAGGAAATGGGTCTTCTCTTGACGTTAATAAAAATATGTCCATTTGATTAAAATGATCACTAATTTCCATTATCTCTCCTTTAAAAAAAATAGACTCTTCTAAACCTAACTTTCTAATATCTTCTCCTATGGTCAATCTCTCTGCATTATTTAGCTTTCCATACCATCTAAACTCAACATTCTTATTATACATTTTTAGAAAATGGCGAGCTACCTGAATAAAAAGATGAGGTCCTTTACGCCAACTAAAAGATCCAGCCCCACCAACCACAAAAACACCGTTAGATTGATGAGAATCAGTTTTAGGTCTGATTGTACTTACTTCACGAATAACTTTAATTTTTTCCTTTTCAATTTCAAATTCATCTTCTAACTCTTGTTTTAGACTATTTGCTGGCACAATAACTCGATTGATTTTATCGACATAGTCGCCCAGGTTTGGGAGCTTTTGACTTATAACGGTTTTAAATTCATGGATATGAGTGACCAATTTTGACCCTGGATTACTATCCTTAAGTGCTATTGCAAAAGGTATTGAAACCACGCTATTGGCATAAATAATATCAAATTTGTCCAATTCATTATTCTTTATAAAGGAATCTCTAAAAATGTCATTCTTAAAAATCCTTAATCTCATTAGAATACGATTTACCATACTCCCGTAAAACAATTTTTTTTCAGCATCAAAATTGTAATAAGGCCTTTTTAAATCCTTAAATTCACCTTCCATCCCCCCCCCTCTAAGAGCCACTATTTCAAAATAAATATTGGGGTAATTAACCACAATCCAATTCAAAAACAATAAAAGAACCTTTGGAGCCCCTGTTCTGGATGTATCATGGGTAATAAATAGTATCTTTTTCAAATCTTTAAGAACATTTTAATATGGTATAACTTCGAGTAAATTTTATATTTAATAGATTGAAAACTATACACTGGATAAATAGAACTAATTAACCTATTTGTATCTCTTAACTTCTTATTAATTGGTCTTTCATAAACCTTTTGTGTTAATAAATACTTCTTAACAGTTCTAATAAAAATCAAATGAAGCCTGTATGCATGAACTAATGAATTTCTATTTCTATGAAATCTACCATGACTACCATCAGCATGAATTCGGTAACAGCCCATTTCATCATCTAAGACATGTATTTTACCATTTGATTTATCCATAATGAGTAATGATATTGCCCAATCGCCAAAGGGTGAATATTTAAATAAAGGATGAGGCAAATTGAGACAATTCTTTCTAAAAACTATGGAACATGTTGCGGTATAATTTCTGTCTACATAATCAATTATAGAATATGTCATGTACTCATTGATCCCAGGTAAGATACGCTGCTTACCATTAAATGAGTTTAGTTCTTTCACATTATGTCCGCATATTCCGAATTCTGGATTTTTTGTTAAAAAACTTACCTGTTTTTGTAATTTATAGGGTGCTGTCCAATAATCATCGCCTTCACAGATAGCAATGAACTTACCCCTTGCTTTTTCAAAACATATTGGCCATGGCTTTATGTTTTGAGAATAAATATTTTTTGGTTGATATATTGGCCTTATGAACTCTGGATAATTATTTTCAAATTCCCTTATAATTTCTTGTGATGAATCAGTGGAACAGTCGTCATGAACGATGATCTCGTAATCGAATGTGCAATTCTGAGTAACTAAACTTTCCAGGCACTGCCGCAAATATTTTTCATTGTTATAAACGGTACAAACTACACTAACTAGAGGTAATCGAACCATTAGCTCACAATTATATCCTTAAAAAATACATCATTGCTCAAATCCTTAAATTTAAAATCTGTCGGTTTTATTTGCAAAACCCATTCCATTATTAATCTTGGAAGATCAACCCCCAAAGCATGAGTAAATGGATAACCACCACCAAATCTTGCATTTAAATCCAAAACATAATGTAACCCATTAGAAGTTATAACATCCATATCCAAATTACCAATATGTTTAAGGGATGATGCAATCTCTTGGCCTAATGTTCTTAAATCTTTGTTATCCTCATAAACAGCAATATCTGTTTCGCCTGATCGCATGGCTAATTTCCGTTTAACATAAGTAAAATAATAATTAGAATTTAAATCATTCACAATATCTAGACCATACTCGTCACCCTCAATATATTCTTGGTAAATGATTTGTTGATCTGGGGTAATTGCCGATTCATATTTTAAATAGGAATTCTTAATTTCAGTTTTAACATAATCATCAAAAAACTTCAACTCACTTACACTATGGATCTTCCTAATTCCTATAGAACCCATCCCCCATCTTGGTTTGAGCATTAGGGGAAATGCCAGAATACCATCTTGATTAGCCTTGATTACCGAGTCCACATCAATAAAACTTCTTGGTACGGCCACACCCTGAGATTTTAAAAACTTGTAAGTAGACCATTTGTCATTACAAATTCTTACAACTTCTTCATTTGAAACAACTACCGTAATTCCATGAGATTTAATTATGCTTTTATATTTTGCCAGAATTAAAAGATCAACATCAAATAATGGTACAATGAGTTTAATATTCTTATCGGCACAATAGGACAAAATAAAGTCAATATATCCATCGTCATATATTTTCGGTGCTACTATATAGGCATCTGCCGCCTTAAATGATGAACAAAGGCGTTCTGAGTTACATGTGTGGACTTTTCCTCCTATCGGATTAAATACCTTCTTGAAGTAATTAACCATGTACCCTCTTCTTCCACTACTAGTGAGTAATACATTCATTCTTCAACTTTAAAATACTTTTTGAATTCACTGTCTGGATGAAGACCTTTTATGTATGACTCTTTATATACATAAACCGTAAATTCATATAAAGCGTAATTATGCTTTAAAACAAAGAATCTACCCAGATCATCAATTATAAAATTCAATAGTTTTGGAAGATTGGCATAATACACTTGGGTTTGATAAAAATCAACAAAAGGTGATATAAAATTAAAACTGATTCCTTTTTTACACATATGAAAGGCATTCCTCAATATGTTCTGGCTAAACCTCTCCCAATCCCCAATTTTGGATTCGCGTCTTTGATGGAAAACGCCGCTAAGTAAAAGGTAATCATAATAATCTTCACCTGGTGTCACAGCCAAATCCCTGTTATAAAAATTAATGTCAGGATACTTATTCCGACATTCAGTAACATATTCATGTAAAATTTCCGTCCCACTGTATTCCCAGTTCAAGTCTGAGAAGTTAGCCAGCATAAACTCATAAAGTTGTGCCAAGCCCATTCCAACATCGTGTACAGTAAACTTCTCTTGTTCGTTCTCAAATATTCCACATATCTCATTAAATCTTAGTCTTTTGTGAGCTTGGGACTCGCTGCTAACCGCCATTGAGGTACCTTTATGGTTCTCATAAAGGTTCCTGTAAACCTCTTCCTGATTTTTACGAGTTGGATTATTCATTAATAAATAACTGATTTAAATTTGATTCAAATAATCTATAGGGATTAAAAGCTCTTCTTAATATTAATGGCTTAGAATCATACCTTTGAATTTTATCCAATTGAAGTATAAAGTTTGAGTTGTTACTTGTTAACCCAATCATTCGTTTACCAGTGAGGACTACAAATAACGAATCTGATGCGAAGTCACTTGGTTTTTTCTTTACTATTAATGTTACCTTTCTGAGAAAATATACTTTTTTATTGAAATTAAACATTGGACCTAGATATTTATAATGTTCCTGTGTTGAAGCCAATACGAAATTATAAATTTTATCGAGAGGCTTTGTCCAATCAATTACCAAATCATCTTTTTTCCATTGCCATTTTTTAAAGTATTTATAAAACTCAGGGTTATGGTCAATTTGTCTTTCTTCAAGAAAGCCACTTCTAGATTCAATATTTCTCAAAATCGGTACCATTAATTGCGCACCTTTTTGGCCAAGTAAATTGAATAATTGTTGTGGAGAATATGAATTTGGGAATGGAATATCTAATTCTAATTGATCTATAATGCCGCCTGTGTCAAATCGTTCATTGACATAGTGTATAGTAGAACCACTTTTTATCACACCATGCAAAACTTGCCACCTTGTTATAGAAGTTCCTCTAAATTCGGGTAACAGCGAAGGATGCGTATTTATGCAACCATATTTTGGAAAACCAAACACTCTTTCCGGAAGCAGCTCATACCAACCGCCACCAAGAACTATTATATCAGGATTTAAAATTTTAAGTCTTTCAAAGAACATCTCACTTTTAATAGAATCTATTCTTACAATTGGAATATGATTTTTCAATGCAAGGTTTTGTTCTGAATTAAAATTTTTTATTCGTTCAAAATTTAAAAGTTTGGATGATAAATAATAGGAAATTCTACTGAGATGAAACGCCAAAGAATCATGCCTCTTTGGTTCCTCATCTTTCAACACCACTCCAATTAAATCAAAATTATTTTCTATTAGAGTTTGTAAAATGGCATATCCACTGTAATTAAAATGTCTCGTGACGTAGAGGATTCGCATTATCGTATTTTCTTTTCAAAATATTTGATAGGTAAAAGACAAACACTCAAAACTAGAGCAGTCTGCATAAAACCCGGAACGCCTGCGAGATATAAAAAAAAGTGCATGCTTACAATTAAAAATATTACTAAAATGTTAAACTTGTTGGTGAAAAAAATAATAATACAAAATAATTCAATAAGTAAAGAACCTATAGACAAGGACGCAAATAGCCAACCATTAGTTGTAAAATCAAATACTGGCTCCTTAAAAACGTAAAACCAAATTGAGTTTAAAAACCTATCGTAAATAATTCCTTGGCTAGTTCCCCCATCTAACCAACTGACACCTTTGTAAAGAGGGATTATTTTCGCTAGTCCAGCGGCAACATATATATAGACAAACCAACCTGAAACTAATTCTACGGGCCATCGATAAGTATTCTTGTATTCTGATTCGGTTTTTATAAAACCAAAATATTTATCAAGAGATAATACATCCTCTGATCGAGCAAACATTAAAATCAATAAAGGAAACCATAAATACAACCACGGAACCGGTGCATCAAAATGACTATACCAAAAACTGAATAATAACAAAAATGAAGTAAAAAGCAAGGGCTTAACTAGGCGGCCAAATAAGCCCAATATTAAAAACACACTGAGAACTTGTGTTATAACCTGCAAATATGGGACTGAAAATTCTGCAATTAAATTATCCATAAACTGTGGGAATATTGTCGGCTTTTCAGTTCCATTGACAACTTGAAGCAAATTCAATAATTCACTACTCGCAGAGTAAAAAATTTGAAGTCCCAATAAAATTCTGAATACCGCCAATTGTCTTGCTGATCCAGGTCGTTTGATTCTTTCTAAAATATGGTTGTTTGAATAATCAATCTGCATAACACTCTTTCAATTGATATTCCGGAATAAAAATAGGACCATAATGAATCTGCTTCTGGATATTTATTTCAATGGCTTTACAAATATCTGGATCGAACCACACTTCTTTTGTTTCATAGTTTACAGCATGGATTCCTACCCATAATGTGTCAATACCGTCATCTTGCAAATGTTCAAGTAGAAATTCGAAGTTCTCCCTCTGAGATTTATTATGAAAAGTTGTAGCAAATGTATACTCGTGGGTATATCCCAATCCAAAGTGCTCCGCCATAAAAAATGTCCCTTCCTTTCTTAGTTCAAGAATCTTTGGTTCATTATTTAACCAATAATAATATTTCGGGAAATAGACGGTTTTTGGTTTATTAATAAATGGGCTTGACCATCTAAACATCCCAACATCATAAAAAGGATAATTTGGTTTTCCAAGTAAAATACAGATTGAGTTTCCTAATATCACAACTAGCACTGCCAATTTGACCCCAGTCGGAACTGGAAGATTCTTAATTTTTCTTATCTGGTCTTTGAACCTTGAAGAGCAGATTAAAGAAAAAGCACCTAAAAACAAAAAAATTAATTGTGAAGAATAATAGACTGTTCGTCTCCAACTTTCAAAAATATCGATTCCGAGTTCTTGCATACTCTGAACAACATTAGCTGCAACTATGAACAGTAAAATTGGTAACAGTATAAAACGATATTTTTTGATATGACTTAGCAAAAGTAATTAGGCTGCGTTGAGAGAATATCTCATACAATTAGACTTGTAATTCTTAAAATATCACTTTCTGTTAATTTATCATGTAATGGAAGACAAAGAATTCTCCTTGAAACATCTCTTGCAATGTAACAACTACTTTGCCTTAGATATGGTAAGGTATCCATGGTTGGAAAAAAATACCTTCTAGGATAAATATTGTTAATCTCAAGTGTTTGTTTTACCTCGAGTAATTTTTTTACACTTTCGAACATTACAGGAAAATAAGCATAATTCCAAATGGCCTTATCTCGAATATGAAACATATCAATATTTGAACCACCTAAACACTCTTGATACAAATTAATTACCCTTTTACGCCGATCCATAATTTCACTCATATATGGTAGTACAACTAGCCCCATGGCCGCTTGTAATTCAGACATTTTTGCATTAATGCCTAATCCATAAAAAGCTTCGGGACCCTCGTGTCCAAAATTATGGTGTTGAAAAAACTGATCATAGTATTCAGATTTACAAAATAGTGCACCACCTTCACCAGTGTGGAACAACTTGGTGGCATGAAAACTGCAGGTACTTACATCGCCATAATTAAAAATAGATTCCCCTTTGTATTTAACCCCAAAACAATGAGCTGCATCATAAATCACTTTAAGATCATACTTTCTTGCAATGCGGTCTATTTCTTCTACATGACAGGGATTCCCATAAACGTGGGTTGCCAAAATAGCAGAAGTCTCAGAGGTAATTGCGGCTTCTATTTTTGTTTCGTCTATTGTTAAATACGTTGGATGAATGTCCACAAAAACTGGGGTACAAGATTCCCAGACTATAGCCGCTGTAGTGGCAACATAAGTAAAAGGGGTTGTAATAATTTCGCCTTTTAGTCCCAAGCCTTTAATTGCAATTTGTATTGGGAGTGTACCATTGGTCATTGCAATAATATTTGACACCCCTAAGAATTCTTTTAATTTTAATTCCAGTTCTTTCACTAAAACCCCTCTATTAGTCATCCAGCCTGTATCCCAAGCCCGTTTTAAAATTGACTGATATTCTTCCTGTGAGGGCAAGAAGGTCTTGGTGACGTTTATTTTAGCCTTCATACCATTCAAATTGCGGTCTAATAAAACCAGGTTCTCTACCCATGAATACACCTAACTCTCTAGCCCCATTAACCACTAGAAAGTTGGCAATATCTTTTTCAATAAAAATCGCCTGCCGCCGGTCTTCTATGAGATAAATTGAGAGGAAAAATTGACCAGGTTGCAAAAATGACTTTGGGAAAACACAATGAATTTTATTATCCCCCTTTTTTAACAGTAATCCAGACCTTCTATGTGAAATTGAAAACAAGGGCTCTCCAGTCTCACTTCTAAGGTGATAGGTAATATGATACCTTTCAGGCCTAGAACTTTTAATTTCAATATCTGTACTAATCACAATTTCCTTATCCTCTACGATTGGCTCGCCAACCACCTTATTATCGTTTTTTACTTCAATAGATCTCAAACAATATAATTCAGTGTCAAACTCTGTTTGAAAGCTACTTGAATTTAATTGATTATTATTTCCTTTTAGATAATAGGTAACTGCCTCATCTGTGCCTCCATCAAATACTTTCTGACCATTTTCCAAAACAAGTGCCTTTGAACATATACTCTTAACTGCTGCCATATTATGGGATACAAATAATACAGTCCTACCTTCACCTTTAGAAATATCTTTCATTTTACCAATGGCCTTTTTTTGAAATTCCGCGTCTCCAACCGCTAGTACTTCATCCACCACCAAAACATCTGGCTCTAGATGAGCTGCTACTGCAAAGGCTAAACGCACCCGCATTCCAGAACTGTAGCGTTTCACAGGTGTATCGATATAGCGCTCACATCCTGAAAAAGCAATAATTTCTTGTTCTTTACCCCGAATCTCAGCCTTAGTCATCCCCAAAATAGCCCCGTTTAAATAAATATTTTCACGTCCGGTCATTTCTGGATGAAACCCAGTACCTACTTCCAGTAAGGACGCAATACGTCCTTTAGACTTAACAACCCCGATGGTTGGACTAGTCACTCTTGATAAAATTTTTAATAGAGTAGACTTACCAGCCCCATTTTTACCAATAACGCCTAAAACTTCTCCTTGTTCAACTTCAAAATTTATATCCTTAAGTGCCCAGACATAATTGGATTCTCCCCTAATTGTTTGATCATTGGATTCACCTATTTTTAAAAAAGGATCTTCCTTCCCTAGAATGTTATACCACCAACGTTTCAAATCATCTCGCAAGGTCCCCGTACCTACCAATCCTAACCGGTATTGTTTTGATAAATTTTCTATTTTAAGAATACTACCCATAATTAAACCGTATCAATAAATCTTTTCTCAGTCCTGTTAAACAGTAAGAGACCCATTAAAAAAATAACCAAACTAATCCCACAAGTATACATTAGCGCCCAAAGAGAAAAGCTTCCCTCCCCCAAGAGCATGTAGCGAAATCCTTCAATCATTTGACTTAATGGATTAAACTCAACAAATGGAATTAACCACTCTGGAAACTTCAGGCGCGCTTCGGATAAAGGGTATGGGACTGCAGACAAGTACATTAATAAAGAGGTAGCAAAACCTACCAAAACAGTCAAATCTCTGTATTTAGTGGTCATAGCCGTGATAATCATACCTAAACCCAGCCCCAAACTTGCCATCAGAAATAGGTAAAGTGGCATTAATAAAAGATTCAAACTTGGAGATAATTCATAGCCATGATAAACAAAAAATAGATAAAAAAGAATGAAAATAAACAACTGAATACCAAACTTAAATAAATTAGCTACTACCTTGGATAATGGCACAATTACTCTTGGAAAATACACCTTGCCAAATATATTTTGGTTTGCTCTAAAGGTGTTGGACGTATTTGTCAAGCATTCTTTAAAATAGGTCCAGGCGGTAATACCAGCCAGATTAAACAAAAATGGGGGTACTCCATCAGTTTGTATTTGCCCCAAATTATTAAACACCAAAGTAAAAACTAATGAGGTAAATAAAGGTTGTACTAAAAACCACAAGGGTCCTAGAATAGTTTGCTTGTAGGCCGTTACAATGTCTCTACGCACAAACAACAATAGTAAATCTCTATAGCGCCAAGTTTCTCTTAAATTAAGATCAAACCATTTGTGTTCAGATGAAATGGTATAAAGCCAATGTTCGTGTTTAGACATAAAAACATAGGGTAATAATTAAATTAAATCTCTCAAATTCAGAAGAAAATCTAAGTGAGTATCTCATAAGATTATCTATTCTTATAGAGAATTAACTGGCTCCTTGCCCCTTTGCGCCGCAGCCATTTTGGTATAATACGTTCATACTTCAATACACTTTGTCGAAACTTCACTTTTGTTCTTCCGGTTATTGGTAATACTCTGTAGAACCGATCAAATATACCAAAAGGCTCCACTAAAACCTCACGGAAATATTTTCTTCCAATTGTCTCGTAATGTTTAGAACTGTTATCACGGTGAGGATGAGGATCCCTGGTTTCCCAGGCCTTAAATTTTTTGGGCTGAAACCATTTAGAGGGCCTTCCTGGTACTGGAGTAGCCCAACGCAATTCGTCCAATAATTTTGAGTTAACAGCAGGTTCAAAAAAACGAACTTCGCCATGATTCTTCAGAATTGTAACTATCTTCTTAATAAATTGTTCTTCTAATTGATGGTCCAAGTGATGAATTAAGGCTTTCCCAACCACCAAATCAACAGAGTCTTCCGGTATATCAGCTAACAAAAAATCATCCCCAATAAATTCTATGGGATGCTTAAAAGGATAGTCGGCATTCAATGTATTTATGAGCTCCCCTGTTTTAGCCGAAATATCGTTTGCTAACACTTTAGCACCAAAGGAAGCCATCACTGCAGCATTCAATGCGTCACCAGCACCCAACTCTAAAACAGTTTTTCCGTTCAGGGTATCTTGAAAATTCTTATAATAAAAGCCATGCCAACTGATGTGTGTTGATACATACTCCTTAAAATACTCATCGCGGTTTTTGAGAAACTTGAGATGTCCTTCTATCCCTGTCTTACTGTAAAGTTGATCGTAATGAAGTTTATTCTGATGTTCGGAGCTACTACCTTTCATCCTTATGATTGCACTGCAATATCCATCAATTGAGTGAGTCCTTCTTCAAGGGTTGTTAGTTCTTTTCCAAGGATACTTCGCATTTTTGAAAGATCAGGACAGCGTCTCCGCATGTCCCCTTCCTCAAGCGCTTCTCTATGAATGATTTCTGACTTAGAATTGGTTAGTTTAATAATGCGGTGTGCTAATTCTAAAATGGTCATTTCCTTATCGTTACCCACATTTAAAACCTCATTAATACAATTAGCCGAATGAAGCGCTTTTACTACGGTTTCAACGGTATCATCAATATAGCAAAAGGAACGGGTTTGTAAACCTTCCCCATAAATGGTAATAGGCTCATTTCTTAGGGCTGCTTTGAGAAATCTGGGTATCACAAAATCCTCACTCTGCTTAGGACCATAGGTATTAAAAAAACGGAAGATGGTATAATCAAGCCCGTACTCCTTCTGGTAGGCCTTAAAGAAAGCTTCTCCTACATTTTTTACAATCGCATAGGGTAAGCGGGAATTCAATGGAGTGGTATTCTCATTCTGTGGGATCTCGAAGGGTTCCCCATAAACCTCAGATGAGGAGGAGAAAAACACCCGTTGCACTCCAGAATTTTTAGACAAGGATAATAGGTTCTTAATACCTTCAATATCCTCTAGCACTGCAATTGGATGGGCCAATGTGCGTTGTACTCCTACCACCGCCGCCAAATGAAAGACATAGTCGAACTCAAAGCGTCCGAATACTGGAACTATGTCATTATAAATATTGACATTGGCATTGATAAAGCGTATGTTTTCCGCTTTGGGAATCTTATTCAAATGTCCTGTGGACAAATTATCAATGATCACAATGTCATTGTCAGGATCAGAAGCCAGAGACTCGGCTAATGCTGAACCGATATTACCTGCCCCTCCTGTTATTAAAAAGGTACTCATGCGTAAACCTAGAGGTTGATGCTACGAATCTAAGGGTTTTTACGATAATAAAAAACCTTAATAACTCAAATCTAGAAAGATGGTAACATATAACATATAAACCTAAAAATTCGGAATTAAATCAAAATAATTACTAGGTACTATTAAAGCATCTAATCTTAAAATTGAAAAAAGTTTGTCACTAGACTAATACCAAAATCGAGTTAAACAGTTTGCATGTAGCAGGGAATTATTAATATCTTTCTATCCTTATTTGTTCATTCTAATTACTATTTAATTAACAGCATTGTGAAATCTAAAAAAGGAACTATCATTTTAGAATTAGAAAAGATTTATCGTAAGATTCTGAACTTCAAAACAGGCACCACTAATCAGCTATTTGGATATAAAGACTATCATAAATTCGTGATTATAAGCACCTCAAGAACTGGTTCTACCTTTTTAATGTCTCTGCTAAATAAGCATCCTAACATTATTTGTGAAGGCGAAGTATTCAAAAAACTTAATGGAAAGTCCTGTCTCAACATATGGAATTCGTTGTTTTCTAAAAGACCCAAGTCTATAAAACAAGTTGGGTTTAAATTGTTCTATTTTCACCCTTATGAGGATGATCAAGCCGTTTGGGACTATCTACTCAAGGATAAAACAATTAAAATTATTCACTTGAAAAGAAAGAACCAGTTTAGGGTCTATTTATCACAGCGTATCGGGTTAAAAACAAAACAATGGACTGAAAGTAAATACAAGCCTCATAATTTAAGCACTCAAGATAAATTAGTGAGTATAGACGTACTTGAGAGTAAAAAAGCAATTGAAGAAATTATTACATACGAGAATAAAACAGACAGTCAATTCAAAGAACATAGCATGCACGAACTTTTTTATGAAGACCTGGAAAAGGACCACTTAAAAGAGATTGCTCAGGCATATGAATTTCTTAAGGTACCGTACGCAGAGGTTGAAGTTGTTAATACCAAACAAAACAAAGAAACAGTTAAACAGCTGGTATCTAATTTTGAGGAATTAGAAAAAGGGTATAAAAACTCTAGTTTTGAATGGATGATTTTCGGTTGAATCGAAACATATATGTTTTAGCCTTCTAAGTAATAGTAATTGATAAATGTGAATGGATGGCGATTAAATGTAGTTTGAGATTCCTTCGCTTTGCTCGAAATGACGTTCCAGTTAATGAACAGTATGCTTACTGATTTTTTGAAAACCAATCCCAACTAAGTTTTAATCCATCGCGGACGGATACTTCGGGTTGATACCCCATCAATCGCTGTGCTTTGGAGATATCAGCCAGCGAATCTCGTACATCTCCTTGCCGTGATGGTCCGTATTTGGGATTTATAGACTTTCCAGAGGCCTCAGATAGGTACTGCCATAATTGGTTGACCGAAATCCGTTCTCCACAGGCTACATTAACGACCTGATTGGCCGCTGCTTTATCAGCAAACATAGCTTTGACATTCGCTTGCACCGCATTAGCGACATAAGTAAAATCCCGTGTTTGTTCACCATCTCCATTAATGGTTGGTGCTTTACCATCCACTAGTGCCTGCATAAATAAGGGAATCACCGCTGCATAAGGACCATTAGGACTCTGCTTGGGGCCATACACATTAAAATACCGTAAACCGATCATGTCTGTTTGATAGGTCCTTCCAAACACATCCGCGTACAACTCGTTGAGGTATTTGGTGACGGCGTAAGGAGACAAGGGATTACCAATCTGATCTTCAACCTTGGGTAAGCTTATATGGTCCCCATAGGTTGAACTAGACGCTGCATATACCATACGCTTCACGGTTTTGGACTCCTTCAAGGCAACACACATGTTTAAGAAACCTGTCGCGTTTACGTTATGAGAGGTTAAGGGATCGGCAATGGATCTAGGTACAGAACCCAATGCTGCCTGATGGCTCACATAATCCATGCCTTCCATTACCTGCTTACAGGTATCCAGATCACGTATATCACCTTCCATAAACTCAAAGTTGGGAAGATCCTCAAACTCTTGAATATTATGTCGATAGCCATTAGACAAATTGTCCAATACCCTCACATGCTTAACTCCTTTATCTAGTAAATAAGCAACGATATTGGAGCCAATAAAACCGGCCCCACCAGTAACAAGAATGCTCGAAGCTTTAATATGCGAATTATAATCTGGCATCCACCTCCGTTTTTGGCAATAAGCCCTTAACATCAAATACCACGGTTTGGGCCTGTTTCATAGACTTAAGGTCCATGTCCTTAAACTCCTGATGGGCCACCGCGATAATAATACTGTCATAAGATTCTGAAAGATTGGAAGCTTCGCTGATGAGATCAAGACCGTATTCGTCCCGCACCTCATCGGCGGAAGCCCAGGGGTCAAACACATCCACCTCCATATGGTAAGATTGTAATTCGTTGATGATATCTATCACCCTTGAGTTCCTAATGTCGGGACAGTTCTCTTTAAAGGTAATCCCTAATACCAGGGTTTTAGCCCCTTTAATGGTTGCCCCTTTCTCAATCATCATCTTCACCGTTTCCTGAGCCACATAGCCCCCCATAGAATCATTGAGCTTTCGGCCAGCTAAAATTATTTCCGGATCATAACCTGCCTCAATCGCTTTCTGCGCCAAATAGTAGGGGTCTACCCCAATGCAATGCCCACCGACCAACCCTGGTGAGAATTTTAAAAAGTTCCATTTGGTACCAGCAGCCTCCAGTACGGCCTTAGTATCAATATCCAATTTTCTGAAGATTTTAGACAGTTCGTTAACAAAGGCAATATTAATGTCGCGTTGTGAATTCTCAATCACTTTCGCCGCCTCCGCTACTTTAATGGAAGGGGCCAAATGAGTCCCTGCAGTTATTATAGAGCGGTATAAGTCGTCAATTCGTTTGGCAATTTCAGGTGTGGAACCCGAAGTCACCTTTAATATTTTGGTGACCGTATGTTTTTTGTCTCCTGGATTAATACGTTCTGGAGAATAACCCACGTAAAAATCAGTATTAAAAACAAGCCCCGATATTTCCTCCAATATAGGTACGCAGACTTCTTCCGTAGCCCCAGGATATACCGTGGATTCATAAATAACAATATCTCCTTGTTTAAGCACCTGAGCAACAGTAGCACTGGCTTTCTCTAATGGGGTTAATACCGGATGGTTTAAATGATCGGTTGGCGTTGGTACTGTTACAATATAAATGTTGGCATGGGCAATATGCTGGGATTGATTTGAAATATACAAGCCTCTCTGATGCGCTTCAGTCACCAATACCTTTTTTAGATCGGAATCTTCCACCTCCAGTGTGTGATCGGTTCCCCCTTGTAATTCCATAACCCGCTGAGCATTGATATCAAAACCAATCACTTCGTACTGTTTGGCTAATTCCACTGCCAGGGGTAAGCCTACATAACCCAAGCCTATAATGGCAATCACATCCTTATTTGAAGGCATAAACAAATGTTTTAAAAAGCAGCTGTAAATCTAATGAAAAACAGTAATTCTTCACATAGGTTTTATTGATTTGTACTTTGTCTGGCCATATGACCTTATGGTAGTAGACATGAGGATTACTCTGTTTTTTTAATATCCTTGATTCACTTCTATATTTAAGACTAGCAGGACCTGTAATCCCAGGCTTTACATCAAGTATTAGTCGATCTTCTCCATGTAATGTATCGGCATAGCCAGGCAAATCAGGGCGCGGCCCCACAAAACTCATGTCTCCTTTTAAAATATTTAATAATTGTGGCCACTCATCGATGTGGGTGTTTCGTACCCAACGTCCTAAACTATTGGTATCCTCAGTCTCCAATCCAAACTCGTGCAATTCCCCTCTTAGCGTTCTCAACTTATACAAAGTAAAAGGACGACCATATTGACCTATGCGTAGCTGTTGGAACCAGGCCCAGCGATTTAGACTTATGGCCATCAAAAGAAAGATGAGCGTAAAGGGAATTACTAAAACTGGTAAAACCACCATGCATAATAGAACATCAAAACCACGTTTTATAAGCCTTTGTTTTTGACTAAGCATGTTACAGGTTATGTCGAATCCAACGCCAGATAAGTTTAAATCTGGATTTCGCGTCGTTTTCCAGATAGGCCCGGCCGTAGGTACCATAACCATAACCGTAACCGTAGCCATAGCCATATCCGTAGCCATATCCGTAATTGGAATTGGCCTTGTGACGGTAGAAGTTAAGTACAAAATGGACATTTTTAATCTGCCCCGTACGGTACTTGGCATTAATTAATTGCAGCATGCCCTTACGGGTGTAATCCAACCGTATCATAAATAGGGTCGCATCAGCATAATGGGACAGTTCCATGGCATCGGCTACCAATCCAATTGGCGGGGTATCCAATATCACCATGTCATAATCCTTACGCAATTGGTTGATTACTGCTGTTAAATTGACCGAAGCCAATAGTTCCGAAGGATTTGGGGGTACAGGACCGGAAGGAATGATAGTTAAATTCTCAATAGATGTTTGAAACTTCACCTCTTCCAGAGTATTATCGCCAATGAGATGATTAACAATGCCTAAATCATTAGTGACATCAAAATCTCCGAAGATTTTAGGCTTGCGAAGATCCAATCCTAATAAAATGGTTTTCTTACCCGATAAGGCATAGGCCGTAGATACGTTAATGGAGGTAAAGGTTTTGCCTTCTCCACTCACTGAGGAGGTCACCATAAGG
Source organism: Winogradskyella aurantiaca (assembly GCF_003362725.1). Lineage (GTDB taxonomy): Bacteria > Bacteroidota > Bacteroidia > Flavobacteriales > Flavobacteriaceae > Winogradskyella_A > Winogradskyella_A aurantiaca. The sequence continues at coordinate 187,912 of NZ_QKTV01000002.1, forward strand.
GTCTTCCCACCGACCCGAGTTTGTTGATTCTGGTAAATGAATTGTAAACTGGATCGAACAGCCCTAAAAGACTCAGCTACAGCCGATTTAGGCTTTTCAAGAACCACCAAATTGTTTTTATAGGGATATTTCCCAATAAGACCGATTATGGGAATCGAGGACAATTGTGTGACCTGGTCGGACCCATGGATCGTATTATCTAGTAAAAAGACAATAAAAATAAGGAACATGGGAGCAAAAAAACCAATCATGAGCGCCATCATATAATTGAGGGTCGTATTAGGCCCAATCTGACCACCACCAATGTCCTTTGCCGAGTCAATCACCTTAATATCGGATACATTGGCTGCCTTGGAGATCGCGGCTTCCGATCGCCTTGCCAGAAAAACATCGTAAGCCTGCTGAGAAATATTAATCTTGCGCTGGATTTTTAAATATTCCTGCTCTTCTTCTGGTAAGTCTCTTAACTCAGCCTCCATCTGAGCAATTTTGGACTGAATGCTACTTAACTGAACATTAATGGTGTTTCGAGTCGCTTTTAGGGTTTCCAACAGGACATTTTTCTCAGCATCTATTTGCCGATCTACATCCTTAAATAGGATATTTTCAGGCTGGGTAGTGTACTCCAGATTCTGGCGTTGAATCGCCAGATCCGTTATTTTTCTGACACTGTTCGTAACATTAGGTTCATTAATTCCGACAGAAGTAGGTGCCGCAATTTTGGTGTAATCTGATTTATTCTTTAAATAGGTTTCTAAGGTATTTAGATATTCTAACTTTAGTTTTTCACCCTCGTATTGCAAGTCCAAATCCTTCATACGAGAGAGCTTGAAATTTATTTCATCATCAACATTAAAAACCTGATTGTTACGCCGAAATTCATTCATTTGTTGAATTACATCTGATAAGTCAGCATTAACAGAATTCAAGCTCGAATCAATAAAACGAATGGTATTGGTAGCGAATTGGTTTTTTTGCCGTAATTCGGTTTCACTTAAAATAGCCGTGGTAGAATTTAAATAATCTACAATTTTGGCCTTATTTAGACCTATCATTGATAGTCTCAATACATTGGACGCCTGTTTGTTAAAAGAAGATACCTGAACGGCACCTTTATACCTATTCACCACCGCATCAAAGCTTCTGAATCTGAGGTAATACACCACAGAGGTATCTACCAATACTTTTTTCCTTCTCTCAAATCTACCATTTAAAATAGGTAATTCAACAGACTCTCCTATTTTAAACAACCATGGTCCAGATTGATCTACGGAAACATTGACTGTTGGGTATTCACCCGAATAGGTCTGAGCCAATACAGAACTACCTAAATCAGGAATTCGAACTTCAATAGAATGCTTATCTCTGAACTGTATTTCAATTAACTTATTTAGTATTTGTGGGTACTCTCTACTAATTTGAAAATCAAACGGCGCTCTATTATAAATGTCCTCTAATTGGTACTTTCCCTGCCTTAAATATGACTTAAAAAACTGCAAAGAATCCACAACCAGTTCGTTATGGGTCCTTGTTGCAACTGCAGTCATCACCCTACTGACCTTTCCTGATACTCCACCCCAGTTAAATTGAATACTGGTTGTAGAACTGAAAAAGGGACTTTGTTCATTCTCCACACTCATAATCGTTTCTAAACGATACACGTTGGGCTTTCTAATATTGATAAAGTAGGCAACCGTTAACGCTAAGCCAATACACAAGACGACCACTTTCCACAAGTTTAGTGCCTTAAACAAAAACCCTCTGAAATCGAAACTAAGTCGTCCCGAATCAATATCTTCTATATCGTCATCAAAATTCCGCATTTATAAATTGGAAATTAGCAAGTAAGTAGAAATAGCCACTGAAATGACGGCTGCAACATTAATAATGGTCTGGAAACCAGTTGTTCCTGTTCCCAAAGATTTTTGAGGGAGGGGCTTCACATAGATCATATCATTGGGCTGAATAAAATAATAGGGCGACTCCATTAAGGCCAGATCTGTTAGATCAACTCTGTGTATTTCTTGACCTTGAGGGTATTGTCTAATGATCATTACTTCCTTGCGATTACCAACAAAGTTGACCTCCCCAGATTGAGCCACTGCCTCTAAAATATTGACACGATCTTTATAAATCACCTGCTGCCCAGGATTGCCCACTTCACCCAAGGCTGTAAATCTTAGACCCGCTAATTTAACAGTTACAAAGAGATTTGCCGCCTCTTTAAACTGGTCTTTCAACAATCGCTCTTCTATAATCTTTTCAATTTCAGCAACAGTATAGCCTAAAACATTAATGTAGCCCAACACCGGAACCCGTATGTTACCATGTAAATCCACGTTAAAGCCTTCAAAATACAAGCGCTGCTCGTTTACAGCCCCATTATTAACCGCATCCTCTAAGGGATTATAAATCTGCATTTCATCCTGATCCAGGGCCTTTACACGAATTTGCAGGATATCGTTGATCTGCACCCGGTAAGGTTTCTGGACTTCCTGAGCAAATTGCAAGCTGTCCGAGGCTTTATCCTTGTCTTGAAGATATACGAGATCCTTATTGGGTATACAGCTGCTGGCCATTACTAAAGCCAGTAAAGAAAGGATCCATAATGATTGACGCATAGCAGTAAAGTGGTTGCTCACAAATATAATTGAACGTCTTCAATAACAAAATAATTGCCCGGCTTTTTAGCAATTTCCCCATCTTTGCAAAAATCCAGAGAATTGAACTACCTCAACGCCGAAAATATAGCCAAGTCCTACGGGGAACGTAATCTATTTGAAAACCTGTCTTTTAGCATTCACAAGGACGATAAGATTGCCTTTGTAGCCAAAAATGGTGCTGGTAAAACCAATATTCTCAACATACTTTCCGGTCAAATGCAACCAGATGCCGGTCAGGTGGTGATGCGTAAAGGCATTCGCCTGGCGTTCCTGGATCAGGAACCTAAATTGGGGGCGAACCTAAGCATAGAAGAGGCCATATTAGCTGCCGACTTACCCATATTAAAAGTGATTCAGACTTATGAAAAGGCTCTGGAATCCTCAGAAGACACCGAGGCGTATCAGGCCGCTTTTGAAGCTATGGACAGCCAAAATGCCTGGGATTTCGACGCGCGCTATAAAGAGCTCTTATCCCGCTTAAAACTGCAGGATCTGGATCAAAAGGTTGCGTCACTTTCTGGAGGGCAGAAGAAACGATTGGCACTGGCCATTGCCTTACTTCAACAACCCGATTTGTTGATTCTGGATGAACCTACCAACCATTTGGACCTGGAAATGATTGAGTGGCTGGAAAACCATTTTAAGGAGACAGAACTGACTATTTTTATGGTTACCCACGATCGCTACTTTATAGATCGGGTTTGCAATCGCATTATTGAATTGGACGAAGGTTCCATATACACCTACAATGGTAATTATGCCTATTTTGTAGAAAAGAAACAGGAACGTCTGGATATTGAGGCAGCTGAGTTAAGCAAGACCAAACAGCTGTATAAAAAGGAATTGGAATGGATGCGCCGGCAGCCCAAAGCCCGCACCACCAAATCCAAGAGTCGCATCGATGATTTTCATGAAATCAAGTCCAAAGCGCACAAACGTCGGCAGGATCATGTAGTACAATTGGAGTTGCAAATGGAGCGTCTGGGTTCTAAGATCATTGAGTTTCATAACGTGTCCAAAGCCTTCGAGGCAAAAGAACTCTTTAAAGATTTTGATTATGTCTTTAAGAAAGGTGAACGGGTGGGTTTGATTGGCCAGAACGGAAGTGGTAAATCCACGTTTCTCAACATATTAACCAAGTCTATACATCCAGATTCGGGAAAGGTGGTATTGGGAGATACCGTTAAGCTTGGTTACTATACCCAAAGCGGCATCACTATTAACCCTGGGCAAAAAGTCATTGAGGTGATTAAAGCCTATGGGGATTATATTCCGCTGACCAAGGGTAAGCAGATTTCAGCCCAACAACTTTTGGAACGCTTCTTATTTGACCGAAAAAAGCAGTATGATTTTGTTGAAAAACTAAGCGGTGGCGAACAAAAACGGCTTTATCTCTGTACTGTACTCATCCAAAACCCCAATGTGTTAATCCTCGATGAGCCCACGAATGACCTGGACATAGTGACGCTTAACGTGCTGGAGAATTTTTTATTGGATTACCCAGGAGTATTGATTGTGGTTTCTCATGATCGGTATTTTATGGATAAGATTGTTGACCATTTGTTTGTGTTTAAGGGTGATGGCAGCATACAGGATTTTCCGGGAAATTATTCGGATTATCGCGCCTATGAGAGTAGCCAACCTTCTAGTAATAAAACAACAACACCAAAAGTTAAGGTTAGCAACAGTTCTAATGCAGAGAAACTATCCTTTAACGAACAGAAAGAATTCAGAAATTTAGAATCTAAAATTCGATCTCTGGAATTGGATAAAAAAGCCTTGGAAACCAAATTTAATGATCCGGAATTAAGCCAAGAGGCCATTAATGAACTGTCTTCCCAATTGGAACTGCTTATTGATGACTTAAACACAAAAGAACTACGCTGGTTTGAATTAGCAGAAAAGTACGAATCGCAATAGCAAATGTCTAAGGTAAGTTCATATCTGAAGTTCTTATTAGATTCCTATCATTTACATGGTATCCACTCTCCTTTTGTCTACCAATTGGAACAGCAGTGTTTAAAAGATCCTCAGAACTACAGCGACTATAAGACCCTTACCAAATACCGATCGGCCCTCTTAAAGGATAAACAAACCATTACGATGACCGATCTGGGTGCGGGATCCAGAGTAAATTCGAGCAATATTCGTAGGGTGGATCAGATCGTCAGGCAAAGTGCCAGCACCATGAAGCGCAGCAAGATGCTCTACAGACTCACCAACTACTTAAATTCTAGGCAAGTGTTGGAGTTGGGTACCAATCTTGGCATAGGTACCCAGGCATTGGCACTTAATCCGAATACTCAGGTGACAAGCGTTGAAGGCTGCCCTAGTTTATATAACTACGCTGATCAAAAGTTGCAACCGTATACCAATATTAAGCTAATTAATGGTAGCTTTAATAAGGTCCTACCCGATTTACAAAACCAATCCTGGGACTTGATTTTTATGGATGGACATCATGATAACGAGGCTACACTCAACTATTTTAATCAGCTATTACCTGCTACTCACGAGGATACACTTATTATAATTGATGACATTAATTGGTCAAAAGGCATGCAGGAAGCCTGGAATCAAATTAAGGCCCATCCAAAAGTGACGGTGACGGTCGACACCTTTTTTTGGGGCTTGGTATTTTTCAGAAAAGGACAAGCCAAGGAGCATTTTTCAATAAGGTTGTAACAAAGACCTTAAATTAACGTCTTATTAACTGATAATTTTATAAAGTTATGACACCTTGCAGGTGATCAACCCACAACTATGAGTGATAATAACGTTATTGAAATCCGAGGTATCATTAGAGATTTCAAATTGGGCCAGGAAACTGTACATGTACTTAAGGGTATAGATTTAGATATTATTCGTGGCGAATATGTCGCCATCATGGGACCTTCAGGTTCTGGTAAGTCGACCTTAATGAACTTATTGGGATGTTTGGATACTCCTACAGGTGGAAATTATATCCTCAATGGTCAGGATGTAAGTCAGATGAGCGATGATGAAATGGCTGATATTAGAAACACCGAGATTGGCTTTGTATTTCAGACCTTTAACTTATTACCGCGAACTACCGCTCTAGACAATGTGGCCTTACCCATGATCTACGCCGGGGCCTCTAAAAAAGCTCGTGAAGAACGCGCTGCGGAGGTTTTAACGGATGTGGGATTAGCGGACCGTATGGACCATAAACCAAATCAGCTTTCAGGAGGTCAGCGTCAGCGTGTGGCTGTTGGCCGTGCACTCGTCAATAAACCTTCTATCATCTTGGCTGATGAGCCAACCGGAAACCTGGATTCCAAAACCTCTAACGAGATCATGGTACTCTTTGACGAAATACACAAAGCTGGTAATACGGTAATCATGGTAACGCACGAAGAGGATATTGCTGCTCATGCTCAACGTGTGATTAGATTACGCGATGGGATGATTGAAAGTGACACTTATCAAGAGCAGCTTACTACAGCATAGCACAACATCATAGTTTTCTAGTTCTCAACAACTCCTTTTTAAAAGTTTGGATACGTATCTTTGCCTTAAAAGCAAACCATGAAGATCTACACTAAAACCGGGGATAAAGGCACAACCGCTCTATTTGGCGGTACCAGAGTTCCTAAACATCATATAAGAATTGAAAGTTACGGTACTGTTGATGAACTAAATTCGCATTTAGGACTTATTCGTGACCAAGACATTAACCCTGTCTACAAACATACTATCGCTATAATCCAGGACCGCCTGTTTACAGTAGGAGCCATTTTAGCAACAGATCCTGAAAAAGCAACCCTAAAAAGCGGAAAGGAACGTTTGAATATTCCTAAAATTTCTGAATCCGACATCGAAAAGCTGGAACAGGAAATGGACCTCATGAACGAGAGTTTACCTCCTATGACGCACTTCATTCTTCCTGGAGGCCATCAAACGGTGTCATTCTGTCATATTGCGCGCTGTGTCTGCCGACGCGCCGAGCGTCTGGCCAGTCATCTTCATAGTATAGAGCCCTTTCAACCAGAATCACTTACTTATTTAAACCGCCTATCTGACTACCTCTTTGTGTTGGCACGGAAGTTGTCTCATGACTTAAACGCTGAGGAAATTAAATGGGTGCCTGAAAAATTATAATGTATCAGATTCCCAAAAAATTCCCTCAAAAATTGACGTTCTTTGAGTGATTTTGAAATAATTTATTTTTTTCTTGACTTTTTAATCGAAAAATATATTTTTGCAAAAAAATAAACCGCTAAGCGAATGTATTGGACACTAGAATTAGCATCGTATTTAAGTGATGCGCCCTGGCCAGCTACCAAAGATGAATTAATTGATTATGCCATCAGAACTGGTGCTCCGTTAGAAGTAGTTGAAAATTTGCAAGCCATTGAGGATGAAGGTGATTCTTACGATTCTATCGAAGAAATCTGGCCGGATTATCCTACTGATGAAGATTACCTCTGGAACGAGGACGAATATTAAAACATTAGGTTTTACAGCATATTAAAGAGTCTCGACTGTGCATAACAGGTTTGAGACTTTTTTTTTGCTGAACCTTTATTAAACATATAACTAGCACTATATTTGAAGTTCTTATAATGCTTCAAATTGAACTGCAGACGGGCCTTGCCCTAAAACCAAAAATACTGTAACATGAGTTTACTAAATTCTGTCTTAAAGATGTTTGTTGGAGACAAATCCAAACAAGACGTCAAGGCCATTATGCCTTTGGTAGATAAGATCAAATCTTTTGAGAAAGAACTGGAAGGACTTTCTCATGATGCCTTAAGACAAAAAACCACTGCCTTTAAAGATAAAATTGCAGATGCTAAGAAAAGCCTGCAAGACGAAATTGATGCTTTAAATCAACAAGCTGAAACCACTGAAGATATTGACGAGCGTGAAGACATGTACCAACAGATCGATAAACTCAATGATCAGATCTACGAGGTTGTTGAAGGCGTTTTAAATGATATTCTACCCGAGGCCTTTGCTGTTGTTAAAGAAACGGCTAAGCGCTTTAAAGACAATACCAGCATTTCTGTAGAAGCTAGTGCATTTGATCGTGAATTATCAGGTGAGAAAGCTTACATTACTTTAAATGGTGATAATGCCGTTTGGGCTAATTCCTGGGATGCTGCCGGAAAACCAGTGACCTGGGACATGGTTCATTACGATGTTCAATTAATTGGTGGTATCGCCATGCACCAGGGCAAGATTGCTGAGATGCAAACTGGTGAGGGTAAAACCCTGGTGGCTACCCTACCTGTTTATTTAAATGCATTAGCCGGAAAAGGGGTGCACCTGGTAACGGTAAATGATTATCTAGCGAAACGTGATAGTGCCTGGATGGCTCCTATTTTTGAATTCCATGGCTTAAGCGTGGATTGTATCGATTACCATCAGCCTAATTCTGCTGCAAGAATAAAAGCATATAACGCTGATATCACCTATGGAACTAATAATGAATTTGGTTTCGACTATCTGCGTGATAATATGGCACACTCGCCTGACGACCTGGTTCAAAGACCACACCACTACGCCATTGTGGATGAGGTAGACTCTGTATTGGTGGATGACGCTCGAACTCCCTTAATTATTTCTGGTCCAGTACCAAAAGGAGATGAGCATGAATTTACAGAATTGAAACCAAAAGTGAGCCAACTGGTTGAAGAGCAACGCAAATATCTGGTTGGTGTATTAGCTGAGGCTAAAAAACTCATCGCTGCAGGAGACACTAAAGAAGGTGGTTTCAAACTGTTACGTGTATATCGTGGTATTCCTAAGAATAAAGCACTCATCAAATATTTAAGTGAAGAGGGTATTAAGCAGCTGCTTCAGAAAACAGAGAATTTCTATATGCAGGACAACAATCGGGAAATGCCAAAGATTGATGCCGAGTTGTATTTTGTAATTGATGAAAAAAATAATCAGGTAGAACTATCTGATAAAGGTGTTGAGTACCTTTCTGGTCAGGACGATCCTAACTTCTTCGTCATGCCTGAAATGGGAATGGAAATTGCCAAAATTGAGAGTCAGGGACTTTCTGCAGAAGAGGAAGCTGATTTAAAGGAAGAACTATTCCGTGATTTTTCAGTAAAATCGGAACGCATCCACACACTTAATCAGCTCTTGAAGGCCTATGCTTTGTTTGAAAAGGACACCCAATATGTTGTCATTGAAAACAAAGTAATGATTGTTGACGAACAAACCGGTCGTATTATGGACGGTCGTCGTTATTCAGACGGATTACACCAAGCTATCGAGGCAAAGGAAAATGTAAAGATTGAAGATGCTACCCAAACCTTCGCTACCATAACACTACAGAATTACTTTAGAATGTACCGCAAGCTATCCGGTATGACGGGTACTGCGGTAACAGAGGCTGGTGAATTCTGGGAGATCTACAAACTGGATGTGGTAGAGATTCCAACAAATAAGCCTATTGCTCGTGATGACAAGGACGATTTGGTCTACAAGACTAAACGCGAAAAATACAACGCCGTTATTGATGAGGTTACGGCACTTTCTCAAGCTGGAAGACCGGTACTTATTGGTACTACCTCTGTTGAAATATCTGAGCTTTTAGGAAAAATGCTCAATATTAGAAAAATTCCTCATAACGTTCTTAATGCGAAACTGCACAAGAAAGAAGCGGATATCGTTGCTGAAGCCGGTAGTCCTGGTCAGGTAACCATTGCAACTAACATGGCAGGTCGTGGAACGGATATTAAAATTTCCGATCAGGTAAAAACTGCTGGTGGATTGGCCATTATTGGCACAGAACGACACGATTCTAGACGTGTTGACCGTCAGTTACGTGGTAGATCTGGTCGTCAAGGGGATACGGGAAGTTCGCAATTCTATGTATCCTTAGAAGACAATCTGATGCGTCTTTTTGGTAGCGAACGTATTGCTAAGATGATGGACCGTATGGGCCTTAAGGAAGGTGAGGTAATTCAGCATGGTATGATTTCTAAGTCCATTGAGCGTGCCCAGAAAAAAGTTGAAGAAAACCAGTTTGGTATTCGTAAAAGACTTTTAGAATACGATGACGTCATGAACGCGCAGCGTGAAGTAGTCTACAAGCGACGTCGTCATGCACTAGAGGGAGAACGCTTACGTGTTGACCTTGCCAATATGATTTTTGATACCTCTGAAGGCATTGCTGAGACCAACAAGGCGGCGAATGATTACAAGAATTTTGAGTTCGAATTAATCCGATTTTTCTCAATGCCATCACCATTGACTGAAAAGGAATTTGCCTCAAAGAGTCCACAGGAAATCTCAAGTATTATCTATAAGGCAGCATTTGAGCATTACAAAGACAAAATGCAGCGTGCAGCGGACTTAGCTTATCCTGTTATTGAGAATGTGTACAAAAATCAAAGTGATCGGTTTAAGCGTATCGTAGTACCATTTACAGACGGTGTTAAAAACCTGAATGTGGTCACCGACTTAGAGAAGTCCTATGAAACCAAGGGTAAACAACTAATTAATGATTTTGAAAAGAATATAACGCTTGCCATTGTAGATGACGCCTGGAAAACGCATTTGCGTAAGATGGACGAGTTAAAGCAGTCTGTTCAATTAGCTGTTCATGAACAAAAGGATCCACTTTTAATATATAAATTCGAAGCCTTTGAATTGTTTAAGGCCATGATCGACCAAGTGAATAAGGATGTGATCTCTTTCTTATTTAAAGGTGAGATTCCACAGGAAACGGCCAACACCATTCAGGAAGCCAGAACCAGGCGACAGGAAAAAGTGCAGACTAGCAAAGAAGAGATTCCAAATCTTGACGAAAGAGAAGCACAGAACAGAGCGGCCTCTGGTAATACTAATAGACCCTCTCGAGAAGTGGTTGAGACCATCGTAAGAGAGCGTCCTAAGATCGGTAGAAACGATCGTGTTACCATCAAGCATGTGATGAGTGGTGAAAACAAAACCGTAAAGTACAAGCAAGCCATCCCACTTCTTGATAAGGGGGATTGGGTTCTGATTGACGAATAAAATCTAGATAGATTAAGCTAAAAGGCCTAACTTACTGTTAGGTCTTTTTTTATGCTATACCCAAAAGTAAATTAGGATCTGGACAATTTTGCTTATAAAACTCAAGATCGCGTAAATTGGTCACACCCGGGTAGTCCCCGCTATTTCCCTGTAAGTTTCGCATGATCTGAAAATGCAAATGTGGTGGGTAACTACCATTAACCGCCGCTTCCCCCAAAGTAGCAATGACCTCTCCTTTTTTAATCGATTGCCCTTCCTTTTTACCTTCTAAGGATTCTAAGCTCAAATGCCCATACAAGGTGTAGAAACTCATATCGTCTATCCTATGCTCAATAATTAAGGTAGGTCCATAATCGCCAAAATTGGTATTGTTTTTAAAACTGTGAAGTATTCCATCCAAGGGTGCATACACTAGTGTACCTGCCTCAATCCAAAGGTCCAGTCCCAAATGGATATTCCGTTCGGTCTCAGGGTTGGATTGGTTAAAATAGGTGCTGCGTTGGTAAATACCACGTTGCTCCAGGTATCCGCCAAAAGCAATCTTAGCACCTTGTCGTTTTATTTCACTATTTACGAAGGATTCTAACTTAGAGGTATTGGAAACATCCACTCCATCTAATTCTGGATTGGAAACAGAAAGATTTAAAGGGCAATAATCTTGTTTTTGAAAACTGGCTCCCAGGACAGGGAAAACATTCTTAGAAAGTAATTGTAAAAAGGCTCGGAATTGAGCTGTATCCATAACAAAAGATTTGAATCAAAAATACAAATCTTAGAGGAAGAAATTAAGCCAGGTGTGTTGGGGAAAACTTAGTTTTATTGCATAAACACCTGGCTGAATTTTGCATTTAAGACGATGGATTTACCGCTACTTAAATCGCCAAGATTATAGGAAGACCCGCTTCCACCCTGCTGATCTGGATGTGAGAATTTAGATCTGTTTCCTTTATACTGAAGACTGTATGCTGCTTTTGGCAATGCGATACGCGCTTGTGAGTTCTCAACAATAAGTGTCAGATTACTAAACGAATCGGCAATATTTAAAATATCCAAATCGCCAAAGCTACCATCGATCATGGCACTACCCAAGAGATTTGCCAATTCTACATTGGATGAATTAGATGTCAATATTAATCGCTCTGCTGAATCCAGGATTGCCTCATCAACATACTTTAAAATCAACTCTCCTTGCTTCCAGTTTTCAACTAAGACTGGCGCGTAAGAGATATTGATGGAGGTAGATCCTCCATCAATTTCTGTTGCTGTAAAAGGTGCGTAGGCGACATCAGCTTTTAAATCGTGAATGACGGAGGCAAACGTTAATTCACCATGTCTTACATTCACTTTTAGCTTGGCCTTTTTAGGGATCTTTATTTTAATCACCTTCTTCACCTTATCAGATTTTGGGGCATAATACCCTCTAACAGTCCTCGCTTCTCTTTGAGCCGCTCTTGCCGCTTCTCTAGCTTCCATGGCTTGAGCACGAACTTCTTCTCTTCTTTGATAACCTTCGGCTCTTTGTGCTTCACGCTCTATTTCTCTGGCCTGACGCTCAATATCTCTTGCGGTACGCTCCATTTCGCGCTCGTAGCGTCTTGCCCAGCCTTCCATTTCACGTTCAAACTGCTCACCAAATCGTTCTCCCCAGGCTTCCATTTTTTCAGCCCATTCTTCGCCAAATTGCTCACCAAATTCTTCTCCCCATTTTTCCATATCCTTAGCCCATTCGCCTTCAAATCGCTTGGCATACTCTTTTCCCCAGGCTTCCATCTTCTCTTGATATTCAGAATCGGCAAACTTCTTTGCCCAGATTTCCATCTCGCGTCTAAAGTCCTTACCATACTTCTCTTCATACTCTTTACTCCACTTCTCCATATAAGCTTCGCCGTCTCTCTTATAGGCATCCACGTCAAATTCAATACTATGAACACCTTCTGGGAATTCAGGTAGCTCAGGTAATTCTGGCATTTCGGGCATTTCTGGCATCTTTGGCATTTTGGCCATCTTTGGCATCTTTGGCATTTTGGCCAATTCCATTTCAAGATCTTGTAAATACACTGCATAATCAGCGTCTCTATGTACATATCCAGTGACAACTCGGTTGGATCTAATTGTTACCTTATCCATTGAGCCGTTGACATCAAGGTCCCAGTTCTTAGCAACCTTTTCAAGTTCTTCCTGGCTCAATTCCGAGCTTTCCAGATAGGCTTCTACCTGAACTGTATTCTTATTCCAGGTATCCACTTCAATTTCTACATAATTGGTGTTAAGATCGATGGTCACATCTTTATTAACCTCCAATGTTTGTTTTGTTTTGTTCACTTTCTGCTGGGCATTGAGGCTCATGGCAAAAAGGCACAAAAGGATCATTTTTAAATTTAGCGTTCTCATGTTCGTTTTTTGATTTTAATTTATAATATGGTTGATTTATTTATAAAGTTGCATTGTTATCGGACTCTGTTTCAAGTGCTCTTATTTGGTCTTGTAAGCGCTCTAACAAATTGAGTCTCAATTTTAGATTGTTGATTAATGCATCTACCGTTAAGGCATTAGGGCCATTCTCAGTCAACTCTTCAGTGAGTTTCTGATATTCTTTATTTAACTCTTCCAGTTTATTTAGATAGCCATCAAATAACTCTTTGTTTTCAGGAGTCAATTTGATTTTTGATAATTCAAGGTTGATGCTGGCTAAATAAAAATCTTCAACCTTCTTCAACTCTGGGGACACATCACCTAAGGTGGTAAGGCTAGCTGTTTCCTGTTCTTTAGGTACTACAGGTTGTTCCGTACTACCAAATTGCAGCGCTCCATAGGACAGCCCTAATAATATTACCACACTAGCAGCCACTCGCCACATCTTAAAGGAATTGGATCTTTTGGCAACCGGAAGTTCTTTATCCAGTTTTTCTAAAAATCGATCCTTGTGTCCTTCAGACATTTTTACATTACTAGCAAGGGTTTCGTTCTTGAATAATTCTCTAAGATCTTGTGCCATAACGTTGTTCTTTTAACTGGTCCTTTAATTTTGCTTTTCCTCTTGAGAGTTGTGTTCTTGACGCCACCTCAGAAATATTTAGTATTTCTGATATTTCCTGATGATCATACCCTTCAATGAGGTACAACATGACCACGTAGCGGTATTTATCAGGTAAACTGGCTATGGCCTCTTTTACTGTTACTACAGTGACGTGGTCTTCCACCATCCATGCAGATTCCATAGGCTCATCGACAACACTCATATGAACATCTTCCAAATCTATCAAGCGTTGCTTTTTAGATTTGAGAACATCAATACTTTTATTGATGACAATTCGTTTTAACCAAGCCCCAAACGTCACCTCTGCCTTATACTGGTCGAGTTTCATAAACGCTTTTATGAACGCTTCCTGAACAATATCCTCAGCTTCCATCACATCCTTTACAAATCGCTTGGCCACTATTAACATAGCATCACAATACTGCTCGTAAAGTTTGAGTTGCGACGGTCGGTGATTTTGTTTGCACTTTTCAATTAGCTCTATTTGAAACATGCAGTGTTTGGTTTTTTTGATTAGTTACTCTAAAGACGAGACCTTTTTTCCTGTGTGACAAAAAATTTAATTTTTTTTTGAAATGGAACCTTAATATAATTTACAGCTTTGATCTCCGTTGATTTAGGGAATTGAATTATCTTTAGTTTGTTTTTTTCAACATGTGAATTTAACTATGAATTTATTCCTCAAGCGTATTTTAATTATTCTAAGCCTGGTAGCTCTGGCCTTATTGTGTTATTCGGTTTTTGTTGAAAATATATTTGCTCCACGCCTGAGTCCTAAAGATACTGCCAAAATTGAATTGAACGATTTAAAGTTGGAAGTCAAATACAACAGACCTTCCAAACGCGATCGGGAAATTTTTGGAGCCCTGGTACCTTTCAACAAGGTTTGGAGAACGGGTGCCAATGAAGCCACTACATTTGAGTGTAATCAAGATTTAAAAATAGAAGGTCTGTTTTTACCAAAAGGCAAATATACCTTATGGACGGTACCCAGAGATTCCAGCTGGACTGTGATGTTTAATACCCAGCAGTACGATTGGGGAGTTAATGAAAAGATGGAACCCATGTGGGACCCCAATTATGACTACATTAATCTAGAAGTACCTGTTCAGGACCTTGACAAGACTGTAGAAAAATTTACCATTGCCTTTGATAATACTACCGGGGAATTAGAATTAACAATGGCTTGGGATCAAACTAAAATTGCCATTCCTATTACGTCTTATTAGAATAACGTGTCCAAATCCAATAAAAAATCTGCTTTAAACGAACAGCCTGGGGTTGAAGAACCTGCTATGATTAGTTCTAAATCTGCTGCCGCGATAAAGGCCAGACGTCAGAAGAAGATTGAAATCAACGAGTTACTTCATGGTTTAAAACAACAGGACCGCAGTAGTTTAAGTCGAGCCATTACCCTTATTGAAAGTACCAATCCTAGCGATTCTGAAAAGGCAAATGCTTTGGTAAAATCAGCGCTTCCTTTTGCCAACAAATCCATAAGAATTGGAATAACTGGTGTCCCCGGAGTTGGAAAAAGTACATTTATTGAAGCCCTGGGTTTAGAACTAGTAGCAAGAGGTAAGAAGGTGGCCGTATTGGCCGTAGACCCAAGTAGTACGTTAAGTAAAGGGAGTATTCTTGGTGATAAAACCCGAATGGAAGATTTGGTAAAAACCAATAATGCGTTTATCAGACCATCCGCATCGGGCAATTCCCTTGGTGGGGTTGCCAGAAAAACACGTGAAGCCATAATACTATGCGAGGCCGCTGGGTTTGATGTCATCTTAATTGAAACGGTTGGTGTAGGCCAATCGGAAACGGCAGTACATAGCATGGTTGATTTCTTTTTACTACTGAAACTCGCTGGTGCTGGCGACGAACTTCAAGGCATTAAACGTGGTATTATTGAAATGGCCGATGCGATTGTGATTAACAAAGCCGATAAGGACAACTTAAAAGCAGCGAAACTGGCTAAAGTGGAGTTTAATCGTGCTTTACATTTATATCCGCAAAAGTCTTCTGGATGGACCCCAAAGGTTTTGTTGAGCAGTGCTTTGCATGCAGTGGGCATCATTGAGATTTGGGAAATGATTGAAACCTATAAATCCACGGTAGTTGAAAGTGGTTATTTTGAATCCAATCGTCGTGACCAGAATGCCTATTGGCTCATGCAAACCATAGAAGAACGCCTGAAATCAGACTTTTTTAATAAACCTACTATGAAAGCAGCCCTTCAGGAGCAAATAGCTCTGATCGAGACTGGAAAGACGACACCCTTTGCAGCGGCAGAACACCTCCTTTCTCTTGAATAGGTGGCAACAAATCAACATCCATATAGCATATCCATAATTGTGCCTTTCTTTAATGAAGAAGCGGTTATAGCCAATTGTTTTCAACGGTTAAAGGACTACAGTTTAACATGTGAGCATGACATTCATTTAATTTTTGTGAATGATGGTTCATTAGATTCCAGTGAGGCAAATCTCTTAGCCTCAATCAAAGAATATCCTAATTCGACTCTGGTATCTTTGGACAACAACTATGGTCTGAGCACTGCCTTAAAAGCTGGAATAGACCATGCAACCTCTGATTGGATTGGCTATATAGATGCCGATCTTCAAACCGTTCCTGAAGATTTCGACTTGTTTTTTCCATTCATGGAGGACTTTGATTTGGTTTTAGGAATACGGACTAGTAGGAATGATGGTTTCATAAAACGTCTATCCTCCAGATTTGCCAATTGGTTCAGACAGTTATTTACTAAAGATGGTGTTAAGGATACTGGCTGTCCTTTAAAACTTATGAGGCGATCTTACGCCGAAAATCTCATGCTCTTTAAGGGTATGCACCGATTTATCCCGGCTCTCATTCAATTGCATGGAGGGTCTGTAAAACAAATAGAGGTGCAACATTTTCCCCGTACTGCTGGTAAATCAAAATTTAATCTCCTGAATAGAAGTGTAGGACCCTTAGTGGATTGCTTAGTATTTATATGGATGCGACGCCGTTATATCAAGTATCAGCTACGATAACTTTAGGAATACCATTGGTATTTAACTGATAGAAACTGCCAGAGCTTGTAAAATCCAAAACCTGATATCCCTCCAAATGCCATCCCACAAATGATGTCAAGTGGATAGTGTACACCAACATAAATGCGACTGTAGGCCACAATAAAGGACCAGAAAATAAGAATGAAAATCAGATTTTTATAATACGGTCTTAAAAGTAAACCTCCTAAAACTGCTGCAGCCATAGAATTTGACGCGTGTCCTGAGAAAAACCCATACAATCCACAGCGTGGAGCTATAAACCGTACCTGATCCATAATGTCCTCTGCTCCACAGGGCCTTGGACGCATAAAGCCCCGCTTGAAGACATTAGTAATCTGGTCTGTAAAGGTGATCATTAAAGCAATTAAAAAAATAAGATAGAGCATGGGTTTTAATCCCAGATGCTTATAAATAAAAAACAATAGTAGGGCATATAACGGAATAAAGGTTAGCTTATTGGTAATTACCAACCACAAACCATCCCAGGTTTCAGTTCCCAGACCATTTAAAAACAGAAATAATTCTGTATCCAGATTTAAGAGTTCCTGCATTTATTCGTCTTCGTAACGTGCTACTTCCCTATCATAAAAATCGTTAGCAGCTTTAATGTAGTTTTCAGCTTCTGCCTCTAACTCTTTTTGATCTTCCTTATCAAACTCCTCCAACCATTCAACTTCATCATTTTCAAGGTTGATGATAAAACGTGGAAATTCTGTATGGACAATAAATGTAGCATTTGGAAAATCAGTATTGTCCCCTAAAATAAACTTTGGTAAGGCCATGGTCTTAACTAATTACTCGGCGCAAATTACTAAAAACATCCTTAACCTAAGTGTTGCTAATTAAACGACGTGTCAGGTATCGGAACCTAAAAAAGAGCATGATTCCGGCTGATGTTAGCCCAGCAATAAGACCTATCCAAATTCCCATACTTCCTAACTGGTCTTCCGTACCTAAAAAGTAGCTTATGGGAAATCCAATAACCCAATAAGCTATGAAGGTCATAAGCGTTGGTATCTTAACATCCTGAAGTCCTCTTAAGGCACCTAAAGCAATTACCTGTAGACTATCACTAATCTGAAAAACTGCGGCGGTTAAAAGTAAAATAGAAGCAACTTCAACGACCTCCTGTAAATCCGCAGATACTAAAAGATCTTCAGAGTTAACATATAACTTAGGTAACCACTGATGGCCAAGCACAAATAATAAGGCAAAAACAACGGCCAAAATGGTACCTAAGAAAAATATTGACTCCGCTATTCGTTTTAGTGCTTTATAGTCTTTCAAGCCTTTTTGATTTCCCACCCGGATCATGGCCGCTACACTTAGCCCTGTAGCTACCATAAAGGTCATACTCGATAAGTTTAGAGCAATTTGATTGGCAGCCTGAGCATTTTTTCCAAGAAGTCCACTCAACCAAATGGCAGCGGTAAAGATCGCTACCTCAAAGAACATTTGCATGGCACTTGGAAATCCTAAATTGGTGAGTTTTCTAAGTGGCTGCCGGTATAAGTCCAGAAACTTAATATTGGTGACGTAGGCTTTACTTTTTTTCTTTTTGGCAAGCAACCACCATAGAAAGCCAAGCATAATAAATCTGCTTACCAAGGTACCAATGGCTGCTCCTACGATGCCTAATTCGGGGAATCCCCATTTACCAAAAATGAGGACATAGTTGACAGCTACATTGACTATGTTAGCCAACAAGGTGGCATACATGGGATATTTGGTAATTGACAAGCCGTCACTAAACTGCTTAAAGCCTTGAAAAATGATCAAGGGCACCAGTGAAAATGCCACGAGATCCAAGTAGGGTTTGGCCAATACCACGACCTCTTCAGGCTGATCCATGACTTCCATTAAAGGTTTTGCTAAAAGCAGGGAACCAAATAACAAGAGCCCTACCACGGTGCATAAAAACACTCCATGTTTAAATACCGATTTGCCCTTAGAGAAGTTGCCCTCAGAATCAGCCTCAGCAACCAAGGGGGTTATGGCCGTTGAAAAGCCAATTCCTAAAGACATGGCAATAAAAATAAAACTGTTACCAAGAGATACCGCGGCTAATTCGGCAGCACCTAATTGGCCAACCATAATATTGTCTACAAAACTCACAAAGGTATGCCCTAACATACCCAGCATCACAGGAGATGCCAGTTTTAGGTTGTATTTAAATTCTTTGGTATATTCAGAGAGGGCCATGAATCTTAGGCGATATCTGCTATTTCCACTTGGGCCTCTTTAAACTCTGAAAGTATGTCCTCAACTATTGAGCGCACAGGAAGAATGTCATCAATTAATCCAGAAATCTGTCCGATTTCCAGTTCTCCTTCTTCAAGATCGCCTTCAAACATACCGCGCTTGGCACGGGCGCGTCCAAGTAGTTCTTTTAGTTGTTCAACAGATGGACCCGTTTTATACAAATCCTGAACATCATTATAGAATTTGTTCTTAATAAGTCTTACCGGTGCCAATTCTTTTAGGGTTAATTGGGTATCACCTTCCTTAGCTTGCACAATAGCCTCTTTAAAGGTCTGATGAGCAGAGGATTCTTCACTAGCTGCAAATCGACTTCCAATTTGAACTCCATCGGCTCCCAAAATCATACAGGCCAACATGGCCCTCCCAGTGGCAATACCACCAGCAGCTATCAATGGAATATGAAGCTGTTCCTTAACCATTGGAATCAAGGTTAAAGTGGTAGTTTCATCGCGTCCATTATGCCCACCTGCTTCAAAACCTTCGGCAACCACAGCATTGACACCCGCCTCCTGAGCTTTTAAGGCAAACTTTAAACTACTCACCACATGTACCACGGTGATACCCCGTTCTTGTAACCAACTGGTCCATGTTTTAGGATTACCAGCCGATGTAAAGACGATGGTCACACCCTCCTCTACGATAATGTTCATGATCTCCTCAATGTTTGGATAGAGCATGGGCACATTAACCCCAAAAGGTTTGTTGGTTGCGGCTTTACATTTCTTAATATGTTCACGTAGCACTTCCGGATACATTGATCCTGCACCAAGCAAACCCAGAATACCCGCATTACTGGCTGCTGAGGCCAGGCGCCACCCGCTATTCCAGATCATTCCTGCCTGGATTATAGGATATTCAATATGAAAAAGGTCTGTTATTTTATTTGGCATGATATAGGCTAATTAAGAATTATAAGGCTCTACTTGAGCCTATGCAATGTACCAAAAAAATAACTTGAATAAACTACGAAATCACACCTGAACCCAGAAGTTCATCTTCCTGATACCAGGCCACAAATTGCCCTTCAGTTATGGCCGATTGTGGATCCTCAAATTCCACGTATAAACCGCCATCCACTTTGTGTAAGGTTGCTTTTTGTAGGGCCTGTCTGTAACGAATTCGTGCCATGACATTCATGGTCTCATCAACCTCAAGGGCCAAATCTTCACGAACCCAATGCAATTCCTGATCGGTTACAAATAATACAGAACGGTATAATCCAGGGTGCGCTTTACCCTGACCTGTATAAATGGTATTGGTATCGACATCAGTATCAATAACAAATAAGGGTTCAACGGTACCTCCTACTCCAAGTCCTTTGCGCTGGCCTTTTGTAAAATAATGAGCTCCCTGATGCTGCCCAACTACCTTGCCAAAGGTGGGGTCTAAAATTGGTTTCTGAGCTGAAAATTTGAGCGCTTCCAATTTGCTCTTAAATTCTGGCTGTTCCTCCTTGAATACTTCATGGCTTTCATGCACCTCAACAATATCTCCAATTTTTGGCTTTAACTGTTGCTGTAAAAACTCGGGCAATCTCACTTTCCCGATAAAGCATAAGCCTTGCGAGTCCTTTTTCTCAGCAGTAATGAGATCCTGCTCCTTAGCGATAGCTCGCACTTCAGCTTTCTGTAAATGACCAATTGGAAAAAGCGCCTTGGACAATTGTGCCTGCGTCAACTGACAAAGAAAATAAGATTGATCTTTATTTTTATCAGCCCCAGCTTTTAATTGGTAAATGGTTTTTCCATCCTCCTCAAAACTATCCTTTTGACAATAATGCCCAGTAGCCACAAAATCGGCCCCTAGTTGCAAGGCCATATCTAAAAAGATATCAAACTTGATCTCGCGATTGCATAGCACATCGGGATTTGGGGTTCTACCCATTTCGTACTCCTTAAACATATAATCAACAATACGCTCTTTATATTGCACCGAGAGATCTACCGTTTGAAAAGGAATCCCCAATTTATCAGCAACTAGCATGGCGTCGTTGCTATCTTCCAACCAAGGACATTCATCAGAAATAGTGACTGAATCATCATGCCAGTTCTTCATAAAAAGACCAATGACCTCATAGCCCTGTTCTTTTAATAGATAGGCCGTGACACTGGAATCTACCCCTCCTGAAAGTCCAACAACAACGCGTTTCATAACTAACTGAATTAATCGAACTATTAGGTTCGAAAAAGTGGGGCAAAATTACAAAAAATCAAGGTAAATAATGGTAGTCAGGTACCTAGTCTATTTTTGTAACTGTATTGGTATCGTGGTTAATTTTCTTGTAGAGCTTTCCCCCTTTATAATACAACCACTCACCAATCTTCTTATTTGCAGAATAGGAGCCTTTGGAACCCAAATTACCATTGGGATCGTAGTACTCACCAGGTCCTTCCAGCAGGTCCTGGTTATAGGTTAAAAACTTAAATAAATTACCGCTCTCACTATACCATGACACCCGACCCTGAAGCTTTCCATTTTTATAAGTACTTTCCTCCGCAATTTTACCATTTTTATAATACACCACTTTAGGCCCATCGAGTTCACCAGAATCATTATAATTCTCGGTAATCATTTTAACATCTAAATTTTTATGGTAATAAGTCCATTCACCAATGTAGATCTTACCATTCATACGTCCCTCACTTATAAGACCACCAGTACTGGTATAAAATGAGACCTTCGCAATTGGACTGTCTGAACTGAATACTCTCACCGCACTGAGGACACTTTTGCCTTCAGATAGCGTATAAAATTTAAAAGTATCTACCTCTTTACCATGATTAAATTCACCTGAGTATCTTATCTGATCAGTCCCTTCAAAGTTCTTTGTCCATAGACCGTGACGTTTCCCATTAGTATCAAATTGATTTACCTGCCCTTCAGCAAACCCGACTGTTAAACATATGGTAAAAAACAAAATGACAATTCTATTTTGTTTAATCATTTAATATTTTTGTTAAACAAACTAACCGTTTGTAATGTTGAACAATTAAAACTCAAAAGAATGAAAATTATTTCAAAAATGTTAAAACTGCTACCGGTTTTTCTGTTGGTTTTAGGACTAACTGGATGTGGTGATGACGATGAACTTAACATGGGCCCAGGGGTGCAAACCACCACTGTTGTGGATGTGGCTCTTGACAATGACCTAAACATTTTAGCAGCAGCACTTATAAGTGCTGATTTAGTAACCACCCTTGAGGGTACAGGACCTTTCACCGTATTTGGTCCAACGGATACGGCGTTTCAGAATTTGTTAGACTCAAATCCTGCATGGAATGGATTAGAAGATATCGATCCCAGCTTATTACGCAATGTGTTATTAAATCATGTGATTATAGGATCTAATATTAGCTCATCAGACCTAGTAACTGCGGGAGAAGGCTATGCGATCACAGCAGGTGTTGGACCCAACGAGTCTAATTTAAGTTTGTATTACAATACTTCAAATGGTGTTATTATTAATGGATCGACTGAAGTAACTAATGCTGACAACGAAGCTACCAATGGTGTCGTTCATATTGTCAATGAAGTTATTTTACCGCCTACCATTGCCACCTTTGCCACAGCCAATCCAGCGCTTGAGAATCTAGTTAGTGCCTTAGCATTGGCTGATACTGGTGACAGCCCAACGGTACCATGGATAAGTACAGTTTCCAGTTCAGAAGCTGGTCCTCTAACGGTATTTGCTCCAACCAATGATGCCTTTGCCGATTTATTGATGGAACTTGACCCTAGTGGGATGACAGGACTTGGTGATTTAGATCCAGGATTAGTTGACACCGTACTAACATTACATGTACTAACATCAAATACGCGCTCTACAGGCCTATCAAGTGGCACTTTAACCACTCTCGGGGGCAACGTAACTCTTGATGCCAACAATTTAACGATTACCGATGCTAATGGTCGCGTGAGCAATATTATTGTATCTCTAGTGGACATTCAAGGCGCCAATGGTGTTGTGCACGTTATTGACAAAGTAGTGCTTCCAGAATTGGAAATGAGTAACAATATTATCGACGTCGCTATTGCCAATGACTTCATTATTCTTGCACAAGCATTAACCTTGGTAGAAGATCAGACAGAAAACGACTTAGTGTCCTTATTACAAAGCGATGGTCCTTTCACTGTATTCGCACCAAGCGACCAAGCCTTCCAGGACTTATTAGATAGTAATGATGAGTGGAGTGCTTTGACTGATATCCCAATCGATGTTCTGACTAATGTGTTACTGAACCATGTGATTGTTGGAGCTGAGGTTATGGCTGAGGACCTAATCCAAGCCGGATCTGGATACACCAATACAACCGCTATAGGCCCAGATGAAGCCAATTTGAGTTTGTATTACAATGTTGTTAATGATGTGGTACAACTTAATGGCGGTTCTTCATCTGCCGTAGGAGCCAACGTTACCACCCCTAATGTTGGGGCTGACAATGGTGTTATTCATGTAATTGATAAAATTTTATTACCACCTACAGTTGTCGATTTTGCTCTAGCAAATCCTGCATTAACAAACTTAGTTGCGGCTTTAGGTGCAGCCGATGGACAAGACCCATCACCAGAATTAACACCGACGCTTTCTGGCACAGGGCCATTTACAGTATTTGCACCAACCGATGGGGCTTTTGCAGATCTTTTGCAGGAATTGGAAGTTGATGGTTTAGGAGACTTAGATGCCGCCTTAGTGGAAGATGTATTATTAATGCATGTGGTTGCTGATAACGTACGTTCATCAGAATTAAGTACCGGCGCAGTGCCTGTACTAGGGGGATCCGTACAGTTAGATGCTAATGCACTAACCATTGAAGACCCTAATGGTAGAGAGAGTAATATTGTTATTGAGCTTGTTGATATTCAAGGAGCTAACGGTGTTGTTCATGTTATCGACAGAGTGATTCTACCGGAACTATAATTGGAAAATCGAGGCTGATTACCTCATTTTTATATTGATTGATTTAGTTAGTAAGAAACCCCTCGGATGAGGGGTTTTTTTAAACCTAGCCAAATCAAAGAGGAACTGTTAAAGTTGTTTTAAAATAAAAGCAATGAATAATTTTTGTTTAATGTTTTAGTTAGATTTGTTAAACAAAACGAATCTTTTGTAAAACAATTTAAACTCAAAGAATGATGAAACTTATTTCAAAAACACTAACATTACTATCTATTTTTGTTTTGGTTTTAGGCTTAAATAGCTGTAGTAATGACGACGATGGTGGTGAGACACCAGCTGATCCACAAAATATCGTGGAGATTGCCTTAGACGATCCACAATTAACATCTTTAGTTCAAGCTCTTCAAATTACTGGATTAACCAGTGTGCTGGAAGGACCTGGACCATTTACGGTATTGGCACCGACCAACGCTGCATTCGCAGGCTTTTTAGGCGGTACTCCAATTGAAGATGTGGATCCTGACGATCTAGCAGCAATTTTATTAAACCATGTTATTTCAGGAAATTTTAGAGCCTCTGATTTAGTTGGTTTAGGAGAAGGTTATGTACCTGGATCCTCACCTAACGCGCAAGGCCTATTTGTTTCTATTTATTTTAATACCTCAAGTGGGGTACGGTTTAACGATGCAGGAAACGTTACTTCAGACGGAGCCGATATTACTGCATCTAATGGAACTATTCACAAAATTGACGCGGTTTTAGATCTTCCAGATATTGCAGATCATGTCATTGCCAATAGAAATTATACAACCTTACTTGCAGCTCTTGGAGAGGCAGGTTTGGTAGGAGCTGTCCAGGGTGAAGGACCATTAACGGTTTTGGCTCCTGATAACGATGCCTTTACAGCATTCTTAGGTGACGGTGTAGATCCTGAAGATGTTGACGATGCAACATTAGAAAATATATTATTGAATCACGTATTAGGTGCGTCAATTACTTCTACAGACTTAGTTGACTTAGGGGCTGGCTATGCCACTACCCTTGCGCAAAATGCAGACGAAGACGTGCTAAGTTTATATTTTAATACTTCTGAGGGGGTAAGCTTCAATGGAGTATCAACTGTTGAGGCTGCTGATATCGTTGCAACTAATGGAGTAATTCATGGTGTTAACGCAGTAATTGGGTTACCAACTATTGCAACTTTTGCAACTTCTAATCCAGCATTAAGTGGTTTAGTTGCTGCTATTACAAGAGCAGACGAAGGAACAAATAATATTAATCTAGGGAATGTTATTTCGGACCCAACCATCGATCCTCTTACGGTATTCGCACCAGCGGATCCAGCTTTTGATGTATTGTTGAGTGATCTTGGTGTAAGCGGTTTAGATGAGGTTGACCCTGCCGCTGTTTACGATCTAATTTTATTACACATTACTGGTGGAAACGTAAGATCTACAGATTTACCAAGTAGTGGTACCATACCAACACTAGGAGGAGATATTACTATTAACGGACTTGTACTAACTGATGGAGATGGCAATGATATTAATATCATAGCTGAGTTAGTAGACATACAGGCAGTTAATGGTGTTGTTCATGCGGTTGACTATGTTATTAGAGCAGCTGTAGAATAATTAAAGTTTGAAAATCGAGGCTGATTACCTCATTTTTATATTGATTGATTTAGTTAGTAAGAAACCCCTCGAATGAGGGGTTTTTTTATTACCTGTATTTCTGAGTAGCTTTGTATAGTGTACCAAATTAATCACGGTATTGACTTATGACACGTAAAGCACTTTTTGAATTTGAAGACTTTTCATGGTTACCTCAAACCGTCCGTAATGGCATTACCAAACTCTTACAAGTATTGCACGGCATGCTGGGAACCAATGAGGTGCTAGCTAACCTAATTGAAGCGTGCAGAGTTAAGGTGCCTTTCAATCAAATTGTGGATCTGGGTTCTGGGTCTGGTGGGGCCATGCCCCAAGTATTGAAGCAACTCAACGGTCAATTATCTGAAAACAACCAGCTCACTTTAGTCCTAACAGATAAATTCCCCAACCAGACGGTGGTGGATGACATTAACTCCTTAAATGATCCACAGCTCTCCTATTTCAACCAATCCATAGACGCTAAAGAAATTGACCATACTCCAAAAGGCTTAAAAACCATGATTGCCAGTTTTCATCATATGGATCCTGATACGGCCCGGAATATTTTAAAATCGGCCGAAACCAGCAAGGAGCCTCTCCTTATCTATGAGATTGCTGAAAACAATGTACCTTTTCTACTTTGGTGTTTGCTCCTACCCTTATCCTTGGTCATACTCATCATCATGGCATTGGTGATGACACTTAAGGTAAGACCTCTTAGTCTTAAGCAGGTAATATTCACCTACCTCATACCTGTCATCCCTATCATATACGCCTGGGATGGTCAGGCCTCTTTAATGCGCACCTATACACTTAAGGACATAGAAGAGCTACTTGGTAACCAAAGACCTTCAGATTATATCTGGGACATACAACAAGCCAAAAAAGCCAACGGTAAAAAGGCAGGCTACTATGTATTTGGCTACCCAAGTAACCCTTAAAGACCTTTTAACAAGACGTTAAACTCTGTTATCTAGTGTTAAGGCATGCTGCTACTATGGACACGATGCCTTAAGTTTGACTTGTCAATCAAAAAACAGTCATTAGGTTAGTCACTGATGCACAATCAAATCCAAACAAGCCACCTCTGAGAGGTGGTTTTTTGATGCTCTAATGAAAAAAATTAGAAAAACACAACAAAACTTATAAAGCAGCCTTCTCCCCTTGGCTAGGTAAGGTGGGTTGATACTTGTCTATTTCATTTGAAAATTTTTCCTACATTTACTTATGATGAAAAATCTTACCTTGCTTTTAGTATTACTTACAGCCTCAATATGTAGAGCTCAAAATCACGACGAAACCGAACTGTCTTGTTTTACAATTAAAGGCCAAGATTCCATTAGGTCAGGTCAAACCATTAAATTCAATAATTGCTCAAAAGAATCCTACTTTTTCTATTGGGATTTTGACGATGGTAATTACTCATTTGAACAACATCCGTCTCATAGATTCAGGGAGGCTAAAATCCATAGTGTAACACTTTCAGTGCAAAAAGAGGAATTCAGGGATTTAAATGAAGACGGAGAAATTAATTTTAAAGATTTTCACAATGCCGTTACTTCATCAAAATTAATTCAAGTTACCCCTAAAGATAATATGGATTATGACCTGTGGTTGTTTGAGGGAAATGGTTTTAATGAAAATTCTTATCACAATGACTGGAATACTTCTCGAATAGAGTTTAGTGATTCGACTTTAATATCTGACGGGATTTACGAAAACTCAGGAGATTTTGAAGCAGAAAGGGCCATTGTTAGAACTCAAGGTTTATCTTTTGAAACACATAGTTTAGCAATCAAATTCAAACCAAATTTTGACTGGCATGCCAATTCACCTCGATCCCAACCAATACTTGTTGGCGGTCGATCTTACAGATGGCTTCGTATAAATTTGAATAAATCGAACAAAATCCAGCTCTCCTTCAATGGTAATGTACGTTTTTCTATCCCAAATAAAGGGCTTGAGATCAATAATCTTACTATCAAACCAGACTCGTTCAATCTACTATATCTTTCATGGGATATTCCTAATCATAAGGTATCAATTGCGGTTAATGATGAAGAACCAACTATTATTGATATACCTAGTGATTTTTACTTTCCAAGAGAATGGCGATCTGCTAAAAACTTGACAATTCAAGACTATTCATCAGGTCAGGCATTTAAAGGCGAGGTTGATTTTGTTTTTAGTGCCAATAAATGCATGAACCCTAGTGAAATCAACAAAATTCTGAATTCATATAAATGAAGTATTTAGTCTTCTGGGGGTTGGCCAGCATTAGTACCCTTTTAGTTCAAGGGCAAAATGACATTGAAATAAACAGCCTAAATGATAAACGCCTTATCCATGTTTTAAACAGTTCAGAGTTACTAGATGAAAACCGGGATTTCTATTTAGGTGTTAGAATTTATGCCATCGATAATGGCACAGCTAGTGCTGGATTTGCAAGTTCTGAGGTATCACACAGTCTATTATTTGCCATTACAGAATTTGACGAACAGCCCAAGCAAAGCCTATTTGAAGTAGGCCCCTTTCTTAATCCTAAATTCCTAGCTTGGGGTCATCAAGATGAACAGACCAAAGAATTTAGTATCGAACATGGTTTGGCTAAGAATCGGCAGGTACTATACTTTAAGGCCAGTATTGATGCGATTGTTGAAATTAAATAGCATCAAATTATAACATATTAAAAACGAAAAAGCCACCGCAAGAGTGGCTTTGTAATTCTATATAGCGTTTAGCGCTTCTTTTTACCTTTTTGATTCTGTTGCAGTTTTTGCTGCTGCTCCGCTTGTTCCATCATCTCCTTCATTTTTCGCTGGAAGCGATTTTCTTTCTTAGGCTTGGCCTTACTCACCTCAATCTTAGCAAGCACCTTATCTTCATCGATAATGTAGTTTTTGATGACTAGCATGATACCAATGGAAATCAAGTTGGAAATAAAGTAGTACAAACTCAATCCAGAGGCATAGTTATTAAAGAAAACCAACATTAATAAAGGTGAGAAATAAATCATGTATTTCATCATCTTGGTCATGTCTGGCATCCCTTCCTGAGTTGGTTGTGCCTGTACCTGCTGTCCAGTGGTCATTTTCATATAGAAGAAAATAGCAACGGCTGCTAATATTGGGAACAAACTTACGTGGTCCCCATAGAATGGGATATGGAAGGGCAGCTCCAATACGGTATCGTAGGAACTTAAATCGTCCGCCCATAAGAAACTCTTTTGTCGTAAATCAAAAGCCGATGGGAAGAACATAAACAAGGCATAGAACACTGGGATCTGCATTAAGCCTGGTAAACAACCACTCAAGGGGCTAGCACCCGCCTTACTTTGCAAAGCCATAGTTTCCTGCTGTGCCTTTAGCTTGTTGTCTTTGTACTTTTCTCTAATAGCATCCAGCTCTGGCTTTAAAATACGCATCTTGGCCTGAGACAAGAATTGTTTGTACTGCACAAAAGACAGTAAGAGCTTCACCAGAATGGTCATAACAATAATGGCAATACCATAAGGCAGGAAGCCACTTAACCATGAGAATAATGGGATGAAGACGGCTTTATTAATCCACCCAAAAATGCCCCAACCAAATGGTATACTTTTCTCCAAACCACGGTCGTATTGCTTTAAAACCTTAGCGTCCGTTGGCCCGTAGTACAGCCCTAACTTGGTATCCAAACCACCATTTCTAAACTCTAATGGTAATTTGGCAGTGTACATTTTTGTGTAAACCGTGTCCACTTCCTCATCCTCAACCAAATCCTGAGAGGTCATGGCCACCTCCTTAAAGGTATTTTCAGCGACTAGAATGGAACTAAAAAAGTGCTGTCTAAAAGAGAACCAGGACACATCTGTTTCAATCTCATCGTCATCCCCCATCTGCCCCAACTTATCCACCTTATCGCTATCGTGCAAATAGGTTAAACGGGTATAGCGGTTTTCATAGGTGATACTTTTATCATTGCGAAAGCCCTTTTGCGCCCATTCCAGATTAATTGCTTGAGAGGTATTAAACACTCCATCAAGCCCTTGAGATCTGATAGAGAAATCGATCATGTAATCCCCTGGCTTTAACTCGTATCGGTATTCTAAATAGGCAGATTCGGACACCTTAAGTTTCATAGAAACCACCGTACTACCTGATTGCTCGGTTACAGTTGGCTGAAAGAAAAGGTCCTGTGTGTTGAGTGTACGGTTATCGGAAGTCCCAAAATTGATATTGAAATTGGAATTTCCATCCTTTACCAAATAAATAGGCGCCGCATCATAATCTACAAATTCCTTGAGGCGCACTTCAGCTAAATGACCTCCCTTATTATTAAATTTTAATTCAAAAACATCGGTCTCCACTGTGGTTTGCACATCTTTGGCGCTTGATAGCGTAGATGAATATCCAAAGGCCCCCAATTTATTTTGTATGGCTGCTCGCTGAACCGAGTCCATGGCACCGTTATTTGAGAAATCGGCGGCTGTTGTCTGCTTGACCTCCTGTGATGCCTCTTTAGCTTTTTGCTCAACAGCCAGTTGCTCTTGTTCGGCTTGCTTTTGGGCTTCTATCTCTTCAGGACTTGGTGCCTGTTGGTACATAATCCAGATAAGGATTCCAAAAATCAATATGAATCCTATTACTGAATTTAAGTCTAGTTTCTTTTCTTCCATGTTCAAAAATTAACGCTGCAATAACTTACAGCCAAGCTATCTCGCTTTGGTCTTCTGTACTCAAGAAGCCTACCAAGATATAAATTATGCCATACTGGCACTTTTCTTCTGTTGATGGTGTTTTTTAACGGCGCCGACAAAAGCTACAAATAACGGGTGTGGGTTGGCTACTGTACTTTTATATTCGGGGTGGTACTGCACTCCTACAAACCAGTCATGATTAGGAAGTTCAATAATTTCAACAAGATTGGTTTCCGGATTGACACCTGTAGCAACCATTCCAGCAGCTTCAATCGCCTCTATATAACTATTGTTAAACTCGTAACGGTGTCTGTGACGTTCCATGATGACAGCTTCACCGTAAACCTCAGACACAATACTATCTGGCAAAAGATTACAAGCCCAGGCTCCTAAACGCATGGTGCCACCTTTATCAACAATCGTCTTTTGAGATTCCATCAAATCAATCACTGGGTGCGGTGTGCCTTCCTCCATTTCTGTAGAATTGGCTCCTTCCAGGTTTAAGACATTTCTAGCGTATTCTATAACGGCCATTTGCATGCCCAGACAGATGCCTAAAAACGGAATGTTGTTCTCTCTCACATACTGTACGGCCTTAATCTTTCCTTCAATACCACGTTCACCAAATCCAGGAGCTACCAATACTCCATCCAACCCTTTTAGCTTATCAACCACATTGGAAGCTGTTAAATACTCTGAGTGAATAGGTTCTACCTTAACCTTCACCTCGTTAGAAGCTCCTGCATGAATAAACGCTTCTAAGATGGACTTATAGGAATCCTGAAGTTCCACATACTTACCTATTAAACCAATGGTTACCTCAGCAGTCGGGTTCTTGTGCTTGGTTAAAAAGGCATTCCAACCTTCTAAATTACACTCATGAGATTGTAGTCCAAGTTTTTTAAGAACCACCTTATCAAGTCCTTCATCCAGCATTAAATTAGGCACATCGTAAATGGTGGAAGCATCAATAGATTGTATCACGGATTCCTTTTCGACATTACAGAAACGTGCTAGCTTGGTTTTAATACCATCGCTCAATTCATGTTCGGTTCTACAAACCAAAATATCAGCCTGCACCCCACTCTCCATTAAGGTTTTGACACTGTGTTGTGTTGGCTTGGTCTTTAACTCACCTGCTGCAGACAAATAAGGCACCAGAGTTAAGTGAATCACCAAGGTATTTTGCTCACCCAAATCCCACTGCAACTGTCTCACAGATTCTATATAAGGTAACGACTCAATATCCCCAACTGTGCCACCGATTTCGGTAATAACGATATCATAGTCGCCAGAATTCCCCAATATTTGGATGCGATTCTTGATCTCATCGGTAATATGAGGAATTACCTGAACTGTTTTTCCCAAGAACTCTCCTTTGCGTTCTTTTTCAATAACACTTTGATAAATTCTTCCTGTGGTGACATTGTTAGCTTGTGACGTAGGTACATTTAAAAATCGCTCGTAATGCCCTAAATCCAAATCAGTTTCAGCACCATCATCTGTAACGTAACACTCACCATGCTCATAAGGATTTAAAGTACCGGGGTCCACATTGATGTACGGGTCCAGTTTTTGAATGGTAGTTTTATATCCTTGTGATTGTAATAATTTGGCAAGAGAGGCGGCAATAATGCCTTTTCCTAGTGATGATGACACTCCGCCGGTAACAAAAATGTACTTTGTAGATGCTGACATGATGCGTTATTAAACGCAGGCAAATTTACAAAATTAAACGAGTAATAGCGCTTTTTTCAAGCTTAGTTACCCACGAAAAATAAAGGATTAATTGCAATTAGGAAGTACCCACGGATATATAAGGGCTGGTATAGGCTTCCAGAGCTTTGAGTGCTTCTGTTACATCCTTTTCCCAGCGGCGTTGTGCCTCTACATTAATGGAATGGTTGGTTTCACGATCATATAGATTTTGCATTTTATCCATATCCATATTGATGCGATTGTGAATTTGTTGCACCCGGCGTTTCAGGTTATTGGTGATGCGCAACTCACTGAGCTCTTTTCTGAGCATCCGCGCAAACAACTCGGTGATATCAAAATGCAGCTGTTCGTGCCCTAAAATATAATTGGTCTCACGATCTTGTTTTACCCAGGACTTATCTGGATAGAAATGGGCATAGACCTCCGCACTAAAACTAACAATAAGGTTGTTGGTTTGTTTAACTGAATAGCCAAATGTTAATCCAGAGGCAGTTAAAGCCACCGCTTGCATCTTTTCATTGGGAGTGGCCTTAAAATTGGCCCAAACCAGTGAATCTGTTGCACTCCAGGCAATCATTTCCTGGGCCGGCAGGGGTGTCCACAACAACAGTAGGATCAAACTTGTTTGAAGAAAGCCTTTCATTTCCAGTTGAACTGAATGTCTTTTTTAATGTCTGGGTGCAAACTGTAATGAACAGGACAAGTATGTCCTGTGCGTTCCAAAATAGTACGTTGCTTTTCATCCACCGCAAGATTCATATGCAGTACCACCTTAATTTCCGAAATCCGTCTTGGATTACTTGCCATGACCTTAGTCACCTCCGCCGTACTACCATCTAACTTAAGATCCATATCCCGGGCTTTAATCCCCATAACTGTTAACATACAACTTGCCAGGGCTGTGGCCACAGTATCTGTTGGTGAAAAGGCTTCTCCTTTTCCATTATTATCCGTAGGAGCATCTGTAATAAAGGTATTAGACGATTTAAGATGTTCGCATTCTGTTCTTAGATCTGATAAGTATGTTACTCTAGATGTCATTGTCCTACTTCAATTATTTCAAGGTCCTGGTATTGTATAATGTAACCGGATTGATTTACAAATCCTCCAAAGGCATCCTGCATATAACTAAACTTATTCTCATTATACTCAGTTGCAATTGAAGCATCTAGATTTTTGATCAACTTACCCTCTGAACTTGCAAGTCGCAGTAGAACGTCCAACATCAAATCAAAGCCTCTTATGGCATACTTACTTGGATTGACACCATAGCGTTTTTTATAGGCCATTACAAAACTATTAGGCTCTTGAGAAGGTAAATATTTATTAATGCTGGCGTAAACAAATTTTAGCTTAGACAAATGATTGTTATCCACATCTTCCGTTTCAAATGCTCTGTTATGATTGGTGGTAGTGAGTTCGATGCTTATGTCCAGTGCTTCTTCAGTTTCTTCATCAATAAATACAATCCCATTTAGCATACTTATCACATTAGATGCAAAGGCTGGATTTTTTGTTTCTAAAAACACCATGTTTCGACCTTCAACAAAGACCTCTTCCAAGTCCTGAGGTACTATGAAGTAAGCATCCTGCTTGTCCTTATTTAAGTTTGAAAATACCTGCTTAGCCGCCGGAAATTGTTTTTTTAAATTATCACTCACCTCCTTATGACTGCGATCTGCAATAATCACAATTTTGTCAATAAGCGAATCTTTTTTAATATGACTCACCACTTGTTTCGCCAAAAACTCATCCTTAGGTCGCGTTTGAACAGTATTTTTATACAGCTTACCAGGTTTTGAAAATGGGCTTATAACGGCCACAGAATCGTACTGACACATAGAAGCCAATCGATCGAAGTTTCTTGTACTCAAGGGTCCAATAACAGCATCATAGGACGAAAAATCCGTTTGGTTGGCCAAAGTGGTAACCTCCGAAATCTGGTACTTGGTATCAAAAACATCAAGTTTGGTTGATATTCCCAATCGGCTGGAAGAATCCAAGGCCATCAAAATCCCCGCATGAAAATCCAGAGTAAGACCTAAAACACGGTCCGATTTCATCATATCTTTGGTCTCACCAATAGAATCCGTATCTATTTTATGAAGTTGGAACGGCAATAAAACTGCAATTCGTTTTTCTGAGGTGTTGATCAATTCATTAGTTAAATCAACCTTAGGGGAGTCACTTTCAGACAAGGAGGTTTCGGTTTCTAAAGGCACCTTTAATATCATCCCTGCTTTTAGGCCATCACCCAGTAATTCAGGATTTAACTCTTCTAATTGCTGCTGTGTAAGCCCTAATTTTATCTCCAATCTGTAGAAGCCTTCTTTAGGTTGTACTTCATAGTAATTGTAAGCGGCATCAAACAGCTTTTCTTCGTTGGTAGCAATGTTAGGAACGTTTAACAAATCTCCAGGTTGCAAAACCTCATTCATTCCTGGATTTAAGGCCTCCAACTCTGGAACTGAAATCCCGAACTTGTAGGCTACGCGCCATTTACCCTCTTTAGGTCTTACGGCATATTTTTTGATGGTATTGTCATAAGTAACCTCACTCACAATGGTCTTAAAACGTGGGATTCTAATACGATCTCCTTTTTTAAGTTGCTCTGAATACAGACGCTCATTGTATTTCTTGATATCATCAATTGAAACATCATAATCCTTAGAAATGCTGTATAAGGTTTCCTTACGCTTTACGCGATGGTTACGATATCCTATAACTTGCTTAGTTTCCTCTGGCTGTGGTTCGTTTTTAACCCGGGAATTTGGTATGACCAGTACCATATTGGGTTTAAAATCCTGAAGGGCATCCGGATTTAAGGCATAGATATCATAAGGACTCACCAAATATAACTTGGCAATTTCTTCAATTGTTTCACCTTGTTGAACCTTATGGGTCTTGGGAGACTGGGCCGTTATTGTCCAGCTCGCCAACAAAAAAAATAGTACTAGAACGTATCTCATATATTGATTTCGGTAGATTTAAGGTTCAATTCTTGTGCCAAACCTTATTCCCACTCAATGGTGGCAGGTGGTTTAGAACTAATATCGTATACTACTCTATTAACGCCTTTAACCTTATTTATTATTTCATTCGATGTTTTTTGCAAAAACTCATAGGGTAAATTTACCCAATCTGCCGTCATACCATCGGTGCTTTCTACAGCTCTTAAAGCCACACATTTTTCATAAGTACGCTCATCACCCATCACTCCAACACTATTTACGGGTAACAACATGGCTCCTGCCTGCCAAACTTTATCGTAAAGATTCCATGACTTCAAGTTATTAATAAATACGGCGTCAACCTCTTGAAGGATTTTTACTTTATCTTCTGTAATATCTCCAAGTATTCGAATTGCAAGCCCTGGACCTGGGAATGGATGCCTACCCAGCAAATGAGAATCCATGTTCATCGAGGCGCCAACGCGTCTTACCTCATCTTTAAACAAAGTCTTTAAAGGTTCTACGACTTGTAATTTCATAAAATCAGGTAGCCCTCCAACATTATGATGACTCTTAATCGTGGCACTCGGGCCACCTGTGGCAGAAACACTTTCAATCACATCTGGATAAATAGTCCCTTGTGCCAACCATTTCACATCCTGAATCTGATGAGCTTCATCATCAAACACTTCAATAAATACGCGACCAATGGTTTTACGTTTTTCCTCGGGATCACTTTTTCCTGCCAAGGCACCAAGAAAACGTGAAGAGGCATCCACTCCTTTTACGTTAAGACCCATACCTTCATACTGATGCAGGACATCTTCAAATTCGTTCTTGCGGAGTAAACCGTTATTAACGAAAATACAATAGAGGTTCTTCCCAATAGCCTTGTGCAAGAGCATGGCTGCCACAGAAGAATCAACCCCACCTGACAATCCTAGTACTACTTTATCATTCCCCAATTTAGCCTTGAGTTCGTCAACTGTTTCTTCCACAAAAGATTGTGGGGTCCAATCTTGATTGATCCCCGCAATTTTAATGAGGAAGTTGTGTAGTAACTGATGCCCATCAGTTGTATGATATACCTCTGGATGAAACTGGATGGCATAAGTTACCTCTCCATTTATTTTATAGGCAGCATTTTCAACATCGGCCGTACTGGCAAGTAACTCAGCCCCATCTGGTAATTCTTTAATAGTGTCGCTATGGCTCATCCAAACCTGCGACCCTTCATGTATGTTTTCTAGAAAATCTTCCCCGTCTTTAATGTAGGCCAAGTTAGCACGCCCGTATTCTCGGGTACTGGATTCAGCTACTTTTCCACCAGAGAAATGTGCCAGATACTGAGCGCCATAACAGACACCTAAAAGTGGTTTTTTTCCACGTATTCCGTTAAGATCTGGGTGCAGTACGTCTTCCCCTCTCACCGAGTTGGGACTGCCAGATAAAACTACGGCTTCATACGAATCTAAATCCTTTGGAATTTTATTGAATGGATGGATCTCACAATAAATATTGAGCTCTCTCACACGGCGCGCAATAAGCTGTGTATACTGCGATCCGAAATCTAAAATAAGTACCTTCTGATGTTGCATGCGCAAAAATACTAATTGATTTGAGACACGCGTTTTAGAGACCTTAATTTTTATTTTAAATTGTCAACAGTAGAAAACGCATATCCAGAGGATCTAAATGATCTGATAAATGACTTAGCAGTTCCTGTCCATGCTCTAAGAATAATTCAGAAAAATTTAGGTTGCGTTCTTGTAAATTCCCATTTGGAAACAAAGCATCTTTAAGTGAAGTACTGCGTTCAATTTTATCGGCCAACACTTTTTTCTGAGCCTTGAGCAAACGCTTTTCTAAATGTTTTAAGCCTTTTAATTGTTTTACCTCCTGTGCCTTAACCGCTCCAATGAATGATTTATCGGTTTGTTCGGCCAGTTGATAGAGATCGGCAAACTGCTGTTTCAGAAAATCTTCTTGTGGTTGGAAATCGATATTAATATTTGAAATGCGTCGAACATATTTATTAATAAAGGCATTCTTTTCTAGGAATAAATCGCGGTTAGAAATTTCTAAGGCCTTTTGTTTCTCTTTTTGCTTTTCTGTGCGCACCAACACTGAATCCCGTAGTAGCAGTATAGGAAACGTAACGTCTTGTACCTTAAAACTTTCCTTCAACTGAAACCAATAAGCCATCTCACCGCCACCACCAATATAACAGAGGTTAGGAAGAATGACCTCCTGGTACAATGGGCGCATAAGTACATTAGGCGAAAAGCATTCTGGGTGTGCTTGTAAGTCCTCTAAAAGTGCTTCTTCTGTCCATTGGATGCTTGTATTATTAACCTTGAAGCGGTCTCCTTCTTGGATAATGCGCTCTCGCAATCCCTTATTAAGATAGAACAGATTGATCTCTCTTGGATTTACCTGAACCTTATAACCTAAAGATTCCAATTCTTGATTGGTTTCATTTACAGCCTTAAACGTTGACTTCTTTAACAGCTCGTTCTTAATCTGCGGTAAGAACAGGCGTTTTAAGTTGGAGTCATCCGCATCAATAATAACCAGTCCATAATCTTTAAATAATTCATTGGCAAGATATCGGGTAGCAGTCGCTAAATTATCGTGTTGCAAATAAGCCTTCTGAAATAAGTCTTTTACCTTTTTGGCTTTAAAGCTACCACCTAATTGAGCCGCAAACACACTATATACCTCGTCTAAACCTTGGGTATTCAATCGCCCAACACCACCTGAAGCTTCTTTGTTCCAGTGCACCTTTTGACCGCGAAAATTGAAAAAACTAATCTCTTCAAAATCATGATCTTCTGATGCCATCCAAAATACAGGAATGAAGTTTTGTTTTGGATAGGTTTCTTTAAGTTTTTTACTCAGGTTGACCACAGACATAATCTTGTAAAGAAAATACAAGGGCCCGGTAAAAAGGTTCAACTGATGACCTGTTGTAATAGTATAGGTTTCCTCAGACCTAAGCAATTCTATATGATTAGAAGTAGTCTCAGAAATTTCCAAACCAGCATACTGTTTTTCTAAAACTGAGGCCAACACATCTCTATGTTCCAAGGGGTAGGATTTCGACTTTTCTAGTATCTGATCCTTAAAATTTTCAAGTTTTGGAAAACGGTTGTAGAAAGAATTCAATTCTTCCTTTTGATCTAAATAGTCACAAATTAAACTTGAAAAATAACCAGTTTCTCTAAAAGTCAGGGTTTCGGTTGGCATAAAGGTTGTTCGGTTTGAGGCGTAAAGATACATCACTTCCTTATTTTAAGTCCTAATAATTCGTTAATGGCGCAATGCGTGCTTTTCTCATTAGCTATAGGTAATTTAAGGTCTAGCTACTATCTTTACCAACCTTTCAAATAAAGTACATTTTCATGAACAAATTGTTTCTAAGTGTTTTCACTTTTTTTCTAGCCATTCAACTTTCTAATTCCCAACAAGTTTCAAGTCCAGAGACCACATTAGGCTATCCTATTGGAACGCAGTTTAGTCGGCACCATCAAGTTGTTGATTATTTTAAAACAGTGGCTGATGAGGTCCCGGATTGGGTGCAACTGGAACAATATGGTTTGACTAACGAAAGACGTGGTTTGTATGTGGCTTATGTTTCCAGCCCTTCAAATATGAATCGACTAGAAGAGATTCGTAACAATCATTTGCGCCGGACGGGAATGGCAGAAGGAGATGCTACAGATTCTAATCTTGCTGTTGTTTGGCTTAGTTTTAATGTTCATGGTAATGAAGCCTCCAGTTCAGAAGCAGCAATGCTTACACTCTATAGATTACTTACAGAAAAACAAGCATGGCTAGAAAATACGGTGGTTATTATTGATCCCTCCATAAACCCTGATGGACGTGATCGCTATGTCAACTGGTATAATCAGACTAAAAGTACACCTTACAATACTGATGCTGAATCTAGTGAGCATAATGAGCCCTGGCCGGGTGGGCGCCCTAACCATTATTTGTTTGATCTCAATCGTGATTGGGCTTGGGCCACACAG
Source organism: Winogradskyella aurantiaca (assembly GCF_003362725.1). Taxonomy (GTDB): domain Bacteria; phylum Bacteroidota; class Bacteroidia; order Flavobacteriales; family Flavobacteriaceae; genus Winogradskyella_A; species Winogradskyella_A aurantiaca. The sequence goes on from NZ_QKTV01000002.1 coordinate 226,859, forward strand.
GTAGAAACACAGCAACGTCTCAAGGTCTACAATAAATGGATGCCTCATATCCATGTAGATTTTCATGAGCAAGGTTATAACGAACCTTACTATTTTGCTCCTGCAGCAGAACCTTTCCATGAGATTATTACAGACTGGCAACGGGAATTCCAGACGGCAATTGGTAAAAATCACGCAAAGTATTTTGACAAAGAAGGCTGGTTGTTTTTTACTAGAGAGCGCTTTGATTTATTGTACCCTAGCTATGGTGACACCTACCCAACCTATATGGGTGCCATTGGTATGACATACGAACAAGGAGGTCATGGACGAGCAGGCCTGGGTGTAAAAACAGATGAAGGTGAGATCTTAACTCTTGATGACCGTTTAACACATCACACAACCACGGCCCTCTCAACAGTTGAAATTGCATCGCAAAATGCAGAACGCCTGAATGAAGAGTTTGAGAAGTTTTTTGACAATTCTGGACTAAAATACAAGAGCTACGCACTTTCGGGTGATTCGGATAAAATCGAACGCCTTAAAAGCTTACTAGACAAACACGATATACAATATGAGAGTGCAACAGGATCTAAGGCTTCTGGTTACAAATACAGCATCAAGTCTCAAGGTAGTATTGATCTTAACGATCAGAGCATGGTGGTTCATACCAATCAACCCAAAGGAAAAATGGTTAAGGTATTATTTGAACCTGACGCCAAATTATCTGATTCACTCACCTATGACATAACAGCCTGGAGTTTACCGTATGCTTACGGTTTGGATGCAGTTGCCAGCACCTCTAGAATAGGCAGTGAAATTAAGTTTAAAGAAACCTCAACAATTCCAGCTCTTACAAACGCTTATGGTTATGTAAGCAAATGGACATCGATGAAAGATGCTCAGTTTTTGTCGGCTTTGCTAAAAGCTGATTTTCGTGTACGTTTTACTGAAAAACCTTTTCAATCCAATGGGCAAACATTTGATCGTGGTTCTTTAATAATTACACGTGGAGATAACCAACGGAAGTCTGATTTTGTTTCAGAATTGAACGTCCTTGCTCAAAAGCATAAGCAAATCCTTAGTACCATTGCTTCAGGATTTTCTCAAACAACACCAGACATTGGATCACCTGATATTAAGTTATTGAATAAGCTTAATGTAGCTATACTTTCTGGCGAAGGAACCTCCTCATTAAGCTATGGATCTATTTGGCATTTCTTTGAAAATGAACTACACTACCCTTTGACCTCTATTAATACAGATGACCTCAATGGTACCAATCTCAATAAATATCAGGTACTCATCATGCCGGATGGGTATTACAGTCGGGTTGTCAACGACAACGTTCAAAAGAAATTGAATGACTGGGTATCTAATGGTGGCAAAATAATTGCAATTAGCTCTGCGCTTCGCAGTTTTGCTGGAAAAGACGGTTTTGCGCTCAAATACAAAGATGGGCAAGGTAATGGAGACGATAATGTACTGACCCCCTACGCGGATCGTGAACGTGCTTACGCCAACAACCTCATTACAGGAGCTATTTTCGAGACCACTTTAGATAATACACATCCTTTGGCCTTTGGTTACCCAAATAACTACTTTTCATTAAAGTTGGGTAGTTCGGCCTACGACCTCATGGACAGTGGATTTAACGTCGGGTATCTCGAGTCCAATGAGGTTTATTCTGGTTTTGCAGGGCAAAATGCTGTTGCTAACCTAAATGGCACCTTAGTTTTTGGGGAAGAACGCAAGGGATCAGGGAGCCTGGTTTATATGGTGGACAATCCACTGTTTAGAAGTTTTTGGGACAATGGCAAGCTCTTTTTAGTCAATGCTATTTTCTTTGTGAATCACAACGCATTCGAATTATAATATCATCATTTACAATACAATTATGACAGTAAAATTGCGACTATTGTTGTTGCTAGTTATCGGTCTTACCACCCTTGGCTGCCAACAAGAAACCAAGTCTGAAGAAAAGGAAAACTCCTTTAATGTGGACTTTGAATCTTATGAATTAGAGAATGGCCTAAAGGTAATCCTACATATAGACCGATCCGACCCTGTTGTTGCCGTGGCACTTACAGCACATGTTGGATCTGCAAGAGAGATTGAAGGGCGCACAGGATTTGCCCATTTATTTGAGCACCTGTTATTCCTAGAATCTGAAAACCTTGGTAAGGGAGGTCTTGACAAAATGAGTGCTCGTATCGGAGGTTCTGGTGCTAATGGCTCAACAAGTAGGGACCGCACCAATTATTTTCAAACAGTACCTAAAGATGCCCTTGAGAAAATGATCTGGGCCGAAGCTGACAAACTTGGCTACTTTATTAATACCGTTTCCGAACCCGTTTTAGCCAAAGAAAAACAAGTGGTTAAAAATGAAAAGCGGCAATCTGTTGACAACCGACCTTACGGACACACTCAGGCCGTTATTAGTGAAGAATTGTATCCACAGGGACACCCTTACAGTTGGACTGTGATTGGATCTCTTGAAGATTTACAAAATGCCACATTACAAGATGTCAAGGACTTTTATAACCGCTGGTATGTACCTAATAATGTAACCCTAACCATTGCGGGAGATTTAGACATTGAACAGACCAAGGTCTGGGTTAAAAAATACTTTGAAGAAATACCAAGAGGCCAGGATATACCAACTATGGAAAAACAACCTGTGACACTGGATATCAGTAAAAAGTTGTTTTATGAAGATAATTTTGCCAGACTGCCACAATTAACCATGGTTTGGCCGGGAGTATATCAGTACCATCCGGATTCGTATCCTCTGAGTGTATTGAGTGAGTATTTAAGTCAAGGTAAAAAGGCTCCTTTAAATAAGGTACTCGTTGATGAAGATAAATTGACTGATCGTGTTCGAATGGGGCAATACAATTCTGAAGTTGCAGGTCAGTTAAGCATTACAGTCACCGGATACGATCAGGTAGCTTTAGATTCTGTAGCAGCCGGTATTAATAAAGCTTTTGAACAATTTGAAGAAAATGGCATTTCCCAAGCTGACCTTGACCGGATAAAGGCCGGGCAAGAAACTGCATTTTATAACAGTTTATCAAGCGTTTTAGGTAAAGGATTTCAATTAGCTCAGTACCAGATCTTTGCAGACGACCCTGCTTATGTGAATGAAGATGTCCAACGTATCTTATCTGTGACGCCAGAAGACGTCATGCGTGTTTACAACACCTATATAAAGGATAAGAATTTTATAGCTACGAGTTTTGTTCCTAAGGGTCAAACTAATTTGATCTTAGCAGGTTCAACAGAAGCCATTATTAAAGAAGAAAAGATCATTGATGGAGTAGAAGAAACGTTTGACGCTAGTATAGCGGCTGAATATGACAGAAGCCCTTCTTCCTTCGACAGAACGGTTGAACCGCCTTATGGTGAAAGTCCCTCCCTAAAAGTGCCCGAAGTTTGGCAAGACCAGTTAAATTCTGGCATTAAAGTGTTCGGCATACAAAATGATGAGGTGCCTTTAGTACAGTTTGAAATGGAAATTCAGGGAGGTCAGATGTTTGAAACTCCTGAAACACTTGGAAGCTCAAATCTTATGGCCAATTTGATGACCAGAGGAACAAAAACTAAAAGTCCAGAAGAATTGGAAGCGGCTATTGAAAGTCTTGGAGCCTCCATTTTTATGTATGCCACTCAAACGGGAGTCGTCATTAGCGGTAATACCCTTTCAAGAAACTACCCTGCAACAATGGAGCTGGTAAGTGAAATTTTGCTAGAACCTAGATGGGATGCCGAGGAGTTTGAATTATTAAAGACAAGTACGGTCAATTCTCTTAAAGCCCAACTGGCCAGTCCAAACAGCATAGCATCCAATGAGTTTGCTAAACTAATTTATGCCGAAGATGAGATATTGGCTAACAACAGACAAGGAACCACCGAATCTGTAAGCAATTTGACCATTGAAGATCTTCAGAATTATTACAATACGAATCTCTCCGCTAAATTGAGTAGTTATTATGTGGTTGGTGATATTTCTAAAGAGGCCGTTTTAAAAGGCCTAGTAACGATTGATGCTAACTGGCAAACACCAGATCTAACCTTACCAGAAGTAACGATGGCAGACATGCCAGAATCGGCTGCCGTTTATTTTTATGATGTACCCAATGCCAAACAATCGGTGTTGTCTTTTGGCTATCCAGCCCTTAAAGCAAAAGATGAGGACTATTATTTGGCTGGTGTTATGAATTACCGTCTTGGAGGTGGTGGATTTGCTTCTCAGCTGACTCAACAACTGCGTGAAGGTAAAGGCTACACTTACGGTATTCGTTCGCGATTTAGTGGCGACGAATTTGCAGGTCGCTTTAGCATAAGCAGTGGTGTACGTACCAATGTCACCTATGAAGCTACTGCTTTGGTAAAAGATATTCTAGAAAATTATGGTAAAAACTTTAATTCAAATGACCTTGACGTAACCAAAAGTTTCAACATTAAAAGCAATGCAAGAGCCTTTGAAACGCTTGGAGCAAAATTAAATATGCTATCTAATATGAGCCACTATGATCTGCCTGCTGATTATGCCTTGCAACGTGAGCAACAGGTTAAGGATTTGACAGTAGACCAGGTAAAAGAGCTAGCAAAAACCTACCTCAAACCCAATCAAATGATCTATCTTGTTGTAGGAGATGCAGCCACACAAGTTGATAAACTAGAGCAATTGGGGTTGCCAATTATCATGCTCAATCCCGAGCCTCTTAAGCAATAACAATTAAAAAAGCACTGCTGGGCAGTGCTTTTTTTTGACCTTTAATTATCTGTACCTTGGTGGTATTAATTATTACCGTATGGATTATAATCCTTCTTCATTTTATACCATCGCCCAAATTGCTATTACCTTAACAGGCTTCATTGCTGTATTAGTGGCTCTACAAGAAGGTGACAAACGTTTTTCAAGACTTGCCGTAGTTACCATTTTTGGCACTACTGGAGGGGCCTTGATTTTCCCTTTTATCCCTGAGTTATTGTACAACTGGACCTCTATGGAAACCAGTTGGCGAATTTCATGTGGTATTTTTGGATTTTATCATTTGTTTTTAATCTTCAATCATCAGGTAAGGCAATTACAATTCAAAAAGAACAGTGCGCTTCAACTATTAATTGTCATCTTATCAATATTTCCCGTTGTCTTCTTAAAAATAGCCGTCGGATTTGGCTTCTTCCTTGAATACGCCTATGAGATATTTTTATTAGGCCTATTATGGTGCGTCTTTATTCCATTGTACCTCTTTTCTATGATCATTTTAAATTATACAAAGGCTACATAAACCCATTAAAAATATATTGCTTCAGATTTAAAAGAATTAGAACTTTCAGACATCAATTAAATAGACCTTATTGGAAATAGAATACCGTAAACGCCTTTCGAAGGTGTTCCAGTTTATAGATGAGAACTTACAAAATGACCTCAACCTTGAGCAAATAGCTGAGGTTGCCCATTTTTCGCCCTTTCATTTTCATCGCATCTTTAAGTTCATTACTCAGGAAACACTTAACACCTATATTAGGCGAAAACGTCTTGAAAAATCGGCAGACAGCTTACTACATAAAAATTTAAGCATTTCAGAGACTGGGCATCAATGGGGCTTTAAGGACCCTTCTACATTTAGCAGAAGTTTCAAAAAATTCTACGGCATAAGTCCCAAAGCCTTCATTGCTTCAAACACCCAAAAACATAGCAAGATTCGTCAACTTGTGAGCAAGAATGGTCAAGAATATCTCAATAATGACCAATACTTTAGCAAAATAGACGAATTAAAAAAATGGACACACATGAACGCAAACATTGACATTACAACTTTCGACAGTATGAATTTGGCTTATATAGATACCATGGGCCCACAAAATCTCAGCGCTACATTTCATAGATTATTGCAATGGGCCATCCCAAAAGGTCTCCATCTTGAACCCAATAAAGTAATGACGGTATATCATGACAGTTTCAAGTTTACCTCCCCCGAAAAAGTGCGTATGAGCGCATCAATTTGGACACCAGAACCTGCAACTCCTGATGGTGAAGTTGCTGTAAAATCAATGACACCAGGTAAATGCATAAGGGCACGATTAGAAATTAAGGTTCAAGACTTTGAAAAATCTTGGACTAGCTTGTTTGTATGGATGAATGACAATGGCTATAAAAAATCAGCTCAAGATCCATTTGAAATCTACCATAACAACTTTAATGAACACCCCGATGGTATCGCCATCGTAGATTTTTGCATCCCGGTTTTATAACAAATACGTATTTTTAACTGTAACTAAATCAGATCATTATGAAATTAGGCGCCTTTTCAGTGAGTTTAGCAGTTAAAAACTTAGAAGCATCAAAAACGTTTTATGAGCACCTGGGATTTCAGCAGTTTGCAGGATATATGGAACAGAACTATCTCATTATGAAGAATGGAGATAGCATCATTGGCTTGTTTCAGGGTATGTTTGAAAACAACATTCTCACATTTAATCCAGGATGGGATCAAAATGCACAGACCCTTGATTGTTATGAGGATATCAGGGCCATTCAGGAGCACTTAAAGTCTAATGGGGTATCGCTTATTCAAGAAGCAGACCCTGATTCTGAGGGCCCGGCGAGTGCCATTTTAACGGATCCGGATGGCAATACCATTTTATTAGATCAGCACGTTTAACCATATTTAGGTCGTATCTTAGCCTACTCAATTGTTAGTGAGTGGCACAAACCACAATAATAAGCTTTTTTAAGTACCACGGACGAAAAAACAAATGGCGAGCATTGGGCCGTATGGGTAGACCACCCATAGCCGATAAGACCATTGAAGGCCTTAGTTTTTGGAAACCATTAGGTATTGGCAGTGGGAATGGATTTTCCATTTGGCCCGACTTTTCAATGTTCGCCTTATTAAGTGTATTTGATTCGGAAAATAGAGCTAAGGCTTTTCTTAAATCGGAATATCTTAAGCCTTACACAGAAAAGGCTTCGGGGTTTGGGCATGTATTAATGCATACTATTAAAGCACATGGCCAATGGAGCCAACAAGAACCTTTTTTAGCTGGTGCCTCTTTTGATCCCACCCGACCAGTTGCAGTTATTACCAGAGCAACCATAAAACCAAAACTTGCTCATAAATTCTGGCGTCATGTGCCCAGCGTTTCAAAGTCTATGGATGCATACGAGGATCTTTTATTTACAAAAGGTATAGGCGAATATCCCATTTTTATGCAAGCAACCTACTCGTTATGGAAAGACGGCAAGGCTATGATGGATTACGCTTATAAGAATGATAAACATGCTGCCATGGTAAAAAAAACTAGAGAATTAGGCTGGTATTCCGAAGAATTGTTCTCTCGATTTCATCCTTTCGAATGCATGGGTAACCTTCCTGAATTTGAAAAGATTAAGGCATCACTTTAAGATAGTACTTCAGCATAGAGGTCGAAGTCTTCAGCCTCCTTTATTTTAACCTGATAGTATTCACCGGTTTTTAAATAGGTTTGTTCAGCTGGTATTAGGACTTCATTATCCACATCGGGGGAATCAAATTCAGTTCGCCCAACAAAATAATTACCTTCTTTTCTATCGATTACTACTTTAAATTCTTTACCAATCTTCTCTTGATTTAACTCCCAAGATATTTGCGATTGAAGTTCCATGATCTCATTGGCACGTTGGATTTTCACCGCTTCAGGCACATCATCCTCAAGATTATAAGCATGGGTATTCTCTTCGTGAGAATAGGTGAAACAACCTAAGCGTTCAAAACGCATTTCTCGAACCCATTCTTTAAGAGTTTGAAAATCGTCTTCAGTTTCACCAGGATATCCAACAATTAAAGTAGTTCTTATGGTCATGTCAGGAACTGTTATCCTGAATTTCTTTAAAAGTTTTGTGGTTTTCTCTTTGGTAGTACCACGACGCATACTTTTCAGAATGCTATCCGAAATATGCTGTAAAGGAATATCCAGATAATTGCAAATTTTGGGTTCTCGATTCATAACTTCCAATACATCCATCGGGAACCCTGTTGGAAATGCATAATGCAAACGGATCCATTCTATACCCTCAACTTTTACAAGTTGCTCCAGTAATTCTGCAAGATTTCGTTTTTTGTATAAGTCCAGACCGTAATAAGTCAGGTCCTGAGCAATTAAGATTAGCTCCTTAACCCCATTGGCTGCTAACTTCTCTGCCTCAATCACCAATTTCTCTATTGGGGTACTCTTGTGCTTTCCACGCATTAATGGAATAGCACAGAAACTACAGGGGCGATCACAACCTTCGGCTATTTTTAAATAGGCATAATTTTTAGGTGTGGTAGTTAAGCGTTCACCTATAAGTTCATGTTTGTAATCAGCTCCTAAAGCTTTTAAGAGTGATGGTAATTCAGTGGTTCCAAAATATTGATCCACATTAGGAATTTCTTTTTCTAGGTCCGGCTTGTAGCGCTCGCTTAAACATCCAGTAACAAATACTTTGTCAACAACCCCTTCTTCCTTCTTCTGCATGTATTCCAATATGGTATTGACACTCTCTTCTTTGGCGTTATTAATAAAACCACAAGTATTGATAACAACTACATTACCCTCCTGTTCATGAACAACCTCTTTTCCATTAGCCTTTAGTTGACCCATCAACACCTCCGAGTCGTAAACATTTTTACTACAACCTAAGGTAACAACATTAATCTTATTCTTTTTTAAAGTTTTGGTTCTCATATAGTTATATTATACCTGCTAGCAATTGCATTAATCGTCTAGAAGAGCGCAAAGATACATAACGTAAACTTGAACGTTGTACAATAAACGGGGATCCTTCAGAAAATTATTTATAAATACATAAGTCTATAAGACTATTAAAGGAAGTAAATCCTCTAATAATACTGGTCAATATAAACGGTACATTGATACAGAGTATATAGTATTGCTAAATCAAGCCTCTTAAAATCACTTTAACACCCTCAATTCGCGAAATCATTTCAAAAGTACTATTCATCGACAGATACATGGGGTTTCATCGATAATTTCTCATTGTTTAATCTTATGAAATTAACTTAAAACATAGATAATTAAAAGTCGTCCTATGAAATATATTATAGCTTTTTCGATTTTATGCCTATCATTATCAATGGGTTATGCGCAAAATAACTCGGTTGAGAAAACCGAATGGAAATTGGACCGAACAAAATTACCTATTGTTCCGCCCCCGGCGCCAAAATTCACAGAACTTGATGCCCGGAATACCACACAGCCTGAAGCATTTGATGTTTCAGCACCAGAAGGTGCACCAAATGTCTTGGTAGTAATGCTTGATGATGTTGGTTATGCCCACTCAAGCACATTTGGCGGACCAGTAAACATGCCTGCCGCTGAGATGGTAGCACGAAACGGTTTAAAATACACGCACTTTTCAGTAAATCCCATGTGTTCCCCTTCAAGGGCGGCATTAATGACTGGAAGAAACGCTCATACTGCACATCAGGGCGCTGTCTCTGAAGTAGCTACGTCCTATCCCGGCTATGATGGCAAACGTCCAAAAAGCGTTGCTCTATTGGCCGAAATGCTGCAAATGAACGGGTATGCAACGGCGTATATAGGAAAAAATCATGAAACCCCTGCTTGGACAGTAAGTGCTTCTGGCCCCTTTGACTATTGGCCAACTCAAAATGGATTTGATAAATTCTACGGCTTTATAGGGGACGAGCAAAACCAATGGTATCCGGCTATTTTTGATGGCACCACAGCTGTGGATATCGACTATGAAGATCCTAATTTTCATTTACAAGAAGATTTTGCACGAGAGGCTGCAGAATGGATTCAAAGTCAAAAATCATTGAATCCGGCAAAACCATTTTTCATGTACTTTTCAACAGGTACAGCACACGCACCACACCAGGTACCTCAGGAATATATTGATAAATACAAGGGTAAATTTAAAAATGGGTGGGATGAATTAAGAAAGACCACCTTGAAGAATCAAAAAGAATTAGGTATTGTTGATCGAAATACAGTGCTGGCTAAAAAAGAGCCTTACATCGTAGATTGGAAAACCCTAAGTACTCAAGAAAAAAGGGTTCATGAAAAAGAAATGGAAGTAGGTTCTGCCTTTATAGAACACGCTGATGCCCAAGTTATGAAAGTTGTGCAAACTATTGATAAACTGGGTGAACTAGATAATACAGTGATTATCTACATCATGGGTGATAATGGCGCAAGTGCCGAGGGTACCATAAGCGGTTTAGTGAATATTAACTACTACTACAACAATGTATTAGATGATACAGCTTCAAGAGCTGGGGAAATAGATGGTTTCGGTGGAAAAGATTATAATGGAATTTATTCATCAGGATGGGCAGTAGCTGCTAACACCCCATTTAAATGGACGAAACAGGTAGCCTCTGGTGGTGGAACGTTTGTTGGTGCAATTATTAGCTATTCTGATAAAATTAAGGCTAAAGGTGAAGTGCGACACCAATTTCATCATTTAATTGATGTAGCACCAACCATACTTGAGTTAGCCGGGCTCCCGGAGCCAACCCATGTTAATGGGGCTAAGCAAATTCCCATGCAAGGAAAAAGTATGGCTTATTCATTTGAAAATCCCAACCTAACAAGTAACCACAAGACTCAGTATTTTGAAGGTTTTGGAAACAGATCAATATACCATGATGGCTGGTATGCTCAAGTGATACACAAGGCTGCATGGGAACAAAAGCCAAGACGATCATTTCAAGACGACATATGGGAGTTGTACGACTTTAAAAATGATTTTTCAATGAGTAAAGACCTCGCGAAAAAGATGCCTGAGAAGCTTAACGAAATGAAAAAATTATTCGACCAAGAAGCTATTGCTAACAACGTATATCCTTTAGATGACAGAGTGGTGGAACGTATTAACCCCAAAATAGCTGGACGACCAGATTTAATGTTCGGCCGAAAAGAACTAACAGTCTATTCAGGTATGGATCATTTATTTGAAAATGTTTTTATTAATACTAAGAATACAAGTTTCAAAATCACATCTGAAGTCACTGTAACGGATAGAGCAGAAGGCGTGATATTAGCCATGGGTGGACGTTTTGGCGGATACGTCTTTTACGCAAAAGATGGTAAACTCTGCTACAACTACAACTATCTCGGTGATGAAAAATATGAAACGTTAGCGACCTCAGAATTAAAAGAAGGACGGCAATTAGTTGAAATGGAATTTGAATATGAAGGAGATGGAGTTGGGAAGGGAGGACAAGTTACTTTAAGAGTGAATAACGAAGTGGTTGGACGAGGATCGGTAGGAAAAACAATGCCGTTTGTTTATTCCACCTCTGAAGGTGCCTCTGTGGGATGGGATGATTCAAGTCCTGTGAGTGAAGATTATGCCGTAGGTCCAAAAAACCAATTTAATGGCACGATCGAATACGTGAAAATCGCCATAAATGATTAATACACCTTTTATTTATAATTAGAATTCAGAAAGCGGAGCCAGTAAATTGAGACTCCGCTTTAACTTAAATAGTAAAGAATGTTAGATCCGGATTGAACTAGTTAAAATCCAAGGGAGTCTTACGATGCTTCGTAGCTTGTTCGTAAACATAAGCCCATTCTAACAACATTTTTTCTTTTAGACGTCCAGAAATGATGGTTAGGCCTTTTGGTTTTCCATCCTGTTCATAGCCCATTGGCACTGTGATGGCTGGATACTCAGCAACAGCAGCATAGCCGGCATGATAATTATTTATTGACAAGAATCCATGAAGTTGCTGCGCTTGCATTGGTGTGTCAAAGAATGTCTTACCGTTAAGTTTTAGGGTATCCCTTATCTGTTGCAGCTCTTCATCTGTTCCCATATCAGCTACAATTCCTCTAAACAAACGTTGGCCATAGGGCATTGTAGCAACACTATCGGCTGCATTAAAAGCTACCATGTCGCTTACTGTTCTCAGGCTGATACTGTCATTGGCGTATTTTTCCATGTATACTGGTAAATCTCGTTTCATATCTAAATTCAGCAAATTGATAAACTTAGGTAAACCAATTTCCAATTCGTCGAGCTCCACAATTTCGGCACCGAGCTGTTTGAGGTCATTAATAGCAACCACAAATAAGCTATCTTCCATTAATCGTTTTGGAGCACCAAATCGTTTGCCAGCTAGACTGGCTTGTGGAAGATCTGGATAATAAAAACCTGAATCCCATAAAATCATGAAGGACTTCCTATCGGATTCATCTTCACCAAAGGCCGCGTCAAGTACAATGGCATTATCGACTACATTTTTGGTTATTGGTCCGGCTGTATCTAAGGTAGATGAAATGGGCACAATCCCTGATCGACTAATCAAACCAACCGTTGGTTTTAATCCAACTGCTGAATTTTGTGAACTTGGTGATAAAATAGAACCTGAGGTTTCACTTCCTATGGCAGCCGCACAGAAATTAGCAGCTACAGACACTGCACTTCCTGAACTAGATCCACCTGTATCAAAAATTCTTCGTCCATAAGGGTTTAAGGTTTGCCCACCAACGGCACTGTACCCACTTGGACAATCCCCGCAGAAAAAATAAGCCCACTCACTAAGATTTGCCTTTCCTAAAATAAGTGCCCCTTTAGATTTTAAGTTGGTAACCATAAAAGCGTCATCCGTTACGTTATCTTTAAGTACAACTGCACCAGCAGTAGTTACCATTCCAGCGGCATTAATGTTATCCTTTAACAGAAGGGGCATGCCATAAATGGGGTGGTTTTTATCGGATGGTACTGCGGCATCCATTTCTTTCGCCTTTTCTATAACCTCTGGATTAATTGAAATAACCGAGTTTAGAGAAATGTTATTTTCTCTATCAAAAGCTCTAATTCTAAACAAGTAAAACTTAGTCAGTTCTTCATAAGAGAAATCACCGTTAGAAACTGCGGCTTGTAATGTTGGGATGTCCTGCTCTAAAATCATTGACTTAAGTCGGTCATGATCGGCCTGGGTAAAATCTGCCATCTGAGGATTGACAGTCTCCCAAATCCCCTCTTTTGATAAATGTTCTGAATCCAGAACTTTAAATTCTCTAAAGTCTTTTGTAGAAATATCCTTAAGATCATCCGTTTGGGATGAGTCTTTCTCTACTGTTTCTGGTTCCTCAGGGGACTCTGATGCAGTGGGGTTAGAATTTGTTTGTTTACAAGAACATACAATTAAAACAAACAATAGGAAAGTAAATCGTTTCATAGTTGGTATTTTTTCTAAAAATACGAAACCATGACGCAAGAATGAAATTGGAAACGAAGCTAGGCTTTGAAAAATGAATCTACAAACTCGTATTTATTGAACACTTGCAGATCTTCAATTCCTTCTCCTACTCCAATATACTTTACTGGTATTTGGAACTGATCACTAATACCTATAACGACTCCCCCTTTGGCAGTACCATCTAATTTTGTTACAGCCAAGGCATTGACCTCAGTTGCGGCAGTGAATTGCTTAGCTTGCTCAAAAGCATTCTGTCCAGTAGAACCATCTAATACCAGAAGTACTTCATGGGGAGCGTCTGGAACCACCTTCTGCATCACTCGTTTCACCTTGGTTAACTCATTCATTAAGTTAACCTTGTTATGCAGTCGCCCGGCAGTATCAATTATAACCACATCCGCATTCTGTGTCACTGCACTTTGAAGCGTATCGAAGGCGACCGAAGCGGGATCACTTCCCATCTTTTGCTTTACAATAGGTACGCTTACCCGATCTGCCCATACTTGCAACTGATCGATGGCCGCTGCTCTAAAGGTATCTGCAGCTCCAAGCACTACATTAAGACCTCTATTTTTAAACTGATTGGCTAATTTACCAATGGTAGTTGTTTTACCTACGCCATTAACACCTACTACCATGATGACGTATGGCTTCACATCTATGGGAATGGATATTTCCCGTTCCTCCCCGCTATTGGTCTCTGACAATAAGCCCGCAATCTCCTCACGAAGAATCTGATTGAGTTCAGAAGTTCCTAAATATTTATCTCTTGCTACACGCTCTTCAATACGTTCAATAATTTTAAGCGTCGTATCTACTCCTACATCACTCGTTACTAAAACTTCCTCAAGGTTGTCAAGAACATCATCATCAACTTTAGATTTTCCGGCAACTGCTTTATTTAATTTGGTAAAAAATGAGGTTTTGGATTTTTCTAATCCCTTATCAAGTGTTTCCTTTTTTTCTGAGGAGAATATTTTTTTGAAAAAGCTCATGCTCTAATCGGTTTTCTTTACGACAGCAAAACACTTGCCGAAGGGTTCAGACTGAAACATTGTCAGCAAAGACGTCAAAGATAGCCATAAAAAAACTGCTTTCAAATGAAAGCAGTTTCAGGACATTTATAATGTTCCTTAAATTATTTCTTTGCTAAAAAGTCTTTTACAAACTCTGGAGCCATAACAGACTCAACAAAAACGTAAGCACCTGTTTTAGGAGACTTTACCATTTTTATAGCTTTTGTCAAACGCTTAGATCCTGTTTGTAATGATGCTACTGATTTCTTTGCCATGATTTCCTAATTTACAGTCTTACTTAATCTCTTTATGAACCGTCATCTTCTTAAGGATAGGATTAAATTTCTTAATCTCTAAACGGTCTGGTGTATTCTTCTTATTCTTAGTAGTAATATATCTTGAAGTTCCTGGCATACCAGAAGACTTATGCTCTGTGCACTCTAATATTACTTGAACTCTGTTACCTTTCTTTGCCATTACTGTGCTCTTTAGCCGTTGTTATTCTTATTTGTAGAAGCCTTTAGCTCTTGCTTCTTTTAACGCTGCAGAAATACCAATTTTGTTGATAGTCTTTAATGCAGATGTCGAAACCTTTAAAGTGATCCATTTATCCTCTTCTGGAATATAGAAACGCTTTTTTATAAGGTTAGCATCAAACTTGCGCTTAGTCTTATTCATGGCGTGAGAAACATTGTTCCCTACCATTGCTTTTTTTCCAGTTAATTCACAAACTCTTGACATCGTTACTAAACTTTAAGTATCTTCTTTTAAAACAGGGTGCAAATTTAGTAAATCTTTAGTTCTCAGCAAACTTAAAACCTACTTTTTTAAAATTTCTTTCTGAAGCATTTCAAAGGCCTTATTTGTAGCCTTTTGAATGGTTTTTTCGCGATGATTACTAAACTTAAAATATTCCGAATACACCCCGTCATTTGAGGCAATTGCAATATAAACAGTTCCTACTTCAGCATCGGAATCTCCTTTAGAAGGCCCGGCATTGCCAGTAGTGGCTACAGCATAATCCGTTTTAAACTTTTCTAAGGCTCCAAGTGCCATTGCCTCGGCAACCTCTTTACTTACTACAGAATGTCCTTCAATCAAATCTTGATTAACCCCTAACAATTCTGTTTTAGTTTCTGTAGCATAGGTTACTATACCCCCCTTAAAATAGTGTGATGCACCAGGAATACTTGTTAACATTTGGGCTATTCTTCCTCCCGTACAACTTTCAGCTGTACTAAGCGTCCATTCCTTTTTAACTAGCATTTTTCCAATTTGAGCTTCAATTGGTCCATCCGATTCAAAACCCGTAAATATATCTTCTACCAGAGGTATTAGGTTTTTGACCTGCTTCTCTATTTCCTTGGTGACAACATCTTTATTATCGTGCTTAGCTGACAATCTTAGCCGCACTCTGCCAAGGTTTGGTAAATATGCCAATTTGATAAATGAGGGTAAACGCTCTTCAAACTCGTGCAATCGTTCCGCAATAGCACTTTCACCTAAACCATAGGTTAATAAGGTTCTGTGCTTAATAAAGGGGAAATTGTAAGCTTCTCTTAATCCTGGTAGCACATGATTTTTCATTAGAGCCTTCATTTCATAAGGCACTCCTGGTAAGGAAATAAAGATTTTGCCATTTTGTTCCATCCACATACCTGGCGCCGTACCAAAGTCATTCATCATCACCTTTGCCTTAGATGGCACCATGGCCTGATGACGATTCATATCAGAAATAGGAGTGGAAATGTACTTTTTAAAAAGGTACTCTATATGTTTGAGAACATCGGGATTCTCAATCATTTCATCATCAAAATACTCGCAAAAGGTCTTTTTGGTAATATCATCTTTTGTAGGTCCCAACCCACCAGTAACAATGATGATATCAGCATTCTCTTCAGCTTCTTTTAAGGACTTGATAATATGCTCTCTATCGTCCTGAACAGAGGTTATTTGAAAAACCGATACGCCAATCTTATTAAGTTCTTTGGATATAAATGCAGAATTGGTATCGATGATTTGGCCAATGAGAATCTCATCGCCTATGGTAATGATCTCAGCAAACATCTACAGTCCGAATTCGCTTCTCAAATCATTGGATGCATTTTCAACAGCTTCGAGTACAGTGGTTAATTGAGCATCTACATTTTTATCTGTCTGTTCAAATTTACCCCAATCCTGTACCTCAATAAGGGTCTCTAAAACACCTAATTCGAAGAGATCAACTGTTGGTTTCATTTTATGCGCTGCCTGATAGGCTTCGTGATAATCCTTTTCGGCTACAGCATTCTTTAGTCGTTCTGCATCTTCCGGAACTTCTTCCAAAAATGCTCCAACAAGAGCCACTACAAAATCCTCATCATTATCGGCCATTTCTCGAACGCGATCTAGTTTATAAAAATCACTCATTACTTTACTTTTATTTTGAACATTTCCTGATCTCCAATCAATCCAATCATTTGATCATTTGGTTTTACTGGTCCAACCCCAGCAGGAGTGCCAGTAAATATAATATCTCCTATTTTCAATGTGAAATATTTTGAAACATATTCTATTATCTCATCAATCTTCCACAACATATGACTCGTATTCCCTTCCTGAACGGTTTGCCCATTAATTTGAAGCGAAAAACCAATGTTGTCGACATTCTTAAATTGAGTTTTGGGCAACCATTGTCCTATGACTGCAGCACCATCAAATGCTTTAGCTTTCTCCCATGGCAAGCCCTTAGCCTTTAATTTAGACTGTAAATCTCTTGCTGTAAAATCGATACCTAAACCCACCTCATCATAATACTTATGCGCAAACTGCTTTTCAATGTACTTACCAATCTTCTTAATCTTAATCAAAATTTCTACTTCATGGTGAACATCATTAGAAAACTCAGGTATAAAAAACGGCTGTTTTTTTAAAAGAATAGCAGAATCTGGTTTCATAAAAACCACCGGGTTTTCAGGCCGCTCATTATCCAGTTCCTCGATATGCTTAGCATAATTTCTGCCAATACAGATCAATTTCATAGCTAGAATTTGTTGTTCAAAGCTTTTAGCTTTATTCCTGTCAATACTTTTTTGGTGTACAGCGGAAAGTCGGCATTTAAGAGCCAACCAAAATAGCCAGGTTCTTGATTAAGAACATCCAACACGCGCTTACCCTTGTGTTTGCCAAAGGAGAAGCATTCCTCATCTTTATCATTGTAAGTAATAAAACCAGCAAAGTCAGCAAACTTACGCCTCGAACTGAATTCGGCTAAGAATTTGGTACTGTTATCAAGCGTATCGTACTTATCTAATTGTGCCTTTAAAACTTCATAAGTAGCAACTGTATCTGCCTCTGCGCTATGAGCGTCATCAAGATTTTTGTCGCAATAGAATTTATAGGCGGCGGAAAGCGTTCGTTGCTCCATCTTATGATATATGGTTTGCACATCTACCGCCAATCTGTTTTTCATATCAAAATCCAACTCTGCGCGAAGCATTTCCTCAGCCAATAGCGGAATATCAAATCGATTGGAATTAAACCCTCCCAGATCTGCATTCTTAATTAACTGGTGTACTTCTTTTGCAATTTGCTTGAAGGTAGGAGCATCGGCCACATCCTCATTTGAAATCCCGTGAACAGCTGTTACTTCTGGAGGAATGGGTATGGTTGGATTAACACGTTTGGTATAGCGCTCTTCCTTTCCGTCTGGATGTACTTTTAAAATAGAAATTTCAACGATCCTATCGTTTGAAATATTGATTCCAGTCGTTTCCAAATCAAAAAAGCAGATGGGTTTATTCAGTTTGAGTTGCATGCAAATTAAATTTTGGCAAAGGTACTATGTTTAAACGGTTTCAGCCATAAAAAAAGCGCCGTGCAATTAACGACGCCTTTAACTTTACTTTTTATGTCACCCTAAATCTCCCTGTTTATATCCCAGGCTTCCAGATAATCTTTAACCGCCTTTACAAACTGTCCTCCTAAAGCTCCATTGACTACACGATGGTCATAAGAATGTGATAAGAACATACGATATCTGATACCCACATAGTCTCCTTCAGCACCTTCTATAACCGCTGGTACTTTTCTTATAGCCCCTAAAGCTAAAATACCTACCTGAGGCTGGTTGATAATTGGTGTCCCCATAATGCTTCCAAAGGTCCCCACATTAGTAACTGTGTAAGTTCCGCCTTGAATATCATCAGGATTCAATTTATTCTCTCTGGCGCGACTAGCTAAATCATTGACGCGCTTAGCCATACCATAAAGGTTCAGTTGATCTGCATATTTAATGACTGGAACAATTAAATTTCCATCTGGTAAAGCAGCTGCCATACCTAGATTAATATCGCGTTTCTTTATGATCTTATCCCCTTCTACAGAAATATTCATTAAAGGAAAGTCTTTTAACGCCTTGGCTACCGCCTCCATAAATATTGGAGTGAAAGTCAGGTTCTCACCTTCGCGCTCTTTAAAATTATCCTTATTGTTCTTCCTCCAATTCCAAATATTGGTAACATCAGCTTCAATAAAAGATTGCACATGCGCTGAAGTTTGAACCGAATCAACCATATGCTTGGCAATTAACTTGCCCATCCGAGTCATTTCGATAATTTCATCACCAGGTGCAGTAACAACCGGGGTTGCGGATTTGGCAACTTCCTGTTTTGGAATCTCAGCCTTTGATACAGAAGTTTTAACTGCTTTAGATTCAACCTTAGGAGCAGGAATATTAACTTCCTCCACTGGCATTTGTGTTGCACGAGATTTCAAATAGGCCTTTATATCGTTCTTTGTAACGCGTCCATCTTTTCCTGTTCCTGGAACAGTATCCAATTCTGTTTGAGAAATACCCTCTTTACTGGCAATATTGCGAACTAAAGGAGAATAAAACCGATCTCCATTCGATACAATTGGTGTAGCTACCGTTGCTTGGGCAGCCACTACCCTCTCTGCTGCTTCTTTTACAGCAGCTGGCTCAACCGGTTTTGGAGCAATTGGCTCGGGGGTTGGGGTATTAATTTCAACATTTGGAGCACTAACTTCAGCTGATGCCTCCGTTTCAATTACTGCAATGGTTTGACCAACCTGCACCACATCATCTACATCAAATAACTTTTCAACAAGTACACCATCCACCTCACTTGGAACCTCACTATCTACTTTATCTGTTGCTATTTCTAAAACGGCTTCATCCGCCTCAATGGTATCGCCTACCTCTTTTAACCAGGACGTGATGGTTGCTTCTGCAACACTTTCACCCATTTTCGGTAATTTCAGCTCAAACTTTGCCATATCTGTAATTTGAAGGTGCTTATTTTTATTTCGATTGCAAAATTAATAAAATATAATCTATTTTGTTAGATTTAATTCAATATTAAGACTTGATTGGAGTGACGGTTCCACGCTTAGAACTATGGTCGCTCCCTAAGATAAATTTACAGTTTTTGGGTTTAATCCTAAAAAACAATCCTTTCTGTAGACCATGCGATTTCATAAAATGGATTATTGATCCAAACGTTAGTGTCTCAGAATCCAAAACAATCATGGCAGCAGGACTAATATTCAAGCTATCAATATTAGCAACTGAAGTTACCTCCTTGTCAAAAATTTGTTCAGATATAATAGGTTTCTCAGAAACCACTGTTACAGTGTCCACCACAATACCAGAGTCCTCTTCCCTGGATCGGAGTAGGTATGCTAATTTGATTCCAAATGAGACAACAGCATCGCGAAATATATTCGAATTAAAGTGCTTGTTATAGAACACTTGCATGGCCCCATAAAAGCGCTGGGTATAATTCTTATCTTTTAAAGTGCTCTCCCCTTTAAAATGTATAACACAGGTACCTCCAACATAATAGTTCTTATAACCTGCTTTGAGTAAACGATAGGATAAATCAATATCCTCCCCATACATGAAAAAATCTTCATCAAATCCGCCGAGTTTATTATACACACCTCTTTTCATCAACATAAATGCCCCCACAAGTATTTCACACTCAGAAGTGTTATCCGGCAAGACATCAAGATGATAGTACAATTGATTCAGCCCCATCAACTTATTAAAAGAAACCCATGGTGTTGGTATATTACGCTTACTTTCAGGTAAAAAATGACCTCGACCATCTAAAAGCTGACAACCAACAGCACCTAATTCATGCTTACTTTCAGCAAATTTGAGCAAGTCTGTAAAACAGTTTTCAGGCACTACCGTATCGGGATTTAAAATGCAAACAAACTCCCCTTTAGCGTTACGAACACCAATATTATTTCCTTTGGAGAAACCATAATTTTCGGTGTTCTTTATTAGTACCACTTGTGGAAAATGGGTTTCCACCATGAGGCAGCTGTCATCCGTAGAATTATTATCGATTACAATAATCTCACCGTCGATAGGATCGAGTGCCTTAGCCACACTTTGCAAGCAGAGTTGCAAAAAAGCAGATACGTTATAATTGAGAATTATTACAGAAAGCTTCAATAATCTGTTTAACTTTTTAAAGAGGTTTCAAATGGTACACGATCTATGATACTGCGACCAAGTGTTATTTCATCTGTATACTCCAAATCACTTCCAGCCGCAACCCCACGAGCTATTGTCGACATTTTAACCTCTGTATCCTGCAATTGTCTGTAAATATAAAAATTGGTCGTATCACCCTCAATAGTTGGGCTCATAGCAAAAATTAACTCTTTGACATCCCCTCGTTTAACTTTATCCACTAAAGGGGTAATGGTTAAATCATGAGGACCAATACCATCCATAGGCGAAATTTTCCCCCCAAGAACATGATAAAGGCCATTAAAACTGCTTGTCGCTTCAACCGCCATCACATCACGGATGTCTTCTACCACGCAGACTAACTCAGAATTCCTACTCTTATTAGCACAAATAGTACAAATGTCTTCATCACTAATATTATAACAGGATTTACAATATTTTATATGCAATCGAAGTTCTTTAATAGCCTCAGACAAATCAACTGATTGATTTTTAGGCTGTCTTAATAAATGTAACACCAAACGAAGTGCTGTTCGCTTTCCAATTCCTGGAAGTAAAGCTATTTCATTGACAGCATTGTCGAGAAGTTTTGAGGGTAATTCCATGTCAGCGAAGTTACTTATTTTTTGAAGGACAATCTTAGTTCAGATGTTTTATAAATAGTTTATTTTGGTCTTAATTTAATTCCATTTTATGTCTCCTACTACCATTATTGGTATTGTTAGCCTTTACTTTCTCGTTCTAATCATTATTTCATATTTAACGGGTAAGGAAGACTCAAATTCGGCATTTTTTAGAGCCAATAAATCAGCCCCCTGGTATTTGGTAGCATTTGGTATGATTGGAGCCTCCTTGTCGGGGGTGACTTTTATTTCTGTACCGGGTGCTGTTGAAACCAATCAATTTGGCTATTTACAAGTGGTTTTTGGGTATTTCTTTGGTTATTTAGTCATAGCCTACATTTTATTGCCACTGTATTACCGTATGAATCTCACTTCTATCTACACCTACTTGGAGGAGAGATTTGGTAGGGTGAGTTATAAAACCGGTGCTAGTGCTTTCTTAATTTCCAGAACAATTGGAGCAGCTTTCAGACTTTTCCTGGTAGCACAAGTATTACAGCTACTAGTTTTTGACAGTTTCGGCATCCCCTTCCCGATTACGGTTATTATAACAATTGCCTTAATTTGGCTATACACTCATAAGGGTGGTATTAAAACTATCATTTTTACCGACACGCTTCAGACATTATTCATGCTAATCTCTGTAATAGTCACTGTCATCTTTTTAGCGTCTTCACTTGGACTAAATGGCCTATCAGAAATGGTGAACTATGTTAAGTCTGATGCCATGAGTAAAGTCTTCTTTTTTGATGATACCAACGATCCGCAATATTTCTGGAAAAGTTTTTTATCTGGTATTTTTATTACGATTACCATGACAGGCCTGGACCAGGATATGATGCAAAAAAATCTGACTTGCAAAAACTTAAAGGATGCTCAAAAAAATATGATCTCCTTTAGTGTGGTGCTCATTTTCGTGAACATTTTGTTTTTAGCCTTGGGTTTATTATTGACACAATATGCCCTACAAAATGGAATAGAGGCCAAAAAAGACAGTTTGTTCCCCACCATTGCCATGCTCCCAGAAATTGGTCAAGTCACCTCAGCGTTCTTCATTCTTGGGTTGATAGCTGCTGCTTACTCAAGTGCAGACTCAGCCTTAACCTCACTAACTACTTCTTATTGCATCGATATCATTGGAATCAATGAAAGGCCCGATGTTGAGCAAAAGAATATTCGTAAAAAGGTCCATATTGGTTTTAGTATTGTGCTGGTAATTGTCATCATAATTTTTGATCTTTTATTTAAAGACGTCTCTGTGATATGGGAATTATTCAAGGCTGCTGGATATACCTACGGACCACTATTAGGCTTATTTGCATTTGGTTTATTCACTAGAACACAGATTAAAGATAAGTGGGTGTGGGTAATTGCAATTCTGTCTCCTATTATTGCCTATTTGATTAATAGTTATTCTGCTGAATTATTCAATGGTTATAAAATTGGCTTCGAAATTTTAATCATCAACGGGATCCTTATGTTTCTGGGACTTCAGCTATTACGACTTAGAAAATCTTAAAATTGACAGGAGCCAAGGTAACCAGTATTTTTCTGGTCTATCAAGGATTAATTTTTATATTTACGAATTGATTCCTTTAAGAAAATTTTATG
Organism: Winogradskyella aurantiaca; assembly: GCF_003362725.1. Lineage (GTDB taxonomy): Bacteria > Bacteroidota > Bacteroidia > Flavobacteriales > Flavobacteriaceae > Winogradskyella_A > Winogradskyella_A aurantiaca. The sequence goes on from NZ_QKTV01000002.1 coordinate 249,807, forward strand.
AAATATTTAGGCGGTTTATTGATGCTGGCCTTTCTTGTTATTTCCTGTAATAAAGAGGAGAAACAAGAACAATCGTATCTGTTTAATGAACTTGATTCAGCTGTTACAGGGGTAGACTTTATGAACATGGTTGAAGATACTCCTGAACACAGTATTATTAACTATATCTACTTTTATAATGGAGCAGGTGTTGCCGTAGGAGACATTAATAACGACGGCCTAAAAGATCTATTTTTTGTTTCCAACGAGCATGACAATAAATTGTACCTCAACAAAGGAAATATGAAGTTTGAGGACATTTCAGCTTCTGCAAACATTAACGGAAATTCCGATTGGAATACAGGTGTTACCATGGTAGATATCAATGCAGACGGCTATCTCGATATCTATGTCTGTGCGGTTTCAGGGTTACTGGATTTTAAAGGTCATAACGAATTATACATTAATAACGGAGACAACACCTTTAGTGAAGAATCTTCAAGCTATGGACTGGATTTTAAAGGTTATTCTACGCAGTCTTACTTCTTTGATTATGATAAGGATGGAGATTTGGATATGTACTTAGTTAACCACGCCGTTCATACCAACTTGTCTCATGGAAAAGCAAGTCTCAGAAATGAAAGAGCCCCTCTTGTTGGAGACGTCCTTTTTAAGAATGATGACGGAAGCTTTATAGACGTTAGTGAGGATGCTAATATTTACGGAGGAGTTAACGGTTATGGTTTAAGTGCAACAATCGCTGATTTTGATAACGACGGATGGGACGACATTTATGTCTGTAACGATTTTCATGAAGACGATTACTTTTATGTGAATAATCATGATGGGACCTTTACTGAAACTCTGGGGTCTAAATTCAACACGATCAGTCGCTTCTCTATGGGAAGCGATGCAGCGGACATCAACAATGATGGTTATCAAGACCTTATAACCCTTGATATGCTTCCCTGGGACGAAAAAGTACTAAAGGAGACTGAGGGTGATGATGCCATGTTCAACATGCAAGTGCATTTATCAAATCTTGGTTATAAAGATCAGTACAGTAGAAATATGCTACAAATTTCTCATCAAGGACAGTATTTTCATGAAGAAGCCTTAAAAAACCAGATTGCAGATACTGACTGGAGTTGGGCCCCATTATTTGCTGACTTTGATAATGACGGTCAGCAAGACCTCTTCATTTCAAATGGAATTCCTAAAAGACCTAATGGTCTTGATTTCAAGAAATACGTCTCCAGTGCCTTTAAGGGAAAATCAGAAGCCGAAGGATTAAATTGGCTCTACAATGCCATTGGGGAAATGCCTGATGGTAATGTCAGTAATCAAATCTATAAAGGCATTAATGGTGATTTCAGTAATAAAACCGGAGAATGGATTAGCAATGTTCCAAAAATCTCAAATGCTTCTATTTACACTGATTTAGATAATGATGGTGACTTGGACATTGTTACTAATAATTTCAATCAGGTTGCCAGTATCTACCAAAACAACACATCAGAGACTAACTCAATTAACGTTAGTCTTAAATATAAAGACCAGAATATAGAAGGCCTTGGAACAAAGGTGGAACTTTATAACGATCGTGAACGTCAACTTAAGCAGGTTTTTAAGTCCAGAGGTTTTATGTCTTCAATTGATGGAAGTTTACATTTTGGTCTTGACTCTAGTATTAAGGTGGATTCTCTTGTAATCACATGGCCAAATAACAAGATTCAAACGGTTATCAATCCAACAATCAACTCTAGTATCCAGTTAGTATACGATGAATCAAATATCAAAGATGGTCAAGAGTCTGCAAGGCAGGAAACGGCAATTTTTGAAAAATCAAATCTTATAGATTTCACTCATGTAGAAGATCGCTATAACGATTTTGTTGAAGAAAAATTAATACCATATAAGGTATCAACCATGGGGCCAGCTGTTGCGGTTGGTGATGTTGACAACAATGGCTTTGAGGACATTTATATTGGTGGTGCATCAGGTAAATCCGGGCAACTCTTTATGAATTCGGGGAATGATTTCAAATCAGTTGCCATATCTTCTTTTGCTGCTGATGCGGCATACGAAGACAATAGTGCCACCTTCTTTGATGCAGACATGGATGGAGACTTAGATCTCTACATTGGATCGGGTATCAGTGAAATTAATGCTGAGACTTTAAATTATGATCGACTTTACATAAATAATAACGGAGACTTCATTAGGGGAACCAATGCGATACCTCAAAATCCAATGGTTACTTCAACTGTTAATTCGTACGACTACGATCAGGATGGGGATATGGATCTTTTTGTTGGGATAAGGAGCAACCCAAATAGTTTTGGAAAAATGGAGGCCTCTTATATCCTTAAAAATGATGGAAAAGGCTCCTTTAGCAAAGACCCAAACTTTGTACTGAACGGCATGATCATGGATGCCGAATGGACCGATATTGATAATGATGGTATAAAGGACCTGTTAGTGGCTACAGAATGGGATCAACCTAAAGTCTATCTAAATAAAAATGCATCTCTTGATCTTATTAATTTACCACAAGAATTAAGTGGATTATGGCAGAGCATTACCGTTGCCGACGTAGACAATGATGGCGATCAAGACATCCTACTAGGTAATTTGGGGCTTAATTCAAAATTCAATTTGTATTTCGATGGACCCTTACAACTTTATTACTCCGACTTTGATGAAAATGGAGTTAATGAAACGATGATTGCATACAATAGAAATGGCACTTATTATCCACTAAATACAAAAGATGAACTTGCTGCACAGATGAATATTATCAACAAGATATATACATCTCATGCAGCCTATGCTGGAAAATCAATGGTCGATGCCTTGAAGAGTGGTACTTTAAAAAAAGCCACCAAGTATGAGGCAGCTACTTTAACATCAGGTTATTTACACAATGACAATAATGAATTTAATACGTTTGTACCGTTTGATTCAAGTTTACAGCTTGGCCCGATCTATGATTTTGAATCTTTTGAACTAGGCAACAATAAGCAATTGTTGATCACCGGAAACACCTATAGATTCAACACATATCATGGTTCCTACTCTTCATTGAAAGGGTATTTCTGGGATGTTTCTAATGATACGATCGTACCTGCATCAAATAAAGGGCTTGATCCTATAAATGAGCAGATAAAGGACGTCGTTATTGTAGATATGAAAGACAATCGTGTATTATTAGTCGTTGCAAATAACGATAGTGTTAAGAGTTACCAATTTGATAAATAACAGATAATGAGATTTACATACCGCTTCTTAATTATCACCCTATTAATATTACAAAACTGTAATACGAAAACAGAACCGATTGAAATTTCAGCCACCGACTACCATAAGGCTGTTGATAAACTTACGGAGATCATGGTTCATGATATCTTTTCGCCGCCGGTTGCCAGCCGATTGTATGTGTATCCAAATGTTGCCGCCTATGAAGTTCTCAATCAAAATGATGACTATTTTAAATCCTTATCTGGGCAGTTGAAAGACCTTACTATCAGCGAGACCACTGGCGAAACTCAAGCGAACAAGGAGCTAGCTGCTCTAATTGCTTATATGGATGTTGCTAAAGAATTGGTATTCTCTAAAGAGATGATGACAGATTTTAGGGACAGTTTGTATGCAGAATGGGAACTAAAAAACGCAGACAGTTTCCTTAAATCCAAATCATACGGTCTTTCCATATCTGATCAGGTTATTAAATGGATGAATAAAGATGGTTATGCTGAATCAAGGACCTTGCCTGATTATAACATCTATGACAAGAGTCCTGCTCGCTGGGAACCGACACCGCCGGCTTATATGAAAGGTATTGAGCCTCATTGGAATACCATTAGACCATTTGCCTTGGATTCTGCCTCTCAGTTTAAACCTATTCGTCATCCAGACTTTTCATTAGAAGAAGACACCCCTTTTTATAAGGAGTTAAAGGAAGTATATGACCTTAACAACGAAATACGAGAGAAAGGGGATGAATCTGTTGAGATTGCTATAGCTAGATTTTGGGACTGTAACCCTTTTGTTTCTGTCAATAAGGGTCACTTTATGTTTGCAGAGAAAAAGATCACACCAGGTGCACATTGGATCGGCATCTGTAAAATAGCCTGTCAACAAACTGAAGCAGATTTTAGCCGAACAGTGTTTGCATATACCAAAACATCCATGGCCATTGCAGATGCCTTTATAAGTTGCTGGGATGAAAAATACCGGAGTAATTTGGTACGACCTGAGACCTTAATTAATAAATATATTGACCTGGATTGGGCTCCTATATTGCAAACTCCTCCATTTCCTGAGTATACCAGTGGTCACTCAGTGGTGTCTGGTGCCTCTTCAGAAGTTTTGACAGATATCTTTGGTGATAACTTCTATTTTGAAGATACAACGGAATTGCCTTATGGACTCCCCATGCGCGTTTTCGAATCTTTTAGAGCAGCAGCCCAAGAAGCAGCAATAAGCCGATTGTATGGTGGAATTCACTACAAAGCAGCGGTAGTTGAAGGTCTATCTCAAGGTATTAAGATTGGTGAACTATCCAATTCAAAAATTAGCTTCTTTAAAGAAAAGAAACTCGCTAGTACTGGTCAATAGATAGTAGAACGAGGGTACAGGCTATTTCCGAAGGTATACCATAGTCTTTTAATAGACTTACCAATTCCATATTCTCTGTTCCAGGATTGAAAATGACACGCTCAGGATTCAAAGAAAGAATATAATCGTAATAGCCTTTCTGAACATTAGGATTTAAATACAAGGAAATTGTATGAATATCCGGATAAGCAATCCGTTCGGTATCAATGGTGACATCATCAATAGTTCCGCCTTTTAATCCAAATGCTTTGACCTCAAAATTTTTCGCTCTTAATTTCTTAACGGCCAAATTGGAGTAACGGTTTGGTTTTAAGGAAGTTCCCAGTACAAGTGTGGTTTTTGACATCTGTTAATTTAGTGTTAAGTAAAAATAATATAGTAACAGAGTTCAAAAATAGTCGTCTACCTAACAACTAATGTTCATCAATCAAATAAATCAATTAAAAAATGAAATTCTTTTTTGCCCTGTGCATGGCAATCTCATCAGTTGCCATGTTCTCCCAACCCAGTGCGTCTCATGATGTAAGAACTGGATCTATTAATGGTCGTGTTATGGACTCTGTACTTACAGAACCACTGCCCTATGTCAATATCATTGTAAAAGACCTTATAGGAAACATTATTACCGGTGCCATTACCACAGAAGATGGCAAGTTTTCTATTAATAAAATCCCGGAAGGAGCCGTTGTTGTGGACATCAGTTATATGGGATATGAAGTGGTTTCTAAATCGGTGACACTTGGGAAAAATAACTACAAAATAGATCTAGGGGATATAATGCTTACTGAAAGTGCCGAGGGACTTGATGAAGTTACAGTAGTTGCCCAAGTTTCTACCATCCAACAAAAAGTTGACAGGAAGGTTATCACTATTGGAAAGGATTTAACGACTGCCGGCCCAACTGCAGCTGACATCTTCAATAATCTACCTTCTATTAATGTTGATCAGCAAACAGGTCAAATTTCCATGAGAGGCAATCAAAACGTGCAGATCATGGTAGATGGCAAACTAACCAATATTGCACCAGAGCAATTGCTTAGACAGATCCCATCCACCTCTATTAAGCAAATAGAATTAATAACCAACCCATCGGCTAAATACAACCCTGATGGCATGAGTGGTATCATCAATATCATTTTATACAAAAATGCTAATGTTGGTTTCAATGGAAATATCAATGTGGGACTTGGTTATGAATTGGAACCAAAATTCAATAGTTCTATAGACATGAACTACAGGAATGGCAAGCTCAATTTCTATGGAAACTATGGAAACAACATATCAGATAACGTGACTACTGGATTTATTTCGCAACCTCAGGTAAATACAACTCAGACCTTTGATTTTCAAGATGGACGACAATCACATCTATACAAGCTTGGTTTGGATTATTACATAAATGAAAAACACACCGTCTCATTTTTTACCAATCAAAATGATTTTAATGGAGAAACTGAAGGGGTGACTGAGATCTTTTTTGAAACAAGTGATGAAAATGGAGAGCTTCAAGTACTAAATAATAACAGTAGCAACTCAACATCACAGTACAATCTTGATTATAAATTTGAATTTGGAAGGGCTGGGCAAAGCCTTGAGTTGGAGGCTGACTATAATATTTTTGATAATACCATTGAGACCTTTAACCGTTTTTCCGGTGAGAATCTGAGGCCTAATTTTGACGAACTTACTCGGATTGATCGCGACAGAACCACAATAAACCTAGACTATATTATTCCACTTAACGAAAAAAGTAAGTTAGAAGCTGGAGCACAGGCAAGGATTTTCAATAATGTCATTGACTATGTTTCAGATGCCAGAGTTCAAAACGAAGATGGAGACTATATTCCAACGAGTACCAACTATAACTACATGCGCGATATATACTCGCTGTATGCCAGCTATGGCAATAACCAGGAAAAATGGACCTATCAAATAGGGCTTAGAGCCGAAACGGTTTCTGTAGAAACGCTTGCAGAAGAAACAGATTTGTCAACCGGTGAGCGCACTGAATACCCTTTTAAAAATGATTATATAGGTATTTATCCTAGCGTCTTTGTGACCTTTAATCCATCCGAAAAAAATGGTTATCAATTCTCTTACAGCCGTCGGGTCGACCGACCAGGAGTTGGCCAGGTCAATCCAATTCCTGAGTGGAATACCCCTCTAATTTCTCAGTTTGGTAATCAGGAACTGTTGCCACAATTTACCAATTCTTTAGAAGTTAATTACATCCGACAATTTGAGAAAGGGAGCGTCACTGGTGGTGTATTCTACAGAATAATCGAAGACGAAATAAATCAGGCGGTGTTAATAGACAGAGCAAACCTGGGAACAGGACGCATTATTCTTACTTGGGAAAATTTTGATACCACAAGTGCGTATGGACTAGAACTTTCTGGTAACTACAGACCAACGAAATGGTGGAACTTTAATGCTAGTTTTGACTTGTATTCCCAATCTCAAAAAGGATTCGCCGAAACTCTGGACCCAACCATTCCAGACCCAGAGGAAGATGATATTGTGGTTGAAGAAGTCGAAGTAACCAATGTGATTTACAACCTTAGAATGTTCAACAATTTTAAGGTCAGTGAAAAAGTATCCTTTTCTTTATTTGGACTTTACCGAGGAAGAAATAAAGGACTACAGTTTGAAATGGCTCCTATGTACTTTGTCAATGCCGGTTTTAGATATAACTTCTTATCCGACAATAGAGCGACCTTCAGTTTAAACTTCAATAATATTTTAAACACTCAGGAAATTGCCATAACCGGTCAGCGTCCGTTTCTTCAAGAAGCTATGTTTCAGCCAGAATTTAGTACTATCTACGGCAGTCTATCTTATAGATTCGGTGGCGGAAAATACCGAGCTAAATCTAGAAAACGCAGAGATAATGATGAAAAATCTGGTGGTGGTTTCCTTTAATATATACCCGAGAATCAATGGCTAAATAATTTGATGGTTAGTGTTTAGGCCACTGGTTCTATTTAGAAAACCCAGAGCTAAGTCTCTGGGTTTTTGTTAATTAAGCGTTAAATATCCAACTCTCTGCAATAAAAAGAGAGTTTGTTCGTCTAATAAGTAAGTTTTAAGTAATTATTGTTATATCCGTTCTGGATATAATTAAGTGTTAGTTAGGTTGGTTAATAGCTGAAAAAGCCGAAATTCTAGAATTTCGGCTTTTTCATTTTACCATTTAATGATAGCACTTCCCCAGGTAAATCCACTTCCGAAAGCTGCTAGTACAACATTATCGCCTTCTTTAATTTTACCCTCTTCCCACGCCTCGGTTAAGGCAATTGGAATGGAAGCTGCAGTAGTATTACCGTAGCGCATTATATTATTATAGACCTGATCGTCCGAAAGACCAAACTTCTTCTGGATAAATTGCGATATTCTCAAATTGGCCTGATGTGGAATAAGCATATCAATTTGGTCCTTGGATAAATTGTTCTGAGTTAATCCTTCAATAATAGCTTCACTAAACCTTACAACAGCATGTTTAAAGACAAACTGTCCATTCATATAAGGGTAGTAAGACACATCATCCGGATCATTGTCTTCCATTATGGCATCTACCCACCTACCCGTGCTAGGCCCTTCTAAAGCAAGTTCTTTGGCGTATTGTCCCTCAGAATGAAGGTGTGTTGATAATATTCCTTTGGAGTTGTCCTCTTCTCTAGATAAAATGGCTGCACCAGCCCCATCACCAAATATAACGGTAACATTTCTTCCCCTTGTAGATCGTTCCAAACCACCAGAGTGATTCTCACTTCCAATAACAAGGACATTTTTGTACATACCCGTTTTAATAAACTGATCTGCAACGGACAACGCATAAATAAATCCCGAACATTGATTACGCACATCCAAAGCACCAATAGTAGGCATCTCTAGAATTTCCTGAACTCTGACTCCCCCACCTGGAAAGTACATATCAGGACTCAAGGTAGCAAAGATGATAAAGTCGATATCATCTTTAGTAAGACCCGCTCTATCCATGGCTATCTGGGCCGCCTTAGCACCCATTATTGAGGTAGTGTCGTCACTGGTTTTTGGATCTATCCATCGACGTTCCTGAATTCCGGTACGTTCCTGAATCCACTCGTCGCTTGTGTCCATCCATTTTTTTAAATCTTCATTGGTGACAACATTTTCAGGAACATATTTCCCTAATCCTGTAATTTTTGAATTGTACATTCTTATCCTGTAGTTTAAAATCTAGCTATTTGCGAATGTGCATATTGGGGTCTATATTTTAAGACCCAAACATACAATCGGGTAAAAATAGCCAATTCACTACAAAGAAGATTTGTCACTATTTTCAATCGCTATGCATGCATAACAAATACGAGGGTTTTTAACGTTCTTATAACAAAAACGAAGTAAGTAAAGCCTTCGATAATGAGTATATTCACAGCCTTGACCAATTAAATTAATCTCACATGAAAAACATCATTCTTTATTTATCCTGTTGTCTGAGTCTGCTATCCTTCGGACAACAGAATTTGGGTTATCAAATCCCATCAGAAGAAATACTTGAACTCGCCGATGTTGAATTAGCACCAGGTGTTCAAATGGACTCTAAAGGAGACAATATGGTTCTTCTGTATAGAAATCAATACAAGTCCATAGCAGAACTCTCCGAGACCGAGATGCGTCTTGCCGGTCTTAGAATCAATCCAGTAACGAATATTGGAAGCCGAACCAATTACATCACCAATTTAAAGGTTAAAAAAACAAAGGACAAGACTGCTAAGCAGGTAACAGGGCTCCCAAAAAACCCAAGATTATCTGGTTTCCGCTGGTCACACGATGAGAAAATGATTGCTTGTTTAAATACTACCTCAACTGGTGTTGAAGTATGGGTTCTGGATATTGCATCTGCTTCAGTCAAAAAATTAACAGCTCCTATCATCAATGCGAATATGGGTAGTGGTCTTAGTTGGTTTAAGGATGACGCCAAACTCCTTATAAAAACATTACCAGCAGACAGATCCTCACTCATAAATACGGCTAGTGCCGTACCAACAGGCCCTACGGTTTCTGTAAGTGATGGTTCTAAAGCCCAAAACAGGACCTATCAGGATTTATTAAAGACTCCGAATGATGAGGCTAACTTTGAAACCTTAGCGCATTCTGAGTTAAAAACAGTTGACCTAGATGGAAATATAAATGACTTTTTACCATCGGCTATGTATCGTGGTATTAGCTTTTCACCTGATGGATCCTATTTGATGATCACAAAAACTAAAAAGCCGTTTTCCTATTTAGTAACCTATGGTCGCTTTCCTTACGAAACCAATATTTATAACAATGAAGGAACCTTTATTACTCAGGTAAACGATGTACCACTGGATGAAGTTCGACCAAAAGGGTTTATGGCCACACGACTTGGAAAACGCAGTATGTCCTGGAGAGCTGATCATCCTGCTACTTTAGTCTATGCTGAAGCACTTGACGGTGGAGACCCTGCTAATGAAGTAGAATTTAGGGATGCTGTCTACCAAATAAAAGCACCTTTTAATGGTGATCCTACCCTGATTCTAAAAACACAACAACGCTTTTCTGGTATTGAATGGGGAGATGACAATATGGCTATTGCCTATGATTACTGGTGGAATACCAGAAATCTAAAAATCTATAAATTCAATCCATCTCACAGTAATGAAACACCTGAGATCCTTTGGGACAGAAACTATCAGGATGTATATAGTGATCCAGGAAATTTTGTTTCTAGTAAGAATAAGTATGGTCGCTACACTCTTGAGATGGATGGCTCTAAATTGTATTTAATGGGTGATGGTTATACCAAAGATGGGCAATTTCCATTTATTGATGAATACAATGTAAAGACCAAAACCTCCAAGCGTATTTACCAATCTAAATATACCGATAAGGTTGAAACATTAAATTCTGCCTTAAACATGAAAAAAGGTGAGGTTTTGGTTAGAATTGAATCTCCAACCGAATACCCCAACTATTACATAAGGAATATTAATAAGAAGAATAGTTTAGTTGAAATAACTGATTTTGAGAACCCTTTTAAAAGTTTAGAAAACATTCAAAAAACGGTTATTAATTACAAGCGTGAGGATGGATTAGATCTTGACGGTACACTGTATCTGCCATTAGATTACGAGGAAGGCAAAAAATATCCAATGATTTTATGGGCCTATCCACGAGAGTACAAAGACAAGGCCAGTGCCTCTCAAAGTACGTCGAATCCTAATGAATTTGTTTATCCATACTGGGGCTCACCAATCTACTGGGTAACTAAAGGCTATGTTGTGCTTGACGACGCGGCATTTCCCATTGTAGGAGAAGGCAGTGAAGAACCAAATGATAGCTTTAGAACCCAATTAGTCGCTAATGGTAAAGCTGCCATTGATGCCGTAGATAAACTGGGTTATATCGACAGAGAAAAAGTAGCTGTAGGCGGTCACAGTTATGGAGCCTTTATGACAGCGAATCTTTTATCACACTCCAACTTATTTGCAGCTGGAATTGCCAGAAGTGGAGCTTACAATAGAACCTTAACACCCTTTGGTTTCCAAAGTGAAGAGCGCAGTTATTGGGAAGCACCGGACATCTACTATAATATGTCACCATTTATGCATGCCGATAAAATGAAAACACCATTATTATTAATCCATGGTGTGGCTGATAACAACTCTGGCACCTACCCACTACAAAGTGAACGTTATTTTAATGCTTTAAAAGGCCTCGGGGCTACGGTGAGATTAGTAATGCTACCTAAAGAAAGTCATGGTTATAGAGCCAAAGAATCCATCATGCACATGTTGTGGGAACAGGATCAATGGTTGGATAAGTATGTAAAAAATAAGGGAAGTGATACGGTTTCCGAGGACAATAAGACCAAAGCACTAAAAGATTAAATAATTGAATCTTTGATTAAAAGCCATTCCAAAGGGATGGCTTTTTTTATGCCATCTTGTCATTTTATTAGGCTTGGTATTTTATTTGAAGATATACAGGCCAGAACGTTGAACATATTATTAGAAATAAAACTTACAAATCATGACAAAAGGAAATATTAACGTATCAGTAGAGAATATCTTTCCATTAATCAAGAAGTTTCTTTATAGTGATCACGAAATTTTTCTTCGTGAATTAATTAGTAATGCCACAGATGCAACACTAAAACTTAAACACCTGACCAATATTGGAGAAGCCAAAGTAGAATATGGTAATCCTCAGATTGAAGTTAAAATAGATAAGGACAATCAAAAATTACACATTATTGATCAGGGGTTAGGGATGACGGCTGAAGAGGTCAATAAGTATATCAATGAAGTGGCGTTTTCTGGTGCTGAAGAATTCCTGGATAAGTACAAAGACTCCGCCAAAGATTCTGGTATCATTGGACACTTTGGATTAGGGTTTTATTCAGCCTTTATGGTAGCAGATAAAGTTGAAATTATCACTAAATCCTATCAGGAAGCCCCTGCAGCTCACTGGACCTGTGATGGCTCGCCGGAATTCACATTAGTTGAGAGCGACAAAACCGATCGCGGAACAGAAATCATACTCCATATTGCTGATGATTCTACTGAGTTTATTGAAGATTCCAGGATTCGTGAGTTACTGAATAAGTACAATAAGTTTATGCCTGTTCCAATTAAGTTTGGAACTAAGGAAGTTAACGATCCAGATTTCACACCACAAACAACTACAGATGAGGAAGGCAAGGAGACAACAGAGCCTCATAAGCAAATTACTGTGGACGACATCATCAACAACCCTTATCCAGCCTGGACCAAGCAGCCTACGGATTTAGAGGAAGATGATTACAAAAGCTTCTACCGTGAATTGTATCCTATGCAATTTGAGGAACCATTATTCAACATTCACTTGAATGTGGACTACCCATTTAATTTAACGGGAATACTTTACTTCCCTAAAATGACAAATGACCTCAACATTCAAAAAGACAGAATTCAATTATACCAAAACCAAGTATTTGTTACTGATAACGTAGAAGGAATCGTACCAGAATTCTTGACCATGTTGAGAGGGGTTATTGATTCACCAGATATTCCATTAAACGTTTCACGTTCCTATTTACAAGCTGACGGAGCCGTAAAAAAGATTTCATCTTACATCACAAGAAAAGTGGCAGACAAGCTTAAATCCATCTTTAATAATAACAGAGAGGATTTTGAAGCCAAATGGGATGATATTAAAATCGTCATCGAATATGGAATGCTTTCTGAGGAGAAATTCTTTGAAAAAGCAGAGGCTTTTGCATTGTACCCAACTGTTGATGGTGAATTCTTTACCTATGACGAATTGTATAACAAGATAAAAGCCAATCAGACTGATAAGGATGATAAACTGGTAATTCTTTACGCGTCCAATAAGGACGAGCAACACAGTTATATAGAAGCTGCCAAAGCTAAAGGTTATACCGTGTTGTTACTAGATTCGCCAATTGTAAGTCACCTAATGCAGAAACTCGAAACAAGTAAAGAGAATATCTCTTTTGCCAGAGTGGATGCAGATCATGTTGACAATCTTATTAAGAAGGATGATGCAGCCATTTCAAAATTATCAGATGACGAAAAAACCTCTTTAGAGGAGCTGTTAAAAGAAGTAGTACCCTCAGAGAAATTTATGGTTCAATTAGAAGCCATGGATAGTGCAGCTGCACCGTTTTTAATTACGCAGCCTGAATTTATGAGACGTATGAAGGAGATGCAAGCCACAGGTGGTGGGGGCATGTTTGGCATGGGTAATATGCCGGAAATGTACAACCTTGTTGTGAATACCAATTCAGAATTAGTAGGCGATATATTAAATACCAAAACACGGAAAAAGCAAGAGCGCTTGATCAACCAGAGTTTGGATCTGGCACGTTTGTCACAAGGACTTCTTAAAGGTGAAGAGCTTACCAATTTTATCAAACGTAGTTTTGAAATGATTAAATAGTAAAAACTTAATATTCGCAGATAAAACCACCTGAATCAGGTGGTTTTTTTATTTCAATATTTATTTTATTTTAGCAGATATATCTTACAAAAAATCATTGTGTTATGACTGTCCCAAATTTCAAACATAACCCCTTAATTTTGATACTTTTAGTTGGATTTACAACTATTTTATCTTGTGATAAGGACGATTCGCCTGACAATTTTATTTTGGGCGATCAACTCTTTTTCACTCCTGAAATCATATTAAATGATGTTGACGAATTGTTGCCATTTTCCTATACAGTGAGTTATTCCTCAAATAACCAGGAGCAGGCTGATGTTTTTGAAACGGGTATCTTAGTGAGTTCTACACCAGATGTATCCTTTGAAAATTATGAGGATCAAATCGTTTTGTCCTATAACTTATCAGGATCCTACACTTGGACCAAAACAGATTTACCTAACGATCCTGAAGTATACTATCTTGTGGCTTATGCCACTAATCCAGTTCTAACTGCCTATAGTAATGAAATTATTATAAGTACTTCTGGAAATAAAACGCTTTACGACAGCGTTGAAATTAACAGTCAAGAAGAATTAAATCATCTTGGCTTTGCTGGTTACAATACCATTGCAGGAAGCCTGAAACTCTCTGGAAATATTACGGATCTTTCTCCTCTTCAAGACCTTTATATTTTAGGAAACACTCTAGAAATTGACAACACCAATCTCTCGAATTTAGAAGGCCTTAGTAATCTAACCGAAATTGGATATGAATTTGTACTTACTAATAATTCAAATCTTTCAAATATGTCTGGTTTGACCAGTGTGGTTACCATAATTGGAGATGTGAAAATTGAACGAAACGATGCCTTAACCAATTTAATTGGATTTCCAGACATTGAGAGGATTAGTGGCCGTTTGGATATATCTTATAATCAAAATTTACAGAGTCTTGAAGGGTTAAATACAATCGAAACCATAGAAGAAGTATTGAGTCTAAATTTAAACCCTTCCCTTTCAACACTTGTTGGGTTAGACAATTTAAACAATATTGAGTCTTTGGTTATTAATGAGAATAACAGCCTCAATAATATAAGTGGAATTGAAAATCTTGATCAATTAGAGTACCTGTATATCAATAGAAATCAAAACCTCACAGATATAAGTGCCATTATAGGATTAAACAGAATTACGTCATTAGCCATACATGCTAATCCACAATTGAACACGCTACCCAGTTTCACTGGTACTTTGGAAATGGAGTACCTCGAGATAGCATATGAAAACGGCTTTCAATCGCTTCATGGGCTGGAAAGTATTGTCAACGTATTTGAAATTTCTTTATTTCAAACAAATTTGATGACATTAGACGGATTGGACAATCTTAATACTATTACTAATCTTTATATTAATCAAAACCAATTTCTTTCTGATTATTGTGCGCTTACGAATCTTCTTTCTAATGGAAATGGCCCTCAATCCTACAGCTTTTTTCAGAATGCCTTTGATCCTACTATAGAAGATCTATTAAACGGAAATTGCAATAATTAACCTACAATAAAATGAAACAAAATTTGAAGTCTTTTTTTCTCTATGCATCCCTGTTATGGTTAGGGATAGTATTGGTGTCATGCGAAGCAGCAACCGCTGACGGCGGTGGTGCGGATCCTCCGGGTAATCCAATTGGCATATATGAACCTATATATTATGAACGATTTCAAGTTCCTGTTTCAGGAGGTTGTTGCCTTGAAGAACTCATAACCGATTGTGATCTAAATAGCACCTTTGAGTTTACATCTAATGGCAAGATTGTTTTTAATGACTATGGAGTTAATTCCGACTGTTCCGATTCTGAACTTTTAACAGGAACTTATACTAACGAAGCATATTGTTGTAACTCTGTATATGGTGATTTTCAATTAAATGAACTTTTTAGAGGTGAAATTATCTACAATGCGATTTACGGAAATGGTGATATGCTTGGCGACCTTTCAATAAGATTCACGACAGTCTCGGAGGGCATTCAATACAATCATTATATGAGCTTAGACAAGGTCAACTAAACTGAACCACCTTTTTAAAGGTGGTTTTTTTATACCTTTAAGCTTCACCACCCCATAAAAAACAATATATGTCAAAACAACAGACTAGAAGACAATTTTTAAAAAAAGGGGTATTAGCGGCCACGGCCTTGCCTTTGGTTGGCTCAGGGCTCATGAGTATGAACTCTCCCTTATTAAGTACAAAAGCCGTAAAACCCTTAAAAATTCTCATTCTCGGGGGGACGAGTTATTTAGGACCGCATCAAATAGCTTACGCATTAAAACGTGGGCATTCCGTATCCACCTTCACTAGGGGCAAAACCATTCCAAAAATCCATCCCGAGGTTTTTAAAAATGTTGAACAACTCATTGGAGATCGCGAATATAACTTAACAGTGCTTGAAAATCGACAATGGGATGTGGTAATTGATAATTCAGGACGTCGTGTGCAATGGACCAAAGACACAGCCCAGCTGTTAAAGGACAATGTATCTATGTACATGTATACCTCCTCCACTGGAGTATATTACCCCTATTTAAAAGGTGATCTTACCGAAGATACTCCACTGGTTTTAGAAACTCCTGATCACTTGTCTGAAGATGAAAAATATGAACAGGACTATGGAGTCATGAAAGCCAATTCTGAACTGGAGGCTATAAGAGCTTTCGGTAAAGATCGCACCATTGTTATTAGACCTACGTATATGTTGGGGCCGGGTGACCGTACCAATAGATTCTTGCATTGGCCTTTGAAATTAAGTCAGGGGGGAACAACACTAGTTCCCGGAAAAAAGGAAGATTTAGTACAGTATATTGACGTAAGGGACGTAGCGGAATGGTTTATACGATTGGCCGAGAATAAAACCTCCGGAATCTTCAATGGAGTCGGGCCAAAATCCGAACAGACCATCCTTGAGTTTGTCAAGGCTGGAGCTAAGGTTTTCAACAAAGAGATTAATCCAATTTTAGTTGATGACTACGACTTTTTAAAAAAACAACAGGTCTTATATGCCATTCCATGGGTTATGGCTGATAAGACGCATTACGGTAGTGCTCGTACTTCAACCAAAAATGCATTGGCCGGTGGTATACAATACCGATCTCTGGAAGCAACTTTTAAAGACACTTTAAACTGGTGGCAATCCGATGCTGTTGACCCAAAACGCAAAGCGGCATACGAATCAAATTCAAATGAATTTCACAATCGAGAACAAGCCCTGCTCGACCTTTGGAAGGCTTATAAAAAATAAGTTTTAAGCTCAAGGCAACCATTCTTTACAGGTGGTCGTCTTTTTAATTGGATTCCATTTGTAACTTAATACTTATTGAGTCGTCATATGGATGTCCTACCCTATTCTACTGATCATTAACCACTTGTTTAAAAATTGTAACTTTAAAAAAACATTACTACTCTAACAACCAAGCTAAATCATGGAATTAAAAATCGAGAATTTAAATAAGACTTACTCCAATGGAGTTCAAGCCCTAAAAGACGTGTCCTTAACTATACCCAACGGAATGTTTGGACTACTCGGCCCTAATGGTGCCGGTAAATCGTCATTAATGCGTACGATAGCCACATTACAACAAGCAGACTCTGGAAGTATCACGCTTGGAGACATTGACGTATTGAAGGATAAGTCTAGAGTGAGAGAAATACTCGGTTATTTACCACAGGAATTTGGGGTGTATCCCAAGGTAAGCTCCTATAATATGCTTGATCATATTGCTTCGTTAAAGGGGATTTCAAATAAGGGAGAACGTAAAGATTTGGTTGAGTCCTTATTGACCAAAACCAATCTTTGGCATGTAAAAAATAAAAGTTTAGGTACCTATTCTGGTGGTATGAAACAACGTTTTGGTATTGCCCAGGCTTTAATAGGCGATCCACAATTAATTATAGTGGATGAACCAACAGCAGGATTGGACCCTGCTGAGCGTGTTCGATTCCACAACCTTTTAAGCGAAATTGGTGAGAACACTATTGTAATACTTTCTACACACATAGTTGAAGATGTGTCTAACCTATGTCATAATATGGCCATCATTTGCTTAGGTGAGGTGGTAGCAAAAGGGAATCCTGCCGATCTAACTAATCAAGTCGCTGGTAAGATTTGGAAAAAGGCCATTGATCGCCACCAATTAGAAGATTATAAGAACGAAATGCAAGTTATTTCCACCCATTTAAAGGCGGGACAAACAATAATTCATGTCATTAGTGATGACAAACCAGATGCCTCATTTGAAACAAGTAGTGCCAATTTAGAGGATGTTTATTTTGCAGAGATCACCTCACGTATGGAGTCTGCTCTAGTTTAATAACACCTAACACTAAATCACACTACATCATGTTTAAAGAAATATTCAAATTTGAAATAAAATACAGGCTTAAGCGTCCAGCGACCTGGGCCTATTTTGGAATCCTCTTTTTGTTTGGAATTATTGTTGGAATCTCTGGAGACACCCCAGCCTCCGAAAAAGTATTTGTAAACTCACCAACGGCCATTGCCAATATGCTTTCAATCATCAGCATTTTTGGTATTATGTTATCAAGTGCTATCATGGGCGTTCCTGTTTACAGGGATATTGAACACAAAACTGAGAATTATTATTTCTCTTACCCTATCACCGAAAAAGGTTATTTAATGGGTCGGTTTTTTGGTTCCATGGCAGTATTGTTTTTTGTTAGCTTGGGCTTTCAAATAGCACTCATTATTGGATTCTCTTTGGGGCCAATTTTTGAGTTTGAGCCTGCAGATCGATTTGCTCCCCTTAACCTATGGCATTACATACAACCCACTTTAGTTCTATACTGGACTAACTTTTTCTTTGCGGGATGTATCTTTTTTGCAATAGTAAGTCTCACTAAAAAAGTCATGTTAGCCTATGCTGGAGGTGCCTTGTTATTTATAGCTTATCTGGTGACCTTAACACTTGCTCAAGACATTGAAAACAAGAATTTAGTAAGTCTATTAGATCCATTTGCCTTAGGAACCTATGGTAATATTATTGAGTACTGGACACCTGAAGAACAAAACACCCGTATGGTCCCACTTGCTGGGATACTTGTATGGAATAGGGTTATCTGGCTTGGGCTTGGATTACTCTTATTCTTTATCACCTTATTTAGATTTGATTTCCAGAGATTCTTGAATAAAAACTACTCGTCTAAAAAGAAAAAGAAGACTGAAAGTGAAGAGGATGTTGATCCGGCCAGTATCGCCATACCTAAAGTTCAAAAGGTATTCTCAGGTGCTTTAAACTTTAAGCTATTGTGGAATCTAGCGCTTCTGGAAGTTAAGAATATTACACGAGATAATTTTTTCAGAGCCATATTCCTTGCGGCAGTCGCCTTTTTGTTCTTCGATGCCTGGTTTGGCTTCCCGGTTTACGGTACTCCGTCTTTACCTATGACCTATTATATGCTGGAAGTAAAAGACTTTACATATGTCATTCTCATATTTATCCTAATTGTATTTATGACCGGAGAGGTATTACATAGAGAGCGCGGTGTTAGGTACGATCAAATTTTTGGCTCCCTCCCAATTCCAAACGGAATTATCTATGGCTCTAAATTCTTGGCCTTAGTGATTGTGAGTTTCTTCCTGGTGAATATGGTACTCATTAGTGGAGTCTTAAATCAAGTTATGAAGGGCTATTTCAACTTTGAGTTTGGTATGTACTTTACAGACCTCTACCTCATCGAGTTCCCGAGATACATCATCTTTATAATGTTGGCATTCTTTGTCCACTCCATAGTGACTAAAAAATTTCCAGGGCACGTTTTAGCCATTGCCATATGGGTATTTCTCTTTGGACTAAACAGCCTGGCAGATGTCAATAACAATCTATATCTGTATGGCTATTCACCAGGATATACCATATCTGATATGAATGGATTTGGCCATTTTGGAGAATCACTATTTTGGTTCAGAACGTACTGGTTGGCCTGTGGTGCATTTTTAACTTTTATTGGGTTCTTATTTTGGAAACGTGGTACCGACTCTGGTAGAAAGTCACGTTTTCAAATCGCCAGAGGACGCCTAGTTACCTCTACTGTATTACTCCTGGTGATATGTATAGCTGTGTTTGTTGGTTCTGGATTCTACATTAATTACAACACTAAGACACTTAATAAATATGCTACCGTAGATCAAGGAACTGCAGGTCAGGCAGAATATGAGAAGACCTTAGGACAATATGATAGGATTGCGCAGCCAAAAGTTGTAGACGTCTATGTAAAGGCCGATCTTATGCCAGAGGAGCGCTCGACTACAGTCACCACCAAAATGCAACTGGTCAATAAATCTAATGAGGTAATAGACTCCTTGCATCTAAATTGGGGTGCACCCAATAGTTTTCACAAAGAGCTTAAATCATTGACTGTTGATGGACAGGAACTTGAACTTGGGAAACGTCATGATAAGTTTGGTTATGAAATCTACGCTTTTAATGAGGCCCTACAACCGCAGGATACAGTCATGCTCGAGATGACGGTATGGGGTGGATTTAAAGGCTTCCCTAATGAAGGCAGTGGTTCCTCCATAGTATACAATGGCACCTTTTTCAATGACGGTTTTTTCCCTTCTTTTGGCTACAGTGCCCAAGGGGAATTAAGCAGTGATCAGGACCGAAGGGAATATGAACTACCTGTAAAAGACTACCAGTTACCTGACCAACAAGATGAGTGGGGCCTTAGTAACTTATTGTTTAATGACGATGCGGACTACATCACCTTTGAGGGTGTGGTTAGTACAGCACCCGATCAATTAGCTATTATGCCTGGTTATCTTCAAAAGGAATGGGAAGAAAACGGACGAAAGTATTATCATTATAAAATGGAAGGAGAATTGGATTTCTTCTATAATGTGTCTTCGGCCCGTTACGATGTTCATCGTGAATTATGGACTGGAAAAGACGGAGAACAGGTTAATATTGAAATTTTCCATCACCCAAGTCACAAATACAACATTGATCGGTTGGTCAATGGAGTTCAAAAATCATTGGACTACTTTACTGAGTACTACGGACCTTACCAATACCGTCAAATGCGCATCATTGAGTTTCCTAGATATTCAACTTTTGCTCAATCGTTCCCAAATACGGTACCCTTTGCCGAGAGTTTTGGATGGGTAGGAGATTTTAGTGACCCTAATGACCTAGACTATATTTTTATGGTAACCTCTCATGAGGTAGCGCATCAATGGTGGGGTCATCAAATAACACCTTCGGCTACTCGTGGATCTAATCAAATTTCTGAGTCAATGGCTGAGTATTCGTCTTTAATGGTTATGAAGAAAGAATATGGCATAGATGCCATGCAAGACTTTTTAAAGCGAGAACTTGACAGATATTTAACCGGGCGAGCTGGTGAAAGTAAATTTGAGAAAACTCTTCTGGATAATGATACCCAAAGTTATGTCTGGTATCGAAAAGGAGGATTAATCATGTATGGCCTTCAAGATCTTATTGGGGAAGAGAATTTGAATACAGCTTTTAAACGCTACATTGATTCAGCGGCCTTTAGACCCAAACCACCATTTACAACAACAACGGAATGGTACAGACACATCAATGAGGTTACACCTGATTCATTGCGTTACTATTTAGAAGATAGTTTTGAGAATATTACACTGTATTCTAATAAAGTTGAAAATGCCACCTATAAAGAATTAGATGATGGTACTTACGAAGTATCCTTGGAAGTAGAGAGTATTAAACGCTATTTTGACGGAAACGGTAAATTATTGGAAGAACCCACTAATGCCAATTACTTGGACATTGCCATCTTTGGAGAGGATGGTCAGAATGATTTAGGCATGACAACCAAAACTCCTATTCTCATTGAAAAGCAATGGGTAAAACCAGGAAAATCTAAATTCACCTATGTGGTAAATGATAAACCACTAAAGGCTGGTATTGATCCTTACAATAAAATGATTGATAGGATTCCCGATGATAATTTGGTAAATCTCGAAGAAGCTGAAGATTAAATATATATAGGCCACTTAGTTTTTAAGTGGCTTATTTTTTTTCATATTTTTAAATTTTATGAGCGACGCGTATAAAAATCCAGCCTTTAAAAAATTACTACAAAAGCTTCAGGAGGAGAGCTGGCAATTGGAATTAATTATCTCTGGTTTTGCCATTTTTGGGTTGGTATCTGCTTTTAGCGAGCTAAGAATAGGTGTTGAAACGGCGGAAAACGAAGAAAATATCTACGAAGTCATCTTCTTCACGGTAGCCATCGTATCCTGCGCTATTCTCATTTTTAATTTATTACTTCATGTGGTTTTAAGAGGCTTGTGGATTGGTGCTCTTGGACTTCGCTATGTCTCTGGTGATATTGATTATGATGAGTTGAGATATAGTCCAAAATTCACCAAGTATCTCAGTAAAAAAATTGGCTCTTTTGATAAGTACATTGCTACTCTTGAGAATTATTGTAGCATCATATTTGCCATTTCATTTTTACTAATCTTTTATTTTCTGGCCCTAACGTTTTGTATTCTGGCTATTGTTCTTATTTCAAATTACATAATAGACAACGACAATATTCAGGAGAGTTGGAGGCTTTCAATTGGTGTACCACTATTAGTTTTTGTAGCCATTGGTATGTTATTAACCTTCATTGATTTTATTACACAAGGATGGTTAAAACGTAAAAAATGGATTAGCAGGATTTATTTCCCAGTTTACTGGGTGTTCAGCTTTCTTACACTCTCCTTTCTATACAGACCACTTGTTTACAACTTTTTAGACAACAAGTTTGGAAGACGCATTAGCTTTTTCTTTTTACCCTTGTTTTTCCTGTTACTTTTTGCAAGTTCTATAGTAGATAAAAAGTCTAATTATTTTGATGATCAATTAGGATTTAACTCAAGCCAGTACTATGGTAATCCACGTGATTATGAGGACCAATTGATTGAAAAAGATGAATTAACTGAAACGGCATCTATTCATTCAAAGATTATTACTGAGCCCTATATTAAGGTATTTATAAACTTTGATGATAGTATTGAAAATAATGTATTTCGATTTAGCCCAGATCTAAAGCCAGAAGAGGATGGTCGTGGAATAACCTCAATGGCCTTTGTAGATATGGATTGGGGGGAAATTGGTCGTCAAAGAAGGCAATATTTAGAAACTTTCAATTCCATTTACAGTGTGCGCATTGATACACTTAATATTCCTGCTGAATTTATCATGGGGCATAACGTCCAGAAACAGCTTGGTTTTGAAACATATGTTCCAACAAGTAAAATCTCTCAGGGCAAACATATGCTCAACATTATGAGAAAACGTATAAGAAATAGTGATACTATAATTTCTACACTAAGAAGTATTCCTTTTTGGTATTACAATGACTAATAGGTTAATCGTCTTCCAAAGTATGATTTAATCACCGTCATTTGAACGCCAATCATTATTGCAAGAAATAGCACTGCGTATTTAAAAGTTCCAGAGAGTTGGAAGTTGATATTGTCAAAAAGTGTAAACTCAGGTCGTGGCAATTCAAAACTAGACAGCCATTGGCCATCCGCTGAACCATTATTTAACATTACAAAGGCCACGAGGAATGTAAATGACAACACAATTAACAACCAAACACGTTTAGAAATTAAGGGTTTATAAGCCGTCACTGTAGAGGTTTCAATTGCATATACCTTATCCATTACCTTATCTGTAAAATTTACAGATGGGGACTCCAATGCTTCATCACGCATTAAACGCTCGAGCATAGCATCTAATTTCTCATTATCATGTTCCATAATTCAAATTGTTTTTAGGAATCATATACTGCTCCATTATTTTTGCGAGCTTTTTTCTAGCTCTAAATAGTTTCACCTTCACTGTATTTGATTCGATTCCAGTGATACCTGAGATTTCATCTAGAGATAATTCATCAAAGTAAAAAAGCGTAATAATCGCACTACTCTCCTCTGGCAACCTATTTACACAGGATCTAATCAATTGTTGCTTCTCTTCTTTTATTAAGCCTTCAAGGGCATTATCTATGGTATCAATTTTATTGTAATTATACGCATCTACAGGCACATCGTTTAAGTGCTTTTTATTCTTTTTAATCTGATCCAAACAACAATTATAAGTAACTCTGTATACCCAGGTTGACAGTTTGGAATCTCCTTTAAACGAAGCCAGAGACTTGAATATCTTTATAAATACATCTTGTGACACTTCTTCTGCTTCTTCTCTATTTTTAAGCATGCGTATGGCCAATGTATAGACCAAATCCTTGTACTGGTCTACCAATTTTGCATAGTCGGCGGTATTACCCTTTAATATGCTAGCTACTAATAATGCTTCTTCGTTGGTGGTCATTCTATTGGTAAGACGACAATTGTTCTATTTAGGTTACAAGAAAAAAATATTTTTTGAAAAGTGTAACCTCAATTCGAAATGCTTCGTCATAAGCAACAAACAATTAAAAATAATCAATAAAACGAATAGAAATTATGGATGAAGAAATTTTAATACCAATCACAATGTTTGCCGCTATTTTCGGGATTGTATACTTATACTTCTCAACCCGAAATAAGGAGCGCCTGGCCCTTATAGAAAAAGGAGCCGATGCCAGTATTTTCGTTAAGGGTAAAATGCATACCGCGCCTTTTTGGAAAGTTTTTATTTTAAACTTTGCCCTATTATTAATGGGGATTGGAGCTGGGATTTTTATCGCGTCTATTTTGGAATATGGCTTAGGTGTCGACGATGAAGTTGCCTATCCAGGAACAATATTCCTTATGGCAGGAGCAGGACTTTTTGTAGGGTTTAACATGACCAAAAACCTTGATAAGGACTAACCACCCTAACTCAATTACTTAATTCAACGCCCATTCTTGCAATGGGCGTTTTCTTTTGAATTATATTTATGTCTAAATCATGCACCATGCGGCCCTGGATATTTCTAATCCTTTTTACCACTTCCCTATCCCACAGTCAAATTATTATTCAGGATTCAGAGACTAAAAACCCTGTTTCCTATGCTACAGTCTCATTTGGAGATGGCAATGGTCTTTTTGCAGATGACGAGGGAATGTTTGTTTTTACCAAGAAACTTTATCCAGATGTAGACAGTCTGTTTATTTCTGCATTAGGTTATAAATCAATACAGTTGAGTACTAATGGCATCCCCAAAATCATCAAACTTCAAATTGAAGCAGACCAGTTAGATGAGGTAATTATTTCAGTCCCAGACAAGCGAAAATTTAAAATTATCAAACACAAACCGGTTATTCATGACGTTTATGATCAATGTTGGTTGCCCACCATAGAATCTGAAATTGCCGTTTTTGTTCCTAAACAAGAAACTAAAGATCAACAACTGTTTAAGGTACAATTTCCCATTGCTCTTGAAGCACAATATCGTAACAAGTCTCGAAATTCATCAACAGGACCTAAATTTTCCACACTCTATAAAGTTCAGTTTTATAGAAATGAGGAAGGCCTGCCTGGGAAAAGAATGACCAGTGAAACCATTGTAATTCTTATCACTGAAACTCATGGAGATTATTATGAATTGGATGTAGATAACTTGAACCTTATACTACCTGACAATGGCTTATTTGTAGGCTTTCAGGTTTTAGGTTACGCCGACAAAAAAGGAAAACTCTTGCCCAATAAGAAGTATAAGGAAATCAAAGGGCGCAATGGTATGGTAAAAATACCCACCAATTTTAGACCATTACTACCATTTACAGATGAATGGCCAGATTACAGAACCTTTACTAAAAGAGCCTTTATTAATGGTAACCAATGGAAAGCCTTTGTCCCCAATTATGGTATTGAATCCAGGCTATTAGATAAAGGATTTGCTAATTATGGCATTGGAGTGACTTTAAAGACCTTTAGGGATTGATTAGCAATTATTCAATTGGAAAGTTAAAGTATCGTTCTGTAAACGGTTCGTCTCTCACAGTAAAATGCCACCATTCCTTGTTATAACTTCTAAATCCAAAACGATTCATAGTTTCCTTTAATAATGTTCGATTGGCCTTCTGTTCTTCACTGAGATTTTGATTGTCTAACCCGGATATTGGACCAAAAAAATCAAACGGACTGCCCATATCTAGTTCCTCGTTTGATGAAAGATTGATAATAGTAAGATCTACGGTGCTGCCTCTACTATGCCCTGACTTGGAAGCAATGTAGCCTTCTTTGAACAAGTGTTGTTTAAGGACCTCTGGATAATAATCAGCCTTTTGTAAAGTATCATTGAAATCTCTTGCCCATCGTACAAAATGGTCCACCGCTATTTGAGGCCTATAGCCATCAAAAACCTTGAGACCATACCCTTGTTTATTCAGATGATCTTGTACTTTTCTTAATTGGTCTGTCGCTTTTTGGGTTAAAAACAACTTATTAGCGCGGTACCCATCTATGGTATCACCGATGAAATTATTAGTAGAATAATAGCGTAATTCTATCTTTAATGATGGTATTTGTTTGGAAACCAAAACAAATTCAGTAGGCTTCTGCTGTTGTGACGATAACAACCAACCAACTAAAACAATGAAAATAACGCTTAATCTATTTCTCATGACTTATCTCTAAATTAGTAAAAAAATAAAATGCTATTTAAAAACGAGAACCAAGAATTCAATTTGCCTAACGCACAATTGACTTACATTCCGTCCTTCTTAAATAAACCTGAAGCCGATTCTCTTTATGAAGTGCTATTTAATCAAACCAACTGGCAGCATGATGACATCACTGTTTTTGGAAAAACCTATCCACAACCAAGATTAACAGCCCTTTATTCAATAAATGATCAACCCTATTCCTATTCGAATATTACCATGCATCCGAATCCTTTAACTCACGAATTAAAGAATCTAATGTTAAAGGTGAATCACTTTACTAATCATAAGTTTAATACACTACTTCTTAACCTTTATCGCAATGGTTCTGATAGCAATGGATGGCATGCGGATAACGAAAAAGAATTGGGAAGAAATCCTGTTATAGCATCTTTAAGTTTGGGAGCTGAACGTCCGTTTCATTTCAAGCATAGAACCATAAAAGAACAGCGCCATAAATTGCTACTTGATCACGGTAGTTTGTTGCTAATGGGTGGAGAGATGCAGCATTATTGGGTGCATCAAATAGCCAAGACAAAAAGGATTATTAAACCGAGAATAAATCTAACCTTTAGGACGTTAATATAAAAACAGAAAACCGGGATCCCTCAATCCCGGCTTTCCTCATTTGCTTTTTTATTATGATGTAGATTCAGGGTCTCTAAACAACAACATAATGCAAATATTAATTAATTAATCCATTGAACTAAAAACTAAATTTTAGTACATGACAAATATAGAATTGCGTTTTAATTATGACGTTTAAAAACTTATTTAATCGATGAAATACACTTTATTTTAACATTTTAAGATGAAAAGCTGCATTTAAACGATAAAATGCAATTTAAAAGCGATGCGATCTAAACTAAAAATCCAAATAAATAGGTAATTTTAAGATCTCATTTTACAACCTAGTAGTACTTAATTTTTCATATGACCAAATTGCAATTTAGTTGTTTATTCTTTCTACTAATTTCCAGTTCATTAACAGGGCAAAATTATACAAGCCAGGATGTAACTATTAATATTCAGGTTGATGGTACAGTCATTACTGTTCCAGGATCTGCCTCTATTGCTATACTAATAGGGGGATCTGGGCCTATCGATCGGAATGGCAATCAAAATTTTTCAAAAAATAATTATTTAAAGAAGCTGGCAATTAGGTTAGCTGATCTCTCCATCTCTAGTTTACGTTATGACAAGCGAACTGTAAAGCAACTACAATCTGGTATCATAGACAATGATACTAGCTTTGATGATTTTATAACGGATGCTAAAGATGCCATTAGCTACGTAAAAAATATGAACCAATTTGAACATATTTATGTCATTGGTCATAGTCAGGGATCTTTAGTTGGTATGCTAGCATTGGATCCAGATATAGAAGGATTCATTTCTTTAAATGGCCCTGCTAAAAATATTGGAGAGACCATAATTGATCAGGTTAGCAAATCCATTCCTGAATACACTGCTGCCACGGAAGCGGTGATAGCGCAACTTAAAACAGGAAAAACAACCAATAATTATCCTCAGGCTTTGGCGGCGGCATTTAATATAGAAACCCAACCATTTCTTATTAGTTGGATGGCTTATACACCAACAGAAGTCATCAAAACTATAGAAACTAAGACTCTCATAATACAAGGTTTAAAAGATTTACAGATTCCAAGAGCGGAAGCGGAAGAATTGCATAGAGCAAACAATAACAGTGACCTTGCAACTATAAAAAATATGAATCATGTCTTAGTTGATATTGCTGGTGATGAATTGGAAAATTATAAATCCTATAACGATACCAGTTTCAAGATTTCTGAGGGACTAATAGAAGCAATAAGTGCTTTTATAAAATAGCGTTTCTCAAATTTCAAAGCATAAAAAAAAGCATCTCATTCGAGATGCTTTTTTTACTAACTAACCAACCAATTGTAATGTCTTATAGAAGATAACAGGTTTAAACAATTAACACTACGACATTACACCATAACCTAAGCAATTTGTGTGCCAAACTTATGTAAGGTAGTAAATTTTGTAAAATCAATTTATTTTTATATCTTTATGATATCATTTTAATATCACTTAATTAATCAGATCATGAAAGAAGAAAAAATAATTGTTCCAGCAAATGGTTACTTAATGCTGTTTGTATTTTTAATACTGTTTATTGGGAGCATAGTAACTATTGTAACTATAAAAACCCCTTGGCCCGCTCTAAGTATATTCATTTCTCTTGTTATACTATTTGGGTTTGTCATGGTGCAACCAAATGGCTCAAGAGTACTTTTACTATTTGGTAAATACGTCGGAACCATTAAAAAAAATGGTTTTTATTGGGTTAATCCTTTTTATACAAAGAAGAAAATCTCTTTACGTGCTAGTAATTTTGACAGTGAACGTTTAAAGGTCAATGACAAACTGGGGAATCCTGTCATGATCTCTACAATTCTTGTATGGCGTGTCCAAAACACTTACAAAGCAGCTTTTGATGTCGACAACTATGAAAATTTTGTTCGTGTTCAAACCGATGCCGCTGTTCGCAAGCTCGCCAGTATGTATCCTTACGATAACTTCGCTGATGAAGGACATGACGAAGACATCACTTTACGATCAAGTGTCAATGAGGTTTCTGAGGCACTTGAAAAAGAAATCGACGAACGCCTATCCATTGCTGGTATCGAGGTTTTAGAAGCGCGAATAGGTTATTTGGCATATGCCCAGGAAATAGCCAATGCCATGCTTAAGCGCCAGCAAGCTACGGCTATTGTTGCCGCCAGACATAAAATTGTTGAAGGTGCTGTGAGTATGGTTGAGATGGCCATTGCAGAACTGAATAAAAACGACATTGTTGATCTTGATGAAGAACGCAAGGCTGCAATGGTAAGCAATCTTATGGTAGTACTTTGTGGAGATAAAGAGGCTGCTCCTGTTGTTAACACAGGAACTTTAAGCCATTAAATCAAAAACAACTATAAAAATGAAAGAGTATAAAGTAGTAATGCCAAAACTTGGATTGAGAAATAGAATTACCAAGTATGAAGACTTCCTGAATCAATATGCTAGAGAAGGATGGGTAGTTAAACATATTGTTCCAAATTCTTCAATGGTTATTTTTGAACGCGATAAGAACCGGTAGGATGTTTCACAGCAATAGGCCCAAACATTCAGTACCCTATACACCATTCGATATCATTATTGAATGTTTATCGATAGCACTCATTGTATTTATTTGGACACATTTGATTATTGAATTTGGTGGACTTCCAGATAGAGTACCTTCGCATTTTAATGCCGCTGGGGAAGCCGATGGATTTAGTTCAAAAGCTTTTCTATTCTTTATCCCAATAACCACAACAGTTATGTATATAGGCTTATTGGCCCTAACACGTTATCCCCATTTGCATAACTACATGGTAACAATAACCGAAGAAAATGCAACAAGACAATACCGATTTGGGGTAACCGTTTTACGTGTGGTAAATTTTTTATGTGTACTCATGTTTGCGTATATCAACTATCATATTCTAGCTGGTGCCGCAAGTAATCAAAGCAGTTTAGGAACTGGTTTTCTATTTACTGTGTTAGGCGGAAGTATTCTACTTCCCATTGTAATTATAATTTATCAAAACAAAATCAAGTGATGAAGTATTTATCCTTCTTAATCATTCATTTAACATTGTACTTGGCCTATGGTCAGGAGCAAATTATTTCAGAAGAATTAGTTTTGTACAATGACAGTATTCAACTACCTGGTACACTTACCTATTCTTCTGAAAAAAACAAGCAGCCTCTCGTAATTTTTATTCAAGGATCTGGAAACCCAGATAGAAATGGGAATCAATTAGCACAAGGAGTAAAAGCCAATTACATAAAGCAGCTTAGGGACAGCTTAAATAGTAAGCAGATTGCCTTTTACAGTTACGACAAACGCAATGTTACCCAAAGTAATATACCCTTGTTTGTTGATGACTTTAACTTTGAAATGCTAGTCGATGATGCCCTAGTCGCCATTGACAACTTTAAAAACGATTCTCGTTTTAATCAGATAGTATTAATTGGACATAGCCAAGGTTCTTTGGTTGGCATGTTGGCCTATAATAATGTTATTGATAAATATGTATCCCTTGCGGGTATTGGAGAACCAGTCAATAAAACCATTGTTCGTCAGATAAGCAATCAAAATGAGCAATTTGGTCTAATAGCCAAATCACATTTTGAAGAATTAAAAGAGACAGGAACTATCGATCAGGTTAACCCTATGCTTGCCAGTATATTTGCACCAGCAAACTTCAGCTTTTTAAAGTCCTACATGGCTTTTGATCCCTCAATTGAGATACAGAGAGTAGAGTGCCCCATTTTGATTTTGAATGGAGATAAAGATATTCAGGTTGAGATTTCGGATGCCAAAAACATTCACCATGGTAATCCCCAATCCCAATTGATAATTATTAAGAATATGAATCATGTATTAAAAACTATCGAGAAAGATTCGGATAATTTAAGCTCCTACAGCCAGGAAAACTTTCCTCTTTCTTCAGAATTAGTTACCACCTTGGTGGAATTTATTGATAAGTAAAGGATTATGGCAAAGAAAAAAGCATTTGCGCTAAGAATAAATGAAGACATGCTAAAAGCCATTGAAAAATGGGCGGCGGATGAATTTAGGAGTACCAATGGTCAAATTGAATGGATGCTAATGAAAAGTCTTAAAACGCATAAGCGGGAGCCCAAATCAAAAAAAAACGATGACTGAATTAAAGTGCCTAAGGGGGCACTTTTTTTAGTTAGAGATTTTCGTATTTTGCTTGAAATTTACATTTATGAACACCCAACCACTCTTTACCAATGATGCTATAATTTTTGGACTTTTAATGCTGGCGTTAGGTCTTGTTTTTTACACAGAATCTATTAAAACGGGATTTTGGGGTAAATTTTATAAGATAATTCCAGGTCTATTTATGGCCTACATGGTACCCGCATTATTAACTACCTCTGGCTTAATAGCCGCAGAATGGACATCAGTTTCAGAAAGTGGTGAAGTTACAGAACACAGTTCTAATCTATACTATGTAGCCAGCAGGTACCTTCTACCAGCTGCTTTAGTTCTTATGACTCTAAGCATCGATTTAAAGGCAGTATTTAACTTAGGCTGGAAGGCTTTAATCATGTTTTTCACAGGAACCTTAGGAATTGTTATTGGTGGACCAATTGCCATCCTATTAGTTTCAATGATAGCTCCTGAGGTGGTTGGTGGAGTTGGTCCTGATGCGGTCTGGCGAGGGCTATCTACTCTGGCTGGAAGTTGGATTGGTGGTGGTGCCAATCAAACAGCTATGCTTGAAATTTATGGCTACAATCAAGCAGAATATGGTAAAATGGTTTTTGTTGACATATTTGTAGCTAATGTTTGGATGGCCATTATTCTAATTGGAATTGGAAGGCGTACAGCAATTAATAAATGGCTAAAAGGTGACACCTCGTCAATTGAAGAATTAAAAGATAAAGTATCCTCTTTTTCTGAAAGTGTAAAGCGTAATCCTAGTTTGACAGACTTAATGATTTTAGCTGCTATTGCGTTCGGCTCTGTTAGTCTGGCACATCTTGGAGCTACCTATTTAGGCCCGTTTTTTGAAGCAAAGGTATCCACAATAGACTCAGCTCAAGTGCGTAACATGCTTACATTCTTAGGATCCCAGTTTTTCTGGATGATCAGTATTGCTACTATAATTGCCATTCTTTTATCTTATACTAAGATCAGAAATTATGAAGGTGCAGGAGCTAGTAAATTTGGTAGCGTTTTTATCTACATTTTAGTGGCAACCATAGGTATGAAAATCGATATAAGATCCGTTTTTGAATCTCCTGGTTTAATTGCGGTAGGAATTATATGGATGAGTATTCACGCACTGCTACTTATTCTAGTTGCCAAAATAATCAAGGCTCCTTACTTCTTTTTGGCTGTAGGAAGTCAGGCTAATGTTGGTGGAGCGGCGTCTGCTCCGGTGGTTGCATCGGCATTTCATCCATCGTTGGCGACCGTAGGAGTTTTATTGGCAGTTCTAGGTTATGCTGTTGGAACCATAGCAGCCATTGGCTGTACAATCTTAATGCAATTAGCCGCTGGAGGCTAGTTTTTCCAATATTAAAAGTTGATATTTGCCGTCAATTATTCAAGCTTGAAATTAATGTCGTATAAAAATAGATTTCTAACTTCTTTAGCATTTGCAATTGTTCTATGGTCCTGTAATGAAGAACCAAAATCTAACTTTGTTTTAAAAGGTCAAATATCAGGTCTTAAAAAGGGGGTGGTTTATCTTCAGAAAGATGGTGACTCCTCCATAATAACATTAGATTCAATGGAGGTTAAGGGGCAACCCGAATTTCTGTTGCAAACCAACCTGGAGGAACCTAGAGTATTGTACTTGAAACTCTTTAAGAATGATGGAGAGGAGAATTATGTACCATTTTTTGCCGATAAGGGTGAGATGTACCTCACCTCATCTCTAGACAATTTTAGTTTTGAAGCCACAATTACTGGTTCAAAGCAGCAAGAAATACTAGATGAATATTTAGATATGATGGCCAATTTCAATAATGCTAACCTTGACTTAATTCAGGAAACATTTCTGGCACAAAAAGATAAAGACTCTATAAAGGTTGATTCCTTACAAGTTCAAAGTGATCGTTTATTTAAACGCAAATATGCTTATACTATAAATTTTGCTCTATTGCACAAAGATTCTGAAGTAGCACCTTATCTAGCGATGTATGAAATCCCAAACACTAACATAAGGTATATAGACAGCATTTATAATAACCTTGAAAATCCTATTAAGAATTCTTTTTATGGTAAGCAACTTAAAACTGCTTTAGATGCGGCCGTCGCCGATCAATAAACCACCTCTAAGCGATTTTATTTAAGCGATCAATTAAGGCCTGCCCTTTTTCTTCAAGCTCGGCACTGATAGCCTTAAAATGAGCTTTTTTATTATCTACGTCTTTGGCACTAACCTTAGATATTAATTCATCAAATGTGGCAATGGCATCGTCATAGATGGCTTCACTTTCTTTTGATGGTTTTTTATCCAGTTCTAATAATACGACCGCATCTAGTATATCGCCAAGCACATTATTGATATCTCTTTTTAAGTCTCTTCTGTTTGCCATAACTACATATTTTGTTTAAACAAATGTAACAAAATTAGCTACTTCTAAAAGTGAAATTTTATTACCTAAACATATACCTCTAGGAGTCTTGCATTCTGAGATTGTAATACAATTTCAACGGCATTTGCCGGGACTAAGAGGGTTTCTCCTGTATTAATAACTTCAGTATATCCATTAACAGAGACAGAGGCTTCTCCAGCAACACATATGTATATAAGAAAGGAATCAAAGGTGTTTTCTTTAGTCACTGTTCCTTGTAATGGAATGACACTAGTCTTAAAGTAAGGGCATTCCACCATGGAATTAGTATGATTAGTATGGGTCTCATAGTTAACCTTAAAATCATTAGGCATATCAAAATCAATGGCCTCTATGGCCAAATCATTATGCAATTCTCGAGCTTGCCCATGGTCATCTACCCTATCCCAATCATAAACCCTGTAGGTTATATCACTAGTTTGCTGAATTTCAGCCAGCATAACCCCAGCACCAATGGCATGTACACGGCCTACTTCAATAAAATAGGTATCTCCTGGCTCAACAGGTTCAAAATTCATGATATCTGTAAGTGTCTTGTCTTCTAAATGCCTTAAATAGGTAGCCGAGTCAATCTTATCTTTGAATCCAACAATTAAATTTGAATTGTGGTCAGCTTGCATTACATACCACATCTCTGTCTTACCAAACGAATCATGACGTTGAGCTGCCAATTCATCATTGGGGTGCAGTTGAATGCTCAGATCCTCTTTTGCATCGATAAATTTTATTAATAACGGAAACTGATTTCCGAATTGTGAGTAGAGACGATCTCCCAAAGTTTGAGTCCCATACGAATCAAGTAATTCCGTTAACAATTGTCCTGCATAGGGTCCATTTGCTATGACTGAGATATCACCGTTTACTCCACTCAATTCCCAACTCTCGCCAATATTATTGGTAAAGGTTGGTTTATTTAAGACTGTTCTAAGCTTGTTGCCTCCCCAAATTTTTGGTTTTAAAATTGGGTGAAACTTAATCGGATAGTTTATAAAACTCATGAATTAATTTCCTGAATAAGTTACAAAGTTACGCGGAGTTTCATAAAGTGTGATTTCTAAATGAAACTTTGAATCGAGTTTAGCTTTGATTTTATTATAAATAACAACCGCAATATTTTCAGCAGTGGGGTTTAAATTTGCAAATTCAGGCACGTCAATATTAAGGTTCTTATGATCCAGAGCATCTTCAACCTCAGATTTAATAATATCCTTCAATATTTTAACATCAATAACATAACCAGTCTCAGGGTCTATTTCACCAGTAACACTGGCTATCAGCTCGTAATTATGGCCGTGGAAACTAGGATTGTTGCATTTACCAAAAACCGCATCATTCTTTTCAAAATCCCAGTCTTTACGGTATAATCTGTGTGCGGCGTTAAAATGTGCTTTTCTGTGAACTGTAACTCTCATGCTGATTGGTTCAATTTTGCGTAAAACTTCTCGAAAATGATCTTAAACCATTCTGTATAGAGATGTGGATTTAAGGCAATATCATCTTTGACTTCTGGCAAAGGCATCCATTTCCAACTAGCCACCTCATCAAGATTAATTTCCGGCTCATCATTGTAATTACCCAACATGACATGGTCATACTCATGTTCAGTAAGACCATTATCAAAAGGCGCCTTATAAATGAAAGATGTTGTTTCGGTAAGTTCTACTGTAAATCCCATTTCCTCCTGCAGTCTCCGTTTACCTGCTTCAATATTAGATTCCCCATCTCTTTGGTGTGAGCAACATGTATTGGTCCATAGACCAGGAGAATGGTACTTGTGCAGTGCCCGTTGTTGCAACATTAACTCACCCTTATCATTGAAAATAAAGACTGAAAACGCTCTATGTAATAAAGCCTTTTCATGAGCTTCAATTTTTTCCATTAACCCTAGTTGTATATCATTCTCATCAACTAGAATTACCATTTCTTTTTCCATGAAGCGAAATTACATCGTTAATTTTTAAAAACTTACTCCATAATCTTAAAAACCCTTAAAATTC
Organism: Winogradskyella aurantiaca; assembly: GCF_003362725.1. Lineage (GTDB taxonomy): Bacteria > Bacteroidota > Bacteroidia > Flavobacteriales > Flavobacteriaceae > Winogradskyella_A > Winogradskyella_A aurantiaca. The sequence continues at coordinate 285,179 of NZ_QKTV01000002.1, forward strand.
GAAGGAAATCAACATAAATTGATTTGAAAAATCTGTCATGAGCCTAATAAAATAATATTTTTGCACCTTAATTAAAATTATGAGTTTCACGGCTGAAATCAACAGAAGACGAACCTTCGGAATTGTATCCCATCCTGATGCTGGAAAAACAACCCTTACTGAAAAATTACTACTATTCGGTGGGGCCATTCAAGAAGCAGGTGCTGTAAAAAGCAACAAAATAAAAAAAGGCGCCACGAGTGATTTCATGGAAATTGAGCGTCAACGTGGGATTTCTGTAGCAACCTCTGTATTAGCATTTGAATATAGAGGTAACAAGATTAATATCCTGGACACTCCGGGTCACAAAGATTTTGCTGAAGACACGTTTAGAACCCTTACAGCTGTAGATAGTGTTATTGTTGTAATAGACGTTGCTAAGGGAGTTGAAGAGCAAACGGAGAAACTTGTACAAGTTTGCCGTATGCGAAACATTCCCATGATTGTTTTCATCAACAAACTTGATCGTGAAGGTAAAGACGCCTTTGATCTACTTGATGAAGTTGAACAAAAATTAGGTCTTAAGGTGTCTCCCTTGAGCTTTCCTATAGGTATGGGTTATGACTTTAAGGGTATTTATAACCTATGGGAGAAGAACATTAATTTATTTACTGGTGATAGCAAGAGGGATATAGAGGAAACTATTGAAATATCAGATTTAGAAGATCCTGAATTAGATGAGTTAATAGGGGAATCTTCTGCGAACACTCTTAGAGAAGAAATTGAATTGGTATCTGGAATTTACCCAGAATTTGATAAAGTAGCCTATTCCAATGGTGAATTACAACCTGTATTCTTTGGTTCAGCTTTAAATAATTTTGGAGTTAGAGAATTACTTGATTGTTTCATTAATATAGCACCGTCACCGAGACCTAAACAAAGCGAAGAACGTTTGGTAGAGCCGACAGAAAGTAAATTCACAGGATTTGTATTTAAAATTCATGCCAACATGGATCCCAATCACAGAGACCGCTTGGCTTTTGTCAAAATTGTATCTGGTGAGTTTAAACGCAATGTCCCATATTTGCACGTACGCAACAACAAAAAATTAAAATTCTCGAGCCCTAACGCCTTTTTTGCCGAAAAGAAACAAATCGTTGAGACCTCTTATCCTGGCGATATAGTTGGTCTACATGATACGGGAAATTTTAAAATTGGTGATACCCTAACAGAGGGTGAAATTCTTCATTATAAAGGTATTCCCAGTTTTTCACCAGAACATTTTAGATATATCAACAACGCCGATCCACTGAAATCGAAACAGTTATACAAAGGTATAGACCAACTAATGGATGAAGGAGTTGCACAACTTTTCACCCTAGAAATGAATGGAAGAAAGGTAATTGGAACAGTTGGAGCCCTGCAATATGAAGTTATACAATACCGATTGGAACATGAATACGGAGCCAAATGCACCTACGAAAACTTAAATGTATACAAGGCCGCATGGGTAGAAGCTGAAGATGAAAACAGTGAGGAATTCAAAGAATTTAAGCGCGTTAAGCAGCGCTACTTAGCTCAAGATAAAGCTGGCCAATTGGTATTTCTTGCAGATTCACAATTTTCTTTACAAATGAGTGAACAAAAGTATCCTAGTCTCACTTTTCACTTAACATCAGAATTCCAATAATTTCGTTAATAATGTATTTCATCGATATTATTTGTTATTTTATCGATGTTTAATTATCTTAGTCATATAATTATGAAACTGATGAACCCCAAATCGTCATATCATGAAACCAAATACCAACTCCTACAGTAACAAAAAAATAACCGTTACTTATAGTCCTAAATGCTGTATGAATAGCGGTAAATGTGCAAAGCAATTAGCAGACGTATTTAGAACGTCTGTCATACCCTGGATTAATCTGGAAGCTGCCGAAACATCCAAAATTATTGAACAGATTAATAAGTGTCCCTCTGGAGCACTTAAATATTTGTTGCATGATAGAGATGTTGCTTAGAAACGTTACCAAGGCCTAATCTGTAGCTCCAAATTTCAAGGGATTTGTGGTTGCTCGCTAAACTATTTCTCGCAACACATCTACCTCAATTATGCTTGACCTGTCGGGCCAAAATTTAAAGGAATTGACGGTTGCTCGACAAAACTATTTCTCGCAACACATCTACCTCAATTATGCTTGACCTGTCGGGCCAAAATTTAAAGGAATTGGCGGTTGCTCGTAATCTTTGATTTCACCATGCATTTTTTCAAAACGCTTTACGTTCTCTCCCAATGCTTTAAGGAAACGTTTTGCGTGCTGCGGGGTCAAAATGATTCTTGATTTCACCTTGCTCTTGGGTGCACCCGGCATAATATTGACAAAATCAACTACAAATTCAGAAACTGAATGATTGATTATAGCAAGATTTGAATAAGTACCCTCTGCTACTTGTTCATCTAATTCAATATTAATTTGAGCTTTCTTTGGTTTATTTTGATCGTCTGACATTTTCTATTAGGATATATTTCTGAAAAGACTAAGTTAAAAAAGAAATCCCGAGACATGGTCTCGGGATTCATATATTTAAAAGTCGAATCTCTTTAATTAAAATTCATTTCTTCCTTGGCCTTCATCATTTCCTCAAACTCTTGTTTAGAACCTACGATGATATTATCGTAATCTCTAACACCTGTTCCTGCTGGAATCTTATGACCAACAATAACATTCTCTTTAAGACCTTCTAGTGTGTCAATTTTACCATTAACCGCTGCCTCATTCAACACCTTGGTAGTTTCTTGGAAAGATGCTGCTGAAATAAACGATTTGGTTTGAAGTGATGCTCTAGTAATACCTTGAAGGATTGGAGTGGCCGTAGCAGGTTGCGCATCGCGCGCCTCAACTACTTGCTTATCCTCACGTTTCAAAATAGAATTCTCATCTCTTAATTGACGTGATGATACAATCTGACCTGACTTAAGTGTTTCAGAATCACCGGCTTCAGTAACTACCTTCATTCCAAATATCTTATCATTCTCCTCAATGAAATCAGATTTGTGCACCAATTGGTTTTCTAAGAAAATAGTATCACCCGAATCTATAATTCGAACTTTACGCATCATTTGTCTCACAACAACCTCAAAGTGCTTATCATTAATTTTCACCCCTTGAAGACGGTAAACTTCCTGAACCTCATTCACCAAATATTGTTGCACCGCAGAAGGGCCTTTAATATTTAAAATATCATTTGGTGTAATGGATCCATCCGATAATGGCATTCCAGCTTTAACATAATCGTTCTCCTGAACAAGAATTTGGTTAGACAACTTGACCAAATACTTCTTCACTTCACCAAGTTTAGATTCAATGATAATCTCACGGTTTCCACGTTTGATCTTACCAAATGATACCACACCATCAATCTCACTCGTAACAGCCGGGTTAGACGGGTTCCGTGCCTCAAACAACTCTGTAACTCTAGGAAGACCACCAGTAATATCCCCTGCTTTAGCAGATTTACGTGGAATCTTAACTAATATTTTACCAACTTCAATCTTTTCACCATCGTCGATCATAATATGAGCACCAACAGGTAAGTTGTAAGATCTAACAACCTCACCTTTATTATCCTCAATGACAAGTGTTGGAATCAACTTCTTATTTCTAGATTCTGAAATGACTTTCTCTTGGAATCCAGTTTGCTCATCGATTTCTACCTGATAGGTAATACCTTGCTCGATATTTTCGTAACGTACTTTACCGGCAAACTCAGAGATAATAACACCATTATATGGATCCCATTGACAAACAACATCACCTGCTTTTAATTTAGCTCCATTCTTAACAAAGATATGTGAACCATAAGGGATATTATTAGTACTAAGTACAATACCGGTTTTAGCATCTGTAAGTTTAAGCTCCGAAGTTCTTGAGATAACAACATCAACCTCATTACCTTCGCCATCTTTTGACTTAACTGTTCTAAGGTCTTCAATTTCAGCAACTCCGTCAAACTTAACTGCCAACTTATTCTCCTCAGAAATGTTACCTGCAATACCACCCACATGGAATGTACGTAATGTTAACTGTGTACCAGGCTCACCAATAGACTGCGCAGCAACGACACCAACCGCTTCACCTCTTTGAACCATTTTACCGGTTGCCAGGTTTCTACCGTAACACTTCACACAGATACCTTTCTTAGCTTCACAAGTTAATGGTGAACGTACCTCGATACTTTCAATTGGAGAATCTCCTATTTTCTTGGCAATTTCATCATTAATATGTCCATTAGCCTCAACAAGTAGCTCCTCCGTTAATGGATGATAAACATCATTAAGTGATGTTCTACCAACAATTCGTTCTGCTAGTCCTTCAACAACCTCATCATTTTTCTTAAGCGCAGAAACTTCAATTCCTCTAAGGGTACCACAGTCTTCTTCGTAAACAATAACATCTTGAGACACATCTACCAAACGACGTGTTAGGTAACCAGCATCAGCCGTTTTTAAAGCTGTATCGGCAAGACCTTTACGCGCACCGTGAGTTGAGATGAAGTATTCAAGAATTGATAGGCCTTCTTTAAAGTTAGAAAGAATTGGATTCTCAATAATCTCTCCTCCACCAGCATTGGATTTTTTAGGTTTAGCCATTAACCCACGCATACCGGTAAGCTGTCTAATTTGTTCTTTAGAACCACGAGCTCCAGAATCAAGCATCATAAATACCGAGTTGAATCCTTGCTGATCCTCGCGGATACGCTTCATGGATAATTCTGTTAACTCGGCATTGGTAGAAGTCCATATATCGATAACCTGATTATACCGCTCATTGTTAGTAATAAGACCCATGTTATAGTTGGCCATAATACCGTCAACTTGCTTATTGGCAGCATCAATCATTCCATGCTTTTCTTCAGGAATAATAATATCCCCTAAACTGAATGATAATCCACCTTGGAAGGCAAATTTATATCCTAAAGTCTTGATCTCATCTAAGAACTCAGCAGTCTCTGGAACACTAGTTACCTTAAGGATATTACCAATAATATCCCTTAAAGATTTTTTAGTTAAAACCTGATTGATATAACCAGCAGCCTCAGGGACTGTTTCGTTAAATAATACCCTACCAACAGTTGTTTCTATCAACTGTCTAGTCAATTCTCCTTCCTCATTAAAGTCCATAACACGAACCTTAATTCCAGCATTCAAATCCACTTGCTTTTCGTTATAAGCAATTGTTACCTCTTCTGGAGAATAGAATGTTAATCCTTCACCTTTTATTGGTACTTCAGGCGTAGATTTTCTGTGCTTGGTCATATAATATAAACCAAGAACCATATCCTGAGATGGGACGGTCACTGGTGAACCATTTGCAGGGTTAAGAATATTATGTGACGCCAACATCAACAATTGCGCCTCAAGAATAGCCTCTGGACCTAATGGTAAATGCACCGCCATTTGATCACCATCAAAGTCGGCATTAAAGGCCGTACATACTAATGGGTGTAACTGAATAGCTTTACCTTCAATAAGTTTTGGTTGGAATGCCTGAATACCTAATCTGTGAAGTGTTGGAGCACGGTTCAATAAGACTGGATGCCCTTTTAAAACATTCTCTAAGATATCCCAAACTACAGGCTCTTTTCTATCAATAATCTTTTTAGCTGATTTTACTGTCTTTACAATACCACGCTCAATAAGCTTTCTAATGATAAATGGTTTGTATAACTCAGCAGCCATATCTTTTGGAAGACCACATTCAAATAACTTCAATTCAGGTCCAACGACAATAACCGAACGAGCAGAGTAATCCACACGTTTACCTAACAAGTTTTGACGGAAACGTCCTTGTTTACCTTTTAATGAATCTGAAAGCGATTTTAATGGTCTGTTTGAATCTGTTTTTACAGCTGAAGACTTTCGCGTGTTATCAAACAGCGAGTCTACAGATTCCTGAAGCATACGCTTTTCATTACGCAGGATTACCTCAGGTGCTTTAATTTCAACTAATCTTTTTAGACGGTTGTTTCTAATAATCACACGACGATATAAGTCATTCAAATCAGAAGTTGCAAAACGCCCACCATCTAAAGGTACTAATGGTCTTAATTCTGGTGGGATCACCGGAATGGCCTTCATAACCATCCACTCTGGCTTATTTTCACGATTCTCATTTGACTCTCTAAAGGCTTCCACCACTTGTAAACGTTTTAACGCTTCGGTTTTACGCTGCTTAGAGGTTTCATTATTTGCTTTGTGTCTTAAATCAAAAGACAACTGATCTAAATCAATTCTAGCAAGAATATCAATCAAACATTCAGCGCCCATTTTTGCGATGAACTTATTTGGATCTGTATCCTCTAAGTATTGGTTTTCCTGTGGAAGTGCCTCCAAAATATTCAGGTACTCTTCCTCAGTAAGGAAATCCATTTTTTGCACTGGTTCACCTTCGGCATTAACTGCATTACCTGGTTGAATTACTACGTAACGTTCGTAGTAAATAATCATATCTAATTTCTTAGACGGTAACCCTAGTAAATAACCAATTTTATTTGGAAGGGAACGGAAATACCAGATATGAGCAACAGGAACTACAAGGTTTATGTGACCAACGCGATCTCTTCTTACCTTCTTCTCTGTAACCTCTACACCACAACGGTCACAAACGATACCTTTATATCTGATTCTTTTATATTTTCCACAAGCACATTCAAAATCCTTTACAGGACCAAAAATGCGTTCACAGAACAAACCATCGCGCTCAGGTTTGTGAGTACGATAATTGATTGTTTCTGGCTTTAAGACTTCACCACGTGATGCTGCCAAAACAGATTCTGGTGATGCTAATCCTATAGAAATCTTATTAAATTTCTGAACTGTATTCTTATCTTGTTTTCTTGCCATGTTGTTTTATAGTATTCAGTGTTTAGCTTTCAGTTTGTAGTTAGCAACTACTGTCTGATTACTGTAAACTATTTTATTATTCTTCTAATCTAATATCTAGTCCTAATCCTTTTAATTCATGCATTAATACATTGAACGACTCAGGTAGTCCAGGTTCTGGCATTGGCTCACCTTTTACGATTGCCTCGTAAGTTTTAGCTCTACCAATTACGTCATCTGATTTTACAGTTAGGATCTCTCTCAAGGTACTTGATGCACCATAGGCCTCAAGCGCCCATACCTCCATTTCACCAAATCGCTGACCACCAAATTGTGCTTTACCACCAAGTGGTTGTTGCGTAATTAATGAGTAAGGGCCAATTGAACGAGCATGCATTTTATCATCGATCATATGACCAAGCTTGATCATATAAATCACACCAACTGTAGCTGGTTGATCAAAACGTTCACCTGTTCCTCCATCATACAGATAAGTATGACCAAATTGTGGCACATTAGCATCAGACGTAAATCCATTGATCTGTTCTAAGGTTGCACCATCAAAGATTGGGGTAGCAAAAGTCTTATTCAACTTCTGACCTGCCCATCCTAGAACAGTTTCATAGATCTGACCAATATTCATACGAGATGGTACACCTAATGGATTCAATACAATATCTACCGGAGTCCCATCTTCCAAGAATGGCATGTCCTCTTCTCTTACGATACGAGCAACAATACCTTTGTTACCATGGCGTCCTGCCATCTTATCCCCTACTTTAAGCTTACGTTTCTTAGCAATGTAAACTTTAGCAAGTTTAATGATTCCAGCCGGAAGCTCATCCCCTACAGAGATGGTAAACTTCTCACGTCGTAATGATCCTTGAAGATCGTTTTCTTTAATCTTATAGTTATGGATCAAATCAGCAACAAGCTCATTAGTATGATTATCAGTGGTCCATTTTCCTCCTGTTAAGTGCGTATAATCATCAACAGCATTTAACATTTTTAAGGTATACTTTTTACCTTTTGGAATAATCTCCTCACCAAGGTCATTATAAATTCCTTGAGCTGTCTTTCCATTTACAATAGCAAAGAGCTTTTCTACAAGAACATTTTGAAGATCATCAAAACGCTTGTCATAAGCATTTTCTAGTGCTTCAATATCTTCTTTATCCTGAGCTCTCTTACGTTTATCTTTTATGGCTCTTGCAAAAAGTTTCTTGTCGATAACCACACCATTTAATGATGGAGAGGCTTTCAAGGAAGCATCCTTTACATCACCTGCTTTGTCACCAAAGATGGCGCGTAATAGTTTTTCTTCTGGTGTTGGATCAGATTCTCCTTTAGGAGTAATCTTTCCAATAAGAATGTCTCCAGGCTTGATTTCAGCACCGACTCTAATCATACCATTTTCATCAAGGTCTTTAGTAGCCTCTTCAGAAACGTTTGGTATATCATTCGTTAATTCTTCATTACCAAGTTTTGTATCCCTTACTTCTAATGAATACTCATCTATATGTATCGATGTAAATACGTCATCACGAACAACTTTCTCAGAAATCACGATCGCATCCTCAAAGTTATACCCTTTCCAAGGCATAAAGGCCACTTTCATGTTTCTACCAAGCGCCAATTCTCCGTTTTGAGTTGCATAACCCTCACAAAGAACCTGACCTTTAGCCACCTTATCACCTTTTTGAACAATAGGCTTTAAGTTGATTGAGGTTCCCTGGTTAGTTTTTCTAAACTTCACAAGAGGGTATTCTTTGGTTTCACTATCAAAGCTTACCATAGCCTCCTCATCAGTTCTATCGTACTTGATTATAATCTTATCAGCATCAACGTACTCTACAGTACCGTTTCCTTCAGCGTTGATCAACACTCTAGAATCAGATGCTACCTGTCTTTCAAGTCCTGTACCAACAATTGGTGCTTCAGGACGTAAAAGTGGAACTGCCTGACGCATCATATTTGAGCCCATTAAAGCACGGTTCGCATCATCGTGCTCCAAGAATGGAATTAAAGACGCCGAAATTGATGCAATCTGGTTTGGTGCAACATCCGTGTAGTTGACATTTGATGGATCGATGACTGGAAAATCACCTTCCTGACGGGAGATAATTTTATCTTCTACAATCTTACCTATTTTATCTACTTCAATGTTGGCTTGTGCAATCAACATATCCTCTTCCTCCTCCGCACTTAGATATGTAGGAGCATTTTTAATGTCTACAACACCTTCTTCTACTTTACGATACGGAGTCTCAATGAAGCCCATATTATTCACCTTAGCATAAACTGCCAATGATGAAATAAGACCAATATTCGGACCTTCTGGAGTTTCAATTGGACATAAACGTCCGTAGTGTGTGTAGTGAACGTCTCGAACCTCGAAACCTGCTCTTTCTCTTGAAAGGCCACCAGGTCCTAAGGCTGAAAGACGTCGTTTATGAGTAATCTCTGCTAATGGATTGGTTTGATCCATAAACTGAGATAACTGGTTTGTTCCAAAGAATGAATTAATTACCGATGATAATGTTTTGGCATTGATCAAATCAATTGGTGTAAACACCTCATTATCACGAACATTCATACGCTCACGAATGGTACGCGCCATACGTGCTAAACCAACACCAAACTGAGACGACAATTGTTCGCCTACCGTTCTAACTCTTCGGTTTGATAAGTGATCAATATCATCAATCTCTGCCTTAGAATTAATTAATTCAATTAAATATTTAATAATGGTTATGATATCTTCTTTGGTAAGCACTTGCTTGTCCATTCCAATATCTAAACCAAGTTTTTTATTCATTCTATAACGACCAACTTCGCCTAGAGAGTAACGCTGATCACTGAAGAATAACTTATCAATAATTCCTCGCGCTGTTTCCTCATCTGGCGGCTCAGCATTTCGAAGTTGTCTGTAGATATGCTCTACCGCTTCCTTCTCTGAGTTGGTTGGATCTTTTTGAAGGGTGTTATGGATAATTGCATAATCACCTTGTTGAGACGTTTCCTTATGTAAAAGAATGGTCTTAACTCCTGCTTCAAGAATTTCCTCAATATTTTCCTTATCAATTACTGTGTCACGATCTAGAACAATCTCGTTACGCTCAATAGATACAACTTCACCCGTATCTTCATCAACGAAATCTTCATGCCATGTGTTAAGAACACGAGCAGCTAATTTTCTACCTATAACCTTCTTAAGACCAGTCTTAGTTACTTTAACTTCCTCTGCCAAATCAAAAATCTCGAGGATATCTTTATCTCTTTCAAATCCGATGGCTCTAAAAAGTGTCGTAACAGGTAGCTTTTTCTTTCTATCGATGTAAGCGTACATTACGCTATTGATATCTGTAGCAAATTCAATCCAAGATCCTTTAAATGGAATTACTCTGGCCGAATATAATTTAGTTCCATTTGCATGGAACGACTGGCTAAAGAATACACCTGGAGATCTGTGTAACTGAGACACAACAACACGCTCTGCACCGTTAATGCAAAATGTTCCACTAGGTGTCATATATGGAATGGTACCTAGATAAACATCCTGTACTATGGTTTCAAAATCTTCGTGTTCTGGATCCGTACAATACAGTTTTAATCGTGCCTTCAAGGGCACACTGTAAGTAAGACCTCTCTCAATACATTCTTCGATAGTGTATCGAGGTGGATCGATAAAATAATCAAGAAATTCCAAAACAAACTGATTTCTTGTATCAGTAATTGGAAAGTTCTCCATGAAGGTTTGGAAAAGTCCTTCATTCTCTCGGTGGTCTGATTTTGTTTCCAACTGGAAAAAGTCCTGGAAGGACTTGATTTGAATATCCAGAAAATCAGGATATTCAGTTCTATTAATAATAGAAGAGAAATTTAATCTTTCAGCTTTTTGTGCTAACATCGATGAACGAATTTTTGATTAAAACAATAAAAACGTGTACATAATTCCTATATACACAAAAGGGTCTAGGAGTTACCTCGATTCTTTTGCGAGGTAACCCTAAACCATATTCTGTAGGTATGTGTTAAGCTTACTTAAGCTCAACTTCAGCTCCTGCTTCTTCTAATGAAGATTTTAATCCTTCAGCTTCATCTTTAGAAACACCTTCTTTGATAGCGCTTGGTGCGTCATCAACTAGAGCTTTTGCATCTTTTAATCCTAAACCAGTTAATTCCTTAACTAATTTTACTACTGCTAATTTAGATCCTCCTGGAGCTTTAAGAATTACATCAAATTCTGTTTGCTCTTCAGCGGCTTCTCCACCACCAGCAGCACCGCCACCAGCAGCTACAGCTACTGCAGCAGCAGCAGGCTCGATACCATATTCTTCTTTTAAAATATCTGCTAATTCGTTAACCTCCTTAACAGTTAAATTAACTAATTGTTCTGCGAAATCTTTTAAATCTGCCATTTTTCTATCGTTTTATAAAGTGTGTGTGTTTATTTAAATTTTTATCCTTCCTTTTCAGAAAGTGTTTTAATAATACCCGCTAATTTTCCACCTCCAGATTGAAGTGCTGAAATAACATTCTTAGCAGGCGATTGTAATAATCCAATGATCTCTCCAAGAAGTTCTTCTTTAGATTTGATATCTACTAGAGCGTCTAATTGTTCATCTCCTATGTAGATTGATTCTTCTATAAAAGCACCTTTAAGTAGAGGTCTCTCAGATTTTTTACGGAATGCCTTAATTACTTTAGCAGGTGCATTACCTGTCTCAGAATACATTACCGAAGTATTACCTTTAAGAGTTGTTGGTAAGTCACCGAAATCCTTTTCAGAGGCTTCCATAGCCTTTTCTAAAAGGGTATTCTTTACCACTGCCAAACTAACGTTGGCTTTGAAACAAGCACGTCTTAAGTTTGTAGTGTCAACCGCATTTAATCCAGAGATATCTGTCAAATAGATATTTGTATTATCTGCTAACTGTGCAGTCAACTCTTCAATTACCAATGATTTTTCTTCTCTTGTCATTTTTAATAAAGTTTACTACGAGTTAATTTTTGGATCAATTGCAATACTAGGACTCATAGTACTCGATAAGAAGATACTCTTAACATAAGTTCCTTTAGCCGCAGTCGGCTTCAACTTCATTAAGGTAGAAAGTAGTTCATTAGCATTACCTACTAGCTTTTCAGCAGTAAAAGATGCTTTTCCAATTGGAGCATGAACAATTCCTGTTTTATCAACTTTAAAGTCTATTTTACCAGCTTTAACTTCTTTAACCGCTTTAGCGACATCCATCGTTACAGTACCAGTTTTAGGGTTAGGCATTAAACCTCTAGGACCTAAAATTCTTCCTAAAGGACCTAATTTACCCATGATACTTGGCATGGTTACGATAACGTCTACATCGGTCCAACCGTCTTTAATTTTCTGAAGATACTCGTCTAATCCCACATAATCAGCTCCCGCTTCTTTAGCGTCGGCTTCTTTATCTGGAGTTACTAAGGCTAATACCTTCATATCTTTACCTGTTCCGTGAGGTAGTGAAACTACTCCACGTACCATTTGATTAGCTTTTCTTGGATCCACACCTAATCTTACGGCGATATCCACAGATGCATCAAACTTTGTATAGGTAATTTCTTTAAGTAAAGAAGATGCTTCTTCTAACGAATAAAGCTTGTTCTTATCTACTTTACTTCTAGCTTCCTTTTGTTTTTTTGTTACTCTTGCCATTTCAAAAAAATTATTTTGGAGCTTCTCCTCCTCTTACAGTGATACCCATCGATCTTGCAGTACCTGCAACCATTTTCATTGCAGATTCTACAGTAAATGCATTTAAATCCTGCATTTTGTCCTCAGCAATAGTCTTTACTTGATCCCAAGTGACTTTTGCAACTTTTTTTCGGTTTGGTTCACCAGATCCCTTCTTTACTTTGGCCGCTTCTAATAATTGTACTGCTGCTGGTGGGGTCTTGATCACGAATTCAAAAGACTTGTCTTTGTAAACTGAGATCACCACAGGTAAAACTTTACCTGGTTTATCCTGGGTTCTTGCATTAAACTGCTTACAGAACTCCATGATATTAACTCCAGCGGCACCTAAAGCGGGTCCAACCGGTGGCGAAGGATTCGCTGCACCTCCCCGAACTTGTAACTTAACTACTTTGTCTAGTTCTTTTGCCATTTTAAAAAAATTTTGCGCTCTACATTTTTGGAAGCCATGTACAGCACTGATCTATAATTGTAACAATTATTATACTTTTTCAACTTGCATATAGCTCAACTCTAATGGTGTCTTTCTCCCAAAGATCTTAACCATTACTTCTAGCTTACGCTTTTCTTCATTTATCTTTTCAATCGTTCCATCAAACCCATTAAATGGACCGTCAATTACCTTAACAGTCTCACCCATGGTAAATGGAATAGCTATATTAGCATCTGCCTGAAGTGATAACTCATCAACTTTACCCAACATTCTGTTTACTTCAGACGCTCTTAATGGTACAGGATCACCCCCTTTTGTTTCACCTAAAAATCCAATAACATTGGTTATTGATTTGATGATATGAGGAATCTCACCACTAAGATTGGCTTTTATCATAATGTATCCAGGAAAGTAAACACGCTCTTTGTTAATTTTCTTTCCATTACGGATTTGAACCACTTTTTCAGTAGGAACCAATACTTCATCTACAAAATCCTGTAACTCTAATCTTGAAATTTCATTCTCGATATAGTTTTTGATTTTGTTCTCCTGACCACTTACAGCCCTAACAACATACCACTTTTTATTATCGTTACTTTCAGCCATGTGTTGCTTAACTTAAAAGATCAAAATAGATTTCAACTACTCTACTAAAAACTGTATCCACACCCCAAATGGCCAATGAAAAAAGAATTGAAAAAACTGCAACCATAACAGTTAAACGCTGAGCCTCTGTCCAAGGTGTCCAGGTAACATGGTTTCTTAATTCTTCAAATGAATCTTTTACGTATGATATTAATCCTGCCATTTTTTTAAAAATAAATTGAGCTTGAATACTTAGCACGGGTTGAGAGACTCGAACTCCCGACACCTGGTTTTGGAGACCAGTGCTCTACCAACTGAGCTAAACCCGTAAACATAAATCAAGGCACTCCATAAAATGGAGTACCTTAATCTATATTAAATTCTATTGTTTAGTCTAAAATTTCAGTTACCTGACCAGCACCCACTGTACGACCACCTTCACGAATCGCGAAACGTAAACCAACGTTCATTGCGATTGGCTGAATAAGATCAACAGTAATAGTAAGGTTATCACCAGGCATTACCATTTCAACACCATCAGGTAAAGCAATGTTACCAGTTACGTCAGTTGTACGTACGTAGAACTGCGGACGGTAGTTGTTGTGGAATGGTGTGTGACGACCACCTTCTTCTTTCTTAAGGATATAAACCTCAGCTTTGAATTTTTGGTGTGGTGTTACAGAACCAGGCTTAGTAATTACCATACCTCTAGAGATTTGAGTTTTCTCAATACCTCTTAATAAGATACCAGCGTTATCACCAGCTTCACCTCTATCAAGGATCTGACGGAACATTTCAATACCAGTAATAGTAGAAGTTAATTTCTCAGCTCCCATACCAATGATTTCAACAGGATCACCAGTCATGGCAACACCAGTTTCTATACGACCAGTGGCAACAGTACCACGACCAGTAATAGAGAATACATCTTCGATAGGCATTAAGAAAGGCTTATCCATATCTCTTACAGGCTCTTCAATCCAAGAATCAACAGCTTCCATTAGCTCTAATACTGTATCAACCCACTTTTGCTCACCGTTAAGTGCACCTAAAGCAGATCCAGCGATTACAGGTCCGTTATCACCATCGTACTCATAGAAGTTTAATAAATCTCTAACTTCCATGTCTACTAATTCTAATAACTCCTCATCGTCAACCATATCCACTTTGTTTAAGAATACAACGATTCTTGGGATACCTACCTGACGACCTAATAAGATGTGCTCGCGAGTTTGTGGCATTGGACCATCAGTTGCAGCAACAACTAAAATAGCACCATCCATCTGAGCAGCACCAGTTACCATGTTCTTAACGTAATCCGCGTGACCTGGACAGTCAACGTGCGCATAGTGACGGTTAGCAGTTTGATATTCAACGTGAGACGTATTAATTGTAATACCTCTTTCTTTTTCTTCTGGTGCATTATCGATTTGATCGAAATCTTTTGCCTCAGACAATCCTGCGTCAGCTAACACCTTAGTGATAGCAGCAGTTAAGGTAGTTTTACCGTGATCTACGTGTCCAATTGTACCTATATTAAGGTGTGGTTTTGAACGATCGAAAGTTGCCTTTGCCATTTTTAATTTATTTTATCTTATTTAATATTAGTGTTTACATTTATAAGTAGAGCCAATGACGAGATTTGAACTCGTGACCTCTTCCTTACCAAGGAAACGCTCTACCCCTGAGCTACACCGGCGTAAAGTGTTTAACATTTTACCCCTCAATGAAGCGCAAAAACCCTGCCTTCGCAGGAAAATTTGAGCGGGAGACCGGGTTCGAACCGGCGACATTCAGCTTGGAAGGCTGACGCTCTACCAACTGAGCTACTCCCGCAATATTTAATCCAAAAAATTTATGTGGGGAGAGCAGGATTCGAACCTGCGAAGTCGAAAGACAACGGAGTTACAGTCCGTCCCATTTGGCCGCTCTGGAATCTCCCCAATAAACTTTAATATTTTTAAGAACTTAAGAGCCGATAGAGGGACTCGAACCCACGACCTGCTGATTACAAATCAGCTGCTCTAGCCAGCTGAGCTATATCGGCTTTTTCTACCTTTTTAAACTAAAAAATTAGCATAAAAAAGTCCGCTATTTCTAACGGACTGCAAATGTAGTGTTTTATTTTTTTAATCAAAACAATTTCTAGAAATTTTTCCTAGAGATACGATCGGAGTTTTTGTTTTCGTTTTTTTAGTTGGCGCTCCAGACTTGAAGCGGCAATATCAGCTCCTTCTTCAAACGATTTACATTGTTTTTTTACAACGAAACTATCCCCTGGCACTTTTAATCGCGCTTCAAATAATTTATTCTCTTTATCACTGGTATTTTCAACCTTTAAATATACATCAGATTCGATGATCTTATCATAAAACAACTCCAGCTTATCCAGACGCCTCTGAATAAAGTCGAGTAATTTTTTGTCTGCCACAAAATTTACAGATTGTGTGTTTACCTTCATTCGACTTTGTTTTGGTTAGACAGTTATTATTGGTTCCTTGGATGTGACCTGTTGTAGGCCTTTTTTAATTCTGCTATACTATTATGTGTATATACTTGCGTAGCTGCTAAACTAGCATGACCTAGCAATTCTTTTACCGAGTTAATATCAGCCCCCTCATTTAACAAGTGTGTAGCAAACGAATGCCTAAGCACATGAGGGCTGCATTTTAACTTCGATGAAGCTCTACTAAAATACTTATTAATTATTCGGTAAACAAGCATTTCATAAATTTTAGCCCCTTTCTCAGTAATGAAAAGCGCCTCTGAATCAGCAAGTTCTACTCCAGCTCTTAAATCGATATAACTCTTAAGTGTCCCACTTACCGATGGTATTAACGGGATTATACGCTCTTTGTTACGTTTACCAAGAACTTTAATTGTGCTATTTGACCAGTTGATATCTTTAAGCTTTAGATCTACAAGTTCGATCCTCCTAATACCAGTGCTGTAAAACAATTCGACAATAGCTTTATCTCTTATGGAAACAAAATCATACTCCTTAGATAATGCATCTAAAACTTGTATCATCTCAGATTTTGAAAATGGAATTTGAACTGTTTTTTCAACCTTGAGGGCCTTATGCTTTTTCAAAGGATTAACTTTACAGCGTTCAATCTTAATCAAGAATTTGAAATACGAATTAAGACTGGATACTTTTCTGTTAATAGAACGATTACTAATTCCCGAATTCACCATATCAATAATCCAGGATCTGATATCACCATATATAATGGTATCAGGTCTATTAAAAGTATCCTCAGTTATAAATATTTTAAAAGATTCCAGATCTTTCTTATAGGCCTTTACGGTATGAACAGAATAATGCTTTTCTAATTCCAGATAATTTATAAAAGCCTCAAGATCATTCATAGTTCTAAATTACTACTTTATTAGATAAAATAAGAGCAAAAAAAATCCCACCGTTTGGTGGGATTCTATATCTATATTCAAGTCTTATAGATTCTCTTGATCTCTTAATCCTTGGATGTATTGTGCCTTTTGAATCTGAGCTCTTCTCTTTACAGAAGGTTTAGTAAACTGCTTACGAGTCTGTAACTGACGCTTAGTTCCAGTTTTGTCAAACTTTCTCTTGTAACGTTTCAGCGCTCTATCTATATTTTCTCCTTCTTTTATTGGTATTATTAACATAGACCTTAACCTCCCTTCTTTTAAATTTTGCGGTGCAAATATACTAACATATTATAATTCTGCAATCTAAATTCCAATTTTTATGTCGCTGGCTTATACGCCTTTTCATCCAATACCATTTTAGCAATGATTTCACGAAGAATCTCAGAAGTACCTCCACCTATAGGCCCCAACCTACTATCTCTGAGCATTCGAGCCAATGGATACTCTTCCATATAACCATAACCTCCTAAAAATTGAAGACACTGATAGATAACATCATCAGCCATTTTAGTGGATTGTAATTTAGACATGGTTGCTTCTTTAACCACATAATCTCCTTTGTCCAATCGTCCTGCCACATAATAATTAAACTGTTTGCAAATTTCCATTTGTGTTTCACAGTCTGCATAAGTATGTCTTAGGGCCTGAAATTTGTCGATACTGCGACCAAAAGCTGTTCGTTCACTCATGTACTGTTTGGCATATTCCAACGCGAACTCAGCTCGGGCATGTGCATTAACACCCATAATTAAACGTTCTAGAGCCAGATGTTGCATTAGATAAGGAAAGCCTTGATTTTCTTCTCCCATTAATTGTGACGCAGGAACTTCAACATTATCAAAAGCTATTTCACCGGTATCTGAAGCGCGCCAACCCAGCTTATCGAGTTTAGTGGCAGATATACCAGGAGTATCTCTATCCATTATAAAGATGCTTATTCCTTTGTTTCCTAATTCGGGGCTTGTTTTGGCTGCTACGACCAAGTAATCACTATAAACACCATTAGTTATAAATGTTTTAGACCCATTAATAACATAGGTATCCCCTTTTAATTCAGCCGTAGTCCTCATTCCCGCAACATCACTGCCGCCAAATGGTTCTGTAATACATAAACAACCGATTAAATCACCAGAGATACTTTGAGCCAAGTATTTTTCCTTTATTGCTGGACTTCCTTCTTTATTGACATGTGTCATGGCCAAGTAGGCATGTGCCCATATTGCTGCCGCAAATCCACCAGAATTAATGCGCTGTAATTCTTCTAGTAATATGATGGTGTAAAACAGATCTAAATCCAGCCCACCAAATTCTTCTGGATAGGCTAAACCAAAGTAGCCCATATCTCCAAATTTCTTCCAGATAAATCGGTCTATTTCTCCCGTTTTCTCCCATTTCTCAATATGTGGACTCACTTCTTTAGACAGAAAGTCTCTTAGGCTTTCTCTAAACAGATTATGTTCTTCAGTAAAATATAAATGTGACATGATTTGTGGGTAAATTTTCAGAATTGCAAATATAACCGAATCAAATTTATTTTTTTCTCAGGAAAATCTTCAATTTTTGTTAATTCTTCAATTCCCTTAATGCCTTCATGTAAAGTTCTGTACTCAATTATATTAAAGGCAAGCTCGTAGTCTATGTATGGAATTTGAACCAATTGGTCTCTTGATGCACTATTAATATTAAACTTTACCAAATCCCTTGGAGTTTTAACAGTATAGTAATTTAACAACCTAGTAATGGTTGAGTCCTTAAGACCATAAATCTCAGTTAATTCTATATCATCAGCAAAACCGCCATCAAACTTACTTCTGTACTCAATAATGCGTTTGGATAAAGTAGGTCCAATACCATATATACCCTCCAACTGCCTAGCGGTAGCTTTATTTAGATCATACTTGTCTTCATAGGTCTTTGGTATTGAGAACGCATCGTTATTGTATGATTTAGGTCGTTCTTTGGATATCCATTCAGGAAATTTAAAATAGGGGGCAATACTATCCATCCATTCCTTTGATACGTCCGTTATTTTTTGAAACTCTTGCCTGGAATTGATCCATTTGTTCTGTGCCCTAAATGCATGAAGGGCATCAATCTGCTCTAAAGTCATACCAAGTGTATATCCCTTGTAATCTGAAATATAATTTGGATTAAATGGGTAGAGTTTAAATTGGCTTTCTGCTTCTTTTAAAGCAGTTAAGGAATCTACTTCACGTCTCCATTCCTGAAGCTCTGGATTATCAAAATACTGCTTAGCCGACCTATTGTTACGCACAAAAGACCAAAGCTGTAGACCTACTACAATTAGTACCAAAAGAAAAATCCCATTTCGCTGTTTTTTTGAAAAACGGAAATGGGATTTCATACTATTTTAATTTTATTACTCTCTTCTAATCGCCTTAAGATAACGATTTAATTGTTGTTTCACTATCGGGAACAAGAAGAATAAACCTACCATATTCGGGAATATCATTGCAAAGATCATGGCATCTGAGAAAGACCAGATGGATCCCATACTTGCTGCAGCACCAATAACCACAAATACTAAGAATAACATTTTATAGACTAAGTCAGCTGTTTTACCTCTTCCAAACAAGAACTTCCAGGATTGTAGTCCGTAATAGGACCATGAAATCATAGTTGATACTGCAAAAAGTACTACAGCAACCGTTAGGAATATATTAGAATAAGGAATGTATTGTGCAAAGGCTTGGGAGGTAATTCCGGCACCTTCATAGGCAACACCATCAATAAAGACTGACCCTGAGCCGTCGCCACCATATTCAAAGAATCCGCCAAAGTTAAAAATGATAATTACTAAGGCCGTCATGGTACAAATAACCACTGTATCAATAAACGGTTCTAATAAGGCTACTAATCCTTCTGAGGCGGAGTACTTGGTTTTTACAGCTGAGTGTGCTATAGAAGCAGAACCTGCACCAGCCTCATTTGAGAACGCAGCTCTTTGGAATCCGACTAAAAGAACTCCCATGATAGAACCGACACCAAAGGCAGTTGGATTAAATGCCTCTCGTACAATTAAAGCAATCGCATCATCAACGAATGAAAAGTTACTGAAGATAATGTACAAACATGCAATCACATACATTAAGGCCATAAAAGGAACAACCTTCTCAGTTACCGAGGCAATTCGTTTAATACCACCAATGATTATAATTCCAACTAATAAGGCTAGCACAACACCAACAATGGCGCCTGCCGCAGTACTTTCCCAATTAAAAAGTTCTTTGATAACAATTGTAGCTTGATTAGACTGTGCTGCATTTCCACCTCCAAACGATCCACCAATACAGAAAACTGCAAAAATACCTGCTGCAATTTTACCAAAAGTTTTAAACCCTTTGGCCTTTAACCCTTTTGATATATAATACATGGGGCCACCATAAACCGTACCATCTTCTCCTACATCACGAAATTGCACCCCAAGCGTACATTCAACAAATTTGGTAGACATTCCTAACAGTCCACAGATGATCATCCAAAATGTAGCACCAGGCCCACCCAAAGCAATGGCCAGAGCTACCCCGGCAATATTCCCATTACCGACAGTTCCAGAAACTGCGGTTGCCAGAGCCTGGAAATGACTCACCTCACCTTCTTTACTCTCATCTTCAATAGTGCCCTTAATATCACCATCTATAGCTAGTTCAGTATTCCCAGCTACGTGGTGATCAATATCATCATACTTTCCTCTCACCACATTAATTGCCTTCCAGAAATACCTAATATTTGGGAAGCCAAAATAAATAGTGAAGAACAATGCACTTCCTACGAGCAGCACCAATACAAATGGGATATCAGGATCCTCCCAAACAAGGAAAAATATCACATCATTAAAAAAGTCGGAAACTGGAGTAAATGCCTCGTCAATCTTTTGGTCTAAACCGACTTCGCCATCTTGGGCCATTGACAAAAAAGGTATGATTAGCGCTAAAAGTGCTAGAAGATTCTTCTTCATAAGGTAAATGATTAGTTAAATTTTGCTAGATAAAGTGAGCAAGAAAGGAAAAAAAAATGAGTTATTAAAAGATGACAAGTTAAAATGATTTAAAACCTAAATGTCATAAGTAGAATTCAATTTAGCTATCTGCTCTGGTCTTCCCAAAACAATAATTTTTGAGTTGGGAACTAGCTCTGTACCAGCCCCAGGATTAACTAAATACTCTCCACTGGCACTTTTAAATCCAATAACAGTACAGCCCGTCACCTTCCTTAGATCTAATTCTTTAATCGTCTTCACCTTGGCTGAATTATAGAGTTTCTCAACTGCCACCTCCTCTATATTGATATTATCTGCACCTATAATAGAAAGATTGTCAATAAATTCCACCAAATCTGGTACAACCACAAGAGACGCCATATGATCACCACCAATATTATCGGGTAAAATAACATTATTAGCACCCGCTAACTTAAGCTTGTTATACGAAGTCTCTTGAGAGGCCCTGCTTATGATGGTTAATTTTCCATTGATCTGTCGAGCAGATAATACTACAAATAAGTTGTCAGCATCATTTGGGAGTGCAGAAATGAGTGTTTTGGCTCTTTTAATACCAGCTTCAATAAGTATCTCGTCTTCATTCGCATTTCCAAATACAAAGGGTATGTTTTGATCATCCTGAAATCGGTTGATGATCTCTTTATCTTTTTCAATAACAACAAAAGGTTGTTTGTAGGCTAATAATTTTTTAGCTGCTTGTTTTCCGTTTCTACCATATCCGCAAATAATGATATGATTTGACAAGGCTTCAATCTTCTTCTGCATGTTTCGTTGTTTTATGTCCTCGTAATTGTTTTTGCTTAATATATACTCTGTTATGATAGAAATGGCATATCCCACCACCACAATACTCGTCAATATTAAAAATATGGTGAATATTTTTGATTCTGTATCTAAGGGGTTGACTTCAGCAAATCCAACCGTTGTCACAGTGATCACAGTCATATAAAGTGCGTTGATCCAACTATAGTCAGAGATATAGCGATAACCAAGTACCCCTATCAGTAGCAATATTATAAGCATCGTAATTGCTGTGTAGAACTTAGAGCGGAATAAACGTATTAAGGGATTTTTCATTGTTACAGATCAAAAACTGATGATCGCTTGGTGTAAATTATATCTTTTATTCGCATCCAAAATGCTAGAAACAAATACAATGCAAATCCAAAGCCCACAGTTACAAAAGTTAGATACATAAATGTAATTCTAACAACTTTAGCTCTTATACCTAAACGATCTGCAATACGTTGACACACATAATAACCACGTTTCTGGAAATATAAAAGCAACATGTAAAAGCCTTTCAAACCCTGTCAGCATTAAAATTTGAGTCACACAATAATACTCTAAAATGGTGTCTTTTCAAAGGATTAAATGATGGGCAATCGCACAAGACAAACAAGCATTATTATCGCAATACTGCCCTTTTAATTGTAATAAGCCTTGGGATGAAATCGCATTTTCAGGAAGAGGCTTTAATTTCTTAAATCTTGAGGTAACGCTATTTCTCTCAAATGGAATTTCAGCCAATATAGAAAGCACATCGTTGAAATTCAATTGACCAATTGATTTAAAATACAAGAATTTAATTGGGCTAATCGCATTGATAATTAACAAGTTGACAAATTCAGGAGTTAGACGTTTGTTAGAAGCGTTAGAAGCAGTTCCAAAATTGTAATGATTGTCCCAGTAAGAAGATGTAGATACATCGAAAACAGTATAAAAGTCTTCTAGAATTTTACTACTCATTAAAATTGAAAAAAGATTGGATTTCTTGCTTAAGACCTGACTAAACTGAGCAATTCGAATGGTAGGGAAATTTCCTGGTCTCAAGCGTGACCATTTTAAAGGTATCACCCCAGTTCTTAAAATTTTGAATTTATGAGACAAATAATTATACCGTTCTTTCAATTCTAAAAAATAAGTGTCCTTGACATTTTGATCTAACAATCCAAATTGACCAAAAAACAAAGATTCCAGATCTTTGGGGTCACTGCGTGTTTTTTGAATTACAGAAAAATCTATAGAACGCGCACAGCTTTCAAAGGCATCAGCATTAATCTTTAAACCAAAAGAACGAAAGAGACTTATAAATAAAACATGTTCCCAATTGTTCTGATTCTGATTAAGTAATTTATCCAATGAACGCGACTTTTGATCCACTCGCTCAATGTATAGGCGCTCCAGCCAATTTTCCAAAACAAAACTGTCAACTTCCTTAAAATCCTTTTCGCAATTAATCCATGACCTCGAATTCATTAATCCTTTATACTGAGTCAGGAGTTGATTGTCAACATTATTTTTCAACTGAACTGTTTCAATTAAGGCCCCATTATTCCGTTTGACATCCGCGTCATTATCCCATACCACATGGAGAATAACACTATCATACGCCAAATCAAACTGGTGATTGTGTTTAAACCAATCTGATGATTTAACATGAATTTCAATGTTTCCTGCCCAAACTTGATCGCCAATTATAATTTTGGCGTTGAAGAAATCTGGTCCTGAATCATGGTTGTGCTGCCCTGGAGAAAGTATGTTTAGGGACTGACCAGATTCTGTAACCAAATTTAACTGATTAAATCGCTTGTATTTCCAGATGTAATGAAGGAACTCCTCTTGCATAATTCTAAAATTACAAAACCTCTTTAGAATCCTTATATTTAGATAGTAATACATCTTTCTATGTTGTCTTTCTTTCTCAATTCCACAATAAGGTATAGTACTTTATTTGCCTTACTTTTTTCTCTTCCCATCATTGCACAACAAACATTTTTAAACCCCATCTTAAGAGGTAGTCATCCAGACCCATCTATTTGTCGTGTTGATAGCACCTACTACATAGTCAACTCAACATTTGAATATTTTCCAGGACTCCCAATCCACAAGAGTACAGATCTCATCAACTGGGAGCTCATTGGTTACGGTTTGCATAGAAAATCTCAAACTAGTAGAGCGGTGAACTTGAAAGATGTACAATCAGATGGAGGCATTCATGCCCCAACAATACGTTACCACAACGGCCTCTTCTACATCATCACCACGAATGTGTATTATCACGAAGACACTCAAATCACAGATTTCGTCAACTTCATAATTACTGCTGAAAATCCAGCAGGTCCTTGGTCTGATCCTCACGTCATTGACGGTGCACCAGGTATTGATCCAGATATTTTCTTTGATGATGACGAGAGGGTATGGTACGTAGGCACCCACGCACCGGAGAACCCCAATTTTGAGGGAGAAGGTGAAATTTGGCTCCAGGAATTAGATTTAAATTCTTGGCAATTAATAGGTGAGCGTTTCTTTTTATGGCGTGGAGCTTGTGGAGGAGTATGGGCCGAAGGACCGCATATGTATAAATACGATAATCTGTATTATGTAATGATTGCAGAAGGTGGTACAAGTTTTAATCACGCCGTGACTATTGCTATTAGTGAAAAAATTAACGGACCCTACATAAGCAATGAACGCAATCCAATTTTTACTACCCGACACCTTAGTTATGATAACTGGGTTCATAGTACAGGACATGGTGATCTATTTCAAACGCATGATGGTGAATGGTATTTGGTAGCTCTTGGCATCAGAGGGGATGAAAAACGTGCGTCAAACATGGGCAGAGAGTCTTTTCTTGTTCCTGTTGTTTGGGAGCAAGAACCATTCGAATGGAAAGCAAAAAAATATTATTGGCCAGTTATCGCTCCCATTTCAGGCAAGATAGAAAGGAATGAAAACACCCCATTTGTAAATACCAATCAATCCTTGGAGAATGAATTCAAGGATGACTTTAAAAACCCAAAACTTAATCTTGAATGGTGCTTCAGAAGAGTTCCAAACAATAATTGGTATAAACTTGACAGTAATCAAGGTGTATTGAGAATTACTGGATCGCACATTCCAATTGCAAATCGAAAACAGACCTCACTTATGGGATTTCGGCAGAAGGAGTCCGATTTTGAATATCGCAGTAAACTCTCTTTCAATCCTTCTAATGTAGGGTCTAAAGCAGGTATCTCCTTATATCAAAAGGATGACAACTACATCAATTTTTTACTCAGGAAAACTTCAGCTAGTACCCTGACTCTAGTTATAGAAATTGCCTCAGAAGGAAAGGTGGTTGTTCTTAACGCTGAAAATCCAATTACTAACTACCAAGGGATTATTGAATTTAAAGTTATTTCTATGAATGGACAATATGAGTTCTTATACAGACTCAATGATAAGATCGCTTTTAAGAAGTTTCATTCCATGAAAGCCAATATTATTTTGAGTAAAGGTTACACCGGAGCTTATTTAGGTCTGTACTGCCATTCACCCAATATTGATTCCTCTGATTTCATGGAGGTAGATTGGGTTCATGCTGATTGGATGGTTAGAGATTAAACTACTTGCTGTTGCTTTTTACAGTAAAAACTCAACAAATTATGAAGCTCATTAACATTGAAAGGTTTGCTTAGATAGCCGTTCATTTTATAACGTTCGGTCTTATCCTGAATCTCAGATTTCATAAATGCTGTAAGTGCAATAATTGGTATCATAGACTTTGATTCATCATCTAGTTTACGAATGGCTCGTGTGGTTTCATAACCATCGAGAATTGGCATTTGCAAGTCCATAAGGATTAGGTCAAAATCTTCGTCTTTATATACCTTAAGCAACTCCGATCCATTTTTAGCAATCTTATATGTAACGTCCCATTTTTTAAATAGTTTTCTCAACAAAAGCGCATTCAAATTATTATCTTCTGCTACAAGTACTTTCAAATTTATTTTTTCTGTTTTAGCAATGTAGTTTGTGTTAAAAGCCACTTGTTTTGTAGAGGGTTTAAATTCAATATCGAACCAAAATTTAGAACCCTTTCCAATTTCACTCTGTAAATGAAGATTACTATCTTGAATTTTTAACAGTTGTTTACTTATGTAGAGTCCCAAACCAGAACCACCATAAAGCTTAGAAGTATCTTTATTGGCCTGGACAAAGCTCTTAAAAATATCCTTCTGCTTGTCGTAAGAAACGCCTATACCAGTATCCTCAACTTCAAATCTTATGGTTTGGTGACCATCAACATTCTTGAGGCTAATAACATTGAGCGTTACTCCTCCTTTATCAGTAAACTTAAATGCATTACTTAAGAGGTTTTTAATGACCTGACTCAATTTCAAGCTATCCCCACGTAACATAAACGGTATGTCCTTGTCTATCCTGGTATTAAAGAATAGCTTCTTAGAGGAAGCCGACAATTTAAAGTGCAGCTGAATATTCTGAACTAGTTCAGCCATATTAAAATCATCCTCATCCAATGACATTTCTTCTGACTTCAATTTATTTAGGTCTAAAAGATCATTTATCAAGGCTAATAAATGCTCACTTGAATACTTTAATACCTGAAGATTTTCCAATTGCTCTGGTAAAAACTTTTCCATTAACAAGATTTCAGACATTCCTATAACAGCGTTCAATGGTGTCCTGATTTCATGCGACATGGTCGATAGAAATTCATCTTTGGTTTTGTTCGCATTATTCAATTCTATTTCAGTCTCCTTTAACTGAGTAACATCAGTCATAGTACCAATAGTCCCGCTAGGATTCCCATATTCATCATAATTTAAAATAAACCTTAATTGAATCCATGTTTTCTCGCCTGATGGCTTAAAATATTTAAAAATGGTAGTG
Organism: Winogradskyella aurantiaca; assembly: GCF_003362725.1. Classification (GTDB taxonomy): domain Bacteria; phylum Bacteroidota; class Bacteroidia; order Flavobacteriales; family Flavobacteriaceae; genus Winogradskyella_A; species Winogradskyella_A aurantiaca. The sequence continues at coordinate 311,907 of NZ_QKTV01000002.1, forward strand.
TAATCTTTATGCTGAGATTTAAAGAATTGGTTAAGTCTTAATTTCTCACGACGATTTATACCAGTGAGTAAGTCTCGATAGTTAGTATTAAGCGCCTTATCAATTGGAATACCAATGAGTTCTTCCCAGGCTTTATTTAGGTACTTGAAGTTACCTTCCAAATCGGTTTTGAAGATTACACCCTCAATGTTATTGACTATAGAGTCTAATTTTGACTCAACATTATGAATCTGCCTTTTTAGAGTCTTATTGGCCTTAAATAACTCATTGGAACTGCGCTCTAAGATATTCTCAACATGAGAAATATCACTGTCAAAGTCCTTGTAGGCAACATTAACAGCTTCAAAAAACTGAGAATACCTCTCAAGTTCTGCGTCTGAAAATTCGGCCTTTTTTATTTGCCGTTTTAAAAGCCTATGTAAGTTTTGATTTTTCATTCTGACAGCGTAGTAATTGTCATTGTTTGATTGTGCAATTCACAAGGTGAGAATTTACCAAATGGTGCAATCTCGCCATATGAGTAAAAACCAGTAATTTTTGGTTTTTCACCTAAAGTCTCTCTTACAACTTCAACTTCTTCCTCAACCAACTGTTTTAACACCAACCTTCTTCCCACACAACTAATTAAAATAGCCAATTCAGCTTGCTGATTGGCAGCTTCCATAGCCTTTATGGCTGAATCTTCCGCACCACCAATTAATCGGTTTACATTTGCTTTCATAAGTCTAACATAGGACCCCTCTGGAATGTTACCAGCAAAGGTTAAACTTTGTGCTTCTTCATCAACGGCTAAAATGGTTCTAACCACAGGCTTATCACTTTCATTAAGCCTCATACTGAGAGGAAAAAGTAATCCAGAGCTTGGAAGATTTTTAGCATTTTCGCCAAGGAATGATTTGTATAATTCAAGAGCAGGTAAACCATCAAGTTCGTAAAGAACATTATTCTCTGAGCGCGTTACTATTCGTTCAATACCGAAACTATCCCAACCACCTTTAGAGCTAAATCCTACCTTTAAAGATTTACCATAAAAACCGAGACCTACAACTACATTATCCGATATCACATTATTATTTATAACAAAAGTTTCCTTAAAGTCAGCACCATCACCTGCCAATCCTCCTGTAATACTTGTCGACTTTAAAATTGACTTCAATCCGTTGACTAATTCTGCACCATTAACATTTAAACCGTCACTAAAAACAAGGACATGTTGTAAATCGTCTTGTTGTAATGCATTGGCCAATTCAATCCCAGCATCTCTACTCGCAGAGGACTCTGATATTTCAACTTCATACAGTTGAGGTGTTACGCGTTCCAATTCTACAATTGTCAACGACACTGTATCATCTACGACCTTAACATCTGAAATTTCTCCAGCTGTTGAGCAACCAGTTATACATGCATTTGGATAGTCTGCATGTAATTGATCTACCAACTGTTGTTTTTTATCAAAATTTGGAGATACAAATAAGATAAATAAATTGGGCTGTATGGTTATATTTTTTAGGGTATCAGACCACGTTGCCCTGTGCAAAGTTAACTGCTCGACTTTCATAAGTAGGTATATTAAAATTGGGCAAACACACTTTATCGATAAAAAATGTATTTCGTCGAAGATATTACAAAAAAAACAATTTCCAAATTTTTTAACAAAAAAAGCGAAGATTTTTTCTTCGCTATTATCTAAATATGAGAGACTTAGATGCTATTCTATGAAGCCCTGAGCTTTCATCCAGTCATCATTAAACATTTTGCCAACATAGCGACTTCCGTGATCGTGAAAAAGCACCACCACCACATCTTCAGGCTTAAAATGCTCCTTGAGTTGTAATACCCCTTTTATAGCTGCACCAGCCGAGTTACCCAAGAACATACCTTCTTCTTTCGCTAGTTTCTGCGTATAGACAGCAGCATCTTTATCGGTAACCTTGGTAAAGCCATCTATAACATCAAAGTTCACATTTGCTGGTAATATATCTTCACCTATCCCTTCTGTGATATAAGGATAAATTTCATTTTCGTCGAAAATACCTGTCTCGTGGTATTTCTTAAATACAGAACCATAGGTGTCCACCCCCCATATTTTAACGTTAGGATTCTTCATTTTTAAGTAAGTACCAACCCCTGAAATAGTTCCTCCAGTTCCAACTCCAACAATAAAATGCGTCACTTTACCATCTGTTTGTTCCCAGATTTCGGGTCCTGTTGTTTTAAAATGACCTTTGGTATTACTTGGATTGTCATATTGATTAACATACCATGAATTTGGGGTTTCTTCGCCAAGACGTTTGGAGACTGAATAGTAGCTTCTTGGATCTTCAGGATGTACATCTGTTGGGCACACAACTACCTCAGCACCTAAGGCCTTTAGTATATCTACCTTCTCTTTGGATTGCTTGTCAGTAGTTACAAAAATGCACTTATAGCCCTTAACAATTGCCGCTAAAGCCAGGCCCATTCCGGTATTTCCAGAGGTGCCTTCAATTATGGTTCCACCAGGTTGCAAACGCCCATCTTCTTCAGCATCTTCAACCATCTGCAAAGCCATACGATCCTTAACAGAATTCCCGGGATTAAAGGTTTCATACTTTGCCAACACCAAACATGGTAAATCCTCGGTTAGTTTATTAATCTTAACCAGTGGGGTATTACCAATAGTTCCTAATATATTTTCTGCGTATTCCAATCTCTTTTCTTTACTAGCCTTTGGGCATTAAAAAACGCTGCAAATTTAGTTTAAATAAATGAGCCTTGGAGGATTTTGGTGGTAATTAACGGCAATATAACCTTAGTCAAATCTAATGGCTTTAACTGGTGATATACGGGTTACAATTACACTAGGCACAATCAACATAAATAAGCAAAGACAAAATGTTCCAAGGTTTAAGTAAAGCACATAATCAAGGCTCAAATAAACTGGTGCTTCTGTGACATAGTAGTTATCTGGATTCAAAGGAAATAATTTAAAATATTTCTGAATGAACAATAGTCCAAGACCAATAATATTACCCCACAGTAATCCAAGACCAATGAGATAGGCTGCATTATAAAGAAAGACCTTTCGTATTCCCCAGTCGGAGTGTCCAAGAGCTTTAAGGATACCTATCATCTGAGTTCGTTCAAGTATAAGGACTAAAAGTGCCGTAATCATGTTTATCCCTGCAACAAGAATCATTATGGCAATAATCGCATAAATGTTGTTATCAAAAATCTTTATCCACTCGAAAATGACGAAGTACTTGTCCGACACTGTGGTAGCATTTAGAGTGGAGGGAATTTCAGCATATATTTCATCACCTTTTTCCACCAACTCATTGTAGCTACTTATAAACACTTCGAAACCACCAACCTGATCCGAATCCCATCGATTCAATCGCTGAATATGTCTTAAATCGACCAGGCAATATTTTTCGTCAAGTTCCTGAAATCCTGAATTATAGATTCCAACTATTTCAAAACTTCGTATTCGCGGTGGTCTGTCTAAATCTTCACCAAATAGCATTTGAAACTTATCACCAACTTTAAACTCCATTCTGTTAGCCAAATAACTAGAGATCAGGGTTTCATTGTTGATTTTATCCTCATAAACCGGTAACCTACCCTCAACTAAAAATTCTTGAAAACTTGTCCATCTAAAATCTTTCCCAACTCCTTTGGCTATAGCACCTTCAAATCCATCAAGAGTTCTAATAACACCGAACTTGGTAGCAACACCTTGTATGTGTTCTATACCATCAACGGATTTGAATTCCGGATAAAAATCTTGTTCCAGTGAAATTGGTACTTGAGACTCGTCTGAAGCATTAGCATCAAAATTATTTATGATGACATGCCCATTAAATGCCACAACTTTTTCCCTTATTTTCTTTTGAAGTCCAAAACCCGTAGCTGTTGCTACTAACATTACAATTATCCCTATAGCAATCGCAACAATTCCTATTTTAATTATTGGCCCCGAAACACTATTTTTATACGTTTTGCTACCAATTATGCGTTGTGCTATAAAGCGTTCGAAATTCAAACTTCTCAGATGACTTTTAAGTTGCTCAAAAATACTGTTTTATTTATTTTCTTAACCTCAATTTCATGCAAGGATAGTATTAATCTAGGTGCTGTAAATAAAATACAAGTATCAAAAGACAGTATTAGTGAATTAATAGTTGGTGCTAATCGTACCGAACTCTATTTACCCTTAATAGAAAATAAGTCTGTGGCTTTGGTGGCCAACCAAACGAGTGTCGTTTTTAAAGAATCACAGAAACACTATACTCACTTAGTAGATTCTTTAATTGCTTCCAATATCAACTTAAAAAAAGTATTTGCGCCTGAACATGGATTTAGAGGGAAAGCCGATGCTGGGGAACTTGTTGAAGATGGCTTTGATACTAAAACAGGTTTGCCTATTGTCTCATTGCATGGAAAAAACAAAAAACCAAATTCTGAAAGTTTAAAAGGGATTGATGTTGTTGTTTTTGATATTCAGGATGTAGGCGCACGGTTTTATACCTATATCTCAACCCTTCACTATGTTATGGAGGCCTGTGCCGAACATAAAATTCCCGTAATTGTATTAGACAGACCAAATCCCAACGGTAATTATGTAGATGGGCCTGTATTGGAAGAGGAACACAGTAGTTTTTTGGGTATGCATCCAATACCATTAGTTCATGGCATGACCATTGGTGAATATGCACAGATGATTAATGGCGAAGAATGGCTGTCTAATGGAATTAAGTGTGATATCACCGTTGTACCAATTGCAAATTATCAACACCAAAGTCATTACAGTCTACCGATAAGACCATCGCCTAATTTACCTAATGACCAATCCATAAAACTATATCCAAGCTTAGGTTTATTTGAAGGTACTAATATTAATGCTGGTCGAGGAACCGAGTTTCAATTTCAAAGGTATGGGGCACCATTTCTAGATGAAAATCACTATAGTTTTAGCTATACTCCAGTACCAAATTTCGGGTCTAAGTATCCGAAACACAAAAATGAAGTTTGTTATGGTGACGACTTATCTACGAGAGTTTTTGAAAGAGGTTTTTCATTGAGATTCCTATTGGAAGCTTATGATAATTGTACCGACAAGAGCAAATTTTTCAACACCTCAAATTTCACAGCTCATGCGGGCACTGAAAAGCTTCAAAAACAAATTGAAAGTGGATTGAGCGAAAAAGAAATTAGATTGAGTTGGACCAGAGATCTTGAACAATTTAAGATCAAAAGAAAAAAATATCTTTTGTACCCTTAAGGTAATTTCACAAAACCAATATAAGTTGTTTTATACGATTGTGACTTTTAATTATCAGAATCAGCCGATAAGGTTGGTCGGTCATACTTTTGAAAAGGTTGCTTTAATAGATCTACAACATTACTGTTTTTTACCTCATCAGGAAATACGTCAACCCCATAGACAATCTTTTCTCTGTCCAAATACATATAAGTCCCTAATAAGCGATCCCAAATGCTAAAAATATTACCGTAATTGGCATCTGTATAGGGTAACCTGTAATGGTGATGTATCTTATGCATATCTGGCGACACAAACACATAGCTAATGGCCTTATCCACAGATTTTGGCATTCTTATGTTAGCGTGTGTCAATTGTGTAAAGATCACTGATAATGATTGATATAAGAAGACCAAAGCAATAGGAGTTCCCACGATAAACACTCCCAAAAGTGTAAACGTAAATCGAATAACACTCTCAAGAGGGTGGTGCCTGTTACCAGTAGTGGTATCTACTTTGTGATCTGTATGATGTACTAAATGTACCATCCACAAAGGTTTCACCCGATGTTCTACTAGATGGGCCAAATAGGCTCCAAAAAAATCAAGTAATAAAACACCTACTAAAGCATAAAGCCAAAGGGGCATAGCTGGCAACCAGTTAATGATCCCAAAATTATTCGCCTCCACCCAATCAGCCGTCTTTAATAACAAAAATGCCAGTCCAAAATTGATTACTATGGTGGTAAAGGTGAAAAAGAAGTTAGGTAGAGCATGACGCCATTTCTTGTAATTAAATTTAAATAATGGAATGGCACCTTCTAACAACCAAAAAAATGTAATACCTCCAACTAATAATATGCTTCTGTGCAATGATGGTATTGTCCTGAAATATTCAATTATGTTTTCCACTTAGTTTCTCAAATTTTTATAAATGAAATTCGCCTCTTTCATATTTACTAAAGATACTTCTGTTTTCCATTCCTGAACATTCTCTACATCATTAAGGAGCTTATAGGACGTAAAGTATAAGAATGCTCTTAATTTTTTATTTGCAGAAGACATGTTATCGCTATCGAGTCTTTTAAGTCGTCTCAATACCTTGCGAGGGTTATTTAAAACAAGTTCCTGTTTGATTCTAACTAATTCGCAACGTATTTCGAGATTCGTTTTATCAGCTTCGTTGATATTTTCTAAAAATGTCTCAGCTTCATCTAAATATATATTGGACAGTTCTATAATTTCAGGCCTTATTTCTTCAGAACTGTATATGGAAAAATCTATATACTTAGCCCCAAGGTAGAAGGCCGAATAAAAGTCTTTTTTACGATCATAATTCCGCAGTTCCTGGTCCAACATTTTAGTATTTAGAGCATACTTATTGACAAAATCCTGAAAGTTAAAATAGTTATAATTGACATAGGCTGTATTGAGAATGTTCCCACCAGCGTCCATTATTTTAATAGAATCATCACGAAATAACTGCAGATAACCATAGGAACGTTTATCTTTTATCTGAGCATACATATCGTCATAGGAGGTTTCATTCAACAATACTGGAACAAACATGTCCCAAATAATCTCGTTTATTTCTTCACTTAAAAGTAAATCTTTGATAAAAATGGTTCTTCCATTCTGATCTTTTATAAATACCGGTAATTCGTACTGGGTGGCCTCTTCCCACATGACAAATAGCATTTTATTTTGTGTCACGGCCAGCCTTTTTGCTACATCAAGAGATTTCATCCACTCCTGTGCTTTAACTTTTGGAATACTAAATAGAGCTAGTACGAATACAAATACTATAATTTTTGACAGGTCTCTCATACGTTTATCCTGCGTTTCATTTCTTCTACAATATTGAATGCAGCAGGGCAAATAGCAACATTCTTTAAAGTTAAATTTGAAATTTGCTGAAACTTCTTCCTGTCGGTGTGTGGAAACTCCCGGCAGGCCTTTGGTCTAACTTCGTAAATGCTACAGCAATTATCATGCCCCAAAAACGTACATGGAACAGATTTTAAAACATGATCACCGTCCTCATCAACTCGTAAATAGGTTTCAATGAACTTTTGATCCTTCATCTTGAAAAATTTCGCAATTCTTGAGATATCCTTACCAGTAAATAGTGGACCAGTTGTTTTGCAACAATTAGCGCAGTCGAGGCAATCCGTACGTTCGAACTCATTATAGTGAAGTTCTTGCATAACGTAATCCAATTGCTTGGGTGGCTTTTTCCTCAATTTATTGAAAAAAACCTTGTTCTCCTTATACTTATCTTTGGCTAATTTAGGCAGGTTCGCAATTTGATCTTGCATGTTATAAAATTACAAAGAACGCTTGAATTGTGAACGTCCTAACTATTTATAATTTAAATCCATGAATAGAGATCTTTTTGGACAAGCCCTACTAGATTATTACAACCAGAACTCTCCAGAAGATATTATGACATGGACATCAATTTCTGACAAGGATGTTTTGCCAGTAAGCTACTTATTTCGTGATTTTGACCAAATGCCTAGCATCGAACAAGAAGCCTTAAAGGTCTGTAAAGGCACTACATTGGACGTAGGTTGTGGATCTGGCTCTCATTCATTATGGCTACAAAATAAGGGGATAAAAGTCAAGGGTATTGATATATCTGAAGGTGCCATAAAAGTTGCTAGATATAGAGGACTTATTAACTGCGAATGTTTAAGTCTATTGGATGAAATAGAACGCTTTGACACTATAATTTTATTAATGAATGGCTCAGGTATCTTTAAAGAACTGCATCAGGTAACGGACCATCTAAAGCATTTGAAATCACTATTAAATCCTGGTGGCCAGATTCTTATAGATTCATCTGATATTGTGTATATGTACCAAGATGAAGATGGTGGTACCTGGCTAGATGTTCAGAATAAGTATTATGGTGACCTTGACTACTTCATTTCCTATAAAGGCGAGGAAGCACTTGCTATGAAGTGGTTATATCTGGATTTTGAACGTCTCAAGCAAGCATGCCATATTGTAGGATTGTTTTGTGAAAAAATTATGGACGGACCACATTACGATTACCTGGCACGGATCACTCCAATAATGGATTAAACGCCAAGTTGGAATCTAAAAATCGAACTGGTAGGTAGCTCCAGCAACAAACTGTATGCCCTGAACAGGAAAATTCAACCATCGCTCGTAACTTTGATTGGCAATATTGTTCACCTTGGCAAACATAGAAAACTGACTATTGATACGGTATCCAAGATGAGCGTTGATGTCAAAATAGCTGTCAAGGACCACTGTTTCTGGTTCAATTTCAACAAAAGATCCTATGGCTTCAAACTGATCTTTTCGTTCTCCAACAAAGAAGGCGCTCACCCCCGTAAACCATTGCTCTGAAATTTGATAATCAATAAAAAGAGAGGACGTAAAATCTGGCAAGTTCCAGGCTTCTTTCTGCTCTTTTGTATTATAATTAAAATAAGCACCCTTTAATCCTAAAGTAAAATTTCGACTGACATCTACATTTAATTCCCCTTGAATAGATACAGTCGTAACCTCATCATACACCACCCCAAATGAATTACCAAATTGGTAATTCTCCTCTGCAAAAGTCAATGCCGGGTTCAGTATATACAAGGGTTTGTTAGCCTCATTCATATAACCACCCTTGATGCTATAGCCTATATCATTAGACAATTTCCCCTTAATACCAAGAAACGCATTGTATTGCTGGTCTGTTGGTGCCACTAATAGTGTTGGTGAAACAAAAGGGTTTTCACTGGCAAATCCATGATAGGAGTTTTGGTTTAAATCTCCAGTAATGCCACCAAACGCTATAACCACATCACTCACTAAACGGTAGGTCGCTTCAATATTAGGATAGATGTAAAATTTATTTTCTCCCAATTCGATGTCGTTTAAATACACTAATCTTACTCCAAGATTTACCGTTAAATCATCTTCAGTCAAGATATAACTTGTACCCAAGCCAACATTGACAAATCCATAATTAATGGTCTCTTCAGTAAAGTAATTTCGATTGAAAGCGCCATTGATATAATCCACCCAAATACTATTCTCTAGTTGATTTGTTCTTAATGGAATATCAAAATCAAATGCAGCCTTAAAAATGTTCTCACCTGAACTATAAGAATCCGAGAAACGTTTAAAACTGATGTCAACAGAATTAAAAAAACTCTCATCAAATTGCAACTGTCCTCCTGCTCTAAAGGTATTGAAGCTATGTTTTGGATTTATAGAATTAACCTCTTCATCTGAGTAAATCATATCAGGAAGACCATACCAGTTGTAGTATGAAAAGTCATAACCTAAATCAACCTTCCAGGACAAATCATCATTATTCTGCGAAAAATCAACATTGGCCTGAGTTTTTGAGAAACTATTATCCAGTCTTACACCTTCTATCTGTCCTAAGGAGCTGTGATGCCCAAAATAACCACCAATAACTTGCTCATTTCGTAATTCATGACTTAAATAGACCTCTCCCAAAAAGGTTCTAAAGGTTCCTAATCCAAGAGAGGCATAGTTATCAAATAACTTTGGACGCTTTTGCTTATCAACATTGGCAGCCCTTCCTTTGGCAGGCGTGAATGTTGAGGCCACTGGAATACTGAATATGTTGTATTTAACAGACTTCTTTTGAATGGTGTTGGAGTCGTTCAAGACCGGAATCTCTTTAACCTTAAAAGCATCTGAAATTGTAGGTTGGTATGGTTTTACCACATTTACCACCTGATCTTCAATACTATCCTTTGTGCGTTCTTGCGACCAAGAAAACTGGACGACGCACAAAAATAGCAGGACAACTCTATAAAAATTAAACTTCATTGAATTTGGGTTTTAGGAAATCAACTAGTTCTCTCCTGTTTCGATTGATGAATTTGTTTTTGACTGTTCTGATTTGATAAGCGTTAATTCTTGTTTTGCCTGACCTGTTACTTCAGGAAAATCCTGAAAATTCTCTAAAACACTCTCAAGAATGTAGGTTGCCTGGAATGCATCATTTAGGGCAGCATAATTCTTTGCCATGACAACCAAGCCTTTGGCACTAAATTCTTTATAGCTGCTATAATCTTTTATAAGACCTTGTAGCGTTTTATTTGATGCTTCATGGTCATTTGATTTATTTTCAAAATAGGCTTTAAAATAAAGTGATTCTGCGGCAATACTACCACTTGATGATTTGGCAAGTGCTTTATAAACAACAGCTGCAGTATCTTCATCACCCAATTGCATAGAAGAACGCGCCAAGATTATTTGGGCATCACGTTTAATCTGCTCGTCCTTCGTTGAATTCATTAATTGCGAGGCATAAGTTTTAGAAAGGCTAAAATTTTCCATCTGGTAATACACTTTCATCAGATTGGACTTGGCAAACTGGATATTCTGCGGATAGTCTGCATTTTTTTCTAAGTTTTCTAACACTGGTAAAGCTGCATCCCAGTTTTTGTTATTTAATAAGATCTCACCCAAGCGTACTGCGGACTGTTCTGAATATTCATTCTTTGGTGCATTTACAACATACTCAAAATACTCTAGAGCACTATCAGGTAGGTCCTTTTGATAATACATCTGAGCTAAGTAAAAATGTGATTTCAGAGCATGGATTCCTTCAGGAAAAGAATTCAAATAGCTATTAAATTGTTTGATGGCCTTATCTGTATTGCCATCAATATATTGCTTCTCAGCGGCCAGATAACTGGTATTATCTAATTCCGCATCCGTTACCTCAACAAAATCCAATCTCCTAACCCATCTAGCGTAATCATCTACCTGCCCAATATCAATATAGATCAACCTAGCTGTAGCAACAGCCTGAACCGCCTCCTCTGACCGTGGATAGTTTTCAGCTACGGACTTAAACTGGCTCAGAGCTTTATCGTTTTGACTTGAATTATAGAACACCAGACCTTGACGCAAAAGAGCCTTAGGAACAAACACACTATTAGGGTATTGATCAATGAGTTTCTCATAATTGCTTAATGCTTGAGGAATCTCATTTGATTTCACGTAGGTGTTTCCCAATTCATAAAAAGCATCGTCTCTAAGGGCAGAATTCTTGTATCTATTGGCAAACTGCTCTAAAGACCGAGTCTTGGTATCGATATCACCCATATAGCCATAACTCATAGCACTCTGAAAAGCGGCATAGTCCGATTCTACATCTCTGAACGAAGTGGATTCATTATAAGCATCAATTGCTTTGCTATAATTACTGGTTACAAAATAGCCATCCCCTAATCGAAGAAAGGCATCGCCTCGGCGCATTTGGTTGTCATCATTCTGCTCGAGGTATTTTTGGAAATACATTGTTGCATTTTCATAATCTTTTAACTTAAAATAGGTGTAGGCAATATGATAATTTAATCCTTGAAACTCTTCTGTTGAAGGGGACGAAGACATTCCTGAAAACTGCTTAAATCCAATTAAGGCTTCATTAAAGTCTGATAAATTATAATCTGTCTCAGCCAACCAAAAGGTTGCTCTTACATTAATGATGGGATCACGAGGTTCGCTTAAGGATTTTTTGAAGAAATCTCGAGCGACTGAAAAATTAAGCTCATTATACAATTCCAGCCCTCGATAAAACGCTGCCTTCTGATAAGCAAGCTTATTCTCAAAACCAGATTTGCCCTTTAACAAGACTAATGCCTCTTCGTAATTCTTAGAAGAAATATAAGAGTCTATTAAAAGCACTTCAATTTCTGAAAAAAATGAAGAATCAGGATACTGATCCAAATACTGGGTTAATACTTGTGGTACGGATTGGTATGGGTTACCAATGTCATAGCTGAGCTTTGCATAATTCAACCAAGCATCTTCCTTGATCTTCAGGTCAAAATCCATTTGCGCTGCATTTCTAAACGCGTTTAATGCCTCAGACTTTTTATCTAAGTTGATATAACTTTCACCTAAGTGGTAATACGCGTTTTGGGCAACTGAATTGCGACCGTCAATTATTTTATTAAATTCATTAACGGCACTTTCGTAGTCCTTTTGTTTGTAATAGGCATAACCCAGTTGATAAAAATCCGTATTATTCCATTGTCCTTTCTTCCCTTCATATGACTGTAAATAGGGTATCGCTTCTTCATATTTCTCAAGATTAAAGTAACTCTCCCCAATTATTTTATTCAACTCCGACAGTTGTCGTTTATCTCTAGTATTAAGCTGCGGTAAAACTAGGTCTATGGCCTCTTGGAACTTACCTAATTTAAAATTTAAATCGGCCTGATAATAGGCTAATTTCTGTTGATACTTTCTATCTCCACTTACCTGGTCAAAATAATCAGAGGCTGATTCATAGTCATCACCTTCATAAGCCATGTAGCCTAAATAGTATTTAGCTTGAGAGCCATATAATTGCGAATCTGAAACCCGTTTTAAGTACTTATTAGCTTTGCGCTCATCTCCAGTCTTATATAAACTATACCCATACTCAAAATAAAACTTATCAATCTCCCTCCTGTCAATACTGAGTTCATCAACTTTGTCAAACCATTTCTTTGCATATGTATATTGAGAGTTTTGAAAGTAATAGTTGGCAACATCCATAAACGCCATATTGCGTTTGGTACTTGTAGGATAGTTTTCAACAAACCCCTCGATCAAGTCATCCGCATTTCTTTGGTTTAACCTAACAGCGCAATTAGCAACGTAATAGGCACATTCCGATTTCACCTGACGATCTGAGGATCCATCTCCAATACTTTGAAAAAGTGATTGTGCTGCTTTATACTGATTGTTATTGTAAAGAGTTATTGCCTTTTGATAATCTTTGAGATGACTGGTATAAATAGCAGATTCCTGGGCATCTATCACACTAAGCGAAATGAGCAGTGCAAGGAAGATTGAAAAATTTAATCGCATTGTAGTAGAGTCGATTTTTTGATGATGATAATGGCATCAAATATAACCTAATGCCATACCTATAACGATACAATTCCATTATAATTATAAACGGATTTATCAATATATCTAAACGACTTCTTTATGAGCAACATGTTACAATACCAGAATTGTATGTGCGTTATTAACTAGCTAATTTGATTTTGATTTTTTAAATAATACTTTTACCCAAAGACTAGAACAAACTAAAATGAAAACCATCCTTAAGTTATCTAACGTCAATATTTCTCAAGGCGGCAATATGGTATTATCAAATGTTTCATTTGAGATGCTAGAAGGGGAATTTGTGTATCTCATTGGAAAAACAGGAAGTGGAAAAAGTAGTCTTTTAAAAACGTTGTATGGAGATTTAGATTTGGAAGAAGGAGAAGGAGAAATTGTTGATTATGAACTGCATAACTTAAAAGAAAGAGACATTCCCTTCTTAAGAAGAAAGTTAGGTATCGTGTTTCAAGATTTTAAATTATTACCCGATCGAACCGTTAACGGCAATCTTGAATTTGTGCTTAAAGCAACAGGCTGGAAAGATGCAAAAGACATCAAAGAACGCATTGAAATGGTTCTTGATAAAGTTGGAATGAAGACAAAAGGATTTAAATTTCCACATGAATTATCTGGTGGAGAACAACAGCGTATCGCAATCGCAAGGGCCTTACTTAATGAGCCCAAACTCATACTAGCAGATGAGCCTACCGGTAATTTAGATCCTCAGACCAGTATTGAAGTTATGGAAGTCTTACAAGATCTCAATAAGAATGGGAACACCATATTAATGGCTACTCATGACTATGCCTTATTGCTTAAATATCCTAGCAAAACACTTAAGTGTCACGAGAATAAGCTATTTGAAGTGGTACAGCGGAAATCTAACTAGCCTTTCTTGTAAATATGTGGGTTTTTGCGAATTCCTTTCCTGAAAAGTTTTCTAAGGGTCATTCTTGCGAACGCATCAAAATCCAAAATCGCATTTAGAAAAAATTGATTGGGTCGTCCGCGATATTTAGTCACATGAAACCTATCATCAGATTTCAATGGTTCTTCACTGAAATAGTAATTTGAAATACAATTTCGAGATTCGTTAACATTTACTTTATTAACCGAATGCCAGGAAAATTGATGGGTGGCCATAACAACCAATCGATTAAATCTACTTTCAATAACAATAGACTCCTTTTTAGGTCCATTTGGCCAAAGTTCGAGATGGCCTCCGTTGTTTAGTCTCCAATCCTTAGAAACATAAAAAAGTAGATTTAAAACACGCCAACGCTCTCGTTCAGCGTCATGAGAGTTATCAAGGTGGGGGTTTAGAAAATTATCTTTACCCATTGAGGATAGGCCCCCAGCATATAATAAGCCGTCCGGATAGAGGGAATCTATTCCACATATGTTTCCAATAAGATCTACAATGCGTTTGTCCTGAAAAGCGTAAATAGTCTCCTCAAGTAAGGGATGATGCTCATTCATTTGAGCTGAGATGTACTTGTATTCTCGGATACTCTTGAGCCTTCTCATATCCTTGGTTTTTGGAAAAACCAATGCCAACTCAGAAGCCAATTCCTGTGGAAGTAAATCGTCTATATAAAAATATCCAATCTTTTCTTTTGAAGCAGAAAAACTGGATTTCAGTTTATCTCGGTTGCTGTTTATTTCGGCTAGAATTAAATTGGCTATTTCTATTCTATTCATGATTCATCAAATATGATAATGCAGATTGATTAGGGAATAAATATATTACATTTATCATGGTGAAAAGTACCACTAAAGTTTTATGAAGGTTATTTGTTTTGGCACTTTAGATAAATTTTCGAGGTTTTACTTGGACATAGGTAAAGAGTTAATGACAAACAATGGACAACTTCGAATTTTCTCAATTCATCTTAGTGGTTTTCTTTATACATTACTGCGATTCAAATATAGCAAGTGCATCTCCCTTGAATCATGGTTTCTGGCTCTCAAGAAAAGGCGTCATTACTCAAGGTTATATGAAACAACCCGAACTTATAAAGGTGTAACCATAGAAGAAGTTATTTCTTATCATACACTCCTTTCATCAAGCAACTCGGTAAAACAACTTTCTTTACAAGCATTCGCATATATAGACATTGTAGATCAATCTTTTGCCCAATTCAATCCGGACTACATCATTTGTATTGGGGATACAAAAATGTGTATACAAATTGCCGTAGCTCTCGCCAAAGCTAGAGACATTGAGATTAGGTATATTGAACAGGGACCATTTAGCAGAAC
The DNA here is from genome assembly GCF_003362725.1 of Winogradskyella aurantiaca. Taxonomy (GTDB): domain Bacteria; phylum Bacteroidota; class Bacteroidia; order Flavobacteriales; family Flavobacteriaceae; genus Winogradskyella_A; species Winogradskyella_A aurantiaca. The sequence goes on from NZ_QKTV01000002.1 coordinate 327,309, forward strand.
GTTTTATGATAAAAAGGGAGTGAATGCTAATTTGAGCATGCGCAATCAATCTATGATGAATACCTCAACCTTTAATTCGCAAAAAAAAATAATATCGGTTAAATATCGACGATCACCTCTATACAGATTTATAGATATGGCATTCATGTATTCTCTTGAAAAAACCAGAATTTATCCACCTGATTTAAAATACACAGATGTCAATAGTTTTAGATTGAGTAAGCAGATGACACCTATAAACTTGAAGGCGGGCAATCGATTTCTTCTTGTATGCCAGATACCTGCTGATGTTAATTCCATAATACACAGCCCCCACTTTCAATCACACGTAGATATATTGAAACAAGTACATCAACATTTACCAAGTAATTCTTACTTAGTTGTACGAGAACACCCATTATTCTTAGGTAAATACCACAAGGAATTTTATAATTACATTAAACAGCACAGTATCGAAATTGAAAACCATTCAGATTTAAACAATGCAATTTCAGAATCGACGGTTGTACTTGTTAATAATTCGACGGTTGGTTTTGAATCTATATGTTTGTATAAAACCACAGTGGTTCTAGGCAATGCCTTTTATGACAACAATCAGATATGTTTGAAACTAAAGAATCAAACAGAACTAAAAAAACTATTACTTAATAGTTTGTCTTATATCCCAAATAAGAAGTCGATAGACAAATTCAAGGATTTATTGTTCAACTCTGTTTTAATTGAAGGGGGGATTTCAGATAAATATCTAATAGCCTCTAAAATAATTGTCCGAGATTTAATCCTCAAAAAATAATATGCCCTTTTTCTCTGTAATTATACCGTTGTACAATAAGGAATCCTACATTGAAGATTGCTTACAAAGCGTTCTTAATCAGTCCTTTAATGATTTTGAGGTTATCATAACAAATGATGGTTCAACAGATAATAGTTTATGCAAAGTCAAATCGATTCAGTCAGATAAAATTCAAATTATAGACCAGAAAAATCAAGGAGTTAGTTTGGCAAGAAATAATGCATCAGCTAAGGCCAGCGGAATTTATTTAGCTTTTTTAGATGCTGATGACGTTTGGAAAAAGGACCATTTACATTGCTTAGCGGAAAGCATCAAGGTCTACCCTAAATCTAATTTCTTAGCAAATAATTACTGGATCAAGTATAGTGACAGCTATTCTGCACCAGCTAAGATTGATATAAACAGTACAAATGATAAGCCCATTGTTATTCAAGATCTTTTTGGTTCAAGTTTGCATAACAACATCATATGGACTTCAGCCGCCTGCCTTAATAGGGAGGCCTTCTTTAAATATGGTCAATTTAATCCTGAATATACAACTGGTCAGGATTTAGATCTGTGGATTAGGATTGGATTAAAAGAGCCACTCATATTTAATCCCAAGAAAACTATGATTTATAACTACGCCTTGGAGCATAGTCTAGGCAAGTCTGAACAAAACTTAGTTAGGCTTAAACTTTTCAGTTCATTTAAAGACGACGAAAAACTAAATCGAAGCCTGAAACAATACCTAGACATCAAAAGATACGGACTTGCATTACGCACAAAAATAAATGGTGAAACAGAAATTTTCCATAAAGTCAGGAGTGATATTTCAAAAGAGAACCTAAACTTTAAACAAAATCTACTTCTCAAAACACCGAGGATTATCCTGAGACTACTCAACAAAGCTAGACCATTTCTACTAAAAAACAGTTGGTACTTAAAGCATTTTAAAAGCTAAAAAATCCTCAAAATTTCGGATGTAATCGGATTCATCATAAACATTTGAAGCCAATACTAGACACACACTTCCAGAAGAAAAATTATCAATTTCCCGCCATATACCAGGGACAATTAAAAGAGCCTTGTGTGGTTTATTCAAGCTAAAAACTCTATTATTCCTTCCGTCATTAATTTTCACATCAAAGCTTCCAGATAAAGGAACTATTAGTTGATACAATTCCTTATGCGCATGACCACCTCTATAAGCATCTGAAGGAATATCATATAAATAATAAATCCGCTTAATATCAAATGGGATGGAATCGCCTTCAACAACGGCTAGAATACCTCGCTCGTCATGCACCCTTGGAATCTCAATTATACTTACTTCAGTTATTGTGGTTTGATACTTCAATTTTGAATCAGAATTTCCCATTGTTTTGAAATGTTTTCAATTCTAAATGGTTCAACACTTCCAACAGCATTGTTACAACAACGAAGGTATAACTTTTTATCATCAACAAATTGTTCCATACCCTCAGACAATGCTTGCGAGGAATTAGGTTCTGTGACAACACCATTGAATCTATGTTTAAGTATACTGTCCTCATAGTTTTTATACCGCACACTTACCACAGGAATTCCACAAGCAAGGGATTCTAGAATGGTCATTGGAAAACCTTCATAGTTGCTAGATATCACAGTAAATATAGACTTTCTTAATAAGGGGAAGGGATTCTCAGAGAAAGGAAGCAATGTGGCATTAGAATTAAGGTTCAGATTATTTATAGTCCTCTTAATTAATTGCAAATCCTTACCAGAGCCCATTAATACTAACTTTATTTTTTTGTCAGGAAGACTTGACTGATTGTAAGCCTTTAGCAATAAAACTATGTTCTTTTGTTCATTCTCAAGTCTTCCGTACCAAAAAATGAATGGACCTTCAATGGAACATGGTTCTTGACTCAATTTATTAATGTAATTAAAGTCTATAGCATTGTAGATGGTTTGAATGTTATTAAACTTATACTTAATTCGAACCTTATTTGCTATTGCATCAGAGACACAGACAATTTTAGCTTGGTTTCCATAAATTAATCTAGTTATGAGTTTTGAAGAAGGAAAATAGCGCTCTATAGTACTGTTATGGACCATATATATAGCATCTCTAGGATAAACCCAACCAGAGATGATATACTCAGAAATGGATTTAATCCTTACCCTGTGATCAATAACAACATCAATTTTATTTGATTTTAGAAAACTCTTGAGTTTAAGTAATCGCTGTATTCTCCCTAAAGCGTTGTCATTTTTCTCTTTCATTTTACCCAAATTCAGAAGAGTCCCCTGATAAGGATAAGCAATACTATTTAATACAGTAACCAAATAAACTTGATGTCCTAGGCTACTAAACAGAAAAGATTGAATCGAGGCAACACGATCTGCACCACCTTCACTTAATGAACGTGTAATTATACAGATTCTTTTTTTGTACGTATTTTGCATGAACTGAATGGGACTAAATATATCAATAATTAGATCAAATTTCTTATTCGCTGAAGCATATAGCTATTTCTAATCTAAGCCTTAATAATCCAGCTAATTTATTTCATGAAAGTATTATTGTTTGGTGAATTCAACAGAACCCATTGGAATATTCGAGAAGGTCTAAAAATCCTAGGACATGATTCAATTTTGGTAAGTACCAGAGATGGCTTTAAAAAAGTTGATGTTGATATTGAACTAAAGGATCCATACCGAAACCCCTTTCTAAAGAAGATTAGGTCGGCGATAATTAGGTTTCTTAATTTTGATATTTCGGCAATTTCTATAATTAAACAAATCAAGTCAAAAGAGAGTTTATTATCAGGCTATGATGTGATACAATTTATTAATGAAGCCCCCTTTGATTTTAATCGAAACTACCAGAAAGAAATATTTGATTTGCTAGTCAAATGGAATTCATCTCCATACCTACTTTCAACAGGATTAGATTATCCAAGTGTCAAATACGCCTTTGATAAAGATTTTAGATATTCAGTATTAACGGCATATTTTGAAGGAAAGGGTTCAAAACGAGACTTTTCTCCGGCCTTAAGTTATTTAACACCAGAACATAAAAAACTGCATGATCATATTTTTAATAAAATAAAAGGTGTTATTTCTAACGATCTAGACTATCATCTTCCACTGCAGGGGTACAAAAAGTACCTCGGTATGATTCCACATGCCATTAATACAGATACCTTGGCCTTTACTGAACCAATTATTGAAGATAAAGTTGTAATTTTCCATGGCATTAATACCTTTAACTATTATAAAAAAGGGAATGATATTTTCGAAGAAGCATTAGAAACTATTAAGTCCAAATTAGAAGATAAGGTTGAGATTATTACCACTCATAATTTACCTTATAAAGAATACGTAAAGGCTTTCAATAAGTGCCATATTTTAATGGATCAGGTTTATGCGTATGACCAAGGATTTAATGCTCTTGAAGCCATGGCTAAAGGAAAGGTTGTTTTTTCCGGGGCTGAAAAGGAATGGTTAGAGTATTACCGTATTGAAGAGGATACCATTGCTATAAATGCATTGCCCGATGCCACTATAATTGCTAATAAATTAGAGTGGCTGATTTTAAATCCCAAAAAAATAATTGAAATTTCGAAAAATGCCAGAGAGTTTGTTGAGAAACATCATGACTATATAGAATGTGCTAAACAATATTTAATCAAATGGTCCTAAGAGTTAGCTTTAGGAAATCGTAACTCTAAAGATATCCTTGTGATATCTTTATTTTGATTGACAGCAGCACCATGAATCAAATATGGTGAAAACAAGAGGGCTTGTCCCTCTTTTGGATTAGGCCTAATCATATTAATAATTCCCTGTTTCGTTTCTATAATACACGGCACATAGTAAACGTTACCCTTTATCGTTGCTCCTTTACTCTCAGTTCTAAATATTTCATCTTCAGATACTAGATGACTTCCAGGAAATACGGGTAAAGAAGACTTGTTATTACAACCTTCAATTGGTAGCCAAACATTAACTATATCTGCCCAATAACTGAGGTATCCGTCTCTATGAGGTGGATTGATGTCCAAAGAATTTGGTCGGCTTATCCTTATTTGAACATGGGACTTATTTAACTCTTCTACCCAAGACGTTAAGGGCCATCCCAATATTTTACTAAATCGTTTCGCCAAATTATCTATGTCAAAATCAAAGTCCGACACTTGTAGGTTCCTAGTAATAGAAATCACATTGCTATGCTCTTGATCTGAAGTGGCATATTTGTGGTAGTTTCTAAGTTCAAAATCAGCATCAACTTTAATATTATTTCTGTGCATTGCCTCTAATATGAGGTCTTTGACAGATTTTTTTAACCTACCTATCTCAAAATTATTTAGAGCATCAACACAAGCATAACCATGTCGTTCCCAGGGAACATTAGAGAGAATATTATTTTCCAAAGGATAAAGTAACTCGGGCTTTCCCCAAAAAAAATCACCTTCTACTTCAAATTCAAAAGGTTGATCGTCAATAGTTAGTTTGCATTTTTTTAGCATGAAGCAAAGTTGTTGTACCGTTTCTAACGTAAATGAATTTAAAAAACTAATTGGTTACTATTCCAAATACATAATTACAGATTATTACTCCTCGAATTTAAATTTGAAAAATACCTTTTTATTAAAATGGCAACAACCACAAAGTATATCACGTATCGAACTAAATGTGCCAATACAACTCCTTCAACGCCGTAAGAAGTGATAAAAATCTTAGTCAAAAGATAGAATAACGCCAAGGACAACAATTCAGAGAAAATGAAATTTCTCACTAGTTTTTTAGCCAAAAATTGATGAGCCATGACCACAGAACACAATTTTACAAAATCCCCCATTAGTTGCCACTTAAATAATGACTCCATTCCAACAAAATCAGGATAGACCAAAGCAATTATAAATTCTCGAAATAAATAGACAAGGATCATTCCTAATCCAAAAAAAGGTAAAATAGATTTATAAATATGTACTAACTCCTTTTTAAATTCGATTTCAGTCTTAATAGTTGAAAATCTTGGTAATACATAAAGCGAGTATAATCCTGTTGCAAAGGCCATGTAGTTTTTGGAGATGTTTACCATGGCTGTCCAATTTCCGGCGTCATTCTCACTAATTCTATTTTCTATTTGAGTAATAATGTCTAATTCTACAGTATTAATTAAAAAAGTAGAAACGAATGACATCAAAGAGAAAACTAGTAATAACCTCACAAAATCGGTAGACCAGTTTAACTCTTTAAACTTCAAATAAGATTTAAGGATTTTTCCAAAAACTAAAAGAAGCATCGTCCATTGAACCAAAGGGATCAATGCAATACCAAATAAAGCCCCTTTTAAATTTTTAAAATAGAGTCCCGTTAAAAGTAATACAACACCTATCACATAGGCAAAAAGATCTGCCTTGGCATAACTTTTATAATCAGATAGACCACTAATTACAGAATTGAAAATACGATGCATCGCAACAAAGGGAACCAGTGCCGCCAATAATAAAATAATAACTTCGAAAGAAGGATTACCAAACAGATAAACGGAAATAGTCTCTGAAAACAAAAACAATAAAGCAGAGGATAAGATGGTTCCAATTGATCCCAAAATAAACACCCCCGAAAACAATTTGTTTAACGAGGATTCATCGGACTTATACTCGGCAATATATTTTATAATTCCACTTGAAACTCCTAAAGTTGATATACTACTAAGCATAGCAAGAACATTCCTCAACTTCCCTACCTTGGCAATTCCAGGTTGACCTACCATTTCAGCCAAAATCCGTTGTACAAATAAAGCAATGACAAGACGTATGACAATTACGGTTGAATTCACCGAAGTAATCTTAAGAATGAGATTTGAGTTGAGAAACTTAGGTAACTTCAAAATGATTATTCTGGTTGATCGGATATAACCCCAAATAAAGAGCTAGCAAAAAGTAATAAAATAATAACAAAATACAGACTATAGCTAACGCAATGTGCAATTACTGCTCCAGTTAACCCAAAAACATCTAGAAAGTATATACTACTGGTATATAATATCACAAACAAAAATATTTGGAGAATTATAAAATGTGTAAACATGCGCTTAGCCAAAAACTGTAATGCAATCACCATAGCCATGACCTTAATAAAATCACCTAATAATTGCCAAATAAATAAGTCTTCTGCCGGTAAAAATTCATCGGTCAACAGCAGGCTTATTATTTGAGTTCTAAATAAGAAAATAAGAATAAGAATACCCGCAAAATAAGGCACCACAGACTTGTAGAACTTATAAATCTCAGCTCTGAATGTCGCTGTGTCATTTACTGCGTTTAATCTAGGAAACACATACAACACCATTAACGAGTTGACAAACATCAAATAGTAATCAGAAATTCTATTTACAGCTTGCCAGTAGCCAGCTTCTTTCACTCCTATCTCTGTCATGATATAGTTTCTAATTAAAATAAGAACAAAAGGAATAGAAATTGAGGTTAGAATTGCCACAATAGTGTGAGGCGCCAATTGTTTAAAAGCACTTATAGTAACATCTTTAAACTTTATCAACCCTATTAAGCTACGTCTCCATAATATCCCAACTAAGGTTATTAAAAACACCAATGCTGGCGTTATTACTATTGATATAAGGGCTCCCTCCAACTTATCCTGCCATATTAAAACAAGAGTTACTAATAATCCCAGGATTTGTCCAATAATATTGATAATTATTAAGATTTTGAACTTGGAAAAACCATTCATAATTGAAAAACTCAGCATATTTAATGAATAGAATGGTAAGAGAAGACCCATGATCTTTATGATGTAAGCATAGTGATAGGCGTTGGAAAACAAAAACCTACTTATGGCTTCGGCATTATAGTAGCAGACAAATGCTGAAAAGAAGGTTAATACAAAGCCAACAAAATAGGTGGTTGAAATAATCTCACCTAGTTGTTTCGCATCCTCTCTGTAACGACTGATATACTTGACAACACCTTTATACATACCACCAATAGAGACAGAATGAACTGCTGTTGAAAAATTTCTCAAATTTCCAATAAGCGCCATTCCTTCAGCACCGATAAATACTGCAATCATCTTTGTAATTACCGCACCTGCCAGAACCTTTATTGAAAGGTTGGTTAGATTTAATCTGACTGCTTTATGCAGCACATGATCATTAATGTACTTAAGAAAAGATCTCAATTAGTAGGCGTTTAAAACATCAACTATGTGTTTGACTTCGTGATCTGTTAAAATAGGATTGAGGGGGATGCTAACAACAGAATTGTGAATCCGTTCCGAAACGGGATACGAACCAAATTTATGTGACTTTAAGGCATTTTGCAAATTTGGGGACACCGGATAATGAACATGCGACCCTACACCATTTATTTTCAGATATTTAATAAAATCGTCTCTATCCTTAACTCTTACCACATAAACGTAAAACACATGATCCAGGCTCCCTGAATAGTTTGGCAGAGTAATTTTAGGGTTATTAATTTGAGTTGCATATTGATTCGCAATATTGCGTCTTAAAGCATTATCTGCATCCAACCGTCTTAGTTTAATAGTCAACCATGCCGCTTGAATTTCATCTAATCGACTATTAATACCGATCGCTCCAAATTTATACTTCTGAGAACTTCCATAATTCCCTAACAATTGTATTGCTTCTGCCAAGTCTTTGTCATTGGTGGTAACCGCACCACCATCACCGAGTGCACCAAGATTTTTAGCAGGATAAAAACTAAAGGCCGCAGCATTACCCAGACTACCAGCTTTTTCGCCTTTGTCATTCTCAGCTCCATGAGCCTGAGCAGCATCTTCAATTAATAAGAGATTGTGCTCTTTACAAAAGCTTTTAACTGGATCCATTTCAACTAATTGCCCGTACAGGTGAACCACAATAATGGCCTTAATATTTTGAGAATAATGTGATTCAATTCCTGAGATATCAATATTAAAGGAGGTTTCATTAGGTTCTACTAAAACGGGTTTTAAGCCAGCATTAATAATTGATAAAATACTTGCAATAAAAGTATTTGAAGGCACAAGTACTTGGTCCCCCTTCTGTAATTTACCAAGATGCATATAGCCTTTTAAAATTAAGGTAAGGGCATCCAGTCCATTAGCGGTACCAATACAATATTGACTTCCACAATAAGCCGCAAATAACCGCTCAAACTCAGCTACTCGATCACCTTTTATGTAGGTACCATTTTGAAGAAAGGATTGAAACTGAGTTTCAAATTCAGTCTGAAATCTTTGGTTTAATTTCTTAAGATCTAAAAAGGGGATCATGATAAATCAAAAGTAAAAAAATGTTGATGAAACTCTTCACAACCAAGTTCTTCCTTTTGTTTTTTTAATCCAGGATTAAAACCTTCAGCGAAACGTTTATCGCCAATGGTACCCATTGAAAAAAAGGACTTGTCAAGTTGTTGGTATTTATATATTAAGTGGATAAACAGAAACTCCAATGCCCTAAGTTTTTCACCTTTATCAGTTGTGGCCCCATATTGACTCTTAATAACCTTGCCTTTATCGAAAAGCGTAATTCCTGCAAGGATTTCATTTTCAAGTCTAAGATTGTATTGAATAATGTTATCTGGAAATCTCAACGCCAACATACTAATCTCAGACAAACTATGGACCGGGGTAACTCCATGTCTTGAAGTTAGTCTAGGAATTAAAACATTCTCCCAAAATTCTGAAAAATTATTGGTCCTTTCTATTTCAAAATTTGAATTCTGATTACGCCTGTAATGCTTCAGTTTGGTCTTATGAATATTCAGTGCTTTACTGTAATCAATAGCAAAAACAGGTTCTGAATGAACCATTTGCCAATTGGAATAAAACAGATTCTCTTGAGTAATCGTTTGATCTCCCAAATAAAATCCGGGGACTTGTTTCACCATAATAGATGAAAATCCTTGTTGATTTAAATAGGCCTTTATTTTTGACCAAATAGACCTTAATTCTACCGCGCTCAAATTTTTACTAAAGTGAAGTCCCCCATATGTTAGTCCCCAGTGGCTTCGTAATTCAGCCTCTACTTTATGTGCCGGACAAATGGCCATCAGATCCTCACCATCATAAACCACTAGCGAATAATCCTCAAAGCGATCCGCGTGATAAGTCATAAAAGAACGCTTGAAGAGAAGGTTTGGAACATCTTCGGTAGTAACAAACAGATTCCAATTGGATTCATCTCTAGCCTGGTATAGTCTAATCTCAAGCTTTTCGATCACAAAAGACTTTTATGTTTTTGCGACTCTAAATTTGTAGACTCAACCATATACAGAGGGCGTCGCTTCACGTTGGTATTGATTCGTGCTATGTATTCGCCTATAATACCAATTGAAAACAACTGAATTCCCCCTAAAAAGGTGGCACTCACAATTATGGATGTCCATCCTGTAATAGTAGCTTCTAGGACAAAATAGGCGAATATGGCATATATTATAAACAGGAAGGATAACAAGGCAATAATAAAACCCATGCGACTAACCAGCCATAAAGGCCTATCGGAGTAACCAGTAATTCCATCTATAGCTAATTTAAACATCTTACTATAAGTGTATCCACTTTTACCGTGTTTCCTAGAATCTCTTTCATACAAGACACTACTTGTTTTAAACCCTAACCAAGCAATCTGCCCCCGTAAGTATTTATTTTGTTCAGGCATCGTATTAAGAGCATCAACTACTTTCCTACTTATTAGTCTGTAATCACCGGTGTCAAGAGGAATCTCAAACGAGACCAATCGCTTGAGCAAACGATAGTATAGCTTTGCCGTTCCTTTTTTTATAAGCGATTCACCTTTACGGTCTTTTCGTTTGGCATTAACCACATCAAACCCCTGATTAAACTGCGCATAAAGTTCAATTATTAATTCTGGTGGGTCCTGAAGGTCTGCATCAATAATTACCACGGCTTTCGCATTGGTATACAGAAGACCAGCTGATACAGCCACCTGATGCCCATAATTCCTTGTCAAATTAACATAGAAGACCTTAGTTTTATTTTCTGAAATGCCATGTATTACTGATATTGAATTATCAGTACTTCCGTCATTAACAAATATAATTTCATAACTGGACGTTATTTTATTGAGAGTCGCTTCAATTCGTTCAATTAACTCTTCAAGATTGTCTTTCTCGTTATAGACAGGAATTACAACAGCAAGATCTTTAGACATGGACTTTACAATGCTTACAATAACAAATTAACGGAAATTAGAGGGATTTTCAATTGGAACTAGGTGGAATGTAAATATCGAAGTAATTATTGGACCAGGACAGGCTGTAGTTGTTCTTATTCAGGAAATCCTCCATTATGGCCGCAATATTGTTGTTATGATAATAGGAGTTTTCAGAAGTACTTGATAAATAATCTGGTCGCGGCTCTGAAAATTTTACAATGGTTTCAAATTTTTGCATTAGTATAACGGGAAGTTCGTCTCTATTCTTTTGAGCGGAGAAAAGCTTCTTCTTAAAACTTAAGGAATCATAAATCCACGGCCAGGAATTATACATATATGGCTTGGTATCTGTCAGAAAATGAATCATGGGTGATTTATCATAAACTAATAGATAATCCGCTGATTGGACATAATTGGGTAATACTTCTAACACTTCGTTAAGGATATCTGCACGTTCCTTAGTTGTATATATAGCTTTGGCAAATGGACTTTTTATCGAATAGGTTTTATCCAATCGAGATCCCGAATCAAAATAGGCCTGTTGAGACCAACTGTAAAGTTTCAACATCATAAAAGTGATGAAAAACATGAGGACAAAATGCTGACCATTAAAGGACTTTAGTTCATAAAACTCAAGTCTTGGTATTTGGTTCAAGACTGAATCACCTTGAGACCAACGTTGTAAAACATAAAAAAACAAGGGCAACGACAACCAAAGAGATGCATACCCAATTGATGTAATCCCTCCTCCGCTACCAAATGGTAACAAGAATTGCATCAGGAATCCCATAAAACAAATCAAGTGTATTTCCTTATGAGCAGCAGACCATCTTATGCCAAATACACCAATATAACCTAAAGCATAAAACCCATGAATATAGCTAATCTTAAACCACAGCAATGACAGGATCAATACAAGACCTAATCCCAGCCATTTAAGCCAACCTAACTTAAATCGGCTTCTTAGTAAAAAAGCTCCTACTATGCCCATAGATGCCAACAAGGCCCATACACCGATTTTTAAGTAATTACGAACATAAATTCTTAAAAGGTCTATAACATTATGCGAGCTTTGATCCGTACTTCCTATATCAAATAAACTTATGATCGCCCTCTTCATTATATCTAATTGCCCAAGTAGCAAGAGAAGCAATGCCACAAGACCAAATGCACCAAAAAAACCAAACTTAAAAGTACTTATTGGCCTTATCATGGCTTTAAAACCCCCATCTTTTAAGCCATACCACATTGGAAACACCAGTATTAATGCAAATTGACTTAGATTAGGAAGTCTTGAAAATACATTTAGCCCAATAACCAGTCCAGATAGAAAAAGGTATTTCAAATTATTTTGGACCAATCCACGATGCATCAATAACATGCTGAGTACGGCCAAACAGGCAGTAATATGATTGTTGTAAAAAAGTAAATAACCAAAATCGTTTATGAATAAGGTCATTATTAAACCAAGCAATAAAAAGTCTTGCCGTATAAAGGGTTTTAATAATTGATAGGCCAAATACATGGTTGTGGTATTCACAAGTATTGCTAGTATGCGCAGCCATAAGATGCCCCCCCCGGGAAACAGTTCATACCAAATACCACCTACCAACCCGGACAACCAGTATACAAAATTGTATTCCACCGAATCGGCATCATTAAAAAATTGCTGGTAGAAGGTCGCCGCAAAACCATCATCGCAAACATCCAGGCCTTGAAAAGCCAATACCAATTGAATCAGTATTACACCAAGAAAGGTAAATCCAACCGCTTTTTTATTTTGAAATTGATCAAGAAATGAAGTCACGATGCCGCCATTTAATTGGTCGAAGATATCAATTTTGAAATGCATTCACAGATAAAATTGAATTACCTTTATACGATTACAAAGTCATGCTCCCAATGGATTTACGAACGGTACTTAAAAGCCCAATTGTTTATACCAGTTATCAAAAGCTAGTTGGAGGGTATCGCGCCCGACGAAAGTTTGTTGAAGACTATTTGGATCTTAATCCCAATCAAAGCCTTTTGGATTTTGGGTGCGGTCCGGGTGACATTCTTGAGTTTTTACCTGAGCTCGACTATACCGGTGTCGATATTGACCCCATTTATATTGAAAAAGCGAAGGCCAAATACGGGCATAGAGGTGAGTTTATTTGTTCTAAGCTCAAAGAACTTGATCTACCATCAGGCAAAGCTTATGATTACGTTATTGCCACAGGGGTGTTGCATCACATGGATGACAAGGAATGTTTGAGCTTTATAAAATGGGCTAAAAGCATCCTTAAACCAAATGGTAAACTGTTAACGCTGGACGGTTGTTATATTCCCAATCAAAACAAAATTTCTAAATTCTTAATCGACAACGATCGCGGAAATTTTGTAAGATCTGTTGATGAGTATACGAAACTCATGTCCTCTCAATTTGATACGGTCAACCGAACAATCGAGGAATCCTATTTTCATATACCCTACACGCTGCTTATTATGAGCGGCGAAACGTCTTAAAGCGCTTTACTGCGTTTTCTATCCACTTCTTTTAAAAGAATCTTACGTAATCGTAAATGGTTAGGTGTTACCTCTACATATTCATCCTTTTGAATGTATTCAAGAGCCTCTTCAAGCGAAAACTTAATGGCTGGGACAATCTTAGCCTTATCATCAGCTCCAGCTGATCGTACATTGGATAGTTTCTTTGTTTTGGTAACATTAACTACCATGTCATCTCCTCTTGAATTTTCACCAATGACCTGACCCTCATAAATATCCTCACCTGGATCCACAAAGAATTTACCGCGTTCCTGAAGTTTATCTATTGAATAAGGGATCGCTTGACCGTTTTCCATGGATACAAGAGATCCATTTAAACGTTCTGGTATGCCGCCCTTTACAGGTTGATACTCTAAGAAACGGTGCGCCATTATGGCCTCACCTGCAGTGGCGGTTAACAAACTATTTCTTAGTCCTATAATTCCTCGTGATGGAATAATGAACTTACAAACCATTCGATCACCCTTGGCCTCCATGCTGGTCATTTCACCCTTGCGCATAGTCACAAGCTCTATAGCCTTTCCAGATACAGCTTCTGGGAGGTCAATGGTCATTTCTTCAAATGGTTCACATTTTACACCATCAACTTCTTTGATAATAACCTGTGGCTGCCCAATTTGTAATTCGTAACCCTCACGACGCATGGTCTCTATCAAAACAGATAAATGCAATACACCACGCCCGAAAACCATAAACTTATCCGCAGAGTCTGTTTCTTCAACACGAAGGGCTAAATTCTTTTCAAGCTCCTTAGTAAGACGTTCTTTAATATGTCTGGAGGTTACAAACTTTCCATCCTTACCAAAAAATGGAGAGTCATTAATAGTAAAGAGCATACTCATGGTAGGCTCATCAATAGCAATGGTTTTTAGTCCTTCAGGATTCTCAAAATCAGCAATGGTATCTCCTATTTCAAATCCTTCAAGTCCAACAATAGCACAGATATCACCTGCTTCTACAGATTCCACTTTCTTACGTCCTAAACCTTCAAAAGTGTGTAATTCTTTGATTCTAGACTTTACTATAGACCCGTCTCGTTTTACCAAAGACACAGGCATACCCGCCTTTAACTCGCCTCTTTGAAGACGACCAATGGCAATCCTTCCTGTAAATGACGAATAATCCAATGAGGTAATCAACATTTGCGTGGATCCTTCTTCAATTTTTGGAGACGGTATGTGCTCAATGACCATCTCTAAAAGGGGCTCAATAGAATCTGTTGGCTGGGTCCAGTCCTCACTCATCCAATTCTGCTTAGCAGACCCATAAACGGTAGGAAAGTCCAACTGCCATTCCTCAGCACCTAACTCAAACATTAAATCAAATACAGCCTCATGAACCTCATCAGGAGTACAATTCTCCTTATCAACCTTATTGACTACAACACATGGCTTCAATCCCAGATCCAATGCTTTCTGAAGAACAAAACGTGTTTGCGGCATGGGTCCTTCAAAGGCATCGACCAGTAATAACACTCCGTCGGCCATGTTTAAAACACGCTCTACCTCACCCCCAAAATCGGCGTGACCAGGAGTATCAATAATATTGATTTTAGTCCCTTTGTAGGTTACGGACACATTTTTAGAAGTAATGGTGATACCACGTTCGCGCTCTAAGTCGTTGTTATCCAGGATTAATTCGCCAGTACTTTCATTATCACGAAACAATTGGCAATGGTACATAATCTTATCTACCAAAGTTGTCTTACCATGATCTACGTGTGCAATAATTGCAATGTTTTTAATCTGAGCCATTTACGATGCTGATTTTAAGCGCGCAAAGGTACACTTAATTTTAGCTATTAGGCTCATTTAAACGATTTATCTGTAATTTAAATTATCTTTGCACCTTAATTTCAAGCACACATTTGCATGGACTATTCTGCACTTCCAAATATCAAACACCAAGACAAAAATCAATTCTTCCTTTTATCCGGTCCTTGTGCCATTGAAGGGGAGGACATGGCTTTAAGAATTGCCGAACAGATTGTCACAATTACCGATAAGTTGGGCATACCTTATGTTTTTAAGGGAAGTTTTAAAAAAGCCAACAGAAGTAGAATTGATAGCTTCACCGGAATTGGGGATGAAAAAGCATTGAAAATCCTTCATAAAGTTGGACAAACCTTTGATATCCCTACCATTACCGATATTCATGAAGTTTCAGATGCGGCGCTGGCAGCCAACTATGTAGATGTACTTCAGATTCCTGCATTTCTGGTTCGCCAGACGGATTTAGTGGTGGCTGCTGCCAATACTGGCAAAGTGGTAAACCTCAAAAAGGGGCAATTTATGAGCCCAGAGGCTATGAAGCACGCCGTTAAAAAAGTTCAGGATTCTGGAAATAATCACGCCTGGATTACAGATCGAGGGACCATGTTTGGCTATCAGGATATGATTGTGGACTTTAGAGGTATCCCAACTATGAAGGCATTTGCGCCAACGGTATTGGATGTTACCCATTCACTTCAACAACCAAACCAAACCATAGGAGTTACTGGAGGTCGTCCTGAAATGATTGAAACCATTGCTCGCGCAGGGGTTGTCAACAATGTAGATGGTTTATTTATTGAAACACATTTTGATCCAGCAAATGCCAAAAGTGACGGCGCTAATATGTTGGACTTAAGCAGGCTGGAAGGCTTGTTGTCAAATCTCGTAGCCATAAGAAAAACCATCAATGGGCTATAAGCTTAGAATCATCGGCATATTAATTCTGTCATTTATGTATGGCTGCAAAAATCAGGATGCAGAGAAGGCATCTAATTCTTCGGTTTCTTCAGTTCAAGAAAATGATGATGTATTCTTCAAAGGTTCTGGAGACGAATGGCAATTGCAAATCACTGAAGACCAAATACGTTTTAGATCAGATTCTTTGGGATTCGAGTCTTTTATAACGCCAACTACTGAACCCATTAGAGTTGCAGACGCAAACATTAAGAACTACAGAGTCGAAGTTGAGTCTGGAACATTGGATGTTCGCATTGCTCAAGGCCCATGCAACGATTCTGTGATGGATTATGAGGTAGCTATAAAGATTAAAAGAGGCATAGATAAAGAATTTACTCAGTTCAATGGTTGCGGCACCTATCTTTTAGATGATCAAACCAGTGGTACATGGGAATTGTCAAGCTTATGGACTGAAGCGGTTTCTGTTGAAAATTTTAGAGAGCAACTCCCAAAGATTGAAATTACACCTGAGGACAAACGTTTTGCAGGCTTTGGTGGCTGCAACCAGATCAACGGATCCCTATTTACAGAACAGAATCTAATCCGGTTTACAGATATAGCTCAGACGCGAATGTTGTGTGCCCCTCCCAATCAGGAGGAGGATTTTTTAAAAGCCTTGCGATCCAGCACACATTACAGTATTGAAGGGGATCTACTAATTCTAACAAATCCAGACCGCGAGACGCTACGATTTAAGAAGATCAACTAACCCAAGAGCGGTTTATCCACATGTTGCCGTGCTTCATCAATAACGAATAAAAGGACCTCGTCATTTATATCCTCCAACTGCTTATAACGAAGGGACCGCACTAATTTGCGTTTTTCAGACACCATTAGTTCTTGATATTTGGTCATGTACTTACTGTGATAAAAACCAATATCAACAAAGTCTTTACTTTGATTAATGTAGCAGATGGGCTTTTTACCAATATAAAAACAGGGAATACTCCATTTGTACATCATATCGGCCTCAGGTGCTGCGTGTTCAATGAGTAGTTGCACATGAAGCATAATGGACTTATAAGGTTCGGGTTGTTTTAAAATGTAAGCCTCTGCAGGATTCATAGCATTAAATATATAATAATCCGTTTGTCCAGTTAGTGCTAGTCTTGGATAATATCATTCAGTTTGATTACATTTAGCCTTGCAAAATTTCAATACATACTATTTCTATCATGTTTAAAGTTACCGTACTCTACAACAATCCAGAAGATAAAACCGCTTTTGACAAGTACTACAAAGAAAAACACATGCCCCTTGTCAATCAAATTGAAGGCATTTCGCGCATTGAGTTAACGGAAATCATCAGAGGCCCGGGAGGTACAGCGAGTGACCACCACTTAATGGCCGAACTTTACTTTACCAGTGAAGAACAAATGAATGAGTCTATGAGTTCCCCTGAAGGACAGGCTACTGTAGATGACCTGGCACACTTTGCCACCTCTGGAGTAACCATTCTAATTGGAAATACAGTTAGCTACGTCTAGTAACTTTTATTCAGATCCGTTGACGTACTCTTGCAGGTAATCAAATCTGGAGGTTAGTTTCCCTTCTCCATTGGTGATTTGAGCACGGTCTAGAATACCGTCTTTATCCCCATTAAAAAAAGCAGGAATCACATGCTCTAAAAAGGTTTCACCAAATCCTTCACTGGCATCTTTTGGTAATTCGCAAGGTAGGTTATCGACGGCCATGACCGTAATGGCATCATTTGCATCAAAAGCCACCTCTGTTTCGGTCTGTGGATCATAACCATAAAAAGGCTTAGCAATCGTAGACGGTCTTATGGTACTAGCCACAGGACCATCAATATCACAAGAGATATCGGCCACCAGATTGATATGAAACTCAGGATTTTTGGCATCCTCACGTGTGAAAAAATAAGGAGAATTATTCCCATAGAAATGGCCAGCAATAAAATAGTCGGTGACTTTAGTATAGGGCATAAAATTACTTTCATAACCCGATGGATCTTTAAAAAATTCCCATTTGTCCCCTACTTTGCCGTCTTTGCGTTTGGTGTACTCCATCACATCAATCATGCAGTACACAGGCTCGGTAAAATCAGCCGTTAGGTATAAGGCATCCTTAATTTCTTTAATACCTAAATGATCCAAAATCTCTTTAGCTCCATAGGCCACTTTACCAGTTCCAGATAGTAGAATCTTGATATTGGGAACGGTGATTTTATCCAATTCGGCTTTAACTGCATTTAAATCTTCAAGGGTTTCTACTTTAGGTAATTGATACAAGTCATCACGTAATCCCAACGCTCTAAAGCCATTATAAGCCCCAACGAGTCCAGCATACCTTCCAAAACCTATCAAGCGAGCCCCATTGGATTTAACAATGGTCTCATGGTCAAACAATTCTATCTTCTGTTTAAGAATTTCTTGAAGCAGGCCACGGTTATACGGTTGCTTTTTTATGGTATGCGAAAAGAAAAAGTACTTCTTCCCAGGAATTAAATTTTCTAGAGGTACTTCCTTTACGCCAATCATGACATCGGCTTCAGACACATCGTCCTTGACCTCAAAACCAAGCGCTTCGTAGGCCGCGTCCGGAAATACTCTAATGGCTGATCTTTCAATAATAAAGCGTGCTTTAGGAAATTGTTCCCTGGCCTTAACCAGCATTTCAGGTGAAAAAACAACCCGGCGATCTGGTGGATTTTTTCGCTCGGTAATAATGGCAAATGTCATGTGGAAGTCTGGTACAAAATTTGCACGAAAATACTAGGATTTAAAGCCATATGCAAAGATTTTACTAACTTCGCTGCCCTTTTAATTCTAAGGTCTTTAACATATTGGGGTCGACTGGTTTTGACAGCAAGATGAATGAAATGGTAAGCACGTCGTGTAATGACATTGAGACACGTAAAAGGCTAGGTCAAACTTTAAACGGCGAAAATAACTACGCTTTAGCTGCTTAATAACTGAATTATAGTAAGTTCAAGCCTCGGCGCACTAGGTGCGCAAGCTAAATGTCTCCTGAAAGCCTTGGTTAGTGGCGTTCTTTAATGAGGCATCGTAAAAATTAACTAAGATGCTGTAGCGCTTCGATTCAGCTTCGAGATTAAGAAGCTAAGTACTAGATAGGTTGTTTTTTACCGGTCTGGTATCGAAAACCAATAAAAAACTAAACGTGTAGAAAGCCCTTTGGTTCCTTGTTTGGACGGGAGTTCGATTCTCCCCGACTCCACAATTAAGCGTAACTTCGTTACGGATTTAAACATAAAAAGTGCATCAAGATAACTTGAATGCACTTTGTTGTTTATAGACGTCGGGGCTGCAAGGACGTGAAGTTACATTTACAGAATGGGAGACGGTGGAGAACAATACAGTTAATCCCTCACTCAAATATCAACCTTTCTAATATTCGAGACACCTGTCTGGAACAGACAGGCAGTTGTATTTGCAACTTTGGACTCACTAGAGAACAACACAGTTAATCCCTCGTCCCTAAACAATTGAACGAAGTTATTTTGATTAACAATGCTTTAAAAACCTTTAATGATATTTAAATAGAAATAAGCCTAGGCAATTTTCATTAGGACTTAACTTAACAATAATTTGAAAAGGATTAAACTCCGTATGCTGGTATCTCGATGATCACCAAAAAGTATATTACTATTATATAAATCAAGATTACTATTGCAAAAACTAAGGCTAACTTAGCAAGTTTCTTATACCGTAACAGCCATAAAATCAGCGATGCTATTAATAGGATGATGAAGGCTATTATCATAATTCAAATTTTACCTAAAAAATAGAATGTATGAGTATTCGCTACGCCAGCGAGTAGAATTGACTGTATGTAATGACCAAAGACGTGATTCTTTACTTTGTTAATTTCAATCTTAATTGAATTACCTGGATAATTTTTATTATGCCATTCTAGGGAGTAAATAAAATCATCTTCATCAATTGGTGTAATTTTTTGGGTTACATATGTTATTGGACTAGTAAATTCTGATTCTAAATCGAATGTAGAATTAGGCATTCCTTCAATTTTAGTAATGAATAGTTTATTTATTTCAATTGTACCGGAAGTGTCTAACATCTCATAACTAGACTCACCCGTATTTGAATCTATTAAAGTGCTGACTCTTTTTGTTACTTGATATTTACCAGTAATTGGGAGCTCTAATTTTTGAGCATTAACCAAAGTGAAAGAGACCAACACCAAAAAAGCTAGGGTGATTCTTAAAGATTTCATATTAGTAATTGATATGATTGACTGCATAAATGTAAACTTTTTCTTTCAATCAAAAATCAAATACTTTTTTATAAATTCTTTAATGACTTAAGACACTACATGTCATACACTTAGACCATTAGCCCCGCTAATTTTGCAAGTACAAAACCTCAATACTTTGTACGATGAGAAAATTAGTGTTTACATTGCTTCTATTATGCGCCTGGGCGGTTGCTATCAACTTGTTAAGTGCATAAATTCAATCCTTTGCGTTTCTTTTTTAATAAGGAAGATACTTGCACTTTAATAGGTATTAATTGAGTCCATATTTTGAAAGTTCAACTTGTATCATACAATCAGCAATGGCCGGAGCTTTTTCTTAAGGAACAGGCAGTATTAAAGTCAGCCATTGCAGATGATTTGGTGCACATAGAACATATTGGTAGTACGGCAGTTCCAGAGTTGGCTGCCAAACCCCTTATTGATATCATGGTGGGACTCCCCTCTTTTAAAGAGGTATCACAGCATATTCAAGCCCTGGAAAACATCGGCTATCAGTACATCTCAAAATATGAAGACCAAATGCCAGAACGCCGGTTCTTCACAAAATCTCAAAATGGTCATACTTCCCACCATGTTCATATGGTTGAATTAGGATCTAAATTCTGGGAACGTCACCTCTTATTTAGAGATTATTTGAGAACCCATGAAGTCACGCGAAAGCAGTATCAGGATCTGAAACTAGAATTATCAAAAAAGGACTGGAACACCGGCAATGACTATGCCCAGGCAAAAAATGAATTTATTAGAGCCATTGAAGCGAAAGCAATGGGCTCTTCATAACTCATTAAAATTGCAAACGACCGAATAAACGATTGACCTCCGTTTCAGTAATGGTAAAATAGCCTTCCTGGATCTTACCATTGTATTTCAGCTTCTCGGTAGGTTGCCCATCATCTGGACGCAATATGGTAACGCTGGTCTTGCCAAGGGTTTTTTCCTTACCATATTTTTCAGTCTTATTGGTATACATTTCCATTACATAGGTACCAATCTCATAATCGGTCTTGTCAAACACGCTAGTAATGGATTTAACCATATGAACCCGTAGACCCTCAATCTGCGCATCGTTGGCCTCAAAATCCATATAGCCCTCCCCTTGTGCAGGATCGGATTCATATACTGGGAAGGTCATACGGTAATACTTAATATTGCCATCCAAACGGTACTGAAGCTTAATGCCGTTTTTAGTTTTGCCAACAAACATGGTAGGAGTATCAAGCTTGGCAAAGGATATGTCCTCCGTTTGAGAAAAGCAAATAACAGGTACGATTACGAGAGCTAAAAGTAATTTCATAATGACGAATTTAACGCAGTCGAAATTTAAACTAACTATTTGAATTAGGAAGTGGAAGTACCACTCTTTTTAGAATATATAATTATTCTTACTTTTAAATCATCAAGAAATTCTCAATGCTCAAGTTGCTAAAAATTGTTTGATACAACCTATTTCCACACCTCTATTTTACGAACATGCCTAAATCTAAATTTTTATTAAGCCCTGCTGATAAGCTGTCTATCTTAATTGCTACTATTGCGCTTATCTCCACCTTATTTACTATTTACATTCAGTTTTTTTACCAAGTTACGAGTCTTCAAATAGGTAATACAAAAATAGTTAGTGTTAATGATTCTCTAAGTCGTAAACTAGATATTGATGTATTGCTTTTAAATTCTGGAACCAATCCAGTGGCCTTTACGCGTTGGTATTCGTTTTTATCAGCTGATAAATCTTTAACAGAAGGTATTTGCTATGATGGTATGTTCAATCTTGAAAATACCGCCTTGTATACCTCTGGGTGTAGTACTAATATCAATGAAGTTATTGAACCTAATTATGTCGAATTCATGAGCTTAGAATTGGTAATCGATAATACAATTCTGAAGAAATATATCGCATTAAACAACAAAGATGAAGTGGACAGTAACCCGTACTTAAATGTCGGTATCAATCTGGAATTTATTGATTCAAATGGTGAGAAAAAAACCAAGGAAATAATTATTGGAATGGTGCAGTTTTCTGATGAAGGTACAACGGTTGCTTCATTTCAAACTGATCCCAAAAATATGATTATCTATTAGTGCATTAGACATTAAAACGTAGGTATAAAAGATGAACTACAAAGTTATTATTAATACACCAAAATCGATTAGCTATGACCCATAAAGAAGTTATTAAATCAGGACAGGGCGAAAACTATAACTATTCTCAGGATCATTGTTTTGTTAAATTATCGTCGTTAAAAACTAATGGCGAGTTGTGTTTTGTTGAAGATCTGTTGAAACCAGGATTTTACCTGGGGCGTCATCATCATAAAATCATGACAGAAACCTTTTACATTCTGGAAGGAGAGGTCGAGTTTATTTTTGATGATGAAACTGTAATCGCCCATGCTGGAGACACCGTTACAGCCCCACCCAACGTCTGGCATGCAGCCAAATGCGAGAAAGGTGGTAAAATGCTCACCATTTTTAAGAACGGCCGTTTTGATCAATATCTAAAGAAGCTATCGACTATGTCTGATATAGATTTTCAAGATCAAGATCTTATTCGCCAAGTCAATGCCGAGTATGATATTTACGAAGGCTGATTTTACCAGATCATCACACCCAAACGACCTCCAACATTGTAAGAATGAAAGGTATCCTTAAAGTTTTCTGTTGTATAGGTAGGTTCGGATGCATTGATATCATCAATTACTCTCACCTGTAAGTCCGTGTTTATATGGTTATAGTTGGCATAAAGACCTATGTACAACTGCTTTGACAGCATATGTCTGAAATAGAATTCACTTGTAGTAACATTACCACCTTTTGGAATAAAAATAGCATAGTCTATAACATCCTCATCTGTAACGTCTTCACCAATTGGAATTAACTGCACTTTGGTATCGGCAATAGAGGAATACCCAAATTGGAAGTTCACACCAACGCTGGTCTTTCCTTGATTAAACGGCAATTGAAAATAGGGACCAACACTATATTTACTGGAACCAACAGCCTGAGCCAATATATCATAGCCTTCATTTTGAAATTGATTTGTTATACTGGGATCTACTTGCAGCGGAAAGGACTGTATTCCAACACTACCACCAATTCCAATGTATTTATTAAAGAAATAGGCTCCTTCAAGATCCATAGCAAATCCTGTTTTAGCAATTAAACCAAAATCTTCGTTCCCATCTAATAGCTGAGCAAAGGAGGCCTTAACACCCAGAAAGGCTGGTTTGTTATAATTGGCATCCTTCTTTTGCGCATAATTAATCTCATTTTTACCATCTTCTTTCCACCAGTTATCATTAAGGAAATAGGCCAATTCTGTTAAAGAAATTCCTAATCCAGCACCAACCAATACATCCGAAGACCAGTGGCGATTATTCAACTGTCTAAATACCCCAGTAATAGCAGCAAGTATATAGGCACCAATACTGTAATATGGGCTGCGCTCGCCATATTCCTTATGAAAAATATGCGCTCCCATAAAAGCGGTTGCCGTGTGACCAGAAGGGAATGAATTATTAGCAGAACCATCTGGACGTGGCTCGGCGATGGTATATTTTAAGGTTTGAATAACGATTAAATTCAAAGCCAGGGAGGTGGCCATAGTTGTTGTTTTACGCCAGGTCTTATGCTTACTATTTACCCCAAAGGCGTCAAATGCATAAACCCCTATGTACGGTATGAACTGAGTGTAATCATCCAAATGATTTTCAAAGTTTGGAAAATACCGTTGTATAAATTCATAGTTGTCAATCCTGTTTAAAAACCCAGTATCCTTGTACGTAAATAAGCCCAACCCAATTAAGGCCCCCGAAGCAATTAAAGATGCACCAGTATCAGTCGCATACCACTTTTGTTTCTGGTCTTGCTGTTGTAACAGCACCTCATTAAAAATTCCTACCGCCTCTTTTTGGCGCTTTAAATCCAGATCATAGCCCTCACCAGAGGTCATGATACCAAGGTCTCCTACAATATTATTTTGCAATTTTATGGACTGGTATTCCACAAAAAAATGTTCTCCATAGTCGAGTTGCTGCTGTGAGAAACTATTAAAAAAAACAATGAGGGCAAGGATGAGAAAGGTAATTTTAGATTGCATGTGGTGTGGTTTTAAGGCAATGTTAGCAATTCTAAATTAAGGAATTTATGAGAATGGTCATAATTAGTCTCTAATGTATTTAGAAATTCTTTTTATAGTGTATAGAACAAAATGACTCAATACAATCTGCGGAATCCTATTGTTAATTAATCTAACTTTTTGAAAAAAACTCTTACATTGTATAGACAAAGCTAAAATTCAATCCATACAACATGAAAATCGCTCTAATCATAATTTCCTTAAGTTTTTCATTTGTTCTTTATGCCCAGGAAATCCCAGAAAAGGAAGTGGCTAGCAAGGTTAATGAGGTTACCATTTTCTTAAAAGACGCTCAGGTCACAAGGAAGAAAACAGTGGCGCTCCCTAAAGGGATCTCAGTGGTAAAATTTGTAAAGCTATCCCCATTCATTAAGGCAAAGAGCGTACAGCTAAAAACAAACAGTAAAGTCACTGTCTTAGCAGTAAATCACAAGCAAAATTACAAAGAAACCACAAAAGCCTCATCCCAACTAGAGGCTCTTGACCAAAAACTCAAGAATTTACAAGATAAGCGGGAAATCGAAAAAACCTATTTAGGAATATTATCCAAGGAACTAAGTTTTATGGATGAAAACCGGGACCTCAGCGGAAAGAACGAAGCCATTTCAGCTAGTAATCTGCAACAATCCGCTAGCTATTACAGCACTCGTATAAGAGAGTTAAAACTCAAAGAGGTAGAACGTAATAAAAATGTGCGTGAACTTAATGACGCCATAAGGCAAGTTGAAAAAGAGATTGGTAATATTAGGAACACCAAAGAATTTCCAACAGGTGAAATCATGGTAAAAGTGGACTGTAAAAATAGTACCAGTGTCCCAATGGAATTATCCTACGTGGTAAAAAATGCCAGTTGGTTCCCTACCTATGACATTCGAGCCAAGAACATTAAGGAACCTGTTAATTTGGTTTACAAAGCCACCGTTCAGCAAGACACTAAGGTCGACTGGAATAATGCCAAAGTTACTTTTTCTACCGCCGACCCAAATATATCGGGGGTAGCCCCTGAATTAAAAACCTATTACTTGGACTACTACACCTTACCACCCACCTACGGACGATTGGAATCCAATACCATTTCTGGTGTGGTTATGGACGCTAATAACAACTATCCGACACCAGGTGTAACTGTCATGGTCAAGGAGACCACTATTGGCACTACCACCGACTTTGACGGCCGATTTTCCATTACCCTACCAAACGACCAGAGCGCCTTGGTTTTCTCCTATATTGGATTTAAAACGCAAACCATTTATCCAAAATCCAATAACATCGTAGTCCGTCTCGAAGAGGATGCCGAAACTTTAGACGAAGTTGTTGTTGTCGGATATGGGAGTAAGAAAAATGACGTTAGAATTCGTGGAGCTTCAAATTTAGCAGGAGAGGCTGTTGGATTAAGCGTCGAAGATTCACAATCGAAACAAACAATCGAGCTCGATCAAATTGACAACCAGACTTCGGTTAGTTTTGAGATTAAAAAACCGTATACTATAAAATCCGATAATGAAAGTTATACGGTGGATATGGAATCCTATGAACTTCCCGCCCACTATCAATACTTCTCAGTACCAAAAATTAACAATAACGCCTATTTAATTGCCAATATCAGCGATTGGGAGAAATACAATTTGTTAGAAGGTGAGGCCAATGTATTTTTTGAGGAAACTTATGTTGGTAAAACCTTACTCGATATCAGATACGCTGCAGACACCCTTCAAATCTCATTGGGTAGGGACAAACAAGTATCGGTAAAGCGTGAGAAACTAAAAGAGTACACTACCAAACAATTTATTGGAAGTAAAAAAGAGGAGACTCGAGGCTATTTGACGACGGTTAAAAACAACAAAAAAGAAGCCATTAATATGGTGATTTTAGATCAAATACCCATCTCCCGCCTCGAAGAAATAGAGGTGAGTTGGAAAGACATCTCTAAAGGTAAGTTCGATAAAACCACTGGAGAGGTCAAATGGGAGTTTGAAGTTCCACCGGCCGGAACCAAAGCGTTTAATTTGCAATACTCTGTTAAATATCCCAAAAGTAAATCTCTTATTATCGAATAGCTTATAAGCTTAATATGAACATCCACTTTGAAACCGATACCGTCTTAGTTCGCGACTTTATAAGTACCGATGCTAATGGGATTTTTGATTTGGATACCGATCCAGATGTGATGAAATTCCTGGGTGGAGTCACCTTAAATGAACTTAGCGAAGCGCAGTCTTTGGTAGATGACATCATCTGGCAATACCAGGAGTTTGGAATGGGCCGATTGGCTATAATCCACAAAGGGACTGATGAATTTGTAGGTTGGACCGGGATCAAGCGTGAACGAAAGCTTAGAGACTTTGTGTATTACGATATGGGCTATCGCTTACGTAAAAAATTCTGGGGTCAAGGTATTGCCACTGATACGGCCAGGCTTTCTTTAAACTACGGTTTTAATGAGCTGAACCTGAAAGAAATCAATGCCGCTGCCGATATGCTTCACTTTGCCTCGCAGAAAGTTCTACTCAAATCTGGGATGCAACCCCACGGTACGTTTTACTATCTAGGCGAAGAACACAACTGGTACAGCATCGATAAAAAACGCTGGGAAAGTCTTAACTTTAAGACATAGATGTCAGACGTTAAAAACATATCGCTTGTTTTAGGAAGTGGCGGTGCCAGAGGGCTAGCCCATATTGGTGTGATTCGATGGTTGGAAGAACATGAGTACCATATAAAATCAATAGCCGGTTGTTCCATCGGTTCTCTTATAGGTGGTGCCTATGCCGCTGGAAAATTAAATGAATTGGAGACCTGGATGCGCACCATCGACAAATTGGATATTGCCAACCTTTTGGATATTTCATGGGGTAGCGGAGGACTATTTAAAGGCGAAAAAATAGTTAATACCCTAGTGAATCTTTTGCAAGATCAAAAGATTGAAAACTTGCCCATTCCCTTTACAGCTGTAGCGGCCGATATTATTACTGAGAAGGAAGTCTGGCTCAATACAGGATCCCTGTTTGACGCCGTTAGAGCTTCGGTCTCTTTACCCCTGTTCTTTACTCCTGTTCGTTATAAGAATAGCTTATTAATTGATGGCGGTGTTCTAAATCCAGTCCCCATTGCACCTACTTTTAATGACGAGACCGATTTAACCATTGCCGTTAATCTTGGTGGACCCTTAGAGCAAGAACGGGAACCTCAGAAACCACTTGATAATGATCAATCTGCCTGGGATCGGTTTCAGGATCGCGTCAAAGATTTTTTTGATCTGAGTAAAGAATCTGATGAGGACACATTAAAAAAATGGGGCATGTATGAAGTGGCTGATAAAGCCTTTGACACCATGCAAAGTGCCATTGCCAGGCAAAAAATTGCTGCCTATCCACCCGATGTTGAAATTGTCATTGCACGCAATGCCTGTGGTACCCTTGAATTTGATAGAGCTGATGAAATGATTAATTTGGGTTACAGCAAAGCACAGTCAGCGTTTGACACCTATACTAATTCATAAAATTATGAATACTTGTTTTGTTTACAAAACTGATCAAAAAAAATCGCCTAAGTTCATACAATAGAAACTTAAGTATATGTCCCTTAAACAACTGAAATATCCCATTGGGATTTACAACCCAATTAAAAAGCCCTCAGAGAAGCAACTGAACCAATGGATTGAGGACATTGAAAGTTTTCCTGAACGCATATCAAAACTCACAAGACAATTAACTACTGAGCAATTGCAATGGAGATATAGACCAGAGGGCTGGTCTATCAAACAAGTGGTGCACCATTGTGCCGATAGCCATCTAAACAGCATTATGCGATTTAAGTTAGCGTTGACGGAAGATAAACCAACCATTCGCCCTTATTATGAGGACCGATGGGCTGAATTAGTCGATGGTAATTATGATGATCTGTCAACCACCTTGTTCTTTATTGAAGCGCTGCATGCCAAATGGGTCAAGTTGTTACGCTCTTTGAACACGGAGGATTTGGCCAGAGTATATGTTCATCCTGAGCACAAGGCCGAGTTTAATTTAGCCGAAACCATAGGCAACTATGCCTGGCATGGAAACCATCATTTGGCTCACATTGAAAACGCCTTAAAATTCAAAGGTAATTTCCCCGAAATAGAGAATTAAAATACTGGAATTTATTAAATTTGCTCCAATCACAGCATTATTCTAAAAATTAAATCTTTAACTAATGAGTGACGGAACAACCTACAAAGCACCTAAAACCAATTCCATGGCTGCTATTAGCACCTATGTGGTTATCTCAATCGGTGTTTTTATTTATGGGCTCTTTAAAATTGAATCTACTTTACTTTTTAAGGTAGCTTTACTTATAACTGGCGTCCTAATCTTTACCTTGCTTGAGTATATTTTCCATCGATTTGTTTACCATTCTGGCGATGACTATTTAGCCGAAGAGAATTGGCAATACAAGGTTCATGGGGTACATCACGTACATCCAACTGATAAAGACCTCTTAGCCATGCCTATCCCATTGGCCATTTTGTTAAGCTCTATATTTTTTGGAATTTTCTGGTTACTAATGGGAGTGAATACCTTTTTCTTTTGGCCAGGCTTCTTCATTGGATATGCAGCTTATTTATATGTCCACTATATTGTCCATACACATAAACCCCCTTCGAATGCATTAAAGATTTTATGGTCGCACCATCATCTGCATCATTATGTATACGATGACAAAGCTTACGGAGTGAGTTCTCCACTATGGGATGTGATATTTGGGACCATGCCACCAAAAGGCCAGCCAATTCCCAGACAGAAACGACGAAAGGCGTCAAAGCAATAAAAATAAAAACCAGCAATTAGCTGGTTTTTTGTTGGCATAAAATTTGAAGAGTCTTTATTAAAAGTAACACCCCATGAGATTCAAATTATTTTGCCTTGGTTTCCTTGTTTTTTCTTTTTCAGTGTGCACATCTCAAACGGATCCAAGTAAGGAGAAGCTTGTTCAAGGAGCTGTGGCACTTACCAATTCACAAGTTACTTACGACCCTAGTTATTTTTCCATTGCATACCCAAATGGGGATGTGCCTTCCGATAAAGGAGTGTGTACAGACGTAATCATAAGAGCTTATAGAACTGTAAACATTGATTTGCAACAACTGGTTCATGAAGACATGATAGAGAACTTTTCTGCCTATCCAAATATTTGGGGATTAACGCGGCCAGATTCCAATATTGATCATAGACGTGTGCCTAACCTAATGACTTTTTTTTCGAGACATGAAGCCAACTTGCCAATTACAAATAATCCTTCCGACTACCAACCTGGTGATGTTGTGGCATGGAATCTTGGTGGATCGGTAACCCATATTGGAATTGTAAGTAATAAAAAAACTGCTGATAAAAAGAGATATCTCCTTGTCCATAATATTGGCGCCGGTCAGGTTTTAGAAGATTGCCTGTTCTCATATAAAATTATAGGACACTACCGCTATCCAAATTGACTCGAGTCAACGCTTATCACCATACCTCCCCCATTTTAAAATGTTTTATGATACAAATTCACAGTTTCAAGCCGTATCTTTAGGATAAAATAAGGCTTATGAAACGTCAACTAATAAGTTCTGGATCAACTTTTGAATCCACCATTGGGTATTCTCGTGCCGTCGTTCATGGTAATTGGATATTTATGTCTGGCACCACAGGGTTTGATTATGGAGATATGAGCATCTCTAATGATATTGTTGACCAAACCAGACAATGTTTTGAAAATATTATTACGGCCTTGAAACAAGCGGATGCCCAATTATCAGATATTGTTCGAGTTACTTACATCGTACCAACCGCCTCAGAATTTGAATTATGCTTGCCAGTGCTGAGAGAGTATCTTGGAGATATTAAGCCCGCAGCAACTATGATTTCTGCTGGTTTAGCAGATCCCAGGATGAAAATTGAAATTGAAGTTACCGCCATAAAAAAGCACTAATGAAATTTATACAAACAGTTATTCTTTATTGTATGACCTTGATGTTTTGCGTTGTTCAGGCACAAGACTCCGGTCAGTACATTTTTAAGAAGGGGGATTATAGCGGGATTGGCAAATGGTATATGGGAAGAGAAATTGCCCATGTCATGGGATACCAAGGAATGACTTGGTTGGAACGCCCAGAACGAGAACAAGAAGAACGTACCTCTCTTCTCTTAGAAAACATGGCTTTGGAACCAACTGATATTGTAGCAGATATTGGTGCTGGTTCGGGTTATCATGTTATTAAAATGGCCCCTCTCGTTAACAATGGGCGTGTTTATGCCGTCGACATTCAGCCAGAAATGCTAGAAGCCATAAAAACGAACCCAAAAGCACGTCCATATTCTAACATCAATCTGGTACTTGGGTCCACAGAGACCGTTAATCTCCCAGAAAACAGCGTTGATAAAGTCCTAATGGTCGACGTTTATCATGAGTTCAGTTACCCCTATGAAATGCTTTTATCCATTAAAAAGGCCTTAAAACCTAATGGAAAAATCTACCTAATTGAATACAGGGGAGAAGACTCTAGCGTCCCCATTAAGCCCCTTCATAAAATGACCGAAGCACAGGCAAAAAAGGAATTTGAATCTGCGGGTTTTTCCTTAGAAGTCAATATGGACAATCTACCCTGGCAACATTGTATGGTCTTTGTTAAAGATGAAAACTAATGTTTAGACTTTATCTGATTGGGCTGAGTATCCTTGTTACAGCAATTGTAGCCAATGCCATAGTTATAAAACTTGGGTTTAAAACATGGTATGATTTTTTAACCCTATTAAATCAAGATATCCCCGCTACGTTTAAAAACCTAGGAGTATTAGATCTTATATGGCTATTTATAGCCTATCCATTTATACTTGGATTCGGATATTGGATTGGCGATAAAATCTTCAATATATTACAGACTATTTTTTACAATGGTTAAACCATTTTAAAACCAACTCAAACTTAACAAATAGTTATGGAAAAAACAGTTACCGAGGCTATAGCCTACAGGCGCTCAACACGAGTGTATACAGATGAACTTATTGACACAGAAAAAGTAAAACAATGTTTGTATAACGCATCTTTAGCACCAACAAGTAGTAACCTGCAGTTATGGGAGTTTTATCATATTACTAATACAGATAAGCTTAAGGCCATGTCTGAAGCTTGTTTTAATCAAAATGCTGCTAAAACCGCACAGCAGCTTGTGGTAATCGTTGCTCGCAAGGATCTTTGGAAGCAACGTGCAAAAGCAAATATCAACTTTTTGAATAGGGCTTTCGATAAACCTAATCTAGAGCCACACTTACTCAAACGTAAAAAACAAGCCACAGATTATTATAAAAAGCTCATTCCAACCATTTATACCGATTTCCTTGGCATTCTAGGATACCTAAAATTTAGTGTATTCCAACTTATGGGATTATTCAAACCCATTTACAGACAAACTAGACAAAGTGATATGCGCATTGTAGCGCATAAAAGTGCAGGTTTAGCCGCCCAAAATTTCATGATAAGTATGGCAGCCATCGGCTATGATACATGCCCTATGGAGGGCAGTGATACCCTAAGAGTAAAAAGAATTCTTGGACTACCTAGAGGTGCTGAAATTAATATGGTAATTGGTTGCGGCATTAGAGATGAGAAGAAGGGTATTTATGGCCCGAGATTTAGAGTGCCTTTTGAAGAGGTTTATCGCGCTGTGAATTAGTCTGTTAGTCCCAAATTATAAATTGGTATTAAATTTTAATATCAACTATTCGGCTTAATTATCTTTGTTTACAATGGATACAATTGTCATTAACAATTTAGAATTCCGATGGGAACCAACAGCATCTCCCATCCTCACTATAGATCACTTAAAACTCAAGAAGAACAGCAGTTTGTTTTTACAAGGGCCTAGTGGCAGCGGAAAAAGTACGCTATTAAGTTTACTGGCCGGGATTTTAGTACCTCAATCAGGTACAATTGAAATGTTAGGGCAATCCATCCATCAATTGAGAAGCAAAGAACGTGACAAATTTCGAGCAGACCATGTTGGGTATATTTTTCAGATGTTTAATTTATTACCCTACCTGAGTGTCCTTGAAAATGTCACATTGCCCTGTTCCTTTTCAAAATCGAGATTCAAGAAATTAGGTAACTCAGATAAGGCCGTGGAAAAAGAGGCGTTACGTCTGCTGAATAAATTGGGTTTTAGCGATAAGCAGTTTTTAAATAAGCCAGTTACAGAGCTCAGCCTTGGCCAGCAACAACGCGTCGCGGCTTGTAGAGCATTGATGGGCAGTCCTGAAATTCTTATCGCCGATGAACCGACCTCGGCCCTTGATGCAGACGCTCAAGAAAACTTCCTCACGCTGCTCAATGAAGAATGTAAAAAAAATGAAATTACGTTGATTTTCGTAAGTCATGACGAACGCCTGGCACAGCAATTTGATCAAGTGGCTAGGCTAAGAGGAGGTAACATCACAGTAGAATCCTTAAAAGGTAAAGTCTTATGAGGAATACTGTATTTAAACTTGCTATTAAAAGTATCCGTTACAGACGGTCCACCATCTTCTTAAGTATTTTTTCCATAGCATTAAGCGTCATGCTGCTATTAGGCATTGAGCGCATACGGTCCAAGGTAGAAGAAAGTTTCACGAGTACCATCTCTGGAACCGACTTAATTGTGGGGGCTCGTACTGGCAATATCTCATTACTTCTATCTACTGTTTTTCATATTGGAAACGCCTCTCAGAATGTGAGTTGGGAGTCTTATCAAAAGATATCACGTTTACCTCAGGTAGATTGGACCATCCCCATTGCACTAGGGGACTCGCATAAAGGCTATTCCGTAATTGGAACAACCCCTGAGTTTTTCCAGCATTTTAAATATTCGGCAGATTTACTTTTATCAACCAGGTCTGGTGAGACCAATATTTCAAACATGTACTGCGTAATTGGGTCTCAGGTGGCCAAAAAGCTAGGCTATGCAGTTAACGACCCTATCATACTAACGCATGGTATGGGTTCCGAAGACTTTTTAACCCACGAAGACGATCCATTTGAAATTGCGGGCGTACTCGCCCCAACTGGAACCCCCATTGATAATTCAATTTTAATTTCATTAAGTTCTCTCGACCATATTCACGAAGAGTTTTATCAATACGATAAAAAGAATGTCAATGTATTTGGAAACTTCGACTACAAACGCGATCGTTCTGCAGCCCAAGTACAGGAGATAAAGGAACAAAATGAGGGAATAAATCACGAGCATGATCACCCTCATGAAAAAGATGGACATAGTCATGACAGCAATACTCAACATGACCACGGGCATGAAGAGGACCATGATCAAGAACATGAAACAGCACATGACCATGATCATGGAGAACCAGGGTCTATAACTGGCTTTTTTCTAGGAGTTAAAAACAAATCAGACATCCTAGTACTGCAACGAACCATTAACGAAGAAAAAGACGAAGCTCTATTAGCTATTCTCCCTGTTGTTACTTTATTGGAACTATGGAACATTATCAACCCTATTGAAAAAATACTGTTGATCATTTCGTTATTGGTACTTATTGTTTCATTAGGAAGTGTTCTAACCTCCATTATTTCAAGCCTCAACCAAAGACGAAGAGAGATGTCAGTCTTAAGATCAGTAGGAGCACACCCAGGCTATATCTTTGGTTTAATTATCATTGAATCAACTGGAATTGTCATCACCGGAATTGTTACGGGCATCATCCTATTGCTTATAGCCTTGGTTATAACCAAACCCATCTTAGCGCAAAACTTTGGCATGATATTAGAAATTGGTCAGTTTACTCAGGGTGAGTTATTGATCTTAGTCGTTATCTTTGTGGCCGGAATTTTGGTAGGTCTCATTCCTGCTATCAGTTCATACAGACGTACACTGTCTGACGGATTAACCATTAAAATATAATTGTAATGCGAAGCCTATTTCTTATAATATTAATTTCAACATTCTCTATACTTGGGGCTCAGGAGGTAAAACTGATCACCTGGAAAGATTTGGAGGCGCCTGTTGATTTTGAGGACCCATATGAAAAACTGGAATTAAAACAGCTTCAGCAACTTGGAGAACTGGCTTATTATCGAGAAATAGAGGCCATGGACAAGTCTGAACTGACCAAATATGAATTATCGCGCAAAGACAGTATAATCAAATGGCTGAAAGCGGATAAAATAGACTATGAGTATTTGTTTGAAATCCGACCAAAGGTGGAGGCGATGCGCGCCAAACGTGGCACAGAACTGAATACAAAACTTAATAACGCCAATATAGAAATTTCAGGTTATTTACTTCCCCTTAATTTTGAACAAGGCAAGGCCAATGAATTCCTATTGGTCCCCTGGGTAGGTGCCTGTATCCATACACCAGCACCACCCAAAAACCAGATCATCTTTGTTAAAACCAAAGATTGGATGGACGCCGTTGAGCTATTTGATCCTGTTATGCTATCGGGAAAACTATCCGTCGAAGAGCAAATATCGGACCTATTCCTTGGGGATGGAACAACCCAAATCAATACCGGCTACAGCATCATTAACGGCACTATTTTTAAGTTCTAGGCAATTCTAAGTATCTTGGCATTGGTAAGTTGCCTAAGCAATGATTGAATTTATAACCGAACTCTTTTTAATTTTTGCGGTCATTGACCCTATTGGATCTATTCCGGTATACGTTGAGGCAACCAAAAAGTTTGGCCTAGCGGACAAAAAGAAAATTGCCATTCGTTCCTGTGCCATTGCTTTCTTTATTCTGCTATTCTTCATTGTTGTGGGGCAGTTTATTTTAGAGGGTATGTCTGTTACGCTGGATGCTTTTCAGATTTCAGGTGGTGTGATTCTCTTTTTATTTGCCACAACCATGATTTTAGGTGATGGCAAACCCGAACGCGAAAAGAGCAATATTACCAATTACAAACAGGTCACCATATTTCCTATTGCCATTCCGTCTTTGGCATCTCCAGGAGCCATTTTGACGGTTGTCCTTTTAACAGACAATCATTTGTACTCTATTGGTGAGCAAGGGGTGACCACATTACAAGTGTTGATTATTCTAGTCCTCACAGCGGCTATCTTATTGGCTGCTAATTATCTTCAAAAAATCATTGGAGATTACGGAATAACAGTCATTAGTAAGATCATGGGGTTAATCCTGGCGGCCTATGCGGTGCAAAGTATCCTTACCGGAATATCGCATTTTTTTGGATTAGTACTCGAATAAGTAATTACTCCCGGAAGTTTTCCAAACCCTTTTGCAACCAATCAAAATACTCGTCAGCATCTGGAGTATAAGCAGTTGTAGCATTTAATAATTCCATATCATGATTTAACAAAATATAGTAGGGCTGAGAGTTGTTTTGAAAATTAAGTGTTTGCAACGTTCCCCATTTATCGCCAATAGTTTTGATGGTCTTAACTGTACCATTGGTACGCAGATAGTTGAACTGTTCATCTTCAGGCATAATACTACGATCATCCACATAAAGCGATATAATCACAAATTCTTCATTGAGCATATCATAAACATCAGCAGTACTCCAAACCTGCTCTTCCATTTTACGACAGTTGACGCAAGCCCACCCTGTAAAGTCGAGCATAATCGGTTTATTCTCATCTTTGGCTACCTCAAGTCCCTCATCAAGATCTTTATAACAATTTAGGTTTAAGGGACAGTCGGATTCTTTCTCATAAATGCTATAAAACATTGGAGGAGGAAATCCACTAAGCGCCTTCAAGTTGGCATGTGCTGTATTAGTAAGACCTGGAATTAAATAAATAACAAAGGCCAAAGTTAAGACAGCTGTTATCCAGCGTCCCTTGCTAATTTTCTGCAAAGGTCCGTCGTGTGGGAACTTAATTTTACCAATGAGGTACAGAATCAAGCCCAGTCCAATCAAAATCCATAATCCAATAAATACCTCACGTTTCAGAAGCCCCCAGTGTTGCACCAAATCCGCATTGGAAAGAAACTTTAAGGCTAGGGCTAATTCTATAAAGCCTAAAACTACCTTAACGGTATTTAACCAGCCGCCACTCTTTGGAAGGGAATTCAACCAGTTTGGAAACATGGCAAATAATGAGAATGGCAGTGCCAATGCCAAACCAAATCCACTCATACCAAGGGTTAATTGCATGGCGCCCGCATCAGAAGACAGACTGCTTCCTAATAAGGTTCCTAAAATAGGCCCTGTACAAGAAAACGAGACAATGGCTAAAGTAATGGCCATAAAAAAGATTCCAATGATACCCCCAATGCTATTGGCCTTACTATCTAAAGCATTACTCCAAGAGGCCGGTAAGGTCAACTCAAAATATCCAAAGAATGAAAAAGCAAACACCATGAAGATCACAAAGAAGATAATGTTAAGTGTGACGTTGGTAGAAATATTGTTTAAAATCTCCGGATCTAAGGTGTCTAAAAGATGAAACGGTAAACTCAATAAGACGTAAATCAGGAAAATGAAAAAACCATACAACACCGAATTAAAGGTTCCTTTCTTTTTATTCTGACCACTTTTTGTAAAAAAGGATACAGTTAATGGTATCATAGGAAATACACAGGGAGTTAGTAAGGCAATTAATCCTCCTAAAAATCCTAGAAAAAAGATGCTGAGATTGCTTTTCTCTTTTATGGTTTCTTCTTCAAAATCATCCCATCCTGACACCTTTAAATCGAGAGCCTGAGACAGGGCTTTACTCCTATCGTCTAATTCTGCACTACCAACACTGGACGCGGTGGTTCCGCCTAAGCCAATAAGAAAGGTATAATCTGCAGGTATGCATTTTTGGTCATCGCATACCTGGTAGTCCACCATGACCTCAATCTGTTCCAATAAAGGATTTGTGAGTTTGATCCGCTGTTTAAAAACTGCAAACCCTTCAAATTTTTTGACTTCTAACTCAAATATCTTGTCGTACTTGGGAGCCACCTCAGGCTCAGAGGTTGTTCCTACAAGTTGGTAGCCTTGATCCTGTCCCAAATACTCAAAATAAGTTGGTAATGGCCCATCGGTTTCTTCCTGTGAATACATGTACCAACCTTGGTCTATGGTTGCAGAAAAGACCAGTTCCCACACACCTTCAGAAATCTCTTTAGTATTGTGGGTCCAGGTGACAGGCTCCAGAACCTGAGCTTGGCCTAGGTTGAAGCATATAAAGAATAAAGCTATAATAAATTTAGGGATGGTAAGTCTCATCAAATATTGCGTTTGCACAAATGTACATTTTGAGCTCGAATTGCCCTATTGACTCTTGAGAATTTATAAAACCGTTAAGAATTGAACCAAAAAAAACCAGCGCTATGGCTGGGTCTTTTGTTTGATGGCACCACCAATCTCAATATCTTCTGAATGCCGCCATTTACTAATACCACCTTCCAGTTCGTAGATTTTTTCAAATCCGGCTTCCTTCAATTTTTTAGCACATTCAGCACTACGCTTTCCAGATTTACAATAGAGGATAACTGGTTTGGTTTTATCCAACTCCTTCACATCTTCATCAAATGTAGGAGATCTGAAATCAATATTTTGTGAATTTGCTATATGTTCTTGTTGATATTCCTCTGGAGTGCGTACATCCACCAACTGCACATCTTCTTGTTCTAAAATATCTTGCATCTCTTGTGCAGAAACCAACTGTACTTCGGAACTGACTTTTTCTCCATTTAAACAACTGGATACTGCCAGAATCAATCCTAACAGTAATGTATATGTGATTTTTTTCATGCTATAATTAATCAGAAATTAATGCGGTTTCACCAGTCCATTCAGAAAAACCACCAACTAAATTAAAGGTTTGTTCAAACCCTAATTGATTCATAACGGCACAGGCCTGAGCACTTCTTCCTCCAGCTTTACAATACACATAATAATTTTTATTCTTGTCTAGTTTCTCTACTTCTTCCAGAAAACCCTGACCTTTGTAAATATCAATATGCACCGCATTTGGAATAATTCCTTCAGCTACCTCTGCATCTGTTCTAACGTCCAAAACAACCGCATTCGTATCGGCATTCAGCTGTTTTGTCCAATTTTCTTGACTTAAATCGCTCATTATGAAGCTAATTCTTAAACAAAATTAACATTTTGTTATGATATAGACGAAAAAAAACCCGAAGTGTTACACTACGGGTTTAAATTTAACATCAATAATGAATATTGACAGTATTGCTATGATAACTTGTGGTTATACCTTTATAGAGCAACCAACTGCTCTAGTCTCAGTAGTTGGTACTTCTTTACCATCTAAAAGAGCATCTACAGCTTCTTCAACATATTTTGTATTGACCATACTAGCGTCCTGATAATTGTCATCGATGGCACCGATATACTTCACCTCATTTCCGCGCTTGGTGCGTTCAAGAACATAAACATGAGGCGTTTTAGTAGCACCATACTGCGGATAAATTTTTTGACCCTTATCCATTAAGTACGGAAAGGTAAATCCTTTAGCCTTGGCTCTTGCTTGCATCGCTTCCATCTTATCACCAGGCTTTACATCTGTATTATTAGGCATAATAGCAATTACAGGGTATCCCTTATCAGCATATTTCTTATCCAATTCAATAATGCGGTCTTCATAAGCCACCGCATATGGACAAGTGTTACAAGTAAAAATGACGATGAAACCTTTGGCATCCTTGTAATCAGATAAGGAAACCATTTTGCCATCAATATTTTCTAATTCAAAATCGGTGGCAATGTCACCTACCTTATAACCACCTTTATCAGCAGTAAAGGCAGTTGTGCCCACCAATACCAATAGAGCCACAAATAGTTTTAGAGTTTTCATAATACAATTGGTTTAATTTATAAATTCTTTGATTTCTGTTTCTAATTCTTCATAGGTAAAGGATCGCTCATAAAATTTACGCTTTCCATTCTTATAAATAATGGTAGCCGGCAAAGCCCCAGACCAAGTACTGTCGATTGCCGGAATCCAACGATTCTGGTCCACATCATCTAAAGCTACAACTGT
The DNA here is from genome assembly GCF_003362725.1 of Winogradskyella aurantiaca. Classification (GTDB taxonomy): domain Bacteria; phylum Bacteroidota; class Bacteroidia; order Flavobacteriales; family Flavobacteriaceae; genus Winogradskyella_A; species Winogradskyella_A aurantiaca. The sequence continues at coordinate 366,926 of NZ_QKTV01000002.1, forward strand.
AGACTTTAAATCATGTTTTTCAAGAAAGGGCACAAGCTTCGACTCATATTTACGGGGGAAATCCAGGCTAACTAATAACAATTCCAAATTATGCTTTTTATAGGTATCCCCTATCTGTTCAAAATACGGTAACTCTTTAATGCAAGGTGCGCACCAGGTAGCCCAAAAATTAACGACATGAATCTTATCATCTTCTTTATTAATTAATGGAGCCAGGCCATCGTAGTCATATACCTCAAAAGGAAGATTATCATAATTCTTCTTATTTCCAGATACGGTTTCTTTGGTATTAGTAGAGGCCACAGGTGTCTTGGCTTCCTTTTTGCAAGACATAACCAAAACACAAATGCATAAGAGTAGGTATTTCATAGTCTAAAATTAACCATGAAAATACCCTACCCTAAAAGTTTAACAAAATATTAAAGCAGACACATCCAATTTAATATACATTTGTATATACAATTGTTGTAGGTGAAAGAATTAAAAGAATTATTAAAAACAAAGGAAAGCTTGCCCCTATCTCGAGCAACAGTTATTAGCATAATGCATAGTAACAGTTGGATAAAGGACGGTTTACTTACTTGTTTAAAACCTTTTGATCTTTCAATAGAACAATTTAATGTGTTGAGAATCCTAAGAGGACAAGATGGATCCACCATCAATCTTCAAGATATACAAGAACGTATGGTTAATAAAATGAGCAATACTACCCGATTGGTCGATAAGCTCATTTCCAAAGATTTGGTTGAAAGAAGCATTTGCGAAAACAATAGAAGAAAGGTTGATATTGGGATAACGTCCAAAGGATTGAAGTTACTTAAAGAGATTGATCCACTTATTGATGCCAAGGAATCTGAATTGACTTCACAACTCAACAATAAAGAACTTGAAATATTGAATACTCTTTTATTAAAACTCAAAAATTGAATTAAAATCATGAAAACCAAAACAACAAAAATTGCAACGCTTTTTGTCTTAGCTCTTGGACTAATGTCATTTACAGCGTTAAAAGAAATGACAGTAGATGTAAGTAAAAGTACCGTTACATGGAGAGGATATAAGGTAACAGGTCAGCACGAAGGCACCATTAATTTAAAAAGTGGTGTTCTAATGTTTGATGGAAAGACCTTAACAGGTGGAAAGTTTGTGATGGATATGGCATCTATCAACACTACAGATTTGGAAGGAGATTACAAAGGTAAATTAGACGGTCACCTAAAGTCACCTGACTTTTTTGGCGTAGAAAAGCATCCAACTGCTAAGTTTGAAATTACAAAAGCTGTTAAGAAAGGTGATGTTTATACTGTAACCGGAGATCTAACTATTAAAGCAATTACCAACCCGGTGACATTTGAAATGACTGTTAATGGGGATACAGCTTCTGCCAGCTTAAAAATAGATAGAGCAAAATATGATGTTAAATATGGTTCTGGAAGTTTCTTTGACAATCTAGGAGACAAAACCATCTATGACGAATTTGATTTGAACGTTAACCTAACGTTCTAAACGATTTGATTGATTAATAGCAAATTTAGGTTATGATTCCTGTTCGACGTTCCGGCAGGAATCTTTTTTTAAATTAGTTTGAAATCAAAAGTTTGCTTTATATATTTGAGCTTTAAATGAAAAAACTAAATCAACATACTTGGTGGTGGAATGCATATGACTCATAGTCGTGAGCAGACCTTGTATGTAAAAAATATAAAATAGGGCTTGTCATCACGACAAGCCTTTATTTTTTGGACTAAGATTGCTGAAGATGACACAATATCAATTAAAGACCTACCATAAGAAAATCCTTGCGGATACAATTACACCTGTAAGTATCTATCTAAAAGTCAGGGATAAGTTTCCTAATAGTATTTTGCTCGAGAGTAGCGATTATCATACTAATGACAACAGTTTTTCCTACATCTGTTGTAATCCTATAGCTAGTATTAAAGTAGCAAACGAATTGATTGAAGCACATTTTCCCGATGGTCACAGGACTGCACATTCCACATCAGAGAGAGATGTTATTGAAAGCATCCGAGAGTTTTCAGAAGCATTTAAAGCGGATGAATCGGATACCTTTAAGTTTATCCACAATGGAATTTTCGGGTACATTGCTTATGACGCTGTACGGTATTTCGAGGATATCCAAATTTCTAAAAAACCAGACTCAATTGATATTCCAGATGTAATGTATTCGGTTTATAAGAATATCATTGCTATTAACCACTTTAAAAATGAGGCCTACATATTTGCTCATTGCTTCGAGGATGACAATAATATTGACGAACTATTACAGCTCATTGAAATCCGTCAATTTGCTTCTTACAAATTTGAACCTCAACAAGGTATCTCGTCCAACTTGACTGATGAGGAATACATGGAACACGTTGAATTAGCCAAGCAACATTGTGCCAGAGGTGATGTTTTTCAGCTCGTTTTATCCAAACAGTTTTCACAACAGTTTTCTGGTGATGAATTTAATGTTTACAGAGCCTTAAGAAGCATCAACCCCTCTCCTTATCTGTTTTATTTTGATTATGGCAACTTTAAGATATTTGGAAGCTCTCCAGAAGCACAGCTAGTCGTCAAGGAGGGGAAGGCTGAAATCCATCCCATCGCAGGAACCTTCCGAAGAACTGGTAACGACCTAAAAGATGCAGAATTGGCTGAAGCGCTCATTGAAGATGACAAAGAAAATAGTGAACACGTTATGCTGGTAGACTTGGCCAGGAATGACCTTTCGAGACATGGATCAGAGGTGACAGTAGAAAATTACCGTGAGGTGCAGTTTTTTTCTCATGTGATTCACTTAGTCAGTAAAGTTACAGGGCAAAAGTTTGATGATACAAATACGATGCAGGTCGTCGCTGATACATTTCCAGCCGGAACTCTTAGTGGAGCCCCTAAACACATGGCGATGCAATTGATTGAGCGCTATGAAAAAACCAGTCGTGGCTATTATGGCGGGGCCATTGGCTTCATGGATTTTAGGGGCAATTTTAACCATGCCATTATGATCCGAACTTTTCTTAGTCAAAATCACCACCTGTTTTGGCAAGCAGGAGCGGGAATTGTGGCCAAGTCAAGCCCCGAAAATGAGCTACAAGAAGTATATAACAAATTAGGCGCCTTGACCAAGGCTATAGAATTAGCTGAAGAAATTTAAAATGAAGAAAGTACTAGTCATAGACAATTACGATAGTTTTACTTATAACCTGGTTCATTATCTGCAAGATTTGGGCTGTGAAGTTGTGGTTAAACGCAACGACAAACTTGATTTAAAAAGCATTGAGTCGTTTGATAAGGTATTATTATCACCTGGCCCTGGGATTCCAGATGAGGCTGGGCTACTAAAAGAAATTATTTCTACCTATGCCCAAACCAAAAGTATTCTTGGAGTGTGCCTAGGGCAACAAGCCATCGCTGAAGTTTTTGGTGGCAGCATTGTTAATCTGGATACGGTGTATCACGGTGTAGCCACAAAGGTGACGCTTACAGATGTTGAAGACACTTTATTCGATGGTTTGGACACAAGCTTTTACGTTGGAAGATACCACTCATGGGTGGTTGATACGAACTTACCAGAGGTTCTTGAGGTAACCTCATACGACATTAACGGTCAGATCATGTCTTTAAAGCACAAAACCTTGGATGTCAAAGGTGTACAATACCATCCGGAATCGGTATTAACCCCAGACGGGAAAAAAATATTAGAAAACTGGATTAATTCATAAACAATGAAAGAACTTCTCAACAGGTTAATTAATCAGGAATATATTTCCAGTGAAGAGGCCAAAAGAGTCCTTGTTAATATATCAGAAGGCGCTTATAATGAAAGTCAGATTGCTTCTTTTTTAACCGTTTATATGATGCGCTCCATAACCATTGAAGAACTCAGTGGATTTAGAGACGCCCTATTAGACTTATGTATCCCTGTTGATATCGCCGAATATAATGCCATTGATCTCTGCGGAACAGGGGGCGATGGTAAAAATACCTTTAATATCTCAACGCTTGCCTCTTTTATTACCGCGGGGGCGGGAGTTCATGTGGCCAAGCACGGAAATTATGGGGTGTCTTCTGCAAGCGGATCCTCCAATGTAATGGAAGCCATGGGAATCAAGTTTAGTAACGAAATTGAATTCTTAAAAAAATCATTGGATGAGGCCGGGATTTGCGTATTACATGCCCCGCTCTTTCATCCCGCCATGAAAAACGTAGCTCCCATTAGAAGAGCACTTGGCGTAAAAACCTTTTTTAATATGCTAGGGCCAATGGTTAATCCGGCCTTTCCTAAAAATCAAATGGTTGGTGTATTCAACTTAGAATTGCTGCGTTTATACGGCTATCTCTATCAAGAAACAGATAAGAATTATGCCATTGTTCATGCCTTGGACGGTTATGACGAAATATCACTAACTGGAAAGACCAAAGTGGTATCCAACAATTCTGAAGCCTTATTTGGTCCAGAAGCCTTAGGACTAGATACGATACATCAGGAAGCTATTTTTGGAGGTGACACTGTTCAAGAGGCTGCGGCTATATTCAAATCAATAATCGAAGGTCAGGGTACCGAGGCCCAAAACAATGTCGTATGTGCTAACGCCGGATTAGCTATTGCCACCTCCAAACAAATCTCACATAAGGATGGGTTTGACATGGCCCAAGAGTCATTGCGTTCTGGAAAGGCCAAACGAAGTTTAAATAAATTGATTGAATTGAGCAGATGAACATCCTAGACCGAATAGTACGTGATAAAAAACGAGAGGTTGCCCTGAAAAAGGAACTGATACCTTTGAAGCAATTAGAATCATCGGTTTTGTTTTCAAGATCCACCTTTTCACTTTCCAACAGTCTCAAATCAAGCACATCAGGAATAATTGCTGAACACAAAAGGCGGTCTCCGTCAAAATCGGTGATCAATCAAAACTTAAATGTTTGGGAAGTGGCCACTGGGTATGAAAAGGCTGGAGTTTGTGGCATGTCAGTTTTAACAGATGGCAAGTACTTTGGTGGTTCATTGGACGATTTATTACTAGCACGTTCCAGTTCTAACATCCCCTTATTGCGAAAAGAGTTTATTATAGACCCCTACCAAATTGTTGAGGCTAAAGCTCATGGAGCCGATGCAGTACTTTTAATTGCTGCCATTTTAGAACGCCAGGAAATCAAACAATTCTCTGAACTAGCCCAGTCTTTAGAACTTGAGGTACTATTAGAAGTACACAACCAGATGGAACTAGAGAAATCAAATATGCCCTCATTGGACATGTTGGGTGTCAATAACAGAGATCTAAAAACCTTTAAGGTTAGTCTTGATACTTCCAAAACGTTGTCATCAAAAATTCCAGATGATTTTGTGAAAGTTTCAGAAAGTGGCATTAGCTCCATTGAAGCTATAAAAGACTTACAAGCTTATGGTTACCAAGGCTTTTTAATTGGTGAAAATTTTATGAAAACTGATAATCCAGGAAAAGCAGCAAGCTCCTTTATAAAAACTCTAGAAGGATGAAGCTAAAAGTATGTGGTATGAAATACGAAGACAACATGAAAGCAGTGGCAGCCTTGCAACCTGATTTCATGGGTTTTATATTTTTCGACCGGTCTTCACGCTTTTTTGAAAGTCAGATACCGCAATTACCTGAATCCATTAAAAAAGTTGGTGTTTTTGTAGATGCTCCAGTGCACGAGGTTAAGCGTTTAATTAAAACTCATAGTCTGGACATGATCCAACTGCATGGCAAAGAAAGCCCTGAATACTGCAATGAACTTTATGATGTTGAAATCATAAAGGTATTCTCAATTAAAGACGCCTTCGATTTTAATACACTAATACCCTATGAGACCGTTTGTGATTTTTACTTGTTTGATACCAAGGGGCAATTACCTGGAGGCAATGGTTATTCATTCAATTGGAATGTTTTAGAAGACTATCCCTCTACCAAACCCTATTTTCTTAGTGGTGGTATTGGCCTTAATGAAATAGAAAATGTGAAGGAGTTCCTTAAAAAGCCTTATTCAAAATACTGTTATGCAATTGATGTGAATAGTAAATTTGAATTAAAGCCTGGACTAAAAAATACAGATGAACTAGAAAAATTTAGATATGAGTTACAACGTTAATGAAAAAGGATATTATGGCGACTTTGGTGGCGCTTACATCCCCGAAATGCTATATCCCAATATTGAGGAGTTACGTAATAATTATTTAAAGATTACATCCGAAGCTTCATTTAAAGAAGAGTTTGCACATCTTTTAAAAGATTACGTTGGAAGACCTTCTCCCCTTTATTTTGCTGATCGACTTTCTAAGAAATACAATACCAAAATCTATTTAAAACGAGAAGACCTGAATCATACAGGGGCTCATAAAGTCAATAATACTATTGGTCAGATCTTATTGGCAAAACGATTGGGTAAGAACCGCATCATAGCGGAAACTGGTGCCGGTCAGCATGGTGTTGCAACTGCAACGGTTTGCGCGCTTATGGGAATTGAATGCGTGGTATATATGGGCGAAGTTGATATTGCTCGCCAAGCTCCTAATGTAGCACGAATGAAAATGCTAGGTGCCAAGGTTGTACCTGCCCTATCGGGTAGCCGAACCTTAAAAGATGCTACCAACGAAGCCATGCGCGATTGGATCAATAATCCTGTTGACACCCATTATATTGTTGGAAGTGTTGTAGGTCCGCATCCATTTCCAGATATGGTGGCGCGATTCCAAGCCGTAGTTAGTGACGAAATCAAATGGCAATTACAAGAAAAAGAAGGAACGGAAAAGCCGGATTATCTTATAGCCTGCGTAGGAGGAGGCAGTAATGCTGCTGGTACTTATTATCATTATTTAGATGATGAATCTGTTAAAATTATCGCTGTGGAAGCAGCTGGTAAAGGTATTGATACAGGGGAAAGCGCAGCAACTTCGGTCTTAGGTAAGGAGGGAATCATTCATGGATCCAAAACCCTTATGATGCAAACAAAGGACGGACAAATAACAGAACCTTATTCCATTTCAGCCGGCTTGGATTATCCTGGTGTAGGCCCTATGCATGCGAATTTATATCGCACAGGGCGCGCCGAATTTATTTCCATCACTGATGATGAAGCCATGACAGCCGGATTGGAATTATCGCAGTTAGAAGGCATTATTCCGGCCATAGAAACATCCCATGCCCTGGCTGTTTTCGATCATAAAAAATTCAATCCAAACGATATCATTGTCGTTAATCTATCGGGTCGTGGAGATAAGGACTTGCAAAATTACATTGACTACTTTAAGCTGTAATAATGAACAGAATAAATCAAAAACTTCAAGAAGACAAAAAGCTATTATCCATTTACTTCACTGCCGGCTACCCAGAACTGGAAGACACCGTCGAAATAATCGAAAAACTTGAGAGCAGTGGTGTAGACATGATTGAAATAGGGTTGCCCTTTAGTGATCCACTTGCAGATGGCCCCACCATTCAGGACAGCTCTACTCAGGCATTGAAAAATGGCATGTCTACTGAAAAATTGTTTGAGCAATTAAAATCCATTCGAGAATCAGTAAGCATACCCTTAATCATAATGGGTTACTTTAATCCAATTCTTCAATACGGAGTGGAAGCGTTTTGTATAAAATGTCAGGAGACTGGGATTGATGGGTTAATTATACCTGATCTTCCTGTTGATGTGTATCATGACACCTACAAAACCATTTTTGATTCGTACGGTCTCATCAATGTCTTTTTGATCACCCCTCAAACATCAAAGGATCGCATCCATTTTATTGATTCTGTTTCAGAAGGATTTATCTATATGGTGAGCTCTGCCAGTACTACCGGTGCCAAGTCAGGATTTGGAGACGAGCAAACACAATATTTCGATCGCATTGCTGAAATGAATCTTAAAAATCCTCAAATTGTTGGATTTGGTATTTCAAACAATCATACCTTCCAACAAGCTACGCGACACTCCAAAGGTGCCATTATAGGCAGTGCATTTATAAAGCATCTTAGTAATTATGGAAAAGGAGGTATTTCTGAATTTGTAGAATCCGTTATTAGATCTGAAACTACTTAAACAAAAAATTGACGCAGATTTAGTTAATTGTATAACTGAAATAAAAACGATGTCTTTAATCCTAATCTGAGCAAAATAGTAAGAATCCTATTCTTGTATATCAAATAAAGAATATACACCATTTTAATTACCTTATAAACTAAACAAGAAATAGTTTATGCTGCTCCAAAACTACAATTGAGTTATTTTTTTATCCCAATTTCGTTCTCAAAAGTGGGAATAAACTATATTCTTTTGAACGTAATTAATTGCTAAATATCTGATAAACTGTTAAAAGTAAATATATTTCCCTAAATTAGAGTAGCTAATTAATTAACCTTAAATATTTTTTAATATGAAAAAACTTCTTTTTGGACTAATGCTTTTTGCCACGACAGCGCTATCAGCACAAGAGCTGGGTATAAGATTTGGTAATACAGCGGCAGGAAGTCAATCTAATAATGTAGCAGTAGACGGTATTTTTGCTGCTGGTGAATTCAGCAGAATACATGCCGACGTTTCATTTGGCAATGGTGTTGGCGTTGATGCCTTGTGGGACTTTTTATACCGGCCATTAGGCGGTGAAGCATTTTCATGGTATGTTGGTGTAGGACCCAGTCTTTTTATTGGTAATAAATTTTGGCTAGGTGTTTCTGGTGAAATTGGACTAGAATATGCATTTAACGGAGTACCTATTGTTTTAGGTATAGATTGGCGCCCAACTTTCTGGCTTTTAGAAAAGACAACATTTGAAGCAGGTGGCTTTGGTCTCAACATAAGATATCGTTTCAAATAAAAGAACAAGCCCTTTACAAAAAAGCCTGAGGATACCCTCAGGCTTTTTAGTTTAATAATTGAAATAAAAATTATTCATTTATCTTGTAAATACTAAGTCAAAATCTGAAGATAAAGACTCTGACAAGCGATAATCATCTGAATTAAAAGCCTTAATATCTTCTATTGATTGGGCACCCGTTTCAACAATATATCTCGCCATTAAACCACGAGCATACTTAGCAAAGAAACCTATCATTTTGTATTGCCCATCTTTAAACTCCTTGAACGCAATATTGTAAACAGGAACCTTAAGTACCTTTCGATCTACAGCCTTAAAGTATTCATTGCTTGCAAGGTTGATAAAGAGCTCTCCCTCTTCCAATTCCTCGTTTAATTGTTTAGTGAGATGTTTTTTCCAGAATTCATAAAGATTTTTATTTCTCCCAACGGTCATTTTGGTTCCCATTTCCAATCGATATGGCTGAATTAGATCCAATGGTTTTAAAACACCATATAATCCTGAAAGAATTCTAATTGTATCCTGTGCAAAACCCAACTTAGTTTTGTCAATGGTGTAAGCATCTAATCCCCTGTACACATCACCATCAAAGGCATACATAGCTGGCCTAGAATTGGTACTGGTAAAGGGGAGGTTCCAGTCCTGATTACGCTCATAGTTCAATTGACCTAACGCATCTGAAATAGACATTAATCTAGATAAGCTTTTAGCCGATTTTTTCTTAAGGACTTTATTCAAGCGTTCAGCTTCTGTGAGAAAAACTGCATTTGAATGATCAGTCACTGGTAATGGTGATTCAAAATTGAGCGACTTAGCAGGTGACAGTACGAGTTTCATAATTAGTATGGATTTGAAGCGAAATTACGACCACAAGGACTAAAATAAAATAGGAATTAACATAAAATTCCTATAGTATTATTACTACTCTTTATGTCTGGCATACCCACGCCACTTTTCAATACAGGCAGTCATGTCTTCAGGTATATCAGAGGTGAATCGCATGAATTCTCCAGTCCTGGGATGTTTAAACCCTAAGGTCTTAGCATGTAGTGCTTGTCTGGGAAGAATCTTAAAACAATTCTCTACAAATTGCCGGTATTTCGAGAAACTAGTCCCTTTTAAAATCATGTTGCCACCATAACGCTCGTCATTAAAGAGCGTATGTCCTATGTGCTTCATATGAACCCTTATCTGATGCGTTCTTCCCGTTTCAAGTCGACATTCAACTAGTGTGACATAAGTAAAGTGTTCCAACACTTTATAGTGAGTAACAGCAGGCTTCCCTTTGTCAATTTCATCCTCAAGAAAAACGGTGTTTTGAAGCCTGTTTTTAGGATGCCTTCCAATATGACCTTCTATAGTACCTTCCTCATTCTCAATATTTCCCCAAACCAATGCAACATAAGATCGTTCTGACGTTTTATCTGCAAATTGTTGTGATAAATCTGCCATCGCTTGTTCCGTTTTAGCTACAACTAACAAACCACTGGTGTCTTTATCTATTCTATGAACTAACCCTGGTCGATCACTCGAGTTTTTTGGGAGGTTCTCAAAATGGTAAATCAAGCCGTTAATTAAAGTCCCTGAATAATTCCCATGACCTGGATGCACCACCATTCCTGCTGGTTTATTCACGACAATAAGATCGTCATCCTCATAAACTATATCTAGCTCCATCGGTTCTGCAACCAAAAGATATTCATGAGGTGGATGCTCAAATTTTACTGAAATCTGATCAAATGGTTTTACCTTATAATTGGATTTTACGGCTTGGTCATTTACAAAAATATTGCCTGATTTAGCGGCGGCTTGAATCTTGTTGCGCGTGGCATTCTCAACAAAATTCATGAGGTATTTATCAATTCTTAAAGGTTGTTGCCCCTTATCTACTGTAAATGCATAGTGCTCAAAAAGTGAGTCCTGATCTAAATCCTGAATTGAATTACTCATACTAATTTCTAGAACGGCGCTTGCCATTTCCTACCTCTAAATCAATGACTGAGGTCAAAGGTAGAAGATCACCTGGTTCTACTGGCTCTCCCTTGTGATACATTTTTAAAACCACGTCTTTTCCAATATAGTCCTCATAAGTTAACTCACCAATTTCCAAACCAATGGCTTCAAGCGTAGGCCTGGCCTGACGTAAGGTTCTCATTTCTATATTGGGCACCTCAACCTTTCTATATCCTGAGGGATTATAGGTTATATAAATCTTCCTATTTTCTTTAACTCTGGATCCTGCTTTTGGATCCTGCTCTATAACGGAATATTTGGGGTAATTAGGATTATAATTAGAAGAATCCTGAACGGCCATAACCAAATCCTTGTCCTTCAACTCAATTTCAACGGTCTCTAAAGACTTACCTTTTAAATCGGGAACAATTATAAATTCACCGTGATTGGTAGTTGCATCTAACCAACGTAAAAGGAAGAAAATGATAACAACCACGGCGACTATAGCCAGGCCAAGTTGTTTAAAGAATGTTTTACTAACTAGAAATTTAAGGACGCTCATAGCTCTTGGGGACAAATCTAATGAAATTACAACCGATTAAAAATATTTAAACGACTTTAGGCTTATATACGTATACAAGGCAAAAATTGATTTTTAAACAAATGAATTTATAATACTTTTACATTATTAAAAAAGTTCTTTATGAAGACCATTGCCGTTATAATGGGGGGATACTCCAGCGAGTATGAAATATCGCTTAAAAGCGGAGAGGTAGTGTATGAGCATTTGGATAAAGATCTATACGAAGTCTTTAGGGTTCATATATTTAAGAACAAATGGGTGGTATTAGACGACGCAGGAAATGAATACCCAATTGACAAAAGTAATTTCTCAGCTTTAATTGATAATAAGATGAGAAACTTTGATTGTGTATTTAACGCCATTCACGGTTCTCCAGGTGAGGATGGTTACATGCAGGGTTATTTTGAGCTATTGGGAATACCTCATACCAGTTGTACGATGTATCAAGCAGCATTGACATTCAATAAACGTGATCTGCTTGCCACTTTAAAGCCTTACGGTATAAGATCTGCCGAAAACTATTATATCAATAAAGGGGATACAGTAGATGCAGCACAAATTGTATCAAAAGTTGGCCTGCCTTGTTTTGTAAAAGCTAATAGAGCAGGTAGCAGCTTCGGGATTTCTAAAGTTTATAAGAGTGAAGATTTGGAAGAGGCCATACAATCGGCCTTCAAAGAAGATCACGAAGTAATTATTGAATCCTTTTTAGATGGCACCGAAGTATCGGTTGGGGTCATCACCTACAAAGGAGAAATCATGGTCTTACCCATTACTGAAATAGTTTCAGAGAATGACTTCTTTGACTATAAAGCGAAATATCAGGGGGAGTCTCAAGAGATTACTCCTGCAAGAATTTCTAGAGAGTGGCAGGAAAAAGTAAGCACCATTGCCCGACAAATCTATATGGTACTAGGATTATCAGGATTTTCTAGATCAGAATTTATTTTTAAAGACGGGCATCCATATTTGCTAGAAGTTAACACAGTTCCTGGACTAACTGCAGAAAGTATTTTACCTCAGCAAGCTGCTGAAGCAGGTATCAATCTAAAAGACCTTTTTGGAAATGCCATTGAAGAGGCTTTGCAGAAATAATAAGTATCTTTGAATCTAAACATATTACTTAGTTTATGAGGCGTGCCTTATTCCCAGGATCATTTGATCCCATTACACTTGGTCATTTTGATATCATACAAAGAGGAGTTAAACTTTTTGACGAGGTCGTAGTAGCTATTGGAATTAATGCCGAAAAGAAATACATGTTTTCCTTAGAGGAACGACAACAATTCATAAAAGACGCTTTTAAGGACGAACCTAGAGTAAAGGTAGTTACTTATAAGGGGCTAACAGTAGATTTTTGTAAGGAAATAGATGCTGAATTTATACTTCGAGGATTACGCAACCCGGCGGATTTTGAGTTTGAGAAAGCCATAGCTCACACCAATAGAAAGTTGTCAAAAATTGAAACCGTTTTCTTACTTACAGCTGCAAAAACATCTTTCATTTCTTCTTCAATAGTACGAGATGTTATAAGAAATAATGGCAATTTTTCGATTTTAGTTCCGAAAAGCGTCAAAATAGGATGAAATTAGAAGTTCGCAATCCAATCCATATATTGTAACTTTTTAAAGAAAATGACTACATATAAGTATATTCTACTTTAATGTATCACAGAATTATTTTCATATTATTTCGGCTTAAACTGCTCCAACCGTCAAAGCGATACATGGAATTTTGGGCAAATCACGGTGAGGTGGATAAGCTTGAATACGCGCTGCAGAATGGGAATTATAAAACAAGGGAATATGCAGCCAACGGACTAAAAACTGCGGGAGACAAAGCCTCGACACCTCTGTTATTAAATGCCATAAACGATCCCATACATAAAGTTTCTATTGCAGCTTTAAATGCACTTGAAGCTATGGATCATAATAATGAACTTATTAAATCCATTACAAGTAGACGACTAAATTGGTTTAAGTATTATAGTGATAAGGAAAAAAGGGAAGCTGAAAAAGTAAAAAGAAAATACACTATTTACCGTTGGGAGCGCACCACCAAAAAGAATTTTGAAATGGTAAAGGAACGGCTAAAGCGGCCGATTAGATAATATTATTGCGTTTAGCTTTTTGTACAGCTTCAAGCTTATTATGAACTTGTAGTTTTCGATATATATTTTCTATGTGCTTTCGTATGGTGCCAACTGAAAGAATAAGGTTATCTGCAATAGCACTATAGCTAAGCCCTTTACTTAGTTGTTCTAATACCTGAACTTCACGATCTGTGAGTTTAATTGTTTCATGTTCGGTTTTATTTTCAATACATGAGGGGTTTCTTAGTAGTTTTAAAGTTTTAAGAGCAATTGAAGGATTCATTGCTGCCCCACCATTTAGAGTATCTCTTATCCCAGTGTACAATTGCTGTGGGTTAATATCCTTTAATAAATACCCATCAGCCCCCGCTTTAATAGCATTAAAAATATGCTCATCGTTATCAAATACGGTGAGCATTATAATTTTAATATGAGGATATTTTTGCTTGACAATTTCTGTGGTTTCAATTCCATTTAGAACAGGCATTTCAATATCCATTAAAATCAAGTCTAGATTAGAATTTTCACTAAGCTTTTCCAAAAGTTTAGACCCATTTAAGCAAGTCATTTTTAGATTAATATCGTCAAAGAAGGATAACTTGTCAGCTACAGCATTAATTAAAAAACTATTGTCGTCTACTATAGCAACTTTTATAGGCATCTTTTTTATTTCTAAAGTTCTTAATTTCTTATTGCATTCCTATACGCATTATTACGTATTTTCTGAGATCTGAAGTACAATAATGGTACCTTCATCAATAACAGAATTAATGTCAAGTTTGGCATCAATTTCCTTCGCTCTCTTACGAATATTATTTAATCCATTTCCCAGCGAATCTATTTCGGTATCAAAACCAATCCCAAAATCTTTAATTTCAAATGTCAAATTATGGTCATATTGCGACACTGAAAGTTCAATACGGTCAGATTTGGAATATTTTATTGCATTATTAAAAGCCTCCTGCACTATCCTATAAATATTAATCCCTTTTAATGAGGAAAAACTAAGTTCCATATCAACCGAGTTATCCAAATTTAAAGCAAATGCAGTGGTGGTTGCAGCTAAATTGGCCTTCTCAATGTAATTGCTAAAACGGGCCAAAAGATCTTCAAGAGTAACATCAGATTTATTCATAGCCCAAATTGTATCTCTCAATTCATGAATAGTGGCCGCTGTAAACTCACCAATTTGAGACAATTTTCCAGCTATGTTATCTGGAAGTTTTTTACCAAATTTCAGATTATCTAAGCTTGATATTACAAAAGTGAGTTGGGACCCAATATTATCATGTAAATCACGACTTATTCTAAGTCGTTGTTCTTGCAATTGATTTTGAGTTTCAATCTCAGCCAAAGCCTCTCGCAATTCACCGTCCTTTATCAACTGTCTGTTTTTGGCCCTTTGATTACTGTAAAACAAATAGCCTAAAAGAACTAGAACCACGGCCAACCCTACTAGTAATAAAATATAATTGTTCTTTTTACTGAGACTTAACTCGTTTTCTGCTAGACTTGCACGTTGCGACAAGATTTCCTTTTCCTTTTTTTCGGTATCGTATTTTGTTTCCAACTCAAATACCATTTTTGTCTTATCAGACTCAAAAACACTGTCCTTTCGTATGGTGTATAATTTGTGATAATTCCATGCTGATTTATAGTCATTCAAAGAGGCTTTTGATTCTGACAAATATTTATAGGATCTATATTCCCATTCTTTAAAATCATTTTCGATAGCTATTTTAAGAGCCTCTGACAATTGTCTATCGGCCTCCCTAAAATTTTCAATGCTCATTAAATTTTTACCGTACCCAATTTTAGAATTGACCAATTCATATAAATTATTGTCGACCTTAAATTGTTTAATACTGCTTTGGAAATCTGCTTTTGCTTCCTCATGATAACCGAGACTGTCTTTAGCAACAGCAATATTATTTCTCATATAAGGCACATACCGCGAATAACCAAGACTGTCGTATAATAATTCTGCACGCTTGGAGAAGACCATACTCTCATTATACCGCTCCATATTTAAAAGAAGCGACCCAATATTTCCTGTAGTTATTACTTCACCTATTACATAATTATTTTCTTGATAAATAGCTAAGGCTCTCTTATAATAGTCCAGAACTTTGTCATAGACTTTTTGTTTTTTATAGACGATTCCTATGTTAACATAAATCATAGGAATCTTATAAAAGGGAGATTCATAAGATTCAAAGATCCTTAATGCTTCAAAATAGTTTTCAAGTGCTTCTTTATAAGCTCCCTTCAAATCGAATATTATCCCTAAATTATTTAAGGAATTTGCCATTTGTAGACTATCGTTTATGCGTCTACTGATAGCCAAACTTTTCTGATGATAAAAGACAGCACTATCCAAAGAAGTTGCGGCTTCAAAGACATTGGCTAAACTATTATAAGCCGATGCTTCCCCTTTTAAACTTTTGATTTCTTTTGCTTTTTTAATAGCTATCTCTGAATAATGAAAGGAGCTATCAAGATTTGAATTTCGAAACTCCCAAGAAATCTCACCCAATGTACTAATCAATGAATCACCTAATTGTTTTTTACTAATAGATTTAAGACTATCTACCCTATCTGAAAAATTCTGACTAAAAGAGAGGCTCAGACTTAAAAAGATCAAGCCTATTGACAATAAATATTTCATCATGATTGATACAGTTGGAAATAAAATGCTGATGAATATAGTTCAAATAGATGATTACCAATAATTTATCTGTTTAAATACGCAATAAAAGCTTTTCATCAACAAACCTTTAAAGTGCCTGATGGAATTTCCGGACACTGTTAGAACTATTTTAGGCATTTGCACGAACCAGAAACCTCGAATATGCAATTGATGCCGATACAAAATTTAGAATCTGATTAAGCTTTGCTCCTAGTCCGTCGTTTACTGATTCTAACATTCGCTGTTGTACTTGTAATTCTTTCTCTATTCCAATTAGTCTATCTCTAAGCCTATTACTAGACTCTTGAATTAGTTGATAGTCTTCAATTAACTTACGTTGATCTTCATATTGCTTAGAAAAATGCTCCTTCCATTTGACAGCTTTAATTCTAGACTGTTGTTTAAAATAATTGTTTTGAGTAATGATTAACAAAAATATGAACAGAGCGACCAGGACTATTCCAATGACAATTGGTAACTGACACGATTGAATAAGCTCTAATTCTGATTCAAAGTTTTTATTTAAGTTAATCGTTGATTTATTTAAGACGGCCGTCAACTTTATCATTTGAAATTCTATTAGGAGGAAGGAAATAAAAAAGCATCAGCTCTAAAACGCAAATTGGCATTTTTAGAACTGATGCTCTACTTTAAAAGTATCGATTAATAGCAGTTTTAATATAGTATAAGTTTGCAATCTTTTGAATTTTCATCGTTACATTGTTATTTATAAACGATAAAATGAGAGCGCTATGAATAAGATTACTGAGATTAACGGTTCTAGAGAAAGTCCAAATCAAATGATCCTTCACTAATGACTTTAGTGGTATTATCATTAGAATTTTGTCCTGTAAAATTGAATGTTCCTTTTACCCCAGAATCAGATTCTTCAGAAATATTAATTTCTCCTATAACTCCTGAATTGGCATATGGTGCTGCCCATGTCGGAGAATTAAGTGGATTGGTAATATTTGGTTCCGTATACACAGCTGTAATAAAAACATTATTATCCGAAATTTCATAGGTGCCTTCGCCTGTGTAACCCACAATGGTCATACTAATGGCTTGATCGGCCGAATTTCCTTGTAATGTTAAAGTAAACTGACCATTAACATCTACCTTATTGGCAAAAGAGGTGATCTGTAATGAAGTGAATGAAACTCCATCGATTTTTGCAGTTAATGTTCCAGAGGCGGCATTTCCATTTTCACCGCCATCGTCATCACTAGAACAGCTGGTTAAACTTAATGTTGAAATTAGGGTTAGGCATAGCAATAGTTGTTTGATCGCTTTCATTGTGTATTGAATTATGATTAATAGTGAGACAAAATTGTCGTAATAATGAATCTTAATCAATACGACGAAATGCGTATATCGGAATAAATAATTGAATACGAAATACTTATATCTTTAGATGTGGTATTTTTTGAAGCAGCACTTCCCCTTTTTCTTTTAACTGCTGTAAAAAGGCCTGATGCTGGGTTGATTCTGGATTAAAAGGTCGATGACTCATTCCTTTTAAAAGGTCTTGTACTTCCTTATAAAGTTTCTGAGCCTCATCACTTAACCAGCATTCTCTGAATTTATCCCAAATGTAATCAATAGCTTGTTCACTAGGATGAACCATGTCGCGTTGATAAAAACGATAATCACGTAATTCATCCATCATCAATTCATAGGCTGGGAAGTAAAAAGCATCTTTAAATTGATTAATAACACTGTGAGTGGCAGCTATAAGGTGCGCTTTACTTCGACTGTTTTCACTGTAACCATCTTTAATATGCCTAATTGGTGATGTGGTGAATATAAACTTACAAGTTGGATTAACATCCTTGACCAGCGCCATAATACTTTGTAAAGAATTCTGTATCTCTTCTACAGACAACAACTCTTTTAGAAATTTTTTCTGCGGTATTTTGTGACAATTGGCCACAATCATATCGGTTTCTATAAAACGATATACCCAAGAAGTACCGAGGGTAACAATCAAATGAGAACAATCGATTAGTTGGTCTCTGGTAATGTCTAAGGCCTTATTCAATTCTAAAAGTACTTGCTCAGAATCTGTACAATTAAACTGTGAATGCGCTTCTAAGGACAGGTATAACGAGTTATGATACTTTAAGTCAGAAACTTGATAATGAGTTTTGTTGATTGCTCGAGTAAGGCATTTTTCAATAGCTAAAGGGTGAAATAAAACCCCAAAAGGATTTTTTAATGCTTGAAACTGATAGTCTCTAAGCTTTGAACCAATTGAATCCGCGAAGCAGGAACCCATTAAGAGAAGCCTTGAATTATAATCAATCTGATTATGCCGCATTCTTTTAATTGGCACCTGAGTCCTAAATTCCATTATCTTACTCTATAAATGATCTCACGGCCTTTAATGCCTCATCTAATCCAGCAGGGTTTTTACCACCCGCAGTTGCAAAAAATGGCTGACCGCCTCCACCTCCTTGAATATGCTTACCTAATTCTCTAACAATCTGTCCGGCATTTAATTCGCGATCTGTAGCTAATTCTTTTGAAATGTAGCAGGTTAAAATGGCCTTACCACCATGATCAGAACCGAATAGTAGAAACAAGTTATCCTTAAGAGCCCCCATATCAAATGCAAGGTTCTTAGAAGCCGCAGCATCAAGATCCAGCCTAGTAGCTAAAAAGTTAACACCATTAATATCTTGAGTCTTCGCCAATAAATCGGTTTTAAGGCTCTTAACCTTATCCCTTTTTAAACCTTCAAGTTCTTTCTTAAGTTGTGCATTCTCATTCTGTAATTGAGAAATGGCTTTGGCCGGTTCATTGTTGGATTTGAGAACCTCTTTAACAGCTATATAGTTTTGCTCCACCTCTTCAAAATACCTGCCAACTGCTCTGTTGGTAATGGCCTCAATCCTTCTAATTCCTGCCGCAATAGCACTTTCTGATTTAATTTTAAAATACCAAATATCCCTGGTATTCGAAACATGGGTCCCACCGCATAACTCCATGGATTTTCCAAAACGAATAGCTCGTACTACATCTCCATACTTTTCACCAAATAGGGCTAAAGCTCCTTGATCCAAAGCCGTTTGTAAAGGAATTTGGCGCTGTTCCTCCAGAGGAAGTCTGTCTCTAATCCGGGCATTGACAAAGTCTTCAATTTCCTGGAGCTCTTCAGGACTTACTTTCTTAAAATGCGAAAAATCAAAGCGCAAAGATTTAGGTTGAACTAGTGATCCTTTCTGCTCTACATGTGTCCCTAATATGGTCCTTAAAGCCTGATGAAGAAGGTGTGTAGCAGTGTGATTACAAGCGGAAAGGTGTCTGCTTTCCTCACCAACAATTGCCTTGAACGTTTGTGTAAGGTCCTTAGGAAGAGCCTTCGTTTCATGAATAATCACATTATTCTCTTTCTTGGTGGTCCATATATAGATAACATCTCCATTTGGCGCCTCCAAAGCACCACCATCACCAACCTGACCACCACCTTCAGGATAAAATGGGGTTAAATTAAAGACTAAATGATAACGCTCCTCTTTTTGCTGAATCACCTTACGATATCTGGTAATTCGTACATCAGCAGTTAAAACATCATAACCAATAAACTCTTCTATGTCGTCGTCTTCAAGAATTACCCAATCCGAAGTTTCTGAAGCAGCTGCCGCTCGAGAACGATCCTTTTGCTTTTGCATTTCTGATTCAAATCCTTCAGTATCAACTTCATAACCCTTTTCCTTGGCTATTAACTGGGTTAAATCTAAAGGAAATCCATAGGTATCATATAACTCAAAAGCACGCTTTCCTGAAACAAGTTCGCCTTCAGTTGTCTTATCCAAGACTCGATCCATCATCATCAAACCTTGATCTAAAGTCTTTAAGAACGATTGTTCTTCCTCTTTTATAACGTTGTGAATAATTCGTTCCTGAGCTTTTAATTCAGGGAAAGCCTCATATAGTTGGTCACTTAGTGTCCTTGAAAGCTTATAGATAAAAGGCTCTTTCTCATTTAAAAAGGTAAATCCATATCTAATTGCACGTCTGAGAATACGTCTAATAACATAACCTGCCCCTGAATTCCCTGGCAATTGTCCATCTGCAATTGAGAAGGCCACTGCCCTGATGTGATCGGCTATAACACGAATAGCAACATCGACCTTGTCATCCTTACCATAGGTAGAATCTGTAATAGTTTCAATTTCACGAATTAGAGGAGTAAACACATCGGTGTCGTAATTTGACTGAACACCTTGTAACACCATACACAAGCGCTCGAAGCCCATACCAGTATCAATATGTTTATAAGGAAGGGATTCCAGACTGCCATTGGCCTTTCTATTGTACTCCATAAAGACCAAATTCCATATCTCAACAACCTGAGGATGGTCCATATTCACCAGATCCTTACCATCAACTTGAGCTCGTTCTTCATCAGTACGTATGTCCACATGAATCTCACTACAAGGCCCACATGGTCCTTGCTCACCCATTTCCCAAAAATTATCTTTTTTGTTCCCTTTTAAAATACGGTCTTCAGAAATGTATTTCTTCCAGATATTGAAGGCCTCTTGATCCAAAGACAATCCATCTTCCTTATCTCCTTCAAAAATGGTGACATATAACTTATCCTTGTCAATTTTATAAATCTCAGTAAGCAACTCCCAGGCCCAGGCAATGGCCTCTTCTTTAAAATAATCTCCAAAACTCCAATTGCCCAACATTTCAAACAAGGTATGATGGTACGTATCATAACCGACCTCTTCCAAATCGTTATGTTTACCTGAGACACGTAAACACTTTTGAGAATCTGTAATTCTTGGTTTCTTTGGTTCGGCATTTCCCAAAAAATATTCTTTAAAAGGGGCCATACCCGAATTAACAAACATTAGGGTAGGATCGTTTTTCACAACCATCGGGGCCGATGGCACTACTAAATGATCTTTGGATTTAAAAAACTCTAAGAATTTAGATCTTATATCCCTGGATTTCATATGCTTATCTTGCACATTATCATTTGTTTAATCTTATACTTTATTTAAACCAAGCAGATGGCTAGTTTTCAAAATAGTACAGATTACAAGAGATAATGCATTTTTATTAAATTTGTTCTTCGTCTATTGTTTGCGTATGTACACATTGAACACAGCTCTGCATTGAGATACAGGTTCATTTTAGCTGCAAAAATAGCATAATTTGATTTATGGCTAAGGTAAAATACTACTACGATCCAGATACACTTTCTTATAGAAAAATAGAGAAAAAGAAACGTCGTACCTTCACTTATGCGCTCGGTTTTGTGGTCGCTTCGGCATTATTTGGATTTATAATAGTAGTTATAGCTAGTTATTACATTCAATCCCCTAAAGAACGTGAATTAGCTCGGGAATTGGAGAATATGGAACTGCAATATGAGCTTCTAAATAGGCGCATGGATGATGCCATATCTGCCCTTGAAAATGTAGAAGAACGAGACAATTCGATTTACAGACTCTATTTTGAAGCCAATCCAATACCTAAGGAGCAACGTCGCGCTGGTTTTGGTGGTGTCAATCGATACAAGAAGTACCAGGGCTATGACAATACTAGATTGATAGCGGAGAGTAATCAGAAATTAGACATCTTGGAGAAAGCGATTGTGGTGCAGTCTAAATCCTTAGATGAGATCGCTAAACTAGCTGAAGATAAAGAGAAATTTTTGGCTGCAATACCGGCTATTCAACCTGTAAGGAATAAAGATTTAACGCGTATGGCATCTGGTTATGGTTACCGAACCGACCCATTTACTAAAGTTAGAAAATTCCATTACGGTATGGACTTTACGGCTAAACGAGGAACCCCTATCTATGCCACCGGTGATGGAGTTGTTACCAGAGCAGATAACAGATCCTCTGGGTATGGCAAACATATTAGAATAGATCACGGTTATGGTTATGTGAGTCTCTATGCGCATTTGTACAAGTACAATGTTCGAAAAAACCAAAAAGTAAAGCGTGGTGACATTATAGGATTTGTTGGTAGTACCGGACGTTCCCAGGCTCCTCATTTGCATTACGAAGTATCTAAAGATGGTAATCGAATAAACCCCATTAATTTCTACTATGGAAATCTATCCGCAGCAGAATTCAATGAATTGCTCCAACAGGCCTCTTTAGAAAACCAATCACTAGACTAAGATGCAAATAGATTTACCAGAGAAACGTTATTACGGTATTGGGGAAGTGGCCAAAGCATTTGATGTCAATACATCGCTCATACGATTTTGGGAGAAAGAATTTGACATTCTTAAACCCAAAAAAAATGCCAAGGGCAACCGAAAGTTCACTCCAGAAGATATCAAAAACTTAAAGTTTATTTACCATCTGGTTAAGGAACGGGGCTTTACCTTAGAAGGAGCTAAAATTCATTTAAAGGAAAACAAAAAACAATCTTTAAATACCTATGACATCATTTCAAAACTGGAAAATGTCAAGGCCGAACTCTTAAAAATTAAATCAAATCTTTAATCAATAAGTATTATGAAAAAGTGGCTTCCATTAATTATTGCGGTAATTGTAATATTTGGAATTTATCGCTGGGCTGTAGGCTTTAACAATACTGCAGTCGAATATGAAGCAAATGCCAAAACAGCATGGTCCAATGTAGAAAGCGCCTATCAACGACGCAACGATCTCATAGGTAATTTAGTTAAGACCGTACAAGGAGCTGCCGATTTTGAGCGCAGCACCCTGACAGAAGTTATTGAAGCCCGATCCAAAGCCACCTCAGTGAATATTGACGCTAACAACCTAACACCAGAATCGATTTCGGCATTTCAAAATGCACAAAGTGGCTTATCTGGTGCCTTGTCTAAATTACTTGTTTCAGTTGAGCGTTATCCTGAGTTAAAGGCCAATCAAAACTTCCTGGAACTGCAAAGTCAGTTAGAGGGTACGGAGAACCGTATAAACGTAGAACGAAA
Organism: Winogradskyella aurantiaca; assembly: GCF_003362725.1. Lineage (GTDB taxonomy): Bacteria > Bacteroidota > Bacteroidia > Flavobacteriales > Flavobacteriaceae > Winogradskyella_A > Winogradskyella_A aurantiaca. The sequence goes on from NZ_QKTV01000002.1 coordinate 390,016, forward strand.
TCGTTACAATGAAGCAGTGAATACCTATGACATCCACACTACCAAATTTCCAGGGACCCTTCTTGCGGGAATTTTTGGATTTGAAGAAATGCCCAGATATAAAGCAGACCCAGGCAGTGAAAAAGCTCCTGACGTAGATTTTAATTTCGACTAAGCATGTCTCTACTTGAAGACTTTTTATCAGCCGATGAAGAATCTCAAGTAATTGAGGCCATTAGACATGCCGAAAACAGAACTTCTGGTGAAATTCGAGTTCATTTAGAAAAAACCTGGGATGGAGATGTCTACGAACACGCTCTCGAGATATTCTATGCTTTAAAAATGGACAACACCAAGCAGCAAAATGGCGTCTTAATCTATGTCGCTGTTGAAAAGCGGCAATTTGTTATTCTTGGAGATAAAGGTATTAATGACCTTGTTGATGATGATTTTTGGAACAGTACCAGAGATCATATTGTGGAGCATTTTAAAATGGGTGCCTACGCCAAAGGTCTTATCCAGGGCATAAAAGAGGCTGGGGAAGCTTTATCCAACTTCTTTCCCTGGGAGCATGGAGATACAGACGAATTAGACAATTCTATTTCAAGAGGCTGATGAAGACCATATTATTTTTATTTCTATTGAGTTATGGCTTTGCTGTTAGCGCTCAGTATGAAATACCTCCTATCCCTAAAGACCAGACTAGTCTTTATGATTATTATAATTTACTGAACCCAAGTCAAAAAAAGGCACTTGAGAACAAGTTGGTACGATATTCAGATTCTACCTCAACTCAAATTGTTATCGCTATTATTGCATCAACAGAGGGTGAGTACATCAATTATTTAGGAGCCCAATGGGCAGAACAATGGGGAATTGGCCAGGAAAAGGAAGATAATGGCATTTTAATTTTATTAGCGAGAGATGACCGTCAAATTGGAATTAATACTGGTCGTGGTATTGAGCCCTATTTGACAGATGCCTTAAGCAAGCGCATCATCAATCGTGATATCATCCCTTATTTTAAGAAAAACGACTATTATGGGGGCCTTGATCGTGGCACAGATGCCATTTTCGAGGTGTTATCAGGCACCTACAAAGGCACTAGAAAAGCATCCAATGAAGGCTCTCCTATTGGGTTTATTTTCATCCTAATTCTATTTATCATTATTATTATTGCCCTGTCCAAATCTAAGGGTGGTGGAGGCTCAGGTGGACGACGCAGACGATCTGGCGGTCTCCTTGAAGCTATCATCTTGAGCAATATGGGACGTGGCAGCTACTCAAGTGGCTCTGGAGGCTTTGGAAGTGGCGGAGGTTTTGGCGGTGGTTTTGGCGGTGGCAGCTTTGGTGGTGGCGGTGCTTCTGGTGGCTGGTAGACTAACGTTTCAGAGCAAAGTGGCCTGTTAACACCCTTCCCTCTTCTAACTCAGCAATAAACCAATAGTCGTTAGCGGGTAAAAGTGATCCATTATAAGTTCCATCCCAAAAGGAATTGGTAGTGGTTAATGTTGTTATTAATTTTCCATGTCTGTTAAAGATTGAAACCACACCTACAAAGGGGAAATTACTATTAAAGCCTGAAATACCCCAGGTATCATTTCTGCCATCACCATTGGGTGTGAAAAATTTAGGATACCCAACAACCGATACCTCCTCTGAACTGACACCGCATCCACCTTTAATATCCTTTACATAAACAGTGATTACACCTGGAGGTACATTGGTGAATATGTTGGATGATTGGAATGGCCCAAAAGCGCTGTCTATAGAATAGATATATTCACCAGATCCAGAAACGTCAACTGATATCGTATTTAATTCACCAACCGGATCAACTTCTATTTCCTCAATCATGGCCACCTCCGAAGGCAAAACAGTTATGGTCCTAAAATTAGAACAACCCATAACCTCAGAAACTTCTACACTGTAGGTCCCTGGTTCATTAACTTCAATTGCTATAGTTGTTTCACCTGTAGACCAGTTGTAATAGTAATTATTAGGAATACCTTCAAGCAATCCTCCATCAATAACTATGGAATCAGGGAAAGAATTCAGACAGTAATAAACAGTCTCATCGGGCTTGAGCTTGGGAAGCCCCCTCACTACTAATTCAACTTCATTAATTCCAAAACAATTATTCCCCTCTTGCAAGCGAACATAAATAATCTGGTAATAAGGCTTGGTATTGCTATAAATGGTTGGTAGTTGATTACTTTGTGTCAAGGCATCTTCATATGATTCGAAATAAGCCGTTGTAACTCCCGACCCAGGATTGACATTTACCTGATCATCAGCTTCAGATAAATCGAATGTAGTAAAACCATCTTCTTGAAAATCATCACATTCTTCTAGATAGGCACTATTGGATTGCGCCGCTGTGACATTTAACTCTATTTGACTGACGTTAACACAGCCTGTTATTGTATTTCTGACTCTGGCAAAAACAATTTGTCCATTAAATTGATTCGTATAAACCTGACTGTCTATGCGTTCTGTTAGCAGAGCATCTTCGTAATGCCAAACTTCCCGGTTTGTTAAATCCCCACCGGCAACATCATTATCATATAAAGAGAGATTGAATAGTGAAATACCATCAGAATCACCTTCACTATCGCATTGCGTCACAGATTGATTAATGGCATCTGGAATATCATTAATAGAAACACTCAGCGGAGAGACTCCACCAACAGGACAGGATAAAAACCTCGGAGAAATCCAGAATGTTTGACTAGTATTTAACGTCACAGTATAGGTCTCACCAATATGAAGCAAGTTATCCGCAGCAGGAGAATCATACCAGTAATACGCATCTGCATTTCCAGAAACAGAAAGTTCGTGAGTGCCAGGTCCACAAACAGATAAATTTACAATTTCAACTTGAGGCATATTAATTACCGAGCTAGCCGATAAGCTTATTTCAGGTTCATCGGGCATACCTCCAAACTCAATAATATAGCCTCTGGGGTAATAGGGATTGCTTGGATCAGTTCCTCCTGAATCAATTGGTAGATCATTCCAAGACCCAAATAAATCCGGATCAATATTATTACCACATCCAGCAACTGAATTGTCGGTAATATGTGCATAGTCCTCATTACCGCCAAAATCGTTAGGTTCACCACAATTCCAGAAAGCAAACTGACCTGCCGGAGGAGCACCACTAACGGCTCCTTCCCAAAAAACAGTTCCCGCTTCGGGGCCCGTGACCCATTTCCAAATTCCTTCAGTTTCCTCATCCGAACCACCAATCCATCCTGTTCCTGGACTCTGCTCACCAGCCAGTTGCGCTTCTTCCTGTGAAGTTAAGGTGACCAGATATCCTTGAAGCCCAAAATACGTTTCCGCTGCGGCAGCATCACGTGCCTCATTCCAACTTATACCTGAGGCAGCAACGTACTGATAGTAATGGCCTGTAGATGGTAAATAACTAGCGGTACCTAGATTTATTGAGATTGATCTATTTGCTGTGTAAACCGATTGATCTGTCTGAAAGGCTACATTTTCTATGGCCACTTCATAGGCATCAAATGTTGCTGTCCCAGAAAGTGTGAGTATTCCTTCGGATGGTGACCATGTACTTGTAATACCAGATCCTGTTCCGCCAAATGTTAGAAGATCCTGGCCACCTTGATAGCCTTCAGAAATTTGAATAAAAACCTGGTCCAAAGTACCACTGGTTGAACTACCGTTGGTAATTTCCACCGATTCAACAATTGGTATTGGAGCTTCTGGACAATAGTATTGATTGTGCGTCACTGTAATACCTAAGACTTCACTACCTTGAGGAGGCGGACCCTGGGCAAATGAAATGGCAGAAACTAAATGAATAAGGTATACTATTCTAAGATTTGGACGGCGCATCAATGCTCGTTATTTTTTTCGCATATAAACTGTAACGGGAATGCCATGAAAGTCAAACTGTTCTCGGAGTTTATTTTCCAGAAAGCGTTTATAAGGATCTCTAACGTATTGTGGTAAATTACAGAAAAATGCAAATTGGGGTTGCGGTGTTGGCAATTGGGTAATAAATTTAATCTTAACGTATTTTCCCTTGTAAGCAGGTGGTGGGTTCTTGTCAATAATTGGTAATAAGGTATCATTTAGAACACGTGTTTTTATACGCTTAGATCTATTTTTATACACCTCAACTGCCGTTTCTATAGCTTTAAAAATCCTTTGCTTGTTTAAAACCGAAATAAATACAATTGGCACATCGGTAAATGGAGCTATCTCTTTCCGTATATGATTCTCAAATTCTTTGGCAGTTTTATTATTCTTTTCAACCAAATCCCATTTGTTAACCAGAATAACCACTCCTTTTCTATTGCGCTCAGCAAGCCAGAAAATATTTTGTACTTGCCCATCGAAGCCACGCGTTGCATCTAATAAAAGTAAACATACATCGGCATGTTCGATGGCTCGAATACTTCTCATAACCGAATAAAACTCAAGATCCTCCTTAACCTTGGATTTTCTTCTAATTCCAGCGGTATCAACCAAATTAAATTCAAATCCAAACCTATTGTACTTGGTATCGATTGAATCCCTTGTGGTACCAGCAATATCGGTTACAATATATCGGTCTTCGCCAATGAGTGCATTTATAAAGGATGATTTACCAGCATTTGGTCTACCAACTACCGCAAAACGAGGTAACTCATCAACCTCTTCTTCCACATCATCTGGCAGAACTTTTACCAAAGCATCTAGGAGCTCTCCAGTACCACTGCCATTTATACTGGCAATATTATAATACTCACCGAGCCCTAGACTGTAGAATTCAACAGCATCCTCAGCTCTTTTATTATTATCTACTTTGTTTACAGCTAGAAAAACAGGTTTCTCAACTTTCCGCAAAAGTTTGGCTACTACCTCATCCATTCCCGTAACACCAGACTCCACATCTACCATAAAGATAATGGCATCGGCCTCATCAATAGCTAATTCTACCTGTTTATCGATCTCGGCTTCAAATATATCGTCACTTCCAATAACATATCCGCCAGTATCAATTAAAGAAAACTCTTTTCCGTTCCAATCACTCTTGCCATAATGACGATCTCTGGTCACTCCACTCACAGCATCCACAATAGCCTCTCTTCTTTGAATTAGTCTATTAAAAAATGTGGATTTTCCAACATTTGGCCGTCCTACAATGGCTACTAAATTTCCCATACTAAAAAATTGGCTACAAAGGTAGAAAAAAACCCAAGGTAGCTAGCTAAATATCAGATATAAAGCACCCTTATATGCTCAACCGTGCAAGGATAATTTGAATAGTTCTTGTTAATTGCCTTGTTAATAAAACAAGTATTCTAAAACCAACTAACCTCGGCTTTTTCCTAATTTTATAGCATCAATCGTCACTAATAAAAATGTCTAAATCCAATATCTTCCTCATTTTCCTATTATTTCTTGGAGTCAGTTCCTATTCTCAATCTGTTAATCACACAGTCTCCAAAGGAGAAAATGTTTACAGGATTTCCTTAAAATATGGTGTTAGCATACAGGATATATATTCAGCAAATCCAGGTTCTGAAACGGTTATAAAGCCAGGACAAATTCTTATCATTCCAAAACCGAATTCCGGATCGACACAATCAACTTCAGGAACCTCATACGTTGTAAAAAAGGGTGAAACAAAATATGGCCTTTCGAAGCGTTTTGGCTTGACTATTCAAGAATTAGAATCCAGAAATCCTCAAATTACAAATGGCCTTTTAGAAGGACATGTATTAAATGTCCCAGAAAATTCCACCCCCGCACCTCAACAACCGGTAATAGCACCCGGTCCTAACACACATACCATTAAAAAGGGGGAGACCATGTGGAATATTTCACAATCTTACGGATTAAAGGTACAGCCAGTAATTGATGCTAATCCAGGTATAGACATTAACGATCTTCAAATTGGCCAGGTGATTCGAATTCCAGAAAATGGTTCTTTAAATACCGAAAACTCGATCGCTAGTTCTGAAACCGGTTCTGAGGATGATGAAGTTGAAGATGAAAAGGGCAATATCACATATCAAGACTATACTATAAAACCTAAAGAAACTCTATATGGATTGTCCAAAAGAGCTGGTATGACTATGGATGAGTTTGTTGTTTTAAATCCACAATTAAAGAATGGAGTAACCAAAGGTACCGTCATAAAAATGCCAAAAGGTACCACTATTGAAAACTCAGAATCAGAAATTATAACCGAAGTTGCAACTCTTGAGCCATCAATTGAAGATTCCCCTTCTCTACTAGCCGACATTGATAAAAGCCAAACTAAAGAGGTGGTTTGGTTAATTCCACAATCTTTAAGCAACCTATCTAACTTTAAAAACAATAGCGCTAAAGCTTATTTTGAAGGTGGTCATCTGGCCATCAATGATCTAAAATCCCAAGGGTTCAGTATTGAAGAGACTATAGTGGACGTGAGTTCAAAAACCAGAAAAGAATTGAATCGTTCAATATCAGATGCAGACCTAGTTATTCTTTCTGGCGAAATGGAAGGCATTTCTAATAATCTTGAACTTAAAAGTGATGCAACACTATTAAATTTAAGTAGTCAACCTCTATCATCAAAGCGTTTAAATTTAAATCCAATTGCCAACTTCAGTAAGCAAGCCAAAGCCATACTTGATTTTGCTGATGCCAAAAATGCGAACATTATTGTCATCAATGATTCTCGCCGCAGTCGGGACAAAGCTATAATTGAAAATTTAGCTCCTCAAGCGGGATTTGTAAAAGTAAAATCCAATGACAGCTTCAAAGAATCTGACTTGACTGATTTACTCGTTGCGAGCCGATTGAATTTTGTAATTATCAACAGTGACAAGACCAGTGTTTTTCTGAATGCTACCAATTCACTTTTAAGACAATACGCTAGAAATGATGTACAACTCGCCGTATTAAATGCTTCGTTAATTCCCAATAATGACCAAATTTCAGATAAACGGTTCAGGATCCTAAACCTAATGTTTCCTTCGATGATTGATCTTGAAAAAATCACACAGGAAAGCGGATTTCAGAAACAGTACAAATCAGAATATAATAACAACCCATCAAGCTATGCCTGCATTGGCTATGATGCCTCATTAGATGCCTTAATGAGAATATTCAATCGTAGTGGGGCAGAAGCAACTCTAACTAAGAGCTACTCAGATCTCAATTACCTTCAGTTAGAATACGAGTCCAGCAATAACAACTCTGTATTTAATGAGAACATACTTCTGTTTAAATACCACTCAGATTCTGGTTTTGAAAAACTGAAGTAATCCGTTGTAATTCTGCCATTGTGAATGTATTGTTAAAAACATATGTATTTCAATCAGAATTCATGTGTTAAATTTTGTTAGTTTTGAGATACTCGAGCTCAATAATTTGAAGCTTTAACTCATTTATTAAAGTTCCTTTAAAAGCCACGAGTGAGGTTAAGCGACCAAACTAAATGATGACCAAATCTAACAGCCATAAACAACATACGTTTATTGCTATACTTTTACTTTTTATTCTAGGGACTTGGTCTCTAAATGCGCAGTGCCCAACAGTCTCAAATCCTATTCAATCTTTCTGTGATGTAGAGTCATTATTAATAAGCGATCTGCAGGCCACTGACAATGGTGGTGGCGTGGTTTGGTACGAATCGGCTACATCAACAACCCCACTTCCAAGTGGGTTTCCGTTGACCAATGGTGAAGATTATTTTGCAGATGATTTGGTTGGCAGTTGTATAACACGACCTCAAGTTACAGTTACCATCGTGGGGCCCCCATTTGGTCAGAATTTCCAAGGGTTTTGTATTGACGATACCCAGACTGTAACTCTAGCGGATCTCAACGCGGTAGGAAATGATGTCCAATGGTATAGTACTCCTTTTGGTGGAGGGGTTTTACCATTAAGCACCCCCTTAGTTGATGGCACAACCTATTACGCCGATCAATCCAATCCCGATACAGGATGTAGAACCTCAAGATTAGCAGTATCGGTCACTGTGGGTGTGGTTCCTGTGCCAACTGGCGACTCCATACAAGAATTTTGTTCAAGTCCAACGAACACCCCAACGGTGGCAGATCTAGTTGCTACAGGTGCTAACAACTGGTATCCCACACCTTTTTCTGCTCTACCCTACCCATCAACTACACCACTAGTTGATGGCCAGATTTATTATGCTACTTCATCCGATCCTCCATGTGAAAGTGTAGGACGATTTCCAGTATTAGCCTTAGTAGTTGAGAGCCCAGACCCTGGAACTAATGGAAGTATAGAAATTTGCGACGTAGATAGTCCATTTGACTTATTCAACGCATTAGGTGGAACACCAGATACAGGTGGATCATGGACCCCAGCTTTGGCTTCTGGCACAGGAGTTTTTAATCCGGCGGTGGATTCTGGTGGCACTTATACATATACTGTTCCTGGCACCTCTCCCTGTCCAGATGAGAGCGCTGAAGTTCAGGTTAATCTAATTATTCAACCGGATGCTGGTTCAGATGGCTCTTTAGAATTATGTAGCAACGATACAAATACCTACAATCTTTTTAATGCTTTGGAGGGAACGCCGGAGCCAGGTGGTATTTGGTCTCCTGCCTTGGCATCTGGATCTGATATTTTTGATCCTTCTGTTGATCCTCCTGGTACATACACCTATACCGTAGGATCCTCACTTCCTTGCCCAAATAGTTCTAATGTGATTGTACAATTTACCCAGGCACCTAATGCGGGCCTGAGTGGTTCTGTAGATTTTTGTATTAGTGATACAGCTACAAATCTGTTCAATTTTCTAAATGGTTCACCTGATGCTGGTGGTACCTGGACACCAGCTTTGGCCTCTGGAACTGGGGTTTTTAATCCTGCTGTAGATGCCCCTGGAGTATATACCTATACGGTAGCAGGCGCAGGTCCTTGTTCCGACGATAGCGCTCAGGTGACTGTTGGTGTTGTTGATGTGGTCAATGCAGGAACAAATGGCACAGCTCTTTTATGCAGTCTTGACACTCCCATTGATCTTTTTGATTCATTAGGGGATGCACCGGACACAGGTGGTACTTGGTCCCCTGCTTTAAGCTCTGGCACCGGAGTTTTCGATCCAGCTTTAGATGCCGCAGGTATTTACACCTATACCGTCGCCGGAACGGCACCTTGTCCAGACGATTCAGCCCAAGTGAATGTGACAGTTGTTAATTCCGCAAATGCAGGCAATAATGGAACACTCGACATTTGTTCATCTGACACCCCTGTAGACCTGTTTAATTCTCTGGGCGGCACCCCTGATGTTGGCGGTATCTGGTCTCCAGCGCTAGCCTCTGGCTCAGGTATTTTTGACCCAGCAGTGGATGCCCCTGGTGTTTATACCTATACAGTTACGGGCACTGCCCCCTGTCCTGATGATTCAGCGGATGTCACTGTGACAACTATCGCTGAAGTCAGTGCCGGTGATGACGGCACTTTAGATATTTGTTCTTCAGATGCTCCTATAGATTTGTTTAATTCTCTGGGCGGGACACCTGATACTGGTGGTGTATGGTCACCTGCATTGGCTTCTGGCACAGGCGTTTTTGACCCAGCTGTCGATTCACCTGGTGTTTATACCTATACGGTTTCTGGTACTTCGCCTTGTCCTGATGATTCAGCCGATGTCATTGTGACTATTGTTAGCCAGGCTGATGCTGGTGAAGATGGCGCTCTTGATGTTTGTTCTTCCGATGCTCCTGTTGACCTTTTTAATTCGCTTGGTGGCACACCTAATACTGGTGGTATCTGGTCCCCTGCACTTGCTTCCGGAACTGGCATTTTTGACCCTGCTGTAGATCCACCCGGTGTTTACACCTATACGGTTTCTGGTACTTCGCCTTGTCCCGACGATTCAGCCGATGTCACTGTAACTATAGTTAGCCAGGCTGATGCTGGTGAAGATGGCGCTCTTGATATTTGTTCTTCCGATGCCCCTGTTGACCTCTTTAATTCGCTTGGCGGCACCCCAGATACTGGTGGTACCTGGTCCCCTGCACTGGCTTCTGGCACAGGCGTTATTGACCCAGCTGTAGATCCACCTGGCGTTTATACCTATACAGTAACTGGAACTACCCCTTGTCCTAACGATTCCGCTCAAGTTACCGTTACTACCATTGCTGAAGCCAATGCCGGAATCGATGGAAGTATAGATATTTGTATTAGTGATGCACCTGTAGATCTGTTTAATTCCCTCGGTGGCACACCTGATACTGGTGGAATCTGGTCCCCTGCACTAGCTTCCGGAACTGGCATTTTTGATCCAGCTGTAGATCCACCTGGTGTTTATACCTATACGGTTTCTGGCACTTCTCCTTGTCCTGATGATTCGGCCGATGTCACTGTGACTATAGTTATCCAAGCTGATGCAGGTGAAGATGGCGCTGTCAATGTTTGTTCTTCCGATGCTCCTGTTGACCTTTTTAGTTCGCTTGGTGGTACACCTGATGCTGGTGGTACCTGGTCCCCTGCACTAGCTTCCGGAACTGGCATTTTTGATCCAGCTGTAGATACCCCTGGAGTTTATACCTATACAGTATCTGGCACTATGCCTTGTCCTGATGATTCCTCTCAAGTTACTGTTACTACCATTGCTGAAGCCAATGCCGGAATCGATGGGAGTATAGATATTTGTATTAGTGATGCACCTGTAGATCTGTTTAATTCACTTGGTGGCACCCCAGATACTGGTGGTATCTGGTCTCCTGCACTGGCTTCTGGCACAGGCATTTTTGACCCAACTGTAGATCCACCTGGCGTTTATACCTATACGGTTTCTGGTACTTCGCCTTGTCCCGACGATTCGGCCGATGTCACTGTAACTATAGTTAGTCAAGCTGATGCTGGTGAAGATGGAGCTCTTGATGTTTGTTCTTCCGATGCTCCTGTTGACCTTTTTAATTCGCTCGGTGGCACACCTGATGCTGGTGGTACCTGGTCCCCGGCACTAGCTTCTGGAACTGGCATTTTTGATCCAGCTGTGGATGCACCTGGTGTTTATACCTACACTGTTGGTACTAATTGTACCGATTCAGCTACAGTGACTGTTATAACTAATTCTGAGGCAAACGCTGGAGAAAATGGTTCTTTAGAAGTTTGTGACCCTGATATAACTTATGACCTCTTTAGCTCTTTAGGTGGCACACCTGAAACTGGTGGTACCTGGTCCCCGGCACTGGCTTCCGGTACCGGCGTATTTGATCCAGCTTTGGATGCACCTGGTATTTATACCTATACGGTTTCTGGCACTCCTCCATGCGCGGACGCCTCTGCTGAAGTTACTGTCAGCTTAGTCGATCTTCCTAACGCTGGAGACAATGGAAGTATTCAAATTTGTGTTAATGATGCCCCCGTAGACCTGTTCAATTCTTTGGGTGGATCTCCTGAACTAGGTGGTAGTTGGTCTCCTGCGCTAGCTTCTGGTACTGGGGTATTTGACCCAGCTTTAGATGCCCCGGGAATTTACACCTATACTGTTGGTCCTAATAGCTGTGGGATTTCTGACAGTGCAGAGGTAACCGTAACGCTTAACCCTCTCCCTAATGCCGGGGAAAATGGGACCCTTGATATTTGTTCTGCAGACAGCCCTGTAGACCTCTTTAATTCGCTCGGTGGCACCCCTGATACTGGTGGTATCTGGTCTCCTGCACTGGCTTCTGGCACAGGCATTTTTGACCCAACTGTAGATCCACCTGGCGTTTATACCTATACGGTTTCTGGTACTTCGCCTTGTCCCGACGATTCGGCCGATGTCACTGTAACTATAGTTAGTCAAGCTGATGCTGGTGAAGATGGAGCTCTTGATGTTTGTTCTTCCGATGCTCCTGTTGACCTTTTTAATTCGCTCGGTGGCACACCTGATGCTGGTGGTACCTGGTCCCCGGCACTAGCTTCTGGAACTGGCATTTTTGATCCAGCTGTGGATGCACCTGGTGTTTATACCTACACTGTTGGTACTAATTGTACCGATTCAGCTACAGTGACTGTTATAACTAATTCTGAGGCAAACGCTGGAGAAAATGGTTCTTTAGAAGTTTGTGACCCTGATATAACTTATGACCTCTTTAGCTCTTTAGGTGGCACACCTGAAACTGGTGGTACCTGGTCCCCGGCACTGGCTTCCGGTACCGGCGTATTTGATCCAGCTTTGGATGCACCTGGTATTTATACCTATACGGTTTCTGGCACTCCTCCATGCGCGGACGCCTCTGCTGAAGTTACTGTCAGCTTAGTCGATCTTCCTAACGCTGGAGACAATGGAAGTATTCAAATTTGTGTTAATGATGCCCCCGTAGACCTGTTCAATTCTTTGGGTGGATCTCCTGAACTAGGTGGTAGTTGGTCTCCTGCGCTAGCTTCTGGTACTGGGGTATTTGACCCAGCTTTAGATGCCCCGGGAATTTACACCTATACTGTTGGTCCTAATAGCTGTGGGATTTCTGACAGTGCAGAGGTAACCGTAACGCTTAACCCTCTCCCTAATGCCGGGGAAAATGGGACCCTTGATATTTGTTCTGCAGACAGCCCTGTAGACCTCTTTAATTCGCTCGGTGGCACCCCTGATACTGGTGGTATCTGGTCTCCTGCACTGGCTTCTGGCACAGGCGTTTTTGACCCAGCTGTAGATCCACCTGGCGTTTATACCTATACGGTTGGTCCAGACCTTTGCGGATTATCAGAAACGGCCGAAGTAACAACCGTTGTAATTGAGACCCCAGATATCGATGGATTAAATATGCAAGTTGAAGCAGTCGTTTGTTTAGGAGATCCTGTTTTTGTTGAGTTATTGGAAGCCGACAATCTCTCTGATGGTAATTACAATGTATCTTTTAATATTAATGGTGCGAATAGTTTTTCAGACACTATAAATCTTAATTTCACTAACGGCCAATCCATTCTGGAGATTTCAGGATCATCCTTACCAAATACTGGAGATAATACCATAACCATAACAGGTTTCAGTACAACAGATGACTTCTGCCAAGGAGCGATATCTGGAGATATTTCTGGAATTTTCAATATTGAAGATGTATTGGCACCAGAACTTAGTTTTGACGAAATTGAATTATGTCGAGAAGATGATCCAATTGTTGAAAACCTCAACGATCTGGTCCTTAATGAGACAATTGTCATATGGTATGACAGTCCAACGAGCATCGAGCCTTTGGATTTTGAAACCAATTTAATTGATGGTGTTACTTATTACGCAGCAACTGTTTCAGAAAATGGCTGCGAGAGCGTCTCTAGAACTTCTGTTTTGGTTAGGATTAAAGTCTGTGATATTAGTTCCATTATTCCTGATGGTTTCTCACCTAACGGGGATACTATAAATGATACGTTTAAAATTCCAGGATTACGTGAATTCTATCCTTCTTTTAGATTATTTGTTTACAACAGATATGGAAATATCGTGTATCAGGGGGATACTAATTCTAATGACTGGGACGGCACTTCAAATGAAGGTGGATTTGGCTCAGGCATATTACCAGTAGGAGTCTACTTCTATGTTTTAGAGATTAATGACGGAGAAAATGAACCAATACAAGGAAGGGTGTATTTAAACCGATAAGATGTTAATGACTAGGATCAATTATTACATATTACTAAGTTTCACTGTCTTGTTAAGTAGTCTTTCTATTTTGAAGGCACAGCAAGACCCACAGTTTACGCAGTACATGTATAATATGAGCGTAATAAATCCTGCTTATGCAACGGACGATACTACCACAATAAATTTTGGCCTTCTCTACAGATCGCAATGGAATACAAGTATTGGTGGACCTCAGACAGCAACATTCTTTGGACATTCGACTTTAGGAAAACGAATGGAAGGAGGCTTGTCCATTATACATGATGAAGTTGGTGGTATCGTGAAAAACACCAGTGTTTTTGCCGATTTTGCATATGTGATTCCAGTTTCAGAACGTTCTAAATTATCGCTAGGATTGAAGGCAGGCGCCAGTTTCTTTAGCACCAATTTTAATGGTTTTGTCTTCTCGGATCCTGTACCTGATCCCACTTTTGCTAATAATATTAGTGAAGTATTTCCTAATGTAGGGTTTGGCCTCTATTATTTTTCGGATAACTATTATTTAGGATTTTCAGCACCAAATTTGCTTAAAACTGAATATTTGGAACGCGATAGCGGTGTTGTTGCTCAAGGATCTCGTGAGATTCATTATTTTTTAACTGGTGGTTATGTTTTTAATCTTTCAGACAATGTTAAATTGAAGCCAGCTTTTATGATGAAAGCAGTTTCAGGTGCACCCTTAGCGGTAGATGTTACCGCTAACACCTTGTTATATGAAAAAGTAGAGATAGGGATTGGTTATCGCGTTAATGATTCTTTCGCTGGCCTTGTCAATTTTGAGTTGTTTCCTTCAATTCGGGTTGGCTATGTCTATGAACAAACTACCACTAACTTAGGTCGATTTAATTCAGGAACTCATGAAATTTTATTGCTCTTTGATCTGAGTAGAATTGGAAACGGTTATGACAAATCCCCTAGATTCTTTTAATGTGTAAGCAAATGAAACATGTGTTCGTTAAAATACTTCTTTGTTTGATTCCAATTTTAGGAATAAGTCAAAGTATTGAAAAGGCCAATGCATTATTTAGAATAAAGGCCTACGCTGAAGCTATAGAAATTTACAAGGACCTTCCTCCTACTAAAGAATCACTCTTAAATCTTGGCGATTGTTATTATTACAATTTAGATGTTAAAAATGCTTCAAAAATTTATGAGACGCTGTACAGTTTGCATAAAGATGATAGCCTGCCAAATGATTTCTATTTTAGATATGCCGATGCACTTAAAGGTGTAAAACAATACTATAAATCAGATGTTATTGCCACCACCTATTTGGATGCCCCAACTAATACTGGAGAACTACGCGATTTATTAAACACTGTGGTACCCTTTAATTATAATGTAAACGTATTGAAGACATTCAATAGAACAGTTTCTTTTGGTGCCCACGTTTATAATGGTGACTTAATTTTTGCCTCCCCATCAAGTTCAGGGGGCAAAACCTACAAATGGAATGCTCAACCTTATTTAGATCTATATAAGGGTCGCTTAACAGACGATAATGAGCTAGACAGTATAATACCTTATTCCAATTCACTTAACACCAAAACTCACGAGTCATCAGTAGCAATTTCCCACAATGGTCAAACCATATATTTCTCAAGAACAGATCCTGATCGTCACCGAATCAATGGAGAACTCGTAGCCACTGTAAAGCTGTATAAAGCTTCCCGGGTTGATGGTGATTGGGACGATGTTGGAATGCTACCCTTCTCTAGTGATTTTTACTCTGTACAACATCCGGTCCTTAACGCGGATGAGAGTCGTCTTTATTTCGCCAGTGACATGCCAGAGTCTTTGGGATCTTTTGATATTTTTTATGTCGATATCCTTGCCGACGGTTCATTTGGTGAACCCATAAATCTAGGACCTAAAATTAATACCGAGCATCGCGAGCAATATCCTTATATAGATGAAGAACAGACCCTTTATTTTTCATCAAATGGTCATATAGGATTTGGAGGTCTTGACATTTATCTGAGTAAGTTGGATAAGGGAACTTATCTAAGTCCTTTAAATTTAGGGGAACCTTTAAACAGCCCTAGAGATGATTTTGGCTATGCTAAAGGGCGTACTTCCGACGAAGGATTTATTTCTTCCAATAGAAGTGGTGTGGACCAGTTATACAGATTTGAAAAGGAGGAAAAAGAACGCGAATATGTTATTCAAGGTTTAGTGGTTGATAAAAATTCTCAGGCTATCTTACCGGATACTCAAGTTACCCTATATGATGAAGATGGAAGTATTTTGGCTACCGTCACGTCTGACGAATTCGGTCGCTACCAATTACCAACAACACCAAATAATTCTTATAATTTAGAAGCTTATAAGCCTTTGTACATTCCCAGTTTTGAGTCCTTTGACACCAATGATAGTGGAGATATTACCTTTGATATTGAACTGGTTATAGAATCCTATGATGACGCAGAAGACATTGTTATTGAAAAAGAAGATGGCTACACTTATATAGAATTGGAGAACATCTATTTTGACCTAGATCGATGGGAGATTAAACCCGATGCGGCGCGAACTCTCGATGTATTGGTGGAGCTTTTAAATAAATATCCTCGGATGGAAATTGAACTTGGTGCTCATACTGATTCAAGAGCAACCCCATCTTATAATTTAGCATTGTCACAGAAACGTGCAGATGCGGCTATGAACTACATTCTATCAAAAGGAATTGGTCTGGGACGCATATCCGCAAAAGGGTATGGTGAAACGCAGCCACTTGTGGATTGTGGTGATAACTGTAGTGATGTTGAATATTCTATTAACAGACGCTGCGAATTTATAATTACTAAGTAAAATGCAAGCAGATATTCCGCATAAAGACATCCCGAAGACTATCGCACTTAGACCTAGGTTTCAGCGTGTTTTAGGATTTCAAAAGGAACGGATTATCGAAGCATTTCAAGAGGCCAAATCAAACCAAAAAGAATTTATCGTGACTTTGGTAGATGATCATATCTTTATAAAGTTACCCAAAAGAATTCAGCATTACTGGTCTCCTCAATTACATTTAGAAGTTAATGATGAAACTTCTGAAACAAGCAAAATATATGGGCTATTTGGACCAAATCCAACTGTCTGGACCATGTTTATGTTTCTTCATTTTATTGTAGCAACTATGTTTTTCGTCTTTGGTATCTGGGCCTATACCAACTGGTCTCTTGAAAAGGATTTTGCGATTCAAGTTTTCCTTACCTTATTTACAGTGGTTATTTGGTTTACCTTATATTTTTTCGGGCGTATGGGTAGATTAAAAGGAAAACCACAGATGCACCATTTGAACGACTTCATGGAACGCACCCTTGAATCAATTTAAGGACTATTTGGAGTTATAACCAAATCGTTTCAACTGATGTTGATTACTTCGCCAGTTTTTATTAACCTTCACGTAGAGTTCTAAATGAACCTGTTTTCCGAAAAATGCTTCTAGGTCTTTACGCGCTTCCACTCCAACACGCTTTAAAGCGGATCCTTTATGACCAATAATGATGCCTTTTTGAGTATCTCTCTCTACCATAATTACAGAACGCATTCTTATAATCTTTTCTTCTTCAAAAAATTCTTCTGTATCCACTTCAACTGAGTATGGAATCTCTTTTTTATAATGCATTAAGATCTTCTCCCTAATAGTTTCATTAACAAAAAATCGTTCAGGTCTATCGGTTAATTGATCTTTAGGATAAAACGGTGGAGATTCCGGAAGTAACTCTATTATTCTTTCAAAGACATTTTTAACATTAAATCCATTTAATGCTGATAGGGGATAAAACTCAGCGTTGGGTACTTTTTGTTGCCACAATTCGGCTTGTTCTTCTAGCTGTTCCTGATTAGAACCATCAATCTTATTAAGCAACAGTAATACAGGAATTTTTGAATTGGTAATCTTATTAAAAAAGGCTTCGTCCTTTAAAGCCTTTTCACCAATCTCAACCATATAGATTAGTACATCAGCATCTTCAAAAGCAGACTTAACAAAGTCCATCATGGACTCTTGTAACTCGTAAGCGGGCTTAATAATACCAGGGGTATCACTTATAATCATCTGAAAGTCCTCACCGTTGACAATCCCTAATATTCGATGTCTGGTGGTTTGCGCTTTGGAAGTTATTATTGATAATTTTTCACCAACAAAGGCATTCATTAACGTTGACTTTCCAACATTTGGATTTCCTATAATATTTACAAAACCGGCTTTATGAGTCTTTGACATGGGACAAATTTACGACCTTGGTTTATTTATTCCCCTATCATACATCACGATACTTCCAGCCACTGATACATTTAAGCTAAGTTGTGAGGTAAACTTCACCAGAAAATGGCTCTTTTCAATGGCCTTTTTAGATAAACCGTGGTCCTCGGCACCTAATAAATATACACAACGTCTTGGGTGATGAAAGGTCTCAAGGGATTCTGCTTCTTCAGTGAGTTCCACACCAACCAATCGAGCTCCCTTTGGCAGATTATTATAAAAATTTTCAAACGTATCATAATGAAAATAAGGCATGGCCTTTACCGCATTATGCGTATCGCTGGCTTGTTTAGCATATCGATTACCAATAGTGAAAATAAAAGATGCGCCCATATTTTGAGCTGTGCGCCAAAGTACACCAAGGTTTTCAGGTGTCTTTCCATTCTGAATACCTATGCCGAAGTATTCGTTTGTAAAATTGTCATTCATTCCTGGTATATTTTTGCTCATGACAAATATCAGTCATAAGAATTAATTGAAGTCCTACATTTGATGAAATTGCAATACAGTTGTCATGACCGATCTTAAAATTGCCAAAAAGGCTCAATTAAAACCTATTAGTCAAATTGCCCAAAACTTCGGTATCGATCCAGAGGATATTGACATGTACGGGAAATACAAAGCCAAGATTCCAATTGCTAAAATTAAAAGAAGTCAGGTTAAAAAAAGTAACCTTATTTTGGTCTCAGCTATTTCTCCCACTCCTGCTGGCGAAGGCAAAACAACCATTTCAATAGGACTATCTGAAGCCTTAAATCAACTCAAAAAGAAAACAACCGTTGTATTGCGAGAACCGTCCCTTGGTCCTGTATTTGGAATTAAGGGAGGTGCCACTGGTGGGGGCTATGCCCAAGTGCTACCTTTAGAAGATATTAACCTGCATTTCACAGGTGATTTCTCAGCAATTGAAAAGGCTCATAACTTACTAGCTGCTGTTATTGATAACAATATTCAAAGTAAAACCAATTCGCTTGGTTTAGATCCTCGAACTATCACCTGGAAACGTGTTATTGACATGAACGATCGTGCCCTTAGACGCATCATTGTTGGTCTTGGAGGTACAACATCTGGAATTCCTAGAGAAACAGGGTTTGACATTACGGCCGCATCTGAAATCATGGCCATCCTATGTATTGCCAACGATCTAAGCGATTTAAAAGAACGCTTAGGCAATATCTTTATTGGTTACACTTTTAGCAAGGAACCCATTTATGCCCGTGATCTAAAAGTGGCTGGTGCCATGGCAACCTTACTTAGACATGCCATTAAACCCAATCTGGTACAGACCTTAGAGGGCAATCCAGCCATCATCCATGGCGGACCGTTTGCTAATATTGCACAAGGGACTAACTCGGTCATAGGTACCCTCATGGGAATGAGTTATTCGGATTACACGGTGACCGAAGCAGGTTTTGGTTTTGATCTTGGAGCTGAAAAATTCTTTGATATTAAATGTCAGAGCGCGGGAATATCTCCTAAAGCCGTGGTTCTAACCACCACAATAAGAGCATTAAAATATCATGGTGGCGCCAGCTTAAAAGAATTGGAACAGCCCAATGTTAATGCACTTCGTAAAGGATTACCAAATCTTGAGAAACATCTCGAAAATATTGTGAAATTTAATGTGACGCCGATTATTGCGATCAATAAATTTAAAACAGATACAAAGGAAGAGATCGAACTTATAAAGGATTTGGCTCGCGTTAGGAACATTAGGGTAGCCGTCGCCAATGTATGGGCCAAGGGCGGTGCTGGAGCCATTAAACTGGCGGAACATGTCATTGAAGTAGCAGAATCTAATACCGATTCGTTTAGCCCTTTATACGGTTGGAACATGCCTGTTGAAAAAAAGATTGAAACCATTGCTAAACGCATTTATGGAGCAGAGCATGTGGATTATAATAGTAAGGCTAAATTACACTTGAAACGCATCAAGGAACTTGGACTTGACAAGCTTCCAGTTTGTATTGCAAAAACTCAAAAATCACTATCCGATAATCCAAAATTGTTAGGCCGACCTAAAGACTTCATTATTACAGTTCGTGAGATAGAAATCGCTTCTGGAGCAGGCTTTTTAATTCCAATAACTGGCGATATTATGCGCATGCCTGGATTACCCGCGCATCCTGCCTCTGAGGGCATTGACATAAGTGATTCAGGAGAAATTAGTGGACTTTTCTAATTGAGAAATTAAAATATCGCCGAAATATTTAAAAAGGATGTATTAACATTTGGCTCAGCGTTTTCGAAATTGATTTGAATTAGGTAACAATCAAATGAGCTAGTTTAATTCATAAGTTACCCATAGAGTGTATGCACCATTTCTAAATTCTTCTTTACTATCCTTACTATAAACCTCATTTCTTCTAGAAAGCACCTCTAACAGTTTAAGAATTAATTGCCCTCTTTCACTATCAAGGTCAATATTATCATAAAATGAATTTGCATAAGTAGTATCATCATCGATATTGAGAATTCTCAATACCTTCTTGTTTAAATGATTTGCTATTATTTTCGCTTGTGAATTAGCATTGCGAAGAGCTAAAATTGCCTGTATGTCTTCATCCTCAAATGAATGCTCTGGCATCATATAGAAAACTGACACAATCGGTATTAGCAGTTCATTACATAAAACCATAATTCTATCGAAATTTTCCACGGAGGCTTCATTAATTCTGAACTTGCTGAAATTGTGACTAGAGTAATCATTAACCTTTTCAGGTACTGATTTATAACCCAACGCAAATAAAGAATCTGATAAAATATGAATCTTATTAATTTCAGAATTCTTTACCCTTAACATCATAGAATTACTTTCTGCTGACTCTACATAATTAGACTGCCCCAGAATTCTTATTATTATTCTGTTCTGACTATTAATACTGGTTGAAATAATAAGTGATATCAGTATTAAGAATAATCTCATTTAATCAATAAGTTTAAATGTTATTGCAACCTTATAAGATTTAATCAGGGTATCTTTTTTATCTGCAATAAGCTCTGTACCGAAACCTGCCTCCTTAACTTCAATGTTCAGTATGTCTCCAACTTCCATTCCTATTTCATCACAAATAGCTTTTGCCTTTCTTTTAGCATCTTCAATTGCCATGAGACTTAGTTCCGTCTCTAAATTCTCATCTATTAATTCGAATAGATAAGCTATATCAAACATTTTCATACTATTATCTTGCAATTCAGATAGATTTTGAAGTTTATCATAATCGATTGTAAGAGAGTATCTTTTGCTAATTTGTCGGTTATTATATCGATTTTGTATTGATAGTTTAAGGTCTGACTCTGTAATACCCATCTTGGAAAGTTTCGATATAGCATTGCTATATGCCTCGTTAAATGACATAGCTAAAGAGTCACTTACATATTGGTTAGCCTTTTGCTCCGATATAGTTAATACAACTTTAGCTTTGTTTGCACTTAGCTCCTTTTTAGCATTACCAATAATGCGTATAAATCGCTCATTAGTTTGACTTTGAGCCAAGTAAAAAAACAGGAAGGTAAACAGAAATAAGACATGCCTCAGGTTCATAGTAAATTTAGATTTAAGATTTGAACTTTCTAATTATAACATTTCTACAGGTAGAAAAACACTTAGGTAAATTATAAATAAAATCTTACAAAAAATAATTTATAGGTATTTTCGTTTATCTACGTTTTACTTGAACATTATAATTGCCTAAAGATTTTTAATTAGTACTCAATAGGTCTCAGTTTTCAGTTACTTACCCATCTTTGATTATGTCTAACTGACCTGCTTAAACGAATCATACTTTGCAATAACATAATAGTTTTAGTTGAGAAATCACGGTAATTAGATCTCCGATAATGTATTTAATATTTTTAGAGAGCTTTGTGACATAGAAAATCTCTCATTACTAGTCGTTACTCATGATGAAGATTTTGCTATGAAGACTGATCGAATTATCACTATGGAAGATGGCAAAATCATTAGTCAGTAATCTTATTTTCAGTATTGGGCTGCAAAGACAACTCTAAACACATTCTATTAAAAAGAATACTGCGCTGTTAACATTAGGTATTGCTGCGTTAAAGCCGCCGTATTCTGAGTCTCTTCAAAGAATTTACCCGGTATCCAGAAATTATAGGTCACATTAAACTCCCATTGAAAGTTAGGCCTAATTATATTCGAAATCTGCACGGAGTTGCCCAGATCTCGAGCGGCACTGCCCATTGGTGAGCGTAAGATTCCATTGGCCGTATTATAAACCGCATCATTAACCTGAGCACGGGAAAAATTCCAGTAGGATAAACGCGTTGTTATGATATCTAAGGGCCTTAAATCGATATTGAAAGAGTATGACACTAAATTTTTCCTATCAATGGTACCGTGTTCCCCAAACCATGCGGTAGCCTGAGGAAACAATGGATCAAAGGTTCCTAATTTATTGTCATTTGGATTATCATCCCCCGATGCGTAATCAAACCCTATCCAAAATCTAGGTTGCCAAAATACTCGTGGATTGTAACCCAACTCCACGGTAATGGAATAGGCACTGATGTCGGCAGATCCAAAGGAACCATCCTGATAAGCCATTTCGAGTTCATAATCCAAATGCGAATTTCTAATTGGCCCAGAAAACAATACTCCAAGTGTGTACCTCTTGTCATCCTGAGTGCCTTGTTCGAATACCACCTGCTGTCTATCGAGTCCAAAGAGATAAGGTTCAAAATGAATCTTTTGGTAATTGGACCAACTTGGCACACCATAACCAGAACTCATGTTGTATACCACTTCATCATTCTGATAGCGAATTCCCCAAAAAACGGCATCTGCATCGCGTTGCGTAAAACCATCAGGGATGACGATAACCGGTTTACTTATAAAGGCTGATATCTGATTAGAGTTTCTTCCAATGTTAATACCAAGGCCATCCCAGGATCGTCTCGTATTTAACCAATTACCAGGTGAAACAAAACGTTCATAACCTGCCTGTAACTCACGGCGACCCACCCAAACCTCAGTTTGCCACTCGCTATTAATGTTAAAGGTATATTCGCCAAATAAATTAAGAATCGCCCCATCTTTAACTGGTGTGTTGACTCCCAAACGTGTATTTCCCTGATCGACAGCATTGGAATAAATGCCCTCGGCAAAAACTCTGAAATTGCGACCAAAATGAACATCTGCATGTAAACGAGCCCTTAAAGTGTATTCGCCATAGTACTTATCCACAAATTCCTGATTGAACGTTCCTTGATACCGTAAACGCAATTGTCCTCCGACACTCATCCAAATGTTTCGATTATTACTTAATGCTATAAGTTTCCAGCGGTCCGAAAAATTTCGGGATAGCGAATCTTTTAAGGTCCAATCTTCCAAAATCCAATTTTCTTTAAAACGCCGATCATTAAAAGATGGAGGCCAATTGGATTGGGCCAGCATCAAGAAAGGAATTAAGAAAATTGCTGAGACTAAAAAATACCGCTTCAAAAGAATTAGATGGATGAAGATTTCCTGGTAATTTAAAAAAGAATCATAAGTTTACGAAACTATAGTCATGTAAGCTTAATGCTTAGTTTAACAATAGCCTTCAATTTACAATTCCAGTAGTTGTATTTATGGGACCAATGACACGCATTACATTTAAATGGATTCTTCTTCTCTTAGTTTGTGTAAGCTTTAAGCTAAAGGCCCAATCTCTTGGGAATGTCATGCAGGGTTATAGGAATACCTGGGCCGTTGCTGGAAGTTATGGAAGTACCTTTGATGGTCAATCCTGGTTTTGGGGTGTGTCTTCAGACTATACGAGGTTAATTAACAAACGATGGATCATCAATGGTTCCCTGGTATTTGACCAGGAAACCACTCGAGTTTTTAATGAACCATCACGGATTGATAACACCTTCTCTTTGCAATTGGCTTCAGGGTATTTAGTTAATAGGAGACTTGGCATTGGTGCAGGGTTTGCTAAAGGTGTACTTAGCAACCAAAAAGGAAACGGGTCCTGGAATTGGGAAAATTTGGATAAAGACTGGGCCACTGGATTGTTAGCTATGTATACATTTTGGTTTCAAGGCCCTCATAGTTTGGATCTCACTGGAGCATTGGAATACCGAATTAATGAACAACGCTGGAGCTACAGCCTGGATATTGGTTACGGTTATTCATTTTAAACGCATACTTGAAAGAATACCGAGCACAAAAAACCCCCAGCTAATGCTGAGGGTTGTGTTTATGGTTGGTTAATCCATTGTCTACATTCGTGTGAGCTTGATGGTTCGCACCTGTCCTGCCTGTGATACTTTTACAATGTACACACCTGCATCCAGTAGTTTTCCAAACTCGTAGGTGTCTCCTGGCTCGAAGCTTGAGTAGTACACTTGCTTACCATACATATCGTACACGCGGATCTCTATCACCTCGTCCAAACTTGTCTCCACATCGATGCTAAAGTCACCATCCGATGGGTTTGGATACGCACTGACTACTAGCGCTCTTCTATCATCATCATCGTCATCATCATCATCATCGTCATCATCATCATTATTGCTACCTGGCTTACTATAGTCTACATTACTATCAATTGCACATGGCTCACAGAACGGATCCGAGTTCCAGATCACATTGCGCTCTGATTTAACCTCCTTGGCAATCACCAGTCCAGTTATTGTTGTAATAATTGGATTGCGACCCTTTTTACCCTTCACCTTCACCTTGTTATCATTGGCATGGATCCTGGCGGTAACTTCAGCCCCTTCCTTGATCTCTACATCATCATCCACATAAACTGCCACCTGATAACCACTTGGGTTAAACTTAGATTCTTTATCGATCTTAAGCTTTTTATCAATAAATATATTGGTACAGTGTGTAAAGTCTACTGTTGCCTCTTTCTTGATCTTCAGCTCTCTTATATACACATTGGATTGTGTAAATATTGCCGTAGCACCTTCCTTAACTTCTACTTTATCGTAAACAATTTGAGTTAAGGTTTGTGTTTGATCTTTCTCTACCTTCACATCAGGACTCGATCCACTGGACAAGTTATTATACAAGAACTCTGGTATCTCAGCACCTGCCGGTTCTAGTATGGACTGCCCAACAAAACTGCTATTGTCAACCTCCACTTCTGAGGCCTGAGCAAACTCTTCTATACGGCTTCCTTTCTTAACCTTAATTTCTTTATTGGCATCAGTAACACCTACCCCACCAGTCTCTACTGTATTTGAATCTTTTAGCTCTACTTTCTTAGTGGCTAATATGGTATAAGCCGACAACAGATCTCCTGCATCATAACCCACAACCTCATACTCAAAATCAGCACTACATGCAGAGTTATTTGATGTTACTGTCAGGTAGTAGATACGATTCTCATTCACCTCAATACTCTGTGTGGTCTCACCTGTATCCCACAAGTAACTCACACCCTGGCTCATATCAATACTATTATCAACATTAGCCGTAAGGATAATAAAGGCCCCCTGACATAGTTCCGGTAACTCAGACGGACTTATAGTCACCTCTGGTACTTCACCTATCACTGTTACTGTTGCAGTAGCGCTTGAACTATTGCCATTAACATCTGTAGCTGTTAAGGTGACTGTATTATCTCCCAAGTCACCACAATCAAATGTGTCTTCATCCAGAGATAAGTCAAAAGCACAGGCATCACTGGAAGCGTTGTCCACATCTTGTGGGGTTATAACAACCGTACCATTAACCACTTCTATGGTGATGTTCTGAGTTTGTACTACTGGTGCTATATTATCTTCTACTGTTACTGTAGCATCTTTGGTACTCGTATTTCCATTAACATCAGTAACTGTTAGGGTCACCGTATTAACACCTACATGACTACAATCAAATGCTGTTTGATTTAAGAAAAGACTAGCAACCCCACAGGCATCGTTTGAACCATTATCTATTTCTTCTGGTGTTATTGAAGCATTTCCTGAGGCATCTAACTCTATAACAATATCCTGAGTTAATGCTTCTGGTTCTACATTGTCCACAACTGTGATTTGAACAGCTGTACTCTCTGTAGCATTACCACTATTATCCGTAACAAGTAACGATACTGTGATTTGCCCCCCAATATCTGAACAATCAAATTCTTTTTGGCCTATCACCTCTAAAGACTCTATGATACACGCATCTGTTGATCCATCATCAATATCAGAACCGTCAATACTCGCTTGACCAAATTCATCCAGTTCTACTGTGATGGACTTAGCATTAGCTATTGGTGCCTCATCATCTATCACTGTTACCTTAACTGTACATTCGGTCTCATTACCTTCTGCATCTGTAATTCTAATATCCACATCGGTACTTTGACTCGTTACTGAGTGCGATTGTAGATTACTATAATCACCTGGACCACCAGCCAATTCCTCCCATTCAGAAGCATCAAAACTACTATTACCCAATCCGATCGCTGAACTCCTTCTCAAATTAACCGCACCAGAGTATACCACCTTATCAATAGGCACACCATTCTTTTCAAATGTAAAGTTCATATCCGCCCCAAAGAAGTATCCCAATCCAGGTCCTATATATGTGGTTGGTGCAAAGGTTGAACCAAAAACTCTCG
Organism: Winogradskyella aurantiaca; assembly: GCF_003362725.1. Lineage (GTDB taxonomy): Bacteria > Bacteroidota > Bacteroidia > Flavobacteriales > Flavobacteriaceae > Winogradskyella_A > Winogradskyella_A aurantiaca. The sequence goes on from NZ_QKTV01000002.1 coordinate 416,420, forward strand.
CTTCACCTATTCCTATTGTACCACTCATAGGATAGGATCCAAGGGCAGTCTCTATACTATACACTGACAAGTCTACCACTTCACCTGTCCCGTTGAATATTTCTACATAATCATCACCACCCGAACCATTAATAGCTTGTGATACTATTAATTCCGGTAAATTATCCCCAACAAAATCACAATCAAAATCACTGTTAGTCAGAAGATCTATCTGTAAATCTGCTTGAGCCGTACAATTATCACTGATAAATGGTCGTATCTGTTCAATATCCAATGACCCATTTCCTGCAGAATCTAAAAATACCTGTACCTCTGGACAGAATATATCTGGGTCCTGATCATCCACTACCATTACTGTAAACGAACAACTTACTGACTGGCCATTGCCATCATCAACTGTCCAGGTTACTACAGTATCACCTTCATTAAATACCGCACCCGCTAAACTCGCAGAATTGTTGTAATCATTACTAATGGTCGCTGTAGTACAGTTATCACCAAAGCCTGGATCAAACTCCGTTCCTACTACCGTGTATTCACACACATCCATGTCCGTACCTCGAGTCTGGTCCACAACACAACTAATTGTTGGTGAGATATTATCCTCTACTGTTATTGTAGCATCTACTGTTGATACATTTCCATTGTTATCTGTAACCGTTAATGTTACCGTGTTGGCTCCTACATTGGAACAATCAAAGGCTGTCTGACTTAATGCTAATGACTGGATTCCACATGCATCATTTGATCCATTATCTACAGCTGCCGCTGTTGTACTTCCATTTCCTGTAGCATCCAACTGTACCGTTACATTCTGAGCCAAAGCAACCGGATCTACATTGTCCTCTACCGTTACTTCTGCCGTCTCCGTCGATACATTTCCATTGTTATCCGTTACAGTTAATGTTACCGTGTTGGCTCCTACATTGGAACAATCAAATGTATTTGGTGATACACTTAAACTCGCTATACCACACGCATCATTCGATCCATTGTCCACATCTGCTGGTACTATACTGCCATTACCATTCGCATCTAACTGAACTGTTGCCGGTTTAGTTAAGGCTATCGGATCTACATTGTCCTCTACCGTTACTACTGCCGTCTCCGTCGATACGTTTCCATTGTTATCCGTTACAGTTAATGTTACCGTGTTGGCTCCTACATTGGAACAATCAAATGTATCTGGTGACACACTTAAACTCGCTATACCACACGCATCATTCGATCCATTGTCCACATCTGCTGGTACTATACTGCCATTACCATTCGCATCTAACTGAACTGTTGCCGGTTTAGTTAAGGCTATCGGATCTACATT
>NZ_QKTV01000019.1 GCF_003362725.1 Winogradskyella aurantiaca
TTGGTGATACACCAGTAGACATTCTTTCTTTAGTTACTGCCAGTGGTGATTTAACTTGGTATTCTGATGATCAAGGTTCCAATGCTTCTGATCAAACACCAAGTATAGATACTAGTACTGCTGGTGAGTTTAAGTTCTATGTATCTCAGGATAATGATAATAATGACTGTGAGAGTGCTATCTCTACAATTACTATTACTGTTAATGCACTTCCAGATGCACCTGGTACTGATGATTTAGAATATTGTGTTGGTGATACACCAGCAGATATTGCTTCTGTAGTCACTGCCTCGGGCTCACTTACTTGGTATAGTGATTCTGGTGCAACTCAGGAAATCAATAAACCTTCAATCAGTACAGCTTCTGCTAGTGATACTACGTATTATGTGACTCAAACTGACGGTAACTCTTGTGAGAGTGAACCTGCAGCAGTTCGAGTAATAGTTAATGCACTTCCAGATGCACCTGGTACTGATGATTTAGAATATTGTGTTGGTGATACACCAGCAGATATTGCTTCTGTAGTCACTGCCTCGGGCTCACTTACTTGGTATAGTGATTCTGGTGCAACTCAGGAAATCAATAAACCTTCAATCAGTACAGCTTCTGCTAGTGATACTACGTATTATGTGACTCAAACTGACGGTAACTCTTGTGAGAGTGAACCTGCAGCAGTTCGAGTAATAGTTAATGCACTTCCA
>NZ_QKTV01000003.1 GCF_003362725.1 Winogradskyella aurantiaca
TTACTGATGTTGATCCAGTATGTATAGATGCTAGTTCATTCCAACTTCAGGCAAGTCCTGCTGGTGGTACCTGGTCTGGTGATGTTGATGCCAATGGTAACTTCAATCCAGCTAATGGTTCTGGTTCCGCTACTTATACTTATAAAGACGGTAATGGTTGTGAGAACTCCGATACTGTTCAGATTACAGTTAACCCACTTCCAGAGGTAAGTATTACTGATGTTGATCCAGTATGTATAGATGCTAGTTCATTCCAACTTCAGGCAAGTCCTGCTGGTGGTACCTGGTCTGGTGATGTTGATGCCAATGGTAACTTCAATCCAGCTAATGGTTCTGGTTCTGCTACTTATACTTATAAAGATGGTAATGGTTGTGAGAACTCCGATACTGTTCAGATTACAGTTAACCCACTTCCAGAGGTAAGTATTACTGATGTTGATCCAGTATGTATAGATGCTAGTTCATTCCAACTTCAGGCAAGTCCTGCTGGTGGTACCTGGTCTGGTGATGTTGATGCCAATGGTAACTTCAATCCAGCTAATGGTTCTGGTTCTGCTACTTATACTTACGAAGATGGTAATGGTTGTGAGAACTCCGATACTGTTCAGATTACAGTTAATCCACTTCCAACGATTACTCCACAGACACCTGTTTGCTCTGAAGACCTTTTAACTTATTCTGTTGCATTCTCAAGTAATGGAACAGTAACTGTAAAAGAAGATATCCAAGGTATTGTTGTTGCTAATGGTTCTGTATCTGGAATCCCTGCTGGTCAAAACATTACCCTTGTAGCCACTAGTACTGATCAATGTACAGCTGAAGCTATTATAACAGCTCCAGATTGTAGTTGTCCTGTAGTAGAAGTTCCTCAGGCCTCTGATCAGGCAGAGTGTGACTCTGGTCAAACTCTTACTGCTTCGGCAACAGCTGGTAATGGTGAAGTCATTGACTGGTTCGATGCTCAGAACAATCCAGTACAAGATCCGTCATTAAGTAATGTTGGTATGGTTACTTATTTTGCGCAAGCAAGAAATACTACAACCAATTGTACTTCTGCTAAGATTCCTGTTAAACTTGAAATCTATGCACTTCCAGATGCACCTGAGACAACACCACTGTCATATTGTATAGGTGAAACTCCTGATGATATTGAATCATCTGTTACAGCTACAGGAACTCTAAAATGGTATTCAGACGAGAACGGTATCAATCAATTAGATGGAGCACCAAGCATTGATACAAACAGTGCTTCAGTTGAGACCTATTATGTTACTCAAATTGATGGTAACTCTTGTGAAAGTTTACCAACCATGATTCAGGTAACGGTTTACCCAGACCCAACAATTGAGATAATTTCTAAGGAATGTTCAGAAGATGCTTTAACCTATAGCATTACGTTTGAATCCAATGGAGAGGTAGAAAGTTCGGCCGGTGAAGTGGATAACGAGAATGGTATTGTTTCGGGCATTCCATCTGGTGAATCTGTATTACTTATGGTTGTTTCAGAGAATGAATGCGAAATCCAAGAGGAAGTTGAGGCAGAAGTGTGTACAGATGTACAACTAGACTTTAGTAGCTTCTGTTTTGAAGACGGTGCCTATTTAGACTATGATGTTAAATTAATTGGTCTACCAGACGTAACAAGTTTTACCATTACCTGGAAAGACAATGATGGGGCCACAGTGGATACAGACGAAATAGAACTTGAGAATGGCATGGCTTCCGGTTGGATCCCATGGCCAGGAATAGTCTTAGATGAAAATGATGTGGTTATAGATTGGCCAGGTTGGGTATTAGAAGACGACGTATGGGTAATGGGTGATGATGGATTTGAAGATCTAAGACCTACAGCTGATATTGAAGTTTCCTTTAACTCTGGAAACGGTGGACGCTTTATGGGACCAAATGCTTCTCTTAATAATGAGGAGGATGGAGTTATGCCACAAGAGTTTAAGGTGGCCTACCCACCAGGAACACCTCAGTGTAACCCTAATCCACCTGAAGAAGATCCATGTGTATTATATGGTGGTATTGCCGATGATTTATATCAAGTTAAAGATCATACGAGAGAGGCTGAAAACTACAAACACAGTGTTTGGGTCAACGGATTCCCATGTCAAGGTGCTAAAGCCAACTTTAGTTTTGATGATGACATGTATAAAGGATACGCCTATACGCTATTAAGTAATGGAAACTTCGTAATTACTGGAACGGCGGTCTTAAGTGGAATCCAAAATAACAATTGTGAAGATGATTATGAAGGTTCTGTGTGGAGCGTGTATTTCGAGTTTGCACCTATTGAAGATATTTCAGGAGTAGATCCGTTTAGTGCTCATGGTTTTGACGACACTGGATTCCCTGAAGATCCAATCTGGGATTATTATGAACTCGTTCCTGGAAGAGGAGAAATGACTTTATTGGAAGGAGATTTTGAATATGATGCCATCACCTTCACTAAAATGGATAACGATTATGCCTTCCAGGTTGGTGATGGTGCCAATGCTAAAAACAGTGGATTAGGGGCTGCTAGCTGGTTAAACTATACAGTTTGGAGTGATGGACAAGAAGCCTATTCTAATTCAGGTGCTATTCACGCCGATATTAATGTTAACCTTCACGAGATTATTTGTGAGCCAGTATTTGAAGAAGATCCAATTTGTGAGACTTATGCGTCGTTCTACGCACACAATGGACCTAACAATGCTTCAAGTATCATTTATGGTGTTGAGTTTGAGAACGGAAATGCAACGTTCACCGAACTTATAGACATGGCACAATACGGAGCAAACTATAGAGTACACATCTCATTTGATGAAGACATGAATATTCTATATACCGCTAGAAATGATGGATCCGAATTAATTTCGTTCGTCTACAACCCAGTAAGCCTTAAATGGCAAGAACTCAACAGAATCGAATTGGATGGAGTTCCTGGGGGTATTGTTCAGAATACATTCTTTAACGATATGGTGTACCTGGGCTCTAGTGTAACTAATGATATTTATTCAGTTAACCCACTGACTGCTGCAGTTACGCATTACGATTTCACCAACTTGAATATTAATGGTGGTGACCTAGCGGTTAAGGATGGAAGAATGTTCTCTGCTAGTAGAAGTGGCAGAAAAATCTACTTATTAGATTTCGACTCACTAACTGGAAGCGTTATTAATAATAATCAGGGAACTCCAGCTCAGGTTAACGGATTTGGATTATCACTTGGTGGAAACTTTGTAATGACTAATGATGGTGCTAACGTTGTCTATGTTCTTGACAATAACGGTGCTGAATTAGGATCTTATAATGTCGTAGCCGATTTCGATCAATTAATGGATGGTGATTTTGCTGCAGGTTGTGTAGGTCGTGATGAAGATCCACAAGATCCATGTGAGGATTATAAAGCCTTCTATGCTGATCATAATGGTGGAGATACCCGTCTTTACGGTGTGTCACTGGATGACAACTCCTTAGTTGCTGACTTTGATTTCATTACTTCATTACCATATCAGGCACATATAACACTGAATACTACAGATGGTTATGTCTATGCTGTTGATGAAGACGATAATAAAATCTATAAGATCAATCCTAATGGTGGTACTACAGAAGATGTAATTACGCTTAATGCAACCGACGGATCGTCTATTAATTCTATCTATTGTATGGCCTTCTTTGAAGATAAGATCTATTTAGGCTCTGCTCAAAAAGACCAGATTTATGAAGTAGAATTGGATGGTGATTATTCAGTCATTGCTTCTGAAGTACCTGTACAAGGTGGTGATCTAATTTTCAGAAATAATAGACTGTACCTAGCTACAAGGGCTCAAAACAAATTGTATTTCATTGCTGGTGGACCAGATAGTGAAATTCATGTAGGAGATATTGCAGGCAAAGTAAATGGACTGGCATTAAATGCTTCTAATGAGTTCATAACTACCAACTATGGTCACAACAAAGTATATCGTTATGACGGAAATGGTGGAGCGCTTGCACCTTATACGGTGAGCGGTGATCTCACAACATTTAAAAATGGAGACTTGGCTTCCGGCTGTACTTCAGCTGATCCAGAACCATTGTGTGATGTTGCAACATTTGATAACCCAGGTGCTGAGGGTGCACAAATAGCTAAGGATGATCCTCAGAATAATGACTTCAATAATGGTTGGCATCAGTATTCTGCTAATCAGGAACCTTCTTGGTTAGGATGGTCTACAACTACTTCAATTGAAGTTCAGGAAACTGGTCGTATTGATGGTAACGATTCGTTCTGTGGTAATTTCCACTTCGAATTATTGAGTAGAGCAGAAGGTGATAACATGTATCAGGTAGTAACAACGCAGCCTAATACAACAGTTTATCTGAGCTTCTACCATAAGAAACGTAGACAAAACAACATAGTAAATGTCATGGATGTTCTTGTAGGCTCTGAGTCTGACTTCGATCCAGAAGATCATTCAGAAAACACCACGTACGGCCTGTCGGTTGTTGAGACTATAGTAAGAACCTGGGAAGATGGCTGGGAGTTTGTTCAAATTGCCATTGAGCCAGATAGTGATAGCACCGTTATTATGTTGAGAGGACAATCCGGTACCACAACTTCTGTAGGTAACTTAATTGATGATGTTTACATCGGATGTGAGATGCAAGAGGAGAGAGAGCCATGTAACGGAGACGATAACAATGATGTCCCACCATTAACTCCACATGATGGCGCTTACTCAGATCTTATGATTGATGCAAGTCGTGTTAGTTTGTATCCAGTACCAGCTCATAGAGACTTATCAATTAAAATTGATAATAGTGGACAAAAGGTCACTGGAACATATTACATTACATCAATCAATGGTAGAACTGGGCATAAAGGAGAGATTCATGTCATTGATGGCGAGAGTGATATTGTTAAGGAAGATGTTTCTGATTTACCAGACGGTATGTATTTCTTAATGTTAGAAATAAATGGTCGTGTAATTTCTAAACAATTCATGAAAATATCCAACTAAATAATTCAAAAACAGATATTTAATAAAAACCACGCCTAATAAGCGTGGTTTTTTTGTATCTTAAAGCGAAACCTAATCTTTATCATGTTTTTGGCCGTTGTTGGTTCGTACTTTTAATGTACGCATTTCACTGAAGTTTTAACTAAATCAAAGTTCATATGAAAGAATTCGACAACAAGCACATCAAAAATGTGGCTTTTGTTGGTGCCCACAGAGCCGGTAAAACAACACTTGCAGAGACCATGTTGTTTGAAGCCGGCTTAATTAACAGACGCGGCACTGTAGAACAGCAAAATACGGTTTCTGATTATCACGAATTTGAGCACCAACGCGGTGCTTCTGTTTTTGCTACCCCTTTGCATACAGAGTGGCGTAACTATAAAATCAACATTATAGATACGCCTGGATTGGATGATTTTATTGGAGAGATTATGTCCTCCATTCGGGTGGCAGATACAATTGTTACGGTTATCAATGCCAAACATGGAGCCGATATTGGTACTGAGATTATTTGGAATTATGTAGACAAGTACCACAAACCAACACTTTTTGTAATTAATAAGATTGATAGTGAAAAGGCCAAGTTTGATGAAAGTGTTGAAAACTTAAAAAGTCTAGTAGGTAACAATGCGGTACTTATTCAATACCCCATTAATTTAGATGGAGCTCAGGCCATCATAGACGTACTGAAAATGAAGTGCTATAAGTTTGGTCCCGAAGGTGGTAAGCCAGAAAAACTACCTATCCCAGAAGATCAGTTAGATCGTGCCAATTACTTGCATAACGAGCTCGTGGAGAAGGCCGCCGAGAATGATGAAGAACTCTTAGAACTCTTTTTTGATAAAGGTACTCTTAACGAAGACGAATTACGTCAAGGCTTAAAGCAAGGGATGCTTAACCACGACGTATTTCCAGTGTTCTGCGTATCTGCTTTAAATGATATGGGAACTGGCCGTTTAATGGGATTCATTGATAATGTAGCACCTGCTGCGGCTGACTTAAAACCTGAGCAAACTATTGAGGGGGGATTGGTAACCCCTAATCTAGAAGATGACACCTCACTCTTTATTTTCAAAACCATCTACCAACCAAATCTCGGGCAGATTACCTTCTTTAAGGTGATGTCTGGCGAAGTGCACACCAACGATAAACTTTACAATACCAGAACCGGTGAGAGTGAAACCCTTAACCAACTCTACATCATGGACGGTAAGGAAAAGCATCCAGTTCAAAAGTTAACTGTTGGCGATATTGGAGCCACAACTAAATTAAAATATACCGACACCAATGATACTCTGGCTACTAAGGCCGAAGCAGGTACCATTAAACCTATTAAATTCCCTCAGCCACGTGTTTTAAAGGCCGTATTTGCAGAATCCAATTCAGATGAAGAGAAACTATCTGATGCCCTAAAACGCATACATAGTCAGGATTTTACAGTTGATCTCAGTTATAACAACGAGACACATCAAACCATTGTAGGAACGCAAGGAGAATTGCATCTAGCAACTCTCAATTGGATCTTGGAAAATATTTATGGTGTAAAAGCGCGTTTTGAAAATCCAAAAATATCCTATAGAGAAACCATTCAACGTAGTGCAACGGCTAACTACCGGCACAAGAAACAGAGTGGGGGAGCTGGACAATTTGGTCAGGTACATTTAAAAATTGAACCCTGGTACGAAGGAATTCCAGAGCCAGAAGGCTTCTCACTTCGAGGAAAAGAAGTTGTGGACTTACCCTGGGACGGAAAATTAGTATTCTACAATTGCATAGTTGGCGGTGTCATCGATCAACGTTATTTGCCATCCATCATGAAGGGTATTTTGGAAGTCATGGAGAATGGACCATTAACTAATTCCTATGCTCGTGATATTAGAGTAATGGTTTATGATGGGAAAATGCACTCCGTTGATTCCAATGATATTTCCTTTAAAATAGCAGGATCTCACGCCTTTAAAGAAGCATTTATAAATGCCAACCCTAAACTTCTAGAGCCAACAGAATTATTGACCTTAAGAGCTCCTGAAGAAATGGTAGGAGGAGTTATGACAGAACTACAGAGTAGACGTTCCATTATTCAAGGTATCGAGACTGAAGACCATTATCAGGTATTACGATGTATCATACCAAGTGCTGAGATGTCTGACTTCTCAACACAACTGCGATCCCTCACACAAGGTAGAGCTACTTATACGACAAAATCTGAAGGTTATAGTCCTGTCCCTGCACATGTGCAAAAAGAACTAATTAAAGAACAAGAATTAATAACAACATAAATAGACCGGTATGCTAAGCAAAGTTATGTATTTAAGCGATCTTCAGTTCAATATTGATACCTGGAAGCGCGAATTACGATTTCATTTTAATGAAATGGATACCTTCCAGGAAAAACTAGAAGAAGCTGTTTCAAGAATTGAAGACCCTATTGCTCTAAAGAAATTAGAGATGTTTCAAAATAGAATTATGATAGAAAAGGACGCTATTTCTAAACTCATGCATCGATGTAAAAACAAAGCCATTAGCATTAGAAATGTTGATTTCAACGAATCTATTGACGGACGATTACAAACCGAGCAATACACCCTAAAAGATGATATGCGTACCTACATTAAATTGCATTACGATCTTAAAGAGGAAATGATGGATTATTTTCTCGAGGTGCTATAAATAGACTTCTAATCAATTAAAAAAGACCACGTTTTAGTGGTCTTTTTTATTATTTGAGTATCGATTTTCCTTTATATAATACCTCTATTTCCTCCTTTGATAAACTCCTATTAAAGATGGATAACTCGTCAAATAAACCAATATAGCTTAAGCCTAAATAGATATTGGATTCTTCCAGATTCCAGGTAAATGCATTACTTATGTTCTCACGGACACCAACAAAGTCTCCGTTAACATAAAGTTCTGCCTTTCCATCAGGACTGTTTAACCCAGAGTAGTTGACCAAAACATGAGTCCATTCGTCTCTGTTAAAGGGTGGATCATCCATTCTAACTAGCAAATCTAAGAACTTTGGATTTTCATTATCTGGCCCTTCAGGCTCAGGGTTCCAGGCATCTCTATCTTCTATCACTCCCAATCTAAAGGCTCTAGGTAATGTTTTAGTAAAGTCAACCCATATTGAGGCATCGTTATAGCTGACGTCTGTTATTTGAATAGGATCGCAGTAGCCAGGCTGTAAATCTTCGTTTGGATTTAATTTCAACCAAAAGGATATGGCACCATTCCAATTAGTGCTATCATAAGCAATGTTTCCTCTACTCTTATAATAAATACTGCCTTTGGTCTTACCACTGAATAACAAGGCACCATCAGTCTTACCAAGATTTTTAGAATGGGAAACCGAATCTTTGTGTAAGCCCACTATTGCTGAATCGGCTTCACGTCTATTCATAACAGTATATAGCTTGGCATCCCCATTAGCTACATCAGCATCAATGCTCGTATCAAATGAGGCATATAGCGTTAATGCCTCTTTTAGATTATTTGAAATGGAAGATTCATCCATTCCATCCTCAATTTGGTTTGAGGACTTCTTTGTCTTGTTTCCACAGGATAATAGGACCAATGCTAAGACTAATATGACAAAACTATTTTTCATAAGATATATTTATTTTAATTCACCAGGGTGGTAGGTCTTAACAGCATTGGCTTCCACATCATCCTTGTAGTAGAGTACATCCTTAAATTCCATATTGGCATAACGCTGTGACTGGTCATTAAAATGAGAAGATTCAGGATGACCACTCTGTCCACCAGCAAGCATACTTTTAGCCTTTAGTTTATCTCCAAACTCAACCACAGCTACAAAGCTATTACCCCTCGTACCATAAATTTTCTTTGCATTATCAGCTCTGTAGCTCACACCATAAGCAGCCAAAGCTCCCCAACGACCAGATGCAAAACCAATGGGAATACTTGGCTTAGAGTCATCAAATTCCTGATAAATATCTCCATTCAATCGTTGGTAACGATTAACATCACCCCACACTAAGTCCCAAGTACCAAAATCCAGGGTGAGCTGTGCTAAAACATCTGTAAAAACCTGAAGTCGTTCCTTTTCTGGTGCTTCTGTACCAAAATATTTGAAATAATCCATCATTCCCATGCCTCTTGGTCTCGAGCTGTTTCTATTTACGGCTGTTCCATAATAATGCGCAAGGGTCATAGCTTTGGACTCAGCACTCGTATTAAAATCCCAATTGCGCAATAATTCTATAGCCCCTTTAATACCTTCAAATGCATCACTATTATTATCGTAAGCCAATACCAGTCCTGGAATCAAATCCTTAAAGGCTGGTAAGTAAGGGTCGTGAGCCATAGCTATAACATCATCTAAACTGTAATCCTTCTTTCCATTAGACAGTAATGAGATGGCATGCACACCTCTAAAATTTTCGCGATCCAAAGACATATACTTTGGATAATCTCCACGCTTAGGACTGTTTTCTGCGGCTGCCGTATAAGGCGTTGAGTTACAATTCTGAATCCAGCCATTTTCTGGATTAAGCAAGGTGATGGCCTCTTCAACATCATGTAATCCTTTCCAATCAGTATCAGGATTACTTCCATCAACCGGTAAGCGATAGTTAAAGTGTTCATTTCTAACAGGAATAAAATTGCCATGGAAATAAGCGATATTACCTTCTGCATCCGCATACACCGTATTATTTGAGGAGTTGGTTTTTATATCCATCATCTCACGGAAACCTTTATACCCACTTTGTTTAGTGCGTATGTAGGACTGTTCCAAAGCTTTTACCGGTTCCCACATGAGTGCTGTGGAGGTCCATTGGCCATCAACTGCATGGGTAATAGGGCCATGGTGGGTATGATAGGTGTCAAAAGCTTTTTCTTTTAATGAGTCACCACTTTTATACTTCAGAATCACTTCCGATTTTTCTACTGGACGTAATTCTTCTCCATAAGTGTAGAACAAATCATCACCAGATTTTACGATGGTTTCTTTAAACTCATCAATCACATCGGTAAAGGTAGAGGTATGCATCCAGCCAGTTTTTTCATTAAACCCTTGGTAAACAAAAAATTGGCCCCATGTAACTGCTCCGTAAGCATTTAAGCCCTCCTCACTTACCACATGAACCTCGCCACGGAAGAAAAAAGAAGTGTGTGGGTTAATGAGTAAAATTGGATTTCCTGAAGCCGTCATACTGCCGGATAAGGCAATACCATTTGATCCTTGCGGTTCAGCTTCTTCCACTGCCGTTGGTTGTATTTGCATCTCCCACAAAGAAGGTCTATTTTCATAGAAGTCTCTTATTCTACGAGTGGACACACGCTCTATATCGCCACCAATTGATCCCTCTGAAAAGTACATGGGCATCCAGGGTTCAAATTTAGTAAGAAGTCGAGGCTCAACTTCAGGGTGGGTATGTAAGTAATAATTAATACCATCAGCAAAGGCATCACATAGTTCCTTTAACCATTCAGGACTATTTTCATAGTTAGATTTTGCTTCTTCCTCTGTCATAAACAATTTGGCACGTAAATCACTATAAAGCGCTTCTTCTCCTTCCACTTCTGCTAACCTTCCTGTAGCCCAAATATAATTTTGTTCAACACGATTAAAATCGTCTTCACATTGGGCATATAATAATCCAAACACCGCGTCGGCGTCTGTTTTTCCATAGATATGTGGAACACCAAAACCATCCCTAATTATGGAAGTTTGATTAGCATGAGTCTCCCAACGTTCTATATCTGGATTTTTGTTGTTATCGGAATTACAGGCAATTAGTACGATAAATGCCACTAATAAAAGATATCGCATTTCAAATTTTTTATGTGAAAATAAGGCTTAATTGGCAAAGCAGAAAACCGCACAAAAGCAGATAAAATTTGATTATCTTGTGTAACCTCTTTAACCAACCAAAACATTATGACATCCATTACCAGGCTATCTATTGCAGTTTTAATTGTTTTATTTTCTTATCAATCTCATGCTCAAAACAATATCCTCGAAAAACTTGAAGAAATTGCCATCATAGATCAAAAAGTCATGATGCCGATGCGTGACGGTATACGATTAGCTACAGATATTTATAGGCCAAAGACTGATGAAAAAGTTCCTATTATTTTTTCCAGAACCCCATATAATTTTAATTCCTGGGGTGATGGAGAGCAGCGTACCAGAACGGCACAACGCGCTTATGAAGCTGTTAAACGTGGCTATGCTTATGTGGTGCAGAACGAACGTGGTCGGTATTTTTCTGAAGGTAAATGGGACATCTTGGGAGTTCCTTTAACAGATGGTTATGATGCCTTTTCATGGATGAAAGATCAGCCTTGGTCTAATGGGAAGATTGGAACCATAGGATGCTCATCTACAGCCGAATGGCAGATGGCAGTAGCTGCTCTAGATCACCCTTCACATGCAGCAATGGTGCCACAAGCATACGGGGCTGGTGTAGGACGGGTTGGTGATCTATATGAGCAAGGCAATTGGTACCGAGGTGGTGTAGAACAAATGCTTTTCTTTTCCTGGTTGTACGGTGTGGAACATGATAAGTTCAAGCCACGGATTCCAGCTGGTGCTACCCAAGAAGATCTTATCAGGATTTCACGCTTTTATGATTTAGCTCCAGAAAATCCTAGAGTGGACATGTCCGAAGCCCTGAGCCATTTACCAATCCAGGATATATTGCAAAACATTAATGGTAAGCGCGAGGTATTTGACAAAATGGTACGTCGTAAACCCAATCATCCCGATTGGTATGCTGGTGGCTTGTACCATGATGATATGGGATTTGGAGTACCAAGCTTCTGGTTTGCATCATGGTATGATGTATCGATAACACCAAACTTGGCACTTTTTAATCATGTTAGAAATAATGCAGAGGATGCCGAAGTTCGAGACAATCAATATATGGTGATAGCACCAGTATTACATTGTCGCTACACCAGAGCTACTGAAAACACAATGGTTGGTGAGCGTAATGTTGGTGATGCCCGGCTCAACTATGACGAGCAGATCTATGCCTGGTTCGATTGGTGGCTGAAAGGAGAAAACACCAATTTTAAAGAAAAAACACCCCGTGTTCAATATTATACCATGGGGAGCAATACATGGCAATCTGCCAACCAATGGCCACCTAAGGATAGCCAATTAGTCACTTATTATTTAAACAGTGGAGGGGAGGCTAACACCATGTATGGGGATGGATCTTTAAGCACAAAGATGCCAGGTAAGGACAATCCAGATTCTTATGTGTACGATCCCATGAATCCTGTAAAATCTTATGGAGGTAATGTATGTTGTACTGGTAACGCTGTACAAGGTGGATCTTTTGATCAACGTGTTATGGAGACTCGAAATGACATTCTGGTTTACACCACCGACATCTTGGAAGAAGGTGTCGAGGTAACAGGATTTATTGAAAGTACGCTTTATGTCTCCTCAGATGTAAAAGATACAGATTTCACCATCAAACTTATTGATGTTTATCCAGACGGGACCGCCTATAATTTAGATGAAACCATTCAAAGAGCCCGATTTAGAGAAGGTTATGATAAAGAAGTTTTTATGAAAGAAGGCGACGTTTATAAAATAGACCTTACACCAATGGCTACCAGTAATTATTTTAAAAAAGGCCATCGCATTAGAATCGAAATATCCAGCAGTAATTTTCCAAGATTCGCTCGTAATCTAAATACTGGTGGAGATAACTATGACGAATCAGAAGGGGTTGTTGCCAACAATTCTATTCATCATTCAAAAGCACATCCATCACATATTAAATTACCTATTAAGCAAGATTAATCTGCATTAAACATCATGAAAAGAACATTTATTATTTTCCTGAGTTTGGTCCTAGGACTTTCACAGGGAGCAATTGCACAAAAAAAATCTAAAAAGAAAGGTGACGATAAATCACCATTAGAACAAATCAGTATATCGGGACTAAAATGGCGTAATGTCGGCCCAGCACTGACCTCAGGACGTATTTCGGACTTTGCTGTTAACCCAGACAATCCATTTGAGTATTATGTAGCCACATCGGCTGGAGGTGTCTGGAAAACAGTTAATGCTGGGGTTACCTATGAACCAATTTTTGATTCTCAAGGTTCCTATTCTATTGGCTGTGTGACCATGGATCCTAAGAATTCCAATGTGGTTTGGGTTGGGTCTGGGGAAAACAATAACCAACGTTCAGTAGCCTATGGAGATGGAGTCTATAAATCGGAAGATGGAGGAAAATCCTGGAAAAACATGGGGCTTAAGAATTCCGAACATATCGGTAAAATAATAGTCCACCCTGAAAATTCTAATGTGGTTTATGTGGCTGCTATTGGACCCTTATGGAGTAAAGGCGGAGATCGCGGTTTGTACATGACCAAAGATGGCGGTGCTACTTGGGAAGTCATTTTAACGGTAGACGAACACACAGGAGTTAATGATGTTGTGATTGATCCAAGAGATCCTAATGTCCTTTACGCATCTACCTTACAGCGTCGTCGACATGTTTATACCTACGTTGGTGGTGGTCCTGGTTCTGGATTGCAGAAAAGTACCGATGGAGGTATGACCTGGACTAAAATCCAAAAAGGACTTCCATCTGAAGAATTAGGACGAATTGGTTTGGCCATTTCACCAGTTAATCCCGAAAAGATCTATGCTATTGTTGAAGCGGCCAATCGTAAAGGAGGATTTTATATTTCTACCAACCGCGGTGCCAGTTGGACCAAGCAGAGCTCTCATGTTACTAGTGGAAACTACTATCAAGAAATTATAGCCGATCCTGTTGACGAAAACACCGTGTATTCTATGGATACTTGGATGTCTGTGACCAAAAACGGGGGTAAGAATTTTGAACTGGTTGGTGAAGACACTAAGCACGTTGACAACCACTGTATGTGGATTAATCCCAAAAACAACAAACACTTTATTGTAGGCTGTGATGGTGGAATTTATGAAACCTTTGATGGTGCCAAAACCTGGGATTTTAAAAAGAATTTACCGGTAACTCAGTTTTATAAGGTAGCGACTGATAATGATTACCCCTTTTATAATATTTATGGTGGCACACAGGACAACTTTAGTTTAGGTGGCCCCTCAAGAGTATTGACCGAGCACGGTATAAGAAACTCTGAGTGGTACATTACCAATGGAGGTGACGGTTTTGAATCTCAAATAGACCCCAATAATCCAAATATTGTTTATGCCCAAAGTCAGTACGGCGGCTTGGTACGCTTTGATAGAAAAAGTGGTGAGTCCGTTGGAATTAAACCAAAAGCACGGCGCGGAGAGGATGCTTATATTTTCAATTGGGATGCACCATTAGCTGCAAGTAGACATGTCCCTGGACGCTTATACTTTGCAGCCAATAAGGTATTTAGATCCGACGATTATGGTAACAGTTGGGACGTTATTAGTGAGGATTTATCGAGACAAATTGATAGAAACACGCTTAAGGTTTATGATCGTGTGGTTAGTATAGATGCGGTAATGAAAAACGGATCAACCTCACCTTATGGGGCCATAGTGGCTTTTTCAGAATCACCATTAAATAAAGACCTTTTAGCAGCTGGTACCGATGATGGCTTAGTTCATATTTCAGAAGATGGGGGTAATTCCTGGAAACAAATTTCAAACATTTCAGGGGTACCAAATCAGTCTTATGTCAATGCTGTATTTCTATCCAAGCATGATGAGAATGTCATTTATGTAGTCTTTAACCATCACAAGTATGGAGACTTTAAACCTTACATATTTAAGTCCAGCAATAAAGGGGCGTCCTGGACGGCCATCCAATCTAATCTTCCAGAACGCGGTAGTGTGTATGCCATTGAAGAAGACCATTTGGATAAAGACCTGCTCTTTGTTGGAACAGAATTTGGGGCCTTTTTCTCCCCAGATCAAGGTCAAAATTGGAAACAATTAAAAGCAGGTCTGCCAACTATAGCAGTCAGAGATATCGCCATTCAGGAACGTGAAAATGATTTAGTGCTAGGAACATTTGGTAGAGGCTTCTACGTCATGGACGATTATTCAGCCTTAAGAAATGTTGAAAACAAGACACCAAGTGAGGAGGCCGCAATTTACCCGGTACGTACCGCTTTAATGTGGGAAAAGAGCAGTCCTTTAGGTTTGCCCGGCAAATCCTTTCAGGGAGATAATTTCTACACAGCAGAGAATTTAGGGCCGGAAGCTTTGATAACTTACTATTACAATTCAAGCTATAAGTCATTAAAAAGTCAACGTCAGAAAAAGGAAAAAGATTTAGTGAAGTCAGGTTCAGATACGCCTTATCCTAGTTATGAAGATTTAAAAGCGGAATCTAACGAAGCGAAAGAAGAATTGGTTTTTACCATAAAAGATGCCAATGGCACTGTAGTTAAAAAGGTATTTAAATCCGCTTCTAAGGGCCTACAGCGCTTTCATTGGGATCTGCGTTACACTCTACAAGATCCCATAGATTTAAGTACCCCATCTTTTTATAATCCTTTTGGCGGACGTGATGAAGGTACCTTGGTCGCTCCCGGAAATTATACAGTAGAAATGGGGCTTTTAAAAGATGGACAATTGACATCTTTAGTAGCACCAGTAAGTTTTGAAGTCAAGGCTCTTGATAATGTAGAAATACCGGCAGAAGATAGAGCAGAGAAGGTGGCCTTTCAGAAATCCTTGGCTAAACTTCAGGCAGATTTTGGTATTGCTCAAAACCTAATGTCTGAATCCAGAAATAAGTTACGCTATATCAAGGCTGCCATTAAACGCGCTGAACAACCCTTGGGCAATTTAACTAAAGACGTTATTGCAATTGAAAAGCAATTAGATGAAGTTCAGTTAGCTATGTATGGTGATCCGGTGAAGCGTCGTTTGGACATGAAGCAACCACCATCTCCTGCAAGTCGTTTAGGAAGTATTGGTTATGAGCAGAAGTATTCAACTGCGACCCCAACCCAGACCCATCGCGATAGTTATGCTATTGCTAAAGAACAGGTGACTGCCATCAAATCAAAAATAGAAGTAATATATAACCAAGACCTCAAGTCCCTAGAGGAAAAGCTTGTGAGCACAGGTGCACCTTACACCCCGGGACGAGGCTATGAAAACAAAAATTAAATGACTAGTATGAGAATTAATGTAATTCTAGGATTATTGTGTTTTTCAGGGCTACTTTCGGCCCAGAAAAAAGTCCTGCAGCATGATGACAAAGATCTTTGGAATCGAATTAGAAGCGTGAGCATATCCAATTCTGGGGATTATGTTTTGTACGCTAAAGAGCAAGGCGAACGGGAACAAACCATTCAGCTTAAGGATATTAATGGAAATCTGCTCTATAGCCATGTACGAAGTAATGGAGGCAAATTTTCTAATGACTCCAAATACATAGCTTTTACAGTTAATGCCAGGAAAGACAGTGTCAAGGAAATGAAACGGCGTAAGGTTAAAGACAAAGACATGCCAAAAGATACTTTAGTAGTTTATTCCATCGCTAACTCTAAAGAGACCAAAATTGCGAACGTTAAGTCTTATAAAATGCCAGAAAAATGGTCTGGTATCGTTGCTTATATGTTGGAAGAGATTAAAAAGCCCAAAGACACGGCAAAATCTAAGGAGAAGGATACCACTAAGGCCAAGGTTAAAGACACTTTAAAAAAAGGTAAGAAAAAGCCTAAGAAGGTTTCTAAAAAGAATGGCTATCATGTGGTGGTTAGAAATTTAGAATCGGGTACTCAGGACACTCTTAAATATGTACTAACCTATGCCATTTCTAAGGAGGGACAATTCATTACTTACGCCACCACAGGTGAAAAGGAGAAGGATAATGCTGGTGTTTACCTATATGATGTCAAGAAATCGGAAAGCAAGAAACTTGTATCCAGTCATGAGAAAACCAAATATCCACAGCTATCTATTTCAGACTCAGGGGAGCGCGTAAGTTTTGTAATGGATGCCGATTCCACTAAGAGCCTCATTAAAAAACCAAGCTTGTATGGATGGAAAAAAGGTCAAGATTCTGCCAGTGTTTTGGTTGCTTCAGAAACCAATGCATCCAAGCTTTTGGTTTCAAAAGACCGACGTCTTAACTACTCGGAAAATGAGGAACGCCTATTCTTTGGATTACGAACCGCACCAATTGTACAGGATACCACACTCTTAAAAGAAGAAATAGTAAATGTTGAAGTTTGGACCTATGATGAACCAAGGCTATACACTGTTCAGGAATTAGATGTAAAGGATGATCAAAAGAAATCCTATTTATCGGTGTATGATTTTAAATCCAATACCATGGTGCAAATAGCCGATACGGATTTTGATAATGCCAGGTATGGTGATGAGGGTAATAGTAATTACGCCGTAGTTGCAAATGCCACACCTTATATGTTACAAAGCCAATGGACAGCCCAAAGGCCTTTAGACCTACACCGTGTTGACCTTAAAACAGGGGAACATACACCTATAGCTAAAAAAGTCTATGGTGGTAATTCTTTAAGTCCTAAGGGCAAGTATTTGTATGGTTATAGCAGAAAAGACAGTACCTGGTTTACCTACAATCTGGAGACCTTGAAATATACAGCATTGACCAAAGGACGACAGTTCTATAACGAACTTCACGACTATCCTGACGACCCTTATAGCTATGGCTCTGCCGGCTGGACCGAAGATGATAAGAAGTTCTTGATCTATGACCGTTATGATATCTGGGCCTTTGATCCTGAAACGGGTTCCTCTGAGAACTTAACTAATGGTAGAGCGCAACAAATACGCTACCGTTATTTAAGGTTGGATAAAGAAGAACGGTCCATACCTAATAAAGGTCCTTGGATGCTAAGTACATTTAATGAAGATTCCAAATATGGTGGGGCTGCAGCATTTGATCCTAAGCGTAAAACTATTAGCCAGTTAATAGAAGGGCCTTATGCTTATGAAATTTTTTGGATGGCTCAGGATGATAAAAAGAAACGTTTATTGTTTACAAGACAGTCATTTACAGATTTCCCTAACCTATGGAGTACCAATACCTCCTTTGAAGGGGCCAAACAAATATCGGATATTAATCCTCAGCAAAGCGATTATAACTGGGGAACTGCTGAAATGGTGGAGTGGGTGTCTCTCGACGGCAAACCTCTAAAAGGGATGCTTATAAAACCAGAGAATTTTGATCCTAACAAGAAGTACCCTATGATCGTGAACTTTTATGAGCGTAGTTCCGACGGTCTGTACAGGCACCGACCACCATCCTATGGAAGAAGTACCATCAACTACCCGTTTTATGCGAGTCGTGGTTACCTAATCTTTAATCCTGATGTTCAGTACAGGGATGGCTATCCTGGGGAAAGCGCCTTTAATTGTGTGATTCCAGGGGTTACCATGTTAATTGATAAGGGCTTTGTTGATAAAGACAATATTGGTGTCCAAGGCCATAGCTGGGGAGGTTATCAAATTGCCTATTTAGTTACTAAAACAGACATCTTTAAAGCTGCTGAATCAGGAGCACCCGTACCAAACATGATCTCTGCCTATGGTGGAATTCGCTGGTGGACTGGACTTAGCAGACAGTTTCAATACGAGCATACACAAAGTAGAATTGGAGGTACTCCTTGGGAATACCCGCAACGCTATATTGAAAACTCACCAATTTTTAACATTGATAAGATCAATACTCCGCTTCTGATCATGCATAATGATGCCGACGGTCATGTCCCCTGGTATCAGGGAATAGAGTTCTTTGTATCTCTGCGTCGCCTTGGGAAACCAAGCTGGTTCCTAAATTATAACGACGAACCACACTGGCCACTGAAATGGCAAAACCGCATCGATTTCAATATACGCATGCAACAGTTCTTCGATCATTATTTAAAGGGAGAACCCAAGCCAGTTTGGATGGATCGTGGAGTACCAGCTCTAGAAAAAGGAATCAATCAGGGCTACGACTTTGTAGAGTCTGATAAGGAATAATTACCACCAGGTTACAAAGGCCTTCTGAAGATTGTCTTCAGGGTCTTTTAGCCAAATCATAGGAGACCGATGCGATTTGCATTGGTCTTTTATGGTTTTATAGGCGTCTGAAAATGATATCCAATCCACTTCAAGGCTGGGGATAGCCAACCACTCCAACTTTAATGGGATGTAAAATTTAAAACCCTCAAATTGATCCAAGTCGTTTATGTTACAATAGAATCCTTTTATACATTTCCTGTTTAATGGGCCTAAATGGACATCCAAATTGTTTAAGGGTAGAAATAATTGCGCCTTGAACTGAACATACTGCGCAAAGTTTCGAGATTCATAACCCAAATCATGAATATAAGATTGCGTTACTTGATGGTGCAGTAGAGGTAGTTGCTTCAACCGCAACTTATCCAATTTAAGCATAAGGGCATCCGTTCTGTTTGGACCGATCCATGGCTCTAAATTATTGTCATAGGACTTTGTGTAATCATATAAGTAAAACTTATAAATACACTCTAAATGTGAAAGTTGTGATTTATTTTTAAATAATAAATCGAGCTCCCCTAGTGTTTGTTTTTCCTGTCGGATTTGTAAGCTATCCGTTATTAAATCCAAGTCGTTATGATTAGCTATTTGATGGGCTGCAAAATGTTCAACCCATTTACCTAATCGTAGTTTTTTTGATGAATCTAATGGCTGAAATGGTACTGTTGTAGATGCTAGCTTATACTGCCGCATTCCTAAAAGCGTTCCCCTCCATAACGTAGGGGTGTGCTGATATCCTTCAAATAAATTCTGGAAGTTCAAATTAAGGCTCAATGATGAGCTTTTGACCAACTCTTAGTACTGAGTTTCTTTTGATAGAATTGGATTTACATAATGCCTCAATGGTAACGTTATTTCGCCTGGAAATGCGCGATAGGGTATCTCCCTTTTTAACAATGTACAAGCGCTTTTCACGATCTTCAAATTCAGCCAATTTTTCTTCAGAGGTGATTAAATCTATTTTAGGCAATCTTCTGGAACTGTAGTAATACGCCTTTGTCCAGGGTCGCATCACAAATAACTCTTTACCATGAACTTTGTTGGTATCATCAAACTCAAACAGATAGTCTGGGTGAATGTATTGCCCTTTGTAACTCACTACTAGGTGCAGATGGCTACCTCTGGCATTTCCACTACGTCCTCCTTTACCAATGTATTGTCCTTTTCGCACGCTATCATTCGCCTTAACTGCATATCTGGACATATGCGCATAAGTGGTTTCCAAACCGTTGTAATGTCTGATAACCACGGCATGCCCTAATCCACCGTTATAAACCGCCATCCGTACCACACCATCAAACATGGCAAAGAGACTATCTCCTGTTATTAGATCTATATCAATCCCCTGGTGCGCACGTCCCCAACGCCAACCATAACGCGAGGTCACTACCTTTTTTCTTGAAATTGGTGAAGCATATGTAGAATCCTCAAAGGATATTTTCAAAGGGAATTTTACAGGTACACCTTTATAGGGGTTGTAAACAGAATTGGTCCAATATTCCGAAGTAATATCTGGTGCAGGCACCGAATGAAGCGGTAGTTCTACCTCTGTCCAAACTGCCCGTTCAGATACCTTAGATAAGGGTAGGGAAATTTTTAGGGTTTCAGCTCGTTTATTCTGAGCAAACCCTACGGCCAATAACAAACAACATAACAAGGTAAGAATGCGTTGCATTATGTAACTGGTCTTTTTTAAACCGCTGCAAAGAAAACGAAAAATCGTTAATATTAGTATTTCATCGATATAACTTAGGGATATTTTAACGCTAAATCCCTAATTGTGAATTCAATGAATTAGGCTAGAATACTTTCGTGACCTGAGTCTTTGACAAATAAACAGGAACTTTTTGTTTTATAAGACATCTCCTTTATAAAGGCATAGGGTAAGGCATTATTCATTCCAAAAATACTAAGATCGGCACTTGGTGCTGCTTCAACAAGATTTAGAAAATCGCCCACATATACCTCGGTCATGGTTTCTGGTAAGCGCGCTAAATTGATAAGACGCTTCAAAAAATCTTTGGCATTGGCCTCTTCGTTAGGGTCTTGAACTACTGTTATTAATCGGATCCTGGCACCCCAATTCATTTTAAGTTTATAGGCAATCAACACCGAAAGATCAAGGTTTCCAATGTCCCAACCCAGTTCCCAATTGCCACTTCTATCACTTACCCAAACATTAATAGTATTCCGTTGTCCTAATAAGGCTGTTGGGTGGGATAGAAACAGCAAAACCCCTGTTTCCAGGCGCATTGCTTCCTGCATTACTGGTTTCAGTTCATTTTCATAATCATCATGGTCCTGAAGATTTAAAAACACAATATTAGGTCTAAAGAACGCCCCTTGAAGCGCCTGGTTCCCATAATTAATGCCTTTGGCAAACTCATCGGCATGAATCACCGCAGAAGATGAGAAGACTCCTTTTTCTCTAAACGAAGCAGAAATAGCCTCCAATTCAACAGCCAACTGGCTTTGAGTGGTAAAAGGTTCAATACCCACTAATTTAATAGAACCTTTCGGCTTGGTTATATTCCTAAGAAACTCAAAATTCCCCTTTAATCCTTGAACGTCTCTTACAGGCACCATAAGATTGGCTTTCCAAGCACGCTGCTGCATTTTTTTCATACCCCAGGTATGCTTTGCTGCCCATTCAGCAAAGGATACAAACAAGCCGGATCGCACATCTTCAAATGGTGTTTCCAGGTTTTGTCTGGATAAATAATAGTACACTACGAGAACGATGACAATGGATAATAGACTCACCGTTGGGTTAATAATAAACATCGCCAGAACAGAGGAGGCCAAACCTAAATAGGGCACCCATTTGGCAATACGAAATAAAGGACGGTAACTAATAAGCCCCAAGCGTTGTTCAATAATCACCACAATATTGATCATGGCATAGGTAATAAGGAAAAACAAGGTCACCAGAGGAGCAATGGCATTAATGTTTCTTAGTAATAAGGTTACAAAAATGAGAATACCTGTAACGATCATGGCGTTTCGGGGTTGGCCATTTTTACTGGTACCTGCCAGTATGTTGGAATAGGGGAGCACCTTATGCTCACCCATGGCATATAAGATTCTTGACGAGCCAACTATGGATGCTAATGCCGAGGAAAAGGTAGCTCCCAAAACACCAGCAATGATAAACGGACCAAAGTAAGCCTTATCAATCATCACATAATAGTTGGTAAGTAATTCTTCCTCCGTAGCTGATCGGGCAATCCAAAAGGCCAAAAGCATGTAAATGATAAAGCTCACCCCAATAGCCCAAAGTGTTCCCGCTGGTATACTGCGTTTGGGATCCTTTAGCTCTCCAGACATATTGGCGCCTGCCATAATCCCAGTCGCTGCTGGAAAAAAGACAGCAAACACAATCCAGAAACTTGACCCAGAAAAATCATTTTCTACCGAACCTTTAAAGCTTCCCCATCCTAAGGCTTCGGATGTAGGCACAAACATGGAACCAGAATAGGCTGCCATAACAATCGAGATCAGTGATAAAATAATGATCCCCATAATAATATACTGGGTCTTTATAGCCAGATTAGCACTGATGTAAGCTATGGTAAACAGGATGCCGAAGACAGCGAAATCCACAATAAAGGCATTATGTTCTGGAAAAATACCTAACCAACCCTCCCTAAAACCAAAGATATACATGGTTACCGCCAAGCCTTGAGAGACATATCTGGGAATCCCCAAACTTCCACCTACTTCAAGACCTAAAGCCTGCGATACAATAGCATAAGCCCCGCCAGCACCAATACGAATGTTGGTGGTGATGGCTGACATGGACAAGGCCGTACATAAGGTGATTAAAAACGAAATAATGATGATGAGCCAGGCACCCATCAATCCAGCATTACCCACAACCCAACCCAGGCGGAGATACATGATCACCCCAAGGATGGTTAGTAAGGTAGGGGTGAAAACACCACCAAAGGTGCCGAATTTTTTGGCTGTAGAAACAGGTTGGCTCAAGGATACTAGCTTAAATTCAAAAGAAATTTAAGAATTTAAACTGTATCCTGGCCAAAACTTGCTTTTAAAGGCTTAGTAAAACCTCAAATCCAATGGCATCTGAAATGGCCCCATCTCGCAACTTGCCATTGTAACTCACACCCCATAACATGCGGTCAATTTTAAATTTTGCTTCGAGCGTTTCAGCCTTATAATCGACAGTGGCATAAAAGCTAATGGGATTGGTCACTCCCCGTATGGTGAGATCTGCATAGATTTTCATGTTATTGGCGTCTTCATATTGTACTGATTTGATCACTAGTTTAGCAGTAGGATAACTAGGTACATCAAAAAAGTCCGGATCTTTTAAATGTCCTATCAGAGAGGCTTTTCCATCTTCGGAATCAATGTCCAGATTGGTCATGGAATCCATGTCTATAATAAATTCTCCACCCGAGATTACTTCATTACTTTTAAGAAAGTAGCCTTCCTTGAACTTAATATTACCATCGTGTCCTCCAAAATAAAACAGGTATTCCCCAATCCAATGGATGTTACTGGTCTCGGTGTTTATGTGTAATTTTTCTTCTTCAAGCATCATTTGTGCTTGGCTTAACCAACAGCTGCTCAGCATAATTAGTAGTAAAAACGTCTTGTGTTTCATGATAGTTTTAGATTAAATGATTACAGGGGTAAATCTATCTGGAGCAAGTGTGGAGAATGTCAAAAATGTGTAAAAGAACTGTCAACTACTGTAAATTCTCTTTAATTTATCGGTTATTTACGATTGAAATGAAATGCGCCCTGACTTTCCGATATGTAATCTTGAATATAGCGCTGCTATTATTGCCAGTGAGCATTTGGGCACAAGTGACTGAGGTTTCAGATAAAATGATGAAAGTGGCACTTCGTGATGCCGGAAATCAACTCTTGCTGACTCAAAAAGACTCAACCACACGCATCGCACCTGTGCGTCAACTCTCGGACTCCTTATATGAATTGTCCTTTGGAAGTAGCATCTCCTTTGAGCCTAGCGCCCTGGTATCGGCTATTGAAGAAAGTCTTAAACGAATTGATCTTGAGAACAAGTATACCGTAGAAGTAAAACGCTGTGCAGATAGGGAAGTGGTTTACAGTTACCTTATGACCAACAACCGTGAAAGCACTATTGTACCTTGCCTGGACAGGCCTATTGCCAGAGACTGTTATCTTATAGAATTGGAATTTTCAGGTGTGGTTACCAATACCGCTGGAGAATCCAAGGGTTTTTATCACAACCTATTTTATGGATTTCTATTAGCTACCTTGTTTTTAGCTGTGGTTGTTTACATCAAGAAACCATGGCAACACAAAACTCAAACTGAATCAAGCTTGGTTTTAGGGAAGTTTCATTTTATCCCAGATCAGTTAAAACTAGTTCGCGAAGCCGAGGAGATCACGCTCTCTAAAAAGGAGTGTGAAATTCTGGAACTACTAGTCACTAACATCAACGATATCGTGACGCGTGATGAGCTTAGCAAGCGCATTTGGGAAGACAATGGAGTAGTGGTAGGCAGAAGTCTGGATACCTACATCTCGAAACTTCGTAAAAAACTACAATCCGACAGTAGCATTAAGATCAATAATGTGCATGGGGTGGGTTATCGGTTAGAAGAAATTGACTAGAAGGTTTTGAAATTTAGCTTTTTGGTTATTTCTTTAACCGAGCAACATCAGCATTGTGAACAGTCCAATCCAATATCAATTTAAATTCTGTCTTCTTCTTTTTGTTTCCCTTTCAGCCTCAAGAATGGAACTCTATTCTCAGGAAAACGATTCTATTGCTCGAAAATCCATAAACATTGAATATACGGACAAAGGATTTCAATTTAGTTCAAGCGACGAGCGTTATAAACTGCACATTGAAGCACGACTGCAATTTAGATATGCTACTCCGTTTGACCAGAATCCGTTGACTTTTGAGGAAGTTTATGATGAGCGTTCCCCTGTTCTAAATATTAATAGAGCGCGTTTAAAAGTTGGAGGAAATGCTTTTGACACTGATTTAAACTACTACTTTGAGTATGAACTGGCACAAGGCAATCTTTTAGATTTTAGGATCATGTTCACCAAATGGAAGGGGTTTAATATAAAAGTAGGGCAGTGGAAAACCTTTTATAACAGAGAACGGGTTATATCCTCTGGAAAACAACAAATGGTGGAGCGGTCCATCATTAATCGTCCATTTACCATAGACCGTCAACAAGGAATCTCCTTTTACGGAAGATTGTTTGAAGGCAGTTTGGCAGATCTAACCTATCATCTATCGGTACTTACTGGAACCGGTAGAGGAAACTCAGTAAATGATGACGGCTATTTAATGTATGCTGGACGCTTGCAATGGAATGTCTTTGGACGCGAACTAGGAATGTCTGGATCTGATTTTAATGATACCATAAAACCCTCAGGGCTCGTTGCATTTGCTGCTGTTACTAACAGAAGTCCTTATACACGGTTTTCACAAGATGGAGGAGGCCAGCTCATGGGATATGAAGACGCAGGGCTTCCTGGCCAATTTCGGGTTAATCAGATGATGCTAGAGACTGCCTTTAAGTATAAAGGATTTTCCTGGCAAAGTGAATGGCACTATAAGGACATTGACGATACAATCACCGATCTGGATCGTATTTTAAGTGGCTATTACCTGCAGGGAGGTTACTTTTTTTCCAATGTAATCAGTTTTATACCAAAGCCACTGGAATTGGCTGCTCGCTTTGCTACTTATAAACCATTTATCAATTTACCCGATAATCTGGAACAGGAGACAGCTATTGTTGCCAACTGGTTTTTTAAAGGAGGTCACCGCAACAAACTATCAGCAGAAGTTACCTATTTTAATTTTGAAGAAGCCCGCGAAAACCAAGCCAACGGATGGCGTTTTCGTTTGCAATGGGAAATTTCATTTTAGTCGCCTTTCTCAACATTTGGGGCTTATATTGTGACAATTAGGAATACTGCTATTGGAAATATTGGTGGAAGTTTAGACCTTGAACCTAAATTAAGCACGAACACCTATGAAAACCTTTTTTACAGCCGTTTTAATCTTAATAATAAGCCTTTGTTATGCCCAAAACACCATAACAGCAGAGCAGTGGCAGGAGGACTTAATGCAACTGCAAGAATCAGTCCATAAAGACTTTCCCTTTCTATTTAAAAAAGTAACAGCGGAAGATTTTGATGCTTCTGTGGCAGACTTCAATGACGCTATTCCTAATTTAAAAGAGCATGAGATTAGAGTAGGCTTCAATAAGATCGTGGCCTTATTCCAATACGGGCATACGCAGATTCCCTATAGCAATGTTACTAGTAAGGGTGTTTTACCTGTAAATCTGTACCACTTTTCAGATGGGGTTTATATCGAAGGAGTGTACAAAGGTTATGAGGAGGCGCTTGGAGCCAAGGTCATAGAAGTAGAAGAGACCCCAATTGATAAGGCCTTAGAACTTATTTATCCGGTGGTGCCTGTGGAAAACGCACAGTATTTTAAAGCCTATGGCATCAGGTATTTACTGGCACCAGAGGTTTTGCATGCACAAGGAGTGATTCCTGAATTAAGTGATACTGTGACCTTTACCCTTGAAAAAAAAGGGCGAACGTTCCGACATTCCTTTACAGTCATCCCTAGAAAGGAGAAGCCCAGAGCCTTTAATTTCACCTTGCCGACAGACAACTGGCTGACGGCCAGAGACACCAGTACGACACCCTTATACCTTAAGTATATGGATAAGTACTACTACTTTGAATATATGGAAGATTCACAAGTATTGTATGTGCGTCAAAGCTCTGTGTTTAACATGGACTCAGAAAGTTTAGAGGCTTTTTATAAGCGCTTATTTGACTTTATCGATACCCATGAAATCTCAAGACTGGTCTATGATGTACGCTTAAATGGGGGTGGTAACAACTACAACAACCTCAATTTTATAAAAGGCTTACTGGCCAGACCCAAAGTGAATACCCTTGGGAAGTTCTTCTTTATTATTGGACGGGATACCTTTTCTGCCTGCCAAAATCTTACCAATGAGGTACAGCGTTATAGTGAAGCTATTTTAGTGGGTGAACCTACAGGTGAAAACGAGAATTTTTATGGAGATACCAAACCTATAAGACTCAGAAATTCTGGGATGACCGCCTATTTGAGTTTTGCCTGGTGGCAGGACCGACCCCAGTGGGAAGGACGGGATGCGACCTATCCACATTTGGCAGCAGACATGTCTTTTAGTGATTATGTAAGTAATACTGATGTGGTTTTGCAAACGGCTTTGGATTATACCGATGATGGTTTTATTCTGGATCCCATGCAGCATTTAACCAATTTATTTATCGCCGGAGAATTTCAACAGGTAAAAACCGATGCCTTTAAGATAGCCAAGGATCAACGCTACCGGTTTTATGATTTTAAAGAAGAATTCTCAAAGGCTGGTGGAAGGCTTCAACAACAAGGTAATTTGGAAGGCTCGCTTTTTGTTTACCAATTGATGAGCGAAATTTATTCAGAGGATGTAGGCACCTTGTTTAATTTGGCGGGAGTTCAAAAAGAATTGAAACAAACCGAAGCAGCTATTAATTCTTATAAGAAAGTCATTGACTTAGATCCCCAGCACATATTAGCCAGGAGTGCTCAAAAGCAGATTGATAAACTAAAACAACAATAAATTAGATAAAAAGGGGATTACCGTTCGTCGATGTTTTGCTAAATGGATCCTTGAAATATCTATTTTACATAATATAAATTATAGAACATTATTTATATCTCGTTAATCAAAGGATGATTACATAGTAATATAATGAGCCATTAACATCCTGTATTTCTATAATTGGTGCTACTTAGAAATTCTCAAGACTTTTCTAGAATAATAATTTCCTTAAAATTATAATAAATTCTATTTAATAGTCAGTCATCTTTATGACTTTTACAAAACAATTAATGCAGTTAAAATCATCTGCATTATCATTAAATATAAATGCGATACATGAGCTTATTGACCATCCTCGTTTTCTTCGTGGGCTTATCATTTATTTATTACGGGATTAATTGCTTATATAGTAAAACTATGAAGTCAGAATTTGAGCGGTATGATTTAAAGAATTTCAGAATACTGACCGGTATGCTCCAACTCCTTGGAGGAACTGGACTTATTGTAGGTTATTTTTTTAGTGAGGTACTTGTTTTAACTGCTGCCTTTGGTTTGTTTTTATTAATGTCGGCAGGCTTTGCGGTGCGATTACGACTAAAAGATAGAGCTAAACAGTCGGCACCATCATTGATCTATGCCATATTATCTTTATATATCGTTTACGAGAGTTTTTTGTTGCTCAATATCAATTAGACTAAAACTATAATCAGACACAACACTAAAAACAGTGTCGCCGGAAAGGATTTGTATAGTGGATCTTTGATCTTAAAATGCATGGCTATTGATCCTGTTAATAAAACTGCAAGCCCTGAAGCCGATGGAACGGCCAATACCGGATACCAAATTGAGGCGATAAGTCCAATAGCAAACACTACTTTCAATGTGCCAATTACATAGCAGAACCACACTGGTAAGCCGTATATTGCAAATTCTTCTAGAATAGTCTCAGCATCTCCTCCACGCCATTTAGTGGCCTTTTTATTTTGAATAAGCCAAACATTCAAGATGCTTAAAGCAACCACACATTTAAGAATTAATATGAAATAATACATAATTAATAAACTCTTGTCTTTCTATTTAAAGATAGTTAAATATTACTACAGAATCAAGCGCCTTTTTTATGAACAGTAGTAATGCTGAATTTTGTTGAAGAATAAAACATTCTGAAACCATCATATCTTACTAATAAAGCTCAGGTTACCTCAGAACGATGGTGATGATGCTAAAAGCGCAATGTGATCCTAAAATCAGCACTTCCATTATTCCTTCGGCATCCGATTCTTAATCGTTGCAATTTGCCCCATATGATTGGCCGAGTGTTCCATAACATGGTACCAGATATAATGGTAATTAAGGCCTTCTTCAATAATAGAAGCAAACCAGGTATCGTCTTTGGTTTTGAGTTCTTTTAAGGTGATGGCACGCACTTCGTCCCATAAATCCAAATAATGAGATATGGGCATCCCCTTAAGCATGTTTTTAACCTTCTCATTAATAACTCCAGCTGTACCAAATTTGGCGCGCTCCTCCTCTGTCCAATCACGTCCTTCTATAGTAGCGACTTGGTAATAAGATTCGGTAGATACCAAATGCATAATCAAGGCCCCAATACTATTGGCATTTTCATCGTATTGAAAATCCACCTGGGATTGGCCCATATCTTTTACTTGTTCGGTAATTCGGGTTTTTAAGTCTTCTAACATAAAGACCATATTGCCAATATTTGGCGAGTAGCCTTCTACCGGTTTTAGTTCACCCTGGGCGTTTATTAGAAAAATAGAAAGGAATAATGATACTGATAGGATTCTAAACTTTAATGATGTCATAGGTTTGTTGTTTAATCTGCTTTCTAAAGATACAAGTTGTGGTCCTCCTTATTCTTAAAAAAGAATTAATAGTTCAAATTGATCATCTGCCGAAACATCTCTTTTGAATAATCTATTTAAGAATTGCACCATACAGCTCCCCTCTAACAATTATTGTAGTTTTACACTAAACTTTAGCCTTGCATCCAGCCAATATTCATCAGTCTTCCTATGACTTTAAGTTTTTAGTAAGGGCCCATCCGGCCTTAGGCCGTTTTGTGTATTCTGGCAGATCTGGTGTTGAGACGATTGATTTTGCTGACAACAAGGCTGTGCTGGCCCTTAATACAGCCTTATTAAAAGGGCATTATGGTCTGAGCGACTGGAACATCCCCTCTGAATACCTCTGCCCCCCTATTCCCAGCAGAGCTGATTATATTCACCATCTTAAGGATTTACTACAAGAAGATGGTATAAAATCAAATATCAAAGGACTTGATATTGGCACAGGGGCTAATGCAATATTTCCCATTCTCGCAAACCGCATTTATCAGTGGCAAATGATTGGATCTGATATAGACGCCACAGCCATTGAATTTGCAAAGGCCAACATAAAGGCCACAGAAGGACTCAATAAGGCCATAGAAATCAGACATCAGGAAAACAGGGCCAACATATTTAAAGGCATATTATTGGAAAAAGAGTATGTGCATTTTACTATGTGTAACCCGCCGTTTCATGCCTCTGAAGACGAGGCCATGAAGGGCAGCCTGCGAAAACTTCGAAATCTTGGAGAACCTTCTTCCTTTAAAACAAAAAATGAACTGGTGCTCAACTTTGGAGGGCAAGCCAACGAACTATGGTGTAATGGCGGTGAGTCCCTTTTTATAAAACGCATGATTAAGGAGAGTGTCGCATTTAAGAATCAAGTGGGATGGTTCACAACACTCCTGGCTAAAAAGGAGCATCTTCCAAAAATCTATAAACAGTTGTCAAAGGCTAAGGCAGATTACAAGACCATTCCCATGGAACAGGGTCATAAAAAAACCAGGATAATCGCCTGGAAGTTTAGATGATCTAATATGAGTACTATATAATGCTATCACTCATGTTACTTATAAATTAAACTACATTAATTACTCAACAAAAAATGGAATATTGGCATGAGCCGCGTGATTATTGCCATCATATACGTAAATAAACAAGCGATAAGCACCTGGTAGTTCGGGTGCTGAAAAGGTTGCCGTATCTCCCGAATCGGCTTTAAATAAACCTTTTATTTCTTTTGGGATTTCTTCCCTATCGCCGCCAGATTTATTAGACTTGCTCTCCTCCATGATTACCCATTTGTAGATAAGCGTATCATTATCTGGGTCGGTGACTTTTACTTGAGCCATGTACTCCTGCCCTACTTTAAGTCGAATATTGTCCATGGGTGTTTTACCGTCCAGACTAAAGGCTTCCAATCTTGGAGTGCGATTCTCAGGCCAGGTGCCCTTCCATGCATAATGCATGACGTCAATGGCTTCGGTCTCGGTACCATCTGCCAGGAACATGCCAAACCATGTGGGAGTGCGTTCTTGTTTTTGCCCCCATAGAAATGCAAACGAACCCATAACTTGTTCCGGTTTTTTTAAAATTCCGTTTTGATATCGACTTAAGTATAAATCTGCCTTTTTAGAACTGTGGTTCTCAATTGGTGCACCCCAATCAGTTTTGGGCACTTCCCAATACCCAGTAGCACCCCATTCGGTAACAAGTACCGGTCCTTTATAAACGGACTTACTAATGATTTCATTAAAAAAATCCATGGGACCGTACAGTTGGGTGCTTATAAAGTCTAAATCCGGAGCTCGTTCAGTAATTTTTTCAAGAAGCTCTGATTCGAATCCGGCCAGGGACGTCGTGGTAAGGTGATTGGGATCAAGCTCATGGATCATTTTAGAAATATCATTCACCGCATTCCAAACTTCTAAGTTACTGCCATTGAGATTAAGCTCGTTTCCAAGGCCCCAACAGAATAAAGCAGGATGATCCTTTAATTCCAAAACTATCTTTTTTACCCGCTCATATTGCGTCCTTACTTGCTGTTCATCACTGTAATTAGCGCCATGGCGCTCAGGGACCAACCAGATCCCCATTAACACTTTTAATCCGTGTTCATGGGCTAAATCCAAAATTTGCTTTCCATTATCAGCGCTCCAGGTTCTAAGTGCATTTGCGCCATGACGTGCTAATTCGGCAGAATCTGTACTTTGACCCGCACCGACGCCTTTCACATAAAAGAGTTCATCATTAAGAAAGATCCGAAAACCCTCGTCTGTTTTTCTAATTTCAGCCTTTGTGACTTTTGTTTGGGATTCTTGAGCGTTTATTGAGCTTAACCCCATTCCTAAGATTAAAAGCATACAGGACAGCAGAGTCATTTTATGGAACGGGATCTTTAGCATGGCATTGAATTTATAGTATTAAAATTAAGGATTATATATAAGTCTAATGAACCGCATAAAAAAAGTGACTGCATTGCTACAATCACTTTTTAATTTATAAAAGATCCACCTTTAGTTTTTAATTATTCGCTTAACGCTAAATTGATCTGGGCTCGAATACAATTTGACAAAGTAAATACCTTGTGACAGACTCTGGAGGTCTATACTATCTGGGTTACCCTTAACTTCAAATAATTTTTTACCTAGTATAGAGTATATCTCTACTTTAGTTAATTGTCCAAAGGACGCGTTGATATACAGCATTTGATTTACTGGGTTAGGATATAAAGTAATGGTAGGTACATCTACACCTCCGGTTGATAAACTAGCCACTTGTTCTACATCATCAAAATAGAAAGTGGATGCTGCTGTTCCATCCCCGACATTTCCAATATCAAACATAAAGACGAGCTTGTCATACGCACTGACACCAAGGGAGCCGAAGTCCCAACTTAAAGTTTCCCACGCTCCCGTAACGGTTGTAGGTGTCACCAGTTCAAACGTTGATCCCCCACTCTGCTGTTCTAATTTGATCTGCATTTGCGTACCAATTGGTGCCTCTGTCCAAATCTTTAAAGTAATGTAACGGTTAGAAGAAAAGTCTAAATTTTCATTGAGATTTATATACGATCCGGCCCATGGTTGTCCGCCATTTCTAACAATTTTAGCAAGGTTGTTACTGTTATTGCCATCATTTTGTGGTGATTCTACAGGCTCAACGGTTGCCGTACCACCATCAAAATTATTGAAGTCAGCAGTTGTTGGCGTGGTTTCAAAATCAAAAGGCATTCCTGGTCCTCCAGAGGCTACACATTCTACCCCATTGTAACTAAAGGTCATTCTACCTAGATTAACCTCACCATTATCCACTCCCAATCTGAGGATATGTGTTCCAGCTGTTAGCTCAACATTACTGCTAACTTTAGTGTTCCAGTTGCCCCAGTCACCAGTTGAGCCAAAAATTATATTATTGCTCACCTTGACCCCATCTATTTCAAAAAATATTGGGCCACCTCCATTATTATTTCCTGAAGCATACCTAATACTAACATCATAACAACCAGTATTGGCCACGGCAACAGTATACTCCATCCATTCACCAGCGCTTATCCAACCCACAGTTTTGCCTTCGTTGTTGTCAGATACTGCATCAACATACTCAGTGGGTCTAAAATCTCCTTGATTATTAATGGAAGAATCGAAATATGAAATGTTCTGTCCAATACCACCCTCAAACATATCATAGTAGCCCGCTTCTATAGTTCCTGGAATGTTATGAGGACTGCCCAAATATGGCAACTGATCACCAACAATTATCGTTACCACGTTGGACACCACCGATGCACTGCTGACATAAACTTTAGCATATACATTATGAATACCTAATTCAATATCCATAAGATTAAATTCATATGGTGCCGTCGTATCCTCACCCAACAATACATCATCTTTATAAAACTCAACCTTAGTAATGTTATTTCCCGTTGTTGTAGTTGTCAGTAGAATATCATCTCCGGCACTGGCTTCTGTAGCACTTGCTGAAAGATTTCCGGTGATATTTATATCCCTACTTGTAGCCAAGGTTTGTGCAGGAACGTCTAGAATAAACCCGTTTGAAAAAGTAACACTTGTATCACTATTGGTATAGTTTTGAGCTACGTAAGTAATATTGTCGCCGTCATTAAAGGCAACTGCTAAAGGACTATTAGCAGTAATGGAGACATCCGGTGGACCTAATGCATTCATGTTGTGCAACCAATGATAGGTATGCGCATCAGAGATACCAAATTTTAGGTTTCTATTAGGATACGAATCGTACAAATCTATAGCCGTCTCAGCATCAGTAAGCGCTAAGAATTTCCAAATAGTATCATGCCATAAATTGGGGTTTTCTTCATTGCTTAAGATACCGGTATCCGCACTTATTTCTGACCACAATAACTGCGCATAATCTTGATTATGCCCCAGATACAGTGATCCGCCATGCATTGGATATAATTCAATACCATAGGAAGCAGCAATATCATTAGTCCAAAATGTACCATTGTCGTATGAGTTACCCCAAACCCTTGATACAAACTCATATGGATGTGATGGTGAAAAATTACGTTGGTACATATCAAACCAATACTCTTCAATAGCAGTTTGCTCAGTGGTATAAATAAAAATTCCCAGATCTCTAATGGCGTCATTATTGGTAACAGAGCCCCAATGAATTAAGGATGAGGCAAACTGCATACTTTCTGAAGTGGACTCCTGATCATTTCCATGAGGAAACGATGCAAATCCGTTGGCCCAGCTATGACCTTGATAAGGATTGAAATTCCGCAAAAACGGAAATAAGGCGTCATTTCTATCAGCTGAGGCTGCATCACGGACCAATAAATTCACCATATCGCCCCATTGATTGGCCCAACCAGGTTGGAACTGTTCTACAAAAGCAGCCGCATGAATAAAATACCCCCAGTGAAAATGGTGATCATTAATATTGGTGTCTTGACCATGACCAGAAGGGTAACCCAACATACTGGACCACGAATCATTATAGTAATATAAAAAAGCGACTTCGCCATTTTCATATGACAACCAATCTTCAAGACGCTCTTTTACAGTTTCAAGCATGAGATCACGCGATTCTGTATTGCCCATTTGATCTGCGATTCTAGCCGTTTGAATCAATCGATTCATAACCTGACCTTCATTATATGAATCTGTCCAGGTGGATAATTGATCATTTTCAATAAAAGCAATTTTACTTGCTAAT
The DNA here is from genome assembly GCF_003362725.1 of Winogradskyella aurantiaca. GTDB lineage: Bacteria > Bacteroidota > Bacteroidia > Flavobacteriales > Flavobacteriaceae > Winogradskyella_A > Winogradskyella_A aurantiaca. Next base: position 34,673 of record NZ_QKTV01000003.1, read on the forward strand.
TCCGCAGGGTCATAGCCATCACTATACTGCCCTAAGTTTGGAAGAGTAGGTAAAATACCTTTAAAGCTATGCTCAATCTCAAAACTATTACCGTCAAGTGTCTTCAATTCTCCCCTTACGGTGCTATAACTAAAGGCATTAGGAGTTGCGGATGTACCTGAGAGATTATTCCATTGATGCGGTAATAACCCTAATAAGACATTAGTATCCGTTCCTTCTTTAATATCAGTAGTAACGGAAAATGTTGTCGTTACTTTTGAAGTCTGTTCATTATACGACCAATCCGTTAGCGTGTTTTCAGGAAATACGTAGGCGTACTTCTTATAATCCTGGGCCATTGTGGCAACATTTGTTGTAGTTAGTGGCAACATGGCTAGGGACCAATAGTTTTCCCCGCTTAAGGTCGAACTATAAATAGAGCCTGACTGGGTCCAGGTACTTCCGGTTGGGGCATAAATGGCAAAATCAGCACCTGAGGTAGCGTCTTGTACTGTAATTATTTCATCAGTTATGGTTACAGTACCTGAGTTAATTGATATTTCCACAACATCACTATCACCTTTCTCGAAATATATGAATGGCATACCAATACCAGATGTCGCTTGCAGATCATGTACCCCGTCATTCCAATTCATAGTTACAGTCCAATCTGAATAATCCGAGGCTGTAGCATTTGAAACATTGAGTCCTGACAATCCAACTTTTATAGGCGCTGAATCCCCTATAGGACCCCATGGAATATAAGTAACTATGAGCCCTTCATTATAGGTTCTCATGGTCATTGGGTAATTAAAAAGGTTGTCTGCATGGTCTTCTTTGATTAATCGAGACCACCAATCGTTAGTAGGGATTGGTTTTCCAGCAGCATTTCCACTAACTTGGGGTTGCCCAGATGGAAAACCATTTCTGCCTGCAGAATCGACACCAGGGAAGCCAGTTGTGTAACTTCCGTTTCCTACATTAACAATTTGAGATGAGCTTATCAAAAAGCTTAGAATAAGAACTAAGCTCATGATAAATTTTTTAGAATAAGTAGACATAAAGTATAATTCAGGTTTTGATTTTGCAAGGTATTCTAAAAGCCTTCAACCTCAAAAAATTCTGCCTCTACACCAACAATACAAGCCAAAATATCAGAAATTACAGGGTGATTTATCCTGGTTGTTTAGTGAGCTAGTAATCAAGTTGTAAGGACTTTTAATTCACTATTTTGATGATTAAATAGCTCTAATAAAAAAAGTGACTGCATTACTACAGTCACTTTCTTGCATGAAATTTACTTACATCTTAATTCTCAATCAAACCCTGCCCTTCTATCCATTGGGCACCGGATTGCTTAAGGTCTAGCTCAAGACAATCTTCTAAACAAATGCTTAAAATTTTATTCTTGTCAATTAAAATAATCTAAAAACACTACACCAATATTAGTTCAAAACCTAATCTCTCAACTAATAATGACATGTTTGACCTACTGGCCTAAAGATTATTTTGTATATATGAATTATATCTACAAAAGCCTTACTAATATCCTGCTGCCTGCCCATCTTTGCGGCTTTCCGACGCTCCATGGTAGACTTTATTCTCGTCATCCCACATAATGGCCTGATAGCCTCCATAGACCCCTCTGGCCGTGCCTATGCGATGACCACGATCCATCAATCCTCTGATAGTACTATAAGGAATACCTGATTCCGTTCGAACCGTCCCTGTATTCTCTGTGGTTTGTCCCATTGGTGATGCTCCACCTGTATGATCCCATCGTGGTGCATCTCCGGCTTCTTGTAAATTCATTCCAAAATCTACAAGGTTCATTACGATTTGCGTATGACCCATAGGTTGAAAATCTCCACCCATAACTCCAAAGCTCACAAAAGGCTGTCCATCTTTAGTTATAAATGCTGGGATTATGGTATGAAAAGGTCGCTTACCAGGTTCATACGTATTGGCCTGACCGCGCTTGAGGCTAAAGAGTTCTCCGCGGTCCTGTAGCATGAATCCTAATTTTGGCGGTGCCATACCAGAGCCCATTCCACGATAGTTACTTTGTATCAGGGATATCATAGTACCATCTTTATCGGCTACCGTCATGTAGATGGTTTCACCGGCTGATATTTCACCAGCTTCATAGGTTCTGGCACGCTTACCTATTTGGTCTCTGCGCTCGTCAGCATACCTATCAGAAAGTAACGCTTCCACTGGTACATCTGCAAAATCCATATCAGCATAGTACTTGGCACGGTCTTCAAAGGCGAGTTTTTTAGCTTCAGTGAATAAATGCAGGTGCTCTGCACTTCCAAACTCAATATCAGAAAAATCGAATCCTTTTAAGATCTGAAGCATTTGTAAAGCAGCAATTCCTTGACCATTTGGTGGTAATTCCCAAACATCATAGCCTCGGTAATTAACCGAAACTGGCTCTACCCATTCCGATTTATGATTGGCCAAATCCTTTTCCGATAAAAAGCCTCCTTGTTCTTTAATAAAATTGGCAATGGTCTTAGCAATATCCCCTTTGTAAAAGGCATCTCTGCCACCTTCAGCCAATTGCTTATAGGTGTTGGCTAAATAAGGGTTCTTATAGATTTCACCTTCATTAGGCAGCTTACCACCGTTTTGTGTGATATAGGTATCCTCAATATTCGGTAGTCCTCGTGACTTGAAGTAAGGCACAGAACGTTGCATGTACCAGGAAATTAATTCGGTTAAAGGAAATCCTTTTTCAGCATAATCAATGGCCGGTGCTAAAATCTCACTCATGGGTTTGGACCCAAATTTCTTATGAAGCTCAAACCATCCGTCTACCGCACCTGGCACACTTACTGGTAATGGGCCAAGAGAAGGTATTTTAGTCATGCCTTGTTCTTCAAAATATTCTAAGGTTAAATCCTGAGGGGAACGTCCACTGGCGTTCAAACCATACAGTTTCTCGGTTTTGCCATGCCAAACAATGGCAAACAAGTCTCCCCCAATGCCACAACCAGTAGGCTCCATCAAGCCTAGAGCCGCATTAGCTGCTATGGCAGCATCAATGGCATTACCCCCATTTTTAAGCACATCCAGCCCTATTTGAGTAGCTAAGGGGTGGCTAGTGGCCACCATTCCATTTTGACCTAGTACTTCAGAACGCGTTGCAAAAGGTTCTCCTGTAACCCGGTCCTGAGCCCATAAACTGCTTACCAGGCACATCAAGAGAATTGACATGTAATTTGATAATCTCATAGTTGGTTTTTTAAGATTGGTCAAATTACAAATTAATGCTATGTATTATGAAGATCACAGCTGCATTGAATTACTAAAATTGCGTTAAATTTAGACGCAGTGAAGACATTAAACTTTGTATGAGTACCCTAAGACCCATGTTACGTCGTAAGCTAACCTCAATCCTACCCTTCGGAATAATCTGGTTGGTCAATGGCTTGTTGTTTTTATTTGTTGAATATGCCGTTATCTCCATTATGGAACCCCAATCAGGACTGCAATCGGCAATTACAATTTCGCCCAGGATAGTAGTATTTGCCAGCATAAGTATATTTTTTATTGGATGTTTTGTAGGTTTTGTAGAAGTGTCATTTATCAATAAGTTCTTTGTAAAGTGGACGTTTATTCAAAAGATCATAGGAAAGGTACTTATTTATGGCATGTTCTTTTTCTGCATCATATTTATCTTTTATATGCTGGCTGCGAGTATTGAAATGAAACAATCGGTGTTTAGTACTGCGGTCTTCAATCGCTATCTCATATTTCTTTTTAGCATAACCAACATTAGTACTTTCGTTCAAATTGCCTTTTCACTCTTTACATCGCTTATTTATTCAGAAATTGAAGACAACCTTGGGCAATCTGTTTTTTTGAATTTTTTTACCGGTAAATATCACAAGCCGATTGAAGAAGAGCGAATTTTTATGTTTACGGATATGAAAAACTCTACAACTATTGCCGAAACCATGGGCCATGAACTATACTTTGAGTTTTTAAGACATTATTACAATGACCTTTCAATAGCCATAATCAATTCATACGGAGAGGTATATCAGTATATAGGCGATGAAATTGTAATCTCCTGGGATTTGGCACGTTTTGAAGCAATTGAACAAGCCATAGGGTGTTTCTTTGAAATGAAAAAGGCATTAATTGCCAAACAGAACTGGTATTTGGACCATTTTAACTTGTTTCCCGACTTTAAAGGAGCCATCCACTTAGGCAAGGTTACCACTGGTGAAATAGGCGCACTTAAAAAGGAAATCTTTTTTACAGGAGATGTACTAAATACTACTGCTAGAATGCAAGGCTTATGCAATAAATACAAGACGGACTTGATAGTTTCTAAGCAGATTGTTGAAGATATTAGAGACAAGCAAAACTATGTTACAGATTTTGTTGGAACAACCCTACTTAGAGGAAAAAAGAAATCCATTGATCTTTTTACCCTTAAACCAAATATCTAATCTTTATCCATTTTAGTACAACTCAATAATCCCAAGAGTTTTTTCAAGAGCCTCATGACGCTCCCAGAAACTAGAGGTCATACTTTGAAATAAAGCCTTAAAATCTTCAGTTTCTCTGATGTTATCCAGTAAAGGTTCTGAATCTAAAAACAACAGACTCCAGTAATTAACTCTTGGGTCTTTAGAATAGGTTTCAAACAGTTGCATGGCTTTTTCGGTTTCTCCAATATAGGATTGGTACATAGCCATATCCAAATCTTTTGAGAAGTTGGGGTTAACATCAATAAACTCCCTGTAGGACACCATGAATTTCTTTGATTCCTTTGTTTTACCAACCTTATCAAAAACATAAGCTATCTCGCCATCAATGTTCTTGAATATAGCAAGATTTAGACGGTCTCTTGCATCTACAAATGATCGGAAGTAAGCATAACTACTTTTCCAGTCACGTTGATAGTAACATACTTTAGCTACTTCTTGCAAGACATCAAGCCTCGTAGTATCTCTGGCTAAAGTCTTTTCCAAACGTTCACGAGTAGCTTGTAGATCTTGGTCTCTAGCATAAAGAATATAAGCCTCCAAATAGTCCGCAAAGATGTTACTGGGATCGAATTTTTTCGAAATCTTGATGAAGTGTTCTGCTTCCTCAACAAATCCATTTTGAACAAGCGCATTACTAACATGCATGTAATTGATACTGGTAGTAGCCGAATCACTAGCTATAGTATTTATCTCCAACCCCTTTAAGGCATGTATCAGGTATTTTTCAGTATCTGGAAGGCATAAGGCGTAGATATCTGACATAAAATTTAAGGCTAGCCCTGAATTTGGATTGTAGACCAAAGCCTTTTCAAGGTAAGGTATGGCTCTTTCACAGTCGCCTTTGGTTCTGTAATACAAGGATTTGGCAATGAGACCCTGAGCCAATTCATCATCATAAAGCAACGCCTGATCGGCGAAGTAGTTGAGATCATCCAAATGCGTCTTATTCGCTTGAAACACATCCATATAGTAGTAGGCCATCGCGATTGCCGCATAAGCTCTTGAATAGGCGCTATCTTCTTTTATGGCCTTAGCGAAAATTTCTACGGAAACTTCCAAATCTACTTGAGTCTTAGAGTTGTTCAAAGCCTCAAACCCTTGCAAAAAATAATCATAAGCTATCAAATTATTGGTATAGCGCTTATTAATACGTTCTTCCTCTTCTGGAGTTACCATGACCTCTATGAACTGGGTTATAATCTTTGAAATCTCTTTCTGCAGCTCAAAGACATCACTGGCATCTCGTCTAAATTCTTCAGACCAGATTGGTATATCCATAGCTGCGTGAATTAATTGAACATTTAGAACTATCTGATCTCCTACCTTTTGACCACTGCCTTCAACGAGATAAGTGACTCTAAGCTCATCGCCTATGGCAGTCATAGACTTAGGATTGTTTCTATACTGTTCAACAGAAGTCCGGCTCACCACTTTTAACTCTTCTATCTTTTGAAGATCGTTAAGAACAGATTCCATTAAACCATTTACAAAATAGGTGTTGCCCACATCATTACTGTTGTTCACAAAGGGTAAAACGGCTATTGACTTACCATAAGTGAGTCCAGATTCAGGAGTACCCTGAAAATAGGTTATACCTGCGTAGATGAGGGCCGCTACTGCCAAAACTAAAAGGCCGGCAAACGTATACTTCTTAATTGAGCTGCGTCGCCTTACAATCTCTTCATGATTTTTAGCATACTGAGCGGCCTCGCCTGGTGGAAAGCCATACAATTCACGAAAGCACTTGGTAAAATATGAGGTGCTTCCAAAGCCTACAGCATAAGAGACTTCAGAAACCGTAACATCCGATTCCTGAAGCATGATAAATGCCTTACTCAGCCTAAAATCTCTAATGAACTGACTTACTGAAACCCCTGCTGCTTTCTTTACCCGTCTAAGAAGATTACTTCTACTCATATTGACGGCATCTGCTAACTCAGATACGCCAAAGTCCTCATTAGACAAATTTGAAGTTAAGATGTCTTTGAGTCTGGTTAGAAATTCAAGATCCTTTTCTGAGGGTTCTGTCATGAGTCAATTGCTTAGCGAAATATACAACAATGCCGTTAAGAAAGCTGTAGCTAATTAAGTCGGGTTTTAAAGGCAATTTTAAGCCGCCTTGAGCATGATGCGTCAAAATTTATAGTGATGCATCATAATTTATAGATGATTTTACTAGGCTTACATCGGATTCCTGAATCCTAATAGCTCTTGCATCGTCCTTTAATGGAATTTTACAACATCAAATTATTGTTCAATTAAAAACAAAAAACATGACAACTAAAATCAATTTTTCAAAAGGAATTCAAAGCATTCTTATGATAGCTTTAGTCTTGAATCTTTTCTCTTGTAACAACAAAGAGAAAAACATCGACAATGTAGCTGAAGTAGCTACTGAAACAAAAGAAACAATTGCAGCACCAGACACCGATTTACCAACAGCCGTATTCTTTGGGAATCTGGAAGCTGTAAAGCAACACATTGCTGCTGGTTCTGATCTCAACATTAAAGACCCTTACGGATCTGCACCTTTACACACAGCAGCCACCTTTGGACGTACTGATATAGCTCTAGCCTTAATTGAAGGTGGTGCAGACCTTAGTATTAAAAATAATGAAGGCTCTACGCCATTACATATAGCGGCGTTCTTTTGTAGAACAGAGATTGTAGAATCCTTAGTTGCTAATAATGCGGACAAGACCCTTACTAATAATTTTGGATCTACACCGATACAAACGGTACAAGGTCCATTTGAGAATGTAAAACCTATATATGACCAAATGGCTAAAAATCTTGGACCTTTTGGTTTAAAACTTGACTATGAGCGCATTGAAACCACAAGACCTGTTATTGAGGCTTTGCTACAATAATTAAAACATTTTAAATTTTACAATCATGACAACTGCAACAAGACGATACGATATAGATTGGCTACGAGTTATTACCATTGGGTTGTTACTCATTTATCACGTGGCCATTGTGTTTCAACCCTGGGGTGTTTTTATTGGATTCATTCAGAATGATGTGAGTCTCGTAGATATCTGGACACCAATGGCTATGCTCAATGTATGGCGTATTCCGCTGTTGTTTTTTGTATCAGGAATGGGGGTCTGTTTCGCCATCAGACGACGTAGTTGGAAACAACTATTGATAGAGCGAACACAGCGCATATTAATTCCTTTGATTTTTGGTGCAGTTGTGATTGTTCCCATTCATGTGCTGATTTGGCAACAATATTACAGCCAGGATGTGGTTTACGAGCCATTTGAAGGGCACCTATGGTTTCTTAAGAACATATTTTTATATGTTTTGGTCTTGAGCCCAGTATTCTTCTTATTAAAAAAATACAAAGAGAGCCAATTCAAAAGCATTGTCAAGCGCTTATTCTCACATCCTTTGAGCATAGTTATAGTGATGGCCTTTACCATTAGTGAGGCCCTGATAATTAGTCCAGAAATGTATACCATGTATGCAATGACAGCTCATGGTTTTGTATTGGGACTTATAGCATTCTTTTTTGGATTCCTGTTTGTACACTCAGGTGAGTCGTTCTGGCCAATGGTTTTGAAGTGGAGATGGTTGTTTTTATGTAATGCAGCTTCCATGTACCTGGGACGTGTGTTTTACTTTGGATTGGAAGGCACTAATGTCTATTTAAGTATAGAGTCCGCACTATGGATATTCGCCATCTTCGGTTTTGGATATAAATACTTGAATAAGCCAAGCAGAACTTTGTCACTTTTAAGTGAGGGGGCCTACCCGATTTACATTGTTCATATGATTTATATTTATGTGGGATCCTTGGTTATTGTACCACTAGACATAAATGCTAATTTAAAATTTATCTTATTGACTATAATAACCTTTGTGGGCAGTTATTTAAGCTATTACTTTATTATAAGGCCTGTAAGTTTTTTGAGGCCATTATTTGGATTAAAATCAAATGCCAGAACTGAACCACCATTAGTTAATAAGCAAATTGATGTAATTAATCACCAAAGTTTATAGACATGGTAAATTCTGTTATTGATCTATTATAGTTAAGTTATCAAGTAGAAATATCAATTATCAGGTTTTTAAATTGTGTTGATGATTTTTGATAATTGAATTTTTTGGATGCTGAGATCGATGTAAAGTCCTATATTGAAATTAGATAATTAAACAAGTGATTTTAATCAATGAGCCATGGCCAAGGTATTCCGTAAGATTCGATATAAACTAGTGGGAGGATCTAATACTGTAAAATATTTTAGATATGCCGTCGGTGAAATTCTACTGGTTGTTATTGGGATCCTAATTGCGTTACAAATCAATATTTGGCGGACCGAGAAGCAACTATCCAAGGAAGAAACCAAAATCTATAGAAACATCAAACAACAGTTAGAAGATGATAAAGTAGAGTTGGAACAGGTAAAAGGCATGAACGATTATTTTTATCATGTTTACGATTTTGCAAATGATATCATAGTTACAAAAGATTATGAGCAACAAGATGCCCTTGCCCCTGCTATTGCAGCTTTAGCTATTGATATCAACTTTCATAAAACAGCGCATATCTACGAAACACTTTTGATTAGTGGAGATATAAAACTATTGAACAACGACACCATTCCATCTCAACTACAGAAGTTGGAAATGATTTATAATTCCACAAATAGATTAGAGGAAAAGCATTGGGAAACCATTACGACAAACTTGGGGCCTGAGATGAGAGGTTTGATCAACATCAGCACTTTTGAACCAGTGAAGCCTAAGGAATTGTATACAATTGAGATGCAAAATGCCGTGACAACGGCGATGTATCTAACAAAGACTAAGGATTCTATGTACAATACAGCAATAAATAAGATAAACGATATTGTTGGGCTAATTAATAGAGAATTAGAGCGTAAACAAGCAGAATAAAACAAAATGAAAATTACGAAGCTTTTTATTATTCGATTTTTATTGTTTGGTGGTACTATTGTCTCTTTATTCTTTGTTCCCTGGTTATTAGTGAGGGCTTGGATAATGCCCCTACCCGATTCGATTCAGGAAGTTTTGGATGAAGGCATAAATTATGGTCTTGACGGGATGATTGTTTATGTGGATCAAGGTGGCAACCCCCCTGAGTTTTATGCTGCTGGTTGGAAAGATCGCGATGAAAAACTACCGGCAGATCCGCATTCCTTATTTAAAATTGCCAGTATTAATAAGTTGTACGACGCCGTTTCTATTACCAAATTAGTTGGCCGTGGGCAATTATCGCTAGATGGAACTGTTGCAGACTATTTTCCGGAATTGGTTGATCAGATTGCTTATGCTGACGAAATAACTTTACGAATGTTGATTGGCCATCGAAGCGGTATTCCAAATTATACGGATACACCCGACTATTGGACCAGACCTTCGACTAATTATGAAGAAGCGCTTGATCTTATCAAAGATGTTCCACCTCTATTCAAACCAGATGAAGACTATGCTTACTGCAACACCAACTATTTGTTACTAGGAAAGCTTATAGAAAAAACAACAGGAAAGAACACCTTCGGATTTTTTAGGGAAAATATTTTAAACCCGCTCAATTTAAAGAATACTTATGCTTCTGTTAATGATGTAAATCTTGATGATGTCATGGGCGGATACCACAAAGGATACCAGCCTAACTTGAAGGCAAATGATCAAGGTATGCTTGCTACAGCAGAAGACGTTGGTATCTTTTTAAGAGCATTAAATGATGGTTCCATATTTGAAGACGACGAACAGGAAATTTATGCATCCATATATGAGTTTAACCATTCGGGCTGGGTTCTAGGGTATCAAAGTTTTGCGGAATACCATGCAGATATTGACACCGTAGTCATACTGTTCAACAACACCACTGACAATGACCTTCTTTTGTGGAATCTGTCTGAAATATTAAATGGAAGGATACTTAAAATCTTAAAAAACAGATCCTAAATTCCAAAAGCAATTCATTCTATTATTATTGGATTAAAAAACTTCTGCAAATAAGGACTTCATACTTTCCCAGGATTTGGCATCAGCCTCAGCATTATACTTTAAGGGTAATCCGAATTTCTCCCCATTGGCATCTGCAGCTTTACTTGTAAATGAATGTACAGCACCAGGATATGCAATGTACTCATATGGCTTCCCAGTGGCATCCATGGCTTCCTTAAAAGCTGTAACGGATTCAGGAGATACAAACGGATCATCGGCCCCATTGCAAACCAAAACTCTTGCTTTTAAATCTGAACCGGGCATAACCGGAAGTTGCACTCCTGAATGAAAGGCGGCAACAGCATCCAAATCTGCACCAGAATTGGCCATGGTTAAAGCAACAGAACCGCCAAAACAATAACCAATGGCGGCTATTTTTTCAGGATCAACGGATTCTTGCTGTTTTAAAAGTTCTAATGCCGCATTAAAACGCGCTGTTGCCTCAGGCAGATTGGAAAAAACACTCATCGCAAACTTCCCAGCATCATCAGGATGTTCTGCTTGTTTACCATCACCGTACATGTCAATGGCAATGGCTGTATAACCAATTTCTGCAAGTTGGTCTGCACGCTCACGAACATAATCATTATGCCCCCACCATTCGTGAATAACGATTATTCCCGGACGTTTTCCTTTTTGGTTTTCATTGAAAGCAATGTACCCTTTCATTGAAATGGAGTCAGCAGTGTAGGTAATCTCCTCGCCTTTAATCTTTACCTCTTTAGGAGACACCAACATTTCTTTACTTGAATCAAGTGACTCATTATTTGTCTTCTTACATGACGAAAACATAACTACTGTCAAGGTCAAAAACAACAATTTAAAATGCTTCATTTTGATAGTTTTAAACAAAAATAAAAAAATACCAGACTGAATAGAAAATTAGTAATGCTTACATTTCCCTAACAATAATCACACTATTTGTATCAAAGCAAGAACCTAAAAAAGCTTCACCGTCAAAAACTTCATTAAAACTTATAACGAAGGGTTGATATTCTACCTTAGATGATGTCCAATAAAAAATACTAGTATCAAAATCACCAAGACTGTGAGCATGTAAATTATTAAAAATTGCTTCTGCCGAATTTTTACTTGGCACAAACCAATCGTTAAAGTTGCGGTAGTCAAGGTCTGTGACTATTTTAAATACATAATTATCGCTTCCAAATTCTAAACCATTCGGCACATTGCTGTTATCATTTGCGTTACCTAATACAATATCTAAGGTATTTTGTTTTCCATCACCAATAAGTTGACTATTAGTAAAATCGAAATGGTCACCCCACGATATTGGCCCTAAGTCTGAATAATTAGCGGCAATCATAACTGTACCCCTCATCTGATTAACATAATAAATATGTCCTCCACCAAATTCAAGTCCGATTAAATCCTCTTCATTTACAGAGGCTACCACATCTGAAACAGGAACACCGTTATTTAAATTTTCCAGAACTGTTAATTTCTCATTATAAAGGGTTAAATCAATATCATCATTATCGGAACAATTAAATAAAGTTAATAGGGTTAAAATGATTAAAAAATTTTTCATAAGTAATTTAATTAAATGATTTAGTTGTTTTTAAGATGTTTTTTTGTGCAATTGGTTGCGTCATAACTACAAAAAAAATAAACTCAAACTTTATTTTTAAATAATAATCATTACCCTTACTTATAAAATTATTTTGTTGCTTTTAGTCTACTCAGGCATCACCACTGCATCAATGGCATGAACCATACCATTGGTTGCCGCCATATCTGGTGTTATAACGAGAGAACTTGCCCCTGTTATGTCTGTAATAAACACATTTCCTTCCATTAGGCTAAAGCTTAAAACTTCTCCTTGAACGGTAGCAATATTATAACGGCCATCATTTGAATTAATAGACTCAATCAGCTGGGATGAATCCAACTTCCCAGGAACGATATGATACGTTAAAATTCCTGATAGAGCAACCTTTCCAGCTGGTTGTAACAAAGAGTTTAAAGTAGTATTAGGAATCTTTGAAAAGGCAGCATTAGTTGGTGCGAATACAGTAAAAGGTCCTTTGCCAGTTAAAACATTTGTAAGATCAGCAGCAGCAACAGCAGTGATTAACGTGCTGAAAGTTTCATCTTCATTAATTATTTCAAAAAGGTTTTTTGGTCCCTCTTGATTGATTTCAGATGTATCTTTACTCTTATCTTCTATAACCTTAGATTGTAATGACTCAGTGGTTTGGGCCTGTTCTCCATCTTTGCAACCCAGGGTGCCTAAAAGCAGTATCCCTGCAATAAAATAAGCGGTAATTTTCATGTTATCAAGTTTAATATGTGATAAAATTACGCATATCCTTTAACTAAACTGTAATGATAAATCTATTAATCCGTACTAATGCTCATAAGTTTTACAACAGGTATGTTTTTTTACTTTTTTCTAGGTTTAGGGTCAAGTATTATTGGAGCAATACCACTTGGAGCTACAAATGTTGTTGTTATCAATACAACCTTAAAGACTACAATCACCGAAGCTAAGAAGATCCTCTATCCGGCCGCATTTGGTGAAGTTATTCTAGTGGTTGTTGCGCTATATAGAAGCATGCCTTTAAAGGACTTTATTCAAAACAATTCGTATCTACCTGTTTATACCATTTATAATGTTGTTAATTGGCGGAATACTTTTCCTCAATAAAAAGTCAGCTGACAAGAAAAAAAATAAAATTTAACATTTCTAAACCTGTGCTAGGTTTTTCAACAGCGCTCTTAAACCCGCCTGTTCTAATCTATTGGATATTTGTATTGTCCTTTCTAAACAAGCAGATGATTTCTATAAGCGTCAATAGTGCCTACTGGCTTTTAATTTCTTTTATATTAGGGGTGTTTTCAGGGAAAGCATTTACCCTATTAGCCTATGGTAAAAGCAGTGTTTATTTAAAGTCAAGACTTTCCGGGGTTCAAAACCGTATAAATCAGTTTACCGGTCTACTTCTTATCACAGTAGCCGTTTTTCAACTTATAAAAATAATTTTAAGCTAATCGTTTTGTTTTCAAACGCTTAGTTTTTAAGCAGGTTTATAGCTGTAATTATTTCAAATAATTTACCTACTTTTAAACTGTTAGGCCCCAAACCTACAACCCTTATTTACTTAACAACCTAGACCAAGTTAGTTATGGAACTACGCAGAACATTGGCCGATTTTGAAGTTGGCATGAACCTTCTGATTAAAGATGAATTATTTGAATATGTAGAAAGAACACCCTCTTTCCATGTATTAAAATCATTAAAAAGCGATTACCGCCTTTTTATTCAAAAACATGCACAGATTACATTATAGAGCTATTCTATAAAGACCTTGTAATGTTCATAGCGAACTAAAATTTGATTAACATAGTTAACAGGTTCTGTCCCGCGAACATAACCATGTTTAATAAAATCAAGTTTATAATTCTTCGGGTAGCGCAAATCCAGTAGCATTTGTTCAACATTACCTTGCCAAATATTAGGGTCTAAACCACGAACTTCTGCTAATTTTTGAGCATCCTGAACATGACCTGAGCCGCAGTTATATGCCGCGAGAGTTAGTTTAACACGTTCCATTGAATCGGGTACATTCAAAAACTGTTTATGGTTGATTCTATAATAGTTGACTCCTGCTCTTATACTCTGTTCAGGGTCTGTGGGATCAGTAACCTTCATGGCTTTAAGTGTCGTGGGCATCATTTGCATCAATCCAGCAGCACCCGCCCATGAGGTCGCATACCTATCGAATTTAGACTCCTGATAGATCTGGGCAGCTACTAACCTCCAGTCAACACCAATGGTAGCAGCATATTGCTTAATAAGTGCATCATACTTACTTATTTGATTGTTTTTTATGCTATAGTACTCACTATTTCGCCTACGTTGGAAGGACCGTTTATTCTTGAAGTATTTGTTGTAAATAACATTGTATTCAGTAGTTTTTCTTTGATCAATAATCCATTGATTAAGAACCTCCCTAAATTCTTTGGATTTTTTTCGCGTTACCCAGGCTATCCGCTGGTTTAATGATATTGGGACATCAACATTAAGAATAGGCCTGTACGCTGAATTGATTTTGGCTAAATTTTCATCGGCAATAGTGTATTTAACAGTGCCATCAGCTACCTTGTCTATAATCTCATCTGTGGTAATATCACTATCCAAGTAATTGATGTATATAGTATCTCCAATTTCATTTGATAAACTTACCAGGCGCTCGTAATAAGACGAATTTTTTCTAATGGAAACCGTATCACCCATTAACTCAATAGGATCCTGAATAAGGGCTTTTTGGATCTTACTCCATGACATGCTCCTGTAGTTATCCGGTTTTTTCTGAACCAGAACCTGCCTCGTTAAATACAAATGTTCTGTAAAATCCACTTCCCATTTCCGTTGATTTGTGATGGTCATACCATGTGCAATCAGGTCAACATCGCCATTGTTAAGAACTTCAAATTCAGAATCCAAATTTGAGGAAATCACTAATTCTAATTGCAGATCAAGATCTTCTGCCAATCGCTTCAGTAATTCATATTCAAATCCCATAGGCTGGCCTTTGTACAAGAAGTAGCTGGTACTACTATAAACCACTAGGGCTCTAAGCACTCCATCTTTCTTTATGTCCTCTAAATCTCGATTGCTGGAATTGGCTACTATAGGATTATCATAAGGATCCTTATAGGTTTTCTGGGTATTGGATTCCTTACATTGAAAAAGAAAAACAACTAATAATCCTAATAAAATACGCTTCAACAGGGCCATGTATATACCCAAATATACACATTAGGATTTTATACTGCTCTAATTGATTAGACTTCACGACGCAAGACCTCCAAGGGAGAACTTCTTAGAACGCCCTGTATGTTGGAAAGCCCAATTAGCATAACTATTAGTGTAATTCCAGGTAAGAACACCGTAAAGGGAATGGACGAAGGAACAAACGGTTCTTGAAATACAAATAGGGCTAACATTAGACTACTAAATAAGGCTAATAATATACCCACCATTGTTCCAATCAGACCTAAAAACAAATATTCCAACGCGGATATTTTTAATATCTGCTGGTTCTTAGCACCTATAGTTCTTAAAAGCACAGACTCCTTAATGCGCTGATATTTGCTATTACGCACCGATCCAATTAAAACGATAATACCTGTTAGAATACTAAAAAAGGCCATAAAATTGATAATCCAAGAGACCTTGTTAAGAATATCCTCAACAATATTTAATACTTGTCTTAAATCGAGTATTGAAATATTTGGATATTTAGCGACCAACTCCCTCTGCAGATCGGCCGATTCCTGTTCATTGGCTGCATTGGTACTCAGAACAGAAAACTGCGGTGCTTGTTCTAATACGCCCTTTGGAAATACAATGGAGAAGTTAAGCTGTACGCGGCTCCAATCCACTTGACGTATACTGCCAACTGTTGTTTCCATTAATACTCCTTGTACATTAAAAACAATTGTATCACCGACAGTTACCTTAGCATCATTGGCAATATTATCTGATATAGAAATCTTAACATGTTCTCCAGTCCTTAACTCTGGGATCCATTCCCCTTTTTGCAATGTTTCTGATTCTACCAGTTCATCTCGATAAGTGGTTCTAAATTCATGGTTTAAAATCCAACCACGAACTTGCCTTGTTGTGTCTGTTCGTAATTCATTAACCAATTGGTTTTTGATTTTGTGCATTCGCATGGTGACAATGGGCACGTTGTCTATAACGGGAAGCCCTTTTTCCTGAAAGGTTTGCACCACTTTTTCACGTTGCTGACTCTGAACATCCAGCAATATGATATTAGCATCTTGCTCTGTTTGACTAATGTCTGTATTAACTAATAGTATGTCTTTGGTAAAATAAAGTGTACTAATTAGGAATGATCCAAGTCCTATGGCAATAACTAACACCAAGGTTTGATTGTTGGGTCTAAACAGATTTAATAAGCTCTGACGTGAGGTGAAACCCCAGGACCTTGGGAAATACCGTTTGATCATTTTCATGCTTAAATAGGCAATACCAGATAAAACTCCAAAAGTCAATACCACCCCACCAACAAATGCTAATGAGTAAGTAACACTCCGCAATAACCAATAAGAAAATGAAAATAGAAAGCCTAGAATAATAATGATAATTAGCGATCTCGCCTTCGAAATTTGTTGTTTGGATTCCGCTCCTACTCTCAGTACTTCTAACGGTGACACATACCAGGTGCGCATTAAAGGAAGAAGCGCAAACAAAATGGAAATACAAAGGCCTAGAATCAATCCCATGACTATGGGTTGAGCCTCTATACTAATAGTAACATCAAAAGGTAAAAAGTCCTTTAGGATATAAGGAAAGAGCTCTTGAAGAAAAACACCTAACACAGTTCCAATAATCCCACCAACAAACCCAATGCCGGCTATTTGAATTAAAAAGATTAAAAAACTCTGTCTTCGAGTAGCGCCCATACACTTTAAAACAGCGATGGACCTTAATTTTTCCTTTATATAAATATGGACAGAACTGGCAATCCCAATACAACCTAAAAGCAAGGCTATAAAGGCGACCAGATTTAAAAACTTACCGACATTGTCATAACGCCTACCCAAGCGTCTACTTGTGCTGGTATGGGTATCGATATCGAGGTTTTCAGATTCGAGAATAGGTTCTATTTTTCTTTCAAATTGATCAATATTAACAGAATCTGCTACTTTAAAAAAGTATTGGTATTCTTTGCGGCTTCCAAACTGAATCAATTGGGTGTCTTCCACATATTTATAGGGGATAATAACCGGTGGTGCCACTGAAGTTGACACTGCCGTACTTCCAGGAACTGATTTTAAGGCCCCGGAAATAGGAAGAACCACCTCACCTACTTTGATGGAATCGCCTGGTTGCACACCGTATTGCAACATAAGGGTGGCATCTACTAAAGCCCCACCATTATCTTGAAAGGAAGATGCAGCAACTTCTGGCTGGGTATCTATACTTCCGTAAAACGGAAAATCTCCTTCCAGTCCTCGTACTTGAACTAAACGTGTCCCATTTTGTTTTGGAAAGGCTATCATCGAAACAAAATTGATCTCAAAAGCATCAGGGCCTAGAGAATCAATGATGGCCATGGATCTTTCGTTGGGCTCCTGGCGAGTATCAATAATATAATCAGCTCCCATAAGAGCTTTGGACTGAAGCTGGATGTTGTTCTTTAAATTAGTACTGAAGAGTTGAATAGATACCACGGCACCTATTCCAAGTATGATGGATGCCATAAATAAAAACAAACGTCCTTTACTGGCTTTTGCATCTCTCCAAGCCATTTTTAACATCCAACTAAAAGGTGTTTTTCTAGCCGTAATCATTAAAGAACTTCTGTTGGTTGGTTAGCAATAATCTGTCCGCCTTTTAATCTAAGAATTTGTTGGGTTCTATTGGCCAAATCCAAATCATGTGAAATAATTACCAAGGTTGTTCCTGCATCTTTGTTAAGTTGGAATAGTAACTGAATTACTTTTTCTCCAGTCTCTTCATCAAGGTTTCCAGTTGGTTCGTCAGCGAAGAGAATTTCAGGATCATTAGAAAATGCTCTTGCAAGCGCTACTCGCTGCTGCTCCCCGCCAGAAAGTTGAGACGGATAGTGGTCCATTCGATCGCCTAATCCTACTTTATGCAACAATTCTGAAGCCTTTTTTTGTGCATTTTTTGAGCCTTGTAACTCTAGTGGTACACTTACATTTTCAAGTGCCGTAAGTGTGGGAAGTAATTGAAAATTTTGAAAAATAAAACCCACCTTATTATTTCGCAGTTGTGCTCGTTCGTCTTCATTTAGGGTATTAAGGTCATAGCCACATAATTCTACCGAACCATTATTTGGTTGATCTAAACCTGCACATAATCCTAATAAGGTCGTTTTTCCACTTCCAGATGGTCCAATAATGGAAAACGTTTGACCCTTTTCAACTTCAAACGACACATTATGCAATACCGTTAGTTCTTTAGAACCACTAGTATAGGTTTTCTCCAACCCTGTTATCTTTAATATCTTTGGCATACAATTTTTTTATTATCCATATATGAATCAGCTACATCACGACCAAAGGTCAATATTTGTAACAGCAAAAAGCTTAAAGTTTTGTTATATTCTAATCCTAAGTTTATTAGTGTCCTGCGCTAACAGCAATAAAAATAACCAATCTACTGAGGAAATGGATGAAACAAAGGTTATTGAAGCCGAAGTTTCAGATACAAAGACCATTCTGTGCTTTGGTGATAGTATCACGGCAGGGTATGGTTTGGATGACATTAACGATGCCTATCCTGCTGTAATTCAGTCTAAAATAGATTCATTACAATTGGATTATCAAGTCGTTAATTCTGGATTAAGTGGCGAAACCAGCGCAGGTGGGCTCAGTCGAATCAACTGGATTTTAAATCAAGACATCGACATTTTTCTATTAGAACTTGGTGCCAACGATGGTTTAAGAGGAATTCCTTTGAGCGAAACCCGTTCTAATCTGGAAAACATCATAAAAGCCGTTCAAGCAAAGGACGCCAACATAATTATTGTTTTAGCAGGTATGGAATTACCACCTAACATGGGACAAGATTATATAAGTGAATTTAGAACCATCTTTTCAGACCTTGCCGCAAACTATGAGTTTCCTTTTATTCCATTTATTTTAAACGGTGTTGGCGGCATAAAAGAATTAAATCAGGCCGATGGCATTCATCCTACAATTGCGGGTCATAAGATAGTAGCCGATAACGTCTGGCAAGTGCTACAACCACTTCTTTAGTTTAGGTCTTTAAGGATTTCATGTCAATTACAAAACGGTACTTGACATCACTCTTGAGCATACGCTCATATGCTTCATTGATATTCTGCATGTCAATCACCTCCACATCTGAGGTAATGTTATGTTTTCCACAAAAATCCAAAAGCTCTTGTGTTTCAGCTATTCCACCAATCAAAGAACCTGCCATAGAAGTGCGACTCATAATCATAGGCACTGTTACCAATGGTGTAGTTACTGGTCCTAAATATCCAAGAACGACAATGGTCCCATTCGTTTTTAATGTTGCTATATACGGGTTAAAATCATGCTCATAAGGTACAGTATCCAGTATAAGATCAAATTTCCCCATTGCCTCTTCCATTTGAGCTGAATCCGTTGATATAATAACGTCATCAGCGCCAAGGGCTTTTGCATCGGCTATCTTATTCGTAGATCTTGAAAACAAACTGACATGAGCTCCGAGTGCATGAGCGAGTTTTATAGCCATATGACCTAAACCTCCTAATCCAACAACAGCCACTTTGCTATTCTCATTGACATTCCAATGTCTTAAAGGAGACCAAGTGGTAATTCCAGCGCATAAAACGGGTGCGATACCGGCTAAATCAAGATTTTCAGGAACAGAAAGCACGAAATGCTCATCTACCACAATGGTTTCAGAGTAGCCCCCATGTGTATTGGTTTGAAGATGTTCATCGAAACCACCATAAGTACCAACCCAGGAATGGCAATATTGTTCTTCGTCGTTCTTACAATTATCGCAACTGCGGCAGGAATCTACAAGGCATCCAACAGCTACTAAATCACCCACCTTATGTTTGGTAACATCTGAACCAATCTTGGTAATTCTTCCAACGATTTCATGCCCAGGTACCACCGGGTATTGTGTCATACCCCAGTCATTACGAGCAAAGTGTAAATCGGAATGGCACACTCCACAGAATAAAATATCAATTTCAATATCTTTCGGTAAAACTGTTCTGCGGTCAATTTGGAGTTGCTTAAGATCGGCATCGGCAGCCTCTGTGCCATAAGCCTTAACAGTAATTGTTTCCATGAAATTGTGATTGATTAATTAGCGTTCTTCCTAAAGATAAGAAAAATAGGCTACTGCCACCATTGATCTGTAAACAAAGATGCATCTTTAACCATTATAAAATCACCAATTCTTGGCACGGTAATGGGCATATGCAACTCGTTTGCCTTTATCAATACTCTTTTTACCGAGTCATCCCAAGAATGCAGTGCCAAGGTGAAGGCACCCCAATGAATGGGCATTATTTTTTTGGCCTTTAAATCCACCCCTGCTAAAACAGTTTCTTCAGG
This sequence comes from Winogradskyella aurantiaca, assembly GCF_003362725.1. Taxonomy (GTDB): domain Bacteria; phylum Bacteroidota; class Bacteroidia; order Flavobacteriales; family Flavobacteriaceae; genus Winogradskyella_A; species Winogradskyella_A aurantiaca. Next base: position 55,249 of record NZ_QKTV01000003.1, read on the forward strand.
CATCATGTGGATTTTGGACCACATTTGATTGTACTGACCACATTCAATCATAGCAAAATCAAAAGGGCCATAAGCCTCCCCGATAGTTTTAAAATGAGAATTGTAGCCACTGTCGCCACTAAAGAAAATATTATCCTTCTCAGATTGAATTACCCAGGAGGCCCAAAGTGTGCTGTTTCTATTATCAATTTTACGCCCCGAAAAATGCTGGGCAGGAGTTGCTATAAATTTAAGATCTTCAAACTCTTGCTCTTCCCACCAGTCCAACTCCGTTATTGAAGTTTCTGGCACATCCCAGGCTTTAAGATGGACTCCTACACCCAGAGGTACATAAAAGTGACCAACCTTATCTTTCAATCGCTTTATGGACTTATAATCCAAATGATCATAATGATCGTGAGAAATTAATACGGCATCAATACGCGGTAATTGTTCTATTTCAATAGGTAATTCTTCATTGTAACGACGTTGTGCATCTCGTGATATAGGCGCAGGCATATCTGTTAACATGGGATCTATTAAAATTTGTTTGCCAGACATTTGAAGTAGAAAAGTAGAGTGACCAAACCACATGAGTCTGGTGGGCCCAGCATAATTAGCTAAACTGGATGAGTCCGCCTCAAGAACCGGGAGTTTCTTGTCAGGTTTAGCCTTAGGGTTTTTCTCGAAAAGCATCATTCGCATGATTTCTAATACTTTGCTAAAAGAAATGTCATCGTCTACCCCATCAATGTTCTCAAATTTATTGTCTTTGTGTTGTTTTGATTGGACGGAATACATCTTTTTCAGGTCTTTGGTAACATCCCCTCCAAAGGCCGGATTTACACGTACAAAGATCATATATCCCCCAACAATGACTAGAACAATTGCTATCACAATGTATAACATGCGCTTCAATATTTTAATTACTAAATTCAATTATTGCTAATTCTGGTTTCGGTACTGGACAGGCGTCATCCCTGTTTGTTTTTTAAACAGTTTGCTAAAGTGCTGAGGATATTCAAATCCAAGCTCATAGGCTATTTCACTAATGGCTTCAGTGGTTCCTAACAATTGGTTTTTGGCTCTATTAACAACAAACATGTTAATATGATCCTTTGCTGATTTACCTGTTTCTTTCTTTAAGAGATCGCTTAGATAATTGGGTGACATGTTCAATGCTTCGCCGCAGTATTTAACAGATGGAATTCCCTGTTCTGAAGGCTTATTTGAATTAAAGTAATCTTTCAATAATCCTTGAAAATCTGCTACATGATCCTGATTCAAATTAGTTCTTACATAAAACTGACGATCATAATACCTGGTGCAGTAATTCAAGATTAATTCAATATTAGAAATGATTAACTTTTGACTGTGTTGATCAATATTTTGTTCGTACTCACGTTTTATTTTCAGTGCCAATTCAAAAATATTAGCTTGCTCTTCATCTGATAGATGAAGCGCTTCATTTACCTCATAATCAAAGAAATTGTAGTTGGCCATCTGGTTTCCCAGGTCTGATCTTCTTATCAAGTCAGGGTGAAACAGCAACATCCAACTATTTGAATTATTGGAGTGGTTTTCATCTTTGCCATAAAGGATCTGATTAGGTTTTGTAAAAACCATGGTTCCATCTGAGTAATCATAGGAATTGCGTCCATAATTAAAAGAACCTTCTATACCATCTTTTACGGAGATCATATAAAGCTCAGAGTAAAATCGTGCTCCATCGAAATTAATTGCATCTGGTAAATCCTTTAAAAACACCAGTGAAACCAATGGATGTTTTGGTCGTTTTAAACCGAGTAATTGATGAATCTGTGAAATAGACTATACTTGAATTATTGGGTCCATAAAAGTAATTTAACAACTATACCTCCTGCATTTGTCGCACTTGTTTGAGCAATAGCTTCTTCGGCGTAATAGGAATCATAGACATCATTAATTTTTGACTAAATGTTAATCCCGAAACGACATCGAGTTTTCCTGCAATCATTCCATTATACCCTTCTTCAGCAACACTTCTAGCAGATACTGCCTTTTTAAATAAATCTGTTTTCTCCATATCAGCTGTTTGCGCAAACTCCGTTTCTGTAGCTCCAGGCATCAAGGTTGTTACACTAATATTGGTATCATGTAATTCTTCAGCAAGGGCATTTCCAAAAAATGTTGCATAAGCTTTTGTAGCAAAATACACAGCTTGTAAAGGGCCTGGCATGAAAGAGGCTGTTGATGAGGTGTTTAGTATTTTCCCTGAATTTCTTTTGAGCATGTCTGGTAAAAAACAATAGGTGAGTTCAGACAGTGCTATCATATTCAAATTCATCATTTGCAATTGCCGATCCCAAGATAATTCTTGAAATTTGCCACGAAGTCCAAACCCAGCATTGTTTATCAAGTAATCCACCTGTAGTCCAGCTTTTGTAACTTCTTCAAAAAGTTCTTTCCCTGATCCCTGAACACTTAAATCTTTGGTAAAGGTTTCAACTTTCACAGAATGCTTCGTTTCAATTTCGTTTTTCAATTCGGTTAATTTGTCAGCTCTTCGAGCTACAATAATTAGGTTGCCACCTCTTTCTGCATGGATATAAGCAAGTTCTTTACCTATGCCACTGCTCGCACCTGTTATTAATGCTGTTAATTCCATTTGGTTCTCTTTTAATTAGACAGTACAAATTTAAAGCAGTCTCCAACTTCTATTTTATATGAATTACAGAATGATGTATACAAATTACTGATAATCAAAAAACCAGAGCTATGACTCTGGTTTTTATTAAAGGATATGTTGCGTTTATTTATTTAACTGAATCATTTGCAGGTAAGGTAATATCTTTCTTAACAACTGCTTTACCGTCCGACTGCTCCATAGAAATTAAACAATCTATATTTTTACGTTTTAAACGTCTTTTACAATTTTTACTTATTAACGGATCATCTTCAAACATTAAGGCTGGAAGTGCAAAATCTTCTGAATCTGGCAGTTTAGCTACCAAATAAAACTGCTTTGGACCGTAACGTCTTGGATAGTTTAGTTTTACAATAGCTTCACCAGGAACAAATGTATGAAAGGTATAATTACCTTGATCATCTGTCTTCACCCATGTTCTGTGACGTAAACGCTCCTTTCCATTGTTGGTTTCAAACTGAAACTCTCCATTTTCATCATGTTGATATAAATACAATATCACATTTTTAGCAGGAGTCAATCCATCAGACAACAGTACTTTTCCTGTTATAGTTACTTGTTCTGGTTTACTATCAGCATCAGGCATGGTAGCCTCATTTGATAAATCCATTTGCTCATAATCGTAAAACGGAATATCCTCATTTTGACCAAACGCCAAAATTGGAGTAAAAGACAGAACTAAAACAAGGATGAAATAATTTAAAGGTTTCATAAGATTCGGGTTTATTAATCAATATAAAACTAGAACCTAATCATGAGGGTTGCATTTTTTTTTGTTTAAACCCACAAAAGTCCGATTTGAGGATTTTTCGAACGATTTTATCCGATAAACAACAAGTTTTCAATCACTTAAAACCATCTCAAATTCAATAATCCCAGCATCAATTTCTGTTTTAACTAATGTACCATTCTCATAATGGTATACACTTTTATGCCCGTTTGGTGCTGTTTTAGTATACTGGTGTGCACCAGAGGTTTCGAGTTTATGAAATTCCCCCTTCTCTTCAGAAAAGACTTTTGATAAGCCAATTGGTTCATCAAAAAACAGACGTTCTACACTAAAAGAAATGGATTGATTGATGCTTATAGGTTTGTCACTATTCTTAGTGTACACATAACCTTCTTTAGTTTTTTTTACTTCCGAAAAGTTCTTTCCTTTTTTACCAACTTCTGAGAGTACTTTGGATTGCAATAGGATATCATTGAGGTAAACTGTACTATTTTGATGCTGGATTCTAATGGTTGCCAATAAATGGTACTCAATATCTACATACGAATTATACCTCACAGAATCATTGGTTTTGACTCTTGTTGTTTCTAAGGACCCCATGACCTTCCCCTTGTGCAGTATACGATATTTAAGCGTTAACGATTGAGAACTTAAGGTGAGACAACTCAAACCAAATAAAAGCAACACAAGGGGTTTAATTGAGTTTAGCTTGCCTTTTAAACGGAAAATATCCATGTCTTCAATTTTATAATTTAAATTATGACTTCTTTTAAAACAATCAAAACCCTGAATAAACATTTATGATATCTTTGATTATTAAATAAGAAATCGCCTTTAGCATTGTTTAAACACTTTTTAATTACTCGATTTAATCTTAGAAAGGAAGACTGGATCTCAAACAAACACAATAAACCCATTCTCACAGATGAATGGCATGTGAATAGGTTCGAACTTTTTAAGACCTATTGCTTTCCCAGTGTTGCTGCTCAAACCAATAAAAATTTCGATTGGATTGTCTATTTTGACACAACCACTAAAGACGAATTTAGAACCATTATTTCTGAATTAGAGAAAGAGCTTCCAAATTTTAAGCCTTTTTACATTGATGGGATGACACATTTTATTCCTTCTATAAGGGCTCATATGAAGAATGTTGAAGAAGACTTTATAATTACAACAGGTATCGATAATGATGATTGCATTAGCATGAATTTTATAGATGAAATTCAACAACAATTCGATGCCCAGGAATTTATGTGCATTGATTTTGTTGATGGGTATACTGTAGAAACTCAATCCTCCATAAAAATTGGAAAAAAACTGCACGCCTTTAATCCGTTCTTATCGCTCATAGAACGAAATATCGATCCAAAAACCATTAAAGATCGGTCCCACAGAAATTGGAAAAAAGAGCGCAATATCAAAAGAATACCCAATAAAAGAATTTGGTCTTCGATCATTCATTTTGAGAATAAAGTGAATGAATTCACTGGTTATGGTAAAGTAGACCCAGAAGAATTCTTTGAGAAATTTAAAATATTACCCCGTCAGGAGTCTTATATCAGGGCCAATTTAGTTCCCACATCTAAATGGAAAATGCAAAGCTTCATAAACCACCTGGACTCTCGACTAACCTATGCTTCTAAAAGCATTAAACGTTCTTTAGGGCTTTATTACAAATAAGGTATGCATTGATTAAAAGTAATTGATTTAAATAGGATTAAAGACTTTCTCGATTAACAAGATTTAAAATAGCTTGTTTAATTTATGCTAATAAAAAATTCCAAAATTATAATGACCTTAATTCGCTTGTTATTATAAAATGAATGGCTGCATATAAAATGTTATCACAATTGAGCCCAAACATTCAATCATCAAAAAAAATATAGTAACATTTCTTAAGAAAATGTCATGATTAGTTTTAGGGTTGACAACGACCATTATATTTACAAAAACTTGGTATAAAAAAGATTGATATTACCGGCCTTATTCCCTAATCTTATTATTCTAATTTCTTCATGCTTATTGTTTTGGGGAAAATAGTCTCCATTTCACCAAATATCAAATCAACTTCCGGGTTGTCTCGATATACTAATGCCATGCCATTGTCCTGTATTTCAACAATTAATACCGCAAATTTTCTAGTTTTATAATTACCGTATGGAAATTTAATTATCCCATCGTCTATTATCTTAGGTATTTTAATACCTGAAATATACCTTCCAGTTTGAAATTCGCATTTACCAGAATCAAATTGGCAAAATTTGGCTCTAAACATTTCCATATAGACATTTTCAAATTGTACTTTCTCAGTATATATTTTAATTTGAAATGCATCATTATTTTGAGTGCCCTCCCAAACCCCAGTGTACTTTTCAAATATATCTGTTGGTATCCTGTAATAAGCACCATCAATGGTATTTTCTAGTTTCTTTCCTTTTTCAAGGTAAATTTCTTGTCCAATTCCAATATGAGGAATGACCAATATTAAAGTGATAATAAAATATTCTTTCATGAGGACAATAGTCTTACTTATTCATTTGAAGAATTAGAGTCTAGACCCTTCTATTACTGCAAAAAAAGTGCTTTATTATTTCAATCCCTCTAGATGAGAGTTAGTTACTACTACGATTATCACATCATAATACCATTTTTAGATTTAATGGGTGGCGGCAGTTCTGTTTCACCAAGCATTTCTCTAAGATCGATCTCAATGGTTCGGCATAGCGATAGCATGGGAATATCGTTGGCCATCCCCTGAAATGGATTCTCTGAATAGTCACCAACAACATCCATCATCACATAAATCCAAGCTACTAAAGCAGATACAGGTACAGATACCCATAAGCCCCATTCTCCAATTTTCATCAATTCCGGAACCATACTAAAGGGAATAAACAGTATGAAAATATAGACAAAATGTTGGCTCATATTGGCGTATTGTCTGGGCAAAGGAAACTTCTTAATACGCTCATTCTTTCCTTGAAGTTCATAAAACGTCCTTAGAACTCCAGAAATGGTCATATGTCTAAAGTCGTCAATTAGGTCGTTTGCTCTTAATTCTCTTAAGTCTTTGGCTTGCTCATTAATTATTTGAGTCGCGGTATTAGCATAATTGACAAGCCTGTCATGTTCCTCTTCTGGTAAAAATTGACGCAATTCCACTTGTGTTACCTCATCATTTACTAAACCAATTCCATATTGTTCCTGGAAAATACTTGCGGTTCTACGCACATGTCCTTTCTGGCTAATATGTTCCCACTCTGTTGGAATTAACAATTGACTTCTATGTGCATACAACCAAGCTATGTGTCTGTATATTAATCGCTTCTTTACTTTATTAATATGTTCTTGAGGAACCTCAGAAGAAGTGAATTGATTAGAAATAAAATTGGTGACGTACATTCCCCAAGTGCGGCTATCATTTACAATTCCACCCCATATCTTTCTTGCCTCCCACATACGATCATAAGACTGGTTGTTCTTAAAACCAACATAGAATGCCACAGCAGTACCAATAACGGATACAGGTAGCCATGGAATTACAATCGAGATTATTTTGTTATAATAAAGTGCCGCCACGACACCCATGAACAACATGAGCCAGATAATTCTTACCCAGCCCCATTTCAACATTTTTAATAAACTGATGCTTTTGGTTGTGATCATACAGGTAATTTATCTATGGATCCTTCGTATCTAATAGAAGTCCTATTGGCACCATATACCTGAACTACAGCACGTTTATTGGTAAAAACATCCATTTTAACATTAAACTGCTCCGTTCCATTTTTTATCACAAACCTTACCAATACGCGGCTATTCTTATCGTTTTCAATAATTTCCATAGACTGCGGTGTGGTATTAAATTCAATCGCCGTAGATCGGGTATCTGCATAATACCCGGTTTGAACTTCACCATAATAAGGGAGCCGCCCTTCAACATTATCAGTACTAAAATTCAAATAACTATTGTCTTTTTCCAAAACAATTCTAGATCCAACATTTTCAGTCCCTCTAAAAATTGCATCTGTGGCTTCTACCACGGCATTTGTTTGAAGTGGATATGCAATGGTTGCAGAAAACCGGTAATTCTGCGAATTAACAATTTCCTTTATCTCGTTATACTGTTGCAGGTTGTAAGCCTGTTCTGCCTCAGATTTTGAAGGACCACATGACACCATTATTACAGTGCATAAAATTGCGCTAACTCGGTGTAATCGTTTCATACATTACATGTTTTGTGATGAACCTAAATTTACTAAATATTAACGGATGCATTTAGAACTGATTCAGCTTATTATTCTCAATATTTAATGCTTTTCTACAATCGTCCAATAAATTCGATGAATTCCATTTTTTATTTTTTGAACGAAAAAAGAAGAATTTCAACTTTAATTTTTTGAAGTCCTTAGTACCCGTGTTTAACTTCAATAATAGAAAAACTGGATTCCCTCGCCTTGAATATTATAAATTTAGAGATTATGGAAACCACATTATCCTTGTTTAATCAAATTAACAGCCTCTCCTATTGGTTCTTGCATCAATCGCGATTTAAATGTGTTATTAAGCTGGATGCAGAAATAGACGAATACTACGTAAGTGTCAGAAAAAATAATGAGATACTTTACACTTATTCCATAAACAGATTCAGCAAAAAAAACAGGAGTTACCTGGAATTTGAATTGCGATCCATCGTTAATCAACTACTCTATTTCAAGGATTACGTTGCTGAAGCATCGTGACAAGAAAACATTGTGACCAATGAAAGCTATTTATTATTTCTTGTCAACTAATAAACTTGAATTACTGGAGTTATCAAGCTTATCCCAAAGATAATCTGAGGTTAATCTAAAACTACCAAGATGTTCAAAACTACAATTCTGTGGCTCTATAATGGATAAAAAAGGTTCCTGTTTCTTGTTATTATATAAATGGTAGACCTCACCAACCTGGGGTTCAAAACTAAATTTAGCATTGGTCACCAACTCATTATATTCTAACACTACCATTAATTGTTCATACTCCGCTTTAAGAGCTTGATACTTGGTCTTAAGATGCTTATTCGCCTTGTATACCTGAGAATTCTTCCAGGTCCCATTATTAGGCATTGTTATTTGTGGCGCCCCTACCCCTGTTGCATATGGCTTAAAGGCAGCGTCGTATTGTTGAGTATCCTCATTAAAAACAACTAAATCTGGCTTTTTCTTTTTGGTCATCTGATTTCTAATTAAAGATATTCTGAAGTTAAATTTTCAACGACCAAACCGTCTTCCAGGCTTTTGATAATTCCTTGGGCAGCACGCTCTCCTGAAATCATCGCTGCATTTAAGGAACTATTCAACAAATAATCTCCAGCTAAAAAGATTGTGGACTTCAATTTGGTTGTCTCTGGGCTTATGTCGTACTGTAATTCATTTAATTGAGGTAGAGCCTTAGGAATATGAAACAGATGCAGAAATTCAATACCGGTAATTCCACAATAGGAATCCAATTCAGTTTTAATAATTTCTATCAATTCCTTGTCATCAAAACTATGATCTTTAACTACTGTAACTGAAAGGAGTTCTTGATTTCCTTTATGTTCCATATCTAAAGATGAAGAAAAGAATATATTGTTTATAAAAGCATTTTTATCTGCGATCAAACCAATCAGCGCTTTTTCTATTGACCGTTTTGGAATTTTAAAATAAAGATTGGTACAAGAATGCCATTGAACATTTTGAGATTTCAAGTTAGATATCAAATTCCCAGGATCTGTCGCTATTAAGGTAAAATGCGTTGCTAATTTAACTCCATCGTCTAATAGAATTTCTGAGTCACCAACAGATGCAACCTTAGCGCCAAACTGAATAGACGTATTCTTCAATTTCAATTTTAATTGATCCGAAATTGCTCCAATACCATCTTTAGGCACAACAGCCAGACCTTCGCCAAACATTTTGTAAACAAATTGAAACATCCGGCTTGAGGTTTTTAGTTCATCTTCCAAAAAGATTCCAGAGAAAAATGGCTTGAAAAAGGTCTCAATCATTTTTGATGAAAAACCGAGGTCTTCGAGATATTCTAATGTGCTCACTTCTTTTGAAGAAAAAATTGATTCTATGGATCTGGACTTCAATTGTTTATTAAGATTAAAAATTCTAACCTTGTCGGCTAGGGTTCCAACATCCGCTATTAAAGTTGACCAAATGAAATTGAAATCACGAATTGGATCTCCAATGGCCATTGATCTTCCATTTTTAAAAACAACAGCACCTGGCAATAATTTCTGAAGGTCCAATTGATTGAAATCCAAATATTTTTTGGCCATTGGATAGGCTTCAAGTAACACCTGAAACCCCTGGTCTAATTGGTAGCCGTCGACTATTTGAGTTTTGACTCTACCACCAACTGAATTGGAAGCCTCTAAGATAACAGGGCGGTACCCTTGAAGTTCTAATACCTGAGCAGCAACAAGGCCGCTTACCCCCGCTCCTACAATATGAATTCTATAATCCTCTTTTTTCATAGCTGTCCTGAAGAAAGCAAAGTTAAAGATTCAATTTTCAAAAAAGGCTGAATTCTTATAAGCATGTTAAAATCTTACGCAGAAGTTAAATGAGGTCATAATTTTGTTTTTCAATTTTTATAAAATGCAGAATTTGTTTCGCCTTATAGCTTTATTAGAAGGAGTTAGTTACATCCTCCTTTTAGGAATTGCCGTACCAATTAAGTACCTATTAGAGGATCCTCAATATGTCAAGCTATTAGGAATGCCTCATGGCCTCCTCTTTATATTATACATCGTTCTTGCTATTTGGTTAAAACCCGATTATGGCTGGAATAAAAACCAATTTATTTGGGTAATCATTGCTTCTATTATACCTTTCGGAACGCTTTATATAGATAGGCGCTATCTGAAAACCAGCTAAATGAGACATAAAATTTACGATTTCCTGCTTTCCAAGGGAATTTCAGAAGGAACAGCGGCATTCCTCAACATGATGGTCTTATTAATTGCCCTTCTCATTGTGGCTTTTATTATAGACTTCATTACCAAACGCATACTTTGGAAAATATCTGAGAGTGTAGCCAAGCGCACCAGTACTAACTTTGACGATATTCTTATAACTAATAAGCTCCCAAGGAATATAGCTCATATTATTCCACTTATTATCCTCATTGAATTTGTGCCAGACGTATTCACTGATTATTTAGACATTGAGGATATTGTAGAAAAAGCGCTTAAAATTATCGCGGTATTCTTAACCCTAAGTATTGCTAGAAGCTTTTTTAGTTCGGTTAGAGATTACTTAAAAACTAAAAATAGTTTTAAGGACAAACCTATAGATAGCTACATACAGGTGTTTATGATTTTTGGTTGGATTCTTGGAATCTTTACCATGGTTGCTATTGTAACTGGTATTTCCTTCTTCCAGTTTCTGGGTTCAATAGGTGCAGCCTCAGCAATTATCATTTTGGTATTTAGAGACACCATATTAGGATTTGTTGCTAGTATTCAGGTGACCATTAATGACATGGTACGAATTGGGGATTGGATCACATTTGAAAAATACGGTGCTGATGGTGACGTGACTGAAATTAATCTAGCAACAGTCAAGGTTCAAAACTGGGACAAAACTATTACTACCATTCCAACATATGCCCTCATTTCAGATTCCTTTAAAAATTGGCGTGGTATGATGGACTCTGGTGGTCGGCGAATTAAACGTTCTGTTATCATTAGAACTGCAAGCATTCATTTTTTAACCCCTGAAGATATTGAACGTCTGAAAAAAATTGAATTGGTAAGTGATTATATCACAGAAAAAGGGAGTGAAATTGAAAAATTCAATTCGGCAGAGGGTATTGATAAAAGCGTCCTAATTAATGGACGTAACCTAACTAATTTTGGTGTATTTAGAAAGTACTTATTGACCTACATAGAAAACCATTCTGCGGTTAATAAGGACATGACTTTAATGGTTAGACAATTAGAACCAACACCTCAAGGTATTCCAATGGAAATATATGCCTTTAGTAGTGATATCAGGTGGAAGAATTACGAGTTTATTATGGGTGATATTTTTGACCATGTTTTAGCCTCAGTCAAATACTTTGATCTTGAAATCTATGAACTGGGCATGCACATAGACGCTTAACTTTTATTCAATCTGTCTCGTACAAACTCGACTTGGGTTTTTCCATGAGGTTTAGGGTTGCCGTTCTCGTCAAGATTTACCATGACAATATTGTCAACTGTTAGTATGGTTTCTCGTGTCATCATGTTTCTGGCTTCACATTTCAATACTATTGAGGAGCTTCCAAACTTTACAACATCCATACCCAATTCAACAATATCACCTTGTTTGGCCGAACTCATAAAATTGATTTCTGAAATATATTTGGTAACCACTTTTGAATTTTCCAACTGTACAACCGTATATAAAGCAGCCTCCTCATCAATCCATTCCAATAGTCTTCCACCAAATAAAGTAGCATTAGGATTTAAATCTCCTGGTTTAACCCATTTTCTTGTGTGAAATCTCATAATTAAAATAATTGATTGTTAATAACAAAGTTAACAAGATAACACAAGGTCCATCACCTCATGATTACTATTAATTAAATTTAAATCCATATTCTACTAAATCCTGAATTATGACTTCTAGATCTGAACACCTACAAGCCGCTAGGCCCACCATTGCTAGTGCTAAAATTCTGCCTGGTATGAGCTCTGAAGAGAAATTCCAAAATGCCACTTTAAGACCTGTTGTTAAGCTGCAACATGAATTATTAATATCTGTTTTTAGGAATTACATAAGTAAGCACAAGAATGTTTTTTATGAGCTATCTCTTCAAAAACAAATAGATTATATAGAAAATGCCATACACAAGGATATGAAGTTTAGAAATAGTGTCAAGGGTATGATCATTGGACAATTCACTATCTCAGAATATGAAGCTTATATTCTCAATTCCTCTGCTTTAAACAAGCGCATGATGAATATTGTTAAAGAACGTCTAATTGACAGCATTCAAATTTTTACCGAAACTAAAGTGTTAAAGGCTGTATAGTTATTGTAGTCAAATGACGTTACTTACTGAGGTTTTAACTTGTTGTTTATAATAGGGTAAACTATTTCTATAATGAAATTTTAGTGCTTCTAATTGAAAAACAACAGTCTGGGTTCACTGTATAAGGGATTCCCCGTTTAAATCGGTTGTCAATATATCACTCATCAGATCAAAAAATGGTCGTACAGATTTAAAGGCGTTATTAACATTAATCATAAAATTCTTATTCAGTACTTCAGAGTCTTTATAAGGTTTTGTAAAAATGTATTGCTTACGTCTAATTAAGTCAATAGCAGGGTGTTCTTTATTAAATCCTTTTGGTGCCGTCTTGAGAGACTCCCCTACAAAGCCTCCCCAGGCTGTTTTAAAGGACTCAGACTCAAGAATATTTCTAATTTCAGAATCGTCCATTTCAAATTCTTTACGTATTCGAAACAAGTCTTCTTTGTTTGGCTCCCAAAACCCTGTAGCAATAAAACTTTTGTCATTGGGCTGGATGTGCAAATAATAGCCTCCTCTTAATTGAGGCTTAACACGGTGGAAAGATCCACCAAAATGAGTTTTATACGGTAGTTTATTTTTTGAAAATCTAACATCTCTATATATTCTAAATACCTTAATCCGGTCAATCTGATCATGTGTTTCGAGGAGCTCGCCCAATTGATTGTAAAATTCTTTGACTTCAGATTCAATAGCTTTGAACTGTGCTTTGCGTTCATTAAACCAATCCCGATTGTTATTATTTTCAAGATTTTTCAAAAAATTAAATACCCCTTTATCTATTTGTTTTTGCATAACTATTGACGTTTTCAATGGTGTATCAAAGATAAACCTATAACAACTGCTTTGAAAAGTTTACGATATTTTTAATATTTGCGCCCAATTGCAGAGAATAATGAAAAGGATTAAATAATTTCAATTCTTTTTTTAGCAAATTTGCTAATTGAAAGAATTTTCATTATAATGCGATCTGTATTATAACTTCAATCATTTATGGGTAGACCAGCAACACGACCAACCAAGTTAAAAGACGGATATTACATTGAAATTAGAAACAAAGGTGATAAGTCTGGGGTCAAGATATATAGTGCAACCAAACTTCAAATGGAACGGGCCATTAGAATGTACGAAAGATCTAAGCAAGTATACATTCTTGGGGAATCTGTTAATGGCAAGTTCGTAGTTAAAGAACCTGTTCTTCATACGGCGAGTTAGTTACTTAGCCTATCATTTTAATTTATTATTTATAAATTGTTGATTCAATCAGCACAGAAATTTGTGCACAATTTTAACTAATTGAATCAATAATTATGAGTGAATCAACTACAAACAAGCCACACGTGTGGTTTTGGGTAATTTCTATTGTTGCCCTAATTTGGAATCTGCTAGGCGTCATGGCTTATCTTGTTCGCGCCTATGCCACGGAAGAAATGATTGCAGCTTTACCACCCGAACAACAGGCTGAATATCTTATTGAATTCCCAGCTTATTATACAGCTGCATTTGCCACTGCAGTTTTTGCCGGAGCTTTGGGATGTATCGCCTTATTATTAAGAAAGAAGTTTGCCTACTATCTATTTATAGTATCTCTTCTAGGCGTTTTAGTTCAACAAATCTACTTGTTCTTAAACGTGGATGTTCCAAGTTATGTAATGCCTGTATTAGTGGTACTGGTCTGCATATTTTTAGTTTGGTTCTCCAAGAAATCCATCAGTAAGGGTTGGATCAAGTAAAACTGAATTATTTAGAATAGAAAGGGGATTTATCCCCTTTTTTTTATTCAAATGCTATAGAGTGTAAGATCAATCCAGATGCAGGTGCAATAAAGTTAATCTTATCCAATTCACCAGTTTCTAAAGAAGATTGGATGTGCTTTGAAGTCAATTCTCCATTACCAACTCTTATGAGAGCACCCATCATTAAACGTATTTGGTTTCTTCCAAAACCTTTGCCTCTCACCTTCAAAACATAGGACGTTTCTGGAAAGAAATTAGCCCTATAATCTTGATTCATAGTTATTTCTGAAGAATCAACAGTTCTGTTGTGTATACTGTCATCGTTTGATTTGTAACAATACGCTTTAAAATTATGCGATCCTTTAAACAATTGAGCAGCTTCCATCATAAGACCAATATTTAGATCCTCCTGAATATTAGTCATAATTGGAGCGCAAAACGGATGATTCTTTTGTCCAAAAGAAAAAACATAATGGTATTCCTTAATTTTTGAATCCTGTATAACGTTAAAGTTCTTATCAACTTCAATTATGGACAAAGCCTTAATGTCTTGTGGTAGATTTAAGTTAAATAAATCTATGAACTCCTTAAAATCAGCAATCGGCGTGTCATAAATAAATAACTCAAAAGCCGCCTCGTTAGCGGATACCATAGCATCAGTGCGACCAGCACCAAGTGTTTTAAACCTGGTTTCACCGAGAACGTATTTCAGAGTCCGGTCAATCATATGGTGCAAGGTTTTCAACTGAGGTTGTTTTTGCCATCCATGAAACCGATATCCTAAATATTGGATTTTTACCAGATAATAAAACCGCTTCTCGAACACTATTGAAGATTTACTAAATACTATTGATGTCTTGATTCCAGAACTGAAACAACATCTTCTAAGGTAAAACCTTTCGCTTTAAGTAACATTAAATAATGAAATAACAAGTCTGCCCCTTCATTTAGAAATAAGTCGTCATTATTGTCCTTAGCCTCAATAACAATTTCAACCGCCTCCTCACCTACTTTCTGGGCAATTTTATTGATTCCTTTGGCAAATAGAGAAGCCACGTATGATGATTGTGAATTGCCTTCAGCTACTCGTGAGTCAATAATTTCTTCTAGACGACTTAAAAATCCAAAGTCAGACTTGTTTTCTTCATACCAGCAGGTATCAGTACCAGTGTGACAGGTGGGGCCATTTGGTTGAACCTTAACCAATATGGTATCACCATCGCAATCAACTTTCATGTCAATTAATTTGAGAACATTACCACTAGTCTCACCTTTGGTCCAAAGTCGGTTTTTGGAACGGGAAAAAAATGTAACCAATCCAGATACCTTTGTTTTTTCAAAAGCCTCTTCATTCATATAACCAAGCATCAACACGGTTTTTGTAGTGTTGTCCTGAACAATTACCGGAACTAAACCGTCGCCATTTTTATTAAAATCTATAGTCATAATCTAACCTCTATATCCTGTTCTTTAAGTTGTTTCTTTAATTCCATAATTGGAATTTCACCAAAATGGAATACACTAGCTGCCAATGCCGCGTCCGACTTTCCTTCTTTGAAAGTATCCACAAAATGTTGAACAGTACCCGCTCCACCAGAAGCTATGATAGGAATGTTTACCAAGTCAGACAATTTAGCTAGAGCCTTGTTTGCGAAGCCAGATTTAGTTCCATCATGATTCATTGAGGTAAATAAAATTTCCCCTGCGCCTCGTAGTTCAACTTCTACAGCCCATTCAAATAATTTAAGGTCTGTTGGAATGGTCCCACCTGCCAGGTGCACGTACCATTCATCATCGATTTGTTTCGCATCTATGGCTGCAACGATGCATTGACTGCCAAATTTTTCAGACAATTCATTAATTAAATCGGGGCGTTTCACTGCAGCGGAATTAATCGAGACTTTATCAGCACCACAATGCAACAGATCATCAACATCCTCTACCGAGGAAATTCCACCACCAACCGTAAACGGAATATTAACTTGCTCTGCTACCTTTAAAACCATGTCATGCATGGTCCTTCTGCGCTCTTGAGTCGCTGAAATATCTAAAAAAACCAATTCGTCAGCGCCTAATTCCGCATACTGTTTAGCCAAAACCACCGGATCTCCAGCGTCCCTTAGGTCAACAAAATTAACCCCTTTTACGGTGCGGCCGTCTTTAATATCCAGGCAGGGTACAATTCTTTTTGTGAGCATACTAACTATTTGTAATTATAAAATTCTCCAACTCTTTAAGACTAATTCTGTTCTCATAAATTGCCTTCCCTATAATGACACCTTCGCATCCTAATTCTTCAAGTTGTGGTAATTCCTCAAACTTTGAAATACCTCCTGAAGCAATCAATTTAATACTTGGATTTCTTTTAAGTATAGCTTCATAAAGCGAAAAAGATGGCCCTTGAAGCATTCCATCCTTTGAGATGTCAGTACAAATTACATAGGTAATTCCTTTGGTCTCATAGGATGCTATAAATGGAATTAGATCCAATTCACTATTTTCAAGCCATCCACTAGTTGCTATTTTGCCATCTTTTGCATCTGCGCCTAAAATTATTTTCTCAGAGCCATGAGTGTTTATCCAGCTTTCAAATAAACCAGGATCTTTAACAGCAATGCTTCCACCAGTAATTTGATTGGCACCGGATTCAAAGGCAATCTTCAGATCATTATTTGACTTTAATCCCCCACCAAAATCAATCTTTAGTCCAGTTCTTGTTGCAATGGCTTCCAGGACATTATAATTAACAATATGACTCGCCTTTGCACCATCAAGATCAACCAAATGCAGATACTCAATCCCAGAATCTTCAAAGGATTTGGCTACCTCTAATGGATCTTCATTGTAAACCTTTTTGGTATTGTAATCTCCTTTAGTAAGTCTAACACATTTACCATCGATAATATCTATTGCAGGAATAATTCTCATATTATAGATTTAAAAAGTTTTGAAGTAATTTTTCTCCAATTACACTACTTTTTTCAGGATGAAACTGTACACCAAAAAAATTATCATTCTCTAATGCAGAAGCATAGTTAAATCCATAATCTGTTGTGGCAATCGATTCTTCACAATATTCGGCATAATAACTATGCACCAAATACATATAGCTACCTTCTTCTATATCCTTAAATAATGGTGACTTTAAGTCTTTAATAATATTCCAGCCCATTTGAGGAACTTTCAAGTCATTTGAAAATCGTTTTACTTCGGTGTCAAATATTCCTAAACCAGTGGTATTCCCTTCTTCGGTATGGTTGCACATCAGCTGCATTCCCAAACATATGCCTAATACTGGCTGTTTCAACTGGGGGATTAATGCATTAAGTCCGGATGCTTCTAACTTATTCATAGCAGATTTTGCTTCACCAACCCCCGGAAATATAACCTTGTCTGATTTTAGTATGTCTTCAGGGTCATCGGATAACTTTGCTTCAAAGCCTAAACGCTGAAAGGCAAACTGAATGCTTTTAATATTTCCTGCCCCGTAATTAACAATCGATAATTTCATTAGAGTACTCCTTTTGTTGATGGTAAAATCATTTTTTCAACATCGCGCTTGACTGCCATCTTAAGAGCTTTAGCGAAAGCCTTGAATATCGCCTCAATTTTATGGTGTTCATTATCACCTTCAACTTTAATATTTAAGTTACATTTAGCCCCATCAGAAAACGACTTAAAGAAGTGGAAGAACATCTCTGTTGGCATTTTTCCAACCATTTCTCGTTTAAACTCCGCATCCCAAACAATCCAATTACGCCCACCAAAGTCTATAGATACCTGAGCTAATGAATCATCCATAGGCAGACTAAATCCATACCTTTCAATTCCTAATTTGTTACCAAGAGTAGTGGCAAAAACCTCACCAAGTGCTATGGCGGTATCCTCTATGGTGTGATGTTCATCAACTTCTAAATCACCATCAACTTGAATATTTAAATCAATTTGACCATGGCGCGCAATTTGATCTAGCATATGATCAAAAAAGGCAATTCCCGTATTGATTTGACTTTGGCCCGAACCGTCCAAATTAAGATCGATTTTAATTTTGGTTTCGTTAGTGTTGCGCTCAAAACTACCTATACGTTCTGTGGATTTTAAAAACTCATATATCTCCTTCCAATCATTAGTTTCAAGCGCTATATATGACGAAAGCTCATCATTAGTCACAGTGACCTCATCCGATCCTAAATAGGTCTCATCATTGATATAAATTCCTTTTGAACCAAGATTCTTTGCCAATTCAACATCCGTTAAGCGGTCTCCAATTACAAATGAATTTTCAAGATCATAGTCACCGTTCATATAATGCATTAACAAGCCTGTATTAGGTTTTCTTGTAGGAGCATTATCTTTTGCAAATGTTCTGTCAATTATTTGTTCAGAAAACACAACCCCTTCCTGTTCAAAAGTTTTCATGATAAAATTATGGACTGGCCAAAAAGAATCTTCGGGATATACCTCAGTTCCCAGTCCATCCTGATTGGTGACCATGACCAATTCAAAATTCAATTCTTTGGCAATTTTCGACAGATATTGAAATACTTGAGGATAAAACTCAAGTTTCGAAAAACTGTCTATTTGCTCATCTTCAGGTTCACGAATAAGGGTTCCGTCTCGATCTATGAATAATATAGGTTTCATTGTAACTCTTTTAATGCTTTAATAAGTGCTTTATTTTCTGTATTTGTACCCACTGTGAACCTTAAACAATTGTGACATAAAGGTTGGTTGGTTCTGTTTCGAACAACAATTCCTTTTGAAATAAGTTCTTTATATCGCATATTGGCGTCATCTACTCTTACCAGAATAAAGTTAGCATCAGACTTATAAACCTCATCAATAAATCCAATATCGTCAAGAGCTTCGAAAAGTTTTTTGCGGTCTTTTAGAATTGTATTCACTTCATCTTTAACATTGGTCAAGTCATTCAATCGTTCTAAAGCTTTCGTTTGTGTTAACTGATTAACATTATAAGGCGGTTTAATTTTATTTAGAACAGATATTATAAACTCTGATGCAAAACAGATACCAAGCCTAATACCGGCCAAACCATAGGCCTTGGACAAAGTCTGCGTTACAATCAAATTAGGAAACTCATTTAATCGACTCAACCAACTCTGACGCGTTGAGAAATCGATATAAGCTTCATCAATAACTACAATCCCTCTAAATTTGGCAATTAGTTGCTCCACTAGACTAGCATCAAAACTATTGGCCGTTGGGTTGTTTGGTGAACACAGAAACAGTAGTTTGGATTTATTATTTTGGATCTTTAGAATCTCATTAACTTTTGGTTGGAAATTCGAATTAAGCTCAACCTTAATAATCTCTGCGGCATTTAAGTCCGCCAAAACAGAATACATTCCATATGTTGGAGGTAATGTGATGACATTATCTTTATTTGGTTCACAAAAGGCACGAAAAATAAGATCAAGGACTTCATCGCTACCATTGCCAAGTAAGATTTGATTTTCTGGAACTCCTTTTATCTCTGATAGTCTCTTTTTAACTAAAGTTTGCTGGGGATCCGGGTAGCGATTAACCTCGGATTCAAATGGATTCTCATTGGCATCAATAAAAACCATATCAGCCGAAGCGTCCTTGTATTCATCCCTAGCAGATGAATAGGCGGTAATTCCTTTTATGTTATCTCTGAGTAACGATTCGACAGTCATGACTTTAAATCCTTTAATCTTAAGCTTACTGCATTCTTGTGTGCGTCTAAGCCTTCAGCCTCAGCCATCAGTTCTATAGCACCACCAATATTCTTAATACCTTCTTCGGATATTTTTTGAAAAGTCATACTTTTTTGAAAACTATCAAGGTTCACACCTGAATAGGCTTTAGAAAATCCGTTGGTAGGTAATGTGTGATTAGTACCTGAAGCATAGTCACCAGCACTTTCAGGAGTATAATTACCTATAAATACCGAACCAGCGTTTCCAATATTATCCACAAAATAGGAATCATTTGAGGTTGTAACAATAAAATGCTCTGGGCCATAATCATCTATAATTGTCAAGGCATCTTCAAAATTGGGAACAACTATGGTTCTTGAATTTTCTATAGCGCGCTTTGCAATGTTTTTTCGAGGTAGATTCTGTAATTGATTATTAACTTCTTGACTCACTTCTTCGGCAAATGACTCTGAAGTTGTGACTAAAATAACCTGACTATCTACCCCATGTTCCGCCTGACTCAAAAGGTCGGATGCTACATAACTAGCCTTGGCAGTTTCGTCCGCCATTACCAAGAGCTCACTTGGTCCTGCTGGCATATCAATAGCCACTCCATATTTGGTTGCCAATTGCTTTGCAACAGTCACATACTGGTTTCCAGGACCAAATATTTTATATACCTGCGGTATGCTTTCTGTTCCGAAGGTCATTCCCGCAATGGCTTGGATACCTCCCACTTTAAAAACTTTGGTGACACCGCATAAACTGGCGGTATACAATATTTCATCTGCAAGTTCACCTTTTTCATTTGGTGGAGAACACAGAACAATCTCCTTTGATCCTGCAATTTTAGCAGGTACTGCTAACATTAGAACCGTAGAAAATAAAGGTGCTGTCCCACCTGGAATGTAAAGTCCCACTTTTTGAATAGGTCTTTTTTCTTGCCAACATTCTACACCTTTCATGGTATCAACTTTAACTCTTTCTGATTTCTGGGCCTTGTGAAATGTTTCGATATTAGATTTAGCTAATTGAATAGCTGATTTCAACTCTGGACTTACTCTACTCGATGCTTTGCTTAATTCCTCAGCACTAACAACAAGGCTATCAAGATCTACCTCATCAAACTTAGACGTATAGTTTAACAGTGATTGGTCACCATTCTTTCTAACTTCATTGAAGATTTCGTCAACAGTTTGCTCTATATCATCTACGGTTTTAGTGGGACGCTCAAGCAGCTCTAGCAACAAACTCCTTTCAGGATTCTTATAGATCTTCATTATAGTACCATATTTTCAATTGGACATACCAAAATTCCTTCAGCCCCATTAGCCTTTAGCTCATCAATTACTTCCCAGAAGTCATTTTTATTGATAACAGAATGCAACGAACTCCAGCCTTCCTTAGCTAGTGGTAAAATGGTTGGAGAGTTCATACCTGGTAGTATTTTACAAATATCATCCAGCTTATCATTAGGAGCATTTAGCAACACATACTTATTGGATCTACCTCTTAATACAGACTTTAATCTAAATTGGATCTTATCAATCAGGGCTTGTGATTCTGCGCTAATTGCTGGTGAGGTGGCCAATACTGCTTCAGATTTCAATAACATCTGAATTTCTTTTAGGCCATTCTTAAACAGCGTACTACCACTAGAAACTATATCACAAATAGCATCTGCCAAACCAATATTAGGAGCAATCTCCACAGAACCATTGATTATGTGCAAATTGGCCTTAACTTCTGCTTTTTCAAGATACTGTTCAACTGTGTTTGGATAGGAAGTGGCAATTCTTTTTCCTTCCAGATCTTTAAGATTTTCAGCATTGGAAGACTTTGGAACAGCGATAGATACCCGGCACTTGGAAAACCCTAAGCGTTCCACTATGGTTATGTCCTCACCTTTTTCTATAAGAACATTCTCTCCAATAATGGCAGCATCTACTACCCCATCTCTCAAATATTGAGGGATATCCCCATTTCTAAGGTAAAATACCTCTAATGGAAAATTTCTGGCAGAGGCCTTAAGTTGGTCTTTGCCATTATCAATGGAAATACCGATTTCTTTTAAAATCTTCATGGAATCGTCATGAAGACGTCCGGATTTTTGTACTGCAATTTTTAATTTACTCATTTTTCTGTCTTAGTTGAAAACATCAAATGTTAGAAATAAAAAACCCATTTGATGTTCTCAAACGGGTTTAAAATATCTATTGATTTTATTCAATACATTTCTAACTCGCTTGAGTGCAAGTATTGAAATGATGATGATGTAATTGAATAAAACTCATGTTTCTTTTTCCTGAACAAATTTTCAGAAAAATATTTTAGAATTCCAAGGTATTAACAAACTTTTATTGATTACCTAAAATAATTGGCATACCTGATTCACCTGATCCAATGATTACCACCTTTGAATTTGGTGATTCCGCCAGTTTATTTGTTGCCTCAATCCCCTTATCCTGGAGGATTTTATCAGTTAATGACGCACTTAAAATTTTATTAGCATCGGCTTTACCCTGCGCTTCTATACGTTGTTTTTCGGCCTCTTTTTGAGCTGTTACTAATCTAAACTCATATTCTAGAGATTCCTGCTCTTGTTTCAATTTACGCTCTATAGCCTGCTTAATGGTTGGAGGCAATTGAACATCCTCGACCAACACTCTTTTAACAATTAAGTATTGTCCATTTAGAAGCTTAGTAACTTCGTCTAAAATTTCTTGTTCGATAACATCTCGTTTACTTGAATACAATTGCTCTGGAGTGTAACGCCCTACAACAGATCTAGCAGCTGCATTAATTGCAGGATCTAGAAGTTCATGTTCATAATCTTCACCTTTAGTTTTAATTAAATTGCCTAAGTTACTATACTCCGGTTCATACCAAATTGTACCATTAACTTTTACTTCTAATCCATTAACGGATAATACATTCATGTTATCCGAAACAGATTGCTGTCTAACTTTTCTAATTATCATTTCATTCCAAGGAGCCACAATATGAAATCCCTCTCCGTAGGTCTTTTCGGTGTTTATTCCATCTCCAAACCGCTCAAAAATTACACCGCCCTCACCTGGGCCAATAGTCACAGCTGATTTTGCAACTAAAATTATTAAGAACACTATTCCAATTAATATTGGAAGACCAACTTTTGGTAATTTATCCATCTGATTTTAATTTAAATTAATCCGTTATACTTTCTTATAAACCATTCCAAAGATACGGCTATTGCTATTAAAGCTAATAAATAATACCAATCAATTAAGGCTTTAGTTTCACGAATCTCTTTTTGAATGGTAACAAAATTTCCATCCTCATTAAGATTAGAAATCAATTCATTTATTGTGTCGCTATCATAAGTCAAACCAAGTTGGTTTGTAGCCAAGGCACTGAGATAAGAATAGTTAGATCTCAGGTATTGTTGTTCTATATTAAAAGCAATAACAGTGAATACACCCGTCTGCGATATTCTATCTTTTTTATTGCTTACACTAAATTCATAAGTTCCGGATTCCAAACCACTTAAATCCACCTGATAGCCATCTTCAGCATACAGTAGTGGCAATTCACGTATGTTGTTAGTCTCTGAATTCTTAATTGATATTGACAAATTAGCCGTATTGTCAATTTCATAAGATTCATTAAAGAATTGTGCTTTAATTAAAATCTCATCGGAGCTATTGTAAAATGATTCATAATCAACAATAAGACGCTGACGACGTTTATTAGAACTTAAATACTGTACCAGCTTTCCAATAAAGGTGTCAAAATTTTCAAAGCTTCCAAACCCTAGATACGATTGTGCTCTCCATCTCCAAAGGCCCTCACCAAGAAGAAGACCATGCTTTTCTTCATTAAGTTCCATGGTACTTAACATTGGAAAACCTGTGGGATTTCCATTAACCGATTTATAAATAGCGGTCTCAACCGAAGAATTGAAACTTATAGTCCCAAACTCTGATCGCAAAGGCGGAAAATCTTCTAATTGAGTATCACTTATTATAAAGGGCCCAAACGCCGTATTTAAATAGGGTTGATATAACTCTTCCTGATAGGTGATTTCCTGGTCATATAGGTTTTGATTGTCATTTAATAAATCCCAATCTGTCGTGGGGCCGGATATGACCCATGTATTGAAAGTCCCTTCAAATAAAGGTTCTAATATGGCATTAAATGAAATATCAGGTTGGTATAATACTACTAACTGAAATTCATTCATCCTGCTTGAGAAATCCTTAGGGCTTAGTAATGACACCTCTCGCTGATCATTGCTAGTTATAGCTTTCTTAAGGGCACCAATATCCGGATGGGGCCTGTTATAAACAATGGCTACCTTAGTCTTCTGATCAATAACCTCGATTGCAAATTCTTTGCTGTTATTAGCCTCGTTTTTTTCATTAGATAAAGGCCCTATCTCAACCGAATAATTTTGAATACCTAAGGTATTTGCTGTTAAGACCGCAGTGATAATTTCAGAAGTGTTTGTTGAATTAAAATCTAAGTTTTGAGAAAAAACAACCGAATTACCATTGGAAATCTTAAGCTGGGCGCTTTGCGACAGCTTACCAGAATAGTTTACTAATATTTCAATCTCAAACTTGTTTTTATGATAGACATACCTATTATGATTGACACGGCTAACGGCTAAATCTTCATATGAGGTGGTATCACCAAGAACAATGGGATAAATGCTCTTATTACCATTTAACAATGAAAACCTAACATCGGCACCAAAGGTTTGATTACCATCACTTAAGACCAATAATGGGGCTATGGACTCTTCAAAAATATCATCATAACCATTTATAAGGCTCGAAAAGTCAGTTTTATTATCATCAAATCCCAGACTATCCAATCTCGTGAAATTGTTTCCGAACTTGAAGTATTCAATGTCAAATTTTGAATTTAATTGTGCAGCCTTTCTTATTTCACCCAATACTTGAGACACTTCTGTTTGCAAATTTAGATGCCTCATAGAGGCAGAATTATCAACCGCAACTACCAGTTTTGGCTTCTTATTTGAATAAGAGACTTGTTCAAATTTTGGATTGATAATGAGGAGTACGACGCAAAATAGGGTCATACTGCGCAAAAAAGCTAACACCCATTGCTTCGGTCCTCTATCTTTTACCTTAATCACATATTGAAACAGCGCTATAAATAGCGCCGCAACAAATGATAATATTAATACTGTAATTGTGGTAAAATCCATATAATTGGTTTGCTATGTTAGCATACCTCCATCCACATTTAAGGTTTGTCCTGTCACATAGGCACTCATATCACTGGCTAGAAAGACACAGGCATTAGCAATATCTTCAGGAGTACCACCTCGTTTTAATGGAATGGCTGCCCTCCATCCTTTCACTGTTTCTTCATCTAGCTTTGCAGTCATTTCAGTTTCGATAAAACCAGGAGCAATAACATTACATCTGATGTTTCTTGATCCAAGTTCTAAGGCTACAGACTTTGAAAACCCAATAATTCCAGCTTTTGAAGCGGCATAATTAGTTTGACCAGCGTTACCTTTAACACCAACCACAGAACTCATGTTAATAATGGATCCTTTACGTTGTTTAAGCATGGTCCTTTGAACGGCTTTGGTCATGTTAAAAACCGATTTAAGGTTGACTTCAATTACTTTGTCAAAATCCTCTTCCCCCATACGCATCAATAAGTTGTCTTTTGTAATACCGGCATTATTGATAAGAATATCGATAGCTCCAAAATCTTCTAATACCTGATCAACTAGTTCTTGTGCCTCTGTGAAACTAGCGGCATTACTTTGGTAGCCCTTAGCTTTAATTCCAATATCCGACAATTCTTTTTCCAATGCTTTAGCTGCATCTACTGATGAACTATAGGTGAAAGCAACATTAGCCCCATTTTTAGCAAATACTTCGGCAATTCCTTTTCCAATTCCACGACTTGCACCTGTTATAATGGCTACTTTATCTTGTAACATATTTTTACTTTTTTAATTATTGATTGGTTAATTAGTTACCTTAAAACAACTTAATTTCAAAGATAGAAGATACAATTTGTATGATATAAAAAAACCTTACAAGATTTTGTAAGGTTTTTAACAGTATTTTTATAAAACTACGGGCTAGCCCAATACTTCGGCCACTTTTTTACCAATTTCAGCAGGCGAATCCACCACATGGATACCACAGGCTCGCATAATTTTTTTCTTGGCTTGAGCAGTATCATCACTTCCACCTACAATAGCACCGGCATGCCCCATGGTTCTCCCAGCAGGAGCAGTTTCACCAGCAATGAAACCTACAATAGGTTTGGAACTACCACTTGATTTATACCAATTGGCTGCATCTGCCTCTAACTGCCCACCTATTTCACCAATCATTACAACGGCTTCAGTTTCTGGGTCATTGATCAATAGCTCAACAGCCTCTTTGGTTGTGGTTCCAATAATAGGATCCCCACCAATTCCAATAGCAGTAGTAATACCTAGGCCTTGTTTCACAACTTGATCAGCAGCCTCATAAGTCAAGGTACCTGACTTAGAAACAATACCTACTTTTCCCTTCTTAAAGACAAAACCAGGCATAATACCTACCTTAGCCTCATCAGGTGTAATTACACCGGGGCAATTTGGACCTACCAATCTACAGTCTCTATCTTTAACATAATCAGAGGCCTTAATCATATCTGCAACTGGAATTCCTTCAGTAATTGTAATTATGACTTTAATTCCCGCATCAGCAGCTTCCATTATTGCATCAGCAGCAAATGCTGGTGGAACAAAAATGATGGATGTATCAGCAGCAACAGCATCAACCGCTTCTTTAACAGTGTTAAATACGGGTTTGTCAAGATGAGTTTGCCCTCCCTTTCCTGGAGTAACACCCCCAACGACATTTGTACCATATTCAATCATTTGACCTGCGTGAAATGTTCCTTCACTACCAGTAAATCCTTGTACTATAATTTTAGAATCTTTATTAACTAAGACGCTCATATTTGTCTGATTATTTAATTTTTATTGCGCTGCAAAAATAATCCTTATAATAGGAAAACAGAAGATTATTATTTACTTATTTTTTTTAGCTGTTCTAGGATATCAGGAATTTTGCGAATTGCTGCAATCTCCTTGTATTTTGATCGGAATTCGTCTGCGGGAGTACCAAAATAGTGCTTGCCGCCTTCCAGAGATTTACTAACTCCTGATTGAGCAGAAATTGTTACCTTATCGCCTATTGTAATTCCACTTGTAACTCCTACCTGGCCCCAAATGGTCACTTCATCGCCAATTACAACGCAGCCCGCAATTCCAGTATGTGATGCTATAAGACATTTTTTACCAATAACAGTATCATGTCCTATTTGAATCTGATTATCTAACTTAGAACCAGACCTGATAGTTGTTGCCGCAGTAACACCTCTGTCGATGGTACAAGATGCACCGATATGGACATCATCTTCAATTACAACATGGCCACCAGAAATCAATTGATCATAACCTTCTGGCCGTTTCTTGTAATAAAAGGCACTTGCACCTAAAACTGTGCCTGAATGAATGATGACATTATTTCCAATAATAGTATCATCATAAACAGTGACATTAGGATGGATTACACAATTATCACCTATCACCACATTATTTCCAATAAATACATTGGGTTGAATAATAGTATTTTCACCAATCCTAGCCGATTCCGCAATGGATGCATTTGCAGCCCTAAATGGTTTAAAGTGCTTAGTAAGTTTATTAAAATCTCTAAACGGATCTTCGGATACCAACAATGCCTTTCCTTCGGGACACTCCACTTTTTTATTAATCAAGACGATCGTCGCAGCGGAATTTAAGGCCTTATCATAATACTTAGGATGATCTACAAATACAATGTCTCCTGATTCTACTACATGGATTTCATTCATGCCATGAACAGGAAAATCAGGTTCACCAACATACTCAGCATTGATAAGTTCAGCTATATATTCTAAGGATTGTACAGTTGGGAATTTCAATTGAAATTATTCTTTAATACGTTCTTTGTAGGTTCCTTTTTCCGTTTCAACCTTAATTTTATCGCCTTCGTTTATAAATAATGGCACATTAATAGTTGCGCCCGTTTCAACTGTAGCCGGTTTGGTGGCATTAGTAGCAGTATTACCTTTGACTCCTGGTTCTGTGTGTGTTACTTCCAAAATAACACTAGCAGGCATCTCAACCGATAAGGGTAAACCATCCTCAGTATTAATTAAAACAGTAACAACTTCACCTTCTTTCATGAGGTCTGGACGATCCAGTGTACTTTTTTGAAGTGCAATTTGAGAATAATCAGCAGTATTCATGAAATGATAATCATCAACATCATTATACAGATACTGAAATTTATGAGTTTCAACCCGGACATCTTCAATTTTATGACCTGCAGAAAAGGTGTTATCGATAACTTTTCCTGTCGTAACACTTTTAAGCCTGGTTCTTACAAATGCAGGGCCCTTACCAGGTTTTACATGTAAGAATTCAATGATTTTATAGATATCGTTGTTGTATTTAATACATAATCCATTTCTAATATCTGATGTACTTGCCATAATTAATACTGATCAACAGTGTTTAAAATTAATTTGATTTAAAATACCCTTTCATTATTCCGCGGTGGGAGTTTTTGATAAACTGCAATATTTCATCGCGTTCAGGAGTTGCGGCCACTTCTGCTTCAATGATTTCAGAGGCCTGGGTATTGTTATAATTTCTTTGGTATAAAATTCTATAAATATTTTGAATCTCCCGGATCTTCTCTGTAGAATAACCTCGACGTCTTAACCCAACAGAATTGATGCCTACATAGGACAATGGCTCGCGAGCGGCTTTAACAAACGGTGGAACATCCTTTCTTACTAATGAACCACCAGTAACAAAGGCATGATTTCCAATGGAGCAAAACTGGTGAACAGCCGCCATACCTGCTAAAACTACATAGTCGCCTACGGTTATATGTCCCGCCAAGGTACTATTGTTTGAAAAAATACAGTTATCCCCAACAATACAATCATGCGCCACGTGGCAGTACGCCATAATAAGACAATTATTACCTATAACAGTCTTCATTCTATCGGTTGTACCGCGATTAATGGTTACACACTCTCTAATGGTAACATTATCACCAATCTCGGCAGTCGTGTCTTCATCATTATATTTTAAATCCTGAGGTACAGCCGAAATTACCGCCCCTGGAAATATGTTGCAGTTTTTACCAATTCTTGCACCTTCCATGATGGTGACGTTACTGCCAATCCAGGTTCCTTCGCCGATAACTACATTATTATGAATGGTGGCAAATGGTTCTATGACCACATTTTTGGCAATCTTCGCACCAGGGTGCACATATGCTAACGGTTGATTCATTTTGTCTTATTTAACTTTAGAGATTTGAGCCATGAGTTCAGCTTCTGCGCATAATTTCCCATTGGCATAGGCATACCCTTGCATATGACAAATCCCTCGTCTAATTGGAGTTATTAAGGTACACTTGAAAATAAGGGTATCACCAGGAACTACCTTCTGTTTAAATTTCACCTTATCAATTTTCATAAAATACGTGAGATAGTTTTCAGGGTCTGGCACAGTACTTAGCACCAAGATACCCCCGGTCTGGGCCATTGCCTCTACAATTAAAACCCCTGGCATTACTGGTGCCCCAGGAAAGTGACCACGAAAGAAGTCTTCATTCATAGTCACGTTTTTCATACCTACCACATGTTCTTCGGTAAGTTCAAAAATTTTATCTATTAGTAAGAATGGTGGTCTATGAGGTAGCATAGCCATAATCTCATTAACATCCTTTAATGGTTCGGCGCCAAGATCTATACTAGGTACGTTATTACGACGCTCATTTTTAATCACCTTTTGCATTTTCTTAGCAAACTGTGTATTAACAAAATGCCCAGGCTTATTAGCTATCACCTTGCCACGCAATCGAACACCTATTAGAGCCAAATCACCAACCACATCAAGTAGTTTGTGTCTAGCTGCTTCATTTGGATAGTGCAAGGTCAGGTTATCTAAAATACCATTCGGTTTTACTGCTATACTTTCTTTATTAAAAGCCTTTTTCAATTTTTCAATGGTACTGTCAGAGATCTCCTTATCCACATAAACAATAGCATTGTTGAGATCACCACCTTTTATTAACCCATGTTCCAATAACATTTCTAATTCATGCAGAAAGCTAAACGTTCTTGATTTAGATATTTCAGTTTTGAAATCTGATAACTTAGACAGGGTAGCATTTTGAGTTCCTAAAACTTTGGTCCCAAAATCCACCATGGTCGTAATCTGATAATTCTTGGAAGGCATGAGAATAATTTCGCTTCCTGAATCCTCATCATAATAAGAAATGTTCTCAGTAACTACATACTCTTCTCTCACCGCCTCTTGCTCGACTACACCAGAAATTTCCAATGCCTCTATAAAAAATTTCGAAGAACCGTCCATAATGGGTGGTTCAGAAGCATTCAGTTCAATTATAACATTGTCAAGATCCAAACCTACTAAAGCCGCCAGTACATGCTCCGATGTCTGAATGACTACTCCATTCTTCTCAAGGCAGGTGCCTCGTTGTGTATTAGTTACATAACCAGCACTTGCTTCAATAGTAGGTTCACCTTCTAAATCAACACGTTTAAAAGCAAATCCAGTATTTTCTGGTGCCGGCTTAAATTTTAAAGTGACCTGATCACCAGTATGTAATCCCACTCCTTTTAAAGATACCTCTTTAGAAATGGTCTTTTGTTTTATCTCGGTTTTAACTATTCCCATCTAATTTTTTTTCAATATCCGAAATGGTTTTTACCCATTTTGGGAAATTTTTAAAGTGTACATAGGATTTATTATAATCTGCATATGCTAATGCAGGTGATCCTTGTAACACCTCATTATCTTTTACATTTCTACCAATTCCTGACTGCGCTTGGATTTTTACATTATTACCAATAGTAATATGACCTACGATTCCTACCTGTCCCCCGATTTGACAATTCTCACCAATCTTAGTAGATCCGGCAATTCCTGTTTGGGCTGCAATTACAGTATTTCTGCCAATTTCAACATTATGAGCAATTTGAATTTGGTTATCCAATTTAACCCCACGGCGGATTATGGTAGACCCTAAAGTTGCTCTGTCTATAGTAGTACCGGCTCCAATATCTACATAATCCTCAAGAATCACATTTCCTATCTGCGGAACTTTGGAGTATTCTCCTTTTTCATTCGGTGCAAAACCAAAACCATCTGCCCCGATAATAGCCCCTGAATTAATCACACAGTTGTTTCCAATAATACAGTCTGAATACACCTGGCTGCTCGAAAATATAATGGTATTATCACCAATTTCTACATTATCACCCACGTATGAATTTGGAAAGATCTTGACATTGTCGCCTATTTTCACATTGTCACCTATATATGAGAAGGCACCTACGTAGATATTTTCACCATAGGAAACTGAGTCAGATATAAAAGACGGGGTCTCAATCCCCGATTTATTAAGTTTGATTTGGTTGTAATACTCTAATAATTTTGAAAAAGCCTTATAGGCGTCCTGGACTTTAATGAGAGTCGTTGTAATTTCCTGTTCAGGCTCAAAATCTTCGTTGACAATAGTTATACTAGCTTTGGTAGTGTAGATGTAGCTTTTGTACTTAGGATTTGCCAAGAAGGTTAAAGATCCTTTTACTCCCTCCTCGATCTTTGCCAATTTAGAGACCTCAGCTTCTGGATTTCCTACTACTTCACCTTCTAATATTCCTGCTATTTGCTGTGCTGTGAATTTCAATTAATGATTAAATAGATTGTGATTAGCGCAAAAATAGAAAAAATGATCTAATCCAAAGATTTGGGATAGCATAAGTAATACTTGGTGATGGAATTAGAAATATCACCAATATTCAGGTGATTAGATACTTTATTTAGAGGTTTAATTTTGCCCGTCTTTAGCAATACCTTTATAGGTTGTGCTTTAGGGTTGTAGGCTCTATTTGAAATCTCGTTGGTAAAAACAAAGTAACCAGCTTCATAATTGGACAGTTCATTACGTTGTGCGAAGTTTTTTCGAAGTTCCTCAACTTTGGACTTACTAAATCGCTTAGTTTTCATTTTTATACGAAGGAGATTTCTGTTAATAAGCATATGACTTAATCGACTCAAGACAAAATCCTTATGGCCCATCCATTCTTTTAAAGCTGATAAGACGTCATAGTCATCTAGAAAGGCAAATTTCTGAAGATTAGCCTCGTTCATTTCTCCCATACCGACTGAATGACTCAAAAAGTACTGCAAGCTCTCACTACCTTTTACTGATTGCCCATTCTCCACTAACTCCTTAGCGCGCTTTAAAATACGCATAAGCAACTCCTCTGCTACAATTCCAGTCTTATGCAAATAGACCTGCCAATACATGAAACGTCTGGCAATTAAAAACTTTTCTACACTGTAAACACCTTTTTCCTCAATCACCAATTCGTCATCAATAACATTCATCATTGTAATGAGACGCTCGCTATTAATATTCCCTTCGGCAACTCCCGTATAAAAACTGTCGCGTTTAAGGTAATCTGCTCTATCCATATCGATCTGACTAGATATTAGTTGCCCCATAAATCGTCGATGATGATCTCCTTTGAATACAGATATAGCCAACTCAAGTTGGTTATTGAATTGCTTATTCAAGGATTCCATAAATTTAAGTGATAAGAATTCGTGTGGAATACCATCAACAATGCTGTGCTCCATGGCATGCGAAAAAGGTCCATGGCCTATATCATGAAGCATTATCGCAATGTAAAGTGCTTGCTCTTCATCTTCTGAAATGACTACTTGTTTTGAGCGTAATACCTGAACTGCTTTTTGCATCAAAAACATACTTCCAAGCGCATGATGAAAGCGTGTATGATGAGCTCCTGGGTAAACTAAATACGACAATCCCATTTGGCTAATCCTTCTCAGTCTTTGAAAAAAAGGATGTTCAATTAAATCAAATATTAAGGCATTTGGAATTGTAATAAAACCGTAAATTGGATCGTTAAATATCTTGAGCTTATTATTGAGCACTTGATGATTTTATTACCTAGAAGCGCAAATATACATGAACCAATTTAATATCCTTTGGGTTGACGATGAAATTGACCTGCTGAAACCTCATATAATATTCCTTAATAATAAAGGCTATTCTGTCACCTCGTGCCAAAGCGGAATGGAGGCTTTAGAAATGATAAAAGAAGATAGTTTTGATATCGTTTTTCTTGATGAGAACATGCCAGGTCTATCAGGTCTAGAGACTCTTAATTCTATAAAAGAAAAGGAATCTAATCTTCCAGTTGTTATGATTACCAAAAGCGAGGAAGAGTATATCATGGAAGAAGCAATTGGTAACAAAATCGCGGATTATCTCATTAAGCCAGTAAATCCAAACCAAATATTACTAAGCTTAAAGAAAAACCTGGACCACAATCGATTGATTTCGGAAAAAACTACGTCCAATTACCAACAAGAATTTCGAAAGATTGCTATGGATCTGGCAATGATTAATAGTCATGAGGAGTGGGCAGAATTGTATCAAAAATTGATTTATTGGGAACTCGAGTTGGATCAGATCCAGGATTCCGGTATGATTGATATTCTTGAATCACAGAAAGTAGAGGCCAACCTGCAGTTTGGAAAGTTTGTTGAGAAGAACTATCAGGATTGGTTTGATGGTAATGGGGATGCCCCAATGTTGTCCACCGACTTAATCAATAAAAAAGTATTACCCCATATCAGACGAAATGAAAAGGTACTTTTAGTAGTTATTGACAATTTGCGATATGATCAATGGAAATCTATTGAAAAGCACATAAGTCCTTTTTACGATAAAACTCAAGAGATGTCCTACTACAGTATTCTTCCAACGGCAACCCAGTATGCGCGAAATGCAATTTTCTCGGGATTAATGCCTTCTGACATGGAAAAACACCACCCGAATCTTTGGAAAAATGACATGGATGAGGGAGGTAAAAATTTACATGAAGCTGAGTTTCTTGAAGCGCAACTTTCGCGTTTAGGAATGCGAGATGTTCAGTTTAGCTATCATAAGATCACCAATCTTAAGTCCGGTAGAAAGTTGGCTGATAATTTAAAAGCCCTTGGCAATAATGACTTGAATGTGGTAGTTTATAACTTTGTAGATATGCTGTCTCATTCCAAAACAGAAATGGAGGTAATAAAGGAGCTTGCGTCAAACGACAAGGCCTACAGATCCTTAACAGAAAGTTGGTTTAAAAATTCACCTCTACTGGATATCATTAAAAATGCACAATCACTTGGACTTAAACTTATATTAACTACCGATCACGGTACCATCAATGTAAAATCTCCAAGCAAGGTTATTGGTGACAGAGATACAAGTTTAAATTTACGTTATAAAACAGGACGCAGTTTAACCTATCAAGGTAAAGATGTCTATGCGGCAAAGGATCCAAAATCAATCAAACTGCCTGCTATGAGCATGAGTAGTTCCTTTATATTTGCGAAAGGAGATCTATTTTTAGCCTACCCCAACAACTTCAATCATTATGTTAGTTACTACAGAAACACCTATCAACACGGTGGAATTTCACTGGAAGAAATGATAATACCATATGTTGAGTTCTCTCCTAAATAACTCCACAAAAAGCAAAAAAATCGGATGAAATACATTTTTTTCTAGGTTTTTTGGCTTTTTTGACGTACTATTGTAGCGTATTTCATAATGTTATACGGACAATGGAAACAATATATTCATACGATTTGAATCAACTTGAGAGTGTTAGCCATGATATTTTAAGGGCTTTCGATTCCAAGGTTGTTGTATTTATTGGTGAGATGGGAAGCGGTAAAACCACCCTTGTTAAGGCTTTACTAAAGCAGATGGGTGGGCAAGATACCGGTAACAGCCCTAGTTTTTCATTGGTGAATGAGTATGAAACAGATGAAGGAACAGTCTATCACTTTGATTTGTATAGAATAAATGATGTCTCAGAAATATGGGATATGGGTTTTGAAGACTATTTAAGTGCGGAGAATTGGCTATTTATTGAATGGCCAGAGCTTATATTGGACCAAATTCCTTCAGATTTTAATAAAATTGAGATACAAAATGTATCAGAAATGTCAAGATCCCTCAAATTGACCATAAATAACACAGTATTAACCTAAAAGTATGCTATGACAGACATCTAAAACGTAAGATTCTTACGGACATTCCAACGAAATATAGGCTGAATTACGGAAAAACCGTAACGGCAAGGTTCAAATTCATCGGATTTTAACACGTTAGCATTTTATCAGGGAAGCACTCTCAGGTAATTTTGTAGCAGTATTAATTAATTAATCCCTTGAATTATGAAAAAACTAATTTTAGCTGTAGCCATCTTTGGAGGAATGTTATTTACTGCACAAGCAACAAATATCATCGACATCAATGATCAAGTTACTACACAAGTTGACGGAAAGAAACTTAAGCCGCCCACACACGGATAAGATTTCTTATAACAAAAAGAGAATTTTAACAGGGAGTATCTTAGCTACATTAATAGCCGGTACTCCCTTTTTATTTTATCTCTACGAATATGTACCAGATGTCCAAAAATGGGATAACTTCTTATTTACCTATGAGAGTTATTATTACCAAAGTGCTAATGCTGCTGCTTGGATATTCATGATGAAAGTGATTCCACTTATCCTCTCTTTAATTTGGTTTTTTACTTGTAAGCACTGGTGGTATCATGCGTTAATAGTGCCAATTACGATGTTTTCTTTTCAATTGATAACTTTCCTAATTGAGGATTCCAAACCAATTGATGAGTTTCAAATAATTTGGTTACTTCCAATTATGGCTCTAGTTTTTCCTTCAATCTATCTTATTAGAGCAAAAATGTTTAACAAGTTAAATGATGCTAATAAAACCATGGAAGAACTCGAAGAAGAATTTATGATCAAACCAAAAGACTTTATGGGTAGGCTTAAGCAGTACTTTTAAACTTGTCTTTACAGTATAAATTTAAAAAGTCACCAAATTGGTGACTTTTCTTTTTTTATCTAAACTTTATATAAAATAGCAATCGCAACCCATGTACTAGGTAAGTATCATACTGAGATTTTGAATAGTTCCAACCAAGTCATGCCTTTTCTATCAAAAATTAGTAATTTTATTTTATATCCATTTTATGAACCAACCAAAAACTCCATTCACGAAGGCGCAGTTACTTCCTCAAGAAGAAACATTAGAGGTTTTAAGAAAAAAA
The DNA here is from genome assembly GCF_003362725.1 of Winogradskyella aurantiaca. Taxonomy (GTDB): domain Bacteria; phylum Bacteroidota; class Bacteroidia; order Flavobacteriales; family Flavobacteriaceae; genus Winogradskyella_A; species Winogradskyella_A aurantiaca. The sequence continues at coordinate 91,414 of NZ_QKTV01000003.1, forward strand.
GGAGACTTATTTATTGGAATACCTAAAGAAACTCATTTCCAAGAAGAACGTGTTTGCCTTACCCCCGATGCCGTCTCAGCCCTAACAGCCAACGGACATCGAATTATGGTAGAAAGTGAAGCGGGTCTTGGTGCTAACTATTCAGATCGGGATTATAGTGAAGCCGGAGCTGAAATAAGTAAGGATAGAACCAAGGTGTTTGGTTGTCCTATAGTTTTAAAAGTAGAACCACCATCTCTTGATGAAATTGAATTGTTAAGCCCTCAAACTCTTTTAATCTCTGCTTTACAACTTAAAACACAAAACAAATCTTATTTTGAGGCTTTAGCTAAAAAACGAGTAACAGCACTAGCATTTGAGTTTATCAAAGATGAAGATGGGGCTTATCCGGCAGTGCGCTGTTTAAGTGAAATTGCAGGAACAGCGTCCATCCTAATCGCCTCTGAAATTATGTCTAACGTCAACGGAGGTAATGGGGTCATGATGGGTAACATTAGTGGTGTCCCACCTACCGAAGTTGTTATTTTGGGAGCAGGAACAGTTGGGGAATTTGCTGCAAGATGTGCTATTGGACTTGGTGCTAATGTCAAAGTTTTTGACAATTCCATTACAAAATTGCGTAGGCTCCAATCAAATCTGGGGCGCACCGTTTACACATCCACAATGCAGCCAAAGAATTTATTAAAATCGCTTCAACGCTGTGATGTAGCTATTGGCGCCGTTAGAGGTAATAACCGATCCCCAATTATTGTTACTCAGACTATGGTAGAACTAATGAAACCTGGTTCTGTGATCATTGATGTAAGTATAGATATGGGCGGATGTTTTGAAACTTCCGAAGTTACAACGCACGATCATCCTACCATTGAAAAAAATGGTGTCATACATTATGGGGTCCCTAATATTCCAGCTCGTTATTCTCGTTCAGCATCAGTTTCCATTAGCAATATCTTCACCCCTTATTTGTTACAAATTGGTGAAAGTGGCGGTATAGAAAATGCCCTTAGACACGATAGAGGTTTAAAAAATGGGTTGTATTTTTACCACGGTATTTTAACCAATAGATCTGTTGCCGATTGGTTTGGTCTCGATTGTAGCGATGCCAATTTGCTGATTTTTTAATACAATTCAATGAAGTTTATCAACCGACTTGGGTATTACCTAGGTGGATTTGCCATAGGTTTAGTAATCCTTGCCTTTATTTTAAATGGTAAAGATGCATCCTGTGATTATAGCCCTAATGCCAGGACCGTTAAAAACATTACTTCAAAACCTATCACCTACAGTGCATCTGCTAAGGAACTAGCTTTAAGCAAAGGTATAGACAGCATAGATGTTATCAACTTGATCAAATATGGAGACGTTGCTTTTAATAAGAGTATTATCAACGAAGACAGTTGTAACACCTATGTAATAGAAAACTCTTTTAAAGAACAGCCTGTAGAGTTGACTATCATGAACTGTGAATCCCAAGCCTTCCTAGCAGATATTAAAATGGACTAGTATGGCCTTTAAGATTTGGCTTTCTCCCCCTCATATAGGTACCGATGAAGTATCCTATATAGAGATGGCATTAAAAGCCAATCATCTCGCCTATTTTGGGGAGAATACAATTGAGTTTAACTCTTCACTAAGAGCATACAGCCAAACAAAATATGCCGTTTTAACCAATTCAGGAACATCGGCTATTCATTTAGCATTAAAAGTCCTCGGTGTTGAATCAGGTGATCATGTGATTTGTCAGTCTAATAGTTTTGTGGCTTCTGCAAATCCAATATTATACCTTAATGCAATCCCAGTGTTTATTGATTCAGAGAAAGACACCTGGAATATGAGTCCGGATTTGTTGGATGAGGCCCTTAATACCCTGAAAAAGAAAGGAATTAAACCAAAGGCCATTATTAGTGTGGATCTCTATGGAATGCCATGTGAATATGACGGTATTCGAAAAATTGCGAATAACCATGAAGTTCCAATTCTTGAAGATAGCGCCGAAGCATTAGGGAGCTCATACAAGGGTATTCCTTGCGGTAATTTAGGTTCCATTGGCGTTTATTCATTTAATGCCAACAAGATCATAACAACCTCTGGTGGTGGCGCTCTTGTAACCAATAGTAAAGACTATTGTGTTAGGGCCGATTACCTTGCTAATCAGGCTAAAGCAGATAAGGCTTATTTATGGCATGAAGAACTTGGCTATAATTATAAATTTTCAAATGTATTGGCAGGAATTGGTGTGGCGCAACTGAATCGATTAGATGAATACACTAGAAGACGGAGGCATATATTTAATGTCTATCAAAAAAAGCTATGCGATTTAAATCCAGAAGTGTCCTTTCAGAAAGAGTCTTCAGATTCTTATTCTAATCGCTGGTTGAGCTGTTTTACTTTTACCTCATTTGAACAAAAAGAGAGTGTGAAACAAGCTTTATTAAATGCGAATATTGAATGCAGGAGTTTATGGTTTCCACTCCACAAACAACCTGTTTTTAGACAAGCTCTAAGTTTCAACAATGGAGTATCTGAGGACTTATTCGAGAAAGGCCTATGTCTTCCTAGCGGATCAAACCTTCAAGCAAATCAACTTGAAGAAATCATTAGTGTTATCAGTGAACAAATAAAGTAGAGAATCTTATCTTTAGTGCCTCATTAAGGCATGGTACAACAACAGCTACTTTATATCAATTCAGACTTAGCACTACAGTCTTATCGTTTCTACAAAAATGTTAATACATTACCATTTACAAATACCACTGCGTTATTAGGCTCAAATTTAGCTCATAAACAGTTGCGATTTAAGCACTTTGATTTATCAGATTTAGATTCTTTAAGAATTGGCAGTTCTGTATCACGTGATATTCTAGTTGCCACACCCATCTCTAATATCGTATCATGCTTGGAAGATTTGAGGTTTTTAGAAGCTTTAGGGTTCGATATGAAAATAATAACTAGTTCTGAGTTTTGGAATAAAAAATCAACTCCTGAATTACACCTTAAAACCTTTAACACAACTGAGGTTATAAAATACCAACCCGTTAATAAGCCTGGTAATTTAGAATTCTACAAAGATAAAACCATACTTATCACAGGTGCGGGCGGTAGCATTGGGAATGAACTCTTAGATTATATAAAGGGCATCAAGTTCAACAAACTCATACTTTTGGATCACTCGGAGTATGCCATTCATCATCTTAAACTTAAGATTAGAAATGAATCAGATGCTAATATTGAAATTGTAATTGGTAGCATTCGTGATAAGAATAAACTTAGAACGATTTTCACAAAATACGCTATTAATATTGTTTTTCACCTAGCAGCTTATAAACATGTTGGTATCATGGAAGCAGATCCCTATGAGGCGTTTAAATGCAATGTTATTGGCACTAAAAACCTATTAGACCTATCAGATCAGTTTGAGGTGAGTCAATTCAATTTTATCTCAACCGACAAAGCTGTTAATCCCTTAGGTGTTATGGGATTGACTAAAAAGCTCGCCGAATCATATATGTTGAATTACAAAAGTAACACCAAGGTAACAGTTCTTAGATTTGGCAATGTCTTTGGCTCTAGCGGAAGTGTAGTTGAAAATTTTGAGTCAGCTATTTCTAAAAATGCTACTCTTAGAATCTCTCATAAACACATGAAACGTTATTTTACCCTACCTAAGGACATCGCTTCGTTTATAATGAGCAGTCCTTTGTATGCCAACCATAAGGATACGATGGTCTTCAATGTATCTGAGCAAACATCCATTTTAGACTTAGCAAAAGTAATTTTACTCCTTAAGGGTTATCCAAATAATTTTAATTATCCAATTGAAATTACTAACAGTAAAAACCAAGAAAAACTTCAAGAAGAACTATATAACCCCAATGAATTGGTGAAAAATACCGAATGCAATCAAATAAATAGGATCCCATTCACGGTAGAAGACAATAACATAATTGAACAGATTCAGTCATTTAACACCCTATTAAATAAGTATCCTGAACGCGTAAGTTTTGAATTATTACAAAGTCTTTACAAAAAAACTAAAATCATTAAAGCTTAAATCTTTCTTCGGGTACGCTCACGTTTAATAAGTTCAAGTTCCCGATTGGTCTGTCCAGCTACTGATGTATTTTCCTCAGCTCTTCTAATAAGATATGGCATCACGTCTTTTACAGGCCCAAATGGTACATACTTGGCCACATTATAACCTTCCTGAGCCAGGTTAAAGCTAATGTGATCACTCATACCATACAGCTGGCCAAACCAAATTCTATGATCATTCCTTTCTAATCCTTTATTGCCCATTAAATCCATGGCCAGGTAACAACTTTTTTCATTGTGGGAACCTATAAAAATGCTAATATCCTCTATATTATCTATTATGTAAGACAGACTATCATTAAAGCTTTTGTCAGATGCCGCTTTATCAACACAAATGGGCGATTTATAGCCGTGCTCGTTAGCCCGTTCACGCTCTTTTTCCATGTAAGCACCTCTAACAATCTTTGCACCAATGAAAAAACCAGCCTCCTGAGCGCGCTTGTGAAGCGCTTTCAAATAATCTAATCGATCCCAGCGATAACACTGAAAGGTGTTAAAAACAATTGGTTTTACTTTATTATAACGACCCATCATTTCCTCAACCAATTCGTCAGCGGCATCTTGCATCCAACTTTCCTCACCATCGATTAAAACCTCTACATCATTTTCCGAAGCGGTCTTACAAACCTTGTCAAAACGGTTAACAACACGATCCCACTCTTCCAACTCCGCTCTGGACAACTCCTGCCCTGCTGATATTTTTTCATATAAGGCAAAACGACCAAATCCTGTTGGTTTAAACACAACTATGGGCATCGATTCTTTTTCTTTACAGAAACTCACGATTTTAAGAACCTTTTCCATGGCGTTATCAAATTGTTCTTCCGTCTCTTTTCCTTCAACTGAATAATCCAATACCGAACTCACCTTTTTTCCATAAAGGTTTTCAATAACTTTTAAGCAATCGTCTTCACTAACACCACCACAAAAATGATCGAAAACTGTAGAACGTATAAGCCCCTCTACAGGCAGATTAGCTTTTAATGCAAAATTTGTAGCTGCCGTTCCAATGCGAACTAATGGTTGGTTAGAGATCATTTTGAACAAAAAGTAGGCGCGTTCAAGTTCAGAATCTGATTTGAGTGAAAACGCGACTTGAGTATTATCGAAAAGAGTCATAACTAAAACTTAAATTGCATAGCAAATATATTTAGAACCGAGAACACTTTTTTAAAAATCTCCTTAATTTCACCACTTGAAAGAAAGTTTAAATGAATTCTATTATATCCGGTGATTCTGTTGTTCATTTTGGTAATACAGGATACGATACTTTTAATGATTTAATTATAAATGCAAATTACTCTAAGTATTTTGTTATCGTTGATTCTAACACTCATGAAAACTGCTTAGGTATTTTTTTAAGTAAAACAAAAATACCATCAGAATCATTAGAACTCATAGAAATTCCTGTAGGTGAATCCTATAAAACCATTGATACCTGTACGCAGGTGTGGCAAGCCTTATCCGATTTGGGAGCAGATCGACAAAGCCTTGTTATAAATCTGGGAGGTGGCGTTGTCACTGACCTTGGTGGTTTCGTGGCTTGCACCTTTAAACGAGGTATCGACTATGTAAATGTTCCTACAAGCTTACTTGCTATGGTGGACGCCTCAGTCGGTGGTAAAACTGGTGTTGACCTTGGGGTTCTTAAAAATCAGGTTGGGGTTATATCCAACGGTAAAATGGTATTAATAGATGTTACTTATCTCAATACACTGTCTCAGGATCAAATGAAATCGGGTTTAGCCGAAATGCTTAAACACGGATTAATCGCCGATTCCAATTATTGGAAAAAACTAAATAGTCTTAGCGAACTCAATTGGGAGGACTTGGGAAGTCTAATTCACAGGTCAATTGAGATTAAAAACGAAGTTGTTACAAAAGACCCAACAGAAAAAGGCCTACGAAAGTCTTTAAATTTTGGTCATACCTTAGGACATGCCATAGAAAGTTACCATCTCAAAACAGAGGAAAAAAATGATCTTCTACATGGGGAAGCAATTGCCATTGGAATGGTATTAGAATCGTATTTATCTTTCAAATTAAATGCGCTTGACCACAAAGATCTTCTGGAAATAAAAGATACTTTTAATTCCATTTATCAGGCGATTCAATTTGATCCAGACGACATCAGACACATCATAGACCTGATGAAACATGACAAAAAGAACAGTCATGGTAAAGTAAAGTTTGCCTTACTCAATCATCTTGGTCAACCACAATTAGATTGCGTGGTCGATAACAGTCTCATTCTTGAAGCCTTTGAATTTTATGCGAATTAGAGGTATCGTTGCTTAATAACGTTCTGATGGTGCATTTCATGACCCAGTATTATGAATCCAAGAGCACCAGCACTAATTCTATTGCCATTAACAGACCCTGCCATTTCTAATTGATGGACTGTCAAATGCTTAAAAAGTAGAATTGTACTTTTCCTTACCTACACATACATTTCAATCAATTCAGCTAACCGCACTTCGTTAGCTTGAGCGTTTAAAACAAAAACATCTTGATCAAAACTTTTTAAACCTTCTCCTTCCCCCCTTATAATTTTGAGTGCTCGATATGAAAATATTCGCTCTGTATCGATTAAATGCAAAATGATGTCTTTTGGCGTCCATTTCCCAGGCTCATATGCAAACTCATGCAGTTCTTCTGGAATCGCTTCAAAAAAACCTGAAAGTTTATGAAGGTTGGTTTCTAATTTTTTAATGAGATCAGTCCCTAGAGCTAATTGCACATATGGTAAATAATATTCTGGATAAGATTGCTTGTCGGGTTGGTACATAAAAAAGAAACCCCTTAAAAAAGGGGTTGTGTCTAATTTTTTTTAAATATTAAAGCTCATTGAAAATGGTGTGCATCAATCGTTTCTTATCATTGATACTTTCCTCAAGTGATATCATAGTTTCGGTTCTGTATACTCCTTCTATATCATCAAGCATAAAGATGACATCTTTTGCATGCATGGTATCTCGTGCTCTTACTTTACAAAATATATTAAACTTTCCTGTAGTTATGTGTGCAACTGTCACATAAGGAATTTCGTTAATTCGCTCCAACACAAACTTGGTTTGTGATGTATTTTGTAAAAAGACCCCGACATAGGCGATAAATGAATAGCCTAGTTTTTTGTAATCAAGTGTTAATGAAGAACCCTTAATTATACCTGCCTCTTCCATCTTTTTTACACGAACATGAACTGTTCCAGCGGAGATTAATAATTTCTTGGCAATATCTGTGAATGGAATTCTTGTGTTGTCAATCAACATGTCAAGAATTTGGTGATCTATCTCGTCTAATTTGAATTTTCCCATAGCTGTGTCTTTAAACTAAATGCAAAAATAATAGAATTTTATTATCGATAATACACTAAATCGACCAATTTTTAAGGTTTTATCAAAATTTTTTCATTTTTTATGACTACGAAATCGATTTCGTCACCTTCTTTAATTGGATTTTTTTTTGAAAATTCTATGATTTCCGCCTTAGCATCTAGTTCATTATGACCCAGATAACCGGTTAATTTTCCTATAGTCTCGACCTTAGGAATAAAACTTATGGTGCCCTTATCTAAAATCTCTTCAAATAATAGTCCAACATCTACAATTTTAGCATCCCTAGTTTGTACGTTTCGGATGATAACATCCAAATAGCTTTTAGCGTTCAAAGGAATGTTCCAATACCCCGTTTCATCAACAATCGCTAACTTTTGAATACGCTTTAATAAACTTATGTATGATAGAAACACATAATAACGCGTCTTTTCTCTATCATAATCCTCAGGAAAATGCCCTGCTTCAAATAATATTGTTGGTACGCCAAGAGACTGAAATGTATCGCCAGTGCAATTTAGATTAAAAGCATCAGCATATAACCCAATACTTCCGGGCAAATAACCCTTGAGATCTTCATAAATTCCATAAATCAAATGCATGGCTGTTTTTCTATTTGATGGAATAGATCTATCAGTATTAGATGCTGGCGCCAAAAAAGATAAGGTCGCCGACTTACCCATCTCACCAGCTGCGTAAATGGTTCGCTGTCCGTGAAGGTTTAAGCAATAGTCAGGTTTAAATTGATGGAATGCCTCAAAAAGCACTTTTGTTTCAGGTTGTGAACGATCTTGGGCATCCCTGTTAAGATCAACTTGGTTAGCATTAAACCTAGTATAAAAATGTGCACCGTCAGGGTTTAGAATTGGGATAATTAAAAAATTAAAATACTTTAATAACTCTTTAGATGAAATTAAGTAATTGATTAAATCAAAGGTCGCTTTAGTGGTGGTTGATTCATTTCCATGCATTTGGGACCACATCATTATTTTGATTTTTCCTTGCCCAAGCTTTAAACCAAAAATAGATCTGTTATCGGCAGAAGTTCCAAGCTTCGTAACAATAACCTCCTTAGGCAAGTCATTAAGCAACGGCTCAATATGTTGATTGGTTATATACCGACCAAACAATGTTTTCTCCTTAATTAATGAATATTTGGTTTCAGAAAATATCACGTCTTATAAATCTATGTATGACAAAGGTACTTAAAGTCAATGTTACATATGTAAACACCATTATAATGAATTTGTTTACAATTGGTAGGGAATTTCCAAAGCCTAAATACTCCAAGACTATTAATTATTGAAAAATTATCAATGAACTTTTATTAAGTATTATATTATATTTATTTTCAGTAATTTACAATATATTATATCAACATTATATTTAATAATATATCAAAATATACAAGAGAATATATCCTTTATTATTTTAATTTATTTACATTTGTAAACTGATCACAGTTAAATAGAAGTTTACAATGGTAAACAACACTGATTTTTCAAAAAGACTTCAAAAAATCATTGCTTATTACGAAGAAACCGCTTCGGGTTTTGCTGAAAAAATAGGAGTACAACGATCAAGCATTTCTCATGTGCTTTCTGGAAGAAATAAGCCTAGTCTGGATTTTGTTATGAAAGTTTTAAAGGCTTATCCAGATGTAAACATGTATTGGCTTTTAAATGGTAAAGGATCCTTCCCCTCTCAACAAGAGACCAGCCTCATTCATAAAGAAAATAATACACATAAAAATAAACCTTCGATACAATTACCAAAACCAGATACAGAGATAGAACGTGTTGTTATTTTTTTTAAGGATGGTAGCTTTAAAAGCTATGAATGAGTGCAAGAATATCTATTTTTGCTACTTATGCGTCACCAACTTCTTTTAATAAGCTTAAGTCTTTTAGTTTTACAATCTTGTTATGAGGTTCAAAGAAACTGTAATGACTTTAAAACTGGTAGATTTTCATTTTCATACATGATCAACGGTAAAGAAATCACTACTGAATTCGAACGTACGAATTCCTTCAACATAGACTATGTAAACGGGATTGCTGACAGTTCAAGCATTAGATGGATCAACGATTGTGAATTTGTTTTAAAAAAGTTGCATCCCAAAAACAGGGAGGAAGAAAAGGGGATTCACATGAAGATTTTAACAACTACCGATTCTTCTTATACTTTTGAATATAGATTGGCAGTTAAAGAAGCCAATAAACAGAAACGGGTAGAAAAAGGAACCGCTTTAAGAATCGATTAATGATTGACTTTCTATTATCCACAGACGCCATAATGGCTTTATTAACTCTGACCATTCTGGAAATTGTTTTAGGAATAGACAATATTGTTTTTATTTCTATTGCTGCCAATAAGCTACCTGATAATCAAAGAGCCAGAGCAACTAATATTGGATTAATCCTGGCGATGGTACAACGAATTATTTTGTTGTTTTTTGTTTCGTTTCTGGTTGGACTTAAAGAACCCTTTTATACAGTAAATACGGAATGGATACAAATGGCCATAAGTTGGCAAGCCTTAATTCTTTTAGGTGGAGGCCTTTTTCTTATTTACAAGAGTACTTCAGAAATAAAAGATAAAGTTGAAACCCCAAAACAGGATGCCGAAAACATTAAAGCAAAAGCTATCAAATCCCTGAAGCAAGCCATTACACAAATCTTAATAATAGATTTTATTTTTTCAATCGATTCTATTCTTACGGCTGTTGGTATGACCAATGGACTTCACCCTAATAACAACTACACGTTGGTCTTGATGATCATAGCTGTGGTGATATCAATTGTTATTATGATAGCCTTTGCCAATACCATTCGGGAATTTATTAATGCACATCCAAGTATGCAGGTACTCGGCCTGGCGTTCCTTATATTAATTGGCTTTATGCTGATTACTGAAGCAGCACATTTATCTCATACCGTTATATTTGGTAGATCAGTAGGAGCTATACCAAAAGGTTATCTGTATTTTGCTATAACCTTTTCCTTAAGTATCGAATTTTTAAACCATAAAATTCGAAAGAAGTCCAAAACCGAAAGTCCAGATAAGCAGGAATCAGAATAGCGATGCTTGCCCTGTCTCGTCTACTTCCCCATTTGGCTCAGCTGCAGTATCAGAATCAACAGCAGGAGCATCTTTATTTGCATCACTCTCTTGAGGCGCAACCATCTTAGCTTCCACCACCTCTATATCATTAGCAGAAAGTTCTTTAGGCGGTTCAAAAGGTAACGGGTCAAGTAAACTAATTTGATTAATTTTTTCTTTTGTTAATTGGTTCCCAAGCGCACTAATGCCTTTAACGGAAATAAAATTCTCTAAATCAACTTGCATGTTAGGTTTTCTGTCCTTACCACGTTCCTTTGTAAACTCAACGTCGGCTACTGGACGCCAATCTGTTGACACAATTTCTAATTGTGAATTGGGATGATCTGAAATAAATGTCTCTTCCCGCCCTTCATTTTCAATCAAAAACCTCTTGACAAAATAGCGTTCTTTACCCCCATCAAAATATATAGCAGAGATTGGTTTTTTAGGCACCCATTTTTCAAGCACAATCATGTCATTATCAAAACGAGTCGTCAATTCAGGAATAATAGTTTTAACTATGCCAGACTGAGTTATAATTAATAAGCGGTCTTCACCTCTGAATTCACCAATGAGTTCGCCTCTTTCATCCACATTAAGTCGCTGAACGGTATCATCAAACCAAATTTTACGAGGTTTTAAGGTTGAAACTCCTTTCTCTTTTAATTCGATTCTTTTCACCGAATATTTAGTGACCAAATTTCCTTTTGAGCCTCTACCTTTAATGAGAATATCAGCAAAATCTATATCCCATTTCAACTTCTTAACACTTCCTACTTGTCTTAAAAGTACCGTTACAATTTCGGCCTCCCCATTCGGGTTGGCAGAAAAGTAAAGGACATTTGAGGACTTTGAACCATTAGTTAAATCATACTCTCTGTCTCTGGTAATGCTCGTGACCGAAAATCGCTTGATGTAGGTAGCCCCCCCTTTTCCATCTCGATAAATTAAATTATACACCGTTCGACTGTCTTTCTTTTTAAAGACAGCTACATGAATAATATTTTTTCCAACAAAGGTTTTTGATTCAACCTTGGTCACCATCATTTTGCCCTCCTGAGTAAACACAATGATATCATCGATATCGCTACAATCACAAACGTATTCTTCACGACGCATGCCCGTTCCAACGAAACCTTCAGCTCTATTGACATAAAGTTTGGTGTTCCTGATGACCACCTTGGTAGCATCTACATCATCAAAGACTCTTATCTCGGTCTTTCGCTCTTTGCCTTCCCCGTATTCTTTCTTAAGCCTTTGGAAATAAGCCTCGGCAAAGTCAATAAGATTTGCTAAATGATGTTTCACCTCTTCTATTTGTTCGTCCAAAGCCTCAATTCGCTGAGTAGCTTTATCGATATCGAACTTTGAAATACGCTTAATTCTTATTTCTGTAAGCCTGGTGATATCTTCTGTCGTTACAGCTCTAAGAAGGTGTTTGGTATGAGGCTTTAATCCTTTATCAATGGCACTGATAACCCCTTCCCATGTTTCCTCTTCTTCTATATCTCTATAAATTCGGTTTTCAATGAAAATGCGTTCGAGGGAGGCAAAATGCCACTGCTCTTGCAGCTCCTTCAACCGTATCTCTAAATCATTTTTCAGTAATTCAACGGTGTTATCCGTTGATTTCCTTAGCATTTCTGAAACACCTATAAAGATGGGTTTATTATCTTCAATAATGCAGCCGAGTGGGGAAATGGACATTTCACAATTTGTAAAGGCATATAAGGCATCTATGGTTTTATCAGGCGAAATACCAGAAGGCAGATGTACTAAAATTTCAACTTCAGCCGCTGTATTATCTTCTATCTTTTTGATCTTGATTTTCCCCTTGTCATTAGCTTTAAGAATGGAGTCAATAAGCGATGATGTTGTGGTGGCAAATGGAATCTCGGTGATAACCAGAGAATTCTTATCACGTTGCGAAATACGGGCTCTAACACGTACCTTTCCGCCTCTATTCCCATCATTATAGTTAGTAGCATCAATAATTCCTGAGGTTGGAAAATCAGGCACTAGAGTGAAGCGTTTTCCTCTTAGATGCTTTATGGAGGCATCAATTAACTCAAGAAAATTGTGAGGTAAAATCTTTGTAGACAATCCTACCGCAATACCTTCTGCACCTTGAGCCAATAACAATGGAAATCGCACAGGAAGATTAATAGGTTCTTTTCGTCGACCATCATAAGAAGATTGCCATTCAGTAATCTTTGGATTATACAATATTTCCAGGGCAAACTTAGAAAGACGCGCTTCGATATATCGTGATGCCGCAGCACTATCACCTGTTAAAATATTACCCCAGTTACCCTGCGTATCTATCAGTAAATTCTTTTGACCAATTTGCACCATGGCATCAGCGATGCTTGCATCTCCATGAGGGTGATATTGCATGGTATGCCCAACAATATTGGCAACTTTGTTATACCGCCCGTCATCCAAATCTTTCATGGAATGCATGATGCGGCGTTGAACCGGTTTAAAGCCATCTTCAATAGCAGGAACAGCCCGTTCCAAAATCACATAGGAGGCATAATCTAAAAACCAATCCTTGTACATACCAGTGACCTTAGTGATGGTCTCATGGTTTCCATTATCATTTGGTAATAATTCCTCTAACTCTTCCGACATATATTATTTTGTCTTTTTATTCTCTTTTATAATTTTACTCAGAGATTGCCTTATGTATCTGAGTTTTCTGCGTTTAACTAAAGTCACATTAAATCTAGCCTTATGCTGTTTATCATGCCTATCGGAGTACAGAACCACTAATTGATTGTAGACATAAAAGCGTTTAATTTTAAAACCTAACACTTTTTTCTTTTCTATTTCAATCTTATGCTCGCGATAATTCAAATAATCTGATAGCAGCAAACCACGATTTATGATGATCAAATTTGGACCATCGCTATCATATTCAAAAAACCTTGCGATTCCATGAATAATTACGGCCACCACCAAGGTGCCAAAAAACACATAAAGAGACCCGTCTGATATGGCATCAAAACTTTGAAAAACTGTTGCTAGAAGAACGGCTACAACAATAAGAACAAAGTATACCGAAATGATAAAATTCCTGACGCTTCCGTTGTCTGTCCTCATGATTATTCCTCCACAAGATCTAATTCAACCTTAAGGTTATTGATAATAAATTCCTGCCTTGAAGGTGTATTTTTACCCATGTAGAAGGACAACAACTCGTCTACAGACATTTCTTTATCAATCATAACGGGATCTAAGCGCATATCATCGCCAATAAAGTGCTTAAATTCATCAGGTGAAATCTCACCAAGACCCTTAAAACGGGTAATCTCAGGCTTAGGCTTTAATTTTTCAATCGCATTAATGCGCTCTTCTTCGGTATAACAATAAATGGTTTCTTTCTTATTTCTGACTCTAAACAAAGGGGTTTGCAAAATATACAAATGCCCTTCTTTTATCAATTCTGGGAAGAACTGCAGAAAGAAGGTGATTAGTAACAATCTAATATGCATACCATCTACATCGGCATCGGTGGCAATAACCACATTGTTATAACGCAAATCCTCAAGAGATTCTTCTATGTTAAGTGCAGCCTGAAGTAAATTAAACTCCTCATTCTCATACACGATCTTCTTGGACAACCCATAAGAATTTAAGGGCTTTCCTTTTAGACTAAATACCGCCTGGGTATTAACATCTCTTGATTTAGTAATACTTCCAGAGGCAGAATCACCCTCAGTTATAAAAAGAGTTGTTTCAAGGCTTCGCTCGTTTTTAGCATCCCCAAAATGCACCCTGCAATCTCTTAGTTTTTTATTGTGTAAACTAGCTTTCTTGGCACGATCCCTAGCCAATTTTCTAATACCTGATAATTCTTTACGCTCCTTCTCTGCCTGAAGGATTTTTCTTTGAAGTTTTTCGGCAGTCTCAGGATTCTTGTGTAAATAATTGTCAACGTTTTTCTTGACGTAATCATTAATATAGGTGCGAACTGTAGGATGATCTCCTCCCATTTCTGTAGACCCCAATTTGGTTTTTGTCTGACTTTCAAAAACCGGCTCCATCACTTTAATGGCAATAGCAGCAACTATTGATTTTCTAATATCTGAGGCATCGTAATTCTTTCCAAAAAAATCACGTACCGTCTTGACCATAGCCTCTCTAAATGCCGCTAAATGCGTACCTCCTTGAGTCGTGTTTTGACCATTTACAAAGGAATGGTATTCCTCTGAATACTGCGTTTTACTATGTGTTATAGCCAACTCAATATCTTCGCCTCTTAAATGAATAATTGGATAGAGCTGATCTGCCTCTACGATATTCTCAGAAAGAAGATCCTTAAGACCATTTTCACTTACAAATTTTTCACCGTTAAAAACAATGGTCAGACCTGGATTAAGATAGACATAATTCTTGAGCATCTTTACGATGTACTCATTTCGGTATTTGTAATTCTTAAAAATAGAATTATCAGGAACAAAGGTTACTTTTGTCCCTTTGCGTCTTGAAGTGTCTTCTAGCAGCTCCTGGTTGGTTAAACTACCCATTTCAAATTCTGCAGATGCAGATTTACCATCCCTGTTGGATTCTACTCTAAAATAGGTCGACAACGCATTAACCGCCTTAGTACCAACCCCATTAAGACCTACAGACTTTTTGAAGGCCTTGGAATCGTATTTTCCACCTGTGTTCATTTTCGACACGACATCCACAACCTTTCCCAAAGGTATTCCACGTCCATAATCCCTGACCATGACGCGTTCACCTTGAACTGATATCTCAATTGTTTTACCAGCACCCATAACAAACTCATCAATGGAGTTGTCTAAAACCTCTTTAAGAAGAATGTAAATACCATCATCTGGCGAAGAACCATCACCCAACTTTCCAATATACATTCCTGGGCGCATTCTAATATGCTCCTTCCAGTCCAGAGAACGAATATTATCTTCAGTATAGTTGGTTTGCTGTGCCATAGGTCTCAGTAAATTTTAGGAATAAAAGCTAATATAAGACCTTACCTCATAAAAAGAAATACAAGGCACACAAAGTAATTAACAATAAAAAGTATTGAATTGTTGAGAATTTAAAAACTTAGAAAACCAAAGTCTATTGGGTTCTAAACGTTAAAAAGGAAATGCATTATGTCTCCATCCTGAACCACATAGTTTTTTCCCTCAACACGCATTTTTCCTGCCTCCTTAACTTTGGCTTCGCTACCATAATTAATGTAGTCGTCGTAGGCAATTACTTCAGCTCTAATAAACCCTTTTTCAAAATCGGTATGAATAACACCAGCTGCCTCTGGCCCTGATGCTCCAATATTAACCGTCCAAGCTCTTACTTCTTTAGGACCAGCTGTGAAGTAGGTTTGTTGTTTTAATAATTGATAGGCTGATCTTATAAGCTTTGCCGACCCTGGCTCTTCCAATCCTATATCCTCAAGGAACATTTGTCGCTCCTCATAGTCATCCAACTCATTAATATCTGCTTCAGTTCCAACAGCCAGCACAAGAACTTCCGCGTCTTCATTAGCCACAGCAGCTCTTACCTGTTCCACATAGTCATTACCAGAAACAGCGGCGCTTTCATCGACATTGCACACATACATCACAGGCTTATCTGTAATCAATTGAAGTGGCTCTACATAATCTTCATAATCTTCATTGGAAAACTCTAAAGACCTTACCGAATTTCCAGATTCCAAGCCTTCTTTAATCTTTAAGAGAATAGCTTCTTCTGCTTGCGCTTCTTTATTTCCGGTTCTGGCAGCTCTCCCAACTTTATCAAGTTTCTTTTCTGTTGATTCCAGATCCTTCAGCTGCAATTCAATATCAATGGTCTCTTTATCTCGTATTGGATCTACACTACCGTCTACGTGCACCACATTATCATTATCAAAGCAACGTAACACATGAAGAATGGCGTCTGTTTCTCTAATATTAGCTAAAAACTGATTTCCTAAGCCTTCACCTTTGCTTGCTCCCTTTACCAATCCAGCAATATCAACAATCTCTACAGTAGCAGGGATCACCTTCTCAGGGTTTACTAATTCCTCCAATTTAACCAATCTTGGATCTGGTACATTAACAACACCAATATTTGGTTCAATAGTACAAAATGGGAAATTTGCGCTCTGCGCTTTGGCATTGGATAGGCAATTAAACAAAGTTGATTTTCCAACATTAGGTAATCCTACGATTCCAGCTTTCATATAATCATTTTAAAGTAAAAACGGCACTGCGTTTGAATTGGCGGCAAAGATAATTAAATATTCAATCCTGATGACCTACCTACCAATGAGATTGAGATCGAATATTTTGTAATTTGTAACAAAAGAATTGCTGGCTCGTTGAGCTTTTATAAACCATCAATCGTCATGAAAAAGAATCTTTTCTTAAGCTTACTTTTTGCTTTTAGTTTAGTTACATATTCTCAAGAAATTTCAGGTAGAATTCTGGACTCCAAAGGTGAACCTGTAATTTTTGCTGCAGTCCAAAATAATGAGTCAAGCGGAGTCATCACCAACGAAGAAGGCTATTTTAGTATTACTTTAGATGAAAGACGCAACTTCATAACTATTAGTTGTTTGGGCTTTGAAACAATAGATGTACCCCTTTCTGATTTAAAAGCTAATAATTTTATCGTTGTTCTTAAAGAACAGGTGAACGAATTGGATACTGTATTTCTGTCCAACAGCGAATTAGATGTCGAGGAAATCATTAGAAAGGCCAATGAAAATCTGACTTCAAATTATAAAAATGAAGGCATCACTTACCGGTTGTTTTATCGCGGTACTGAATACAACCAATTCAATAAATTAGAATTTGAAATTAACAAGGCTTCCGGTTTTAAAAAACGAGAATTAACCGCTGTTAATCTAAGTCTTGACTCTCTAACTAATGATATTAAAGATAGTCAGTCCATTGATTTCACAGATTACCTAGCTGATCTAATGATTCTTGATAAAGAAAATGCGAAACTTGATGTGGTAAAGGCCACCAAACTCATAGATACTAAAAATTCTATTTCTGTTGATAGAATTCAAAAAAGGGCTCAAGACATTTTCCTAACCTATCTCGACACAACAAAAACCTACAAACTTAAAACTGGACTCCTTAAAATTGAAGATTCCTTAAGCCTTAATGATGGCGACGGGAAAAGAAATGACAAAAAAGAAGAAGTTAGTGCTTTGGAATATGACACTTCCAATCTTAAAGACAAGAGTCATGAACACCTGCACATCTCTCAAATTTACGATGGTACAACCCTTCGGAATTTACTAGATGATGATTTATATGACTATGAGTATGTCAATTCAACCATGTTCAATGGGGAGTTAGTTCACATGATTGCCTATGAACCAAGGCGATCCAAGGCAAAATTTGAAGGGATATTATTTATTTCTGATGACTCCTATGCCGTCATTAAAGCGGATTACAAATACGCCAAAGGTAAGCGTGGTGAAAAACTAAACCTTAAATTATTGTTAGGAATTAAATTCGTAGAAAACGTTAAGGAAGGTACTATCATTTTTACTCGAGATGAAGACTACTATCAACCAAAATACATCAAAGAGGAAACCGGATCGTATTTTTATGTGAACAGACCCTTAAAATTCATTGAGAATAGTCCGTCACGAAGAAAAGTTGGTTTTAAATTTTTGATTGAAGGCAACAACCGAAATAAAAGCGAACTCCTCATCGTATCACAATCGGATTTGAACAAACAGGCCTTCGATGAATTCTCTGAATTAGAAAAAACCCCTTATGAACGTCTTAAGGTTTATGACCCTAGCATTTGGAAGAATTACACGTCTCTAGAGCCTTTACAAGAAATGAAAACGTTTAAAGCAGAAGAATAAATTAATCTTCCGGGTGCATAAAGCGTTGTTTCCCTAGTAATTCCTCTTCCGTCTCAACAATATCTTCGTCAGGAACACAACAGTCAACCGGACATACAGCAGCGCACTGGGGTTCTTCATGGAATCCCATACATTCCGTACACTTATCTGGCGCAATGTAGTAGATTTCGTCACTTATAGGCATCTGTGGTTCATCCGCATCAACAGCTTTGCCATTAGGAAGTACCACTTTACCTGACAAACTGGTCCCGTCGTTATATCTCCAGTCATCCGCACCCTCATAAATTGCGGTATTTGGGCATTCAGGTTCACACGCACCACAATTTATGCATTCATCAGTGATAATTATCGCCATGATTATTTTTCTTTTTCGTTTGCGTAAATTTGCACTGCAAAAATAATACCTCAGGTATTGATACGCAAGCATTAGATGAATCTAGACAACAGAATTAAGGCCTTTGCAAATCTTGGCACTCTTTTAAAGGAATTTCTTAAAAGGAAAGACCAAACTAGTATCGAAGCAGATAACACTGGAAGCACATTTCAGGTTTTAAATGATTCTTTTAGGAGGACACATCAAAAGAACGCTTGGTTTACCGAATCGAATATCAAGTACAGTTTTTCGCAATGGTCCCAGTTATTAACAGTTAATAACCTGATAGAATGGACTAATAATTACAACTTTGAGTCCCAGACGCCAAAAAAAGTAGCAATTATAATGGCGGGCAACATTCCCTTGGTAGGGTTTCACGATTTTTTGTCCGTTTTAATCTGTGGTCATCATGTCATTGTTAAACAGTCTTCTAATGATGATGTACTTCTAAACACCTTATGTCAACTCTTATTTGAAATTGAACCAAGATTTTCAGAACGTATTGAATTTACAGATGGACAATTGACAAATTTTGAAGCGGTGATTGCTACAGGAAGCAACAATACAGCCAGGTATTTCGAATATTATTTTAAGGATGTTCCAAGTATTATTAGAAAAAATAGAACATCTGTTGTCGTATTGTCAGGAAATGAATCGGCCGAAACTCTTGAGGCCTTATCAGAGGATATCTTCAGGTATTATGGTTTGGGCTGTAGAAATGTTTCTAAACTATACGTTCCTCAGGATTATAATTTTGATGCTTTCTTTAACGCCATTTATAAATGGCACCCAATAATTCACGAACACAAGTACGCTAACAATTATGACTACAACAAAGCTGTTTATTTAATGAGCGAATTTGATATGTTGGACAATGGTTTTCTAGTTTTAAAACAAGATGAACAATTAACCTCACCAATTGCCACTTTAAACTATGAGTTTTATAATGACAGAGCGTCATTAAACTCTCACTTAGATTCAATAAGTGAGGATATTCAGTGTATTGTCTCTTCTGGTTTTAGAGATGATGAGGTTTCTTTTGGAACAACGCAACAACCGGGATTGATGAGCTATGCAGATGGTGTTGACACTGTTGAATTCCTGTTGACAATATGATCTAAAAAAATAGCATTTTAATAACAATTACATTCCTTTTTATTAGCACCTTTGCAGCGAAAACTAACGTATTATGATCAAGAAACACAACTTTAGCGCAGGCCCTTGCGTTTTACCAAAATCAGTGATGCAAAAGGCCTCAGAGGCCGTTCTAGATTTTGATAATGGTTTATCCTTACTCGAAATATCGCACCGCAGTAAACCATTTGTGGATGTCATGGAACAGGCCCGTGCATTAGCGCTGGAACTGCTTGGACTTGAAGGTAAGGGCTACAAGGCATTATTCCTTCAAGGAGGTGCAAGTACGCAGTTTTTAATGGTAGCACTCAATCTTCTTGAAAAACGGGCAGGATACTTAAATACAGGTACTTGGAGTGATAAGGCCATTAAAGAAGCTAGAATCTATGATGATATCTATGAAGTAGCTAGTTCTAAAAGTGCTAATTTCAATTATATCCCAAAGGGCTATGATATTCCGGATGACTACGATTACTTTCATTGCACATCAAATAATACCATTTTCGGGACCCAGATAAAAGAATTCCCTACCCCTTCCATTCCTATGGTTTGCGATATGAGTAGTGATATTTTCTCAAGACAGTTAGATTTTTCTAAGTTTGATATCATCTATGCTGGTGCACAGAAGAATATGGGCCCTGCAGGTACTACTTTAGTGGTTGTTAAAGAAGATGTACTTGGTAAAGTATCCAGAAAGATACCATCTATGATGGATTATAAAGTTCATATAGGAAAAGGCAGTATGTTTAATACTCCCCCTGTTTTTCCAGTTTACGTTTCTATGTTAACCATGCAATGGCTTAAAGAATTAGGAGGTATAGCAGCTATCGAAGAGGAAAATGAAAAGAAAGCTTCATTGATTTATTCTGAGATCGACTTAAATCCATTATTTAAGGGTTTTGCAGTAAAAGAAGACAGATCATCCATGAATGCCACTTTTACATTAGAAAATGAAAACCTGAAAGAAACCTTTGACGCTATGTGGAAAGAAGCAGGAATCAATGGACTAAACGGTCATAGAAGTGTTGGTGGTTATAGAGCTTCTATGTACAATGCCTTAAGCCTTGACAGTGTTAAAGCATTAGTTGAAGTAATGAGTGAATTAGAGCGAAAAGCTTAAAAAAATAACGAATAGGAAAATGAAAGTATTAGCAAACGATGGTATTTCACAAAGCGGTATTGATGCATTAGAATCTGCTGGCTTTAATGTTGAAACCACTACAGTTGCTCAGGAACAACTGGTGAACTATATCAATTCTAATGAAATTGATGTATTGCTTGTTAGGAGTGCTACAAAGGTTAGAAAGGACATCATTGATAATTGTGCCTCTTTAAAAATCATTGGTCGTGGTGGCGTAGGTATGGATAATATCGATGTCGATTATGCAAGAGAAAAAGGTCTTCACGTCATTAACACCCCTGCAGCTTCATCAAGTTCAGTAGCCGAGTTAGTCTTTGCGCATTTATTTGGAAGTGTACGTTATTTATACGACGCTAACAGGAATATGCCTCTAGACGGAGATTCACGTTTTAAAGCTTTAAAAAAGAACTATGCTAAAGGAAGTGAGCTGAGAGGAAAAACCCTCGGAATTGTGGGCTTTGGTAGAATAGGTCAAGAAGTGGCAAAAATTGCAATTGGAATTGGTATGAAGGTTATTGCCTCAGATAAATTTGTTGACGAAGCTACTATTGCACTTGACTTTTTTAATGGTGAAACCATGAATTTTAACATTAAAACCACCTCTATGGATGAGGTCTTATCCAATTCTGATTATATAACACTGCACGTTCCGGCTCAAAAAGAGTATGTCATTGGACAAAATGAAATAACTAAAATGAAGGATGGAGCAGGTATTATTAACGCTGCTCGTGGTGGTGTCATTGATGAAGTAGCTTTGATTGCCGCCTTAGAAAGTGGTAAACTCTCATTTGCAGGACTAGATACATTTGAAAATGAACCAAAACCTGCAATAAAAGTATTGATGAATCAACGTGTCTCATTAACTCCTCATATTGGCGCAGCCACTAGTGAGGCTCAAGACAGAATCGGTACCGAATTAGCATCGCAAATCATTGAGATATTGAACTAAAGATATCTAATTAATCACTTAAAAACCTTCGTTAATCACGAAGGTTTTTTTATATTATAGTTTATGAAAGCTGCTAATTTCAAAATTGTCATCCTATCGATACTTGTTATGGTCGTTGGCCTTTCTTGCAAATCGACTGATCGTGGACAATTGAGCACTGATGAAGAGTCAGTTAATAAAATTGAAAATGATACTGTTAGCATAGCAAACGAAGATGTTGGGTATGAGATCATCATTATAGAACCTGGATTTAATGCATTTTTAAAAGGAACTGCAAGACAAGAAGGTTATTATGATCAGTCTTTATTAGAGTCCAGAAATAGTCTTTTTGTACGTCAGTGGAACATAAGAGTGACACAACCAAATAACTATGACCCAAATTTATATGAAATGCCTATCAATTATGACCCGCATATCGATTATGGCTATGAAGTCAATTATAAACTTTACAACTACTTCATCTTTTTTCAGCTTAAATATAAGCAGCAACTGACCGAATTAGTTCCGCGAATTTAGCTTACATTTGCATCTTTCTTTAGCAAATGAAAAAGTTTAAGGAACGCTGGGAAATAAAGAAAAATTGGCAGTTGTTGTACCCGTTAGTTGGTATAATTACCCTTTTATATTCTAGTGTTAAGATAAGTCTTATTTGGTTCCAAGAGGCCGCCCCATTAATTATAGGAGTAGTCAGTTTAGGAATTTTCTTGTTGTTATTAAGAATTACCCTTTGGCTTTTTAAGGTACTATCAAAAAAATGGGTACTGACCTATCGTTGGGAAATGATACGTGTATTCATGGTCTTCGCAATCACGGGATCATCCTCTATGTTTGTTGGTAGACCTATTATAAAACTGATTGGCATTACTAAAGAAAACTTAAATCCAGTGATTTATTGGGCGCTGTTCATTATCATTGGGCTTATTTTTTACCAAATTTTACTCGTGTTTTTCGGTTGGCTATTTGGACAGTTTGAGTTCTTTTGGGCTTTTGAAAAGAAAATGTTACGTAGATTTGGCTTAAAACGCTTTATAGATTGAAAACTAATACAAATAAGGCTCTTTCTCAGCTATTGTCAATAGGACTAATTATAGCCTTATTACTTCCTTATGGTTTTCAGTTTAGCCATATTCTATCTTCACATGAGCATGAAATTTGTGATGGTGAAACATCTCATCATTTTCATGGTGAAGAGTTTAATTGTGATCTTGATAAGTATAAAACGAGTATTAACTTTGTTTTACCCCTATTTGTCAATAATCAATCAAGACTTAATAGATATACGACCTACAATAATAGGTATAAAAGTCTCATTTCATCAAGCAAAGAATCTTCTAAAAACCTCCGAGCACCGCCAGTTCAAGTGTAATTTTCAATTAATTGAATATTCACTAACAACAACTATATGAGAATTTTCATTATGGTATTGGCAATGGTCACATGCAACCTATTGCTAAGCCAGGAATGTAAATACATTTTTAAAGGAACTCTAAAAGACTTTCACGATAACTCGGTACTTTCTTCGGCCTTGATTTATTCTAAATCGGAAGGCAAGTCCTTTGTTTCTGATGAAAATGGAAAATTTGAAATAACTGGATTATGCGAAGGATCGCTTGAATTGGTAATCAGCCATATCGCCTGCGAAACAAAATCTTTAAAGTTTCAAATAAAAGGAGACCGAAGCGAAACGATATTTCTGGAACATCATATTGAGGCGCTTAATGAAGTGGTTGTTAGTGGTAACTCAATTAAAACTGAATCTAAGACTTTACAGGAAACTTCACTAAAGGAAGACCAACTCTTTAAATATAATGCTTCAAGTATTGGCGACGCACTTAAAGAGATTAATGGGGTTACTACAATTAACACAGGAAATACAATAGCAAAACCAATGATCAATGGACTGCATAGCAACAGGGTTCTAATTATGACTAACGGTGTTCGATTACAAGATCAGGAATGGGGCATAGAACATGCCCCAAATGTTGATCTAACATCGGCAAGCCAAATTACAGTGATTAAAGGTGCTGGAGCCTTGGCCTATGGTGGGGACGCCATTGGTGGTGTTGTTGTTGTAAATCCAAAAAGAGTGATTCCTACAGACACACTATTTGGCCAAACTACCGTAGGTGGTCAATCCAATGGCTGGGGTGGTTTCGTTAATTCATCACTAAACAAAGGATTTGACTCCGGATGGTTCATTAATGCTCAAGGATCCTTCAGAAAGCACGGTGATTTAAGAGCACCCGATTATAATCTTTCAAACACAGGCCTTGAAGCTGGTGGTTTTACAATCAATACAGGGTTGAGCAAATTTGAGTATGGTTTTAAAGTTTATTACAGTTATTTAAGAAATGAAATAGGAATATTAAGGGCCTCACATACTGGAAATGTATCAGATCTAGTAAGAGCCATAAATTCAGATATTCCTCTAGTTATTGAACCGTTTACCTATGATATCAATCCTCCAAAACAAGATGTCACACATCAAATCTTTAAAGCTAATTTTTATAAGCGCCTTCAGAATTTTGGAAAGTTGGATTTAAATTATAATTACCAAAAGAATGATCGTCTGGAGTTTGATATTCGAAGAGGTGACAGATCTGATATCCCAGCTGTAGATTTAGAGTTACAAACACACACTTTAAATGTTGATGTGGATTATGACGCGGCAGATGCGTATGCATTAAAATTTGGAATTCTAGGGCGTTATCAGGAAAATTTTCCAAATCCTGACACAGGAGTTAAGCGGCTTATCCCGGATTACAATAAGTATGACTTTGGCGCCTATATCACCTCTGAGTTGGAATATGGCAGCGGCCACATCCTTGAAGCCGGGTTAAGATATGACCTGAATCATATTGATGCTCTTAAGTTCTATGATAAATCAAGATGGGTAGAACGAGGTTACGATGTTGATTTTCCTCAATTTGTTGTTGAAGATAGGGGCACACAAATCTTAACAAATCCAGTGTTTACCTATAATAACCTTTCGTTATCATTAGGTACCAGGTTAGATTTAGGTGAATACTTTGAGTTACTATTAAATTTTTCAAGGGCGATGAGAGCCCCGAACCCAGCGGAGTTGTTTAGCGACGGATTACACCACTCGGCAGCACGAATTGAACTAGGAGATCTTAGGATTGGTCAGGAAACCTCAAACCGTTTTGCCTCGACCTTATTTTTCAACAAATTAGGTTTTGATGTGCAATTAGATCTCTATGTAAATGCCATCAGTGATTTTATATACATAGAGCCGTCAGGGCAAGAGACGACTAATCGTGGGCCATTTCCTGTATGGGAGTATCAAAGTAACGATGCCGTCTTAGCTGGTTTCGATTTTAACTTTTCATATCAATTCAATTCATCATGGGATTTTAGAAATCAAACCTCCTATGTGTATGGCCAGAATACAGACTTAATGCTTCCATTAATTAGCATGCCGCCGTTTCAAACCAGAAATATAGTAGGATATACTAAAACCGATTGGTTTGGATTTAACCTTCAAGTAGAGCATCAGTTTGTAGCTGAACAAAAACGTTTTCCTGATAATAATTTTGAAGCGTTTATTCCGGAACTTGGAGAAACCGTTTTGGTGGATATTAGTACCCCACCACCAGCCTTTAATTTATTTAATGCTAACGTTAACTGGAACTTTAAAGTAAATACTACAAGTAATTTAAAACTAGCTGTTATTGTCAATAATATATTTGACACGACCTATAGAAATTACTTAAATCAATTGAGATACTTTGCTGATGAAATGGGACGCAATGTATTAGTACAATTACAACTCAATTATTAAATTTTTTAAACAAAAAAACATGAAAACAATTAAATTATTATTTCTAACACTTTTAACATCAACCTTTATAGTAAGCTGTTCAGATGATGACACTCCGCAACAGATTAACGAAGAAGAGGTGATTACTACCATGACAGTAACTCTTATACCTCAAGGTGGAGGAACAACAGTGACACTTCAAACTAGAGATTTGGATGGCGACGGACCAACACAACCAGTGATTACCGTTTCTGGACCATTTGCCGCAGGCGTAATTTACAATGGATCAATTGAATTATTAAATGAATTAGAAAATCCAGCTGAGGACATTACGGAAGAAGTTGCTGAAGAAGACGACGAACACCAATTCTTCTTTACTGTTGGAGCTGGACTTGGAACAGTGGCTTACTCTGATATGGATGATGATGGTAACCCAATTGGCTTAGCATTTGAGTTTACCGCAGGAGGTGCGGCAGCACAAGGCTTATTTGCGGTTACTCTAAGACACGAACCAGACAAGTTTGCACCTGGAGTAAGCGATGGTGTTATCAATAATGCTGGTGGTGAAACTGATATTGAAACTGCATTCCAGGTATCAGTACAATAACATACAAAACAGCATAATTTATTTTAAAAAAGCGCCTTTAAAGGCGCTTTTTTATACTTCTTTTTTAAGGTAATAGGTATAAATCCACATTAATGTAAATGATGGAATTATATCTACTGCTGGTAAGGCTTCTTCAATAAAGGAAACTACTGCAGCCACTTTTCCTTCCTTTCCAGGAAACATACGCGTCATGATATAGGCGGACAACGGTGCCCAGACAAAATCAAATGGTGGAAACACCATAGAAACCATCCCCAATAGGTCACAGAGCAACCCGAATATGAGACGTTTTGTTTTTATATTCATACCTTATCTGTAGTTAATTTGATAAAATTGTAACGTTGCATTCGTTAAATTTTCACCTTTTTACAACACTTTTTAACGTTTAATTAGTAATGCTTACTGAAGACTAGCAGTAGTTTTGGGCAACCAAAAAAGCCTGACTAACATTTACCTAACTGGCCGCAATACTGAGGAGTTCTTAAGAGTCTGTGTAACACTACTATTAGTATGTTTTTGTGTTAGTCTAAATGGTCAGTCTCAAGATAAGAAGGTTCTTAATATTCAAAGGATTTCTTCACCTCCCAAGATAGACGGAAAATTTGATGAAGAGATTTGGCAGAATGCAGAAATAGCTACAGATTTCGTACAGTTTAGACCTGAAATTGGCAACATAAGAGAAGAATCCCAACGCACCGAAGTAAAGGTGGCCTTCGATGACAAAGCGATTTATGTGGCAGCTTATTTGTATGATGATCCCGAATTGATTATGAAACAATTGACTGCAAGAGACAACTTTGGGCAAACTGACTTCTTTATGGTAGTCTTAAATCCTAACAACGATTCTCAAAACGATACTAATTTTATTGTTTTCAGTTCAGGACAGCAGGCAGATGCTATTGCTAATCCTTCCATTGGAGAAGATTTTAGTTGGTCTGATGTCTGGGATTCTGCCGTACAAATCAATGAAGATGGTTGGACAGTAGAAATGAAAATACCGTATCGCACTTTACGCTTTGCGAATCAAGAAAATCCAACCTGGGGGTTACAATTTCATCGGCAGTTCAGAAGAGAGCGTGCACAATATACCTGGAATCCCATTGACCCGACAAAGGGCAATGTAGGACTTTATCATGGACAAATGACTGGTCTGGACAATATAGAACCACCTGTAAGACTCAACCTCTACCCCTTTGCAACTGGTGTTATAGACACTTTTGATGGAGAATCTGATAATTCATTAAATTTTGGAATGGATCTAAAATATGGGATTACGGATAACTTCACTTTAGACTTGACACTAATTCCAGATTTTAGTCAGGTTGGATTTGATAGAATCGTTTTAAACCTGGGCCCCTTTGAACAAACCTTTGCGGAACAGCGACAATTTTTTACCGAAGGGGTCGACCTTTTTAATAAAGGCAATCTATTTTTCTCCAGACGTGTTGGCGGACCACCCAGCGGGAGTGTGGATCTTGACGAAAATGAAGTTGCGGATGTTCCCGATGAAGTAAAAGTTTTGAACGCCCTTAAAGTGTCGGGAAGAACGAGAAAGGGTCTTGGTCTAGGGTTCTTTAATGGCATTACAGACAAGACCTATACTACGGTAACTAACACAGAGACTGGAGAATCACGACGCGAATTAGTTGAACCACTGGCGAATTATAATATTATGGTTATTGACCAACAATTCAACGGTAACTCATCTGTAAGTCTTATTAACACCAATGTGACCAGAGAAGGTGACTTTAGAAATGCAAACGCCACAGCATTAGTAGCAAATTTGGTGGATCGAAAAAACATTTGGGGTTTTGATTCTGAGATTCGCATGAGTTATGTTGATTATCAGGATGCAGCCTCAGAAACAGGCTGGAGTACATTTTTGAGAGCTGGAAAAGTTGGAGGTAATTGGCGCTATAGTATTGACCACCGTTATATGGATACCAAGTTTAATATTAACGACTTGGGGTTGAACTTTAGAAACAATCGAAACGATTTTGGAGCTGATGCTTCCTACGAAACGTTTGAGCCATCGGGAAATTTAAATAGTTATAGAATAAATGTATTTGTCAACTACCGTCGTCTTGTTGACCCAAATACCTATTCAAGATCCAATTTTGGCGGAGGCTACCGAGCGACTACAAGAAAACTGGATGCCTATGGTTTCAGGTTTAATATGGATCCAGGAAAGCAATATGATTACTTTGAATCGAGAGATGGG
Organism: Winogradskyella aurantiaca; assembly: GCF_003362725.1. GTDB lineage: Bacteria > Bacteroidota > Bacteroidia > Flavobacteriales > Flavobacteriaceae > Winogradskyella_A > Winogradskyella_A aurantiaca. The sequence continues at coordinate 119,998 of NZ_QKTV01000003.1, forward strand.
CGTCCATTTATCTTTGAAAATCGCGTGAGTACTGGTGGTTGGATCTCTACCAACTACAATAGAATCTTCGCAATTGATGTTCGTGCCAACATAGCAACACTCTTTGAAGAGGGTCGGGATTTTTTAGGTTATAATTTTAATATAGGACCGAGAGTTCGTGTTAATGACAAATTACTTCTTGTTTATCGATTTAATTATGATAAAAGAAATGGAGATCGAGGTTATGCCCTCGAGGAAGATAATCAGCCCATTTTTGGTCAACGAGACCGACAAATAATCACCAATACTCTATCCGCTAATTATACGTTTAACCCTTTCCACATTATCGGTATTAACTTGAGACATTATTGGGATACGGTGCTCTATGATTATGAGCTTTATACCTTGCTTGATAATGGTCGACTTACCACAGAGTCAGGTTATAACCTAGATAACGTAAGTTCTGATCCCAATATTAATTTTAGCACCTGGAATTTTGATCTTAACTACTCCTGGCAGTTTGCACCAGGTAGCTTTTTAACGGCACTTTACAGGAATCAAATCTTCAATGTTGATGATTTCTCGGACGATGAATTTGGAGAAAGTTTCCAACGTCTGTTCGATCAACCCATTAACCATGTCTTTTCATTACGGGTTCAATACTTCATAGATTGGAATGGTTTGAAGTCTGTTTTCAAAAAAAATAATGACAATTCCTAATTGTAGAATTAGCTATTTAAGCTTATTTTCACATTCATGGAACCGATTATTAGTGCAAGCGCTATTTACAAATCCTTTGGTGACCTTCAGGTTTTAAAGGGTGTTGATATAAATATTTCTAAAGGTGAAATCGTCTCAATTGTTGGACCGTCTGGTGCCGGCAAGACAACTTTACTTCACATATTAAGCACTCTGGATAATCCTGATGTTCGTGAGGCAACTAAAATATTAATGGATAGTGAGAACATCACAGAGCTTTCAGATAAACAATTAGCCAAGTTTAGGAATCTTAATATTGGTTTCATATTTCAGTTTCACCAGTTACTACCGGAGTTCACAGCTCTTGAGAATGTTTGTATTCCTGCATTTATAAATAATCAATCAAAATCTAAAGCTGAAGCTAAGGCCAAAGAATTACTCGATTATTTAGGCCTATCTAATCGCTACCATCACAAGCCAAATGAGTTATCGGGTGGTGAACAACAACGTGTAGCTGTTGCCAGAGCTTTAATTAATGAACCTAAGATTATTTTTGCCGATGAACCATCCGGTAATCTGGATAGTGAATCCGCTGATCAACTTCATCAATTATTTTTAGATTTAAGAGATAAATTTGATCAAACCTTTGTTATTGTTACCCACAACAAAGAATTGGCTGATCTTGCAGATAAAAAACTCACCATGATTGATGGGCAAATAAAATAACAGCGAAATTGGGAAGGTCAGGGTTAAATAGGATTAATAAGAATTTCTTTTTTTCAGGATTAATAATGTTTGTGGTGTTATGGTCCTACAGCCAGGAAATGCGCCCTTATGATCTTGAAATGCAGGCCAAGCATGCTGAAAAGAAAGGTTATGATCCCACCTACCGCGTCAATTACTTTGAGAACATCATCATTAGAGCTACATATACTAACAATCTAAATAATCTTCAGTTTTTGGATACTGCAAATGGAAATGCCGTTGATCTTAGACCTGCCGCTGAGAATCTCCTTGGAGTATCAGTAGATTATAAATGGATTGCAATCGGTGTATCTTATGCACCGCAATTTCTAATAACTACCGCAGACCAGGAATTACAGAATTCAAGTGAAAGCTTAAAGTTAAATCTTAACTTTTTCTATTCAGATCAATGGCGTCAAGAATTAAATTACACCTACAACAGAGGATTTAAAGTATCATCAAATTTTGACCTAAGAGAACAAGATATAATTAGATTACAAAATATTGAACTTCAAGTAATACAAGGAAGTACTTATTTTATAGCTAATAAAAACTACTCTTTTAGAGCACATTATGCTCAGACAGAACGACAGTTACGCTCCGCTGGCAGCTTAATACCAAAAATTTACTACGGCTATAGTATTTTTAGGCCTACCATAGGTAATTTTTCAGAAACTGATCAAACAACTGAAGTTGAGAGTTTTGATTTTATTGGTAGTGTTGGATATTTATATACGTTTGTGCACAATCAAAAGTGGATTGCTACTGGGGGGCTTCACCCGGGGATTGGTTATAATAACTCCAGCTATGAGTACAATAATGACAAAGAAGATATTTTTAATAGTGTCTCCTTTACATTTAAAGGAGAAGTTACACTAGGCTATAACAGTTATCGATGGTTCTGGGGGGTCAATGGTTTCTGGCAAAACTTTAACAACAGTAATAATCAGAACATCCAACTCAATCGTGACACCTTATTTGTAATGGCCTATATGGGTTATCGATTTAATGATAATAAGCCAATGCGTAAGTTCTTTGGATGGTTTGAAGATACTTTTGGATTCTAATTGGAAACAACCATAGTGTAGATACTTGCAATATTAAATTGAATAAGGCATGCAAAAAGCATCCCTCTTATGTACTATAATAATTTCATTTTTTGCATCTTCTCAGGAGGTGCCGGAATATTATCAAGAGATGCAAGCCAGACATGCCAAAGCCTTTGGCTATGATCCTGAGTACCGCGTCAACTATATTGAAAATATTGCTGTTAGAGGTATTCTCTATACAGATATCGCCAATTATCAATTTAGAAATTTTGATACTGGTGAAACTTACAATTTAAGTCCAGTATCGGAGAGTCTCATAGGTTTTTCCATGGATTATAAATGGTTTGCCATCGGATTTTCGTTTGGCCCACGCTTTTTAATGACTTCTGGCGATAAAGAATTAGAGCAGGATAGTGAGTCCTTGAAACTAGATTTGAACTTATTTTATTCGGATCAATGGGGTCAAAATTTGTTTTTCTTATACAATAGAGGTTTTAATGTAAAAACCAACAATGAACTCGTTAATGAAGATCTCGAGGCATTAAAAGATACTAGAATACAGCTAATTGGCGGAAGTACTTATTACATTCTTAATCCTGATTTTTCATATCGGGCCTATTTAAATCAAACTGAACGGCAATTAAAATCCGCAGGAAGTTTAGTACCCAAAATCAGCTATTCATTTAGTTCTACTGATCCCAACTTACCATCTGATGATTCAGAAATTGAAGTTGATAAAATAAAGAGTTTCGACGTTATTGCAGATGTTGGTTATTATTACACTTTTGTACTAAATACTAAATGGTATGCGACACTCGGGGCTCAACCTGGGGTTGGCTACAACAACTCTAATTATAGAATTCAAAATGCATCATCCATCAACTTCAACAGTATCATATTTACATTTAACGGAGAAGTTGCTCTAGGTTACAATAGTTATAGGTGGTTTTTTGGTGCCGTTGGTTATTGGAGAAATTACAACAATACCAACAATGAAAACGATCAGGTTAACAGAGATTCTTCCTATATAAAAGTGCACTTTGGCTATCGTTTTAATGATAATAGGCCTATGCGAAAGTTTTTTGGTTGGTTTGAAAAAATCTTAGGTCTGGATTATTAGAAATTCCACCCTGTTCATGATAAAAATCATCTTGAAGCCTTCCATTTTCCTTAAATTTGTGCTTCAAAATAAAATTGATAAATCATGTCCTATAGAATAGAAAAAGACACCATGGGGGAAGTTAAGGTACCAGCAGATAAACTGTGGGGTGCACAAACCGAACGTTCACGTAATAATTTTAAAATTGGACCAGCGGCCTCAATGCCACTAGAAATAGTTTATGGATTCGCTTATTTAAAGAAAGCGGCTGCCTATGCTAATGAAGAATTAGGTGTTTTAACTACCGATAAGAGAGATTTTATAGCTAAGGTCTGTGATGAGATTCTTGAAGGAAAACATGACGATCAGTTTCCATTAGTTATTTGGCAAACCGGATCTGGTACTCAAAGCAATATGAATGTTAATGAGGTTATTGCTAATAGAGCCCACCAAATAGCAGGAAAGACTATTGGGGAAGGTGAAAAAACGATTCAGCCAAATGATGATGTTAATAAGTCGCAGTCTTCTAATGACACATTTCCCACTGGAATGCACATCGCAGCATATAAAAAAATAGTTGAGACTACCATTCCTGGTGTCATCCAATTACGCAATACACTGCACAAAAAATCCATTGCCTTTAAAGATGTAGTTAAGATTGGACGCACCCACCTTATGGATGCGACTCCTCTTACTTTAGGACAAGAATTTTCTGGCTATGTTTCACAATTAGATCATGGTCTTAAAGCTTTAGAAAATACTTTAGCACATTTAAGCGAGTTAGCCTTAGGTGGAACAGCAGTTGGAACTGGTCTAAATACTCCTCAGGGCTATGATATCCTCGTGGCTAAGTACATTGCTGAATTCACAGGACATCCATTTGTTACCGCAGAAAATAAGTTTGAAGCGCTTGCGGCTCACGACGCAATTGTTGAAACACATGGTGCCTTAAAACAGCTTGCAGTGTCGCTTAATAAAATTGCCAATGACATTAGAATGATGGCTTCTGGACCGAGATCAGGGATTGGAGAGATTATTATTCCAGCCAATGAACCTGGAAGTTCCATTATGCCAGGAAAAGTAAATCCAACACAATGTGAGGCCCTAACCATGGTCTGCGTTCAGGTGATGGGTAACGATGTGGCAATCACTGTAGGTGGTACTCAAGGGCATTACGAATTAAATGTGTTTAAACCTGTTATGGCTTATAATCTCTTACAATCGGCACAACTTATTGGGGATGCTTGTGTGAGTTTTGAAGAGCATTGCGCTGCAGGAATTGAACCTAACACAAAAGTTATCAAGAACTTATTAAATAATTCACTCATGTTGGTAACGGCTCTTAACACTAAAATAGGTTATTACAAAGCCGCTGAAATCGCCAATACAGCTCATAAAAATGGCACTACCCTAAAAGAAGAAGCAATCAATTTAGGATATGTTAATGAAGAAGATTATGATAATTGGGTTAAACCAGAGGAGATGATAGGTAGTCTCAAGTAATTTTATGTCTAGAAATTCAATATTTTAGTGATAACTAATATTGAATTACATGAAAAAAATTACCTTACTGCTGCTCTGTTTCACAACCACTTATCTTACATCACAAACAGAATTTGGGGCCAAATCTTTAATTTCTGGGACAGGAACTCAACCTTATCGAATTGATTCAGGTTTTATAGATGAAGATGAATACCCAGATTTTGTCGTCGGTACCTTTGGAAGTAGCACTATCGAAGTTTTTCTAAATGATGGTATAGGTGGTTTTGAACCCAAGACTCTAGTAACTAATTCCTTGGCTGGTATTGCAGATATGAAGCTAGTGGATTTAAATGATGATATTTTTCTAGATATCCTCGTCTGTGGTGGTACCAAGTTAGTTTGGTTTGCCAATAACGGAGATGGTACTTTTTCTTCTGAAAACACCATTTCAAGTTCTTTAAATGACGCCTTCTACGTATCACCAGGGCAAATAGATGGTAATACAACAATTGATGTAATGGTTTGCTCTACAGGGGCGAATGAGGTGCTGTGGTTTTCTAATGATGGTACTGGTACTTTTACGCAAGCATCTGAAGTAGTAGATAACACGATATCAAGACCTTCAGTTATCAGTTTAAAAGATGTTGATAATGATGGTGACCTAGACGCTTTGGTTTCAAGCTCAATAGTACCTTCAGGTGGTAGTCCTACACCAAATGGTATTGAGTTATTTATAAATAATTTGGTTGGCTCTGGAACAGTTTCATTCACTAAAGAGACTGACCCTGTAAGTGAGAATAAGATTTATATGTTTGATACAATATTTGAAGACCCCAACGATTTTCAAAATACGGTAATTTTTGCTGCAGATTTTGGGTTTGGGAATCAAGGCTCTTTATATCGAATTGAAGAAGGGGGTTCAGGATATTCAGAAGAGGCTATTTCTACTTCACTATTAAATCCTGCCACGATTAAACTTGTAGACATGGATAATGATGATTTGAGTGATCTTGTGGTGTCTAGTGGAAGTGGTGGTAGTTCTGTAAAACTGGCTTGGTTAAAAAATAATGGAGATGGCTCCTACGCATCAGACGACACTATTGACACAGCACAAAATGTGGTTTATTCCTTTACCTCTCAGGATTTTGACCTAGATGGTGATATGGATATTGTATCTATTGCATTTAGCCAAAATGAAGTAAACTTCATAGAAAACTTACTGGAAAGTTTGAGTATACCCGAGTTGGAATCCAATTCATTTAGGCTCTACCCAAATCCAGTAGAACATCATTTAAATTTTTCTTCAACAGATCTCGTTTCTGCAGATGTTAGAATTGTAGATGTTACAGGTAAAATTGTTTTTCATAATGAGATTGAATTGTCTAACGGAATAAACACCTCACAATTGCAAAATGGTGTTTATATTTTGACAGTTAATAATTCGGCTAATTATAGATTCATCAAGAATTAATTAATAGCAATCTATCAAATTTAAAAGCGTCCATTTTAAGTGGACGTTTTTTTTTAGTTTAGAGTTTTCCTAATAAGTAGTCGCATGTCCATTTTAATAACCAATATCCATCAGCTGGTTCAAGTCCACCCTAATAATGTAATGCTCGTAAAAGGCAACGACATGAAAGTCCTTCCTATTATGGAAAATGCTTATGTATACATTGAACACGATACAATTATCGAATATGGTCCTATGACTGAGTGTGAAGGCTTTGACCCTGAAACTACAATCGATGCAACGAATAAGTTAGTCATACCTTCTTGGTGCGATTCTCACACACATCTGGTATTTGCAGGCAACAGGTCTAAAGAATTTGTAGATAAAATAAATGGTCTAAGCTATGAAGAAATTGCAGCAAGAGGTGGTGGAATTTTAAATTCGGCAGATCAAATTGCTAATACCAGTTTAGATGACCTTTATACCCAATCACTTATTCGTCTTAACCAGGTGATCGCTTTGGGTACTGGTGCTATTGAAATAAAAACAGGTTACGGCCTTGAAACTGAAGCGGAATTGAAAATGCTTAAAGTCATTGGAAAGCTAAAAAAAGATTCTCAAGCTTTTATTCTTCCTACCCTCTTAGCAGCTCATGCCATTCCAGACATGTATAAGTCGGATAAAACGTCTTATGTCAATCAAATCATTAATAATTTAATTCCAAAAGCTGCTGCATTAAAAATTGCAAAGTATATTGATGTATTTTGCGAGAAGGGATATTTTAGTGTTGAAGACATGGACAAGATACTCGCTGCCGGAAAGAACTACCAACTCCAACCAAAGGTTCATGTTAATCAATTTAATATTTTGGGAGGAGTACCTGCAGCTACGGGTCATAATGCGCTTTCTGTTGACCATCTGGAGTTGCTAGATGAAAACGACATCAATGCCTTAGCACAATCTAACACTATTCCAGTTGCCTTACCAGGCTGTTCATTTTATCTTGGAATTCCTTATACTCCGGCCCGTAGAATCATAGAAGCTGGATTACCACTGGCCCTTGCCAGTGATTATAATCCGGGGTCTGCACCAAGTGGAAATATGAACTTTGTTGTAAGTCTTGCTTGCGTGAAAATGAAATTAAGTCCGGAGGAAGCTATTAATGCAGCTACTATTAACGGGGCATATGCCATGGGTATCAGTAGCATGTATGGTAGTATTACCCGAGGAAAAAAGGCTAATTTAATAATTACAAAACCTATGGGTCACTATCGTGAAATTGCCTATAATTTTGGTGATAATCCGGTTGATCAAGTGATTATTAATGGCAAGTTATGGGCATAAAAAAACCGAAACATACGTTCCGGCTTTTTCTAGTCTAAGATTAGTTTGCTTACTTCATAGTAAATTCAGAAGATGAAACAAGCGTTTTATTATTAAAAACGTTAACGATGTAGCGTCCTTTAATAAACTTGTCATCTTCAGATTTATTGATGAATTCACAAACATTTAAATTTCTGTTTTCATAGTTAAATCTACTGATCAGACTGTAATTTAAAATCTGATCTTCAAATTGAATTTGATCATTTGACCCTAACACATTGTTTTCAGGATCAATAACCTGTACATATAATTCTTTATCGCCTGCTTCAGCAATAGTATTCTTAGCTACTGTAAAGCAAACTTTTATCTTGTCACTTCTTCTAGCACGTTCAGTTGGAATTTGTTTACCGCTATTTCTTTCAATAATACCCATTCCTTTTAAGCCAACAGTCTGGAGAGCAGAAGCATCTTCAACTGCAGTTGCTAATTCCGAATTTTGAACCAATAAGGAATCTGTAAACATAGCACGTTCTGCAAGTTGAACCTGTGTACTATCCAATGAAGTGGCCAATAACTCATTTTCTACGCGCAGACTATCATTCTGTGCTAAAAGTACATCCATTTCCTCTTGTAAGGCCATATACTTCTTCTTGTATCGCCATAAGCTGTTAACACTGTTTTGAGATACCTTTAAAGAATCCATTAGGCCTTGAATACGTTCTCTAGCCTCAACTAAGTTTTCATTGGCTACTTCGTTCTCCTGAATGGCCAAATCATATTGTTTTGCCATACTGTTAAGATCATTCATAACCTGCTCTTTCTCGCTTGTTAATAATGCCTCACTTTCTTTTTTGTCTGAATAAAGCTTAGAGGCAAAAAATGCGGTTCCTAAAAAAAGTACTACTAAGATCCCCAATCCGACTTTAAGTCCGGTATTCTTTCCGTTTGAACTTTCCATAATTTGATTGTTTTTAAGTTACTGATAAATTTGATTTGTGTTAATTTTGAAGCTAAGACTTAAACCTGTTATAACTGTTTACGGCCTAATTTATTGTAATGGAATACCTTCAATTATTTTCTCAGAAAGATCTGAAGTCCCTCTTAAAAACTCGCAAAGGTGAAACCAAATTTGGTGAACAAATTAAGCTGTTACCTAACCTCACCAACATATACGAAGACTTAAAGGATTTAGATGTTAGATACGTAATTTTTGGTATCGAAGAAGATATTGGTGTTCGTGCAAACCTCGGTAATCCAGGCACTTACAAATGTTGGAAGGCCGTAAAAAAAATCTTAATAAATATTCAAAGTAATACCTATACACATGCCAAAAAGGTATTAATATTAGGTTCATTAAACTACAAATCTGCCGATGATGACATAAATCAAAGTGTATCCAATATTAAAAATTTACGCTCAAATGTTGAAAAAATTGATGCAGATGTCACCTATCTGGTTTCTCAAATAATTAAAGCAGGTAAGATTCCAATTGCAGTTGGCGGTGGCCATAATAATAGTTATGGTATGATTAAGGGTTCTGCTTTTGGCTTAAACCAACCCATAGCGGTAATTAATATAGATGCACATAGTGATTTTAGACCAGAGGAAGGGCGGCATAGTGGTAATGGGTTTAGTTATGCCCTTGCAGAAGGCTTTCTAAAAAAGTACTTTATTATGGGACTTCATGAGAATTTTACATCCAGATCTATTTTATCCACAATGAAAAAAATGAAGGCCGTTGATTTTGTCTCTTATGAAGCTATGGAGGTGAGGAGTGAAATTGGTATGAAAACAGCTATTGAATCTTGTATCAAGCATGTAGACGGTTTAAAGGTTGGGTTGGAGATTGATTGTGATGCCATTATTAATGTTCCAAGTAGTGCTGCCACACCTGCCGGTTTTACTGTAAAGCAGGTTAGACGAATGCTACACTCCTTTGGTCAAACCAGAGACTTAACTTACTTACATATTTGCGAAGCCATTCCTTCAAAGAAGTCCAAAGACAAGATTGGTAAATTGATCAGCTACTTAATAACTGACTTTATTAGAGCGCATGAGTCCTAACATCATATCTTTCGATCATAAATATGCTAAGGATTTTCACGATCTTAACATCGAATGGTTGGAAACGTATTTTTATGTAGAGCCATATGATAAGGAAGTACTGAGTAAGCCCGATAAATACATTATAAATAAGGGTGGACAGATCTTCTTCCTACTTGAAAAAGATGCTGTTCTTGCCACAGCAGCCTTAATGCCAACTGAAGATCCAACGGTGTTAGAACTAACAAAAATGGCGGTAACCCCAAGGGCAAGGGGGGAAAAGTTTGGCCAGAGACTACTTCAGTACTGCATAGATTTTGCAAAATCTAAAGACTACGCTGCACTGATGCTATACTCCAATACCATATTGGAAAATGCCATTCATTTATATCGAAAATATGGCTTTAAGGAATTAGAGCTTGAAAAGGACAATCCCTACGAACGCGCCAATATTAAGATGCTTCGTAAGCTCTAATTAGAATTAGATTTCAAAGAATCAATTTTACGTTGTAAAGCTTCAATTTGCTCAGTATTATCTGTGACTGGTGGTACTATTTTTGTTGAATCGGTTTCCCTCTCAGCAATATCGTTATCACGCACATCATCCTGATAATAGAAACCTAAGTCCTTTTCACTAGAGCGCCAGGCCTCATTTAATTGGTCATACACCGCTTTATCCCATCCACTGGGGTGCTTAACATCTATCCAAACCACATCCCTGTATTCACTGTCAATAAGAACCAAGTCTGGAGTAGCTGAACCATCAAACTGTTCAGCATTAGTGTCACTAATTGATGAAACCGTTCCAAGAAAGAACATCCGCTTTCTTCCAGCAATTTCCTTAATATAAGGTCGAAACTCAACGGGTGTGTTAGCTGACCAATCGTACTCTTTACGAGATTCTTGAACCTTCAAAGGCATGGCAGAAACGCCAGCATAGCCTTGTTTCTTACTAGCGTGATTATAGTAATAGAGTTTATCTGTACCATCTGCTGGCACCATCACACTAAAACTCAAACTTGTGCGCTCCTCTCCTATTGGCTCCAAACCAAACCAATGGTATAAACCACTGTAGGCATTGGTATTGGAATTAGCAAAATCAAAATCAGTCACATAAGGTTGTTGGTTTTGATCCTTGGGCATCATAGGTATTTTAACCACAGTTTTCATATTCCATGGAAGTGGATCTGCAAAACCTCCTAGAAATTTAAGAGATTCGGCCTGTAATCTGGATACCTTCTCTGCAAGAATGTTTTGCTTGCTCAAATAGTCATAGGAATCCAATTGATCTGGTGGAATAAACGTTCCTTTTCCAATGGATATGCGCTCGAGGTAATCCTTAAAATCGTGTTCCCCATTTTCAATTACCATGACACCTCCAAATGTAGGATATGGAAAAAAGAAGCCTTCCCACTTAATTAGACTCACTACTTCAACCCACTCTCCTTTATCATTTTTCATGTAGTAGGTATCACTGGGCTCATAATTAAATAGCATCCAGGGATTGAATCGCTGCACAACGGCATTATAGGTGTTTCTGCTAAACATTAAGGACTCTCCTATTGCAAAGACAACCTCAATACGATTTTCGTTTGAAAATCTGGGAAATGGCGTGGTACTACTAACTGAAAACACTTCTTCAGTGTTATTCATGATGCGTTGCATGGAGTACTTCTCACTTGGCTGAATAGCCATAGTCCACCGGTTTTCACGATCAACTCTAACTAAATGCGGTAAGGATACATCTTTAGTCTCCCCCACACTCTCGTTGGCCATAGACAAGATATTTCTTAGTGGCTGAATGCGCTCGTTTTGAGTTAAGGGTAATTCATGAATTTCAACCTTGTTTAAATTCTTGTAGACATTGTAAGTCTTCATATAATCATAAAGCTGATAATGCCACCCAAACAAATACATCAATCCATAGAACAATACCAATATCCCCAAAATTCCCAGGCGACGTCCAGTACTTGGAGTATTTCTGAATCTTGAGAGTCCAAAGACAAGAATAATGGTGGCAACAAGAATGACAAAAAAGTACTTTCTAATAAATAATAAGGCCGGTTGGTAATCATCTCTTAAAACAAATAGGGCTATTAATACAATTATGGCTCCAATAATGACATTGCGCTTTTGTTTAGATCCTTTATTCCAATACGATTTTATCATTCTGTCTAAATTATCTTAAAGTAACCCTTTATCTTTTAAACGCTCACGAGCGCTTTTTCCATCGTCTTTAGCCCTAGCTTCTTGTTTATCAATGACTTCTTCTTTAGGAGTTTCAGGTCTTAAATTCTCAATATAATCCTTACCCTTATCAATGGCTTCATCCATAACATTGCCTATGGTGTCTCCATGCTCTTCAATTACTTTGGAGGACTTAAGAACAAAATTCGCAAGATAGGTACCCACAATAGTCCCTACCACGATAGATGAAAATGCCGAAACACCATTGTAGGAACCAAAGACTGAAATTGGCGTTACAAACTCCAGTACCAAAGCCACAATTAGACACATGGTAACTATAAAGATTAATCTTGGGATAAAAGACTGTTTATAAACGAATCCTTTTGGATTGTCCTTAGACATCTGAAGCGCTTTGCTGTTTACGATTTTGTTTAGAGTTCTATAAGCTTTATTACTATTGGATTCTCTCCAATAAATAAAAATTCCTAACAATATGGCAGCAATAAAAATTACAAGTTCAAGTCCCATGGCCTTCGTATTTAGTTCTATAAAATTAGTATCTATTTACTCAATATTGTTACGGATGATACCAATAACCCAATCTCGTAGAGTATCGTCCCAATCTTGATAGCTCAAATAAAATTGTTCCTTATCATACCAGTACAAAAACAACACATCCAATGGCGAAATATTAATCAGTAATTGGTGAATGAGGTCACGATCATGAGGATTTAGTGATGAGTGTGGGTCTAAAAGCCCAAAAAACAAGGACTGATCAATTAGATCTTCCTTTTTGAAGGCATTACTTTTAGCTATTTTCTCAAGATATAACTCAACTCCCATCACCTTTTTACGGTCTTCTATAGTCAGTTTGTTTAAATAACTCCTAAATAAAGATTTACTTTCTAATATCTCTTCATACGAATGTTCTGGTTTGTTTACAAATTGAGAGAAATAGTATTTTTTAATACGATCATACCTTTTGGTACCTACTACTGCTTCTAGATCGTAAGAAATTATTTGATAATCCTCCAGTTTACGTATCAATTCAGGCTGATTTATATGATAGACTAGAACATCATGAAGCGAATCGTTAATAGAGCTCTCGTAGGCCGTTTTATCTTCAAATACGACTATGGTCTTCACAAAATCTTTTAAGACATAGACCCCACCAAAGGCCCTGGAATAAAAGGAGGATACTGTATAATGTAAAGAATGCAGATTTAAATCCCTATTCCTAAGATCACCATAGGTCTTGGCAGAATCCAATAATTGTTTCTGTAAATCCTCATCGATAAAATTATGACCTGTCGTAAACTGATCGACCAGCTGAAGTTGTTCTGCTTGAACTTTATTAAGATCGTCGATTAGTCTAAAGGTGATGCTTACATCATCGTATTTGAGAATATCCAATGGCTCGTAATAAGCATCAATATCCTGGTCAAAGTCAATGCAAATAGCGGAATCTCTTGTGATATCACTAATCTTTTGACCGTGAGTTCTAAATACATGACGCATCATTTCACGATCAAAAGAATGAAATGGCAAATAAACGGGCTTCCCTTTTTGTAAAGGAGAAATAATAATCCCATGCGGATTAGCATCTCCATGATTTAAATACTGAACATCAGCTTTCTCCTCAGCTATTTCAGGACTCCATCCAACACCATCTATAGAAAAACTACTGAGGTTGGTTTCCTTAAAACCTAGAGTCTTTAAACACTTATTGTAGCGGTCTACTAGCTTACCACTAACAGGAATTAACTCACTCTGATATAAATTTGCAGCTTTAAGTTTGTCCATAGTTTTTATTCCGATTTACCAAATCGCTCCCTTGCCTCCAATTCTATTTGCATCTGACTAACTCTAGACTCAACCTTTCTATTAAAGTCTGTATCTGCTATTGTTGCTACATTATCCAGATAACGGATGACTTCTTGTCTACGAATATCTGAGAAGTTGAGCCCTTTCATATTAGATTTCATTAACTCCTGAAGCATTCCAAACTTGGTGTCATAATTCTTATTGAAATACACTTCTGGATTCTCAAACCAATCCTTTTCCAAATCAAAATCTGTTAATCGCAATGAGATGGCCGATTGAATATTTCTTACATCTCTTGAGGAAAAAAATGGAAACACTTCTTGAATGGATTTGTACAATGCGGCATAAAACATGTGATCATCTTCTTCATGAAGCTCATCAATCTTATTGAACACCTGTCGCACACGGTCCTCATTTGGGTCGTCGATCTGATCTAAAATATCACCCAAATTTTTAGCTAAACCTTGATCTTGCAAATATTTATAACCTTCGGGGTTATCCATATTTATAAATCCAGGCATGGTTTTCTGTAGCTTTTGCCACCATAAATAATCCTGATCAAGAAAATCATGTTCAGAACGCGCACCATCTATCTTAAACCTTCCCTGAACTCTTGAAATAACGGCCTTATCTAACATTTCGGGTAAGTTTGTAAACAGTCCTATAGAACTATTACCATAGTTGACCGCATAAGCCCCTTCAGTATATCTTAAAAATACACCAATCACTTCTTTAACACCAGCGGACACCCCTTGTGCTGTGCGTTCCTGAAGATTATTCTCTGCATCATCAATAGGTGCAAAAATGATTTTTGACGGATCTTGAAGAGGTTTCATCCATTCCACCATTTTTTCCGCAGATCCTCCTTGAAATGTACTTATTAGGGTATCAGGCATTGGGTGAAACAGAAATGGTATATCCAGGTTGTCACAATGCTCTTTCAACCTAGTGGCAATAGCCGCAATCAGCATACTCTTACCTGTTCCTGGAATACCATATCCCATAAAGACTGGCATAAATCCACCGAGTTCTTGAAATGGATTCTTCTTTTCTATAAAATCATAACTCAACAAACGTTCGGTTAATCGTCTGGCAAAATGTTTTGCATCTCTATTTCCAACGATTTGCTCAAACTGGATCTTATTGAACTCAACACTTTTGGCGGCTCCATCAAACACATTGCTCCAACCAGAAATTGCAAAATCTGAATGCTCTAATTTATAAGTACGGTCTTCTATTGTTTCGGTGTATTCCAAAGTGGATTTCCTAAGTTGTATTTCAGCTATTAAGGCCTCAAAATAGACCACCGTAAAATCAACAACATCCTGATCGCTTTTAATAAGATCGGGGTGACTTAAGTATTTATCATAATAGAACAAACTGCATGACAATCCCTTTAATGGACTTAAGAGAGACACTTCAGGAATTCCAGCAAACTTTTGTTTCATAACGCTAAGATCATCGGTTTCATGAGGTTTCAAGTCTGTTAAGATCTTGTAGGCAGAAGCATAAAGCATAAAAGCTGTAGCTGTATGCATTTTACTTTCGAACTCCCTTCTACCTTTTTGACCTAGAGTGGATCTCCTTTCTTGTAAACTGCTTAATCCTGACGCATCATAATAGCTATCACGTATCCATAAACCTAAAGTAATCCCCTCCTGAACTGCGTATAAAGTTTGATTTAATAATACTGGTAAAGCAACGGATTCGGGCAACAAACGTTTTTTTAACCCCAAAACCGTTTTGGACACCGAGGCTAATTGGGCTGCATTATTCCCATTATTAGCTCGGGATAAATACAACAAAATTGATTCGTCCTTGGTATCACCGTCCCGATTTTTGGCACGCTGACTTTGTTCCCATTCTATACTTTTTAAATAGGAGGTCGCCTCGTCACGCAACATGTCGAGTTCAGATTGTTTTATAGGAAATGTTGAATTATGTTCCATAGTTAATTCTTAATTGGAAACTGGCAGATCGGCCAGTTGAATTGGTGGTTTTGCAAGTTTGTTAATGCTGTTGGGGCTTTTATTATATAGCATTTGAATTATTCGATGAGGTGCCATTAAATATTGCTGCTTAATAATGTCACTCCATCTTTGCAAGACCTGTTTATTGAAAAAACTGCCTTCTTTAAACTCGCTTCCCGAAAACACCTCGTCAATCTTCAATGAAAACGCATAAGATTCTAAAGGAATGTCCTTACGCCCAATACCATCAAGAATGGCATGAGTAATATCATTTTCGTCTTTGGCAAATACATTGTGTAATGGACCTAAATCAATGCGTTTCATGTGTTTGGGATAGACGTCCATTAGTTTTCTGTCGATAGCGTAGGCCATACTATCTAAAGGCATTTTTCTATCCGCCGTCTGCCTAATAGCCTCGTAAATCTGTTGCCGTTCTTTCTGTGGATCCTTGCCATTATAATCGAAATACATAAAGCATATGAAAGGTCTGTTGAGCGCCACATCATAAAAACTCCAGCTAGTCATGTACTGAGCCCTCACGTCCTCAGGAGATGGTAAAATTTTACCTTGAATAAATCGATTAAAGATATATTCCTGCTTAACGTTAGAATAATAAACAATAGATGCGGCCTGAAATAACCTGGATTTCCTAATTGGCTCCTTTTTTCGCATCAAGGTGTCCAAAAATTCATGCTTAATCACTTCAATATCTGTAAGCTTATTAAGATACTCTTCTCTTAAAGCCAAGTCGTTAAACAGGTACCGAAACTCTAAATAATTGGGGAATCCAGAATCAGTAAGATCAATCTTCATATTATCCTCATCATCATACATATACTTAACGCGCATTGCCTCAATGGAATATAACAGCAAATCACAGTATTGCTTAAAAAAGCCCAATTCTTTATTAGAACAGAGCTGTTGCTGTTGCATTTTAACAATGAGTTCCTTAATTGTAAAGTCTACCATTTGATGATAGAACACATACTGACTTTTAGAGTCTAATTGTGCAGAATCTAAGGGAGTAACAATCATTAAGATTAATTTGAATCTATTTGGTTTAAAGTCGTAACCCAAATAAAGAGCTACGACTTATAAGTTGAATTTATTAGGACAAAAGATCTTCCTCTACATCAGGTGAAGGGCTCGTTTTATCAGGGGTCTCACCCCCATCGGGAGCCGAACTATCTGACTTATAGTACTCTTCAAATATTTCTTTCATATCAATGCCGTAACGTTCAGAAAAGTTTTTCTGGATATCGACATCCTTTTCACGTATTTCCTGAAGGGCCTCTGCATAACTACTATAAACACCCTGCATAACTTTCTCGTGAACGGGAATGTTGTCCATCATTTGTTGACGTGCCTTAGCACTTGCCGTATGCATGGCAGCAAGGGTCTCACCAATATGTTCATCAGTTTTTACTCCTAAGTGTTCCAGAATTGCGGCAAACTCCTGATCAGTTCTGGCCTTGAGCGCTACTACATAGCCATCGTAATACTTCAAACGCTCTTCTGTATCACTCTTGAGCTTGGCTCTATGCGTTTGTAAATTACTTCTAAGGGATGTCAATACCTTTATAGTTAAGTTATGTTTGTGAACGAAACTATCCTTTGAAGCTGCCAACGTCGTATATGCATTCTTAAGACCTTCCAACTCCTCAACACTTTGTTCTAGTGTTGTCACCTTACCAACAGCTTCTGCATATTCAGCTGACTGCTTATCTACAATATCTTCAAGTGCTTGTCTGGCTTGTTTTAACTTGGCGTACTCTGTCTCTAACTTATCTTCTACTTCTTTCTTCTTCTCAAGAGCACGAGTATGGTTTTTTGTTGCTTCTACTATAGCGTCCTGAAGGCGATCCTCTACTTCTTTAATTTCAACCTCACGATCTTTTAAGCGCTTAACAGCGGCTTGACTTTTAAATGATAATTCATTTAACAAGGTTTGTACATCAGCAGATTCTATACGCTGTTGGAAAAGCGCTTTCGCCTTATTATCGGCAGCATCGCGATCTTTCTGTGCATTCTTTAATTCCTCCTCTGCCTTCGCAATCTTGCTCTTACGTCCCCACAAATTATTCCACCAGGTATCCGGTTTGTTTTCAGCATCCTCAAGCTCTACTTTAGCACGTTCTAAGCGTTTGATGGCATTATCAATGATCTTCTGCTCATCAGCATTTAGAGACGAGAAATTCTCAAAAATAATTCCCACTTCGTCCTGATAGTCCGTTAAATCTTTGATGGCGTCTAGCAAGGTTGTTCTATCCTTTTCTGCCATATGAACAACATCATCCAGGGTAGCATTTAAAATCTTTTGGCGCATCTCAGGATCATCCTCCTGGGCCAGTTTAGATTTCATAGTATCAATAGCCTTTCCCCAATTGACATCTACTTTCTCAGTTTTTTCATTGGAATTAGTTTCTAATAAATCGAACTCGTCGGACATGGAATATAGTTTTAAATTGTACTGTTTACGAACCTGTAATTTCGTTAATTTTTGGGATTATTAAAATTAAATAAGGCTCAAAATATAGGTGTCTAATTCCATAAAATTGTTACACCTATTTTTTACAAGAGTTTATTAGATATCTTTACAAAAAAAAACCATGACTTTTCGACTCTTAAGTATTTTTCTCACTATTATTTGTTTGTCCTGCAAACAGTCTAACTCTAATAGTAATTCAGAATCAGCGTCACTCGTTAAGGTTCCACAAGACCCAATAAGTATAATTCCTATATCACATGCTAGTCTAATATTAGAAGCTGGAGATAATGTTATCTATGTGGATCCAACCGGTGGTGCTAATGCTTACGTAGGCCATAAGCGACCAACAGCTGTATTTATAACGGATATTCATGGCGATCATATGAATAAAAAAACTCTTGAAGAATTACAACTTAATAATATTCCCATAATAGCTCCTCCTGCAGTAATAGAAAAATTACCCTCAACAATTGCAAAGAATACCTTTGAGGCCAAGAATAACTTTGATTATATTTTAAAAGACGGATTGTCTTTTAGCACTATACCAATGTATAACCTAAGAGAAGAAGCTTTAAAATTTCATCCCAAGGGTCGTGGTAATGGCTATATCCTAAACTTAAAAGGGCAACGTATTTATATATCTGGTGATACTGAAGACATCCCTGAGATGCGTACCTTAAAAGACATTGACAAGGCGTTTATTTGTATGAATCTACCGTATACGATGACAGTTGAGAAAGCAGCAGACGCAGTTATCGATTTTAAACCTAAACAAGTTTATCCCTACCATTATCGAGGGCAAGGAGGATTGAGTGATATTGGTAAGTTTAGGGCGATAGTAAATGAAGGAAATTCAGATATTGAGGTTGTTCAATTAGAATGGTACAACTGATTTATAATCATAAAAATTGTTCACAACTTTATGTAAATAAATTAGATACAGGAATTTAGAACCTAGACTAATTTGTATATTTGATGCATAACCCAATCAGACAAACAAGAAAATGCCTACATTTTTAAGTACACTTTCTCTTCTGGTCTCAACTCAAGAATTGACCATTATCCTAATTGCAGTCTCGTGCATTTTTGTGGTTTTTATAGCCATTGCCATTCTAAAAATGTATAAGCTGAGATCTGAGGAAAAAAAGCTCATGGAAACCAATGCCTTTAAAGAGGCCGAGGAAGAAACCAAAGACTACTCTGGCGGGCATTTGTATGGGGATAACTAGACCCTAGCGAATCAACTTTTTGTACTTAATGCGTTTCGGCATTAAATCTCCACCCAGACGTTTCTTTTTATTCTCTTCGTATTCGGTAAAACTACCCTCAAAAAAGTAAACTTGAGAGTCGCCTTCAAAAGCTAGGATATGTGTACAAATACGATCTAGGAACCAACGGTCGTGAGAGATAACCACAGCACAACCAGCAAAGTTCTCCAACCCTTCCTCTAATGCTCGTAATGTATTGACATCAAGATCATTAGTTGGCTCATCTAAAAGTAATACATTACCTTCTTCTTTCAGGGTCATAGCCAAATGTAAACGATTTCGTTCACCACCAGATAAAAGTTTGACTTTTTTATTTTGCTCACTTCCACTAAAATTAAAGCGGCTTAAATAGGCTCTGGAATTAACCTGATGGTTACCCATCATTATAAGCTCTTGTTCATCACTAAAATTCTGCCAAATAGTCTTTTCTGGATCTATATTAGCATGTGACTGATCGACATAGGCTATTTTAGCCGTTTCACCAACGTTAAATTGACCCTTATCGGCGCTTTCTTCAGCCATGATCATCCTGAATATGGTGGTCTTACCTGCCCCATTAGGCCCGATAACACCAACAATCCCGGCCTGAGGTAAATTGAAATTCAAATCTTCATATAACAATTTATCTCCATAGGCCTTACTGACACCTGACGCTTCAATAACATTGGTTCCCAGTCTTGGGCCATTTGGAATATAAATTTCCAATTTATCATCCAGTTGTTTTTGATCCTGATTAAGTAACTTATCGTAATTTTTTAATCGTGCCTTTTGCTTGGTTTGTCGCCCTTTAGCTCCTTGACGCACCCATTCTAATTCACGCTCTAAAGTTTTCTGGCGCTTTGAGGCAGCCTTGCTTTCTTGAGCGAGTCTTTTAGATTTTTGATCTAACCATGACGAGTAATTACCTTTCCATGGTATGCCCTCTCCACGGTCCAATTCAAGAATCCAACCCGCAACATTATCAAGAAAATAGCGATCGTGTGTCACCGCAATAACGGTTCCTTTATACTGAGCCAAATGGTGCTCTAACCAATGAACAGATTCTGCGTCTAAATGGTTGGTTGGCTCATCCAATAACAAAACATCAGGTTCCTGTAATAGCAAGCGACATAATGCAACACGACGACGTTCACCACCCGACAAAACACCTATTTTTTGATCTCCATCTGGTGTTCTCAAAGCATCCATGGCTATTTCTAACTTGGTGTCCAGTTCCCACGCATTAGCGGCATCAATTTGGTCTTGAAGTTCGGCTTGACGATTCATCAACTTTTCCATTTTATCTGGATCTGAATACACTTCTTCCAAACCAAACATATCGTTGATCTTATTGTACTCATCCAATATGGCCACTGTTTCTGCTGCGCCTTCCCGCACCACTTCCATCACTGTTTTTTCATCATCTAATTGAGGTTCTTGTTCCAAATAACCAACAGAATAACCAGGTGCAAAAACGACATCGCCCTGGTAGTTGGAGTCGACCCCTGCAATAATCTTTAATAAAGTGGATTTACCAGAACCATTGAGTCCAAGTATACCAATCTTAGCACCGTAGAAAAAACTTAGGTAAATGTTTTTTAAAACTGGAGTATTCGCTCCTTGAAATGTCTTGGTAACACCAGACATTGAAAAGATTACCTTCTTATCATCACTCATTAGACACGTCCTTTTAAAGCATTAAATACCCAGGCTATAGCAAAAAAACCAACCCCTACTGACGCAAAACCCCAACCAGCCACATCATCATACTTAAAAGCACCAAGAGATATGAGTCCACATCCAACAAAAATCATAATAAAGGTGGCCCAAGCCAAAACGGTATTTTTATTCATTGCCATAGTCGCAAATTTTAGTTAGTCAGATAACAAATATCGTGTTTTAATGCAAAAAAGCATCCTGTTTTAGGATGCTTTTAAGCACTTACAACATTCAAATTTTAATTCATTGGTACTTCAATGATTATCAGACTTGAATCTGATTTAGCGGTAACCGCTACATTATCAGTTTCGTACACACCAATAGCATCTCTTTGGCCTAAGTCTTCATCAGCAACCTGAACATCGCCATCTACAACAAAAACATAGAACCCATGATTACTGGATTTAGATTTAAGATCCAAACTAGAATTTGCATCAAGATCCGATCTGTAGATGTAGGCTTGCTGACTAATTGGCAAGGCCTGACCTTCAATTTTATCTTTAGGGGCCACCACTGTCTGAAGCCGATTCTTTTGTTCAGAAGCATCAAATTCACGTTGCTGGTAATTTGGTTTCACATTCATTTCTTCTGGGGTGATCCATAACTGTAAAAAGTTAACCTCGTCCGTTTTACTATCATTAAACTCTGAATGGGTTAAACCAGTACCAGCACTCATTACTTGCACTTCCCCTACTTCAATAGCACGTTTATTACCCATACTATCTTTATGAGATAGCGCTCCCTTTAAAGGGATGGATATAATTTCCATATTTTGATGTGGGTGCGTTCCAAATCCCATTTTAGGCTGAACAACGTCGTCATTTAGAACGCGCAACATTCCAAAATTCATACGAGCAGGATTTTGATACCCTGCAAAACTAAAAGTGTGGTGCGATTTTAACCATCCATGATCAGCATAACCGCGTGTATTTGCTTTATCTATTACTTTTCTCATAACATGTAATTTTATTTATTGTTAGCGAGGTAAAAACCCCATTTTACCCATTTGATAATCTCGCATGGCTTCCATAATCTCGGTTTGTGTATTCATAACGTAAGGGCCCCAGGAGGTCACTTTTTCATTAAAGGGTTCACCTGATAAATACAATAGTTGACTTGCCATACCAGACCTAATATTAATACCGTCACCATCAGGCTCAAACTCCAGCATTTGATTACTATTAAGTTTAAGTTCCTCTTGACTATTTACCTTAACCTCACCTTTAATCAGATATAAAAGGCTTTGATGCGTATTTTGGGTAGACAGATTAAGCTCAGAACCAGCCTCCATCTCAATTATAAATGCGTTCACCGCAGTTTGCGTGGTTATTTGTCCTTTTTTTCCATTGAGCTCACCAGCCACAACTTTAACTATGGACTTCCCATCATCTGATTTGACCACTTCAAACTCTTCATTATGAGCATGCTGATAATTAGCAGGAATCATCTTTTTGTCAGCAGGTAGGTTTAACCATAACTGAATACCTTCAATGGTGCCGCCATTCTCAACAAGACTGTCCGTTGGCCCTTCTGCATGTATAATCCCTCTGCCAGCTGTTGTCCATTGTACGTCTCCTGCTTTAACAACACTTTCATGCCCTAAGGAATCACGGTGTAATTGCTCCCCTTGCAGAAGAAATGTCACAGGTTCAAACCCCCTGTGTGGATGTGGTCCAAGATCAAACGGATTGTCTGTTGGTGTTATATCATAAGGACCATAGTGATGAAGTAAAATAAAGGGATCAATCATATCAACCTTTTGAGTTGGTAGTGGTTGACGCAACCTTATAGGCCCCATATTTACAAAATCACTTCGTTCTACTGTTTTTATACTATTAAGTTTCATTTTTTATCCTTTCTTTTTTTGTTGTCGAAACTAGTTTACCGCTAGCGCATTTTATCAAGTAGATTGCTTAGTTGTTCGGCATCCGCTTCTGAAAGGTTCTTAAAAACAGGTGCATTAAAATCCCTAGGAATAGATGCCATTAAATCAAGTCCCGCCTGCGTAATGATAATTCTAACAACCCGTCGGTCTTCTTCTGAGGGTAAGCGTTTAATTAGGTTCTTGGCACACAGCTTATCCATTAACCTAGTGACATTAGGCGATCTGTCAATCATGCGTTCTTTAATAGTTTGAACCTTTAGTGGACCGCCAGCACCTCTGAGGATTCGTAAAATATTATACTGTTGCGGAGACAAACCAAAAGACTTAAAAAACTCGTTTTGATGTGCTGTAATCCAATTGGCTGTATACAGTATATTGATAAGTGCCTTAACCCAATTGTTTTCAAACTTTGATTGAATTTCTTTAGACAGATCTCCCATATTTTCAATTTTAAAATAAAACGTCTTTGTAAGCCCTCTTTTTAAATACAGCTGCTGCAAATGGACATAAAGGCATAATTTTAATAGTGTTTTCTCGTGCATATTCAAAAGCGGCTTCAACAAGTTTATAACCGACTCCCTGACCCTTCAGTGATTCATCGACTTCCGTATGATCAATGATAATCTTTCCTAGACCGGCTTTACTGTAAGTCATTAAAGCAAGCTTCTTTCCTTCTATTTCAACAAAAAAGCGTCCTAGCTTTTCGTTTTCTCTTTGTTTGATTTCCATAACTATAAACTCTTGCTAAATGTTTGTATATGATTTTTTAATATCTCGTTCAATTCTTCATTGATTATAGCGCCCTCTTTAAAATTGTTGTAAAAAGATGGCATAGAAAAAACACCAGTCAATTGCGCATCATGACGTGGGAAACGATCCTCAGCCATAGCCAATACAGAAGCACCACCACGACCACCAGGTGACGCTGCCATGAGCAGCATTGGTTTTCCTAAAAAGGTCTTTTGTTCAACTCTAGATATCCAATCAAAAATATTTTTGAAAGCACCAGAATAAGCCCCATTGTATTCTGCTAATGATATTAAAATACCATCTGAATTTTTTATGAGTTCAATCAGATCTTTTGCCAATTGAGGTTGACCATTGGTGTTTTCTCTATCTGAGCTATAAATCGGCATTTCAAAATCATTAAGATCCAAAAGGTCCACCTCCACATTCTCTAATAAAGATCCAGCATAAGCAACTAGTTGCTTATTAATTGAAGTACTGCTATTACTTCCAGCCAGTGCTATTACACGTTTCATATGTTTAGTTTAAAGATTGTTGTACTAATTGGTTAATTTGCTCGGTTGCTTCTTGAGTCTTTTGATCCGCACCCATCATTAACTGATCCAGTTTAATGATTTCAACATCTGAAATTCCCAAAAACCCTAAGAAGTGTTGAACATAACGCCCAGCAAAATCAATATCGCTACCTATTGCTGTTCCACCGCTACTTATAACCACGTAGGCCTTTTTATTTTTAAGCAAACCTTCAGGACCCGTTTGAGCGTATTTAAAGGTCTTACCTGCTCTGGCAATCAAATCAAAATAAGCCTTCAGAGATGCGGGAATCGAAAAATTGTAAATCGGTGCTGTGATGACCAGCACATCCGAATCTAGCAACTCAGCAACTAAGGCTTCAGAAATTGCAATAGCCTGCTCTTGTTCTGTTGTTAGAGTATCTTTTGAAAAGAAGGCACCCAACATAGCTTCATCCACAAATGGCAAATCGCTGTAGGTTGTATGTCTTTCAATTAATTCAAGGTCTGAATTTGTCTCTTGCAATAAGGCAATTAGTTGTTTCCCATATTGAGCAGAAACAGATCCCGTTCTATTACTGCTGGAATTAATATTTAATAATTTCATTGTTCTATGTTTTAATTACAGTTCAAAATTAGAAATAATTATTTTAGTTTCCTAGGAAACTATTTCCATGTAACATGTTTTTAACATATCATTGTGAAAAGCCACTAATACAAATCTCTATTCTTTTGTAAATTCGTGCCAAATTCATCGCAAATGGACCTTAACTTCAATAAAAACGAAGATCACAACAAACTTTTACTTTCAGCTTTAAAGAAAAAACTCAATCAAGTTAAACTTGGAGGAGGACAAAAAAGCATTGATAAACATCATGCCAAAGGCAAACTAACAGCTCGAGAACGTATCGATTATCTGTTGGACTCTAAAAAGCCTAGTCTTGAAATTGGAGCATTTGCTGGTGATGGAATGTATGAAGATTATGGAGGCTGTCCTTCCGGTGGTGTGGTTATTAAAATGGGTTATGTACAAGGTCAGCAATGCATTGTCGTTGCTAATGATGCTACTGTCAAAGCGGGTGCCTGGTTTCCGATTACTGGGAAAAAGAATTTAAGAGCACAGGAAATTGCCATCGAGAACCGTTTGCCCATTATCTATCTTGTCGACAGCGCTGGTGTATTTCTGCCTATGCAAGATGAAATTTTTCCAGACAAAGAGCATTTTGGGCGCATTTTTAGAAACAATGCCGTTATGAGTAGTCTGGGCATCACACAAATTGCTGCAGTAATGGGAAGTTGTGTAGCTGGTGGGGCCTATTTACCTATTATGAGCGATGAAGCGCTTATCGTAGATAAAACCGGAAGCATTTTCCTTGCCGGAAGTTATCTCGTTAAAGCAGCTATTGGAGAAGACATCGACAATGAAACACTTGGCGGAGCTACTACCCACTGCGAAATATCTGGTGTTACTGATTATAAGGCTAAAGATGATAAAGATGCATTGGACAGAATAAAAAACATTGTCAATAAAATTGGCGATTATACTCCAGCTGGCTTTAACCGTATTGCCGCATCTAAACCTTCTTTAGACCCTAAAGAGATTTATGGCATATTACCAAAAAGTCGGGCAGACCAATACGACATGAAGGAGATTATCAAACGCCTGGTCGACAAGTCTGAATTTGACGAATACAAAGAAGGTTATGGAAAAACCATTATTACAGCTTATGCACGAATCGATGGCTGGGCAGTAGGGATTGTTGCTAATCAACGTCAGCTTGTTAAAACCACTGGCGTTAAGACCAAACCAAGTGAAATGCAGTTTGGCGGAGTCATCTACAACGACTCAGCAGACAAGGCTACGCGCTTTATAGCTAACTGTAATCAAAAAAAGATTCCGTTAGTGTTTCTTCAGGATGTAACTGGATTTATGGTCGGCAGTAAAAGTGAACATTCTGGCATTATTAAAGATGGGGCCAAAATGGTGAACGCTGTTAGTAATTCAGTAGTACCTAAATTCACAATTGTTGTTGGGAATAGTTATGGTGCTGGCAATTATGCCATGTGTGGTAAAGCTTATGATCCTAGACTTATTGCAGCTTGGCCGAGTGCTGAATTGGCTGTGATGAGTGGTAAATCAGCTGCCAAAGTACTTCTGCAGATTGAAACCGCTTCTTTGAAGAAAAAAGGGGAAACCATAACCAAAGAAAAAGAAGAGGAGCTTTTTGAAAAAATAAAATCCCGATACGACAATCAGGTGTCACCTTATTACGCTGCTGCTAGACTATGGACTGACGGAGTTATAGATCCTTTAGATACGCGAACCTGGATTAGTTTGGGAATTGAAGCTGCTAATCATGCTCCTATAGAAAAACCGTTTAACTTAGGGGTCTTACAAGTGTAAATTGACGAGATCGGTATCCTTTAAATCTGTCATCTATATTATTCTGTTGATTTTTGCAGCAGAAGCAATTTTCATACTTCCATTTGTTTTACAACGGGTGTTCAGACCTACCGTATTAGAAACCTTTGCCATTTCCAATGAAGAAATTGGTTATTGCTTCTCGGTTTATGGAATTGTTGCCCTGTTCTCATATTTTTTTGGCGGACCCTTGGCCGATAGATTTCCACCCAAAAATCTGATGGCCCTAGCGCTGATTCTCACCGCACTTGGCGGCTTGTATTATGCCAATTACCCCGATTACCAAAGTCTCAAATGGCTCTATGGTTACTGGGGTTTTACAACGATATTTTTGTTTTGGGCACCAATGATTAAAGCTACCCGATTATGGGGAGGACGCGATCAACAAGGCTTAGCTTTTGGTTTTCTTGACGGAGGACGCGGACTTGTTGCGGCTGCATTTGGATCGCTTGGAGTCTTAATATTTGCTTCTGTAATGGGGGACAACAATCAGTTTCTCGATTTATCGACAAAGAAGGCGGCTTTTGAACAGGTGATCCTCACTTCTGCGCTACTGGTTGGTTGTATTGGAGTCTTGGTATTTCTGTTTCTTAGAACTCCAAAATCGGCAACGCAAAGTGCTGCTGTATCACGCATGAACAGCTTAAACTGGAATAACATCAAAACAGTTCTCAAATTTCCAGCCATTTGGTTATTAATGCTCATTATATTATGCGCCTATACAGCCTATAAAGCTACAGATCTTTTTGCGCTCTATGCCAGTACCGTAATGCAATACGATGCTATTGATTCCGCAAAAGTTGGCACGTCCCTACTCTACATACGACCCATCATAGGTGTAGTCATTGGCCTCCTGGCAGATAGAACCAAACCATCACTTTGGTTGATGGTAGGATTCTTACTTACTATTATGTCTAGTTTGATATTTACAACTGGGATTGTTAATTACCAGACCGAGGCCCTCTTTGCCATCAACATACTACTTATGGCTATTGGGGTGTACTCCTGCCGTGTTTTATATTTCGCCACTCTGGAAGAAGTCAAAATCCCATTGGAACTCACAGGTACTGCAGTTGGCTTAGCCTCCATTATTGGCTTTACCCCAGATATATTCTCTGGGCCTATGTTTGGGATTTTGGTAGACAATCCAGATGGGGTACTTGGACTTGAAAATGCCTTTAAGGTATTGGCCGTTTTTGGAATGGTAGGCTTTATTGCAGCTTATCTAATGAAACGGCTTTCCGCTAAACACACTTAATTACCCTGATGGTTCTTAACCCTTGGAATCAACAATAATTCTGTTTGTCTACCATTGACATAACGGAAGCCATCTGGCCCCCAAAATCCAGCTTCCTCAAGCATAACTCTTATATCTCTATTCCATTCTGGAATATTGACGGTCGTATTTAATTCAATGGCATACACAGTATTTTCGTGCAAAGGATAGTCGCCAGTAACAGGAACTCCGTCTTGCGCATCCCACATTCCTATTGTTGTACCAGAGGAGTGACCATAGGACCCTAAAGGATGTGTGTAAATAGCTGGTCGCATACCTTCTTCCCTACCTTGATCTAAAGACATTTTTAGGATGTCGTTACCTGTTCGGCCTGTTTTAAAATTATCTGTAAAAATATCCTGAATATGATTCCCGTCACGCAAAGCATCTACCAAATAATCAGGCGGAGAAGTTTCTCCAGGTTTTAATACATAGGCTAATTCCTGACAATCTGTATTCAGTCGAAGATAACTAATACCAATATCGCAATGCACCAAATCCCCTGGAAGTATCACCATATCCTCTGGCCCACTTGAGAACGAGTATAATTCAGCATCTGTGCTATTGGCACTGCGCTGCACGTCTACCGTTGGATGAAACCAGGTCTCCAAACCAAGAGCTGTGATCTTATCGCGCATCCACCACTTAACATCTGAGGTTTTTGTAACGCCTGGTGTAATAACTTTCTCAGAAAAGGCTTCTGCGATAATATCATGGGTAATATCCACCAATTGATTGTAAATAACCATTTCTGCTTCAGTACGGGTTTCTATCCAGGAAATCGCCAGATCTTCAGCAGATCGAACCCTGGACTTGTAGCGTTTGGGAAGATTGGCCATAAATTCCTCATAATCCGTTTTTACCAATCCATCACAAATATTAAAATAGGTGGAATAGTTTAAGCCAATAGACTCAGGTTTCTTTTCTTCAATTATCTGTATTAGTCGTTTCCATTGTTCGGGTTCTTTTTCCTTATCCCAGGCGGAAATTATGTTCTCACCAAAATTATAGCGGGCCACAGCCAGCTTTTCAATAGTATTCTTTTGTTTATTTCTATAAAATACCAGAATTGTTCGTCTTCGGGCGTTCAACCAAGTAGCCGGTAACATGGTTTTTAATACCGGATCTTCGTTGTATTCTCTGGAAATAAGAATCCACATATCAAACCCTGTCCTGTCCATTAATTCTGGGAGAAGATTATCAAAACGGTCTTTTAAAATGGCATCCACTACTTCTGCCCGCTGACGTTCTGGAAGGGTTTGCTGGGCATTAATTATAGAACCAATTAAAAATAAAAGAAAGTACAGAGGTCTCATATGTTAAGTTTTATATAAAAATATCAAAAAAAAAGAGCGCAAATTGCGCTCTTTCAATGAGTATATAATATTGTTATAAAGAAGCTGCTTCTCGCTTTGCTTTTTTTTCTGCTCTAAGTTCTTTTAAGCGCTCAATAGACGCACCGAATACCCAGTAAGGAATTACAAATGTTAATAAGAAGATCATTAACCAAAATCCTATAGTAAGTATAGTTAAAAATGCTAAAAATCCTAAATATTGATCAAATTCGAACATAATATTCCTGCGTTAGTTTAATTCTCTGCAAAGATATAATCTATGATTAAGTTCTCCAACAGGAATTAGAAAATTATAAACCGGTTATTAACCGCATTTTGCTTTTATTAATAATTCTGCCGTTGCTGGGTTAGTGGCCAAAGGTACATTGTGAACATCGCATAAACGCATTAGCATTAAAATATCAGGTTCATGAGGATGTTTATCTAGAGGATCTCTAAAAAATAAGACCATATCGCAAAAGCCCTCTGCTACCCTCGCCGCTATCTGAGCGTCTCCACCTAAAGGGCCTGACAACATGGGATTAACTGTATAGCCAGCTGACGTTATCTTTTCACCTGTTGTTCCAGTTGAAATAAGATGGATACTTGGTTTACTTAAAATTTCTCTATGCGCATTGAGAAATTGCACCATATCAGCCTTTTTCCCATCATGAGCAATTAGTGCGATTTCCATTAAATATTGTTTATATGGTAGTCTACCAAACCATCAATTGGTCGGCGCACAAAATTCCCTACGTTAATGCCGTATTCCTGAGCCACCTCCATAATCTCCTCTTGAGAAAAATAGGCGATTGATCCAGCAAAGTGGACTGGACAGGTGGTTAGCTCCTCTTTGTACTGAAGAATCATATGTTCCGTAAACATTCTAAACCCACGCTTAATTAAATCTCTTATGTACTCTGAATCCTTATTTAAAAACATGAATTCTGCGAAATTAGCGAGATAGGCATTGGGGTTTGGTTGTTTATACAAATTGTACTTTATGAAGTCAGCATCCAAGTTGTATTTATGTTCAAATGCCAGTTTTATGGTTGCTGGCATGAGATTAAAATAATAATCCCTGATCAGTTCCTTCCCGTAGAAATTACCACTAGCTTCGTCCATTAATGTATATCCTAAACTTTTAACGCGTTGATGCAACTTCTTCCCGTCGAAATAGCTACAGTTTGAACCCGTTCCCATGATACACACGACTGCAGCTTCATCATTATGATTTAAAGAAGCTCTTACGGCGGCCATGGTATCTTCCTGAACATCAATCTTCGCAACAGGAAATAAGAACTGAAGAACGTGCGTTAACATGGTTCTTGGCTTCTCAGTACCACAACCTGCCCCATAAAAGAAAATATGAGTTACTTCAGACTTATAACGCATTAGCTCATCACTTCCACCAATAATCGTTTTTAACTCATCTTCAGTTAGGATGGCGGGATTTAAGCCCTTAGTTCGGATTTTTTCCGCTAAGCGTTTACCAGTATGGTCAATGGCAATCCAATCGCATTTGGTAGAACCACTATCAGTAATTAAAATCATACTAAATGAAATTAAATGAAAATTCCGTAGAAAACCTTAGAAACGCCTTTCTACGGAATTTTAGTAATTATTAGAATCGCTTAAAGGTTATGCACCTTTTGCGCTAAATCAACCAATTTATTGGAATATCCAAATTCATTATCATACCATGAAACGACTTTAAAGAACTTAGAATTAAGTTCAATTGCAGCCTCAGAATCAAAGATACTTGTGCGAGCATCACTCATAAAATCTTGTGACACAACAAGCTCATCTGTATAACCTAAGATTCCTTTCATAGCCCCTTCAGAAGCTGATTTAAAGGCAGCTTTTATCTCATTTAAAGAGGTTTCTTTTTTGGTTTTAAAGGTTAAATCAACTACAGAAACGTTAGCCGTAGGAACACGGAATGCCATACCAGTTAATTTACCATTTAGTTCAGGGATAACTTTACCAACAGCTTTAGCAGCGCCAGTAGATGCAGGGATAATATTAAGTAAGGCACTTCTGCCTCCACGGTAATCCTTTCTTGAAGGACCATCAACGGTTAACTGTGTAGCGGTTGTTGCGTGAACAGTAGTCATAAGCCCTTCTTCTATTCCAAAATTGTCATCCAATACTTTGGCTACAGGTGCCAAACAGTTAGTAGTACAAGACGCATTTGATACAATGTTCTGGTCTGCTTTTAATTCACTGTCATTGACTCCCATCACAAACATTGGAGCATCTTTACTTGGTGCAGAAATCACCACTTTTTTAGCACCAGCATCAATGTGGTATTGTGCCGTTTCCAAGGTTGTAAAAATACCTGTACATTCTGCCACCACGTCAACACCAACCTCATCCCATTTCAAGTTTTTAGGATCTCTTTCTGCTGTAATTCTTACAGTTTTTCCATCTACTACAAGGTGACCATCTTTAACCTCAACAGTTCCATCAAATTTCCCATGAACTGAGTCATATTTCAATAGGTATGCTAGATGTTCTACATCCAACAAATCATTAATTGCAACCACGTCCACATCTGGGCGTTTAATTGTTGCTCTAAAAACAATTCTACCTATTCTTCCAAATCCGTTAATTCCTAATTTTAAATTTGACATATTCTTTTGCTTAAATTTTTATTCAGTTTTATATAGACATTATATCTGAAACTCTAAGGAGTTCCATATTTAATTTCGATTTTCCTTTTATGGCATTCTCAAAGGGAGTCAATTCAATGATATCATTCTTTAATCCTACCATATAATTACTTTTTCCTGTAATTAAACTTTCAACAGCTTTAACACCCATTCTACTGGCCAGTACCCGGTCAAAACAAGATGGTGATCCACCGCGTTGCATATGCCCTACAACAGATACTCGAACTTCATACTCAGACATGTTTTCTTCAACATAATCTGCCAGTTCAAACACGTTCTTTCCAATTTTATCACCTTCTGCCACCACTACAATACTTGATGATTTACCAGACTGTTTACTTCGTCGTAAAGATTCCAATAATCTATCCAATCCTAAATCCTCTTCAGGAATTAAGATTTCCTCAGCACCGGCTCCAACACCAACATTTAAGGCAATATGCCCAACATCTCTCCCCATAACCTCTATAAAAAAGAGTCTGTTATGAGAACTCGCGGTGTCACGAATTTTATCAATTGCATCAACTGCTGTATTAAGGGCTGTGTCATACCCCAGCGTATGGGTTGTACCAAAAATATCATTATCAATGGTTCCAGGTATCCCCATCACAGGAAAACCAAATTCTTGATTAAATATCATGGCACCAGTGAAACTCCCATCACCACCAATAACTACAAAAGCATCAATTCCTGCTTTAAGTAACGCGTCGTATGCTTTCTGACGTCCTTCTTTAGTTCTAAACTCTTTGGACCTGGCCGATTTAAGCATGGTTCCACCTTTGTTGACGATACCTTTAACACTACGAGCATCCATCTTTTCAAAGTCCCCTTCTATCATTCCTTGGTAACCTCTGTAAATACCATAACATTCAATGTCATGAAAGGCACAAGCTCTTACAACAGAACGGATTGCGGCATTCATTCCTGGAGCATCTCCACCGGAAGTCATAACACCAATTTTCTTAATTGTATGCAACATTTTTTAATTGTTTCGAGTAAAATTACGTAAATCAATAGACAAAAAAGTGACTTCTGTCATAAAAAAAGAAGGGTCGAAAAACTCAAACGTTTTCGTTAATAACTAATGTGAACAATCAGTAAATCAGGGAGTTTATTGTTCCTTATTTCCTCCTTTTTTCTTCATTGTAATGAATTCTGGAAGCGTGGAGTCTTCAGTGGTTTTTTCGGTCTCAATAACCTCAATGGAATCTTCTTTGTCTTTTTTACCCTTAAATATGAGTTGCATGAGTTCTTTAAAGGTATCAAACTCCACATTATAGGATAAACCAACTCCCTGTGTAAAACCAATTTCTTCCCCAAAATTGCGTATTCTGTTTTCGCGATTAAATACGGTGGCTCTAAGAGAACCGTCAGCATTTAAGACCCAATCGATTCTAACGTCACCAGTGATGGTGGTCTGGCTAGCAGTTCCAAATGGTACACCAACCTTTCCATTTACTATAACTTTCTCTGATATATTGGTCTGGAAATTGACCCCTATTCTATTCTGAACATCAAAATCGACATTAGGGTTGTTTTGTGCTAATTCCAAGTCAAGACCCATTTGGAAATTACCGTCATCATCCCCAATAAAACTATTGATGATACCCGTTAACCTTTCAGATATAGTACCTGAAACATCAAAATTATCAGG
The DNA here is from genome assembly GCF_003362725.1 of Winogradskyella aurantiaca. Lineage (GTDB taxonomy): Bacteria > Bacteroidota > Bacteroidia > Flavobacteriales > Flavobacteriaceae > Winogradskyella_A > Winogradskyella_A aurantiaca. Next base: position 153,803 of record NZ_QKTV01000003.1, read on the forward strand.
ACTTGCAAACCCTCCTGATATAATAAGCATTAAGCCTTGATTGTCTCGATCTTCCTTTGTGGAAAGTCTATATTCAAGCTCAGATTTTATAGTCGAATTTACAGATGGAAAATCGAAAACAAAGTTATAATCAGGTTTTGCAAGTGCGCCTGTAAGATCAATACCTAATTCAACCGGAATACTTCTGGCAATTGGACTCTCCAGAAGTACAGACGGATTCGCTTGAGTTTTATAAATAGCCCTAATATTTACTTCGGCATCAAGTGGATCTCCTTCCCAAACAATACTACTACCTCTGTCCACCACAAAGCGTTTTTCTACAACGGGTGGATATCTAAATAAGTACTCACCTTCAAAAACCGAAAAATCACCCCACATATTAAAGGTTCCATTTGTATTTATTGCTATAAGCAATCCTCCGGCTCCTTTACCCTTAATATAACTGCCCGTTTTTTCGTCCATAACCATGTCTATGAGCGCATTTTCATTGACATTTAAATTAAAATTTAACTGCAGTCCACCTACTTTTTGAATAGAACGTTTTACACCTCTTAATCGAGCCTTTTTTTCTTCGGGGCTCAAAAAGTTGACATATGAATTGTCACCAATACTTTCGGTATCCTTTAATGGAATGGTGAATACAGTACCTGGGGATGTAGTAGCCTCGACATCAATCACTAACCGCTCTGTAGGGCCATTTATTTCTGCTGTACCACTTACGAAAGCCGTCCCATAATACAGTTCATCGGATTCTTGAGTATCCAGAACCAATAAACGATCTGTTGAAAGATCAAGACCTAATCGCCAATCTCTGAAGTTGTTGTGAGAAATGAATCCATTTAAAAATCCTCTGGAAAAATACTTTGAATCGGTTAGGGCCACATTGTTAAAAATGAATCGTTGCTCTTCCAACGTAACTCTTGAGTCAAAATCGAAACTAAAGTCAACATTCAAATATGGAATCTTCAATCCAGCCCTATCCAATAATAATTCACCAGTAATATCTGGTCGTTCTAATGATCCAGATACTTTAGCATCACCTGACACCAAGCCTCTTATATTACTAATTACCCCTTCACCTAAGGGGCTTAAAGGATCCAGCATAAAATCCCTAAATGCTACATCTACATTTATTTTTGGATTTCTTACTCCTACTTCAAGAAAGCCCTCAGCATCTAATGTGTTTTGACCATTGTTGTTCAACTTAATATCAACATTGTACTTCGTCAACGAACTGTCCCCAACAACAAAGGCGTTCAAGTCTCCTAAGTTGTAATTGTTAAGATTCAACTCACTGATCTTTAAAGTAGATTTAGGTGCGTATATTCCATTTTCCTGAACCAGGTTAAGCACCCCGTCGACATCACCGTTTAGTTTCAGACTGTCCAATCTTGGGGTGATTTTCTCTAGCTCCACATTCTTAAAATCAACCGCCAAGTTTTTGGTGACCGAATCCTGAATTTTTCCTGAAAGAATAATTTCTTCCAGGCCCTGGTTAAAGCGAATCTCTGAAATTTCAAATTTGGAAAATGACTTGTCAAAAGTAATCTTGTTGTTTTGATCTCTATTGGAATTAATATACCAGTCAAATTCTTTGAATCTTACATCCGATTTCTTAAACCCAAAGACTGATTTTCCATCCTCTAGAATAGTGAAATATAAATTTAGATCGTAAATATCCTTGGCGTCATCACCTCCTTTGAAATCTGTTTTTACAAACAATGAATCACGTCTTGTAACATTTAATAAGTTGAACTCAGACAGTTTATAGCCAGCTACGTTGACAGAATCTGCTTCTACATAGGCATTATAAACAGGGTTAGCATTGTTTAATTCCAAACTCAAGTTATTGACATAATAGTCACCATAAGATAATTTTGGAGACGATAATTGCACTTGAAAACCTCTGTCATCAGTTTCTATCTGGCCCTTTATAAAGGTGTTAGCGGCGATTTTTAGATTCTTATCAATTACCTCAGCTATTTGATTGTAAATAGCAAATTCAAATTCTAAGTGTTGATTTGGAGTTACTTCATGTGGTCGGTAATTGGCATAGATTCTACCAAGGGCATTTTCTGTGAGTTTAAGAAGCTCTTTAATTTTAAACTGACCTCGCATCTCGCCTGAAATGATATCTGGAGAGTCCACGGTTATCCTTCGCTGATCATCTCTAAATTCTGATACGATTTCAAAATCATCAAATTCATAAATTTCAAAATCATTGATATAGGTAACATCTTTAACACTTATGTAACCGTCAAGATCTTCGTAACCTGATCCTAGGGCAGCCATATTAACCTTACCCTTAAACTCAGCAATACTATCCTTTGTTATAAAATTTAAAGCCTTTAAATCTGCATAAGTCACATCTGCTTTGAAATCGAATCGTCGAGTGGCCTCTGAAAAATCTGATAAGCCATTAAACTGCATTTTTAAATTAGGGTCATCGGCATTTAATTGACCGTTAAAAACATAGCTCCCAAGGTCCCCAAACAACACAAGATTAGTGTAGTTGTAATTATTATAACCCAGGGTATCAATCTTACCCTCTATATGGGTCTCAAGACTTTCAATTTTAAAGCCCTTCCCATCCAATTCGAGATTGGCTGTAATATTACCAACATTAGCATCATTGATCAGTTCACCTAAATTAAAAGAATTAAAAATTACATTACCTTCATAACTAGCTTCATCAATATTATTAACTTTCTCAATAATCAGTTGGGTCTCCATCACCCCAATGTCCGTAGAGATATCAAAATTAGCGTTGATATTCGGACCGTTGATTTTAGACTCACCTACCATTGTAAAATTCCCTAATTCAGCAAAGAAAGATGGAATAGAGCGTCCAAGTATATTAGGTAACAATCCTGTTAGATCTTTGTAATTAGACGTCAGATTCCTTAATTGCCCATCCATAGCAAACTTCCCATTTCTTGAATTGAACAAATTACGAAACTGGAGATCGCCATCAATTCTGGTATTACTCGAAGATGTGAGCTTCAGGTTTTTAGCCGTGAGATTATTCAGTGTTCCTTTCAAGTCAACTGAAAACTCAATACTTCTATTTGGGCCAAACTCATTGTAAAACTTATTAATATCGTTTAACTTGACCTTAGAATCCTTGAACTCTGCCTGCAGCTGTACCTTCTCTGTAAAGTCCTTAAGATCCTCACGCTTATACAGAAACTTTAAATCACCAGCAATTTCACTATCATCTGTTGATAGCTTCAAATTACCGAAGTTCATGTAGCTTAAGGTATATTCAAAATCTGCCATTAAATTTTTGAGTCTCACCCCTCTCCGGGTTAGTAAGGACAGTTTATTAATACGCGTGGTTACATTAGGGCCAGAGATAACAAAGTCGGTTACATTAGCATCAATTTCCCTGAGCACTAGCACATTGGTCCTTTCAAGATTTTCATCAATTATTAAAAAATCGCCACCCTCAATAGAAATGTCGCTCGAAGAAAATAAAAAGTCGCTCTTTTCCTTTCGCGGTTGATCATCGTCAAAACTATCTACAAAAAGGTCCAGGTTAGAATCTTCTTCCCCTTTGTAGGTTTTAAGATTAAATAAGAGGTTCTCAATATCAATATCACCAAAGTTGAGTTTGTTATTGAATATGTTATTCAAGCTAATAATAGATGTATTTAACTCTGATATCGCGATTAAGGTGTCCTGGTGATGATCTCTAATGAGTATTTCTTTAAGTTCAACATCACCATTAAACTGCATACCCACGCGTCCAATATTAATATCTGTATCAAAGTCTTTATTAATACGCTCAGTAGCATAACGTCCCAAACGGGTCTGTACCGCTGGTATGGAAAGAACAAGTACAAAGATGATGAACAGCAAGAGCAGCGTTGCAGCTATTTTACCTATTATTTTTACAATTTTTCTCCTGATGACGTAGGGCCTTAGAAAGTTCTATTTCTTATATCTTTGCACTGTTTATACGTGGTACAAGCTTTTTTGGACCATCGCAATCAAAAGTAACAATTATTGTGCCTTAATTCTTCATGGTTAACGAAAATATATACATACTCAGTATAGAGTCTTCATGTGACGACACTTCAGCTGCCGTACTTTGTAATGACCAGGTGTTGAGTAACATAGTTGCTAATCAGGAAATTCATCATGAATATGGTGGTGTCGTCCCAGAGTTGGCATCGCGCGCGCATCAACAAAATATTGTTCCAGTAGTGGAAATGGCGATTAAAAAATCAGGAGTTGCCAAAGAAGATCTAAATGCCATTGCTTTTACCCGTGGCCCTGGACTTATGGGTTCGCTATTGGTTGGCACCTCTTTTGCTAAATCCCTGGCGCTTGGTCTTAATATTCCATTAATTGATGTTAATCACATGCAAGCCCATGTTTTAGCACACTTTATAGATGAGGGTCAGAAAATGCCAGAATTCCCATTTCTAGCGATGACCATTTCTGGTGGGCATACGCAAATCATCAAAGTATCAGGCTACAATAAACTTGAAGTTCTTGGTGAAACTATTGATGATGCTGTTGGTGAAGCCTTTGATAAAAGCGGAAAGATATTGGGATTGGGTTACCCATCTGGACCCGAAATAGACAAGCGTGCGCATCTAGGAGATCCAAAGCGTTTTAAATTTAGTAAACCAAAAGTAGATGGTTTGAACTTTAGCTTTTCGGGATTAAAAACGGGTATTTTATATTTTGTACAAAAAGAAATGAAGGCCAACCCGAATTTTATTTCTGAAAACCTGAATGATATTTGTGCCTCTATTCAACATACTATTATTGAGATATTAATGGATAAGTTGAAAAAAGCGGTTAAAGAAACAGACATTAGTCAAGTAGCCATTGGTGGAGGTGTTTCAGCTAATTCCGGAATACGAGCAGCATTGGAACAGGCAGAACAAAATTGGGGCTGGAAAACCTTTATTCCGAAATTTGAGTACACCACAGATAATGCCGCCATGATTGGCATTGTAGGATACCTTAAATTTCTTGAGAAAGATTTTTCAAGTTCAGAAATAACGGCTGCTTCCAGACTCAAGATTTAATTATGCAGTTATTTTATAACGAAAATATAAGTAGTCATGACACCCTAATTTCTTTTGATAAAGAAGAAAGTCGTCATATTGTGAGAGTTCTACGTAAGAACATTGGTGACACATTGATAATTACAAATGGTAAAGGAAGTGTTTTTAGGTCTGAAATAATTTCAGTTGATCAAAGATCGGTTCAAGTGAAAATATTGGAAGAGCGTACTCAACCGCAACCAAGTTATCAGCTTCATATGGCTGTGGCGCCAACCAAAAACATTGATCGTTTTGAATGGTTTTTAGAGAAGGCAACTGAAATTGGAATAAGCCAAATCACCCCAATTATTTGTGAGAGAAGCGAACGAAAAGTTGTAAAATTAGAGCGACTTAGACGCATCATTCTAAATGCAGCCAAACAATCGTTAAAGTACCACTTGCCCAGACTTAATGAACCTGTAATGATTAATGATCTAATGACTGAAGCAAAAGAGACGTCTAAATACATTGCTCATTGCGAAGAGACAAGTAGACAATCGCTTTTTAAATCCGTAAGCGCAGGGGAAAATGCTATAGTTCTCATTGGCCCCGAGGGAGACTTCAGTGTTAAAGAAATTACAATGGCTTTGGAACAGGGCTTTATTCCGGTAACTTTGGGTGAATCGAGACTAAGAACAGAAACTGCAGCAGTTGCTGCGTGCCACACATTTGCTCTTTTAAATGAAAAATAAGATTTTCTTAATTATAATAGCCAGTGTGGTATTTGTTGGTCATGCTCAAGAGGTGGCCGTTATAAAATATAAAGGTGGTGGTGATTGGTACAGTAACCCAACAGCTTTACCCAATTTGGTTAAATATTGTAATGACAATATTGATACCAATATTAGCGAACAAATTGCTACCGTTGAGCCTGGTAGCACAGATATTTTCCAATATCCATTATTGCATATGACAGGACATGGCAATGTTTTTTTTAGTGAGGAAGAAGCAGAAAACCTGAGACTGTATTTACTTTCTGGAGGTTTTATTCATGTTGATGACAATTATGGGATGAAACCCTATATTACTTCTGAAATAAAAAAGGTATTCCCTAATAAAGAATTGGTCACCATACCTAAGGATCATCCAATTTTTTCAATGGCCTATAACTTTCCCAATGGTTTACCTAAAATTCACGAACATGATGGTAAAGCACCTGAAGCTCAAGGTATTTTTGATGAGGAACGATTGTTGGTACTTTTTACATTTGAGAGTGACTTAGGAGATGGCTGGGAAGACCAGGAAGTCCATAACGATCCTGAGGAGGTGAGACAAAAAGCGCTTCGCATGGGTGCCAATATTGTCAAATACGCCTTTGAGAACTAAGTGCATCTCATGCAACTGACACATTACAATTCAAAATTTCAACCTAGATCTTTTCCCATATGCCTTATTTGTGATGGTTTAACAAGCCCCTATAACATTGGTGGGATGTTTAGAATTGCAGATGCTTTTGGGATTGAGCAACTGTATTTTATTAATAGCAATCAGAATCTAGGGAATAAATATAAACGGACGTCGAGGTCTGCTGAAAAACATGTCTCATATGAATTGGCTAATAATTTTGAGTCCATCTACCATGATTTAAAATCAAAAGACTACCAATTTATAGTTCTTGAGATTACCGAACATAGTATGCCACTTAGTTCTAGTTACCTAGATTATAACAAACCCGTAGCTCTAATAATTGGTTCTGAGAATAGTGGCGTTTCTGATGGGATTCTAGAAAAAATCCCCAAGCATTTACATATTGAAATGTATGGTGTTAATTCTAGCATGAACGTAGTTCAATCCACAGCTATAGCCTTGTATGAACTAACCAATAGATTCAAATAAATAAAACAAGAATACTTTTAGGCTTTTGTTTATATTTAGCTCATGGATTCCAAAACCATTACTAAAGGCATACTTAATGCTGTCTATACGATTGCTGGAATTGTAGCCTTTGCTTATTTCTTATACCTTATTCAATCGGTCATTCTGTACATTTTAATGGCGGCAATTACCTCATTAACAGGAAGACCTATTGTTATTTTATTACGACGACATTTGAAATTTGGTAATGGCCTAGCGGTCATTACTACAATGATTTTGTTATTTGGTTTTTTATTGGGTGTCCTTGGTTTGTTTATCCCACTTATGATAGAACAAGGACAAAATTTGGCATTATTAGACATTACACGATTAGAGGGAAATGTTGAACGACTGTTTGATGAAGCCATTACTTACTTACAAATAGAAAATATTGATTTAGAGGGGTCTTTCAAAGATTTCCAGTTGTTTTCAAATGTTGATTTCTCGTATATCCCAGATTTCTTAAACACCTTATTTAGTGGTTTAGGTAGCTTTAGTGTTGGCTTGTTTTCTGTATTGTTTATTTCCTTTTTCTTTTTAATGGATGCCAATCTAGTTGAAAGTGTGATTGTTAGTATTGTGCCAATTGGTCAGGAGCGCAAAACAAGGCATTCCATAATGAAAATCAAGAATTTGCTTTCTCGCTATTTTGCCGGATTATTTATGCAAATTTCCATACTATTCGTTATTTACACAGTAACTCTGTTAATAGTGGGAATTCAGCATCCCATTGTTATTGCCTTTCTCTGTGCATTATTAAACCTTATCCCCTATGTAGGTCCCTTAATAAGTGCGGTATTAATGGCCATATTGACAATGTCTAGTAATATTGGGCAAAGTTTTAGTGAGGTGATTTTACCAAAAACATTGTATGTGATGGTTGGTTTTGGAATTGGTCAGTTTATTGATAATTTCTTCAGTCAACCTTTCATATTTTCAAGATCTGTGAACTCACACCCTCTCGAAATCTTTCTTGTTATTTTAATTGCAGGTATGTTAACTGGACCTATTGGAATGGTAGCCGCCATTCCATTCTACACAGCTGTAAAGGTGATTTTAAAAGAGTTTATGAGTGATAATAAATTTGTTCGAAAGCTCACAAAAAACCTATAATATCCTTGAAAACCGAAATTCTATCGGACGAAATTCAGAAGTTTATTGCAAAACATCTTAATGATGATCCCAATGACCTGGTTTTAAGGGGTATCCCTTTTGACAAGAGATTGCACCAATCCATCTTAGACCAAATTCGATCAAAACAAAAGGCCCAGTCTAAACTACCAGAATGGTTTACAACTGAAGGATTGTATTACCCACCATCACTGAATCTGGAACAAACCTCATCTGAAGTTACGGCCAGATATAAGGCCAGTTTAGTGTCGGGTGATACCTTAATTGACATTGCCGGGGGATTTGGAATCGACAGTCATTATTTCTCTAAACAAATTAAATCTGTTGCTCACTGTGAGTTGAATGAAGACCTCTTGGCCATGGCCAAACACAATGCTGAAGTCTTGGATTCTGATATTGAATTTTATGCTGGTGACAGCATTCAAATTCTTAAAGATCTAGACCAGCAATTTGACTGGATCTATTTGGACCCTTCCAGACGTTCCGATAATAAACGAAAGGTATTTCTACTGGCAGATTGCACCCCTAATGCCAAGACATTTAAAGGCTTGTTTTTAAAGTATGCCAGGAAGGTAATGATAAAAACCTCACCGCTATTAGACCTTAAAAAAACTCTTGAAGATCTCGAGTTCGTCAAAGCTATTCATATCGTGGCAGTCAATAATGAAGTGAAAGAATTGCTATGGATACTTGAACGAGATTACAATGGCTCAGTAGATGTTATCAGCCTTAACCTCACTAAAACCAAAGAGCAAGTATTTAAGTTTAATTTTGAAGAATTACAAGAGGCTTATCCTAAAACTGCCCAACCCCTAAGCTATTTATATGAACCTAATGCTGCAATTTTAAAATCAGGGGCCTTTAATTTATTATCAGATAAGTTCGAAGTCTCTAAGCTGCATGAGCATTCGCATATATACACCTCAGAATTCTTGTTAGAGTTTCCTGGACGGCGCTTTAAAATCGAGAATAACATTCCTTTCAACAAAAAGAAATTTTCAAAAGAAGGTATTAAAAAAGCGAATATTACCACACGAAATTTCCCCATGTCGGTCCATGATATTCGGAAGAAACTCAACATTAAGGACGGGGGAGATATTTACTTGTTTTTTACTACCCTAGAAGATGGTAAAAAGAGTATTCTTGTTTGTTCTAAAATATAAAAAACGCATTGTCTGTAAAGGCATAATGCACAGTATTTTTTTTACTATACCTTGAATTTAAACCAGTAAATCTGCTAAATGCTGGAAGTACCATTTCGTTGTTTGTTACAGCATAACAGGGTAGTTTAATTTTTTGCTTCCCCTTTCCCTTTACCAGCACACCTGGGTGGATATGACCTGATATTACAAAGGCATCCTTCTTATGATCCTGGGGATCATGTACAAATAGGAATGGGTCTAATTTTAAGTAATTAACTACCTCGAGATTAAACCTCGATATCCAACGATCCGAAAGACGATCGTGATTTCCTTTAATAAGTCTAAAGACTACGTCATTAAACTGATGGCGCCATTGGGCAAACTCAGCCATATTTTTATTCGCCTCTGCATGGAATAAATCACCAACGATCAAGACCTGCTCTACTTTAAAATGATGGATTAAACCTTGCAATTTTTGGAGATCCTCTTTAAAGATATCATCCGGAATGGGAATACCGTGTTTGCGAAAGTGTGCCGTTTTACCCACGTGTACATCGGAGAGTATAAGGGCTTTTAGTGCCGGCCAATATATAGCCCGTTGATTGGTAAGAACTAGTTCTTCCCCTTGCAGTTCTATAGTCTCTTTAACGATCTCCATCTGGTAATTTTAAGGCTTGTTCTTTAATACGACGGATGCGTTTATCCAGACTTTCGTTACTCATGGTACCACGCAGGCTATCTACTTTAAGTGGAAAGCTTAAGGGAGTAAAGGATTTGGCCTCCTTTAAAATGATCTTACTCTTGGCTATGCGTTCAAATGAAGCTCTTAAGCGCACCTCCTCCAATTGCTGATTAAAGACTTCAGTATAGGCTTGCTTTAAGAGCAAATTATCGGGCTCATAATCTTCAAGCACCCTAAAAATTAAACCTGATGACGACTGCAAGCTTTTACTGGTTTTTCGAGCACCTGGCTGAGATTGCACCACCAGACCAGCGATAACAGCGATATCACGAAATTTCCGCGATGCCATTTCAGAGGCATTAATACTGGCAATAACATCCTCCATTAAATGATCCTTACTCAATAAAGCTTGTATGTTAGACGTATCTACTGGTATGGGCTGATCACTTAGCAATTCAAAACCATAATCGTTCATGGCGATGGTAAACGTCAGGGGTTTAATTTTAGAAATGCGGTAGGCCATTAAAGCCGAAAATACCTCATGTACCAACCGACCCTCAAACGGATACATAAAGACATGGTAACCATCTTTAGTTTCTATTTTCTCAACCAAAAATTCATCGGCTTTTGGAATATGAGAAGTATTGTTTTGTCGGCTAACCAATGGGTTCAGGAATCGAAGCTCTTTTTCCAAACGACCCGGTTCAAGGGCATCTGACAGCTTCAGCCTTAGAAAATGACTCAGGTATGAGGTTAAGGGCAAACGTCCCCCTAACCAACTGGGAGAGACCGCTTTTTTAGCACGGCTTCGTCTAACCAAAACGGTCATGTCTTTTATAGTGACTAGCTCCAAAATTCTCCCGGCTAATACAAAGCTATCACCAGGTTTTAATTTGGAAATAAAGAACTCCTCAATCATTCCTATATAACCGCCTGAAAAGTATTTCACTTTTAAGTTAAGCTCACCAACTATGGCTCCAATATTCATTCGGTGCAACATACTTATACGCCGGCTCTTTACCTTGTATTTGCTATCCTCATCTTTTACCACCTTATGAAATTCATCATAAGAATTCAGGGTTTTGCCTCCAACCGTGATAAAATGTAAGCACCAATGCCACTCTTCTGCGGTCAGGTAACTAAAAGCATGGGTCTCTGTAACCTGTTGAAATACCCCCTTTTCTGTAAATCCTTCACCAGTGGCAAGTGTGACCATAAATTGCACCAGCACATCAAAGGTTAATACCATAGGGTCTCGGGATTCTACCACCTTATTCTTAATAGCCTCTTTAAGTGCTGCAACCTCCACTAATTCTAAAGAATGAGTTGGAATAAAATAGATCTTAGAACGCTCGAAAGGTGAATGACCTGAACGTCCTGCCCGCTGTATAAATCGGGCTACACCTTTTACGGATCCTATTTGTATGACACAATCTACAGGTTTAAAGTCTACACCTAAATCAAGGGACGAGGTGCAAACTACCGCCTTTAGATATCCATTGGCAATGTGATCCTCAATCCATTCGCGCAGAGATTTGTCAATTGATCCGTGATGAATAGCTAACAATCCCGCTAAATTTGGATCGGCATTCAAAAGCATTTGATACCATAATTCGGCCTGCCCTCTAGTATTAGTGAATATGAGGGTCGTTGTATTGCTTTCCAATATGGGCAGAATTTTATCCACCATTTTGGCACCTAAATGACCGGCCCAGGGCAAGACTTCGATCTCATTTGGTAAGACCGATACGATGTCTATCTTCTTTTTAAGATTGGCCTTTACCTGAGTTACTTTAAGATTAGGATATGGTAATAACACTTGTTTAGCTTCTTCCAGATTGCCTATGGTAGCCGTTATGCCCCAGATTTGTAGTTGTGGTGAATACCGTCGTAATTGACTCAAGGCCAATTCAGTTAACACCCCGCGTTTATTCCCTAAAAGCTCATGCCACTCGTCAATAGCCACACAGCGCAAGCCCTTAAAAAACCGAGAGTTCTTTTTCTGAGAAAAAAGCAAGTGCATGGTTTCTGGGGTGGTTAATAAAACGTCAGGCATTAAGCGTTCTTGTTGCCGCCTGATATTGGTCGGTGTATCACCATTACGCACCTGAACAGACCAATCTAATCCTATTTCGTCTGCAGCTTCTGCCATAGCCTTGGCTAAATCTTTAGCCAATGAACGTAATGGGCTTATCCACAAAAGCTTCATTCCTTTTGGATAATGCTCAGGATGGTTGAGGTAGTCTATGACAACGGCCAGGAATACTGAAAAGGTTTTTCCAAATCCCGTTGGTGCCACCACCATACCACTGTAGCCATTGGCATAGCGTTCCCAGGTGGTTGACTGAAACGGAAAGGGAGCATGTCCCTTAAGGGCCATCCATTCTTTAATCAATCGTAAACCATCGGATGCTTTAAAATTGCTCAAGGTGATGTAATTAGTTGCTTTACAGATTCTATAGTATCGATGTCTTCCACGGGTTTATCACGACGCCATCTAGCTATACGCGGAAAACGCAAGGCAACACCAGATTTATGACGCTTGCTAAAGGCAATACCCTCAAAGGCTATCTCAAACACTAATTCCGGTTTTACCGTACGTACTGGACCAAAACGTTCAATGGCATTTTTACCCACCCATTGCGAGATTTCAGTGATTTCCTTATCAGTTAATCCAGAATACGCTTTAGCCACGGTCACCAGACCATCGTCTTTTTTGACTGCAAAGGTATAGTCTGTGTATTTTGAACTTCGCCGTCCGCTACCCCGCTGAGCATAGATCATAACGGCATCAATAGTCATGGGGTCCACCTTCCATTTCCACCAATCGCCCTTCTTACGTCCCGAATGATAGCTCGAGTTTTTGTGCTTTAGCATCAGGCCTTCGCTATTAATCTGTCTTGAATTGGATCTTATTTCCGGAAGTTCATTCCAGGATTTAAAGGCAATTAGGTGCGATAATTTGATGTTATTAGGTAACGTATACCTGTTAAATAACGTCTCTAATTGATGGCGCCTTGATTGCATGGATTGCTCTCTTATATCGTCTCCGTCATCCTCAAGCATGTCATAGGCACAAAATCCAATGGGCACCTCTGCTAGCAACTTTTTAGTGACGTTTTTACGATTTAGTCGTTTTTGTAAATCATTGAATAATAACACATTATTATCTTTAATTGCAAGTATTTCTCCATCAATGACAAAATCATTTGAAAACCCAGAAAAGGCCTCCACCAATTCTGGAAACTGGCTGGTTACCAACTCTTCACCTCTGGACCAAATATGGATTTCGCCATTGCGTTTTACAATTTGCCCGCGGATACCGTCCCACTTCTGTTCGACGATCCAATCTTCAGGCTCACCTAATTCGTCCAATTCCTTATCCAGGGCATAAGCCAAACAAAATGGATAGAGTTTAGAGTTATCATAATTGATGTGCTGCCCTTTAATAAGAGCTTCAAAACTAAGATCATCAACAGACCATTTACCAATGATGCTGTGCATTAAACGGTTGGCATCAATTCCTGAATATTTGGCCAGGGCATTTACCAGAGTCTTCTTTGAGACCCCAATTCTAAAGCTACCTCCAATGAGCTTATTAAAAATGAGCCGTTCTTGTTGGTCCAGTCCTGCCCAAGCTTCTAATACAAAAGCCTTCTTGTCATCGTCTGATTTGGACTTTAAGGCTTTGAGTTCGGTCATCCATTCATGTAAACTAAGATCTAATTGCCCTGTTGGCTCAGGTAAGAGTAAAGCTAGTGTTTCTCCCAAATCCCCTACAGTACTGTAGCTCTCCAGAAAAAGCCATTCGGGTAAGCCCGTAATCTCCATGCACCATTCTTTCATCAGTGTAGTCTTTACAGGCCTGGGAGGGCGCTTACCAGTAAATATAGCTATGAGCCACAACTTGTCTTTATCGGGCGCCGTTTTAAAGTAATGCGCCAGCGCCTCAATTTTAGCGTTGGTCTTGTTAGTAATTTCAATGGCTGATATTAAGTTTGAAAAGGCTTTCATCGTTTAGGCATCAGCTGTTTTTGTTTCAGAATTAGCTAGTTCTTCTTCCCCGTATTCTGTTTTTAACTCATAGGCCTCGATGCTCATTTCATTGAGGTATCGTGAAAACGTGGCCTGCGAACCATGCGTAACGTAGACTTCTTCTGCTTCTGTGGCTTTAATGGCTGAGATTAAACCGTCCCAATCGGCATGATCGCTAACGGCAAAACCTGCATCTGCTGCCCGCCAGCGGCGATTACCACGAATTTGCATCCAACCCGAGCAAATGGCTGTTGCCGCATTAGGAATGCGCTTGAACATTCTTGAATCCAGCATAGCCGGTGGAACGATAATAAGTTTGCCTTCGACGTCTTTTTTATTGAAGTCGGCGGTGAGCAGTTGTGTCTTTGGGATCTTATAACCACTGGAAGCAATAGCCTCATTCAGATTATGAATAGAGCGGTGTACAAACACCTCATCAACTCCGTCAATTAAAGACATGATGCGCTGTGCCTTTCCCAAAGAGTAACCTACAAACACCGATGTGCGGTTTTGTGATTGGTTATAGCCGATCCAGTTGTGGAGTTCTTTCTGAATTGCGTCTTCAGATTTCCAACGGTAAATGGGTAATCCAAAGGTGCTTTCAGTAATAAAGCTATGGCATTTTACAGGTTCAAAAGGAGTTGTAATAAAATCGGGCTGTGTTTTATAGTCGCCAGAGAACACTTCAACCCTACCCTTGTATTCCAAGCGTATTTGAGCAGACCCTATGACATGGCCAGCTGGATGAAAGCTAACTGCTACCCCATTAATGGTTCTGGGCTTGTTATATGGCATGGTTTCAATGGAAAGGTCCTTACCCAAGCGCTGCTTTAGTATCGCCTTAGAATCGGTATGGCATAGGTAGTGCTTCATTCCCCATCGAGCATGATCGGCATGGCCATGTGATATAATGGCATGATCTACCTTAGACCAGGGGTCTAGATAAAATTTGCCTTGCTGGCAATACAATCCCTTTTTGGTTAGACGAAGAAGTTTCAAGTTGGAAAATAAAAAGTGAAGCTACAAAGAAGCTGTGAAAACTTCCCAAAGTTTTAGTTAAAACTCTATGGCCATAACTCATATAAAGCCCTGCTGAGAAATGACAACTTCATCCTGAAACAGGTCTAGCAATTGTACAATATCAATAGGAACAAAGGACGAAGAACGGTCCCGGTTAGCAATTACAGGACATTCAATAATACCGTCTTCTACAATGCGACTGTGCATTAAGTTCTGATCTGTAATTCTAATATCACCTTTATCAATCTTCTCATAAAATTGTTTTAGATCGATAACCGCGTATTTTAAAAAGCCAGAATTACTAGAAAGGTCATTTTTTTGGCCGTTGACAATACCATAAACAAAATATTGAGCCTTGAGTTTATAAAATTCCGATTGGTGATGGGTTTCTTCTTTGTGGTGATCACGCCGATAACGAATAGTAAAATCGGTATAGGTTTTATAGCGTGCTTCTCTAAAACGCTCCTGAACGGTAATGAGCTGATCCTCTTTTAAAAACACATAGTCAATACCATCGGATTTATCAATATGTAATCCGTATGAATCGTTAAAATTAACCTGCTTCCATCCCATAGGTTCATAAATTTTGGAACCAGCGATATGGGTATGCACATAATCGGTAAAAGCCTTGTCTGATTTAAATCTTGACATTGTTTAAAATTAAGGATTTAGAAGCAGATGGTATTTGATTCCAAACACTTAGGGGATTGGGGAGGCTAAAGAGTTAAAAAACAAAATAAAATAGTTGCGTTCTTAAATACTAAAAGCTACATTTGCATCCGCAAAATAAGCGACGTTCTTTTATAGAATTTAGGAGAGGTGCCAGAGTGGTAATGGAGCAGATTGCTAATCTGTCAGCGCGTAAGTGCTGCCCGGGTTCGAATCCCGGTCTCTCCGCATAATTTTCGGGGTGTAGCGTAGCCCGGTTATCGCGCCGCGTTTGGGACGCGGAGGTCGCAGGTTCGAATCCTGCCACCCCGACAAAATGAAGCTTAATAGATTTCGTAGAAAGTTTACTTTATAAAGAAATCTTGAAAGATTCATTAAATTGAAGTCTAGCTTCAATTTGCAGCAACACCTTATTCAGGATCAGCCCAGCTAATCCTTGAAACTTTGAGTAAAGAGAGGCTAGCCTTTCAACACTCGGTCCGGTCGCGTAGCTCAGCTGGATAGAGCATCTGCCTTCTAAGCAGACGGTCACAGGTTCGAATCCTGTCGCGATCACGAATAAATAGTTCGATAAGAAAAAACGCCAAGTTTACTTGAGCGTTTTTTTGTTTGGGCTATTTTCAAAGCGTAACGCTTTGGATCATGAAATAATCCTGTCGCGATCACAGATAAATAAGCCTAACAAGAAATTGTTAGGCTTTTCTGTTTTATAGGCGGAAATTGTAGTTTCATTCGTATGAAACAGAAAAGGTGTCATGCGAAAGGCATAGAGGATTATTTTCAAGATGGATTAGACAAGGAACTATAATCCTTCCCATCATAGGTAAATACGCATAATAATATCTTGTTAGGCATTAATTATTCTATCCACTTTTTAATTATCATTTATCGGTTATCTTTAAAAAATTCAACTCTTAATCCAAAAAGTGACCCAAGCTGTGGATAGTAATTCCTCCAACGACAACCAACCCCTGGTAAGCATTGTCATGGCAGTAAAGGACACAGCACCTTATTTACCGGATTGCCTGGACTCCATAATAGCTCAGACTTATACCAATTGGGAACTTATTGCCGTAAATGACCATTCTACCGATAAAACCCCAGAAATCTTAAATACTTATGCTGCAAAAGACGCTCGTATTCGTGTGTTTAATAGTGACCAGCCCAAGCTTATACCAACCCTTCAAGTAGGCTATCGTGAGGTAAAGGGTGCTTTGATCAACCGTATGGATTCAGACGATAAAATGCCGGAATACAAACTCGAGGTTATGGTAAACGAATGGCAGAAATATGGAAAAGGCCATGTTATCGCTGGGGGTACCCAACATTTTGTAGATGACGGTAATGTTGGTGATGGGTTTTTGAAATATGAAACTTGGTTGAATGAAGTGGCTAGAAGTAACACCCACTATCAGGAAATATACCGCGAATGTGTGATTCCTTCCCATTGTTGGTTACTGCATAAAGACGATTTTGACAAGGCCGGTGCCTTTGATCCCATCGTCTACCCCGAAGATTACGACCTCTGCTTTCGGTTTTACCAACTTGGGCTGAAAGTCATTGGCATTGATGTAATTCTACATTATTGGAGAGACCGCTCTAACCGCATATCGCGTACCTGGGACGAATACAAAGACAATCGTTATTTCGAACTTAAGCTTCAATACTTCTACAAACTGGATCGCGATAAAAAACGGCCTTTAGTTTTGTGGGGTGCAGGAAAAAACGGCAAGGATCTGGCCCAGGGCATCCTGAACTTTGAAAGGGATTTTTATTGGGTATGCGACAACCAACGGAAAATAGGCAAAGACATTTATGGCCTCCGTATGCATCATTTTGAGTTTGTAATGCAACTGAATCAACCTCAAATCATCATTGCTGTTTCGGCACCGGATGGTAAAAATGAGATCAAAAATCTACTGGATAGTTGGAATAAACAACCGGTAATGGATTATTGGTTTTTTTCTTGAGTTCTTATTTACAATGCCTAGACCTTTGAAACTTGAGTTTCATTTGATGCTTTTCATTCCAACACATTATTAAAGACATATTTTTTGTAATTTCCTGATCTAACAAAAAACCTATGACAAGAAAACTACTAACTGCACTGATAATCATTCTAGGCATAAACTCTTATGGACAATCCAGTTTAAATCTGGGTTCCGACGTCTGGCCTCCTTTCACCAATGAGGGTTCTGAACGAAGCATCGCCTTTGATATCGTAAAGGAAGGTCTGGCCAGAAACAGTGTTGGTATGCAAGCCCAGCTATTAGGATTTAAAGAGGTGCTCTCTGGTATTGAGGAAGGTAACTTTGACGGTTCAGCAGCACTTTGGAAAACAGAAGAGCGCGAGGAAATAATGATATTTTCTGAGCCGTATTTAGAGAACCGTTTGATTTTGG
This sequence comes from Winogradskyella aurantiaca, assembly GCF_003362725.1. Lineage (GTDB taxonomy): Bacteria > Bacteroidota > Bacteroidia > Flavobacteriales > Flavobacteriaceae > Winogradskyella_A > Winogradskyella_A aurantiaca. The sequence goes on from NZ_QKTV01000003.1 coordinate 171,801, forward strand.
TTGGTCTTAAGGGAACTGAAGTCAATTACCAAAGTATTGAGGAGTTAAAGAATCAAAGATTAGGTGTGGTAGCCAATTATGCTTACGAAGCAGATCTTTTAAATGCAGATAATGTACAATTGGTGTATGGAAAAAGTGATCAGGACAATCTTGAGAAACTATTTGATAATAAGATCGATTTTATGTTGGTTGATGAGCTTCTTATTCAGTATTTGCTCAAGTACCAATACAATGATGTTCAGACTTATTTGAACATTGCAGAGCAAGCCTTCCAGACTCAGAAACTATACCTTGCGCTACGGAAAGATGTACCAAACGCCCAAAGCATTATAGATGGATTTAATACCTCAATTAAAGAAATGATGCTAGACGGAACCTATAACCGTATTTTGGACTTAGATATTTTACAGTTAGACGTTAACGGCGACGGTGTTGTGGAACTAATTTTTAATGGAAAAAACCTAAGTGAAGATGCCTCTGAAAAATCCTATAGCATTTTCTATTACGATCGGTCCGACAAGAAACGTACGCAATATTACATGAATGGAAAAAGCTATACGAGCATCAATCTTATGAAGAAAAATATTGGCGAGGTGGAATCCATTAGAGCAGACAATGCCAATTACGATTCAGGCTTGAAAATCAAGTTTTAAGAGTCTATTCCGGATACTCGATCCTGAGGTGGTAAATATTTGCCAGTTTACGTTTCAAAACCTTTTTAATAGATTGAATTTCTTTAAAGGTAATATTGGCATTTAAAAACTGACCCGTTTCCATTTGTTTGGAAATGATGTTTTCAACAAAGTCATTAATCTTACTCGTTGTTGGTTCTTTTAAGCTTTTGGAGGCAGCCTCTACACTATCGCACATCATTAAAATGGCAGTTTCTTTACTAAATGGTTTCGGTCCTGGGTATTGAAATAAATTTGAGTCTATATCTGTTTTCTTCTCTAGCTCTTTCTGGTAAAAGTAGTGGACCATAGAGGTTCCATGATGGGTACGTATAAAATCAATCACCCTGTCAGGCAGGTTGTTCTTTTTAGCAATTTCTATCCCTTTAATAACATGATCAATAATTATTCGAGCGCTTTCCTTAGGAGATAGTTCGTCATGGGGATTAATTCCAGTAGACTGATTTTCGGTAAAATAAGTAGGGTTATCCATCTTACCAATATCATGGTAAAGAGCCCCTACCCTTATAAGCATTGAATTGGCTCCAATTTCATTGGCAGAAGCTTCTGCTAAATTGGCGACATTTAAGGAATGATGAAACGTACCCGGAGCTTCATTAGACAAACGTTTCAACAATTTGGTATTGGTATCTGATAGCTCTAATAGGGACACATCGGATACCAGCCCAAAAGCTTTTTCATAAATATAGATCAAGGGTTGTACAAACAAGGTTGCTACACCACCTAACAAGAATAATCCAAAGGTTTCCCATTTAAGAGAGGTAATCTGCCCTTCGTGAATCACGAAAAAGGCAAAGTATGCCAAAATGTACACAAGGGTGATTTGACCAACTGAAATAAACAGATTAGCTCGCTTGTATAATTCGGACACCGTTAGAATAGTAACAATACCTGCAATGATCTGTAAGAACATGTACTCATAACTATTGGGCACAATAAAGCCCAATAGTAAAACCGTCAATACATGTGTAAACAAACCTAAACGTGCATCAAAAAATGCTTTGAGTACCAAGGGTAAAATACATAGGGGAACTACATAAATGTATTGTGAATTAAAGCGTACCACCACAATAGTAAGTCCAATCATCACTAAAATATTAAAGAATATAAATGTGACTTTGGTATTATTGAGAAACACTTCTTCTCTGTATTTTCTAAGGAATAATAACAGCATTAATAAGGCCAACGCCACTAGCAACGTGTAGGCAAGCAATACCCAATTGTAATTGGCGGTATTCCAATCTTGTGATTCATATTCCAGACGAAGGGACTCCAGTATCTGGTACTGCTCCTCTTCTATCACCTTTCCTTTTGAAATAATTAGAGTTCCTGTTTCAATACTGCCTCTTGTTGGAGATATCTTTGAGATTGACTCTTGAAGTGCAGAATCCGTTAATACTTTATTGACTTTTAGATTCGGTTCTATAATATTAAAAAAGAGCGATAAAAAGGCTGCCCGATACTGGGTCAGATTCTCATCATCTACTCGTTTCTCAAGAATGCCTCTAAAATTATTTAGACTTCTAAGGTTTTCAAATACCGTTTTTGCAATTTGAGTTTGTTCAGAAAGAATAATGACCGGATGCTGGGGCTCGTAACTTAAAGCTGTTTCTAAAAGTCCATATTTATAAAGATCATCCAATATGGTTGTACCCAACTTATACAGGGTCCGTATCTCTGGCACTTGCTCAGCTATGGAATCCTGAAAGGTCTCATTAAAACCCAAGTCATAATTTTCGAAAACTCTTGTTTTAACCGTATTATCCAAATCGAAAAAAACAGAACTTGATTCTTCTATGAATGCAGTTTCCTCTTGTATTTCTGATGGGGATTTAACTATAGCAAAGTCAAAGGGGGCATACAAATTTTCGGACTGCCATGGTTTTCCTTTTTCAAAACTGTAGCGGAACTTACCGGTTTTAGGAAAGATGTAAACAATAACCAGTGTGGTAGACAACAACAGTAAAATCTTGTAAATCAAGGGCTGATTTGAATACCATCTATTAACAAATTCGCTCATGTAATTCAAATGTAATAAATAATAAATATTGGATTGGTATTCTTTTTAAAACGTTCAGAATTCTCTTGAAATCACTAATTTTGCACGAGCAAATTTAAATTAACAAATAATGTCAAAAGAGGTTGTAATTGTATCTGCCGTAAGAACTCCTATTGGAAGTTTTATGGGTAGTTTATCCACTGTTCCTGCACCCAGACTTGGGGCTGCAGCAATTAAAGGAGCCTTAAATAAAATAAACTTAGATCCATCTCAGGTAGACGAAGTACTAATGGGTAATGTGGTGCAGGCCGGCACTGGTCAGGCACCTGCCAGACAAGCAGCCATTTATGCGGGTATTCCAGACAGTGTGCCTTGTACTACTGTTAATAAGGTATGTTCTTCTGGAATGAAAGCTGTTATGCAAGGGGCTCAGGCCATTGCTCTAGGAGATGCTGATATTGTAGTCGCTGGAGGTATGGAAAATATGAGTCTTATTCCTCATTACTATCATGCCCGAACTGCCGCTAAATTTGGTGGAGTAACGATGGAAGATGGTATGCAAAAAGATGGTTTGGTAGATGCCTACCAAAAAGAAGCAATGGGTGTTTGTGCTGATGCCTGTGCTGTTGAATACGACTTCAGCAGAGAAGATCAGGACGCCTTCGCCGTACAATCTTATAACAGATCTGCTGCTGCTTGGGATTCTGGAAAATTTAATAATGAAGTTGTTCCTGTTGAAGTTCCTCAGCGACGTGGTGAGCCCATCGTAGTTTCAAAAGATCAGGAATATACCAATGTGAAGATGGAAAAGATTCCAAATCTTAGACCCGCCTTTACTAAAGATGGTACGGTTACAGCAGCAAATGCTTCAACCATAAATGACGGAGCGGCAGCCTTAATCTTAATGAGCAAGGATAAAGCAGAAGAACTAAACTTAACTCCTTTGGCAACCATCAAGAGTTATGCTGATGCTGCTCAGGAACCTGAATGGTTTACTACAGCTCCAGCCAAAGCCCTACCAAAAGCTCTTGCCAAGGCCAATGTAGCAATTGAAGATGTGGATTACTTTGAGTTTAATGAAGCATTCTCTGTTGTAGGTCTTGCCAACATGAAAATTTTAGGTCTAACTGAAGCTAACGTGAATGTTAATGGTGGAGCGGTTTCATTAGGACATCCGCTAGGTTGTTCAGGAGCTAGAATTCTTGTTACACTTTTAGGTGTACTTGAACAAAATAATGCTAAATTGGGCGCAGCAGCAATATGTAATGGTGGTGGCGGTGCTTCTGCCATGGTATTAGAACGATAGACAACAGTATATGCAATATGGCATTTGCAATCTTGGTATTGTACCATTGAGATTTGAACCATCTGACGCTAGTGAGATGGTTTCTCAAGTTTTATACGGTACACATTTCAAAGTTTTAGATAAACGTAAGAAATGGAGCCGTATACGCATTGCATTTGACAAGTATGAAGGCTGGGTAGATAACAAACAGTTTATCTTTATTGACGAGGAAGTCTATAAAAATCTACCATCCAAACCCAATTACTTAGTCCGCGATATCATGGACTTTGTATCCAACGACAAAGGTCAGCTGATGCCCATTCCATTAGGTTCATGTCTGGACCACCTGGACATTCTAAATCATTCTTATGAAGGTGATCCTATTGCTACAAAAGAAAGCAGGGACAACATTTTGTCAACGGCACTACTCTATATGAATACCTCCTATCTCTGGGGTGGCATGACCCCTTTTGGGATTGATTGTTCTGGTTTTACTCAAATGGTATATAGACTTAATGGATTTCAGTTAAGCAGAGATGCCTCTCAACAGGCAGAACAAGGTGAACCATTAAGTTTTATTGAAGAGAGCCAACCTGGAGATCTCGCCTTTTTTGATAATGCAGAAGGCAACATCATACATGTAGGCATTATTATGGAAGATCATCATATCATCCATGCCCATGGGAAGGTGCGCATCGATAGAATTGACCATTCTGGAATTTATAATGTGGACACCAATCAGCATACCCATAAACTTAGGGTTATCAAAAAGATAATAACATAAAAAAAAGCGACCGCATGGTCGCTTTTTTTTATGTTATTGAAAGTTGTTATTAATTACCTGCAGCAGCTTCCATTTCAGCTACTCTAGTTTTCATGGCTTTCATTTTTTCAGTTTCACCAAGAACTCCATAAATATTTACAAGCGTCTGAGCTGCATTAATATTAGTTTTATTGAGCTCTAAGGACTTTTCAAGATATGGAATAGCCGACTTATATAGATTAGAACGCTCATCTTTTAATTCGTCATATCGTCTATTATCCGCAGAACTGGTTCCAAGACCATTCATCTCTTCAACAATTGCCTCCTCACCAGCTAGTATAACTACCGCCATATTTGTATAGGCATCACCATAATTAGGATTGAGTTCGATCGCTCTTTTATAATAGGCTTCTGCCGCTTTAGCATCACCACCTTCAGCTGCCAAAACTCCTAAATTATATTGTAATTCAGCATTGTTTGGATCTTGTTTAGTAGCCTCTTCCATCAAGGTTTTGAACTTTTCTTTATCCCCCATTTTCAGATGGACATTCGCTTCAGAAAGTAATAAGCCTAGATCGTCTGGATTCTCTCTTCGCGCTTCAGACATAGCTGCAAGTGCCTCATCATTTTTCCCCTGAGCAACATAAATCAAAGCAATGTTTTTAACAATCTCACCTCGCTTTGAAGTAGACATTGCGTCTCTTGGGTTATTATATTCCTTTGACTTTAGCATGAAGTCTCTACTTCTTTCGTCATTGAACACTTCTTCTTGACCGCTAGCTACATTAGTAGCGTAATAGTTCATTTGAATTCCAGTGAATCCAAGATCAACTAACTCATTGTAGTACTTCAATGAGGTATCATAATCCCCACCGTTTACAGCATAAGAAGCTGCGTAATAAAGCATTGTGGTATCAGATGGTTTGATACGATAAATTTGTTCGAAGCGTTTAGCGGCTGTCTTATTATCGTTCTGATCAATCGCTGATTGCGCTTCTCTAGAGTACTCAGCATACATACCATCCGTTAATTCTGTAATCTCGTCCTGGTACTTGGAATTCCCTTTTTTCATTTCCTCAATTTGAGCTAATGCTTCTAGGGATTTCATAAGGTCAGCATCTGTACAAGTACCACCAGCATATAAAGCAGTAGCTTTTAGGTACAAATATTTCTCTTTTGTTTTGTCATCCATACTCCCTTCGAGAGGTTGAGCAGCCTGAAGTGCCGCTTTCGCCGCAGCATAGTCTTCTTTTTTAATGGCCTTTTCTAAAGCCTTAACCTCATTCTTCTGTGCAAGAGCACCAAATGATATAACTAATGCACATAAAATCGTGACTAACTTTTTCATTTTTATTATCAATTTGTTGTTATTCTAGTTATTCCTTATCAAGAGTTGTGCCATCAGCTTCCGATTCACCAGCTTCAGCATCTAGTTGTTCGGCCTCAGCATCCTCATCCTTCATTACCTTTGCAACTGCTGCAATTGAGTCTGACCCCTTTAAATTGATCAGCTTAACTCCTTGCGTAGCACGACCCATTACTCTTAAATTGTCAATCTCCATTCTAATGGCGATTCCCGACTTATTTATGATCATTAGATCATCCTCGTCGGTGACATTTTTTATGGCGACTAAGTTACCGGTTTTTTCTGTAATAGAGATGGTTTTAACGCCTTTTCCACCTCTATTAGTGATTCTATAATCCTCAAGGCTGGAACGCTTTCCGTAACCATTTTCGGAAACTACAAGGATGTTGCTTTCCATGTCATTGACAGCTACCATTCCAATCACCTCATCAGCATCACTTGCCAGGGTAATTCCACGAACTCCAGACGCGTTTCTACCCATAGGTCTTGTTTTGGCTTCTTCAAAACGTATAGCTTTACCCGACTTAAGCGCTAACATGACCTGACTCTCACCTGTAGTTAGTTTAGCTTCTAACAATTCATCTTCTTCACGAATGGTTATTGCATTGATACCATTAGTTCTAGGTCTTGAATATTGTTCCAAGGATGTTTTCTTCACTTGACCCTTTTTAGTAGCCATTATAACGTAGTGATTGTTTACATAATCCTCATCTTTGAGATCCTGAGTACAGATGAATGCTTTTACTTTATCGTCCTGCTCAATATTGATCAGATTTTGAATAGCCCTGCCTTTGGAGGTCTTGCTTCCTTCTGGTATTTCATATACACGCATCCAGAAACACTTCCCTTTTTGTGTAAAGAACAGCATGTACTGGTGGTTGGTTCCCACGAATAAATGTTCCAAGAAATCTTCATTACGCGTCGTTGACGCCTTTTGACCTACTCCGCCTCTATTTTGTGTTTTGTATTCTGTAAGCGATGTACGTTTGATATAGCCGGCATGTGAGATGGTAATTACCACTTTCTCGTTAGGGATCATATCTTCAATACTCAAGTCACCACCAGCATACTCAATTGCTGAACGACGCTCATCACCATATTTGGACTTGACTTCAAGAAGTTCGTCTTTAATGATGGTCATTCGACGCTCTTTCTTATCCAAGATATCTTTAAGATCCTCTATAGTCTTTAATAATTCATCATACTCAGCTCTTAATTTATCTTGTTCAAGACCTGTTAACTGACGCAAGCGCATTTCTACAATCGCCTTGGCTTGAATTTCAGTGAGTTCAAAACGGTCAATTAATTTCTGACGTGCTTCATCTGCGTTTGCAGAGGCCCTGATTAAAGCAATAACCTCATCGATATTATCGGAAGCTATAATGAGCCCTTCCAAGATATGAGCACGTTCCTCAGCCTTACGTAATTCATATTTAGTACGTCTTACCACTACATCATGGCGGTGCTCAACGAAATAATGAATAAGATCCTTCAGGTTTAAGAGCTGCGGACGCCCTCCTACTAATGCAATATTGTTTACACTGAACGATGATTGCAGTGCTGTATACTTATATAACTTGTTAAGAACAATGTTTGGGATAGCATCACGCTTTAATACATATACAATACGCATCCCATTTCTATCGGACTCATCACGTATTGCCGAAATACCATCTAACTTCTTATCATTGATAAGGTCAGCCGTTTTCTTAATCATATCAGCCTTATTGACTTGATATGGAATTTCAGTTACAATTATGCACTCACGACCCTGCACCTCCTCGACATTGGCCTTTCCTCTAAGAACAATACGTCCACGTCCAGTTTCAAAGGCTTCTTTTACTCCATCATAGCCATAGATAATTCCACCAGTCGGAAAATCCGGGGCTTTAATATGCGACATTAAGCCATCTATCTCAATGGAAGGATCATCAATGTAGGCAACGGTACCATCCACTACTTCACTCAAATTATGAGGCGGCATGTTGGTGGCCATACCTACTGCAATACCAGCAGCTCCATTAACTAATAAACTTGGGATTCTAGTTGGAAGAACCGTTGGTTCATGAAGCGTATCATCAAAGTTTAATTTATGATCTACCGTATCCTTGTCAATATCAGCCAACATATCCTCAGATATCTTGCGCATTCTGGCTTCGGTATAACGCATGGCTGCAGGACTATCACCATCGATGGAACCAAAGTTACCCTGACCATCAATCAACATGTAACGCAAACTCCACTCCTGAGCCATACGTACCATTGTATCATATACAGAGGTATCCCCATGTGGGTGGTATTTACCAAGAACCTCACCAACAATTCTCGCCGATTTCTTATGCGCCGTATTGGCTCTTACACCAAGCTCATGCATACCATAGAGTACTCTTCTGTGAACTGGTTTTAAACCATCTCTGACATCTGGTAATGCACGTGACACAATGACCGACATTGAATAGTCAATGTAGGCTGACTTCATTTCGTCTTCAATATTGATTGGGATTAGTTTTTCGCCTTCCGCCATATTAAAAAAGTTAGGATTTTAACAAGTTATTCATAACGCGCTAATATAAGTAAAATACCAGCCTTGAAGGGGTTTTTAGAGCTTTAAAACAGTACTTTTTATTAACAAATTTCAGGGGTCTTTTGGTTAATAAGTATATAGTCAATCCCTTTGATTTAACAATGCTTTTTCGTCTATTCGTTAAGGATGCTTTAAATAGGGTATAGTTTTTGAACTATCTACCTTGATTTTATTATTTTTAATGCAGAAAGGAGTTCAAAATGGATGATAATTTTTCACCAAGAGTAAAAGATGTAATCGCTTTCAGTAAAGAGGAAGCCCTTAGATTGGGGCATGACTTTATTGGAACTGAACATCTTATGTTGGGATTGTTGAGAGATGGCAACGGTAAGGCAATTGACATTTTGAGTGCTTTGGATATAGACCTCAATCACTTAAGAAGAAAAGTAGAAATATTAAGCCCTGCAAATCCTAACGTTACAACCACATCTAACGAAAAGAAAAACCTGCACTTAACGCGTCAAGCGGAACGTGCACTTAAAACCACATTTCTTGAAGCCAAGTTGTTTCAAAGTTCCTCAATCAATACAGCACATTTATTGTTGTGTATTTTAAGGAATGAGAATGACCCGACGACAAAATTGCTAAATAAGCTTCAAGTAGATTATGATAACGTTAAAGAAGAATTTAAATCAATGATTACAAGCGAAGACGATTATATAGACACACCAAAAGCAGAATCTTTTTCAGAGGATGATGTTAATGAAGATGATAACTCGAAACAAAATCCGTTCGGTCAATCATCAAAAACGAACAAAAAATCGAAGACCCCAGTTCTTGATAATTTTGGGCGCGACCTAACGGCCTTGGCCGAAGAAGGGAAATTAGATCCAGTAGTTGGAAGAGAAAAGGAAATTCAACGGGTATCTCAGATTTTAAGTCGACGAAAGAAAAACAATCCGTTATTAATTGGTGAACCAGGGGTTGGTAAGTCTGCTATTGCAGAAGGTCTGGCACTTAGGATTGTGAAACGAAAAGTTTCCAGAACTCTATTCAACAAACGCGTTGTTACCTTAGATCTTGCAAGCCTTGTTGCAGGCACAAAGTACCGAGGACAGTTTGAAGAGCGCATGAAAGCTGTTATGAACGAGCTCGAGAAGAATGATGATATCATTCTATTCATAGATGAGATCCATACCATTGTAGGCGCTGGTGGTGCTACAGGTAGTCTGGATGCCTCCAACATGTTTAAACCTGCTCTGGCACGCGGTGAAATTCAATGCATTGGCGCCACTACCCTGGACGAATACCGTCAGTATATAGAAAAGGATGGTGCTCTCGAAAGGCGTTTCCAAAAGGTAATTGTTGAGCCAACGACTGTTGAGGAAACTATTGTGATTTTGAATAATATCAAATCTAAATATGAAGATCATCACAACGTTGATTACACTGAGGAAGCCATTGAAGCCTGTGTGAAATTAACCAATAGGTATATGACTGAGCGCTTTTTACCGGATAAAGCAATTGATGCTCTTGATGAAGCAGGTTCTAGAGTCCATATAACCAATATTGATGTTCCAGATCAGATCATTGAGCTGGAAAAACGTCTTGAAGAGGTTAAAAACACCAAGAATACTGTTGTTAAAAAGCAGAAATACGAAGAGGCTGCTAAACTACGTGATGACGAAAAGCGCCTTGAAAAAGAACTTACGTTAGCCCAGGAAAAATGGGAAGAAGAGACCAAGCTTCATAGAGAGGTGGTCACAGAAGACAATGTTGCAGATGTTATTTCTATGATGACTGGTGTTCCTGTCAATAAGATAGCCCAAACCGAATTAAATAAGCTAGCCCAACTACCTGAGCTCATTAAGGGTAAAGTAATTGGACAGGACGAAGCTGTTAAGAAAGTTGTTAAGGCCATTCAACGTAATCGCGCCGGGCTTAAAGATCCAAATAAACCTATTGGGTCCTTTATATTTTTAGGTCAAACTGGTGTGGGTAAAACTCAGTTAGCCAAAATATTAGCTAAAGAATTGTTTGATAGTGATGATGCGCTTGTAAGAATTGACATGAGCGAATACATGGAAAAATTCGCCATCTCAAGACTTGTGGGAGCACCTCCAGGATATGTTGGTTATGAAGAAGGAGGACAATTAACTGAAAAAATAAGAAGAAAGCCTTATGCAGTTGTATTACTAGATGAGATTGAAAAAGCGCATCCAGACGTGTTTAATATGCTACTCCAGGTACTTGATGATGGGTATTTAACCGATAGTCTTGGAAGGAAGATCGACTTTAGAAATACTATTATCATTATGACATCCAATATTGGAGCTAGAAAACTCAAAGATTTTGGTCAAGGGGTTGGATTTGGAACATCTGCTAAAGAAGCTCAAGCTGCTGATTATGCCAAAGGGGTTATTGAGAATGCTCTTAAAAAAGCCTTTGCCCCAGAATTCCTTAATAGAATTGATGATGTTATCGTATTTAATGCTTTGGAAAAAGACGACATCGATAAAATTATTGATATTGAATTAGTTAAGTTAGTTGCCAGAATCCAGGATCTAGGATATAAGCTTAAGCTTACAGCAAAAGCCAAAGGATTCATTGCTGACAAAGGTTTTGATAAACAATATGGAGCCCGTCCATTAAATAGAGCCATCCAGAAGTACGTTGAAGATGCTTTAGCAGAAGAGATTATTAATGCTAAAATTCAGGAAGGGGATCAAATTATTATGGACTTTGATGGTAAAGGTGAAGATTTAAAAATTAAAATTAAATCCAAGGAAGCTACTCCAGAGTCTGAATAATCAAATTGACATATAATCTAGAAAGCCCTACATTTTGTAGGGCTTTTTTCATTTTTATGGCCTGACTTTGTAATTTTAAGTATGCCACGAGTACTAAAATTTGACTTTTGCCTTATCACACTCTATGATTCTTATTTAGTCAATAATATCAATGAGGGTATTAACCTGCTTCCTAAACACAACGAAGTCCTTGTAGATTTGGCGAAGTCTCATTTCCAGGACCGCCCTTTTGTTTATATAACTCATAGGGTCAATTCCTATTCAGTTGATCCCAAAATCTATTTTAAAACTTCCAAAATCAAGAATCTTGTTGGTTTTGCTGTAGTATCTGATAAGTTTAAAGCAAAATCCAATGCTGAGGTTGAGAAAATGTTTTTCTCTAAACCTTTTGAGATTTTTGGTGAGCTAGAGAAGGCCAAGAAATGGGCAAAGCAATTGGTAGCGTCTTTTAATTAATAACAATCTAAGCCATAAGTGTTTAAAAACAGTTCTTCAATTTCAATGTCCAAATCTTTCAAAAATGCAATTGAAGCCTGAATATCATCATGTAGCACCTCATCCTCCTTTATATAGGGTACTTGAGCTCTATACCTAACCAAAAACTCTTCTAAAAATGGAGAGGTTTTTAAAGGCCTTCTAAATTCTATCGCCTGAGAGGCATTCATTAATTCTATCGCGATCACCCGCTCTACGTTTCTAATTAAATTATAGGCTTGTGTTGCTGCGTTAGCTCCCATACTCACATGATCTTCTTGTCCGTTGCTAGAAACAATGCTATCTATACTGGCTGGAGTTGCCAACTGTTTATTAGCACTCACTATACTGGCAGCTGTATATTGTGGAATCATAAAACCTGAATTTAACCCAGGATTATCCACTAAAAACGGCGGCAAACCTCTAAGCCCCGATACTAATTGAAAAGTTCGTCTTTCTGATATATTGCCAATTTCAGCCATCGCAATTTTCAAGTAATCCAGTGCCAAGGCAAGAGGTTGCCCATGAAAATTTCCGCCGGAAATAATCAAATCTTCTTCGTAGAAAATATTTGGATTGTCTGTAACAGAGTTTATCTCTGTTAGCACCACCTTTTCAACAAAATCTAAGGTGTCTTTAGTAGCCCCATGCACTTGTGGAATGCATCGGAATGAATACGGGTCCTGTACATGCTCTTTGTACTGTTTGGAAAGTTCACTTCCTTCAAGAATAGTATTCACGCGCCGTGCCACTTTCCATTGCCCAGGATGTGGTCTAACTTCATGTACTAAATCATGGAAAGGGTCCAGTCTTCCATCAAAAGCATCTAAAGAAAGACTAGCAATAATATCAGCCAAATAAGACGTTTTGTGAGACATTAAAAGAAGATAGACGCCATAAGCACTCATAAATTGGGTGCCATTTAACAAGGCTAGACCTTCCTTAGCTTCAAGTTTTATAGGTTCCCATCCAAATTTAGCAAGGATTTCCTGTGCATCGTAAGTCTTATTCTCATGGACCACCTTACCTTTTCCTAATAATGGTAGAGCCAAATGTGCAAGTGGCGCCAGATCTCCTGATGCGCCAAGCGATCCCTGGGTAAAAACATGTGGGAAAATATCATTGTTGAAGAAATCAATTAATCGCTGAATGGTTTGTAACTGCACCCCACTCCTACCAAAACTTAGAGATTGTATTTTAAGAAGTAGCATAACTTTTACAATCGATTCTGGTACACGATCACCGGTACCACAAGCATGAGACATCACCAGATTTTCTTGTAACTTGGTTAAATCTGCTCCGGAAATCTTTACATTATATAGGGAACCAAACCCTGTATTAATGCCATACATTGGACTCTCATTCTCCGCTAACTTAGAATCAAGATAGTTTTTACACTCTACAACCTTTTGTTCTAATTCAGCTGATAAAGAAAGCTTTTTATTATTATGGAATATGTTGTATATGGTAACAATATCCAAAGACTCGGATGATATGGTGTGATGTGAATGCATCTGGATTGATTTAGGCTTTAAAATTCTGAAAATTTCAAGATTTGTAATTCTGAAAGTCGAATAACTTATAAACAAAAACTCATTTGGCCTGTAATTATAAAGCCCTTAACATTAAATAACATAAATTAAGAATATTACATTTCTGATTTGATCATAAAATACTACATTGAACACTTATTAATTAAAATCAAATCAAATGAAGAATCTACTCCTAGTCTTATTGTTAGTAACAGCCTTTTCTTGTGCAGAAAATGAGGAAAATAAGGAAGTAACTTATGCCCTATTTTCTGGAACCATAACAAATACTGAGGCTACGGTTGCGGTGATTTCTGGGCCAGACTTTAAAAAACAAATGAGTATTGATCCAGAAACTAGAACATTTTCGGATACACTTTTCCTCCCCAAATCAGGCTTTTATCAATTTGCTTGTGGTGAGTATTCAACCATCTATTTAGAAAATGGCTACAAGTTAGATATCTCGATCAACGCCAAACAGTTTGATGAGAGTATAACTTATACTGGAATTGGTTCAGAAGAAAACAACTATTTAGCCGACAAATTCATGGATAATGAAAAGATGCAGGGATCCATTCCTGAATTTTACAGCTTAAACGAAGAAGATTTTAAAGCGAAAGTAGAAGCAATAAAAACCAACCATAAATCTAAATTAGATGCAACCGTTCTAAGTAATGCGGTTTTTGCCACCAATGAAACCCAAAACTTGACATATGAAGCTTTAGTTTCTTATGACAACTATGAAAGCTATCATAAGAGTGTTACCAAAAACCCCGAATTTAAAGTTTCGGAAGATTTTCTACCAAAAAAGTTAGAAACCATAGAATTTAATGACGCTAGCCTGTATAGCACATCTTCTGGCTATAGAGATTTGGCAATGAAAAAATCTTTAGATGACCTGTTTAGCAATATGGAAGACTTTCAATCTGTTTCCCCTTCTGAGCTAGCTGCTATTGGTGACGTTTCAATTCCAGAATTGAAAAACGAAATCATTGCTAGCTATGGAACATTGTTTGTGTCTCCAGGAAACCCCAATATGGAGGCTAACTATAAATTTCTTGAAAGCGAAACCACTTCAGAAACAACACAACAAAGCCTGAATATTGCCTATGAAAGAGGACTCACATTGCGACCAGGCCAACCTTCACCAGAATTTGTCAACTACGAAAATCATAAAGGTGGTGAAACCTCACTAGCCGACTTAAGAGGCAAATATGTTTACGTTGATGTTTGGGCAACCTGGTGTGGTCCTTGTATAGGAGAGATCCCTTCGTTAAAAGAGGTTGAGGCCAAATATCATAACAGCAATATTGCTTTTGTTAGCACCTCCATTGATCAAGCAAGAGATCACGATAAATGGGTGGCTATGGTCAATGATAAGCAACTTGGTGGCATGCAATTAATGGCCGATAATGATTGGCAGTCGCAATTTGTGAAAGACTATGGTATTGAAGGAATTCCAAGGTTTATTCTTATTGATCCTGATGGAAATATTGTTAGTGCAGATGCACCTAGACCATCCAACCCCAAACTGGTGGAAATGCTAGATGAATTAAACATGTAATTAAAAAGCCTTCGAATGAAGGCTTTTTTTATGATTCTTCCTCAGGAGGTGGTGGCACATCCTGTTCAAATAAACTTAAAAAACTTGCCCCTAGATGGTATATGAGGTCACCAGCTATTAGACTTTGGTACCCTGTTTTTTCTACAGCTAAATCACCTGATTTACCATGTAAATAGACTCCCATAATAGCCGCATCAATAGCGCTGTAATTTTGCCCCATCAATCCAGTGATAACCCCTGAAAGGACATCACCACTGCCCGCTGTTGCCATACCCGGATTACCAGTAGTATTAATATAACGCTTGTCCTCAAATACCGTAATGGTATGAGCCCCTTTTATGACAACAATCAGACTGTACTTATTTGAGAATTGCGTCACACGTTCAAGCATCTCAAAATCATCCGACCATTCACCTATTAACCTCCTTAATTCACCTCTATGAGGAGTTAAAATAGAATTTTTAGGAACCAAATCTATCATGCTCTGATTCTTACTAAGCATATTAACTGCATCAGCATCCATAACCATTGGCGCTTTGTTCTGTTCTAAAAAGGTACGCAAGGCTCCAACAGTTTCTGCATGGGTCCCCATACCCATACCTATACCAACAACATCAAAATTTATGGAGGATTTAATTTCAGTAATCCTATTGGTATGTGGATCCGTTTCCACCATGGCTTCCGGCAAAGAGTTTTGCAAAATATTATAGCCGCATTGAGGAATGTAAGACGTAACCAACCCTGCACCTGCCTGTAAACTAGCCCTTGAAGCTAAAGTAATAGCTCCCATCTTACCATAACTTCCCCCAATCATTAAAGCATGTCCATAATCTCCTTTATGGGCATATTTGTCGCGAGGCTGGTACTTAACTACAACTTCATTTTTTCCAATGAGTTCATCCTTTGTTTCTACATTACCCAAATACTGTCTATCAATACCAATATCCAATACTTCCCATTGGACGGTATATGAATAGGTATCTTTTAGAAAGAACACTAATTTTGGTGTCTGGAAGCTCAGCGTATAGTTAGCTCTTATGGCGTGACTTGCATCTTCGAGGGCACGATCTGTATATAAGCCAGACGGAATATCAACAGAGAGTGTAAATGCCTTTGTAGATTCTAAGTGACGAAATAAGTCCAAAACCCAATCCGCGGGTGGACGATTAATTCCTATTCCAAAAACAGCATCAATAATAATATCTTGAGGTGCGATTTCTGGTTTGGTAAATTCTTCATTTAAAACTATTGGCCATTCCTTGGTTACTCCCTTAATGCGATCGTAATTCACCAAAAAGTCCTTAGAACGTTTTTCACTGTAATTAACGATATAGGTATTTACCTCGTAACCATGGGTAATAAGATGCCTTGCGATTACCAAACCATCACCACCATTATTACCAATTCCGCAAAAAATATGAATTGGAACCTGCGCCCCCTGCATGCGATCATGGATCCAATTGAATATTTGTATGCCGGCACGTTCCATTAAATCTGAAGATAAAATCCCCTGGCGTTCTGTTGTTAGACGATCACCTTCATATACTTGCTCTTTGGATAGGAGTTTCATAACACAAATAGAATTAGTTGATTATACGAACCAGCAGCTCTTTTAATAACTGATCCTGAGGAACACTTTTAGCCCCAACCCCCTTACTCTTAACATCGTACTCATGCAATAAGCTTATGACCATACTCACTTTCTTCATTGGGTAATTTCGTGAAGCTGAGATATACTCATTTACAAAGTAGGGATTGATGCGCAGTGCCGAGGCTACAGCTCTTGGGGATTTATCATGAAGACCATGGAGATGTAGCAATTGTGAAAAGAAGCCATGCAATAGTGAAATGGTAACCACAATTGGATTATCCTTTGGATTTTCAGCAAAATAATGCGCTATTTGGTGTGCTTTAAAACTATTACGCATCCCTACCGCCTTGCGTAATTCGAAGTTGTTAAAATCCTTGCTTATACCAATGTTCTCCTCAATATGATCTGGTTTAATCTGGGTGCCTTCTGGTAAAAGGATTTTTAATTTATTAAGCTCATTGGATATCTTACTGAGATCTGTACCCAAATATTCAACTAACATCTCGGCAGCCTTTGGAGTAATTGTATAACCCTGGCCCGCTAAGACACGTCGTATCCATTCTGGTACTTTGTTGTCATAGAGCTTTTTACTTTCGAATACAACTCCACTTTTATTGATGGCCTGATAGAGTTTCTTCCGCTTATCAATCTTTTTATATTTATAGTTGACCACCAAAATTGTTGAAGGTTGAGGCTGCTCTGCATAGGCCGTCAATTTATCGATACTACGACTTAATTCCTGGGCTTCTTTAACAATAACTACTTGATAGTCCGCCATCATAGGAAAACGTTTAGCGTTAGAAGTTATGTCATCTATGGTTACATCCTTTCCATAGAGCACCATTTGATTAAACTCACGTTCATGTTCCTGCAGCACTGTTGTCTCAATAAAATCTGAAATCTTATCAATATAATAAGGCTCCTCACCCATTAAAAAATATATTGGCTTTAATCGTCCGCTTTTAATATCGGTCACCAGTGCTTTTACTTCATCCAAGACAAAACTATATTTACGTAAGAATCAAATTATTAAAATCGCAGTTAATTGGAAGTTCCCCAAAGGTAGATTACTTTTGGCGCTTCAGAGTTTCTAAATAGTGCAAGAACTAAATTTTCCAAAGTTTCCCTACCGTTTCAAAAGTACAGAAAATAACATTTCGATATTTGACGTCATCAGAAAAAAGTTTGTGGTTTTACAACCTGAGGAATGGGTAAGACAGCATTGCATTCATTACTTGATTTCAGTTAAAAAGTATCCGAAATCATTAATCAATGTTGAGAAACTTTTGAAAATTAACGATCTGAAGAAGCGATATGATATTGTGGTTTATAATACTAAAGGTGAAGTTGAAATTATGGTGGAATGCAAAGCCCCACAAATAACAATTGACCAAAGCACGTTTGATCAAATTGCGCGTTATAATTTGGTGTTAAATGCTAACTATCTTATGGTCACAAATGGAATTAACCATTATTATTGCCAGATGGATTATGAGCAAGGCAGCTATAACTTTTTAAAAGACCTTCCAAGTTACTGTTAATGACTAATTACTCAAGCAACGATATCGCCATTGCCATTATTAATTGGAATGGAAAACACTTATTAGAACAATTTTTACCCAGCGTTACCAAATACTCAGGTGATGCTACTGTATACATTATAGACAATGCTTCTTCAGATGAATCCATACCTTTTATTGAAGCCAACTACCCTCAGGTAAAAACAATAATTCTTGATGATAACTATGGCTATGCAGGAGGATATAATAAGGGGATAGGGCAAATTTCAGAGCCCATAATTTGTTGCTTAAATAACGATGTAGAAGTAACCAATGACTGGCTAGACCCAATAATCGATAGTTTCAACAGGGACCATACCTGTGCCATCATGCAACCGAAGATACTTGATTATAAGAATCCAGAAAGCTTCGAATATGCTGGGGCCGCTGGTGGATTTGTAGATAAATATGGCTACCCTTTTTGCCGAGGTCGCCTTTTTAATGCTATCGAACAAGACAATGGTCAATATGATGATGAACGCGAAATTTTTTGGGCTTCAGGCGCTTGTTTATTTATTAAAAAAACGGTGTTTACAAACCTCAAAGGATTTGATGCCGAATTCTTTGCACACATTGAAGAAATTGATCTTTGTTGGAGAGCCTTTAATACCGGATATACTGTAAAATACAATGGTAAGTCTAAGATTTATCATGTTGGTGGTTCAACATTAAAAAATTCTAATCCCCAAAAGACCTTTTTGAATTTTAGAAACAGCTTATATGCCCTTCTTAAAAATACCCCGTCGCCTTCAAAATTAATATTTATGCGATTACTTTTGGATGGTATTGCAGGTGTTCGCTTTTTGGTGCACCTACAACCAAGACATTTTTTAGCCATTATTAAAGCACACTTGTCGTTCTATAAGAACTTTTCTAAAATACAGTCAAAAAGAACTTACACTAAAAACAAACAAGGCAGCTATTTTAAGATTACCTCCGCTGTTTGGCTATATTTTGTTTTAAGAATTAAAGTTCTAAAGGAATTATAATTCTTTCAAAAAAATCGTTAATACCTGTTGCATCAGGCTAATTTTCAATATTTTTGGAATTCAGATTTACTGACAACTAAAAATTAAAATCAATTATGAAAAAACTAATTTTACTAGGGGTATGTGCCGCTTTTACTTTAGCTTCTTGTGTTTCTAAAAAAGAGTACGCGGCTCTTGAAGCTAAGCAGAAAGAGACTGAGGACCTATTAAATAGTGCAACTGTTAAATTAAACAAGTGTTTGGCTGACGAGGCAGCTGCTCAAGCACGTCTTGAAGGATTGAGAGAGCAAGTAGCAGATTTAAGAAAGGCGAATGACAACCTTCAAATTTTATCAGCTAAAGGAGCAAGTAATGTTGAAAAAACTTTAGAAAGCATTAAGGAAAAAGACATGAAGATTTCAAGACTTCAGGATGCTTTAACTAAAAAAGATAGTGTAACTCTTGCCCTAGTAACAAGTTTGAAAAAGGAAGTTGGTATCAACGATCCTGATATTGAGGTCAATGTAGAAAAAGGTGTGGTATTTATTTCCATTGCTGACAAATTATTGTTTAAAACAGGTAGTTATACCGTTTCTGAAAGAGCAAAAGAAGTACTTGGAAAAGTAGCAACAGTTGTAAACGGTAAGCCAAACTTTGAATGTATGGTTGAGTCGCACACTGATAATGTTCCTTATAAAAAAGACCCACTTATTGATAACTGGGATTTAAGTGTGAAGCGCGCTACCTCTGTTGTAAGGGTCCTTGAAGAATTAGGGGTTCAATCTTCCAAATTAATTGCGGCTGGTCGTGGTGAATTCCAACCTTTAGTACCAAATGATACTGCAGAAAATAGAGCAACCAATAGAAGAACACGCATTGTTGTACTTCCAAAAATTGATGAGTTCTATGAAATGATTGAGGAAGAAATGAAAGAACTATCAGAAGGTTAGAATATTTTATATCATATATAAAAAGCCGAAGTTAATAGCTTCGGTTTTTTTTGTTATCCAATAAATTGTTCATTCTATTTTATGAGAGCAGCTTCTAGCGTTTTTGCTCGTTGTATCTTTCCATTAACAGTTTCAACAAATTCAGTTACTCCAATAATTTCTTTTGGCACTTCGAACTTGCTAAAGGATTTATCGCTACTTATCTTCGTTAGTAAATCGTTCGTATCAATATTTTCACCTTCCACAACTAATACTAATTTTTCTCCCAGGGCTTCATCATCAATTCCTGCGACAATATAGCGTGTGTTGATCAAGGGTTGAAGCTTATCTTCAATCTGTTCTGGAAATAACTTCACCCCAGTAGAATTTATAACATTGTCATACCTTCCTTTCCAAACAAAAGTAAAAGCGTCTTCAAGCTCTACAATATCATTAGTAACTAGATGCTCATCTAATACATTTGGAGCTTCTATGATTAAGCAATCACGGTCATCTTGAGAGAAGTTAACATTTGGTAAGGCGTGAAAACTCGATTCTGCGGCATGATCCTTAGATTCTAAACGTCTAACTGCCACATGAGTAATAGTTTCAGTCATGCCATACGTTTCATAGAACAAATTTGGTCGCAAGGCAATCTTGTCTCTTAAAGGTTTAGTCACCTTTGAACCTCCAACAATCATAGTCTCAATATTTCCTGTTCGTTCCAATGTATTTTTAAGCTGCAAAGGAATCATAGCACAAAACTGATACTTTTTGTCGTAATCAAATACAGGATTAGATGAAGGTTCTATACAATCAATTTCTAAGCCTAAAATTAAGGCACGAACTAACATCATTTTACCTGCAATAAAATGACTTGGCAAACAATCAATAGCTTTATCACCGGGATTCAAACCAAAGAAATCTCCAGTAGCAATGGCTGAATTAACCATAGCTTGTTTCATTAGACGAATGCTCTTAGGCTGACCTGTAGAACCGGAGGTTCTTACGTAAATATGGTCTTTATCATTGAGCCAATCTATTAAAAAGTCGCCTGTAACCTGCTCATAAGGTTCCCCTTCTTTGATCAGACTATAGCTAACTTCTTTTAATTCTTCATGACTGAAGTGAAGTCCATTAAACTTAAATCTATTGTGTACTTTGTCAAATGTTGGAGTCATATCATTCCAGAATTTTATAATCCTCTTTTGGTGGTGGCGTTATTTTACCAAATAATTTTTCTTTCCAGTCAGACCATTTGTAAACCTTTGATAAGATAAGAAGCATAATTGGGAATAACACAAAGACAGGAACAAAAATGCTGGCAACAGTTGCTTGCGTTGGATCTGATAAATCTTTTAGAATCGAATTGGTTTGAAAAGCAGTCCAATCAGCTGTTACAAGCAGTGCTGTAAAAAGGTTATTAGCGGCATGGAACCCAATAGCCAATTCCAACCCTTCATCCATCAAGGTCATGATGCCTAAGAATAAACCTGTGCCTATGTAATAGATTAAAATTACATACCCTAATTTATCCACCTCTGGATTTGCAATGTGTAATAATCCAAATATAACTGACGTAATAACAAGAGGTACCCAACGGTTGCCGGCATGAATACCTATTCCCTGCATGAGATAACCTCTAAATAAGTATTCCTCACAAGACGTTTGCAAGGGTACTAATAAAATTGCAATGGCTGCCAATATTAAAAAGGGTACTAAATCAAAGTTCCAGGCGTAGTTTTCAGGATTTGTGAAATAGTCTATCCCAACCGTTGCCGATGTAAAGATTCCCCAAACAAAAAATATGGTAAAAACACGCTTCCAATCTATCTTAGATCTTGAGGTGGTTAAGGATTTAAAAGTTTGAGCATGCAACAATTTAACAGCCAAAAACAAGAATATTAGCCCTCCAGTAAATGGCAACAAGAGAAAGACAAGATTCAAATTTGGATCAAATAAAGTCATTAAGTAATTGATATCCTCAAGCTTGGAAGCATCTACCGTACCATTAATCTGCTTCATACCTATAGCTAATACATGTGGCATGGAAAAAACACCAATACCAACTAGGACTAGAGCTAACCCAATAAGGTACCTCCACCAATCATGATTAAACTTATAGGCTTGTTGTATATAGTTCATATTTAAAATTTGAATTTCCAGTCCATGTGAGACTGGTAGTGTAAATTACCATTTTTAACTAATAATGGGGATTTAATATTGTTAGTAAACAAACCTCCTGTTCCTAGTCCTTGCGTCACCTTTGTATTGAGGCTGTAGGTCCATTGTGCTATAGCATTAAGACCCAAATTGCTTTCTAAGGCACTTGTAATCCACCATTTTATTCCTTTGTCTTCCGCTGTCGATATCCAATTTTCACTCCCGCTAAATCCGCCTACTAAAGCTGGTTTTAATATAATATATTGAGGATTTATGGCTGATAGCAATCTCTCCTTTTCCTTCTCTTTAAAGACACCAATCAACTCCTCATCTAATGCAATCGGTAATGGAGACTGTTGACAAAGCTCCGCCATTGACTCCCATTGACGCGGTTTAATAGGTTGTTCGATAGAATGTATATCAAATTCTGACAGCCTTTTTAATTTTTCTAAAGCCTCTTTAGGACCAAAGGCTCCATTAGCGTCAACCCTTAGTTCCATATCAGTTGATGAAAATTCGTTTCTAATATCCGCTATAAGCTTCAACTCCTGATTAAAATCAATGGCGCCAATTTTCATTTTAACACAAGTAAATCCCTGTTCAATTTTCTCCTTAATCTGACATCTCATGAAATTAAAATCACCCATCCAGACCAATCCATTAATAGGAATGGCATCTGATGAACTTGTAAAATCAGAGGGGTACAATACAAAAGGATTGTCCTGTGAAAGTGACCTTAATGCTGTCTCCAGACCAAATTGAATACTTGGAAACTTAACCAGTTGTTTCAAAAGTAAACCAGGGTCCTCATCAATGTGGTCGCAGGCCCATTGTAACATGCTTTCATATTCAGGAACATCATCAACAGAAAGTCCTTTAAAAAGTGCAGCTTCACCATAACCAAATTGGCCATTAGATTCAATTTCAATAAGGTAGGTGTCTTTCGTGTGAAGTACTCCTCTAGAGGTTCCGCTAGCTCTTTTAAAATTTAGGGTATATGGTCTAAATCTGGCGATCATATGAAGCTGCAAAAATAGCTATAAATTTTGTATTTTGTCCTGCAATTAAGCGTCTCAAATGCCCGATTTCCCTAACATTATCTTATTCGCTATCCCATTTTTTATTCTGGCCATGTTGCTAGAATTATATGTGACTCTAAAACAGAACATCAAAACCTATGAACCCAAGGATGCTTTCTCGAGTATAGCTATGGGACTGGGAAATGTATTTATTGGTTTTTTAAGTAAAGCATTAGTTCTTTTGGCATTGACATGGGTTTATAAATTCAGGATTTTTACCATTCCTGTCACCTGGTGGAGTTTTGTCCTAATATTTTTTGCAGATGACTTTTCCTATTATTGGTTTCATAGGATATCTCATGAATGTCGCCTATTTTGGGCATCTCATGTGGTTCACCACTCTTCTCAAAAATACAATCTCAGTACAGCTTTAAGACAAACCTGGTCGGGAGGTTTTTACACGTTTATATTCTGGTTGTGGTTACCTCTTTTAGGATTTCACCCAGCAATGATATTACTTCAAATGTCCATTAGTTTATTATACCAATTCTGGATTCATACAGAAACCATAGACCAAATGCCTAAATGGTTTGAAGCCATATTTAATACACCTTCACATCATAGAGTACATCACGGCAGCAACCCAATCTATCTGGATCGTAATCACGCTGGTATTCTAATTATTTGGGATAAAATGTTTGGAACCTTTCAACCTGAACTTAAAAATGAAAAAGTCACCTATGGTTTAGTAAAGAACATTAACACGTTTAACCCTATTAAGATTGCATTTTTAGAGTGGCTATATATGTTCAAAGATGCATTTACTGGACATAAATCCTTTAAAGATCGTCTTAATTACTTATTCAAACCACCTGGATGGAAGCATGATGGCAGTGGTAAAATAAGTAATGACCTAAGACGTGAGTGGTTAAACAACAAGCCAAAATCCACAAGGTAATGGCATTTTATAATAATAAAACCATTTGGGTCACTGGGGCTTCTAGCGGTATTGGGAAAGCATTGGCTGTCTTTTTATCACGGTATGATTGCAAGCTAATATTATCGGCCAGGCGTGAAGAAGTTCTAAATGAGGTTCGATTGGAATGTAACAATCCTGAGCGAGTGGCAGTACTTGCATTCGATTTAAAAGACTATAATTTATTTCCGGGTCTTGTTAAACAAGCAACTGATATGTTTGGGTCAGTAGACATTATGATTTTAAATGGCGGTATAAGCCAAAGGTCAGCCCTTATTGATACGGATATAGAGGTTGACAAACAATTAATGGAAATCGATTACCTAAGTAATGTGGCCTTAAGTAAGGCTTTATTGCCACATTTTATACAAAACAAATATGGGCATTTTGTAGTAGTAACTAGTTTGATGGGCAAATTCAGTTCCCCATTCAGATCCTCTTATTGTGGTGCTAAGCATGCCTTGCATGGTTTCTTTAACGCGTTGAGATTAGAGCATTATCGAGATAACGTGAAAGTTACCTTAGTTGGCCCTGGTTTTGTAAATACCAATATCGCTCGAAATGCATTAACAGAAGATGGTTCGTTGCAAGGACATCAAGATAAAAAAACAGAACAAGGGATGTCACCTGAGCTATTCGCTAAAAAAATGGCACGGGCTATAAGAAAGGGTAAGTTTGAAGTTTACATTGGTGGTTTTGAAAAGATTGGTGTGCTAGTCAGTCGGTTATCACCAAAGCTCATTCATACCATGGTAAAAAATATGCAGGTGCGTTAGGCATTGTTTTTCTCAACAATACAATAGGTACTAACACCAAAAGGAAATGAAATTTTTCCAAATAAGGGTTGTTCCGCTTTCAATATTCGATACATGATAGGGTTGAAAACTGAAAGACTTTCTAAGTCACCCTTTGCTTTTTTAGTTTCTGACGAACTCACTTTATTAAATTGCCTGTACAACCATATTAAAGGAAACAAAAATACATTCCAATAACCTGATTTTAATATAGTTACGTTTTTATATCTAAATAAGCTAATTAACTCTCTCTTTGTATAGCGTCTCTTATGATTATTTACCACATCGTGATCACTCCAAAGACTCATAAAGGCCGGAACAAAAATAATTAACTTCCCTTCTGGCTTAAGATGTGATAACCAGGTTTCAATTGCTTTAACATCATTTGACAAATGCTCTAAACAGTCTGAAGCTATGATGACATCAAACGAATGCTCAAACCTAAAATCCTGGGCATCTCCAACACTTACATTTTTAAGTCCGCGCGAATTGGCTTGTGAAACAGCTTTTTCACTAATATCGATGCCAAAAAGTTGATTTTGATCAAATCCATTCTTATGAAGATCTTCCAATAGTATCCCTGTAGAGCATCCAACGTCTAGTATACTTATTGATTTAGAATTCTTATTAAGAATATTACAAACAAGTTCACGCCTGCTGCGAAACCAAAAGTGTTTTGCCTCAAGATTATGATAGGACTGTTCAAATTGAGTATCCATCAAACCTAAGGTAAGCTAAAATAAAATATACCCAACCCCTAAAAGAAGTGAGAATAAAAAAGTGGACAAAGCCAGTACTTTTAACTGCTTATCAAACGCCTCTGGATTGTCAGTTTTAGAAATAATTCTAAGATGAATCAATAAGGGTATATAGGAAATAAATACCAGAGCATTATAACTAGAAACATAATAAAGGACAAAGAATAGAGCGGTTAAGAGCATCGCTCCGAAAACCAGGATATAATGATATTGCTTAGCCTTTTTTAAACCCAATTTTACAGCCACCGTTATTTTACCTGATTTCTCATCAGAATCAATATCTCTCATATTATTGAGATTAAGTACTGCCATACTCAACATTCCAAGAGATATGGCCGGTAACAAGACCACATGATCTAATTGCTTGACATTTAAAAAGTAGGTTCCTAAAACACTTAATAGACCAAAAAATATAAAGACAAAAACATCACCTAAGGCCTTGTATCCGTATGGAGAATCACCCATAGTATAGGTTATTGCCGCATAAACAGAGAATCCTCCCAGAGCTACAAATAGCAATACATAGAAGAAATTGGTAAAACCAAATGCAAAAAATAATAAAGCAAGAACCAAGAAAATGATAATTAGAATATTCATTTTAATAGCTTCCAGCATGTCCTGTGGTGAAATTGCTCCACTTTGGATAGCTCTTTTTGGACCAAGTCGCTCATTATTGTCAGTCCCCTTGACCCCATCACCATAGTCATTAGCAAGGTTTGAAAGAATTTGAAGCGCTGTAGTAACCATTAGAGCCAGGATAAAAACCCCCCAGTTAAACGCTCCGTTGTAATAAGCCATACAGGTTCCAATCACAACACCAGAAACAGATAATGGCAGTGTTCTTAATCGCATGGCCGAAATCCATGGTTTTAATTTACTCATAAAGTAACGATTGATTTAGGGGATCCACTTTTTCTCAAAATTAGGTTTTCTTTTTTCAAGAAAGGCATCTCTACCCTCCTTTGCCTCATCGGTCATATATGCCAATCTGGTAGCTTCTCCAGCAAAAACCTGTTGTCCAACCATACCATCATCTGTAAGGTTCATGGCAAATTTCAACATTTTAATTGAAGTTGGTGATTTGGCTAATATTTCCTGAGCCCATTTATAGGCTTCAGATTCAAGCTCATCATGAGGAACCACCTTATTAACCATACCCATTTCAAAAGCCTCTTGCGCAGAGTAATTCTTTCCTAAGAAGAAGATTTCCCTGGCTTTCTTCTGCCCAACCATTTTTGCCAGGTAAGCAGAACCATATCCTCCATCAAAACTTGTAACATCCGCATCCGTCTGTTTAAAAATAGCATGTTCTTTACTAGCGAGAGTTAAGTCACATACCACATGAAGACTATGTCCTCCGCCAACTGCCCATCCAGGTACAACGGCAATAACCGCTTTAGGCATAAACCGAATTAGTCGTTGTACTTCTAAAATATTGAGTCTGTGATAGCCATCTTCGCCAACGTAACCTTGATGTCCTCGAGCAGATTGATCACCACCAGAACAGAAGCTCCATACACCATCCTTAGTTGAAGGTCCTTCAGCACTCAAAAGTACTACCCCAATATTCACATCTTCATTAGCATCGTAAAAGGCATCGTATAATTCAGAAGTTGTCTTAGGACGAAATGCGTTTCTTATGTTAGGCCTGTTGAAAGCAATCCTTGCAACCCCATTGTATTTCTTATAGGTGATATCTTCATAGGATTTGGCAATTTGCCATGGAATATCTTTCATATTTCTCAATATTTTGAATGCAAAAGTAAGGAATAATAAACAATGATTTATGGGTTTAAATTCTACCCAAAATTGGAATATCATCCTATGTTACGATCTATAATATTGGATCATGGCATTACAGAAATTAGACTACCATATGACATCATCAATAAGAGGATTGACCTTATAATCAATTCTTCAATTATGTTTTAATAGTAAATAAAGGATTAATTGATTCTGTTAACTGAATCGCATACGATATAATTGTCTAAACCAGGTAAATACCATCAGGTTCTATACGAATTTGGCGTGCTTTGTACAAGGTCCCAATCGCTTTTTTAAAGCTCTTTTTACTCATCTCTAAAGTATCCTTAATGGCTTCAGGGTCAGATTTGTCATGAAGAGCTAGATGTCCATCATTATCTTGAAGAGCATCTAATATTTTTTGAGCATTAGGCTCGATACTTTTGTAACCAATTTGGCCAAGTACAATGTCAAGTTTATTATCAGATCTCACTTTCTTAACTACACCTTTTAGACGGTCACCAACATTTAATTCTGAATAAATGTCCTTTTGATAAATAAAGCCTCGATGCTTGTTGTTTACAATCACATTCATGCCTAAATCTGAAGGGTGTGAAATAATAACATTTACTTCATCAAATTTATCGACTGTTAAATTTGAGTTGTCTAAAAACTTATTAGTTCTGCTTGATGCCGCTAATCTATTAGTGCGTTCATCTAAATAACAATGTACCAGATACCAGCCTCCAGGTTTCATTTTAAAGACTTGTTCTTTAAACGGGCAAAATAATTCTTTTACCAAACCCCAGTCTAAAAAAGCACCATGCTTACTAACTTCGTTACAACGCAGAAGCGCAAAGCCACCGCGCTCAATGTAAGGTTTATCGGTGGTTGCAATAATACGCTCCTCATTATCTAAATAAACAAACACCTCAATTTCGTCACCAATATCAAACAACTGTGGGGCATACCTATTTGGAAGTAACACTTCATTGCCGTCTTCATCCCCTAAAAATAATCCAGGATCGGTATCTCTTAATATTTTAAGCTTCTTATATACTCCTAAGTCTAACATGGTGTAAAGGTATCTATATAATTAAGACTCGTAAAAAAAGCGTTAATTAATATTAACGCATTTAAGAAATTTCTTTAACGATAAATACTCTCTTTACCAAAATGCTTCACTAGCAGATAATACACCACAGCTCTATATTTAGTTCTGTTTGTTCGACCATAACGTTCCAAAACATCACTAATACCTTGATCCAGTGCTTCGGTATCTTCTAGACCCAATTTTCCAATTAAATATTTGGATCTAACAGTTTCTATTTCCTTGGCATCTGAACTTGAAACCGTAGACGAATCGAGGTTGTAAATAGATGGTCCTAATCCAATTGTTACTTTTTTAAGCAACTCAGTATCAGCATCTATGTCAAATTTATCTTTTAAATCTTTAACGTACTTGACTATAAGTTCGTCCCGTTTATTCATTTCTAATTTTCATTAAGGTTACAGTCTTTAAAGGTACTTATTTATGCGATTTTATAATCATTTAATAAATTCGAAATAATTCAATAGAACTTCATCGTTTAGTTGAGAGGGTGTAGACACTTCTAACAGCACAGGGGTATCTTCAATACGGAAAAAGGTCTTTAATTGATTATTTAAGTCAGCTTCATTAGACGCTGACAAATATTGAAACCCAAACATTTTGCATAGATGTTGTGCATTTAGATGGTGTTTAGTTTCAAAATACGTATCAAAATTATCAGTGTTTTTATGACCTGGAAGTATGCGGAAGATTCCACCTCCACTATTATTTATTAAAAGAATTTTAAAATTGTTGGGGATGTAATTGTTCCATAGTGCATTGCTATCATAAAAGAAACTCAAATCACCTGTTACAAAAAGGGTGGCTCTTCTTGAAACTACTGCTGCTCCAATCGCTGTACTCGTACTACCATCAATACCACTTGTACCTCTATTGCAAAACATACTTGAATTATGATTCCAACGAAATAACTGTGCATAACGTATGGTAGAACTGTTCCCCATTTGTATTAACAGGTCTTTAGGCAACTGTTGTAAAAGCATATGAAAAACCAAAAGATCTGAAAATGGAATCTCCTTCATATAGTCATTGTGCAACATATCTCGATGATTAGCGATTTTTTTCCAACTGGTTCTATAAGTGCTGTTATCAGTACTTTGAAGATTGGTTTTTATCTTTTTAAACCAGGCATTTGGTGACGCTGTAACATGCTCAGTTAAATAAAAGAAGGTATCATTGGCTCTATTTGTGCCTATATGCCAATGCTCTTTGGCAGGAAAGTCTCTTAGAAAGGCCTTTATTTTCTTTGATACCACCAGTCCACCCATAGTTACTAGAAGATCTGGCTGTAAGTCTTTAAATCCTGATTCGTTCAATGGCGCAATGATCTTATCAATGGATGGAAAAAACTCATCATTAACCAAATTAGATGTCGTTTCAGTAAAAACCATCAAACCATCATCTTGGGCTAAAAAATCAATTACTTCTTGATCCAATTCATTGGGATTTAGAACTCCAACCAGTAACATTTTCTTTTTACTAGTTTTCCATAGCTCGTTAAACCGCCTCTCCTGTTCAGAATCCAATTTAGAATGTTGCTCTTGTGTAAGAGCTTTAGGTAACGGAACTAGCAATTTATCCGTTCTTCCGTATAGAGGCTCGTTAAACGGCACATTGATATGGACGGGACCATTAGATTTTAAACATGTACTTAGCGTTCTTTCAATTTCGCGTGCATTGTGTTCTAATAGACCACTATCGATCCCGGACTTCAAATTAGCCGCTGCAACTACATGCTTACCATATACATTTTCTTGATAAATAGTTTGCCCATCTCCTATACCAATGCGGTCTTCTGGCCTATCGGCCGACAATACTACTAATGGAATATCACTAAAAAAGGCCTCAGAGATAGCTGGGTAATAGTTTAAGAGAGCACTACCAGAGGTACATAGAAGAGCTACAGGCTCTTGTAATTGTTGAGCTATACCTAACGCAAAGAAAGCAGCGCATCGCTCATCTACTATACTATAGCATTTAAAGCTTGGGTTAAAAGTAAAACCAATTGTTAGTGGTGCATTTCTACTTCCAGGAGAAATAACTATGTGTTGTATTTTATTGGCCTCACAATAGGCCACCACCATCTGGGCTAAGGGGATATTAGAATATTGCATCTAGAAAACAAAGATACGAATACCATAAGGATTGCCCTAAAGAATACTCATCATCGTGCCTGACTTTTCTACCGTCTCCAACCACTCTTGTAAAGGTTCAGATCCTGAAACAATTCCTCCGCCTACATATACGATACTGCCCTCTTTCTCAATTTCCATACAGCGAAGATTCACATATAATTCAGAGCTTTTAACAACTGATCGAAACACCTTGTTTTCTGTATTGCGTTTTTGAGTACTTCTTGAAGTGGAAGTTGTTTCGTTGATTACTCCAAGAAAACCCGTATAAAAACCTCTATCATAGGATTCATTATCATGAATGAATTTTCTTGCCAAATCCTTAGGGAAGCCACAAACAGCAGGTGTTGGATGCAATTTATATATCACTTCCGACAAGGAACAGTGTTCAGTCCTTAAACTAGCGGTAATCTCTGTTTTGAGATGTTTTAACTTACCCGCAAAAGATGTCCCAGGTTGGTCATAACTCACCTTAGATGCAATAGGTTCCAATTCTGAGACTATAAAATCAGTCACCAGTTGTTGCTCTTGAATTTCCTTTGAAGACCAATCTTGATCGGAATCAATTGGTAGTGTCCCTGCTAAAGCCACCGTTTTTAATTGATTGCGCTTTAAACTCAATAATTTTTCAGGAGTAGCTCCAAGCCAAAGCCCCACTTTAGGATGGTACCATAAATAAGTAAAAGCGTTGTGATATTTATGAAACAACCGATCAAAAAGTAAAACAGGAGAAACATCTGGTTTGTCGATATGAATGGCTCTTGACAATACAACCTTAGAAAGATCCGATGCCTGAATAGCTTCTATAGCTTTCTTAATAAGGTTTTGATATACGCCAGCGTCACTCTCATCATTAGATTTTTGTACTTGAAAAGATTCATCAATAGACGTTGAACCTTCTGCTGTTAAAATTCGAGCTTTATCCTTTGGTAGTACAACAGACGGAGATTCTAAATTAAATGGAGCGAATACAAATCCTTCCTCCTTAAATCCCCGAGATTCATACAGGTTATCATTATCCTGTAGCCAGACATGTATCTCTGGGTTATTTGGATAACTAAACACGACCATCGGCAGATCTCGATCGTAATGATTATTTACCTCATCTATAAGTGAGTCGTATTTCATCAAGCTACGGCGTCTTTGGGAGTGATACTGTTGATAATCTACATATTGAAATTAAATTATCATCATCATCAGTAACCCGAATATCTAATAATTGAGTTGTACGTCCTTTGTGAAGAAAAGTAGCCTTGGCATATACAAATCCATTTTTAACTGCTTTTAGGTGGTTTGCTATAATTTCAATACCTCTTACAAAGAACTTATCGGTATCTATAAACACATGAGAAGCAAACGAACCAGCACTCTCGGCTAAGGCTGCTGTTGCTCCGCCGTGAAGGAGCCCATCAGGCTGATGTACTTTGGGAGTTACAGGCATTCTAGCAATAACAAAATCATCACCAAAATCTATCATTTCAATACCTAAAGTTTCCAATAAAGTGTCTTTGGAAATAGCATTAGCTTTAGCCAGTAATTCTTTTTTCGATATTTGCATTAGGCTCTTTCTTTTTAGCCTAGCAAAAATACTTAAAGTCCTATGAATACCCATTTGGAAGAAAAAGAAATACACTTCACGGCAAAAAACACTTATTCAACCCTCAACCAGCTAACCGATTCAACGGAAAATATTTGGTTTGTGTGTCATGGTATGGGGTATCTAAGTCGGTATTTTTTAAAATACTTCAAGGAATTGGACCCTAGTAAAAACTACATTGTAGCGCCCCAGGCCCCAAGTAAATATTACCAACAGCCAAAAATGCATGTGGGTGCCAACTGGCTCACAAGAGATAATACAAATATGGGTATGGAGACCATCATCAATTACTTCGATGCGGTATTTGAGGCCGAATCCTTAAATCAATCCTCTAACTTAATTGTTCTGGGATATTCTCAAGGGGTAAGTGTAGCCATGCGTTATTTAGCGAAACGACAACTTCAATGTCAACACCTCGTTCTGCACTCAGGTGGTATACCAAAAGAACTGCAAGCTTCAGATTTTGATTATATGAACACCAATACAAAAGTGTCACTGGTTTATGGAACAGAAGATGAATACTTAAATAAGGATCGAATAGCAAACGAATTAGCTCGCGCTCAAGAACTATTCAATCAAAGACTGCATGTCGAACGCTTTAAAGGGCCTCATGTGGTTAATGTATCATTTATTAAAAGCCTGGCATGATTTCTCCAATTTTAGAAAACGACCGTGTTAAACTTAGTCTGTTGGATCTTAGCAACTATGAACAGTTACTTGACATTTCACAGCAAGACAATCTAATTTTTTATTCTCCTTCCGATATATCAAGCCCTGAAAAACTAAGAGACTATGTGAGTCTAGCAGTAGATGGGTACTACCATAAGACCACGATTCCATATTTAATTTTCGACAAGAAGTTTCAATCCTATGCAGGGTCTACACGATTTGGTCTAATTAATTGGCACCATAAAATCCTTCACATAGGATGGACATGGATTGGTAGGCAATTTCACGGTTCTGGTTTAAACACCCATATGAAGTACCTAATGCTTGAATACGCTTTTGAGACTTTGGATTTTGAAAAAGTAGAATTTCGAATCGATGAGCGAAATCTTCGGTCGCGACGAGCTGTTGAAAAATTGGGAGCCCAATTAGAAGGTGTTTTAAGAAAAGATACTCTTATGACGGATGGATACCGCAGAAATACCTGTTGCTATGGGATTTTAAAATCAGAATGGCCCGACATCAAAAAGTCGCTCTTAAAACTCATATCTTCTAAATAATTGAATCTAACAGTTAAGCTGCCGTAGTTAAATTGGCAATAATTTGTTTTACTGGAAGAATTTGCCTGGTATGCTCAATACTTGGACCCGCAACCCAAACGGTTTTGTAAGTGGCTTTTTTAGCTGCTTTTTCCGTCGCCCTCATTCCTATTGAGAACCGGATCATTTTAACCCATTTCTTTAGCTTTCTATTTTTATTAAGTAGCCGCTCAATCCATGGAGACTTAGTGCCAATTTTTTGGACATAGGGTGTATTTATAACTGTACATGGAGTGCCAGAAATACGTTCTGTCATTATAATATCATTTGCGCCATAATCCACACAAGCTTGCTTGTACTCTTCTGTTACCTCCGCTTCAACAGAAGCTATAAAGGGTGATCCTACCGACACACCAGCAGCACCATAGCCCAACATTTCATCTATATCTGCTTTGCATCCTACTCCACCCGCAGAAATCACAGGTATATTACAGTTCGACTTTAATTGTTTGATTAATTCTTCTGGACCAAGATTTCCGCGATGCCCACCTGCCTCATTGTTAACAGCAATCACAGCATCGGCTCCTAAACCTTCTACCTTCTTGGCAAACTTTAAATCGGTAACATCACAAAACACCTTAATACCTGCTTTATGTGCCTCTTTAATTGTTTCTTCCGGGCTTCCCAAGGAAGTGATAATAAAGTCGCAACCTTCCTCACATAATACCGCCAATTGACCTTTATATTTTATGTTAGATTTATTGACAATAAGGTTAAAGCCAAAGGCCCCATTAGGTGTTTTAGACATTTTTAGTTCTCTAATAGCATTTCTTAGTTCATCTAAGGTTCGGTAGTTTAGAGCTGGAATGCAACCGGCAATACCAGCTTCCATAGCCGCTTTAACCATCGCAGTATTAGACACCAAAAACATGGGTGCCTGAATAATGGGGTGTTCTATTTGTAACAAAGAAGTAAGCATATTCTTAGAGGACATATTATTAATAATTGAGTTTTATAAACGGGACAATTCAATTTCAATGTCTACCGTTCCGTTTGCTGAGATGGGGCCTTCTTCTAAAACAATTTCTTCTTCAAACTCCAAAATAATACGATCATTAGAAATAATTTCCACATCTACAGTTATGGTCTCCCCATTCTCAGTCATACTGAGGTTTCCATTTTCATAAACCCAGGAGCCATCCCCAAATACTTCCAAATCTTCTTGAACTTGTTCACCAATCAAGGTACACTCGTTTAAAACTGAAAAGGTACCATCGGCGCTGTACTCATTTGGTCCATCTGTAAACGTAATTAAGAAGTTAACGTCAAAACCTTCTCCATCACAGATCACTGGAATCTGCTCACCGGCAATTTCAACTACAGCACTAGTATCAAAATCTACGGCAACTCCTTGCCAGACTCCAACCATATTAAAGTCTTCATCTGGATTGCTATCATCACTCGAGCTGCAGGAAACTATTAAATAGAACGAAATTAAAAGAATAAAAATTTGGGATGGTTTCATAACTGAATTTTGTTAAAACTATAAAAAATTATGAGTATGCCCTTATGGTAGTTGTAAATAAATCGATTTTAAATACGCTGCTTCCGCAAATCCAATTGGATGGTCCACATCATGCGTGGTGGTTTTAATAATCTTGTAGGTTCTTCCTGTTTTCAAGATGGCGTTTAAGGATGTTTCAACAAACACATCTTTACTAACACGTGATGAACACGATGCTAAGACAAGAATTCCATTTGCTTTCGTTAATTGCGCCCCTAACTTGGCCAGTTGTGCATACTTTTTCTTGGCAAGATTTACCTCGGATTGTTGTTTGGCAAAGCTTGGGGGGTCAATAACTACGAGATCATAACTAATTTTTTGTTCAATCATTTGATTTAAAATCTCAAATGCATCACCAGCAAGTGTATGGTGTTTTCCTTCGTGAGCATTTAAACTTGCATTAAATTGAGCAACTTCCAGTGCCTGAGCACTTATATCAATGCTTTTAACCTCTTTTGCCCCATTGGCAAGCGCATGAACTGAAAATCCTCCCGAATATGAGAATACATCTAATACGGTTTTTCCCCTACTCATCTCACCCACTCTTTTACGATTATCTCGATGATCTAAAAAATAGCCTGTTTTATGACCTTTAATAACATTGGCTGAAAATCTAACCCCATGCTCTCTAAATACGACGATCTCATCCTCTAATTCACCATAAACAATCATACCGTCATTGAGATTGTGCCGATCTGATTGTTGAAGTTTTCTACTAAGGCGCAGTACAACAGTTTTACACTCAGTAATCTCAATTAAACTGTCCAAAAAATCAGAAAAGTAGGGAAACCAAATTCCCGAATAGAATTTGACTACTAGTACTTTATCATACACATCAGCTATAAGCCCAGGAAACCCATCACTCTCACCAAATAGCAGTCGGTAACTATTGGTGTCTGTTTCTAGTAAGGGATGACGTTTACTGTAAGCTTTTTGAACTTGATCTTTAAAAAATTCAGCATCTATCTGTTTGGACTCACTACCGTTATAGAGCATTTTTATGCGAATATCAGAATCCTTATCGTAGAGTCCAATACCGATAAACTTATTACCCGATTTTCTAAAAATCACTGCCAAGTCTCCTGTTTCGGGAGGTTTATTAATTTTTTGAATACTATTAGAAAAAATCCAGGGATGCCCTTTTAAAACATATTGCTCACCTTTAGCACTAAGCTTAACGGCAAGTCTTTTTGGTTGATAGATTGTGAAACTTTGAAAACTCTTCATGGTCTTAGACAAAAATACCTATTGTACCGCATTGAAAAGTGGATTCCATAAAAAAAAGCCCAACTAAAAGTTGGGCTTTTACAATTTATATAGGGATAAATTACTTCACCTCTTCAAAATCTACATCTTCCACATTGCTGCTTTCATCGGCCTGACCGTTTTGACTTGCATCTGGTCCTGGCTGCGCACCACCTTGTTGTGCTTCAGCTTGTGCTTTGTACATTTCCTCACTGGCAACTTTCCAGGCCTCATTGATCTTTTCTAATGCTGGATCAATAACGGCTAGGTCCTTAGTCTCATAAGCTTTCTTCAACTCTTCAAGAGCAGCTTCAATTGGTTGCTTCTTATCATCAGATAACTTATCACCAAACTCCTCTAATTGCTTCTCGGTTTGGAAGATCATGGCGTCTGCCTGATTTAATTTATCAGCAGTTTCTTTAGCCTTAGCATCTGCTTCTGCATTAGCCTCAGCCTCAGCTTTCATTTTCTCGATTTCTTCCTCTGTTAATCCTGAAGAAGCTTCAATTCTAATGTCTTGTGACTTTCCAGTAGCCTTATCTGTTGCCGATACTTTAATAATACCATTAGCATCTATATCAAAGGTTACCTCAATCTGTGGTGTACCACGTCTAGCTGGTGGAATACCATCTAAATGGAAACGACCAATAGTCTTGTTGTCAGCAGCCATAGGGCGCTCTCCCTGTAGTACATGGATCTCTACGGAAGGCTGATTATCAGCTGCTGTAGAAAACACTTGTGACTTCTTAGTTGGAATGGTCGTATTCGCGTCGATCAATTTAGTCATCACATTACCCATAGTTTCAATACCTAGTGATAAAGGAGTCACATCTAAAAGAAGTACATCCTTAACATCACCCGTTAAAACTCCACCCTGGATACCAGCACCAAGAGAAACAACCTCATCTGGATTTACTCCCTTACTTGGAGCTTTTCCAAAGAAACTCTCAACAGCGGCTTGAACTGCAGGAATACGTGTAGAACCACCAACAAGAATAATCTCATCAATATCACTCTTAGAAAGACCTGCCGCTTTAAGCGCAGACTCACAAGGCTCGATCGTACGTTTTACCAAGTCATCGATTAATTGCTCAAACTTAGAACGTGTTAAGGTTCTAACTAAGTGCTTAGGACCACTAGCAGTCGCTGTTATATATGGTAAATTGATCTCTGTTTGCGCAGATGAAGACAACTCAATCTTAGCTTTCTCAGCAGCCTCCTTAAGACGTTGTAAAGCCATCGGATCTTGTGTTAGATCCATATTTTCATCAGCCTTAAACTCATCTGCTAACCAGTTGATAATACGCTCATCAACATCATCACCACCTAAGTGTGTATCACCATCGGTAGATAATACTTCAAATACACCATCCCCTAATTCAAGGATAGAAACATCATGGGTACCACCACCAAAGTCAAAAACTACGATTTTTTGATCTGTTCCTTTCTTGTCCATACCATAAGCCAATGCCGCAGCTGTAGGCTCATTGATAATTCTCTGTACCTTTAAACCAGCAATTTCTCCGGCTTCTTTAGTAGCCTGACGCTGTGCATCGTTAAAGTAAGCTGGTACGGTAATTACCGCCTCACTTACATCCTGGCCTAAATAATCCTCAGCTGTTTTCTTCATTTTCTGAAGAATCATTGCTGATAATTCCTGAGGGGTGTATAGTCGACCATCGATATCCACTCTTGGAGTATCGTTATCACCTTTTACCACTTTATACGGTACGCGTTCTGCTTCATTTTTAGATTCAGAATACTTGTTACCCATAAAACGCTTAATAGAATAAACCGTTTTTGTTGGGTTGGTCACGGCTTGTCTTTTCGCCGGATCGCCCACTTTTATTTCACCACCTTCTACAAAGGCAATTACTGAAGGTGTGGTACGCTTACCTTCTGCATTAGGAATTACAACAGGCTCATTACCTTCCATTACTGAAACACAAGAGTTGGTTGTTCCTAAATCGATTCCAATAATTTTACTCATAATATCTTTATACTTAATTGTTGCGATTTAATTTATAACTCGGTCAACAAAAGTCAAGTATTATGCCATGGACTAAAATGTGACATGATGTCAGCAAAAAAAATGAAGGTATTTCTTGAAGGAATTATTTTTTGGTACGGCATTTGATATCTTTAACCGAAAATACATACTTATGAAAAATTTATACTCCTTGTTAACCGTGTTTAGTTTATTGTTTATTGCCTGTGAAGGCCCTCAGGGAATTCCGGGACCTCCAGGATCTCCGGGTCAGGATGGCGGTGTCTTTGTAGCACAGTCTTTTGAAGTGACAGAGGATTTCTTACCACCCTCTTACCAATTTACAGTTGAAGTACCTTTAGATATCGAATTATTTGAGAGTGATATGGTTTTGGTTTACCATCTAGTAGGAATTGTCGATGGCTTCGATGTATGGAGAATTCTTCCAGAGACTGTTTATATTGAAACAGGTGAAGAATTCCAGTATAACTATGAGCATAATTTTGATTTCGTAACCATCTACATTGATGCTCCGGCAACCTTTAATTTTAATGATTTACTGCCTTCAGAAACCTTAGGTCAGACCTTCAGAGTTGTGGTTCTTCCAGTAGATTTCGCAATCGATAATAATATTGACGTCGCCAATTTTGACGAAGTACTTCCCTATATTGAGAACTAATAAATAAACCCACCTATTTGGTGGGTTTTTATTTAATGTATTTCTAATGAATCAGTACCCCAAGATTGTTAATGTTTTAATATTATTAACTTTTTCACTCCCGTCAATTAGTCAAATTGAGCTACTTCCCAGGGCAATTTCATCCCTAGAAATTTCAAAATCTGATGTGTATAATAGATTGTGTCATGTTAAGAAATTTGAATTTGGTTCTGTTGTATTTCTATCGGAATTAATAATACAAGAAGACGATTATCTGAAGCTCAAAGGACATATTCTTTTGTATGGAACTAACCAAAAATTAACAGCAAAGCACACTTTAAAAGAGCCACTATATATTGATGCTGTAAACATTGCTACTGTAAGAGTTGCGAAAAGCCCTTTCTTCCTGGCAAAACAATTTTTGGAATTTATTTCACATATGAAGGCCCTAGTCGAGTCAATCCTTTTCAGGAAATTTTTCTAGATGTTTTTGAAATAAGAGAAGACAATATCAAACCAATTGTTAACCAGCTAAATATTAAGTCAAAGATTGGAACATCTAATGGTAGTTTCAATTGGAGATATACAAATAAGAGAACCACTTTATTTACAGTTAAACAAAGCCTAAATGAATATCAAGAAATTGTTGCCATTGATTCTTTATTAACCTACCGTATAAAACAAGGGGTGGAAAAATTAATTTCTATTGAGACCAAATCAGATACTCTTTTTTATAGATCAGGGAAATATAAAAGTCTGTTTCCTTGATTTATGACTAACAACCCTCTCGTCGTCTTGTATCCACTAAATAAATGATCTTCCAGCCA
This sequence comes from Winogradskyella aurantiaca, assembly GCF_003362725.1. Taxonomy (GTDB): domain Bacteria; phylum Bacteroidota; class Bacteroidia; order Flavobacteriales; family Flavobacteriaceae; genus Winogradskyella_A; species Winogradskyella_A aurantiaca. Next base: position 211,633 of record NZ_QKTV01000003.1, read on the forward strand.
TCTGATTCTTTTATCAGTTGGAATGAATTGACTCCGCAATGGCTAAAATTGCCATTATACCAAAACTCGTAGGGAGTCCAGGCATTTGCCATATTGCCATCCACCTTAATTGTAAAGTCGAGTAGTTTTTCTTCAAAGGTATTTTCTTTTGGAATACTTCCTATCGAGCCGACAAATTGGTGGTAATCATTTTCATTAAGAACAGTAAGTCCTTCCTTGTTCGTACCAATAGATTGCATTTTAATATTGCCTTTGGCCATAGCCTTTAAAGCAACAGTGTCTTGTTTATGAAAGGCCTCAAAAAAAGCTTCAATGGTGGCCTTTACATTCGCCTCCTCAGAAGATTGTGCATTAACTGTCATTGTAAGTGTGATCAAAAAAATAAAAATGAGTGATTTTTTCATGAAAGTAAGATTTGTCACAATTTAGCAAGAACAGGCCTTTTGAGTCTATAAAACTGTAAAATTTAACTATTCTCACTATTTTTACAACAGCTAACTAAACAAACCATATGTCTATCGCAAAAAAAGAATATAAGCGGATCACTGTAAAAACATTGGTGGATATGAAGGCCAAGGGTGAAAAGATATCCATGCTTACTGCCTATGACTATACCATGGCCAAAATCGTTGATGGTGCCGGTGTTGACGTTATCCTTGTTGGGGACTCTGCATCTAATGTCATGGCTGGTCATGAAACAACCTTGCCTATTACACTTGATCAAATGATTTACCACGCTTCTTCTGTTGTTCGCGCTATTGATAGAGCTCTTGTTGTGGTTGACTTACCATTTGGAACCTATCAGAGCGATCCTAAAGAAGCTTTGCGTTCTGCTATTAGAATTATGAAAGAAAGTGGTGGACATGCTGTTAAATTAGAAGGTGGTAAGGAAATTAAGGATTCCATTAAACGCATCTTAAACGCTGGTATTCCTGTTATGGGTCATTTAGGTTTAACTCCTCAGTCCATTTATAAGTTTGGCACCTACACTGTAAGAGCTAAAGAGGAAGAAGAGGCGCAACGTCTCAAAGACGATGCCATTATGCTGGAAAAAGGGGGTTGCTTTGCTATTGTTTTGGAAAAAATCCCAGCAGCATTGGCAAAGGAGGTAGCAGACAGTGTCAGCATTCCTATAATTGGAATTGGCGCCGGTGATGGCGTGGATGGCCAGGTCCTTGTTTTGCACGATATGCTCGGTATGACACATGAATTCAACCCACGGTTTCTTCGCCGTTACATGAATTTATTTGAAGATATGACTACCGCTATTGGGCAATATGTCAAGGATGTTAAGTCTGAGGATTTTCCTAATTCCACAGAGCAGTATTAAGCATTCATAACTTAAACTAACATCTTGTGACTAAAATACGTTCAACTCACAAGAATCTTCAGGTGATTTACGAGGACAACCACGTGATTGTGGTGAATAAACGTGCAGGTGATATTGTACAAGGCGATAAAACTGGTGACACACCTCTAAGTGAGATTGTTAAACAGTATCTTAAAACTAAATACAATAAACCGGGAAATGTTTTTTTAGGTGTGGTACATCGCTTGGATCGCCCTACAACCGGTATCGTGCTTTTTGCCAAAACGAGTAAAGCCTTACCAAGGCTTAATAAAATGTTTGCTGAAAAGAAGACTCAAAAAACCTATTGGGCTTTGGTAAAAAATCCACCACCAAAAAACCAAGATCGCTTAACCCATTGGCTCAAGAAAAATCCAAAAAACAATAGATCCACAGCTTATCATAAGGAGACAACTGGAAGTAAAAAGGCTATTTTAAATTATAAGGTTCTTAAAACTCTGGACTCCTACTCCCTCTTAGAAATTGACCTCGAGACCGGAAGACATCATCAAATTCGATCGCAATTGGCGGCCATCGGTAGTCCTATCAAAGGAGATTTAAAATACGGTTTCCCAAGAAGCAATCCTGACGCTAGTATCTCGCTTCATGCGCGGCAATTAGAGCTCGAACATCCCGTAAAAAAGGAATCCATAAAGTTTGTAGCAGATGTTCCAAACGATCCCTTATGGCAAGCAAGTTTAGACGTTTAAAAAGGGGTATTGAAGTTTTAGCGATGTACCCTTATGTAATTGAGAAGAAAATTGAAAATCGGTATTAATCAAAGCTGCCCGCTTTTCCATATTAATAAGTCCTGAACCTTTTTTGATATTATTCAATTCAAAACCAATACCATTGTCACTCAGTTCAATATCTAAATGAGATGGGGAATAATTAAGTACTAAGTTGAGTTCACTAGCCTCGCTGTACTTCAAGGCGTTTGAAATAAACTCCTGAATAATTCTAAAAAGCATCAAACGATCCTGATTTTTATTGAGATGGCGATGCGCCCCATTTTGTTTAAATGTGATTTCTAGTGTCCCTAACTTATTAATTCGATTGATCTCGTTTTGAATGATTTCGAAAAAGGTGGAGTTAAGAATAACATCGCTATTAAGAGATTTGGATAGCGCCCTTACTTCAGCTAAGGATGTCTTTAGAGAATCTGATGCATTATCCAGTTTTTGTTTGGTTTCTTCTTCGGCCGATGACTTAGCGAGATTCAAGTGCATTGAGGCTAAGGCTAGTAATTGCCCCACATTATCATGCAGCTCACGCCCAACTTGCTTAAAGGTTTCATCCTGTATTTCCTGTTGTGTTTTAATGAGCTCCTCGTCAAAACGTTTTTGCTGTTCCATTTTTTCCAGGAGTAGCTTACTCTTGCGTTTTTGGAAAACTAGAAAAATAGTGATTATCAAACCCGACACCACAAACAAAACTCCAATCATGTAAACAAGTAAGTTTCGTTCAGCATTTGAACTTGCCTTCTGAATCAAAAAAGTTACCAATGTGATCATTCTAAATACAAAGTACTACCATTAGTGATTTTGAGGTTTACAAAAGAGGAGCGCTATAGAAAAACTTATATACATGAAGATATTACTAAAAAATAGAATTAAGGGACGCAGACGCCGATAACCGGGATCTCTAGGATGGTAATATTCTTCAAAAAAGACAATTGGGGTCACCACCAACCACCAGATAAATAAGGCTCCCAGAACAATTAAACTAAACGACCCTTTGAATTCTAAAATCCGATCGTTTGACAAAACATCAACTATATATAATACAACACTAAATAAAACAATAGCACATGCTATTAATATTAGACCTACAATAAAGCCATTAAAAAACAGATCTAATTTTGTTGAAATTAAAACGAATGCAATTATTGGAAAGCCAATCATTGTATACTTGATAATAGTTTTGAACTGTTGATTTTTTAACAATCTGTATATATAGTTAAGCACAAGCAGCACCCCAAAAACATTCCATGTGAGAGCATACCACCAGTAATTTTTTCTAAATTTTGATTCTAATATATGAGCCTTAATAGGTTCAAGAAAATCAAACTCTAATAAGTATGTCGGATAACTAGCAACCACTTCTATTAGTAAAACAAACCACAAATAGTATATAAAAAACCGGGTGTTGAAATTCCGATGGTTTCGAAAGACCAATAATCCAATAAGGGAGCATAAAATTATGACTCCCTTTGTAAGAATAGTATAGTTCTTAAGTATAAAATCTGTCAATTTATAAACTATTGTGGATAATTGGCACCTGGAGGATCACCTGGATCGCTGAAATTTAATCCATCAGCGCCTTGTATGTCTGGGTGATCATCACCATTTCCATCTTTACCCAAGCTATTTTCCGAGGTTGGAATTAAAAAAACAGTTGAATAGCCGCCTTTATCATTTTCGGTTTTATAGGCACCATTGTAAATTCTAATCCCACTAAGCTCCACCTTAAACTTATTTTTAGCTTGAGCCTTGGCATGGGTAATGTAGGCCTCTAATTCTTCAATTGAAAACCAATTGGAACGGTTATCATCTCGTTTTGTTATATCACGCGATACTAAATTATAACGCTGTGAGTAATTAGTATCAAGCTCTTTGGCTTGATCTGGGGTAATTAACCCTTTAATTTTTGACATGCTTTTTGTAAATTTTGGTTAATAAAAGTCTAAAGTAACCATATTTTTCTACTTATCTTTCTTACAAATTAAGCGCTAATCTGAAATGTTTACCGGGTTGAATTTGACACAATTTATTCAATTCCTCTTTTGGGATATAAAGTACTCTTGGATAGCCACCAGTAGATTGTCCATCGCGCATTAAACAGATAAATCTCCCTTCTGGTGTCCATTGAATCATGCCCGGAATTATGGGGGCGGTTACTATTGTGTGATCATGAGGCCATAAAGGATGTTCTAGTATATAGGCCATGCGATTACTTTGATGGTCTATACTAAATTCTATTTTAGAAAGGTTGGCTTGCAACCCTTTTGGCAATGATTTAAATTCAGGTCCAGCTTGAACTTCTATTCTATTTAAGGTGTCAGAAAAATTCGTGATTCGCAGTCTTGAATTTGATGAACTTGATAATGGCAGTAGTTCAGTTTGAATTACATCACCAGCCTTTAATTTTGCAGTCTTTGTTATGCTGGAATATTGACTTTGACTCCCCAATACCTGCTCTGTTAAAACCCTAGCCTGAATGCCCAAATAGCTCCACACTCCTTCTTCTATCTTTGTTATCACTAGTTCATCCCCTTCACTGACTGCAATCATTTGGTTGATGGACAATTTATTTCCATTCAGATAAGCCTCAACCTGAGCTCCACATAAAGCTAACTGATAATCTTGATGAAACTTTAAATGCAGTCCTGTAAAAGCAGCCTCAATTAAAGCTGAACCTGATTCCTTACCAACAAGCTTATTAGCCAACTCAGCAGAAAAGGCATCCATAAACCCGGATACTGGCACTCCCAGGTGTCTAAAACCAAACCTACCATTATCTTGAATGGAACTGTAAATACCAGGATTTATTACTTCTATCACGCAACAACCTCCTTCCTAATCTGATAATCCTCAATATTTGAAGCTATCCTTTTGAATTCATCAATCGTAATGGACTCAAAATGAATAACATCTCCAATCGCGGCAAATACAGGTGGATCTTTATCAATATCAAACAACGAAATTGGTGTCTTTCCAATCAAATGCCACCCCCCAGGGCTCTCAGAGGGGTAAATCCCCGTCTGAGCTCCACCAATAGCAACCGACCCTTTTGGAACTCTGGATATAGGTCTTGGCTTGCGAGCTAAATGCAGACGTTCATCCAAGCCACTCAAATAACAGAATCCAGGAAGAAAGCCAAAAAAATGAATGGAGTAATCAACCGATGTATGTAATCGGACAAAGTCCCACAGGCTTAATTGTTTTCCATGACAAAAATCTTCTAGATCAGGTGCATAGTCGGGATGATAGCAAACTGGAATAATCCATTTGGTCACTGACCCTTTTTCATGTTGCTTGGTATTTGATATAAGTACTTCTAATTCCTTTAATAGTTGATGGATGCCTTCTGATGACTTAAATACAATCAGAATTTTGGTATAACTAGGAATGATGTCCAATATCTGATCACGATAGGCTATTGACAGTTCATGGTAGACACCTTGAAGCTCTTGGAATGTAACCGAGGAAATGTCACACGGCCAGGATAATTCAATGGCTTGTTCACCTACAATAGAAATATCAATAGAACGGGAATGCTTCGATTTATCCAATTTCAATTCCTTTAGAATTTAAATCTTCAGATAATTGTCTTATTAAAAACTCCGCATTAGGGCTATCGCTATGCATGCATATGGTTTTAGCTTTAATGGCTATCCAGTTATGATTGATACTCTTAACGCGATTGTTAGTGATGATTTCCAATATATGATCTAAAATCTGATTTGATTCCAAAATCAAAGCCTGATCATTTACTCTTGACACTAAAGTTAGATCGTCATTGTAGTTTCTATCAGCGAAGGCTTCCAAAACAACCCTTAAATCATAATGTTTTGCTACTTGTGAGAGCACAGATTTATAAGGAGCATATATAGGAACATTTAATTCCTCTTTAACCACTTCTGCAAAGAGTGAGGCCGTAGAAATATCTTTGGCCGCTAAATTATACAAAGCACCATGAGCTTTAACATGATTTATGGGACAATCGTTATCTGCAGCAACCTTAGCAAAATCCAATAGCTGCTTTCGAAGAGACGATTTTAAGTCGGTAGGGTTAATATCGATGACTTTTCGACCAAAATTAGATTTATCAGGAAAAGACGGATGCGCTCCTATTTTTACATTATGTGAATTGGCTAGCCTTATAACGCTAGCTATAGATTCATAAGTTCCCGCATGTCCGCCGCAGGCAATATTACAGGAAGATATATATGGAAATAATTGAGCTTCATTATTCATTCCTTCACCCACATCCATGTTTAAGTCGATTACCATTGTAATATTAAAATAGATTTATAAGAATTCTATAACTTAAGGCGAGAGTGATAAGAAATACAAGTAGACCAACTATGTTTTGAAATACTGTATTCGTAAACTTCCCCAGAATTAGCTTTTTATTCATAACCCAAATCAAAATAAGTGCTATTATCGGAAGAAAAACTCCATTAGCCACTTGGGCAAATGTTATTAGTACTATTGGTTTTAGATTAAATGTAGCCACTACGGTTCCAAATATCAAAACCACTTTCCATACCATTTTGTATAGTTTATCCCCTGAGGTTTCAGATTGCCCAAACAAACCAGACACTACAAAAGCCGCTGCCAAAGGTGCGGTAATAGCACTAGTCAAGCCCGCTGCAAACAACCCCATTCCCATCAAATGTTTAGCAGTAACACCAAAAATTGGCTCTAAAGCCATGGCTAAATCAGAACCCGATTTCACAGTATCAAGATTAACACTTGCCGCTGCTACAACAACAGCCATGGAAACGAATCCACCCAAAATAACAGCCAAAAAGGTATCAAATCGCGCGTCTCCTAACCCATCGATAGAATTCCATTTTTTGATAACTAGTGCCGAATGAAGGAACAAGTTATAGGGAACAACCGTTGTTCCAATAAGACCAACCACAACTAAAACAGCATTGCTTGGAAGTTCAAACTGGAATAGGCCAGAGAGTATTCCACTTAATTCCGGTTTCGTAACCACCGCTGCCGAAACAAATGCAATACTCATCAGTATTACCAGAATTAATAATAGGTTTTGTATCAATTTAAAGGATTCAAAAGAGAGAAGAATAAAGGCACTCAGGCCAACGATTAACGATGCAAGGTCTAGCCTAAACCCAAGAACAACTGCGTTTAAATCATTGAAAAATACCTTAAGTCCTAAAGATCCACCAGAAACATTGCCCGCTTCATAGGCTGTATTCCCAATGAGAATGGCAGAAAGTACAAGAATAATAATGATCCATTTAAGAACAGGAGTTGTTTTTAATTCTGAAATGATCTGGGCCAAATCTTTTCTACTTACCAAGCCAAGGCGGGCAGCCATTTCTTGTAAGGAGATGGTAGCTATAATTGATAACAAAAGTGCCCATAACAAGCCATATCCAAATCCAACCCCAGCAGAACTGCATAAGGTGATGGTACCAGGACCAATAAATGCAGCAGCAACTAAAGGTCCCGGTCCTATTTTATTAAGCCATTTTTTTATATACATCGATTCAAATGATGCTAAAATTAAACGTTTCAATTAAATTCTAAGAGAATTGATGGTCTTGCAATAGAAATTTTTATCTTTCGGCGTAACCTTCAATAATAATATTATATGAATCGATATTTAAAACCTCTAGCCCTAATATGCTTTTTAACTTTAGTCAGTTGTGGAAGCGGCATAAAAGTATTGGATGCCTGGCGTTCACCTGACGCTGCTGGTGCTAGTTCTGGACATTGGTTAATTGTAGCAAGAACTCTTGATGAAACTGCTAGAATTGCTTTTGAAAGAGAAATTGCAGATGCCTTAATAGCTAGGGGTGCCAATGCTACACCGAGTTATAGCAAGTTTCCGCCCTTTGACCCGGACGCTGAAATGACAGAAGAACGAAGAAATATGATTCTTCAAATATTAGATGACGAAGGCTTTGATAACATTGTGGTAACCTCCCTAAAAGATGAAAGAGAGCGCACCACCACAAGAGGTGGTTATTATTACAATGACCCATGGAACATGTATTATCCGGGTTATTATGGCGGATTTAATAGTTATTATTACCATCCCTATCCCTATTATGGTGTGACCATTCCAATAGTTGGAGGTCAACCAACAACCTACACTACAAAAACCTATTATTTAGAAACTGTAGCCTTTGATCTTAAGGCCGAGGACAACAATCAACTTCTCGCTGTGGTTACTACCTCGGTAGAAAATCCAAAAGATGCTTATAAAACAGCCAATAAGTATACAGAGGAGATTTTAAAAGCTTTAGACAAAGAGAAAAAATAAAAATATCTTTAATCAAAAACACCGATAAAAACTATGAAAAAATTTATATTAAGTGCTTGTTTAGCAGCTACTTGCTTCTTTTATTCTCAAGCTCAAGTTGAGATTACTGCCTCCTATGGATATCAGTTTGGAACGAAGTTAAATTACTTTGGTGGGTATGTAAAAGCCCAGGGAAGTGGCCAGTTTGGTATCTCAGCAGGCATGGAATTTTCACCAGGTATGATTGCCAAATTATCATATGTAAGTATGGGCACTGAATTGAGAGGTAGAGATATTGAATTCACCAATAATATCGAACAAGTTATTTCAGACTTACAGAACGATTGGTTTTTTCTTGGAGTACAACGTTATTTCCAGGATGGCCCAGTAAAACCTTTTGCTGGAGCGGGACTTGGTCTGGTAGTTGTATCTCCAAAAAATATCAATAGACAAGAATTCCCTAATTTAAATCTTGGTAGCGGTACTTATTTTGCATTTAATTTTGAGGCTGGAGTTAATTTTATGTTTACCGATAATATTGGTTTAAATGTACAAGGCAACCTTTACTTACCCATTAACTATGGAGGCTTTGTAGTCGGTACCGGTGGTTTTGGTATCAGCACAGGTTCGACCCAAATTGTTGGCGGCTTTAGTGGTGGTCTGGTCTTTAGAATAGACGGTTAAACATTTGACACTAAACAAATAAAGCTCTTTTTGAAAGGGCTTTTTTTATGAATTATTAGTAACTTCATTGGCTCATCTATTAATTAATCTTAATCACAAACACTAACTTCTATGAAACAAAAAATCATTTTAACCTTAATGCTAACCTGCTTTTTGTCTAGTTATGGACAGAAACAACCAAACATTCTGGTCATCTGGGGAGATGACATCGGGCAATCCAATATCAGTGCCTATACCAAGGGCATGATGGGATACCAAACCCCAAATATTGATCGTATTGCTAATGAAGGGATAATTTTCACAGATTATTATGGAGAACAGTCTTGTACCGCAGGACGATCGTCCTACATTATGGGGCAAAGTGTCTTTAGAACAGGCTTATCTAAAGTTGGCCTTCCTGGCGCTAAAGAGGGAATGCAGGTCGAGGATATCACCATTGCAACCGTTCTTAAAGATCAGGGCTATGTTACCGGGCAATTTGGTAAAAACCACTTGGGTGATCGTGATGAAATGCTTCCAACCAACCATGGTTTCGACGTATTCTTTGGAAATCTTTACCACCTAAACGCTGAGGAAGAACCAGAGAATGAAGATTACCCAGGAGATATGGTAATGCCCAATGGTAAAACGTTTAGAGAAAATTACGGCCCTCGTGGTGTCATAAAATCGGCCGCTGACGGCAGTATCCAGGATACAGGACCATTGACTAAAAAGCGTATGGAAACTGTGGATGACGAAACTTCTGAAGCAGCAATTGCCTTTATAAGAGAACAGCACAAAACTGGTAAACCTTGGTTTGTTTGGTGGAATGGCACACGAATGCACTTTAGAACACACGTTAAAGAGGAACTCAGAGGCATTTCAGGGCAGGACGAGTATTCTGATGGAATGGTAGAACATGATATGCATATTGGTAAGTTCTTAGACCTTTTAGATGAATTAGGTATTGCAGATAATACCATTGTGCATTATTCTACAGATAATGGCCCTCATATGAACACATGGCCAGACGCTGCCATGACTCCGTTTAGGGGTGAAAAAAACACTAACTGGGAAGGTGGTTGGAGAGTACCTTCTATGGTACGTTGGCCAGGCGTTATACAGCCGGGGTCCATAAGTAATGATGTTGTTCATCATATGGATTGGTTGCCAACCTTAGCTGCTGCAGCTGGCAAAACCGACATTAAGGAAGATCTTTTAGATGGGTATACCTCTAGTGCATTAGGTCGTTCTTACAAGTTGCACCTCGATGGCTATGACATCACTGAGCACCTTAAAGACCCGCAAAACAATCCATCTCCGAGAAAAGAAATTTTCTATTTTACAGATGATGGTGATCTCAGTGCGTTGCGCTACGCAGATTGGAAAATGATTTTTATGGAACAAAAGGTAGAGGGAACACTTGAAATTTGGGCTAACCCGTTCACACCATTAAGGGTTCCTCTAATTTTTAATTTACGAAGAGACCCATATGAAAGGGCACAGAAAACATCTAACACGTACTATGACTGGTTGATAGACCGTGTGTACCTATTAGTTCCAGCTCAACAATATGTAGGTAAGTTTTTAGAAACCTTCAAAGAGTATCCTCCACGTCAAAAAGCAGCTAGTTTCTCCTTAGATCAGGTTATGGCTAAATTGGCAGAAGGATCAGGGTCTAAATAGAAATAACACATTTAAGACTAAAAGGGATTACGTATGTAGTCCCTTTTTTAGTAATTTTCATAGACTATTAATCATCACTAAATGAATTCATACTTAGAACGAATTAAAGAACTAGAGACTCGGATGAATGCGTCGATTCTTGGTCAAGAAAATGTTGTAGAGCGTATACTCATTGTTCTATTGGCCAATGGTAATCTCTTACTTGAAGGCCTACCTGGACTAGCCAAGACAAGAGCCATTAGAAGTTTATCTCAAAATTTAGATGCCGGTCTCAGTAGAATCCAGTTTACCCCGGATTTATTACCATCAGATATTACTGGTACGGAGGTTTACCAGCCCGAGGCTAAAGAGTCTTTTATTTTTCAAAAGGGGCCTATCTTTAATAACCTTATTCTGGCAGACGAAATCAATAGAGCGCCAGCAAAGGTACAATCTGCCTTGTTAGAAGCTATGGAAGAGCGTCAAGTAACCGTTGCTGGAAATAGTCATAAGCTCGATCCTCTTTTTATGGTCATGGCTACACAAAACCCTATTGAACAAGAAGGAACCTATCCCCTACCAGAAGCACAAATGGATCGTTTTCTTATGCATGTCATTGTTAACTATCCAGATAAACAATCAGAAATAGAAGTATTGAACCTTGTGAGATCTGAAGAACGTTCAAAAGGGGGTGAAACTAAAGCAATAGAATCGATACCTCAAGACGTGATTTTTAATGCAAGGAAAGAAATTCTAGATATTAATGTTTCGGAAGCTATTCAAAACTACATCGTTGATTTGGTAAATGCCACAAGGTATCCAGAAAAATATTCCGAAAACCTGGCACTATGGATCGACTATGGTGCGAGTCCAAGAGCCTCCATCGCTCTTGATAAATGTGCAAGGGTCAATGCCTGGTTAAATGAGCGGGATTTTGTTTCACCTGAAGATGTTAGGGCTGTTGTTCATGATATTTTGAGACATCGAATCAGTAGTAGCTACGAAGCTAATGCTGAAGGAATTTCTAAAACCACAATTATTGACGAACTGCTAAAACAGGTGGCAGTTGCATAAATCTTATTATTATGAAATCACACAATATCATTTTAATCATTTTTATTGCAGTATTTGGTACTGCATGTGATAAAGTAAAAACAAGCACATCCAATGGACCGGTTACAATTTCCGTAGATAGTGAAGATCCTTTACCCTCCTGGAATGACGGGGCCACAAAGTCAGCCATTGTAGATTATATAAAATTGGTAACAACCGATGGAATTGACTCATTTATACCAATTGAAGATCGGATTGCCACCTTTGATAACGATGGTAATTTATGGGCAGAACAGCCAGCCTATTTTCAATTATTCTTCGCCTTAGATCAAATAAAAGCTCAAGCAGATGACCATCCAGAATGGCAAGAACAGGAACCTTTTAAATCTGTTCTCAATGATGATATGGATGGTGTCATGAAGTCGGGCATGCATGGTCTAATGGAGATTATTATGAACAGTCATGCCGGTACTACGAGTCAGGAATATAGATCTGCTGTGAGTCAATGGCTATCAACGGCAAAACACCCTAGATTTGGTGTTGGCTACAATGAATTAATCTACCAACCTATGTTAGAACTTCTTGATTTTCTGAGAGCGAACCAATTCAAGGTATTCATAGTTTCAGGCGGTGGTATAGATTTTATGAGAGTTTGGGCCACCGAAGCTTATGGAATCCCATCAGACCAAATAATAGGTAGTAGTATTAAGGCTGAATTCTCTTATTCCGATGAAAAGGCTGAGATCATTAAAATTCCAGAATTAAATTTTATTGATGATAAAGAAGGTAAACCGGTAGGTATTTATCAGCACATTGGCAAAATACCTGTGTTTGCTTCAGGCAATTCCGACGGAGATCTTCAAATGCTACAATACTGCGACTCTAATTCTTATCCCAGTTTTCAATTATACCTGCAGCATACTGATGCGGAACGTGAATGGGCCTATGATAGAGATTCGCACATAGGGAAATTGGACAAAGGATTGGACGAGGCTAGAGCTAAAGGATGGACGGTTATCGATATGAAGAATGATTGGAAGACAATTTTCCCATTTCAATTGGAGCAATAAATGCCAAAAGAACCATTAAAGCCTGATTTGGACACCAAGCGTAAAGGACCGAGAACAGTGTATGCAACACTGCAGGATCTGGTTAAGCTACAATTAGATGCCAAAGGGTTTAGCTTTCTACCAAAATTTGCCGTGCAAAGCATTCTTTCTGGTAAACATCGTTCCAAATTACGCGGGCGTGGTTTGGATTTTGACGAGGTTAGAAAGTACATTCCCGGTGATGACATACGCAATATTGATTGGAAGGTAACCGCGCGTGTTGGTGTAACACATACCAAAGAATATACTGAAGAACGCGAACGACCTGTGTTTATCCTTACGGACCAATCTAGAAGTATGTTTTTTGGATCCAGTTTATATTTCAAATCGGTTATGGCAACCCATCTCACAGCACTCTCCTGTTGGAGAACAATTAATGTAAGTGATCGTGTTGGAGGTATTGTCTTTAATGACCAAACTGATAGTTACATAAAGCCACAACGAAATCGAAAAACTGTACAACAGTTCTTAAGCCAAATTTCGGATTACAATCATAGGCTATCTTTAACCAAAGAGACCCCTGCCGATCAAAACCCATTGCTTAAAGCCTTGACCAAAGCTAATCAACTGATTACGCATGATCATCTGGTGGTTGTCCTTTCAGACTTACAGAAGGTAGACAACGAGACCATAAAGCAGCTTATTAAGATTAAGAAAAACAATGATTTAATCTTTGTAAACATTTCTGATCCTCTCGAGACGCATATGGATTTCCAGCAGATAGTTATTTCAGATGGACACTATCGAATAAATGTATCTGGAAGGTCTAAGCTCATCAATTCGTATAAATCAAAACAGAAGGAAATGATGGTAGAGCATAAAAACACATTCAACAAATATGGGATTCCTCTTTTACAAATAACTACTGAAGAAGAAGCTATTACACAATTAAGGAGCCACCTTAGTCATCTACAAAAAAACTAATTAGAAATGGAAGAATTGAAAGCTATATTAGATTCTGGTGATTTCCAGTTCGAGTATCCATGGATTTGGTGGCTAGCGATTCTTCCAGTTTTTGTAATGTTTCTACCATCCAGAAAAACCAAACCTGAGGCTTTGGTAACCCCATCTTTTAAAGTTATTTCAGAATTACATAGTTCCAAGCTGTCAACAGGTGTTAAAGTTGCAAAGCGGCATATTATAGCTTGGTTGTTAGCTATACTTGTTTGGATGTGCCTTATTTGTGCGGCAGCCTCCCCACAAATTGTTGGCGAACCAGAGAAACAGATTAAAACAGCTCGAAATTTTTTATTGAATATTGATCTGTCGCTAAGCATGGAGACCAAAGACTGGGTCAATAACCAAAATCAAAAGGTTTCGAGATGGGAAGCTGTTAAAGAGGTTATGGAGGAGTTTATAAGTGAACGTGAAGGAGATCGTATGGGGCTTATTCTTTTTGGGTCACAAGCTTATTTACAAACCCCATTCACAGATGATCTTACGGTTGTACAAGCCTTGCTAAATGAATCAGAAGTTGGTATGGCAGGAGCAAAAACTGCCATTGGAAATGCTGTTGGTAAGGCCGTAGAACTTTTTGAACGCGATAGCATTCAAAAAAAGGTGATGGTCTTGTTAACAGATGGAGAGGATAGCGGAAGCGAGTTAAAGCCGATTCAAGCGGCTAGATTGGCTGCAGTAGACAGTATTACCATATACACTATAGGAATTGGTACTAAAGGGAACAATCAAACCTATGAGCTTGACGACTATACCTTAAAAGAAATGGCCAGGGTAGCAAATGGTCAATATTTTGAAGCGAGTGATAGAGCTCAGTTGGAACAGGTATATAGCACACTGGAAGCTTTGGAACCAATAGAATATGAAAACAACGATTTTATTCCAAAGAAACAACTATTTCATTATCCTTTGATATTTGCCTTACTCATAACACTTATCTATCATTTTTTAAGGGGAGGCATGTCTTTTTTCAAAAATTTCATAGCTAAAATTCAAACCGGTGGAACAACTTAGTTGGCAAGAGCAAATAAGTAATATATGGGAGAACCTCTGGTTTTTAAGACCTGAATGGCTCTACACCTTTATACCAATTGGTCTGATTCTGGTTTTTGTTATCGTGTTGCAACAGCAAAAATCTAAATGGAAAAATAACATACACCCTAAACTACTTCCCTACTTAATCTTACCTGGAAATGAAAAATATGCCTTGATTCCTAAAATCAGTCTTATCCTATTTTTAAGCATAGGAGCGCTGGGATTAGCAGGGCCAACCTGGGAAAAAATAGAACGCCCTGGAGAAAAAACAGAAGCAGTTCTTTTAGTTCTTTTAGACATGTCCAATTCAATGCTTGCAGAAGATATTCAGCCCAACCGTTTAGAACGATCTAAATTAAAGCTTGAGGACTTTTTTAATGCAAAACCAAAATCTAAAATTGGTTTGGTTGCCTTCGCAGGTTCGGCTCATAGTGTTGTACCCTTCAGTAAAGATTATAAAACTATTAATCGTCAATTAGAGGCTCTCCAGCCAGAAATCATGCCCATACAGGGAAGTAATCTCAATGCGGCTCTTGACTTAGCAGATTCGCTATTGCAACCAATCGTTGCCCCTAGTACAATTCTCATTGTTACAGATAACATCCCATCCTCACTAATATCACGGGTAGCTCAATCAGCCGTTTCCTCTCATATCGAGGTTATGGCTATTAGCACACCAGGTGGTGGCGTGATCCCTTACAGAAATAGAACACTAAGAGATACTGAAGGACGAGAGGTAGTTACGCAATTAGATATTGCAACCTTAGATCAATTGAGCGAAATTGAAAATGTCAATAGCATTACAGTAACGCTTGACAATAGTGATGTGGAAATCTTGGCAGCCAGAACCAGACAGAACCTTGAGTTCGAAATTGATAAGGAGAACCCTGAAGATCAATGGAGAGACTTTGGATACTTTTTGGTGTTTCCTTTGCTATTTTTTAGTCTTCTTTCATTTCGGCGGGGATGGAAAGTGCAGTGGCTATGGCTCATTCTATTATCCTATTCCTGCAGTCAAAACAAATATTTGGGCTTAAGTGAATTATTCTTTACTCAAGATCAGAAAGCAGAACGATACCTAAAGAAAGGTGACAGTATAATAGCTGCGGAGACCTTTAAATCCAGTGATCAAAAAGGGTTTCTTTACTACCAGATGGGTGATTTGGAGAAGGCTGCTCAGGCTTACAGTGACGATGTGTCTGCCGAAGGGTTCTACAATTTAGGGGTTGTATACTATAAGATGGGAGACTATGTAGCCGCACAACAGGCTTTTAACTCTGCTCTAGAAATTGATCCTAATATGCAAATTGCAAGTGAGAATCTAGACAAGACAGCCACAGCGATCGAAATCCTTAATGCCAATGCCGAGTTGGGTACTGAAAAAGCTAAAGATCCTCTCCGAGACCCTGAGGAATTTCAAGAATACACAGATTCACCTGATGAGAAGGATAGTGCTCAAAAGAGTGATAAAACCTACGAAGGCAAAGGAGACATAACAGAGATGGGATCCAAGGAAGTTGACGAAAACACTATTGACGTATTTGAATTTGATGAAAACGCGGTTATCGATAAAGAGGCGGCTAAGCAAACCTTGTTAAGACAAGTAACAGAGGATCCGTCTATTTTTTTAAGACGAAAATTTGCGTATCAAGTTCGAGGGAAAAACCTAAAAAAACCAAAGCAGAATTGGTAGCAACTAGATTATTAAGCTGGATACTATTTGTTTTAATCTGTACCACAAGCGTATTGGCACAGACAAAACCTGCCAAAATATGGGCAACCGCGACCTTTAATAAGTCTGAAGTAATGTTAGGTGAGCCAATTGTTGTAACGGTTACTGTCTATACAAGCACCTGGTTTTCGAGTCCACCAATTTTTGAAGAAATTCAGGTAAAAGGCAGTCTAATGGCCAAGCTGGAACAGCGCAACAGTGCAACCTCAGTTACGATTGGTAGAAAACAATACCCTGCTATAAAACAGCGGTTTGTAATATATCCTAACGTGATAGGGACTAATACACTTCCGGGATTTAAAGTTACTACCAACTGTCCACCTGAAGGAGGTTATAAGGGTGAACGGAGAGAAATTTTCAGCAAAGAAAGGACCTTCAATGTGTTAGCACCACCAGAAGGAATTGATCCAAAATCCTATATAGCGGCCTATAAAGTTTCTTTAAAAGATCAATGGAATTCGAACTTTAAAAACCTAAAAGCTGGTGATGTCTTAGAGCGACGCGTAACGATTACGGCCTCTGGTGCCTTGGCGGCAGCGATTCCACCTATAGCTTATGACTCCGTTGAATTTGGTAGCATCTATGTCAAGTCGCCTATGCTGGTTAACCGTCAGAACCGTAATAGATTTAGTGGAGAGAGAACTGAAATTATTAATTATCTGCTGGAAAAGGAGGGTGACTTTAGCCTTCCGTCGATTAAAGTGCCTTGGTTTAATATAAAAACAAAATCAATGGACACTTCTTCTCTGGATTCTATTAATCTTTCAATTGCCGCTAACCCGGACCTCAGTTTTATATTGTCCAGACAAAAAGAATTGCAGAACGAACTGGCTGAGTCTAATAAACAAACAGGAGTGACTAAAAGTCCCTTTGAATTATTAGGTCTTAATTGGTGGCAACTATTTATCGTTCTTTTACTTGTTTTAGTGGCACTAAAAATGGTGATCAGTTGGGGCAAAAGAATCAATAATGTAAGGATACATAAGAAAAATAAACACCTCGATTCCGCAGACTATTATTTTAACATACTGAAGAGATCTGTGCAAAGTGAATCTAGCAATGATATTATTAAGGATTTTTATGCATGGTATGATAGATATCGGCAGCATGAATTTGGGCCTCAGTTTACCGAATTTCTGATAGAGTTAAATAACCCAACCTTAAACGAATTACTAAGGCATGACATGAGGCAAATCTATTTATCGAACTCTTCAATAAAGCCTGAGTCCATGAAGAAACTTGTGAAGGCTATTGAATCTCATAAATCACATAAAATAAAGAATAGCTTAAAAAGCTTAACTCAAGATTTAAATCCAATAAATCCATGATAATTCAAGATCAGGATATTAATAATGTAATAGAACCAACCAGCGTCTCTTATTGGCCTCTCCAGCCGGGCTGGTATATTTTGATTGCCATTGTAATTATTGTACTCATACTAGTGGCCTGGAATCGTTACAAGAAGTGGCTTAAGAATGCTTACAAACGAGACGCCATTAAAACTATTAATTCCCTTCCCAATGATGCGAACTTCTTTTTCCAATTAAATAGCATCATAAAAGCGGTAGCAATTGAATCTTACGGCCGCAATAGCGTGGCCAGTTTAACTGGGAAAGAATGGACTTCTTTTCTCGCTAAACCTGAAAATTGCAGGGATTTAAATTCCAAGGTGCTCAAAAGTCTTGAGTCCCAACAATATCAGAAACATGATTCACCAATCGACGACTTAATTATAACTGCAACTAAATTTGAATCAATCAACTGGATAAAAAAGCACAAATAATTACAAAAATTAACACCTGAATATTATTTTTGAGTATCTCCATGAAACCATGATATTTAAAAAACTACTTCTACTCGTCGCTTTTAGTTTAATGCTTGGATGCAAATCTGAACCCAAGCAACAAATAGTCCAAGACAAAGTTGATTCTAAAACCGATTGCCATCCACAAGGTGGACGATCAGCCCTTATTGCAGGTGGTTCTGATGTGATCAACCAACATAAAATCCAAATCGATTCCAACAGTATTCATGAGTCGATTGAAAAGACTAACGAAATACATTCAGATAAAAAGGTGAAAGAAGGTGTTCCTGATGGAATGGTCCTTATCAATGGAGGCACGTTTACTATGGGTGCTGTTGGTGACCTAACCCTCCCAAGAGAATATCCGCGACACCCTGTTACAGTAAGCAGTTTTTATATGGATACACACGAGGTAACCAATGCAGAGTTCAAAGTATTTGTTGATGCTACAGGATACAAAACCATTGCAGAACGTCCAATAGATTGGGAAGAACTTAAAAAGCAGTTACCAGCTGGAACGCCTAAACCACCAGAAGAGAATCTAAGACCTGGTTCCTTATTATTTAAATTAAGGCCAGGAGTTACCGACCTCACCAATTATTTTCAATGGTGGGAATGGACTGTTGGCACCAATTGGAAACATCCCGACGGTCCAGGAAGCAGCATTCAAGGTAAGGAGAGTCATCCTGTGGTCCATATTGCCTATGCCGATGCCAAGGCTTATGCCCAATGGGCTGGTAAACGTTTACCAACTGAAGCTGAATGGGAATATGCGGCTCAAGGTGGTCTAAAAGATCCTATTTACCCATGGGGTGATAAAGATGTTAACGACACACCCTTTGAGTGCAATTTCTTTCAGGGTCAATTCCCATCTTTCAATTCGTCGGAAGATGGATATTTAACTACGGCACCAGTAGGAAGCTTCAAATCTAATGGTTATGGCTTATATGATATGGCTGGAAATGTCTGGGAAATTGTGAGCGATAAATTCGATGAGGATTATTATTCAATGCTATCAACAGAAACACCGACCATAAACCCAAAAGGTTCTTATCGCAGTTACTACCGCGAGAACAACTACGCCAAACACACCGTCATCAAAGGAGGTTCCTTTTTATGCAATGATAGTTACTGTTCTAGTTATCGTGTGTCTGCGAAAATGCCACTCGAAACTGATTCAGCCATGAATCATGTAGGATTTAGATGTGTTCAAGACATCAAATGATTCTTCTAATTGTTTTGTGCCTCCTAAAATTATCTTAAATTAACCTCACTAAACATCAATCTCATGAAAAAGACCCTTCTCCTGTTAGCCGTATTGTTCTCATCTCTAATGTTTGCTCAAAATGATGATGATACTTCCAGTAGTTCTGCACAACCTACAAACGAAAAACAACGACGGAATGAAGTCAGCCTGGAATTTCTAGGAATGATTGACGGAAGGTTTATACCTGCTTACGAACGCTCTTTTGGGAAGCACTGGTCCGCAAAAGTTGGAATTGGATATAAAGTTAAGGAAGGACTCGTAAATTTCTCCGGCCTTGATGGAGAAAAATTAAAGACAGGTGATATTAATTATGACGGGGGAGTGTTTTATGGAGAAGGGCGTTATTATGTAAATGCCTTTAATAATGGACGTGCCGTTGGTTTTTATTTTGGATTGTATATTAAATATTCAGGGTTCCAATCAGACATTGGAGGTACCTATATTACAGACGAAGGAGAAAACTTCAACTTTTTGTTTGATACAAATATTGGGGTAACTTCAAGTGGTTTTCAATTAGGTTATAAACTACCAATTGGGAAGCGTTTTGCCGTGGACTTTTTAATTGCTGGACCTGGAACTGCCAGATACAGTTTCGATATAAAGAATAGATCTGACCCCTTACCAGATGAGTTCTTTGATGACCTGAATGATCTTCTTGAAGAATACGGTTTTTTTGAATTAATTGATACTGATTTTGATTTTCAACCAAGTGATAGTTCAAGTGCTTTTAATACCGTTAACTTTAGATACGCTATAAGCTTTTCGTTTAACTTCTAAGTTACTGTAACATCTGCAACGATTAGTATTAACCCTTATTATAGTCTTAAACTGCTGGACAATTGCAGCACAAAACGACACCATAAGAGTTAAAAACGGTGGTGTTTTTTATGGTAGAATTAAAGGATTAAAATCAAGTGTTTTAATTGTTAAAACTCCCAATAGTAAAAAAGACTACCAGATCAAATTTTCTCGTGTGACCGAGCTAATTGTACAACGGCAATGTTACGTCATCCTTTCTGGTGGGCGAAGAAAGGCCGGCTATATCAAATCATTCAACCCTGATGAATTTACTCTCACCTATTCTGATGGAAGTTCGGAGACCTATCCCCTAACAGACTTAGTAGTTTTTGATATTATTGGCAGCACTTTTTTTAGGAGATTCAGAGCCTATATAGATGTGAGTTATAATCTCACAAGAGCCGACAATGCGAGTCAAATTTCAGTTGGTGGAGGCCTGCGTTACATCAGTCCGCAATGGAAATCTTCTTTAGACTTTTCAGCACTGGATTCCCAACGAAATAATGCCGACAATATTAGCAGGGTTAGTGCGCAATTAGACGTACAACGTGTGACAAATAATCGAAATTTCCTGCTTGGTGGTCTCGCCTACTTATCTAATACCGAACAATCGCTCCAAGGACGGTACTTGTTTAGATTGGGTTTTGGACGGTATATGGTTTTGTCCAATAAACTCGCCTGGGGCGTTAACCTTGGGATTAATTACAACGTTGAGAATTTTAATGATATGACCACCCTTGCTCAACAATCAGTAGAATTAGGTATTGGCACTGAATTGGATATGTTTGATTTTAAGAATTGGACCCTGAAATCCACACTCATTGTATATCCCAGTTTAAGTGAAAGCGGGCGATGGAGAGCGGATTACAATCTTTATTTTAAATGGAATTTACCACTTGATTTTTATTTAAAGCCCAACCTGCAATTTAATTATGACAATCAGGCGGCTAGTCGAGGGAGCGAATTCGATTATATTTTTACGCTAGGTGTGGGTTGGAAATTTGACTGATTTCATTAAATGTTTATTGCTTAAAACGAAACTTTTTCATCTTCAGAGAAATGCGGTATATTTAAAGCAAAAAACACAATCAATTATTTATTGTACCAACCAAACTAAAACGTCTATGAAATTTATCTTATCTCTCATGATACTTTTGGTTTCAGTCCAACTTGCGACTTCTCAAAATGATACTATAAAAGTTAAAAACGGAAATGTTATTTATGGGGAGATTAAAAAACTCAGATCCAGTGTCATCACCATTGAAACCCCTTACAGTGATAGCGATTTTCAAGTAGAGTTCCCACAGGTGACTGAAATTCATATACAAAGGCTATGTTTTATAGTATTGACTGGTGGGGTTCGCAGAACTGGTTACATCAAATCTGAGGAGCCTAATCAATTTACCCTAACACTGCAAGATGGCACTAAGGAGACCTATCCTCTGACCCATTTAGTGGTATTAGATGAATTAAAAGACAGTTTCTGGAAACGGATTAAAGGAAATGTGGACCTCAGTTACAATCTCACTAAAGCCAATAATGCCAGACAATTGACCTTGGGAGGAGGCTTAAGTTATAGAGGACCCAGGTGGAATTCTAGTGCCACCTTTACATCTTTAAAATCCAACCAGGATAATGTGGATGAAATCCAAAGAACGGATGCCAATGCCAATGTGCAACGTGTCCTTCCAAGGAATTGGTATCTGTTAGCTACCTATAGTTTCCTTTCCAACACTGAACAGGCGTTAAATGCCCGTAACTCTATTAGACCAGGTGCGGGTCGCTTCCTAGTGTTATCCAATCGTTTATCATGGGGACTTAATGCCGGTCTCAACTTTAACTTTGAAAGTTTCTCGGATGCCACCCCTGACAGGAATTCAACAGAACTTTATCTTGGATCTCAATTTGATATGTTTGATTTTAAGGACTGGAGCCTCTTAACCAACATTAATATCTTTCCAAGTTTAAGTGAAAGTGGACGATGGAGGATTGATTACAACCTGGATATCAAATGGGACCTACCATTGGATTTCTATATCAAGACCAATTTCCAGATCAATTATGATAACAGGCCAGCAGCAGCAGGTAGTGATCTGGATTATATCTGGACTACAGGTGTTGGTTGGGAGTTTAATTAAACCTGGTATTATCATCATCATTAATCAAACAACATCAATCCTCAATCAAATAAACCTTGACTACTGAATCCACAAAGAAGAAATGGTTACAGACCTTACAATTTTTGGCTGCCTATTTGGTGGCTGCGTGGACTTTTTTGCAATTTGTAGATTGGATATTGAATCGTTACAACATATCACCCTATTGGGTTGATTTATTACTTTGGGTGTTTGTTGGTATAATTCCATCACTCGCTATTTACTTCTTCAATAAAGAACGTATCAATAAACGCCTACTTAACAGGCGTGAAAAAATACTTTTTCCTTTAAATGTACTCTTAATTATGGCTGCTACCTATTTTGGGTTCAGCAATAGCGATTTAGGAGCCACTACCAAAGAGATTAAGTATACGGATGAGGCTGGTGTACCACAGAGTAAGACCATTACCAAAGAAGAATTTAGAATTGGCATACCTATTTACGGCTTCGAAAACACCAAAAACAATGACAGCATCTCCTGGTGGCGTTATGGTATTGGAGACCTTTTAGTTTATGATTTGGAACAGAACAAAAGCCTAAGCCCATATGCCTTCTTTTTTACTGATACCTCTACGAAAATAACCGAAGCATCCACATTTGAAGACTTTTATGTGGACGGAAATTATGAGAAAAATGGCGATGATATCACCATTAACGTATTTATTAGAAAATCTAATAATGCCAAAGTTCTCAGCAAGCAGACTTTTACTGGCACAAGCTTTCTTGACCTATTAGATGAGATTAGCTACTTTATAACAGAACAAGCGGGATTTGTTGAAACAAACACTATTCGATACCTGGACTATCCATTGAGTGAATTCATGAGCGCCTCAGAAGAAGCTATGAAAGAGTTTGTGAATGGTAACTATGACGATGCTGTAGCTATTGACACCACATTTGCCATGGCCTATCTTGAAGATGCAAAAAGAGCGCAACGCTTTAATCGTGGCAGCTTAGAAGTACAAGATATTATTGACAAGGCCTATTCCTATAGAAATGAGCTCCCGCTTCAAAAACAACTAGAGGTTAATATACAACGAAGTTTAGCCTATGGTAATTTGGAAGAAGCGGAAGAACTGGTAGACTTACAATTGCAAGTTGATCCTACCAATGAATTCTATAATCAAGTTCTATTCTCAATATATGGGAAAGAGAAAGAATTGGATAAATATTACGAGCGATCCGAGTTCTTATTTTACCAGGATCCCAAACCGGCAAATGGGGTTAATATGGCTAATGCGGCCTTGGTGACGGGTCAGGACAAATTACTACTGCAAGAAATAAAGGCCTTTGAATTAGTGAATCCTGATTTAAAATTCTTCAGGATTCAACCATATTTGTTTCAAGAAAAATATGACGAAGCTGAAGACTTATTAAAAGAATTAGATTTGGTCAAGTCGGGCTATCAATTTAGAGCTCAGGTTTATGATACCGCTGTTACCTATCTGCAAAAAAACAAGTTAAATAAAGAGTATTATCAACCTTTTGTTGGACGCTTTAGATATGATGTTAATGAGCAAGTAAAAACCTTTTGGATAGAAAACAATCGATTGCTTTGCTATACAAATAACAGAGGAACAATGCCATACGTACTCTCAGGAAAATATAAGGCAGCAGCTGGCGCGGTTAATGACTATACAAGTGAGTTGGAACTTGTACTTGATAGTTCAAAGAGAGTTGTTGGCATGTTAGAGCGTGTTTATGACTATAGAACTATGGGAACTTATTGGCATTGGAAAGAGGACCAATCTATCACAGCAGCCCATATGGCATTCGAGGCAGGAGATCTAGACAAAGCAAAATCCTTGTATGAAATTGCCTTAAGAAATAATCCAAAGCATAGTTATTTAAAAAATATATTGGATCACATCAATTATAAATTTACTACGGATCCTGAAATCATTAAAGCGCAGAATGAACGCTACGTCGGTACTTACGGTCCACGTCAATTTTACATCATTGATGATAAGTTTTACTATAAGCGAAAAAGCGAGGATACCAATCTCCCTAGAGTTCAACTCTTACCAATGGATGAAACAAGATACATGGATCTCACCCGTTTTAATACCATCATGGAGTTTAGCAAGGATTCAACGGGTGTTATGGCCTCTAGCGGCTATAATTTTAGTGTTGCAGACAACAAATTTGCTTGGGAAGAATTAAATAGAGAGCGCAATTATTTTCTAAAAGACAACTAACCTAACCACCCCTCCCTATCCAGGCTTCTATACTGGATAGCTTCACTTATATGACTTCCAACAATAGATTCTGACTGATCGAGGTCTGCTATAGTTCTGGCCACCTTTAAAATGCGATCATAGGCTCTTGCCGATAAATTCAATCGTTCCATGGCAGATTTTAACAGTTCTAAAGAAGCTGAATCTAACTGGCAGTATTCTCTAATTTGTTTGGTACTCATTTGTGCATTGTAATGCACTGTGTCCAGGTCTTTGAATCGTTCGGTCTGAACGTCTCTTGCTAGGGTAACCCTTTTTCTTATTTCAATTGATGCTTCCCCTTTTCTGCTTTCTGCCAGTTTTTCAAAAGGAACAGGGGTTACTTCAATATGAATATCGATTCGGTCCAATAAGGGACCAGATATTTTACTAAGATAACGCTGCATCTCAGCGGGAGAAGAGGTCACTGGAGCATCCGGATCGTTAAAGTAACCCCCAGGACTTGGATTCATACTGGCAACTAACATAAAAGAAGACGGATAAGTAACCGTAAATTTTGCTCTGGAAATGGTCACATCCCGATCTTCTAATGGTTGCCGCATCACTTCCAGAACACTGCGTTTAAATTCGGGTAATTCATCTAAAAACAGTACACCATTATGTGCCAGAGAAATCTCTCCAGGCTGTGGATAGGTTCCGCCACCAACCAAAGCAACGTCACTAATTGTGTGATGTGGACTTCTAAACGGACGCTGGGTCATCAATCCTGTATGCTCTTTAACGCGTCCAACCACAGAATGAATCTTAGTGGTCTCCAATGCCTCATGTAGAGTCATTGGTGGTAAAATACTTGGTAAGCGTTTAGCTAGCATTGTTTTTCCAGAACCTGGTGGCCCAATTAATATAATATTATGTCCCCCAGCAGCCGCTATTTCCATACAGCGTTTAATACTCTCCTGCCCTTTGACATCCGAGAAATCGAATTCAGGAAAATCCAAATGTTTATAAAACTCTTCCCGGGTATCTACAATGGTTGGTGCAATTTGTTCATTACTGTCAAAATGCTCTATTACCTCTAGAATGTTTGAAGCTCCCAATACTTCTAAATCATTGACTATAGCCGCCTCTTTAGCGTTTTGCTCAGGAAGAATAAAGGCCTTAAACCCCTCTTCCCTTGCCTTGATGGCAATCGGTAACGCTCCTTTAATTGGTTGAAGACTTCCATCTAAAGATAGTTCTCCCATGATCAGGTATTTATCCAAATCCTCCGATTGTATTTGGTTGGAAGCAGACAAAATTCCAACGGCCAGAGTTAGGTCATAAGCAGAGCCTTCTTTTCTAAGGTCTGCCGGTGCCATATTAATGGTTATTTTTTTGCCCGGAATTTTATATCCATTATTCTGTAAGGCAGCAGCAATACGGTAATTACTTTCTTTAATGGCATTATCTGGCAAACCTACTAAGTGATAGCCAATACCTGAGTCAATATTAACCTCAACTACAATGGTTGTTGCCTCTACCCCAAAAACGGCACTGCCATAAACCTTTTTTAGCATAAGGAGTTGATTTCCTTAAAGCTACAAATTAAATATCAGATAAAAACTCGAGGGCCCGAAGCTCATTGTAGTAATATTCTTGTTTTGATTTAAACCCAACATGACCCCCATATTTGGGCATTTCTAAATACAAATTTGAATTGGTTTTGGCCTCTTTTACTGGATAACAACCATGCGATAAAAATGAGTCATTTAAGGCGTTGATGATTAAAGTAGGAATCTGAATTCCTGAGAGAAACTGCAAACTACTACATTTTTCGTAGTAATCTAGTGCATCCCTAAAACCATGAGCTCTGGAGGTATATACATTGTCAAAGTCAATTAATAGTTTAATAGAATCGATATCTTGTTTGGAAATGCGTTTTGGAAATTGTTGCTGTTTCTGCTGAAGTTTTGCTTTTAGATGGTCTAAAAACCGCATCGCATAGGGTTTGTTTTTTAGCTTGTGCAATTCGTAACATGAGCCATTAAGATCGCAGGGTACCGACACAGCTACAACACCTTTTAACTCTTTTGGTATAATATTTCCTTCACCAAGAAATTTTAGAGCCAAATTACCACCCAGACTAAAACCTTTAATATACATGTGCTCATACTTATCTAACTCGACCAGATGGTCCAGGACTTCTTTTAAATCCTCTGTAGCTCCAGAATGATATGAGCGATACAGTAAATTAGGCTCCCCGCTGCAACTACGAAAGTTAACAGCTACCGCATCAAATCCATTCTCACTAAATAGCTTAGCGGCTGAGGTTATATAAGGTCTCTGCGCAGTTCCCTCAAGGCCGTGTAATAAAATAATGAGCTTTTCAGTTGATTGATTGGAGTAACTCCAATCCAAATCAAGAAAATCACCATCGGATAGATTTATTCGTGTCCTGGATTGTTCCAATCCATGGACCTTTCTAAACAGTCCTGAATAAACTGTAGAAACGTAGCCATTTTTAGCCCAAAATGGGGGTTGGTATGTGGATTCTATTATGGGCAATTATTTATAACAACTTAGAATCTAAAAATAGGCATTTATTCTAGATGGATTCAAGTGAGGTAAATTGAAATTTAGTGCCGTCAAACAAGCCCAGATCACTCAATTTAAGTGAGGGAATAACAAGAAGTGCCATAAAGGATAAAGTCATGTAAGGAGCATTAAGTTGCGAACCCAAAGATTTAGCCATTTGATCTAATTGCGCATACGCCTCACCGGTACTTTTGGCATCTGTATTGCTCATGATCCCAGCTACGGGAAGTGGCATAACTAATTCATTATCATTCGAAACAGCACTTAAACCACCTTTGGATTCAATAATTAAATTTACAGCCTTACAGATAGAAATATCATCAACTCCAACCACCACAATATTATGGGAATCATGCGCCACTGAACTTGCAATTGCACCATCTTTTAAGCCGAAATTTTTGATAAAAGCTACTGAGGGTTTTGCATTTGAATAGCGATTGATAACCGCAATTTTAAGGATGTCATTACTAATATCGGATATTAAGTTACCACCCACAAGCATTGTCTGAGTAGAGAGACAGTTAGTTATCAATTGACCTTCTAAACATTCAATAGCTTTAATTTGGTTTGATTTCCCATTTATTTCGAAATCTTCTGGCTGCTTTAAGGACGTTGAAAAATTATTAAGCACTTCAAATTCCGATGAAGTAATGAGGCTTCTACCTTCATCACTTACCAATTCACCATTGATATAGGTCTGAAGAACCTCAAAAAACTCTATATCTTTAACCAAAATAAAATCGGCGTTATCCCCAACTCTTAGGGTGCCAACATCCAAATTGTAATGATCAACAGGGTTTAAACAAGCCACCTCAAGAACTTTAAAAAGGTCTAATCCTCTCGAAATTGCTCTGACCACTAATTGATTGATATGCCCCACCAAAAGCTCGTCCGGGTGCTTATCATCCGAACAAAACATCATGTTTTGAAAATGGTCTGGAAGTAGATCAATTAAGGCGTTAAAATTTTTGGCGGCACTTCCCTCCCGAATAAGGATTTTCATCCCCTTCTCCAACTTTTCCAAGGCTTCCTCATAGGTAAAACATTCATGATCAGTTGAAATCCCGGCTGCAATGTAGGCATCCAGATCCGCACCTCTTAATCCGGGTGCATGACCATCAACAGGTTTATTAAAGGATTGTGCCCAATTAATTTTTTCAAGCACTTCCTCGTCTTTATAAATTACCCCGGGGTAATTCATCATTTCTGCCAGATATAATATCTCTGGCTTCTGGAGAAGTGCCTTTATACCCTTGGCATCAATGGTGGCACCCGCTGTTTCAAAACTCGTGGCTGGGACACATGAGGGGGCACCAAAATTAAACTTGAAGGGAACGGTCTTACCATTTTCAATCATGAATTCCACCCCTTGTACCCCAAGGACATTGGCAATTTCATGTGGGTCTGATACCGTTGCTACTGTGCCATGATTCACGGCAATTTTGGCAAACTCAGAAGGCACTAGCATGGAACTTTCGATGTGGATATGCGCATCAATAAACCCTGGAAGGATGTAGGTCTGTGGTGCAGAGTCAATTTCAATTATATCAGAAATGTAGCCGTCAATAATTATGATTTCCCCGGGAAAGATCTTCCGATTTCTGATATCAACTATTTGACCCTGAATTTTCAAAACTATGCTTCCAATTGAATATGAAGTATCGACTCTGTGTCCGATGTAGCTACGCATTTGTTATTTGCGCGTTTACCAACCACCCAAATAACATCATTCCCAGAACATAAAACCCATGTGCGCTCCTTTTCAGTTAGGGAACACTTTTCATCTTTAAGGAATTTACTAATCTTTTTAGTCCCTGACATGCCCGAAGGGACAAAACTATCACCTGCTTTCCAAATTCTTAAAACCAGAGGGAATTCTACCTTATTCTCATCCAAATAAACTTCCGACTTTTTTGTTTTACGTAATGCCTGTATCTTATTAAATTTTAATTGTCCATGCGGAAATAAAATGCATTCGTCTCCTTCTTTAATTGTGATGGACCTAAAAACTGGAGGGTTAACATCGGTGAGTATCAACACCTCGCGATGTTTGATTAAACGATGGCTTTCTGATTCAACATATTTACCAGATTTAGCGTCTAATAAATTAAGTACATCATCCCACTCCGTAAATCCATAATCTTTAAACATTTCGTGCAAATAAGCCCTTGAATTATTAACCTTTTTGAACTCAGATACTTTATAATGTATTTCATTATCATCCAAATGGGTAATAGCTCTTTTAGCAACAGCGTTGAGGCTTTCTTCAACAATATCACCCGTTTCATTTAGGTTGTTTATGGTAGATTGAAAACTTCCTATTAAATTAGGATTAATGGCCTTTAGAATTGGCACCACTTCATGCCTTAACTTGTTTCTTAAATATTTTCTGGACTTATTGGAGGTGTCCTCTCGCCAGTTCCAACCACTTTCAGTTGCGAGTTGAAGAATCTCATCTCGTGAAAATGGTAACAAGGGTCTTACTATGTTTTCATTGAGTATTGGAATTCCTGTTAATCCGTTTATACCTGTACCACGGGTGAAGTTGATTAGAAATGTTTCCAGATTGTCATCCGCGTGATGCGCGGTTAATATATAGTCAAAATGGAGCTGACTTGAAAGTTCCTGAAACCACTTATAACGCAATTCACGGGCAGCCATTTGTAGACTCACTTTATTTTGAGTCATATATTTTTCCGTATTAAACCCTTGAATAAAAACTTCTAAACCAAGATTGTCAGCGAGGTCCTTTACAAAGCTTTCGTCAGCGTCACTTTCGGCACCTCTTAATTTAAAATTACAATGCGCTAAGGTCAAATCTAAATGCGCTTTAAGGCATAATTGGGTCAAAACCACACTATCAATGCCTCCTGAAATAGCAACCAAAAGGCGCTTATCTCGCAGAAATGAAAGTTCATTATTTAAAATAGAATTAAAGGCATCAAGCATGTGGTAAATATACAATTTTGAAATACCTCATGAACGTTTCTTAGATTTCAAAAGTGACAAATATCATAGTAAACCGAAGTGAAATGCAATAGCTTTAATGGAATTTTAAAACTAAAATTATGAGCACCTTAAAAGACCTTTCGTCAAAATCTGCAAGAGAGACCTTTAATAAAAAGGTGTTATCGGCAG
Organism: Winogradskyella aurantiaca; assembly: GCF_003362725.1. GTDB lineage: Bacteria > Bacteroidota > Bacteroidia > Flavobacteriales > Flavobacteriaceae > Winogradskyella_A > Winogradskyella_A aurantiaca. The sequence goes on from NZ_QKTV01000003.1 coordinate 242,114, forward strand.
TACCACATTTACATCCTTATGTTAAGCACCGCATTTACATAGGCGAATCCACTGGAATCATCCCAAAAAACATGTACTCTTCCAATGGTATTATTGATGAATGTATTATTAAACTATATTCTAACGGTTATGATATTGAAGCCAAATCAAACATTATAAAGCTTCAGCTGTTTAAACTTGTTGACGAATATTTAGTTCAGCTGTTTAAAAAAGAGGCATTCCATAAGAATACAACAAGTACCGACACCATTCTTAAGGACGAACTTTCACGCCTAAATGAAGACTTTACCATGGATGCCGATTCAGATCTGATTCTGAATACCGAGTTAACAGATATTAGTTACCATCAGCATGATAAGGATCCTCACATTTATTTGTATACCGACAAGGAAACTTCATTTTTAAATGCATTCGAAATTGAAGATTTAAGTAAATCTAAAGCTCCTAAACTGGTGCATCATTTTTACAGTTGGTTGCCTGTTAATATTTCCAGTATAGTTGACATGTACCTGTTTGGACATTTAACTTTTGAGGAGATTGCCAAGGTTAAAGAACAACAAAAAGAACGTATTGAAAGTATATTCGATAAGGTCAAGAAAAGCTTTAGAACTCATTTAGAATAGTGGTTAATTCTCCAGAACTTCCCGCATGGCCTTTGCTTTGAGGAGGCATTCCTCATATTCAGTCTGAGGATGACTTTTTGAGGTAATAGCACTTCCTACGGAAAAGGAAGCATATTTTTTTGTCGCATTATAAAGAATGCTCCTAATGACGACATTAAAATCAAAATCCCCATTGGGTTTAAAATAGCCGACACTTCCTGAATAGAGGCCTCTTTTAGTTTCTTCTAGTTCTTCTATGATTTTCATGGCCGAAATCTTTGGAGCCCCAGTCATACTGCCCATTGGGAAGGCTTGTTTTATAACTTCTATTCCAGAAACATCAGCCCGCATTTCAGATTCTATGGTCGATATCATTTGATGCACCTGCATAAAAGAATACACTTTGCACAACTCTGTTACCTTAACCGTTCCAGCTTTAGCTGTCTGAGACAAATCGTTTCTAACCAAATCCACAATCATAATATTTTCACTGCGTTCTTTTTCATCTACAACTAACGCTTCTTTTAATGCATGGTCTTCATCCGGGTTTGATGAGCGACGCGCCGTACCTTTTATTGGCTGAGATATAATGCGTCGACCTTCTCGCTTAATAAAACGTTCAGGCGTTGCAGATAACAGATACTTATCTTCAAATCGTAAAAAGGTTGAAAATGGTGGCCTAGAGATGCTATTGAGATGTTTGTATGTAGCAATTGGAAACAATTCTATCTCTTCAGCATAAAACTCCTGGCAAAAATTAGCCTCATAAATATCCCCTCTATGAATATGCTCCAAAAGCGTATTGACCTTATCAAAATAGGCATCCTTATGAATACGCATCTTGATCTTTGGTGGATCATGCTTAAAAGAATTGATTTCAGGAGTATTGTTTATTTGAACCAGATCAGATTGTAATTCCTGTTCAAATTCAGCTAGATATTGGATCTTAACATTATTACCCTCTATTAAAAACAATTTCTTTGGTTGAAAAAAACACAACTCTGGAAATTCCAATTCATCAAAATTATTTGATGACAAATCTTCAATGCTGTTTTTAAGGTCATAAGTCAAATACCCAAATACCCAATCTTTAAGGGACTCTATAAATTGTTCCAGCTCAGTGAAGGCGTTTGGTGAAGCCGATTCAATTTTGCTATGTGCTCCTACGGCTAGAATAGCGTCATACTGCGTATAACCACTATTGTGGTTATTTGAGTCCATCCATATACAATGCGTTCCGTTTTGAGCCCAGTGCAACAACCGCTCGTTGAATGCCTCAATACTATCAACCTCAATTTGTGTGGTAGTTCTCAAATGCAACAATTACAAAAACTAAAATATAGCGAAATATTTAAAGGATGATTCATTTACGGGTTTGCATATCGTTTTCTATATCACTCAAATGATGACTAAGAGCCTGAGAAGAGATATAAATTTCCTGAATTAATAAAGCCAACGATATAATTAAAAGTAATAAGGCCAATCCAAAAATCCAGACTGCTGCATTCTGTTGCTCGATATAAATTAAAAACATGGTCAAAACACAAAGCAATAAACTGCTGATACCAAATATTTGCATCCAACGCGTTAGGGTCAACCGCAGCTTTAGGTTTTTTATTTGCCGAATTAACGATTCTTCCTTTCGTTCTAAGTACTTATCTCTAAGACCTCTTATGACTGCAGCATATGCCAAAAATCTATTGGTATATGCCAGCATGATCAATGATATGGCTGAGAATAATAGTGCCGGAGTTGTTAATGTAAGTGCTTCCAAAACCTTCTTCTTTTAGTCAACAAATTACCAAAAAACAAAAAAGCGAGTTTTTAACTCGCTTAATTCTATTTAAATATGCAGTGCCCGATCATCAGTTGCTGCCAGAGCAGCTTCCTTGATCGCTTCCGTATATGTTGGATGTGCGTGCGACATTCTTGAGATATCTTCTGCGGAGGCCCTAAACTCCATGGCAGTTACAGCTTCAGCAATTAAATCAGCACAGCGGGCCCCAATCATATGGACACCAAGAACCTCATCTGTTTCTTTATCAGCCAAAATCTTTACAAACCCATCAATATCCATACTAGCACGACTTCTGCCCAAAGCTCGCATGGGGAATTGTCCTGCTTTATAAGCAATTCCAGATTCTTTAAGTTCTTCTTCGGTCTTTCCTACCGAAGCAACCTCTGGCCATGTGTATACGACACCTGGAATTAAATTATAATTGATGTGTGGTTTTTGTCCAGCCAATATCTCAGCAACAAAAACACCTTCTTCTTCAGCCTTATGAGCCAACATGGCACCTTTGACCACATCTCCAATAGCGTAAATATTTGAAGCAGTTGTTTGAAGATGTTCATTAACTTCAACCTGACCTCTATCATTTAATGCAACACCTGCTGCCTCACAATTAAGCCCGTCTGTGTATGGACGCCTACCAACGGATACCAAACAATAGTCACCTTCAAATACAACTTCTTCACCTTTCTTGTTATCTGCCTTAACTACAACATTATCACCATTGCGTTCAACAGATTTTACTTTATGAGACACATTAATTTTAAACTTGGCTTTTTTAAAGACCTTATTAAGTTCTTTAGACAATCCAGAATCCATGGTTGGTATAATACGATCCATATACTCTACTATACTTACCTCTGAACCAAGACGACGGTATACCTGACCCAATTCCAGGCCAATAACTCCACCACCAATTACAATTAAATGCTTAGGGATCTCTTTTAATTTTAAAGCTTCGGTGGAGGTAATTATACGCTCTTTATCAATATTTATAAAAGGTAAATTTCCTGGTTTACTTCCGGTTGCAATGATGGTGCTTTTTGCCTCGATCTCAGTAGTTTCTTCACCTTCTATTTTAATATGAGTGGAATCCTTAAAACTACCCATTCCGTGATACACGTCGATCTTATTTTTGTTCATTAAAAAATCGATACCTGAGGTGGTCTGATCGACTACGGCCTGTTTTCTAGCAATCATCTGCTCAAGATTGACCTTAACATCCCCGGGAATATCAATTCCATGATCTTTAAAATGCTTGACAGCATCCTCATAGTGATGCGAGGAATCCAAAAGTGCTTTACTAGGAATACAACCTACATTTAAACACGTTCCGCCTAAGGTGTTATACTTTTCAATAATGGCAGTTTTCATACCTAATTGAGCACATCTAATCGCAGCAACATAGCCACCAGGACCAGATCCAATTACAGCAACATCATAAGAATTCATAGAATTTTGGTTTCAAGTTTTAAAAACGACTACAAAAGTACAACTTGCATGTTAATTTCTAAATGGAAACCGGTGTAAACTTAGAGCTAATTACACAGAAGAATCTGAATCTTATTGGGAAGACACCATTAAAAAACCCAGCCACAAACTAGCGCAAATTTGTAAGACTGGGATTTTGAGTTGATCTCTAAATGAGATTGATTAATTAATAGCTACATAAAAATCGTACTTATTGTAATTATAATCAATACTCAATTTGAGTATTTTTAGTCTTAAATGAGATTTTGATTCATTTTAAGCATACCAATCAATTCTCCAGTAGAACTGATCTTCAGTTTTTTAAGGATATTTCTACGATGTGTGTCAACGGTATTTGGACTAATACTCAGGCTATTGGCAATCTCTTTACTTGTTTTATTAAGGACTAACAATCTTATAATATCGCGTTCTCTATTTGAAATGCCCTCTGATAGTAATTTTCGTGAATAGGTATTAAAATATACAGTCTCATATTCATTATTGGCGTTTAATCGTTTTGCAGAAGCACAGACCTCCAAAGATATCTCACTATCCAAGACCGTATAATGGGCTAAGCCAATAATGGGTTTATTAGTCTCATCAAATTTTAAAGGAGTCGTATTCTGAATTACATTTACATACTTACCTTCATGATTTTTAAGTCGGTAATTCCAAGTATAGCTCATAAGACTGCGATCCTCTTCGGGTATTTCAGCTAATGTAAATTTCATAAGTCCATCCAAGGCCTGCAACCATTTGTCAATATCATCAGGGTGCATAAAACTCCATAAATGACGCATGCCTTTTTCCTCCAGTACATGCTTATTAATGCCTATGCAAGCCTCGATGTTTTTACTAACAAATTCGAAGCTTAAATCCTGAGTATTTGTTATGCAAAAGAAGGTGGCATTATACGGAAGGTAGACGTCTAGTTCAATAAATTTCTTAATGTGTTCCTCCAGAGAAGGTTTATCATACGAGGCAAAAATGTCCTCATAGACTTCTTTAATATTTTCTATTATCACAGGGGTTGAATATTACTCAAATATAAATAATTAGAAGTAAAATTCTAATTCTCACGAGGGGAATCCAAGCATATCACCCATTCCAATGGTGAATATCCAACAGCCATACAGGGCATGTTCTATAGATACTAAAAGCATGGAATTAGTTCTATTATAAGTAAAGGCAAAAACAAGCCCGCCAATAAAAGTAAGAAGAAGAACTAATAAATTTCCAAAAAACAGATGGGCCAATGAAAACAGTGTAGCGTTTATAAAAATGAGCATATTTTTTGATTCAAAGAGGCCTCTATACCGCTTGAAGAAAAAAGAGCGGTACAATAATTCCTGTGGATAAACTGATAAAATCGAATACACTAATAAAATCCCTAGCCACAATAATGGTTTGGTAGTTGGAACTTTAAAGAGTAAATCAGGATACAAGAAATAAACAAAGGCTGATGATACTACCACCAATAGCGCGAATCTTACACCCAGAATTCCAAAGAAAGCCCTCCAATTAATGACCATTTGGGTTTTCTCTATGGGATCTTTAGTTCTAACGGCCACCACTATCACATATAACAAACCACCGGCTCCCAACAAAAGTTTTGGTATTAAATACACCGGTAAAGCCAGAAATATTGGAATCCCAACAAATAAACTAATTAATTCGTATGAGCGCCGTTGTAACATCAGGGTACTGGAATTTTAGTAGAATGCTTGACTTCATTGATCATAAACATACTATGCGTACTTCCAATATGATCAATTTTGGTCAACTTGTTTACCATAAAGGTCCGAAATTCCTGCATATCAGCCACCAAAACCTTTAATATGTAGTCATAATCGCCGCTAATATGATAACATTCCAGCACCTCTTCAAGGTTGGCAACCTGTTTTTCAAACCGAACCACATAATCTTGAGAATGCTGCACAAGCTTTATGTGACAAAAAGCTACAAAATTTCTATTCACTTGCTTTTTGTCCAACAAAGCCACATAGCCCTTAATAACTCCCGATTTCTCAAGTTTTCTAATGCGTTCATAAACCGCAGTTACTGACAGTCCCAGAGAAAGAGATAGTGCTTTATTGGTTTGCTTACTGTCGTTTTGAAGTAGCTCTAAAAGGGCTTTATCTGTAGCGTCAAGTTGTGGCATGATGATTTTTCTAGTTATTCAATTAAAAGCAATCAAATTTAGAATATTTTTCTATAATATTAAATTAATATATTATTATTTTCTTTATTATTAATCTTGTATTGTTTTTAATTCTATATAGTTGGAAATTTGCCAAAATAAAATTATAGTTATGGCATTTAAACCCGCAAACAACATTCAGGATTTACAGTACTTTGGTGAATTTGGTGGAGTCAACCCATCCATTTCTGATTCTTCAACCTATACCTTTCTGTCAGCGAAAACCATGTTTGATACTTTTGAAGGCAATGCCGATGGATGTTACTTATATTCACGTCACTCCTCCCCTTCAAATTTGTATTTAGGCCAGGCTCTTGCGGCTATGGAAGGCACTGAAACTGCAACTGTAACGGCCTCTGGAATGGGAGCCATTACTGCAGTTCTCCTGCAATTATGTGGTAACAGTGATCATGTGGTGAGCAGCAGAACCATTTATGGGGGCACGTATGCCTTTCTGAAGAACTTCACCCCTAGAATGGGCATCTCAACTTCGTTTATTGATATTACAAAATTAGATCGTGTTGAAGCAGCCATAACAGAACACACCAAAGTTATTTTCTGCGAATCTGTTAGTAATCCTCTTCTGGAAGTAGCTGATATTGCCGCCTTGGCCAAATTGGCTAAGAAATATAAAATACAACTGGTTGTAGACAATACCTTTTCGCCGCTGTCTATTGCACCACACAAGCTTGGTGCCGATGTGGTTATTCATAGTCTAACAAAATTCATTAACGGAGCGTCAGACACTGTTGGAGGGGTTGTTTGCGGATCTCAGGAATTAATTGATCAACTGAGAAATGTTAACGACGGGGCAGCCATGTTACTCGGTTCAACAATGGACAGCCTTCGTTCAGCATCTGTTCTTAAAAATTTAAGAACTCTGCATGTACGCATGCAACAGCATAGTTTTAACGCTTTTTACCTGGCACAACAATTTGAAGCTCTAGGATTAAAAACGGTTTATCCAGGATTAGAGTCTCATCCATCTCATAATCTCTTTAAATCCATGATGCATCGAGACTATGGCTTCGGTGGTATGCTAACCATTGATGTTGGATCATTAGAAAAAGCGAACGAACTCATGGAACTTATGCAAGAGGAAAATCTCGGTTACCTTGCCGTAAGCCTAGGGTTTTATAAAACACTCTTCAGTGCACCAGGATCTTCCACCTCTTCGGAAATTCCAGAAGATGAGCAAGAGGAAATGGGATTATCTGATGGGTTAATACGATTTTCAATTGGACTCGATGCGGATATTGAGCGTACTTTCTTTAAAATGAAGGAATGTATGGAGCACTTGGAAATATTAGAGCCTGAAGCTGTCTAATAATGCACTTAATTGTGATACCCTGAATTGCTCTACTCATTTGCAATTGGCATGGCAATGTTGTAACATTACTTCTTGAAATTTCAAGATATGCCTGAGGAAAACAACCTAGAAAAACTAAGTGTTGAGGATCAAACAATTATAAGTAATAAAGAACTAAAAATCTGGGAAGCCTTAATCCCAGTAGTGGCCCTAGTCGCCTTATTAGCTTATAATATCTATGTGTTTAAAGATGATGCGCTTAGTGGTAGTAACCAGTTCATCTTATTAATTGGTGCCTCCGTAGCGGCCATCGTAGGGTTCCGTAACAAAGTCTCCTACAAAGTCATGATTAAGGAAGTAGCGGAGAATGTTCGATCCACTACAGGTGCCTTACTTATTCTTTTAATGGTTGGTGCACTAGCCGGAACCTGGCTCATTAGCGGTATTATTCCCACCATGATTTATTACGGATTACAAATTCTTAATCCCACCATTTTTCTATCGGCATGCGTTATTATTTGTGCCATTATTTCCATTGCTACTGGAAGCAGCTGGACCACCTCAGCAACCGTTGGTATTGCTCTGGTTGGTATTGGAGAAACCTTAGGGATTTCAATGGGTATGACTGCGGGTGCTGTTTTATCTGGTGCCTATTTTGGTGATAAAATGTCTCCTTTATCTGACACAACAAACCTAGCGCCTGCCATGGCTGGTGGTGAGTTATTTAGTCACATCAAATACATGAGTTATACAACCGTGCCAACAATAGTCTTAACATTAATCATTTTTACTATACTGGGCTTCAGTCTCGACACTCAAGGAACACCTCAGATAAACGATAAGCTCGAAGCTATTTCGGGTGCCTTCAATATTAGCCCCTGGTTATTCTTAGTACCTGTTTTGGTAATTGTAATGATTATTAGAAAGACACCTCCCTTAATTGCCTTATTGTTAGGTGCGCTAATGGGTGGTTTAGCAGCCCTTATAGCTCAACCTGGCATTGTAGCTGCTGTGGCAGATTCAAATGAACTTACGTTCCAATCTGGTTATAAAGGTGTTATGAACGCATTAACCGTTGACACCTCCGTAACCACCTCTAATGAAGAGCTAAATGATTTGTTCAGTTCAGGTGGTATGGCTGGTATGTTAGGTACTATTTGGTTAATTGTATGTGCCATGGTCTTTGGTGGTGTAATGGATGCCATTGGAGCATTATCAAGAATTACGGATGCATTACTGAAAATGGCCCACTCCATTTTTGGATTATTTGCAAGTACTGTGGCCAGTTGTCTTGCTCTAAATCTTACAGCTTCAGATCAATATCTAGCTCTTGTGGTTCCTGGAAAAATGTTTAAACAAGCTTATGAGGACAGAGGCTTGGCTCCAGAAAATTTAAGTAGAACACTTGAGGATTCCGGAACAGTAACCTCTGTTTTAATCCCCTGGAATACCTGCGGTGCGTACCATTCTAAAGTACTTTTTGGATATGCTGGCGCTACAGCTTACATACCATATGCTTTTTTTAGCATTATAAGCCCCTTTATGACGCTTCTGTTTGCAGCGTTTAAAATCAAAATTAAAATGCTTAAAGAAACCAAAGCAGCTAAAATATAGCCTAAAACCATCTGGTCAGGTCAATCTCTTTTTTTATGATTATCTGAAATTCTAAGTCTCCAACGAGAGCAATAATTCGTATATTCGATTCAACGATTAACCTAAATACTAATTAATCTAAACCCACTATGACTTTACGAAATACCTTTCTTGCAATTTTATGTTGTTGCCTCTTTTCAAGTTTGATGGCACAGGACGACAATGGTAGCTATAAATTTATTGCGGTTAAAGCAATGACTGGTGGACATTTGTATTCTGGTCAGTCATTAACTGAAGAAGTTTCCTGGGGATATGGTGCTTTCGATATCCGTTTTGCCTGGCAACCTTCAAAAGAGAATGATTGGACCAGAGACACGGGATACGCTGCATATGGGATTGGTTTCTATAATGCCTTTGTTGGGGATCCTCAAATCTTTGGTGACCCTACTGCCTTGTATGGTTTTGCTAATTTCTATTTAAGTAAGCCATGGAGGCGCAATGTACTTGAGTTAAGTCCTGCTTTAGGTTTAACCTATCATTTAAAGCCTTATGATCCTCAAACCAACCCCACAAACGATGCTATTGGATCACGTATGGCCGTGTACTTCAACGTTCATTTTGGGGGTGCCTATAAATTTACGAGAGAGTTAGACCTCACCTATGGGATTGATTTTACCCATTACAGCAATGGCCGTACTTGGCAACCTAACTATGGATTGAACTTATTTGGACTAAATGCTGGGATTCGATATAATTGGAATGGGTATCAACGTCAAGTGGATAATGACTTTTATACCACGAATGTTGTATCAGCCCGATTTAATAGACCTGAAAGACCTAAAACAGGAAAGTTTGATTTCAAAAATTCGGTTGACTTTTATGGTGCCGCTGGTGTGGTTCAAAATGAGGGAGACGTAGGAACCAATGTTAGATACGGCACACTTTCTTTTGTAGTGGACTATAGACGTTATTTTAATCGTATGAGTGGTTTAACTCTTGGTTTAGATTACTTCTATGATGCATCCTTGGGGGCTGAGAAAGATGCTGAAGGCAACCTAATTGGATACGACACCTACATGATCGCTGCACATGCTGGTTATGACTTTATGTTCTGGCGATTTAATATCAGAGTCCAAATGGGAGCTTATTTAACCGACGACCGTGGTAAAGGAACCACTTTCTTCAGACCTGCCATACAATATCAGGTGACCAAACGCTTTTTCGCTCAAGTTGGCTTAAAAACCAAAAACGGGTTTGCAGCAGATTGGGTTGAATTTGGTGTTGGGTTTAAACCCTTCAAATGGTGATCTTAAAAACAGTTTAAAAAAAATGCCCAAAGGGCATTTTTTTATTTCTACTAATTCATTTGCTATTACCTATCTTTAAAACTAGAGAAATACTAAATACGCTGTAGACCTTGAAAAGGAAACTAGAGGCCATTGCTAAAAAAGTACTGATAATAACCGCAATAATCGCTGGCTTGTGCGCTATTGTGACCGCTATATTTTATAAGGACATTGAGTCCTACCTAACCCAAAAGGTCTATGAATATTTGGACGATTTTCAATACGGTACCGTTACAGTTGAGTCTATAGACTTATCGGTTTTTAGGCATTTTCCTAATGTTGGTGTAGTTATTAACGAAGTAAAGTATTATGAGACTAAAGATCTAACAGACTTAAATGATAACAGTCCAATATTGGCAATGCAAGAAATAGACCTGGTTTTCAACTCTTGGAAACTTTTAGTGTCTAATGAATTAGCGATAAACGCCATAAGCGCTTCTAATGGAAAGTTTTCGGTTATCACCTATGCTGATGGTAGCACCAATTTAGACCGTGCATTTTCCAATGATGTGGCTTCTAACGAAAGTGTACTAAACCTAAAAGACCATAAGTCTAATTCATTCGCTGCCACTGTCAATTCAGCGGCCTTTGTTAATTTCTCCGAGGAATCAGACAGTACTAGTGGAATTAGTTACGACATTAAGAATATTTACATACAGAACGTTCAACTAAACTATTCCAAACCTTCAGAAAATCTAAAAAGCACCATTCAGGTTGATCAATTAACTGGCAATTTAAAAATTGAAGGAGATGATATTACTTGCGACATTAAATCTAGATTTGATATTGTTGAGAGTTCAAAGAATCCAATTTTTAAAAACCTCGGACAAGCCGATCTTGACTTAGATCTTGAATTATCTGACAACTACAAATTGGTGAAAATTAAAAAAGGACAATTGATTTTTGATAAGATTGGAATAGATATTCAGGGGTCTTACGATCATAATTCTCAACGCTATTTAGATTTACAATTTGATGCCAACTCCAATGATCTAGCCCTTTTAGCCCTGGTCATAAACAAGAACTATTTAGATAAAAACAGCACCTTAATTCAGGAAGGAGACATTGACCTAAGTGGTGCTATTAAAGGGAAGATTCTCAATAACAAACCAAGTGTCAATATCAACTTCAGTGTTGATAACCTCAATTTACAAATCCCAAACAGTCCGGAAGCATTTAACAATGTAGGTTTCCACGGAAGATTTAATAACAAAGAAGGAAAAGATTACAAGAACGCAAGCTTAGAAATTAAAGAGCTTAGAGGGACGACTCCAGGTGGACAATTAAGCGGTAATCTCGCAATCAAAAACTTTAATAACCCATACATAAATAGCGATCTGTCCTTTAGTATAAAACTTGATCAATTAGACAAAGTGTTTAATGTTCCGGCGATTGATTCTCTATCCGGTGCTGTTGCATTTACCTCAAAAATCGACGGACTATTTCCTTTTGATGATCAAACAGACAAAGCATCCACATCATGGACCCTAAACCTATCTGATGTTGCCTTTAATAATAAAACTGCTGATCGGTATCTGCATGACTTAAATGGGCTTATTTCAAGCATATCTGGACAAGTGGTAATAGATAACTTAGAGCTAGGTTATGACGATAGCAATATCACCATAAACGGTCAATTAACTAATTTATACCATCTCTTATTTAACCAGGAAGCAGTAATAACAACAGAATTAGAAGTGACTTCCAGTCAATACTTCACCAAAGACATTGTGCAAAACAAATGGGCATCGGCTATTATTCAAGATCGTATTAGTGATTTTAGGTTTTTAATGGAGGCTTCTATGGACCTTAAAAAATCCTCAGGGGGTTCTACCCCGCCTATTGATGTTGAGTTTAAAGAGCTATCATTTAAACTGGACGAATTACCGGATATTAAAAACTTCACAGGAAAATTCAGATTGAAGAATATTTCTGCAGAAGGTATGGACCTTGATTTATACAATGTTATTGGATCACTCAAAGTTGGTGAAATGGTCATGAATGGTCAAGTCAACCTATTAGATTCTTTCGGTGGCATGGAAATTCACACCCACCATGAGATGAATGATTTTCCTCATAATTACATAGTGGAGATGATTAATGCTCTCAGCGAGTCTGAACTCAATAATACCAGAAATAAACCTGTAGAAGAACTTATATTAGTCAATGGTGGTTTTGATGCTGATGTCTATATGGAATACGTACCATTTAATATGACTAATTGCAAGTTAGAATCTAAAACACTCGTTTATAAAGCCCCCAATAGAAGTCCTTTCGTCTCAGAAAATTTGAGCATGTCCTTAGACAGTTTGTTTTTTTCAAGAGATCCAAAAACAAATGCTGTCAACGGCATAAAAACCATTAGCGGCAGTGTGCGTGTCCCTAAAGTTGATTCAGAAATTATAAATAACACCAGTGTTCATTTAACCTTTTATGGAGAAGATGATTATATAGATACCCAGTTCTATTCTGTCAATGGCACCAATGAACAAAGCGTTGGGTATTTTAAAGTTGATTATGCTGATTCCATTCCAGAATACCAACTTCATTACGAAATTGATAGTATTGCTACCAAACCGCTGATGGATAATTATGATGCCAGGGTTTTAGTGAATGGAGACATCAGTGTGTTTCTTGATTTAAAAGCTAAAGGCAATACAATGGACGAATTATCGTCTAGCGTTGAAGGTGCCATAAATATGTCCAGCGATTCCTTATTGCTCACGGGGATTGATCTCGATAAAATCCTGGCCAAATACAAACGCAGTCAAAACTTTAATTTAATTGATGTTAGTGCCGTTATACTTGCAGGTCCGGTGGGCCCAATTATAACTAAGGGAGCCGACTTTACTAATCTAGCTATTTCCGCAGACCTCGATGAAAAACAATCCTCATTTATACCTAAAGCTGTAGCCAACTGGGAACTAAACAATGGTTTGCTTCAAACCAAAGATGTCGCCTTTAGCACCACCAACAATCGGGTGGCTTTTGATGGTAGTTTTGACATTGAAAAAGATAGTATCCCCAATTTCTCTATTCATGTGGTCGATAAAAAAGGCTGTAGCCTCATGGAACAAAGTTTTCATGGCAAAACTGACAGCCTTCAAGTAGGTAAAATTAAGCTACTTAAAACACTTCTTGGCTCTGTTATTAATTTAGGTAAAACCATTGTAGGTGCCAATTGTGACGTAGTTTATGAAGGCGTGGTGCAACATCCAGAAGACAATTGAGAATCATAGCTAATCGATAACTTAGTCCATAGTTATCATTCAAATGTATCATCAATAATATAGGGTCATGAAAGGGATTCTAAACTATTTAAAACTAATCATTTTCCTGTTGATGGTCATACAAGAAACTCCGTCAATGGGCCAAGATGACCAACCCATAATTGATCTTTCCGATAAGTTTCTAGCAAGAATTTATACGGTCACCAAATTAAATTCTCTTGAAATCGAAAATTTAAGAACAGATGACGTAATCCAACATCTACCTAATGGTGGCACCAATTTGGGACTGGGATTCAATTATAAACGTTTAGGGCTAGGAATAGCTGTAGGACTGCCTAGAAACTCAGAAAGTCAACGCAAATTCGGTAAAACCAGGAGGCTCGATATTCAGGGAAGTATATATGGTAAAACCATTGGCGGTGAAGCCTTTCTTCAACATTACAAAGGCTATTACAATTCCAATCCAGAGGATTTTTTAGACTGGAATCAGGACACAAGGCCCCAATTGCCGAGCATGGAGGTATGGTCTGTTGGACTCGTCGGGTTTTATATTTTCAATTCTAAAAAATACTCATATCGCGCTGCCTTTGTTAAAGATGAGATTCAAAACAAAAGTTCAGGGAGTTTCCTAGCGGGTATATTTGGTAATCTGGATGAATCAAGTACAGACAATGGATTTATTCCAGAAGAATATCCGGACTCCATAAAGGTAAATGTCAATGTGAAAAAGTTTAGCAATATTGCCACTGGTATATCCCTAGGCTATGCTTATAATTTAATCATTAGAAAAAAAATTCTCGCAGGCATAGCGCTTCTTCCAGGATTTGGATTTCAAAACACAACATACGAAACCTTAAGTGATGAAAGGGTTAATAAAAATCAAGCGGCTGCTCAGCTTCAAGTAAGAGCTGCGCTGGGTTACGAGCATAAATACTTCTTCATTAATATTACAGGCTCCGTAAATTGGAGAAGTATCGAATTAAACCCCTACAATTTCAATTTATCTACCGAGCAATTTAGGCTAATACTGGGAAAAAGATTCTAATCCGTATTGTTCTCGTAGTTTTAATTAATACCTTTCTTGTCTAATACGCAATAAATTAATTAACCATGAAACACGTATCATTAATTGTGGCACTTTTTTTAGTGTCCTTTCTATCAGCTCAAACTACCAATGACTATCTGGAAATAACCAGAGATGTTATAAAGACTGAAAAGAAAGCGGCCATTGCAGAGGTAATGGAACTTTCTGAGACTGAAAGTCAACCCTTTTGGAATCTATATAACGAGTATGAAGGTAAGTTGTATGCTCTCGGAAATAAACGCATCGAAATTATCAAATCTTATGCTGATAATTATGAAAACTTGAGCAATGAAAAAGCTGACGAATTGATTATGGATTACTTTAAGTACGAAAGTGATTTATTAAAACTGAAGAAAAACTACTACAAGCAATTCAAGAAAATCCTTCCGGCAGGCAAAGCCGCTAAGTTCTTTCAAGCCGAAAGTAAAATACAAGCCATGGTTGATGCTAAGTTAGCCTTGGAAATCCCAATGATGGAAACAAACTAAAATAAAAGGCCAGGATTTAAAAGTCCTGGCCTTTTTTATTCAATAGAAAGCTTTTTAACTGAGAAGTTCAGCGAGCTCTTTATAACCTTTTGCTGTGGCATGATCCTTAGCCATCTTACCCTCACTATCCTTTAAACTCCTATCAGCACCAGCTGACAATAAAAAACGTACCACCTCAATTTGATTGTACTGAGCAGCAAAGCTTAAAGCACTTGTACCCTTGTTATTCACTGCATTAATATCTGCACCAGCTTCAACCAGGATTTTGGCAAGACTCACATCTCCCTTAAAACTCACGCCAATAAGTGCCGTATTTCCAGTGCCATCCTTGCCATCTACATTAGCATTATGAGCGATTAAACTTCGCGTAGCTCCCTCATTTCCGAAGTAGGTAGCGAAGATAAGTGGAGTAAATCCACGCTGATCAACCGCATCTACTAATAACGCATTTGTAGCCAATAAGGATTCTAATTGATCCTGATTGTTCGATGCAATAGCTCCAAAAAGTTGTTCTGTCTGTTCCATATGTTTTAAAAATTTAAAAGAGGAATGCTTACAGGAAGCATCCCTCTTTTTAAGGTGTATTAATTAAACCTAACAACCATTATATATCATAGCGATCTAAATTCATAACCTTCGCCCATGCTTTAGCAAAGTCATTTACAAATGCGTCCTTAGCATCATCGGCAGCATAAACTTCGCACAGTGCACGAAGTTCTGTGTTGGATCCAAAAATTAAATCCGCTCTTGTACCTGTAAATACAACATTTCCAGTGCGACGGTCTCTACCTTCAAAAAGGGTATCATCCTCAGATGTAGCTTCCCAGGTATAGGTGAAATCTAAAATATTGGTAAAGAAGTCATTAGTTAAATGCCCAACATTATCTGTGAAAACCCCATGGTCAGAGCCGTCATAATTAGCTCCTAATACTCTAAGTCCACCAACAAGAACGGTCATTTCAGGAATCGACAAGGTCATTAGATTAGCCTTATCAACTAATAGGTCCTCATCAGCTACGTCTAATTTGGAATTCATGTAGTTTCTAAATCCATCTGCCAATGGTTCTAAATACCCAAATGACTCCAAGTCTGTTTGCTCCTGAGTGGCATCGCCTCGTCCTTGGGTAAATGGTACTGTTATGTCCTGACCAGCCAGTCTTGCCGCTTCTTCAACAGCCGCGTTTCCTGCTAAAACAATTAAATCTGCCATAGAAATCTCACCACTAAACTCATTTTGAATCCCTTCTAAAACACCTAATACCTTGTTGAGCTGCTCAGGATTATTCACTTCCCAACTGCGTTGTGGCTCTAAACGAATGCGTCCTCCGTTGGCACCACCACGCATGTCCGATCCTCTAAAAGTCGAGGCAGAAGCCCAGGCAGTAGACACCAATTCTGAAATACTCAATCCGGACGCCAATACCATTTTCTTTAACTGTTCAATATCAGAATCAGTTAAGGAATACGAGACTTTTGGAATTGGATCTTGCCAAATCAACTCTTCCTTAGGTACCTCAGGACCAAGATAACGGTCTTTAGGACCCATGTCTCTGTGCGTTAATTTAAACCAAGCTCTGGCAAAAGCATCCTCAAACGCTTTGTGATCCTTGTGGAAACGCTCTGATATTTCTTTATAAGTTGGGTCCATTTTTAAGGCCATATCGGCAGTGGTCATCATTAAGGCTTGTTGCCCATTCCCGTCGGCAGCAGGAGCCATTCTCGCATGAGATTCTGCTGTTGGAGTCCACTGGTGAGCACCAGCAGGACTCTTAGTTAGTTCCCAATCGTAGTTTAACAACACATCAAAATAATCAGCATCCCATCGCGTTGGATTTGGTGTCCAAGCTCCTTCGATACCACTGGTAATAGCATCTTGTAAAACTCCTGACTTATATGAGTTCTTCCATCCTAAGCTCATTTGCTCAATTGGCGCACCATGTGGTTCGGTACCAACATATTTATCAGCGTCGGCAGCTCCGTGTGCCTTACCAAAGGTATGACCACCTGCTACTAAAGCCACAGTTTCTTCATCATTCATTGCCATACGACCAAAAGTGATTTTAATATCATGTGCCGATTTTAAAGGATCGGGTTCACCATTAGGTCCCTCTGGATTAACATAGATAAGCCCCATATGAACAGCGCCTAAATGCCCTTCTAAATCTCCATCACTAGTGTCGTATCTATCGTCATTATCCAACCAACCCGTTTCAGATCCCCAGTAGATATCCTGCTCAGGCTCGTAAACATCTTCACGCCCACCAGCAAATCCAAATGTTGGAAAACCCATAGATTCTAGAGCAACATTTCCTGCTAAAATCATCAAATCCGCCCAAGAGATCTTCTTACCGTATTTCTTTTTAATAGGCCATAACAACAGTCGTGCTTTGTCAAGATTTCCATTATCTGGCCAGCTATTTAAAGGTGCAAATCTATGCGTACCAGTGCCAGCTCCACCTCTACCATCACCAACACGATAAGTACCTGCACTATGCCACGCCATACGTATCATTAAGCCTCCATAGTGACCATAATCAGCAGGCCACCAGTCTTGTGAGTCCGTCATAAGGTTGGTCAGGTCTGCTTTAAGCGCATCATAATCAATACTGTTAAAAGCTTCAGTGTAGTCAAAATCCTGTAATGGATCATTCTTTGGATCATGCTGACGTAGAATATTCAATTTTAATTCGTTAGGCCACCAATCTCTGTTTTGAGTTCCTCCACCAGCAGATTTTTTCTGAGTACCACTTAAAAATGGGCATTGACTCGCATCTGCATTAATGTTATAATTTCCTTTATTATCCATGTTGTTATATGATTTTAATATCGACTTAAAGAGAGGTATAAATTTACGAAGATTGTTCCTGCGATTTTATGATTGAGAGATACAATCTATTTATTTTAAAATAGACCATGGCTATAATACAAATTCGTGTCATGCATTAAAGCTATGACTTGCATTTTTTGTTTAAGCTTTATTAGACCAAAGATGCTTAAACAGATGATTTGTTAAACAATTAAAAACCAGTACCCTTAACACTTGCGAAAGCATTTTTTCCTTATTAATTTAGTCAAAAAAAGGCGCTATGATGTTTAAGAGAACCAATATTGAGGATCAGCTTTATCGGCTGAGAGCAAAGCAACTTACTGAAGAAGATTTATTGGATCAGGTGAAGGCAATAATTTCCAGGGACGATCAAAAAGATATCCAGGTACTTGAAACTTTAAACAATGGTAGTTCAGCGATTTCAAATGATTTTAATATTGATCTGTTACAAACTGGAAATATTTACCACCTGGATCAAATCAAGGAAATTTGCATTAATTATCGTCTACGCTTTTTAGACAGTAAATATTTTAAGGGGGAACTACCCTATGAAGCCATTTCAAAAATCAAGCAGTTAGAAAAAGACCATGAGACCAGTTTAAAGGGCTTTAAAATTATTGCCCCAAGCAAATTGTTCAAGTTAGAAAATGCAGATGACCCCTTATTATTTGCACCCCTTGGCAACGGATACTATTACCTAATCCATAAATGGGGAAACGACTTAAATCCCTTCCGTAGGTTATTAATGCTGCCTTTCAAAAATTTTGAAAATTTGGTGTTCCTTATATTACTCGTGAGCTTTGCGGCAACTTTATTGGTACCAAATGGGCTATTTACCAATAACATGGGAGCTGCAGAATTCTGGATGATCTTCTTTTTCATGTTTAAATCTGTGGCAGCCGTAACCATTTACTATGGCTTTGCTGCTGGTAAAAACTTTAATACCGCTATTTGGAATAGCAAATATTTTAACGCCTAATCTTCTGAGGAATTAATTGGATGATTTTTCGTAACTTATTGCTACAAATTAAATCATCAACATATGTCTGACTTCAATTATATTCAAATATTCAGTGGTAGTTCTATTATAGTTAATCGCATTAAAATAGAACTGGAAAGTGTGGGGATCTCCCCTATCATTAAGGACGAAGGCGAATCGCAGCGCCTGGCCGGTTATGGGTCCTTAAGCCAAGGCATTCAGGAGATCGTTGTAAGAGAGGATGAATTGGAAAAAGCTCAAATAGTACTTGAACAAATTCAGAATGAATTAGACCTCAGCACTGATTAATCTCAATAAAACTGAATAACCCCTAATTTATATTAGCTAAATGAGTCTCAAGAACTTTATTGAGAATTGGGTAGCTGTATTCAACTCAGGAGATGCACATGTACTCTCTCAAATGTACCATGAGGATGCCATCAACCATCAGGTTAATCAAGACCCCATTGAAGGACGAGATGCCATCAAACAAATGTTTAAAGACGAATTTCAGCAAGCTAAAATGGTCTGTCTTATAGAGTCAATATACGAAGATGGAGACTGGGTTATTTTGGAATGGAAAGATCCTCTAGGGCTGCGCGGCTGTGGCTTTTTTAAGGTGGTTAACGGAAAGATAAAGATCCAAAGAGGCTATTGGGATCGCCTTTTTTTTTAAGGCAACATGGTTTGCCTATACCAAACGATTAATCGCCACTAGCATTTAATTAAAAACCTGCACCATCTATTTTCCTAAAAATTCATATTTAAAATTATCCATACTATTGGGGATTTGGATCCTTGTCAACTCTCTCTTTATTTTAAAATACGGACCAAGGCAAAGTTTTATTCCAACAGCATGGTTGTTAGCAGGCTATGCGGTGTTTAGCGCCTTCCTATTCTTTAGTATTGCTAAGCTTAAAGCGTCATCACGATTTTTAATAGTGATTCCTAAATGGGCCTATATCGCAGTTGTTAGCATTATTGCGCTTGCCATGACAGTTTATATCCATTCTACAGACAGCCTAAGCATTAATGTCGACCGTTGGTCGGCTCTGGAGATTTCGGTAGAATGTCTCACTCAAGGCTTATACCCCTATACACGCATTGATCATATCGGTGGGGTGAGTTCCAATCTTCCGGGTTTGGCCTTTTTAGCATTGCCATTTTATCTTTTAGGTGATGTGGGCTATCTGCAAGTGGCCACCTTTTTATTAGTAGCAACGTATGCGTATAGGCGCGCTAGAAACAGTTGGCATGCTGCCATACTTATATTGCTTTTTATCAGCTCTCCTGCTGTACTCTGGGAAATTGCGGTGAAGAGCGACTTTCTAAGCAACCTCCTTCTCTGCTTTCTGTTTATCGATTATTGGATGCTTAAAAATTCTTCGCAGGAGTTAAGACGCCCCTGGTTATTAGGGGCGCTCACAGCTTTCTTTCTCTTAACACGAGGAGTCACACTAATCCCTTTAAGTATCTTATTCTTCGTGGCCTTTTGGAAGAGCACAACCAAGGCCAAACTTAAAATCATGGCCTCCAGTTTAATAAGCGGATTGTTGATCTGTCTTCCCACCCTATTGGCCGTTCCAGATTGGGAAACTCTTGTAGTTTTCAACCCCTTGGGCCGTCAAACTAATAAAGCACCTTTGTTCTTATACATGCTCTTACCATTGGTTTTGTTGATTCCAAGGTATTATTCAACTTATAGGACCCGTCTCTTTATGTCGGCTCTTATATTGTTTACTTTTCCTTTAGTGGCACTTTTGTACCGAACTTATGATCTGGGTTGGTACAATGCCATTATGAATTTCAACTTCAATTTCTCATACCTAAACATGAGCCTTCCGCCTATTTTGTTCTGGCTGCTCACTCAAAATCAACAGACTAAGAACGACCTCTTAACAAAGACATAAAATAGAATCGTACCTTATTAATCTGCAATTCTTATCTTTAGGTACCTTATAAACGAACTATGGAACTCAAGAAAATAGAAGGTACTAATATCTACCAATTTCATGCTACAGGAACTATCTCTGAGGAAGACACCCGGCAAATGAATTTGGCCTTTCAGGAATTTAAAGACAATGGAGAAAAGATCAAACTTTTGGGAATTATAGACGATGTGCCCTTTCCGGACAGCTGGGGTTCCATTGGAGATTTGACTAAAATAAAAATGAATTCTCTAAGCGTTATTGAAAAATATGCGGTACTTACCAATAAGAAATGGATTGGCAATTGGGTGCCTATTGGTAATTTCTTTACTCCAGGCATTGAAGTGAAGTCTTTTGATCATGATGCTTTTGATGAAGCAATTAATTGGTTGCAAGCAGCAACTGAAGAAGACGAAACTGTGGCTGCAGAGGACTACTTGTCTAACATTCCTATTAAAAAAATCTCAGAGAACGCTTATGAAATTCATATTGCAGAACAATCCGTAAATCTTGGAGCTATGTCGGCCATTTATGAGATTGTGAGCAATGTTGAAGAAGGTTCCAAAGTAAATCTGCTGATGCTCTTGGATTCTTTTCCTGGCTTCGATTCCTTTCAAACTTTTGTTGAGGGGCTTAAAATTGATTTAAAGGCCATAGGGAGGATGGGAAAATTTGCTGTGGTCTCCGATGCTGGTTGGATAGACACCTATGCCAAAATAGGAGATTTTATGACCCCTGGATTGGAAATGAAAGCGTTTGCTACAAGACAAGCTGAAGATGCCAGAGTTTGGATCACATCATAGTATTAATAACCATAAAAGATGACTAAGACTTGATCAAATCATATTGAATTAAAATAACAAATAAAACTAACTAAATCATTTAAAATGAGTCAATTAAAATCAACAATTAAAGAAATTTCAGCAGCTATTAAAAATTGGTGGGTGTTTACCCTTTTAGGAATTTTATTTATTCTATTGGGCATTTATGTTTTTAATAATCCTGTATCAGCTTACCTTACCTTGTCCATGTTTTTTGCTGTGAGTATTTTAGTTTCAGGAATCTTCCAACTCTGGTTCGCCTATGCCAATAGAAACGAAATCGAGGGTTGGGGCTGGCAACTAGCATTGGCCATCATGGAGGTCATTATTGGTTTGGTACTCTTCAGTAATATAGGTCTAACCGCGGCTATTTTACCGCTATACGTAGGCTTCTGGTTGCTCTTTAGAGCCTTTGCTTTAGTAGGCTTCTCTTTTGAGCTAAAGTCCTATAAGGTCATGAATTGGGGCTATTATTTTGTGTTTGGCCTTCTCTTAGGGATTTTCGCCTGGTGCATCATTATTAACCCACTCTTTGGAGGCATGACCATCGTTACCTGGACTGGCATTGCTCTGGTCATTGCGGGGATTGGTCATATCATGGTGTCCTTGAAACTGAGAAAGGTGAGTCAGAAACTAGTGGATTTTAAAGATAAACTGAATTAGACTAATTTTTATGAAAACTAAAATCGGTCTGTTCTTTATTGTTCTGGGGTTTATTTGCCCACTTATTGGACTCATCATACCAGTGTTCGGCTTCTCTGCTACTATGACCACAACACTGGTAGCATTTTTTCTAATAGGTGGCCCGGAGATTTTTCTCGTTTTGGGGGCGGCCCTTGCTGGTAAAGAAGGTATTATCATTGTTAAAAACCGGATCAAACGCCTCCTAGGCTTACCAGAAGGCAAGTACTACGCCACTAACTCACAATACAATTTGGCCCTTATTCTAATGGTGATCTGGCTTATCAGTCTTACGCTGCCCTACTACATACCAGCTATTGAACAATTGCTAGAAGAAACGAAATGGGAATGGTATTATTTTGTAATTGGAGATGTGGTGTTTGTATTAGCCATTATATTTATTGGTGGCGACCAACTAATTACAAAGTTTGCCAATTTGTTTACCTGGGAACCCTGGAAAACGGATGAGCTAAGTAATGAATAGAAAGGTTTAAAAAAGACCTAGCTATTTAATTGACCTTATGTCCATTAGCCACAATTGAATCAATTGTGGCTTTTGTTTTTACCAACACCTCTTCACCAAAGCTGAGATTATCAGTATCTTTAGAATCAAAACCGAAACCACCAATGAAAAAAAGAAATTACGTGCTTGGATTAAGTCTTGTGCTTAGTCTAAACTTTATCAGCTGCAACTCTTCTAAATCGGAAACCGCTTCCATGATCATCCATGGCGGCACTATTTACACCGTTGAAAACAATAATGCTACGGTAGAGGCCGTGGCCGTTAAAGATGGAGCTATCCTTTTTGCTGGAGATCTAGCTACTATAGAATCTTATAGAACAGAAGCTACCGTTGACATCAACCTGGAAGGAAAAACCATGACACCAGGTCTAGTTGAGGGCCATGGGCACTTTATGGGCCTTGGGTACAACGAATTAAATCTGGACCTTTTAAACACTACCAGCTATCAGGAAATCATTGACGCTGTTGCTGAACGCGTAGCCACTGCCGAACCTGGCCAATGGATAACTGGAAGAGGCTGGCACCAAAGTAAGTGGGATAGCCTCCCTGAAGAAATGGTGAATGGCTTCCAAACCCACCACCTCCTGAGTGAAGTATCACCAGATAATCCTGTGTACTTACGACACGCCAGTGGCCACGCAGGCTTTGCCAATGCTAAAGCCATGGAGATTGCTGGATTAGACGTTTATGCCAGAGAGGGTATAACTCCGTCTGACCTAGTTGAAGGTGGTGAAATCTTAACCGATGCGATGGGTCGCCCTACCGGAGTCTTTAACGAGCGCGCCATGACCATGATCACCCAGCACATTCCCGAAAGCACCCCGGAAACCGATAAGCATGCCTTTGATTTAGCCATTGCCGCCTGTCATAAAAACGGTATTACCAGCTTTCATGATGCTGGGATCCCAAGAGAAACCATTGAGTTATACAAATCCATGCAAGCTAAGGGTAAAATGGATGTAAGGATCTATGCCATGCTCACCGGATGGGATAAGGACCTGCTTAACGAATGGTACGAACGCGGTATCATGGTGGATCCTGATCATCGATTTACCATTAGATCTGTAAAACTAAATTGTGATGGAGCCTTAGGTTCCAGAGGAGCATGGTTGATACAACCTTATACCGATAGACCTGATCATTTTGGTCATGAAACCTTACCTATGGAATTTGTAAAAGAAATAGCCGTCAGCGGCCTTGAAAATGGCTTTCAGGTATGTTCGCACGCCATAGGTGATCGAGCCAACAGAGAGATCTTAAACCGCTATCAGTTTGCGTTCAATAGAAACCCTGAGAAAGCTAAAAACCACCGTTTTAGAATTGAACATGCCCAACATTTGCATCCAGCCGATATTCCTCGCTTTGCAGAATTAAATGTAATTCCTGCCATGCAGGCCATTCATATGTCCTCAGACAGACCATGGGCCATTAACCGTTTGGGCGAAAAACGGATTAAGGAAGGGGCCTATATGTGGCAAACCCTTCTTAAGAGTGGAGTACCTATAGTCAACGGTACCGATGTACCTGTTGAACCTATTAATCCCATTCCAAGTTTTTACGCTAGTGTGAGTAGAAAAACATTAAAAGGTCAGCCAGAAGGCGGTTACGAACCTGCTGAAAAGATGACTCGTGAGCAGGCGCTGAGATCGTATACGCTGGATGCAGCCTTTGGGGCTTTTGAAGAAGATATAAAAGGATCCATCAAAGAAGGAAAATTGGCCGATTTTACTATTTACAATCAGGACTTAATGACGGTTCCAGAAGACCAAATTCTGAATACCGAAGTGGTTATGACGATTTTTAACGGGGAGGTTGTTTACCAGAAATAAAAGTCACTATGACTATCCATCATATTAGAAATGCGACCATGATCATTGAATCCAATGATCATGTGTTGCTTATTGACCCCATGATAGGAGATGTGAGCACCGCTGCCCCACCCTTTTCCTTTATTAGGTTCAAGCCGAAGAAAAACCCTATTGTTCCTTTACCGGATGGAGCTATGAATCTTATTAATAGAACTACCCATTGTTTGATAACCCATCAACATGCCGATCATTTGGATATGGCGGCACTGGACTTTTTAAGAGAAAATAATATACCCGTAACCTGCAGTCATCTTGACAAGGAGGACTTAAATAAAAAAGGACTTCAAATTGACAATAGTATTGAATACTACAAGACTCATGATTTTCTAGGCGGTAGCATTGAAGGCATCCCTGCGCGTCATGGCTATGGCTATGTAGCCAAACCAATGGGGAATGTCATGGGATATTATTTGAAGCTACCTAATGAACAATCCGTTTATTTGAGTTCGGACTCAATTTATACGGAGGATGTACAGAATGTCCTGCTAAAGAAACAACCTGACATTAGTGTGGTGGCCTGTGGGTCTGCTCAGTTGGATATTTTTAAGCCCTTGTTAATGACAATTGAAGATATTACGCGGTTTATTGAAGACGCACCTCATCAAGTTATTTGCAACCATCTGGAGGCGGTCAACCACTGCCCTACCACCCGCAAGGGGTTAAAAGAACACCTAATTTCTAATGGGCTAATTGAGAAATGCTGGATACCTGCTGACGGGGATCAAAAACAGTACTAGGGCATGATCAAAAACCTATTAATCGTCCTAATTGTAATTATCCCGTCCCTAAACATAGCTCAAAAGCTATCGGGTTACCAATGGCATAATCGCCTTTTAGTTATTTCAAATCCTTTAAATAATTTAGAAAAGGAAACTGAGCAACTAGAACTTCTTGGTTCTTTAGATCAGGACTTTAAAGAGCGTAAAATATTAGTCTTAAAACTTACCAATCACAACTATACTGTCCTAAATTCTAACGTAACCACCAATACATCAGACCCAATAGGCATTGAAGGGCTTACGTTAAGTGAGAAGGAGTTTAGCATTCTGCTCATTGGCCTTGATGGAGGCATTAAACTGCGCCAAAACCAAAGTATTAAACGTGACGAGTTATTCGCAATTATAGACGGGATGCCAATACGACAATCTGAACTAAGACAGAAAAACTAATTTAAAAAGCGTCGAACTTAAATTTTTGCCCACCTACGGAAGCCTCATACATAAGCCCACCTTTCTGCATGGTGAAAATTAAAACTCCGTCTGAATAATCAACATCTGCCGACGCTCCAGCTGTGGCAGCCACCGCCGAAGCTTGAGCCGATAGCTCAACATTGTTTTCTTTAAAGCGGTTCATTGCCTCCTTGTTTTGGAAGAAGATAATTTCACGATAAGCTTGCCCTCCCCATTGGAATCCAATGCTCACTTGAGTCAACTTTGCCATCCCAATAGCAGCCCCACCTTGGTAAGCAACACCATTACCAGACGCACCTCCAATTCCTACAGCTCCTTTTCCAACATTAGGGAAAATAACATA
This sequence comes from Winogradskyella aurantiaca, assembly GCF_003362725.1. Lineage (GTDB taxonomy): Bacteria > Bacteroidota > Bacteroidia > Flavobacteriales > Flavobacteriaceae > Winogradskyella_A > Winogradskyella_A aurantiaca. The sequence goes on from NZ_QKTV01000003.1 coordinate 268,388, forward strand.
CCCATAGGCCTCAGCAAAGTGCTTTTCCATTTTCCAATCAGCTTTCAAAAATTCAGCCTTAGCTTCTTGAGAATCTACCTTCAGGCGCTCAACCTTCTCTTTGGATTGTGCAACAGCCGTAAACGATAAGGATACAATAAGGGTTAGACTTAATAAAAGTTTTGGGGTTAATGATAATTTTAAAACAGAATTCATAGATAGTTGATTAAATAATATTACCCCAAAATAATTCATTCTTAGTTATTTAAAAATTAATAACTTTAAAATCATCATTAATTCCTTATATGAATTTAGAGTCTAATAAAGCAAATGCTATTGCCTTCTACAAAATGGCTTATCAAGGTAATCCTAAACAGGCTTTAGACTTATATGTTGGTGACGCCTATATTCAACACAATCCCGATGTAGCAGATGGACTCCAGGGATTCATCGATTATTTTGAACGTATGCAAGCGGAATACCCTGATAAATCGATTGATTTTGTGAGGTGTATTGCAGAAGTTGATTTTGTGGTCTTGCATACCCATCAGATCTGGCCGCAAGGAGGAATATGTAACTATGGACTTTTTTCGGTTCGATAAGCAAGTAAAGATATGCGAGCATTGGGATGCTATACAACAAATACCAAAGACTTCTGCCAACGACAATACAATGTACTAATACAGCAACTAACTAAATCAACTTTATGATCAATCTAAAAGACAATTCGCAATTCAATCAAATAGTCGATACTTTAATCCGCCTTGGATTTCTGTTTCTTATTATTTCATGGTGTCTTAATATTCTATCGCCGTTTGTAAGTGTTATTATTTGGGGCGTTATCCTGGGTATGGCGCTATACCCTCTGCACAATAGCTTAAGTAAACGCTTGAAGGACAGAAAAAAGTTAGCATCAGGTATTATTGTATTGCTAGGTATCTGCTGCATCGTCATCCCCACCTGGTTATTTGTAGGGCAGGTAATCACAAGCTTTACGCAGCTTAGTGCTGATTTTAATTCTGGAAACTTAAGATTACCCCCTGCTAATAAAGACATCGCCGAATGGCCAGTTATTGGTGAAGATTTGTACAGCATTTGGCGAGAGGCCTCTCAAAGCTTAGAGAAATTTTTAACAAAGTACCAGGAGCAATTATTAAGTATTGGACAAACTCTTTTCGATGGCGTAAAGAGTATTGGTGGAAGTTTAATTACCATTTTGTTGGCCATTATTATCGCTGGGGCCCTTCTATCTGGTAATGCAGCACAAAAATTAGGTGAATTGTTCTTTTTAAGATTGGCGGGTGATAAAGGTCTCGAGATAACAACACTTATTTCTAAAACGGTGAGTAATGTGGTTAAAGGTGTACTTGGTGTGGCTTTAATACAGGCCTTCCTAGCAGGATTAGGAATGCTGGGTGCGGGAATACCCTATGCAGGAGTTTGGACCTTATTGATTTTAATAATGGCCATCTTACAATTACCCATCATCCCAGTTATTATTGCTATTATTATTTGGCTCTTTAATGATATGGGCACAGTTGGTGCGGTTCTCTGGACCATATACTTTGTGGCCGTTTCATTGGCAGACACTCCATTGAAGGCCGTCTTTCTGGGCAAAGGTGCCTCGGTTCCAATGTTGGTGATTTTTTTAGGAGTCATAGGAGGGTTTATCACCGATGGTTTTATAGGCTTATTTACAGGAGCCATTATAGTTAGTATTGGATATTCATTGTTTATGGCCTGGTTAAAACAAGGTGACTTATCTGATTATGATACATCCGAGTAATCAGAATGGCAGATGAAATACCTATTTCTTTTTTTTACTCTTTGTCTTTCCTTTAGTTGGAATTTACCTGGACAATCCAAGGACGAATTGCGATTGTTATTTATTGGTAATAGCCTCACCTATACGAATAACCTACCCAATCTGGTTTTGTTAAGGGCACAGAAGGATAAACGCGATATCACTACCGAGATGATAGCCCTTCCAAATTATGCATTAGTAGATCATTGGAATGATCAATCCATTCAAAAAGCCATCGCCCAGGGAAACTATGATTTTGTAATTGTTCAACAAGGTCCCTCTTCTCAGGACTTTGGTAGACAGGTACTTATAGACTATGGGCAGCGCATAAAAGATCTTTGTGATGAGCACGGTAGTCAACTCATGTTTTTTATGGTATGGCCATCCAAAGCCTACTACTACACCTTTGAAAAGGTCATTAAAAACCATTATGATGCAGCAAAGGCGAGTAATGCACTGGTCTGTCCTGTTGGTCTTAAATGGAAAGAACTGACTGATAACAACCCAGAATCAGGCCTTTATGGTCCAGATGGATTTCATCCGAGCAGGAAAGGGAGTGACTTTGCCGCTAGCGAAATCTATAAATGTGTGCTAGACAACAAAAATTGATTGCCTAAACACTTACTGCGTACATCTTCTCGCGTAAGTCTTTGATCTTAGAATCATTCATGTACTCATCAAAAGTCATGTAACGGTCGATAACACCATTAGGGGTCAACTCGATAACTCTATTTCCTACAGTTTGTGCAAACTCGTGGTCGTGAGTTGTAAGAAGCACTGTTCCTTTAAAATTCTTAAGTGAGTTGTTAAACGCTGTGATGCTTTCCAAATCCAGGTGATTGGTTGGTTCATCGATTTTAAGTACGTTAGCTCGCATCATCATCATACGGCTTAACATGCATCGGACCTTTTCACCTCCTGAGAGCACATCTGCATTCTTTAAAGCTTCATCTCCACTGAACAACATTTTTCCTAAGAATCCACGGATATAAACTTCTTCACGTTCTTCTTCAGTTTGTGCCCATTGTCTCAACCAATCTACTAAACTCAATTTAACATCAAAAAATGAGCTATTATCTAATGGCAAATAGGACTGCGTCGTGGTGACTCCCCAACTATATTTACCTGCATCTGCTTTTTCATTACCACTTATTATCTGATAAAAGGCTGTTGTTGCTCGTGAATCTTTTGAATACAAAACCACCTTATCTCCTTTGGCAAGGTTGATATCAATATTTTTAAATAAGAGCTCACCGTCAAGACTCGCTTCAAGTTTTTCAACATTTAAAATCTGATCCCCTGCCTCACGTTCACGTTCAAAAATAATGGCAGGATAACGTCGGCTTGATGGTCTTATGTCCGAAATATTAAGTTTATCAATCATTTTCTTTCTACTGGTAGCCTGCTTGGATTTAGCAACATTAGCAGAGAAACGGCGAATAAACTCTTCTAGCTCTTTCTTTTTTTCTTCCGCCTTTTTATTCTGCTGTGCTCTTTGCTTAGCGGCTAACTGAGAAGACTCATACCAAAAGGTATAATTACCTGAATAATGATTGATCTTTCCAAAATCAATATCGGATATATGGGTACAAACTGCATCTAAAAAGTGACGGTCGTGAGATACCACTATCACACAGTTATCATAGTTAGCTAAAAAGTTCTCCAACCACGAAATAGTTTCATAATCCAAATCATTGGTAGGCTCATCCATAATTAAAACATCCGGATTTCCAAATAAGGCCTGGGCAAGTAACACCCTAACCTTTTGTTTACCGTCCAGATCCTTCATCTGCATATAGTGTAAGTCCTCTTTAATACCAAGATTTGATAATAACGAAGCGGCATCACTATCAGCATTCCAACCATTCATCTCCTCAAATTGCACCTGAAGTTCACCAATCTTTTCCGCATTCTCATCAGTATAATCGGCATAAAGCGCATCAATTTCTGTCTTAATTTTAAACAGGGGTTGGTTACCCATGATCACAGTTTCCAAGACTTGATGCTCGTCATAAACATTGTGATTCTGTTCTAACACAGACATACGTTTACCTGCCTCCAGATGCACATGACCTGAAGTGGCTTCCATTTGGCCCGATAATATCTTTAAGAATGTGGATTTTCCGGCACCGTTGGCACCAATAATACCATAGCAATTACCTGTATTAAAAGTAGTATTAACCTCGTCAAACAATATGCGCTTACCAAACTGCACCGATAGATTAGAAACTGATAACATCTTTAGGGTTTTAAATTTGCCGCAAAAGTAGAAAAATTAAGGCATTGAGCGAAATTAATAGTTCCCTTAACAACATTTAACTTGTCATTAACAAGAGAGCATGTCGGCAAAATCTATTTTTGTTTGGTTACGGGAAAAAAAATGAATAAGATTATGCGAAATGGACTCACCCTGATAATGACCCTTTTTCTGTTTGGTTGTGCTCAAATAATTGAAGAAAAAGATTCAGGTGTTTATTTTGGTGGTGAGATTATCAATCCAAAGGAACGCATCGTCGTACTCTTCACAAAAGATGGTATGGCATCCGATACCATTCCTTTAAATGTTGATAACAGATTTCTAACACATATCGATCAGCTCGAAACGGGTTTGTATTCATTTAAACACGGAAGTGAATACCAGTGGGTTATTATGGAACCCACAGATAGCATTATGTTGCGTCTTAACACCAACGACTTTGATGAGTCTTTGGTATTCTCTGGAAAAGGTGCCCGTAAGAACAATTACTTTCTTAAGATTTTTTTACAAAACGAACAGGAAGATCGTCGTCTGGTTAAATACAGTCAGAATGAACCTGAAGTATTTCTAGAATTTGTAAATAAAAGACATGAGCAACAGCTTGATAACTTGAACGCCTTTTTAAGTAAAAAAGAAGTTAGTCCGTTTGCTAAGTCCATTTTAAAAGCTGGTATCGATTATAACAATTATGCCGACAAGGAAATTTATCCATTTGCGTATTTTGGTAATAACAAGCTGATACATTACAAAGACTTACCAGGAGGTTTCTACACACATAGATCTGAGGTTGATTACAATTCGGAGGTATTAAGTGAAATTTTTGCGTACAACCGTTTTCTATTCGCTCATATAGACAATTTGGCTTTAAGCCATTTTTACGACCATCATGATTTTCACAGTCAATTTAATCGACATGAAATGGTTTATAACAAAGCCAAGCTTGATTTAATTGATAGTCTCATTAGCAATGATGTTATTAGAAATAACCTTCTCAAATATAAGACCAGAGAATTCATCAGTAATAGTTTGGATAACAGCGAGACGGATGAGATGCTGGCCTATTTTAAGTCCAAGTGTTCTAATGGATCTGATATCGCCTATATGGACCGGTTGGTTGATGCCATTGAGGATTTAAAGCCCGGGAATGACTTTCCAGATTTGCAGCTTATTGACATTTATAATAAAGAGCATTCTATTGGGGAATTGGTAAAGAAACCAACGCTTATTTACTTTTGGTCCTCTAATAACAAAAAGCATTATCGCAATAGTCACTATAGAGTGAAAGAGCTGAAAAAGAAATTTCCCGAAGTGGAATTTATCTCTATTAATATCAATGAGAATTCAGATGAGTTTTGGATCAAAATCCTAAACAAGTACAAGTTCTCACTAGACAACGAGTATAAATTCAAGGACCCTGAATTGGCGAAAGAGACCTTAGCTTTGAATTTTGTTTATAAAGTAATGATTGTGGATAGAAATGGACACATTCTTCACCCAAACGTCAACATTTTTAGTAAAGATTTTGAAGCCTCACTTCAGAAATTATTACAAAAAAAAGCGCTTTCTATTTAAAAGCGCTTCTCTAAAATCTGTTCAGATTCTTTATAAATTCTAGTTGCCTTTCTTATAATCGGCTAAGAATTTTTCTAATCCAATATCAGTTAAAGGGTGTTTTAATAATCCAGCAATAGAACTTAATGGTCCTGTCATAACATCAGCACCAATTTTAGCACAGTCTATTACGTGCATCGTATGGCGTACAGAGGCCGCAAGGATTTGGGTCTCAAATCCGTAATTATCATAGATATGTCTGATTTCTGAAATTAAGTTTAAGCCATCAGTTGAGATATCGTCCAAACGTCCAATAAACGGTGACACATAAGTTGCACCTGCCTTAGCAGCAAGAAGTGCCTGACCAGGAGAAAACACTAAAGTAACGTTGGTTTTAATGCCTTTATCAGTAAAGTACTTGCAAGCTTTAATACCATCTTTAATCATAGGAAGTTTAATCACAATCTGATCATGCAATTCAGCCAGGGCCTCACCCTCTCTTACCATACCTTCAAAGTCAGTTGAAATAACCTCAGCAGAGACATCTCCGTCAACAATTTGACAGATGTCCACATAGTGCTTTAAAATGTTATCGGTTCCCGTAATTCCCTCTTTGGCCATTAAAGAAGGATTTGTTGTAACCCCATCTAAAATACCCATATCCTGAGCTTCTTTTATCTGCTCTAGATTTGCCGTATCAATAAAAAATTTCATGAATTTTGTGTTTAAATCTAATTTTCTGAGGGCAAAAATACGACTAATAAGAGACTGTCCTCGAAAAACTAATTAAATTATATCAACACTTCAACTAGTCAAAAACTTCCAGTACAAACGAGCGCTGTGTTGTGCCATCGCATGTGGGATTAGCATCATAATATTCACCATCATCATAGGCCCCAATAGTCAACAATACAGTTAATCGATACACCCCTGTTTCTTTGGGAATTCCAAATATTTCAACACTCCTGTAATCGTACCAAATATCTAATCCTTCTGGTAAAGGCCCTAGCACTTCAAAAAAGTATTCATAGTAATCATCTGAGGGTTCGTTAGTAATATGAGCAGTAATAAACTGCGAGTAAGGCCGATCTATATAAGCCTGCTGAATCTGCAATTCATTGATTTCGGGGTTTACTTTTATTAAACATTCCCAGAAATTGTCACATGATACTAAGATTAAGAATGACAAAAGATACGCTACGTTTCGTTTCATTGATTTGATGTTTAATCAAGTAAAACAAAAAACGTACCATAAACCTACAATTTATAATGGTTCATGAGCATTTTTTCATACCAGCGGTCAGGCAATAGACGCTTTAAAACAATGGAGAATTTTTGCAAGGGCTCACCTGCTTTGTAGTGAACTTTTCTGGACTTGGATGTAATAATATTATAAATGGCATTGGCAATAAACATAGGATCTTTACCAGAATCCACGTGCGTATCCATTAATTCTAGTGTTTTACCATATGTTGCCTTGTACGCGGATGACTCTTTTAAAGGTGAATGGTAACGGCCCGCGGCAATATCTGTAGCCACATCACCTGGGGCAAAATTAACCACATCTATTCCAAATGACTTCACCTCCATGCTTATCGCCTCTGTTATTAATTCAAGTGCCCCTTTACTAGCACTGTAAACACCTCTAAAAGGCAAGCCCATATAGCCCGCAATAGAAGTAACATTAATAATTAAACCAGATTTATTCTCACGCATTAACGGAAGTACCGACTTAATCATAGCCACAGGCCCAAAAAAGTTAGTCTCAAAATTTTTCTTAATCTCTGCTTCAGGAATTTCTTCAATTGGACCTGTTATACCGGCCCCTGCATTATTGATAAGAATGTCCAATCTGCTAGTCTCAGATTTTAATAAGTCGATGCACCTTGCTATCGAATTAGGGTCTGTCACATCCAAAGGCAGGAGTTTAAATGGATGGTTGCTAATGGTATCAGGATTCCTACTCGTTCCATAGACTTTAAAGCCATTTTCACTTAGCAGTTGACCTGTTGCTTTTCCTATTCCTTTGGAACCACCAGTAATGAGAACTACTTTTTGCATAAAACAGAATGAAGGTGAAATTTACAAATTCCTTGAATAAAACGCATAAAAAAAGGCAAGCTACCCACATCACACCGCTACGACCGTATACCTTTGCTGCGTTCCCGCCCTGGAGGGTTCAACAGGAGCTGGTTGTGTGGGACTTGCCGGGCGCAAAGATACAATGTTTTAATACTTTCACAATGATTTTTTAATCCTATTTTTTATAAATATCTTGCCCAAAAATAGCCTGATTCCTATGTCTAGTCTAAAACCTATAGCCTCTGTATTCCTGCTTGTTTTAATATGTAGCTGCGCATCTAATTCAGTTGATGATAGTTACGGAATGAGTATTACTACTTCAGCCTCTAAAAATACTATTACACTCGGTGAAACTGTAACCTTAAGTATAAATAACCCAAGGGCAGTTCCGATCGCTTCGGTTCAATTCATGTTAGATGGGGAACCAATTGAAAAAATGGTCACCTACAGCTCTGGAAAATTAGGAAACAGAATTTTAAAGGCAGTCGTAAAGCATAGCGATACTGAGACCACATTAGAGGGTGCTATCAAAGTATTAAACAATGAGGAACCCGCAATCTACACATATGAGATTGTCAATACCTATCCTCATGATATTACGTCTTATACCCAAGGGCTTGAATTCTATAATGGTCAATTATATGAGAGTACCGGACAATACAAAGAATCCAAATTGAGAAAGGTAGATTACACCTCAGGAACTGTTTTAAAAAATACTGACTTGGCTGATGGTTATTTTGGTGAAGGATTAACCGTTCTTAACGAGAACATATACCAATTGACCTGGCAGGAAGATACCGGGCTTATCTATGACGTTAATACCTTTGAACCAAAAGGAATGTTTAGATACGATCTAAGTAAAGAAGGATGGGGCTTATGTAATGACGGAACAAGTCTTTACAAATCTGATGGCACAGAAAAAATATGGACACTCAATACAGACACCCTTACTGAGGATAACTCTATAGACGTATTTACCAACAAAGGGAAAATTCCAAGTCTTAATGAACTTGAATGGGTCAATGGAAAGATTTATGCTAATATTTACCAACGTAATGGGGTTGCCATCATCAACCCTGAAACCGGAGCTGTGGAAGGGGTTATTGATTTTACTCCACTAAAAGAATTAGTGACCCAGCATGATGGACTGGACGTTTTAAACGGTATTGCTTATAACCCTGATACCAATACCATATTTGTTACTGGAAAACGGTGGGATAAACTTTTTGAAGTCACAATTGCCAAAAAAGAATAATGCAGGTCTTTGAAAAAGACATTTTGGTGAGTGAAAATGATTTGGACCAATTGCAGCATGTTAACAATGTAAGATATGTGCAATGGGTGCAAGACATGGCGGAGGCACATTGGCTAACTCGTTCCAATGATCTTATTCTCAATAAATACTTCTGGGTACTAATAGACCATCACATTCAATACAAAGGAGAAGCTAAACTTGGTGATATTGTAACAGCCAAAACTTACGTAGCGTCATCTGAGGGGGTTATTTCTACACGAATTGTTGAAATGTTTCATAAAGAATCAGATAAGCTTATTGTCAAATCTGCTACTAAATGGTGTCTAATGGATATTAGCAGCAAAAGACCAACACGAATAACGACCGAACTCAAAGAACTTTTTGAATAGTTATAAATATTCGTTAATCCTAATCCTTAGAAAAAATCTTACACATATATTGAAGTGAATTAATACCAATCACTACTATTAAAAGGCTTCTTTATATTCTAGTTGCAATGACCTTTGTTACATCAAAAGCACAGGTCCTTAAAGGATATGTTTATGATGAGGAATCTGCAGTAAAACGAGTCTCCGTCATAAATCAAACTCAAAAAATTCTTGCGTTAACTGATGAGCGTGGTCAGTTTGAGATTAATGCCATGCTCTTTGACAGCATAGCTATTATATCCTCGTTTCATGAAATTGTGTCTTTCCGGGTGGACAGTTCCAGCCTTAGCTCAGTTCAGACTTATCACTTAAAGAGCAGCCTCAATCAACTAGATGAAGTTATTGTTACTGCCGATTCAAAAAAGAAATTTCGACTAAAAAAATTTAACGCATCCATTAGACAGCAAATACTGAATGACATTAAAAACAACCCAGGAAAATACTCAGTAAATTCAAGTCAGTACGGACTTGATTTAGTCCAACTTTTTGGGTTAATATCAAGCCTTTTCAAAAAGAAAAAAACTAAAGAATCTGTTGTTTATGCACAACCTTATGATTTAGACAGTTTATTTAACAAAAGTCGATTTTTTAATCATAATTTACTGCACAGTGCCTTAGGAATTAAAGACGAACATGAATTCCTATTTTTTGAGTATTGTACTGCAAGAGGAATCTCTTCTTCACTACTAGATGATCGTTTGCAATTAGAGTTATTGGATTCATTAGTTATAAGAAGTAAGGAATTTAAGTCAATAGTTCAGAAATCAAAAAAAAATGATTGAGGTACATACGCACTCAAATTCATTAAATGTTATATTTTTACCTACATCAGATGAGACTATTGAAACGCTACTCCTTATACATTCTGGGAATACTAGTTTTGCTCTTTTGGAGCTCATGCCGTGAAGACTTTGTCTTTACACCTAGTACAGGTGAATTAGTTTTTGAAAGAGATACTGTTTATTTGGATACGGTATTCACAAACATTGGTTCCAGCACTTACAACCTAAAAGTTTACAATCGCAGTAATTCAGACATTGTAATTCCCTCCATAAGATTGGAAGAAGGCACTCAATCTTATTACCGATTGAACGTTGATGGATCTACTGGTTTAGACGGTGATCAGGAAGGTAAGATTTTTGAGAATGTAGAATTATTAGCCAATGATAGTTTATTCATTTTTATAGAAACAACGGTCAATATCCAGGATCTTTCGCAGTCCGATACCCAATTTCTCTACACCGATAGAATTCTCTTTGATGCCGGTAATAATCAACAGGATGTGGACCTAGTCACTCTAGTAAAAGATGCGGTCTTTATATTCCCGGCTCGTGATCCTGAAACTGGAATCGTAGAAACACTGAAATTTGACACCAACGGTGATGGTAATGACGAAGAAACCAATATACAGGGACGTTTTTTAAGTGATGCTGAATTAGTATTTACGAATGAAAAGCCTTATGTCATTTATGGCTACGCGGCCGTAGCGGAAAATAAAACGCTTGAAATGCAGCCAGGAGCGCGCGTACATTTTCATAGAGATTCTGGTATACTAGTGACCTCTGGAGGAAGCTTACATATTAATGGAGAGTTAAGTGATGATTCAGAAGCCTTGGAGAAAGAAGTCATTCTTCAAGGAGACCGACTGGAACCTTTTTTTGAAGATGTTCCTGGTCAATGGGGTACGATTTGGTTGTTTAATGAAAGTATCAACAACCAGATCAATTATGCCACGATTAAAAATGCTACAGCCGCATTGCTAGTAGAAGGAAATGATCAGGACCTTAATGACAAATTGGTAATTACCAATAGTCAGATCTACAATTCAAGCGCCTTTGGTATTCTTGGTAGAGCAACTTCCATTTCGGCCGAAAACCTGATCATCAATAGTTCTGGGCAATCGTCATTTGCAGGCATTGTAGGAGGACGCTATAACTTAACACATTGCACTATAGCCAACTATTGGTCCAATAGTTTCAGGGAGTTTCCTTCTTTACTATTTAATGATTTTATCCAGGTTGAGGACGCGAGTATTGTAACAAATCCGCTTTTAGCGCGGATCAACAATTGCATCGTTTATGGAAATGACAATCCAGAGTTCATACTCTCACAAGCGGGTGATGACTTTGATTTTAAATTCAGTCATTCGCTCTTACGATTTAACAATGCAAATTTAGAAGGCACACCAAACTATATGTTTGATGATCCGGAAACTTATGATAACAATTCATTCAATCTTGACCCTGACTTCGAAAATCCTTTTGCTAATATTCTGCGAATCGGTGAGGCTTCAGGAGCCAACGGGATAGGAAGTACGGAGTTCTCTAATCAGGTGCCATTTGATATTTCAAATACCCAACGCAGCACTGACCCCGACGCTGGAGCTTATGAAAGTGTAGACCTTGAGGGTGATAACTAAAAAAAGGATCCCATCTGGAATCCTTTTTCTATTAAGCAAGTTGTAATTTTTAATACTGAAATAAGGGTCTGCCCGCCATCAACTCATTGACTTTGGTTGCCACTCCTTCAAGAACAGTTTCATCTTCATGGTTCGTGATAACTTCATCAATAAGATCTACCACATAAGCCATATCATTTTCTTTTAGACCACGGGTGGTTATGGCCGGTGTTCCCACTCTAATCCCTGAAGTCACGAATGGAGATTGTGTATCAAAGGGCACCATATTTTTATTAACCGTAATATCAGCTTTTACAAGTGCCTGCTCAGCATCCTTACCAGTAATATCTTTGTTTCTTAGGTCAATTAGCATCATATGGTTATCTGTACCTCCAGAAATTAAATGGTAGTCTTTTTTCACAAATGCCTTGGCCATAGCGTCAGCATTTTTCTTCACTTGTAAAATGTAATGCATAAACTCATCACCTAAGGCTTCTTCAAATGCAACAGCTTTAGCCGCAATTATATGCATCAATGGGCCTCCTTGATTGCCCGGAAAAATTCCAGAATCCAAAAGACCCGACATCTTTCTTAGGTTACCGTTCTTTAAACGCAATCCAAACGGATTCTCAAAATTCTCGCCCATCATGATAAGCCCACCCCTGGGACCACGAAGTGTTTTATGGGTTGTTGTGGTAACAATATGACAATGGGGTAAGGGGTCATTCAAAATCCCCTTAGCAATGAGCCCAGATGGATGTGAAATATCTGCTAGTAAAATAGCCTCAACATTATCAGCTACTTCTCTAAACTTCTTAAAATCAATATCTCTAGAATAAGCTGAAGCACCTGCAATGATTAATTTAGGCTGTTCCTTTTCGGCCATATCTGCCAGCTGATCATAATCAATATAACCCGTATCTTTTTTAACACCATAAAAGGTAGGTCGGTACAAGCGTCCAGAGAAATTAACTGGTGAACCATGAGTTAAATGCCCACCATGGGACAAATCAAAACCTAATATGGTGTCACCCGGCTTTAAACAAGCATGAAAGACAGCAGTATTGGCCTGACTTCCTGAATGTGGTTGTACATTCGCATAGGCTGCACCAAATAATGTCTTTGCCCTTTCAATAGCGATGGTTTCAACCTCATCCACCACTTCGCAACCACCATAATAACGCTTTCCTGGGTAGCCTTCAGCATATTTATTGGTAAGCACAGAACCTGTAGCCTCCATAACCTGAGGACTGGCAAAATTCTCAGATGCAATTAATTCAATACCATTGATTTGACGTTCTTTTTCAGCATCAATCAGTTCAAAGATTTGTTCGTCTCTATGCATTCTATTTCCTAGATTTTTAATGAAGTTCAAAAATACTAAATCCATGAGTTTTGTATTGAAAAATTATGTAGGTTTGAATAGAAATTATTAAACATTTAATCAACAAAGCCTTATGCCGTTATCTGCTAACGACCCTAATAGAAGTTCATGGTTGTACGTGAATAAAAACTCGGACTTCCCAATTCAGAATATTCCATTTGGCGTCTTTTTAACTAAGGATGATATTATTACCATTGGAACCAGAATTGGTGACACCGCTATTGATCTTGGTGCCCTACACCAACTTGGCTATTTTGACGGCATTCCTTTAACCGATGATATATTTCTACAAGACACGCTCAACGATTTTATAGCCGATGGAAGAAAAACCTGGAGACTAGTAAGGAATCGTATTGCAGAAATCTTTGATGCCGACAATCCTGTACTCAAAAATAATACTGCTCATAAGGAGACCATCCTATTCCGTCTTGACGAAATTGAAATGAAACTTCCAATTTACATAGGTGATTATACTGATTTTTATGCTAGTAAAGAACATGCTACTAATGTTGGAAGCATGTTTAGGGACCCTGAAAATGCACTGATGCCCAATTGGGTACATATGCCTGTAGGTTACCACGGTAGAAGTTCTTCCATTATCACAACACACACGCCAATTCACAGACCGCAAGGTCAAACCATGCCAGAGGGAGCAGAAAATCCTGTTTTTGGTCCATCAAAATTGGTTGATTTTGAATTGGAAATGGCATTTATTACGACAGATGCAAATGATTTGGGCGAGCCCATACCAATTGAGGAGGCAGAAGAATACATCTTTGGCCTGGTACTTTTTAACGATTGGTCCGCTAGAGATATCCAAAAATGGGAATACGTTCCATTAGGACCTTTCTTGGGTAAAAGTTTTGCTTCAGCTATGTCACCATGGATTGTAACTTTAGATGCCTTAGAACCATTTAGAGTAGAAAGCCCAAAGCAAAATCCACAACCACTCCCCTATTTAAGAACTAAGGGTAAACACAGTTTCGACATTCAACTAGAAGTTGGCATAGTTCCTAAAGGATCCAAAGAAACAACCGTTTGCAAATCCAATTTCAAATACATGTATTGGAATATGGCGCAACAATTAGCACATCACACGGTTAATGGTTGCCCTGTAAATTCGGGTGATATGATGGGTTCTGGCACCATTTCTGGACCAACTGAAGATTCATATGGTTCCATGTTAGAATTAACTTGGAAAGGCAGTAAACCTATAGCGCTTAAGGATGGCTCAGAGCGTAAGTTTATTAACGATTACGACACTGTAGTAATGCGCGCCCATTGCGAAAACGATGATGTCCGTATTGGATTTGGTCAGGTAAAAACCCAGTTATTACCTGTGTTCAATCCAAAGAAGTCAAAGTAATTCATTCAAAGATTACCTTCTCATGGGTTGCAAACCAGGTTTTGTAATAAGGTTGGTGCAATTTTTCTATAGCATTTCTGCGAACTTTAAGGGATGGTGTTATAAGGCCGTTATCAATGGTCCAGGCCTCCTTCATAACGACAACCTTTTCCATTTTCTCATGTTTTTCAAACTTAGGATTCACTTCCTCTAGACTTGCTATTAAACTATCAGAAAGTTCTTCTTTGGATTGACGCATTCCAACTTCAGATAAGGTGATCAAGGCAATGGGTTGCGGAATTCCAGTACCTACGACACAAATGGTTTCAATTGCTTGATTTTTAGAAAGTTCTAATTCAAGATATGATGGGGATACATATTTACCTTTATCAGTCTTAAATTCATCTTTAGCTCTACCTATAATTGTTAAGTAACCATCATGGTCATATTCTCCTTTATCGCCTGTCTTAAAAAAGCCTTCAGAATCAAAAACCTCTTTTGTTTTTGCTTCGTTTTTATAATAGCCCTTAAACAAACAGTGGTTCTTGATTAAAATCTCTCCCTCGGGTGAGAACTTTATCTGTACCGTGTCATGGGCCCTACCAACGGTTCCTATTTTGTTAGCGTTAGGAAGATTAGCATGAGATATACAACAATCTTCGGTCATTCCATAAAGTTGCAGAATATGGATTCCAAGAGATTTATACCAATTAATTAATTCAACACTAATGGGAGCAGCAGCCGATCCAATGATCTTAGCATTTCTTAGCCCGAGTTTATTTTGAAGCTTCTTTCTGACAATACCCTTTATTATAGGAACCTTTAAGAGAGTATCCAGTTTTTTTTGAGGCACCTTTTCCAATACCTTCTCCTGAAATTTGGCATAAATGCGCGGTACTCCAAAAAAGGCAGTGGGTTGCGCACGCTCTAAATCCTGCGCAAAGGTATCCAGTGATTCAGGATAAGTTATTTCAGCACCCGCAATAATAGACATGGTTTCCCCCAAACGCTCAGCCACATGAGCCATAGGCAAATATGAAAATAGTTTTGAGGTTTCATCTAATAGCATCATGGGCATTAAGCTTCGAGCACTTTCCATAAAGTTTCCCACCGTGTGCATCACCCCTTTAGGATCACCGGTTGTGCCAGAGGTGTATATAATGGTGTGTAAATCACCTAATTCAGATTCAAATATTTCTGAATTAGTAATGGCTTCTGTTGTATCTATAATGGATTCCCAGGACGTTCCCTTATCTACTCCATAGAGCTCAACTCCAATTATGGAGAGGTCTTTCATCCCTTCATATTGACCGATAAAATCATCAAGTTTACCAGCGATGATTGTTTTGGACTCACTATGCTTTAAAATATGTTTTATGGATTTGGCATCCAACGTGGGATAAATAGGTATGGAAATGTAACCGGCCATCATAATGGCTAAATCAGCCATCACCCAATGCGCACAGTTTTTAGAAATTAAAGCAATATGACTTCGTTCTTCAAAGCCCAGGTGTTTTAGATAATGAGCCATTCGCCTCGCCTGATTGCCTACATCTTTAAAAGAGAAGCGCAGCATTTTACCATCTATCGGTTGGTTGAGAAAAATGCGATCTGGTACTACTTGTTCCCAATGCAGAAAGGCATCAAGAGGTGAGTTGAATTTAGCCATGTTAGTTAGATTTCTGTAAAAGATACTGAAAAACTAACAATCAATTGTACTGAGCTAAGTTTAAACTATTAATGGCACCATGGCTTTCATTTACAACAGCAATGCCGTTTTTTATTATTAAAACCTGCGGGGATTGATGAAAAACTTGAAAACGTTTAGCCACCAAATTAGATATAGATCTAAAACTAAGCAAATCCAAATAATAGAGATCCGCATGTAACCCACTTTCTGGGAATTGTGCCTGAAATTGGTTCAAAGTCATTCTACTTATACCACACCTTGTGGAATGCTTAAATATAAGCTGTGGTTTTGTGTTCGAGTTTTCAACTAGGGTTTCCAATTGACTCTCGCTTGTGAGAGGAATCCAAGGAAGGTCTTCCTTGTTATTGGAATCGGAACTAGTTCCAAAAAGTGACTTAAATAGTCCCATAACAATTGTATTGCTTTTTAAGTTTTCTGAACAGTCGTAAAACAATCTAGAGAATTACAAATGACTAAATGTCAGTTGTTTCTGGTTAAATTAAGACATTTTGTCTACCTCTGCCCGATGGTGTAATTATTGACTAAAGTTAAACGAACACAACAAGAAAATCGATATGAACTTTAATAATTATACAATTAAATCACAGGAGGTCATCCAGCAGGCACAGCAGTTGGCAATGAGCTTCGAACATCAGCAAATTGGAATTGAGCATGTTTTAAAAGCCATTTTCAATGTAGATGAGACGGTGCTTCCGTTCTTATTAAAAAAACTGAACGTGAATGTCAAGTTGCTTGAGCAAGTATTAGATAAAGAATTACAAGGTATTCCAAAGGTTTCGGGAACAGATTTAATGCTTTCGAGAGAAGCTGGAAACGCTTTGAATGACGCCTCTGTCATTGCCAAAAAGATGAAGGATGATTTTGTGTCTATTGAGCATTTAATCATCGCTATTTTTAAATCTAAGAGCAAAGTTGCTCAGATACTAAAAGATCAAGGAGTGACGGAAAAAGCTCTCACAGCAGCTATTGAGGAATTGCGTAGAGGAGATCGGGTTACTTCTCAAAGTCAAGAAGAGACTTACAATTCCTTAAGTAAATATGCCAAAAACCTCAACCAGTTGGCAAGCGTTGGCAAATTAGACCCCGTCATTGGGCGTGATGAAGAAATCAGACGTATACTTCAAATTCTGTCTCGTAGAACTAAGAATAATCCCATTCTAGTTGGTGAGCCTGGAACAGGTAAAACTGCCATCGCTGAAGGATTGGCACATAGGATAATTGATGGCGATGTACCTGAAAATTTGAAGGACAAGCAAATATTTGCGCTTGATATGGGTGCGCTAATTGCTGGAGCTAAATACAAAGGTGAATTTGAAGAACGGTTAAAGGCAGTGATTAAAGAGGTGACCACCTCTGAAGGTGATATTGTGCTGTTTATTGACGAAATTCACACCTTGGTTGGTGCTGGTGGTGGTCAAGGGGCTATGGATGCTGCTAACATTCTAAAACCCGCACTTGCCAGAGGAGAGTTAAGAGCAATTGGAGCCACAACTTTGGATGAATATCAAAAATATTTTGAGCAGGACAAAGCCTTAGAGCGTCGTTTCCAAAAAGTGACGGTTAATGAACCCGATACCGAAAGTGCTATTTCGATCCTTAGAGGTATCAAAGAAAAGTACGAGACACATCACAAGGTTCGCATTAAAGATGAGGCCATTATTGGAGCGGTGGAATTATCCAACCGCTACATCACCAATAGATTTTTACCAGATAAAGCTATTGACCTTATGGATGAAGCAGCTTCAAAACTCCGAATGGAAATAAATTCAAAACCTGAGGAATTAGATGTTCTGGATAGAAAGATCATGCAACTTGAAATTGAACATGAGGCCATTAAGCGCGAAAAAGATGAAGCCAAATTAAAAACCTTAAAGTCTGAATTGGCTAATTTGAAAGAAGAACGCAATGTCATTAATGCCAAATGGAAGAGTGAAAAAGAGGTGGTCGACCAAATCCAAAATATCAAACAAGATATTGAGAACTACAAACTGGAGGCCGAACGTGCTGAACGTGAAGGAGACTATGGAAAGGTAGCAGAAATCCGCTATGGGAAGGTAAAGGATGCTACAGAACAATTAGAAACTTATCAAAAGCAGTTGGCTGAGCAGCAAGAGAACGCTCTAATCAAAGAGGAGGTGACTTATGAAGATATTGCCGATGTAGTTGCTAAATGGACAGGTATCCCTGTCACCAAAATGATTCAGAGCGAACGTGAAAAACTATTGAAGCTTGAAGATGAATTACACAAACGTGTGGTTGGACAAGAAGAAGCCATAGTTGCGGTGAGTGATGCAGTAAGACGATCACGAGCAGGGCTTCAAAACCCTCAAAAACCCATTGGAACTTTCCTATTCCTTGGAACTACTGGTGTTGGTAAAACTGAATTAGCTAAAGCACTTGCAGAATACCTATTTGATGATGAGGCTGCCATGACGAGAATAGACATGAGTGAATACCAAGAACGTCATTCTGTAAGTCGACTAGTTGGAGCACCTCCAGGGTACGTAGGCTATGATGAAGGAGGGCAACTGACCGAGGCAGTTAGACGTAAACCGTATTCAGTTGTATTGTTGGATGAAATTGAAAAAGCACATCCCGATACCTTTAATATACTATTACAGGTACTTGATGAAGGTAGATTAACAGACAATAAAGGACGAGTTGCCGATTTCAAAAACACTATAATCATTATGACATCAAATATGGGAAGTCAATTGATTCAAGAACGTTTTGAAGCGACAAAGGACATTGATTCTGCCATGGAGGCTGCAAAAACAGATGTGCTCGGAATCTTAAAACAAAGTGTAAGACCTGAGTTTTTGAACAGAATTGATGATACCATTATGTTCACACCTTTAACTAAGCAGAACATTATTGAAATTGTAGATCTACAATTGAAGTCTGTGACCAAAATGATCGCGCAGCAAGGTATTACATTCGATGCTACTCAAGAAGCCAAGGCTTATTTAGCAGAGAAAGGATATAATCCAGAATATGGAGCACGCCCTGTAAAGCGAGTAATCCAAAAGGAAGTACTCAACCAGTTAAGCAAAGAGATTCTATCTGGAAAAGTAACTACAGATAGTATCATTCTACTGGATGAGTTTGATGATAACTTGGTTTTTAGGAATCAAGGAGATTTAGTTACAGAAGAATTTTAAATCTGCTGTAACAATATAGGCTAGAAATAGTCTTTATAATGATTGGTTGGTTAAAAGCAACGTAACTTTCATAAACCGTATAGCTACCGGTGGAAAGAAGCGTTGCTTTTCCTTTTTGTAACAATTATTAAAGAAATGATACCAATAGCAAAAATATTACTATGAAATCATTTCTTCCTGCTCTAATTCTGTTCACTATAAGTATAAGTTTAAATGCTCAAAAACTAGCTAACTCTACCTTATGGAAAATTGAAGGTAATGGCCTAACTGAAGCGTCCTATTTGTTTGGTACGATGCATTTAACTTGTGATGCCAACTTGGACGACCGCGTTCTAAAAGCACTTAAAAATACTGAGCAGCTTGTTCTAGAACTAGATATGGATGATCCCCAAATGCAAGCAAACATGATGAGTGGGATGATGATGAATGATGGTATAACAGCATCAGAATTGATTTCAGAAGAGGATTATAAACTTTTAGACGAGTTTCTTACAGAGGAACTTGGTATGGGGCTGTCTGCAGGGATGAATCAAATGAAACCTTTCTTTATTCAAGCTTCATTATACCCGAAATTAGTCGATTGCTCCTTGGAATCCTATGAAATGGAGTTGATGTCTGTTACCAATTCGCAAGGAGAAGAGATCCATGGACTAGAAACTGTCGAGGAACAACTAAAAGTATTTGATGACATTCCCTATCAGGATCAGCTAGACGACCTTGTTAAAATGGCCAAAAACAACATGGACTATGACAAAAAAACCATGGCCAAAATGATGACGATGTACGAGTCAGAAAATATTGAAGGGATGCTAGATATGATGAACGACGATTATTACAGTTCTGTATCTAATCATCAGGATTTGCTGCTATCGAACCGGAATAAAAATTGGATCGATAAAATTGAAGCTTATGCCAAGGACACCCCCACGTTTTTTGGAGTGGGTGCTGGACACTTAGCAGGTAAGGATGGAGTTATTCTATTATTACGATCCAAAGGTTATAAAGTGACCCCCGTTTTATAGATCCATGCAAGGAAAGTAATCAAGCTTTTTATGCACCATTAATTCACCCTCAATATCAACTAGTTACGGCAATTAGCCTGGTTTTTTCGATGAAATACACAATAATTTTGGATTTCATTTGTTCCATTTATCGAAGAAATTACTAATTTTATCGAGCTATTTAATTCCTTTATACTTTAGGCAATAGTTCTTTTTGCTAACGTTTATCCCTCTACTAATATTCAAGGAATTGGTATAGATAAACACTTAAGATTAACAAATGAATTATGGAATTGAATAGATTTATTGATCATACCCTATTAAAACCAACTGCAACTGAAGGAGATATAATTAAACTATGTAGCGAAGCTCGCTCTTATAGTTTTTACTCTGTTTGTGTTAATAGTTCTTACGTACCATTAGCCAAAGAAGCATTAAAAGATTCTCAAGTAAAGATCTGTACAGTTGTAGGATTTCCATTAGGAGCCACCTCTACTGAAGCCAAGGTATTTGAAGCTATAAAAGCCGTGGAGCAAGGGGCTGATGAAATTGATATGGTAATCAATATTGGCTTTCTTAAAAGCAACAATTATGTTGCAGTTTTAAAGGACATAAGCGCTGTTAAAAATGCCATTGGCAAGACCCCTTTAAAAGTTATACTAGAAATCAGTGAATTATCTAAAAATGAAATTGTAAAAGCAAGTGAAATCTGCCTAGATGCCAATGCTGATTTTGTTAAAACATCAACTGGGTTTTCTAAAAGTGGAGCTACTCTTACGGCAGTCAAAATCATAAAAAAGACTATTAGAAATAAGGCGAAAATAAAAGCTTCTGGCGGGATACGTGATAACGAAACAGCTCAAAAGTACATTGATGTTGGAGTTGAACGACTAGGTACTTCTTCAGGTATCGCTATTGTTTCCGATACTTTTAGTACTGCCGACTACTAAATATCCCATCGAAATAGTACCTTTATAGCATGAGTGTACACATTGGTGCTAAACAAGGTGAGATTGCTGAAACCATTTTACTTCCTGGCGATCCGTTAAGAGCCAAATGGATTGCGGAAACCTATCTTACAGACCCTTTTTGTTTTAATAAAGTTAGAGGTATGTACGGGTATACCGGTTATTACAAGGGTAACCGAATATCCACCATGGGAACAGGTATGGGAGTTCCAAGTGTATCTATCTATGCCAATGAACTTATCTCTGAATATGGCGTAAAAAACCTGATTCGAGTCGGTAGTGCGGGGTCCTATCAGGCAGATGTAAAAATTAGAGACATTGTCATTGCCATGTCTGCTTCCTCTAATTCCGGTGTCAACGAGTTGCGATTTGGCGGGGCCGATTATGCCCCGACAGCTAACTTCGACTTATTTATTAAAGCTGTGGAAATTGCCAACCAAAAGAATATCCCTTTTAAAGCTGGTAATATTTTTTCTTCTGATGAATTTTATGAAGACAACATAAAAGCATTTGAAAAATGGTCCAAATTTGGGGTGCTCTGCGTAGAAATGGAAACCGCAGGACTGTATACTGTTGCAGCGAAATTAAATGTTAAGGCCCTAACGATACTTACCATATCAGATTCTCTCATTACTAAAGAAAAACTTTCGAGTGAGGAGCGGGAACGCTCTTTTGATCAAATGATGGAGATCGCACTTGAATTAGCTTAAAAAATCATGAAACAAATTCTAGTTCTTATTGTTGCCCTATTTTCAATTGGCATAAACGCACAAAATAGTGATCACGAAGCTATTACCAGTACATTAAACAATTACATCGATGGATTTTATAAAGGTGATGCCTCCAAATTGGAAGCGGCACTCAAGCCTCGATTGTACAAATTTGGATACTGGAAAAACAAAGACACAGGAGCATATGAATACTACCAGCACATGACCTATGACCAAGCCATAGAATTTGTGAATAAAATGAAAGCCGAGGGACGTACCAGAGATGAAACTAAAATTAGAAAAGCGGAAATTCTTGATATTGGCCACCATATTGCATCGGCTAAAATAACCGCAGTTTGGGGTGTGGATTATGTACTGCTATCAAAGGAAGATGGGCAATGGATGATTGAACAAGTCATATGGGAAGGACCCTATGTTGAAGAAGTCAAACAAAAACCAGTAGTTACCACCTATTACCTAATTAGACATGCTGAAAAAAAACGGATTAATCCAGATGATAGAAATCCAGAGTTGACTAGTGCGGGGGAAAAACGTGCTCAAAAATGGTCCGATACCTTTAAGGACATACCCTTAGACGCAGTCTATTCTACTAATTATAAGCGTACGTTAATGACTGCCCAACCAACAGCAAAAGCAAAAAATCTTGAAATACAGACTTATCAGCCAAATAATATGGACATGGAGGCCTTTTTTCAAGCCACCAAAGGCAAACAGGTTCTGGTGGTTGGCCATAGTAATACCACGCCATTTATGGCCAACGCTTTAGTCGGAGAAATGAAATATAAAAGTATGGACGACACCAATAATGCAGGACTCTATATTGTAACCATTACAGAGGATTCTAAAACGTCAACATTAATTCAGGTCAATTAAATTAACACTGAGTTGTTCTAGTTCAATGGTTGAAAGTAATTCCAGTTGGTCTCTGGAATATTGTTGTCCTAGATTTTCAAGATTGAGCGCCTTATCCTTTGGTTTATAATTATTGTAGTCAACAAATCTCAGTCCTTTAATAAAGCGCTCATTAAAGGCTGCTCTAAAACGTAAACCGATGCCGTCCTCTTCGGCATAGGAATAAGCTAAATAATCTGTTTTATAGGTTTCACTATTAATCCAATAGATGAACACATCATCATAGTCCTCTCCTCCACCGTTTTCTTTAAAAGTTACTTTAATTTTATAGTATTCTTTATTCTTAATAGTTTCTGTCTTTAGCAGTTGTTTGATGACTGCTGCGTCATTTAAGCCATAAGGTAACACAGAAAAATAGTGGACAGAATTAACCGAAGCGGTGTATTTGACACCCATAGAGTCCGGAATGACCTGAAATTCATTATTAATGAAGCGCGCAAACCCGTCATTACTCAATATGTCTATGACTGAGTCCCCAGATATTGTGTTGATGCGACTCAATGAAAAGTCACCTTTATAACGTCTGGCTGTATAATAAACATCCCTAAAATAGAAGCCAATATTAGAACGGCCGAAGTTGTTCCCGCCTGAAGCCTCAATCGTTTTATCTATAATTTCTTGAGCAGAAACCTGTTCTGAATCAGGCAAATCTTTCTGCTTTGACTCCTGACATGAAGCCAAAAGTACTATCAAGAATACTTTTATAATATGTTTCATAAGACGTCTTAATAAGGGTCGCAAATTTATGCCATTGATTACACTGAGTATATATTGCAAGGACTATTTAACGTAATATTATAGGGAACTTATTAATAGAAGTCTCTAAGGCTTCATATTTTTCTATCTTTGCCTGCCATGCAAAAAAAGGTGAACATACTCAATAAAAAGGCCAAATTTCAATATGAGATTCTAGACAAATATGTCGCTGGAATTGTGTTGTCTGGAACTGAAATTAAGTCCATCAGAGCCAGTAAAGCCTCAATTGCTGAGAGCTTCTGCGAATTTAATGACAATGGAGAACTTTTTGTTATCAACATGACTATTGAGGAATACGCGTTTGGTAATTACTACAACCACAAACCTAAAGCAGAACGCAAGCTTCTGCTCAATAAACGAGAATTAAAAAAACTGGAGCGCGAAGTCAATGTTAAGGGAAATGCCATTATCCCCTTACGGCTTTTTATTAATGACAATGGTTTAGCCAAAATGGAGATTGCTCTTGGAAAAGGGAAAAAACTCTTTGACAAACGCGAAACTATCAAGGATCGAGATAACAAGCGAGACCTGGATCGTATTAAAAAGAACTTCAGATAATTCAATCTCATATATTTTAGACAGGTTTTTTATTTGTTGTAAATTCGAATCAACACCATTAAAAACAAAATCAAAATGCTACGATTCTTAATTGTTGTTCTCTTAGTTGGAAGCCATGTTAATGCTCAGATTGGGGAAGAAGAAGCCCCAGATTATTCCAATCATGTTCTTACCATAGACTCCACAATGGAAACACTTTATTCTGTTATTTCGGGAGATAAAGGAGAACAACGTAATTGGGATCTTTTTAAATTTCTTTTTCACGAAAATGCCAAGCTCATTCCTTCAGGTCTGAATGCTGAGAATGTATCGATTGCTCGTTTTATTACACCCGAGGAGTACATTGAGTCATCAGGAAAATGGCTGGTTGAAAATGGTTTTCATGAAGTGGAAATACATCGCGAAACAGATACTTTTGGTCATATTGCTCAGGTATTCAGCACTTATGAATCCTTTCGTAGCAAATTAGATACAACACCCTTTATGAGGGGAATAAATAGCATCCAGTTACTCCATGACGGTCAGCGTTGGTGGATTTTGAACATTTACTGGATGCAAGAGAATGAGGCTAATCCAATTCCTGCAGAATATCTACCAGGTAATTGATTGCCGAAAACTAATTTCTAACTAATATTGCAAATCTGAAACCTACAATTATGTTCAAAAAATTCTTTCGACTTATTTCAATTTGTTTATTGTTAGTTTTATGTAATTGTTCTTCTGATGAGATTGTTCTGACTCAATGTGGACCTTTTGATACCTCATCTTTAACCTCCAGCCAAGAACTTTTCCTTGATTTAACCTTTGGCCAAAATTTTGGGAGTTCGACCGACAGATTAAAAAAATGGAATAGTAACATTCGTTATACCGTTTTTGGAAACCCAACACCTGAAGATTTAATGATGCTTGAGTCCGTTATAAATGAAATTAACTCCAGAAACAACCCGATTGTATTAATTCCTTCTGAAGATCCTTTCTTGGCCCAACATATAATATATTTCGGTACAACCGAGTCTTACATTGACCAGATTGAACCTCTGGCAGCAGGATTCGCTGAAGGCTTACCAGGTTTCACTGCAATTCGTTGGAATAACGCCTATGAAATTTCTTCGGCCAGTATATGCATTGACAATGTTAATTATCCAGACGCTGCTGATGTTGAGCATATTATAAAAGAAGAACTTGGACATTCTCTAGGATTAATCAATGACACCTCTTTATCCACAGAGAGTATTTTTCATGAGTCCATTCAAAATCAAGAATACAGCACTCAAGACCTTGAATTAATTGACCTTATGCTAGGTTATGTAATAAGCCCTGGTTTATGCGCGTCTGAAACTATAGAGGCCCTAAATTGATAGTTCAGAGCAAAGGCCAAAACTGCTCATTAAAATTAAAGATTCCTTAATTTCATAAATTAGGGACGTTTCGTATTTTTAGGAAGTAACGAATGATCTTTATCTCTATGAAACTTCCAATTAAGCTTATCCCAGTAATTTTATGCCTTACTTCCTTGACCGCTCTTTCTCAGTCTGCGGAAACCGAAGCTAGACCTGTTTTTGAAAAAGGACAGGCACAAGTAGTTAAGGCCTTTAATAATAACGAAGACTGGATTCGCCACGATCTTTGGGTTGAAACGGATTTTAATACGGATGGAGACGAATTTATGGATCGCATGCATGTGTCAGTCACAAGGCCTCAACAAACAGAAAACGATGGCCTGAAACTACCTGTCATTTATGTGACGAGCCCCTATTTTGCAGGCGTAGCGGGTAATGTTGACGGTTTATTTTGGGATGTAAAACATGAACTTGGAGAATTACCCTCAACACCTCGTGTACACCCAGAAGTAAAACGACTTGGAAAACGGCCCATAATTTCAAATTCACATATTAAAAAATGGGTACCAAGAGGCTATATTGTGGTTCATTCTTCTTCCCCAGGAACAGGATTATCGGATGGTTCTCCAACCGTTGGCGGCCCAAACGAATCTTTAGCTCCTAAAGCGGTTATTGAATGGCTATGTGGGAAACGAAAAGGCTACACTGAGCGACGAGGTGGTGAAGAGGTTGTGGCTTTCTGGTCTACAGGCAAAGTTGGTATGACCGGTACAAGTTATAATGGCACCTTACCGCTGGCAGCTGCTACAACTGGTGTAGAAGGACTGGAAGCGATCATTCCAATAGCCCCTAATACCTCCTATTATCACTATTACAGATCTAATGGATTGGTGCGATCACCAGGTGGATATCTTGGTGAAGATATCGATGTGCTTTATGACTTCATTCATAGTGGAGATGAATCCAAAAGAGCCTTTAACAACCAAAAAGTAAGAGACACCGAGATGAAAAATGGAATGGACCGGAAATCTGGTGACTATAATGATTTTTGGGCTGGAAGAGATTATCTCAATCAAATGCCCAACATGAAAGCGGCTCTTTTAATGTCTCATGGCTTTAATGATTGGAATGTGATGCCAGAACACAGTTATAGAATCTACAAAGCGGCGAAAGACAAAGGTCTACCTACTATGATCTATTACCATCAGAACGGTCATGGTGGCCCTCCTCCAATTGAGCTTATGAACCGATGGTTTACTAAATATTTACATGGAATCGATAATGGGGTAGAAAAGGAATCCAACAGGAGTTATATAGTTAGAGAGAATGCTAGTCGACAGGACCCCACAGCTTATCCTGATTATCCCCATCCAGATGCATCTATGGTTGAATTTTCCTTGTTTAAAGGAGGAAATACAACAGGAATTTTAAAAGTTGGAAAACCAAAAAGAGAGGTAGAAATGCTTATAGATAATGTAAGTAAATCAGGAAAAGAACTTGCTTCCTCCGATGAATCTCAAAATCGATTATTGTATGTCACCCAACCCTTAGCAGAAGATGTACACATATCTGGTATTCCAGAAATTGAAATCTCAGTTTCAAGTAGCAAGCCAGCAGCTAACTTATCTATTTGGCTGGTTTCTCTGCCTTGGGAGGAAGGCAATGCGGTACCCATTACCAATAATATTATTACCAGAGGCTGGGCCGATCCCCAAAACTATAAATCACTAACTAAAAGCGAGGCATTAAAACCCGGTAAGTTTTACAAATTAAAGTTCAATCTCCAACCAGATGATCAGATTATTAGAAAAGGACAACAAATAGGATTAATGATATTTTCTAGTGATCAGGATTTTACCTTACATCCGAGTCCTGGAACTGAATTATCCATTCAATTAGGATCAACCTCCCTAAAGCTGCCAATTGTTGGGGGTATCGAGGCTTTTAAAACTAAAAGTTAATTTTTATTAGCTAGTAAGGGTACGAAGCGGAATTCTCCAAATTCTGTCTTGGTAAAATTTTGAGCTGAGGTGCGTTCATAGAGTGTCATGATCTGACTGTCTTCTCCTACAGGAATTACAAGCCGTCCGCCAATTTTTAATTGACTCAATAAGGGTTTTGGAACAAATGGAGCGCCTGCCGTAACAATTATTCCATCGAATGGCGCTTCTTCTGGCAATCCTTTATAGCCGTCCCCAAAAATTTGCTTTTTGGGTCGATATCCAATTTTAGGTAAAAATTTTTGAGTGATCTTAAAGAGTTCTTGCTGACGTTCAATGGTGTAGACTTTTGCCCCCATTTCCACTAAAACCGCGGCCTGGTATCCACTTCCTGTACCTATTTCAAGAATCTTTGACCCTTTTTTAACTTGGAGAAGCTCCGTTTGAAAGGCTACAGTATAGGGCTGTGAAATAGTTTGTCCAGCAGCAATTGGAAATGCTTTATCCTGATAAGCATGATCTATAAACCCCGAATCCATAAACAGATGCCTTGGAATATTGCCTATAGCTTTTAAAACGGCTTCGTCTTTAATCCCTTTATCTTTAACTGTGGCAACTAATTGTTGCCTCATACCTTTATGTTTAAAACTATCTTCCAAACTTAATTTTTAATAGGTTAAAAATAACCATCGGTCAAATAATTGACAAGGCTAAAAGCATATTGTTTCCCATGAAATAATCATACTTATTTCGAGCAAATCAATTATTTTTGTTCAAAACTCTCAACCATGCTAAAAGCAGGCGTTCTAGGTGCAGGTCACCTCGGAAAAATCCATCTTAGATTACTTAATCAGTCCTCCAAATACGAACTTGTTGGGTTCTATGATGCCGATATTGAAAATGCTAAAAAAGTAGTTGATGAATTCGGATACACTTATTTTGATTCTATTGAAAAATTAGTTGATGCGGTTGATGTTGTAGATATCGTGACCCCAACGCTCTCGCATTACGATTGTGCTAAACTCGCTATTTCTAAAGGTAAACACATTTTTATAGAAAAACCTATAACTAAAACGGTTGAAGAAGCTGAAGCCATTAGAACATTGGTTGCTGAGCATGGAGTAAAAGGACAGGTAGGTCATGTTGAGCGTTTCAATCCGGCATTTATTGCTGTAAAAGAGCAAATAAAGAATCCAATGTTTATTGAGACACACAGGCTTGCTGAGTTTAATCCTCGAGGTACCGACGTACCTGTGGTATTGGATTTGATGATTCATGACATTGATATTATACTAAGTGTCATTGATTCGCCTGTTAAACATGTGTCTGCAAGTGGCGTGTCGGTGGTAAGTGAAACCCCTGATATTGCTAATGCCCGTATAGAATTTAAAAACGGTTGTGTAGCCAATCTTACCGCGAGCAGGATTTCTTTAAAAAACATGCGTAAAACACGATTCTTCCAAAAAGACGCTTATATATCAGTCGATTTTCTTGAGAAAAAATGTGAAGTTGTAAAAATGAAAGATGCACCGGAACAGCCGGGTGATTTTGATATGATTCTTCAAAATGCTGAAGGAATTAAGAAACAAATTTATTTTGATAATCCTGATGTTTCCAGCAATAATGCAATTCTGGATGAATTAGAAACATTTGCGCATGCCATCAACACTAATACTAAGCCCATTGTTACCTTACATGATGGCACAGAAGCATTACGAGTTGCAACTATGATTATCAATCAATTTTAAATACAATAAAAGAATAAACTAAACTTATATGAAGAATGTAGCCGTCATTGGAGCGGGAACCATGGGCAACGGTATTGCTCATACCTTTGCCCAATCTGGATTTAAAGTACAACTCATCGATATTAGTGAACCTGCGCTGAAAAGAGGAATAGACACCATATCTAAAAATCTGGACAGGATGATCGCAAAGGAAAAAATCACAGAATCAGATAAAGCCGAAACCTTAGGAAATATCACCACTTTTACGAGTGTTTCTGAGGGTGTTGAGTACGCAAGTCTGGTTGTAGAAGCTGCTACGGAGAATATTGACCTAAAATTAAAAATATTTAAAGATCTGGACGCTGCCTGTCCTGATGATACGATTCTAGCTACCAATACTTCATC
This sequence comes from Winogradskyella aurantiaca, assembly GCF_003362725.1. GTDB lineage: Bacteria > Bacteroidota > Bacteroidia > Flavobacteriales > Flavobacteriaceae > Winogradskyella_A > Winogradskyella_A aurantiaca. The sequence goes on from NZ_QKTV01000003.1 coordinate 298,081, forward strand.
TATTTCAATTACCCAAATTGCGGCCGTTACCTCAAGACCTGATATGGTCATAGGAATGCATTTTATGAATCCTGTGCCTATCATGAAGCTTGTTGAAATCATAAGAGGGTATAATACTAGTGATGAGGTAACCAATACTATAATGGACCTTTCAAAAAAACTTGGAAAGGTTCCAACTGAGGTTAATGATTACCCTGGCTTTGTTGCCAATCGCATCTTAATGCCAATGATCAATGAATCTATTGAGACGCTTTACAATGGCGTTGCAGGTGTTGTTGAAATCGACACTGTCATGAAATTAGGGATGGCGCATCCAATGGGCCCATTACAACTAGCAGATTTCATAGGTCTAGATGTTTGTTTATCCATTTTAGAAGTGATGTACGACGGTTTTAAAAACCCAAAATACGCACCATGCCCGTTGCTCGTTAATATGGTAAGAGCTGGTAAACTTGGTGTTAAGTCAGGTGAAGGCTTTTATGACTACAGCGAAAGTAAAAAGGCCGAGAAAGTAGCATCTCAATTTAATTAAGGCTAATGGCCAAGGTTGTTCCATTTAAAGCAGTTAGGCCAACAAGAGCTATTGTTGGATTGGTCGCTGCAAGACCCTATCAAAGTTACACCGTTGAAGAACTAGAAAGCCGTATGGATTACAACCCATACAGCTTTTTGCACGTCGTCAATCCTGGATATAAATATGATAAGATTATAACGGGAGAACAACGCTATAAATTGGTTAAAAACCGGTACTTAGAATTCAAAGAAGATGGGGTGTTCGTTCAAGATGAAAAGCCTTCCTTTTATGTATATCGCATAGTTAATAGACATAAACAGGTATTTAATGGTATCATTGCTGCCAGTAGTGCTGAAGACTATGCCAATAATGTCATTAGAAAACATGAGGACACCATTTCTCATAGAGAACAAACCTTCAAAACCTATTTAAAAACGGTTGGATTCAATGCAGAACCTGTTCTTCTTACCTACCCGGATAATGAAGTTATAGCCAAGGTTATAGAAGACACCCAGAAAGGGCATGCTGAGTTTGAGTTCACCATGACCTACAGAGATACGCATTACTTATGGAAGATTGATAATGAAGCGACTATTTTTATACTTCAAAACGAGTTCTCAAGAATGGACCGCGTTTATATAGCTGATGGCCATCACAGATCGTCCTCCTCCTATTTGCTTTATCAGGATGAAAAGGAGACCAATCCCAACTATGATCCAACGGCTAATTATAATTATTTCATGTCCTATCTTATTCCTGAATCGGATCTTGTTATCTATGATTTCAATCGTTTGGTTAAGGACTTAAATGGGCATTCCAAAGAAGCTTTCTTAATTCTTTTGGATGAGTACTACAGAATTGAAAACAGAGGGGTACACCCTTACCACCCCACCAAAGCGCATCATTTTAGCATGTATCTGGACGGTGAGTTCTATAGCTTGTATTTGCGTAAAACCAACTATGAGTTTAAAACTGCACTCGATAAATTGGACGCCCAATTGCTTTACAAGACTATACTTGAGCCTATTCTTGGTATCAAAGACCTAAAAAATGATAAACGCATATCTTATGTTAATGGAAGGGATGAAATGGTTTCTATTAAAAGTAGTGTTGACAGTGGAGACTATAAAGTTGGATTTGGAATGATTCCTGCCACAGTTAATCAAATGAAAGAAATTGCGGATGAAGGCCTAACAATGCCACCAAAGAGCACCTACATTCTTCCCAAATTACGAAGTGGAATTACAATTTATGAATTTTAAATACTTCTAAATCAATGAGCATAGCACAAAACCTAACTGCTATCAGAGCTGATTTACCAAAAGAAGTTTCTTTGGTAGCTGTTTCTAAAACAAAACCTGTAGGTGACCTCATGGAAGCTTATGATGCTGGACAGCGAATTTTTGGGGAAAATAAGATTCAAGAAATGGTCGACAAGCACAACCAAATGCCAAAGGATATTCAATGGCATATGATTGGTCATGTACAGCGTAATAAGGTGAAGTATATGGCAGGTTTTGTGGACCTAATTCACGCTGTTGACAGCTTACGATTGTTAATTGAGATTAATAAACAAGCTCAAAAACACGAACGTAAAATTCAATGTTTACTACAAATTAAAATAGCTGAGGAAGATAGTAAGTTTGGTTTGGATTTTGAATCGGCGAGAAAACTTTTAGATTCAGAAGATTATAAAAACATGGAGCATGTTGAAGTCATAGGTTTAATGGGTATGGCCACATTTACTGAAGACATGACCGTTGTTGAAAAAGAATTCAAATATTTGAAACAATGCTATGACCATATTAAATCAGATGGCAATAACCTAGATGCCTTAAGTATGGGAATGAGTGGAGACTATAAGCTTGCTATTAAAAACGGCAGCAATATGGTACGAATCGGAAGTCACATATTTGGTGCTCGCAATTATTAGAAACAGAAACTAATTACCTATTTACGCAATAATAGACATAGAAACTACCGGTGGTAAATATGATGAAGAAGGTATCACCGAAATTGCAATATACCGTTTTGATGGCCATGTTGTAACGGATCAGTTCATATCACTTGTTAATCCAGAGCGCGAAATTCAACCATTTGTGGCAAATCTCACCGGTATCAATTCTAAGATGCTAAGAAATGCACCAAAATTCTATGAGGTGGCAAAGCGTATTGTGGAAATTACCGAAGACTGTGTAATAGTTGCTCATAATGCCGACTTTGACTATCGAATTCTTAAAACTGAATTTAGAAGATTAGGATTCCCTTTTAAACGAAAAACGCTTTGTACGGTTGAACTATCTCAGACTTTAATTCCAGGAATGGAGTCTTATAGCCTAGGAAAATTATCAAGGGCTCTTGGGATCGCCGTCAGTGATAGGCACAGAGCCTCTGGAGATGCGCAGGCTACTTTAAAATTATTCAAGATGTTGCTTCATAAGGATCTTGACAAGGCCATCATCAAGACTTCTGTAAAAACGGAAGCCAAATCAACAATTCCAAATAATTTAAGAGATATCATTGATGCTCTGCCTTCTGATACGGGCGTATATTACATACACAATGCTAAAGGCGATATTATCTACATCGGTAAGAGCAAAAACATAAAGAAAAGAATCAATCAGCATTTTACTGGGAAGGATGGTAAGTCTAAGAAGATTCAATTACAAGTTGTTGCCGTAACTTATGAAAAAACTGGGAGCGAACTGGCAGCACTTTTAAAAGAAAATGAAGAAATAAAGAACAATAAGCCTTTGTTTAACAGAGCATTAAAACGTGATATTTTCTCACATGCTCTCATCCATTTCATAGATGATAATGGTTACATCAACTTTAAAATAATACCGGCCAAAAACGCACAAAAGCCTTTAACTACATTTACAAATATGCGCAGCGGTTTGTCCTTTGTTAACCATATTACTGAGGATTTTAATTTGTGCGAAAAATTAAATCATATAAGCCATTCAAAAACCAATTGTTTTAAGAACGAAATTGGGGAATGTAATGGTGCCTGCATACAAATTGAATCAGTTGAAGACTATAATGTAAGGGCTAATGAAGTTATTAGAAAATATAGTTTTGAATCAAAGAATATGGTCATTATTGATAAAGGGCGTACTGTAGGAGAACGGAATGTAATTCTAATTAGAGAAGGCCTTTTTGAAGGGATGGGATACGTTGACTTAAACTTTCAAATTTCAAATATTTCAATTCTGAAGAATCTTATTACTAGAATGATTCATGATAGAGATACTCAACACATAATTCAAAACTACATTCGAAGAAATGAGAAAAAAGTGAGAATTATAGATTTTTGAAACAAGCAACTCTTAGATTCATTATAAGATTCTTTCGTACATTTAATTAATGGAAAATCAAAAGCCAGATTGGAGATACAGGTTACATGAAATAATTTATGAGGCAGACACCCCGGCCGGTAAATTATTTGATGTCATCCTTTTAATTGCCATTCTTGCTAGCATTCTATTTGTGATGTTGGAATCGGTTTCGAGTATAGATGCCAAATATCATAAAGAATTGGATATTGCTGAATGGGTAATTACCATTCTGTTTTCTCTAGAGTATATAGCTCGGATTATTTGCGTTAGGAAGCCTTTCCGCTATATTTTTAGTTTTTATGGCGTTATTGACTTTTTATCTACAATCCCTAAATACCTTTCACTATTTCTAGCAGGTACCCATGCATTAGTTGCCTTAAGAGCTTTAAGGCTATTGCGAGTTTTCAGAATTTTGAAGTTAGCCAGGTATCTTGGCGCCTCCAATCATTTGGCTAATGCCATTAGAGCTAGCAGAGCCAAAATTGGGGTATTTTTGTTCGCAGTTTTAATAGCGTGTATCATTTTTGGAACCATCATGTATTTAATTGAAGGCGAGGATCATGGTTTTACCAACATACCTAAGAGCGTTTATTGGTGCATTGTAACCTTGACTACTGTTGGATTTGGTGATATCACCCCAGAAACTCCTCTTGGACAGTTTATTGCTGCGATAATAATGGTACTCGGTTATGGTATCATAGCCGTCCCTACTGGTATTGTTTCAGCGGAATACACCAAGGCTGCCGGAAAGGATGAAGAAGAACTAACTAAAGAAGAACTCTCTGGCTTAACCCCTATTCATTTAAATACCATTAGTTGTCCTAATTGTCTAACAAACCATCATCAGGATGATGCTGAGTTTTGTTTCAAATGCGGACAGAAATTAACAGATGATTAGTCCAATGGCAAAGCCTTTATTAATTTCCGTAGTTGGACCAACGGCCATTGGGAAGACTTCACTTAGCATCGAAATTGCAAATCATTTCAAAACGGAAATTGTATCCACAGATTCAAGACAGTTTTATAAAGAAATGCGAATTGGAACCGCAGTTCCAAGTCTTGAAGAATTAAATAGTGCTCCGCATCACTTCATTCAGCATTTATCGGTTAACGATTCTTACAGTGTTGGAGAATTTGAAACAGACGCGATGACTCTTCTTCATAATCTGTTTAAACGACATTCATTTGTTGTTGCCGTAGGAGGGTCAGGATTATATATGAAGGCAATCACAGAAGGCTTTGATGATTTTCCAGAATTGGATCCAAGTATTAGACTAGCTCTAAATGATATTCATAAGAAAAAAGGGCTTTTACCATTACAAGAAGAATTAAAACTACTGGACCCAGATACCTTCAAATCCATTGACCTTCATAACCCTCAACGTTTAATTCGCGCTTTAGAAGTAAGCAAGGGTACTGGGATTCCCTTTTCAAGATTCAAAACCAAGCCAAAAAAAGAACGCTTTTTTGACGTTCTCACTATTGGTTTAACAGCGGATAGGAACATCATCTATGATCGTATCAACAAAAGGGTTGATCTTATGGTGGATAATGGCCTTGTTGAAGAAGTAAAGTCCTTGTATGAATTCAAGAATCTAAACGCATTAAATACGGTTGGTTACAAAGAAGTATTTGAATATCTGGATAACAAACTAACACTAGAGGAGGCGATCGAAAAAATAAAAATGAATACGAGACGCTTCGCTAAGCGCCAACTCACCTGGTATAGGAAAGACAACTCTATCAGTTGGTTTAATTATCCTGTATCGTCCTCAAAAGTGTTAGCATTTGTAAACAATGCCATCAATTACTAAAAAATCCAGCTGATACGCTGGATTTTTTAATTTATTCTTCTTTATTGTTGATGACCAATCTAAACCCTTCGCCATGAATGTTTAGTATTTCAACATTAGGATCAGGCTTAAGATACTTTCTTAACTTAGCGATGTACACATCCATACTTCTTGACGTAAAATAATTGTCGTCTCGCCAGATTTTAGTCAAGGCCAACTCTCTTGGCATTAAATCATTTTCATGAAGAGCAAGTAGACGCAACAATTCATTTTCTTTTGGTGACAACTTCTCAGGCTCACCGTCATCCAATCTTAAGAATCGTAATTTGGAGTTTAAATCAAAACGTCCAATTTTAAATTCAAATTGCTTACTATCGGCAATAGAATCGGTAGCCTTTCTTTGCATAATGGCCTTTATTTTCATTAATAAGACCTCACTATCAAACGGCTTATTGAGATAATCATCAGCACCGACTTTATAACCTTTTAGCACATCTTCTTTCATTGCCTTCGCCGTGAGGAAAATAATTGGCACATCTGTATTCTTCTCTCTAATTTCCTTAGCTAAAGTAAATCCATCTTTGTAAGGCATCATGACATCCAGAATACAGAGATCGTAATCATCCTTCTTAAACTTCTCGAAGCCCTCCATTCCATTTTTTGCATGAACAACATCATAGTCATTCATCGTTAAATAATCTCTGAGAACCGTTCCAAAATTTGGATCGTCTTCAACTAAAAGAATTTTTTTGTTTTGTTCTTCCATAATTATGATATTAATGGTAGCCTTACATTAAAGGTACTACCCTTACCTTTTTCACTTTCTACTGATATATAACCCTGATGGTCATCTACAATACGTTTAACGTACGCCAATCCTAGTCCATGTCCTTTGACATTATGCACATTCCCCGTATGTTCTCTATAAAATTTCTCAAACACACGTTTCTGAACTTGCTTAGACATTCCATTTCCTTGATCAACAATTCGCATCAGAATATTGTTTCCTATATTTTCTGTGTAAACATCAATATTAGGCTCATCGTCAGAATATTTAATGGCATTATCCAACATATTAACAATGACATTTGTAAAATGCGTCTCATTAGCTAAAACAGATGACTTAGCAGCATCTAAATGCAGATTAATATATCCTTTTCTATCTTCAACAATAAGTTGTACATGTGTAACGGCATCCTCAATTAAATCATGTAACTTCAATCGTTCTTTACTAATGTTTAACTCATTCTTTTCCAATTTAGAAATTCGTAATACATTCTCAACTTGAGCGTGCATGCGTTTATTTTCTTCCCTTATCATACCCAAATAACGTTGCACTTTGTTCTTATCCTCAATAATCTTGGGATTTCTAATGGAGTCAAGAGCCAGATTAATGGTCGCAATAGGAGTTTTGAACTCGTGCGTCATATTGTTAATGAAATCTGACTTTATTTGCGAAATTTGCCGTTGCTTGATCAACTGGTATATAGCACTAGAATAAGCCAAAATTATAACACTTGTAAACAATACTGACAAAACAATCATCCACATGATAGACGAAAAGAGAAACTTTCTACGCTGTGGGAATTTAACCAGAAGATTGTAACTACTTTCATTGTTGTTATCCATGAAAATTGGAACACCATATGCTAATACTTCTTCCACTTGATAATTATCTGATTGCACTTTAGTGGCGAGATCATTGTCGTAAATGGCAAACTCAAAATCAATTTCAATTCCACGATTCACTAATTCATTTCGCAACAATAACTCAACTTGATTTGGACTTATGCGTTTGTAAACAGGAAAATCTTTTAAAAGATCACGGAAGGTCGCTTTGTACAAAATTTTCTCTTCCTCTTCCATATCTGAGTATTCTCTTAAAGATCTCAAGGGCGTCAAATCAGTTCCATTATCTAAAGAACTATTGCTATATACATTGGTAACACGTTCATTAGACAATTTACTAACACTGATACTATCTGCATCTATTTCAAAGAACAAGGAGGGCACTTTAAATCGTTCCTCAATAACGGTATTTCGATGGACTATAGTTTGGTCATTATCCTCGTCATCAATTGTAATGTATAGTTGCTGTAAGTTTATTGAATCAGCATCTTTCTCGGTAATCAAAAAAGGCTGGATTCGCGTCACATAATTCCTATACTCAATTTCTTCAATTGACCTCGAAACCATACTTAATGCCCGTTTAACACTAAGCGTGAATTGTCGCTCCTCGTTTTGTAAACTGTTGTTTATAAAATAGGACTGAACGAATATAATTCCAATGAGCGACAAGCTCATCAGCACCACTAATAACACAAATAGCCTCTTGCCCATCGTTCAAATTTAACATTTTAACATTTAGGCCAATTTATGTTTAACCTTACCTTAACACAAATGTTAAAATTAATTAGGCCCCTAGTGTTTTCAATAGTTTCAGGTGAATTTCATTAACCTTTTTCTCAGTTTCAACAAGAGAGTCATTGGTAATCACAAAGTCAGATTGAGAAATCTTTTTATCATCGGACCACTGCTTATCCATAACATCCTGTACCATTTGCCTTGTGATACCAGGCCGCGTAAGGACCCGCTTTATTCGTTTTTCCTTATCGGCCACAACGGTAATTATAAAATCATATTGCTGCGTTAATCCTTCTTCAAAAATAATAGCAGCTTCCTTTAAAATATAGGGAGAATCTTGATTCTCGAGCCATGATTTAAAGTGATGCCCAACCTGAGGGTGTACAATATTATTAACCTTATGCCTGATTTCATCATTATTAAAAATAGCTGACCGGATAAGCGCTCTATTTAATTGCCCTTTAGTGTATACTTGATCACCAAAAAGTGAAATGAGTTGGGATTTAATCGGTTCTTTTAGCATCAACTTTTTCGCTTCATCATCTGCATTGTAAATTGGAACGCCTAATTTTTTAAACATTTCTGAAACTGTGGTTTTACCACTTCCAATCCCACCAGTTATTCCAACGATCGTCATCTTACAAAAAAATAAAGTCTATTCGATTTGCCTTGATTCTCGCAGATTTTACAAATTCTGACTGAACTTTTAATTCAGGATCCAAATAAAATTCCCCAGTTTTTTTATAATCCTGAAAATCACAAAAAACTTCAAAGGATTCTTCAGTTATAGAACTGAAACGATCAAGGTCGACATAGTAAACAACACTAACCTCTTTAGGAAAAAAATTGATTGTTACATCAGGTGGCACATTCAGTAACTGTACTTTTACAGAAACTTCACCCTCTGTGAAACGACGGATATGGCCACTTAATTCAACGCTATTAAACTCCAAGGTGACTTCCTGTTGATTAGGATTTAATAATGCCACTGAAGAAGAGAAGTCCGCTTTCAGATCTTGAAATGAAAAGAATTCTGTTGAAATTTTTGAAATACTATCAATACTATGCTTCGGCCCAATTACAATTACGGAGTCTTTTGAACTTTCAATTTCACCCAGCATGTCAAATCCAAGGGCAAAGCTCAGTTTTGAATCGATTCTAATAGGTACCTGCTTAGAATCGAGCTGGTCATATTTAAAATATAGCGTATCCAGCTTAGTTTCCACTATTTGAAAGGACTCTGGGAGTTTATCTCTTAAATTTTTAAATCCAGGACCATGGCTCCAGAGGTAACTACTATCATTAATCTTTATCAAATCATCTTTAATACTTAAAACTATAGGGTCCGGATTTTTAAAGGTCAAGGAGAAAAAGTTAAAACCTGTACTCTTAATTCTAGTGTTAAAGATAAAAGTAGAGTCATGCCGTAACTGAATATCCTTAGGTATATCGGTTATTTCAATATTAAACTTGACGTCTTCAACTGTACTTTCAGATAACTTGCTCAGCATTAGAAAAATAAAACCCGCAAGAAGAAAAAACCCAAATTGTTTTAGATTAATTCCTTTCAAAAGGCGTTTGGCCAGATCTTTTAATGCTGATCTCATTTAAAAAACAGTTTTGGAAACAAGTCTTCCGCTGATTTAGTAGGATTCATTGTCAATATAAGAGTATTCTTTAAAAACCCATAACCATAGCCACAAAACTGCACGAGTATGGCGAAAACCGACATTATTGCAACTTTAGTAGATTTTGTCTTAAAAAACGAATGAAGCAGCACTAAAGCTAAATAAAAGAGGTAAAGAATAATTAGATACGGAATGCCAAAAACCAACAATACGAAAGAGCTAATGAAGCCAAGGAGAAACAATGAGGGAAACCAAAAAGTTAGCGATATGTAATTGGGATGCCATCTATTGAGTATGGGCCTAACTGAACCAAATTTATAGACTTGTCTATAAAACAAAGTCCAGCTAATTCTCCGTTTATGATAGACAACCGCACTTGGAATAAATCCAGTTTTAAAACCAGAATCCCATAATCGAAATACTAAATCAGGATCCTCGCCAGGATGAATTTTTCCAAACCCATTAGTCGCTTGAAAGGCTTCTCTACTTAAACCCAGATTAAAACTTCTCGGTTGATAGTGTTTTTTATTGGAATTACCTCGTATCCCTCCAGTAGTAAGTAGCGATGTCATACTATAGTCAATGGCTTTCTGTAAATTGGTGAAACTGTCATCCGCTGCATCCGGTCCACCAAAACAATCCAAATAGTTTTCACTTAAATATGTATCCACCTCAACAAGATAGTCTCGGTGCAAAATAACATCGGAATCAAGAATTATAAAGTATCCTGAACTAGCTTTACTCATTCCGTAATTTCTTGAGTTCCCAGGGCCTGAATTTGGTTTAAGAAAATAACTAATATTTAACCGATCCCTGTAGCCCTCAACAATAGCTTCACAAGGAATAGAGGAGCCATCCTCCACCACAATAATCTCAAAGGGTATGGCCCCAGTAAGTTGAGAAGCAGAATCGAGTAGCTCTTTTATCTCAAGAGGTCTATTATAAACAGGAATAACAAATGAATACTTAGGTAATGGCATCAAACAAATGTAGCTAAAGCCCAAAAAAAAACCATCCTTTCATTGACAAAAGGATGGTTTAAAAAACTCCTTTGAGTAAAAACTAGTTTTTAATAATACGGATTGTTCTATTCATTTCCCCTTGGTTAATTTGAACGAAATATGCCCCATTTTCAACTTTTGATAGATCCAATTCTGGATTTATTTGGTTAGGTTCTGTCTCCGAAATAATTTGACCGAGCATATTATAAACAATAATCTTACTAACAATATCGCTAGTTTGGAAATAAACCTTACCATCAGTTGGGTTTGGATAATAGGCAATATCTAACTGATTAAATTCATCATTAGATAACGAATTTGACGTCAAGGAAAAATTATCCATAAAGAAATCAGTATCTGCATTACTAGTATCAGAAAATGCATAAAAAGCGAACTGCACTTCACTTCCATAGCTGGACAATTCAATCTCTTCTGCAGCCTCCCTGGTAGCACCTATACTTGAATTCTCATCCCAGCGACGTAACTCAGCCCAGTTTACACCATCATCTTGAGTCACAAGAAGTGCCACATAATCATCAGGTCCAAGCACCGTTGCATTTGTTGTGTTCCAATCAACCAAAGCAATATCAAAGTTTAAGAAATACGTTCCTCCGGAAAGATCAAATACTGGTGAAATTAAATATTCATCTGTTGTTGTACCGAAGATGTTAACTTTTGCTGCCAATCCATTAGGGTGTCCAGGATCATTCCCAAAATCATCAGATTGCCAACTTGAGCTACTACCATCAGGAAATCCAAATGGCCCATCTGCTTCAAACCAGCCCCCTGGAAATGCTGAGAAATCGGATACAAAATCAGGAACAATTGGATCTACAGGTTCAGCACATTCGACTGTTATTCCTATAACCCCAGTTGTTTCATCATCTGTAAAATAATGGGCTATATAAACATAATATGTTTCATTTTCTACAGTCTCAAAAGTATATGATTCTGCCCCCAACGACGCATCTATACAAGCTTCGTTAACCAATGCACCACATTGTCCTACTGCAATTCCCATTTCGTGATCAAATGAGGCTGTAGATGTCACTGTAACATTAAGTCCAGTACCTGTAAATGTATACCATAGTCCATTCACTCCTAAGCCACATCCAATATCTTCATAAGTACCATCAGAACCCGCTGAGTTGCCTTCAAGAGTCTCTCCACACTCTATGGTCTGAGCCTCGGCACAAGAGGTGTTAGTTGAAGGCTCAGGAGGATTTTCAGTTGTAAAACTCCAAATAGGGCATGGACCTGTGGCAGCGCCCCCAGCATTACTTGGTATAACACGCCAAAAATACTCGGTTCCTAAATCAAGATTAATTAAATCTATGGAATTAGTTCCCACTGTCGTCGTGAATAAATCTAAAGATTGGTCAAGTCCAAATGACACCTCATAAGCTGTAGGTGCATCACCAGAATTAGATGGATCCCAACTTAGTGTGATTTCTCCATCAGGGATTAATACGTCAACTGCATCATCTGCTGGTGTAGGGTTAATTGCACATTCTGGCGCTTCAACATCACCTATTAAATTAACATCGTCTATGTACCAATTATCACCAAAATCATTAGTCATTTTAAAGGCTAAATAGATGGCCGTATCGTTATACGCACTGAGATCCACATAATAAGGTGCAAAAGAAAATGGAACATCTACTTCAGTCTGCGTATCAACAACAACAAAGGTTTCAATATCCGTTTGCGATGATGTTGAAACAAGTATTTCATACACATTACCATAGTCAGCTCCATATGATTGATGTTGAAAAAACTCTAGAATATTTGTAGCTGAAGTAGGGGTAAACTCAGGTGTTACCAACCAGTCTTCCGCCAAAACAAAATCACTGTATCGTACAAAGGCAGAATAATCACCCGTATTAGCGTCAGCATCAGTTCGTTCCCAATCATAGTCAACCCCAGCATCATCTAGACCTCTAAAAGTAGCCCAGCCAGTTGGTGGGACAGCTTCTTCAAAACTTTCAGGGAATTGTGCAAAAGATGAAGAGACCACTAAAGCGCATAAAATAAATGTTAATAGCGTAGTTTTTTTCATATTATTCGGATTTTAAGTTAGCTAAACCTTAAAAGTATGCCTTAGGCGGACAATTACTAATCAATAAGCCTGTAATTCGACAAACGAACATTTTCTTCGATGAAATAAATGCTTCTTTTTAACAGAAAAACTGAAGATTATTGGGTTATTAAAAAAATATGTTGAAATAAACTTAGTTTATAGAGTAATAATTAAGAATATTCTTAGTTAGTATTTGACTATTTTCTTGGTTACCTTAGATCTATCACCAAAATCAAATACCGCCAAATAAACTCCACTATTCAACTGGTCTAACTGCAATTCATTTAACCCCGCATTAACTTTAAGCCTTTTAATTAATTGTCCAACACCGTTAAAAAGAAACAAATCTGCTTCTTCCGCATTAACTTCAACAGTCACTTTATCACGAACAATTGTTGGATAAAGACTAATATAACTTAAGCTAAAATTCTCATCCATAGATAAACTAGCACCTTCCACAATGTTAATCTTTTGATTTACCTCAACATGGTTAAGTATATCTTCAATACCACTTGGCCAATTTACCTTTACATAATCAATGCTACTTGCATCCCCAACCCCAAATTGCTCTACGAAGGAGTGTTGTGACAAATATCCCTCACCACACATGACATGACGGTATTGTACTTGTCCATTAGCCGAAATTTCTATTCGGGCTCCTATACCATCAATATTACTCTCTGTTCCAATAAGATTTAACTTTAAATAATTTCCCTGCTCAGCATTCTTATTTTCCCAAACACAAGGAATGTCATTGTTATTATTAAGAACAATGATATCTAACAGACCGTCATTATTGATATCGCCTACTGCATTACCATAACTCACATGATTATCTCCTTCAAATCCCATTTGAGTATTTTGCACAAACTCAAGGTTACCAATATTTTCATACAGAGCAAAGGAGGGGTAATCCATGACAGTCCCATCATAAGAGCTACTCACATAAAGGTCCATATCCCCATCATTCTCCACGTCAATAAATGATGCCCCCCAGGCAAATCCGTAAAACATAGTGCCTGCAGTTTCAGAAACATTTTCAAAAGTCTCATTCGTTTCATTTTTGAAAAGGGCATTCCCCAAAAAGGGCGTACTCACATGCTCGGGTGTGTTAGTAACATACATATCAAAATAACCGTCGCTGTTAAAGTCATCAACAGTAACAGTCATCGCATCCATTACTACACCAGTATTTGATTCTTCACTAACATCAGAAAAAGTTCCATCCCCATTATTTTTATAGAGAAAATTAGCAGAAAACCTGTCATTAGCCACATACAAATCAAGCCATCCGTCATTGTTGTAATCAAAGAAACCAGAACAAAAGGACGGTGCCAACCTATTGAATAAACCAATTTCTTCACTCACCTCAGTGAACGTGCCGTCGCAATTACTTTGATAAAACAAATTGGGAACTCCCGACTCTGTACCAGTATGATTGGACAAATATAGGTCCAGGCAACCATCGTTATTAACATCTGCCCAGGAAGCACCATTTGTATATACATTAGAAGTTTCTATGCCTGAAGCCTCTGTGACTTCTTCAAAAATTAGATTCCCGGTATTATTAAATAATCTATTTCCATAGGTGTTACTGGTTATAAACAAATCGCGATCACCATCATTATCATAATCAACCCAGCAAATTTGTTTGTTTTGATAGGACTGTATGCCCAAATTGAGATTGACTTCGGTAAAGAAAATTCCATCAATATTTAAATAAAACTTTGGGGTATCGTTAGGCCCAGTGCAAACAGAAATATCATCCCAGCCATCTTTATTAAAGTCAACAAAGGAAATTCCATTACCCAATGCCGTATTCCCTACAATAACGTCCACTCCAACAGCCTCGGACACATTAGTAAAAGTGGTTTGAGCTCGGGCAACACCTAAAAGTGAGAATAATATTATAAAATGTGTTAATTTCTTACATTTTATTGACTTTATTAAGCTAATCATCTTTTATTCCGCAATTTTTTTCAATTATATGTATAATATTTTTAATTGCAAAACTCAGTTAGATAAGCTGATTAAAATAAAAAAGGCCACCTAATGGTGACCTTTATATTTAGGTATTGTGGGAAATAATCTATTCGTCTGTAAAGGCTTCCATAACCGCATCGCTAACTCCCATATTACTGAAGCCGCCATCGTTGTATAAATTTTGTAAAGTAACTCGTTTGGTTAGGTCGCTAAATAAAGTCACCGTGTAATTAGCACAATCAAGCGCTGTTGCGTTACCGAGCGGAGACATTTTCTCAGCGTAATTTATGAATCCATCAAACCCCTTGACACCTTGACCAGCCGTTGTTGGAGTTGGGGACTGAGAAATGGTATTAACCCTCACCTTTTTATCTCTACCAAAGAAATACCCAAAACTTCTCGCAATACTTTCCAAGTACGCCTTATTATCTGCCATATCATTGTAATCTGGAAACACTCTTTGCGCAGCCATATAAGTTAATGCTACGATACTTCCCCATTCATTCATAGCATCCACTTTATATAAAGATTGCATAACCTTATGAAATGACATTGCTGAAACGTCTGTACCTTTCTGGGTCCAATCATACTTCTGGTCCGTATATGCCCTACCCTTACGTACGTTAACAGACATTCCAATAGAATGTAATACAAAATCTAATTTGCCTCCAAGTATTTCAATAGATTGCGCTACAAGTTTATCCAAATCTTCTTCAGAGGTAGCGTCAGCAGGAATAATTTCAGATCCTGTTTTTTCAGCTAGCTCTTTGATCTGTCCCATTCGCATAGCGATCGGTGCATTTGTTAAAACAAATTGCCCTCCTTCTTCATGCACTCTCTCAGCAGTTTTCCAGGCAATAGAATTTTCATCTAAAGCTCCAAATATGATTCCTTTTTTACCTTTTAACAAGTTATACATAGTCTTGAATTTTCAAATTTAGTAAGGCCGTAAATATAAAATTAATTGAGCAATTGTTTGGCGTGAAGGATGGCTGAATCAAACTTTTCAACACCACCTAGCATCTTTGCAATTTCCTGTACACGTTCAGCTTGATCCAGTTCTTTTATATTGGTGAGAGTCTGCTCGCCTGAATCTTCTTTAAATACACGATAATGCACATCTCCTTTTGCCGCAACCTGGGGCAAATGTGTAATACTCATTAATTGAAAATGCCTACTCATTGATTTCATTATTTCTCCCATCTTATCAGCAATTTCACCAGAAACACCTGTGTCAATCTCGTCAAAAATTAAGGTTGGTAACTTAGTATACTGTGCTAATATCGACTTTAAACACAGCATAATTCGAGAAAGCTCACCACCCGAAGCGGATGTCTTCAAATCATTGAACTTAGAACCCTTATTTGCAGTAAATTTAAAGCTTAATCCATCCTTCCCATTGGATGACAGTTGATCTAGTGATAACAGTTCTATCTGAAACTTAGCATTGGACATCCCTAAAGGTTGTAGCTTTTGCTCTAACTGTCTTCCCAGAACGGGTGCTGCTTTAAGTCTATTATCACTTAGACGCTTGGCCAATTGATTAAGACCTGATTTCAAACGAACAAGTTCATCCTCAAGTGTTACAATTCGTTCTTCTAGGTTATTCGTTAGTTCAAACTCCTTTTTGAATTCTAACCTGATCTCCAAAAGTTCATCTAGCGAATTGACACTATGCTTCATTAATAGGGTATTGATATGTTGCATTTTTTGATTGACCTCATTCAAAGAATGAGGATCTAACACAACTTCGCTCTCTTGTGAATAAATATCTGAGGCCAGATCTTCAAGTTCAATTATAGCACTAATTACTCGTTGATTGATCTGCTCGTAATTAGATGAAAACCCTGCAATCTCATCCAGATTGCGTTTTACATCTTTTAATTTTTCAATCAGTCCAATCTCTTCATTCGACAATACCTGCATTGCAAATTGCAAATGATGTTGAATTAATTCCGCATTCTCCAATTGCGCATGCTCCTCTTCAATTTCAACTAGCTGCCCTGGTGTTATTTTTATTTCATTAAGCTCCTCCAAAAGAAAGGCGTTATAGTCTCGACGCTTAAGATCTTCTTTCTGACGTAGCTTCAAAGCCTCCAGATCCCTAGTTAATATGCGATACTGATTCCAAATATCCTGGTACTCATTCAAAATCACAGCATTTCCAGATATACTATCAATAATCGAGAATAAATAGGATTCGTCTGTTAATTGAAGCGTTTGATTTTGAGAGTGAACATCGATTAACTTAGAACCTATAGCATTAAGCGTTTCTAAGCGAACAGGAGTGTCATTGATAAAGGCACGTGATTTTCCTGACGGTAATAACTCGCGTCTCAGAAATACCTCGTCATCATAGTCAAGATCATGTGATTTAAAGAGTTCTTCCAAATTAAAACCAGCTATCTCTAATGTCGCTTCAACAATACACTTTTTGCTTGAATCTTTTATTTGTCCCAGATCAGCTCGCTTTCCAAGAACCAAGGCAAGCCCACCAAGAAGAATAGATTTACCAGCACCCGTCTCCCCAGTAATAATATTTAGCCCCTTCACAAAGGAAACGTTCAACTCATCAATCAGAGCGTAATTTTTTATAGAAAGTTCCTTGAGCATCTTTTAAAACAGCTTGTAAGATCAAAGTTACTTATAAAGAATTAGTAATTCTCTAAAAGCGAATAGATTTCCATTTAGTAGAATACGTGGGTGCGATGTTGTTTAACAGATCGGAAAGCTCAGCGATATTGACATTAGGTCCACCACCGAAAATATCCGTGATTTCATCAGACTTTGCGTCAAAGAAAACTCGCATTAAAAATGAGTTTGGACGTCTACGATGCATACTAAGCAAATCTTGCAAGTGACTAGCTATTTGCTCTTTTCCTAACCTTGGATCGTCTGCCATTATATCAAGGCCATTAATATGGTAATTGTACATGGTGGATCTATATTCCTCGTAGGTAGGAGATAATAAATCAGCCACTAATGTAAAACGCGATTGAGGACCACTCTGCAAAGTCCAACCAGAACCAGCTTGCTGAGAAAAATTAGCAATAATTTGAGCCTGTTTAAAATGATCCAGACCACCATTCAATTTATAACTATCTGCATCTAAACCAAGAATAATATAGACATGAAAGGCTATCACAGATACCAAGTTTGACTCGTACTGGTTAGGATTAAATATGATATTTTGAAACTCTAAATACTTAAAATTAAAGTCCTTATCATTAAAATTTAATATTGGTGTTGTGTAAGTCGAGTTAAATACTGGCCTTGAAGAAGACACTTGAATTGAACCGGTAAAGTTATCATTGTCATAAGCATTAATGGTAATTACCATGCTACAATCAATTTTCTCATTAGATTTATATTCCTGACTTGTCCACTTGGTATTGTTTACAAATTCAGTTAATTGCTGTTCAAGGGTTTTAAAAACGACGTTGTTTTGTCTTCCTGTTAAATCAGCAATTACCTTAACCGTACAATTGAGTTCTTGTCCAATACTCGTTTGGAAAAGCCCAATTAGACTTAATAAGAAAATGAATTTACGCATTAATGTTTTTTAAAATCAAATCCATTAGGTCTGATGCCACCTCACGTTTAGATTTTAGTTCACCAACTTTAATTGCACCAGAAGCTGAAATAAATGTAACCTTATTTGTTGAACCACCAAAACCTGCCCCTGTATCTTTAAGGGAATTTAAAACTATAAGATCTAAGTTCTTTCGCTCCAATTTAGATTTAGCATTCTCAATTTCGTTAGAAGTTTCCAATGCAAAGCCCACTAGGTACTGATGACGTTTAAGGTCGCCAATAGATTTAAGAATATCCTCAGTTTTTACAAGCTTTAAACCTAACGAACTATCGGTCTTCTTTATTTTCTCAGATTCAGTTTTTTCTGGTCTGTAGTCAGCAACTGCCGCAGAAAGTACTGCTACATGACATTGATCGAAATGGCCATGTACTGCATTATACATTTCTTCAGCTGAAACAACTGATATCTTTTCAATAGAATATCCTTCAATAGATTCATTTGACGGACCACTTATTAAAACCACCTCTGCGCCCATTTTAGAAGCAGCCTTGGCTATTTCAAAGCCCATCTTCCCCGAGGAATGGTTACCAATGAAACGTACAGGATCGATGGCTTCATAGGTTGGGCCAGCAGTTACCAATACTTTCTTACCTTTTAAAGGTAGTCCTTCTTTTATGTGCGCTTCTATGAAGGCAACAATTGATTCGGGCTCCGCCATACGACCTTCTCCTACTAGCCCACTCGCAAGTTCTCCGTGTTCTGCTGGAATCATGACGTTACCTCGCTTCTGTAGCTCTATAAGATTATGCCTGGTACTGTCATGTTTATACATGTCCAAATCCATAGCGGGGGCAAAATAAACCGGACATTTAGCAGACAGATAAACAGCAAGTAAAAGGTTGTCACAAATACCATTAGTCATTTTCGACATGGTATTTGCTGTTGCTGGAGCAATAATTATAAAATCAGCCCAAAGACCAAGATCAACATGGTTATTCCAAACGGCGTTCTCATCTTTTTCATCTGTAAAATGAGAAAGTACTGGATTCTTTGAAAGCGTTGACAAGGTTAAAGGAGTTACAAACTCCTTGGCTGAAGGTGTTAGTACAACTTGGACATTAGCACCTTGCTTTACTAAGAGTCGAACTAACCAGGCACTTTTGTAGGCCGCTATACCAGCGGTAATTCCTAGTAAGACGTTTTGTTCTCTCAATAAAGACATTGAGCGGTCTTAGTCCTCTGTTTTATCTTCAGTATTTCTGAAGTAAATTTTATCATCTAACCATTCTTTAATGGCTAACGCATGTGGCTTAGGAAGTTTTTCATAAAACTTTGAAACCTCAATTTGTTCCTTGTTTTCAAAAATCTCCTCTAAACTATCATTGTAAGTAGCGAACTCTTCTAACTTATCAATTAATTCGCGTCTAATGTCTGTGTTAATCTGCTCTGATCGTTTTGCAATAACAGAAATCGCCTCATAGATATTTTGAGTTTTGTCATCAATTTCGTTTCTGTTGTATGTTACCGTAGTAACTGATGCATCTGTGTTCTTTAAATCCATATTATGAGCTTAGCTTTTTTGTTTTTGTAATAATAATTCTTCGGGAAAACGTCTTAGTTCCTCCATCATATTAGTTGCCTGATCTCTATATTGTGTCTCAGGAAAGGCTTTCAAAAGTGAGTTGTAATAGGTTTCTGCTATAGCAATTCGTTCTTCTATCCGCTCCTCTACACTCAACTTTGTTAGATGAAACTCCGAATCAAAACGCCAATATAACGCTTCTTCTTTTAAAGTAGTACCAGGAAAATCCAGAAGAAAGTTGTTAAACGACTTTATTGAAGCCTTGTACTTATAAATTTTATTGTATTGTTTGGCAATTTCAAAGGCCTTTTTTTCTAGTTTAAAATCCAATTCTCTTATGAGAGTATTGGCTTCTGCCAAAAACTCAGAATTGGGATACTGATTTACGAAAAGCTGCAGTTTTTCAATAGCCTCAATAGTTTCTGTTTGATCTTTAGAATAAACAGGCGACAAAAAATAAGAACTTTTAGCTGAGAGGAAAAATGCCTCTTCGGCCTTCTCACTATTTGGATAACTATCTTTAAATCGCTCTAACTGATACGCTGCAGAAAAGTACTCAGCCTTGGTTCTTTCACCCATGTAATAAAAAGTCATACCATATAAATAGGTAAGCTTCTCTGCTTGCGGTTTACCTCGATAATTTGGTATAATTTGAGCAAACAACTGGTTGGCTTTTTTGTATTTACCTTGCTCATACAACTCATTTCCCAATCTGAATTTTTCGGACACATCAGGAGATTTCATTACTCGAGCAAACTCACTACAGCTTGTTAGTATTACGGCAAATACGAAAAAATAGAATATTCTTTTCATAAAATTAAACAGTCGGCAAAATTAAATAATATTAACGAGATTTGAAAGTATTTATTACTCATAGAAACCCATTGGTTTTCAATTTATTAACTTATTAAGGTTAAAGTCGATTTATGGCCTTTGATAATTTTGATTTTAACTCTTCCGAGGCAGGAACCAAGGGCAATCTGACCTTATCTGAGCAAATTTCAAGTTGCTGTAAAAGTGCCTTAACCCCCGCAGGATTATTTTCTGTAAATATCAAAGACGTTAATTCTTTAAGTTTCAAATGCAATTTAGTACCAGATAAAGCATCATTTTTTAAACCAAAACGAATCATATTAGTAAAGTCACGCGTCATGGCCTGCCCTATAACAGATATGACACCTGCCCCGCCAGCAAGTGTAACACTTAACGCAAGGTCGTCATCACCCGAAATAACTAAAAACTCTTCAGGCTTGTTTGCTAAAAGCTCATAATATTGTGCCATATTCCCTGCCGCCTCTTTTACACCAATGATGTTTTTATGACTTTCAGCAAGTCGCAAAATAGTGGATGGCAAGACATTAGAGCCAGTTCTTCCTGGGACATTGTATAGAATCACAGGTTTCTCAGTGGCCGAAGCTATGGCTTCAAAATGCTTATATATTCCTTCCTGAGTTGGTTTACTGTAGTATGGTGATACTGATAATATAGCATCTATTTGGCTTAAGTCAGATTCTTGAATTTCCTTTATAACCATAGCTGTATTATTTCCACCTATACCTAGAACCAAAGGCAGCCTACCAGCGTTAATTTTTGAAATAAAAGCGACGATTTCTTTCTTTTCGTCAAAACCAATAGTAGCACTTTCTCCTGTGGTTCCGCTAATAACTAGGTATTCAGCACCATTCTCAATATTATGATTTACCAGCCGTTCAAGCGCTTTATAATCAACTTTCAAATCGCTGTCAAAGGGAGTTACCAGAGCAACACCAGTACCTTTAAATGAGGTCATTATATTTTCTTTAAAATGGTTAAATATTTTCTTAATTCTAACTTAAATAGGTCAAACCTAGAGACTGATAATTCTAAAATAAGATCGAACAATCGCTGATCATGATTGTGTATCCCAACCTTAAAGTTAGCTTTTGACATGGCCACAATTTGATGCAGTTCAGGTCTGTTTTCGTTATAAAATGCAATTAACATATCAAACGGTTCCTCAACAAATTGATGCAACTCTGAGTTTCTTAACTTTCCAGACCAACCAAAATCCTTGGCAATAAAATAAGTTTCCCACTGCGCCCTTTTATCTTCCTCTTTCTCACAAAAAAATACCACCGTATTTTTTGGTGAGTTGAGATTAAACTCTTTAAACAAAGATCTAAAAGGTTCAGGGTCACTAAATTCATCTTGATTAAGAATAACACCTACATGTCTAACTTTTTTATTCTGAACATTTTGGTCTCTATTCTCAAGTAGATTGTTAACGAATTTTTGATTCGATTTCTCTCTGAATGCCTTTAAAATCATGTATATTTAGTCGTTTACAAATTTAGAAAAAGCAATCACATGAATCTGTTAATATATCTTAAGTTATTTGAATGAAAAATGTAATTATTCCGATTATTCTGGTATTGATCTGTATTTCCTCATGTAAGGAAAAAGATCTAAAAATATCTAAAATTAACAGTGAGCGTATTGAAATTAATAATAGCCTTACTCATAATTCTGAAATTGAAACTTTTATTGCACCCTACAGAAAACATGTGGACAGCAGTTTAAGTTCTGTGTTGTGTTTTTCACCAGAAGTATATACAAAAAAGGATGGGCATTTAAATACTGCTATCGGAAATATGATGGCAGATGCTGTAATGCTGAAATCACAAAAGATATTCGAACATAGAAGTGGAGAACAAATTGATTTTGTGCTTTTAAATCACGGAGGCATAAGATCCGTTTTACCAGAAGGCGATATCACATCGAGAACAGCTTATGAAATAATGCCCTTCGAAAATGAAGTTGTAGTTGTTAGTCTTAAAGGTACTCAAGTTGAGAAGCTTATCAATTATCTTTCTATGGCTAAACGTGCTCATCCCGTATCAAAAGAATTTCAATTAACCCTAAATAAAGACAATGAGGTAATCTCAGCCACTGTAAACGGAGCTCCAATTCAACCCGAGAATTCTTATAATATAGCTACGAGTGACTATCTAATCAACGGGGGTGATAATATGAGTTTTTTTCAATCCAATGAAAAGGTGGTGGTACTGGATTATAAGATTAGAAACGTGCTTATTGACTATTTTACAGACATCGATACTATTAGGATTGGTATTGATAACCGTTTTAAACAACTGAATAATTAATATGGAGAGAAGGAAATTCATAAAGCAAAGCCTAGCAAGTGGAACCCTTATGAGCTTAGGAGGAATGTCAATGGCACCCTTAGCATCTAATCACGAGACCAAAATTACTATTCTTCACACGAATGATGTTCATAGCCATATTGATCCATTTGGGCCAAATGACGGTAGAAACGCCAACAAAGGTGGTGTCGCCAGGCGGGCCTCATTGATTGAATCGATAAGAGCTGAAAACCCAAATACACTGCTCCTTGATGCAGGAGATATTTTCCAAGGAACACCTTACTTTAATTATTATGGTGGTGAATTAGAGTTTAAGTTAATGAGCATGCTTAAATATGACGCTGCCACCATTGGCAATCATGATTTTGACAATGGAATTGACGGTCTATTGGCTCAAATGCCTAATGCCAAATTTGATTTTATTTCTGCCAATTATGACTTTAAAAACACAGTCCTAGATGGCTTTATAAAGCCCTATCAAATATTTGAGAAAGCTGGAATACGTATAGGTGTTTTTGGCCTGGGCATAGAACTAAACGGCTTAGTGAATAAAAGAATGTATAAAGAAACAAAGTATTTAAATCCTTTGGAAATTAGCCAAGATATGAGCAGGATTCTAAAGGATGATGAATCCTGTGACTTGATTATTTGCTTGTCGCATCTTGGTTTCAATTACAGAAATAATCCCAATAAAATCAGTGATATAAAGCTGGCTAAATCCTCAAAAGACATTGACCTTATTATTGGTGGACATACCCATACGTTTTTAGAAGAACCGCTTGTTGAAACTAATAGCATTGATGAACCAGTATTAATAAATCAAGTCGGATGCTATGGATTATATCTAGGAAAAGTAGATTTCATTTTTGATGACTTTAGTACAAAAACCTATAAAGGAAAAACAATTGCTGTAGGATAATAGTAAGTAGTTTGGTTTTTGGCGTCTAATAAAACATCAATAACAGAAACCATGAAAACATTTATTTTAATTATCCGAATCGTAGTTGCCGTCATTCTTATACAAACCCTACGGTTCAAATTTACAGCTCATCCCGATAGTGTATATATTTTTGAAACCGTTGGATTAGAACCTTTTGGAAGAATAGGTATCGGAATTTTAGAACTGATAGCTGGGCTTTTATTATTATTTAACAGAACCGCCTGGTTAGGAGCACTTCTAACAGTTGGTGTTATAGGTGGAGCTATTGTTATGCATCTAGGCATTTTAGGCATAGACATTAACAACGACGGAGGTATTTTGTTCGCTACTGCAATAGCTACTTTTACGTTGAGTTTATTGATCCTAATCTATTACAGAAAACAAGTTCCTTTTCTTAAGAAACTTTAATCTTTTCGTCTTGTAATTCAGAAAATGATTTGGAGGTACTGAACTGTGACTGAATGTACAGAAATAAAAATGCCATGACCAGAAATGTGGCATAAGTAGCGCTCAAATCATTGCTATCAACAATATAGAAATATGCCATTTGTATTATTTCTGAAAACACTATAAAAATGGCACCAATTAAAAACAACATGGCTTTATTGGTGTCTTTATACAAATAATTAAGTAGTGCCACTGACAAAAGCACCATAATGACACCATTATAGGAGAACTCTAAAATGTATTCAGCACCACTAAAATCTGACCCTGCAGTATCGGTTACAATATAAACACAAAAAATATCCAAAATCAGCAGAATAACTGCTGGACCAGCAAATCGCTTCAGCATCTTTCTAAATTCAATGCCGTTTAAAACGTGCATAATTAGAAAAATATAAGCGGTGATATAAAGCAAATTAGCACCGTAATAAGTGAAGTCGAGCGTTTGTAGCCATTCTACTGGAATGAACCAATAAACAAATCCTATGATTTCTGCTAACGTAAAAAACAGCAAGAATAAGAAAAACTGCTTCTCAAAAAATTTCGAAAACTTCTTGTATAACACACTTATTCCAATGAGCATCAATGCAGAAATACCTGATCCGGCAATCTCCCATTGAAAGGCCTGTAAACCAATAAAGGTAAAACCAATTAGTACAAGCAAGAGCTTAATTAGTAGGTTAATGTTCATAATTTTTAATCCCTTATGAACACCAAATATAATCGCATTATTCAATTTATCGATAAAAAAAATAATAATTACGATTAAGTGTATAAATAAGTAAGTAATTACTTAATTATTAACAAAAACTCCTCCTCAGACCTAATAGGGATACCTAGTTTTTCCGCCTTCTGTCGTTTACTTGGGCCCATATTTGCACCAGCAACCAAATAAGAGGTTTTAGAAGATATTGAGGAACCTACCTTACCACCATTATCTTCGATTAATTTTTTCAAGTCATTTCTCGTAATTGATTCAAATACTCCAGATACCACTATTGTTTGACCTTTTAATATTTCTGACTGTAATTGAACATCCTCTTCATTAACAGCCATTTGCAGACCAAATAATTTCAAACGGTTTATTAATTCTATATTATCAGGCAAACTAAAAAACTCCACCACACTAGCTGCTATGCGTTCACCAATATCGTCAACACTTGTCAAGTCAATGAAATTAGCTCCAGACAATGCATCAATAGATTTGTAATGCCTGGCTAGTTTCTTAGCAACTGTCTCGCCGACGTATCTAATCCCCAAGGCATAAAGTACTCTTTCGAAAGATATGGACTTAGAAAGTTCAATACCCGCTATTAAATTCTGTGCACTTTTTTCTGCCATCCGTTCTAGTGGAATTACCTGTGCTTCGGTTAATTCATATAAATCGGAATAATTGCTTATCAGCCCTTCCTTCACCAGTAAAGCCACCGTTTCGCCGCCTAGACCTTCAATATCCATTGCCTTTCTTGAAATAAAATGCTGAATGCGACCTACTACCTGTGGCGGACAGGATGCTTCGTTAGGGCAATAATGCTTAGCTTCTCCCTCAGGTCTTATTAGTTCTGTACCGCATTCCGGGCAATGGGTTATATAACGAGTCTCAACTGAATCTAATGGGCGTTTGACCATGTCTACTCCAATTACTTTAGGTATAATCTCCCCCCCTTTTTCAACAAACACCGTATCATTGACACGAATATCTAGTTTTGCAATTTGATCCGCGTTATGTAGTGATGCGCGCTTTACAACTGTTCCGGCTAACGCTACTGGCTCCAAATTGGCTACTGGTGTGATGACTCCAGTTCTACCTACTTGATAAGTAATACTATTCAGTTTAGTACTTACCTGCTCTGCTTTAAACTTGTAGGCCATGGCCCATCTAGGTGCCTTGGCCGTATAACCTAATTCTTCTTGTTGATTTAAGCTATTTACTTTAATGACAACACCATCAATCTCATATGGCAGTTCGTGTCTATGAGTATCCCAATGATCAATAAACTCAAAAACCTCGTCCATAGATTGGCACAGTTTGGCAACTTTTGGCACTTTAAACCCCCATTCTCTAGCCTTACTTAGGCTATCGTATTGAGATTCAATACCGAGGTTATTTCCGGTAACACCATACAATAAACACTCCAATGGTCTTTTAGCCACCTCACTACTATCCTGAAGCTTTAAGCTTCCTGAAGCCGTATTCCTTGGATTACGATAAGGCTCTTCCCCTTGGGCAAGGCGTTCTTTGTTAATCTGATTAAACCCTTCTATTGGAAGAATGATCTCTCCCCGAATATCAAACCTTTCAGGAAAATCCCCTTTTAATTTGAGAGGTATGGATTTAATAGTTCTGATATTAGTGGTAACATCGTCCCCTTGAACGCCGTCGCCGCGTGTAACAGCCCTTAATAACTGACCGTTTTCGTATGTCAGGCTCATGGAAGCCCCGTCGTATTTGAGTTCGCATGTATAGGCCACATTCCCATCCACCATTTTATGGATTCGTGCCTCCCAATCCCTTAAGTCTTCTTGCGAATAAGAATTATCTAAGGAATACATGCGATAATCATGAACCACAGTTTCGAAGTTTTTAGTAATACCCCCACCTACGCGTTGGGTTGGTGAATTTGAATCAAACAACTCTGGATTCTCAGCCTCAAGTTTTTGCAGTTCCTTGAGTTTCATGTCAAATTCAAAATCAGATATTGTGGGTGCATCAAGGATGTAATAATTATGATTGTGGACCCTAAGATCCGCTCGTAACTTTTCAATTGTTTTGGATATATCCATTTAAACTCTATCTATATTTAACCACTTAGGAACTGGCTGTGGCTCGTAATTATGTATTTGATGAAAAACAGCTTCTAAGGAGTCCTCGATTATCAAAGCATCTAGATTTATAGCCTTTAATAAACCTGCTTTAACCATGGTTTTGCATTGACTAATTAAATGATCGTAATATCCATTCATATTTAAAATAGCAATGGGTTTGGAATGCAAGCCTAACTGACCCCAGGTAGCAATCTCAAAAAATTCATCCATAGTCCCAAACCCACCAGGTATGATGATAAAGGCATCACTTTTCTTGTACATTATAACTTTTCGCTCATGCATATTGGAGGTCACGATGAGCTCGGTTAAGTCTGGGTGAACTATTTCTTTTGTTTTTAAAAAATCCGGAATGACGCCAATCGCGTTACCGTTCTTTTCAATTACTCCCTTAGCTACCTGACCCATTAATCCAATTTTAGACCCTCCATACACAAGGGTCAAGCTATTTTTAGCTAGGTATACTCCAAGTTCGTAAGCTTGATCTATAATGGTTTGAACTTGTCCATTAGAACTTCCGCAAAAAACAGCTACATTTTTCATAATAATTGTGCTTTAGCCATTCGGTCTTTTCCAAATAAGTCCTTAATGATTTTCACATTCTTGAAGCCCATGTTATTCAATAACTGTTGCATTTCCAGACCAAGATATTGATTGATTTCAAAAAATAACCATCCTCCAATTCGTAAGTTATTCACAGCAAATTCTGAAATAGCTTGATAAAACACCAAAGGATCACTATCTGACACAAAAAGTGCCAATTCAGGTTCAAAATCCAGTACATTGGGTTGTATATCTCTTTTTTCCATTTCACGAACGTAAGGCGGATTTGATACTATAATATCTACAAGATTTGTAGTGTTGTTGCCGTCTTGCAACGATTTAATTTTAAGAATATCTTGTTGTTGAAACCTAATCTCTACATCATTATACAAAGCATTTGTTCTTGCCACCTCAAGTGCCTTTTGACTGATATCAATTGCTGTCACAGTCGAATTTGGAATGTGCTTAGCCAATGTAATGGCAATGCAGCCACTCCCAGTACCCATATCCAATACATTCAATGGCTTCTTACTTTCCCACTCTCCATTTAATTTAAGAATGAGATCGATCAATTCTTCAGTTTCTTGACGTGGAATTAAAACACTTTTGTTTACCTTAAACTTTAGACCAAAAAACTCCGTTTCGCCAATTATATACTGAATTGGTTCTTGATGTATAAGTTTGGAAAGAATGCCATCGATTTTGACCAACTCTTTTTCACTTGGCTCATAGTCCGGATCCATTGAATACTGAATTCTAGTTTTATTAAGGACATGGTCTAAAACGATGAAAAAAATACTGTCAATTTCCTCACTCTCATAAATATTCTCAAGATTAGTTTGAAATGACTTTTTGATTTTACCTAGTGACATAACTACAAATCCTTAATCATCCAAACGGTGCAAGAATAATGTCCAGTATTCCCAAGAGCGGACTCAATATTCTTGAACCCAACTTTTCTATATAAAACCCGCGCATCATCCATATAGGGCATGGTTTCCAAATAGCATTTTTTAAATCCAACAGATTTAGCAAAACTTAGACACCTATCCATCATGACTGAACCCAGGCCCCTTCCTCGTGCTTCGGGTTTAAAATACATTTTCTGCAACTCACAAACCCCTTGATCAAAATCTTCCAAAGGAGCAATTCCTGCACCACCAAGTATTTGATCACCATCAGCAACAACAAAGTAACATGAGCGCTCGTTTTTGTATGTTTCAAACATTCGATCAAGAGCTTCGTCCTCATAGGCCGTCCCAACTTTTGGCACACCAAACTCAATTAAAACATCACGAATGGCCATAGCGATTTTGGGGTTATCCTTCAATTCAATTTCTCGAATAACAATAGTATCTTTATGCACTTTAATCAGGTCTAATTTTGAAGGTTGAAGATAAGCCAAATTATAGTTTTCAAATTCAAGAAACATGTAAAATATGTTAACAGATGAAGAAGCTATAAGCCGTTGTATCCAAATTGGGAAGAACGGCTTGGGTACGACAAGACCAAACCCTATGGTTGGTGCCATTATTGTGCACAGTAATACCATAATTGGTGAAGGCTTTACCGATCCGCATGGTGGGCCCCACGCAGAGGTCAATGCTATTAACTCGGTTAAAAATCAAGAACTTTTAAAAGAATCAACCATCTACGTCACCCTTGAACCTTGCAGTCATCACGGCAAAACCCCGCCATGTACAGACTTAATTATTTCAAAAGGCATTACAAGAGTAGTCATTGGTTGCTTAGATGATAATCCTCTGGTTGCTGGAAATGGGGTTAGAAGACTAAAGGCTACCGGAATCAAGGTCTCCACTGGAGTGCTAGAAGCGGAATGCAGAGACCATCATAAAAGGTTTTTCACCTTTTTTAACAAGAAGCGACCCTATATCATTTTAAAATGGGCAGAATCATCTGATGGATTTATAGCGCCAAATGAAAAAAATGAGAAAAAACCTGTATGGATAACCAACGCCTACTCCAGACAACTTGTTCATAAGTGGAGAGCTGAAGAACAAGCCATTTTAGTGGGTGGTAATACAGTTACAGAAGACAACCCGAGTTTAACAGTTAGAGATTGGACGGGCCACAATCCGGTAAGGATAGTTATTTCAAATAACATTCAAAGACATACGGATCTCAACATATTTAATGATGAATCAAAAACAATAGTTACTAATGGTAATCTTGAATCGCTAATGGGTTCGCTTTATGACGAAGGGATTAATTCTATTATAATTGAAGGAGGAACACAAACTCTGCAGTCCTTCATTAATAATAAACTTTGGGATGAAGCTAGGGTTTTTTATGGAGCCATTGAGTTTGGCGAAGGAATTGAAGCTCCAAAGTTAAATGCCGCAGCCTCAAGAACAGTGAATCTAGAAACAGATCTTTTGAAATATTTTCACAATGATTAAGGCAATTATTTTTGACTTTGGAGATGTATTTATCAACCTAGATAAATCAGGTGCGTTGGAAAATGCACTTGATCTTTTTGAAATTAATGAGTTTAGTGAAGATCTTATTCAAACAAACATGCTTTATGAAATGGGGCAAATGGACTCGGCAACATTCATTGAATTTTATCTAAATCGATTTCCCAAATGTTCAAGACAGGATATTATTGAGGCATGGAATTTCATATTAAGAGATTTTCCAATCTACCGACTTAATTTTCTAAAACAACTCCAAAGGAAAAAAAAGTTTGAACTTATTCTGTTAAGTAATACCAACGAGATGCACATTGATTTCATTAAAAATCATGTGCCATTCTATGAAGAGTTTAAATCGTGTTTCCAAAAGTTTTATTTATCTCATGAAATAAAAATGAGAAAACCCGATGCGATCACTTTTGAATACGTTCTTAACGACATTGGTTTGAGAGCTAAAGAGTGTCTCTTTATTGATGATACCAAAGAAAACACGGACGCCGCTGAACAAATTGGAATTCACACATGGAATATTAATGAAAACAGTGAAGATGTAATAGACCTGTTTAGTATCAAAGCTACTTTATTTTGATTTACTTAGTCCTAAGTATTGCTTCGTCTACAATTATCTTGATTCTCTTCAGATTATTCAAAAGTTTTAAGGTGGACACCAGGCAAGCTATTGTTATTAATTATGTTTCCGCCTTTCTATTTGGTTTGTGGTCCTATGAGCAACCACTTAGTGCTAGTACAGTTCTTAATTCTAGTTGGCTTTATGGAGCCATATTATTAGGCCTGCTATTTATTACCATATTTAATTTAATGGCAGTAACAGCTCAATCCAATGGCCTTTCTGTGGTTTCAGTCGCCAGTAAAATGAGTGTTATAATTCCGATC
This sequence comes from Winogradskyella aurantiaca, assembly GCF_003362725.1. GTDB lineage: Bacteria > Bacteroidota > Bacteroidia > Flavobacteriales > Flavobacteriaceae > Winogradskyella_A > Winogradskyella_A aurantiaca. The sequence continues at coordinate 329,121 of NZ_QKTV01000003.1, forward strand.
GTTTTAGGAGTGATTCTCTATGACGAAGTTTTAAAAACCCCTCAGGTATTAGGCATAATTTTAGCACTTATAGCAGTATATCTTGTATCTGTAAAAAAGGAAGATTCCGCATATTTAAAAAAGTCGTTTTTATTCCCTTTTCTTGTTTTTTTAGGTTCAGGAATCATTGATAGTTCTTTAAAATATTTCGAAAATTACCATCTAACAAAAGATTTGATATCCATTTTCTCAGCATGTATTTTTTTATTTGCTGCACTTTTTGGGAGTATATGGATTTTTGGTATCCAAAAACAAAAGCTAAGTTCTTTTAAAGGAAAAAGCCTTCTGGCTGGATTGGTCCTAGGTGTGGTTAATTATTACTCTATCTATTTCTTAATTCAAGCTCTTAAAATTGAATGGCTGAACAGCGCGACCGTTTTTACAATTAATAACGTCTCCATAGTGGCAATCTCAAGTATTACAGGATTTATCATTTTTAAGGAATCCATATCCAAGTCAAATTTTGCTGGTATATTTTTGGCACTTATTTCCATCTATTTAATAAGCAATAGTCTTTGAACAATTATAAAACCATAATAGAACCATTTAAATCAGAAATTCTTAAGATCAAGAAAAGTAAATTCATTGGATGCGTATATCCTGTTGAAACTATTGAAGCAATTAAAGCTGCGATGCACCAAATTAAGGCAGACCATCCATCGGCATCCCACTGGTGCTATGCTTACAGTTATGGTATTGAAAACCCTCAGATTAAGACTAACGATGATGGTGAGCCAAGCAATTCAGCAGGAAAACCAATCCTTGGACAAATTCAGGCATTTGATTTGTCAAATGTTTTAGTTGTTGTAATCCGATACTACGGTGGGACCAAACTGGGGGTTGGAGGCTTAATTTCGGCCTATAAAGAGTCTGCTAAGTTGACACTATCAAGCGCAGAAGTTGTTGAAAAAGAGCTAACAAGAGGCATAATTTTAAAATTCAAGTATGACCTTTTAAACGTAGTTATGAGAGCCATTAAACAGTATCAACTTGAAATAAAAGATCAAACAATGGAAATGGATTGCTCTATTAAACTCGAGATTCCTAAACGCATCTTTGATGAAGTCTTAGAAAAATTTCAAGGTGTTTTTGGACTCAAAGTCAAAGTATTATAACGAATTATCCTGCAATTGGTCTAAAAGAAATTTTGGACATCTCGTTGGTCGGTTGCGTTCCATATCAATAAAAGCTAAAACCGTAGCTCCTGTAGCAAGTGAATTTCCATCCTCATTTAGCAGTTCATATTCAAACTCAATGGATGCTTTTGGAATTGCTTTTAGTCGAGTTTTTACTTTAAGCACATCGTCATAACGTGCTGAATTTTTGTAGTTTATATTTAAAGAAATTACAGGTAGCATTATACCTGTTTCTTCCATCTGCCTATAGGTCATTCCAAATTGGCGCAACCATTCTGTTCTACCCACCTCGAAGTATTGCGCATAGTTTGCATGGTACACCACTCCCATCTGATCAGTCTCCCCATATCTGACGCGGATTTGGGTTTCATTTATAAACATTTTTTAATGAGGAATTTAAGTTTTTTTTTGTAATTTCATGCGGATTAAACATGAGAAAAAATTTCTAAAAATTCAATTGATTTTCATTTTTTTTTTAAGAATTTTGTTCACATATTTGTCGAGTAAATATTATGAAAAGAGAAACCCATATTCTCTTTTTTTTTGCTAATCTAACTAACCAAAATTTACAACAAACGCATGGAGATAACAGCTCAATCGGTCTGGGGCAATTGCTTGGCATTTATTAAAGACAATATCCAACCACAAGCCTATAAAACTTGGTTTGAACCGATTGTAGCAGTTAAACTTTCTAATCAAGCCCTGAGCATTCAAGTTCCAAGTAAATTTTTCTATGAATGGCTAGAGGAGCATTACGTTAAAATTTTAAAAGTTGCTTTGACTAAGGAGTTAGGTGAAACAGCCAAGTTAGTCTACGTGATTAAAATGGAGAATACCTATGGCAATAAGCAGCCGTTTACAGAAAAAATACCCAGTTCCAATAGAATACCAGTCAAATCACAAGACGTAGACGTACCATTTAATAATAAAAGCCCTGAATTAAGAAATCCATTTGTAATCCCAGGTATAAGAAATGTAAAAATAGAATCACAGCTTAATCCTAATTATAGTTTTGATAATTTCTTAGAGGGCGATTCTAACAGATTAGCTAGAAATGCTGGAATTGCCGTAGCCAATAAACCTGGCGGCACATCATTTAACCCCTTGCTAATATTTGGAGGTGTTGGTTTAGGAAAAACACATTTGGCTCACGCCATTGGTGTTGACATAAAAGATAAATACCCTGAGAAAACAGTACTTTATATTTCAGCTGAAAAGTTTACTCAGCAGTACATTGATTCAGTCAAGAAGAATAATAGAAATGACTTTATCCATTTTTATCAGATTATTGATGTCTTAATTATTGATGACGTCCAATTCCTTTCAGGAAAGACTGGGACTCAGGATGTTTTCTTTCATATCTTTAATCACCTTCATCAAAATGGCAAACAGGTTATTTTAACTAGTGATAAGGCACCTGTAGATATGCAGGATATTGAACAACGATTATTATCCAGGTTTAAATGGGGTCTCTCTGCTGAATTACAAACTCCAGACTTTGAGACGCGAGTTTCCATACTTAGAAATAAACTCTATAGAGACGGTGTAGAAATGCCGGAAGAAATTATTGACTATGTAGCTAAACATATTAAAACTAACGTGAGAGAGTTAGAGGGCGCCATAATTTCGTTAATAGCTCAGTCTTCCTTCAATAAAAAAGAAATCACTATAAATCTTGCAAAAGATATTGTAGAGAAGTTTGTAAAAAACACCAAAAGAGAGGTGTCCATTGATTACATACAAAAAGTGGTTTCTGATTATTTTCAAATGGATGTTGACACCTTACAGTCCAAGACGCGTAAGCGCCATATTGTTCAAGCAAGGCAGTTAGCTATGTTCTTTGCTAAAAAGTACACTAAAGCTTCATTGGCTAGCATTGGATCACAGATTGGCCAAAGAGACCATGCTACGGTACTTCATGCCTGTAAAACGGTTGACAACTTATCCTCTACCGACAAGCAATTCAGGAAATATGTTGAGGATTTAGCAAAGAAACTCACACTTTAATTATTTATTTATGAGAATCCTGATGGTATGTTTAGGGAATATCTGTCGATCTCCCCTTGCCCACGGTATTCTAGAGAATAAGCTTCAAGATTCGAATTATCTTATTGACTCAGCTGGAACCGCCAGTTATCATATTGGTGAACTACCTGATCATAGATCTATTAAGGTTGCAAAAGCAAATGGTATTGATATTACCTCTCAAAGGGCGCGACAGTTTAAAACAAGTGATTTCGATGTTTTTGATCGCATTTACGCAATGGACGAATCTAATCTAGACAACCTTAAAACTTTAGCAAGAGACGAAAATGACCTAAACAAATTACGTCTTTTTATGGATGCTAATCCAAATTCCGCTTATAACTATGTACCTGACCCCTATTATGGCGACTTTAGTGGTTTTGAGGAGGTGTTTAACTTAGTAGATGAAACTTGTAATATTATAGCTAGGGATCTATCTAAACAGGACTAAGTCTTAAATTATTACCTTTAAAATGACTACGTTTTTATATGAACTCAAATAAAGGGCTTCTTTACTTAATTCCAACACGACTTGGTGACAACCCGCCACTTGAAGTGTTACCTCTTTCAATAAAAAAGGTTTTAGAAAAGGTAAATCACTACATAGTAGAAAATGAAAAAACCGCCAGACGATTCATTAAAAGGGTAACCCCGGGAAAAAGTCAGGCAAAATTGGTGATACAAGTACTAAATAAATACACACTCGAAGAAGAATTACTTAGTTATTTGGACGCCTGTGATAACGGTTTGGATGTTGGTCTCATCTCTGAAGCTGGCTGCCCTGCCATAGCTGATCCAGGAGCAGACATCGTTAAACTCGCACACAGTAAAGGCATTCGTATTGTGCCACTTGTTGGGCCTTCTTCAATTCTTTTAGCGTTGATGAGCAGTGGCATGAATGGTCAAAGTTTTGCCTTTAATGGCTATTTGCCAATAGATAAACAGGATCGTAAATCTCATATGAAACGTCTTGAAAAATTATCCTTTGACCAAAATCAAACTCAGATTTTCATTGAAACCCCGTTTCGTAATAATCAGTTATTGACAGATTTAATAAAAACACTAAATTCCAGAACAAGATTATGTGTGGCCTGCGATTTAACTTTACCTACGGAAGAAATTTACAGTATGCCAATAAATGAATGGAAACAAAAAGAATTGCCCGATTTGCACAAGAGGCCATCTATATTTCTTGTTTTAAAAGAATCTACTGTTTACTAAATAGAAACTTTAGCAGTTCTATTAGGTTCAATTTGAGAAGTGTCATAGCCAGAGAATTTTTCCAGGTAGCTGCTTAGCGTAGAACCATAGCCATCCTTAAAATTTTGCTGACCATAGCTTTTGAGAAACTTTTTAACACTACCTGGACCAGCGAGATGGGCTGCAGCAAGAATTCCTGATTCTGTGACCTCAATACCTGCTACTGTTTTACCGTCAAATTTTTGGATATACTTTCTTAGAATCCATTTATTTCGTTTGGTATTGGCTAAAAAGGCCTCTTCTTGAAGAACTGGACTCTCAAGAAAGGTATCTGTATTATAGACACCAACAAGTTTTAATGTTTCAGAACCAAATTGGTACTTTCCTAGATAGCCATAGGTATTTACTGCAAAATAGTTCCCAGTTGACTCTTTAAAAGCTAAGGCTTCCTTAAAACCTTCAAAGTTCTTACCTAACAGTGGAGAATAATGATCAATTGATTTAGAATCAAATTCCATTAATTCAGCTAAATCTTCTTTTGGAATAGGTTGGATAAATTCTAATTCGATACCCTGGGTAGAGTATTTATCCATGTCTAGTTTTGATTCCGGATAAAGCGCCAAAATTAAACTAAAACAAATGGCAAAAGGGACTAATGTGTTTTGAATAATATTCGTTTTCATATCCATCTTATTTGTGTAAAATACTGTCCCCGAACATTTTACAAAATGGACGAGCAAAATTACGCCTTATTTGGAGACTACACAATACACGGGATGAACGGTAAAAAAAACTCGTTAAAAGTAGATTATGTGGGCCTTAAAGACCCCGTTACTGGTCAATTCTAATGTTGGAGAAGGGATCTTTATAAAGTTGAAAATGTCAAATAGGGTTTTTAATATATGTGAATTGGTCTTTATTCTCGTCAAATCAATATCAAGACTTAAGTAAAATTGCTGATATGGATCTTGTGCCGGTAAATAGGGATCATGGAAATCCCCATTAAGCATACCATTGGCCCCATAGCCCAAGGCAATATTAAACCAGGACGGTATAAGCCCCGTGCCTAAAAAAGATTGCATACTAAAACTTAACCAATAGGTTTGGCCATTATAGTCCTTAAATACTTGTTCCATTAAATTATTTCCCAATAAATCTGGATTAAGTTGTGCATATGGAGATTGCATAAATGAAAACTTTATGCCTATGCGTTGTTCTTCCCAGAGGATTTGTTGTCCAATAAATAGCCCTGTCCCTAAGGCATTAGCCGCTATATCTCCCCATGAGAAACCCCATTGTTTTGAGTAACCATCCATTATTTCAACAGCAGTCAAGAACACAAAACCAATTGTGGCCCCGTAGAGTAATCTATCTTTTTCGCGAACTCCACTCCAGGCTAATAAATTATATCCAATGCGACCCAATTGATAAGATGAAAATACATGACCCAGTTTGTCTATCCCATACCAATCACCACTATCATTAACAGTCCTAAACGATCCTCGTTCATAATTAGAATACCATAACTGGTCCAATGCTATCAAGGATGCAGCAGCCAAGGTTGCTTGAGAAATTAGAACACCATTTCGTCTTTGGATATGAAGGGTGTCTGACGGCTTTAGGAATTTAGATAATTGACCATATACAGAAAGAGATTGTACTATAATAATAACAATTAATACTAATCGTTTCATACCTAAGATTAACGTCTAATCCCCTGTGAATCTAGATAACGGTGATAGGCCCGCGCATTTCTATTATGTTCACTCAGGGTCTTAGCAAATCGATGGTAACCAATGCGCTCAGGATCAGCTGCAAAATAAAGGTAATCATGATCCTGACTGTTTAAAACAGCCTCAATTGCTGATAAATCAGGCATAGCAATTAAACCAGGCGGTATTCCCGAATACATATAAGTATTATATGGTGTATCTATGTCCTTATGCTCATTTAAAACCCTTCTAATAACCGTATTTTGATATTTAGGCAATTTGTAAGCTGCAAATTTTAGCGCTGGATCAGCTTGTAGTGGCATTCCAATTTTAAGTCTATTTAAATATACTCCTGCAACAATAGGCTGTTCTTCTTTAGCTTTAGATTCTTCGTAAACTATGGAGGCTAGGGTCATTACCTCATCAGCTGAAAGGCCAATTTTTTTTGCTTTAGATCTTCGGTCTTCATTCCAGAATTTCTGATATTCTTTATACATGCGCTTCACAAAGGCTTCCGCAGAGGTATTCCAAAAGAACTCATAACTATTAGGTAAGTACATCCCCAGAGCCGTTTCATTTTTAAATACGTAAGAATTGAGTAAAGTAGAATCACGCATAGCAATTACCAATTCCGCGCTATCCGCTTCAATTTGGGAACTAACGCGACCTGCCAGTTGCTCTAAACTGTTTTGATTATTAAATGATAACGTGAGAGGAATGTTCTGGCTCCGTATGGTGTTAATAATATCATTATTATTCATCCCTTTTTTTAGCCTGTAACGCCCCGATTTAACATTGCTGTTATATTTTTTTTGATTTGCTAAGGCATCAAATGAATCTAAATCATCTAAATAAGGAGCTAGAAGCTCTCTTACTTGATTATAGTTAGTACCAGTTGGAATCTCTAAAGTAACTGATTCTTCCTCGAAACTAGTGTTTGGAACAAACATAGCATCATAGATATAATAAGCTATAGCACCCATAACAACTAATCCAATTAAGGCTATGGCCCATAATATTTTTTTAATGTACATGCTTAGAATTAATTAATTGCAAAAACCACTCATTACTGAAGGACCCATCCCATAATGTCCAATCCTTTTTTAAAGCCACCTTACTAAAACCGAGCAACTCAAACAGTCTAAGACTTTGGGTATTTGATTCAGTAATTTGACAATATAATTGGTGAAGATCTAATACCGAAAAGCTGTATTGTATCATAAGCTCTAAAGCTTCTCTCCCGTAGCCATTTCCACGATTCTTTAAATCCAATATGACAATACCAACACCTGCTTTTTTATTAATTGGGTCAAATTCATAGAGATCAATAAACCCCATCGGCTGATTAGAATGTTCACTTATGACTAACCGCAGCTGTTTGGATTCATATACATCAGTTGAAGCATTTAGGATGTATTGTTCTAACTGATATCTAGAAAACGGAACAACTGTATTGCTCAATTGCCATAGGCTTTCGTCGTTTTCAGTAGACTCAAGAAAATCAATATCAGATGGCTCCAAGGCCCTCAACTTAATGGTTTCACCTTTTAATGTTACCATGTTAATTCGCCCTTAAAAACAAACTCAGCAGGTCCTATTAACCAAACCTCTTTAAATCCCTCTTCATGTGGTGTAAACTTAACCTTTAAGTTTCCTCCATTGGTGACCAATGTAATTTCTGTATCCGAAGATTGCCCTGAACGAAACATGGCAATAGCTACTGCAGTAGCTCCTGTTCCACAAGATAGAGTCTCACCTTCAACACCTCGTTCATACGTTCTTATACGGAACCCATTGTCTATCTTTTCTACAAAATTTACATTAGACCCGGCTTCATCATATAAATCTCCATAGCGAATATCAGCACCAATTTTTTGAACATTCAAACTATTAATATCATTAACTAGTTGAACATGATGCGGTGATCCTGTATCTAAAAACAAATGCTGTGGAAAACACTCTACACCTGATACATCCTTCATATTCAAGGATACAACCCCATCCGAATCAACAAAAGCATAATGAGGCCCATCAATAGCTTCAAAAGACGCTTTTGTGTCAATCAAGCCCAATCGTTTTGCAAAGGCAACAATGCATCTTCCACCATTACCACACATTGAACTTTGGTGACCATCAGAATTAAAATAGACCATTTTAAAATCCATAGTGCCATGATCTTCCAATAATATGAGACCATCTGCGCCAATGCCAAATCGTCGATCACACAAAGAAGCCACAAGTCTGGCATTATTCTTGTCAAATATATTTTGACGATTATCAATGACTATAAAATCGTTTCCCGTACCCTGATATTTATAAAATGAATGTTTCATATTTAGGTCGCAAAGATAGGGATATTAGTGGGTTTTAAGTCTTGTTAAATCATCGTTAAACTTAAAATCACCATTTAATAAAAATGTAATTTTATTCGTTGTCTAATTAAATTAAAAACAAGTGAAGATGAAGAAGATTTTAACTTTAATTGGGGTTTCAGCTCTAGGAGGAATACTAACTCTGGGTGCTTATAAACTAATGGAGCCTGATAAAAAACAGGATTATAATTCCTTCCAAAGCACAAAGCAATCATTTATTGTCCCCACAAAATCAATTAATTCGAAAACAGCATTAATTAATTCCAACGCCCCTGATTTAGTAAAGGCGGCGAATGGAACTATTGATGCGGTAGTGCACGTCAAAAATAAGGCGATTACTAGTGGCCCCAGAAATTTCTATGATTTACTTTATGGCCGTGAGTCTGAACAAACCAGAATTGGCACAGGAAGTGGTGTCATTATTTCACCCGACGGTTACATTATTACCAATAATCACGTTATCGCCGGTGCAAGTGAGCTATCCATAACCATGAATAATAATAAAGTTTATGCTGCAAAACTTATTGGTACCGATAAGAAAACAGACATTGCTCTGCTAAAAATTGATGCTCAAGATGAACTGCCGGCTATACAATTTGGAGACTCTGATGCTTCGCAAGTTGGTGAGTGGGTGTTAGCAGTTGGAAATCCATTTAATCTAACTTCAACGGTTACCGCTGGAATTATTAGTGCCAAATCGAGAGATTTGTCTGGTGATCAAAGTTTTATTCAAACTGATGCTGCGGTGAATCCAGGAAATTCTGGAGGAGCTTTAGTAAATATGAATGGTGAATTGATTGGAATTAATACAGCAATCACTTCGCAAACTGGGTCTTATATAGGTTATTCATTCGCAGTTCCAAGCAATATTGCACGTAAAATTGTAGAGGACCTCATTGAGTTTGGAGATGTACAAACTGGAATATTAGGTGTTTCTATTTTAAATCCAGACTCTGAAGAGGGAGTTGAGCTCGGAATTAATGAAATTCAGGGTGTATACATTTCGGACATTACTAAAAACTCAGGTGCAGCAGCTGCCGGTTTAAAAGAAGGAGATGTGATTACTAGACTTGATAATATAGAGATTACCAAGTTTTCGGATCTAAGTGGCTACTTAAAAACTAAAAGACCAAATGATGTTGTAAACGTAGAGATCGAACGCGAGAATGAACTGAGGATTGTCCCAGTAACTTTGTCTAATACAAGTATTGGTAAAGTTGAATTTATGAATATGACTTTTACAGATATCTCCAAAATAGACAAGCAGCGCTATGGTATTGAAAGTGGTGTGATCATTCAAAGGTCTAATAATCGGCTTTGGATTAATAGACTTGGAATACAAGAGAATTATGTCATAACCAAAATCAATGATTTTGAAATTAATTCAATTGAGGATATTAATACCTTAAAACAGCGGTATGGCGACGAATTTGAAGAGCGAATTGAGCGAATTAGTTTTATTGATGGATATCTTAGAGCTCGTGAATTAGTACTGCGTTAGTGTAAAATTTAATAGTAAATATCGAACCCTCTGAATAAAAATTTAGAGGGTTTTATATTTTTCTTAAATGCTTACGAAAACGTTTGAAATATGTTACTTTTGCGCCAAATTTTAAAAAATTAAACTAATGAGTCTCCACGGAACTTATGAAAAAGAATTGGCCTTTCAAGCCGATCGCAGACGCGCCACAGTTGAATTCATAAAAATTGTTAGCGATTTATGGTATGACAAGTCCATAGAATTAGTTCTTTTTAGAAACCAACTTATGGATAGGAATGTCAGTGAAATTCTCCACCTACATGAATATGCTGGCGAGTTTGTTCAAAAACCAATTTCAGTATTTGATTCGGTTGAAATAGCTAAAGCCATTAAACAACTGGATTTACCCCCGGCCAAATTAGATATTGGAAAATTAACCTATGAATATCACATTGCTGATCAAAAATACAGCAATGCGTTAAGTTTTGTTGCAGACAAATTACATGATGCTGAAAAGAATGGGAATATTCAGCCAAAAGACGTTGTACTATATGGCTTTGGTAGAATTGGTCGATTAGTAGCACGTGAGCTTATGGCAAGAACTGGTAGTGGTAACCAATTGCGATTGAGAGCTATTGTCACACGAGGTGAAATTAATGCTACCGTATTAGAAAAAAGAGCCTCATTATTGCGTAATGATTCTGTTCATGGTATATTCTCCGGTACTGTAGTAGCAGATCCAGAGAATGAAGCACTCATCATAAATGGCACCACTGTACGGATCATTTCTGCCAACAAACCAGAAGACATCGACTATACAAACTACGGAATAAATGAAGCGCTAGTAATTGATAATACTGGAGCCTTTAGAGACGATAAAGCACTTGAAAGGCATTTAAAAGCTAATGGAACTGCAAAAGTATTACTAACAGCACCTGGCAAAGGGGTTCCAAATATCGTTCATGGAGTTAATCATACTCAAAATAATCCAGATGAAATGGACATTTTTTCTGCAGCTTCATGTACAACAAACGCCATTACCCCTGTCTTAAAAGTCATGGAAGATTCTTTTGGAATTATAAGTGGGCACCTTGAAACTATTCACGCGTATACCAATGATCAAAACTTGGTTGATAATTACCACAAAAAATACAGAAGAGGGCGTGCAGCTGCCTTGAATATGGTTATTACTGAAACGGGCGCAGGCAAGGCTGTAAGCAAAGCACTCCCGTCATTAGAGGGTAAATTTACCTCAAATGCCATTCGAGTTCCAGTTCCAAATGGTTCGTTGGCTATTCTAAATTTAGAATTAGAAAAGGAGACATCCATTGAAGAAATTAATGCTGCAATTAAAAAATACGCACTAGAGGGGACTTTGGTAGAGCAAATTAAATATGAAATGAATGATGAACTGGTTTCAAGCGATATTGTTGGTAGTTCAGCACCTTCAATTTATGACAGTAAGGCCACTATTGTAAGACCCAATGGAAAAAATGCCATACTTTATATATGGTATGATAATGAATATGGGTATAGTCATCAGGTAATTAGACTTGCTAAATACATTTCTAAAGTTAGAAGGTTTACATATTACTAGAAAATCCAAACATTTAAAGTAACCGTATATTAAAAACCTCTCAATATTGAGAGGTTTTTATTTGATGAATATGTGCAGATAAAATTATTATCTTGCCTAATGAAAAAGCAACTTACCTAAATCAACTAATTAATGAAGTCAATAATCCACCTAACTGTTTTAGCTGCAGCTATTTTATTGTCATCCCCAAGAACTTTAGCTCAAAATTCTAATTCTAGTGAACTTTCATTGGACAGTGGAACAATAGAAAGCCAATTTGAATACATATTCAAGAAATCAGGTAACTTTAAGGGCACCAATGGTCAGCCTTATGAAGCCGTAAAGTTTTCTTCTCTTGTTAAACTCAAAGGCAATGTTTTAGATTCTTTAGAAACTACTTACAACAAGCTTAATAACTCTGAGAAGACAGTAAGTACGCAGGCGAATGAAATAAGCGAATTAAAATCGCAATTAGCAAAAACACAGGCTAATCTTGATCAAACCATTACTGAAAAGAATAATATGGCATTCCTTGGTATGCAAACCAGTAAGATCAATTACAATGTGATCATGTGGAGTATTGTAGCTGGACTTTTAGCCTTTCTGTTCTTATTTATTTATAAGTTCAAAAATAGTAATGCCGTAACCAAAAGTGCCAAGTTTAAGTTGGATGAATTGGAGTTAGAATTTGAAGAGCATCGACGTAACGCGCTTGAAAGAGAACAAAAGGTAAGAAGACAACTTCAAGACGAAATTAATAAGCAAAAATCCTGAGAAAGCTATAACGATATATAATTCTAATAAACCGTATAATAATACGGTTTATTAGTTTAATGCACTAAGTTATGAAAATTAAACACCTTTATCTTATACTTTCGATCTTGGGTTTAGGACTTACCTGGTATTTTAATGCTCAGTTTTATTTAATGGAGGAGGACACCTCTATTTCTAATTTTATTGCGCTAACAGTGACTACTTGGCCGGCAAAGTCTATAAGTGCAGACATATCTGTTGTGGCAATGTGCTTTTTAGTATGGATGATTAATGAATCTCTACGTCTAAAAATAAAATACTGGTGGCTGGTCTTAATTTCTACATTTATTGTTGCACTAGCATTTAGTTTTCCTTTATTTATGTACTTGAGAGAAAAGTCTATTGAAAAGCAAAATAGGTCACTGCAACAATAAAAGTTACTTACTTATAATTTGAGAACATGAGGATTGATATTATTACAGTTCTTCCAGAGTTATTAAAAAGTCCATTCGAGGCCTCTATTTTAAAGCGTGCAATCGAATCTAATTTAGTTGAAGTGCACTTTCATAATTTAAGAGATTATACAAGTGACAACTATAAATCCGTGGATGACTACCAATTTGGTGGTGGTGCAGGAATGGTAATGATGATCGAGCCTATTGATAAGTGTATAACGCAACTAAAAAATGAGCGGTCTTATGACGAAGTCATATACATGACACCAGATGGAGAACGACTAAATCAAGGAATAGCCAATAGTTTATCCTTATGCGAAAATATTATTATTCTCTGTGGACATTACAAAGGTGTAGATCAAAGAGTAAGAGACACCTTAGTTACCAAAGAAATATCGATTGGTGATTATGTACTTTCTGGTGGTGAATTGGGTGCAGCCGTGTTGTGCGATACCATAATTAGATTAATTCCAGGTGTTTTAGGAAATGAAACCTCGGCATTGACAGATTCGTTTCAAGATAATCTTCTCGCCCCACCTATTTATACCAGACCTAGGGATTATAAAGGTCTCAAAGTTCCTGAAATTTTATTCAGTGGAAATTTTCCTAAAATTGAAGAGTGGAGAGAAACTGAGGCTTATAAGAGAACTAAAGATCGTAGACCAGACCTACTGGATGAGGATGTTTAGAAAGTTTTCTTCAATCAGTATCGCTATTAGAATTATTTCTCAAAATATTCATGAAATACCTATTCAATTTTAACTTTTTAACTATCTTTGCAGCCGATTTAAATCAACCTCTGGCGAAAATCGTGAATGTTGTTTTAAACTAATCAAAATCAATACAAGGATGGATTCTTTAGTAAAATTTGTTCAAAACGAATTTGTGACGAGAAAAGATTTTCCAGAGTTTAGCGCTGGAGATACGATTACCGTTTACTACGAAATTAAAGAAGGGAATAAAACCCGAACACAGTTCTTTAAGGGTGTAGTGCTTCAAAGAAAAGGAAGCGGTACAACCGAGACATTTACAATTAGAAAAATGTCTGGAACAATTGGTGTTGAGCGTATCTTCCCAGTCAATTTACCAGCACTTCAAAAGATTGAAGTCAATAAAAGAGGTAAGGTTAGAAGAGCTAGAATCTTCTATTTCAGAGGCCTTACTGGTAAAAAAGCACGTATAAAGGAAGTACGTAAATAATTAAGAATTAGAACCTTAAAAAAGCCTTGACTAGTCAAGGCTTTTTTTATGAACTATTGTTAATAACTGAAGTTAATACAAGGTTAATATCTTTCAGGTTAAAAAATTTGCATTTATTCATCATAATTTTAATTTAGTCTCAGATTTAACAATAAACCCTGTTTGAAGTTTAATTTTAGAATTAAAGTTTGTTAAATCTTTAAAGAATGTTCTTTTACATAAAATTGTTTTCAGGAGAATTATTACAGTTTGTGTAAGCAAATGGAGGTAATGGCTCTATGTGAGTTGTAAGCAAATACGGAAATCGTATTTAGGAACAATTCATCATTCTCTAAATAGATTAGTTTAGGCTAAAATATGAAAGGGACCATGTAAGTGAAGAAATAGTTTCGCGCAAGTGGAAATATTGATGACATTACATAAAGAAGACAGTTATGAGGATAAAAGTATTGCTTAATACATTTTAGGCGATTATTTATCTTCGGAGTCGCACGCAGAGGATTGCGCCCATTACGCTTCGGTGAGAAAAAGGGGCAACAAGATTCTTTTATTTATTAGTAAATCTTAGAAGCATTGGATCAACTGCAGCACTCATGAAAGCCATATCAATACAGTTTTACTGTGATGATGTGGCTTTTTTTTGTTCAGAGAGTTGCATCTAGAGTTTGGGCGTATAGTCTTAAATAAACCGCATTGAATTTGTATATTTGCGCTGCCAAAATTGGCATTACCAATTACAGAAATACTATAATTCTATGCACACTAACGAATCTATCGTCTACACGATGACAGATGAAGCGCCAGCGTTAGCGACTCGCTCATTTCTTCCAATAATTCAAAAGTTTACCAATTCTTCCAATATTACCATTGAAACAAAGGATATTTCTTTGTCCGCAAGAATATTATCTGCTTTTTCAGATTATTTAAACGAAGACCAAAGAATTTCTGATGATCTCAGTTTTCTTGGTGAGTTAGTAAAAGAGCCGGCAGCAAACATTATCAAACTGCCAAATATCTCTGCATCTATCCCTCAGTTAAAAGATGCTATTGAAGAATTACAATCCAAGGGCTATCAAATTCCTAATTTTCCAGATGAGGTAGTAACAGAAGAGGATGAAAATGTTTTGGCCAGATATAATAAAATAAAAGGAAGTGCGGTCAACCCAGTGTTAAGAGAAGGAAACTCAGATCGTCGTGCTCCAAGAGCAGTTAAGAACTACGCCAAGAAGAATCCTCATTCAATGGGTGCCTGGTCTCCTGGCTCAAAAACAGAAGTCGCTACGATGTCTCATGGGGATTTTCATCATAATGAAAAATCAGTAACCATTGAGGCAGATTCGAGTCTTAAAATTGTTCTTACCACGTTAAATGGGGAGACAATTATCCTTAAGGACAATATTAATGTACTTAAAGGAGAGGTTGTAGATGGTACTTTCATGAGCGCATTGTCTTTACAAGAATTTTTAGCAACAGCCATTGGTAAAGCAACTGACAATAATCTTTTATTGTCGTTCCACCTTAAGGCGACCATGATGAAAGTGTCTGACCCTATCATTTTTGGCTATGCTTTGAAGGCCTACTTTAAAGATGTTTTTAATACCTACGAGAACGAAATACAAGCACTAGATATAAACCCCAACAATGGTCTTGGTTCAATTATAGAGATGCTTGAAGAATCTGATGAAGACCTGGCCGAAACTGTGCTTAAGGCATTTAGAGACGCCATTGAAAATGGTCCAAAGGTTGCAATGGTTAATTCAGACGAAGGCATAACTAACCTGCATGTTCCAAGTGATGTCATTATCGATGCCTCCATGCCTGCTATGATAAGAAATTCAGGGCAAATGTGGAACAAGGATGGGCATGCAGAAGATACGCTTGCTATAATTCCTGATAGTAGTTACGCCGAGGTCTACTCAGCTACCATTGACGATTGTAAACGTCATGGTGCTTATGATCCAACAACCATGGGATCTGTATCTAATGTTGGTTTAATGGCAAAAAAAGCTGAAGAATACGGTAGCCATGATAAAACATTTGAATTGTCACAGGGAGGAGAAATAACTGTTGTTGATGAAAGAGGGGCCGTTCTAATGACTCATACTGTTGAAAAAGGTGATATCTGGCGAATGTGTTTGGCTAAGGATGCGCCAATTCAAAATTGGATTGCATTAGCAATTGACAGAGCTAAACAAACTGGTAATCCAGCCGTTTTCTGGTTAAATAAGGAAAGAGCTCACGACGCTGAATTAATTAAAAAGGTTGAAACTTACTTCGAAGTAAACAATCCAGGGATTGATCTTTTAATTATGTCTGTTGCCGAAGCGACTCAATTTAGTTTGGATAGAATTAGAAAAGGTGAGGATACTATTGCAGTAACAGGAAATGTGTTAAGAGATTATTTAACCGATCTTTTTCCAATTTTAGAATTAGGTACCAGTGCAAAAATGTTGTCTATTGTTCCATTGATGAATGGTGGAGGCTTATTTGAAACTGGAGCAGGTGGATCTGCACCTAAGCACGTACAACAATTTCTAACAGAAAATCACTTAAGATGGGATTCTTTGGGAGAGTTTTTAGCATTGTCTGTTTCGTTAATCCATTATGCAAGAGTTCACAGCAACCCTAAAGCAAAGGTATTAGGAGAGGCATTAGAGGAAGCTACAGAGAAATTATTAGACACAAAAAAAGGCCCTTCAAGAAAGGTGAATAAACTGGATAACAGAGGTAGTCATTTTTACTTAGCTCTCTATTGGGCTGAGGCATTAGCTCAACAAAATGCCAATTTGGATCTAAAAAATGAATTTGAAACAATTCATGAAGCCCTTTTGAAATCTAAGGAAGAAACTTTAGATCATCTTATTACTATTCAGGGTAACTCAATTGATATTGGAGGTTATTATTTTCCTGAAGAAAACATGGCCAATTCAGCCATGAGACCCTGTAAAGGTTACAATTCCATAATCAATTTATAATAATAAACTTAAGTTAAAAAGCCCTTCCCTCGGAAAGGGCTTTTTTATTTTTGATAAAAAAATTGGATGAACAAGTTTCTACCCCAAACTTTATTCATTTTACTATTCTCCCTTAATTTTTTCGCCCAAGATAAGTTTACACTTAGTGGTGTAGTAAAAGACAGTATTACAAATGAAACGCTCATTGGTGTTAATATTATCATTCCGGAATTACAATCTGGAACTATGACCAATGAATATGGATTCTATTCCATTACCCTTCCTCAAGGTGAATATAACGTTCAAGTCAGTTATTTAGGATTTAAAACAATATCTCGAACCATTGACCTGCAACAGAATCAAAAGCTAGATTTCACCCTTATTGAATCAGCCGAAAGCCTGGACGAGGTCATTATCAAAGAAAATATTGAAAAAATCAATATAAAAAAGCCTCAGATGAGTGTTAATGCACTCTCAATAAAAACGATAAAACAAATTCCAGTTGTTCTTGGTGAGGTGGATGTTATAAAATCCATAACGTTATTACCAGGTGTAACCAACGGTGGTGAAGGCGCCTCCGGATTTAATGTCCGAGGCGGGGCTGCAGATCAAAACTTAATTCTACTTGATGAGGCCATTATTTTTAATTCATCACATTTGTTTGGATTCTTTTCCGTTTTTAATCCGGATGCCATAAAAGATTTAAGACTTTACAAAGGAGGGATCCCTTCCAAATATGGTGGGCGGGTATCATCAGTTTTAGATATATACCAAAAAGAAGGAAATAGTAACCGGTTTTCTGGGATGGGAGGTATTGGACTAATCTCAAGTAGACTTCTACTTGAAGGGCCTATTGTCAAAGACAGAGGGTCTTTTTTAATCGGTGGTAGATCCAGTTACGCCCATTTGTTTACACCTTTATTTGATGTAAATAATACGGCCTACTTTTACGATTTAAATACCAAACTCAGTTACCGAATTAATAATAACAATAGCATTTATTTATCTGGGTATTTCGGGCGTGATGTATTTGAAATCAATGATAGTTTTGAAAACACTTATGGCAACAGTGTTTTAAACTTTAGATGGAATCACTTATTCTCAGACAAACTCTTCTCGAACCTCTCAGTCATTTATTCAGACTATTATTATGATTTAGTTTTAAATTTTGTGGAGTTTGATTGGAAATCTGGCATTAGAAATTTTAATCTTAAATATGATTTTAAGCATTATATAAGTAACAATCTGAAACTTGAATACGGCTTAAACAGCATCTACTACAGTTTTGATCCAGGTTTAATTAGACCAACAACAGAGGATTCTGGAATTAATGAATTTAAACTTACTGATAAATACGCATTTGAAAATGCTGTTTATTTTGACGCTGAGCAACAACTTTCCAACAGGCTATCAATACGCTATGGGTTGCGTTTGAGTTCTTTTCTAAGACTTGGACAAGACGAACTTAATGTTTATGAAAATGATAATCCTGTTATCTACAATCCAGACCTTGGCATCTATGAAAAGGCAGAGCCAATAGATGTACAAACCTTTAATAGATCAGACGTCATTAAGTCCTTTATTAATCTTGAACCTAGATTTTCAGTAGCCTATCAATTAAATGAAACTTCATCCGTAAAGGGTAGCTATAATAGGATGACCCAATATCTACACCTATTATCCAATACATCCTCACCTACTCCATTAGATGTTTGGGCTCCGAGTGGAAAATATATTCAACCCCAATTACTAGATCAAGTAGCCGTTGGATATTTCAAGTCGTTTAATGAAAATACCTATTCTTTGGAAGTAGAAACCTTTTACAAAACGATTCAGAATAGAATCGATTACATAGACGGGGCTAACCTTATTGCCAATAATGCTATTGAACAGGTTATTTTAAACGGGGAAGCACAAGCTTATGGTTTAGAAATTCTTTTGCGTAAGAATGAAGGTAAGCTAAGAGGTTGGCTGTCCTATACACTCTCAAAATCAGAACAACGTACTCCAGGAAGAACCACGGAAGAACCGGGTATTAATAACGGAAATTGGTATAGCACCCCTTGGGATAAAACACATGACATTTCACTAACTGGAAGTTATGATTTTACGGATAAATGGACTTTCGCATCTAACTTTTTATATCAGACAGGAATACCAGCTACCTTTCCTAATGGCCAGTATTCGTATAACGGTGTGGTTGTTCCTACTTATGAATCAAGAAATTCAAGTCGTTTACCAGCCTATCACAGACTAGACATATCAGCAATATACACCCCTAAACCCAATTCGACTAAACGCTTCAGAAGCGAATGGGTATTTGGAATTTATAATGTGTATAATCGCATGAACGCTGCAAGTATATCCTTTAGACAAAACACCCAAACAGGAATCAATGAAGCCGTGAAATTGTCAATTTTTGGAATTGTGCCTTCTATAACCTATAACTTTAGATTTTAGAATTATGAAGAAGCTCTTTTTATTATACCTATTAGCATTAGTCTTTAGTTGTGAAGATGTTATCGATATTCCCTTAAATGAAGCTGAACCAAGGTTGGTGATTGAAGCTTCTATTAACTGGGTCAAAGGAACAGATGGCAGGGATCAAGAGATAAAATTGTCTTTATCTACTCCATTCTTCGAAGATGGCATTACTCCTGCTGTTGGGGCGACCGTAAGAATCGATGATAGCAGTGGTAACACCTATGATTTTATTGAAATAAGCGGTACCGGATTGTATCGAAATAATTCATTTGCGCCTGTTTTAAATGAAACATACAATCTTACCATTCTGTACGAAGAAGAAGTTTACATAGCCCAGGAAACCATGGTGTCGGTTGTACCCATAGATTTTGTTGAACAAGAAGCTGGTGGTGGGTTTGGTGGAGATGAGATTGAGGTTAAAGCTTACTATACAGACCCAGCTGGGGTAGAAAATTACTATTTCTTTGAATTTTTGCCAGATTTCACCTCCATACCTGATTTAGAAGTCTATGAGGATAGATTTACAGATGGAAACCAAATATTTGGATTTTATTCCAGTGAGGACATTAAGGCAGGTGACGAATTGAATATTAGAATTCATGGGGTTTCCAATAGATTCTATGATTTTATGTTTATTCTTTTACAGCAAGGTGAAGGGGAAGGCGGCCCATTTGAAACGCAACCAGCTACGGTACGAGGAAACTGCATCAACCAAACCAATCCTGATAATTTTCCATATGGTTACTTTAGATTGTCTGAAGTAGATGAAGTTACTTACATAGTTCAGTAGTCCTATATATTTCTTTACATTTGAAAATGGATTTTGTAAAAACTACAGAACAAGACTCCCTCTATTCAGATTTAGAGAAGAAAGATACCCTTGAAATTCTTCAAGACATCAATAAAGAAGATCAAAAAGTGGCTTTGGCAGTTCAAAAAGCCATTCCATATATTAATCCTCTAGTTGATATAATTGTTAAGAACATGAAGTCTGGAGGTAGACTGTTTTATCTTGGAGCAGGAACCAGTGGTCGGCTTGGTATTTTAGATGCCTCTGAATGCCCACCTACCTTTGGAGTACCTCATGATCTAGTTATTGGTCTTATAGCCGGTGGTGACAGTGCTATTAGAAAAGCTGTTGAATTTGCGGAAGATTCATCATCTCAAGGGTGGAAAGACTTGGAATTTTATAACATTTCACAAAAGGACGTGGTAATAGGAATTGCGGCCTCAGGTACTACTCCCTATGTGCTTGGTGCTTTAAAAACTTGTAATGAGCATGGCATTGTAACTGGGGGATTAGGGTGTAATCACAACAGTCCTTTAAGTCGAATTGCTCAATTTCCAATTGAAGTTATAGTTGGCCCAGAATATGTAACTGGAAGCTCAAGAATGAAAGCTGGCACCGCCCAAAAAATGGTTCTTAATATGATTACCACATCGGTCATGATCCAATTAGGCCGCGTTAAGGGGAACAAAATGGTTGACATGCAACTTAGCAATACTAAATTAGTCAATCGAGGTATTGCTATGTTAATGACTACCTTGAATATTAGCAAAGAAGAAGCAAGTTCGCTTTTAGAACAGTACGGATCTGTTAGATCCAGTTTAGAAAATTATAATAATGGAAGAAACTAAAAGAACAGATAAAACCATTTTGGTTAAAGGTCTCAAATACATGGGTATTTGCGCTTTCTTGATGTTCTTAGGTCCATCTTTCCTATACTTTATAATGTCTAATAGTGACAAAGGATTTTATATTCCATTACTCATAATTGGAATACTTATATGTATTGCCGCTATAGTAATGCTGTTTTTAGGAATCAAGACCATTTTAGACAGTATGTTTAAGAATCAATCCTGATCGCTAACGAAATTTCAAGGATTCGTATCTCTTAATCATTAACCTTACTAATAAAACAAAAAAAACCCTTACTGTAAGTAAGGGTTTTCAAAAAAGGCGGCGACCTACTCTCCCACGAGTGCAGTACCATCGGCGCTAACGGGCTTAACTACTCTGTTCGGAATGGTAAGAGGTGAGCCCCGTCGCTATAACCACCTTAAG
>NZ_QKTV01000004.1 GCF_003362725.1 Winogradskyella aurantiaca
GAGCCAACGCTACTGGATCTACATTATCCTCTACTGTCACCGTTGCATCTACTGTTGATACATTTCCATTGTTATCTGTTACCGTTAATGTCACTGTGTTATCACCTACATGAGAACAATCAAAGGCTGTCTGACTTAATGCTAATGACTGGATTCCACATGCATCATTTGATCCATTATCTACAGCTTCCGCTGTTGTACTTCCGTTTCCTGTGGCATCCAACTGTACCGTCACATTCTGAGCCAACGCTACTGGATCTACATTATCCTCTACTGTGATCTGAACTGGATCACTATCCGTTTGTGCTCCATTAGTATCAGTAACTCTTAAAGTCACAAAAATATCTTCGCCGATATCCGAACAATCAAAGGATGTCTGACCAATGATCTCAATAGAATTTATCCCACAGTCGTCTGATGAATTATTGTTTATATCCTCCACTGTAATAGTTCCATTACCAGTAACATCTAATTCAACTGTAAAAGCCATTGCATTAGCTACTGGTGGATTGTCTGTATATGTAAAGGTTGCTTTAAAGTTACTACCTCCATTGTTAGCAAAATGGGTACCTGTTCCACCTGCTACATTAGGCAAATTCCAGGTATAGTCAGCGGTATTAAAAACCTCCAAAATATAGACACCACTCTCAGTAAGAGATCCCAATAAATTAACATTAGCCTCCAATTTCTGCCATTTTTGGTTTTCACAGTCTTGTCCTGCACCACCAATAGTGGAATTAAAATCTAATCCTAACTCAGAGAAGCCAGGAGGATTCTCGCCCTGTTTGTAAAGACGATACATGGTTTTTCCATTTATAACATCGCCGTTTCCATAGGAACATTTGAATATTTTATTCTCACCACCGTCAATTTCCAATCCTGCATTACATGAAAAAGATCCTAAATCTGCCCCGTCAAAATCGGGATTACCAGTGCTAGCTCCTAAATCAAAGAATTGACCATTTACAACCACATAGCTTTCAAACAGGCCTGAATTTTCATCAGGGGTATTTGGATTACAATCATTATCAATTCCATCAAAATATAACTCCGGTGCGGAAGGATTAGTAGAGGCTTCTGTATCGTCACAATCATCAGCATTATCTACATAACCTGAGGGCTGATCACAAGCCTGTTGGGTTACATCAACATCACCAAAACCATCACCATCTGTATCTGCGTACCAAATTGGTTGTTCGTTGACAGTTAATACGCCATTATTGTTACCATTTCCATTCCAGAACCCATTATTAGTAGCTCCATATTTATAAGTGCAACCATTATCCAGAGAGTATCTAAATGAATAATAAAAGATACCTGTCGTTGATGGTGTTACCGTATATTGGTATTCATCATTATTTTCACCAAAATTATAACCGGGATTTGGAACAGCAGTATTCCAACTATTTTCATCCCAATTAGCGGGATCTTCATTTGTTGAATTAATACCAAAGTCAACTGAAATACCCGGAGCTACACCTCCATTAGCATCAGTTAAGCCGGCTTCATATACCTGCCCAAAAACCGTAAACGATTGGGATAGGCAAATTTCTTCATCTTGATCAGGAAATTGAATGTTGGCAAAATCAACCTCTGGGTTCGTCACTGTCACAGTTGCATCAGCCGTGGCTTGATTTCCATTAACATCGGTTACCGTTAATGTCACTGTGTTATCACCTAAATTGGAACAGTCAAAACTTGTTTGATTCAACTCAAGAGAATCTACGCCGCAATTATCAGTTGAGCTATTGTCAATCTGATTGGCTGTAACACTTGCCAATCCATTTGCATCTAATTCAACAGAAATATTTTGGGTCTGGACAGTTGGTGGGATATTATCTACAATGGTCACCACTGCAGTTTCCATAGCCTGATTTCCATTGACATCTGTTACCGTTAATGTCACTGTGTTATCACCTACATGAGAACAATCAAAGGCTGTCTGACTTAATGCTAATGACTGGATTCCACATGCATCATTTGATCCATTATCTACAGCTTCCGCTGTTGTACTTCCGTTTCCTGTGGCATCCAACTGTACCGTCACATTCTGAGCCAACGCTACTGGATCTACATTATCCTCTACTGTGATCTGAACTGGATCACTATCCGTTTGTGCTCCATTAGTATCAGTAACTCTTAAAGTCACAAAAATATCTTCGCCGATATCCGAACAATCAAAGGATGTCTGACCAATGATCTCAATAGAATTTATCCCACAGTCGTCTGATGAATTATTGTTTATATCCTCCACTGTAATAGTTCCATTACCAGTAACATCTAATTCAACTGTAAAAGCCATTGCATTAGCTACTGGTGGATTGTCTGTATATGTAAAGGTTGCTTTAAAGTTACTACCTCCATTGTTAGCAAAATGGGTACCTGTTCCACCTGCTACATTAGGCAAATTCCAGGTATAGTCAGCGGTATTAAAAACCTCCAAAATATAGACACCACTCTCAGTAAGAGATCCCAATAAATTAACATTAGCCTCCAATTTCTGCCATTTTTGGTTTTCACAGTCTTGTCCTGCACCACCAATAGTGGAATTAAAATCTAATCCTAACTCAGAGAAGCCAGGAGGATTCTCGCCCTGTTTGTAAAGACGATACATGGTTTTTCCATTTATAACATCGCCGTTTCCATAGGAACATTTGAATATTTTATTCTCACCACCGTCAATTTCCAATCCTGCATTACATGAAAAAGATCCTAAATCTGCCCCGTCAAAATCGGGATTACCAGTGCTAGCTCCTAAATCAAAGAATTGACCATTTACAACCACATAGCTTTCAAACAGGCCTGAATTTTCATCAGGGGTATTTGGATTACAATCATTATCAATTCCATCAAAATATAACTCCGGTGCGGAAGGATTAGTAGAGGCTTCTGTATCGTCACAATCATCAGCATTATCTACATAACCTGAGGGCTGATCACAAGCCTGTTGGGTTACATCAACATCACCAAAACCATCACCATCTGTATCTGCGTACCAAATTGGTTGTTCGTTGACAGTTAATACGCCATTATTGTTACCATTTCCATTCCAGAACCCATTATTAGTAGCTCCATATTTATAAGTGCAACCATTATCCAGAGAGTATCTAAATGAATAATAAAAGATACCTGTCGTTGATGGTGTTACCGTATATTGGTATTCATCATTATTTTCACCAAAATTATAACCGGGATTTGGAACAGCAGTATTCCAACTATTTTCATCCCAATTAGCGGGATCTTCATTTGTTGAATTAATACCAAAGTCAACTGAAATACCCGGAGCTACACCTCCATTAGCATCAGTTAAGCCGGCTTCATATACCTGCCCAAAAACCGTAAACGATTGGGATAGGCAAATTTCTTCATCTTGATCAGGAAATTGAATGTTGGCAAAATCAACCTCTGGGTTCGTCACTGTCACAGTTGCATCAGCCGTGGCTTGATTTCCATTAACATCGGTTACCGTTAATGTCACTGTGTTATCACCTAAATTGGAACAGTCAAAACTTGTTTGATTCAACTCAAGAGAATCTAC
The DNA here is from genome assembly GCF_003362725.1 of Winogradskyella aurantiaca. GTDB lineage: Bacteria > Bacteroidota > Bacteroidia > Flavobacteriales > Flavobacteriaceae > Winogradskyella_A > Winogradskyella_A aurantiaca. The sequence continues at coordinate 3,539 of NZ_QKTV01000004.1, forward strand.
GCCGCAATTATCAGTTGAGCTATTGTCAATCTGATTGGCTGTAACACTTGCCAATCCATTTGCATCTAATTCAACAGAAATATTTTGGGTCTGGACAGTTGGTGGGATATTATCTACAATGGTCACCACTGCAGTTTCCATAGCCTGATTTCCATTGACATCTGTTACCGTTAATGTCACTGTAACTGAATTTGATTCTGCTGTGATATCAGCACATGAGAAATTAGATTGACTAAGCGTCATACTATCCAAACCACAATCAGCAGAACTACCAGCATCTATGTCTGAAAGCTCAATACTTGCTGCCCCATTTGCATCTAATATCGCCGTATAATCCTGTGTTAAAGCTACTGGTAAACCACACACCTCAACAGAGTAATCTTCTATTTGGCCTCTTGAATTACCATTATTTGTGCCGTAGGTATTCTCTTCGCAAGGAGTTAATAAATACCCCCCTCTGTTCATAATAACTCTCATTCTTGTGGTACCTAATACAACATCATTAGGTACATCCACAATGGCACTAACTTCTTTACTTGCCTGAAAACCATTAGACTGTCTAATTGTTCCAATTTGATAATATTCTCCATCATCAACCGAAAATTCCCCATCCTGATTCCAGTCAAAATACACACTAACATAATGGGTTTGTCCACCCATTTGACCGTTGACAGTTATTTCATAACCTGTTCCCTGAGTCACCCCATTACCTTGGATAACAGTTGTGATAAAATCACCTGTAAAGTCCTCATAATCGGTAGACGTGTTACCAGCATTTGAATCTTGAATGTTGCTTATGTCACCAAAAACCACCTTAGTTATAGCTCCAATATTATCAAAATCGGTTTCACAATAATCAAAATCACAGACTTGAGCAGCCGTAGTAAACTGCCACTCCAACGGTGGAGATTGCCCTAACTCATTTTTAGCAATGACCTTACAGTAATAAGTGGTATTAGCAGTTAACGTTCCTACGGCAAAATCCGTGGATTCAATTCCAGAAGCAACAAGACCTGGTGAAGGATTGGTTCCAAAATAAACATCATAAGAGCTTTGACAGCTATTATCACTAGCTAACCACTGAATAGAATTTGCGTTGGGTAAATCAAAAAAACATATATCGCTGTCCCCATTTCCAGGAAATGGATCAGTTGGTGTATCTGGAGCTTGAACTGTCTCACCCTCTACCAATATATTATCGAAGAAATGCGCTTCACAGCAAAATCCACCTGCAATGTCATACCAATTAGAAATAATAACTTGAATCCTTAAGGTTGACCCACACAAACCACTTTGACTAGCAACTCTATTATTGAAATCATCTACAACATAACCATTAGTCTCAAAGTCAATCCAATTGCCATCATTGTCTAACATATACTGGACCTGAATCAAATCTGGGCCACCATTTGGTCTGTCTTCTAGTGTTCCTGTTTCACTAATGTCCATTGAAACTGAAACGTTAAAAAACCCGCTAATATCAATAGGGTTATCGGCAGTAATCTGCCAAGTAGTTAATCCTGTACCATTGGCATCAGACCCCGCTGTCCCGCCATCAAATCGAGTTTGAGTCCCTCTGATTTTCCCGCCTAAAACAGTAATACCATAAGGATAATTGTCTGGTATTGGATTTCCTTCTGAATTTAGTATCTCTGCAAATCCATCGGCAACCCATTTCACGTTATTCCCAAATGCATCTGGTTTATCAGCTTCATTTGTAAGATCTTGATAGTCAAAATCTTCTTCCCATATGGTTTGCTGTGCGTTTGACAAAAAGACCCCAAAGAACAGGGTTAACACGAAAATAAAGTAATGCTTTTTCATAAGTGTTTAGTTTAGTTACAACCACTAAACACAGGCAAGTCATGAGCGCAAAAAAATACGCAGTTTATTATAGAGTTGGGTTGGTTAAACTAACTTAAATAAAGTTAAAGTTGGTTAATGGCAAGGATAAATTTGCACAACTTAATTGAAAAGTCTCTAAAAAAAGGCTGTAAAAACTACGAATGGCTTATTTATTAGGATGAATAGTTAAAAGTTGTTAAATCGTTCGACGAACCGCAATTTGCTAAAGGTAAACTGTTACTTTATCCGGGTTTTCAGTGGTTTAATAGATTTAATTGATGTTTAATGGTCTAATAACGGTCTTAATCGATAAATTTTTTCAAGTCATTGTTGATGTCATACTTTTATTTGTTTGCCAGACAATTTACTAGTGAAAAATAACCAATACATAATTTTTCTTTCTAGGAGACAACTAGAGCTTATTCTGATATCTAAAAGAATTCTTTTACTTTTTACCTTTTTAGGATTAGGCTTTTTTTCACATGGACAATGTACAGATCCAGATGATACTCCCCCCGTAATGGTTTGCCCACCAGATTTGGAATATGATAATGACTCAGGAGAATGTTATGCCTATGTATCTTATATTCCGGACATTCCAAAATTTATCGTACCTCCACCGTCGACCAATGATAATTGCGTCAATGGATTGACACTCACACTTGACGGTGTTCCTACTGGCAATTTATTTCCTGTTGGTGAAACAGTTCTCACCTGGACTCTTGAAGATGCGGCTGGAAATTCGGTTCAGTGTCTTCAAACAATAACCATTAAAGACACCGAAGGCCCTATACTTTTGGCAGTTGATCCTAATGAGACCGAAGCTGATGTAGGGCTATGCACCGCATATGTATCCATTCCTTTGGCCACAGCAACAGATAATTGTGGTAGTAGTACTGTAATAACCAATAACTACAATGCCAATGGAGCCGATGCCAGTGACGTCTATCCTGTGGGAACCACAACGGTTACCTTTACCGCCTCTGATGGAACGTTTACTAGTACTTTTGATATTGATGTGACGGTTGTAAACACACAGAGTCCGGTCATATCTTTAGTTGGTTCTAATGACATTACCATTGAAGCCTGTTCAATTTTTAATGATCCAGGCGCAACGGCATTTGATAATTGTTTGGGTGATATAAGTGCTGATGTTGTAGTGGACAGCTCAGAATTGGACCTTACTAGCCCTGGCAGCTACACCGTAAGATATAACGTCATAAATGGGGCCGGTATTTCTGGAACTGAGGTAAACAGAACAATCAATGTTATTGACACAACAACCCCTGTGCTTAGCTTTGGGGCTGACGGTTCAACTCAGTTTGTGGGGGATTGCTCCACCTATGTAGACCCTGGAGTTGTAATGGACGACGGTTGTGTGACCAATGTAAATACAGTTCAAGTTACCGGAGATACTGTGGATACCACAACCTTAGGCACCTATTTTATCACCTACAGCTTTACCGACGATGCTGGTAATGTTGCCTCTAGTATTACCAGAACAGTAGAAGTTATTAACACAACAGGTCCAGAAGTAACCTTATTGGGAGAGTCTACCATAACCCTTCTGGCATGTACTTCCTATTCAGAACCTGGTTACACAGCTGAAGACCCTTGTACATTTGAAGACTTTACGGCTAACACGGTCATCGACAGTAGCGAGTTGGACCTCAGTGTACCTGGAGTCTATACGATTTATTACACATCCTTTGACGATGAACCAGTGCCTAATGAAGGGCCCACAGCAGAACGAATTATAATTGTTGAACCCAACACCTATATAGCCGATGCAGGACCCGATGTTGCTACAGCCAACTGTTCCGTCACATCTGTAAATTTAGCGGCTAATGCACCACCTGGGTTACTCGAGGGAACCTGGTCCGTCAGTTCTGGACAGACTTCTGGATTTAGTTTCTCGAATATTAATGATCCCAATGCCGTCTTTACAGGCGATGTGGGTGAAACATACACCTTAGACTGGATCGTGAGCTATGGTGGTGGATGTCCCGATCCCAGTGATCAATTGACTATTACCATTGACACCTGCGACGCTCTGGACTTTGATGGAACAGATGACAATGTTACGTTTAGAGATAACTTTAATTTTACAGGCGATTTTTCGATTGAATTATGGGTAAAACCCGAAGCCCAAAGTCTTAATACGCAGACCCTATTGTCCAAAAGGGAAACTAACAATCAAGTGGACGGGTATGATCTAAGATTGGTGAACAATGTTGTTTCCTTTAATTGGAATAACGGACAGTCAATAAGTACTACCCCTTATACACTTAATACCAATACTTGGCACCATGTTGCCGTGACCTTCGATGGGAGCACTTATACACTTTATGTTGATGGTATTGCATTAGATTCTTTGAGTGATTCCAATCAGCCCATAACCAATACGGTTGATTTTATTCTTGGCGCTATGGAAGAAACCATTAATACTCCAACAGATCAGGATTTGCATTTTAATGGGGGACTCGATGAACTTCGTATTTGGAACATCGCCCTTACAGAGAAACAGATCAGGCAAATGATGAATCAGGAGCTATACGATGATGCGGGAACTCTGAAAGGAAAAGAGATACAAGTTGGAATAGATGGGCTATCATGGAACGATCTTAACAGCTATTACCAAATGAACCAGGTAAGTGATATCAGTTCAGGATCTTTAGTATCGAGTAATGGAATTTCTATTGAGGGTATATTACGGTTTATGTCCAGCTACCAGGATGAAACAGCTCCTATCCCCTATGAATCTGAAAACGATGGGGATTGGAATTCTGAATCATCTTGGCTACACGGTAACGCTAGAAGTATTCCTAATGGATTTGGAATTGATGGTATTACCATTATCGATTGGAATATTGTAAAAATATCTCATGCCATAGAAGCAACCGATAGAAATCTGAACTTGTCGTCTTTGATAATTGATAATGGTTCTTTACGGGTATCCAATTCTGATGCAAGTGACGGCCAATACATTTACATTGAAGATTATTTGAATCTTAAAACCACGAATTCAAAATTAACTTTAGTTGGTGAATCGCAATTAATACAGGGAGAGAATGGTATGGTAGATTACACTGGCGAAGGGCAATTAATAAGAGATCAGCAGGGTACTCCCAACATGTTTAACTATAACTACTGGTCTTCACCAGTAAGTTCCGATGGTAATCTTTTTCAAATCGGAACTGTACTACATGACGGCAATACACCAGTGCAATGGACGAATGGCTTTAATGGTAATGCTTCAACTAGTCCAATAACTTTAAGTCGTCGCTGGCTGTATTTATTTGAAAATCATCCTGAGGATGATTATTACAGTTGGAATCCTGTTGATGAGACTAGTTCCATAAGTGTTGGATTAGGCTATATTGCTAAAGGTACAGGAACATCACAGCCCGAACAGAACTATTCCTTTATTGGAAAGCCAAATAATGGTGCTTACAACCTCCCCATCACACCTGGAAACAGAGCACTGGTGGGCAACCCCTATCCCTCCGCTATTGATGCCAATCAATTTATTAATGACAACAGTACTAGTATTCAGGGGGCACTATACTTCTGGGAGCAGTTTGAAACCAATAACACCCATATTTTTGCTGATTATCAGGGTGGTTACGCTACTTATAGTTTATCCGGAGCCGTTGAGGCGGTAGCGCATCCAGACATAAGTGATCAAGGTACTGCATCAAAACTCCCAGAGCGTTATGTACCTGTGGGACAAGGATTCTTTGTAGCCAGTAGTTCTACAGGTGGTAGCGTGAACTTTAACAATGGGCAGCGCGTTTTTGTCAAGGAATCCATAACTGGAGACGGCAGTGGTTCTGTATTTATGAGAAATGCTACTATTGTTGATAATCCAGAACCCGATATTATACAAAGAATACGGTTGGATTTTCATACTCCTGAAGGTGCCAGGCGCCCTTTACTTCTGGCCTTTACACCAAACGATATTGCTTCTGATAACTTTGATTTTGGTTACGACGCCTTAAATATTGAGGTACTGCCAAGTGATGCCTCCTGGATCATTGATGACACTAATTATGTTATTCAAGGGGTTGGATCCTTTAATGAGGACAAAACCTATCCCCTATTTGTAAAGACTCAAATGGACGGAAGCGTCAAATTTGCGATAAGAAGTTTAGAAAATTTTGATCATGCTGTTTCTGTTTATTTATTGGATTCCGAATCTGGAAGCACCCAACAACTAACAGCAGAGGGGCTTAGCTTAGATTTGTTGGCTGGGGAATATAGTAATCGCTTCTATATCGTATTTAGACCAGATGCAGTTCTTTCCGCACCAGAAAAAGATTGGCCACAATTAGATTTGCGCTATTTAAGCGAACGTCATGAAATTCAGATAATACTGCCTAACATTACAGTTGTGGACCAGGCTTACTTATACAATATGCTTGGCCAGCAGGTTCAGGAATGGTCTTCAGAAACATTGATTCCTCAAAATGGCAAGCTCAATATCCCCATTCAGCGTATTGACGAAGGGCTCTACATTTTTATAATTGATACAGACCAAGGTCCAAAGCAATTAAAGTTTCTATATAATTATTAGATGCTCATTCCTTAGGATGTCATAGGCATATGGATTATCAATAACTTTATTATTGATATAGTCACTTGCCATACAAGGACCTCAACTTCAAAACATACGCTCATAAAAAAACCAGATACAAAATGTATCTGGTTTGTTGTAGCGGGAACAGGACTCGAACCTGTGACCTTCGGGTTATGAGCCCGACGAGCTACCTACTGCTCTATCCCGCGATATTGGATGGCAAATATAATACTTTTTTTAAATCTGGCATGCTATTAAAAATAAAACTCCTGAGAAAAAGATCTTCTCAGGAGTTCAGCTAACTAACTTAATTAAAACCAGATTAAATTATTCGTCATCGTCATCATCAAGTTCAATATCCAAGGTTACTAAAGTACCTTTGGTATTGGCCTCATCGATATCAAAATTGATAATGCTTGGTAACTGCTCCTGTAAGTTGGCATAGTTACCTTTAAAGTCGTTATTGGTGAGAAATAATGTTTTTAAATTATCAAGCTTGGCCAGACTATTAGGTAATTGACCAAAAAAAGCATTATTAGATAAAACAAGTTCTTCCAGGTTCTCCAGATTACCAATTGAGTTTGGAAGATTTCCAAAAAGTTGGTTATCAAACACACTTAAAACCTTTAAGTTTTCACATTTTGAAATTTCAGTCGGGATCTTTCCAAAAAAGCTATTACTACTTAGTATTAGTACTTCTAACTTTTTAAGTCCTCCTATAGAAGACGGAATGGCTCCAGAAAAATCGTTGTTGTATAATTCAAGAACTCTTAAGTTTTCGAGGTTGGCAATATCATCAGGCATTGCACCGCTTAATTTGTTAGAGAATAATTGTAGTTCTTCTAAGGATGTAAGATCTGTTAAACTTAAAGGAAGTTCTCCTTCAATTGCATTAAATGCTAAATTCAATTTCTTTAAATGCGTCAACACATTTAAACCTTCTGGAAGTTTCCCTGTAAGGTTATTGAAACTTAGATTGATAGCAACAACCCTGTCATCTTTGAGGGTAATACCATGCCATGTTTCTACCGGCTTGGACATATCCCAAGACTTTGTCCAGGAATCGCCATTTGTTGCGTTGTAAAAGTTGACCAATGCTTCCTTTTCCAGTGGTGAAACGTCCGCATAGCCAAATGCAAATAGCAAACAACATAGTAGTGTTAGTTTGAGGTTTCTCATAATAGTAGATTTTGTTGAGGGACACAATCGTGATACGAATATAGAATATATCGGATAAAAGGACAAAAAAAATCGATGAAATGCACAGTGATTTTTATAAGTATCTGTTTATTAGATACTTAACATTTTACTGTTCGATGCTATTTGCTTGAAAATTTCCTATATTTCCATCCTCAATTGATATGGATATTTCAATAGGGTTGCAACACACTTCGCAATCCTCAACATATTGTTGTTGCTCTATTGAGACATCAACTAACATGGAAATAGTTTCCCAGCAATGCGGACACTGAAAAAACTGTTCTTCCACTATTAAAAAATATTGACATTTAATAATTCACCACTTAACTGAAGTACCACGACCTCAGCAAGCTTTGCTTCGTATTTAGCTTGGTTTCGTGTCAGCTCAGCCGATAGTAAATTAAGCTGTGCCTGTCTAAAGATAATAGATGTTACTTGCCCTAATCGAAACTGCTCCTCTGTCCTTTGAAAATTATTACGAGCCGTTCTAATATTATCCTCCTGGATATAGAAGATATTCAATTTATTCTTGTAATCAGTCCAAGCATTATTGAAATCCCTTTGAACATCTAATTTTATATCCTCTTTTATCAATCTTTGGTTCTCTAAGAGGATTTTGGAATTCTTGACTCGTGTTATGGTACTACCTCCATCAAACAAATTCCAAGAAAGACTGACTCCGGCAGAGACACCAGTATTAGTTGAAACGGCCACGAAGGATGCTGCATTGTTGTTGTTCTCATTCCAGCCATAGGTACCAAATAATCCGATAGCAGGTAAATATCCCGATCGGCTGGCCTTTAGACTAAATTCACTAATTATAATATTTTGCTCTGCCTGCAGCAGAGAGACATTATTAGCCAGAGTTTTAGCCATTAATTGTTCTTTATCCAAGCCTTCTAAAAAAGTGACGGTAGTATCAATTTCAAACTGTTCTGGTATAGCGTTACTTGTAACAACATTTAAATCGCGCTTGGCATTAATTAAATTTTGACGCGCATTAATAATATTGATACTGTCGTTATTAATATCTACCTCTGCGTTTAAAACATCAAGTTTGGTATTCTGTCCATATTCAAATTGATACTCCGCGCGCGTAAGGCGTTCTTTGGATATAGCCAAAGTCTCTTGAAGTGAGTTCACATTTTCAGACTGACGCGAGACATCATAATAAACACTCAATAGTTGCACTATGGTTAATTCAATGGTCTGCCGGGCCTCCAGTTCCGACAAGTTATACTCCTCTTTCAGCTGTTTGTAATTGTAGTACCTTCCTAGTCCATCGAACAACAGGTAATCAAGGCTAATAGACGCATTGTATCTGCTGCTTTCTGCTCCATTGAGTTCAGTAGTCTCACCACTCGCAAACTCTGCCTTTAAATTATCCTGATTATAAGTGGCTCCTCCATTACCTGAAAGAACTGGCAGATAACCTGAGTTTAGAATATCCTTATTATTAGCGGCTAATTCCACGGCATTATTAGCAATCTTAATACCGTAATTATTTTCCAGTGTCAGTGTAATTGCTTCTTGAGGTGTAACGGTTTCTTGTGCTTCAATTGAAGCAACTACGACGCATAGCAAAAAGCTAATAAATACCGTTCTAGTCATGATGTTCCTGAAGTTCATTTTGTTCTTTTATAGCACGTTCCACTTCTTCTTTTGATATCTGATTTCCAGTGGCCAACCATTTACTACCTACCTTTATATTATTGCTAATGGATAATAAAACTGGCAGCACTAAAAGGGTTAGAACCGTTGCGTAAGCAATACCAAATGTTATGGAAATTGCCATTGGTTTTAAAAATTGTGCCTGCCTGCTCTTCTCCAATAGCAATGGAGCCAATCCTGCAATTGTTGTTAAGGAGGTTAAGAAAATTGCTCTAAATCTCGATTTACCAGCTTCTCTAAGTGCCTCCTCGAAGACCATTCCAGATCTTAAATTCCGATTGAATTTTCCAATCAATACCAATCCATCGTTAACCATAATTCCAATCAAGGCAATAATTCCTAGTAGTGACAGTACATTCAATGGAAATCCTAAGAAGAAATGGCCCCAGGCCACTGCTGTTAAACTAAATGGGATTAATAGAATTAATAACAATGGTTGCGAATAACTTCTAAAGGTAAAGGCGATGGTGGCGTAGATTAGAAGAATAACTATTAAACCAACATTTGCTATGGAGTTATTCAACTTTTCTTTTTCTCTGTTCTGACCTTCAAAAGAAGCAGATACCGTAGGATACTTAGACTGAATTTCAGGGATAATGTTTACTCTAAGATCTTCCATCACATCCGTATTACTTCCATTGGGATCCTTCATATCGGCAGAGACCTGAATTTCACGCTTGCCTTCCAAATGGTTAATAACTACGTCACCGCGCTCAATTTTATAGGTCGCAATATCTCTTAAATTCACACGCTCCCCTCTTGGAGTAATGATGCGCATGGCATCCAGATTATTTATAGCTTCTCTATTAGACCTGTCATAACGAACCCATACTCTTATTTCATCTTGCCCTCTTTGAAATCTTTGGGCCTGTACGCCAAAGAAACCAGCTCTTACTTGATTCATTACAGTCCTTAGATCTAACCCAAGTAAATAGGCAGATTCACGGAGTTCAAGTCGAATTTCTTTGATACCAGCAGGATCATTATCTTCCACGTCTTTTAAAAGCGGATTACTACTTAAGACCTCCTTTAACTCACCTTTAGCCGATTTTAATTCCGCAATATTATTCCCTAAAAGCGATACCGAAATAGGACTACCACCAAAGTTGCCACCTGAACCAAAAGTCAGACGCTCCACCCCAATTACCGGGCCAACCATCTCACGTAATCTATTAGCTACTAGTAGTGAGGAAATTTCATCGGGTCGTTCTTCCCCAGGTAATAAGTTGATTCTTAACGTAGCGCTGGAACTGCTAGAAATAGTTCTGATTGTATTTTCAAACAAGGACTTACTAGAACCATCTAAATACTCATCCGTCATTGCCCTGTTTACAAGCTCAGCCTTCTCATCAATCATGTTTATAATGGAATCCGTGACACGCTCATTAGTACCATTAGGCATATCGAGTGTAACGGTGACCTGATCACTTGCAATCCTTGGAAATAAGGTGACACTAACGATACCTCCACCCACTGCACCAAAGGTGAAAATTAAAAGGGCAACAAAAATTCCTAAGGCGAGTAATTTATAAGTAAGGACAAAATTAAGCGTGGGTGCATAGATTTTATCTCTGAAGAACGCCATGAGTTTATCGCCCCATTTATTAATAATTCGCATCTTGGCAAAAAACTGTTGCACTCGTGACATGTCTTCAGTAGGCTTAGGAGGCTTCAGAGCTTTGGAATGTGCCAAGTGCGCCGGTAAAATTATTAAGGCTTCAATTAATGACACGGTCAAGGTGAGAATTACGATAACCGATACCTCACCGAAGAATTCACCGATTCTACTGTCTAGAAATAAAAAGGTTGAAAAGGCTAATAGCGTGGTAACTATGGCTGAAACGACAGGAGGTATCACCTCTAGTGTTCCATCTATGGCGGCATCCTTCGGACTTTTTCCTCGTTCGTAATGCTGATATATATTTTCAGCAATTACGATCCCGTCGTCAACGAGAATACCAATAACAATAATCATCCCAAATAAGGACAAAACATTAATGGTTACATCAAATTGTCCTGCAAACATGAACATCCCCAGAAAAGAGATGGGTAACCCAAATGCCACCCAAAAAGCCAGTCGAGTATTGAGAAATAGCGATAAAAATATCAGAACCAAAATAATTCCTGCAATAGCATTCTCTACCAAGAGTTCCGTTCTTTGTACCAGGGTAATGGATCTATCGCTAACCACATCTAAACGAACATTATTATGTCGAAGGTTATACTCCTCAACATATTCCTTCACCTTTTCGGCAGAGGATATAAGATCTTCATTATTGGTACTGGTTACTGTTACATTAACAGAAAGTTCACCATTGAAAAAGGTGGCATTTGGTGATTCGGAAAATCGATCTCTTATAACAGCGACGTCTTTAAGGCGCACCGTTTTTCCCTGCGGTGTGGCTTTAATAACAATATTAGATAATTCATCACCATAGTAAGAGCGGTTGTTTGCCCGTATCAAATACTCTTCGTTATTGGTTTTAATGGTACCACCAGTAACCAGAATATTAGATTGACCCACTGCTTGTGCTACATCATTAAAGGACAAATCATAAGCTAATAAACTCGTTTCATTAACGGCTATCTCTATTTCTTCTTGAGGAAATCCTGAAATATCTATTTGAGAAATCCCATCTAGTCCACGCAATTCATTCTCAATTTGCCTTGCAATTTGTTTCAATGTAATTAGTGGAATATTGTTACCGCTTACGGCAAAACTTATGGTTTGTCTTACCTCTTCTCGTTTAGCAACGACCAGAGGTTCCATTCCTGTTGGATAGCTTGGAACACGATCTACCGCATTTTTAACCTCAAGAAGCATGAAATCAATGTTCTCATCTTTTTCGATTTCAACAGTGATAGATCCGCTATTCTCTCTTGATTGTGATGTTACTCTGTCTACCCCTCTCAAACCTTTAAGGTTATCCTCAATTTTCAAAACAACACCCTCCTCTATTTCTTGAGGAGAAGCCCCAGGATAGGTGATATTAACAGTAATAATTTTTGATTCTACTAATGGGAAAAAGCTGGATTTTAATCCTAAGACTCCAATTATACCAAACGCCGCAAATGCAATAATCAGCACATTAACGGCTACGTGGTATTTAATGAAATACGCTATTACCTTTCTCATAACAACCTATTTCTCGTTTCTGGCTGATTGAACGGGCTTAACTACCATTCCAGCATATGCTCCAGGCACGGGTTTAGACACAATAACTTCTCCATCTGGAATACCTTTAACTACTACCTCCTTATCTGAGAAGTACACTGGTTTTACATCTATTAAATCCAGAAGAGTGTCTCTAACAACAAATATCTGATCATTTCCAAATAAGAGCCCGCGATTTATTTGTATGGCATTGGTTTCTTTTTTAGCAGCAATTTCAGCCTCTAAATAAATACCTTCGCGTAAATCAGGATGTGCAACTTGAAGAAAGGCTGTAATTGTTTGTGTTGTTAAATCAACGCTTCCATTGATTCTTGCCACTGTTCCAGTATAGGTTGAGGACCCATCCAAAGTAGTTAATGAAACTTCCTCACCCACCTTTAACATACTCGCATATGTTTTTGAAATAGCCACCTCTATCTCATAAGCAGAGGTATCAATAAAGTCTCCCAATTTCTGTCCATTTCGCACCAAACTACCCTCTGTAACAAGAGCATTAGTTAGGATACCATTAAAAGGAGCACTTATCACATATTTAGATAAGCGTTGTTCTAAATTTTTTACGTTGTAATAACTAGAAACAATCCCACGACCGGTAATAAAATAATTCTCTGTTTCACTGGTCATTTTAGGTAATTCTGGTGTGGACTTTTCCATATCAAAACTGCGCAAATAAGTCAACCACTTGTCATAAACATCAGGGTAATCCAAACGTAAATCGGGCATAATGGCTGCTATTGAGTTATACAAGTTGCTTTTGGCTGATTGCACAGACGCATAATATTCCGCAGCATCAATACGTATAAGTGCCTCTCCTTTCTTATAGATCTGGCCAGGTCTGAACAATTTCTTTGCGGGTTTAAAAACCCCCTGAACTTCGGCAAATAATTCCACTCTACTTCTTGCAATTAAGTTTCCACTTGCCTCTATCCTTATGGGCACAGTTCCATTGGCAACTGTATCTACATAGACAGCCTTGACAATTTTTGTGGTACGTGGCTTGGGACGCTTTTTGTTTTCTACTAAGTAAACGGATAAAAAGACGGATCCAATAACGAGTGCTAGCCCTAGAAAGGACAAAATAATTTTACGTAACATAGATATTGACGGTCAGTAAGGTGCAAAGTTACCCCGAAGTTCAGTTCTTGCAGTTAAAAATATCTTAATTGTTAAATCGACAATTCGTCAATACAGGTCTGTAATTCCTCCCACTCCATCATGAGTTGGTCCAGCTGTGTTTTCTTTTCTTGATAGGAATTGAAAAAATCAGGATTAGCTGCTGTTTCATCATAATTTGTTTCGAGCTGAACATCATCTTCTTTGATGGAACTCTCCAAATCGTTGATTTGACGCTCTACCTTACTTAACTTATTATTTAAGCTTTTAAGTCGTTTCTGGTTTTCGTAGCTGGATTTATTACTATGCGACTTAATATTTTTGCTTTTGGAGGTACTTCGTTGTTCAGCTTCACGAAGATTGTTCAAACGTCTGTGCTCCAAATAAAAATCAATATCTCCTAGATATTCTTTAATCTTCTTGTCCTTAAATTCGTAAACAACATTCGTAAGTCCTTGCAGAAATTCTCTATCGTGAGAGACTAAAACTAGAGTTCCTTGAAAAGCTCTCAGGGCTTCTTTTAAAACATTTTTTGATTTGATGTCCAAGTGATTGGTAGGCTCATCCATTATTAAAACGTTTAATGGTTGAAGCAGCAATTTGGCAAGTGCTAAGCGGTTTCTTTCACCACCCGATAACACCTTGACGTACTTATCAACCGTTTCGCCTCTAAAAAGAAATGCCCCTAATATATCTCTAACCTTTGAACGGTTACTTTCATTAGCTGCATCTATCATTGTGTCCAGAACCGTCTTATTACCATCAAGATAATCTGCCTGATTCTGAGCAAAATATCCAATCTGAACATTATGCCCTAATTTGAGACTTCCCCCGTGCTCCAATTCCCCGACCATAATTTTAGCAAGTGTAGATTTTCCCTGACCATTTTGTCCAACAAAAGCAATCTTAGAACCTCTCGCTATCAACATGGATACCGATCGCAGTACTTCGAGTTCTCCATAGAATTTTGAAACGGCCTCTAATTCTAAGATCACCTTCCCAGGCGGCACCTTAACCGGAAACTGAACGGTCATAACACTGTTGTCTTCCTCGTCCACTTCGATGCGATCCATCCGATCTAGCTTTTTAATAAGGGATTGTGCCATAGACGCTTTGGAGGCCTTTGCCCTAAATTTTTCAATGAGCTTCTCAGTCTGCTGTATTTGTTTTTCCTGATTCTTTTGAGCAGCAAGTTGTTGGGTTTTCATTTCTTTTCGCAACTCAAGAAACTTCGTATACGGTTTGTTATAGTCATAAATGGAACCCAATGAAATTTCAATAGTTCTATTGGTTACATTATCCAGGAACATGGTATCGTGTGAGACTAACACCACCGCGCCCGAAAAATTATTTAAGAATCCCTCCAACCATAAAATAGACTCAATATCAAGATGGTTAGTAGGCTCATCGAGTAAGAGAAGGTCATTTTTTTGCAATAACAGCTTCGCCAATTCAATGCGCATACGCCAACCTCCAGAAAAAGTATCTGTTTGTTTATTGAAATCTGAACGTTCAAATCCCAAACCCATTAATATTTTTTCAGTATCGCCTTGATAACTATAACCGCCTAGAATTTCATAGGTGTGCTGAAGTTCATTCAGATCAACCATTAACTGTTCGTAAGAATCGGATTCATAATCTTCACGTTCTGCCAACTCATGATTAATATCGGATAACTGCTTTTCGATTTCCTTTATTTCTGAAAAGGCTTTATACGACTCTTCCAAAACCGTTTGGCCATATTCAAAGTCAATATCCTGTTTTAGAAAACCGACCTTCAGGGTTTTGTCAGCAGCCATTTGCCCTGAATCTGCTTCCATTTCCTTGGATAGTAATTTAAGAAGTGTGGACTTACCTGCACCATTTTTTCCAATAAGACCTACACGATTACCAGGTACAATTTTGAAACTAATATTTTCAAAAAGATAAGTTCCTTGAAAGGCTATTGATAACCCATGTACGTTAAGCATATTTGTGACTTTTGTTACTTAAAAAACTGGTTAATAAAGTATCTTTACTATCCATATTTAGGCCGCTAAATTAAAGTAAATACAGATGATTAAAAAGGGAACCAAATTATACAGCATTCTATTTGGAGTTTGTCCTAAGTGCCAAAACGAATCTATGTACAACGAAAAAAATCCTTATATCATTACCGATACTTTAAAAATAAACGACAACTGTTTCCATTGTAAGACTAAATACAGACTAGAACCCTCTTTTTTCTATGGATCTATGTATGTAAGTTATGGCGTTGGTGTTGCCTTTGCCGTCGCGAGTTTTGTGATTACGTATTTAATAATGGGCACTTCATTAATGACGTCCTTTTATGGCATTGTAGGAACGCTTGTTGTATTTATGCCTATTATTATGAGACTATCCAGAAATATCTGGATAAATCTGTTTATGAACTATGACCCTAAATTAGATAAGAAATCCTCCTGAACTAAATTTTCAAACCTTTTAATATCTAGTTCGTCTTCTAATGGTTGATTTGACTCAATACTATTGAAAAGCTGTTTTGTTGCATAGGGAGCTATCATAACACCTCGAGAACCAAATCCATTTAAAACATAAAGTTGTTTATATTTAGGATGTTGACCCACTAGAGGCCTTCGGTCCTTTACCGTAGGCCGAATTCCCGTACGATGGTCTATCACTTCTACAGGTAACCTTATAAAAGAATTTAACTTATCTAATAATTCTGCTTTACCCTGTTCCGTTGTATCTTTAAGCTTGTCATGATTATTGTAAGTAGCCCCTACTCTATACAGGTCATCACCAAGTGGAATTACAAAAACACCAGATTTAATAGGTTCTTTCAATCCCAAACCTTTTATTCTAACCGTCAATACCTCTCCTTTATTACCACTAAGGGGTAAATAATTAAAAAATGGATTGTGCTTTAATCCATAGCCTTCGGCAAAGACAATTTGTTGCGCCTTGTATGATTGGTAGCTCAGACCATCCAATTTAACCTCCAGTTGATCATATTTGAATGAATCGTTCATCAAAAGTCCCTTTTCTCGTAAATACTTTTGATAAGTACTTATTAGAGCTTCGGTATACACCCGTCCAGTATGCAGTACTGTCCCAAATCCATGAGGAGCATCCACATTTGGATTGTCATTAATTGTTAATTCAAGGTCCATAAATGGAGCTAACCGAGGCTTATCAGCTGCCGTAAACCATTGATTTTGTTCTTCTATTGACGTAAATCGTCGTTTCAAAGGAAATCGGTAGTCAAATGTCTTATGAAGTTTCTCTTCTAACTTTTTGTAAAACGATGGTACAAGCTTAAGCTGCTCTTCAGCTCTCCATACCGGAGTAAAACGTTTTAAAATAACAGGATTATACATTCCTGCAGCAACAGATGAGGATTGTTGTGATCCATTGTCAAACACAACAAAGGTCTTATCATGTTCACTCAGTATCTCACAGAGTGCAATGCCTGCCAGTCCACATCCAACAATAATGTAATCTACTTCATTCACGATTCAAAAATACGTGGATATTAGATATTAAAAAACCCGCAACAGTATTGCGGGTTTGTTTTATAATCTTGAGTTTCTTAGTAACTCCACATATCTTGTTCGAAGTTTCTAATTTTCTCTCTAATACGTTCAGACTCTAGAAGTTGCATTAAGGCATTATCTGCAATATAATCTTTCACTTCTCTATCTCCGTATACATTTTCTTCCTTGTACATGAGTCCACTGAAACGTCTGGTATTTAACAGGTGATCGAAAGATACTGGCACAGCACTGTTATAGTTGTTAAAGGCCTTAGCTTCATAGAGAATATCTCTGATCTCTGGATAAAAAACCCAGAATAAACCAATAGGCTCTTTGTTTGCTTCGTCATCTGAATCAATAAAGTTAACGTCTGGTGCAGCAGGAGCAATTCCTAAAATTCTCCAACGCAATTCACCTTGTCTTTTATCGAAATACCATAACCCTTTGATTAAGTAAGCACTGATATCGCCTGCTCCAATCTCACGTCTTTTGATATATTCCTCTGGAACATCATCTATAGAAGTAATACCTTCTGCATTCATATAATCAATACCAGCGTCTAATATTTCAGCTTTCTTTAAAGATGGCTCCAATTCCTCCATTGTACGCTCTGTAGTAAAGTATTCATCTGCGTATACTTTTGGAATCATTCCATTCTCAATGTTAGCCATAAGTACGTGCCATAAAGATCTACGGTCTGCACTCATATTTACCGTATCAATTGGATACAACAAAGGAAAGTTTACTCGCTCATCTAAAACTACTTTTTCCCAAGTCATTTTAGAAAACAGGATGTCTCTGTCATCAACATAACCATACTCTAATGGTCTATCGTTATCTAAGAGTAACTGAGCTTCTGTTTTTAAGCCTATTTCCTCTGGAATCTTTGCGTTCAGGATATTTGCCTGTGCCATCATTGACTGCGCAGCCATCAATCCTACTAGAGTTAAAAAATATGCTTTTAGTTTCATTGTCTTAAGTTTATAATTTGGGACGCATCATTTCAAATGAAACGAGACTATCTTTTTTAGTTTGTTACTTCAACAGTTAATGGAAGTGGTGTCTTCAAGTTATACTTGCTATTGCCCTGGATCTTTGCCTTAATATCAAAGATTTGAATAATATCACCAGGTCTAGCTCTTTTAATAACACCTTTAGCCTGAGCATTCATTTTTGTTCCTTGAACAACTACTGTAGGCTGACCAGGAACTTTTAATTTAAATGACTGTACCTGAATTGGTAAATCAAAATCAAAATCATCAAGCTTAGCACCAATAGTACCAATTTCAACATTACGTTTAGGTAGTTTTACCATACCGTCCTGTCCACCGATAGTACCAGTTGGTTTAGGAATGTCCTTAATTCTGTATAATTTACTGTCTGAAACAACCTTCCCACCATCCAAAGTAGCATCTACTTTAATGGTAACTTCTCTACCAGATCCTGGCGTCATAACATACTTCCCATTTCCTACTTCCCTAAGTCCTGGGGCTGTTGCTTTTACCTTATTATCTGGAACACCAGAGAATGAAATGGTCATTGGGTTTTCAACACCACGATATACCACATTCATTTTATCAGCTGCAATAGTAGCTGAATTTGGTTGAGGCACTACCACATAGTTTCCTTTAATTGGAATTTCTAATGGCTGACCATCTTCCATGAAAGTGAAGGTACCTGAGATATCTTTCTTACCAACATTACCAACGTTAAAGTTTAGTCTTGCCGCACCTGTGGAATCCATAGCTTCTTCCACATTGATATCATTGCCACCTACAGACATAGCTGTTGGCTTTACATTGGCATACTTTCCAAGCACTACTTTACCAGAGAATTGCTCACCAGCAAAAAAGGCCGACTTATCTGCTAATACAATAGCCTGATAGTTTTTAAGAGTCACAGCTTCATCTAATGTATTACCTAAGAACAGATTATACATGTTAGTCTCTGTAACTTTAACATCGTTCTGCATTGCTGTAATTTTTGTGTAAGAAGCAATAGCTGGAAAACCTTTAAAATTGTAATCTAAAAATCCAATCTTCGCACCATCTAATGGCTTTACGTCGCTAAAGTCAAAACGCTTTTCAAAGTCTTCAACAGCAGACTGGTATTTAATATCATCACCAATAATAGCTTTAATGTCTGATTTGTATTTCTCCATTATCGCCATAACGCGGTCACCTTCCTTCGTTAAACGGTCTCCAGTAAACCAGGCTTCGTCAAGGATGTCTGTTTTATCCATTGCTTGGAATGGTAACTTACCATTTTCATCAAGCTCGTATCCACCTTCCTTGATGATGAACTGTTTTACTTTTTCTAAATCTCCGTAGAATTTATCTGAAACTGCTGCTATTTGATCAGCTTTTTCTGCAGCCTCCTTAAACTCAAGCGGTTTTTCTTCCGCTTTTGTCATTAGGTTTGCTAACATTCCAGCATTTCTTTCTGTTGCCGACTCATTGGATGTTTCGAACTTCTCGTCCATTAATCCAAATGCGGAGAGCACTTCCTTGGACATGTTCATTGCCATCATGGCAATAAATACCAAGTACATTAGGTTAATCATTTTCTGCCTTGCAGATACATTTCCTCCTGCCATAATAATTAGTTTTTAGGTTAATTAATTAAATAGATTGAGATAAAAACTAATTAGCTCTTATTCATTGCAGAAAGCATACCACCATACACTCCATTTAATGAAGATAAGTTAGATGCTAAGGATTGCATTTGCTCTTTCAACTTAGTTGCATTCTCAACAGCTTCTTCATTAATTGAAGCCTGACGATTAATGCTATCTAATTGCACTTTATAAAGACTGTTTAATGATTCCATTTGTGCAGCCGCCAATGAAAGTTCTTCACCATACTTTTTAGTTGCAGCCATAGAATCTACAGTAGGATTTAAATTTTTAGCCGCACCTTCAAAGTTTTTGATGCTGTCACCTAAGCTTGACATTAACTCACCATCAATCTTAGCTTCTTTTAATAACTCATCTAATTTTTTAGATAATTGTGCTTCAGCATCTTTTGGAGTCTGCTTCTTGTTTTTCCCTTTAGAATCACCACCAGCTAATTCTGGATATACTAAAGACCAATCAAGATCTCCTTTTACTTTTTCAAAAGCCGAGTATGTAAATACTAGAGCTTCTACAATCATACCTAAGGTTAGAATCTCTGAACCAAAAGGCCAGTGTTGAATTTTAAACAATGCTCCAACAATTACAATTGCAGCTCCTAGTCCATAGACCATGTTAGTAACAGTTATTTTTCCTTTCTGTGCCATAATTTCAATTTTAGTTTAAGTTAAATGGATAACTTAAGTAGGTTAATTAATAATTTTTAAGTCTTGTTGTTTGTTTAATTTGTTGCAGCATTTTTAGTTACTTCTGTACCCATGTAATCTTGTACAGTTCTAAATCCGATGTAACTTCTAGCTGAATCTGCATATTCATAATCTCTAGAACTCACTTGTAAGAAGTAAGCAACATCTTTCCAGGATCCTCCTCTAACTACTTTTCTAGAGTTATTTGGATCATTAACATTAGGATTAATACTAGAGGAATAATTATATGATGCTGGGTCGTAAGATCCATTTACCCACTCAGACACGTTACCTGCCATGTTGTAAAGGTTAAAATCATTTGGATCGTAAGCATCCACTTCTACAGTATAAAGTGCCATATCTGCAGCATAGTCTCCTCTTAATGGTTTAAAATTTGCCATAAAACAACCTCTATCATTTTTGGTGTATGGTCCTCCCCATGGATAGGTAGCTCCTTGAAGACCGCCTCTTGCTGCATATTCCCACTCTGCCTCAGACGGTAATCTGTAAGAGTTAACAGGCTGATGCCCCTTACTCTTCTGGTAAGCATTATGGTTTAAAGTTCTCCACTGGCAAAATGCCTGTGCTTGTTTCCAAGATACTCCAACTACAGGATAATCTCCATAAGCCTGATGCCAGAAATAATCATTGTGCATTGGCTCATTATAAGAGTAAGCAAAATCACGAATCCAAGCTGTAGTATCTGGATAAACCTCTATTTCTTCTTTAATGATAACATCAGATCGCTTCAGATTTCTATCCTTTGCCGCTTTCTGGATGTCCATGTACGTATACTGAAATTTAAATTTCTTAACATCCCAAGTACGCTGACCGTTGTACGATTCTTCCAATGGAAGATACATTTGGTCCATAACTTCAGCATACAACTCATCTGGATAATCTTCCGTTCTAAAGACGATATCGACATCTCTGTTTATTTTACGCTGCTCGTTACCGTAGGTGTTAAGCATATAACTTTCATAAGCGTTCAACTCATCATCCTCTGCATCCATGTAGGCATATTCACCTATATCACCATTTCCAGGAGTTTTCCCTTCAAGGTCAGCCATTTCTGCAAGGTTTAATCTGATGATTGAGTCACGAACCCAGTTTACAAACTGTCTATACTCAGAATTTGAGATCTCTGTCTCATCCATATAGAAAGCTCTAACGGTAGCTGTTTTGGTAGGTGCATCCATTACGCCTGCTAAATCATCGTCGGACTTACCCATTATAAAAGCACCACCTGGGACAAGGGTCATGCCGTAAGGCTTTTCAGGATGCCATTTCTTTCCTGGCGCCCCTACTAGCTGTCCTTTATCACCAGAGTTACAACTAGTGATAATTGCAAGGACTAATGTTAACAAAATAAGCTTCTTAATATTCATAGTAACTCAAGGTTAAATTAGTTGTTCATAAGTTTTGAGGTGGTAAACATATTATCTATTTTTTGAATAAACAACTTTTTTCAAAGTTTTTTTACACTTTATCCAAAAAAACTGCATTTTATCGATGTTTTGACCCCTATCCTATCGACGAAATGCACAATTTATACGATATTCTTCCTATAAGCCTTAAACCAGCGTTCAGGAATCTCATCCTGTGTTGCACGCACGTAATCCTCATAACTGCAAGGTAATAACGTATGCTTCTTCAATTTATTACTAACATCTGGTAAAAAGGGAATCTCGATCCACCAGCGGTTAGTTTTCAAACTTTTATAAAAAATCAACTCATCATTTTCAATAAGAACCCGATACTTCTGAAACGCACTGTCATTTTGAAAATCATCATCATTCACACGAGCGTTAAATCCTTCTATGAAATACCAAATCATTTGAGCAATAAGCATATCATTTATATCACCCTTATTACCTGTCTTGTATTCATAGACTCCAAATGATGAAACTTTATTACTGATTCCAGCATATCTGGTTATGGCACAAATGTCTCTTCCATTAAACCCATTAGGCGAATACTTCTGGCGGCCTTCAAATTCTGAGGCTCTTATTGATCTTAAGTCCACACTTACAATGTTTGCATCACGAAGAACCGGCTCAGCCAAAGAGATATTAGAAACAATCTCACCCAGTCGGTAGGGTTCAAAGTACAAACGATCCATCAGATCTATTTCCTCCTGAGAATTGAAATAAGTCTGATATCCTAATGTGGCGTAATTAAATAGATTATACGGCTCTTCAACTATAACTTTTCCTATGTAACTAGAATTCTTAATAGGCAAAGCAGCATCTCCAAGATCAAACTTTGCATCAACACTCACTATATTGATCATTGGCCTTAGTTCGTCATAAGCTCTGTAATTGACATAAGTAAGATCCTGACTTCCTCCTATTATAATA
Source organism: Winogradskyella aurantiaca (assembly GCF_003362725.1). GTDB lineage: Bacteria > Bacteroidota > Bacteroidia > Flavobacteriales > Flavobacteriaceae > Winogradskyella_A > Winogradskyella_A aurantiaca. The sequence goes on from NZ_QKTV01000004.1 coordinate 26,315, forward strand.
GGTGTAATGTTCTTTTCAATAAGAACACTTAAACAAGTTTGTAAAGCATAATAGGTATCATCAATAGAATCCCCAGGAAGCAAATCACCAAGATCAGCGATTTTGGCATGCCAACTTCCTTCTAATAAACTGTATAAAGCATGTCTAATACCAGCGAAATTTAATTCTTCACCCATATAATCCTCATCATTACGGTTTTCTGCAACCCCAATAATGGCGAGCTCTATATTGTCTAATTCTGGTAAGCCGTTTTGTTGAGAGTGTATTTCAATTTTTTTTCCTAGGGCTTGATTTGATAATAGCTCTGTGTGCGCTAATACTTCATCTGATACAGGAGACAAAAAATTGAAATTCATTTAGTTCTTCTTTTTCGTAGCTTTTTTTCTTGTTGTTTTTTTCTTTGGGGCAGCTTTATCAAGTTCGGCAATGGCTTGTTCCAAGGTCATTTCCGACACATCAACAGTTTTAGGCAATTCTACCTTCTGTTTTCCTTTAATAATATTATGGCGTCCCCAACGAGCCTTTTCAATTCTAATACCAGCTTCAGGCCAGTCATGAATCAACTTTTCTTTTTCTTTTTGAATCTTATCTTCGATCAAAGTTACAATATCAGACTCAGAAAGATTGTCCCAATCATACTTTTTATTGACATTAATAAAGAGATTGTTCCACTTAATAAAAGGCCCAAATCTCCCTTTACCCTTGGTTACATCCAAGCCCTGGTATGAATAGATTGGTGCGTCAGCTTTCTCTTTCTCCTTAATATATACTATGGCATCATCCAAATCTACACCTAAAGGATCTACCCCCTTAGGTAACGAAACAAACTTTTTCCCGTAGCGCACATAAGGGCCATATCGTCCATTATTCACCTCTACCTCATCCTCTTTGTAGTGCCCTAGGGATTTAGGTAGTTTAAACAAATCCATCGCTTCTTCGAAAGTAATGGAGCTTAACTGCTGATCAGGCGATAAACTAGCAAATTGTGGCTTTTCTTCTTCATCAACAGTTCCAATCTGAACCATAGGACCAAATCTACCCAATCGTACACTGACTTGTCTGCCAGATACAGGGTCAACACCCAACACCCGTTCTCCAGATTCACGCTCGGCATTTTCTTTTACATCTTCAACTTGCGGATGAAATCCTTTATAAAAATCTTTCATCATGGATCGCCAATCTTCTTTACCATCAGCGATATCATCAAAATTTTCTTCTACCCGAGCAGTAAAATTGTAATCTAAAATAGATTCGAAATTATTGACCAAGAAATCGGTAACTATCATTCCTATATCTGTTGGAACGAGCTTACCTTTATCTGATCCAACTCTTTCCGTAAGTGTCGATTCCTTAACTGAGCCGCCCTCAGCCAACAATTGTATATAATGACGTTCAGTACCATCAACCGTCCCTTTTTCTATATAATTTCTATTTTGAATAGTAGATATAGTTGGAGCATATGTTGAGGGCCTTCCAATTCCTAACTCCTCCAATTTCTTTACTAGTGAAGCTTCTGTATATCTTGCCGGTGGTCTCGTAAATCGTTCAGTTGCACTGATAAAAACTGAATCTAAAGCATCATTGACACTTAAATCTGGTAATAAGCCAGACTGCTCCTCTTCCTCTGTATCCGTTCCTTCTAAATAAACCTTTAGAAATCCATCGAAAGTGATAACCTCTCCATTGGCAACAAAATTTTGAGCAACAGGCCTATCGCCATTAATAGCAATTTTTACATTGGTGCGTTCTAAACTTGCCTCACTCATTTGAGAGGCAATTGCTCGTTTCCAAATAAGCTCGTAGAGTCGAGCCTGATCTCTTTCGGCATTGACAGATTGATTCTCGAAATTGGTAGGCCTGATAGCTTCGTGTGCTTCTTGTGCACCTTTGGACTTACCTTTATAATTACGCGGATTACTGTATACATCCCCATAATTGTTTGTAATAGCAACCTGAGCTCCATTTCGTGCTTCATCAGATAGGTTTACACTATCTGTTCTCATATAGGTAATTAACCCAGCTTCATATAATCGCTGTGCATTGCTCATTGTTCTGCTTACAGAAAAACCTAGTTTCCTAGCTGCTTCTTGTTGCAAGGTAGATGTTGTAAATGGAGGTGCTGGAGATTTCTTGACGGGTTTCTTCTCCAGATTTGAAACCGAAAAATCAGCGCTTAACACTATGTCTAGAAAGTCCTCAGCCTCTTGACGTGAGGTGAAATTTTTTGGAAGTTTGGCCTTAAAACGCTTTCCATCGCTAGTACTAAACTCAGCATCCACTCGGAATGAAGCAACAGGGTTAAACTCCTTAATTTCTCTTTCACGCTCTACGATAAGTCTTACGGCAACAGATTGCACGCGTCCTGCTGACAGACCTCCTTTAACCTTGCGCCACAGGACCGGAGACAATTCGTAACCTACAATTCTATCCAATACACGTCGCGCCTGTTGCGCATCAACTAAATGATAATCAATACTTCTAGGATTGGCTACCGCTCGCTCGATAGCGGATTTAGTGATTTCGTGAAATACTATACGCTTTGTTTTGGATTTCTCAAGATTTAGTACTTCAGCTAAATGCCAGGCTATGGCCTCTCCTTCGCGGTCTTCATCACTAGCCAACCAAACGATCTCTGCTTTTTTAGCTAGGTCTTTTAGTTTTTTGACGACATCCCGTTTATCCTTAGAAACTTCGTATTTAGGTTTAAAATCCCCTTCTACATCGACTCCCAGCTCTCTTGAAGGAAGATCAGAAATATGGCCAAAACTGGACTCGACTCGGAAGTCTTTTCCTAAAAATTTCTCAATGGTTTTAGCCTTTGCAGGAGACTCAACAATCACTAAATTCTTTGACATCATCAATTTTTTGAGGGTACAAATGTAATTGAAAAATAAGTTACTTACCTAATCGCATACCAAATGGGACCTTTAAACAATCGTTAAAAATGATGAACATTATTGCAATTATGATAAAATATTGGATCGTCTTAACCACCTCTTTTACTGACATAATGTCATTTCTGAAGAAATTAGTCTTATCTTTGCTACCTTAAAAACTGAAGACGTTTACGCGAATTAATGGAAAAGATAATTGACGAATCAAAACAAGGAGAGGCTTTAGTTCTTGATCAGAATCAACAAAATACCAAAAAGCTCTTTATTGAGAGTTATGGTTGCCAAATGAATTTTAGCGACAGTGAAATTGTCGCATCTATTTTGGCGGACCAAGGTTACAATACCACCAACGAACTTGAGGATGCAGACCTCGTACTTGTTAATACATGCTCTATACGCGATAAAGCAGAACAAACCGTTAGAAAGCGATTGGAAAAATACAACGCTGTAAAAAAAATAAACCCTGGAATGAAAATTGGGGTTTTAGGTTGTATGGCAGAACGTCTAAAAGCAAAGTTCCTCGAAGAAGAAAAAATGGTTGACCTTGTGGTTGGTCCTGATGCTTATAAAGATCTCCCTAACCTTTTAGATGAGGTGGAAGAAGGTCGAGATGCTATTAACGTGATTCTATCCAAAGAAGAGACTTATGGCGACATTGCACCAGTGCGCCTAAATAGCAATGGTGTTACGGCTTTTGTTTCTATTACAAGAGGTTGCGATAACATGTGTACCTTCTGTGTGGTGCCATTTACAAGAGGACGAGAACGCAGTCGTGATCCTCAAAGTATCATAGAAGAGGTAAATGATTTAGCACTTAAAGGGTTTAAAGAAGTTACCCTTTTGGGCCAAAATGTGGATAGCTACCTTTGGTACGGTGGAGGCCTTAAAAAGGATTTTGATAAGGCAACCGACATTCAAAAAGTCACGGCGGTCAACTTTGCTAATCTTCTGGAATTATGCGCTAAAGCACAGCCAAAGATGCGCTTTCGTTTCTCCACATCCAATCCTCAAGATATGACTTTAGATGTTATTGAAGTAATGGCCAAGTACGATAACATCTGTAAATACATTCATTTACCGGTACAAAGTGGTAGTAATAGTATTTTAAAAGCAATGAATCGTCAACATACCCGCGAGGAGTATTTTGAGCTTATAGATAATATCAAACAAATTATTCCAGATATAGGCTTAAGCCAGGATATGATATCTGGTTTCCCGGGAGAAACTGAGGCAGATCATCAAGACACTCTAAGTTTAATGGAATATGTGAAGTATGATTTTGGATTTATGTTCGCTTATTCTGAAAGACCTGGGACATTAGCCGCTCGTAAACTTGAAGACGATATCCCATTAGAAACTAAGAAACGTCGTCTTCAGGAAATCATCAATTTACAACAAAAACACAGTGCCTACAGAACAAATGCCGTCGTTGGAAAGACCGTAGAAATTCTTATTGAAAAGGCATCAAAAAAGTCTGATCAGCACTGGTCTGGACGTACCACTCAAAATACAGTAGCAGTTTTCCCAAAAGAGCATTATAAGGTCGGTGATTTTGTAAACGTCAAAATTACAGATTGTACCTCTACCACACTTATTGGTGAGGCAGTGGGCTATTCAGATAACCAACCTCAAACAATCTAATTACTATGGAATCTGTTCAAGCAATCAAGCAACGCTTTGGTATTATCGGCAATGATCCCAAATTAAATAGAGCTATTGAAAAAGCCATTCAGGTAGCCCCTACTGATATTTCAGTTTTGGTTACTGGTGAAAGTGGAGTTGGGAAAGAAAGTATCCCAAAGATCATACATCAATTATCCCATAGGAAGCACGGAAAGTACATTGCTGTAAACTGTGGCGCCATTCCTGAGGGAACAATTGATAGCGAACTTTTTGGACATGAAAAAGGTGCGTTTACGGGTGCTACACAAACGCGCTCAGGCTATTTTGAGGTGGCCGATGGTGGTACCATATTCCTTGATGAAGTTGGGGAATTACCGTTAACAACTCAAGTTAGATTGTTACGTGTACTGGAAAATGGCGAATTTTTAAAGGTTGGTTCTAGTAAAGTACAGAAAACAGACGTACGTATAGTTGCTGCCACCAATCTCGAAATGTTTGAAGCCATTAAAAAAGAGAAGTTTAGAGAGGATCTTTATTACAGACTAAGTACGGTTGAAATTCACTTACCTCCACTTCGCGACAGACACTCCGATATTCATCTACTATTTAGAAAGTTTGCCAGTGATTTTGCTCTTAAGTATAAGATGCCAACTATTAAATTGGCAGATGATGGTGTAAATATGCTTCAAAAATATCGTTGGAACGGTAATATTAGGCAACTTCGCAATGTAGCAGAACAACTATCTGTATTAGAACAAACCCGAATAGTCAATGCAGAGACACTTAGAAGCTATTTACCCAATTCAGGTAAAAATCTTCCAGCCATAGTTGAGCGAAAAACGAATGACGGTGATTTTAGTAACGAACGGGAAATTTTGTATAAGGTTCTCTTTGATATGAAAAGCGATCTGAATGATCTAAAAAAACTCACCTTAGAATTGATGAATAGTGGGAATACTAATGAGGTTAGAGAAAGTCATGATGAATTAATTCAAAAAATTTACGGAGAGGAAACAGCTCATAGTGAGTTCAAAGCACCATCCGGTGAAATGGAAGTCATTCCAATTCCAGAACACACACATCATCAAATTGAAAACTCATCTCAAGAGGATAAATATCATTTTGCTGAGGAAATACAAGAAGAAGAGACTTTATCCTTGCAGGACAAGGAATTGGAACTGATAAAAAAGTCTCTTGAACGACATAACGGAAAACGCAAGCTGGCTGCACAAGAATTGGGCATAAGTGAACGTACACTTTACCGAAAGATCAAACAATACGACCTTTAAACACTGCGTTTATACTTAAAATTCATGATAAAAAAACTAAAATCTTTTCTGCTAATCACATCCAGTTTTGTCCTCATAGGCTGTGGAGCCTATTCCTTTACTGGCGCAGATACTGGCAATGCTGAAACCTTTCAGGTCAATTTTTTTCAGAACAATGCACAACTCGTCGAACCCGGTATTGATATCTTGTTTCAGAACACCTTACAAGATCTCATTGTAAATCAAACCAATTTAAGCCTTGTCACCTCCGGCGGTGACCTAACCTATGAAGGAGAAATAACGGAGTACCGCATTTCACCAATGACAGCAACAGCTGAGCAGACCGCTGCACAAAACCGATTGACCATTACAGTTAATGTGCGATATTTTAATAAATTGGACGAAGAAAAGGATTTCGAAAAACGATTTAGCTTCTTCTTCGATTACCCTGCAGATAGTCAATTAGTTGGAACTGTAAGAGATGTTGCTATTGAAACAATTTACGAGCGTCTTACTCTGGATATATTTAATGCGTCATTAGCTAATTGGTAAATGGAAAAAGATGAATTCATAAAACTTTTGGACGACCCTACTCACTTAACAAGTGAGGACGTCAATAGCTTAAAATCAGTTACAGAAGAATTCCCCTATTTTCAATCTGCAAGAGCCTTGTATTTAAAAGGGCTTAAAAACATTGATAGTTATAAGTATAATAACAGTCTTAAAAAAACGGCCGCATATACAACAGACCGCAGTGTTCTTTTTGACTTTATTACATCTGAGGTGTTTAATCAAAATGCCATCTCCAAAAACATCAAACAAAATTCAGAGTATCTCAAGCAAATGGACTTGAATGAACTTGATGACATCTCAGTAAATAAAAGCATGCTTATTGATGAGGCGCTAAAAACGCACATTCAAAATACCGAAGGAGTTCTAGACCCAGACCTATTTAAGCCAAAAGAGACAGAACAAAACAGTCCTGACCGTTCATCAGAACAACCTATTATTGCCATTGACGTTGAAAATATTGCACCTGAAGAAACTCTAGAATTGGGCAAACCTCTAGAGTTTGATAGTAACGAGACCCACTCCTTCGCTGAATGGCTTAAGATTACTGATTTCAAACCAATTGACCGAGGCAATGAAACTTCCAATGACACATCCGTACCACCAATTACATCCAAACTTGATCTGATAGATAAGTTTATAGAAGACAACCCGAAGATTGTTCCTAAAGAGGAACAGCCAACATTGATAGTTACTCAAGAGAATTTATGGAAGGATGAAGGCCTAATGACAGAGACCTTAGCTCGTATATATCTAGAGCAAAAAAACTACAATAAAGCCATTCAATCGTATAGGATTTTAAGTTTGAAATATCCAGAAAAAAGTAGTTTCTTTGCAGACCAAATTAAAGCAGTAGAAGCAATTCAACTGCGCAACTCATAAATACAATGACAAAGTTTACCATATTTTTAATATTGATAGTTTTAGTAGCCTTTTTTCTGGTTGTAGTCATAATGGTACAGAATCCTAAAGGTGGAGGTCTTTCCTCATCTTTTGGTGGTGGCGGCAACCAACAAATTGGTGGAGTTAAGCAAACGGGTGACTTTTTAGATAAAAGTACCTGGGTATTAGCTACACTGCTAATCGCTTTAATCTTATTATCTAATGTTACCATTCAGGGAGCCGGTGAAGTCATAGATTCGAAAGCATTAGATTCAAATGATGTTGAAGTACCTGCAACACTGCCAGACACTTCTAATGAGGATACTACTGGAGACAACTAAAAAAACCCAATACCTTATACCATACAAAAAGCGCTTCCAATTGGAAGCGCTTTTTTTGATTAATCCCTATAAAATTTAATCAACTAAATGCCAATCTTAATTTAGCTTGGCAAAAAGTTTTTGCATTTTTTCCTTTTCTTCTTGGGCTAATTCTGCATCTACAAGAATTCTTCCACTGTGCTCATCAGTAATAACTTTTTTACGTGAGGCTATTTCAACTTGCACTTGGGGTGGAATAGTAAAGAAGGATCCACCAGAAGCACCACGTTCAACTGGTACTACCGCTAAACCATTTTTAACATTATTTCTTATACGCTTATAGGCCTTGACAAGGCGCTCCTCTATCTTGGTCTGAAATTCATCAGATTTCTCTAAAAGGGCCTTTTCCTCTTTTTCTGTTTCTTTAAGGATTTCATCCAACTCACTCTTTTTATTCTTTAAGTGGTTGTTACGCTCCTTAAGTTTATCTTTAGTCTCAGACATAACCTCTTTCTTCTGTTCAATCTGAGCCTTAAATTCTTTTATATGTTTCTCAGCAAGTTGAATTTCTAACTCTTGATACTCAATCTCTTTACTTAATGAGTTGTACTCTCTATTGTTGCGAACATTTTTTTGCTGCTCCGTATACTTCTTGATTAAAGCGTTGGACTCTTCTATTAAGTTCTTTCTTGACTTGATTTCTTCCTCGATCATGTCAAGGTTCTCATTAAGCTTATCAATTCTGGTGTTTAAACCTTCAACTTCATCTTCTAAATCTCTTACTTCTAAAGGTAGTTCCCCACGAACATTTCTAATTTCATCAACTCTGGAATCAATTAGTTGTAAATCGTATAATGCTCTTAATCTATCCTCTACAGAAGCTTCAGCTTTTTTTGCCATAATCTAAAGATAATTAACCGGATTTGTATTGGTTTTCGATAATATGATCTTGCCTTCCGACAAGGCAGGTGCAAAATTAGTAATTTTTTTTGAGAGATAGTCAGTTAAAAAGGATTTTGTAAACTGCTCGCTTTCATAGTGTCCAATATCAGCAATAACTATTTTCCCCTCGGCTCTAAAAAAGTCATGGTATTTAAAATCTGAACTTATAAATACATCAGCTCCTTGAGCTATAGCAGCCTCAATTGCAAAGCTTCCTGAACCACCTAAAACTGCAACTCTAGAAACTGATTTTTTAAGTAATTGACTGTGTCTTACAACTCCACAGTTCATAGTGTTCTTTACAAATTCTAAAAAGCCCTTCTCATTCATCGCCTCTGTAAGATTTCCTATCATACCCATTCCAATATGTTGATGAGAATTGTCTAGAGTTATGATCTCGTAGGCCACCTCTTCATATGGGTGCGCTTTAAACATTGCTTTTAAAACTTTACTCTCAAGATGTTTGGTGAAAGTTACGGAAATGGCAATCTCAGGCTCTTCTTGAACCTTCCCTCTTTCACCTAAGACAGGATTGGAATCTTTATTTCCTTTAAAGGTTCCCACACCTTTATAATTGAAACTGCAATCATCGTAGTTTCCAATTCCACCGGCTCCCGCACTAAAAAGAGCCTCTCTCAAATGATTAGCTGAAGATTCAGGCACATAGGTGAGCAACTTTTTGATTGAATTCTTTTGTGGTATTAATATCTGCTTATTAAGCAACCCAAGCTTGTTACATATAATGTCATTCACTCCCTTAAAAGAATTGTCTAAAGCTGTATGAATGGCAAAAATTGCAATATCGTTTTTTATAGCCTTTACAACTGTGCGTTCCACATAGTTGCCACCGGTTAAGGATTTAAGCCCTTTGAATATTATGGGATGAAAACTCACAATTAAATTGCACCCTGCTTCCACAGCTTCATCCACAACGGCTTCAATGGTATCTAAGGTTACAAGAACACCTTTGACCTCAGCTTCTTTATCACCGACCAAAAGGCCCACATTATCAAAATCTTCGGCATATTTTAAAGGGGCAAGTTCTTCCAGAATCTGAATTACTTCTCGGATCTGCATAAATTGACATTTGTATCAAAAATAGCATATTTTCGTACTAATGAAATTCATAAGGATATTATTGTTCCCTTTGGTCCCAATCTACTTTCTGGTTACCTGGACTCGTAACATCCTTTTCGATAAAGGCTTATTAAAATCAAAAGCTTACAATATCCCGATTATTTGTGTCGGAAACCTGAGCACGGGGGGCACTGGAAAAACCCCAATGATCGAATATCTCGTTCGATTATTATATGAGAATCATGAATTAGCAATATTGAGTAGGGGTTATAAGCGCGATACTAAGGGTTTTATTTTGGCTGATTCCAAAAGTTCTGTTTTAGATATTGGAGATGAACCTTTTCAATTTTATAGAAAATTTGACAGCCTAAGTATCGCCGTGGCCGAAAAACGCGTTGAAGGAATTGATAGATTATTGGCTTTGGACACCCCACCTAATTGCATATTGTTAGATGATGCTTATCAACATCGATATGTTAAGGCGGGATTCAATATTTTGCTTACCTCCTATCAGCAACCATTCTTTGAGGATATTGTATTACCTACTGGAAACTTACGTGAGCCCAAATCTGGTTCTAAACGCGCTGATATTATTATAATAACCAAATGCCCAGGAGGACTAGGTCAAAAAGAAAAAAAAATAATTACACAGAAATTAAAACTTTTACCCAATCAATCGGTTTTCTTTAGTTCCATTACCTACTCTCAAACAGTATTTAACCACAACGAACAAATGGCCCTTAGTGAACTAAAAAGCTTCACCTTGGTCACTGGAATTGCTTATCCAGATCCGCTTATCCAATTTTTAAAGGAGGAAGGGTTAGTATTTAAACATTTATCATTTCCAGATCACCATACCTTTTCGCCGGAAGAAGTAATTGATCTTTCAAAAGAATCATTAATAATAACTACAGAAAAAGACTTTGTAAGGTTATCTGAAGCTAAGGAATTAAACTCAAATCTGTGGTACTTGCCCATCGAATTTGTCCTGGACGATCCCAATAGGTTTAAAAACCTTGTTTTGAATTTTACTAAGAATTGAATTAGGCAGTGACATTTTCTTGGCCACTCAAAGCGCCATACAGCTTCTTCTCGAAGTCTTCTTGCCTAAAAGGTTTGGATATGATATCATCAAATCCAGCTTCATCAAATTCATGCATTTTATCCTCCAGAGTTACGGCAGTTAAGGCAAAAATAGTTAGCTCCTTATCGAAGCTTCTAATAATTTTTGTTGCTTCCAATCCACTAATTCCTGGCATGTGAATGTCCATTAACACAACGCTATAGGATACTTCTTTAACCTTATCTACAGCTGCCTCACCGTTATCAACTATATCACAGTGCAGACCCATTTTGTTGAGAATCTTTTTGGTAATCATTTGATTGATTTTGTTGTCCTCAACAACCAAAATTTTAATGTTACTTAAATCCAAGGCTTGTAGTTTTTTTGATTCCTCACTAACTTTTGGTTTTTCCTTAGGTTCTGAATAGGTTAAAGGAATTTCAAAAAAGAAAGTAGTACCTTTTCCCAGTTCACTAGTGAGATATACTTTTCCTTTGAGAATTTCTACCAACCCTTTTACAATGGATAGACCTAAGCCAGTGCCACCATATTTTCGGTTGATTTGAACAGATCCTTGAGAAAAACTATCGAACATATGTTCTTGTTTTTCTTTGGAAATACCGATACCATTATCCTCCACTTCGAATTTAAGAACGTAATCGTTTTGATTTTGATTTACTTTCTTAACACGAACCCAGATGTCGCCATCTTTGGTGAATTTAATGGCATTGCCAAGCAGGTTAATTAAAATTTGGGATATTTTTAATTGATCCCCATCAAAGGTTTCGGGGATCCCTTTTTCGTATTCGTAATGAATGACACTATTGTTATCATGGGCTGAATTACTTAAAGCCGAAATAACATTTTCTATCTTCTTATGTAAATTGAAATGTTCCGGATCCAACTCCACTTTATTGGCCTCAATCTTATTAATTTGAAGAATATCATTAATAAACGTCAACAAATAGTCTCCAGAAAATTTCAACGACTTTAAATGTGGGACCTGATGCTGCTTTGGATTTTCTTCAAGTAACATATTTGTTAGACCAGTAACTGCATAAAGCGGTGTTCTTAACTCGTGAGTTACAGTTGACAAGAAATTAGCTTTTGTCTTAGAGGCTAATTCAGCTTTTTCCTTGGCCACAATCAATTCATCATTTTTCTTATGAAGCATGTTATTGGTCTTCAACCGAATGTTGTTATTCTTGTATAAAGACAATGTTAGAAGCGATAAAATTGTAATTAAAGAAATACTCAAAATTGTGGTAATTCTTGATAAATTGCTTTCGGCCTCAGCCTCATCGATCTGATCTTTTAACTCCTCATTTTCAGCATTTCTATATTGATTAACATATTGTGCTCTTTTCTCCGGTGACAAATTATCGCGTCTAATATCAAGAATAGAATCTGATAACCTCAGGTGTTTATTTAGATAGACATTTGAGGATTTATAATCCTCAAGTTTCTGGTAAATCTTACTGAGTGCCAAGTAACCTTCATTTAAAGTACCAACCATATCACTATTGGATGCTATATCCATACCCTCTTCAACAAGAGTTAAGGCCATTTGAAGATTCCCTAGAGCACAATTAACTTTACCATTTTGTATAAGTGCATTGCTTAATACTCTTGTTTCGTTATGGCGTTTTGCCAACAAAATAGATGATTCTAATTTAGATTTGGCCTCGTCATACTGCTTCAGTTTCATGTAAACTTTAGCCTCATTTAGTAGTACCTCTGGAATATATTGATCCAAACCCTCTTCCTCAAATTTTGTATGAGCAGATTGAAAGTATTCGAGAGCAATACTGTGCTCACCCATGCTGCTACTGATATAACCTCTTATATTATATGTAAGGGCAAGATTTGCATAATCCTCAATCTCCCGCTGGATTTCTTGTGCTTTTTGGAGAGAGAATATCGCCTGTTTGGGCTCCTCAACCAAAAATTCAATTTTGGCAAGTTTGGTAAAAATCACGCCTTGCGTCTTCTGATCGTCAATTGATTGAGCCAATTGAAGCGCTTTTTCTAAATGATCTTTAGCTGGAAAATAATCACCTCGGTCGCTTTCAAGCCTGGCCTGTTCAATCAAATTTTGAACATTCATGGAAACCTTATCTTCCTCCTCATTATAACCACCTTGTGCTAATAATGGGAGTTGCCAAGTAAAAAGTAATACAAATAACGTCAGCCTGATTTGGGACATCTCAGCAGATTTTATAGAACAAATATAGATATTTATTCGATAAAAGTCACTTTTTTTCCGACAAATTGCAAATTAATTGTAAAATTCGTGAACTATATCCGGTTTCGTTATCATACCATCCTATGATCTTTACCATATTACCAATGACTGAAGTCATTAAAGAATCGAATATGCAGGAATGCCCATTTCCAATAATATCAACTGATACAATGGGATCTTCAGTAAATTCAATAATTCCTTTGAATTCTTCCTCTGACGCTTTTTTAAATACGGCATTAACTTCTTCTATAGATGTTGGTTTTTTAACATTAATAGTCATATCCGTTAAAGAACCATTTGGAACAGGCACGCGAATACCACAGCCCCCAATCACTGTTGACAATTCTGGAAATATCTTTGTCAAGGCCTTAGCCGCCCCAGTTGTAGTTGGAACTATCGATTGTCCAGCAGCACGAGCCCTGCGCAAATCTGCATGAGGAACATCGTGAAGACTCTGATCTGTAGTATACGAATGTACAGTTGTAATGTATGCTTCTTTTATTCCAAAATTGCGATGCATCAAGTCCATCATTGGTGCAGCATTATTGGTAGTACATGATGCATTGGAGACAATGACGTCCTCAGATGTTACGGTTTTATCATTAACACCAAGAACAATAGTTTTAATACTGTCTTCTGTTGGAGGAACGCTTAAAACTACATGCTTTACCCCTTTTTTTAAATGACCCTTTAGGTCCATTTTCTTCTTAAATTTTCCAGAAGACTCAACAACAATATCAACTTTGTAATCTCCCCAAGGAATTGATTCCGGATGCCTGGCATTTAAAAATGGAATAACCTTTCCATCAACAATAAGAGTATTGTCTTTAATGTTAATTGATGACTCTAAGCGACCATGAATACTATCGTACTTGAGAAGATGTCCTAATGTTCTAACATCCGCCACGTCATTTATGGCAACAATATTGATATCCGGATGGGAAATGGCTAATCTAAAAACACGTCTCCCGATGCGTCCAAAGCCATTGATACCAACATTTATCATTAATTGATATGTTTTTGTGCTTTATATGAAGACCTGACTAAGGCACTACTTTCCACATGTCTAAAACCTAATTCCAACCCAATTTCTTCATATTCCTTGAATTCTTCAGGATTAATAAATCTTTGTACTGGAAGATGTTTTTTACTTGGTTGTAGATACTGACCAATTGTAACAACATCCACATCGTTCTCGCGTAAATCATGAAGGGTCTGAATCACCTCTTCTCTAGCCTCACCCAATCCCAGCATTATTCCAGATTTGGTTCTTCGTTGGCCTTGAGATTTTAAATATTTCAAAACCCCCATACTACGATCGTATTTTGCCTGAATTCTAACTTCTCTTGTGAGTCTTTTAACCGTCTCTATATTATGTGAAACTACTTCTGGTGCAACTTCAATAATTCTATCAACATGTCTTTCAATACCTTGAAAATCCGGTATCAAAGTCTCAAGGGTAGTTTCCGGATTCATACGTCTTACGGCTTTGACCGTCTCTGCCCACATAATACTTCCCATATCTTTCAGATCGTCCCGGTCGACACTGGTTAACACAGCATGCTTAATTTTCATGATCTTAATAGAACGGGCTACTTTTTCAGGTTCGTCCCAATCTACTGCTTCAGGACGACCTGTCTTAACACCACAAAAACCACAACTTCGTGTACAAATATTACCGAGGATCATAAACGTAGCGGTACCTTCACCCCAACATTCTCCCATATTTGGGCAGCTACCAGAGGTGCAAATTGTATTAAGCTTGTACTTATCTACTAAGCTACGTAACTCGGTATACTTCTTACCTGTTGGCAGTTTTACCCGTAACCATTTGGGTTTTCTTTCTGGTAAAACATTAGATTTAGACCTTGCTTCCATGCTTTCTTTTTCAGCCAACAAAGATACAAAGTATTCGTCAGAAGATTACGATACTAAAAACCAGATACCAAAGATTATCAAGAATAAAATTCCAGCCCAACTTAACAGTTTCAAATAAGTGCCAGGCCGGTGCTCAACTGGGGTATATTTACTTGTGATTAACCAAAAATTTAATATGGCATAAACAGGTGCTGTGATAAAAGACAGGACTGTAGCAACCTTAACAAGAAGCGCCATCTCTGATGCAAGAAATAAAAAAACCATTATGGTTCCGCAGGTGAGTATAATTAACCACAAATAATAACTAGAAAAAATCGAATTACCGAATAACAATTGTACACTTTTGGCCATGGCCCTTGGAGAGGCATCCAGCGTTGTAATAGTAGTGCTCCACATGGCAGATAAAGCAGCTACTCCAATTATAACAGCTGACCATTCACCAAGAGCACTTGTATACAATCCAACTAGTTGACTTGCAAACTCTGCTGCTCCCGCACCAAAGGTTTCTCCAGAATTGTACAAGACAAGAGCTCCAAGAATTACAAACAAAATACCAATTCCAACTGTTGCTATATAGCCAATATTAAAATCAAACAGCGCCTCTTTTATCTTGAAACTATTTGAGTTTTCAGTTTGTTCTTCTACCCAAAGAGAGTGAAATACTGACACATCAATAGGTGCGGGCATCCATCCCATGAATGCAATCAGAAATACGAGATCGGTCTGAGATACTGGCCAAAAAAACTCTAATTCTAGGGTTGAATTAGATTTGGTGTTTAATACCACCACTGCTGTTAGTGTACTTAATGCCAAAAGAATAATCAGAATCTTTATTAATCTATCTAAGGCCTTGTACTTTCCAATCACCAAAATAACACAACACACTAAAAGAATAATAACAGTCCAAATTTCAACACCACTGAAACCCATACTATTTAGATTGAGGAAATTAATACTTCCAAATAAAGAGTCCGCAATCCCAGCAGTTACGATGGTAACCGCGGTCTGTATCGTAAACATAGTCCCCAGTGATAGAATAAAATACAAGAGTAAATAGGGTTTACCCAGTTTTCGATAGCCGTCCAACAAACTCTCTCCAGTAGCGCCTGCATATCGAGGACCAAATTCGAAAAATGGATACTTAAAAAGATTGACAATAAGAAGTGCCCATACTAACCCAAGTCCATATTCTGCTCCAGCCCTAGTAGATTGTACCAGATGGGATACCCCAATGGCAGCACCTGCAAATAATAGCCCAGGACCTAACCTCCTAAGAACTGAAATCATTGGTATGACGTATAATTTCTGCCAAGAGTTTTTTCGCCCTTAAGAGCTTTACTTTTATGTTATTAATAGGCTCATCCAACTCTTTGGCCATTTCTTTATAACTCATCTCCTGGAAATACCTAAGGTGAATTACCTTTTGATAATGGGGTTTAAGTTTTTTTATTTGAATTAATAAATTGGCAAGATTTTGTTTTTTTATCAAATTATCCTCCGGCGACGGTGACTCATCCACAATTTCATGAATATGGTCTTCAACATTATTAACAGTTTCACTTAAAGACGATTTCCGTTTTCTAATAAGATCGATATGTAAGTTTTTTGAAATACTGATTAGCCATGTTTTAAAACTATAATCCTCATTGTACGTGTCTATTTTATCAAAAGCTCTTGAGAATGATTGTATTGTAATATCTTCCGCATCATTTTCGTTTTGGGTTCGTTGGAGTTGAAACCCATAAACATCATTCCAAAACGTATCAAGCAAAAAATTAAAAGCCAATTGGTTATTTGACTTGGCCAATAAAATCGCCTCTTTTAGTTCCAATGTTTTGGTTTAGAAATAAGATTAGCAATAAAGATAAAAAATTGAGAAATAATAAGAGTTACCTCAAGAACTGGTAATAAAAAAGTGATTCCATGTTCATTGAGCTTGCTTGCGCTCTTGACGTAGGTCAAAATTGAAAGACAAAATCGAAATAATATTAAAGTCAATACAATTTCCCACCTAAATAAGAAGGATAAAAGAAGCACTGAGAGTAAAATAAACATCAATTGAGATGTATAGAACATTCCCAATACTAATTGATGTATTGGTTTATAATAGGAGGCTGTAGAAACATGTCGCCTTTTTTGCGCAATCCATTCCTTCCAATTATTTTTTGGCTTAGAAACTGTGATACTATCGGGATGATCTATAATTGCAACATTTGTTCTGGTCGCCACACTATTAACAAACAAGTCATCATCTCCAGACATAATATCCATATGTTTCATATAACCTGAATTCTCGAAAAATACATCTCTATGATAGGCTAGATTTCGTCCAACTCCCATATAAGGCAAACCTATTCTGGCATATGAAAAATATTGAATAGCCGTAAGTAAAGTTTCAAATCTAATCAAGGCATTAATAAGTGATCCTTTGTAACGCTGGTACGAACCGTAACCCAAAACGATACGCTTAGTTTTAGAAAATGATCCCGATATATGGCTTAACCATCGATTAGATGTTGGTTTACAATCTGCATCTGTAAACACTAAATAAGACTTTGTAGCCGCTTTAATTCCCAGTGTTAATGCATACTTTTTGTTACCCCAGAAAGATTCTACGTTTTCAACATTAACCACTTTTACATTAGGGTTTATATCTGCAAAACCCTCCATAATAGCTAAGGTCTCATCAGAGGAGCTATCGTTGACCAATATCAATTCAAAGTTTTGATATGATTGCTCAAGAAGCAGCGGAATATTGGTCTTTAAATTTTGAGCTTCATTTTTTGCACATACTATAACAGAAAGAGGTAAGGTGTTCCCAGGCTTTAGATCAGAAGTGTTTTTTAAAGCATAATACAGTAAAAAAACTAGAAAGAAGGCCATCTGACAGACGACGACTCCAACAAAAACCCAAAATACAATAGAAAGCCAGGGCATTAAGCCTCTGTATGTTGTGATTCTTTACAACTGTCAAATTGATCCGGAGTTTTTCCACAAAAGCCACAAGCTTCACCCTCTTGATTTAAATAGGGGTTTTGACTGGCACATGTACCGGCAAACTTTCCATCTTTTTTAGCCCAAATTTTAATTGCAATTCCAGCAAAAGCCAAACCTAAAAGCAAGAGCGTCAATAGAAAAAGTTTCATGTTGTAATTTTTAATAATTAAATTTAATGCAAAGATAATGCTTTTCAAGGATTTAAATACAGCCATATAGCTGCAAGAATCGTTGGAAAACAGATCTCATTAACTAACTATTAAAATATCAATATGAAGAAATTATTTGCCGAGTTCTTTGGCACCTTTTGGCTTGTTTTTGGTGGATGTGGGTCTGCCTTATACGCCGCTGGCGTTCCCGATTTAGGAATTGGATTTGCAGGTGTAGCACTTGCATTTGGTCTAACCGTTTTAACAATGGCTTATGCTGTTGGACATATCTCTGGGGGGCATTTTAATCCTGCTGTAAGTTTTGGACTTTGGGCTGGTGGTAAGTTTGAAGCAAAAGATTTAGTTGGCTACATTATTGCTCAATTGGTAGGAGCCTTTGTTGCAGGAGGTGTACTTTATGTGATTGCATCGGGATCTGCAGGATTTGCCATTGACAATGGTGCCGCTGGAGCATTCGCTGCTAATGGATATGGCGATCTTTCACCTGGCGGTTATTCAATGACTGCCGCCCTTATCGCTGAATTTGTACTGACCATGTTTTTCTTACTAATAATTTTAGGAAGCACCAATGAAAGAGCACCTAAAGGATTTGCACCTATAGCCATTGGTTTGGGGCTTACCTTAATTCACCTTATCAGTATTCCAATTACCAATACCTCCGTAAACCCAGCCAGATCCACAAGTCAGGCTATCATTGCAGGCGGCGGTTTTGTATCGCAGCTTTGGTTATTCTGGGCAGCACCAATAGCTGGGGCTATTGTAGCTGGAATTATTCATAAATCACTCTTTGATAAAAGTGAATAAAAAAAGCCACCAAAAAGGTGGCTTTTTTAGTGTTATGAAACACTTGTTATTTATTGTTCTTTAAAGAGATTTCTGCTACCTGATTATCTTCAGACTTAGATTCGCCATTTTTATTCTCAATAGTAATACTTAATGCCACAGCATTCTCCATGTATGGTATTGGTCTTAGTTTTCGCTCAGAGGCGTCTAACACTCCTATATTAACCATTTTATCCTGAAACTCAGCCCACATCTGATAGTATTGCTCTTCAGGAAGTTGTGGCAAGGTTATGACATCTATCATTGATGTCTTTTCTACAGGATTGATATAGGCAACCGTCTTTAGATTCTTAGCACGTTCATTACCTGTAAGAACATATTTCTTAGAGTCAGGATCATTAAGTTTAGACAATTCTTCTGCCAATTGATTCAGTTTATTATTGTTGTTCTCAATATCCTGTCTCAGGTCGAATATCTCCTCAACCACCACATTGTTTTCAGAATTCAATTGTCTATTTTGCTGATAGAGTAAAACACTGGTCACAGCAAATATTAGCGCAGAGACACTAGCAGCCACACTAATCCATGTCATCCTCGAAGAACGGCGTTTCAAACTAATTACCTTAGAATCGTCCAGTTGAGATTCGATTTTTGCAAATAGGTCTTTCGGAGGATTTACGGCTTCAAAATTAGCTAAAACCTCAAGATTATCTTGAAGCTTTTCATAGGCCTCAGCCACTTCCTCATATGTACCTATAAACTGCTCTACCGCCATGGACTCTCTTGAAGAAAGATCGCCAATCACATAGCGTTGCAGCATATCCGACTTTAAAAATTCTTGTACTTCTTTTTTCATTTCAAACCATGTTTAAGGATCGTAGATTTTTTTTAATTCTCTCAATCCAATTTTAAGTCTTGACTTAACCGTACCCAATGGAATTTCTAATTCCTCGCTCGCTTCTTGTTGTGTTAAGCCCTCAAAATACAAGGCTTTAATAACAATCTGGTACTTCTCGTCAAGTGTCTCAAGATGCTTTTTTATATCCATAACATCTTGATTAATATTCATAGTAGGTAAGATATATACGTCCGATTTATCGATTTGGACTTCCTTGTGATGCCTATTGTTGTAACTTCGTAATTTATCTATTGCCGTATTTCGTGCTATCCTGTACAACCATGTAAATAATTTGGCCTTTTTAGGATCGTACTTCGAGGCATTCTTCCATACTTTCACAAAGGTTTCCTGCAGGGCATCTTCTGCTAATTCTTGATTACTAGTTACCTTTAAAATAACACCAAACAAACTACCAGAATAGTTCTCGTAAAGCAAATTAAGCGCTCTTTTATCGCCTTGCTGCAAATATGAGATGATTCTCTGTTCGATGTTTGTCATTGATTATCCTTTCGAAATCCAAAAACACTTTGGCTTCGTAAATATAGAAAATGTGTTTTCAAATTTGTTAAACATAATTTTTAGACGTTAGAATAAAAATTGGAATGATTGATTAATAGCAAATAGTTTTATTCTAAACTGTAAAGGTCACAAACTATTGTGGCCTTTTTAAATTACATTAACCTCCATGATCAGATTAATGTCAAACAGTCTTGAAACAGTCTTCTGAATTAAAACCGCCAAATTGTAAATCTCATCCCCATCGGCACCACCATAATTAACTAAAACCAAGGCCTGGTGTTCATGTACTCCATAATTATTAAAACGCTTGCCCTTAAATCCTGATGTTTCAATTAGCCAACCTGCCGGGACTTTTATTGCTGAATCCGAGACCTTATATCCTGGAATTTTCGGGAATTGCTCCTGTAGCTCTAAATAGTGCTCTTGAGAAATTACAGGATTTTTAAAAAAAGACCCACTATTTCCTATTTCTTTGGGATCAGGCAACTTGCTTTTCCTGATGGTAATAACTGCATTTGATACGTCTCTAATGGTTGGAGAAGAAATATTTTCTGCTTCCAATTGGTTTTTAATAGCCCCGTAGTCTGTTTTAATTTCATGCTCATTAGTAGTCAGTTCAAAAACGACACTCGTAATTATGAATTTGCCTTTTTCTTGATTTTTGAAAACCGACTCTCGATAGTTAAAATTACAGTCGTTTAGATAAAACGTCGCAAATTCTTGAGTTTTAATATCACAGACCTCACATGAGAAAAAATGATCTTTCAACTCTACTCCATAAGCTCCAATATTCTGGATTGGTGCCGTACCCACATTACCTGGTATGAGTGACAAATTCTCCAATCCACCATAATTGTGATCTATACACCACAGAACAAAATCATGCCAGTTTTCACCTGCCATGGCCTTAACCAGCACTTTTCCATTTTCATTTTTTAAAGTTTCAATACCCTTTAAATTCAAATGAAGAACCGGTTTATCAATATCGGAGCGGAGTAACATGTTGCTTCCGCCGCCCAAGACAAAAACATCCTCATCCTTGTATTCAGTTAATGCAAATTTTAAATCCCCAAGTGACCTGACATCAAGATAGGATTTGGCCGAGGCGTCAATACCAAAGGTATTAAAGGGTTTTAAGGAAGTGTTATGTTGTACGGTCATCTAATCGCTGTAAACCTTAAGACCTTCTTTAATTATATTTACGGCTTTCTTAAGACTTTCTTCTTTTAATACGTATGCAATCCTTATTTGGTTCAATCCCATTTCTGGAGTGGAGTAAAATCCTGCTGCTGGAGCTACCATAACAGTTTCCCCATCAACATCAAACGACTCTAGCAACCATTGGGCAAAATTCTCAGCATTCTTTATTGGCAATTCAGTAACACAATAAAAGGCACCACTAGGTTTACCAATTTTCACTCCTTCTATTGATTCCAATTCCTTGATTAAGAGATTACGTCGGTGAACATACTCTTCCTTAACCTCATCAAAATAAGAATCTGGTGTATCTAAAGCTGCCTCACCAGCAATTTGAGCCAATGTTGGAGGACTTAGTCGTGCTTGCGCAAATTTTAATGCCGTTCCAATTACTGCTGTATTTCTAGAAACCAAATATCCAATACGCGCTCCACACATACTGTAGCGTTTGGATACCGAATCGATAACAATCGCATGTTCTTTCAGTTCAGGGAAATCAAGCACTGAATGATGCTCCAGGCCATCGTATGTAAACTCGCGATAAACTTCATCTGCAATTAAAAATAAATCGTGTTTTAAGACCAGTTTTGAAAGTTTCTCTATCTCCTCACGAGAATATAAATAACCTGTAGGGTTACCAGGGTTACAGATTAATATAGCCTTCGTTTTTTCGGTAATCAATGCTTCAAAATCCTCAATTGGGGGTAAGGCAAAGTTATCTTCAATTTTAGACACCACTGGAACAACATTCACGCCCGACGCTGTTGAAAATCCATTGTAATTGGCATAGAATGGCTCTGGGATAATAACCTCATCTCCAGCATCCATAATACTTCCAAAGGTGAATAATAATGCTTCACTGCCGCCAGTTGTTACTACAATCTCATCCGCATTTACACTAATATTATTTTTATCATAATACTGAGCAATCTTAGATCTGTAGGTCTCAGAACCTTCAGATCTACTATAGGCAAGCACGTCAATATCAGCTTGTTTTATAGCGTCTAATGCAACCTGAGGGGTCTTGATATCTGGTTGTCCAATATTCAAATAATAAACTGATTTTCCCTGCTGCACAGCATTTTCTGCAAAGGGTACCAATTTTCTAATTGGTGAGGCCGGCATGTTATGCCCTTTTAAAGAAATCTTTGGCATTTTTAAATCTACTTTAAGAGTGAACAAAGTTCCGAAAAATCTTAAAGTTTAATTAAAAAATATCTCTAAAAAAATGACAATGCATTAAGTTTCGTATCTTAATGATACTCATATAACTAAATCAATTGCAAAAACGAATAGCACATATTGTACTGTTGCTATTTACTGTTGTGTTTTATGGCCAATCAAACTTTCAACTGAAAAATGACAGCAGTAAAAAAATAAGGTTTCAACTTTTGAATAACCTCATAGTTGTCCCCGTAGAATTAAATGGTGTAGAATTATCATTTATAATAGATACTGGGGTGAGTAAGGTCATCTTATTTGATATTGGTAATTCCGATTCGTTAACGTTCAATAATTCTGAAATACTTCAACTTCGAGGACTTGGAGACAAAGGGTCTACCAAAGCCATCAAATCAGAGGGAAATCGTTTACGAATTGGTAATGCGGTTAATTCCAATCAAAGCATATTCGGGATATTTGATAAGAACTTGAATTTCACGCCGCGATTAGGAGTACCGGTACATGGTATCATTGGTTATGACCTTTTTAAAGATTTCTTGGTAGAGATTAATTATTCTTCCAAATACATTAGACTCCATAAAAACAACTCAAAACTGAATCTTTCTAAAAAGTGGGAACAAATTCCAATTAGCCTTCACAAAAAAAAACCCTATTTGTATGCCCATATCAACGGCAGTGATGCCAAGACTGAGGTAAAATTATTAATCGATACGGGGAGCAGTGATGCCCTATGGCTTTTTGAAAATGAAGAAAAAGCACTTTATCCTAATCCAGATTTATTTTTCGATGATTACTTAGGTAAGGGACTAAGTGGTTCAGTTTATGGAAAACGCTCTAAGATGAACGCCTTGACCATTGGAAAATATACACATCTGAATTTAAATGTCGCCTATCCAGATTCCATCTGTGTTGGTTTGGTTAAAAATCATAAAGAACGTAATGGGAGTATTTCTGGCAATCTATTAAAACGCTATAATTGGTTTGTTGATTACCGTAACAATGTCCTTTACGCCAAGTCCAATCGTTATTTTGATGAACCATTTACTTATAACAATAGTGGGATAATTATTGAACAGCATGGGGTGCGGGTCGTTAAAGAGTATAAAAAAGAGCGTATTTCAGATTTTGGAGTTTCAACTGGAAATAGTTTTAAGGATGCTAGTTTTATGGAAGCGTCGGTGGTACACTATTCTCTCAAACCTGCCTTTGATATTGTTGAAATCAGAAAGGGATCTAATGCAGATATAGCCGGATTAAAAATTGGAGATGAGCTACTTTCCATAAATGGTAACGAAACACATACTATGAAGCTCCAAGAGATCATAAAATTACTCCATGGTAAAACTGGTGAAACCTTGCGTCTTAGGGTACAACGACAAGGGGTTGAAAAACAGGTAAAATTTCGGCTCGATAATGTATTCCAAAAAAAAGACCCTCAACTTACTGAGGGCCTTTAACATATAATTTTTCTTTACTACTGCTCTACAGAACTTTTCCCCTCCTTTTCCATCACACTAGTCTTAGAAGGATCAATTACTGTACCTTTTATTTTAAGAGCTACGGTAGAACGGTCTGCATTGGAAATAACCGTTATAGTCTTTCTAATTGGATTAACACGATTGGTATCATATTTTACTTCAATCTCACCTGTCTCTCCTGGCATAATAGGAGCTTCTGGTTTTTTTGGAACCGTACAGCCACAGGTTGAACGAACACTTGATATGATTAAGGGTGCATCCCCCGTGTTTGTAAATTCAAATACACGCACTCCATTGGATCCTTTTTCAATGGTTCCGTAATCAATCACCTCAGTTTTAAACTCAATTTTGGCCACTTTTTCCTGAGCCATGAGTCCTAAACTAAGCATCCCAACGAATAAAATTGCAATTACATTTTTCATCTTTCTATGGTATTAGATTTGAATTCAAAACTAGTCACTTTTGGGGTTTAACCAAAATTTATTAGATGTATGACCCCTTATTTAACAATAATTGTGGATTTATTTCCCAAAAAAGGAATAATAAGTACTTTTGCCAATTACAGGATAAATCGGCAGTTTTAATGGAAATTCCTTCTAAATACAACGCACAAGACGTAGAGAAAAAATGGTATAATTTCTGGATGGAACAGGACTTTTTTAGTTCTAAGCCAGATGAGAGAGAACCCTACACGATAGTAATACCACCGCCAAACGTTACCGGTGTGCTTCATATGGGTCATATGCTGAATAATACTATTCAGGATGTGCTAATAAGACGTGCTCGGTTAATTGGTAAAAACGCATGCTGGGTTCCAGGGACTGATCATGCCTCAATTGCAACTGAAGCTAAAGTAGTAGCAAAGTTAAAAGAAGAAGGAATAGACAAAAATAGCCTTAGCAGATCTGAATTTTTAAAGCATGCCTGGGACTGGACGGATAATTATGGCGGCGTCATTCTCCAGCAACTGAAAAAGCTAGGCTGCTCTTGCGATTGGAACCGTACGAAGTTTACCATGGATGAAGATATGTCCGAAGCGGTGATTAAGGTATTCGTCGAGCTTTACGACAAGGGATTGATTTATCGTGGTCATCGTATGGTCAATTGGGATCCTCAGGCAAAAACCACCTTGTCCGATGAAGAAGTAGATTATATTGAAAAGCAAGGTCAACTTTATTACATCAACTATAAGATTGAAGGATCTAATGATGTATTGACCATTGCTACTACCAGACCAGAGACCTTATTAGGTGATACAGCTATATGTATTAATCCAAATGATGAAAGGCACACACATTTAAAAGGAAAAAGAGCTATAGTGCCTATTGCAAACCGAGTAGTTCCTATTATTGAAGATGAGTATGTAGATCTCGAATTTGGTACTGGTTGCCTAAAAGTAACACCAGCTCATGATGAAAATGATAAAGTCTTAGGTGAAAAACACAACCTAGAGATCATTGACATTTTTAATGAGGACGCTACATTGAATGCTCATGGACTCCATTATGAAGGTCAGGATCGTTTTGAAGTGAGAAAGGCCATTGTCAAAGAACTTGAGTCTTTGAATCAGGTTGTTAAGATAGAAGATTATACCAATAGAGTGGGAATATCTGAACGTACCAAAGCTATCATTGAGCCAAGGCTTTCAGATCAATGGTTTCTGTCCATGACAGAACTAGCGAAACCAGCAATTAAAGCCGTTTTAGAGGACCAAGACGTAAAGCTGTTTCCTAAACGTTTTAATAACACCTACAGGCATTGGATGGAAAACATCCGGGATTGGAATATTTCTAGACAGCTAATGTGGGGACAACAGATACCAGCCTATTATTACGGGCAAGGAACTGAAAATTTTGTAGTGGCAGAAACCGCCGAACTTGCCCTTGAAAAAGCTAAAGAGGTGACCGGTAACTCTGAGTTAAAACTAACAGACCTACGTCAAGAATCTGATGTGGTTGACACTTGGTTTAGCTCCTGGCTCTGGCCAATAAGTGTTTTTGACGGGATCAGACATCCTGAAAATGATGAAATCAATTACTACTACCCAACAAATGATTTGGTTACTGGTCCAGATATTTTGTTTTTCTGGGTGGCACGAATGATTGTAGCTGGTTACGAATTTAGAGACGAAAAACCATTTGAACATGTATATTTAACGGGGCTGGTAAGAGATAAGCAACGTCGGAAAATGAGTAAATCGTTAGGTAATTCTCCCGACGCTCTAGAGCTTATTAATAAATATGGCGCCGACGGGGTACGTGTTGGCCTGTTGTTAAGTTCAGCTGCCGGAAATGACTTATTATTTGACGAAGATCTGTGTCAGCAAGGTAAATCATTTGCTAACAAAATATGGAACGCATTTCGATTGATCAAAGGATGGGAATCCGCCGATATCGATCAACCTGAATCTTCCAGAATTGCTCTGAGCTGGTATCAAAGTAGATTCAATGCTACCCTAAAAGAAATTGAAGACCACTACAGCAAGTACCGTTTATCAGACGCATTGATGAGCATGTATAAGCTTATTTGGGATGATTTCTGTTCTTGGCTGTTGGAAATGATTAAACCTGGATATCAACAACCCATTGATAAGAAAACACTAAAGTCAGTGGTGCAATTAGTTGAGAAAAACCTTAAGATTCTGCATCCTTTTATGCCGTTCCTCACGGAGGAGATTTGGCAATTAATCACCGATAGACAACCAGAAGATGCACTAATAGTTTCTACATATCCAAAGCACCATGAAAGTGACCAACAACTCATTTCAGATTTTGAAATCATAAAAGAGGTGGTGTCCAATATAAGAACACTACGAAAAGAGAAAAACATCTCCTTTAAAAACAGCATTGAATTAGCCGTTATCAATTCTATGAACCTGTCTCAGGACTACTATTCTGTTATTGCTAAAATGGGCAACATTTCCAATATTGCAGAAACGTCAAGTTCTGTAGATGGAGCCCTGACCTTTAGAGTAAAAAGTAATGAATACTTTGTGCCAATAGGCGGAGCTATTGATATTGAAGAGGAAATTAAAAAATTGCAGCAGGAGCTGGAATACACTGAAGGCTTTTTAAAAACCGTTCAGAAAAAACTATCTAACGAACGCTTTGTATCTAACGCACCAGAACAGGTAGTGGCTTCAGAACGTAAGAAAGAAGCAGACGCTTTGGCTAAAATTGAAACCATAAAATCCAGCATTGCCTCCCTCAACTAGTTATTTTGCATAATTATTATTAATGTATTTCATTTAAAACATAAATAAAAATATATCAATTAATAATACGATCTTTACGTCAGTAATGATGACATCACGTCACAGACGTTCTTAAAAAAGAAAATGATCTCGATAGAGTTAGTAGTTAACAATTATGTCGAGAAGAAAATTAGACACCAGATATTAGATATACACTAATTGGTAAATTTTTTCATAGGTTGTTATATATACTAATTAGAAAAAACTCTGAGCAATTGTTGTGCTTAGGCTCGGAGAATTTAATAAAGTAAGTTAGAATGGTTAGTATTTAATAAGTGATATCTATGTTTTGGTGTCTTTTCAAAAACATGGAAGACATGTCAGGTATGAAAGACCGCAATTGCGGTCTTTTTTTATTACCATTCATTGATCTTATTGGAGTCCAGCTTAACAAAAATAAACAGCAAAATGGTAAAGCCCCATAAGGCAGACCCACCATAGCTAAAAAACGGCAGGGGAATTCCAACTGTGGGAATCAATCCCATTACCATACCTACATTGATTAAAAAATGAATAAAAAATATAGCAGCAACAGAGTAGCCATATACGCGACTAAACTGGCTTTTTTGAGATTCAGCCAGGACAACCACCCTACCAATCAATAACACAAAAAGGATAACTACAATTGAAGAACCTAAAAAACCCCATTCTTCTCCAACGGTACTAAAAATGTAATCGGTGTGCTGTTCAGGTACAAATTTACCGGTAGTTCTGGTACCCTCCAGATATCCTTTTCCTTTAAATCCCCCTGAGCTTATGGCCTTTTCAGACTCATTTAAATTGTATAAAATGGTCTGTTTCATTTGCTGGATCTTATCCGGGTCCTTTTCCAATCGTAACCATAAGCTTATACGGTCCTGCTGATGGGGCTTTAGAATCGATTTATAAAAGAATGACACAGAAACTGCTAATAAACTACTAATGAGTAAAATAACAATCGATGGAATAATTGGTGGTTTGCGTTTTCTTAAATATAGATTTACCATCAGACCTAAAACAACAAGTATTAGAACCGTTGTAAGAATACCAAACTTTAATGTTATGACGGCAATACCTACGAGAGTGGCTAATGCAATAAGATATATTTGTTGAATCCCTTCTCTATATAAAACAAAGAAAAAGGCTCCATAAACAAGTGTACTTCCAGCGTCGTTTTGCAATAAAATCAAGAACGCCGGTAATAAAATAATGACCATCGTACGTACCTGATCCTTGATAGTGGTCAAATCTGTTTCTAGGTCACTAATATATTTTGCAACTGCAAGAGCTGTTGCAAATTTTGCAAATTCACTCGGTTGAAGAGTCATACCGCCAATCCCATACCACGATGTAGCTCCGTTTACATTTTTCCCAAATAGAAATAAACCTACCAAGGACAATAAAGAAATAAGATAGATAATACTGGCAAAACGTTCATAAAACTTGGCTTCCAGCGATAACGTAATAGCAATAAGAATGAACGCCAATACTATAAAAACAGCTTGCTTTCCATAGGGTTGGCTCATATCAAAGAAGTTGGTAATTTCCCCTGTATGAGATGCTGACATTATATTAAGCCAACCGAAGAAGACTAACATCAAATAGATGACTATAATCGGCCAATCGAAACGATATGATCTGTCGAGTTGTCTATTCACTAGTTTTCTCAGGGTACTTTAAATGTTCTGGCACCTCAACCTTATCAACAAGCTGTAGTTCTGTTTCGCCATTTATCTTAAAGGGCTCATTAGATAAGGGCTTGTTATATTCATTTTCTAGACTGTGGGTTAAGACCCAGTCTTCCAAATCGGTTCTAGAAATGGTTCCTTTTAGGTGTTTTTCAATCATTAAGCTGGCCATCTTTCCAGCAAATCGGCTCCCCCAGTAACCGTTTTCCACAAAAACGGCAAGTGCAATTTTAGGATTGTTTTTGGGTGCAAAAGCCATAAATATAGAATGGTCTGTCAGCTGCACTTTTTTACCATCAATTCGGGTAAAATTTTCAGCAGTTCCCGTTTTTCCACAGATTTCAATTCCTGGTACCTGAACCCACTTGGCCGTACCCTTATTGTACACATCATACATCCCTCGAATCACAGGCTCAAAATGTTGCTTATCTATAGTAGTGTATTTTTTAGTTGTAAATTGCTCTGGAATGGTTTCGTCCTCAATACTTTTAATGATATGTGGGGTATAGTAGAATCCTCGATTGCCGATAGCAGCTGCCATATTTGCTAATTGAATTGGTGTGGCTAATACCTCTCCCTGACCTATAGCATTGGACAGCGTAAAAGTGGTATACCAACGGTTTTCACCATAGGCCCGGTTATAGGTTATGGAAGAAGGCACTTTTCCGGGTTGTCCAACAGACAAATCATTATTTAAGTAATTGCCAAGACCAAAACTTGTAACATGTTTATGCCAGGCATCCATTCCTTTGGCAGGGGTGTCATATTTATCTATAATGCGTCTGTAAACATTGGCAAAGTAGGCATTACAGGACTCATAAATGCCAAGATTCATATTAACAGGGCTATGATGCGCGTGACAGCCCATACGACGATTCCCATAACGATATCCCATGGAGCAGGTAAAACGGTCACTAACAGAAACCACACCCTCTTGTAAGCCTATTAGTGAATTTAAGGTTTTAAACGGCGACCCCGGAGGATACATCGCCTGAAGCCCTCGATCAAATAATGGATTAGCTATTGAATCGCGGTAAAGTTTTGTGAAGTTTTTAGATCGTTCCCTTCCAACTAAAATATTAGGATCGTAACTCGGTGCAGATACCATCGCCAGAATTTCCCCAGAACTGGGTTCAATAGCAATGATACCCCCCCTTTTATTGGTCATTAATAATTCGCCATACTCTTGAAGTGTGGCATCAATTGTTATAGTAATGTCTTTTCCAGGCACCGGTAAGGTATCATATATACCTTCTTTGTAGGGTCCAATGTCTTTATTAAATCGGTCTTTTTGGATGTACTTGACACCCTTTTGCCCGCGAAGTGTATTTTCATAAGAAATCTCCACCCCTTGCTTACCAATTAAGTCTCCAAGACGATAATAAGGATCTCTGTTAATAATGCGCTGATTTACCTCGCCAATATCCCCTAGTACATTAGCCCCAATGGCTGTTTGATATGATCTTAATGATCGTTTCTGAATGTAATAACCATCAAACTTTCGCATCTTCTCCTGAAGAATGGCATAATCGTCCTTAGACAAATGGGATATAAACACCTGTGGTAATCTTGGTGAATACCGATAGGCCTTTTCTAATTTCTTTTCATATTCTTCAGGGCTTATACCGATAAGACCGCAAAATTCGCTTAAAAGATCATCTTCCATGTCCGTGACCTCTCTAGGAATAACCATAATATCATAACTAGGCTGATTGGCCACCAAGAGCTTTCCATTCCTATCATATACATACCCTCGCTTAGGATAGTCATATACACGCCTTATGGCATTATCCTCGATAATATTATAGGAATCAAACGAATAGACTTGTAAGTAAAACAAGCGTCCAAGAAACACGACTCCAACAAAGACGACTAAAAATAAGAGGAGAAACTTTCTCATTTATTAGAATCAAATAAGAGAATTATTATAACACTTAATACTATGGTAAACACACCCGAGAATAAGGTATTCTTCAAGATGCTTAGCAATTCAGCCAATTGGAAGAAATCCAAACCAAACATCACTACATGGTGAGACATAACCATTAATGCCACATAAGAGAGTAGCGATCCCATTTCAGCATTACCAAATTTAATGGCCGAGTGCTCATACATGGACCCAAAGCTCATCTTTAAAAATCCAGGTCGTATAAATGCCGCAAAAACAGACGCTGCCGCATGAATGCCCCCCGAATCTGAAAAAATATCAACGGTGAGTCCTAATAAGAACGCCGCCAATAAGAAATTAGTACGGTTATTTTGAGAAGGATAAATTAGAATAAAAACCAAATACACATACGGATTGATATACCCTAAAAAATTAATGTGGTTACATATCAAAACCTGGATCATAACAAGCCCAACAAATCGCAGTAAAAACTTTAAAAATTGACTACTCATTGCTTAGGTTTTCCAATTCAAGTCGTTCCTTTTTATCCCTGTTTTCAATAACATAGACAAACCCAATGTCCGTCATATCATTAAAAAGCTCTACATCTAGTATATAGGTATCCCCGCCAATATCATCAGTGACTTCAGTCACCCTTCCAATACCAATTCCTTTTGGAAAAATAGCAGACTTACCACCGGTAACAATAGTATCATTAACAGCTACCGTAGCGAACTTAGAAATATCAACCAGTTGAACCGTATTTGGACTAGCACCATCCCACTCTAGGGTTCCAAAATGATTGGAATTCTTGAGCTGCGCATTGATTTTGCTATTCTTGTTGAGTATAGAAATCACCCGAGCGTACTTGGCTGAAGATTGATCCACGATTCCAACAATACCTTTATCGGTTATAACTCCCAGATCCTGCTTTATAGAATCCCTGATACCTCTATTAATGGTAATAAAATTGTAGTTTCCAGAATAACTATTCTTGTAAACCTCAGCCGCCACTACTCTGTATACTGAATCTATGAGCAATTGCGAATCATTGCTAAGTTGGGCATTTTGTTGATTGTAAAGTTGTTGTCTTAGCATTTGATTCTCATCCTGAAGTCGTTGATTCTCAGTTTTTAATCCAAAATACTGACTAACCGAAGAGAAAACCCCATAAGTACCTCCAGTTACTCTATTAGCAGAACTGATAAACTGACTTCTGTGGTAAGAATGCGACTGAATAGTGAGGGCTACAGAGACAGCAAAGAGTAATAAAAACAACAAGAAGTTTTTGTTTCTTATTACAAAATTGATGATTTGCTGCATTTAGAGAGCTTATTTAATCAATACGCTTTTGTATTTAGTTAAGTTCTTCAAGGTAATACCTGTACCCCTAACTACGGCACGTAGAGGGTCTTCTGCAATGTATACCGGAAGATCTGTTTTTTGAGACAAACGCTTATCCAATCCACGTAGCATTGAGCCTCCACCAGCTAAGTAAATACCGGTATTATAAATATCTGCCGCTAATTCCGGTGGTGTTTGTGATAAGGTCTCCATTACCGAATCTTCAATTCTCAAAATAGACTTGTCCAATGCCTTGGCTATCTCTCTATAGGAAATAGATACCTGTTTTGGTTTACCTGTCAATAGATCACGACCCTGAACACTCATATCCTCGGGCGGCAACTCCAAGTCTTCCGTTGCAGCTCCTATTTGAATTTTAATTTTCTCAGCCGTGCGATCACCCACATATAAGTTATGTTGGGTGCGCATGTAATAAATGATGTCATTGGTAAATACATCACCAGCTACTTTAACTGACTTATCACATACAATACCCCCAAGAGCAATCACAGCAATTTCAGTGGTACCACCACCAATATCAACAATCATATTACCCTTTGGTTGCATAATATCCACCCCAATACCAATAGCAGCAGCCATAGGTTCGTGAATCAAATACACTTCCTTTCCATTCACACGTTCACATGATTCCTTTACCGCACGCATTTCCACCTCTGTAATTCCAGAAGGAATACACACGACCATTCGTAAGGCTGGATTAAAAAACTTCTTCTTTAAAGCGGGAATGTTTTTAATAAACATACTAATCATCTGCTCAGAAGCATCAAAATCAGCAATAACCCCATCCTTCAAAGGTCGAATGGTTTTAATATTCTCATGAGTCTTCCCCTGCATTAAATTCGCCTCCTTACCAACAGCGATTATTTTACCGCTAATACGATCTCTGGCAACAATTGACGGATTGTCAACTACTACTTTATCATCATGAATTATTAGGGTATTTGCAGTTCCGAGATCGATAGCTATCTCTTCAGTGAGGAAATCAAAAAATCCCATGGGCTATGTCGGTATTAAAATTTGGGTTTGCGCACCTGCTGTGCATTCAACGTAAATGTAATGAATTATACGAAATTAATGCCAGATTAGATGTCGAATTCGCAATTAATTATTCACGATTTTTTAATGCTTAAAATGACGTGTTCCGGTGAATACCATCGCCATCCCATGAGCATCACAATAATCAATACTTAATTGATCTTTAATGGACCCACCCGGTTGAATTACCGCAGTAATTCCAGCGTTATCAGCAATCTCCACACAGTCAGGAAAAGGGAAGAATGCGTCACTTGCCATAACCGCACCATTCAAATCAAAATCAAAGGATTTTGCCTTATGAATGGCTTGGTTCAAAGCATCCACACGTGAGGTCTGACCAGTACCGCTAGCACACAATTGTTTTCCTTTAGCCAACACAATGGTATTAGACTTGGTATGCTTACAAATTTTAGAGGCAAAAATTAAATCCTCAATCTCTGCATCCGTTGCAGATTTATTGGTTCTGGTTTCAAGTCCTTCAACACTATCTGTAATATGATCGCGGTCTTGAACAAGCACACCATTTAAACAACTTCTGACGATGGTTGCTGGCACCTCAAATTCCTTTAATACCAATAAAATTCTATTCTTCTTACTCTTTAAAATCTCAAGAGCAGCTTCGTCAAATGCAGGTGCAATTACAACTTCACAAAAAAGCTTATTAATCTCTTCAGCTGTCGCTACGTCAATGGTAGTATTGGAAATAAGGATTCCTCCAAAAGCCGAAACGGGATCACCAGCTAATGCATCTCTATAAGCCTCAGCAACCGTTGCCCTTTGGGCCAGACCGCAAGCGTTATTATGCTTTAATATGGCAAATGTTGGCTTCTCACCTTTAAATTCATGAATTAAATTAACAGCAGCATCCACATCTAATAGATTGTTATAACTCAGTTCTTTCCCATGCAATTTGTCAAAAACAGCATCAAAATCTCCAAAGAAAAATCCTTTCTGGTGCGGGTTTTCACCATAGCGCAACACCTTACCATTGGTTTCGCTGATTTTTAATACGGCCTTGGAATGATCGGCATTGAAGTAATTAAAAATAGCCGAATCATAATGTGATGACACATTAAACGCATTGGTAGCAAATTTTTTTCTATCCTCAAGATCAGAAGCCCCTTTCTTAGAAGATAATAACTCTACCAACGGTTGGTAATCGTCTTTACTCGCCACACAAATGGTGTCTTTATAATTTTTGGCTGCGGCTCTAATTAAAGAAATACCCCCTATATCAATTTTTTCAATAATATCCTGTTCGCTTGCGTCAGATGCTACGGTCTTCTCAAACGGATACAAATCAACAATTACCAAATCGATCTGGGGAATATCAAACTGCTCCAACTCTGCCACATCACTACTGACGTCCTGACGGTTAAGAATACCTCCAAATACCTTTGGGTGTAAGGTCTTAACACGCCCGCCAAGAATCGACGGATAGGAAGTTATGTCCTCTACTGCCACGACATCAACACCAAGATTCTTGATGTATTGTTCTGTACCACCAGTCGAATAAATGGTTACCCCTAATGATTTTAGCTCATGGATAATAGCGTCTAATCCCTCTTTATCAAATACTGAAATTAGTGCCGATTTGATTTGTTTTTGATTCATGTTGTGTTAGGTCTGAGAATTAAAGTGCAAAAATACAGATTTGTTAAGCGTTATTTGACGTGACATGATAATTTGTTTTGGAATTTTGTAACAACTGAATGTTGAAAACGTCCTATTTTTACATTTCTAACTTGCAAGGCCAAATGCTAGTATATTTAAGACTGTTTAAAGAGAGCTTTAATTTTGCGATTAACGCCTTAAGAAACAACAAACTGCGGACCTTTTTATCCCTGCTTGGAGTGACCGTTGGTATCTTTTCTATTATAGCAGTCCTGGCCGCAGTTGACTCTTTAGATCGCAACATCAAAGAAGGTCTTGAAGGCATTGACACAAATACCATCTATGTTACTAATTTCTCATTTGGTCCATCTGATGTGCCACGCTGGGTGCGTGAGAATTTTGCGGAAATGGAATATTCAGATTACCAGTTTCTAAGACGTAACATCGGTAACGTGGACGCCATGGCCTATGTTATGTTTGGAAGTTTTGAAACCGTGCGATATCAGTCTGAGAGCATCGAAAACGTTCAGGTAACACCAGCTACACAGGAAATATATAGTATTAGTAATTTTAAAATTGGCAACGGTCGCTTTTACACAGAAGTCGAGTCTGATACCGGTGCCCCCGTGGTGGTTCTTGGATACTCTATAGCAGAATCCCTGTTTGGAAATATTAATCCGATTGGTAAACAGATTAGAGTTTATGGTCGAAAACTAACGGTTATTGGAGTCAATGAGAAAATTGGAGATTCTGGACTTGGAGACAATCCAGATGAACAGATTATCATCCCTGTTAATTTTGTCCGTCAATTTCAGCGCGTGTCAAAAACAGGTTTAAAAGGAGCTGTTTTAATCAAACCTGAGAGCGGTGCTGATATCGGTGCTCTAGAAGAAGTTTTAAAACAAAAATTTAGAGCACACCGAGGCCGTAAGGCCGATGAAGTGGATGACTTCTTTATCACGAAAATATCAGGATTTGTATCGTTTATTGATGGTATTATAGCGGTTATGAATACCATTGGCTGGATGATCTCTGGCTTCTCATTACTAGTTGGTGGTTTTGGTATTGCCAACATTATGTTTGTTAGCGTTAAAGAACGTACCAATTTGATTGGCATCCAGAAATCCTTAGGAGCTAAAAATAAGTTTGTATTGTTCCAGTTTTTATTTGAAGCCGTGATCCTTGCCGTTGTTGGTGGTCTGGTTGGTCTTGCCTTAGTGTGGGTATTAACCCTAGTGGCTTCAGGACTAGCTGGAGACTTTAAATTTGTACTATCCTTTAGTAATATGATCCTTGGCTTCTCATTAGCCATGTTCATTGGTCTCATTTCTGGTGTAATACCGGCTTTCTCTGCCTCGCGTCTAGATCCTGTAGAAGCCATTAGAACAGGCATGTGATTTTTATAAATTATAAGATTTCTGTAACATTTTCCCACGCTGAGGAGTCTATCTTTACAACCGCACCAATGATGTAACCATGCGAC
Organism: Winogradskyella aurantiaca; assembly: GCF_003362725.1. Taxonomy (GTDB): domain Bacteria; phylum Bacteroidota; class Bacteroidia; order Flavobacteriales; family Flavobacteriaceae; genus Winogradskyella_A; species Winogradskyella_A aurantiaca. Next base: position 62,606 of record NZ_QKTV01000004.1, read on the forward strand.
TCTATTTTAGGCTATTTATAGAAAGTTTCAATTTTGCACTCAGCGCTTTGCGCAACAACAAACTACGAACCTTTTTATCACTCCTTGGCGTTACCATTGGTATCTTTAGTATCATCGCCGTTTTGGCAGCTGTGGACTCCTTGGATAAAAACATCAAATCACAACTAAGCGCCCTGGATAGCAACACCATGTATGTAGCAAGGATGTCTTTTGGACCTACCGATGTACCGCGTTGGGTGCGACAAACTTTTGATGATATTAGCTACAGCGAATACAAATTCCTGGGCAGTAATGTAAACGATATTGACTATATGGCCTACCAGCTGTTTGTGAGACGCGAAAATATCCGCTATGGGTCTGAGCAGGTAGAAAGTGTTAATACGGTTGCGGTATCTCGCGAGTTTGAAGACATCCAACGATTGGAATTCTCAAAAGGACGATTTTATAACGAGAGTGAATCCGTAGCTGGTAAACCCGTAGTTGTAATTGGAGATGAAATTGCCAAATCGCTCTTTGGAGACCTTGAACCCATCGGGAAGAAAGTACGCCTTTATGGCCAGAAGTTTACGGTTATTGGTGTTGTTAAAAAAGAAGGTTCTGGCTTGTTTGGGGACAGTAATGACGAATCCATCTTCCTACCAGCCAACTTTGTAAGAACGCGTTTTGGAGAAAACAACAGAAACATCACTCCTGTAGTTATTATAAAACCAAGTGATGGAGCTGATATTGATGAGGTTAAGGCAGATATTACAGGCTTACTACGCAGTCGCCGCGGCTTAAAACCAGAAGAGGTCGATACCTTTTTTATCAACATCATCTCTGGTTTGCAAGATGCTATTGATGGCATTATTGCCACCATGAACCTTATTGGCTGGGTAATTAGTGGTTTCTCACTTCTTGTGGGAGGCTTTGGTATTGCCAATATTATGTTCGTGAGTGTTAAGGAGCGTACCAATCTTATTGGCATCCAAAAATCAATGGGCGCCAAAAATCATTTCATCTTATTCCAATTTCTTTTTGAGGCCGTGATCCTTGCTGTTGTTGGAGGGTTTGTAGGATTGGCTCTCGTCTGGATTGGCACCTTAATAGCCAATGGCCTGGCTACCGATTTTGAATTTGTGCTATCCTTCTGGAATATGTTTATAGGCTTCTTTATCTCCTCCATCATTGGATTGATCGCTGGATTAATACCCGCCTTTTCTGCGGCGCGTTTAGACCCAGTAGAGGCAATACGAACTGGTATGTAATTAGAGAACCAAGCCTTGTTCAGGGTTCCAATCGACAAATTTGGCCACTTCAGCACAAACGAATTCTAGAAAACGTTCATCAGCTTCTGTAAACGGATCTGGAGTATTAGAGTCAATATCTATTTGACCAATATTTTCACCGTTGATAAATAGCGGTACTACTATTTCGGCCTTGACGGTGATACTACAGGCAATGTAGTTATCTTGAGCCTGCACATCTGGTACCACAAAATTTTCATTACTCTCGGCCACTTGCCCGCAGATACCCTTGCCAAACGGAATAATGGTATGATCGGTAGGTTCCCCCACATAAGGCCCTAATTTTAGCTCGTGTTTGTTACCATTTTTAAAATAAAACCCTACCCAGTCGTAGTATGCTACTTTATCCTGAAGCAACTGGCAAATAGCATATAGTTTATCCTCCCTACTTAGTGCAGAATTAGCGGTGATAGCGGATATGTCGTGTTGGAGTCCTGCCCAATCCATAGATTCAAATTTTGAGCAAAAGTATTTAAAAACCCCTATTTTGTCTGATGTATTTTTAACTTTAACACCGTTTTAAACCCAAACCTGGTTGCATTACATTTTTAAGAAATACTGGCTGGTTATAAAGTTCATCTTGAGTTTTGTACTGGTATATTCGGTGCTAACCATTGGTTACAAACTGTATCTGGACTATTCAGACGGTAGCATCAATTATCCAGACTATTTTACCAATCTTGTGGGGAGGCAAAGTCAGCAGATCCTGATCGCCTTAGATTATCCCACCGTTCTGGAAGCGCACCCCAATGAACCTTCACTAAAAGTCATCATTAGAGATAAATATGTGGCACGAGTTATTGAGGGCTGCAATTCCATTTCCATCATCATTCTGTTTATTGCATTTGTGGTCTCCTTTTCAGACACTTTAAAACGTACATTCTTATTTATACTTGCTGGAAGTGTTTTAATCTATTGTGCTAACCTTTTAAGAATTGTCGTTTTAAGCGCTGGGCTTTACCACTACCCCTGGCGCCGCGATATTTTACATACGGTCATCTTTCCTTTAATCATCTACGGTATGGTGTTCTTGCTATGGATGGTATGGATCCAACATTTTACCAAACAACAAAAACAACTTGAGCCCAGCATTTAAAATCCTAACCGCATTGTTATGTCTTACAGGGCTGATTTGTATCAGGGCCTTTGAAAATGAGTTGTTCTACGATCCGTACCTTATCTTTTTTAAAAATGACTATCTCTACATTGACAGTCCGCGCCGGGAAGTAGCCAAACTGGTGTTCTTCACCTCTTTGCGCTATGGATTAAACACCTTGTTTTCCCTTGGTATTTTATATGTAGTATTTAGAGATAAGGGAATCATCAAGTTTTCCATGGTGCTCTATGCGCTGGCCTATCTGGTTTTATTAAGCGCCTTTTTATATTTTGTCATTAAACCACGGCAGGAAGATTATTATTTGTTTTTTAATGTCCGACGTTTTTTAATACAACCTGTCTTCCTTATTCTGTTTTTACCTGCCTTTTACTATTATAGGCTCAAGCGTTAAGAATTCTTAAACTCTAAGCGAAATTCGTCATAATGTTTACCTTTGCCATGTGAAACTTAGTGTGCTACATAAATATGTGTCTGTTGCCATGGCCTTATTGGTTCTGGTATCAACACTATCCTTAACCATTGAGAAGCACTACTGTGCCGATACTTTGGTAGATGTAGCCATTTTTACAGAGGCAAAAGGATGCTGCGCTGGCAAAAAAGCACCAGCCAGCGAATCTAAAAAAGAGGGCTGCTGTAAAAACGAGGTAGATCTCATTAAAGGGCAGGACGAATTGAGTGTCAAAGACACCGAGTCTTTTAAATCAATAAACAAGACCTTCCTGGTGGCCATGGCCACTGTATTTGGGGCCATCTTCCCAATTGAGGATGAGGCACCAGTACCGCAAGATGTTTATACCCCGCCCAAACTCTTTGACGACCTGTACCAACTTCACGAAGTGTATTTGATTTGATGCCGCAATCCATGATGGTGAGCCTATGGGCTCCTGTAATGATTACAAATCAAATAATACACAATGACACACACATATCATATATCGGGCATGACCTGTGGGGGTTGCAAAACCAAGGTAGAAAACGCCCTTAATAACATAAAGAATATCACTAAGGCTTCCGTTGATCTGGACCAAGCAGAAGCCGTGATACACATGTCCAGCCATGTACCTCTAAAGCAACTTCAAGAGGCACTTGGAAACAAATATACCATAGAGGAAGTAGTTAAAACTAACGTATTTAAAAGCACGGAAATTGCAGAAACACCCAATAAATGGCAACAGCTAAAACCGCTATTTCTCATATTTGGCTACCTCTTTGCAGCGGCTTTTTTGTTGAATCGAGATCCGTGGAATACCCAGGGGTTTATGTTGGATTTTATGGGATTGTTTTACATCGTATTTAGCTTTTTTAAGCTATTAGATCTTAAAAACTTTCCAACCAGTTTTAGTATGTACGATCCCATTGCCAAACGCCTTCCGGTGTATGGTTGGATCTATCCCTTCATTGAGGTGGGCCTAGGTTTACTATTTCTATTTCGCTTTCAAGTAGAATTAGCATTAGTACTCACACTCATTATCCTCGGGTTCACTACTTACGGGGTCACACAATCGCTATTGAAAAAGCAGCAGACCCAATGTGCCTGTTTAGGTACCGTATTAAAACTGCCCATGACTCAGGCTACCTTTATTGAAAACGCCATCATGATAGTCATGGCCATCATCATGCTACTAAATACCACGGCCCTATGAAGTACTTAATAGCATTTATATTTCTAATACCACTTAGTGTCTTGGCACAAGACACTTTGAAAGGTGAGATCCTGGAGCTAGTTGATGGTAAAGAGGTACCACTGGCAGGAGCCAATGTTTACTGGCAGAATTCATCGGTTGGCACAATGACGGAAGCCGACGGTAAATTTAGCATCCCCTATACTGGGGAATATTCGCAACTAGTCATCTCTTATGTAGGTTTTAAAACGGTAACACTGGAAGTTACTTCCAACACTTACATTAAACAGGTACTGGAAGCCACTTCCAGTCTGGATGAAATCACCGTTACTTCCAGAAAGCAGAGCACCATGAAATCCTACTTAAAAGCTGAGAACACGTTTACAGTATCCAGTGAAGAATTGTTGAAGGCTGCTTGTTGTAATCTCTCTGAGAGTTTTGAGACCAATCCGTCCATCGATGTCAACTTTGCCGATGCCGTAACGGGAACACGACAGATTAAAATGTTAGGACTCACCAGTCCTTATATTTTAATTGCCACAGAAAACATTCCTGCTGTGCGCGGGGCCTCTCAGGCCTTTGGTATGAGTTTTATTCCAGGCACCTGGGTAGAAAGCATTCAAATCACTAAGGGAGCTGGTAGTGTGGTCAATGGTTTCGAGAGTATTGCAGGGCAAATCAATGCCGAGTTGGTCAAACCAACCACAGATAGTCAGTTCTTTTTAAATGCCTACGCCAATGCCATGCAACGCTTCGAGCTAAATGCGCATTTTAATACGCAGCTGTCTGAAAAATGGAGCACCGGCATATATGCCCATGGTAATATTCTGGATAAGAAACACGACGTTAATAACGACGGATTTTTAGACATGCCTTTGTACAAACAGATTAACGTGATGAATCGATGGCAGTACACAGATGCCGAAAACGGTATTGTTAGTTTCTTTAATCTGCGTTATCTTAAAGATGATAAACAAGGTGGACAGGTTGCTTATAATCCAGCGACCGACCGCTTAACCACTAATGCCTGGGGAAGTGAAATTGATACGGAGCGTATTGAAGGCTCCTTAAAACTTGGGTATGTTAATCCTGAGATTACCTACCAGAGTTTAGGATTTCAGGCGGCCTATAGCTACCATAAACAGAAGGCTAATTATGGGCTACGTATTTATGATATTGCCCACAATAGCTTTTACTCCAATTTAATCTACAATTCCATCATCTCTGATAGTAGGCACAAGATTAAAACGGGTATAAGTTTTACGTATGACCGTTATGCGGAGCAGGTGGAAGCCACACCATTTCAGCGCACGGATAATTCCGTAGGAGGCTTTTTTGAATACGCTTTTGACTCTTTAGAGAATTTTACCATGACCGCAGGTCTACGTGTGGACCAGCACAACCGTTTAGGGTTCTTTGTAACCCCGCGTTTGCATATGCGTTACACTCCTTGGGAAAAAGCCGCTTTTAGAGCCTCGGTGGGCCGTGGTAAACGCAGCGCTAATATTTTTGCTGAAAACCAAAGTTTATTTGCCAGTTCACGACAAATTAATATTCTCAATTCCGGTGGTAAAATCTATGGATTGGATCCAGAGATTGCCTGGAATTATGGGTTCAGCTATTTGCAAGGCTTTAATTTGTTTGGCAGAAAGGCCGATGTAACTCTGGATTTTTACCGTACCGAGTTTCAAAATCAGGTAGTGGTGGATTGGGAAAACCCCTTTGAGATTAATTTTTACAATCTGCAAGGAGCCAGTTTTGCCAACAGCTTTCAGTTGGAGCTCAACTACAATCTGGCCAACCGTTTGGATTTACGCACGGCCTATAAGTATTACGACGTACAAACCGATTATCAGGTAGGCCGTCGTATCAAGCCGTTGGTTCCTAAGCACCGAGTATTTGCCAATTTGGCCTATGAAATGGACGGAAAACGGGCAGATGCTCCCTGGAAATTTGATACCACTTTTAACTGGATAAGTGAGCAACGTTTCCCCGATACCAGTTTAAGTGCTCCAGAATTTCAACGTCCGGAATTCTCGCCGACGGTGGCCACACTACATGCGCAGATCACCAAGGTGTTTTCGCCTAAGTTTGAACTTTATGTGGGAGGTGAAAACCTCACCAATGTGCGCCAACCGGACCCCATCATAAGTGCTGATGATCCGTTTGGCCCTAATTTTGATACCAATTTCGTATATGGCCCTATCTTTGGAGCGGTCTATTACGCAGGATTACGTTATAGAATTAATTAAACAACATAAAAGAATGAAACATATTATCACCATCCTTATGCTAAGCCTTATGAGCTTAGGATATAGCCAGAACAAAAACGCCAAAGCCAGTCTGGAGGTAGACGGTGTTTGTGGCATGTGTAAGGCCCGTATAGAAAAAGCAGCCATCCGCACCAAGGGAGTTAAGTCTGCTGTTTGGAATGTGGACACCCATGAGCTCAAACTTATTTACGATGAGCGCAAGACCAATCTGGACAGTATCTCTAAAAAGATAGCCGCTGTTGGCCATGACACCAAATTGTACAAGGCAACGGACGAAGCTTATAATGCAGTAGATCCTTGCTGTAAGTACCGAGACGAACAGGTGGTTAAAGACCACCAGAATTAAACTTATTAGAAAACCTTGATCATAGCGTCAGGGTTTTTTATTTGTAGAATTTAATTAAGTTTAATCATATGCCATTAAACGCAATACCACTAAGCTTCAATAAAATCTATGAATACATCTTTTAACCTCAAAGCCTGGCTAGGTTTTACTGTCGCCTTCATGCTTTTCACAGTTATTGGAACCCTAAGTCATGAATACGGCCATATTGCCGTTGCCCAATATTTAGGTTATGAGACCGAACTTCATTACTCCAGTATGAACTATTATCCTAAAGGTTATTCAGAGGATGCCGATGTTAAGCAGATGAAAGTTCTTATGAAGGATTATAGAGACAAGGATTATGAGGAGTGGCCAAAGGATGTTAAAGAGAAAAGAACCTATTACAGTAATGTAATACATGAACGCTATTGGGAAGGAAGGTCAATTGATATCCTATTAATATTGATCGGAGGTCCCTTACAAACCATGCTCACCGGCGTACTAGGACTACTCATCCTTTATTGGCGTAGAGCGTCAATTAAACGTCAAAGGCTTAAAATAGGAGACTGGTTGGCTGTGTTTTTGGCCCTGTTTTGGTTACGCGAGGTATTTAACCTGGTCATGAGCATTATCCAAGAATTCACTTCACCAAATGGCTATTGGTTTGGGGGTGATGAAGTACGTATCTCTATTCACTTAGATATATGGGACGGAACCGTACCTGTTATTTCAGGGCTACTAGGTCTTATCTGTGCCAGTTATGTAGTGTTTTATGTGTTACCCAAAAGTTTGCGTTTAAGCTTTATTCTCAGTGGTGTTATTGGTGGTAGTTTAGGGTTTTATCTGTGGATGTTTGTTTTAGGACCTCAAATACTGCCTTAGATTCAAGGGGTAGATACAATTCAACGTACTAATTCGATCGCGCCATATAATCCTGCCATTTCACTAAAATGAACTTGGTCGCATGCGCTTCCTCTTTTTTAAGAAAGCCAAATTCATAAACAAACCTGTAGACATCACCTTTTTGATTACGCCAGATATGGGTAAAGTAATTGGGATTAAAGCCCCCATTTAAAAGAACACTTTGACGAACAGTCGCCTTTCCCGCCTTGTTATAAGATTTTAAGAGTTTCCGATTAAGCTTTAACTGACGGTCTACCTGACTATAAAATCCTGCTTTCCCTTCCTTAGTTTTTTGGTACTGGTGCGAACTTTTGCAATGCACATCGCAATAGATCTTATCGGACCGTCCTTCCAAAGGTTTCTGACAATAGACACAGGTAGCACCTTTCATATAATAGTATATTATACGAATAATATACGCATAATATTCGATTATGGCTTGATTTTCAATTAGTTTGGACTTATGAAGCTGCATAAGAACGTGACCTTAAAACACCTTTTGATTAACAATACCAAGTGTATTGGGCTTAAGTTCTTCGCCGATAAGGTGCTTAGTCGCTTGGTTCTGGACTTGAATAAGGTGGCCTGGAGCGATGATTATGGCATGTACTACGTCCCCAACAACAAAACCCATTTGAGCGAAATCTTTAACCTGTTTCGCGGGGTGGCCTGGGTGAATACCAACTACTTCTTCAACCGCAGTAATGCCAAGCAATTGCGCGAAGAGTTTGACGTGGAGTGGTTTAGGAACCGCCAACCCAAAGAGGATTTTAAAGTGTGCCCGGACAGCTATCTGGACAAATTGCAAATACGGCGCTATGCCAATAATACCGTAAAAACTTATGTGTCGTGTTTTGAACGGTTTATCAATTACTACCCCGATAAATCCATTGATGAACTGGACGAATTGGACGTACGCAACTATTTGTTGTACCTGGTCAAGTCTAATTGGTCCAATTCCTATATTAACCAAAGTATCAATAGTATTAAGTTTTACTATGAGGTGGTGTTGGGTTTGCCCAACCGCTTTTATTCCATTGAACGCCCCAGACCTGAGAAAAAACTACCAGTAGTGCTGTCTCAGGATGAAATAAAACGCATGCTGCAACTTACCACTAACATTAAGCATAAGTGTATTTTGTCTTTACTGTACTCGGCCGGTCTGCGGCGCGGTGAACTGCTCAACCTAAAGCCTGCTGATATTGATAGTGCGCGGATGATGGTTAAGGTCAACGATGCCAAGGGCAACAAGGATCGCTATACCCTACTTGGAAAAGAAACCTTAAAAGACTTACGAACCTATTTTCTTGAATACAAGCCCCAGACCTTTCTTTTTGAAGGTCGACCCGGATACAAGTACAGTGTCGCCAGTGTGTCCAACATAGTACACAAAGCTGCTGATATGGCTCGAATAAAAAAGAAAGTCACCGCCCATACCCTAAGGCATAGCTTTGCCACCCATTTATTGGAAAATGGCACCGACTTACGATACATCCAACTTTTACTTGGTCATAACTCTACGAAAACTACAGAGATCTACACCCATGTAGCCAGCAATCATTTTGTTTCTATCCAGAATCCACTAGATTTGTAGGAAATATATAATGAAAATAAACACAATTGTGTTTATTGAATTGTTGTGTGTAAGCTGACAAAAAATTCGTGAAATAAGTAAATGGGAATATTTGATTTTATAAAAGGCAACAAAAAAACTAAATCGGAAAAAATCGAAAAACCATCGCCTGAACAAAAATTATTCTCGGAAAAAGCTATGGAAATTGTCATTCCGACTTTTGAAAAGTTTGGATTTAAAAAACATCGAATTGAAATAAAACAATACTCATCAACCATAATTTACCGAAAAGACAAACAGTATCTTCAAATTTCGAGTAATACTCACCCAAGAGATTATCCAAACTATTACAACTTAGTTCTCGGAGAAGGAAATAGCAAAGATTTCTTTGAATACGATTGGAATTCAGTCACACTTTGGCGATTTAAAAAAGAAATTAAGCCAGAATTAAAAGCAACGGAATATGAATTCCCAAAGGATAACGGAATTGAACCGAGTTTGAAAAATGCTAACTCTGAATTGCTTAAATATGGACTGACTTTTCTAAATGGAGAATTGGAATTGTTTCATAAAATTAGAAAAGAGCAGAATAAAGATAGAGAGCCTTATAAAATTCACTCACCTGACAAAAATGGAAATTACCAAACGTCATTTGAACCGAAAAGTGTGGAGCAAAAGAAAAAATATAGTTGAATGAAAAAAGCCTACACACAACAACGTGTAAGCGCAATAACGGCTGAATTTCCTACTCGGAAATTCAACTCGTTTTGCTAAATTAGGTGCGTCAGCGGAAAGTACTCGCGCACTTTCCCGTTACTGACGCTTACACAAAACCGTTACCCAACATTATGAACACACGAACCCATATGAAAAAAATGACAATTATTTTTACTCTTCTATTATTAATTAGTTGTAGCGACGACGATGGAAATAACATTTCTACATCGGAAACTGATATTGAATTAGTAACTGGGATTAATATAAGGAACTCTGAATTTTCTGCAGCTATACGATTAGGCAATCCAAATGTTTTCACCAATAATCAATTTATTGCTTATCCAAATCCACCAGCTGGAGCTTTAAGTTTGTTAGCCTCTGAAAATATTTCTGGTGTTTGGATTACAACTGCCAATGCAGAAAAAATATATCAACAAACGGATTTTAATTCAATTTTAAACTCGGATTTATACGCTGAATCTATAATTGAATTAAACTCTGAAATGGAATTTACTAATTTAAATTCAACAAATTTAGTACTAAATTTAGAGAACTTAACTTCTGGTTATTACAAAGTATTCGTTAAAATCAATGGAAACATATATTGGGATAATATATATGTCCCTGAAAACAATTTTGAAATTGATGATTTAATAAATTATTGGAATTAAAAACGTTGGGTAACACCGTGTATAGCTCATTGCGGCTGAATTACTAATCGGAATTCATTGCAATTCACTATCTTTCGGTTACAGCACGAAATCATAGCTGATTTCCCGCAACGAGACATACACAAACCGTTGTAAAGCATTAGAACGAAAATCAGAATATGAAGAAAAATCCGAAATTATTTTCAATCTTAATAACTTTAATTTTTTCTGCAATTTTAGGATATATTGAAATTGGAATATTCAAAGAATATGGTTGGACTGTATTTCTTGTAATACCTTTTATTATTGGATTTCTTCCTGCGTTTATCAATGGAAAACTGACTGAAACATCAAAAAGCAAAAGCTATCAATTGAGTTTTCTCACTCTTGGAATAGTTTTAATCGGACTTTTAGTATTTGCAATAGAGGGTATGATTTGCATAGCAATGTCTTTACCTTTAATTGCTTTACTTGTTTGGCTTGGTTCCTATATCGGATTTAAAGCCAATACTGGAAAATGGACAAATCCAACAAATACAACAATTGGACTTTTTGTTATCTGCATTTGTTCAATGAGTTTTGACTATATCAATGAATCTGAAAACTTAATTCCTGTCAGAACAAAAGTTATCGTTAATTCAAATATTGAGAACGTATGGAAAAACGTTGTGACTTTTGACAAAATAGATGAACCAACTGACTGGATTTTTAAAACTGGAATTTCATATCCGACAGACGCAACAATTAAAGGAAATGGAGTTGGAGCAATAAGATATTGTAATTTTACAACTGGTAGTTTTGTCGAACCAATTACAACTTGGAATGAACCGAATTTATTACAATTTGACGTAAAAGAACAACCAATTCCTATGAACGAATTTAATCCATTTTGGGAGATTCACCCACCACATTTGGATGGATACTTTAAATCTTACAAAGGTCAATTTAAGTTAACCAAAATAGGAGAAAATCAAACAGAATTAGAAGGAACAACATGGTACAAAGTGGATATAACACCAGAAATTTATTGGAAAACTTGGTCTGATTTCATTATTCACAGAATACACGAGAGAGTTCTGAACCATATAAAATTAGAAACTGAAAAAAAATAACGCTTTACAACAATGGCTATAAGTAATTGCTTGGGTTGGTAAGTGTTGCTCGGAAAATTCTCCGAATTTTCCTCAATTAGTGCCTTTTTGCTATCTTTAAAACCTTAAGCAACTACTCATAGCCGAACCGTTGCCCACAATATGAATAAATCACTCGCGATATTGATATTTCTGACTCTGAACTCGTGTATTATGTTCAAAGAAAACGGAATTGAGATGAAAATAACAAATGACTCAAGCGAACCGATAACCAGTGTGGAATTTACAACAACAGAAAAACTGGACGCGATAAAAATTGACCGAATTGAACCGAATGAAAGCGTGACAGAATTCCTGTCGATGCGTAGGAATAAAATTGACGGATCTTACTCTCTGACTTTTACTCGCGCAAGTGGAAAAAAGGAAATTAGTGGTGGAGGATATTATACAAATGGAGGCTCACTTGACCATTCCGTAGACTTCATTGTAGAAAACGATACGACAGTAGTAAAGTTTGATGGACCGATATACTAAAGTAAACCGCTAAGAATTTTATGAAAAGATTTTTTCTAAAAAAGATTTCAGTGTTATTCATATTCTCAATTCTCTTAATCATATTGTGTCTTTCAATTATGATCTTTGATTTTAAGGCTGTGAACGACCCATTTGGGTATGGATTTATAGCAATGGGAGTTGGAATTGGAGTTGGTCTTTTTGGAATCTTTATAGATTTTTTGCTGTCGTTAATGTTTAAAAATAAATTAACGCTAAACATAACGGAACTGGTTATGATATGCCTCTTTCTATATTCAGTATGGCCGAATTAAATACTGTGGGCAACACCACCTATAATGCATAGCTACTTCCAAGGTAAGTTAGAGATTATTTCCTACATTTAGTCTTAAATAAATGTATGAACGTTGAGAACATGCAGCGCGCTCCGCTACCGGTTAGAAAACCAAAGCAGACCGGAATGGCGCTTCGCCACGCTGCCTCTCGCAACGCATCATAGCCAAACCGTTGTAGCACATAAAAAACAACATTTGAAATGAAAATAATTCTAATTCTTGTATTTCAGTTACTTTCACTCTTAATAATCGCTCAGAGAAAAGTAAACGAAGCAGATATTAAAAGAATTAATAAAGAAATTGGAACTGAAATTGTCAAACTTCAAGATTCTTTGATTAGAGCTGATCAATATTTAAAACCAATTGACTTAGAATTTAAATCTGATATTTATAAAATTGAGAAACTAGCTGCCAAAAAAATTGATATTGATTATTCTACAGCTGGAATGACTAATGCTGTCTATGAATTGGAAAAAGGATATGATAAATTATTAAATAAATATTATAAAATTCTGTACGCAAAACTAAAGCCTGAGGATAAAGAAGAATTTAAAAAATCTCAAAGTAATTGGATAAAATTCAGAGATAGTGAAAGAATTATGATAGGAATTGTATCACAAGATGAATACTCAGGTGGAGGAACAATACAGAGCAATCTGAAAGCTAGTAGAATATGTGAGATTACATTGAAACGAGTGTATGAAATAAAAGAACATATTGACCAATTTATTGAGTAAAAAACGTGCTACAACAACACCTAATAATGCATTGCTACTCTCCTACTCAGTTTGAGAATATTTCCTACTTTTAATCAATAAATTAAAGCATGAACGTTTGCGTATTGCAACGCGCTTCGCTACTGGTTAGAAAACGCCAATCACACCGGAGTGGCGCTACGCTGCGTTGCCAACCGCAACGACATCATAGCTAAACCGTTAGGCACAATTGAAATGAATAAGCGGACTAAAATATTATTTACATTTTTCATTTTTATTCTAACACTCAATTCTTGCTGCTTTGGAGTAAAAGAGGAGTATTTAGGTAATAATATGTACCTATCTGAATATGATAATGTTGACCGACAAATTCTATATCAAAAAGAAAGCTGTGCTTCTTCTAGCATTCAAATAGTCCCAGTGACTGTGTTGGAAATTGGACATAATGATAAATGGATTATAGCAAAGTCGGGACTGGCTAAGGGTCAAGAACAATACGATTTAATTAGATACTGGGTAATTAAGAACGATTATCCAAGTCTACCTGACTCAGAAATTGTTAAAAGCAATACCACCGAATTTAGAAACCGACAGGATTTTGATAATTTTCTAAGTGAAAATAAAATTGGACTAACTCTAAGCAGTGTTGAATAAAAAAACTGTGCCTAACACCACCTATAATGCATTGCTACTTCTGAGGTAATTTGAAATTTATTCCTACATTTAATCAATAAACTAAAGCATGAATACCTGCGTAATGCAACGCGCTTCGCTACCGGTTAGAAAACGCCGATCACACCGGAGTGCCGCTACGCTGCGTTGCCAGCCGCAACGTCATCATAGCTAAACCGTTAGCCACAATTAGAAAACAATGAAGAAAGTCGAATTAAATAGTTATGATTTGTCCGATGAAGATTTATATCTTTTAATGCCTGATTATTTCTACAAATATTCGACCATAAATAACAATCTCAAGGATTCAATAGCGAATGGAAGGCTCTGGTATAATACTTCATCAAATTTCAATGACCCTTTCGACTGTAGAGCTTATCTAAATTTCGGAAGTACTGAAAAGGAATGCCGTAAGAATTTTGACAAATTTAATAGAGCATTTAATAACGACCTTCCAGAAATAAATAAAAAAGTTTGGAATCATCTTTTAAAAAAACCAAATGATTTCAACTTAATGAATTCTTATAGCGCAGCAAATAATATAGAAAAATCGATAGGTGTTACTTGCTTTTCAGAAAATTACAATAACACATTAATGTGGTCTCACTATGCTGATAGTCATAAAGGGTTAGTTCTAGAGTTTAAGAAGGACATAAATGGGAGTTTATCTCGTAAAATGCTTCCTGTAAATTATTTTGAAAATTATCCCATAATAAATGTTTCCGATTATACAGAAGAACAAATGATTTCTATCGTATATCAAGTTATTTGTGCAAAAGGAATTGATTGGGAATACGAAAATGAATGGAGAGCAATTACAGCTAATGGTAGTGGCCTAGAGGAATTTGACAAATCCGAATTAAGTGGTGTTATTTTTGGATTGAATACTGAAGAAAATCATAAAAAGGAAATATTTGATTTAATTCAAAAGTCGGGCTATTCCAAAATCACTTTCAAAGAGGCGGAATTTCAAAGCAGAAAATTCGTTGTTAATTATAAAAAATATAAGCCAAAATAACGGTGGATAAAAATCTAAAGAAAACTATGATAAAAAACGACTTTGACCCATTAAATAGTTCAGATAGCTTTGATAGTGAAATTGTTAATTCTGCTAAAAAAAGAGAAATTCGTAATATTTTAAAATCGTATGTTGGAATTTTTGATTCTTTTTCGGAGCTAATTCAGAATTCACTCGATGCGGTTGATAAAAGAAAAAAAGTCGACACAGATTTACAGAAAAAACTTTGGCTAGAAGTTAACCTACAAGATAATTCATTTACCATTGCAGATAATGGAATTGGATTTCAACAAAAAGAATTTGAAGCCTTTTTAGCACCGAATATATCTTTTAAAGATGGTAGTGAAACGAGAGGAAACAAGGGTGTTGGAGCCACTTATATCGCTTATGGCTTTAACAAATTAACACTTGGAACAAAAAATGCTGACTTCAATTATATTGGGCAAATTAGCAATGGAAGAAAATGGGTAGAAGACAAAGAGGGAATTGTTACAAGACCTGTTGTGACTTCTTTTGAACAAACACCTGATTTATTCAACCAAACAGAACAAGGAACTTTTTTTAAAATCGAATATGGAGGTGATTTTACTAGACCAAAATCCCTAACATATTTTTCTGCTAATAATGCAGAGCAATGGATTTATCTTTTACTATTAAAAACACCGTTAGGTGGAATTTACTTTGATGATTTAACTGACCAAGCCAAATTTAATTTAAAAGTTATCGATTCCTCTGGTTCTGTAACTGAAATTGACAATGAATCAGCTTTATATATATATCCGCACAACAAAATAAAAGCAAGTGCGAATATTAAAGAAATAGCTAAAATTCAAAAGAAACTTCTCGAAAGTGGAAAAGACCCATCAAAATTACCTGCTAAGTTTGAAAGGTTAAATGGAGTTTATGAAAACTATTCTTCAAAAGAACTAAAAGCCTTACCAACAAACAAATTAGAAGATAAACATCATCTTTTAATTGACGAATATTCAATAGAAGCATATGGCTATTTTGGTTACTCAACTCAGCTTTGGGATGAATTTAATGACAACTTAGCTAAATTGAGAAAAGGATATAGAGTTCTTAAAGGTGGTTTATTAATTGCTAATAATAATATGCTTCAAGGTGATTATATTGCTATTCCTTTAACTTCAAACATTGGTTATCAAAATCAAGCACACATTATAATACATTTAAAAAATGCAGACCCAGATTTAGGAAGAAAAGGTTTTCAACCTGAGATAAAAGAACTTTGCGAAATTCTGTCTGTTGGAATTGTAAATAAGCTAAAGCATTGGAAAAATAAGTTAAGAAACGATACTGGTGCAAAACCAGTTATTACAACACAAATCAATCTTCACAATTGGATAAAAGAGCAAGAAAATCACGAACAATCATTTCCGCTTGACTTAACAAACCCAAATTTTTTCAAACCAATTAACGAAATATCAATTTCATCAGTTCCGCAATCAGAACAAGATGTTATCGTTTTGTTTAATCAATTAATTGCAGGAGGAGTAATAAGAGGTTTAAAATTATTAGCTACAAGTCAATATGCAACTTATGATGGTATATTTAAATTCTATATTAAAGAACCAAGAGAAAATCACATTTTTGAAAAGGTAACTAATCCACTTGGTGTCCAAGAATTAGGGTTACCTATTGATACTGTATCAAACCCTATGGTACTAGAATACAAATTCAATTTAAACGCCCTTTTCCAAGAATTTGAAAATGAAGATAAATTTGAAAAAGATGTGAATTTGGCAATTGCTTGGGAATTAGGAGATGCCTGGAAAAGAAATTATGATATAACATCTTTATTAGACCTTGATAATTTACATCACAGACAATTTCACGGAATTACACACATAATCCATTCAAAGACTTCTAGCTTCAATTTAATAGTGTTAAAAGAGTTGATGGAATATTTAAATGACGTAGATGGTGTTCAGGATTTTCATAGTAAAAAGTATGGAGAAGATATTTTCGAATAAATAACTGTGGCTAACAATGTGTATAATTAATAGCGGTTTAAGTGATAAAACGTAAGATAAAACATAAAATAAAGATCAGTGTAAAACCGAAAGGTTTGTGAGTAGAAAACCGCTACTACTCATACACGAGACCGTTGTGCTTCATTTTAACCAACTACTAACCAATGATAAAATTCTTTAGAAAAATTAGACAAAACTTACTAATGGAAAACAATACTGGAAAGTATTTAAAATATGCTATTGGTGAAATTTTTCTCGTAATGGTTGGAATTTTATTAGCATTACAAGTCAATAATTGGAATGAAAATCGGCTTAAAAAAATACAAGTGTATACTTATCTTGAGAGTATTATAACAGATTTAAAATCTGATATTAGTTTATACCAGTTAAGTATTGATGTATATGAAAAACATATTGAAAATATTAGTCAAGTCTTATCTGATAATGAATATAAGCAGTTAAAAGTTGATTCCATTTACACTTTAATTACCAGGACTTGGGGTACTAATACGATTAAAACTCAAACTTACGAAAAGATAAAAAGTACAGGATTACAGGACATTCTTGGAACAGTGGAAATAGATAATGCAGTAAATAATTACTACGAAGAATCAACAACTTTTTTCGATTACTATGTAAATTGGAATAGAGAAATGACAAATAGAGATGATTTATTTTGGAATTATGCTAACAATTTTGAAACTGGAATTCTTGAACGAGTTAATTCAACTTCTATACCATATCAACAAGATCCAATAAAAAGAAAGGCGGAATTGGTAAAACTTGTTGAATCAACTCTTGGAAGAAATTATCTGAAAAATGCTTTGAGTCGTGATGTTTTTGGTGTCAAAATAATAAAAGACTTCAAGGCGAAAGCTGAAAATTTAGTAGAGTTAATAGAAGAACAAATTGACAAATAACGAAAGCACAACAATGGCTATAATTAATTGCTTGTTCTCTCCTACTTCTGAAAATCCTCGCGGATTTTCAGCTTTGTGTGTACTTGCAAAGTTAAGTGCTAAACCACGCAACTACTCATAGCCGAGACCGTTGTGCACAATTTGCGAAATGAAACAATAATCTAGAATTGTTAAGTGTTACTTAACTACAATAATGAAATTAAATATTTTAGGTAAACAAAGTGCTGTGGGAAATAAACAATCCAATTTCTTCACTTATGCTATTCGAGAAGTTATCTTAGTTGTAATAGGGATATTAATAGCCGTTTCAATAAACAACTGGAACGAAAATAGAAAGAAAAATAACGAACTTAACCAAATACTAGTTCAAGTAAAAGAAGATCTCAAAACTGACCTAGTCAAAATTGATAAAGTTTTCGAGTTTTATGAAAATAAAAAACCTGTATTCAAAAAAGTTCTAAAATCCGAATACACCATTGAAGACTATACAGAGAATCCAAATATAGCTTTTCTTATTTTTGGTTACCCAGAACTAGCTATAAATCAAAGAGGTGTTTCGTTATTGGAGGACTTTAAAGGAGATGTGGAAATAGAGAAAGAAACCCTAGTACAAGAATTAATTATGTTTTATAAGCAACAGATATTGGAAATTAATGTTGATGATGAACTGCGTTTCAAGGATTATAAAGAGAATTTCACATACTGGAAAAACAATACTGATTGGTGGTTAGATTATGTGCAACTAAAAGTAAATAAGGAGTTTATTGAATATGCTTTAAAAAGCAGAGACTATAAAACTAGAGTAGCTACTGCTGAATTTTTTGCCTATAAAGTTTATTTACCCGAATTATCGAAATTCAAACAGAAAGGACTCGAACTAATTGAAAAAATTGAAAAAATTAATGAATAAAAACTATGCACAACAATGTATAACCGCAATTACGGCGGATTCGACTACGTTCGAATCCACTCGGAATTGCGAGCGTCTGTGCTTAATCGAAAAACAGTAATTTAAAACCCGTAACTGACGGTTATACGAGACCGTTGTGCATAATTTAACCAATCAGAAACGTGAAAAAAATATTCATCTTGACTTTACTCTCTTTTTTCGGTTGTAAAAACGAACCAATCTGTACTATAAATGAAAATAACGCTGGAAAAGAAATTTATGACTTGGATGAGGCGACTTGTTTCATTGCTTTAAAGCTGAACAAAAATAAGTCTGACTTGAAATTGATTCGTAGTGCTCTAATTGCAGAAGAAAACTATATGAGTAAAATCGGACTGACAACAGAAAATCCGAATCCCGAAAATGAACTTGAATCGAATGCAGAATTGGACATTAACCAAATGGCTGAATATGCTATTAGTGAGGAAAAAGTTGACCTAACAAAAGAAGAATTAATCGAAATCTATGATACCGAAATTGAATATTTAATGTTCATTGGAGTCGTATCTGAATAAAAAACTATGAGGTTAATAATAATACTGACTTTAATTCTCGGAATTAATTCGTATAAAGCGCAATCCATATCTGAAAATAAACTTATAGGAAAATGGATTTTAGTTGCAGAAACGGACTCTTTTCCTACCGATATTGAGCCACTTACTGAAAACGAAACTGACTCGGAATCTGACTCAAAATCGGAACTAACAACTACTCTAACTTTTAATAAAGACAAAACAATCTTTATTAACCAAATGGGAAATGAATACGACTCAACTTATAAATTAAGTGACTCAATTCTAACAATTGGAAATCGGAATTACATTCTGGTTGAAATTAATGAGAAGAAGTTGATTTATAAAAATAAAGGTGGTTTGTTCAACAAGCATTATGAGTTTAAAAAGATAAAATAAAAACTATGCACAACAACGGCTATAGTTCATTACGGCTGAAATTCCTAATCGGAATTTCAAGCCTTTTTGCTAAATTAATGGTTACGGCGGAATGATACTCGCGTACCATTCCGTAACAAAACCATAGCCCAGACCGTTGGCAACAATTTTGACCAAGCTAAATCAATGATAAAATTCTTTAGAAAAATTAGACAAAAACTTCTCTCTGAAAATAAGTTCAGTAAATATCTGATTTATGCGATTGGTGAAATTATTCTTGTCGTAATAGGAATTTTGATTGCGTTAGCAATAAATAATTGGAAAGAAAATCAAACTGAAATTAAGCAACAGAATTTAATTTTTGAAAACTTAAATTTAGAATTAAGTAATAATCTAAAAAATCTGAATTCAGCAATTAAATTTTCTGAATCCTATATCAACTCTTCAGAATATCTTTTGCTATCAATGAATAATTTGGCAACTAACAAATTTAAAGGTGAAAAATTGGATAGCTTATTGTCGACGTTTGGATTTTCTCAATGGAAAAGAACTAATTTAAATTTAAAATCTCTCGAAAATTCTGGTAGATTAAATTCAGTTGAAAATAATGAACTAAAGAGATTGATTTATGACTGGTTAAGCTTGATTGAAGACCTAGAATTACTTGAAAAGAGAAGTGATTATTCCTTTCAATACTACGTAGATTTCATTAAAAAAAATGGTTCTTGGAGAGAAATAGATAAATATATGTTAGAAAGAGTTCAAGGTTCTCAACTTCTTCAATCTAACGACCATTTATTGTTGAGTCCTGAATTTGAAAATTGTGTGAATGACTTAAACATTTTTGAGACTCATAAATACAATAGGTATAAACAAATCAAGGTAACATTAAACCAATTAATAGAATATACCGAATAAATAACAGTTGCTAACAATGGCTATAAGTAATTGCTTGTTCTCGCCTACTTCTGAAAATCCTCGCGGATTTTCAGTTTGGTGTATACTTGCAAAGTTAAGTGCTAACCCACGCAACTACTCATAGCCTAGACCGTTAGCAACAACCTGAATATATGTCGAAAAAAAGAAAATATATCATCCCTTTCGTAATTATTATAATTCTAACTGCAGGATATTTAATAGCTGATTCCATCTTATTTGATGGGGTAAAACCAAAAGTTATAAACGTAAATGGTTTTCAAGCAAAATATTTTGCTAAAGATAATTTGGCCAATAAAACTGCAGTTATTCTAATTGGAGGTGGACAATGGGGAGATTATTGGGCAAATGAATTTGCCAATAAGGAAATGGTAGCATTATCATTGCCATATAATGGAATAGAGGGATTACCAAAATTACCTGAAGATATTGATTTGGAATACTTTGAAAATGCAATACAATGGCTAAAATCAAAAAAGGAAGTTAGTTCTGAAAAGATAGTTGTAATGGGAGCATCACGAAATGCTGAATTAGCTTTAGTCATTGCATCAACTTTCACAAATAGTATAAAAGGAGTTATTGCTTATTCACCAAGCTCTGTTTCTTGGTCAAATACAGTACTACCCTATAATTCGAGTGAACTGAAACCAAGTTGGAAATACAAAGGGATTGATATTCCTTATATACCCATGGAAAAATTATCTGGAAATGTGTCTGGTAAAGTTGAAATGATAGATTATTGGGAAAAGGGGTTATCTAAAACTGATTTAGTTGAAAATGCTTCTATAAAAGTAGAAAACATATCAGGACCAATCTTACTCTTTTCTGGCAGTGATGATAGGGTTTGGCCATCAGCAAAAATGGCTGATATGATTGAAAAAAGACTAGAAGAAAATAGTTTCACATATACCTTTAATAATATTCAATTTGAAAATGCAGGGCATTTAATTTCAAGAAATCCCGAACAAAAAACAGATATTAGAACCGGAAAAATCAATCTTGGTGGAAGGGAATTTGAATATGAATTTGGAGGAACTGATAGTGGAGATTACAAAGCCAAGAAAGATGCGAAAATGAAATTAATGGAATTTTTAAAAGCAATGTGAAACTTTAGAAAGGCAGTTGCTAACAATGTATAACCTCAATTACGGCGGATTCGACTTCGTCCGAATCCACTCGGAATTGCGAGCGTCAGTGCTTAATCGAAAAATAGTAATTTAAAACCCGTAACTGACGGTTATACGAGACCGTTAGCACTTATTTGAGAATAAAATGAAACGATTAATAAAATTCATAGAAAAGAATATTTCAGGCAAAAAGGTTTTAGGACTTTTTATCTTGACTAATCTTGTTTACACCTTTATGCTGACCGTTACAATTCCCAAAACAATGGAATTCTCTAATGGAATGAAATTATTGGATATGATGCCCACAGGATATGATTTGAATTATGTAGGTGAATTATTCACTTCGCTTGGAGAAAATGGACGTTTGACATATCTAACCAACCAAATACCTGTTGATATGATTTACCCACTGCTATTCGGACTTTCTTATTGTCTGCTTTTGGGATATTTTTTGAAAAAACTGGACAAATTAAATTCCCCATATATTTATCTCTGCCTATTACCGATAATTGCCGGAATTGCAGATTATTTGGAAAATATCGGAATTATCACAATGCTTAAAAACTATCCAGAATTGAAAGGGACTGCAGTTTATACAACTAATATATTTTCAGTTATAAAAAGCATTTCAACAAGTATATTTTTTATTGCATTAATAGTAATCTTAATAACACTTGGAATTAAAGTATTAAACAGAAAAACAAGTGCTAACACCGTATAAAAATTAATTGCTTGTTAAGAGCCTATTTATGAAAATCCTCGCGGATTTTCTATTCGGTTTGTACTTGCAAAATTAGTTGCTAAACCACGCAACTAATCTTATACAAAACCGTTGTACTCCATTAGAAAATGAACAATGTCAAAATGAAAGCAGCCGTACGAAGAGATTATTGTTCGCCAGGTCAACTTAGAATAGAGCAGACTGACAAACCAATCCCTAAGGACAATGAAGTCTTAATTAGGGTTTATGCTACAACCGTCAATAGAACAGATTGTGCTAACCTTACAGCGAAACCATTTATCATGAGGTTTGTTCTAGGGTTGTTCAAACCTAGAAAAGTTATTGTCGGGACGGATTTTGCAGGAGAAGTAATATCAATTGGCAAAAACATTAACTCAATTAGTATTGGCGACAGGGTATTTGGTTTTAATGATACAGGTTCCGAATCTCAAGCTGAATACTTAACAACTGTTAAGGAAAATATTTTCGCTATTCCAAAAAACATTGACTTCAAACAGGCTGCTGCAAGTTTGGAAGGAGCACATTACGCTTACTCGTTTATTCATAAAGTAAACATTCAATCAGGGCAAAGCATTTTAATAAATGGAGCAACTGGGGGTATTGGCTCTGCACTGCTACAATTTGTAAGACAATATGATATCAAAATAGCAGCTACCTGCAACACCAAGAACATCGAACTGATACAAACTTTGGGCGCTGACAAAATTTTTGATTACACAAAAGAAGACTTTACAGAGAAAGGTGGAAAGTATGACTATGTCTTTGACACGGTTGGTAAAAGCACATTTGGTAAATGTAAATCACTTTTAAATAAAAAAGGAGTTTACATTTCCTCTGAATTAGGACCTTATTCACAAAATGTTTTCTACCCCCTGTTTACGTCAATGTTAAGTAAGAAAGTATTCTTTCCTATTCCATATAATAAGAGAGAAACAATACCATATATCAGTAAAAACTTAGAGAAAGGAACTTTTAAGCCAGTGATTGACCGAGAATATTTATTAGAAGATATTTCTAAGGCGTACGAATATGTAATTAAAGGACAGAAAACAGGAAGCGTATTAATCAATTTAAATAACGAGAGTACAACAAAACATAAACTGCATTAAAACGCAGTTTAGCCAGACCGTTGTACCCAATTAAAACATAGATGTGAAAACACTCAAGATTAAAATAAAACCGCTTCCATTTTTAGTTCTAATAGCGATAGTGGTTTTCGGGTGTGAATCAAAAAATAAGAGTAAAGAATCTACTGAAGGAGTGATCCCTACTTCTAAATACCTATCTGTGCAAAAAGTTATTTCAGCGGTAGCGGATTCTATTAATTTGGAAATCAATAATGGAAAATACGGACTGATTGACCGTTTTATGGTCATACAAAACGAAAAATTATTAGCTGATTTTAAATACGAGCAGGACTATGAAACCATCGCTCAAAAATTTGACACCACTAATCATCAATATAATTACAATCATCCAAATTGGCATCCTTATTACAAGAAGACTAACTTACATACACTTCAATCAGCGACCAAAAGTATAACATCAATTCTTGTAGGTATAGCTTTAGATTCCAATAAAGATTTTGATGTTAACACAACAGTCGCGTCACTATTTGACAATTATGATGTTCAATCTTGGGGTAATAGAAAGCAAGAGATGACCGTTGAAGATTTACTAACTATGAGAAGTGGACTTAAATGGAACGAGGCAGACTACACCGACCCATTAAATGATTGCGTTTTATTGGAGGAAAGTGATGAATGGGTAAAGTTTATTCTGGATAAACCTTTGGATACAATTCCTGGTGCAAAGTTTAATTACAATAGTGGTGCAAGTGTCTTATTAGGTAAAATTGTTCGGATTATAACTGGAAAGCGCATTGATAAATGGGCAGAAGAAAAACTATTTGATCCCCTTGGCATAAGCGATTATTATTGGAAAGAGACACCTGATGGAGAAAATGATACGGAAGGAGGACTGTACCTTTCGTCTGAAGATCTATCAAAGATTGGCTTATTATTTCTTAATAAAGGGAGATGGAATGAAAGACAAATTGTATCTGAAAATTGGATTACCGATTCGACAAGCCCCATAGTCGAAGACACAAATCGAGGTGATAAGCACAAGATAGGATATGGTTATCAATGGTGGATTCCAGAACATACTAATGGTAAAAGTATTATTTATTCTGCGAACGGTTTCGGTGGTCAATTTTTAATGGTAGCACCTGAATATGAATTATTAGTCATTTTTAACGGATGGAATATTAATGACAGGGCTGAAAAGTCTACTTTTAGAGTTTTACAAGACAGATTAATCCCTGCACTTAAAAATGAATAACTGGGTACAACAATGGCTATAAGTAATTGCTCGTTCTCGCCTACTTCTGAAAATCCTCGCGGATTTTCAGCTTGGTGCGTACTTGCAAAGTTAAGTGCTAACCCACGCAACTACTCATAGCCGAGATCGTTGGCAATAATATGACAGAACAATCGAAAAATAAGAATAAAGTAAATAAAGGCGAAATCGTTGCCAATTTGTTATGGATGATTTTCGGGTTGATTGGAGGAATTGACTATTATTCCAAATCGGAATACTTGATTTGCGGAATTATGTCCTTAATTGGAATTTTGTATTGTTATAAACTGTTTCAATCAATATTGACGAAATGAAAAGAATACACTTTGGGAATTTGAATAAAAAAGGTCGCTGGATTTTACTACCTCTGATTTTAATTGGATTATTTCTAATAATAAATGGAGCTTTTGATTTTATTGAATTTGAGAATCCAAAAACACATAAGTATTTGAATGTTTTAGGATACATAATTGTGTTCGGATTTAGTACAAAGATTTTTTGGTATAAAAATTATGTTCAATGGAACAACAGGGGAATGTTAATCAGAATCAAATCATTTTTAGGGAAAAATATAAAATTTAAAGAAATTATATCATCTGAATTGACAAACAAGCAACTGATTTTAAAAACGGTTTATGGAAATAAAATTGAATTAGACTTGAGTGAAATTGTAGAATCTGACTCGAAAAAACTTCATGATATAATCAGAAAAAATACTATTGCCAACAAAGTATAAATGGCATTAAAACGCATTTTATACAAAACGTTGGGCATAATTTGAGAAAATCGTGAAAATGAAAAGTTTGGATTGGAAAAATATTTTATGGATTATAATTGAAATTATTATTTCAGTAGCTCTTTATTATTTAATTCAATGGACTTTGAAAAACACGGAATTTCCTTTCACGAATGACATGATAGCTGGAGTGTTCCTTTTACTTGTGACTACTGGAATAATTTATGGAATTACGATTTTTGGATTTATAAAAATTGACGAATTTATATCAGGAATTAAATTGAATGCGGGAAAAGGAATTTTACTTCTGATTATTGGAGCGGTGGTTTCATTAATCGGAATGAATTTACTTGTGGAATTGAATATAATTGATTCTGACTTTCCATTGTTATTGTTCATCTTAATAATGATGACGATACCAGTAATTTGTTTGAATTATGGATTGCGGATAAAAAAAACTATGCCCAACAATGTATAACCGCAATTACGGCGGATTCGACTACGTCCGAATCCACTCGGAATTGCTAAATACAGTGCTTAATCGAAAAATAGTAATTTAAAACCCGTAACTGACGGTTATACGAGACCGTTAGCAAAAATTTAAAACCAACCGAAATGAACAAAATAATTCTAATATCATTAAGCATAATTTTTGCTTGTAATTCAATTTTCGGACAAACGAACGAAGAAAAATATGCAAAAGATGTGAAATCAATAGATGCAATAATTAATGCATATTATGATGTTGTTTCAGGTTCGAGTAGTGACCCTTGGGAATTCGAAAGAGATAAATTTATTCATTCAGAAACTGCTCTAATCACGAGACTGAACGAAAATGGAAAAGCGGAATCACATAGTCTTGAGGCGGAATATATACCAATCGGATTATCACCGAAAGAGGATTTTTACGAAAAGGAACTTAAAAGAAAAGTAAGCAAATATGGAAATATTGCCCAAGTTTGGAGTGCATTTGAAATACGAACTGACCCAAATACGGAATCTAATATTAGAGGACTGAATAGCATTCAACTTCATTACGAAAATGGAAGATGGTTTATTGACAGTTGGACTTGTGAAATGGAATCTGATAAAAACAAAATTGTGACTGACTTTTTAAATGGCGAATAAAAAACTTTTGCTAACAATGTATAATCGCAATTACGGCGGATTCGACTACGTCCGAATCCACTCGGAATTACTAAAGCCTGTGTTTAACTTAAAAGTCCACGTATATTAACCCGTAACTGACGGTTATACGAAACCGTTATAGCCAATAGGAAGCCCATACCAAGCTATGTATAAAACAGAGTTTAACATTTCAAAGATGGATTGCCCCTCAGAGGAAAATCTGATCCGAATGAAGCTCAGTGAATATGATATAGCAAAGCTGGAATTTGATCTGGAAAAAAGAATACTGTTCGTATATCATTCAGAGGATATAGCCCCAATAGAAAAAGCGCTCTCAGAATTAAACCTAGGTTCAAAAGTGTTGTCAACCAGCAGCGTGGAACATTTTGAAATAGTTGAAGACACAAGTAAACAGCGCTCCTTACTGTGGACCGTTTTGATCATCAATTTCGCTTTTTTCGTGGTGGAAAGCCTCACTGGGTTCGTTTCCAAATCAATGGGTTTAGTAGCAGACAGTCTGGATATGCTTGCAGATGCCTCTGTGTATTCATTAAGTCTGTTTGCGGTGGGCGGTTCTCCACTTCGTAAGAAGAACATTGCAAAAGCCGCTGGCTACTTTCAGATCGTTCTTGCCATAATTGGATTCACAGAAGTCGTGCGTAGATTCATAGGCGTTGAAGAAATCCCTGAATTCAAGACAATGATCATTGTCTCCATTTTGGCATTAATAGCAAATGGAATTTGTTTATTCCTATTGCAAAAATCAAAAAGTAAAGAGGCGCATATGAGGGCAAGCATGATATTCACGTCCAATGATGTGATAATTAATTTAGGAGTAATAACTGCCGGTACCCTTGTTTACCTGATAAATTCCAGCTATCCGGATCTGATCGTAGGAACGATTGTTTTTGTTCTTGTTGTAATCGGGGCAATACGTATCTTGAAGCTTGGTAAATAAAATGGCCATAACAGCCACTAAAAAAGATAGGGCTATCAACCACACACGAGAAAAAGCCCTACCTTTCCTAGTGGCAAAACGTTGGCAAACATTTAAAACGAACCGAACAATCAACAATTATAACTGGATGGAAATGAATAAAATTTTAAAACCATTATTGACTTGGTTACCCTCTATAATAATAACATTGTTTTTTATCCCAAACGCTTTAGATAAAATACTTAACTCAAATCAATCGGATAAAATTGTAGCAAATAGTACTATAATGATTGCTACTGGAATATTTCTTTTAATATCAACAGCAATGTTCTTGTACAATAAAACAGTATTAATCGGAACTACTCTTTTAGCACTGTATATGACTTTTATAGTGTTTATTCATATGTACAAAGGGAAACCTTATGAAGTGACAATTTTAATCGTAATGGCAACAATATTCGCTTCTTATATTAGAAAGCCGCATCTATTTCAACAAAAACAAGAATTGTAGATTTATGAATAATTGGACAGAATTAGGGGCTAATAAACTGAATGAAATCGGAAATGAAAATCATTACATAATTGGATGATGAAAATTGTAAACAGAAAATAAAACGATTTGCCAACAACGCATATAATTAATGCCCTACGGGACACTAATCATATACGGGGACGTTGTGGTGCATCAAACAAACAATATGAGACTAAAGAAATATTTATCAGTCAATTTTAAACTTGCGGGTCTTGCTAGCTTGCTAATAGTTTTAAGTTCTTGTCAAAACACCATTCAAGAAGAACAAAAAATATCCCCCTATGAATTCCAAGGTGGATACCCTACTCAAGCTACTATTGAAAAGACATATGATGAGTTAGATGTTCAACGAGTCTCTCAAGTATACATGGAGTTCATGCCTTTGGCATCCATGCAAGCTCTATTCAATAGTCATGTTAATGAATCAGGAATGGAGTCTGGTGATATAGCAGTGTTCACAGAAATTGATGAAGGCAAGGTAAACCACATAGGTCTTACCTATAATACAGAAAGCATTTATGCATCAGCGTTTATTGATTTAAAAACTGATGGACCTATTGTTTTGGAAACTCCTCCAAACGTATTAGGTATAGTTAATGATGGTTGGATGCGTTATGTAACTGATCTTGGTAATGCAGGACCAGATAAGGGCCAAGGAGGAAAATTTTTGATCATTCATCAAGACTATGATGGAGAAGTCCCTGAAGGGTTCTTCGTATTTAGAACGCCAACCTATAGAAATTGGGTTATGGTAAGGGGCTTTGAGGAGAATACTGGAGCAGGCGATGAGGCGATGAAATATTATAAGAATCATTTTAAGATTTATCCATTAAGTGAAGGCCTAGAAGGTGTTGGTAATTATACTAACTACTCAATTGAAAAAGATATAAATACTACTCACCCAAGAGATGAGAATTACCTAGACTTGATCCATCAGACCTTACAATATGAGGCCAATGCAGCATTTACTTCATATGAACTGGGACTTTTAGAAACAATAGGCGTCAAGAAGGGCGAAGAATTCAACCCTGATAGTAGAATGGTGGATATCTATCGAAGAGGTATAGAAAGAGGAGATGCTATGGCTAAAGCAAATGCATACGCCAATCGGTTAGAAGACGTAAAAGTATATGATGACAGAGAATATGAATACCTATTTGTAGGAGGGAATTACCAGTTTATGAGAGGTCCTGCCATAAACCTAGATGCACGAACCTTATTCCATTATGAAGCTATTGTGGTCACACCTGCAATGGCAGCTAAAATGGTCGGTATTGGATCCCAATACTTGGCTGGATATAGAGATAGTGATGGTGAATTCCTTATGGGTGAGAACACATATAAGTTGCATTTGCCTGCTGGTATTCCAGCGAAGGACTTTTGGTCCGTGACTTTATACCATCCAGACACACGATCATTACTCCAAAATGGAATGGTGAAACCAAGTATCAACACATACGATGAGCCTGTAATTAATGAAGATGGCTCTGTGGATCTATATTTCGGACCTGAAGCACCAGAAGGAAAAGAAAAAAATTGGGTCAAAACATTACCTGGTGAAGGATGGACCACCTTGATAAGATTCTATGGGCCATTAGAGCCATATTTTGATCAATCTTGGAGGCCGGATGACATTGTGAAACTCTAGAATTAAAAAACTTCTTAAGACAAAGTTCTCTTCAGGGAAGTTGTTCACAATACCGTCAAATTAATTGTATATTCTGTGGTAGTCCAGAGTAAAATACGCACCACAACAAGGTATATAAGCCATTAAAAACGGCTCATATACGAACCGTTATGTATAATTTCGGCTGACAACGGTCTATTCAAACGATATAAACATAAAATTGATAAATTACAGGAAGATCATAATATTCATTTCTATTTCCTTTATTTCCGTGCAAATGGAGGTGGTTGCTCAGTCTGGCCCTGATTACTTTGTTTTTAAAGATTCTATTTATAATAATCCTATTGATGCCGCTAATGTAAAAGGCATTAGAATCCCATTTAAAGCTAAAATGAGGTCTTATTATCTATTTCAAGACCTATCAACAAACAAAAAAGAAGCTTTGGCTTTAGGTGGAAGTTTGCAATGGAACCCTTCTATATTTTCTGAGCACATTACCGGACGTGTTACTTTAGCTACTTCGCAAAAAATATACGGACCATTGGACAGGGATGGCACTATGCTATTAAAACCAGGTCAAGAAGGATTTGCTGTGTTACAGGAATATGCATTAAAATTCAAAAAAAATAAATTTCTCTTGAATATAGGTGCTAGAGAAATGAATAATCCATTATTGAATACGTCTGATGTTCGTATGCTTCCAGCCACGCATCGTGGAATAGACATCAACTACCTATTTAAAGAAGACAGCTATATAAGTTTTGGTGTCGTTGATCAAATAAAATGGATTAACAGCGATAGATTCGTTGATTTATATGAGTTTGCAGGTTTTGATAAAAACGAATTAGTTTGGGGAAGTGCAAATCGCTACAAAACTGATAAAATGGCTTTTGGATTTTATTATCTCAATGCAAAAGATTACTATCATGGATTGTACACTGAATATTACAGAGAATTTACTTTGAGTAATAATCCAATGAAATTAGGATTTCAGTACATGCATGAAAATGATATCGGAGATGGAATTGGTGGTGACTTTAATTTTAATATGATTGGAACGAAATTAGACTTCAGTATTTATGGAATAAAAAGCTTTATTGGATATACTAATGTGTTAAGCAAAGACAAGGCTCAGGAAATATGGAGTATTATGCCTTATTATAATATGATGATCTTTAACTTTTTTAATCGTCCTAAAGAGCAGTCTATTAAACTTGGTGTCATATTAGAATTTTCTGAAGTATTAAAACTTTATCCCAATATGGGGTTTGGTTTTACACCCAACAGTGGTGATGTAGCATCCCCAAACCAACAAGAATATAACCTCACTTTTGACTATACTTTTTTAAAGGATTTCAACTTAAAGGTGCGCGGTGCATTTGTTCATCAAAATTCGATTGGTAACCTTAATTTGGAAAGTAAGGACATTGTAGATTTTAGAATAATACTTAATTATAATTGGTCAAATAAATTTTAAACATATGAAGCGTAGAGATTTTGTTAAAAAGAGCAGTAGTGGTATCTTATATACTGCCGTTGCTGGTAGTATTTTACCAAGTGTATTAACCTCATGCCAAAATGGTAATAAAAAAATGGGGCAGGTAATGCCTGAATTATTTGATGAGTTTATGCAATATGATGCTATTGGTTTATCTGAACTTATAAAAACCAAACAAATTTCACCTGCCGAATTATTAGAGATCGTTATAACAAGAATAGAGTATTTTAATCCAAAAATCAATGCGGTTAATATTAAGCTTTATGAAAGAGCCATAGATACGATTCAAAACACAAATACCAAATCTATTTTTGCGGGTGTCCCGGTATTAATAAAAGATATGATTGATATAGGCGGAGTTGTACGTTCAGACGGATCCAAATTAATGCAAAATAATATACCTTCAGAATCTGTTTCTTATATTATAGAACTTGAAAAATCAGGTCTTAATATTGTAGGAAGAACTAATGTTCCTGAATTTGCTTCAAACTCAAGTACCTGGAACGAATTGTATGGAAAAACACTAAATCCTTGGGATGTAACAAAAACAGTATTTGGATCTAGTGGTGGCAGCTCTGCAGCAGTTGCAGCTGGAATAGTACCATTGGCTCATGGAACTGATGGAGCAGGCTCTAATCGCATTCCACCAAATGCTTGTGGTCTTTTTGGATTTAAACCATCTAGAGGCCGACTAGCCTCTGGAGAAATAGATGGATCGGACGATTTCTTAAAAGCAAATTGTGGAATCAGCAGAAGTGTGCGTGATAATGAGCAATTATTTATAGCCACTCAAAAAAGAGAGAATAATCCTTATGCCACTATAAAAAATTCATTGAAGAATTCACCTCTCAAACCTTTAAAAATTGGTTATATACGAACAGGCTTGGAAGGTTATGAAGTAGACCCTGATATTGTCGCTAAACAAGATGAAATTGCAAAACTTCTTACTAGCCTAGGACACCAAGTACAAGAGGTTACAATTCCATTAAATGGTGATGATTTTTATGATCAATTTAATATATTCTTCTTGACTAAATTTGTGCCTTTAGTTAATAATATAATCGCAAATAATAGCGCTTACACTAAAATTGAAGATATTAAAGAGCTTACCAATTTCGTGAAAACAGAAGCCATTTTTGCTAAAGATTATAATGAATCAGAAATAGAAAAGGCAACAGATTATATTAAAAATTATATCCCTACTATTTTTAAATCTATGTTTGAAAAAAATGATGTGCTCTTTTCTGCAGTTTGTCCTATTAAAACACAACCAGTTGAATTTTTAAATCCCATGACAGATTCTTTTATGGATAAAAAATATATTGTTGGCCAAACTCTAAGTTTAACTAGTTTTTCTAACATCTGTGGTCATCCTGCTATGTCTGTACCTTTATCTAACATTGATAATCTTCCATTAGGATCGATGTTTCAAGCAGCCAACGGCAAAGATGAATTATTATATCAATTAGCATATCAATTAGAAGATGCAAAACCTTGGAAAGACCAATGGCCAAAGATGTCTTATAAATAATCTAAATTTAAAAAACTATACATAACAACGCATATAAAAAATAGCGGTTTAAGTGTTTAAACAAAAAATAATGAACGCAATATAGATAAGTTTTAAACCCAAAAGTTAGTATGTGAAAATCCGTTACTTTTCATATACAAGACCGTTGTGAATAATTAAATTTACATGACTTATGAAAAATATATATCTAATTTCATTTATAATCATCCTCTTTTATGGTAATGTCCAAAGTCAAACATGGGAAAAGCCATATGTCGGTTCCGATAGTACCGTACTATATCTCCCAGATGCAAATGTTGTTTATTGGCGTTATGGTTGGAAACGGGAAGTAAATGATAAAAATGGGATTGTAATCAAAGGGGAATTCCCTAATGCTCGATATTTTAGTTATAACGTGTACAACGATGATACTAAAATGTCATTAGGTAGCTTCACAGATTTTGAAATTATACCGGAGAAGGTGGGGACTAATCCTTTCAAGACTCCTGAGACTAATAATAGCGGTTCTTATACTTTATTTGTCGTCCCAGAAGGCTCCGAAATTTCTGGAGAAAATATTTTGCACTTCCCTGATTCACTTACAAATGTTTCAGTGATACTAAGACACTATCTTCCAGAAGGTAATATCAATGGCGGGAAGGAACTCGCAAAAATATCTCTCTTGGATGTTGAAACTGATAAGATAATTGATGCCCCACCAAGTGTTCCAATCCCAAAATTATCTAAAGAAGAAGTAAAAACATATTTAATTCCACTTTTTAAAAAGTTGACAAAGGAATTCGAGGAAAACCCTAAAAAGGTGTTGTCTAAATTGGAAGATCAAAGAAAACAAAAGTCATTAAAAATAAATGAATTGGTGTGTAAAGAAGTTGTAGCCCGCTCATTTACACATTTTAAGTCAGGCGATAGCGTTCATTCTTTTAATCTTCAGACACAAGGAACCTATCCAAACAATGACAATTATTACCTAACAATGCCGATTATAAGAAAAGGAAATGAAGTATTATTTGTCAAATTTAAAAATCCAAAATACCCAAAATCAAGAAGCGACTATTCAAAATCAAACATTCGATATTTTTCTATGAGTCAAGGTGATGAATACACATATAATTATCTCACTTTAGCCGATAAAGATTTAACAGTAAGTGATGACGGTTACATCTATATCATTGTTGCAGATAACAAAAAAAATATAGCTGATAAGGCTAAAGAATTAAACATTAACTATATGCCTTGGGAAGTGAATGAAAAAATGCTTCTAATATATCGCCAAATGTTACCTAGAAAAGAATTTGAACACGGAATAAATAAGGTTAAGAAATATAATAATGATAAAAATGAGAAAGGACAAATGGCGGATGAATTTATAGGTGATTTTGCTCCTTTCGGAAAGTTCATTGATGTCCAACAATTTCTCCTTATTGATAATATTAAAAAACTGGAGTAAACATTTAGAACAATACCTGTTAGTAATTGCTTGTTCTCAAGCACTTCTGAAAATTTGCCACCGCACAGTTTGCACTTTGTACTCATGTCTCACGGATTTTCAGTTTAGTGTGCACTTACAGGCTTAAGTGCCAAACTGCTATATTACTCATAGCCAAGACTGTTGACTCTGATTTTAACCAGTAGCATGAAATGAAGCTAGACCTATATCAAATAGATGCATTTACAGACAAAATATTTGGTGGAAACCCAGCCTGTGTCGTCCCGCTAAAGGAATGGTTGCCTAATGATATACTTTTGAATATCACAAAGGAAAATGCCGTTGCTGAAACCGCTTTTTTTATAAATAAAGGGGACAAAATACACTTACGCTGGTTTACTCCTGAAATAGAAATGGATTTATGCGGACATGCAACACTTGCAACGGCACATTGCCTGAAATCAATTCTCAATTATTCTAAAGAAGAAATTGTATTTGAAACATTGAGCGGAAAGCTGACTGTTTTTACAAAAAATGATTCTTACTTTTTAGATTTTCCTTCGCGTATGCCCAAAACCACAGAACTTCCTAATATAATAAAAGAATCTTTAAATATACAGCCGAAAGAAGTCTATAAATCTAGAGATTATCTATTGGTATATAATACTGAAAAGGACATTAAGAACATCAATATCAACAAACACATATTTGACCGAATAAATCTTGCCCCAGGAGGGGTAATAGTTACAGCAAAAGGTGATAATAGCGATTTTGTTTCAAGATTCTTTACGCCACAAGCATCCATTTTAGAAGACCCAGTAACTGGTTCTGCTCATTGTTCGTTAATTCCATTCTGGTCACAAAGACTTAGAAAAAAAGAACTGAATGCAATACAAATCTCTGATAGAGTTGGTTTTTTAAAATGTGAGAATAAAAATGATAGAGTAATCATAGGTGGAAAAGCAAAAACATATTCAATTGGAAGCTTATGGATAGAATAAATCTACCGCGAACAACGTGTAATCATAATTATGATTGGATTCAGTTTTCTCTAAACGAAGTAAAAAGTTAGTCAAATTCACTCTTAATTTATAAAATACAGTGCTTAACCGAAAACCCTAACTTTAAACCCGTAACGGACGGTTATACGAGACCGTTGGAGGTAATTAAACCTTTATGAGAAAATACAGTCCAAGAACGGAATTTAATTAATGTACCAATTATGAATAAAATTGCTTACTTAATAATTTTCGGGGTATTATTATTTACTGCTTGTAGTAAAGATGAACCAATTTCACCAGTCAATGCAATACCGGTAGTAAAGGCTGAAGCCTCTTACACGATTTTAAAAGAAGAAGATATCACTTATGCTAATGGACTTAGTCATAATGCAACAAGTAATTCCGCTTTTTCAATTCCCCTAAAATTAGATTTGTATTATCCTGATAATAATTCTAGCAATAGACCTGTTTTTATGTTTATTCATGGAGGTGGATTTACAGGAGGAATAAAACATAAGCCTGAAATAGTAGATATGGCAAATTACTATGCTTCAAGAGGATGGGTTTTTATTTCTATAGATTATAGAACAACAGAAGAATTGGGAGTAATACAAGGAATGACCCCAGAAGAATTATTAGTGTATTACAGAGGAATTGCACCACAAGAATGGATTGAGAATGCTTTGCAGGGAGCACAGAGTTCGGGTCAAGTTCAGCAAGCTACTGCTATGTATCTCGCCCAAAGGGATGCAAAAGCGGCTCTTCGTTGGATAGTTGCGAACGCAAGCACTTATAACATAAATAAAGATTTTATTACAGTTGGTGGGGCTTCAGCAGGAGCTATCACTACTATTGCTTTGGGAATTTCAAATCAAGAAGACTTTAGAGACGAAATCACCATTAGCGAGGACCCAACACTATCTACTACAAACTTAAACCAAACTTACAATGTGAGGAGTATGGTTTATTTCTGGGGTTCAAATATAAAATTAGATGTATTTGAAGCAGTTTATGATTTGAATCAATACGACAGATATGACGGTAGCGATCCTGAATTGTTCATGGGACATGGTACTGCCCAGGATCTTGTCACACCGTATGAAGAAGCACTTGAACTGCAAAGTATCTATAACTCTTTGGGTATTTACAACAAACTGGCGACCCTAACACTACCGAATGGTAACCCTGCAGGACATGGAGCTTGGAATGGTGTGGTAGATGGAAAAGGCCTATCGGAATTAACTTTTGATTTTCTAGTTGAAAGACAAAATTTGAGTGTCGAATAAATAACTACCGCCAACAATATTATATTTTATCTAAACAGTATGAGAAAAGTAATTGTGTTTTATATGCTGCTACCAATGCTATTGCTTACAGCATGCTCTAAATCAGAGGATGAGCAAAATGTTCAAACTGGAAAAATGACAAAGAACCTCATAGTCAATGGGACTGCCAGAGAATATATTATTTATGTCCCAGAAAGTTATAATGCAACTACTGAAGTCCCTCTATTATTGTCTTTTCATGGGTTAACAAGCAACATGGACTTTAATTATAACTATACAAATTTTGATGAGATCGCAGAACGTGAAAATTTTATTGTTGTTCATCCGAATGGTATTGATAATAGGTGGACACTAAGCGCAAATAATAACCCAGACATTGATTTTATCAAAGCTCTATTAGAGCAATTGGAGAATGACTATAATATAGAATCTAACCGAATATACAGTACAGGAATGTCAAACGGAGGAAATTTTAGTTTTACATTGGCTTGTGGGCTAAGCAATAGAATTGCCGCTATTGGATCGGTAACAGGATTAATGCTTCAAGTGGCTATTGGCGATTGCATTCCAACAAGACCTTTGGCTATACTTCATATACATGGGACGGAAGATTCAATAGCGAATTATGCATTTGTACAAGGGGGCCTAGATTTTTGGATCGAACATAATTCCACTAATATGAATCCAGTTGTTTCTAATATCCCAAATATAGATACTCAAGATGGCAGTACGGTTGAAAAATATGAGTATTTAAATGGTGAAAATGGTGTAGAGGTTCTGCATCTTAAAGTCATAGGAGGTGGTCACCAATGGCCAGGTTTTCAGGGAAATATGGATATTAATGCTTCTGAGGAAGTTTGGAACTTCGTAAAAGCCTTTGACCTAAATGGCAAAATTGAATAATACAACTACTGGCAACACCACCTACTCCGTACGCGACAAAGCACTGCTTTAGAGTAAACGGATATCACGAAGTGATCATTGCTTCTTCTTCGGTGATTTGAAATTTATTCCCACATTTAATCACAGAAGAAAGCATGAGTGTTGAGTGAATGCAACGCGCTTCGCTACCGGTTAGAAAACACCAATCACACCGGAGTGGGGCTACCCTGCGTTGCCAGACGCAACGAAATGAGCTTGCGAATTCATGAGCTCCTCAAAAATAAAATTGATGCGAACTACATGATAGCTAAACCGTTGTATGCCATTTGAGAACAACTATTCAAATTGAATCAACATTGAGCTATAATTATTCTGAACAGTATCAATGATCATTGATTTATCAGCCTTAAGACCATCCACTAAATCTATTTCATTGAAC
Source organism: Winogradskyella aurantiaca (assembly GCF_003362725.1). Taxonomy (GTDB): domain Bacteria; phylum Bacteroidota; class Bacteroidia; order Flavobacteriales; family Flavobacteriaceae; genus Winogradskyella_A; species Winogradskyella_A aurantiaca. The sequence goes on from NZ_QKTV01000004.1 coordinate 100,359, forward strand.
TCTCTCAGATTAATGTTGCCCCATAGAGTGAGTTCGATAATTATTGTAGCTAAACCTATACCCTTCTTTGTAAGCAAGTAAATATTCTCTTTTTTATTTTCAGGAAGTTTTCTCTTTGTAACTATTTTATAAGACTCTAACAATTTAAGTCTAGCTGATAAAATACTTGGGGCAATTCTTTCATCTGAATCTGATAATTCTTTGAATGTTCTTTTATGTTTAATTAGCATATCTCGGACAATTAACAAAGACCACTTATCGCCAATAATGTCTAAAGTCGAAGCGATTGGACAACCAGAACGAAATCTATTATTCATTTTATTTAACTATTATTTCGATAGTAATAATTATTTTTACTATCGAATCGAAAGTAAAATTATGAAATTAAATCAAGAATTATGTTAGCAGGTCACTTCACTACAGCATTGATTGCAAAACACAAATTTCCGAAAGGAACTCTTTTGTATTTCTTAATTATATCTCAATTACAGGATTTTTTGTGGTTTTTATTCCATTATTTAGGACTTGAACCAACCGAGCCAAGTGATGCATTTGATGCTACTTTAAGTAATATGATGGTAGATATGATTTACAGTCACGATTTGTTACCTCAGTTATTTTGGTTGGCAATTGTTTTCTTACTTGGAAAATCCCTATTTAAAAGTAGTAAAATAGGTCTGGTAAGTGCGGCTTTAGTATCAATTCATTTTATTTTAGATTTCTTTTCAGGTCATATGCACCACATTTTTGGAACTGATACAATGGAAGCAGGACTTGGACTATACGCCTCTAATCCTTATTTAGCTATTTTAATAGAAGCCTTATTTATTATTGGTACTTTATGGTATTTCTTTAGAGAAGAAGCAAAAAAAGGAATTATCAGAACTACAAAAAATAGAATTGCAATTGTTTCTGTTTTCACTTATGGAATTGTTTTTATGTTATTAATTGCCACAAAATCATTTAGAGAACTATTTAGTATTCCAGAATTTGAATTAGGTTTTAACACCAATATTCCCACACTCATTTTCACTTATGGAGCAATGCTATATTGCTTGAATCACTATGCAACGACATTTGAGACGAAAAAAGAATAAAAAAACAGTATACAAAAAGGTAAAAAAGTAATTGCGGTTTCGATACATACTCCAACTACTTTAGTGCTTAATTGAGTACATTGGTTTTTGAAAGTAACCTCCATATTGTCCGCTACTACTCTTAAACAAAACGTTATTAAACCAATGAAGGAAATACTAGTCTAATAGGGAAAAATAAATAACATGAGAAAATTCAAATTTTTGATAGCTGCCGTAGTGGTATTATTTCTGTCTTGTAGTAATGAAGAACAATCACCTCAACCTACAGAAGCACAAGGGTATAACATGCTTCTCATTGGAAATAGCTTTTTTAGACCTTACGCGGAGAAACTTGATGTTATGGCAGTTGATGCTGGTTTTATAAATCACAATAGTAAAACTGTCTTTCGCGGGGGCGAAAATGGAAGACCTATCAATTTTTGGAACGATTCCACAAGTGCAGAACATCAAGAGATAAAGTCTATACTTGATGCGGGAAATATTGAATATTTTGGGATGACTTTTGGACATGATTCAATCAATCGAATTGAAGGTCATCACGCTTGGATAGAATATGCATTACAAAACAATCCAGACATCACTATTTTTATATCATTATCACCTTTTGACTTTCCTAATGGAGATCCAAATGGTACTCGACCTGATTGGAATACATTTGCAATAGACAACGGATTCAGCTCAATACAAGAGTTTTATGCTTATTATGTAAATGAGATCATACACAACGAAATTGTAGACGAATTGCGTATTGAATTTCCGTCTACCAAAATATTTACTATCCCAACTGGATTAGCAACTTTTAATTTAGCACAAATGAAAATTGATGGCCTATTGTTGGATGATATTGCTATGTTTGGGGCACGCGAAACTTCTATTTTTACTGATCCAAAAGGACATCAAGGTGATGTAGTTCGCGAAACAGGTGGTCTTATATGGCTAAATAGTATCTATAATGCCGATCTAAATACCAACACTTATGAAACAGGATTCAATACTGATTTACACGAAATTGCAAAGCAAATAACCAATAATCATGATCCAAATTACAAACAGTAGAGACCAACTATTTAAGAAATCATGAATCTAAAAAACAACAACAGCTAACAAAGAATATACGTAATGCGGGTTGGTGCGATATTATTAAAACCTAAGGCAACTAATAAATCTTTTAGCGGGTTGATAACTTGGAGCGTTAAAATTCCGGACTGCGCATAGACAAACCGTTGGCAATAATTGAACTTAATCGAGATATTTTAAAAGAATGAATCGTGAAATAATAGATATAAATGATTATACCATCTTGTTGGAAGAAGCTTCTACCGATAATAATTTAATTGATTCATGTTTCTTTGATGAACCTGTAATAGCTATAGCATTTTATGGTGCAGGTGATGTTGGTCTAAAGGTAAAATTTGATGAACAAATTAAAGAATTTCATCATACCAAAGGTATGGTACTATCGTTTTATGCCGATAGTAAGGTAGAATTTGAGCATCATGTATCTAAACTAAAATCTTTACAATGTTTAGTAATAGCAACTACCATTAGAAATTTAGATAAACTACCGCATGGAGAAAGTCAGTTTTTGGAACAGTTTTTACACCAATTAGTGCATCCTAAAGATCATTATGTTGAAGGTCCGGTATTTAATATGATCCCAGAAATGTTTCAATTAGTTGAACAGTTCTTCAGTAATACTTACGAGGGTGAGATTAAAATGATGTTTTATAAAAGCCATATCACAGCCTTACTTTCTCATTATTTTGGACAATTGGCTAAACAACAAAACTTAAAGCTTAATTCTTCTCAATTAGAAAAAATTATTCAGGCTCAAGAAATTCTTCTGGCTAATTTAGACACCCCTCCTTCCCTAACCGAACTGGCTAGCAACATAGGAATTAACACCAACAAACTTAAAATAGAATTTAAGGCACAGTTTGGTGTTCCTGTTTTTAAATACCTACAAAACGAACGCCTAAAGAAAGCCTACCATATAATAAAAAACGAACAAAAAACGATCCAGGAAGCTGCTTGGGCTGTTGGGTATGATAGTTTAGGGTCGTTCTCAAATGCCTTTGAGAAAAAGTTTGGCTGCAGACCAAGCCAGATATAAATTCTTTTCGAATAAATGATAATTCCTTTGGAATAAAAGGCTGGTAAGCTAGCTCTATAGATTTGTATCATAATTAAAAACCAAACAATTATGATCAACAGAATCCTATACAGTACTGTATGCGCCATCTTAGTATGGATCCTGGGTGTAAGTTGCTACTATCTATCTTCTTTTTTGACAATTTTAGAAAACACCCAACTACAATCAAATATTGTACTTGCGCTTGCCATTGTACCATGTGCATGCATTGGAACTTACCTGTTTTATAAAAGAAGCTTTATCAAACCTTCGGTATTAGCATTAATCTTTATCGGGGTTTCTATTGTATTGGATGCCCTAATTACAGTCCCACTGTTTATTATTCCAAATGGCGGCAGTTTCTCGGAGTTTTTTGGTGATGCTATATTTTACACCCTAGTCGTCGAGTTTTACTTTATAGTGCTATACTATGGCACCCATATAACCCAAAGCGCTGAAGCTTAAACACATACATGGAATTAAACCACTAACCTTTAATTTATCCTTCAACGCAATCAAATAAAAATTCCAAAAATAGACTTCAAATATGGTGACTCTAATTAAAATTTTAGTGGGAATTATAGCGACTCTCGTTATTATTACTGTAGACTCTTATAATTCAAATGGGGCAACTAATGAGTCTATTGCGCAGCATTCTTCAATAGCTTTAGATAAATCTTGTAAAGAGAAAGCTTATAAGATTCTAGAAAGTAAATGCAATATCTGTCATCGTAAGCGTAACAGAAGAAGAGTATTTACAAAAGAAAATATGGACAAATGGGCAAATGATATTTACAAACAAGTCTTTATAAAAAAAAGAATGCCAAGAGGAAAGAATGTAAAACTCAGTCCAGACGAATATCAAGATTTATTAACATGGATAACAACCACAAAAAACAGTCAAAATGGAAATCAATTATAAAATTATTGTTCTCATACTAAGTGTTCTCTTTACAGGTTTAACAGCCGGGTTATGTTTTACTTGGTCCAACGCAGTTACGCCTGGTATTGGAAGATTAGATGATATTAGTTATTTAAAATCTTTTCAAGCTATGAACAGGGCAATTATAAATGCTCAATTTATGCTTGTATTTATGGGACCAATCATACTGCTATTTTTTAATGCTTATTTATTTAAAAATAACGATACAGGTTTTTGTCTATTTCTTATTGCGGCAATACTCTTCCTTATTGGTATAGGTTTGGTAACCGTTTTTGGCAATGTTCCTCTAAACGAGATATTGGATAAATCAAATCTAGAATCACTCTCAAAATTAGAATTACAAACACTTCGAAGCAAATTTGAACAGCCATGGAATCGTTGGCATATGGTGAGAACGCTGTCCTCGCTTACTTCCTTTCTGCTATTAATCTGTGGTATTCTATATTTAAAATAAAACGCAATAAAATCTACAAACAAAAATTAAAATTATGCCATTTTTCAAAAATTTAAACGAGCTATCAGACATTACAGATATCACTTGGAACGACCGAAAAAGGTTAGGTCCACTAGACAAGGCTTCTCAACAAATTATGCGAGGAAAATCAAACTTTACCTACGCCCAAAAAGAGCTTTTCGCAGCCTATATTTCTGGACTTAACGCATGTAGTTTTTGTTATGGTTCTCATGTAGCGGTAGCCGAAAATTTTGGTGTTTCCCCAAATGTTGTAGAAGCGCTATTAGAAGATATTTCAACAGCGCCTGTAGATACTCATGAAAAACCACTATTTAATTACCTCAAAAAACTAACTCAATCAGCTAGTAAACTTACACAAATAGATGCTGACCATGTATTTAATGCAGGTTGGACTGAGGAAGATCTACAAGAGGTCATCCTTATTGGTTGTCTTTTCAATTTTTATAATCGCTTACTTGATGGTCACGGTATAAAAGGCAACAAAGCTATTTATCATTTTGGTGCAAATCATTTACATAAAAATGGCTATAGCGTTCCTTGGTTTATTGGATTAATCAAAGGCTTTATCAGAAAAAGTAAAATAAAAAAGCTTCAAGAATTTGAAGCCTAAATAATTTCAATTAAAATTTAGAATATATGAGCAGAGAAAATATTTTAATAATCGGAGGAACTGGAAAGACTGGTCGCCGAATAGCAGAGCAATTACAAAACAAAGGAATTGAACCAAGAATTGGCTCAAGAAATTCATCACCAAGCTTTGATTGGGATAATAAAGAAACATGGATAGAAACCTTGAGCGGCATCGAAAAAATGTATGTTACGTATTATCCTGATCTAGCTGTTCCAGGAGCCAAGGAAGCTATCGAAAGTTTAACTTATTTAGCAAAAGAATTAGGTGTTAAAAAAATGGTGCTGCTCTCTGGAAAAGGTGAAACTGAAGCTGAAACTTGTGAAAAAATTGTGATGGATTCCGGCTTGGATTACACAATAATTAGAGCATCTTGGTTTAATCAGAATTGGAGCGAAAGCTTCTTTTTAGACCCTATTCTTTCAGGAGAAGTGGCATTACCACTATCAGATGTTTTAATTCCATTTGTAGATGCTAATGATATTGCAGAAGTAGCAGCAACTGTATTACTAGATGATTCTTATAATGGTGAAATTATTGAGGTAACAGGTCCAGAATTAATTACTTTTAAGGATATTGTCAATATCATTTCAAAGACTAGCAACAGAAGATTAAATTTCTATGACATTACATTAGAACAGTATATTGAGGGTATGAAGCAAATGCAAATACCTGATGATGTTGTGTGGTTAATTGAGTATTTATTTAGCCATGTTTTGACCAATCCAAATAATCAACAGGTAGTTAATGATATTGAACGAGTTTTAGGCAGAAAAGCAAAAACATTCTCGGAATATGCTCAAAAGACTGCTGAATCTGGAATTTGGAATCAGGTAGGCGTCAAATAACTATTGCCAACAAAGTGTGTAAGTAATAGCGGTCTAGGTGAAAAATTAAACCGTTTTTGTTTTTAAAATATTATTTTAACAACCTGAAATATCGTTATATGTAGTCTGCTTCTACATATCCACAAACCGTTTTTATCACACCTTAACAATATCTAAAGTCTTGGGTCCAGATGATCAAACTCTTCAAATACACTCGTAGAAAACTACTCTCTGAAAATCAACTCAGTAAGTACCTCGCCTATGCAATCGGTGAGATTTTCTTGGTCGTAGTCGGAATACTAATTGCACTTTGGATTAATAACAAGAATCAAGAAAGAATTTACGAGGCAAAAGCAGTGACTATCTTAACGGAAATTCAAAGGGATTTGAAAAAAGACATTAGATTATCTAAAGATGTTGTTAATAGATTTATCACCCATGACTCAATTGCTAGGTTAATATTATGGGACAAGCTCACCACCCATGAAATGTTCAATGGTACTAACGGGTCACCTTACGAAATTGTATATCAAGGTATAACTTTCGAAACCTCTGATAATGGCTATCTTAATTTTAAAGGAAACCTCAATAACATACCAAGTAAATACAATTCTATAACAAATAAATTAAAAGAATTATACGATGTGAGAGTGGTAGAACTGGAAGTTTCTAATGAGAGAATACGATCAATTGTTTTCGAAAATCTTGATAAGATTAATAGGTTTGATTGGCATATTGAGAGCATAAAAAATGGATTACCAGAGGAAGCAAAGAACTATTACATGCGAGATTTAGAGTTTAAAAAAACAGTTTTAAAGTATATGAATGGTATTGAGAATGTTTTTCTTTCAACGGAAGTATTTAAATCAACAGCTATTCAATTGCATAATAAAATTTCGGATATTCTAAATATTGATGATTATATACCTTACTCGCCTACTTTCAGCTCCAATCTAGGTTCTTTAAAGGGAAAGAACATTCTTGGGAAATACAAATTAAAGGAAACGGTGAGTCAAAGGTTTCCAGCAGTTATAGAACTTAAGGAAGTAGACAACAAATTGCAACCTTATGCTCTTGGCTTGCCTGAAGTTAAATATTATTGGAACGATAAAACAACTTTTTTATATACGATGGATTATGGAGAACGCCTCTTAACCTATATCACCTTTAATAGATCAAAAAATAGCGAATTTTTTATATCAGTAAGTAAAAGCGAGTATGCTTATTATACCAAAGTAAATGACTAGTTAAATTGTAGAAAGGATCTAAAACTTGGGTTACCCTACATGATTTCTCTACTGATACAATTTGTAGTATATCTATTTAATCAACTAGAAGAATACATCTTACCGCCTACTTACCATCAACCAAACATTGGCTACAATAAAATAGTTGATCCAAGGCTTTCGGTTAAAATGCCGACGATTTTAGCACAAATGAAAATTGATAGTCTCTTGTTGGATGATATTGCCTTGTTTGGGGCACGCGAAACTTCCATTTTTACTGATCCAAAAGGACATCAAAGTGATATAGATCGCGAAACAGGTGGTCTTATATGGTTAAATAGCATCTATAATTCCGATCTAAACACCAACACTTATGAAACAGGATTCAATACTGATTTACACGGAATCGCAAAGCAAATAACCGACAATCATGATCCAAATTACAAACAGTAGAGACCAACTATTTAAGAAATCATGAATCTAAAAAACAACAACAGCTAATATTAGCTATGAGTAATTGTCTCATCTACTTATTATCGCTTGTTCTCGGTGGATTTGTTTATTTATTTTCGCAGCCTACTTGATGGTTGCGGCAAGTTTTGATAGTTCAATAGAATTTTGTTACTTATCTCAAGGAAATAGTCCTTTGACGATGGTGAAATTTAATCTGTCTATATTTTCAGAATGTATTTTTTAAAAATTTTATCTTCTTTTCTCTTTATACGGGTTGAAATACTATAACTAATATGCTCATTTATTTGTTCACAAGAAACTAATGCCTAATACGTGATATTCTTAATGAATTTAGAAATTAGTTTTAATTATAGTATATGGATCTTTCTAACATCAGTAATACTGCTTTGGGTTTTTAGTAATAAATTATCGAAAGTAGTTAACTTCATTGATGATGAATTTAAATTGGGTAGTTCATTTGGTGGTACCATCATATTATCAATAGTCACAAATCTGCCCGAAATTGCAATTACAGTTAATGGCGCTTTTAAGGGTAATGTAGACCTGGCAGTTGGTAACCTATTAGGAGGTATTGTAATTCAATCTATGCTTTTAGTGCTTTTTGATTTTGCGTCTCGAAAAGAAAAAAAACCATTAAGCACTTTAGTCAGTAATAAATCAAGTATTCTTCAAGGTCTGTTTTTAGTAGTTATTCTAACCTTGGTTATTTTAGGAAAACAGCTAAACGAAACCACTCTTTTTTTAAGAAGCACCATACCTGAACTGTCGATTGCTTTAACTTGGATTACAAGTATTATTTTATTAAAAAAGGTACAAGTGAACGACAATAAAAACACCCAAAAATTAAAGACAAAGGGGACCTCACTTACACGAAAATCATCTATTTTATGGCTTATCTCTATTTCTGCGGTTGTGCTAGTGTTTGGTGTACTTTTAGAGATAACAAGCGATACAATCGCAAATCACTATAATATTAACGGAATTATTTTTGGCGCTACCGTATTGGCCTTAGTCACTTCGCTTCCCGAGGTTTCTGGTGGACTTGAGTTTGTAAAAGAAAAGACATACCAGCCAATAATTAGTGATATTTTTGGTGGCAATGCATTTTTACCTGTACTGTTTCTACTTGCAACCTTAATAACAAATGATAGCATACTGCCAAAAGCACATAGTATTGATATTTACTTAACTACTATTGCTATACTTATTACATTGATTTACATGATGGGTATGCTACTCAAACTTCCCAATAGAAGAAAAGGAATTGGTATTGATTCTTGGCTGGTAATGGCTATCTATGTACTATCAATAATTGGAATGTTAGCCATAAATAACCACACACAATAATGGCTATTAATTTTAATAAAAAATCTCATTTTTTTCAGAGAATAATTGATGTTGGTGCTAATAAAGAGTTTTCATTCACAGAAAAAAGATATCTAAGAATAACAAATATTGCCTCTATTCTTGGAACGGGGTATAATGCAATTTGGATGCTAATTGCAATTTTTCTAATAGACTCGCAAATAATGTACTGTAGCAATGCTGTGACAGGATTGATGTTTCTTCTTGTTTTATTTTTCAATAAGAAAGGTTGGCGTGTTTTGGCCTCAGTATGGCTTATTGTCTTATCGTATTCATCGGTTATCTATTTTATTTATTTGCTTGGATATTCCTCAGGAGTTGCAGTCATTTGTTTCTTACTAATTATACTACCCTACATAACTTTTCCTCAAAGGGCAAGAAAGTTAGCTCATGGTTTTAGTCTTCTAGCTTGCTCAACTTTAATTGTTGCTGTCTGTCTTCAATCGAATATTAATGCCCAATATAATGGCGTAGATCCATACTTATCTCAAGTAGTCAATATTAGTTTAACGGGTTTAATCTGTCTCGCCATCATCTGGAGCTTGTCTATTCTAATTGATAGATCAGAGGAATCCTTATTGGTTGAACAGAAAAAAACAGATGACCTTTTGCATAACATTCTTCCGGCACATGTTATACCAGATTTAAAAGAAAACGGTAAAACCATTCCTAAAAGGTATGATAATGTAACTATTTTATTAACTGACTTTGAAGGGTTTACCGAGCTTGTATCATCCATCTCAGAAATCACTTTGGTCGAGGAGCTCAATGAGATTTATGGGCATTTTGATGAAATAATGGAGGAGACAAACGTTGAAAAGATTGAAACAATTGGCGATGCATATATGGCTGTGTGTGGACTTGAAGAAGACGTCATTTATCATGCTGTTAACTGTATTATAGCAGCACAGAAGATGCTATCCTTTCTGGAAGAGAGGAATAAGAGCCATGCCATACAATGGAAGATGAGGGTTGGGATACATTCAGGAACTATAGTTGCTGGTGTTGTGGGCAAAAAGAAATTTGCCTACAATCTTTTTGGTGACACCATCAATACGGCAAGCAGAATAGAATCCGCTGGTGAGGCCGGTAAAATCAACATCTCCTCATCCACTTATGACCTGGTTAAAAACGACTTCGCATGTCTGTCTCGTGGAAAGATCTTTGCAAAGGGAAAAGGAGAATTGGAAATGTATTTTATAAACTAACTTCAAGCTATCAAAGTTTATACTACTAAATATCCATGTACATAAGAGAATCGTTGGCTGCTTTAAGAATAATTTTATTAAAACTTTCTGGCAAAAAGCTTAAATTTTAGCCAAAATAAATACCGAATAAAACGCAAATAATATTGGTACCAATGCTATGGAATGAGCTCTTTTTTAAATCAGAACTATGGTATCGTCTGTCCGCTTGTATAGCCATAATAGTTCTTGTAGGATGCAAGCCAGACCATAAAGAGTTTGAACTTGCAGATAAACAACAACCCATTCAGGTTAATATAGTCTCACCTGACACTATTCTCCTGGCTAATCTACCAGACAGTCTACAGCCCAAACCAATATTTCTAGAAAACAGGCCAGCACCATTGAAAATTAAAATCCCAAAACCGGGTTCATCCGACCGCCCTGAGTTCCACCCAATCTTTAAAAAATCCCCACTGAAACCTCCTGTTGAAGTCGAGGCAGAATTTTCAACGGTATTCCAAAATTATTCCACTGAGGAAGGTGTGGCTGTCGACCTAATCTCTTGCTCATTTGCAGATTCAAAAGGTAACCTTTGGTTTGGCACATTTGTTGCCGGTTTGAGCAAATACAATGGAAAAGTTTTTACCAGATATACAACATCACATGGCTTAATTGATAACGAAATTTCTCAAATTTCAGAAGACCAACAAGGGAATATATGGATCGCCACCTCAAAAGGTGTTTCCAAATTTGATGGGGCAGGTTTTACAACTGTATATAATGAAAGTAAGGTAACTCACATTCTTCAAGACAGGGATGGGACATTTTGGTTTTCCACCTATAAAGGCCTTGTTCATCACACTAATAATGGCAACACACTTTATACAAAAAATAACGGTCTTTCCTCTAATCGCGTACATACATTAATCCAGAATGAATCGGGTGAATTATTCATAGCTAATGAAAATGGAATAAGCATTTACGATGGTGAGAAGTTCACTCATAAAACCGATGAGATCGATCCCAAGTACAGGCCCATCCGACAAATTATTATTGACAATAATCAAAATATCTGGATAGGATCACCCTTTGGCCTTGCAAAAGTTACTAAAGAGAATATCCGTTATTATCCTGTCAATAAAAAATTCAATAAATATTCGAAAACTTATACATTTTTAGATAGTCAAGGTAATATTTGGCTTGTAATTCGGGGAGAAGAAATACTTCGGTTTGATGGTTCAAATTTTACTTCAATCAATCCTTCGAGAGAAACAGAAAATAATGATATAGAAAATATTATAGAAGATGCAAGCGGCAATATTTGGATGGGAACAAATTCAGGCATAATAAAATATGCAGGAGATGCAATTCTTAATATCAAACGAGAACAAGGAATCATTGACAGGAGTATCAGAAGTATTGTTCAAGATGATGAAGGTTACCTCTGGTTTGCCGGAAACTCGGAAGGCATAAGCCGATTTGATGGTGTTCATTTTTTGAACTTTAGCATAAGACAAGGATTGCCCACACAAATTTTTTGGGCAATTGAAACAGACGATAAAGGCAATATTTGGTTAGGTACCACTAATATTGGCTATGGTGGTCTCATAAAGTTTGATAAAGAGTCTTTTACTATATTATCAAAGAATCAAGGATTGGCCTCCCCCCAGGTTTATTTCATTTATCATGACCAAAATGACTCCTTATATATTGCCACGTCTGCCGGAATAAGCCTATTCGACGGAAAGTCTTTTACCAATTTTTCAGACAGAAATGGACTTGTCAACAATCAGGTGTTTTGTATAACAAAAGATAAAAATGGAGATTTCTGGTTTGGTACGGCAGATGGTATTAGCAAGTTTAATGGTCAATCCTTTATCAACTACCATGGGGAGAACGGACCAGGTGACGCAGACATTAAATCCATCATTGAAGATAAAGACGGGAACCTCTGGTTGGGTAGCTATGGAAAGGGCTTATACCGATTTGATGGGGATTCTTTTCATCAATTTACAACCCAGAATGGCTTACCTGATAATGTCATTACACAAGTTGCCTTATCCGAAGAAGGTAATATTGTGATAGGGACCAATAACGGCATTGCCATACTTAAGGGGTTTAATCAAAAAAGGAAAATAAATAACTTTCAAAATAAATCAGAAAGTCTTCATATTAATGTAAATAACAGACTTTCAAATAGTGAATTATCCGAGTACGCACCTGTATTTGAAATTTACAACACCAGTACTGGTTATCAGATTAAAGATGTTAACCGCGGACAACGTGGCATCTATTTAGATAAAAAAGGTGTGCTATGGATAGCTACAGGCTCCGAAAAGAGTGGTTTAGTACGTATGGATTATAAAGAACTATCAAATAATAGACGTCCGCCTAATAATACGCTCACTGCCATTAAGATCAATAACGAAAATATTTCCTGGCGAAGTTTAAGGTTAGATTCGACCACGAAAAAATCGGATATCCATTCATTTTATACAGTAGATCCATCAATTTCTGAAGAGATTACTACTTTCGGGAAACCATTGAGTAGGGAAGAAAGATTAGGGTTAAGGTCAAAATATAAGGCCTTAGTTTTTGACAATGTTAGCCCATTCAATTCCATTCCCCAAAATTTGATCCTACCTCATTCACATAACAACCTAACTATTGAATTTTGTGCCATAGAGCCTGCGTACCCAAAACTCGTTAAATATCAATTCAAGTTGGAAGGATACAGCGACTCTTGGAGTCCTCCGTCTAATCAAACCTCTGCGACTTTTGGAAACATTTTTGAAGGTGATTACACATTTTACGTGCGTTCTAAAAGTACTGAAGGGGTTTGGTCGGAACCATTAACCTATTCATTTACTGTTCTCCCGCCATGGTATAGAACACTCTGGGCCTATGCTTCCTATATTATTATCTTTCTTTTTGGTTTCAGGAGCTTTAGTAAATACAGAGAACGAAAACTCATTGCTGAAAAGGAAAAGTTGGAAGAAACCGTTCTAGAGCGGACCAATGAATTAATTCTAGAAAAAAAGAAGTCGGATAATCTTTTACTCAATATTCTACCCAAAGAAATTGCTCAAGAACTAAAAGAAACGGGTAGCGTAATTCCAAAAAGACATAAAAATGTTACAATTCTCATGACCGATTTTAAAGGGTTTACTGAGCTGGTAGCATCTGTCCCGGCCATTACTCTGGTCGATGAACTCAATGATATTTTTGGACGATTCGATGAAATTGTTGAGGAGACAGGTATTCAAAAAATTGAAACCATTGGTGATGCGTATGTTGCTGCATACGGGCTTGAGGAGGAGACGACCGAGCATGCTATTAATTGTATTATAGCCGCACAAAAGATGTTAGCCTACCTTGAGAAAAGAAACGAAAAACATGACATAAAATGGAATATGAGAGTTGGCATACACTCTGGTCCAATAGTGGCTGGAGTCGTTGGAAAGAAAAAATTTAATTATGATCTTTTTGGGGATACCATAAATACAGCAAGCAGGATGGAGTCCTTAGGAGAGCCTGGCAGAATAAATATTTCAGATTCTACATATCAGCTTGTCAAGCATGCCGTCAAATGTGAGTATAGAGGAAAAATCCATGCCAAAGGTAAAGGTGAATTAGACATGTACTTTGTAAAATAAGATGAAATAGACTTAATTGAGGGTTCAAGAGGATCATGTGGAAATAATAACTATTACTGTTAACAAAAACTTGTTTGCACTTTAAAAACTACTGCCAACTATGTATAACTGCCAAAAAAAATTGTAATGAACGTTTTACCTAAAGAAATAAATAATAATTATCAAGGCAGAAAAATAGCGTTATACCTTTTCTATCTTATTGCAATAATGACTGTTGTAAGAAGCCTAATCCATATGTTTGCAACTGACGGCGGCGCTCAGAGTATCGCAACCATCCCCTTAAGCAGCTATTCTGCAGAAGCCGCAGATGTTGTTGTGCACATTTTTGCCGAGTGGGGACTGACCCAATTGCTTTTTGGCATTTTATATATCATTGTTTTGTGGCGATATAAAAGTCTAATTCCGTTAATGTATTTATTCATCTTAACAGAATACTCTGGCAGGCTTTTTCTAACATTCTATAAACCTATCATCTTAGAAGGCAATGCCCCTGGAGGTGTTGGCAATTACATCATGATTCCTTTAGCCCTAATAATGCTTGTTTTATCCCTTCGAAAGACTAAAAAAAATGCTTGACAAATCCTTATCTCTAAAAATCAACACTATCATTTTAGGTGTAATTGCTGTAATTGATATTATTCGAGGATATATGCACACGTTTAATATAAATTATGCATCTGCAAACATTGCTAGAATTGATCCGCACCCAGATGCAATGTACCTATTGGGTGTATTTGGCATGTCAAACTTTCTAACGGCATTCGTTTATGCAATTATAGTTTGGAAAGCCAAACACATAACCCCATATATCTTACTCATAATTCCTTTTGCGTACTTAGTAGGAATTATTGGACTTAGAACTGAAGATGTTCAAATGCAATCAGAATTTAATGGCCAGTACATAATGTTTGGCTATTTCACTATATGCCTCTTAACATCACTCCTGTATTTCACTTCAAAAAAACAATGATGAAGCATTTAATTTTAATCGCAGTAACACTTTGTTCATTTTCAGTATTTGGACAATCTAATCTAACCGGAACTTGGAATACAGGAGAAGACAATACCGTCATTGAAATAACTGAATCAGCTGGTAAAACAACCGGAAAAATTAAATCATCTGACAATCCCAAAGCCACCCTTGGCAAAGTCATGTTAAAGGATTTAAAAAAGAGCAGTAGAAGTTGGAAAGGAAAAATCTACGCAGCTAAAAGACAAAAATGGTACGATGCTGAAATCACCCCAAAAGGCGATGTTCTTGAAATTAAAATAAGTGTAGGTTTCTTTAGTAAAACTGTTGTGTGGAAGAAAACTTAAGATTTAACTACATATCCAAATTATCTAAAGCAAAGAATAAGTAACTGAACGAATTATAAAAGGAAATTATGAAAAACACAATCTTAGCAGTAACAATGATTATTTTACTCGTAAGTTGCCAATCAAACAAAAAAGAAGAATCAACCAAAACAGAGCAATCAACAACAGGAACAGTAACTACTGAGGATGCTTTTTTTGCTACCAATGGAAGAATAGTTACTCCTGAAACATATCCAACAGACGAAACATCCCGTCAAATCCTTAAGAATCAGAACCTAGTTGGAGTAAATAAATTTCTTCATAAGAGCCAATTAACGCCAACAGATAACCAACCAGTTGTTAGAATGAACAGAGATACTTACTACTCATTTGCAGTTATTGATGTTTCCAAAGGAGCTAAGATTATCATGCCTGAGATACCTAAAGGAAAGTATATGTCGGTACAGGGTGTGACAGAAGACCACCGTATTCAAGCAATGAAATATGGTCCTGGGACATTTAACCTATCAACCCATACAGGAAAGCATCTAAACCTTATTATACGACTAGATGCGACGTTCACCGAATCAGAAGTCAAAGAAATTCAGGATAAAATGCGTATAGAATCCAATTCCAATGAAGAATTTAGAACCGCTCCTGTAAATCAGAAATCATTCACTGAAGTGGAAAACGCGCTGAAAGCTAAACTACCTGCTATAGCTAAGCAAGATGATTTAAATCTGATGCAAGGAATGTTTACTGACCCCAATGATGAATCGGGTCAGGACTTTTCAGATGAGAAATATCAAGTTGGCGCAGCAGTTGGATGGGGAGGCGCACAAATGAAGGATAATATTTATGAAGCATCTGGAAACTTTTCTACGGATAGCTGCTACGAGCTTACCTTTGAAGACCCCAAAAACACAGCATTTTGGTCCATTACCGTTTATGATGCAAAGGGTTTTATGTTTAATGATCTAGCCAACTTCAGCTCAAATACTGCTAAAGCGAATGATGATGGAACATACACCATAAGTTTTGGTTGTGGAGAGGGTGCATCGAACAACATAGAAGTCGCTAACTCAACTAACCAATTTAACATCATTGTTCGTCACTACCAGCCATCAAAACGAGTAATTGACGAGGGCTATCGACTCGTGCCTTTCTTGAAAGAAGTTTCCAATGAATAGGGCTTTACTGGAATAAATGATAGAAATAAAATGTTTGGTTAGTTATGAAAAGTAACGTTTTTAATTCCCGTACTACTCATAGCGCTGACCGTTTTATGCAAACCTGGGAAAAATCTGATTGCTTCTAGAACATAATGAATTCGTGACAAAACAAATTTTAACGATTGAATAATCCTTTTTATTAATTGACGTTTGTATTTTTGTTTAGTTTATTTTATTAATGTTTAAACAAAATGAACAGGATAGAGCACATAGAAAAAGAAATCTCAAACTTAAGAAGAGAATTACAAAACCACATTTTATATAAAAATTTAAATACCGTTGAAGACATAAAGGTATTTATGGAAAATCACGTCTTTGCTGTTTGGGATTTTATGTCACTCTTAAAAAATCTTCAAATAAATCTTACTAAAGTCCAAACACCTTGGTCACCGCCAAAAAACCCAAAACTATCAAGATTTATAAATGAAATTGTATATGGTGAGGAAAGTGACATTAATGAATTAGGAGAGCCAAAAAGTCATTTTGAGATGTACTTGGATGCCATGAAGCAAATCAATGCATATACAAATGAAATTGATCGTTTCATAAAGTTGATTGAAATAGGTTATTCTGTAGAATATTCCTTAAATGAGACTGCAATTGATGAAAGAGTGAAAGACTTCGTTAAATTCACCTTTTCTGTAATAGACACGAATAAATCTCACCTTGTTGCTTCTGCATTTACATTTGGACGTGAAGACCTTATACCCGATATGTTCATTGAAATTCTCAAAAAGGCTGATTCCAAAAACGTAAAATATAGCAAATTAACCTACTATCTTGAAAGACACATCGAGTTAGATGGTGACGAACACGGTCCTTTATCCCTTGAATTGATTTCTGAGTTATGTGGTAATGATCGCACAAAATGGGCTGAAGCTTTAGCAGTTGCAAAACAATCTTTAGAAAAAAGAATTTCTCTTTGGGATGCAATCAATGACATCATTCAAAAGAAACAGCCAGTGTATAATACTGTGTATAATTAATTACTAGATCACGGCCGATTTACGAAAATTAGACTGGAATTTTCTATCTGTGATTTGTTTGATAGCATAGTTGCTTAACCACGTAACTAATAATACACATAACCGTTAGACAAAATTAAAACATACTCTCGTTATCAAGAATGCAAATTGACGGTCCAAATTAAAAAAGCTCTAAACAAAGAATGATCTGTAAAAACTGTGAAACTCAACTTGAAGGAGACTATTGCAATCACTGAAGCAGATGAATCCATTGAAAAGACCAACTGCGGTAGCACAAGAAACTATAGAACTGAAATATTTGATGGAACTTTTTCTAAAAAAAGGAATCGTCCTTGAAGAAAAGGTATATGATATTGAAGATTTAAAAAATGTTCCAAAAACCCTACACGTACCTAGCCATTTAAACGCTTATTGCGGATCTCGTTTTTAAAGAAGGAGTATTGGATACGAAGCCTTCTAAAACTTTAAAGAAATTAAGAATGTCTTCTTTACTGTTATTGGCATTAATGGTTACAAATCTTATGAAGGTATCATCATTGAAGGAGCCAAATCCAACCACTGTTTGCTGATGTTCGTATAAGGCCGTACAGAGTGCCATGGGATCTGTATCTTTATAATTAAAACAAACAGAAATGGAGTCGTCATAACTGTATAAGGTATAATCTGGATGACGTCTTATATAGTCCAGAGCTACATTTGCCAGCTCAAACTGTTGATCAATAATCTTCTCTAAACCACTGGTGCCAATAGACTTCCAAAGTGTCCAGAATTTTAAGGCATCATTTCTTCGTCCACATTGAAATGATGTTTTACCCAGGTTAAAGTCATCACCATCGGTCTGATACAAATAACTAGCGTCATTACTGAACGAATTGTGCAGGTGTTTTTTGTCATTAACCAGAATTAAAGAGCAGGTTAATGGAGTGCCTAACATTTTATGTGCATTGTAGCTAAAAGAGTCTGATCTTTCTGCACCCTTCACAAGATGTTTGTAAGTGTCACTAAAAATCACACTGCCACAATAGGCTCCATCTACGTGGAGCCAGATGTCATATGTTTCGGTAATATCGGCGATTTCATCGATGGGATCAAACGCCCCTAATACCGTAGTACCTGCCGTGGCATTCACAAAAAAAGGAATGCATCCCTTACTTATATCCGCTTTAATTTGGGCTTCTAGTTTATGGGGTATCATTTTTCCATCGGCATCCGTTTCTATATACCTCATGTTGTTTCTACCAATTCCCGCAAAACTGGCATTCTTTGCATTTGAGTAATGCGATTCTTTAGAAGTGTAGGCAATCAAGGGTTTCGACATTCCATCAAATCGGCAATTAGGATCTTTGGCATCACGTGCCATGACCATAGCCATGTAATTACTCATAGAACCCCCGGTTGGAAAAGTGCCATTACTGCTTTCTCCATAACCCACTAGCTTACACGACTGTTTAATAATTTCCTGCTCGATCCCAACCTGTGGACCAGCAACCTTGTAAGTATACATACTGTTATTGAGCAGCACCGCTAGCAAATCACCCAACACGGCTTTGGGTTGTCTCCCACCAAAAAGCTGATTAAAAAACAAACGGGTTGCAGTTTTGGGTGTTGCGATTAAAACATCACTTAATACGGCCTTCAATTCATCATCAATGACTGGATTCTGGTTTAATGATAGATCGAGCGTGTCGTATAATTGATTAGCGTCTATGCGCTCGGCAACAGGATTTTGCTCTTCTTCGTTGATTAATACCTCGACAAGCTCGTGGAACAACTCCAAATCGTTTCTTAGTGTAGACATAAATTTTTAAAAATTAAGCTGTAGTATGGTAGAAAAGCTCAGTTCTTACAAAGGTATTAGAATCCTCATCAAGGATATTGCAAGAACTTATAGGTTTTGCATACAAATGAAGAGTCAAACTTCTACTCTCTGATACATTTTGTAAACTATGGAAACCCATGAAGTCTTTCATATAGGTAACCTGATTAGGTTTTGAAATGGATGACCTGACGGCCACAAGATCATTATTTTTATTCTTCTTATAAATCACCTCTTCCAATTCACCCTCGATTACTTTTACCCAACATTCTTCACCACCATGATCATGAATGGGTGTCATCTGACCTGGCCCCCAACAAATTAAAACTAATTCAAACTTCTCATTGTTAACCACACAATTTCTAGTGTAACAATCTTTAGACCATGATGTATATGCATCAAAGTCTTTAGCCTCCAAACTAATGGATTTTATAAGGTAATTGTAGGTTGTTTTATCCTCTTCTAATAGAGCTGTAATTAAATCATCTAAGGTTAGAAGTGTTTCTAAAGAATCTGGATTAGAATTCAAAATTGTGAGTTTTTATAGGTTTAGATTACCAACTCAAGGACGATACTTAAACCTATCTACATTGAAGCCCTAAGCGAAATTGCTTTTTTCCAAAAATAGCATTTTAAAGCTGTTTTTGCTGGTTTTTTGGTCGTTTTATCATAAAAAAACGCTCAAAACCACCTGATTTTATATATTTTGAAGACTTTTAAAAATCCAACATCTACCTTGTTCAAGGCATCCAGATGATAGAATTTATAGAGTACATTTAGCATATGCTGTCTAAATACCTGAATTTATCGCTGCCAGGATGCCATGGTTAATACAAGCGAAACTCCAAAATAAAACCACAACAACTATATTAATTAAATCATGAGAATCATCCTTATATCATTAGTTTCATCCCTGTTGCTTAGTTGCTCAAGTGAGGCCCAGATTTACCCAGATACCAATTGGACAGTTCTACAAAATCCAGCTCATGAAGGTTGGAGCGAAACTGGCCTCAGGGGTTTTACGCGCTTCATTGTTGATAGTACTCAGATTACTGGACTGCTTATTATTCATAAAGGGCAGATAGTCCTTGAATACGGGGATATTGAAGAAAACAGCTATATCGCCTCATGTCGAAAAAGTGTTTTGGCCATGCTTTACGGTAATCACATTGAAAATGGAACTATTGATCTTGATAAATCTCTAAAAGAATTAGGTATCGAAGACCACTCACCCTTTCTTGAAATTGAAACATCAGCCACTATAAAAGATGTTATCTCAGCCCGTTCTGGTGTTTTTCTACCTGGCTCCAATGGCGGTGATTTTAGACGACTCGCCCCAGAAAGGGGATCTGTTAAACCAGGAAGTTATTGGCTTTATAGTAATTGGGATTTTAATGTAGCGGGGTATATCTTCGAACAGGAAACCCACCAAAATATCTATGACGAAATAGATGAACAATTAGTAAGCCCTCTTAGAATGCAGGACTGGGATCGAGCCTTACAACAAAAAAGTGGTGATTTGGAAGTATCGAAGTTTCCAGCCTAT
The DNA here is from genome assembly GCF_003362725.1 of Winogradskyella aurantiaca. GTDB lineage: Bacteria > Bacteroidota > Bacteroidia > Flavobacteriales > Flavobacteriaceae > Winogradskyella_A > Winogradskyella_A aurantiaca. The sequence goes on from NZ_QKTV01000004.1 coordinate 121,244, forward strand.
CACATTTGGTTATCAACAAGAGATATGGCGCGTTTAGGATTGTTGATGCTACGTAAGGGAAAATGGAGCGATGGTCAGGTTATTCCAGAGAACTGGGTAGAAGACATGGTAAAGCAAAAAACCTCTTATCTTGAAGCTCAAAAAAATGCACCAATCTTAAAAGAAGACGGCCTTGACCTGGGTTATGGGTATATGTGGTGGTTAATAGAAAACACCAAGGATTACAGACTCAAAAATGCCTATTCCGCCCAGGGGGCTTTAGGGCAAAATATTACTGTTTATCCAGAAATAGATGTGGTATTGGTTTTTAAAACTAAAAGTGCTTACGGAAGGGGAAATAGTATTCAAACACAAATGAGTGTCATACAAAAGGCGGTTGAAATCTATAAGCCCGATTAAAATAAACCTGAAACAAAAAAAATGACCTGTAAAAACTGTGGCAATGAATTTAAAGGGGACTACTGTAATCAATGTGGGCAGAGTTCAAAAGTGCAACGCATCAACTGGAACTATTTAAAGAACTCTATTGCAGACAATGTTTTTCAAATTAACCATGGCTTTTTGTATACGGTGAAAGTGTTGTTATTGAATCCAGGGAAGACTTTAAAAGATTTCTTCTATGGAAAAAGGACAAAATTCTACAAGCCATTTGCCTTTTTACTCATTTCTTCCACCATATTTCTTCTGTCTACAAAACTTATAGGCAATGATACCTTTGTAGATGATTTTTTGTCAGGGGTTAGAAATGGGGCTAGTGACAACCTAAATCAAACAGTCAATTTTGAAATCCTCGACTTTTTAAGCAACAATCAGACCTATGTATTTCTAAGCTTCGTTCCTTTGTTTGCTTTGGCTTCCTTTATAACATTCAGAAAGAATGACTACAATTTTTCGGAACATCTTATAATAAATCTGTACATAACAGGTGAGCAACTCTTAATCTACACCCTGTTTAGTTTTATACAAGACCGTAACAGCATCATCACAGTTGTACCATTGTTGCTAGGCTTTCTTTACAATTGGTATGTGTACAATCGCCTTTTTTCTGAATTGAGCTGGACGAACAAAAATTTGAAGTTGCTAGTCTCCTATGTGATTTATTTGACGCTATTAGTAATTACCTTAATGCTCTTATTAATCTTAATTTTAATAACTACTAAGATTTTAAAGTAATTTCAAATGAATCGATAGACTATGGAAGCTTATAAAACCAGGCATATCAACTTTAAAGAATTGATCACTGTAAACGACTGGCGGGTAAAAGTGTATACCATTTCTAAATCAAATGAATCTTTTTTTCGAATTATTTAGTACCGACCCTTCTTATTAAAATCCTTCTAATAGTTTTAATACCTGAGTCTTATAACTACGGCTAATGGTGAAGGTCTTATCACCTACAACCACATGTTCATGGGTAAAAGAGCTAATGTGTTTAATGGCAACAATATAGGACCTATGGATTCTTAAGAATTGAGACCGTGGGAGCTTGGCTTCAATATTGCTAATGGTCTCACGGGTAACTACAGACTGATGCTCACATTGGATTTTAATATAGTCACTATAGCTCTCCACATAGCGAATCTCAGCAAAATCCAGTTTTTGCATTTGCCGATTGGCCCGGACAAAAATAAAATCAGTGGTAGGCAGATCGATTTTAGCGGCTGGCGGGTCTTGCTTAGTAATTTCAAAGTAACGATTTACGGCTTGTAAAAGGCGCTCGAAAGACACAGGTTTCACGACATAATCTACCGCCTGCAAATCAAATCCTTCTACGGCATAATCACGGTAGGCCGTGGTAAAAATAATCCGAATATTCTTGTTTATGGATTTAGCAAAGGCAATCCCTGAGATATCGGGCATATTAATATCTAAAAACACCAAATCAATCGCATTCTTGCTAATGACATTAAATGCATCAATCGCATTACTGCATTGAGCCACAATGGTCACACCAGTCATACTTGTTAAATGAGTAGCAATAACACCTCGCGCCACGGACTCGTCGTCAACAATAATACAATTAATAGATCTAGTCATGTAAATCAAGATTTAATGCTACCTTAAAACTGTATTCATTTTCCTTGATATCTAAAGTATACCGGTTTTTATATAGCATTTCAAGCCGTTTTTTAATATTCTCAAGACCAATACCCTTGGAAGATGACTCTTGTTTTTGGCGTGTATTCTCAATGTAAAAATGAATGCGTTCATCCTCGCAATTAATTTCAAGGAACACCTGTAACTTGCCATCTTTTATGGCACCATGTTTAAAGCTATTTTCTACAAACGGTAGAAATAGCATGGGTGCTATACTAATGTCTTTGGAACAATTTTTCACCTCAAATGAGACATTAAGTGTATCGTTAAAACGCATTTGCTCTAATCCAATATAATCCTTGATATGGTTGATCTCTTCTGCAAGTGCCACCTTGGGTTTATCCACCTGATACAACAAATAATCCAATAGATTGGAGAGTTTTAAAATCATTTCAGGCGTACTCTCAGATTTCTGTAGGGCAAAACCATACATGGTATTCAAGGTATTAAACAAGAAATGGGGATGGATCTGCATTTTTAAATAATTGAGCTCCTGTTCTTTTAACTTTAATTGTGCCTCCAGGATTTTAGTTTCCAAAGCTTTGGTGCGTTGGGTTTGTTTTAAATTGTATTGCAATAGCTTAAAAGCACTAATAACAAACACAATAAGATACACAGCCCCTAACACCAGAATAATATTCTTAGTAGCAGGGTTCATTTCTGAGTATTCAAATCCGGATAGGTAAATAAGACTAAAAAAGACACTTGCCATCACCAAATAAGCAGAAATAACCAATGTATAACTGCTGTAAATAGCAAACCTTAAATACCGTTTGGTGATGAGATAATCAGGGATTAATTTATACACAGATACATAGGTCGTAGCAATGGTCGTGGGCATTAAAAACAAGCTAAAGGAAAAGGCATTTTCAAATGAGGTATTGCCAATACTAAAAAAGTAACTGTAAAATATAAGCACTGCAGACCAAAAGGCGGTGTGAAAAAACAACTGGATGAGTTTTACTTTAAGAAAACGCTGAAACGTCATAGAAATACTAGCTCTTACAATAATACTATATTTTTAAACGCCCATATGGCTTTGTAGACGAACGACGGATTTTGGCCTGGATTCAACATTTGGTATAAACCCTTTTTAAATTGGTTGTTCATCGCATTTTCATATTTTGGGATGGCATTAAAACTAAGTTTGGTCATGTTTAACTAAAATCTGTTTATGATGACTCTAGTAATTACCAATGAATTCGCGGATCGCTTTAGTGAGGGTGGCCCATTTTTTATGTCCTTAATTTTAATCTGCTTACTCCTGTCCATAGGCCTGCTAATTCGCGGTTTTTTAAGTTTAAAAAAGGATAAAAACCTAGCTCAAAAAATGCTCAACTTAACTGTAGACTCTAGTCTCCTGGGTTTGGTTATTGGGTTTTTTGCCTCTGTAATTGGCCTTATTACGGCTTTTGATTCTGTGGAAGCGATGGGAGATCCAGACCCTTCAATTTTTGCCGGTGGCCTTAAGGTCTCTTTGTTAACGGCCACCTTTGGACTATTGTCCTTCGTCATTGCCAGGATTGGCATATTAATATTGCGCTGGTTTATTAAACCAGAAACCCAAGAAGAATAATATTATTTAAGCTTTTTAGGCTTAGGTTCAATGATATGGTTCAAACTTAATAACCTAAGCCTAATCATCTTTTATTTGGTCTCACTTACTCATAAATAAGCGCGCCCAGAAACGTCAGGATTCCAGCAATACACAGGCCAATTATCTCTGTTTGCACGAGGGTGATTCCGGAGGCAAATCCAGCCCCACTTACCAGGCCTACAGTACCACCGGCCATAAGACCTAAAAAGGCAGCTACTAGAAAAAAGCCTAGGAACAAGTACTTTCGTTTTTTACAGGTTTCGTCCTCTTTACGACACTTCTTCATGTGTTAATTAAATTAAGATTCAAAAGAAAAACGAATCATTTCAATCCCGTGTGAACACACAAAATTATTAATGGAAAGATTTGATTGTCAGTTAGTAGGCTTAAATTACAACGAAATTTTTAAACAACCAAAAGTGCCATTTGTATGCTTGAATACCAATCTAAGGGATGGATTTACGCATCAGAACAAAGCCTATGCTCCTCATGAAGCTTAGACTTCTAACAATTGCAGAACAATCTTCCTGGAATCAAAATAACGCTCTGCAATAGCCCTGTAATAACCGGTGTCTGCTACATAATTTTGTTCAATATCTGCTTTTACATGTGCCAGATCAAACTTGTAATTATAAGCGCGTCCCGAACAATTTTTTTCTAAAAGTGCGGTTATATTGTCCTTAGTAACCAATCCATCATAACAGCCCTCCAGATTGTATTTTCGTTCGTCATAAACAACTGCACATCTGCCGCATGCTAAAAGTTCAAAACAACCCCTACCTAAAGAAAACCCCAAATCGGCCCAATTATACATTTCAATTTTAAGTTCTCTTCTGGATCGAAGGGATACAGCTGTTGAATAGGACTTATAACCAAGCTTAGAAATTCTAGATCTGGCTTTTTTCGATTGCACAAGGTTTAAAACCTGCATACGCTGTGCATTAAGAGGGTGTGTAGGAGTATATCTGGAAAGATTGATAGGATTATGCACCACAGTAGAGCTAAAACCCTTAAGTAGTAGATGATCCTGTACTTCTTTTGAGATGGCTACATAAGCGTCAAACCCTGCAATAGGTTGTTCCAGCTCTGGATAAATACCATGACACAGCATAACCTTCCTTTTAATAATGGCTTTACTGGTTAGCACATCCTTAGCACAGGTGTTGTGATTAACCAATGCCAAATCGTAATCTCCAGTGATCGAGTTAATAGAGGGAATCAAAGCTCCAACACCCGATTTTGCGGTGGTGGTTGTATAAACATCCACCTCTATACCTAGCGCAATTAGGGCCTCATAAACCGTTAAGATCCAGGTTTCCGTGCCACCAAATGATGAGAGATGATTATTGGTTAATAGTACCTTCACAATCGAAGTAGGCTTTCTTTAAATGTTAGAATGGCAGACGAAATTACTACCAAGGCACAAAGTAAGCATATTCCATTAGTTTTGTAAACGAACCTCAAACGAGAAAAAACTAAATCCATTGCCCAATACCCTCTATCGCGTTTATGTAATTGAACTTTCTAAAAAGGTATATTCAGAGCATACCCGTTTCCGGGCGGCTAATCCACAATTCAATGGTGTTCTGGAATGCCTGTATGTTGGCATTACTAGCAAGACCCCTAAAGAACGGTTTCAACAGCACAAAACTGGTTATAGAAATAAAAAAGGCTATAAACTGTCTTCCAATATTGTTGAGAAATATGGTTTGTATCTGCGGCCAAGTTTATACAAGCATATTGATCCTTTAACGACTAAAGCGGAGGCGCTGGAAGTAGAAAAAGGATTATCCCTTGAATTGCGACGTAAAAAATATGCGGTTTGGTTTAACTAAAGAGTATTTTTAACCACTCTTTTAACATCCAAAACAATTTCTGAGAAAAGTAACTACATGCAATTTGCCTATCTTAGTAGAATCAGTGATATAAACATCCTACTAATAAAAAAATCTAAAATTAGAATATAAAATTCCTACTTGTGATAATTGACTCAAAAAATGAGTACAAAAAAGGATTTAATAAACCTCTTAAAACAACATCGTAATGAGCGAGGAGTTGATCATTGGAGACGATTAAATCCTGATCCTAATGGATTACAAAGTTTTGGGGTTGGACTAACAGTTCTTCGGAAATTGGCCAAAAAGATAGGTAAGAATCATAAGTTGGCCGCAGAATTGTGGCCCAGTAATATCTACGATGTTAAAATCATATCCTTATTGATTGACGACCCTAAATTCATGACGGTTGAACAAGCAGAGTCTAAAGTAGATCAATTATACTATGGCTATTTAGCTCATGTGTTTTCGTCCTGTGATGCAGCCTTAGCAAAAACATCGTTTGTAGTACCACTGCTTATGGAATGGATTAATAGCAACAGTACCATAAGAAAACGATGTGGTTATGGCTTACTCTATGAAGTGTCTAAATCCACAAAAAAAAGTGCTCCGGACACAGATTTCTACCTTGATAGGATCGCGCAAATTGGAAACTCATATGCTAATAATAAAAATAGTGTCCGTTTGGCAATGGCCACAGCACTCATGGGTATGGGGAAAAAGAATATAACGCTTAATTCCGCGGCCTTGGAAGTCGCCAAAAAAATGGGTCCGATTGAGGTGACTTCAGGTGTTAGCAAGTGCGAGCCATTTGATGTGAGTAAACACTTAACCAGTGATTACATTAGAAACAAACTAAGTTGAGCAGAGAATCAAGAATACATGATTATTTGACCAAAGCCTGGCAGCTCAGAAGTACAGGAGATGCCACTAGCTCAAAATCAACTACAGATAAGGCCTATGAGCTTTGCCGTAGCGACGATAACGAGTTCCTTGGTCGAATCTTCCATATCTACAGACAGTTGGAAGCTGATACTGATAACTATGATGAAGCTCTGGCGCATAATATTCAGTCATTGACCTATTACAAAGCATCTGGTAATATTGACCGTATAGCCCATTCAATGAGACATTTGGCCGACCTACAAGCCCAACTTAAAAACTACAAAGAAGCGACTAAAAATTATACATCGGCCATCCAATTGTATGAAGACAATTCCAATACATGCGAAAAGGACTTGAGTAATGCTCTAATATCCTATGCCGAATTGTTGGATTTAATAGGCAAAAAAAAAGAAACTATTAATCAATGGACTAAGGCTTTGGATTTATACCAAAAAATAGGATTTAAAGAAGGAATGAAATTAGCCGAACATAAATTGACACAACTTCTTAAAAGTTGAAATAAAAAAGATGTTAGTTTTAGTAATGGCCACCTTAATCACTATGAAAAACAAAATAGAAATAAAAGAGGCACTTTAGATTTTAACCAGGTAACATCCTAAGACATACATTTAATGTTCCAAGTAATAATACAATCACAAAACTATTAAAGGTAAAAACATTCGATAAATCTGTTGTAAGGATGGTCAGTCTCTTAAGACTATTCACTCACATACAGATAGCCCTGGAAGCGTTACGGTGGTGTTAAACTCCTAGCCTTGCCTATTAAATGGTCTATCTTTGTCAATGAAAAAGAAAATAAACGTTATGAGAATTTCATTAATCTTAATTTTATGTTTGGTATTCATTACTGGAGCCTGCCAAAGCAATACCAAAACCGCAAACGACAATACCGTCTATCCCATTTCTAAAACCGATGCCGAATGGCAGAAACAACTGTCGGACGAACAGTTTTACATCTTACGGAAACAAGGTACCGAGCGTGCATTTACAGGGGAATACTGGGATAACAAGAAAAAAGGCATCTATTATTCTGCCGCTACTGGGCAACCCTTATTCAGCTCTGAACACAAATACAAATCCGGAACGGGCTGGCCAAGCTTTTACAAACCTATCGATGATAACGCCGTAAAAGAATTGGCAGATAGAAGCCATGGCATGGTTAGAACTGAGGTGGTAGACAGCGGTAGTGGATCGCATTTAGGCCATGTATTTAATGACGGGCCTGTACCTACAGGCTTGCGATACTGTATGAACTCAGCCTCGATGATTTTTGTTGCAGAAGGCGATGAGTTGCCGGGTATAGTCAAAGAATGGCAAGCTAAATACGGTGATAAGGCCAACTAGTTTTTCTGTCGTTCTGCGCTTCTAAATTGGTGGTCAAAAAAAGTGTTTTTGATAATTAAAAATCGGATTTTATAAAGACCTTTGTGATGTAAAGCTCACTCAATTCAGCCTATTCAATTCGTAAAAACCCTTTTGACAATGCACAAAAAACTGGAGATCAACCTTCTATTATCCTTAGGTCTGCTCATCGCATTTTTCGTCCTTACTGGTCATGACCTGTACTTAAAAATGGACACTTATTTCTTAAGACCCAATCAAGACGCTACACTAAGTCTGTATAATGGTACTTTCGAGAAAAGTGAAAACATCATTACCCGAGATCGCATGTTGGATGCTTCCGTGGTCATGCAAGGAGAGCGCATGACTATAAATCCGGACAAATGGATGGACAAGGATAGCACCATTACCTATCTACCATTTAGTGCGGGGAACTCAGGTACCTATGTGGCAGGGGTTTCTACAAAACCAAGAAACATAGAATTAGAAGCCGAAAAGTTCAATGATTATCTAAAACATGATGGTGTTTTAGATATGCTTGACAAGCGTACAAAGAAAGGCCTTTTAGAAGAAGATGCTGTTGAGAGTTACCAAAAACATGTTAAGGCTATTTATCAAGTGGGTAATAAAAAGACTGAGGACTGGAACACCGTCTTTGGGTATCCTATTGAATTTGTCCCTCAAAGCAATCCTTATAACAGCTATACCGGTGACAGCTTAAAAGTTCAATTATTACTGGACGGACAGCCTTTAGCAAACCAGTTGGTATATGCACATTATGTAAAAAACGATAACGCGCATACACACAATCATGATGATCATGGCCATGACCATGAACACCAACATAAACATGAGCATGGAAATACGGAACACAGTCATGAGCACGACGGTGAAAACCATTCCCATGATCATACAACAGAAGCCCATCATCACGAGAGTGGGCATTCGCACGAGCATGAACATGATAATCATTCCCACGAGCATCCCCATGATACCGTTAATCATGATCATAACAATGATACCGAGCATTCTCATACCGAAAGACAACAATTACGAACCAATACCGAAGGCATAGTAGCAGTTAACTTACCAGAAGACGGTATCTACTACATACGTACCATTCATATGGTTGAAGCCAACGATAATGATGAATTGACTCACGTATCTAAGTGGGCGACTTTAACCTTTGGCGTGACACACAGGCATGATCAAGAGGCGCATTCACATAATGGCCATGATCACGACCATGATGACGAAATTCCAACCTGGTGGTTTATAGTAGGCAGCTTATTAATTATCGGAGTGCTGTTTTTTGTCTTTAGAAAAAAGAGCTAATGGATCAACAACGATTAAATCAAATCTTAAGCGTTGTTTTAGTTTTTACCCCATTGATCGGTTTTGCTCATGATGTCACGAGTGCCGATCAGGAACTTCTACGCGCTGGAGGGCTTTGGGCCTACATCCAAGTTGGGGCTACACACATGCTTACCGGTTATGACCATCTGCTTTTCTTAACAGGAGTCATTTTCTACCTCAACAATTTTATAGACATCTTAAAGTTTATCACAGTGTTCACCTTAGGCCATTGTGTAACCCTCATTGGTGCCACCTATTTGGGCATTACTGCCGATGAGCATTTGGTCGATGCGGTCATCGCACTTAGTGTTTTATACAAAGGATTTGAAAACCTAGGTGGCTTTAAGGTCCTTGCTATCAAAGCCCCAAATTTATTGTTTATGGTAGGTCTTTTTGGTCTTATCCATGGCTTTGGATTATCTACTCGATTACAGTCTTTTGACATGGGACAGGAACAATTCTTAGCTAAAATTCTATGCTTTAATCTTGGCGTTGAAATAGGTCAGGTTTTGGCCTTAATTCCTATGATGTTCATAATTTCCTGGTCCCGTACACAAAAACAATTTCCTGCTTTCTATAAAGCCATTAACTGGTATTTGTTTCTTGCCGGTATTGGTTTGCTTATCTATCAGCTTTACAATTACTTCAATGGTCATTACTAATCATTTAAGTGGTATGTGGAAAACCCTTGTGTTTAGCTTTCCTTCAATGCCTTTAAAATCTTGAGATCTCATTTAATGGCTCCTTGAGTTTAATTATTTGAACTCATTGATCTGCCTTATCTGGAAATAGATTTAAGCATTAGTTTTTTCTTGAAATCAATAAATCTATATGGTATCTTCAAACAAAAGTAAAGCCATGATTAAAGGACTTTATGAAACCCATTTATATGTTGAAAATCTGGAGCGTTCTATTGAATTTTATTCTAAGGTTCTTGGTTTAAAACAATGTCGATTTAATGATGAACGACGTATAGCATTCTTTTGGATTGGCAAAGACAAACAAGCCATGTTAGGACTTTGGGAACGCCCTAAGGAAGAAATTGACCCCAGACATTTTGCCTTTGAATGCGATCCTGACTGGGTGCTAAATGAATCGGTACCCTTTCTAAAATCGCACAACCTCAATTACTGGAATTTTCTAAACGACCAAAATGACATCCCTATGGTATTTTGTTGGATGCCAGCAGTTTCAATCTATTTTTCGGATCCTGATGGCCATTATCTAGAATTTATAGGCATTCTTTCAGGTAAAACCAAGTCCAATGATGAAAAACGCGTGGTGAGCTATAAGGAATGGCTATCTTTAAGGGATGAATAACCTTTACGACGACATAGGCATCAACTACAGCGAAAAGCGCCAAAGCGACCCAAAAATTGCCAGACAAATCCATAAAAAGTTAAAGGGTGCCCAACGCATTCTTAATATTGGCGCTGGAGCTGGGTCTTATGAACCTACAGATATGGATCTCGTTGCAGTTGAACCCTCTATTGCAATGATTAATCAACGACCTAAGACGGCCCATCCCGTGGTCCAGGCTAGCGCTGAAGCCTTACCCTTTTCAAATAAAAGCTTTAGTCATGCCCTTACCATTCTATCCATGCACCATTGGACAAATAGAGACAAGGCGTTTAAGGAGATCAACAGGGTAACCACAGATCATTTCATTGCGGTATCATGGAATCCTGAAGCGGCGCCATTTTGGTTGACTCGTGATTATTTTCCTGAGATTATTAAAATGGACCGCCAAATATTTCCAAAAGTGTCCGAACTCGAATCCTATTTCGAAAAGGTTTCGGTTGAACCACTTCTAATACCTGACAATTGCATGGATGGGTTTCTAGCAGCCTACTGGAAACGTCCAGGTGCTTATCTGGAGCAAAGCGTTAGAAACTCAATTTCCAGTTTTGCCAAGCTTGAGAATCCTGAACCAGGTCTGGCATTACTTAAATCAGATTTAGATAACGGTAATTGGGAATCTAAGAATGTTAACATTCTAGAGCAATCGTCAATAGATGCGGGTTATGTGATAATTTCAGCTTATATAAAAAATTCTTAACTCAATGAATTCAAAATACAGCGTTGGCCACTTATTGTACGACCCTCAGATCTATGATGGTATGAATACCAACATGGACGATCTGCCATTTTACCGGAAATGGCTCCCTCAAAGTACAGAAGGATCGGTATTAGAGTTATGCTGTGGCACCGGCAGATTAACCCTCCCTTTAGTTGAAAATGGTCATCTTCTAACAGGAGTGGATTTTACAGCCTCCATGTTAGAAGAAGCCCGTGATAAATCAAAAGCCAAGCATTTGGGTATTGAATTTATTGAAGGAGATATGCGGACTTTAAATATAGACCAATCTTATAATAGCATTTTTATCCCCTTTAATTCCATTCATCACCTTTATGGTAATAAGGATTTGTTTGACTCACTTAGAACTGTTAAACGTCATCTTAAAAATGATGGCACGTTTCTATTTGATTGTTTTAATCCAAATATTGCCTTCTTAGCTGAGGGCTCAAAAGAACTCAAAACAATAAGCAACTACCAAACTCAGGATGGTCGAGAAGTGATTATCAAGGAGATTATGAGCTACGAAAGCGATACGCAAATTAACCGTATTGAATGGCATTACTTTATTAATGGCAACTTCCACTCTATTCAAAATTTGGACATGCGCATGTTCTTTCCACAAGAATTAGATAACTACCTAAGCATAAGTGGATTTGAAATAATCAAAAAGTTTGGAAGTTTTGAAGAAGCACCTTTTGATCAGCATTCAGACAAGCAGATCTTTGTCTGTAAATTGAAATAAATAATTCGTGAGCTATTAGTAACTTTAACCTAAAACTTTCTAAATACGAGGTCCATGATTCTGCAAGTCATTAAATTAAAGTCCAGTCTTAGTGAAGAAGAACTTTTAAAACGAGCCCATGAACGGGCTCCACAATTTGAAGCGATTTCGGGGTTGGTACAGAAGTACTATGTAAAAACTGACACAGCAGGAGAATATGGTGGCATCTATGTCTGGGATACCCCTGAGTCATTAATGGCCTTTCGAGAATCTGATTTGGCCAAGAGTATACCTGGAGCCTATGAAATCACAGAGGCCCCTAATATTGAATTGATGAACATCCTATTTCAGTTACGTTCATAATAGATTTTTCTTGCCTTAACTTGCTTCTAAAACAATTTAATTGCTATGCCAATGTTATTAATTGCAGCAAATAGCAACAATTAACAGTTTGCTAGTTAGATTTTTATATTTTTAAAAAAAATTAACCTCAACAGAAGATGGTCAGCAGCTTACCCAAGCAACGAAGCCTTTGGATATCCTATATTATTTGTAGTAGACTGCTGATAGCATCATCTCTCATCTTTGTTCTGGAGTCTTATCTATATTTCATACCATTAAAACGAGCCTATGCAAATGACAGCGCACTATGGACAGGCTATTGGCTATTTATGTTTCTGTTTGCATTTTTTCATATTTTCCTGGTATTTGCAGATGCCTGGTCGCGCTTTCAGAACTATAAACGCATTAAAGATCAGTTTTTCTATTTTGGGTATAAGACTAGAATTGTCAATCAGTATATTGGTTCTAAATGTCAACGCTTGGCTGTTGAGACTGCCGCTGATGAATTAGGATTTGGAGATGAAGTAAGACAGCACTTTAAGGCCATGGGCTATAAGTGGTACCATTTTATCCCTAGTTTTATGGTACAAGACCCCCTCTTTATTTTTAAACGTTACTACTGGAAACGCACCTTTGTTGAAAAACACTACGCCCCTAAATACGACTATCTTGCTTTAGAGAAAAGCATGGCTTTTCAGCAACAAGGATAATCCACGGAACATTTATGAAAAATATACCGCTAAAGGTACTTCTCCTTGCAATTGCTCTATTAACCTTTTCCTGTCAGGATAAACCAGGCCAGTCGGCAACAGTACAATCAGAGATTTCAGCTAAAAATCTTAGTGCTATTTTAGATAGCATTTGGATGAAAGAGCAACTTCCTATTCGCGAGCGCGATTCAATGATGGACATCTATGGTCCAGAGCACGACTATTTAATCCCCATTACTGAGGAAATTCGTGCCAATCATGAACAGAACATGAAACGCATTGCCCAGATTATAGACACCTTTGGCTGGCCAAGTCCTGAGCAATCGGGAACTAATGGCAACTGGACCATTTGCAATGTGATTCAGCACGATACACCTGAGACGCGTGAAAAGTACATTCCAATAATGCGACAAGCTGTAAAGGATGGCAAGCTGGAAGCGCGATGGTTGGTGCGGACGGAAGACCGATTGGCGACTGATAAAGGAGAACTGCAGATCTATGGGGGTCAAATGAAATATTACAAAGAGACTAAGAGCTTTAACGTATGGCCCGTATATGACCCTGTAAATGTTAACAAACGCCGCGCGGCCATCGGCCTAAATACCATTGAAGAGCATCTGAAAGAGCGTTTTGATTTTGAATGGAATCTTGAAGAGCAGATTGAGCGTACCAAAGCGTTTGGAAGACAACAATTAAGCGACAGTACTTATTAAAGATTTCTAATCCTTCTTTTGATGAAAATGAAAATCCCAAAGAGTGGACAATCTTTAATAAGAGAGACCTCTTTCAAATTGGAGATAAAAAAATCACCATTATGCTTTGTTTTATTATGGCTGTTATTTCAATTGACCTTTGCCCAAAAGGAATATCATTTCAGTCATGTTCTTCAATATAAAGAGACCTTTTACAAAGATTCCATAAGAATTAAAGATCGATTTTTTTATGAAAGAGACACGACTCGAAACAGATATTATTTAATTAATGTGAGTCAAAATCACTTTTTCGCTACAATTTTTGATAAGGACAGTTTAGAATACGATTTCTATTTTAAAGATGAAAATGGCATTGCTTTAAACGTCCAATACGTCAAACAGAATTTAAATAAGGCTGCCAATATAAAGGTGCAATGTGAGCATGTGCATAGATATAGAAACCCTTATAAGAAGCTCATAAATGACTATGCTTTTTCAATGGTGGGGGATACGATTATAGGAACAAGCACGTACAAAGTTTATAAATTGGCTTCTTTTAATTCTAAGCAAGTAAGAAAACATAAAATTGGTACACAGTACTATATTGTTGACACCACAAAAACAGACCTTCTCCCCTTCTTCAATTATTCTACAGCGTATGAAGAATGGAAGGCCAAAAACACCTTACCCAATGGTTTGATAATTGAACGTTATTTTATTGATTATTATGGACAACTGCATTCAAAAGAAACTTTGACAGATATATCTCCGACTAATAAAAAGCTATCAATAGATGCAGAATGTGATTTTACAAGCACTCAAAAACCTTAGGTTTATATGAACTACTTAAAAGCCACCTATTTCCTCGATTTTGAATCGGACCATATTCAAAAAGTTATATCGGATTTAAATAATAACAGCTTAACTACACAGCAAAAAGCTATTGACACTTACAAAAAGGTGCGTGATGGCTGGCGCTACGATCCCTATAGTATTAGCCTAGCTAAAGACAATTACAAAGCCAGCACTATTGCCCAAAGAAACTTTGGCAACTGTGTTGAAAAATCAGTACTCCTGGTAGCCTGCCTCCGTGGATTAGGAATTCCAGCCCGTTTGCATCTTGGGAAAGTTAAAAATCACATTGCTGTAGAGCGCCTCACCGAAAAATTTGGTTCCAACGAACTAACACCACATGGTATGGTCAATGTTCAGTTGAATGATGCATGGCTTAAATGCTCCCCAGCATTTAACGCAGATCTATGTGCACGTTTTAATGTAGACCCCTTAGAATTTGACGGAGTCTCCAATTCGTTTTTACAACAATACAATTCTGAAGGGAGCTTGTTTATGGAATATACAGAAGACTACGGCCATTTTGAAGACGTCCCTGTAGAGTTCATGAAGGACAATGTCATTGAACACTACCCACATATATTTGATAGGGACGATTCTATAACAGAGTTCAAACTCTAGTTATTAGGCTTAGGCCCATTACAATAATTCGGTTAGCTTTACTCTATGCAAGAACAACTCTTATTAATTGCCGCCGGTATAGGTATTATGATAGGGTTGTCATTACTATCTCAGGTTTTTACCAAACGAAAGGCCAACTTTTTCCTGGGCATAGTTATTCTCCTCATTGCGATTCAGCTATTATTTTCATGGGGAGCGCAATCCGGGTACAACAACCAACCCAATGCTATTCCATTCTGGTTGCTCCTCAATTATAATTTATCCTGGCCAGCGCTATGGCTATTTGTAAAGTATCAAGTGGATGATAATTTCCAATTTAAGCAAATGCATCTGTGGTTGTTTTTGCCGGCTGCTTTAGAATGGGGATTTCAATTTTGGTTCAGTGTACTAGGACTCAATTTAATTGAACACACATTTTGGCCAATACTCAGTGAGTACATTCCTGTACTGTCATCTGTTGGGGTATTGGTCTATTTCTGGGTGCACTACACTAATTATCGTAAATCGGTAAATCCAAAGCTGCAAAATAAGATAGTCATTGCTCAGTTAAGACTGCTGACTCTAATGATTGGTCTTAGCATAATGGTGCTGTTCTGGATTGTGTTTTCATTTATTGGTTGGGAATACTTTCAAATCATTGAGTACATCATTAGCATTACCATACTGATTTTGGCATTTCTACATTTTATGGATAGCCAGTCATTTGCGCATACTGGTTCGAAATCCAAATCAATAGAGTTCCCAAATTTCGAGGACGATTTTGAACTAAAAAAACTTAATGATACACTTATCAGAAAAGAATTATTCCTAAAACCAAATTTACCACTAAAGGAATTGGCTCTTGAGCTAGGATTACCCAGCCGCTATGTCTCTTATCTGATAAATCAATATCTAAATAAGAACTATAAGGAATACATCAATCATTTCCGCATCAATTATTTCCTAGACAAAGCCGCAACGGACGAAAAAAATAAGAAGACTCTTCTAGCATTAGCACTGGAGTCAGGCTTCAGCTCAAAGTCCACATTTAATCAGGTCTTTAAAACACAAATGGCATCCTCTCCCTCGGAATATTTAAAATCCACCTGATTCAAACTGTGCCCAATTCATGATTTTAGACGTCCGAAAACAGGTTTTCGGTCGATTTGCACCATTCTAACTTATAGGTTTGCTGAAAAATAAAAAATCATGAAAACAACAGTATTTACCCTCATTTTCAGTTTAACATTACTTCTTAATGCCCAAAAAAAAACAGTATCTATTGAATTTAATAAGAACCTTGATTTCTTTGGTTACTTAGTACACCTTGGGGAACCAGGTGATGACGACCCTAATCATCCCATTAGTATTATTCTTAGCAACTATAAGGATAATCAGTCGAACCCCTTACTACAAGAAATTTACGGAAATGCCAGTGACTTTACCTTTGCTATGTTTGTGGAGTTTTTCTATAATGACTTACCTGAATTACCCTTTTCATCGGATTATAATCTGGACGGCTTAATTCAAAAAAAATACCACTATAAATCAGAAGAGGATAAAGAGGCTCTTAAAGACCTTATGCTTTTGGTAAATAGGTTCTATCGAGAATCACAATTTGAAACAATTTGGAACCAACTTGAACCCCATCGTGCAAAGACCTTTGAAAATTTAAAGAATCGCCTGCCTTCAGATTCGGTGATAAAACTAATGGAATCATTCTATGAACAACATTTCAATTTCTATAAAATAGTCCCTAGTTTAACCATATGGCCAACAGCCGGGTGGGGACTTAAAAACTCTGAATTGTCAACAGACTCATTTATTTTAGGTCCGCTTCAAAAGAACTTTGACTTTACAGATATGGCACGTTTCGAAAATTTGGCCATACATGAATTTGGTCACTCTTTTGTCAATCATATTGTTCTCGAAAACAATAATACTATTTCTAATACCTCCAGTCTTTATGAACCCTTAAAAGGAAAAATGATCCCTCAAGGCTATAATGACTGGGAAAATTGTATCATCGAGCACTTTGTAAGAGCCAGCGAAATCATAATTCCAGAGCTTTTAAACAATGGAACTCAAACAGACACAATTCGTGATGATTATATCAATAATCGAGGCTTCGTATCCTTACCTTTTATTATAACTCAATTAAAACACTACCGTTTAACCAAAAGGTATTCTTATAAAGAATCTGTTAGAAGAACTATTGAAGATTTAAAAGAACGGTATCTATAAAGTACATCCAATTTTAATCATAGGGATAGGTTTTAAAAAATGAACCACAATTGTTATTGACCAAATGGATTTCACAATTGTATTGATTGGGACTTTGTTTACCGCTCGAGATCTTATTAAATTACACTGATTAAAACGAAACATTTAGTTCATGGCACCAATAGAAAAGATTAAAGACACAAATAGTGCAGCTGGTAGAATAATTTTAGTAACCTCTTTTTTTTCTATTGCTTATGCGGTTTTGAGATATCATGTTCTTGGTCCCATTCCTTGGAAAGATTTTCCGTTTTTTATTCTCAACAAGGGCATAGCCCTTACTGGTTTCATCCTACTGATACTAAATTTTTCATTAGGGCCTCTTAAAACTATTGGCGGACCAGTACCTTCCTCTTATTTAAATTCCAGAAAATCAATTGGAATGACAGGATTTCTCTTAGTTCTAATACATGTGCTAATGAGTTTTTTAATGTTTAGACCTACAGTGTATAGTCAGTTTTTCTTGATTGATGGTACACTTACATTAAACGGTGGACTTAGTATGCTTGGAGGGGTATTAGCCTTTGTCACATTATGGGCCTACAACTTAAGTTTTCAAACGTTTTTGAGAGAGGACACTAAGTTTATACAATTTATAACTTCAAGGAGATTCATGCTGGGAGCCATGTTATTTACTTTGATTCACCTATTCTTTATGGGATATAAAGGTTGGCTGGACCCTAGTTCATGGCATGGAGGTCTTCCCCCAATTAGTCTGGTTAGTTTCATTTTGTTTTTAATTGGATATGTTATCAACTTATTAGGAAGAAAATAAATTGGATATAAAATTCCATAACCAGTAATTCTTTGAAACTAAATTATTTAATACTTTTAAGCTTCTACTAATTCATTACCAATAACTTATGAAATGGAAAGGCCAACGCCGCAGTTCTAATGTTAGAGATCAAAGGGGGCAATCGGCAAGAGGAGCCGGTGGCATTAGCCCCATGCTAATTGCTCCTTTAATTCGATTACTTTTTTCTAAAAAAGGGCTCATTATTGTCGGTATATTTCTTGTTTTCTCCTATTTCACTGGTATTAATCCATTAAGTGTTATCGGACAGTTTTTTACTGGTGGAGGGCAACCTGTTCAAACCAGCAATACTTATCAAGGGTCTGTTGAAGAAAATGAGTTAGCAGAGTTTACTAAAACCATTCTGGCCAGTACCGAGGATGTCTGGCATCAAATCTTACCAAACTACGAAGAACCACAATTGGTTCTATTCACCAATTCTGTTAGCTCGGCCTGTGGATTTGCTTCCAGTGCTACGGGTCCTTTCTATTGTCCTGGAGACCGGACTATTTACATTGACCTAAGTTTTTTTAAAGACATGGAACGCCAACTAAATGCCCCTGGAGATTTTGCACAGGCCTACGTCATTGCGCATGAGGTTGGTCATCACGTCCAAAATCTGATGGGTATTACTGATGAAATGCAAAAAGTTCGTCAACGTGTTTCCAAATCTGAATACAACAGATACTCGGTGCGCTTGGAACTTCAGGCCGACTTTTATGCTGGTGTTTGGGCCAACCACTCTCAAGAGATGACGCAATGGATGGAGGCAGGTGATCTTGCAGAAGCCTTGAATGCTGCCAATGCCATAGGTGATGACAGGCTGCAAAAAAACGCCACGGGAAAAGTGATTCCAGATTCGTTTACCCATGGGACTTCTGCTCAACGCGTGCGCTGGTTTAAAAAAGGTTTTGAAACTGGGGACATACGTCAGGGTGATACTTTTACTACAAATAATCTCTAATTTTAGAATTCGACTCAATAGGCGTTAAATAAAAGCTAAAAATACTAACCCCTTCCAATAAGTACACTGCCTTATGCGTATTTTCATGCGAATTTTTTAAAAACCGACTATTTTGAAACAGATGACAATTCGCATCCTGTTTGTGGCACTTGCTTTGTTTGCATACTCTTGTAAGTCTTCAAAAAAAGCCAGTAAATCTAAAGCCAACACAGCAGCTGCAAAACCACCAGCCAAAAAACCTGGAAAGAATGACATTCAACCTTATGATAAGGTAATTACTAAAAAAGCCATTACGGATAAAGGACTATTTGATGTTCATAAAATTGATGACAAGTTCTTTTATGAAATCCCAGACACTTTGTTTGAACGAGAAATGCTCATGGTCACTCGAATTGCAAAAACTGCAAGTGGTATCGGTTTTGGTGGTGAAAAGCAAAATGAACAAGTTATCAGATGGCAGAAAAAAGACAAAAAAGTGCTTCTTAGAGTGGTTTCTTTTTCAATTGTTGCGGCAGACTCCTTGCCAATTCATCAGGCAGTAGTTAATTCTAATTTTGAGCCTGTTTTGGCCACCTTCCCTATTAAAGCTTTTAATAAAGACAGTACAAACACAGTCATTGACGTGACCCCTTTATTTACAAAAGATGTTAAAGCATTGGGATTTCCTGATTCAAGAAGACAACAATATAGGATCACAAGACTTGACAATGATAAATCATTTATTGAATCATTAAAAAGTTATCCTATCAATATTGAAGCACGTCATGTTAAAACCTATAATGCTGGAAGACCACCTTCTAACAGCAGCACAGGAACTATTTCATTAGAAATTAATAACTCCATGATTCTATTACCTGAAGTCCCAATGACAAAAAGGATATTTGATCAAAGAGTAGGCTGGTTTACAGCTGGACAAGTCGATTATGGTTTGGACAATCAAAAGAGCGAGACCGTCAGTTACCTAAGACGCTGGAGGTTAGAAGTTAAAGATGAAGATATTGAAAAATTTAAGCGAGGCGAATTGGTAGAACCTAAAAAACAAATTGTTTATTATATCGACCCTGCAACACCAATGAAATGGCGTAAATATCTTAAACAAGGGGTGAATGATTGGCAAGTAGCCTTTGAAGCTGCTGGTTTTAAAAATGCCATCATTGCCAAGGACCCTCCAACCCCTGAAGAGGACCCAGAATGGAGTCCTGAAGATGCAAGATATTCAGTAATACGCTATTTTGCATCACCTATACGTAATGCATATGGTCCACATGTTGCTGATCCTAGATCAGGAGAAATACTTGAGAGTGATATTGGTTGGTATCACAATGTCATGACCTTGCTTAGAAACTGGTTCTTTGTGCAAACTGCTGCCATTAACCCAGACGCCAGAGGGGTTGCCTTTAAAGACGAAGTTATGGGGCGCTTGATACGTTTTGTGTCTTCTCATGAAGTAGGACATACCTTGGGTTTACCGCATAACATGGGTAGTTCTGTGGCCTATCCAGTTGAAAAACTAAGAGATGCTGAATTCACTCAAAAATACGGTACAGCGCCATCGATTATGGATTACGCTCGATTTAACTACGTGGCACAACCAGGTGACGAAGGTGTTGCTTTAATGCCCAACATAGGGGTTTATGACAAGTATTCTATTATGTGGGGTTATAAACCAATACTTGATGCCGCCTCTGCAGAAGATGAAAAGAAAACTCTAGATAGTTGGATACTTGAACATGCCGGTGACCCGATGTACCGTTTTGGTCGTCAGCAATTTGGTGTCATTGACCCAAGCTCTCAAACAGAAGATCTTGGTGATGATGCGGTTTTGGCTAGTGAATATGGTATTGCCAACTTAAAGCGTATTATACCAAACTTAATTGAATGGACAGCTGAAGATGGTAAGAACTATGACGATCTTGAAACCATGTATCGAGAAGTTCTTGGACAGTTTAGTCGCTATATGGGGCACGTGTCTTCCAACATTGGTGGTGTTTATGAATATTACAAGACTTATGATCAGGAAGGTGCTGTTTACACTCATGTGGATGCTGACCATCAGAAAAAGTGTATGGCATTTATTCAAGATCAATTATTTACCACACCCGATTGGATGTTAGATAATGAGATCTTTAATAAGATTGAAAGTGCCGGACATATTGAGCGTGTTAGAGGAATTCAAACCCGAACACTTAATAATATGATGGATTTTGGAAGAATGCAACGTCTTCTTGAAAATGAGAACATCAATGGTTCTTCGGCTTATGGCCTATATGATATGATGAAAGACTTACGAAGCGGTTTATTCTCAGAACTTCGTACAGGTAAAACGATTGATATCTACAGAAGAAACCTTCAACGTGCCTACATTGACCGAATGGAGTTTATTATGACCAATGATCAACCTTCTGTTCCAGCACAATTCAGAAGATTCTTTGGTGGCACTAGAGTCAACGTAAGTCAATCCGATATACGTGCAGTAGTAAGAGCAGAACTTAAGTCATTAAGATCACAATTGCGCTCGGCTGGTGGTGCTGATACCATGAGTCGTATCCACATTGCAGACGCATTAGAACGTGTCAATAAGATTTTAGACCCTAATGGGTAAATCCCAGATTCTATAATAATTAAAAGGCCTCATAAAAGAGGCCTTTTTTTATTTTAAGGCTTTATCCAGAGCCCTATGAAAACCATCAAAGTCGACTAAGTTGTTATGGTCTCCCCTCTCAATGGTAATAAATTCAAGACCATCCGGTTTAAGAGCGGCCAATTTTTGTGCCGATTTATATGGCACCACACTATCGTCTGTGCCGTGAATTATGGTCACGGGAACATTTACATCTGGAATGTATTTATAACTGGGAAACTTATAGGTCATTAATTTCTCAACGGGAAAAATAGGAAATCGGTACTGCACCACATCTACAATACTATAGTATGGTGTTTCCAGTAGAAGTTGCTGACAAATTCTCTTTGAGGCCAGATAGCTTGAAATCCCAGTCCCTAAGGATCTGCCGTATAATACAATCTCTTCGGGCCTGTATTTGGTTAGTAGAAAATCATATATATGTTCGGCGTCATTATAAAAAGCCATTTCAGAGCGTGGGCCTTTACTTTTTCCATAGGATCGGTAATCCCAGACCAGCACATCATAATTGTACTTGACAAATCGCGAAGCTATCTCTCCCCAACGACTAAGGTCACCTGCATTTCCATGACTGTATAAAATGACACCTTTGGGTTGCGCACTTTTAAAATACAGCGCATTTAATCTAACTCCTTCTTCAGGTTTAAAATTCAATTCTTCAAATGGAAGGTCAAATTGGAAAGTATACGATTCTTCCAATTGTGTTGGGAGAAATAAGAGTTTTTCTTGAAAGAGATAAAGTGCCGATCCAATCACAATATAGAGACCTATTAATAGTATGATACCATTTTTAAACTTTCGATTTTTTCTTCCCGTGATTGACATGAATGCTTGTAGTTTCAAAATCGATTTTATTAGGCTTAGCCTTTAGAATGCGATCTAATATTTTATGATAGGACTCGAAAGTATTTAAATCTTTATGACCTCCTCCGATGATACTGTGCAACGTTGTGTTTTTTGGATTCACTTTAGACAACTTGACACTAGTTTTAAAAGGAATCAGTTTATCATTGGTGCCATGAATAATGTGAATGGGGCATCGGACATACTTAAGCCACTTATATGTTGGCAAAGGGTATTTAATAAGAACCGATAAGGGCATAAAAGGCATGTAACGCGAGGTGACTTTTGTAAGACTGTAATAAGGAGCGTCTAAAATGAGCATTTTGGGATGGTTCATTGAGGCGAGTTTTGCGGCAAAGCCTGAACCCAGTGAACGTCCGTATAGAACTATTTGATCTTCAGGAACCAGTTCCTTTAGCTTATTATAAATAACTTGAAGATCTCTTTTAATTGCTTTTTGTGAACGCTTGCCAGTACTTTTGCCAAACCCTCTGTAATCAACCATAAGCACGTTATAGCCATGTCTTGTAAAATCTACAGCAAACTTTCCCCAGCCTTTAATACTCTTAGAATTTCCCTTTAAATATAGAACTATGCCTTTGCTTTCACCCTTGGGGATAAACCGCAAACCATTAATAATAGCCCCATCTCTAGTTTCAAGATTGTATTCTCTAGTGGTTTGATTCTTATAATGAAATTCAAAATTGTCGGGTAATTTTTCTGGCTTAAATAGGAAGTAATCCTGTAGATAATATAGTAGGATGCTTATAACCACATAAGCAATCAGAACAATAACAAGTACAGATATCCAATAAGACATTATTTAATATTCGCTTAGATGTTACAATTTATGAAATTGTTATTTATAAGAGTAAATACAAAAATTAGTCTTTGATTTTAAGAGATTTAATTACATTTGAGATTCACCTTTTAAAAAATTCGAGAAATGAAAAAAGTATTAGTTATTATGTGCCTTCTGGTAGTAGCAATGAGCTATGGGCAAGATTTAAAGTCAATGGCCACAAGTACTGCAACCTCCAAAGTGTTAAACAACGATTATATTGATAAGCTAGCTTCTGATCAGGTTAAAAAACTTACCAAGAAGTTTAACCTATCTGAAAGTCAGCAAACTCAGGCCACTGATTTGGTAATGAAACAACTAAGAAGCGATAAGTTTCAAAGCATGCTTTCCAAATACACTCCAGAGCAATTAATGAGTTCTGAAGGAAGCGATAACATTACTAAAGCATTAATGGGTAGTGATAGCTTTAAAAAAGACATGGGTGGAATGCTTGACGATGAGCAGAAAAAAGCGATGAAAAAAGCCAACCTCCCCAAGTATTAGATCAACAACTTTTATCAATGTTAATTATTTGATAAAGTATAGTTATTCATTAAACTTATCTTGCTCTAGGCTGTCTTAACATTGAACGTAAAATAAATTAATCATGAAAAATATCTTTCTTATAGCGTTTAGTTTATTCTTTGCTGTGGCGATGTCACATGCCCAGGAAAGAAATTGGAACGAAGCTACCAAAAAGGAAATGAAACGAAAAGGGCAAGGAAAAAGCCCTGAAGAGCGCGCTAAAATTCAAACTGCAGAGATGAGTAAATCTCTGGATTTAACTTCAGACCAAGCTGTGGAAGTTGAAGCAGCACTTTTGGACTTTCATAGCGAAATGGAACAAACCAGATTATCTGTTAACAAAACCCATCAAAATATGAGTCCAGATGAGCGCAAAGAGATGAAAAACAAACATCTTCAAGCTCAGGATAAGCTTAAGAATAAAATGAAATTGGTACTTAACGAAGATCAATATGCCAGTTTCCTTTCAAAAATGGGGGAAATGCAACGTAAAATGCGTAAACGCAGAGCTGAAGGTAAAAGATAAAAATCAACTTGACGTTTAAAAAAAGGCCGCATTTGCGGCTTTTTTTATATCAGTTTTGTAAAGGCTCTAACGCCATCCAAAGTTTCCTCCAAATCAGATTGACTAAGCGCATCGGAAATAAACCAGGATTCATAAGCACTCGGGGCTATATAAATGCCACAATCCAGCATGCAATGAAACAACTTATTAAAGTGTTCCATATTGCAGCTACTAGCCTGAGTAAAATTGGTGACTTCTGTATTGGTAAAATGTACCGATAGCATGGACCCAACTTGATTAGTTATAAATTCAACTCCAGCTTTTTCTAATATTTCGGATATTCCTTTATTAAGAAAACTTGTTTTATCATTCAGTCGAGTAAACAACTCAGCATCATTATTTATTGAATAGAGCATGGCCAAGCCAGCAGACATAGCCAGTGGGTTCCCACTTAGAGTTCCTGCTTGATAAACAGGCCCTTCTGGAGCCAGGTAATTCATAATTTTATTTGGTCCTGCAAATGCACCAACTGGTAATCCACCCCCTATAACCTTGCCAAAACACACAAGATCAGCGGTGACCCCAAATAATTCTTGCGCTCCTCCTTTGGCCAACCTGAAACCGGTCATAACTTCATCAAAAATTAACAAGATATCGTTGTTGGTGCAGATGTCTCTTAATCCATTTAAAAATCCATCATTAGGAGGAATACAACCCATATTTCCAGCCACGGGTTCAAGAATAATTGCCGCAATTTCACCAGAATTCTGTTCGACTATTGATTTTACATGATCCAAATCATTATATACAGCTAGCAAGGTGTCCTTTGCTGTTCCTTGCGTAACACCAGGACTGTTAGGTGACCCAAAGGTAACTGCTCCACTTCCAGCCTGTATTAGAAATGAATCGCTATGACCATGGTAACATCCCTCAAATTTTATAATCTTGTCTTTTCCTGTATAACCTCTTGCCAATCGAATGGCACTCATACAAGCTTCTGTTCCAGAATTGACAAATCGGATCTTATCAATCCCAGGTACCATACTCACGGCCAATTCGGCAATTTGGGTCTCTAATTCGGTAGGCATACCATAAGAGGTTCCTAGCTTTGTTCGGTCAATAACAGCATCAACTACTGGGGGATAGGCATGACCTAAAATCATTGGCCCCCATGAATTAATATAATCTATATACCTGTTGTCGTCTTCATCATAGACATAAGGCCCTTTGGCAGACTTAGCAAAAATTGGCGTACCACCAACAGCTTTAAATGCTCTTACCGGAGAATTAACACCACCAGGAATGACCTCCTGAGCAGTTTTAAAAAGTTCGCTACTTCTTTTGTATAGCATATTATTTATTTGAAACTTTTAATGTTTGACCAATATTTATAGTATTATCTGTAAGCCCATTAAGTGATTTTATCTGATCCACACTAATTCCAAACCTTCTTGATAAACTAAAAAGGGTATCCCCTTGTTTAACAATGTAGGTACTAATACTTGTAGGAACACTGGCTACAGGTTCAGATTTCTGTTTTGGAGGAGTTTTTCCTTGCCTTCGACCTTTTTTAAGTCCTTCTCTGTCAAAGTCATCTAAATCATTATCCTCAATAAGTGCAATTAGTTTTTTGGGGTATTTCCGGTCTGTAGCATAACCAGCTTTCTTCAAACCTTTGGCCCATGCTTTGTAATCGTCTTCTTTTAAGTCAAATAAAAATGCATAACGTCCACGTTGTGTAAGAAACTTTGAATGATCTTCATACGATTTTATGGGATCCTTGTACTTTCTGAAGCATTCTTTAGATCTATCATCATCATGATATATACGAGCACCTGTCCAACCGTGACACTTAATACCAAAATGATTATTAGCTTCTACTGCTAGTCGACCTCTACCCGATCCAGACTCTAAAATCCCCTGTGCTAATGTGATACTTGCGGGAATACCATACCGACGCATCTCGGTTATGGCAATATCAGCGTAATTGGCGATATAAATATCCACAGCACTATTGGACTTTGGAATTCTAACTGACGGCTTAGCTATGACCAAGTCCTTTCCTTCCCCGGGTTTTTCAGACTCAATAACCACAGGGGAGGTTTCCATCTTTTCACTGGTCGCCACACGCTCTTTTTGATTTTTCTTTTTAGTGACTATGCCCTTTTTGGGGCCACAGGAACAAAGGGCCGCAATAACCATCAAAAAGCATATTTTAAAAATTGATTTATTCATTAATAAGGGGCTTTTGTAGGCGACTTAAACGCTTATTCATTCCTTTTATACCTTGTAATCCACCTGTATGAATAGCTAATATTTTAGACCCTTTAGGAAAATACTTAGCCTCAATTAAATTCATAATTCCGTACATCATTTTACCAGTATAAACAGGATCTAATGGAATGTTATAGCGGGTTTTAAACCAATTTATAAACGACACCAGGTCATCATTTATTTTGGCATAACCACCAAAATGATAGTCATAATTCACATCCCAATTAGAATGATTGGCAAATTTACTAATATCTTCTTTTAATCCCTGACCCTTTAAGGCCGAAAATCCCATAACATATTGATCAGAAAATGATGCTCTAATAAGACCCGCTAGAGTACCACCTGTACCTACCGAACTACAAATAAAGTTGTATTTTTTATCAACTTCGGTTAGAATCTCCTCACAGCCTTTTATAGCCAGTTCATTAGTACCCCCTTCGGGTAATATATACAGATGCTCGTATTTGTTCTTGAACCCTTCCAAAAATTCCTGTTGATGCTTTTGTCTGTATACATCTCTGCTTACAAAGTCTAAATGCATACCCATGCTTTGAGCAAATTTTAGAGTTGGATTTTCATTTATCCGAGCGGCTAGTTCTTCACCGCGAATTATGCCAATAGTGCGCACACCATAAAGCTTTCCTGCGTAGGCGGTAGCAGCAATATGATTGGAATAGGCTCCACCAAATGTTAGAAGGGTTTTACACCCCTGTTCTCTGGCTTCAATAAGATTGTATTTAAGTTTGCGAAACTTGTTTCCTGATATATGCGGATGAATAAGGTCTTCTCTCCTAATATCCAATTGAATTCCATAATCACCATCAATTTCAATATGTTCCGTCTTAACAATCTGCATAGAGCAAAAATACAATTTGACTAAGATAATTGTGTGATTTATACTCACAATAGCGCACAGCCACACAGGTTTCAGCTCAAATTTTCCGCTATCTTTGTAGAGATGAAAAAATATGTCCCCATTGAAGAGGGTGATTACTATTTAACCCCAGAAGGATATCGCTGTTTTACAGAACAATACCATTTAAAAAGAGGATACTGTTGTGAAAGCGGATGCAGGCACTGCCCCTATGGATTTGATAAGAAAACCCAAAGCACAAAACGATAATGACACAGATTGAGCAGTTGACATTTAAAGAAGAGATTAGTTTAGGAATTCCGGACTACTTGCCACAAGCATCAGTTTACGATCCCCAAGTCAATCACGCACCTAAGCGAAAAGACATTCTTAATGCCCAGGAAAAGCAACTAGCATTGGCAAATGCCTTGCGCTATTTTGACCCTAAATTTCATGCTGAATTAATTCCTGAATTTAAGCAAGAATTGGAGACCTATGGCCGAATCTATATGTATCGCTTCAGACCTACATACAAAATGTATGCGAGGCCTATTGAAGACTATCCAGCAAATACTGTACAGGCCGCTTGCATCATGATGATGATACAAAACAACCTCGATCCAGCTGTGGCTCAACATCCACATGAATTAATCACCTATGGAGGTAATGGAGCTGTGTTTCAAAACTGGGCTCAGTATTTACTCACAATGCAATATTTATCGGAAATGACGGATCAACAGACTCTGGTCATGTACTCGGGTCATCCACTAGGATTATTTCCATCTCATGAAAATGCTCCACGAGTTGTGGTTACTAATGGAATGATGATCCCCAATTATTCCAGTCCTGATGATTGGGAGCGATTTAATGCCATGGGAGTGACGCAATATGGTCAAATGACCGCAGGCAGCTATATGTATATTGGACCTCAAGGTATAGTTCACGGCACCACCATTACCGTCATGAATGCCTTTAGAAAAATAGGTACCTCACCCAATGGTCGTCTCTTCGTAACCTCTGGACTTGGCGGTATGTCAGGAGCACAACCTAAGGCAGGCAATATTGCCGGTTGTATAACAGTCTGTGCAGAGGTTAATCCAAAAATCACCCAAATACGATTGGATCAAGGATGGATTGATGAAAAAATTGAATCCATTGAAGAACTTATATCCAGAGTAAAGACCGCCAAAAACAACAAAGAAGTAGTCTCTATAGCATATTTAGGAAATGTAGTTGAGGTATGGGAGGCCTTTGCGCTTCACAATATTCATATAGATATAGGAAGTGATCAAACATCCTTGCATAATCCGTTTGCTGGAGGTTACTACCCTGTTGATTTAGACTTTGAAGAGGCCAATACGCTTATGGCTAAATCACCAGCAAAATTTAAGGATTTGGTATATGAAAGTCTTCGCAGACATGCCAATGCCATTAATGCGCATACCAAAAAAGGAACTTACTTTTTCGATTATGGAAATGCATTTTTATTAGAAGCTTCCAGAGCTGGCGCTGATGTTATGGTAGCAAATCCAGAAATTGGGCGCGAGTTCAAATATCCGAGTTATGTTCAGGACATTATGGGCCCCATGTGTTTTGATTATGGATTTGGGCCCTTCCGTTGGGTCTGTGGATCTGGTAGGCAAGAGGATTTAAGTATTACGGATCAAATTGCGACAGAGGTACTTGAGACTCTTATGCTAAAAGCGCCAAATGAAATTAAACAGCAAATGGCCGATAACATCCAATGGATCCAAGGCGCTCAGGAAAATGATTTGGTTGTAGGATCTAAAGCACGCATACTATATGCCGATGCAGAAGGAAGAATAGAAATTGCCAGGGCTTTCAACAAAGCTATTTCTGAAAATAGGATAGGACCTGTTGTATTGGGTAGGGACCACCATGATGTTTCTGGTACCGATTCTCCGTATAGGGAGACAAGTAATATCTATGATGGATCTCGATTTACAGCCGACATGGCCATACATAATGTCATCGGAGATTCCTTTAGAGGAGCCACTTGGGTCAGTATCCACAACGGTGGTGGTGTTGGTTGGGGTGAAGTTATAAATGGTGGCTTTGGTATGGTTCTTGATGGAAGTAAGGAAGCTGAAAAACGTTTAACATCTATGTTGTTTTGGGATGTCAATAATGGGATTGCCAGACGCGGTTGGGCCAAAAATGAAGGAGCGGAATTCGCCATAAAAAGAGCCATGGCGGAGCATCCAGGGTTAAAGGTCACATTACCAAACCATGTAGATAAAAAGTTGTTATAAGATGAAACTAGTTACAAATTCCATTAAGCTGTTAGTACTTGTATTATTGGTCTCTAGCTGCAATTCTGTACGTGTTGTTACCGATTATGACAGTCAGGTGGCATTTGATGATTATAAAACCTTTGCATTTTATAAACCAGGTATAGACCAAGCAGAAATTAGTGATTTGGATAAACGTAGAATTCTAAAAGCTATTGAAACAGAACTATTGGCTAAAGGGTTTACAAAGTCCACAAACCCTGATATGTTGGTAAGCATATTTACCAAAGCCAGTACGCGAGTCAATGTCTACAATAATGCTTGGGGCTATGGTGGCTGGGGCTGGGGTGGCTGGGGCTACCCTTATGGATATTACGGTGGCTGGGGCTGGGGTCCTGGTTGGGGTTGGGGATACGGTGGAAGCACCGTTTCTACAAGTGTTGAAGGCACATTATTTATAGACCTGATTGATTATAACAATAAACAGCTGATTTGGCAGGGAACGGCCAAAGGAGATTTACCACAGCGTCGGGATAAAAAGGAAACCAAAATTAAAGAATTTGTCAATCGGATGATGCTTGATTTCCCACCCCAAGAGGCACAATAAAACAAACACTTCCTAATCGAATCACCTGATAATCAGGTGATTTTTTATTTTAACACATTTCCAATCTTCTAAATAGAATCCAGTATATTTGCCGCTTTTTAAGGAGCGTCGGATATGTCACTAGTTCAAACCACAATAAAGAACTTTACTCAAAACCCAAAAAATGATATTCTCTCAGGGCTAACCGTGGCTCTGGCTTTAGTCCCTGAAGCAGTGGCCTTTGCATTTGTTGCAGGGATAGACCCATTGGTTGGGCTTTATGGTGCCTTTATGATGGGTTTAATTACGGCGCTGTTCGGGGGTCGTCCCGGTATGATTTCTGGTGCTACTGGAGCCATGGCTGTTGTCATGGTACACTTAATTCAAAAAGGAAATGAAGTTGGGTTGAGTTTAGCAGATCCCATTGATAATTTAGGATTACAATGGCTTTTTATAACCCTATTAATTGTTGGTGGTATACAAGTATTGGCAGGTATTTTGAGACTCGGTAAATTTGTAAGACTGATTCCTCATCCCGTTATGCTAGGCTTTGTAAATGGATTGGCAATCGTCATATTCCTATCCCAACTTGGTCTGTTTAAAGAACGAATAGATGGAGAGATGCAATATATGACAGGGACTACACTATGGACCATGTTAGGACTTGTAGCGCTAACGATGGGTATCATGTTTGGACTACCTAAACTTACCAAAAAGATTCCTGCAGCCTTAACAGCTATTATTGTTGTCGCTGCCATCACCATACTTGGAAAACTAGATGTAAGTACTGTTGGATCTTTTATTAGAGAAGGTGGCGGTTCGGGTCTTAAAGGAGGGCTTCCTTCATTTCAAATTCAAATATTTAGTCTTTTTGACACCCTAAATGGGCACTGGAATTTGATCATTTCTACCGCCTTTATTTTGGCAGCGGTTGGACTTATAGAATCACTAATGACCTTAACTCTGGTCGACGAATTGACCGAAACTCGTGGTAGTGGTAATCGGGAGTGTGTAGCGCAGGGTGGGGCCAATATTTTAAATGGTCTTTTCGGCGGAATGGGTGGATGTGCCATGATTGGACAATCCATCATCAACGTAAATTCTGGTGGTCGTGGAAGATTATCTGGGACTATTGCTGCCATTGCACTGCTTTGTTTTATTCTTTTTGCTGCTCCACTTATAGAACAAATTCCAATTGCGGCACTTGTTGGAGTTATGTTTATGGTAGTCATTGGAACCTTTGCCTGGTCGAGCTTTAGAATTTTACATAAAATCCCTTTAACAGATGCGATTGTGCTAATTGCTGTTTCCGCCATCACAGTTTGGCAGGATCTAGCTATTGCTGTTATTGCTGGCGTCATAATGTCGGCCTTATCCTTCGCCTGGAAAAATGCAAAGATGATTAGAGCTCGTAAGAGTTTTAAGGATGATGGTACAAAGGTTTACGAAATCTGGGGGCCGCTGTTCTTTGGATCCATTCAGAATTTCAATTCAAAATTCGATGTAAAAAACGACCCAGATAAGGTTGAGATTGATTTTATTGAATCACAAGTTACAGATCACTCCGGAATTGAAGCTTTAGAAAATCTTGCAGACAAGTATATTGCGGCCGGTAAACAGATAACTTTAAAGCATTTGAGCCCCGATTGTAAAGCGCTGCTTTTGAAGGCGAACCCTGGTTTTGAAAAGGTGATTGAAGAAGATATTGAAGACCCAAGGTATCATGTAGTAACTGATCTTATGGATGCAGAGGTATAATACCTACATCTGAACATTTCGTTCTTCAGGAAATTGGGTTGGAATATCTTCATGGTTTTCATCAAGCATCTGTCTCAAATTAATTTCAATCGCTCGTGAAATAGTGGAAATCGGAACATCATTAGGCACCCCTTCAAACGGATTTTCACCTACTCTAGCCATGCGCTCCATTACATGGAATGCCCATGACACCACGCCACAAAATGGAATTGCCGCCCATATAAAATAGTTACCAATATGATAAAAATCATCCAGCATACTTTCTCCAATTTCAGCAAACTCTGGAATTAAACCAAAAGGAAGTAACACAGCAAATACTCTTGTTAAATACAAAGACAAACTTGCATATTGCCTTGGGTATGGGAAATTCTTAATTCGTTCAGATTTACCTTGGTGTGTAAATAATTCTTCTAAAACATTTTCCAGATTTATAAAAGCAAATTGCCATAAACAACCTTTTTCTTTTAGCCGTCTTAAATGTTCAGACTGAAGAAATAAGATTGCCGTTGGTTTATTCCCCTTGCTTAATACATACTCATGTTCTTCTCTAGATAGGTACATCAATAAATTATCCTCAAGGGTAGATACCTCTTCTGGAATATGAATAGAATTTCTCCACTCTCGATTTGTTACAGCGGTATGCTGTGTTTCCCAGGATTTACGTGTACGCATAGCATATCGCAAGGCCGTTAACCAAGCAATGTGTCTATAAATCAAAACACGACGTTCCTCTATAAGTTCTTCTTCTGTAAGCTGTGCTTGATCCTCATAAGGTCGAATCATATCCTGCACTTTCATACCCCAGGTTCGTGATGTGTTAACGATGGCCCCCCATATTTTTCGAGCCTCCCAAATTCTTCCGTAGGCCGAATTGTTTTGAAAACCAATCATAAATGCTACGGCAGTACCAATCAATGCCACGGGAGTCCAAGGAACATTCAAAAATGTAAAATCAAAGACCCTATATAACACTGTTATAACACCAGCATATCCTAAATAAATTAGGGTTTCACCACGGGTCCAAAGCACCATTTCCTTTACGGAATAACGTCTTTTTGTGAGCACAGCTTAGCAATTTAAGTTTTGAAGATACTAAAATCTGCGAAGCTTGAAAACTGACTAATACGCTATAAGCTCTTGTATCTTTGAGATGACTTTTTCAGTGGACGGAATCATGGTCTGCTCTAGAGTAGCATTTAATGGAATTGCCGGCATATTTTCACTCCCTATGGTCATAACTGGAGCATCTAAATACTGAAAACATTCTGCTTGAATTTTTCCTGCCAATGCCATAGCAAAACTATTATTAGAAGGCTCCTCAGTAACAACCAAACACTTTCCTGTCTTCTTAACAGAGGTCATTATTGTTGTTTCATCCAGAGGAAACAAAGTCCGAAGGTCAATGATTTCAATTCTATCTCGCATGCCCAATTCTCCAGATGCATTATAAGCCCAGTGCACACCCATTCCGTAAGTAATAATCGCCAGGGTTTCTTCTTGTTCTTGTTTCCAAATTTCCTGTAACAACCAGGCTTTCCCAAAGGGCAAAATGTAGTCCTCTGCAGGTTCCACAGACGTGGCGCCTTGAGTTCCTGGAACCTTAGACCAATACAATCCTTTATGCTCTAGAATCACTACGGGGTTTGGATCATGATAAGCTGCTTTCATTAAGCCTTTAAGATCAGCCCCATTACTTGGGTAGGCAATTTTTATACCACGAATATTGGTTAATACACTTTCAACAGATGATGAATGATATGGTCCACCACTTCCGTAGGCACCAATAGGTACTCTTAATATCATACTCACTGGCCATTTACCATTGGTGAGGTAGCAACTTCTACTTACCTCTGTGAATAACTGATTAAGTCCTGGCCAAATATAATCGGCAAACTGTACCTCAACTATAGGCTTTAATCCAACTGCACTCATTCCAACTGTGGATCCTACAATAAATGCTTCTTGTATTGGAGTATTGAACACGCGGTCATCACCAAATTTTTGTGCTAAGGTTGCAGCCTCTCTAAACACACCACCTAGGCGACCACCAACATCCTGACCATATAGCAAGCACTCTTTATGTTTGCGCATTAATTCTTCAACGGCAAAAAGTGCACAGTCTACCATCACAACTTTATCAGCACCTTCTGGAGTTCGATCTCCAGATTCTTCAGTAATAGGAGTCGGCACAAAATCATGGGTGAATAAATCTTCTGGCTTTGGATCTTCGGCCTTAAGAGCTAATTGAAAATCCTTTTCAACTTTAGATCTAATCTCTGCTTCAATGGCCCTAATGTCTTTTTCAGCAATACCTGTATCCAATAATTGTTGTTTTAAAACAGGATAAGGATCCCTGGATTTGGCTTCCTCCAAATCGTCGCGATACCATTCCATGCGCACACCTGAAGTATGATGGTTTAAGAGTGGGACTTTAGCGTGGACCAACATTGGACGACGTTCGGTCCGAATGGTTTTTATGACATCCTGAAGTGTTTTGTAACTCTCTTGAAAATTAGCACCGTCTATACTAACCGCCTCTAAACCGTGAAATCCTTGAGCGTATTCAAATGCATTCTGAGCTCTCGTCTCTTCTGCATTGGCTGAGATATCCCAACCATTATCCTGAACTAAATATAAAATGGGCATTTGTTTAAGTGCAGCCATTTGAAACGCCTCTGCAATCTCACCTTCTGTCACCGATGCATCTCCAAGGGAACATACGACAATGGGATTTTCTTCATCTGGATTGTTTAAGCCTTGTAGCTCTTTGTATTGCATACCCATTGCAACGCCAGTTGCTGGTATGGCCTGCATACCAGTTGCCGATGATTGATGTGGAATCTTAGGTTTATCATCATCTCTTAAACTAGGATGGGAATAATAGGTACGACCACCTGAGAAAGGGTCTTCACGTTTGGCTAATAATTGCAACATTAAGTCATAAGGTCGCATTCCAATTGCCAAAAGCATGGCGTCATCCCTGTAGTATGGGAACATATAGTCCTGGGGAAGCAGCTGCATTCCGATAGCTGTTTGTATGGCCTCATGCCCTCTTGAAGTAGCATGGACATATTTTGAAACCAACTTAAAATTGGCTTCATATAATTCAGTCATGGTTTTAGCCGTTACAAGATTGTAAAAACCTTGCTCAAGAATCTCTCGGGTCATATTAAACTAATTCGCGTTCTGCCTTCACCATCCAATTGAAAGGATCGTCTTCTTTACCTATTTTAATTTCGTTTAAAGTATTATTAACCCTAACAGCAACAGGGCTTTCTTCAGACACATGAATGGTATCCTCACCATGACCAATTTCTTTGATGTATGCAATACCCACAGCAGTTCCCGTTCCAAAGGCCTCTTCCAATGTTCCATTTATAGACGCGTCTCTAATCTCATCAATAGTAATACGACGTTCTGTAACTTCATACCCAAAATGCCTTAATAGATCTATAACACTTGATCTTGTAATACCGTGTAATACAGATCCATCCAATTCAGGAGTTATAAATTTCCCATCGATTTTAAAGAAGATGTTCATGGTACCCACTTCTTGTATGTACTTATGTTCAGCTGCATCTAACCATAACACCTGGTCATATCCCTTAGCTTTTGCAATTTCAGTTGGTCTGATTGCCGCCGCATAATTTCCTGCCGCCTTAGCTTCACCGGTACCACCATGAGCTGCACGGATATAGTGATTTTCTGCCCATAACCTAATATGCTTGCTAAAATAGGGACCAGATGGAGATGCCATGATTATAAATTTATAACTAGTAGCTGCACGCATTCCAATGAAGGCCTCATCTGCATACATAAAGGGTCTCAAATACAGGGCTGAACCAGCTTGAGGTGGAATCCAGGCCGCATCAAGGGCTACTAACTGCTTTAATCCTTCAACAAATAAATCTTCTGGAAAATCCGGCATTCCCATTCTATCTGCGCTTTCATTTAATCGCTTGGCATTCTCAAAGGGTCTAAAAAGCATCGGATCTCCATTTGGATCTTTGTATGCCTTCATGCCTTCAAAAATAGCCTGACCATAATGCAAGGCCATAGCTGCAGGATGCGTAGCTACAGGTCTCAAAGGCTCTATACGCGGATTTATCCATTTTCCATCTTCATAATCACAAATAAACATGTGATCTGTAAATGTAGTCCCCAAAGGGATATTATTAAAATCAAGATCATGAACCTTGGACTGAGCGATGGGTGTTATTGGAATATTGTATTGCATAGTATGTAATTAAAAACTCAAACAATTATAACTAGTATTAGAATGAGTTTGATTTATATAGTTCGATTCACATCGAATTGTTCAAGATAATCGGCTACGCGCCTTAAGAAACTACCTCCTAAATAACCATCTACCACGCGATGATCAAAGGAAAGTGACAAATACATCATACTGCGAATAGCAATTTCATCACCATTTGGTGTTTCAATAACTTCAGGTCGTTTCTTAATGATTCCCAAGGCCAATATCGCCACTTCAGGTTGGTTAATTATTGGTGTACCCATGACACTACCAAAAGTGCCCACATTAGAAATAGTGAAGGTGCTTCCCTTAATATCATCTCCACCAAGATTATTCTCTCGTGCTTTATTGACTAGGGCATTGACATCTGAAGCCAACTCTTTTAAGTCTTTAGCATCGGCTTTCTTTACTACCGGAACTATTAAGTTACCAGAAGGCAAGGCTGTGGCCATACCAATATTAATGTCATCCTTTACAATTATGGTGTTACCATCTACCGAGGCATTAATATTTGGAAAGTCTTTAACGGCTTTAGCTACTGCTTCAACAAACAAGGGGGTAAAGGTTAATCGCTCACCGTATTTTTCTTGGAAAGCTCCTTTATTGGCATTTCGCCAGTTGACCATATTGGTCAGATCTGCCTCAACATAGGCGGTTACATGCGGTGAGGTATGCTTGGAATATACCATATGATCAGCAATCATTTGCCTCATACGATCCATCTCAATTCGCTTGCCTTCGCCTTTATCTAAATTCAATTGTGGAATGCGATAGGCTGTCTCATCTCTTTGGACTGGCTGGGCGAATTTATATGGTCTTCCTTCATCAATATATTGGAACACATCACTTTTTCTTAACCTTCCTTCCTCACCAGTTGCCGGAATACGTGCCAATTCCTCATAGCTAATATGGTGTTCCTTTGCAATGGAAAGAATTAAGGGTGATATAAACTGATTGGAATTAGATACTGTAAAAGCATTCGATGTGGGTTGCGAAGTCTGACTTTGAGTCACTGAGATTCTTTTATTCTCCTTAGGCTTTGAAATTCTGCTCTTATTTGTTGCTTTCTGCTCAGACTTCTTGATGGGAGCCGTAGCAGAAACTTCATTGAGATTCAACGTTGCTATTACCTCACCTACAGGAACGACATCTTTTGGGCCAAAATGTGTCTTTAATAGAATACCACCAGCTGGTGCTGGCACTTCATTATCAACTTTATCTGTAGCTACCTCCAAAAGAATATCACCTTCTTCAAAGCTATCCCCTTCTTCAATTAACCAATTAATAATAGTGCCTTCTGTGATACTCTCGCCCATCTTGGGCATTTTTAAGTCCGTTTTATTCAATGTACTCAGCCTTTAATACAGAAGTACCAAAATTAAGTGATTATAGTATTATTGACTGTTAATAACTTCTAAATTATATTTATACAGCATTTTATTCTTTATTTTTGATTTATTATTACACTATTTTCTTTTGCATAATCATTGATTAACACTTAAAATGAATTTTTGCTGATGGCCAATTTAGATACAGTTGATATCAAGATCTTAGAACTCTTGCAACAAAACAGTAATCGCACAACAAAGAGTATTGCTGAAGAATTAGGAATGACCACCTCACCCATTTTTGAACGTATTAAAAAACTTGAAAAAGAAGGGTACATTAAAGGCTATGTAGCGGTATTAAATCAGAAGAAAATTGGTTTAAAGCAAACAGTATTTATGGGTATAACACTGCAAGGACATACGCGAAGTTACCTTGAGAAATTTGTCACTCAAATCAATAATTTCCCTGAGGTTATTGAGTGCCATCGTGTAAGCGGGAATTTTGATTACTTGCTAAAACTTGTGGTTGAAGATATTGAGGCCTATGAACACTTTATTATATCTAAATTAACCTTACTACCTTATTTGGGGAATGTTCAAAGTTTAATCACCCTATCAACAGGCAAGGAGACCAATGAAATTAATCTAAGCAGATTGCAATAATTATTTTTTAAAGATCTCCCTTAAGGTCTTGTAAATGTCCTTTTGAACCTCTCTATTCTCAGGGACTTCACGCAATGGCTCTACTTCCCGCAGGCTCATATGACATTCTGCAGGAAGTTGCTGATACAGTTTGGTACCTTTGGTCTTCCAGGCAATCATCTCATCTGTCACCTCTTTCACAATCTTAGCAGGATTACCCACCACTAATGATCTCCGAGGAATAATGGTCTCAGCTCTTACAAAAGCCATTGCCCCAACTATACTTTCCTCACCAACTTCGGCATCATCCATGATTACCGAATTCATACCGATCAAACAATTTCGCCCTAGATTGGCACCATGGATGATAGCACCATGTCCAACATGAGCACTTTCTTTTAATACTATGGACTTACCAGGAAACATATGTATCGTACAGTTTTCCTGTACATTAACTCCATCTTCAAGAATAATCTGTCCCCAATCCCCTCTAACGGCAGCACCAGGTCCTATGTAACAATCTTTGCCTATAATAACGTTACCTGTAACAGCTGCTAGCGGATGAACAAAACTACTTTCATGAACTACAGGAATAAACCTCTGAAATTCGTAAATCATTTATTTAAATCGTTTCAATGTCTCCTTTGTGAATTCACTCAACACTAATCGACCACTAATAGCAGCACGTTTCGCCAGTAACTCATCCCAATCATCAGTTCCGGTCCAAAACATGGTTTTCATTTCACGCATGGCATCCGGATTATAAGTAGCTAAATGTTCTGCAAAAGATTTTACCCCAGCATCAAGTTCTTCTGTTGACTCAAACACCTGTGTATAAAGACCTTTATCCTTAGCCCATTCTGCAGAATAAAAACTATTGGCGTCAATAGCGATTTGAGACATTCCAGATACACCAAGTTTACGTTGAACTGCAGGTCCAACCACAAAAGGTCCAATGCCTACATTAAGTTCACTTAACTTAATGGCCCCAAACTTACTAGCCATACAATAATCGGTTGCAGAGGCCAAACCTACCCCCCCACCAACGGTTTTACCCTGAACTCTACCAATGATGAATTTTGGACACTTACGCATGGCATTAATAACATTTGCAAATCCAGAAAAAAATACTTTTCCAGTGGCCTCATCATTGATATTTATTAATTCTTTAAAACTGGCACCAGCACAGAATGTGCGGTTTCCTCCACTTTTAAGAACGATTACTTTTATCTCTTTATTAGTACCTGCATCAGTTATTGAAGTAGCCAGATCAGCAAGAATATCACCTGGAAGTGAATTATGGGCTGGATGAAAAAATTCTATATAACCGATTCCATTTTCTATGGTTTGCTTTACATAAGGTTTTGTCATAATTATAAAAGTCCAAATTGTTCAAAATGATGATTGTAGTGTTTTCTATGGAACAAATTCCACTCGTATCGATTCAGATTACCAAATACTATGTTCTTTAGCCTGGTGTCTGGATTGGATTTAAAATATTCAATATAATTATCATAAGCCTCAATTAGCTTCGCCTTTGCCGCATCTAGGTCAACATGTTTTAAGGTTTTCAGTTCTTCCTCAAGCAAAGCTGGCGCACCAAACTCTCTTGGCATTTTTCTATAATTGTACAAGGTAGTGTGCACCTTTTCCATAATCTTCTCAGGAGTTGAAAATTCAAAATCTTGTATTTCACCTGAGGAAATTCTAGTAGAATATTCCAGATGCTCCAACATATGCTGCGGGGACATGGTCCCCCACAATGGCTTAGTATCTTCAGTCAATTTACTAAGATAACCCTCAATTGTTTCTCTATTGATTTCTACAAAGGTCTCTTGCTTCTTCTGCACCATGGTTAAAATGGTAGCTACAGCAACTAAGGGAGTGTCCTTGGGTGATTTCTCACTTTCAGGTCTACTTTCAAAATTGGCATCAAACACCTCAACATGCCACTTTACGATACCACTTGGATGTTCAGTAGAAGACACATCACGATCCACTTTCTCTTTGCATGTCAATCGCACATAAATGGTGTCATTATGATATAAGGGTCTTAGAAATCTAATAGTATCCAAGCCATAGTTGGCAGCTACAGGTCCCTTATTAGGGTGCACAAATAAACCAGCGGCGGCCGAAATTATGAAGTAACCATGAGCCGTGCGTTTTTCAAATATACTTCCATCTAAAGCAGTGATGTCCGTATGCGCATAGAAATGGTCCCAGGTAAGATTCGCAAAATTAATAATGTCTGTATCTGTAATCGTTCTCTGATGGGTCTTTAAAGACATTCCTGGTTGAATATCTTCCCAATGGTATTTAAACGGATGTTGCTCTGCTTCCTTGTATTTAGCATTTTGCTGATAAATACCTGTAATAGCAGTTATTGTCGTTGGTGAGCCCTGAATAGCTGTTCGTTGCAGGTAGTGCTTAATACCTCTCATTCCACCCATTTCTTCACCACCGCCCGCTCGTCCTGGACCACCATGAACTAGATATGGCAATGGAGACCCATGCCCTGTGCTCTCCTTAGCATTCTCTCTATTCAACACCAAAATTCGTCCGTGATGACTAGCGGCATTAACCACATAATCACGAGCAATAGCATCGTCGTAAGTTGCAATAGAAGATACTAAAGACCCTTTACCCATCTGAGCTAGGGTAATAGCTTCATCTAAGGACTTATAGGGCATAATGGTACTTACAGGACCAAACGCCTCACGCTCATGTACCGTTAAACTTTTAAAAGGATTATCCGTTCTCAAGACTATTGGACTTATAAAAGCCCCTTTGGTGGCGTCGGCACCAAACGTATCTATTTTATCTAAATGACCATACACTATCTCTGCCTCCTTAGCAAGGTCAGACACCGAGTCTTTAACGGCCTGCACTTGTTGTTGACTAATTAATGCGCCCATACGTACTTCTTTTAGTCTTGGGTCTCCGATAGTCACCTTGTCTAAGGCCTTTCCAAGGGCAATTTGCACATCCTCTACCAGGGATTCTGGAACAATTATTCTTCGAATAGCGGTACACTTTTGACCGGCCTTAACCGTCATTTCTTTACGGACTTCTTTAATAAAAAGATCAAATTCTGGCGTTCCTGATACAGCATCTTCTCCAAGGATAGATGCGTTTAACGAGTCTGCTTCTGTGGTAAAAGGTACGGACTCTTGGATGAGCCTGGGGTGTGCTTTCAACAAACGTCCTGTTGCGGCAGAACCTGTAAAGGTCACCACATCCTGAGATTCCACCGTATCCAAAATAGTTTTGACGGTACCATTGATAATTTGAAGAGCGCCCTCAGGTAAAATTCCTGAATTAATTATGGATCGCGCTACAGCCTCTGCAAGATATGACGAAGAAGGCGCCGGTAAAACAACCGCTGGCATTCCTGCCATCCAGTTCACAGCACATTTTTCCAACATTCCCCAGACCGGAAAATTAAAAGCATTAATATGTACAGCCACACCCTTTTTAGGTACCATAATATGGTGGGCCATAAATCGTCCGCCTCGTGATAAATCTACAGGATCTCCTTCCACATGGAATGGTTGGTTAGGAAACAACTTCCTAAGTGATGCGTTGGCGAAAAGATTCCCAAAACCACCTTCTATATCAATCCAACTATCCACTCGGGTAGCTCCCGTCCGATAACTTAATTCATAGAAATCTTCTTTCCGTTTAGTGAGGTAGAGTGCTAACTTCTTGAGCATATTGCCGCGCTCTTGAAATGTCATTTTCCTTAGCACTTCACCACCTTTGGTTCGTCCGTAATTAAGAACTTCAGGAATATTTAAACCCTCAATAGCCACACTGGCAAAAGCCTCTCCTGTTACAGCATCAAAAATGGGTTGTCCTTCCTCTGTTCCTGTAGTCCAGGCACCCTGAACATAATGTTGTATTTTTTCCATATTAGACCCGTTCTATAATTGCTGCATAGCCCTGCCCTACCCCCACACACATGGTAATCAAGGCATATTGTTTTTGCTGTTCATGTAATTCTAAGGCCGCAGAATAAGCGATTCGCGTACCTGTTACGCCTAAGGGATGGCCTATGGCAATAGAACCTCCATTAGGATTTAATCTTGGATCATCATAATTCAAGCCCCAAGCCCTTGTGCAGGCTAATGCCTGTGCAGCAAAAGCCTCGTTTAATTCAATAACATCCATGTCATCCATGGTCAGGCCTGCTTTTTCAAGTGCTTTGTTGGAAGCCTTAACTGGACCGATTCCCATAATTCTGGGTTCCACTCCAACAACTGCTGAACTTACAATCCTTGCTAATGGTTTTAAATTATACTGTTTTACAGCATCTTCGGATGCAATAATGGTAGCCGCTGCCCCATCATTAAGACCACTTGAATTACCAGCCGTGACACTTCCTCCGTCTTTTTTAAAGACCGCGCGTAATTTTCCTAGAACCTCAAGAGATGTCCCTGGTTTAATAAATTCGTCTTTGACAAAATGAATTGGGTCCTTCTTTCGTTGTGGAATATCGACTGGTATAATTTCCTTTGCTAAACGTCCATTCTCTTGTGCTTTAGAAGCCTTCATCTGACTCCAAAAAGCAAATTTGTCCTGGTCTTCGCGGGATATCCCATACAATTCAACCAAATTCTCGGCAGTCACCCCCATGCCGTCGGTGCCATACATCTCATGCATTTTTGGATTGATAAACCTCCATCCAAAGCTGGAATCGTACATTTTAGAGTCATTTCCAAAAGCTGAAGAGGGCTTAGCAATTACATAGGGACCTCTGGTCATGTTTTCAACTCCACCTGCCACAAACACATCTCCATCTCCACTTTTTATGGCGCGGTTAGCATGAATTATGGCTGAAAGGCCTGAACTGCACAAACGGTTAACCGTTTCGCCAGGAACACTGAAGGGTAACCCTGCAAGTAATGCCGACATCCGAGCTACGTTACGGTTGTCTTCACCCGCTTGGTTGGCACAACCCAAAATAACATCATCATAGGCGTCTTTTGGAATGTTTGGGTTCCTGTCAACAACTGCTTTAATAACGTGAGCACCTAAGTCATCCGTTCTTACAGCTGACAAAGTTCCTTTATAATTGCCGATGGGAGTTCGTACCCCATCAATAATAAATGCGTCTTTCATAATTTATTCTTCCCAATCTTTTTGCGTTCTATATACAATCCCTTTAAATAAAGCCACTAACTCGTCCTGTCGTTTTACTTCAATAATATTAAAGCCTAATTTGGTTTTCACCTTTTCTATAACCGATTCAGCAACAAGATAATCCCCTTCGTTAAGCGCTTCAATATGGTTGATGCTTGATTCAATAGACACGGCATATTTTCCATAGGTATTGGCTGCAAAACCAAAGGCCGTATCTGCCAAACTATAACTTATACCTCCATGAGCCTTTCCCATACTATTAAGCATATCTTTTCTCACGGTCATTCCAACTCTACATCGCCCTAATTCGCACTCTAAAAT
This sequence comes from Winogradskyella aurantiaca, assembly GCF_003362725.1. Classification (GTDB taxonomy): domain Bacteria; phylum Bacteroidota; class Bacteroidia; order Flavobacteriales; family Flavobacteriaceae; genus Winogradskyella_A; species Winogradskyella_A aurantiaca. Next base: position 165,179 of record NZ_QKTV01000004.1, read on the forward strand.
TTCAATACCCATCCAAGTACTAAATGGGTCCTGACTGAGCATTTTGTATGGAATATCCTCTCCCTTCATTAAAAAAATGTTTTCTGATCGCGATTCATTTTTCTCAAAAGGGGACTGCAACGGTATCGGTCCTCATGATATTCATCATAAAGTGCATCCATTCGCTCAACACACCAGTTGATACCCATTTCATCGGCCCAGGCTAAAAGTCCTTTAGGGTAATTAACTCCTTTAGTCATGGCTAAATCTATATCCTCTGGAGACGCAATATTTAAAAATAAAGCATCAGCTGCTTCGTTAATAAGCATCACGAGTACACGCTCAAATATGAGTCTTGACAACTCCTCATTTTCGTCTGGCTTAGGTCGCTGAGATCCTTCATTATAGTCATAATAGCCTTTCCCCGATTTCCGCCCTAAATAACCTGCTTCAGACAGACGCTTTTGGGTAAATGACGGTTTGTATCTAGGGTCGTAATAGAAAGCTTCAAAAACCGTTTCAGTCACGGTATAATTGACATCATTACCAATAAAGTCCATAAGTTCAAATGGTCCCATTCGGAAACCACCAAGTGTCTTTAAACTATCGTCGATAGTTGCAAAATCTGCCAGACCTTCCTCATAAATCCTTAGGGACTCCCCATAAAAGGGGCGCGCTACTCTATTGACAATAAATCCTGGTGTATCTTTAGCAATAGCTACGATTTTACCCCAATCCTTTATTGTGTTCACACAAGATTCTAACGTCTTTTCAGAAGTTTGTACCGCTGGAATAACCTCAACCAACTTCATTAATGGTGCTGGATTAAAAAAGTGAATGCCGATACAACGTTCAGGCTTTTTCAAAGATGCAGCAATTGAGGCTATAGATAAGCTAGACGTATTAGATGCTATTATACAAGATTCAGAAACCATTGTCTCCAGTTCAGAAAACACTGCCTGTTTAATCGATAGGTCTTCAACTATGGCTTCAATAACCAGGTTAACCTCAGACAAATCTTGAAGTTGTTTGACATAGGAAATATTTGATTGTATTCGATTTTTCTCAGCTTCATCAATTCGACCTTTCTCAATAAGCCTTGATAAAACCTTCTCCAGATTAGCCTTTGCTTTATCCAATGCCGATTGATTAGTATCAAACAGACTAACCATACATCCCGCAGTGGCTGCCACTTGAGCAATTCCACTTCCCATGGTACCAGAACCAATAACTCCTACATTCATACTTTTTGTTCGAAAGGAAGATTTTTCAGGTCGACATTACCACCCGATAAAATAATTCCGACTTCTTTATTTTTAAAAGTTGATTTTTGTTTTAATACTGCTGCAAAAGGAACCGCACATGAGGGTTCAATTATTATTTTCATTCGTTCCCATATAAGCCTCATAGCTTCAATAATCTCATCTTCTTCTACGCGAATGATATCATGAACCAATTCCTTTATAATGGGGAAATTACGATCCCCCAGATGCGTTCGTAATCCATCAGCAATCGTATTAAAAGATGTATTGGTTTCTATCTTTCCCGATTTTAGGGATCTATAAGCGTCATCAACATTCATAGGTTCCCCACCAATGACGACACATTTTCCTGAAAATTCATTAGCCGACAGAGCTGTTCCAGCAATGAGACCTCCACCACCAACTGGAGTTAATATAACATCCAGATCTGGATAGTCCTCAAGCAATTCTGTCGCGGCGGTGCTGTTGCCTATGATGACCTCATCCTGATTGGATGGATGCAAAAATGTTGCTCCTTTTGAGTTCTGAATGGCCATTGCAGTGGCCTCACGTGCTTCAGGAGTTGATTCGCACTCAATAATTTCTCCCTGATAGGACCTAACAGCTTCTTTTTTAACATCTGGGGCATTTTCAGGCATAACTATATAGGCCTTAACTCCAAGTTTCAAGGCGGCCAAAGATACGGCTTGAGCAAAATTTCCAGACGAATGTGTGACCACACTTCTATCTCGCTCTTCCTGGCTTAAGGATAAAATAGCATTGGCAGCACCCCGCATTTTAAAAGCCCCCATCTTTTGGAAGTTCTCGCATTTAAAATAGAGCTTAGCGCCAGCTTCATCATTGAGTAATTGTGATGTGAGAACTGGCGTCCTATGAATATAAGGAGCCACACGTTCCTGTGCTTGTAATAAAATATCTCTGTTCAACTATTGACCTTTGAAGTTAGGTTGACGCTTTTCAATGAATGCCGCTACTCCTTCTGCATAATCATCCGTTTGAGCCGCTTCAATTTGATATTCTGATTCCATAGCTAATTGCTCCTCTAATGAATTTGACATAGAGGCATTAAACAACTCCTTAATCATTCCCAATGCCTTTGTTGGCATTTTGGACAATTTATCAGCTAATTTTAAAATCGTGGATTCAAATTCTTCTAAAGGTACAGCTTTATAAATCATTCCCATAGCCTCCGCCTCTTCAGCGGAAATCTTATCACCGAGCATGGCCAATGCCTGAGCTTTTTGGAAGCCTATTAAACGGGGTAAGGTATAGGTGCCACCACTATCTGGAACAAGTCCTATGAGGCTAAATGCTTGAATAAAACTTACCTTTTGATGGGCTACCACAATATCACAAGCTAGGGCAATATTGGCTCCTGCGCCAGCCGCAACCCCATTTACGGCACCTATAACGGGCTTTTTGATAGTTCGTAATCTCTTAATTATAGGATTGTAGTGTTCTTCTAGTATTTTTCTAAATCCAGGATTGAGTTCAGGGTCGGTAACTTCCTTTAAATCTTGACCCGCACAAAATGCTTTTCCCGAGCCAGTTAAAACAATAGCTCTCACTGCATCATTGGCCTCACATTGACCCAATACATCCTGAAGTGCCAGAGCCATTTCCCTATTAAAACTATTAAATACTTCTGGTCTGTTAAGCGTAATCGTAGCTACTGCTTCCTCAATTTGTAGCGCAATAAAGTTGCTCATTTATTTAAGACATTTAAAATAATCAAAAGGTTCCAGACAATCATCGCATTGGAACTGGGCTTTACAAGCAGTTGAACCAAATTGACTAACCATTCTGGTGTTTTTGGACGAACATTGTGGACAAGACACTAATCGCTTACCTTCCAATAATACCGCCTTATCGGCCTCAGGATTTAATGGAGCTGCAATACCATAATTTTCAAGGGCAGCGCGTCCTTTTGGTGTAATCCAGTCTGTTGTCCAGGCGGGAGATAAAACAAGTTCTACTTCAGAAGTGTAACCAGCTTTCTTCAGTGCTCTATTGATGTCGTCCCCAATAACATCCATTGCTGGACATCCACTATAAGTTGGTGTAATCTTAACGTACACATGATTTTTATCTAATTGTGCAGACCGTACCACACCCATTTCCAAAATTGATAAGACAGGAATTTCAGGATCTGAAACCTTCTCTAGAATTGGTATGAGCTGCTCATCGATATGTACGCCTTGAATCACTGTCATCTTACCAAGTCATATTTGGAAAGGTGCGTTGCATATACTGCATATCGCTTAGGATATAGCCCATATGTTCTGTATGCACACCTGCTTTTCCACCTTTTTGGAACCATTTAGATTCTGGAGTTACTAATTTAGATTCCTCCAAAACTTGAATGACTCTACTGTAATAAGGGTCCTTTAATTCTGAAAGATTCACCCCTATACCAGCCTCAATAATCTTATCATCAATGTTACTTGTATGAAACAGTTCATCTGTATACCGCCATAAATCATCAATAGCGGCTTGAATACGTTGAGCACTTTCTGGAGTTCCATCGCCTAATCTTTTAATCCAATCTGTTGAAAAACGTTGATGGTAACTCACCTCTTTTATCGCTTTGTTAGCGATAGCCGATAGGTTGAGATCGTTGCTATTTTTTAACTGATCTAAGAACAAAAAGTGAAACACATCAAACAGAAACTGTCTTGCTATAGTGTATGCAAAATCAGTATTAGGTTGTTCTACCAACAGCACGTTTCTATATTCGCGCTCAGTTCTAAGAAATGCGACAGTATCCTCAGTGGCGTCGTTACCAATTAATTTAGCAGCATATTGAAAATAGGATCGCGTTTGTCCGAAAAGATCCAATGAGATATTGGTACAAGCAATATCGGTCTCAAGGCTAGGGCCATGACCACAAAGTTCACCAAGTCGCTGTCCTAAAATCAACGAATTATCTGCGACCCCTAGAATATATTCATATAACTCTTCCTTCATCATTACATATGTTTTATTTCATCAGGAATGTTATAAAAAGTTGGATGACGGTATACCTTATCTTGAGCTGGCTCAAATAATTCGCCATTGTTCTCAGGATTAGAAGCTCTAATGTGCTTGGACTCCACTACCCAAATACTAACCCCTTCATTTCTTCGTGTGTAGACGTCTCTAGCATTTTCAAGAGCCATTTCAGCATCAGCGGCGTGTAAACTACCAAAATGACGGTGCTCTAATCCATTTTTACTTCGTACAAATACTTCCCAAAGTGGCCAATTCTTACTCATTACATTGCTTGTTTAGTTCGACTTTCTTCCTGCTTTTTAGCGTATGCCATAGCTGCATCTCTCACCCATTCACCATTCTCCCATGCTGACACTCGAGCATTGATACGCTGCTTATTCATAGGCCCATGCCCTTTAACCACCTGCCAAAATTCATCCCAATCTATAGCACCAAAATCATATGATTGGCGCTCGTCGTTCCATTTTAAATCAGGATCTGGCACAGTTAAACCAATTAATTCTGCCTGTGGCACTGTTTGATCAACAAATTGTTGACGTAATTCATCATTCGTCTTGCGCTTTAATTTCCATTTCATGGATTGAGCCGTATGTACAGATTCTGCATCAGTTGGTCCAAACATCATTAAAGACGGCCACCACCATCTATTTAATGCGTCTTGAGCCATCGTCTTTTGTTCTTTTGTTCCTTCTGCCAGTGTCATCATAATTTCATAACCCTGTCTCTGGTGAAAACTTTCCTCTTTACACACACGAATCATTGCTCTGGCATAAGGACCATATGAAGTATTACACAAAGGCACTTGATTGATAATTGCTGCACCATCAACCAACCATCCTATAGCTCCTATATCTGCCCATGTAATGGTAGGGTAATTAAAAATACTGGAATATTTAGCCTTACCTGTGTGTAATTGCTCATATAATTCATCTCGAGAAATGCCAAGCGTTTCACAAGCACTATACAAATACAGACCGTGCCCGGCTTCATCTTGAACCTTTGCCAAAAGTGCTACTTTACGTCTTAGAGATGGTGCTCTAGTGATCCAATTTCCTTCAGGTAGCATTCCAACAATTTCAGAATGCGCATGCTGAGATATCTGCCTAATATGGGTTTGACGGTACTTTTCAGGCATCCAGTCCTTCGGCTCAATTTTTTCGTCTCTAGCTATTCTAGCATCGAATTCTGCCTCTATATTCTTAATTTGATTTTCACTCATTGCTAATGGATTTAAATCTTATTTCTTTTTCATTTATTTAAACGTCAAAATCAACCGCCACACGATCTGATGTTGGCACTGCCTGACAGCTCAAAACCAAATCCTGAGCCACTTCATCTTCCTCCAAGGCATAATTAATTTTCATCTCTACATCACCGTCAATCACCTTACACTTACAAGTACTGCAAACCCCACCCTTACAAGCGTATGGTAAATCGGCACCAGCATTTAATGCAGCATCAAGTATGTTATCGAACTCTTTGGTCATAGTAAAATTAAATTCTTTACCCCCATCGATAATGGTCACTTCAGTGCCCTCAACAGATTGTTGTGCTAAACGTTCTTGGCGCTTAATATCTTTATCTGATAAACCAGTAACGAATAACTCAAAGTGAACCAATTCTTTGGGTAAACCAGCTTGAATTAAGTAGTTACTCACATAGTTGACCATTTGTTCAGGACCACAGAGAAAAACCTCATTGGTATCTGGAATATCAATAAATGTTTTCGTCAATACTGCCATTTTCTCATCATCGAAACGACCGTTAAACAAATCAATATCACGCTTTTCTTTTGTAAGGAAATAATATATCTCCAATCGACCAAAATAGGTGTTTCTAAGCTGTTCTAACTCCTCTTTAAATATGATTGATTTAGCTGTTTTATTGACATAAAACAATTTACAAGTAGAATTTGGTTCCTTAGCCAGATGTGTCTTGATCATTGACATTACAGGGGTAATACCACTTCCAGCAGCGAAGAACAAATAGTTCTTTTTAATTCCATCTGATACATCGACACCAAAGGTTCCACTTGGGGGCATCACTTCCAAATAATCACCAGGTTCTAATTTCTCGTTAACATAGGTAGAAAATTTTCCCTCTGGAATCTGCTTAACGGCCACCTGCCATTTATCCTCAATAGGACTTGAGCACAAAGAATAAGATCGCCTCAAGTCTTCACCATTAATTATTTGCCTCAGAGTTAAATGTTGACCTTGTCTAAAATTAAAACCAACCCTTAACTCCTCAGGAATATCAAAAGTAAGTACCGATGTATCATCGGTTTCCTTATAAACATCCTTAATCTGTATGCGATGGAAATCTGCCATTTACTTAATAAATCTAACCAACTAACAATTGTTAGTTACATCAGCAAAGTTAACCATAAAATTCTTAACTATGTGTTAATTCCTCTTATGAGTACTTCAGCTAAATCCTCAGAAAAGGATTGTAATTCCTCAATATTCTTCTTAGGTATCCACAAATACAAGGACCTTAGTGTGGTAAGCATAGAAAAAACAACAATATTGACATCAATATCCTTCAACTCACCAGCTGATATCCCTTGTTTAATAATTTGTCTAAAATTTGATTCGTAATCATCCCGCATTTGAATATACGCAGCTTGTTTTTTTTCAAGATGCATCCAATCGGAATTTAGTGCTGACATTCCGTTAGGATTTTGCACGGCCAAGTTCACATGTAGGTGCACAATTTGAGTTAGCTTTTGAATTGAAGTATTAGATTGATTCATAATTCTACCCATTCCTTCGGTAAAATCTTCCGCTATACTAATAACTATAGCCTCCAGAATATCTTGTTTTGAAGAAATGTGGTTATACAAACTTGCGGCCTTAATCCCTAATGCAGATGCGAGATCTCTCATGGTTACTGCACTGTAACCTTTTTCACGGAATAGACTGGCCGCTGTTTTTAAAATTTCTTTTTTTCGGGATTCCATCAATTATATAAAGATGCTTCAATGTAACTTAAGTTACGCTTAGAAACCAGAATAAGTTGGACTTTTACAAAAATTATACGATATGGGATTATTAAATGTTCTTTTTGGAAACAGCTCAAAAGAAGTGCAAAACTATCTTCAAAAAGGGGCGATCATTTTAGATGTAAGAACGGATGGGGAATACAATTCCGATCATATTTCCGGAGCGAAACATATTCCTCTGCAGGAGTTAGAATACCGATTTCAGGAAATTGAAAAACTAAACAAACCGGTAATTGTGCATTGTGCTAGTGGTATGCGATCTGAAAAAGCTAGCAAATTCTTAAACAGTTGTGGAATCGACACTATAAATGGGGGTGGAATTTCTGCGGTAAGGCAACATCTAAAATAAAAAAACATTAGTCTCTTTATCCGAAGACAAGTATGACTAATGTTTTACCCTTAGATTAATAGCTACACAAAGGTAGCTAATTTGCTATTCTTAAGGAAGCAATGAGGTTAAAAAATTGTTACTTTCCTAACTCAAGTTTTTCAGCAAAGTAATCACAGAAATCTTTCATGGTAGCCGTCATTTTTTCATCTTGAGTGGCTCTCATAAAGGTATCACTCATGGTAACAAGAGTCTGATGAAAAAATTGTTTCATTTCATCAACCGGCATATCCTTTGTCCATAAATCGATTTTGAGCGTTTCCTGTGCATTACTATCCCATACAGACAGCATTACTGCTTTTGCCTCTTCATTATTAACACCGCCGTCTTCAGCCGACCAAAATAATTTTTCAGGAACTCTATTTTCATCAAGCTCTACGTTTAACTCAATCTTGGATTTTATAACATCTGACATTCTATCCTTTTATTTATTTGGTTTGAATTTTGATTTTTTAAAAAGTTCATCCGCGGGCATTCGCATAAGTGTTGCTAGGTCAGCTTCTGTATTTTTAGCATACGCCCTAACTATCTGCCACCCTATATAAACACCAATCCTTCCTGGCGATTCATTATCTAACTCAAGATAAAACTTTGAATAAGGAGCTGGGTTTATAAATCTTCCATTTAGCTTGGTATCCGTACTATATAAAAGCTCTTTATCTATGAAATAACTCCATATTGAAGACTCATTATCATTAGCCCATTTTAATTGTTCTTCGCTGTAGCCAATTTTTTCTGCATCGGGTTTAAATGGGATCATAATATCCTTAAAATACAATTGCTTGCCCTGGTAGATCATTTCGTCTAATAAGCTTCGTGGAGGCTTCTGTTGTACCATCTGCCTAGCATAAGCTTGAGCCAAATCGCATACAATTTGATCTTCTTTCATATTGGCGGAAATATATTGCGCAATATTTTGGTAAAACCTATGGTCTGCTCCCAGATAGTTATCCAGCGCAATTAACACAAGAGTATCCGTAGCTATGGTCTTATTTCTGTAGTCTACCTCATTAACTAAGGTCACAATTTCAGGAGTCTCAAAATCAGGATAATAATAAACCATATGCCTGTAGAAATCTTCTATTTGTCGTTGTGGCTCACTAAAATCATTGAACTTTTTGTCAACCTCAGAATACAACTCCTGCTGTAAAGGATCATTTATTTTATTGAGCCAGACAGAATCGGGCACCTTAGTATTAAACAAAAACGGAAATGCTAGTTTTAACTCTGGGAGATCAGAAGAATTGGCCTTTGACAACATTTGATCAAATCTAGAAACCCGTAATTCAATAGGAATTTTTAATATCTCGCTATTGATTCCATTGTCTTTTTTACATGCCAAAAAAGAAGAAATCATGAGAACAACAACTACCTTAGAAACGTTCTTTCTTAAAAACATTTTAATGCCAATCACGATTGAATTATTTTTGCTGGTAAAGGTACATTACTTTTAACTTAATACACTTACAAAAATGCAGACTGAAAAAGTAAAAGATTATATTGTTAATTGGTTAAAAGACTATGCTAAAAATGCTGGCATGCGTGGATTCGTTGTCGGTGTGTCTGGCGGAATAGATTCAGCACTTACCTCAACACTATGTGCCCTAACAGGGTTGGAAGTTTTGTGTCTAGAAATGCCCATTCACCAGGCGCCCAGTCAAGTAAGCCGAGCCATGAATCATATTAATTGGTTACAAAATCAATTTTCTAACGTACAAATGACTCAGGTGAATCTTACACCGGTGTTCGACCAATTAATTGAAGCATTACCTCCCGTTGAAAATGAAGAGAGTCGATTTATGTCTTTGGCTAATACGAGAGCAAGATTACGCATGACGTCTTTGTACTATTTCGCAGCTTTAAACAAATACCTTGTAGCTGGAACCGGCAATAAGGTTGAAGATTTTGGTGTTGGTTTCTATACTAAATATGGGGATGGTGGAGTGGACCTAAGTCCAATTGCAGATTTAATGAAAAGCGAGGTTTATGAAATTGCAAAGCTCTTAGGAGTGAATGAAGAAATCATTAAGGCAGCACCTACAGATGGATTATGGGGAGATGACCGAACCGATGAAGATCAAATTGGAGCCTCGTATCCAGAACTCGAATGGGCTATGAAAATGGATGCTTCAGGAAAATCTGCAGAAGACTTTGAAGGACGCAAAAAATTGGTTTTTGAGATCTATAAAAGATTAAACAAAATCAATCAACACAAAATGCAACCAATACCAGTATGTGAAATTCCCTCAGAATTAATGAATTAGGAAGGATTTTTCTTAACGTTTTTTAACATTCGTGTAAAAATTTAGTTATTTTTGTTTAGCTACCACGACTTAAATATGGATTGACCGAGCCATATTTAGGCATACAACTAACTATTAAGTAACTAAATCTTAAGCACAATGGTAAACATTCTTGTTGTCGACAGTCATCCTGTCGTACGAAATGGATTAAAACATTTCCTCAACGAGCTTCCAGATTACAATGTGATTGGAAGCTTGAGAAGTGGTGTTGAAATCTTTGAATTTGTCAGAAGAAATAATGTTGATATCATTATTTCAGAAATTGACTTACCAGAATTAAACGGGATCACAGCGCTTAGGGCTATTAAGAAAGAGAACAAAAAAATCAAGGTGATTATGTTCAGTCATCAACCAGAAGAAATCTATGCTATTAGCACAATTAAAGCAGGAGCTTCAGGTTATTTGAATAAATCTGCAGATTTAGACCTTTTGCAAAAAGCCGTTGAAACCGTACTGGAAGACAAAATTTATTTAAGTGAGAAAATGGACAAACACTACAGGTACGAGGATACTCGAAAGAGTCGCACCCGTTTGTTCAAAAGACTTTCTACTAGGGAAGTTGAAGTACTAAAGCTCTTGTCTATTGGAAAAAAGAACAAGGAAATTGCTCAGGAACTGGACATTAACGAGAAAACCGTTAGCACCTACAAAGCGCGCTTATTTAAAAAATTAAACGTAACCAATGTTGTAGATCTGATACATCAAGCTGAGCATCATAACTTGACGTAATCCTCAACCTACAACTCGTCCAAGTTTTTTGGATAGTAACATCTTAAGGCCGACATAATCTTGTATATCTTCAATGATAGCTCTTGTGTCGGCTTCTGTATTTAAAGTCTCCTCTTTAAACGCGGCTACTTTTTTGTCAATTAAAAAACACCTAAGACTTAGAATGGTTTGATTAACTAGCTGAGCTATACTTTGTGACTTCTCTTTTGGTATTATATGATTTCGTTCCCAATCATGCAGAGAATAACGTTCTTCTTCCATTAAAATACTAGTTACTAACTGCGCCTCTTCCTGTTCGAGCGAATTTATGTATTGTCTAACCTCAAATTCACTAGACTGATTGAGAGTATTAATTAAGCTAGTATAAAGCGATTTGAAATTAACATTGGTGAATTCCATTTCGTCTTCATGCAGATCTAAATATATCTTTTCAAATACTTTAGACTCGTGACTCACAGGCTCTAAATCAAGATCTCCGGTGACATCACTCTCTTTTAGAATAAGATCTTCAAAGGTCTCATTGGCATTGCCATAGATTAAAAGAATTTCAATGATTTTCTTTTCAAGTTCGAACTGACGATCTACCTTTTTAATAGTTGCAGTCTCATTTTTTACCACCTGGAATGGACTTGGAGCAGATCTTTTTTTAGAGGCTTCTGAAACTTCCTTTTTGTGGATTTGTGCCAAAGTACTAAACAGCACCTCTTCACTAACCTCCATTATTTGAGAGCAGGTACGCACGTATATCTCACGTTTTATCTGATCAGGTATCTTTGAAATACTATTGACAATATCCCTTACAGTCTCAGCCTTTTTAATGGGGTCATTGGCTGCCTCATTTGCCAATAAGGATGCTTTGAACTGAATGAAGTCCTGAGCATTGGAACTCAAATAATCCTTAAGTTCAGTCAGGGAATTTGACTTAGCAAAACTATCGGGATCTTCACCATCTGGAAAGGTACATACTCTTACATTCATACCCTGCTCCAAAATAAGATCAATACCCCTTAAAGAGGCTCTTAATCCAGCCGCATCACCATCAAAAAGGACCGTAATATTTTTGGTTAACCTATTTATTAAACGAATCTGATCTGAAGTCAAGGCTGTTCCAGAGGAGGAAACTACATTCTTGACACCAGTCTGATACATTTGAATAACATCAGTATAGCCCTCAACCAAAAAGCAATTATCCTCTTTTGCAATATCTTGCTTAGCAAAGTAGAGGCCATACAATACCTTACTCTTATTGTAAACCAAACTCTCTGGTGAGTTTAGGTATTTAGCAGCCTTTTTATCATTTGTTAAAATTCTTCCTCCAAAACCTAATATGCGTCCACTCATACTATGTATAGGGAACATAATACGCCCCTTAAAGCGATCAAATGTTTTGGTCTCCTTGACTATAGTTAATCCTGTTTGCTCTAAAAACTCAAGCTTGTATCCTTCTTTGACGGCCCTATCTGTAAAGGCACTCCATTCATCGAGGGAATAACCCAATTGGAACTTGCTAATAGTTTCCTCAGAGAAACCCCGTTCAACAAAATAGCTTTTACCAATGGCTTTTCCTTTATCGGTTTTATGAAGAATATCCTGAAAGTAATTATTGGCGAAAGTATTAACCAAATAGAGACTCTCTCGCGCGTCAGCTGCCTCTTTTTGTTCATTGGTCTGTTCGGTTTCTTCAATTTCAATGTTGTATTTCTTAGCTAAATATCTAATGGCCTCTGGATAGGTAAAGTGCTCGTGCTCCATTAAAAAGGTCACCGCATTTCCTCCTTTTCCACTTGAAAAATCTTTCCAAATTTGTTTCACAGGAGATACCATAAAACTAGGGGTACGTTCATCAGAAAAAGGGCTTAAACCTTTATAATTACTTCCTGATTTTTTTAATTGAACGAAATCACCAATAACCTCCTCAACTCTGGACGTTTCAAATACTTGTGCTATGGTGTTCTGAGAGATCAAACTTTAAATACTTCGATTGATTCGTTTATAAATACGAAGAAGGTAAAAATAATTAAAACAGAGAAATCAATACCCATTAATGGAATCAAAAAAGTCCCATTCAAAGACGAATAGGACTTTTGTATACTGGTATTTATTATGGTTTAATCAAAATCAAACCTTACACCTAAGGAAATATTATTTTGTTCAATTACCTGATCTCTGAATATGGGATTTAAATCGTACTTGCAATAGAATGCAAAATTTCCAATCCCCACATAACCGCTTAATCCATAGATGAAATGTGAAGGCCTATAGGCCCCATCAATTTTTTCTTTAACTCGACCATCACCAGGCAGGTCGTATTTTAATTTTTGTCTGGTTTGAAGATTCAATCCCGCATAACCCCCGACACCTATTTTAAATTGTCTTCTTGTAGAGTATCTGATGTACGAACCTCGATCTTTCTTTCTTGAAGGGCCAAACTCAAAATGAACTGGTAATACCAAGTTGGTCATTCTGTATTTGGCGACATTCAATTGTTGTGGAAATTCTTCAAGGACGATATTTCCCTCATCATTAACTAAATATTGATTGTTTTTAATATTTAGTTTGTTCCAAGTCACGGAAAAACCGTATTTAAATCTAACCGCATTTGAATTGTTAAATACACGTGTCTTCCAGGCCCAACCTATTTCCCAAAATGTCGATCTTGAACGATATGGAGAATCATCAATTTGCCCATCTATAATGGCATTATTTAAACCAGCAGCAAACACAAAATCAACAGTTGTGCGTCTGTCATACTTTTTAGGCTTTTCAATAGTTGAACTTCCAATAGTAATAACCGGAGACTCTGTTTCTTCATCGATATCAATAGAAATTTTAAAATCCCCATCGTCATCAATTTTAACATAGGAAGTCTCATTGCGCTCAATTAAGGAAATTTTATTATCTATAATAGCAACTCTATTTTCGATATTTTGAGCACGTTTCTCAGCTGCCTTATTTTTTAATTCATCAGCTTCGGCTGGAGTAATATCACCACGGTCCAAGCGGATATTTATATTTTCAATTTCTTGTTTTAGAAACTCCTTTTCCTCTTTTCTAATTTGTTCTTTTAAATTGTTCAGCTTTTTAATCTGCTCCTGCTTCACAATTTCAGATTTGGATTCAGATTTTGTGTCATTAGTTTCTTGAGCTTCCAGGACCGATACCATAAATACAAGAAGCAGTGGAAAAATTAAGTGTTTAATGTTTGACATAATTGTTCGTTTTTTGATTATTAGATTTTGATTAATGTATTATTTGTTGTTGCGTTGCGCGACTGCCGTCTTTACCTTTTTGAAGCCACTCTCAATAACGCGGTATACTTTTGTTTTTAATGATGGCGCTACCTCCTCTTCAGCCTCTTTTAAAAGAAGATCAGCATCGACTATTTGTGTATTACTCATTATCTCCTTTTTTATAAACAACTGTTTTTGGGCCGCCTTTAATAGAGAATCAACCTCCTTATTAAGATCATTTCCAGAGGTGGTTTTAGCTTCTTGAAGAACCTCATCAACTTTAGACTTATCTATTTCTGTTATTAAAACGGGATCTGTTTTAATCTCAATATCTTTTTTAGTTGAAGACTCACTTAACTCCGCATAATATGTTTCATCTGTTACTCTGCTAGGTTCTTCTGACTTGATAGTTGCTTCGTATTTCGTTTCTACTCGATTCTTGCCAGAATTGTCGTTAACTCCTACTGCCAAGGATTCCTGACTATCAAATAAAATCTTGGTTTCTTTTTCTGATGATACTGGATCTTCCTTTATTTCAATTTTTGGCTCTTCAACCGAATAAGAATCATTCTTAGTTTCTATTTGACTGGGCTCTTCGATAAGAAAAGGAACGGCAATCAACGCCAATAGAAAAGTTGCTGCCATACCCATCCACCAATACTTCTTACCCGATTTTTTATTGGATTTGTCTAACTGTTTCGCCAAACGATCCCAGGACTGAATAGAAGGCTCTATCATTCTACCTTCAAGCTTTTCTTTGATTCCTTCTTCAAATTTAATTGGCGCCATAACTACTTTGATTTATTTTTTTTATCTGCTCCTGAAGTAACTTTCTCGCCTTAAATAATTGAGATTTAGATGTCCCTTCAGAAATTCCCAGCATCTGAGCAATCTCAGAATGCTTATAACCCTCGATGGCATACATTACAAACACCACTCGGTATCCTTCGGGCAGCTCATCAATAACTTGTTGAATTTCCGAAACTGCCATATCACTATTTATACTGTCATATCCACCTTTTAAATTCTCATTAATCTCTGCTGAAAACTCAAATGGATTTTTCTTTCTTAATTCTGAAATGCATTCGCGCACCATTATACGTCTTATCCAACCTTCAAAACTGCCTTGGTTTTTAAAACCACCAATATGTTTAAAGACCTTAAAAAATCCATTGAGCATAACCTCTTCTGCAATACTAACGTCCTTCATGTAATACCTGCAAACACTCAACATCTTTGGAGCAAAGGTCTTATAGATAATATGCTGAGCCTGTCTGTTTTGTTTGGCTGCACGCTCAATTAGTTTTGTTTGGTCTTTATGAAGTTGAATGACTTTCATCTATACCTTCATCAAATGATTGGTTTTATACTTTTATAGACGCAGTTAAGAATCGGATGGTTGCCTAGGGATAAAAAAAATTATTTTTTGCGCTCAATAACGTAGTTCACCATGAGAATTAAGGAGTCCTTATATGCTGAAGAAGGAAACTCATCAAGTATAGCAAGTGCCTCGGTTTGAAAAGATACCATTTTATCTATGGCATAGTCTAGACCGCCTTCTGTTTTCACAAAACTGATTATCTCTTTAACCCGTTTTTTGTCCTTATTTTTATTCTTTACACTATTAATAAGCCATGCTCTCTCCTTCTTAGAGACTTTATTCAGTACATGAATTAAAGGAAGTGTCATCTTTTGTTCCTTTATATCAATTCCTATGGGCTTACCTATTTTATCCTCGCCATAGTCAAATAAATCATCTTTAATCTGAAATGCCATCCCAATGAGTTCCCCGAAACGGCGCATAGATTCAACTTGAGAAGAACCTGGCTTCACTGAAGCCGCACCTAAGCTACAACAAGCAGCAATCAAAGTTGCCGTTTTTTGCCTAATAATATCGTAATAAACGGCTTCTGTAATATCTAATTCTCTTGCCTTTTCTATTTGTAAAAGTTCTCCCTCGCTCATTTCTTTAACCGCAACAGAAATGATCTTGAGAAGATCAAAATCATTATTGTCTATAGAAAGAAGTAAACCCTTAGAAAGCAAGTAATCTCCAATTAAGACGGCGATTTTGTTCTTCCAAAGCGCATTTATACTAAAAAAACCGCGTCGGCGATTGCTATCATCTACAACATCATCATGTACTAATGTAGCGGTATGAATTAACTCAATTACCGAGGCACCTCGATACGTGCGCTCGCTAACGTTACCATTATTAAGCATCTTAGCAACTAAAAAAACAAACATTGGACGCATTTGTTTCCCTTTCCTATTTACAATGTAATGAGTGATTCTATTTAAAAGAGCCACCTGACTAGACATGGATAATTGAAACTTCTGTTCAAATAAATCCATCTCAAAGGCAATGGGTTGTTTTATTTGCTCGGTAATTTTCAAAGGCAAGATTTAAAAGCTAAATTAATGATTAAGCCGGTTTTAACGGAAAAAGTTGATCATTATCTGAATTGGCTTTTATTCTATGAAATATTTACTAATTTTATTCTAATATATGATATTATATAATTTAATACCCTGACAATTAGAGACAACACAATTACACCAACTTAATTATTAACCATTTCTACAAACACACAACACATGAAAAAAATTACTTTACTACTTTTTTATTTAATCGCTCTGACTGGATTTAGTCAGGATCTAATATCTTTTGAAACTGGTGAAGGCTATGTTTTAGGTGATATTAATGGTCAGGATAACTGGACTGTTTCAGCCTCTGGACCAAATTTTATAGCAAATCAAGAAATTACTGATGCAGATGCAACCGATGGTATTTATTCACTAAGATTAGCTCAAGACCCTGCCTTTGGAGGGCAAGTTACCAGAAACACCGGTGCTTTTTACCCTTTGGATGCACCTCTTGATGCTAGTACAGCCATTATTTCATTTGATATAAACATCACTTCATTTAGTTCGACAATATTTGAAGTTGGTTTTGATAATACTAATGAAAATGCCACCATAACAAGTATTGCTATTAATATTGACGGTTCAGTTAATGTTTATGCCAATACCCAGGCAGATGGAAATGGCAGCATTGTTTTTGAGGATACCAATGAAGATTTGGTTGCCAATACCTGGTACAATATTAGACTTGAAATTAATGGCTCTGCCATTGAAGTATTTATTGACGATGCCTCTGTATATACAGGTTTTGTAGGCACACCCAATGTTGATATTTTAAGAGCCGTTTGCGTTCATGACAATCAAGGTGGCTCATTTTTGTTTGATAATTTTAGAATAAACAACGAAGTATTATCAGTTGACGATGTGAAAGCCAATACCTATGATTTTAGATATGTTTCTAACACAAAAGAATTATTGTTGAACTCCCCTTCAGTACCATTAGAGAATCTAGCTGTTTATAACATGCTTGGACAGCAGGTATTCGGGAGTAGATTATCTGGAAACAGTGAACAATTAAGTGTCTACAATCTTCCTAATGGGATCTATGTTGCTCAAATTACTATGGGTGGCCAAACAGAAACTTTCAAATTCGTAAAGAATTAGATTTGATCTTTTAACTATAAAAAAAGCAACCAAAATTGGTTGCTTTTTTTATGATTTATTTGCCAATTGCCCACAGGCGGCATCAATATCTTTTCCGCGAGACCTTCTCACTGTTACAACAATGTTATGCCGTTCAAGTTCACGAATGTACTCTTGCACTGCAGATTCGTCGGCTTGTTGAAACTCGCCATCATCAATAGGGTTGTATTCAATTAGATTAACTTTACTTGGCGCGAACTTACAAAATTGGATTAGTGCATCAATATCTTCTTTTTGATCGTTTATTCCTTGCCAAACCACATATTCATAAGTAATACGCTTTTTGGTTTTAGAATACCAATATTCCAAAGAAGACCTAAGGTCATTTAATGGAAAGGTGGCATTGAAAGGCATTATTTGAGTTCTTACTTCATCTCTAGCAGAGTGCAAAGACACTGCCAAATTGAACTTGACCTCATCATCAGCCATTTTCCTAATCATTTTTGGAACGCCAGAAGTTGATAATGTGATTCGTTTTGGCGACATTCCAAGACCTTCTTTTGAGGTAATCTTATCTATTGCCTTAAGCACATTGTTGTAATTCATTAATGGCTCGCCCATACCCATGAATACGATATTAGATAAAGGTCTGTCATGGTATAAGCGACTCTCATTATCAATGGCTACGACCTGATCATAAATCTCGTCAGGGTTAAGATTTCGCATCCGTTTAAGCCTGGCAGTTGCACAAAATTTACAATCCAAACTGCAACCAACCTGCGAGGAAACGCAAGCTGTAGTTCTTGACTCTGTTGGGATTAAAACCGATTCAACCACAAGCCCGTCATAAAGTTTTACAGCATTTTTTATTGTACCATCAAAACTTCGTTGCATAGTATCAACACTGATATGATTAATAACAAAGTTCTGCTTCAACATGGCTCGCGTTTTGAGTGAAATATTGGTCATATCTTCAAAACTATGAGCTGACTTCTGCCATAACCACTCGTAGACCTGATTCCCCCGAAAGGCTTTGTCTCCTTGTTTTTGGAAAAACTCTCGGAGCTGGTCCTTTGTTAGTGCCCTAATATCTTTCTTACTATCCATTCATTACAAAAATAGCCATTACTTAAACGTATAATCAAAAAAGGCCTCTCTATTGAGAAGCCCTGTTTAAGTTTCTTATTTATTATATGATTAGCATGGCATCACCATAGGAATAGAATCTGTATTCTTCCTTAACCGCTACATCATAAGCGTGCTTTACAAACTCATGTCCTGCAAAAGCAGAAATCATCATCAGTAAGGTCGACTTTGGAGTATGGAAGTTAGTAATCATTGAATTGGCAATACTAAAATCATAAGGCGGGAAAATAAACTTGTTAGTCCAGCCTTGGTATGGATTTAAATGCCCGTCTGATGAAACAGAACTTTCAATGGTACGCATAGAAGTGGTACCAACAGCACAGACACGCTTTTTATTATCAATTCCATTGTTAACAACATCAGCGGCTCTTTGCCCGATATAAATTTCCTCACTGTCCATTTTATGTTTGGACAAGTCTTCTACCTCAACAGGGTTAAATGTTCCAAGACCCACATGCAGTGTTACCTCGGCCATATCAACACCTTTAATTTCTAATCGCTTAAGCAAATGTTTAGAGAAATGTAAACCTGCTGTCGGAGCAGCCACTGCACCTTCGTTTTTTGCAAAGATGGTCTGATAGCGGTCTTCATCTTCCGGTTCAACGTCCCTTTTAATATATTTTGGAAGCGGTGTTTGACCAAGTTCTGTCAATTTATTTCTAAACTCTGAATATGGACCATCGAATAAAAATCTCAGGGTCCTTCCTCTCGAAGTTGTATTATCAATAACTTCTGCAACCAAAGTTTCATCTTCACCAAAATATAACTTGTTTCCAATTCTAATCTTTCTAGCCGGATCAACAAGCACATCCCAAAGACGCTGGTCCTGATTTAATTCTCTTAATAAAAACACTTCAATACGAGCACCAGTTTTTTCTTTGTTTCCATAAAGTCTAGCTGGAAATACCTTGGTGTTGTTCAGAATCATTACATCACCTTCATTGAAGTAATCAATAACATCTTTAAACAATTTATGCTCTATAGTTTCATTAGCTCTGTCCAAAACCATCAGTCTAGATTCATCTCTATGCTCAGATGGATACTCAGCTAATAACTCTTCAGGAAGCTTAAAATTAAAGTGTGATAATTTCATAAAAGGGTATTTTTTGAAGGTGCAAATATACACTCCTCAGATACCCCTTGTCAAGGAAATAAAGCTTTTATTTCATTTGAATACCAAGGAGGCTCAAATCCCTCCAAAAGTCCGGATAGGACTTAGATACTACATCCTTATCATTTATGTTGATATCTCCTTTTAAGGCCAAGGGTGCAAAAGCCATTGCCATGCGGTGATCATTATAGGTCTCAATGGTTTGATTTATGATGAACATACTTGAAGTTTCCAATTTGAGACTGTTGTTTGTAATTGAAATATTGGCTCCTAGTTTGGAAAGTTCATTCTTTAAGGCCACCAAGCGATCAGTTTCTTTGATTTTTAAGGTATGCAATCCTGATAAGTAACATCCCACGTTAAGCCCAAAACAAGTTACCACAATGGTCTGAGCGATATCTGGAGCATTCACAAGATTAAGATCTATATGAGTGGATTTTGGTTTTGCTTTTTTATTCAATGTGATTCCCGATTCTGTAAAACTAGTCTCAACACCAAAGTGTTTATACACTTCTTGAAGAACAGAATCTCCTTGTAGCGAATTACTAAAGTAATGACTTAAATGGACTTCAGTATCAACTTCCGAAAGCGCAATCAGACTATAAAAATAGGATGCAGATGACCAGTCTGACTCAATGGTCAAAAGTTTCCTTTCCTCTAATTTTTCTAAAGGCTTGACAGTTATTAATTGTCCTTCAAATTCGACTTCTACACCAATTTTAGTCAATAATGCCAGGGTCATTTCAATGTAGGGTCGTGAGGTAATATCCCCTACCAAATGCAACAACAGACCATTTTTAAGTAATGGTGCTATTAGTAGTAAAGCAGATATATACTGACTGCTAACATTAGCACGAAGTTTAACTTCATTATTGATTAAGTCACGCCCAACTATTCTTAATGGTGGAAATCCAGAATTTCCTATGTATTCAATTTGAGCCCCAAGACTAGTTAAAGCATCAACAAGGACCTGGATTGGGCGTTCCTTCATTCGATTAGAACCCGTGAGAGTCACTTCACTCTTATCCAAAACACTGAAATAGGCGGTTAAGAAGCGCATGGCCGTACCGGCATGATGAATATCTACCACATCAGAATTATCACTTAAAGCTTTAACTAATAATTGGGTATCGTCGGAATTAGAAAGGTTTTGCAACTCAATTCCTGAATATAAGGCTTGAAGAATTAGCGCTCTATTGGATTCACTTTTTGACCCTGTGATCTGGATATCAACCCCAGATTTTAATTTAGAACGACTTAGCTTAATTAAACTATTTGACATCTCGGATAATAAATAAAAGCAAATCTACCTCAATTTGTCATTATTATGATGCCTATCGTGATCTCTTTTAGTCTTGAAATCTAACTTCTTGTCAAATGCCTCTTGCAGGTTCACACCTGTCTGATTGGCCAAACAAAGCACTACAAATACCACGTCAGCTAATTCCTCTCCTAAATCCTTCTGTTTATCACTCTCCTTTTCGCTCTGCTCACCGTAGCGTCGCGCAATAATCCTGGCAACCTCTCCAACCTCCTCGGTGAGTTGCGCCATATTAGTTAGTTCGTTAAAATAGCGAACACCATGGTTTTTAATCCATTCATCTACTTGTTTTTGCGCATTTCTTAATTCCATAGTTTTTATTTTATTCGCGATGTTTGGAATCAACGATAATAGTCACCGGCCCATCATTAACTAAATGAACCTGCATATCCGCACCAAAGATACCGCTATATACAGCCTTATTCAAAACAGCTTTCGCTTTAGATAAAAAATTATTGTATGTGGATATAGCTACTTCGGGTTTTGCGGATTGAATATAACTTGGACGGTTTCCTTTCTTAGTACTTGCATAAAGAGTGAATTGACTTACAACTAAAAGATCGCCACCTAAATCAACTAGGGATTTATTCATGACTCCATTAGAATCATTAAAAATGCGAAGGTTAACGATTTTCCTTAAAATCCAATCTGAATCCTCTTCAGTGTCATCTACAGCAATACCAAGTAACACTAATAATCCATTCGCTATTTTGGAGTGGCACTTACCGTCGATGCTAACTGACGCCTCTTTTACGCGCTGAATAACTACTTTCATTTATTCCCAATAATCAGTTCTATATTGTGATTCATCGCCTTCTAAAATTTGCAAATAACTACGATAGCGCGAATAGGCAATATCATCATTATCCAAAGCTTCTTTAACAGCACACTTAGGTTCTTTTAAATGCAGACAATTATGAAATTTGCATTGGCTCTTCAACTTAAAAAATTCAGGAAAATAATCGCTTACCTCTTCTCTTTCCATGTCTACAACTCCAAATCCTTTGATACCTGGAGTATCGATGATACTAGCTTCAAAACTCAGATCATACATTTCTGCAAATGTTGTAGTATGCTGTCCCTGCATATGTTGGGAAGAAATCTCCTTAGTCTTAAGATTTAATCCCGGTTCAAGTGCATTGATTAAAGATGACTTACCAACACCAGAATGACCAGCAAACATATTTACTTTACCAATCATAAGGTTTTTAACCTTAGAAACATTGTGGTTTTCAGTAGCAGAAATCTCAATGGTTTTATATCCTATTTTAGAATAAATGTGATTTAAATATTTTAATTCCCCAATGGCATCATCATTGTAAGAATCCAACTTGTTAAACAATAAAATCACCTCAATACTATAAGCCTCAGCTGTCACCAAAAAACGGTCTATAAAGCTCGTTAAGGTAGGAGGGTTATTTATTGTGACTAATAAGAATACCTGATCAATATTAGCTGCGATAATATGAGTCTGCTTAGATAGGTTAACAGACTTTCTAACTATGTAGTTGCGTCGTTCTTCAATGCGTTTAATAATTCCAGTTTCTACATCATTCTTTTTCTCCAGTTCAAAAACCACATGATCGCCAACGGCCACAGGATTAGTGCTTTTAAGTCCCTTTAATCGCAACTTACCTTTCATGCGACACTCATAAAACTTACCATTTGAAGTTTTAACTGAATACCAGCTGCCGGTCGATTTATAAACTGTTCCTATCATAAAAATATCACCTACAAAGAAACAATATTTTATATCATATACTTCTATTCTGTAACTTTATGTCTCACTTATAAAACTTTAAAAATGAAACTTAGTCACTTCTTATTTTGCGCGTTGTGCTTTATTAGCCTTAACCTATTTAGCCAAGTTGAATATAAAATTGTCACCAGTGTTGAATCCATTGTTCCGTTGGGAGTTGGGCGATCCAGACTTATTACAACAGATACACAGAAAAGTTTTGCAGATTACACGTCGTCAAGAAGCGGCGATAAAGAAAAAGATAAACGTAACAAGTCTAACAGGAGCGACATTCGAGTCAAAGACTTTGAGGAAACTAAGCTCTTAAATTTCTATAACCTTACAGGAATCAGATTCCAGAATATCGTTGCAAACGACGTGCTTGTAACCTCAAAATTAAATGAGTTGGCTCAAGAAGGCTGGGAGTTAGTTTTTGTAACAGGGGGTGTTGAAAGTGACGCAGGAAAGGATGATGGCAATGGGATCTTTATTACCAGGTATATTTTTAAACGCCAGGTATCTACAACTGAGTAAGCCCGTTGTACTTTTGATTTCTAGTAAATGCCCAAACCATTGTAACAATGACAATGACCACCACATAATAAACAAATGTTGGGATGGGAACAGGGTCACCAGCAGCATAGCTATGCAAACCTGAGAGGTAATAGTTGACACCAAAAGAGGTCATAATGATAGAGGCAAAAGCAAAAACGCTTGCTGAGTTTAGTACAAACTGATTATTTAGTCTAGGTACAAACCTCAAGTGCAATACAATAGCATAAACAATAATACTAATTAAGGCCCAGGTTTCCTTTGGGTCCCATGCCCAATAACGGCCCCATGATTCATTAGCCCATATACCACCAAGAAAGGTACCAACAGAAAGAACAAACAGCCCAATGGTCATGGATATTTCATTAATATAACTGAGCTCCTGGATCTTTATTTCAATAACCTTTTGGTTGTTAGTATTTTTTATGATCATTAATACAAGTGCCATAAATCCTAAAACCGCTGATAAAGCCAAGGGGGCGTAACTACTCACAATAGTCGCCACATGAACTTTTAACCAAAACGATTTTAATACTGGCATTAAATTGGTTATCTCCGGACTTAACCAATCAAGGTAACTCACAAACAGTAATGCTCCAGAAAATAAGGTAGCCAATGGAAGTGCAAAATCAGATTGTCTAAATGTAAGCAATCCACATAATAACAGTACCCAAGCAACAAACACCAACATTTCGTAGCCATTACTCCATGGGGCATGTCCGGCAATATACCATCTCAAAATTAAATTGAATGTAAAGACCACAAAACTCAAAAGACTAAGGAGTATAAAAGCGTTCCAAAGTAATTCGATCGTCTTTCCCTCAACAAAAACTTTAATTAAGGAGAATACTAATAATACTCCTCCCAAGGTGAATAGAATTTGAAACAACCAAAAATTCAAATTCAATTCATTATATAGAATTTCCGATTCAATTTTTTTCTTAGAAGGAATTATTGATACGCCCAAGACCTCCTGGTAAGTTTTTATGTAATCAAGTTTTGTAAATGCAGCCTCCCAATTCTTGGTATTAATATCTCTGAAATATTCTGGGATTATTTCTTGAGCAAATGTCGCGTCTTCTATGGGAAAATCTTCAAAATGGTGGTTGTAACTATGCCATTTATTATTGGCATCATTCTTATTTGGAAATACAGCTAGGTAGTTACCTACAAAAACATTGTATAGGATGTTAAAGCGTTCATCCACTTTTATGATCTCCTTGTCCTGCTCATTACGTTCAGATGGTACTTTCTTATTGGCAATCTCTGCGGCCTTTGCAAGCTTATACTGCCCATTGAAGGCTATGAGTTGGTTAAAAGCAATAAATCCTTCATCAGTGACTAATTTCTTATCTATCTCATCCCCAATTTTGTCCGAATCTATTTTTATGATTGGTACAGATTCCCAAACCTGAGGAGAGGCCATCATGCCTAAAAACACCTTTGTAGCAGCAAGTCTCTGCTCTTGATTATTGGTATTCTTAAACTTAAGATAAGGTTTTCTAGACACCTTCCTTAGTAATTCTGATGCGAGGGTATGGACAGGTTTAATTCTACCGTCAAGATCCTGTACAAGTAATCTGCTAAATACGGCTGTATTGGCTTCATCCATTTCTGCTATGGCGAGGTCCCAAACATTGCGCTTATCATCAGTTTCTTGTGCAAAACTGTTAGAAATTGTCAATAATATCAAAATAAACAATGCCTTAGTCTTAAGGTTTTTGAGTCGCTTATTGACTAACCTAAATCGCGATGCTTTTCCAAAAAGTGTAAAAAACATGCCGAGCATCATCAAAAAATAGCCTAGATACGTGATATAAGTGCCTAGGGCATCATGGTTGACGGCTAAAACTGTTCCCTTTTCATCGGTATCATAGCTAGCTTGAAAAAAGCGGTAACCCTTATGATCCAGTACGTTATTCATATAGATTCTGTAGGTATACGGATCTTCATCATCAATTACCTCAACTTCACTTGCATAAGAAGAAGGACTGGTTGACCCAGGATATCGCTCAAGTTGAAAATCATAAAGTTTAATAGCAAAGGGCATTGTTTTTAATTCCGCGCCGTAGGATATTTCAAAAGACAATCCATTTAAACTATCTGTTAACACCGTTGGAATTAATCCTACATTGAAAGGCACACTTAAGTTTTTCTTAGCATCACCTATTGTTAGGTCTAGTTTTAAAATATCTTTCTTGGTCTCATCATTATTCTTTGGCCGCTCAGAACCACTGACCATAGCCACTCGTGACTGCTTATGAAACGCTAGAGGAACAAATGACATGTCTCCTGCCCGATATAAGGTGCGGTATTTGAGAATAGACACGGTATCCGCAGGGATTATTCCAGCCACTTCAGTAGCCATTTCAAAAGTACTTAGAGGTACCGTAGACACTAATTTTAGGCCTTCGTCCGTTTCCCATATATTAATGTCCCCTTTGATATCACTATCAAAAACTAAAGAAGGTCTTACATCTGGCAATTCCTCAACACTACCCTTTTTTAAGAATATATTTTCTCTACCATTGCCATTAGAAAGTACCATTTCAAGAATATCACTACCATTGGCAGGGTCTTCTATAACCTGTGGTATAGCGTCTGGAACAAACTGATTATATGACAGGGTCACTGGAATACCATCGACTGTTACTGATTCTTCAAAATTGTTTTGAGAAATGGCATTAAAATCAGCAGACTCTCTAATAGTAACTATTTCACCATTTTTTGAAAACTTTGCCTTAAGGTAGTTCTCATTGGTTATAATTATATTAGAAGATTCTCCCTCTCGAATTCTCATGACACCTCCGGTGGAATAATAACGTGTCACGGCAGCCCCAATAAGTATAACAATAAAGGCTATGTGAAAAAGTAAAATAGCCCATTTACGCCTTTGCAGCAATTGGTATTTTTTAATGTTTAAAACAAAACAAATACCTAAACCTAGCATCAGCATCTCAAACCACAAAGAATCATATATAAGTTGCCAAGCTACACTAGTTCCAAAGTCGTTTTCAACAAAGGTTGCTGCGGCCATTGAGATGCCAAATAACAACAAAAGAATTAAGGCCAGACTAGGGGAAGATAGCCAGCGCAATATGTTTTTCATAGCAATATATCAGCAACATTTAAACCTGAGAAAAGGCTTATTCGGCATCATTAAGAGCAACCTTAGTGGTCTTAAGCTTAGATTCTCTTTCCTTGGCTTCTTCTAACCATTTAGGTAATAGATTGTTCTTAAATTCTTCTTTTTCTTTTTCTAATTTTTCCATATCAAGACCTATATATTCCTGAGCCTTTTCCTTAGTAGAAATATCTGGCATTTCCACAGGTTTATTATGACCAAGGTCTGAAAGTACTCTTGCTAGTTTAACTCTAGCCTCTTGAGCTAATACCAATCCACCGCCAATAACTCTAGCGGTTTCAACTGGTGAGTGGAATGAGGCACCATGAGCGGCAGCTGAATAATCCCAACGCCATTGCGCGTGTCTTATGTCCTGAAGTATGGGTTGCATTTGTTCTTCTGTAGCGCCTAACTCCCAGCATTTACCAGCTTCTATATGCGCTTTTACTATCAATCCTTCTAATTTAAGTCTGTTTTCTGTCGCCTTTCGCTGTCTTTCATAGACATTGGCAATTAGATTTTTGGTTTCCTCTCTGTGACAGACCTGGCAAGCATTAGACACATTGTTTAATGGAGATTGTATGTGATGGTCTGTGAATTTTTGTCCACCCTCACTCTTGTATGGCATATGACAATCAGCACAACTCACACCACGATCGGCATGCACACCAGTTAAGAATGTTTCATATCCAGGATGCTGGGCCTTTATCATAGGGGTCTTACTAATTGGATGAATCCAATCTGCAAAAGCCATGTCATCATAATAGGTCTCCATATTTTCAACAGCCATTCCATTCTGCCAAGGGAATTTCAAGTACGGTACACCTTCTTTTCCAGGAATATTCTTGTCAAAATAATATTCAACATGACATTGAGCGCATACCAAAGATCGCATTTCATTATGGGTCGCTTGATTAATATCCTCACCCATTGATTCAAATGCTTCTACCAGAGCAGGTCTTGTAATTCTTAATTTCATACTTTTTGGATCGTGACAATCTGCACAACCGATTGGGTTTACAACCTCAGCGCCTTTATCAGCCCATTTTCCAGAATAAAATTCAGCAATGCCATTTTCATTCATCAATCTTGGAACATCAGGGCTTTTACAAGTCCAGCAGGTAGCTGGCATTGGCCCATCACCTTCTCCTTTTGGACCACCAGTTCTTAGAGTATTATGTATATCCTCGATCGAATAGGCATGTCCTCGACCCTGATTGTAGTCTTTCGAAAATCCGTAGCCTGCAAACAGGATTACTAAGTTGGGATCTTCTTCTAAAACATCCCTCATAGCAGAGCCACCTTGATATGAGGCAAAAGAGGTATCAAGTGTTTGTAATGATGACTGATATTCCAATGGGAAATTTTCACCCCAAACCTCATTTCTAGGTTCATTAGCCGAAATCTCAACCTTTGGTACATACTTATACTTGGCTTCAGATTTTCTATTAACAATACTTGAGGCCAATAAGCCCAAAAAGAATACCGCAACAATTGTTACTACAAAAAGGATTTTATTTCTCATTGCTCTCGTTTTTTTTATTTAACTCTTCCTCTAACCAAGAAGGTACTACACCGGTTTCTTTATCTGTTGGAATCGGTGCTATATTGTATGTAATTGATGATAATCCATGTACTTTCCCATGTGGCACTTGTTTATGGCAACTCCAGCATTGTCTCCCCGTTCGACTTTCATTATGACCTTCGAGCCAACCCGCATATTTCTCCTGAGTCACCTGTTGCACATGACATCTAATACAATTTTGTTGCACCACCTTCTGAGAAGCCTCCTGCATTTTAATCACATCAGGTTCAGCTCTCGCCGTAAAAACACTGGCGTGGTATAGACCATCTTTGGCTTTAAAATAATATTTGTTGACCACATTGTTATGAGGAACATGGCAATCATTACATTTTGCCCATTCCCTATGCGAACTATGCATCCAACTGTTATATACCGGGGTCATTACATGACAATTAACACAAGTCTGTGGATCATCTGATAAATAAGATGCCACCCTAGACTCCTTTGCAATAAACAACGCTATACCAATAGCAACAGCCAGGACAATACTTGCTCTTTTACGCCAGACCAGATTGGATGGTAATAGTTTCAATTCTTAAAAATGTGTTAAAGTAAATATACTAAGTCTTTACAAATTAAGGCGTTGCTCCATTGTATTTCTTTCCTTAAGCTTTTCAATTACTTAGAGTTAGCTGAATTATAGAGCGTAGGCCTAATAGTCAACTGAACCCATGCCCAATTGTTAGTATTATTATTTGGCAATCCGTTCTTAATCAAACTCATACTTGTTGAAGCAAACATATGGGAGTAACCCACATTAAGTTTCACATTCTTAATTAGATTGTGCGTATAAACCAAATCCACCTCCGTTCCTAAGTATGGATCTGCGTCTCCAGATAATTTGGCGTTAGCCGCAAAGTAATGGCCTTTGACCAATAAATTGGATGCCTGTGACAGCTGGAACACTACCTTGGCATAGATATCGTTTAACCCAACATTATTCACGTGATTACCAACATAGAAATAGTCCATATAACCGTTAAATTTATGATTAGTTCCATATAAAGGAAAGAACGATTTATTTTGCGTGTCACCATCTTGATCCGTTCCACTTAAGATTTCAAGTCCAAGTCCAAATAATGTTTTATTAGGTTGGTATTTAGCTTCGAGCAAGAGGTTGTAAGCATTTAAAGTGGTGTTTTTATCTGACTTACCTGACTGATAATAGGCATTACCATACATGCCGACATTGCCTATTGGAAACTTTACATGAGCCCCTGTTGTTTGTCTGTAGAAGACCCCATTTGGCTGATCATTGTTATCACCTGTATAGGCTTGAAATCCATTATTCATGAATAAGAAACTTGCCAAAACATTATCCCATGTTTTATTCAAATGAGCAAATTGCATGACCTTATATGAGAAAAAGCCTTGAATGCTGTAATCATTACCTATTAATCTCGGACGCTCCTGATTAAAAGCAAAACCAACATCCAATTTAAACCCTCCTGAATTGAACTTAATAAGTACTAAGTCATGAAACCGTCCCTGCATAGCCCAGTCCAAACCACCGAGGATCCGTTCATCATCATATGATAGTACCTGACGTCCTAATTTAATAGCCCATTTTTCAGACATTTCATATTGGACCCAGGCTCCAAATAAGGATAGAGATAAGTTACTATCCTGACGGTCTATCTGTCTTGTATCACCCCAGACACTTACATCTTGAATACTCACTGAAACTTTAAGTCGTTCCATACCGTAGTTGAGATTTAATCTGGTACGCTGTTCAACGAATGCGGCTGGCTTGGCATCGTCTGGAAATAAATTACCGAAGCCATGTCTGTATTCAAATCGTGGCCTTATGTCTGCATCAATAACAAATTGTGAAAATACTTTTGTACAAGTAAAGAGTAGAAAAACAAATAGTGTTATTTGCTTCATATTTCGATTGATTAAGTTAGTTAGGATGAAAATACAAATTTATTGATAGTAGATAGACTACTAAATTAGATTTACATACATCCTTATTTGAACAAAAAAGGCTCACAACTGTGAGCCTCTAATTAGTTATTGATAATCTTTTCCTGATGATTAATTGATTCCTGGTGGATGGCTTTAAACACCCTCAGAATAAATTCCTCACTAAGGCTCTTTTCTTCCCCCTGCAGTATCATTTTTCCTAAAATCTCATTCCATCTCTTGGTTTGCAAAACCGCTACATTGTGTTCTTTCTTTAATTCACCAATTCCATCTGCAACAACCATGCGCTTACCAAGAATTTCAATTAGCTGATGATCAATCACGTCTATCTTAGTTCTAAGGGTGTTGATCTTGTTATTATAGATAGCATCGTCACCTATTTCTTTTCTGATTTTTAAATCAACCGTATATTGATCTAATGTAGACGGTGTGATCTGTTGGGCGGCATCGCTCCATGCATTATCAGGGTCGTGATGTGTCTCAATCATTAGACCATCATAGTTTAAATCAAGAGCTGTTTGGCTTAAATCAAAAATAATATCTCTACGTCCCGCAATATGAGAAGGGTCTAAGAATAAAGGTAAATCTGGGAATCTGTTTTGTAAATCTATAGGTATTTGCCATTCCGGATTGTTTCTATAACGGGTCTTTTCATAAGTTGAAAACCCTCTATGAATTACCCCCAAATTCTTTACATCAGCCTTATAAAAACGCTCGACAGCCCCTAACCATAGTGATAAATCAGGATTCACAGGGTTTTTAATCAGGACCGGTTTATCCACACCTCTCAAAGCTTCGGCAATTTCCTGGATAATAAATGGACTCACTGTGGTTCTCGCACCAATCCATAAGAAATCGATATCGTGCTTTAGGGCCAACTCAACATGGTTAGGGTTGGCCACTTCAGTAGTCAATAAAAGACCTGTTTCTTCTTTAGCTCTTTGCATCCATTTAAGACCCAAGGCTCCAACGCCTTCAAAATTCCCCGGCCTGGTGCGTGGTTTCCAAATACCCGCTCTAAATACTGTTGTGTCCGTGTTCTTAAGTTGATGTGCAATCTTAAGCACCTGTTCTTCAGTTTCGGCACTGCATGGCCCTGCAATAACCATGGGATGCTCCAAACCAAAAGCGTCCAACCAATTGCGTAATTCCTTTTTATTTTCCATTATTCAATTTTTTTAATTTATCTGTATTCCATTTAAAATCTTACCAATCCTATTGGTACCAGTCATTTCTTGGTAAACCTGTTCAAACTCATCATTTTCCATGAATTGTTTAAATCTGGTAAGGTTTGCAATGTATTCCTCCAATGTTTCTAAAATATTCTCTTTGTTCTGCTTGAAGATTGGGGTCCACATTTCTGGTGAGCTTTTTGCGAGACGTACCGTACTTTCAAAACCACTGCCAGCCATATCAAAAATATCGCGTTCGTTTTTCTCTTTCTCCATTAATGTTTTACCTAGCATAAAAGAACTTATATGTGACAAGTGCGATACATATGCTATATGTTTATCATGAGCCTTAGGATTCATATATCTAATACGCATCCCAATTCTTGAAAACAAGTCTAATGCTTTTTCTTGTAGCTTGAAAGCAGTCGCCTCCACCTCACAAATAATGTTGGTCTTACCCTGATACAAATCAGAATTAGCAGCCTCGGGTCCTGAAAATTCAGTACCAGCAATGGGATGTGCCGCTAAAAAATTTCGTCTACGCTGATGATTTTTAATAACCATACAAATAGATTCTTTAGTAGACCCAGCGTCAATCACTAATGTGTCATCTGAAATAGCATCGAGAATTTCTGGAAGTAGTTTGACTGTAGCATCAACAGGAATAGCAATAAATACAACCTCAGCATTGCTTAGATCATTTAAGCCTCCTTGATGATCAATAATTCCAATTTCTTCAGCTTTCTTTAAATGCTCCGGATTTGAGTCAATACCAATGATTCTTAGGTTGGCAAACGACGCTCTTGCTGCTTTAGCAAAGCTTCCTCCAATTAACCCAACTCCTATTATATATAGATTCTTCATGTATTCAATTAATTTATCCGTGCTAATGCTTCCTGAAAAACTGCCTCTTCAGCACAAAGTGAAAAACGGATGTAATCGTCCCCTTTGGAACCAAATACTTTCCCTGGAGCAGCAAAAATTGAATGCTCTTTTAATAATAGATCTGAAAACTCCTCGGACTTAATATGCGGGGGTAACTTGGCCCAAACGAATAATCCCGATGCATCTTCGTCATAGGTGCAGTTTAACTTAGTTACTAATTCCCAGGCTAATTGACGACGCTTTTCATAAACACTATTTAAACTTGCAAACCACATTTCTGTAGATCTCAATGCCTCAATAGCCCCCTTCTGAATTCCAAAAAACATACCCGAGTCCATATTACTTTTTACTTGTAATACAGCCTGAACATAATCGTAGTTACCACACAACATTCCCACTCTCCATCCGGCCATGTTAAAGGTTTTACTGAGCGAATTCAATTCCAAACAAACCTCTTTCGCATTATTGTACCGTAAAATACTTTTGGGAGCATCGTTTAGAATAAAACTATACGGATTATCATTAACTATAAGAATATTGTGACGTCTTCCAAAGGCTATAATATCGTCATAAAATTTATGCGGAGCATTTGCTCCTGTTGGCATATGCGGATAGTTAATCCACATGATCTTGACCTTCTCCAGATTAGATTTCTCCAGTTTGATCAAGTCTGGCAACCAATTATTTTCTTCGTTCAAATCATAATAAACAGTTTTAGCTTCTAACAATCCCGCAACCGAGCTATACGTTGGATATCCAGGATTTGGCGCTAAGATTTTATCACCTTTATTTAAAAAGGCCATTGAGATGTGCATAATCCCTTCTTTACTCCCCATTAGCGGCAGGACTTCTGTATGAGCACTGAGATAGACATTAAATTGTTGCTTGTAAAACTCTGCAATCGCCTCCCTCAATTCGGGTAACCCTTGATAACTTTGATATTTATGAGCGTCCTTCAAGTTTAGACTTTGTTCCAATGCCAGGTTTGCCTTGATTGGAGGCTCAAGATCTGGACTACCTATTCCCAGATTGATAATAGGCCGTCCTTGAGATTTCAATAGATTTACCTCCCTGAGCTTTTTTGAAAAGTAGTACTCTTCAACCTTATTTAATCTATTGGCTGGTTCAATCATTTTTAGCGTTTTTATATACTCCAAGAATTTTAAAATTCTCTGCCATAATCGTTATTATTTCTACTGCCTTTTGGTATTCTTCAAACTGGTCAAATGTAACATCCACAAAAAAGGCATACTTCCATGGAGTGTGAATTTTAGGCAAGGATTGTATTTTGGTTAAGTTCAAATTACAATCACTCATAACATTTAAAATCGAAGCCAAACTCCCTCTCTTATGATGTAATTCAAATTTGAATGAAGCCTTATTACACAGACCCATATCATTGCTATCTCTCTTCTTTTTAACGAGCACAAATCTGGTTTCATTATGCTTTATCGTCTGAATACTTTGCCCAAGTATATTTAATCCAAATTGGTGAGCTGCTTCAACACTTGCAATGGCCGCAACCCCCATAGTTTGCTCTTCGCTTATTCTTCGAGCCACCTCGGCGGTATCCTTAGCTTCCACCAACTTAATATGAGGGTGCCGCTTTAAATAGGATTTACATTGAAGTATGGCCATTGGATGCGATTGTACTTCCTTTATTTGAGAAATGTCCTGACCAGGCAACGCCATTAAATTATGCTGTACATCTATATAACACTCACTTGTTATTTGAAGGTCATTAGTATCAATTAGCGCATAATTCGGTAAAATTGATCCAGCAATCGAATTTTCTAAAGCCACAATGGCTGCTTCAACCTCACCTTTTAGTAATGTCTCTATTGTATCATCAAAACTCAAACAGGGAACAAAACTAACTGTATCTGAAATTAGCTTCATCGCCGCAATGTGATGAAAAGACCCTGTAACTCCTTGGATTGAAACCATCTTTTTAATTCATAAAAAAAGTCTCGATAAAAATCGAGACTTTAATTCTATACTATATATACATACTAAGCCTCGATCCCCTTGGAATAAAAGAAATAAAACCAGCTAAAATATGCGTTAAACATTGTCAATTGTATTAAACAGTGGCTAATGTAATTAATATATTTAAAAAACAAAATCCTGCTTTCATTTTTTTAAATCATCCATACTGAATTGATTATTTTTACCAAAATCTTGACCTATGTCCATAACCGTAACCAATATTAGCAAAACTTACAATGATCAAAAAGCCCTTGATAATGTGAGTTTTAAGGTGAAATCGCCAGAAGTTGTTGGCTTCTTAGGACCAAATGGAGCTGGGAAATCTACGATGATGAAAATATTAACCACCTATATTTCTCCTTCGGAGGGATCGGCCATGGTTAATGAATTTGATGTTAACACCAACCAAAAAGATGTGCAGAGAAGTGTAGGTTATTTACCAGAGCACAATCCACTTTATCTCGATCTCTTCGTGAGGGAGTATTTACAATTTAATGCCAATGTTTACAAGGTTAAATCCAATCGCGTTGAGGAAGTCATTGAATTAACGGGACTTGGCCCTGAATCTCATAAAAAAATTGGACAATTGTCCAAGGGTTACCGTCAAAGAGTTGGTTTAGCTAATGCTCTTTTGCATGACCCCGAGGTTTTAATATTAGATGAACCCACTACTGGCTTAGATCCCAATCAGCTAATGGAAATCCGATCATTAATTACCACCATTGGACAAACCAAAACAGTGTTTTTATCTACCCATATCATGCAGGAAGTTGAGGCCATGTGTGACCGGGTGATCATTATTAATAAAGGAAAAATCGTTGCGGACAAAAACCTGAATGAGCTTAGAAGTGGTGACTCTCAAGTGGTCATTGTTGAATTTGATTATAGAGTTGAAGACACATTCCTTCTCAAATTACCGAAAGCAAGCAAAGTGACCAACACTCATGGTTTCATATATGAAATAACGTTTGACACCAATACCGATATGCGGTCTCATGTCTTTGACTTTGCCCACGACAACGATCTTAAAATTCTGCAATTAAATCAAAAAAATGCGAGTCTTGAAAGCTTGTTTAGAGAACTAACGTCTTAGATTAATCCTGAATTATTAGGCTCCCCACATAGGACTCCTGGACATCAATAATGTCAGGTGTATTAAGTATAATGGCATTGCCTGTACCAAGAATCTCACCACGAATGGATTGCTGAGGATTTAAAATCATATCATTCGAACCTCTATGGTAAATCTCAATATGTTCTGATATTAATTCTGCTCCTTCAAATCTGCCAACGCCACCAAAAAAGTTTACATTCAATTGCTCCAAATTCCCCGACAAATAATATGAAGATATATTATTAGACACAATTGCGAGACGCTCGGCATTGACGTCCAGTCTAAAATCACCAACAGAAAAAAGGTCTGGGTTATTAAAATTTTCAGAAATCAAGGAAAGTTCAGCAAAGTTCAGAATTCCTATTGATGAGATATCATACTGTGTCGATGATCTGATTCTTTTTAATTCTGGTACTGTAATATACACCCTTGAGTTACCATAGTCTCTGACCAGATTGCAAGTATTATTATCTGTCACCACCAATTCCTGGTCCACTACAGAAACTATGATATCGTCAATAAGATTTTCTCCCGAGACAACTTCAACCTGATAATTAGTTCCCATTCTAACAAACGCTTCTACATTACGGTTGATCAGAATATTGTTAAAGGCTTCAAATTCATAGGTCTTAGTCACCTCATCCCCAGACGCTTTAAAACAAGTATTGGCATCTGGATCATCGCATGATAAAGCCATGCAAATTAGCAGCAAAACAACTAGCGCTCTTTGTAGATTCATTGTCCTATATATGTCTAATTTCATAGTCGAATTCCAATTCCTAATTCAACGGCCTCTGCCTTGGCACCATGGGACTTTAATGTCAAAGCCGCAAATAAATTTTTGTACACATAGCATTTCAATCCAACCCTAAAATATACTCTTCCCTCAAAATCGTAGGGATAATAAACATAGTAGCCCAATTGTGTTAGGAGAGATAATTTACTAATAAACAATTCGTGGCCCACAAAGACCCCCACTCGTTTATAATCTTCATCACCTCTTACATCACTCTCCGGAACAGAAATAGATTCATAACGGATAAGTTCTTTCAAAAATTCTGAAAAAAAGATTTCAGTTCCAAACTGGACAGCGCTCACATGAGCTAAACGTTTATCAGCATATGCCGAAAAAATATAAAAAGGAAATTGACCACTTCCAACGATATCACTTTCATTAATTCCTGTTCTAAAGACCAGATTAAACTTTAAAGGCTCTATGTATCGTTCTTTTGACAAAGAATACTGAAACTCCGGATCCTCCGATTTAAAGCTATAATTAAGCCCCACATTAAAGGCGACTGTATTAACACTCGTGTTTGGGGCTTTAACATTGGCATTGGAATAGTGTATTAAGGATAATCCTGCCTGTACGCCAAAATTTCCCATAAGTCGTTCTCGTTTGTAATTAAGCATTACCATTGTAGAACTTAAAATATCGGATCCAAAGGCAACATTTCTTTGGTTGGCTATTTTATCATATGGATTATTTGCGTAAGCCAACCCTTGCGCCACACGAAACATAAGGTGCCGCTTAAAAAAGTAAAAATTATAATGGGCATAGAGGCCATAGTTCTGACCGAGATACTGGTTTTGAAAATCCTGATATGTAAAACTAATTCCCCAGTCTGGATAGTTATAGCGCTGTTGCCATTCCTTTTCACCAAAAGTTTTTCTGTTCCAACTTGCGATCAATCCATTTGGATGACCAGAGATTAGGTGGAGTATATCATTATTGTGAAGGGCAATATTCCCAGAATAAAAATTGGCCTCTAAAAAATCATGATGCTTATTTTGTGAGATGGCATTTAAACCAAGGAGGAAAACAAATACACATAATAGGTAGCGCATGTAGGACAAATAAAGCACCCAAATGTAATGTAAACTTAGAAAACCTCTTGAGCTATGGCCTTTATATTGTCACTCTTACCCATTGAATAATAATGAAGCACGGGGATACCTGCCTCTTTAAGAGCTTTAGATTGACTTATGCACCAATCAATCCCAACTTGTTTCACTTGTTTATTGTCCTTGCATTTTACAACCTCTATAACTAATTCTTCTGGTAAGTCCACATTGAACCGATGTGGAATGAGATTGAGTTGTTTTTTCGTGCTAATTGGCTTTAAACCTGGAATTATAGGAGCTGTAATTCCCGCATCTCTGCACTTTTTAACGAACTTGAAAAAACAATCGTTATCAAAGAACATTTGTGTAACGATATAATGAGCGCCTTTTTCTATTTTTTTCTTTAAAAAGTGAATGTCACTTTCCAAGCTTGGAGCTTCTAGGTGTTTTTCTGGATAGCCAGCAACTCCGATGCAAAAATCTGTAGTAGCTGTATTTTGCAATTCTTCATCCAAATAAGCCCCTTTATTAAGATCATCTATTTGAGACACCAATCCGGTAGCGTAGGAATGCCCTTCCTTTTCAGGTCTAAAATAGGTTTCGGTTTTAACAGCATCCCCACGCAGGGCCAAAACATTATGGATTCCTAGGAAATCAAGATCAATTAGAAAGTTCTCAGTATCTTCTTTTGTAAATCCACCACATAAAATGTGGGGAATTGCGTCCACCTGATACTTGTTCTGGATAGCGGCACAAATACCAACAGTTCCTGGCCTTTTCTTGACAATCTGTTTTTTTAGTAACCCGTTTTCCAATTCCTTATAAACGTATTCCTCTCTGTGATAAGTCACATCAATAAATGGAGGTTTAAACTCCATCAAAGGATCAATATTATCAAAAAGCGATTGTACATTCTGTCCTTTTAAGGGCGGTAATATTTCAAATGTGAATTGAGTTTCACCGTTTGCTTTCTTAATATGGTCGGTAACTTTCATAGTTAAATTTGGTTGGTATGGTTAAAGCTTGTATTGCAGGTATACTAGAAGTAAAGCAACCGAAACTAATACAAAGAGCTGAACAACAAAACGCAATTCTGATCGGTATTTTCTCATCATTTTTTTCTGCAATGTTATCACAAACTTGTTGGTTTGTTATTTGTTTTAAGTGTATTAAAAAGTTAAGAATTGGCTAAGTTAGGATTAAGCCACTTCGTAGCCTCTTCAATTGAAATGTTTCGACGTTTGGCATAATCTGCTAATTGGTCTTGTTTTATTTTTCCCAATCCAAAATATCTAGATTCGGGATTTCCAAAATAATAACCACTGACACTTGCGGCTGGCCACATTGCTAAATTTTCGGTCAATCGCACCCCGATAGATTCTTCAACCTTTAACAACTTCCATATGGTCTTCTTTTCCAAATGATCTGGGCAAGCCGGGTATCCAGGGGCTGGCCGTATACCTTTATACTCTTCTTTTATTAAGGATTCATTGCTTAGGTTCTCATGGGAGGCATATCCCCAATAGTCTTTTCTAACCTTTTCGTGTAAAAACTCAGCAAAGGCTTCGGCTAATCGATCAGCCAGGGCTTTAATCATTATTGAATTGTAATCATCATGATCTTTTTCAAAACCTGCAGCTAATTCGTCAGTTCCAAATCCTGTAGTCACACAAAAACAACCAATATAGTCCTTTGTCCCAGTTGTTTTTGGAGCTACAAAATCTGCTAAAGCAAAGTTGGGCACACCTTCTCTTTTTTTAAGTTGCTGTCTCAAGGTTAAAAACGTGGCGATAGTTTCATTTCCTAAAGAATCAGGGGAGTAAATCTCAATATCATCATTTATTGAATTAGCAGGAAACAAACCAAAAACCACCTTGGCCTCAAGTAATTTTTCTTCCAAAACTCTATTTAAAAGTATTTGGGCATCCTCGAACAACTCAGTTGCTTGAGATCCTACCACGTCATCATTAAGTATCTCAGGATATTTTCCATGTAAATCCCAACTTCTAAAGAATGGTGACCAGTCTATGTAAGGCACTAAAGTCTTTAAATCAAGAGACTCAATAACCTTAACTCCAAGTTTGTTGGGCTCAACCGGTTTAAAACTTTGCCAATCTATTTGAAACCTATTTTGTTGTGCCTGTTCGAGACTTAGGTAGTCTTTTATTTTACCTCGCTGAAGAAACTGTTCACGAAACTTATCATAGTCTGACCTAATGTTTTCCTTGTAAAGCTTGTTATTTTCTTGTAATAGATTACCCACCACTGTTACAGCTCGAGACGCATCGTTCACATGAACTACGGTATTAGAATAATGAGGTGCAATTTTTACCGCTGAATGCGCCTTAGAGGTAGTAGCCCCACCAATTAGCAATGGCACATCCATTGCCTCTTTTTCCATAGCCTGAGACACGTATACCATTTCATCTAAAGATGGTGTTATTAAGCCACTAAGACCAATCACATCAACCTGCTCTTTTTTAGCGATCTCAATGATTTTATCTGCTGGCACCATAACCCCAAGGTCAATAATCTCGTAGTTGTTACACCCTAAGACCACGCTTACAATATTTTTGCCTATGTCATGAACATCACCTTTAACAGTGGCCATTAATATTTTACCTGCATACTCTTGACCTCCTGTTTTTTCAGCCTCTATAAAAGGCTGTAGATAAGCTACTGCCTTCTTCATAACGCGTGCTGATTTTACCACTTGCGGCAAGAACATTTTTCCGCTGCCAAATAAATCTCCAACCACATTCATTCCAGTCATTAAATGTCCTTCAATCACCTCAATTGGTCTATTGACAGATTGTCTTGCCTCCTCTACATCATCCGTTATAAAGGCATCAATACCTTTTACTAGACTATGGGTTATCCGATCCTGTAAAGAATTGGAACGCCATTCCAGGACTGAGTCTTCAGATTTCTTTTTATCACCTTTTACAGTTTCTGCAAATGTGATCAAACGTTCAGTGGCATCGTCATTTCTATCAAAGAAAACATCCTCAACCAAATCCAAAAGCTCCCTGTCAATATCGTCGTAAACCTCAAGCATAGCTGGATTAACGATTCCCATACTCATACCGTATTGTATAGCATGGTATAAGAATGAGGAGTGCATAGCTTCACGAACCGTATTGTTTCCACGGAAAGAAAATGAAACGTTACTAACACCACCTGAAACATTGGCATAGGGCAAATTATCACGTATCCATTTCGTAGCTTCAAAAAAGTCTAGAGCATTTCTGCGATGTTCATTCATCCCTGTAGCAACGGGAAAAATATTGGGATCGAAAATTATATCCTGAGGTGGAAATTTTATCTTTTCAACGAGAACCTTATAGGAGCGCCGACATATTTCAATTCGCCTATCCAAGGTATCGGCCTGACCTTTTTCATCAAAGGCCATTACAATTACAGCCGCACCATAGCGTCGAACCAACTTAGCTTGACGTATAAACTCTTCTTCGCCTTCTTTAAGGCTGATGGAATTGACCACGCACTTACCTTGAGCAACTTGTAAACCAGCCTCGATAATCTCCCACTTAGAACTATCAATCATAATGGGAATCTTAGCAATATCAGGTTCCGATGCTATTAGATTAAGGAAGGTCGTCATAGCCTTTACACCATCCAGCATTCCCTCATCCATATTAACATCAAGGATTTGTGCACCCCCATCAACTTGATGGCGCGCTACCTCAATGGCCTCAGCGAATTTTTCTTCCTTAATTAGACGTAAAAATTTTCTTGAACCTGTAACATTAGTACGCTCTCCAACGTTTATGAAATTACTTTCTGGAGTAACTACTAAGGGTTCTAAACCTGATAAGGTTAGGTACTGTTCTTGTTTGGTCATACTGCAGGTTGAGCGATAGGTCTTGGTTGATATTTATTGGCTAAATCAGCAATAGCCTTAATATGATCTGGTGTCGTTCCACAACATCCGCCTATAATATTAACCAGACCATCCTTTAAATAAGAGTCTATTAAATCTCGCATTTGTTCTGGCGTCTGATCATACTCCCCAAAGGCATTTGGTAAGCCTGCATTTGGGTGAGCTGATGTATAAAAATTAGTTTCTTTAGAAAGCCTTCTTAAATAAGGTTCCAGTTGTTCAGCTCCAAGAGCACAATTAAAACCAACACTAAGAAGAGGAATATGAGAAATAGAGATTAAAAAACCCTCTACAGTTTGCCCAGATAAGGTTCTACCTGATGCATCAGTAATGGTTCCAGACACCATAACTGGCGGATTAATTTGGCGTTCTTCTTTAACTTCTTCAATGGCAAAAAGCGCTGCCTTTGCATTTAAGGTATCAAAAATGGTTTCCACTAAGAGAATATCCGACCCACCGTCCAGTAATGCTTCCACCTGAGTTTTGTATGCCTCTCTCAACTCATCGAAAGTTATGGCCCTGTATTCTGGGCGGTTGACATCAGGAGATAAACTCGCTGTTTTGTTAGTTGGCCCTATACTACCAGCAACGAATCTTGGTTTGTCAGGGTTTGATGAGGAAAATTCATCTGCAACCCTTTTTGCTATTCTGGCAGATTCGTAGTTAAGTTCATATACCAAATCTTGCATCTGATAGTCTGCCATGGCAATTGTGGTTCCAGAAAATGTATTGGTTTCAACAATATCGGCACCAGCTTCAAAGTATTTGCGATGCACCTCAGCAATGGCCTCGGGTTGTGTCAAGGATAATAAATCATTGTTTCCTTTAAGAGGCTGATCGTAGTTTTTAAATCGATCTCCTCTAAAGTCCTCCTCGTTAAAATTATAGCGTTGAAGCATAGTTCCCATGGCCCCATCCAGCACTAATATACGCTCCTGTAACTCCTTGTAAATATCTTTCATTAGCCTAAAGCTTGTCTTAAATCATTAATAATATCCTCTTTATGTTCCAACCCCACTGAAACTCTAATTAACCCATCTGTTATACCTGTTTTTAAGCGATCATCTTGGGATAATTTTGCATGAGTTGTGGAAGATGGATGTGTTACGATGGTTCTGGTATCACCCAAATTAGCAGAAAGAGTGCATAGTTTTATGGCATCTAAAAACTTTCTTCCCGCTTCAATCCCCCCTTTTATTTCAAATGCCACAATATTTCCCCCCAATCTCATTTGTTTTATTGCCAATTTTTGCTGCGGGTGAGATTTTAGGAAGGGATACTTCACAAAAGCAACATTTTTATGTGTCTCCAGAAATTTCGCTACTTCCATCGCATTCTCACAGTGTTTATCTACTCTTACTGGTAATGTCTCTAAACTTTTAGATAAGACCCAGGCATTAAATGGTGATAATGCGGGTCCTGAATTCCTAGCAAAGAAAGTGATTTTCTCAACTAAATCTGAGCGTCCCACTGTAACCCCGCCTAACACTCTACCTTGACCGTCCATTAGTTTAGTGGCCGAGTGAATCACTAAATCTGCACCAAATTTTATGGGTTGTTGCAAATAGGGGGTTGCGAAACAATTATCAATTATTAATAAGATGTCGTGTTTTCTGGCAATATCTCCAAGAAACTCAATATCCAAAATGTCAACCGCTGGATTTGTTGGAGACTCGGCATAAATAACCTTTGTGTTTGCATTGATTAAACTCTCTACTTTCTCCAGCTCATGAATATTAAAATAATCAGTTGAAATATTCCATTTGGGCAGTACCGAGTTAAAGAGAACTTGAGTTGAACCAAATATATTTTGTAGTGAAACGATGTGGTCTCCAGAGTCAAGTAAGGCAGCGAAAGTAGAAAAAACAGCGGACATTCCTGAAGCAAAAGCATAACCACTTTCAGCACCTTCCATTTTACAAACTTTTTCTATGAATTCAGTTGTATTTGGATTGGAGTAGCGACTGTAAACATTGCGTTTCTTCTCATCTGCAAAAGATGCTCGCATATCTTCAGCATCTTCAAATACATAACTCGAGGTGAGATACAGTGGATTAGAATGTTCTAAAAATTGTGACCGTTCTATTTGTGTGCGAATCGCTTCAGTTTCAAACTGGTTTTCATTCATAGGCATTGTAACTAATTATTTTTTTCGGCTAAGCGCAGGATATCCCCAAAAACACCTCTTGCGGTGACGGAGGCTCCTGCTCCTGCTCCTTGAATCACTACCGGATGTTCTCCATAACTCTCCGTATAAATTTCAAATAAGGAATCTGCTCCCTTTAAAGATCCAAGGGGAGATTGTTTAGGCACAGAGACCAACTTTACATCTAAGGTTGCCCCATTCTCATCAGCCAAATCACCATACAAATCTCCTACATATCTCAAGACATGTCCATCCTCCTGTTTTGCTTTTTTCTGTTTGAAAATCGGGTTCATTTCATCAATTCTTGTTAAAAATTCGGAAGTACTGATATCCCTTAAATTATCAGGAATTAAATTTTCAATACGTATATCACTTAACTCATTGTGTAGGTCTAACTCGCGAGCAAGGATCAACAACTTTCTCGCCACATCATTGCCATTTAAATCTTCTCTTGGATCTGGCTCTGTATAACCCTTATCCAAAGCATCCTGGAGGACCCTTGAAAATGCAATATCATCTTCCGAAAATGTATTAAATAAATAACTTAAAGATCCTGAAAAGACCCCTCTAATTCGCACTATATTTTCTCCAGAAAGATGGAATAATTTAATAGTATCAATTAATGGTAGACCAGCTCCTACATTAGTCTCATACAAATAGGTTTTTTGATGTTTAGCTAATACTTGTCTGAGAGAATCATAAAACTCTAAGTCGATGGTATTTCCAATTTTATTTGATGATACCAGGTCAAATCCTTCTTCAATCAACCTTACATAGTTGGACACAAATTCTAGACTCGCCGTGTTATCAATGGCAATCAGATTTTCTAAGTGGTTAGCTTCTGCAAACTCTAAAACATCATCAATTGTATAATCAACTCCTTCTGCCTTTATCTCCTCGCGCCAGTCTGCACTAACACCATCTCTTTTTAATAATACTCTGGTCGAATTGGCAATTGCGAAAATATTGAGTTTAATACCTTTTCTTTTTTTAATTTCACTGGTTGAAGAAACAATCTGGTCTACCAAGGCAGAA
The DNA here is from genome assembly GCF_003362725.1 of Winogradskyella aurantiaca. Taxonomy (GTDB): domain Bacteria; phylum Bacteroidota; class Bacteroidia; order Flavobacteriales; family Flavobacteriaceae; genus Winogradskyella_A; species Winogradskyella_A aurantiaca. The sequence goes on from NZ_QKTV01000004.1 coordinate 209,162, forward strand.
CCTACAGTACCATGACCAAAAATTGCTAGATTTATTTTCTTCGAAATTCCAAAAATCTCACCATGAATAACGTTAAGCGCTTTGTTTAACTGTGGTTTTCTAACCACGACACTAACATTGTTACCTGAAACTGTATTATTAAATAATAGTGGCGTTATTTGATTTTTTATAAGTCTGTTAAAGGGCTTATGAAAGGTAGCAAGCCTTTGCCCCACAATAGAAATAACGGCCACATCATCCATAACACTAATTTTATTAATATCCTGGACATAAAAATCATTCTCAAATTCGCGCTCTAAAGCGAGGACAGCACTAGACGCATCCTGCTTTGGAATCACCAATCCAATGCCTCTTTCTGAAGATCCCTGAGAAATGATACTTACGCTGATATTCTGTAAACTCATCGCTCTAAAAATCCTGGCATCTACACCTACTTTACCGAGTAAGCCGCGACCTTCGATATTTATAAGTGCAACGTCATCCAACACAGAAAGCGAGCAAATTCCATTAGAATTACCTTGCGCAGTGATTAAAGTACCACCGTCTTCTGGATTAAAAGTGTTTAATATTCGTAAAGGAATATTTTTTTCAATCAAAGGAATTATTGTTTTTGCATGCAGAATATTAGTTCCAAAATTGGCCAACTCGTTGGCCTCATTAAAAGACAACTTTTCTATCTTTTTAGCTTCCTGCACTAAGCCAGGATCAGCTGTATAAATTCCATTGACATGTGTGTAGTTTTGCAATTCTTCGGCATCCAAGTAATTGGCCAATAATGATGCTGTATAATTGCTTCCATTTCTTCCTAGAGTAGTTGTTTTGTTGTCCTTGTTGGAGGCTATAAAGCCAGTCACCACATTTACTTGAGTTCCGTTCTGATTCTTAAAATAATTAAGTACATTCTTTTTAGACAGCGCATCGATTGGCTTAGCATTTCCATATGAATCATCAGTCTTAATTAAGGTCCTAGCATCGGTAGCTTTAGCTTTTATTCCATTATCTCTTAATAAGGCAGCAATTTGTTTTACAGAGATAAGTTCGCCCTGTGCCAATATTTCATCTTTGACCTTAACACTCGAATCCCCTAATAACTGAACACCTCTCAGCAGACTATCCAATCTAGTATACTCCTTGGATAAATCAATATCTACCACCTCATCCTGATAGACTTTAAAGTCCTCTAAATCCCTCTGATGAAACTCCCCCTTCACAGCTTTGTTAAGCATGGTTTCCAGCTCGTCTGTAGCCTTTCCTCTCGCCGAAACTACAACTGCAATCTTCTCCTGATTCTTTATCTTATCAGTTATAATAGAAATAACCCGTTCAAGGCCTTGTCCATTAGCTAGGGATCTACCCCCAAATTTTAATATTTTCATTTTTTTGTTTGCTCTTTCCGGCATAAAAATTTCCTCAACGATTTGTTTTAATTGGTCGAATTCCATCAAAAAAGCATCATGTCCAAAAATTGAGTTAATCTCATTGTAAGTGACATTTGATTTTGATTGTGCAAGCTGTTTTTGAGTTTCAATATTCTCATCCGCAGTAAAAAACAAATCTGAATCCACAGCAATGATGGTAATCTTTGATTTTACAGTACTCAGAACCTTTTCTGAACTTCCTCTACCTTTGGTAACATCAATCGTTCGTAGCAATTGATTCATAAGCTTATATGCTGGCAATTGGAAGCGTTCTTGCAATTTCTTGCCATGGTGCAGCAGCCAACTCTCAACATTGAATATTTGTAACTCCTCATTGACAGATCGTTGAAACCGCTCCTTAAAAGATTCTGGTGTACGATAGGACAACATTGCATGCATCCTTGCATCATGAACAGGATTTTTTGAATTCACTAAAAATTGCTCCTGGATCTGACAATTAGCAATAAGCCAATCTGTAGATTTCCAATCTGTAGCAATAGGTATCAAATGCTCTGTTAAGGCTGGCTCCAGTACCGCCATTTCCCAGGCTATACCTCCACCCAATGAACCACCTATGATAGCAAAAAGCTCTTTAATTTCAAGCTCTTCTAGGCCGCTTATGAATATCCGGGCGATATCACGAGCAACAAAAGCTTTGTAGTTGTCTATAATACAACCATCATATCCATTCCCAGGAATATTAAATGAAAGTACGGTATAGCGATTTGTATCAATAACCTTGTCTTCACCTATTAATTCAGACCACCAACCATTCTCACCGGTAACATTAGAATTACCTGTTAGAGCATGGTTTACCAATACAAGAGGAGCTTCATGTAAGGGCCTACCAAATAACTGATAGGACAGGTTAATCCTATTTATCAACACTCCACTTAGCGTGGTATAATCTGTAATTCGAATATGTTGTAAGGCTCCCATTTTATTAATTAAACTATTGGTACTAATCGCTATACAAATACTTGTCTTCTAGATGTTATGCCGTTATCGGTTTCTGAATTTCTGTAAATACCTCTTTCAAGTCTGCCTTTAAATCTTCAATAGATTCAAGTCCAACTGACAACCTTATAAGGTCTTTAGTAACCCCGGTACTTTCTTGGGCTTCATCACTCAATTGCTGGTGGGTAGTACTAGCAGGATGAATTATTAGAGATTTGGTGTCACCAATATTAGCCAACAAAGAGAATAATTTAGTTTTGTCTGCCACAGTTTTAGCAGCCTCATAACCTCCTTTAACTCCAAAAGTGACAATACCACTTTGCCCTTCAGGAAGGTATTTCTCTGCCAACAATTTATATGGGCTCGAATCTAAACCAGGGTAGTTAACCCACGCGACTTCCTCTTGTACTTGAAGCCACTTAGCCAATTCAAGAGCGTTTTCACTATGCTTCTTAATTCTAATCTCTAAAGTCTCGAGTCCCTGGATTATTTGAAACGCATTAAAGGGACTTAAGGCCCCGCCATAATCTCTAAGACCTTCAATTCTAACTTTAGCAATAAATGCAGCTGCCTCAAGTGCCTCAGAATATACCAAGCCGTGGTATCCTGGTGACGGTTCTGTAAACTCAGGGAACTTACCATTAGCCCAATCAAAGGTTCCTGCATCAATTATAACGCCACCAAGTGCTGTACCATTACCATTGATGTATTTGGTTAGGGAGTGAATGACAATATTAGCTCCATGCTCTATTGGATTTAACAGATACGGTGTTGCCACTGTATTATCAACAATTAGCGGTACTTGATGGGACTTAGCCTGTTCGGAAATAGACTGAATATCTAATACGTCTAGCTTAGGATTTCCTAAGGATTCTATAAAAAACACACGTGTGTTTTCCTGAGCAGCTTCTTTAAAACTATCTGGTTCGGACGGATCTACAAACGTAGTGGTTATGCCATGCCTTGGTAGCGTTACACTAAGCAGATTATAAGTTCCACCATACAAACTATTTGAAGCTACAATATGGTCCCCAGCTCTTAGTAATGTTAATAATGAAGTAGCAATAGCAGAAGTACCTGAAGCGGTCACCACTGCAGCAATACCTCCTTCAAGAGCCGCAAGTCGCTGCTCAAGAATATCATTTGTTGGATTGTTGATTCGGGTATAGATATTACCCGTTTCTGCCAATGCAAATAAATTAGCCGCATGATCAGAATCATTAAATACATAGGCTGTTGATTGATAAATAGGAACTGCTCTGGTTCCTGCATTGGACGTTACGTCATGTCCGGCATGTAATGCCTTTGTTGCAAATTTTTGTGCACTCATTTTTCTAGTCTTTTTGAGTTAATAATGATTAAACCAAAAGTCAAATGCGCCTTATAAAAGACGTACTTAATAGAAAAATGTTATAAGAAATTATACCAATTACAGATGGGTAATTGGGTTTGGGTTATCTACCTCAAAGCAGGGATAAATGAATCACTCTTTAAGTAGAATTTAGCACCTTCTTCAATAAATTTGAAGGGTTGCTAAGGCTTCACAGGGTCTATTCCCTCCACCTTTCTTGATAACATTTCAATAAGAATTTGAACTTTATGAGCACAAATATTGCAACACAAAAAATTAAAAAACAAATTATTTGAATAAAAAAAATGAATTTAACGTTGTCTTAATACCTGCTCCTTTATCATTCGTTAGGATCTTTTTTTAACGAAGATGGACACATTAAGACAGCTAATTAAGCAAAACTTGAGGGATAACTATTTACACATAACTGCACAACATAGCCCGGGTTTTGGATGAGTGAACATTAACAAAATTTTATTTTCAACTAATTCTTAGAACGTTTTTTTCTTCTCTTTTAATCTGTATTTTTGCGAGATTAATAAGAGGAATGATTTGACTGATTGCAACCTCTGCATAAAAAATGCTAAAGCAGTGTTATGCTCTCCCTGCACTTACGTCAAATCTTTCACAGAAAAATAGTTTTATGGCGTATTTATTTACTTCAGAAAGTGTTTCTGAAGGTCACCCGGATAAAGTAGCAGATCAAATTAGTGATGCTTTAATTGATAACTTTTTAGCCTTTGACCCTGAGTCTAAAGTAGCTTGCGAAACCCTTGTAACAACAGGTCAAGTAGTACTCGCTGGTGAGGTGAATTCTAAAACCTATCTGGACGTACAAAAAATTGCCAGAGACACCATTCATAAAATCGGCTATACTAAAGGGGAATATATGTTCGATAGCCATTCGTGTGGTGTTCTTTCAGCAATTCACGAGCAATCACCAGATATTAATCAAGGGGTTGATCGTGGAAGTAAAGAAGAGCAAGGAGCAGGTGATCAAGGAATGATGTTTGGCTATGCTACTAATGAGACTAACAACTACATGCCTTTGGCATTAGACATCTCTCATTTAATTCTAAAAGAATTAGCCGAATTAAGACGTGAAAATAACGAGATTACTTATTTAAGACCTGATTCTAAAAGTCAGGTGACCATAGAATACTCAGATGACAATACCCCTCAGCGAATTGATGCCATTGTAGTTTCAACTCAGCATGATGATTTTGATACAGATGAGGCCATGCTTGATAAGATTAGAACTGACATCAAAGAAATTCTTATTCCGCGTGTTATCGCTAAGGTTCCAGATCACATCAAGCCGTTATTCACTAATGAAATTACCTATCATATTAACCCAACAGGAAAGTTTGTAATTGGGGGGCCGCATGGCGACACAGGATTAACAGGACGTAAGATCATTGTAGATACCTATGGTGGAAAAGGTGCTCATGGTGGGGGGGCTTTTTCAGGAAAAGATCCAAGTAAGGTAGACCGAAGTGCAGCCTATGCCACAAGACATATTGCTAAAAATCTGGTCGCAGCCGGATTATGTGAGGAAGTATTGGTACAGGTGTCTTATGCTATTGGTGTTGTAGAACCCATGGGAATATTTATTGATACTTACGGAACTTGTGAATTAAACCTTACTGATGGCGAAATTGCTGAAAAAGTGTCTAATATTTTTGACATGAGACCCGCAGCTATCGAGGAGCGTTTAAAACTACGCCAACCTATGTATAGTGAAACAGCGGCCTATGGTCACATGGGAAGAAACCATGAAATAGTTTCTAAGACTTTTGAGCAACCAAACGGTGAAAGCAAGACAATGGATGTGGAATTATTTACCTGGGAGAAACTAGATTATGTTGATGAGGTTAAAGCGGCATTTGACTTGTAATACCGAATTACAATCTCCAAAAATAAATACCTTAATATTTCAAATGTTAAGGTATTTTTTTGAACATAAAAGTCTGGTTATGAAAAATACTACAAAAAATTAACCAAAAAAGGGACAGAATGGTTAATTTGCAGTACTAATAACCAATCACTTATCACCAAATGAAATCCTCTAAGTTTTTGTGTGTAGGTATATTCACCGCTATTTTGATAATAATCTCTTGTCAAAGAGATGATGATTTCTCTGGAGGAACTGACCAACTAGAATCAATACCAGAAACCTTTAGTGAGTATTTTGGGGATGAGGTTTCTAGAGACTTTTTAGGCACAGTTATCGACAAGAATAACAACCCCATTGAAGGAGTAACTATCACTGTCGGTAATCAATCAGTAACTACAGATATCAATGGAACCTTCATCCTTAATGAGGCATCGGTTCATCAGCGTTTTGGATATCTAAAAGCTGAAAAAGCTGGATATATACATGCATCAAGAAGCATGGTCCCTTCAAATGGATTCAACAAAATTAACATAATGATGTTGGAAGCGAATGTTGTCGGTACTGTGATCAGCGGAAGTATGAGCACTGTCGCCTTACCAAATGGAAGCTCTGTTAGTTTTGAAGGTGAATTTATTACTTCTGACGGTAATCCTTACTCAGGTTCCGTTGATGTCATCATGCACCATTTAGACCCTACCGACCAAGATATGGAATTACAGATGCCAGGTATGCTTTATGCCCAAAATGACGATGGCGCGGAAAGAATGCTTCAGACTTTAGGAATGTTAGCAGTTGAGCTAAGAGGTTCAAATGGTGAAGAATTAAATATAGCACAAGACTCCTTTTCCGAAATAAAAATACCAGTTGACAACAGCCTATTACAAACTGCACCAAACTCCATCCCTTTGTGGTATTTTGATGAAAGTGGTGGCTATTGGAAAGAAGAAGGTGAAGCTACTTTAAATGGCAATGTATATACTGGTCAAGTATCGCATTTTTCTTTTTGGAATTGCGACATTCCAGTTGAAACCGTCAATCTTTGTGTGTTAACCACAGACCAAGAAGACAACCCTATTGGAAATTTAGTAGTATCGGTTTCAAGCAATTCCTATGGGACAACGAGTAGCCTAACTAATACCAATGGAACAATATGCGGTCTTGTACCAAAAAACGAAAATCTAGAATTAAATATTTTCAATAACGACATATGTGGTGATGCACCAATTTACACTCAAAGTATTGGTCCGTTTACTACAGACTCCAACATTACCATCATTATCCCAGACGATCCAGATATTATTTACGAGACGGTAACTGGAATATTTAATGATTGTGATGGTAATCCCGTGACAGAAGGATATGTTCAGCTGACCTATGGTAACCAAACCTATGTTGACCTAGTGGATGATGGAATCTTTGAAATCAAACTTTCAAGATGTTCCAATGACAATACCTTCTCAATTACTGGAACCGACTATACAAATCTACAGTCTACATCAGAAATTAATTACACCTTTACAACTCCAACCACCAATATTGGAACTATATCGGCCTGTAATTCCATTGACGAATTTATATATATCAACATAGACAATAGTATCACTTATACATTTGATAGCAATAATTTAAATTTTTCATTTAACTGGGCCTCCTTTATCGAAAATGACTCTACTTGGAACTATGGCCCACAAATAGAAGTTTTTGCCATAAACAACGAATTTGATTTTCGAATTGAAGGATTCCTAAATAAGTCCAGCTATTTAAGAACATACATTTACAACTACCCTTATCCCATTTACGGCGGTGATATTGTTCCTGATGGGTTTTTCATTTTTATGCCTTGGACTGATTTCGATATTTCAGGATCGAATAACAATATTATATTTAACCTAACCACTTTAGGAGAGATTGGAGAATATATAGATATAAATTTCAGTGGAGATTATGAAGATTCAATTGGCAACATTCACACCATTAATGGAGTAGTGCATATGTTACGGGATTACTAAGCAACTCTTTATGCAATGATTTGTACTAATCCTTTATAATTTATTACATCTATTTGAAAATGAGATTAAATAGTATTATTAAATTTTAATTATTGCTATAAGAATCTATTGTAGAAACATAAAAAAAGCCTCTTTTACAAAGAGGCTTTTTTTTAATGCTTTTATATAATCTACTACAAAGTATAAGTAGCTCTCAAAGACAAAAATCGCGGTTGTATAAAGTATTCGCTAATATTAACAAAGTTGTCATTAGTACTAGTGGTTATTCTTGACTGAGTATTTAACAGGTTGGTTGCTCTCAATTGAAACTCCCAATTAGCGTCTCGATTTTTTCTATAGGAAATAGAGGCATTCCAAATATCGAATGCATTCGCTTCCCCTGACGTACTAACTCTTGAATAAGCATAGTCTGATCTTATTGTAACAGAATCCCATATGTAGGCATCAAAATCAATCGTAGGTGCATTAGTTATAACCGTCGTTTTGTTCTCCCCTTGATTAGCGTCCTGAATACTATAGCGGTAACGGAAACTCACATTTGGTGCCTCTCTAAAGTTTGTACGAATACCCGGTGTATAGGTCTGTACAAAAGTTTCATTGATTGAAGGCACATCCACAAATTCATCTATCTGATCGTCAAATTCCTGAATGATTTGAGTAAACTTGCTGTAGTTCAAATTAACCCCAAGTTCACCCCTAATTTTCCCCCAGGTTCTTTGGTAACGACCAAATGCCGTTAAAGTCTCATCTAAAAAGGGTGAGTTAAAAAAGGTTGTTCTTCTAACTACATTATCAAAGAAACTTGTAATGTTTCTAATCTGGTCTACACGATTGCTGTAGTTAATGACCGCAAATATGTTAGTGAAATTAAAAAGGTTAAAATTCCTGTAAGTAAGATTTAAGTTTTGTGATAAACCATTTTCTAATGTTGGATTACCAAACGTTGGATTATTCAGGTTGGTTAATACATAACCTTGAGCCAATCGCGTCACATCCGTAAACTGATTGGTCATGTTATACCTAAAGGTTAAGGTCTCACTATTTTTAATCTGATATCTAATTTCGACCTCTGGAAGTACCCTATAGAAGTCTTCACCAAACTTCTCGCCAAACTGGAAGTTATTATTACCATAAGCATGAAGGGAGACCGCCGGTGCAAACGTAAATTTCCCCACCTTTGCTGTATAGCGCGCACCCAAATAAATATCACTGAAGGTGTAACGCACATCATTGATCGTCGTATTACCATCTATCGGCATAGGATCAAATACTGTCCCATTTTCTAAAGTTTGGAATAGTCTAGAGTCAAAATCCTGACGGTTATAAATTGTCCCAAAAAACAGATTTAAATTACTTTTAGTGTTGAGAACGTTATAATAATCCACCTTGGCATCAAGCTGGTTGGTACGGACCATACGTTCTTGGGTTAAATCATATAATTCTTGATTTCTATCCAATCCTAATAACGTCGCTGTATTCTGATAATTGGTAGTATCAACAACTGCATTATAGAATGGATCCTCGTTTTGGAATAAATGTTGAGCCTCAACAGCAAAAATGTGCTTCTCATTTAAGGTAAAGTAGTAGTTGAGATTTTGATTGATACTGTAGGGATCATTCTTTTCCTCTTCAATTGATTCACCAATGACAGACGAATTAGAGATTTGATCTTGTCGTTCTCTTGTAATACGTCCAAGCACATCATAATCAATTTGATTGTTGAAATTAGGATTTATCGCTGCACTAAGTTTTAATAGTCCTGCGTCATTGGCTTGATCTGTTTCAGACTCAGTGATTTCTTCCCCTCTATCATTGGTAAATGTTCGAATTTCATTTTGACCAATTTCCACTCTCGATCTATTGTAAATCGCGAAGCCACTTAGATCTACTATCTCACTAGGTGAATAGCTAAAATTCGTAGCAAGCAATTGCGTCTCTATTCGCTCCGCCTGATTGTTCTGAAGGCTTAAAAAGCCAAGTCCATTATTCCCAATATTTAAATCAGTTCCACTATTTCTACTTGGAGCTCTAAATCCTCCACCAAATCCCCTAAGGTCACGACCAGTTAAGGCAGGTTCACCTAGATTATTGGCATCAGCGATAATATTAATACTACCCTTCGGGCTGTAGTAAAACAATTTGGGTTGCACAATATACAGACCTTCATCAGGGGACGTTCCAACTCCAGCGGTAACATCTCCAAACCAGAAATTAGTTTTACCTTCCTTAAGTTTGATATTAATAGCCACATTATTTTGATTATTTCTAACCCCACTCAACTGGCGTTGCTCAGAATAATTTTTAAGTACCTCAATTTTATCTACAACATTAGAAGGGATGTTTTTGGTGGCTAGTTTGGTATCCCCATCAAAGAAGTCCTTACCTTCAACCATAACCTTTTGCACCACTTGTCCTTCTACCTCAATTTGTCCATCTTCATTAATCTCAACCCCAGGTAATTTTTCGAGGACATCTTCCAGTTTTCGCTCAGATCCATTTTTAAAGGAATCCGCATTATAAATAAGCGTGTCTCCCTTGACGGTTACAGGCATTTCATAGGTTAATTCAACGGCATCTAGCGCATTGTCTAATTGCATTTGAAAATCCTTAGTTATATCTGCTTCTTTAGTGGTAACTATTTCTTCAATAGTTTTTAACCCAATCGCTGTTACTTGAACTTTATAAGAACCATTCTTCCCTAATGACAAGACATATTTTCCTTTATCATTAGTGATTCCGTAAGATTCGAGCCCACCAGTCTCCTGATTAATCGCAATAACATTGGCTAGCTCTAGAGGTGTACCGATACTATCTTTGACAACTCCGGTCATTTTAACTTGGGCGTAGGACCATCCTGTAACGCACAAAAGCGTCACGAGTAATATTCGTTTCATTTATGGTTTATTGATTAATAAGTGTGCTGACAACCAAGTGTTATCCGCGGCGTCTGCCTCGGTTATTACGGAATTCTTCCATTTTACTTGTAATTGTCTGTTTGTATTCTGACTTGGTAATTTCTTTACCTCTCTTAGGTGCTTCTATTTCAATTTTTTCCTCTGGATTCATAACAATCTTGGAACACAACATTGTTGTATTTCCGGCGCTTACCTCCAAAATTAATCCTGGTAACCCCCAGTACTCCAAAGGTCCGTGACTTACAGGAATCTGTGGTGAGTACCATGCCTCCACCTGTGTCATCGCCACCATTTCTTCTACTTCAGGCTCCTGTCCAAGAGCCTTGAGCGAATCAACTTCTTGCTGCCGTCTTTGGGTGGCACGCATTTCGTTCCATGAGAATGTGTACCAGTTTAATTGTTCAGTTGGAATAGAGGCTGTGGCCTTAAAACACATGTAATTTCCAATTTGTTTTGATTCTTTTCCCATAGTCCATTCTATAGGTAATAATTCGTCTACCACTAAAAATTGCTTGCCATAGAATTCTTGTTCCTGAATTTGAGAATTTGACTTTACGTTTTTATAACTGTCTCCTGCTGAAAAGTTCTTTCCCCATGAGTTTGTAGCTCCTGACATGGCATCTAATTGTTCTTCCTCATAAAACACAGATTCTGCTTTATTAAAGGTCAACACAAAATTCTTTTCAAGCTGACTCTTCATTCGAGCTTCTATTTGTTTTTTCTGTGCTTCGTTTAATCGAGATCCCCATCTTCCAAGATCCATTTTTGTTTTTGAAAAATAGTAGGCTTTGCCCTGGAATTCCTGGACTGGTTTATTTGTTGATACTAAAAATCCAACAGCAACTATTAAAAGGCTGATTTTTAATGCAATACTTCTCATGAGTTTAGTCTAAATTGGTTAATTTGTTCAACAAAAATAATTAATGTTTAAACAGATGGCCTTGGTTTATCAAAACATTAACAACATTTGTTACCAATAAGACCCTAGTCCTTGAGGAAGGTTTAAGCTAGAAATACTAAAGCTTTGTTAAAGTTTAACCACCAATTCTAATTTGCATTGTTGACCCTCCATCTCCACGTCTAGCGCGAAATTGCTCTTGCATTTCTTTCATTTTCTCTTCAGAAATCTCATCAAATTCCTCCTGATTGACTTCTTTTCCTTGAGTTGGTTTTTTTATAGTAACCTTATCCTCTGGATTCAGTACTATTTTACTACATACAATTTGTTGGTTACCATCATTAAGCTCTAGAATTAACCCTGGGAGACCCTGGTATTGTTCTGGACCATTATTCACTGGAATTTGAGAAGTGTACCAAGCCGTCACTGTTCTTGTCTCAGTCCTTGTCTTTGGTTCCTCGTCCTCTGGACCATCACCAAAGTTAGCTTCCATGATCTCAATTTCCTCTGTATAAGTAGCTTTATAACAAGAATACTCCCCAATAAACTTGGTATCACTTTCTAGTTTCCATTCGCGAACTTCAAGCTGATCCTTAATTAAAAACATCTTACCCAATAATTCATTTTGGTTAATAAACGAACCTTCCCTTGTATTTTTATAAAGAATGTCAGAACCTCCACCACCAAGTGTCTTAATCATTACACCTCCCGTTGCCATTTGAGGCTGCGGTGAACTCAATTCTTCGTCCTCTCTATATACAGATTCTTCCTTATTAAAAGTAAGAATGTAAGTTCTTTCGAATTGCTTTTTGAGCATTTCAGTCATTTGTTTTTGAACCTCAGGAGTCAGACTAGTATGAGTACTGTCTATTTTTAAGTCCACCTTTCTTTTGGTTTTGTAAGTGGCAACGCCTTGAAAATCTTGGGCATTTAAACCTGAAACACCCAAGACTATAGTAACTATAATTACTCTAATTAATGTGAACATCATTTTAATGTTATTTGTTGTAATAATGTAATGCTGCTTTTCTAATTTTTTTAACCATTTTAATGAATTCCTTGTCGCTCATATCCCCTTTCTCAATCTCATAACTCATTGTGGAAGGTTTGCCATTAGACATTAGCTCTCCTCTGCAGGTTATTTTAAAGGTGGCTGATTGTCCCCAAGTCAAATCCAATAACTCTTTAATATCATCAACTTGAAATGTGGCCTCCAATTCTTCAGCAGAATCAATTGTTATTTCCATTTTAACATCCTCAAAGTTATTTTCAGAATAGCTCACATGCAAATCGTTTTCCTGAGCAAAAGTTAATACCCCTAATGACAGTCCTAAAATTGTAAATAATTTTTTCATTTTGTTTTTTGATTTAATTGATTAACGATACAAATATGAGACAAGCTTTGTTTTCAATGGGTTAACGAGTGTTAACTAGTGTTAACCGATTGGCATAGAAAGGAGGTAACTACTACTTTTGAGGTATGAAAACAAATACTTACCGATGGATCTTATATGGAATTGCTACTGTTATTTTGGCTACCATTACCATCCAAATTTATTGGAATTATAAGAACTATCAGGTTAATAAGCAGCAATTATACAATGACGTTCAAAATAGTTTGGACAAAGCCATTGACGATTATTATGCCCAACTGGCTGAAAAGTCGACCCTTGGATTAGCGCTTACCGGAGAGTCACAGAAAACAGCTTTGGAAGATGGCGGATTACTAGATCAAATAGCCAAAAAAATTGACACTAATCAAAGTACATTTATAACATTTGATTCTCTCGATATTGAAGATGTCAAAGAAGTTCAAATCTTCAGAGGGCTCGAAGCAGATTCATTGCTTTCTAGTTTTTCCGATAATCAGGTATCACCAGATTCTTTTAAGACACAAATTAAAGAGCTTAAGCAAAGCCAATCGTTTAATCCAAAAGCCGATTTTGAACTACTGACTTCTAAAATTGTCATTTCAATTTCCAATGATACACTAGAAGTACAAAAAGTTGACAGTTTATTTATTCAGGAGCTGAATAGAAAATCTATAGATGTGGATTACGAATTGTTGTTTTATACAAAGGAAGACCGATTTGCTTATTTAAGGGAAAATAAGCAATGGCCAGAAAAAGATATTCCAATTCGTCGAAAAGATCAATTGATATCGGAATCCAAGTCCACATTTTTACCAGATCAAAGTGTTTTTTTAATTTCATTCTCCAATACTACTAAGACTTTATTGGGAAGAATTATTAGTGGTATGCTCATCTCGTTACTACTAGTAATTGGGGTTATTGCCACCCTATTTTACCTGTTGAAGATTATTCAAAATCAAAAACAGATGGCAGAAATGAAGAACGATCTTATCAGTAATATTACTCATGAATTTAAAACTCCTATCGCAACGATCGGAGTGGCTCTAGAGGGAATACAAAGTTTTGACATACTTAAGGATAAAGAAAAAACCAAATCGTATCTTCAAATGTCAACACAGCAATTGAGTAAACTGAACCTCATGGTTGAAAAGTTATTGGAAACTGCTTCCTTAGATACTAACAGCCTGGATTTAGATGAAGAAGCCTCTGATCTGGTCTTATTACTTGAAACCATATGCCTAAGAGTATCTTCCCACAACAATCAAAAACAAATTGGGTTCAGTTCTAATACCCCAAGTTTTATAATTGATATCGATGTTTTTCATTTCGAAAATGCTATAAATAACATTTTGGATAATGCCATTAAATATGGTGGAGATACCATACAAATAAGTCTGATAGCTAAAGGCACTGAGGTTCGAATTGGTATATCAGATAACGGAGAGGGCATACCATCAGAATATCAAAAACATATATTTGATAAATTTTATCGTGTTCCTAAAGGAAACACGCATGATGTTAAAGGATTTGGAATAGGTCTTTATTATACCAAGACCATCATTGAACGCCACGGAGGTCAAATTGAATTAGATTCTAGAAAAGGCAAAACCACATTTAATATTACACTTGCAAATGTCAGTAATTAAAATACTACTCGCAGAGGATGAACCTGCCTTAGGTCAAATTATAAAGGAAAGTCTTGAAACCCGAGATTTTGAGGTCAACTGGTTGCAGGATGGTGAAGCGGCCCTTAAAGCCTTTAAAAATAATCAACCTGACATCCTTGTATTGGACGTTATGATGCCTAAAAAAGATGGATTCACTTTGGCTAAGGATATAAGAACTCTTGATGATACTATTCCAATTATATTTTTAACTGCAAAATCTCAGACTAAAGATGTTGTTGAGGGATTCTCGATTGGGGGCAATGACTATCTTAAAAAGCCATTTAGCATGGAAGAGTTGATTGTAAGAATACATAATCTACTCAAACGAGTCGCACTTCAAAAAACAGCTGATATTTTAAAAGTCGGGAATTATACTTTTAATTTTCCCAAACAGGAGTTACGCTACCAGGATGACAAACCCCAAATGCTCACCCACCGTGAAGCGCATTTACTGTTTAATTTAATAAAAAACAAGAATCAGCTTTTAGACCGCTCGGTTATCCTCAATAAACTTTGGGGTACCGATGATTTTTTTTCAGCAAGATCAATGGATGTGTTTATTAGTAAACTCCGTAAGAAGTTAAGTCAGGATTCCAATATCCAAATTATTAACGTTCGAGGCTTCGGTTATAAATTGATTGTTTAAGTACATTTGTAGCAATAAACCACTCTAATAATAGTTCTACATTTGATGGTTATTGCAAAATCCATTAGGCTAGTTAACACTCTATCTTTAATTCTGGTATCGACAGTTGCATTCTGTCAAATACAAGCTGAAGCAAAGGGCACATTTGAAATTAACACTTACAAGATTTGGGGTATCGATAAATTTGAAACTGTTTATCACAGCTCAGAAAACCAAACCTTCTTTAAAACCACAGTCGATACGACCATCACTTATGCTAATTTTCAACTAGGCCAAATCAGCAATGTCAACACCTTTAACCCCTTAAAAATTAACCTATTTTATCAGGATTTTAATACAGTCATCATCCTGGATAATCGACTAGCTGAAATTCAACGAATCGATTTTAATACGACTCAACCCTACAGAAATGTAACCTTTATGTCTACTGGATATGATAATACAATTTGGGTTTACAATCAAGACCTTCAAATATTGGAATTATATGACTACAGAACCAATACCAGTAGAATTAAAACTGTTCCAATAATAGATGAAATTCTTGATATAAAAAGTGATTACAATAACTGCTATTTGTTGACGAAACAATACCTATATGTTTATTCCTATTTTGGAAATCTTCAATCCAAACACCCAAATATAGGTTTTGATAAAATGGCTTTTAGCGAGGCCAATTTGGTCTTACGCGGTGAAGATCAGTACTTTTTTTATATAAAAAAATCTAATGAAATCCTCCCTATAGAAAACTTGAATTTGTTGATAAATGATTTTTTGGTAACAAATGAAACCTTGTATCTTTATCAAGATAATCTCCTTTATCGTTACCAACTAAATACAAATTAACATGCACGTAGCCATTGCTGGAAATATAGGCGCAGGAAAGACAACTTTAACAAAACTATTAGCAAAGCATTATCGTTGGGAGCCCCAGCTCGAAGACGTTGTAGATAATCCATATTTAGATGACTTCTACAATCAAATGGAACGCTGGAGTTTTAACTTGCAAGTCTATTTTCTTAATAGCAGGTTTCGACAAGTACTACAGATCCGACAAAGTGGAAAAAATATAATCCAGGATAGAACTATCTATGAGGATGCACATATTTTTGCACCAAATCTTCATGCTATGGGTTTAATGACCAATAGAGATTTTGAAAACTATAGGTCATTATTCGACTTAATGGAAAGTTTGGTAAAAGGTCCTGACTTATTAATTTATTTGCGCAGCACAATCCCCAACTTAGTTAAGCAAATCCATCAACGTGGTAGGGACTATGAAAATTCAATAAGCATTGACTACTTAAGCAGACTCAATGAACGTTATGAAGCTTGGATTCATGGTTATGATAAAGGGAAATTGCTGGTTATTGATGTTGATGAGTTAGATTTTGTGAGTAATCCAGAAGACTTGGGCAATGTCATTAATAGAATTGATGCGGAAATAAACGGTCTGTTTTAACTTATAAATCCATTGGCTTTAGCATGTGCAATGGCATCACGAGTGTTCTCAACTATAAGACAAGGCACCTTGCTATAATCTCGCAACTGATCCGTTACCTTCTTCATTCTTCTTGAATGTGTCACACTTCTAAGATATATACCAGCAATCTGCTTAGGGTACTTTTTAACCACATCTAGATAAATGTATGGGTCTTTTTCACCACAATCACCAATTAATATAAAGGAGAGGTTTGGATATGTCTGCAGAATATTAAATATCTCATGGTATTTGTGAGCTAATTCCATTTTTGGGGTTTTGTCAAATGGGGTTCTAAAATCACGTAACAATAATGGCCCATGAGGAAATTCATTGACTCTTAAGAAATACTCCAGGTAACGGTAAAGATTCCAAGGGCTATTACTTACATAGAAAATAGGATTAGAAATACCAGACTTTGAATTTGAATGCAATAAATTATAGAACTCGGAGCTTCCTTCAAGTGCCCTGCGCTTTTCTGGGGATCTAAAAAAGGTATTAACAGCAACTTTCCATTTTAAACGTGATGTCACACCTGTGTGTAGTATGGTATCATCGATATCACTAATAACACCAAATTGTGCATTTTCATGAGGAATCAACATTTGACCCTCAAATGAATTGTTAATATTAATTGGACGCTGACCCTTATAATTATCATATCCAATCGTATAATTTACCCAACCTTTTGCATCTTTTAACTCAGACAATGAATCAGTGGCATTATCCAATAAATAATATCCTTCAGCATCAGTTTTTATCCTATAATAACTTCCACTAGCTACTACTAATTTTAGCTTACAGTGCCTGATCTCATCTGTCTCAAATTGTTTCCAGGAATTTACCAAGAGATTAAACCAACCTTTCTGAGAAAGATCAATGTCTTCGTCCTCAAGAGCCCTTCCCTTTAGGTAAAGATGTTCATCAGTACCATAAGTTCTAAATGGAATAATTTGAAGTGGATCTTTTTTAAATATTCCCAATTTTATGAGAGTTGCAATCTAATTAAAGTTTAAAACTATATAATTATTCGGTTAAATTTAAACAGAATACAAAGACTCGACAATAAACTTATTAAATCCAATCCATAAAAAAGGCAGCTGAGAATTCAACTGCCTTAAATTTTTGAAACGATAGAATCAACTATCTACTCTTAATCCAGCGTAAGGTTAGTTTTCCAAATTCTGAATTGAGAATCATTATATAATTTCCGTTTGATAGAGTAGAAACATCAGTAGACACCTCGGATTGATTGCTATCAACAGCCACTTCTTTAACTAATCTTCCCGTCATATCATAAATACCAAGAGTATTTATGAATACATTTCTTGAATTAGACAAAACCAACTCATCTTGAATAGGGTTTTTAATTAATTTAACGCTATTGAAAAGTTCATTTTCTTCAATACTCAAACTTCCATCAGTAACTTCAATTGGCGCTCCTGTTACATCTAAAGCTGCGCAGAGCCCATTTGAAATCACAATATTTAATACAGCAGCTGCTGGCGTTACACCAAAATCAATTACACTTAAATCTAAATAGTTAGCATCACCTGCATCCGTAGTCTGTGCCACTAGGGTGTGTATTGTATATAAACCGGGAGCATCTACAGTGAAGAATGGTGATGAATTTACTGCCTCAATTATCAGATCATTGCCTGAGGTCAAAACAGAAACAACTGAGTACCCTGTTGGCACCACTGGAGCTGTGTCATAGGAAGCACTGATCGATACAGTTGCACCACTTAACTCTACTGGTGTAGCGTTGGCAACTAATGTCCCTGCATCTGCTGAACATAAAACATTGATTGGGGCTCCTGTGACATCTAAGGATGCACAAATATCATTATCAGCAACAATTTGTAATACTGCAGTCGCTGGGGTGGTTCCAAAATCGATAACTCCTAAATCTAAATAGTTAGCATCACCTGCATCTGTTGTCTGTGCCACTAAGGTGTGTATTGTATATAATCCAGTATCTGGAACATCGAAATTCGGTGTTGAACCCGCATCCTCAATAATAAGATTATTACCTGAAGTTAGTACATAGGTTACCGTATATCCTGTTGGAACTACTGGTGCAATTCCTTCAGTTGCGCTTATTGTAACTCCACCATTAGCAATTGCCACTGTATCAGCATTTGCAGTTAATGTACCCGCATCTGCTTCACAATCGACAATGATTTGCGCTCCAGTCACATCTAAGGCCGCGCAAAGATTGTTATCAACAACAATTTGTATTACTGCACTCGCTGGAGTTACCCCAAAATCGATAACACTTAAATCCAAATAGTTGGCATCAGCAGCATTCGTAGTCTGAGCAACCAAGGTATGAATTGTATATAACCCCGTATCGTCGACATCAAAACTAGGTGTTGATCTAGCATCCTCAATGATCAGATTGTTTCCAGATGTTAATACGTAAGTAACTGTATATCCTGATGGTACTACTGGAGCTGCATTTTGAGTAGCGCTTATAGTTACACCACCATTGGCAATTCCTACAGGAGTCGCATCAGCCGTTAAAGTTCCAGCATTTGCTTCACAATCGACAATTATTGGGGCTCCTGCTACGTCTAAGGCCGCACAAAGATCATTATCAGCTACAACTTGTAACACTGCGGTTGCTGGAGTGACACCAAAATCAACTATACTTAAATCTAAAAAATTAGGGTCATTTGCGTCAGAAGTCTGAGCTACTAAGGTATGTATTGTATATAAACCAGGCGCATCCACAATAAAGAATGGGGATGTGTTTACAGCCTCAATAATTAGATTGTTACCCGATGTTAACACATATGTTACGGTGTATCCTGCAGGTACCACAGGACCAGCATTTTGTGTTGCAGTAATGGTGGCACCACCATTACCAATTGCAACTGGAGAGGCATCCGCAGTTAAGGTTCCAGCATCTGCTGAACACACAACATTGATTGGTGCTCCTGTTACATCTAAAGATGCACAAACATCGTTATCTATAACAATTTGAATAACAGCACTTGCAGGGGTTGTACCAAAATCGATAATTCCTAAATCCAAATAATTGGCATCACCTGCATCTGTGGTTTGTGCTACTAAGGTGTGGATTGTATATAAACCTGTATCCTCTACATCAAAACTAGGTGTTGCGCTAGCATCCTCAATAATAAGATTGTTTCCTGATGTCAACACGTAGGTTACCGTATATCCTGATGGTACT
This sequence comes from Winogradskyella aurantiaca, assembly GCF_003362725.1. Taxonomy (GTDB): domain Bacteria; phylum Bacteroidota; class Bacteroidia; order Flavobacteriales; family Flavobacteriaceae; genus Winogradskyella_A; species Winogradskyella_A aurantiaca. Next base: position 228,969 of record NZ_QKTV01000004.1, read on the forward strand.
ACTCGATCTCCATTTTGAGAAGCCCCAATGGTAACCCCACCATTAGCAATATTTACTGTATCAGCATTGGCCGTTAATGTACCTGCATCCGCTGTACACTCCACTGTTATAGGTGCACCACCACCATCCAAAGAGGCACAAATACCACTAACAATAATATCAACAAACACATCACCGGCATTAGTAACACCTAATTCGATGGCGCTTAGGTCCAAATAGTCTGGACTACTAGCATCAGAGGTTTCTGCAACTAGCGTGTGAATACGATAATTACCTGTATCTGGAACCGTAAAACTTGCTGCGGAACCTATTTGTTCTATGACAAGTTCAGAACCAAAGGTGAGTAAATAATTAACTTCATAATCGGCTGGAACTGTAGGTCCAATGACAGCAGAGGCACTAATCGTTGCCCCACCATTTGCAATTGCAACAGGAGAAGCATCAGCAGTCAATGCACCAGCCGACGCAGTACACTGCGCTTCAGCCGTTGAAACCAGTGCTAAAGTAAATACGCATAAAAATGCGACTACTTTATTGGTTAAACTATTAATTTTAATTGGGTAGTTTTTTTTCATCATTTCTCTGTTTAATTATAATCCCTTAAAGTTAGACATTATGTTGTTGGAGAATTTATTTCAATATGTTAAAATTATTGTAAAATATACATAGTCAACACAATACAACTTTCTTAAGACCTTGGACTAATGAAGAAAACAAAAAAACCTCGCAATGCGAGGCCTTTTATGTTGATTCTATTGAGAGTTCTAATTCGTCTACTCAGCTTTTTCCTTAATAATCTTAACTTCTTTTTCTACTGAAGCATTTTCATCAACGTTTACCTTAAGGTCCTCTACCTCTTTCATTACCTCGGCTTCTGAACCTTTAATAGAAACTTCCTCTGAAACCTCTTCACCGTTAACATTAGATGTTGTTGTGATAACAGCTGTAGCATTATCATTTGCGTCAACAGTAACTTCAACTTTCACTTCTTTCTCATTATAAGCCATATCTTCGTCTGCATGACCACCTAAAATAGGTGCAATAACTAAACCAACCAAACATGTAAGCTTAATTAAGATGTTCATTGATGGTCCTGACGTATCTTTAAATGGATCACCAACTGTATCACCAGTAACAGCCGCCTTATGAGCGTCAGATCCTTTATAGGTCATTTTTCCATCAATTTCAACTCCAGCTTCAAAAGATTTTTTAGCATTATCCCATGCACCACCAGCATTATTTTGGAAAATAGCCCACATAACACCGCTAACACAAACACCGGCCATATAACCACCAAGTGGTTCTGCTCCGAATAAAAGACCAATAATGATTGGCGTAATAATGGTTATTAATCCTGGTAAAATCATTTCTCTAAGTGCTGCTTGAGTAGAAATGTCAACACATTTAGCGTACTCAGGAGTTCCAGTACCTTCCATAATACCAGGGATTTCTTTAAACTGTCTTCTTACTTCTTTTACCATTTCCATGGCAGCCTTTCCTACAGATTGCATAGCCAAAGCTGAGAATATAACCGGGATCATTCCACCAACAAATAACATCGCCAATACATCAGCCTTGAAAATATTAATACCATCAATACCAGTAAAAGTAACGTAAGCTGCAAATAAAGCCAAAGCTGTGAGCGCAGCTGAAGCAATCGCAAATCCTTTTCCAACCGCCGCTGTAGTATTTCCAACTGAATCCAAAATATCTGTACGCTCTCTTACATGAGGCTCTAATTCACTCATTTCAGCAACACCCCCTGCGTTATCAGCAATTGGTCCAAAAGCATCAATAGCCAATTGCATCGCCGTTGTTGCCATCATTGCAGAAGCTGCTAGTGCTACACCATAGAATCCAGCTAAAGCATAGGATCCAAAAATTGCCGCAGCAAATAATATAACTGAAGCAAATGTTGATTTCATTCCAACAGCCAAACCAGCTATAATGTTGGTCGCTGCACCAGTAGAACTATTCTGAACAATATCCAGTACAGGCTTCTTCCCTAGAGATGTATAATGAGCTGTTACCATGGAAATTAAGGCTCCTACGGCTAATCCTATCATGGCGGCATAGAACACATGACGCGAGGGAATTTCCTTGATTCCCTCACCAAAGAAATTCATTTGCATAGTTTCAGGTAGCATCCAGCTGATTAAAAACCAACTAGCAATGAGCGTAATGATAATGGCAGCCCAGTTTCCTGTATCCAGTGCTTTTTGAACTTGCGCTTCCTTAGCGTCATTACTTGATATTCTCACCATAAATGTACCAATAATTGACGCTAGAATTCCAACTCCGGCAATGACCAATGGTAATAAAATTGGACCCATCCCATTAAAAGACTCTAACACGGTTCCACTGTCAGCCATATCCTTAATGATATAGTTACCTAATACCATTGCGGCTAATACAGTAGCTACATAAGAACCAAACAAATCAGCACCCATACCAGCAACATCACCTACATTGTCTCCTACGTTATCTGCAATGGTAGCAGGATTTCTCGGGTCGTCCTCTGGAATACCAGCTTCTACCTTACCTACTAAGTCGGCACCAACATCCGCAGCTTTGGTATAAATACCTCCACCAACTCTAGCAAATAAAGCAATTGACTCTGCCCCTAATGAGAACCCTGCTAGAGCCTCAAGAGCAATCGTCATTTCATTATAAAAACTTGCCTCACCAGTCACAAACATTTTTAAGAACAGGAAGAAAAATAAACTAAGGCCTAATACGGCTAATCCAGCCACACCAAGTCCCATAACTGTTCCTCCTCCAAATGACACTTTTAAGGCTTGTGGCAAACTTGTTTTTGCTGCCTCTGCAGTTCTTGCATTGGCATCAGTAGCAATGCGCATACCAATGTTCCCTGCAAGTGCCGAAAAGAACGCACCAAAAATAAAAGCTATGATTATAATCCAGTGTGTTGTTGGCACTATGTAAGAGATTACACCTAAAGCAACAGCTGCTATAACCACAAAAACAAGCAACAATCTGTATTCGGCCCCAAGGAATGCCAAAGCACCCTCCTTAATCGCTTTTGAGATGTTTTGCATTTTTTCATTTCCACCATCTTGCTTTTTTACCCAAGACATTTTAATAAACATAAAAAGCAATCCTAAAATTGCTAATGCCATTGGAACAAAAATCATGTTTGATTCCATATTCTGTTGTTTGATTTGATTTATAAATTTTGCTGCGCAAAAGTAAGCATTTGAACCTTAATAGAAAAACCCTTTCAATATCGTATTGAAAGGGTTTTTAATATGCTGTAATTGACATTACTAAATAGTAAAATGACCTTTATTTTTATGCTCACTATTTTCATAGCGTTCAATACATTTCTTTACAATTTCAGTAGCTTCCTTAGCATTACCCCAACCTCCGACATCTACTTTTTTCTTTTCTAGATCTTTATATACCTGAAAAAAATGAGTGATCTCATCCAATCGGTGTGGGTTTAAATCTCCAATATCTTTTTTCAGACTCCATATTGGATCTGAAACAGCAACACACACAATCTTTTCATCAGGTCCTTTTTCATCAGCCATATGAAACACACCTATGGGCTTCACCTCCATAACGCACATTGGAAAGGTGGGTTCATGTCCAAGCACCAAAACATCTAACGGGTCACCATCTAAGGCTAAGGTTTTTGGAATGAATCCATAATCCCCTGGATACATCATCGATGAGAAAAGCATTCGGTCAAATCGAATCTTCCTTAAATCAAAATCGTATTCGTATTTATTTCTACTTCCCTTTGGGATCTCAATTAAGACGTCAAATGTAATATGTGCGCTCATAGTAGTTGGAAATTTGTGGGGTAAAGATAGGATTAAAAGCTAAATCCAAAACCGAGGGTCATCCCAAATTTCCGTGCATTTGGATTGTCCAAATAGTTCCCTCTAAAATTAAAGTCAATTCTGAAAATTTTAAAAATATTGTCAATACCTACACTGTATTCGTAATAAATATCCTGATCAGGAGCTTGTAAATCAATTTGCGCTGGATTATCTGTTGTATTTAAAGCAATGTTCTCATCGGATAACTGCCCCCAAACTCCTCTAAAACCAACAACAGTTCTCAAGTTCCATTTTTTAATAAAAGGTATCCTTGAAAATAGACGTCCATTAAAGTTGTGTTCAATATGGAAGGACCCATAGGTATCTGTCACAAACTCATAAAAATCCAATTGTGGAAAGCTGTTATAAATACTGAAGTAGGTCTGATTACCAGGAACCACACTTAACAAAGCTAAGGACACCGGGCCAAATGTTTTACCAATTTCAACAGATGACGTTAACCGACCAAAACCACCAACTTGCCAAGGTTGGAAATAGGAAAACTGAAGTTTTGTATAGTCGAAATTACTATCAAACACACCCCTAAACCCTTGACTTATTTGAAAAAACAATCGTGCGTAGTCAAAGTTTTTTTCCTTGCGCTCCACTCCATACCCTGTCATTTCTCTTTTAGGTAAAAAGGCAAATGAAAGTCGTGTTTCGAATTGTCGTGTTTCAGAAGATACTCCAGTGGGTGAAAACGGATCATTATAATCCAGACTAAATGTTGGAGAAGCAGAACTAATAGTTCTGTAACTGGAGTTGAATCTAAATCCAAAGTTCTTGACGGGCTCCATTTCAAACCCTAAAGTGCCTAAATTTATATTAGAAAGTTTATCGTTAGTATTGGCCGTAAAGACTGCATTAGAAGCAATGGACCTCCCCAGGACATCATTAGAACTCGTTAAATTGGCACCAAGCTGCTCGATATCGCGCCTTTGACCCCCAAAAATGATCAAACGATTCTTTTTGTTTAACAACCATTTCCCAGAAACACCATACTTAAACTTCTGGTCCTTAAACCCATAAGCGACAAAACCCTCAAGTCGCCATAAATCATTTTGACCAAAGTATGTTCTTCCTCCTACTCTTAATCGTAGTCCTTCAATATCATTATAACCCCAGGTATTAAATATTGGACCATAGTCCAGATTAAGCTCAGGAAATTCATAATAACCAGAAGATAAAACGGATCCAATATTATAAAGGCGACGAAAAGCTCTAACAGTAGTCAAGGTATCTAGCATCTTGTAAACTCCCTGTTCATCCTTGTTTAAAGCTTCCAGTCTGTTAACATCCCAAAAGTCATCATCTCTATTATAAACACTTTCGTCATAGTCAAAGACCTTTTCATCATAGAACTCGGGATCTTTGGGTTGATCAAATATATAATTGTCATATAAGGTTGTTCGCTTTCCATAAACACCTCTGGATTTCTCACGTTTATTCAGAGCAAAATCTGACAAGAAATAGTCTCGTTTTAGCAAAAAAACTGAGTCATTTAATACTTCAAATTCTTGCTCAATATAAATCTCTTTTACCCAATTGATATTAGCACTTTTGGTTGCCTGAAGATTGATTTCCTTGATAGCAAATGTGGAGTCATTTACCCAAAAGTCACCCTTAAAGGTTAATTCGCTCTTTCGTCTTGGGTAATAGACTATGTTGTAACACCATTTATTATCAATGAAGGCACTGTCTACTAAAACGTAGTTATAGGTGTTTATTCCTGTACGACCAATTGGACTCACGAAACTCTTATCAAAGAATTCTAAATAATTATTGTAGACATCATAATCAGAATATAAATCGTCTATGAAATCAATAATAGTCTGATTATTACTAAAGCCTGAATTTTTATTACCAAGTAGTTGCTCTCGTTCTTTATTAATTAAATTATCCCCAGAGACTCTATTAACCGACTCATTTAAGAAAATTGGTAGATAGGTTTTTCCAGTGATTCTCGAGGTATCTATTTCCTCAAAAATAAATTCCATACCCTTAAAAATCCTGCTCTTGATAACAGAACTATCTATGGTATTAAGATCAAACTCTACCTTTTCGTATTTATCATACTGATACTGCTTGAATTGTTTGAGACCATTCTGCCGTTTTCGAGACCAGATTTTCTTAAGGATTGCAATAGCAGGGTTCTCAGATTCTTTCTTAGATTGTTTCCCAGACACAATAACCACCTCATCCAGTGATGCTGCTTGCTCAGGAAGTATAATATTTAAATCGTAATTTACCTTTTTGGTCAGTGGTATTTCCTTAGTCTCATATCCGATAAAAGAAATAACAAGAACATCCCAGCGATTTTCGGATTCCAAATAGAAACGTCCATTCTCATTAGTGGTAGTCCCCTCCGTAGAACCTTTGAAAAGCACATTGGCGAAAGCAACAGGCACATTATTCTGATCGAAAACGTATCCACCTACTTTCGTCTGAGCTAAGCTCACCGGTGCCAGTAAAAGGAAGAATAAAAAAGAATAAATCAGTTTCATAACAAAAAAGCCTCATCAGATACCACATTCTCAAATCATGGTATCAAATGAAGCTTTAATAACGTAAAAATACGTGCAATATTTACTTATACATCACTTTTTTAACGGCTTTAATCACGTCATTTGAGTTTGGAAGCCATTCTTCAAGAAGTACCGGTGAATATGGAGCTGGTGTATCAGCTGTATTTAGTTTTACAACAGGCGCATCCAAGTAATCAAATGCTTCGGACTGCACCAAATAGGTGATCTCTGTTGCCACGTTACCAAATGGCCAAGCTTCTTCAAGGACTACTAAACGATTTGTCTTTTTTACCGACTCAACTATGGCTTTTCTATCCATGGGTCGAACAGTTCTAAGATCAATAATTTCACAAGAAATACCTTCTTTCTCCAATTGATCAGCTGCCTTATAAGCCTCTTTGATAATTTTACCAAATGATACTATGGTAACATCTTTACCTTCACGTTTAATCTCGGCGACACCGATAGGAAGCGTATATTCTCCTTCAGGAACCTCCCCCTTATCACCGTACATTTGCTCACTCTCCATAAAGATAACAGGATCGTCATCCCTAATTGCAGATTTTAAAAGACCCTTAGCATCATATGGATTTGAAGGCACTATCACTTTCAGCCCTGGTGTATTAGCAAACCAATTTTCAAATGCCTGAGAATGGGTCGCCGCTAACTGACCTGCTGAAGCCGTTGGACCTCTAAATACAATTGGACATTTAAACTGGCCACCTGACATTTGGCGGATTTTTGCAGCATTATTAATAATCTGATCGATCCCAACTAATGAGAAGTTAAATGTCATGTACTCCACAATGGGTCTATTTCCGGTCATTGTTGATCCAATCGCAATACCTGCAAATCCAAGCTCGGCAATTGGCGTATCAATAACGCGCTTCGGTCCAAACTCATCCAACATGCCTTTGGATGCCTTGTAGGCACCGTTATATTCAGCTACTTCTTCACCCATTAAATAAATGCTCTCATCTCTGCGCATTTCTTCACTCATAGCCTCAGCTATAGCTTCTCTGAATTGAATAGTTTTCATTGATTCATTTTTAAGCGTAGCAAAAATAGGAATAATTCATTAGTCTTATAGTAAAAAAATAGCTGTAATAATGGTGAATCTTACTAGTCCTAATCCTTGACTGGTCTAACATTGGCATTAAATGAATCTACTCAAGATATAGGGTATGGATTGCCTTCCAATATATTTAGATATTCTTAATTTTAGCGGTTTAAATTTTTAATTCTGCAATTCAAATAGGTATTTTTAACGAATATGAAAAAAATACTATGCGTGCATAGTAAAATCGAAATAAAATATTTAACTTCGTATCCGCTAAAAAATTAAGTAAATAAACAAGAAAACATATGAAAATTTTAGTCTGTATAAGTCATGTTCCTGACACCACGTCTAAGATTAATTTTACTGAAAATGACACCAAATTCGATACGAATGGAGTTCAATTTGTAATTAATCCAAACGACGAATTTGGTCTAACAAGAGCTATGTGGTTTAAAGAAAAACAAGGTGCCTCAGTTGATGTTGTTAATGTAGGAGGGCCTGAAACGGAACCAACATTAAGAAAAGCGTTAGCGATTGGCGCTGATACAGCCATAAGAGTTAATACACCAGCAACCGACGGATTTGCAGTAGCAAAACAACTTGCTGAAGTTGTTAAAAACGGTGGCTATGATTTAGTCATTGCAGGAAGAGAATCTATAGACTATAATGGGGGTATGGTTCCAGGAATGTTAGCTGCCATGATAGATGCCAACTTTGTAACCAATTGTATAGGGCTTGAAATAGACGGTAATTCGGCTAATGCCGTACGTGAAATTGATGGAGGTAAAGAGACGGTCTCCACATCGCTACCTTTGGTAATTGGAGGTCAAAAAGGATTGGTAGAAGAGTCTGATCTTAGGATTCCAAATATGCGTGGTATTATGATGGCCAGAAAAAAACCTCTATCAGTTGTTGAGCCTGCTGCGGCTTCAGACGAAACTTCTGTTCAAAGCTTTGAAAAACCAGCCCCAAAAGGTGCTGTAAAGTTAGTGGATGCAGAGAATATTGATGAACTAATTAATTTACTGCATAACGAAGCAAAAGTCATATAACCTCAATTTTAAAAAAATATCATGTCAATTTTAGTATATACCGAAACAGAAAAAGGAAAGTTTAAGAAAGCTGCTTATGAAGCAGTGTCTTATGCCAAAGCTATTGCAGATAAAATGGGTTCAACAGTAACGGCTGTTGCTGTTAATTCAGAAAATCCAGAAGAGTTGGGGACTTATGGAGCAAGCAAAGTACTTAACGTGGTTAATGATTCACTGAACACCTTTAACGCCAAACCATATGCAAGTGTTGTTTCCAGTGCAGCGCAGAATGAAAATGCACAAGTAGTTGTCATTAGTTCTAGTGCAGACAGTCGCTATCTAGCGCCTCTTTTAGCTGTGTCGTTGGAAGCTGGCTATGTCTCTAACGTGGTAGAAGTCCCGTCAAGTACTTCTCCGTTTGTTGTTAAACGAACAGCATTTACAAATAAAGCCTTTGCAAACACAGAAATTACCACAGCAACCAAATTAATTGGTCTGTCCAGTAACGCCTTTGGTTTAGTTGAATCTTCAACAAGCTGCGAGGTTGTTGAATTTAATCCAGAAGTACCTAGTTCAGGAATAACTGTAGAATCAGTAGATAAAGCAACGGATAAGGTTACCATTGCAGATGCTGATATTGTAGTTTCAGGAGGACGCGGATTAAAAGGTCCTGAAAATTGGGGTCTCGTTGAAGATCTTGCCGAGGTTCTTGGAGCGGCCACGGCTTGCTCAAAACCAGTGTCTGATCTTGGATGGAGGTCTCATAGCGAACACGTTGGTCAAACGGGTAAACCAGTGGCATCCAACCTATATATTGCCATTGGGATATCAGGTGCTATTCAGCACTTGGCTGGTATCAATTCCTCAAAGGTTAAGGTGGTTATTAATACAGATCCTGAAGCACCATTTTTCAAAGCAGCTGACTATGGTATTGTTGGTGACGCCTTTGAAGTAGTGCCTGTTTTAACGGAGAAATTAAAAGCTTTTAAGGCCCAGAACGCTTAGCAAATATTTTGTGATACTTAGTAGAACTGCTTAAATTAGCATTAAGTCGAATAAGGATGAATTCGATTTGGTAAAGTCCTAATTTAAGCAGTTCTTTACGTTTTATTGTTTATGAGCTTGGTAAGATTAAATATTAAAGGCATCTCCTACAGCCAAACCCAAAATGGTGCTTATGCCTTAATCTTAAATGAAGTTGACGGAGATAGAAAACTTCCAATCGTTATTGGGGCTTTTGAGGCGCAATCAATTGCTATTGCTCTTGAAAAAGAAATAAAGCCACCCAGACCCTTAACACATGATTTATTTAAGAGCTTTGCTGATAGATTTGAAATTATAGTGAAACAGGTTATCATCCACAAACTAGTGGATGGTGTATTTTACTCAAGTTTGATTTGCGAACGCGATGGTGTTGAAGAAATTATTGATGCCAGAACGAGCGATGCTATAGCTTTAGCACTACGGTTTAAAGCACCAATTTTCACCTATAAAAATATATTGGATAAGGCAGGTATCTATCTTAAGGTAAATCCTAAAAAAGACGAAGACGAAGAAGATACAATTTTGGTTGATGATATTGTTGCTGAAGAAATTGAATCAGCAACAGCTCCTGAGGCCAATTATAGCGATAAGACTATAGACGAACTACATCAGTTACTTGAAGAAGCCGTGTTAAATGAAGATTACGAAACGGCTGCGAAAATTAGGGATGAAATTTCCAAACGCTAATCTCTACTCATGACGCGATTTCTAACAGCTTTTTGTCTATCCCTATTTTGGTTTCAAGTTAGTAGTGGACAAAACATTGAAGGAACGTGGAATTTTGAATCTATTACCGATAGTTCTGATATTGAGCTGTATCCCATAACCTCAAATGATTCACTTGTTATAAATGCCGGGAATTTTATCTATCATTTAGATTCTAAAAATCTCAACGCCAAGGGTCACTACCTTTATCAAAATAAGTTACTTGTATTTTACTATACCGAACCTAAGGATACAGTAAGAACCTATGTGGTTGATCAGCTTTCCGAATCGTCTCTAGTTTTGAGAGAAAACTCGATAAGTTATGAGTTCAAAAAACCGGAAGTTATTCTGAGTAATCAAACAGAAACTATCCCAGATAATAGTATTATTAAAAGCAAGGGCTTTTCAATGACTTCTTTATGGAGGGGTGGGTTAGGCATGGTTGTTTTAATTCTCATCGCCTTTCTGTTAAGTGCCAATAGAAAAGCTATTAATTGGAGAACGGTTAGCTTAGGCTTACTCACTCAGTTAATCCTAGCCATTGGAGTATTAAAGGTCCCGGCTGTTCAGGTTGTTTTTGAATGGATTGGTCAGAGATTTGTTGACATTCTTGATTTTACTATGGCGGGTACAAAATTCTTATTTGCCTCTTTTAGCACAAATGAAATAGCAGATTCCCTTATAACCTTTGCAATTTCAATTCTACCGACCATTATTTTCTTTTCTGCTTTAACTTCGGTTCTGTTCTATTTAGGAATCATTCAAAAAGTTGTAAAGGCTATGGCCTGGTTGCTGACCAAGCTACTTCATATTTCAGGTGCCGAAAGTCTAAGCGTGGCTGGAAATATTTTTTTAGGTCAAACTGAATCGCCATTGATGATTAAAGCCTATTTAGAAAAAATGACCAAGTCAGAAATTCTTTTAGTCATGATTGGTGGTATGGCTACTGTGGCTGGCGGAGTTCTGGCAGCATACATTGGCTTTTTAGGGGGTGAAGATGAAGCGATGCGCGTTTTTTATGCCAAGCATCTACTAACAGCATCTGTGATGGCAGCACCAGGAGCTGTAGTTATTTCTAAAATGCTATACCCTCAACAAGAGCCCATTGAGTCTGATGTGGAGGTGAGTAAAGAGTTAATTGGATCCAATATTTTAGATGCCATAGCTAACGGCACCACTGAAGGATTGAAGTTAGCCGTAAATGTCGGAGCCATGTTGTTGGTGTTTCTCGCATTTATCGCCATGATAAATGGCATTTTTGGATGGATTGGTGGTGTATTTGGAATCAACTCCTGGATTGCTAATAATACGTCGTTTGATAGCCTATCTCTCGAGTTTTTGCTGGGTTATTTATTTGCCCCATTAATGTGGCTGATTGGAGTAGCCAAAGAAGATATCACCTTAATGGGTCAGCTTATAGGTATAAAACTGGCCGCAAGTGAATTTGTAGGTTACATACAATTAGCGGAGTTAAAAGACATCTCAAATGGAATCCATTTAAAATACGAGAAGTCCATAATTATGGCTACATATATGTTATGTGGGTTTGCCAATTTCGCCTCCATTGGAATTCAAATCGGGGGTATTGGATCGCTAGCTCCCGGACAACGTAAAACTCTTTCGGAATTCGGTATCAAAGCGCTGATTGGAGGTACAATGGCTTCTTTACTTTCAGCTACTATTGCAGGAATGATTATTGGCTAATTTACCAACAGATAGTTAATAACTTTTCTTCTCCTTGCCGCCACTTAAGAAATTAATGGAGGGCTTTTTTTCTATTTTCGCTATACTGATATAAATGAAATTCTTCACAAATTTTATACAATAATATGCAGCAGTATCATGATTTAGTGCGCCATGTCTTAGAACATGGAAATCAAAAAGGAGATCGGACAGGTACAGGAACACTAAGCGTTTTTGGTTATCAAATGCGTTTTGACTTGAGTGAAGGCTTTCCTATGGTAACTACTAAAAAACTTCATTTAAAATCCATTATTCATGAGTTGTTATGGTTCTTAAACGGTGATACCAACATAAGTTACTTGCAAGAAAACGGAGTAAGAATATGGAATGAATGGGCCGATGACAATGGAGACCTAGGTCCTGTTTATGGCTACCAATGGCGCAATTGGAATGGTGAAGAAATAGATCAAATCAAGGAAGTCATTTCTAGCTTAAAAAACAATCCAAATAGCAGACGCATGTTAGTGTCGGCCTGGAATCCATCTGTATTGCCTAATACCGGTATCTCATTTTCTGAAAATGTAGCCAATGGCAAGGCGGCCTTACCTCCCTGTCATGCATTTTTTCAATTTTACGTTGCCGATGGAAAATTATCATGTCAATTGTACCAGCGCAGTGCAGATATCTTTCTTGGAGTTCCCTTTAATATAGCTTCTTATGCGTTGCTAACGATGATGATGGCTCAGGTCTGTGGTTACCAAGCAGGTGATTTTATTCACACCTTTGGTGATGCACATATTTACAACAATCATATCGAGCAATTGGAGTTGCAACTGTCCAGAGACATTCGTCCACTTCCAACCATGAAAATAAATCCTGAGATCAAAAGTATTTTTGATTTTACTTTTGATGATTTTGAATTACTTAATTACAACCCACATCCACACATTAAAGGAGCGGTTGCCGTGTAGTATGATTCGAGCTATTTCATTAGTTCTATTTTTTCTTTCTTTCGGCTTCTCATTCAGTCAAGATAATGTACCCCTAGTTTTTAAAGGATGTGAGACTGCTGAAAATCAAGAAAATTGTAGTATTCTGCAACTTGCAAAAATAATAAGAAGTCATCTGAATTCTGCGATTCTACCTTATGAGTTAGCAGAGAATGAAGACCTTACTTTATCCTTACGCTTAGCTTTTTACGATGACGGAAGCATTAGAGATAATTGGTCTATCATCTATAATTCAGTTGAAAATAGTCATGAAGAATTTGAACCAATACTTACCATGATTCCGGTAACCTTGACTGCTATTAAATCTAAAGATGAAAATAGATTAAGTAGTTTTTCAGGATTCTTCACATTTAAAAAAAATAATGGCCGCTATAAAGTGACAGCGGTTTCAAATGAAGCACAAGAACAATTCAAGATCATTGAAAAAGTGCCTATTGTAAAAGGTTGCAAGCCTAAATGGAGTAATGAAAAAATAGTTAAGTGTAATAATAAAAAAATCAATACCTATTTTGAGTCAAATTTTAAATTAGAGAATTTGGATTTCAAATACTATGTTGAAGGTGAAATTATTAGTGCTAAGGTTTACTTTTTTATCGAAACAGACCGCAGTATTTCAATTTCAAAGATTGAGGCTCCAGAGGAAACTTTTACCAACGAAATTCGTCGTGTTATAGAAAATTACAAGGCAATTGAAACACCTGGATTCATTGGTTCTAAAGGGGTCAGGGTACCTTACAGCCTCCCTATTCAAATGGTCTATCATAAATGATTATTTTTGGTATTCCACTCCATTTCAGATGAATCGAAAAACTACCAGAACTAGACATCTTATATTACTCTTTCTTTTAATGAGTGTTGGTACTGTCTTAATAATCCAAACCAAATCAGATGTCATTTCCATTGATATCCCAAGTGTTAAAAACGCCAAATCACTTTATGAAATATCCGAATATAATACAGAACGTTACCTCTACGAATATTACCGTCAAGCCAATACGCAAACCGGAAAGATTCCTTATGATCAAAAAGAATTAGAATTAACGGAAGCACAGTTTCGTTTAAACACCCCTTCAACGAATAGACAGGCCATTTCTATCGATTACCAATCCAGAGGTCCTTCGAATCTAGGTGGCCGAGCGCGAGCCTTGGTCATAGATAAAAGTGATCCCTCTGAAAATACAATTCTCGCCGGGGGTGTCAGTGGTGGTGTATTTAGAACAACTGATGGCGGTGCCAATTGGGTCAAGGTATCCCCTAATGATGCTGTATTTAATGTTACAACCATTGCACAGGATCCCAGAAGTGGTTTCGAAAACATCTGGTATTATGGAACTGGAGAATTTATTGGAAACAGTGCCAGTCTCAGTGGGGCCATATATAGAGGTCAAGGAATCTGGAAATCCATAGATGGTGGAATCACCTGGAACCAAATGCCTGGAACCAATTCAGATTTCACCGCTTTTGATTCCGATTTTGATTATGTGTTTAGATTAGCGGTTCATCCAGTGACAGGTGATCTTTATGCAGCCTGCTTAAAAAATATATTACGCTATAATGGTGCTTCATGGGTATCTGAACTAGAGGACCCATTAAGCAGTACTAACCTCAACCAATCCTCCGATGTAGTTATTACCGGTTCGGGACGGGTGTATCTGTCTTATGGTGGTGGAAATAGCTCCAACGTAGAAGGAGTGTGGACTTCCTCAAACGGCATTGGTAATTGGACACGTATCAATAATGGCAGCTTTACTCCAACCGGTAGACTAATTCTAGGTTTGGCCCCATCTAACCAAAATAAATTATACTGCTTTTATTATAACGGTAACGGTCCAGATTCTAATAACTTCAACAATAATTGCCCAGTTACCCCAGGACAGGAAGTAGACCTATGGCTTTGGGATCAGAGTACTGAAGATTTTACAAATTTCTCAGATCGATTGGCATATGAAGGGGGCTGCTCGATCTTTAATGACCCTTTTACTACATTTTCTGGTTACACTATGAGTATTGCAGTTAAACCAGACGACGAAAATTTTGTGGTAATTGGAGGATCAAATGCCTATAAAATTGGAGATATTACAAACACCAATACCCGTTTTCAACGAATCGGTGGCTATGTCAGCTCAACTTCTTATGGCTTATATGATTTAGCTGGGGATCCTCACCATCCCGATTTGCATGTATTTGCCTTTAGCAATAACAATCCTAATATTATGTATTCTGCATCTGATGGCGGCATTCATAAAACAAACAATATCCTTGCCTCTACTGTTGGATGGGAAAATTTAAATAATAGCTTTCAAACCTATCAGTATTATCATGTGACTCTTAATCAGCAAGCAGGGTCCGACTTAGTTCTAGGTGGGACACAGGATAATGGTACATCTGTAGGTGGGACTGACTTTAATTTTGGAACCATTTCGGATCTAACAAGTCAGATTCAGTTTCTTTCTGGAGACGGAGTAGCTGTTGCCATTGCAAATGATGGCTGTGGTGGAAACCCCACATACTATATGGGAGTACAAAATGGCACGATCTATAGGGTTTGTAATCAATTTGATCTTATTACTCCCAACAACTCCCAAAGTCAGTTTGTGACATATTTCTACATGGATGAAACGGCCGATAATGTTCTGTATTACGCTGGTCTTGGAAATCTATTTCGCACAACTGACGCAGCCAATGTAACACCTAATTCATGGGTCAATTTAGGTTCATTGGCAGTCATAGGTGCTAATGATCGCATCCAGCGACTAGCAGCATCTTTGGGTACATATAACCCAACAAATAGCTATTTATTAATTGGTGGTGATGAAGGACGTATATTGCGACTTGACGATCCAAGAAATAGTATCACCATTGGATCTGCCATTGATATAACACCAGAAGGTGCGGCCATTGGTTTTCCTTCAATAGTCACAGGGTTAGCCGTGCATCCCAGCAACAATGATATTGTTATGGCCACTTACTCCAATTACGGAAACGAAAGTATATTTATTACAACAAACGCCACTAGCCCCAATCCAAGTTGGACCTTGGTTGAACGGAATTTAGCTGCATTTTCTATCCGATCTGCTGCCATCATTGAAAATGAAGGTGACGTTCTTTATCTGGTAGGTACAGCAAGAGGTCTTTATAGCTCAACTGATCCCTTTTCCACAGATTGGCAATTGGAAGCTGCTAACGATATTGGAATAGCCTTAATCAGCGATTTGGATTACCGAGATACAGATAGTCATTTTTTAATTGGAACTCACGGAAATGGGATGTATGAAGGTATCCCTTCGCAGACTTTAGGTACTGCCACACTAGAGCCCAACCAATGGGCTGTGTATCCAAACCCAACCACTGATCTGATTCATTTTAAGGGTAAATCCGATCTGACTGGGTCAAGCTTTGTTATATACGATATCAATGGAAGGCAAGTGGATCAAGGTCAAATAAAAGACAATTCTATCGTGGTTTCTCGTCTTAAGGAAGGTCTTTATTTTATCGACGCCGAAGTATCTACTGGAAAATTCCAGACAAAATTTATTAAGCAATAAAAAACGCCCATGAAACATGGGCGTTTAAAAGCTTTTCCTCAGAGTACTTACTATAGATTCAATACTCCGTTTTCTGCAGCTGCAAAGTCATTCCAAGCAAAAGCATCTGCCTGCTCATCATTGATGTAGTTACCATCAACAACATACCTAAACTCATAAGAAGCTTCACTTGCTAAATCAACGGTTCCTTTAAACGTCCCATTCTTTAACTTTTTTAATTCTGTAGCTTCTGTATCCCACTCGTTAAAAGTTCCAACAACGGCTACACTGTTAGCCTCTTTTGCAGGTACAGAAAATGTAACTTTACATACTGGCTTGCTCTTTAAATACTGCTTTTTAATTGCCATAATGATAGATTTAATTATGGGTTAAATGTATAAAAGAAAATATCCAAGAAAGACCTTGAATTACCTTAAAATGAAAGAATTATCAATTTGGTAAAATATGGCTTACTTTTATTTAAAGATGGTAAAAAAAGGAGTGCTTTTTTAGAGTGTTCTTAATGAAAAAACAATGGTAAAATAGCTGATTTTCAACTACATCGTTTGCGATATTTTGAAACATTTATAAGCTTTATTCCTAGCAATCGTTTTAGTGAAAAAAACTTACCTTTAAAATTAAAATAGAAGCATGTTTGGACGTAAAAAAAAGACTCCAGAAATAGACAAAGAACAACTCGAACTTATCGAATACGCTCAAAAAAGGATCCGTAAAAAAAAGCGTGTCTACAGTCATTTTATTTTGTTCTTAATAGGGTCCATTTTTGTAATATTAGCAAATACTGTTTTAGGGATAGGCAAGGACTTTAAGATAGCAGGTGTTGATTGGTTTGTCCTTGTAATTATCGTATGGCTATTCTTTTTAGCTTATCACATCTTTAAGGTTTTTGTTACCAATCGATTCATGGGTAAGGACTGGGAAAAAAAACAGCTAGAAAAGCTAGTCGCAAAACAACAACGTCGCATTGAAAAAATCAAAACAAGACTTGAAAAAGAGGCCACTGTTATCGCTGAAAGCGAATTTAATGACGAACAAAAAACGATACCTGAATCTAATGCTTTAAATAAAAACCTTACCCTGATTGCAGCAGCCGGTGAGGACAATTCTCTGGGTAAAGACAATGACCTCATTTGGCATTTAAGTGATGATCTTAAACGATTTAAATCTTTAACTAATGGGCATACCATCATTATGGGAAGAAAAACATTTGAAAGCTTCCCTAAACCTTTACCTAATAGAACACATATTGTTATTACTAGAAACAAAGATTATGCCGTTCCTGATGGAGTTCTTATTACTCACTCATTAAAAGAAGCCATTGAACTCATCGGGGCCGACGAACAGCCCTTTGTTATTGGTGGGGGTGAAATTTATAAGCAAGCGCTACCCTTGGTGGATAAAATCGAATTAACACGAGTCCACCATGAATTTGAGAATGCCGATACTTTTTTACCGGTGATTGATGAATCTATTTGGAAAGAGGTCAATAGAACCACGCATGATGCCGATGATAAGCATGAATATGCCTTTTCTTTTATAACATATGAACGTAGGTAGGCATACATTGATTTTATTTCTATTTTTACCGACCAAAATAGCATTGACATGAAGTCATACATTTTTCCCGGTCAAGGGGCACAGTTTTCTGGAATGGGGCTTGATTTGTACGAGCAATTCCCATTAGCTCAGGAACATTTTGAAAAAGCCAATAGCATACTTGGTTTTAATATTACAGACGTCATGTTTGAAGGGTCTGCTGAAGATCTAAAAGAAACTAAAGTCACTCAACCGGCCATATTTTTACATTCAGTGATACTGGCCAAAGTATTAGGAGAGTCTTTTCAACCAGAAATGGTTGCAGGGCATTCTTTAGGTGAATTCTCTGCTCTTGTAGCCAATGGAGCTTTAACTTTTGAAGATGGCTTAAAATTAGTCTCTCAAAGAGCACAGGCTATGCAGAAAGCATGTGAGCTCAAACCAGGAACCATGGCAGCCGTTTTGGGATTGGATGACGCCATTGTTGAAGAAGTTTGTGCCAACACACCAGGCATCGTTGTTGCCGCTAATTACAACTGCCCAGGTCAACTCGTTATATCAGGTGAAGTTGAAGCTATTAATTCAGCTTGTGAGACTCTTAAAGAAAAGGGGGCTCGACGTGCATTGGTACTTCCTGTTGGAGGTGCTTTCCACTCCCCTTTGATGGAGCCAGCAAGAGAAGAATTGGCTGCTGCTATTGATGGGACAGAATTTAGCACACCAAATTGTCCTATTTATCAAAATGTTACTGCCAGTGCCATTTCAGACCCTGATGCTATAAAGGCCAATTTAATAAGTCAGTTAACCGCACCTGTTAAATGGACACAATCAGTTCAGCAAATGATTGCAGATGGCGCCACCCTTTTCACCGAAGTCGGACCTGGTAAAGTGCTGCAAGGATTGGTCAAAAAAATAGAGCGCTCCGCTGAAGTAGCGTCAGCTCAAATTGAATCTTAAATTTTAGAAGTTGAATAGAACTTTATTTATTGGACTCCTTGTAATTCTCAACATAGCTATTGATCAAATCTCGAAAGTGTGGGTACGGGCCAATTTTGCCTATGGAGAAACTAAATCCATTATTGGAGATGCCTTTATTATGCAATATGTAGAAAATAAAGGCGCATTTCTTGGTATGGGATCGGACCTTAATCCAACGCTTCGATTAGTATTTCTCTTAGTCCTACCAATTTTAGTGTTGGGCTATGTCGCCTACTACATTTTAAAACACAAAGAGTTAGATAGAATGAGTTTGATTGCCTTTTGCTGTATCATAGGAGGCGGTATTGCAAATGTCTTTGACAGAATTGTACTAGGATCTGTTACCGACTTTTTCTACATCGATCTTGGTGGTGTTTTTAGAACGGGCATTTTCAATATTGCCGATATGTCCGTGACAGCTGGTATGATTATGCTACTAATCGCCAGCTTTAGATCTGGCAAAAAAAAGAGTCTTCAATCTGAAGACTCTTAATAAATCATTTTGCTTGCTAGAGGATTAGCGTTAATTCTTATATACCATTCCTTCCTTCATAACAAAGGTTACTGATTCCATAGTTGTTATGTCCTTTGTTGGATCAGTGTCCACTGCGACGATATCTGCAATAAAACCTTCTTTAATTTGTCCAATCTGGTCTGCCATATTTAAAATTTCAGCATTAACAATAGTAGCACTTTGAATTGCCTCCATCGCCGGCATTCCAGCTTCTACCATATACTTAAACTCCCTTCCATTTTCACCATGTTTAAACACACCTGCGTCAGTACCAAAAGCAATGGCCACACCTTTTTCGTAGGCTCTACTGAATGTCCCCTGTATTTGTGGGCCAACCGCTAAGGCCTTTGGCACCACTATCTCTGGATAGAAGCCTTTAATTTTTGCCTTTTCCTCAACCTCTTTTCCCGCCGTAATAGTGGGCACTAAAAAAGCCTTATTTTTAATCATTAAGGCCATGGTTTCATCACTCATATAAGTACCGTGCTCAATGGTCTTTACCCCACCAATAACAGCGCGTTGCATACCTTGATCGCCATGAGCATGTGCAGCCACATGCATCCCATAGTCCTTTGCGGTTTTACAGATTTCCTCAATTTCTTCAATGGTGAACTGAGCGTTATCTCCACTTTTCGCCACACTAAGAACTCCACCTGTAGCCGTGATTTTAATAACGTCGGCACCATTCTTATAACGTTGTCTTACCGCTTTCTTCGCATCCTCAACACTATTAACAATTCCATCTTTGGGTCCGGGGTCCCCCATTACCTTTTTGTTGCCTCCATTTGTGAGATCACCATGCCCCCCAGTAGAAGCAATAAACTGACCCGCTGTAAAAATTCTAGGTCCTGCAATCTTACCTTTATTAATGGCATCTCTAACCGAAATATTGACTCCCTGACCCCCTAAATCTCTAACCGTGGTGAATCCAGCCATAAGGGTGGATTTAGCGTAACCTACAGCATTTAGTGCAACATCAGCTTCATTGAGTATGTATCCATTAAGTCTGGTATTAGCACTAAACTGTTCTTCAATATGTACATGCATATCTATTAAGCCAGGCATAACAGTTTGAGTCTTCAAGTCTATCACAAGATTATCCTTAGAATCAGGATCTATGAACCCAGAACTTACAGACTTTATCTGATTACCCTCAACAATAATGGTTTGATTTTTTAGAATGGTTCCAGCCTCAGTATCAATAAGCTGACCACAATAAATATAGGTCTGTTGCGCCACTACGCTCCATACAGAGCATAACAGCACGAGCTGTATAAAAACTTTCATAAATGTATTATTTGGTTGTTAGTTTCTAATCTTCTGCTCCCATTTCCAGGCAGATGCCATGGCATCATCCAAACTTAATTGAGTTTCCCAGCCAAGAACATTTTTAGCTCTCGAGGTTTCTGCGTAAGCTGATACCACATCACCAGTCCTTCTGTCTGTAATTTCATAGCGTAATTTTTCTCCTGAAACGCGCTCAAAAGAGTCAATTACTTCAAGAACAGAGCTCCCCTTTCCAGTTCCCAAATTAAAAACCTCAAGATTGGATTCTTGCTGATTATTCAAAAGTCTCTCTAAAGCCACAACATGGGCCTTTGCTAAATCCACCACATGAATATAATCCCTTATACAGGTACCATCAGGCGTAGGATAATCCCCTCCAAAGACACTCAATTTTTCTCGTAAACCCATAGCTGTTTGTGTAATGAACGGCACCAAATTCTGAGGAACTCCTAAAGGCAATTCTCCGATTTCAGCAGAAGGATGAGCCCCAATTGGATTGAAGTATCTTAAGGCAACCGCCTTAAAATCATTATTAATGTTACAGACATCACTGATAATTTCCTCGCCAATTTGCTTGGTATTGCCATAAGGAGATTCAGCAGGTTTTACCGCAGCATTTTCAGTTATTGGTAATTCATCAGCCTCCCCGTAAACAGTACATGACGAACTAAAAATAAAATTCTTATTCTTTAATTTAATTAGTTCCTCCAGAAGATACACTAATGAATTAATATTGTTTTTATAATACTTGAGAGGGTGTTGCACACTTTCACCCACTGCTTTATTGGCTGCAAAATGAATGACTCCAGCCAAATCTGGGTGCTCAGCACAAAGCACTTCTATAGCAGTTTTATATTTGAGGTCTAGTTCGTAAAATTCTGGTTTAACTCCAGTAATTCTGGTAATACCATCCAATACATCGCGACTTGAATTCTCAAGATTATCAACAATTAGAACTTCATAACCTTCTTTTTGAAGTTCTACTACTGTATGTGATCCAATAAATCCAAGCCCTCCGGTAACTAATACTTTCATAAAAATTTAGGCATCAATAAAATCCAACACCGTTTGAGTGATAAAGCTAATTTGCTCATCATCTAATTCTGTATGCATAGGTAAAGAAATAACAGAATCTACCAAATGATTGGTAACTTCAAAATCAGATTCCACATAGCGCTCATCTTGATAAGCCTTTTGCAAGTGTAGTGGTATTGGGTAGTAAACTCCACAAGGAATTCCATTAGCGTTTAAATGTGCTGCTAAGGCATCTCGGTCAACATCTTTCAAAACCAAGGTATATTGATGAAACACATGACAATCGCAAGTGTCGCAAATACCCTTACATTCTTCTTTACCTGATGGAATTGTAATTTTAGGATGATCTCTAAAAATAGCATTGTATTTTCTAGCGGCATTTCGTCTCGCATCATTGTAGTTATCCAAATGCTCTAACTTGGCATCCAATACAGCCGCTTGAATAGAATCTAATCTAGAATTTACACCAACGACATCATGATGATACCGTTTGTACATTCCATGATTAACAATACCTCGAATGGTATGGGCTAACTCGTCGTCATTTGTAAAAATAGCCCCACCATCTCCGTAACAACCAAGGTTTTTAGATGGAAAGAACGATGTAGAGGCCACATGCCCAATGACACCGGTTTTTGTTTTAGACCCGTCGGCATGTGTATAACTGGCACCTATTCCCTGAGCATTGTCTTCAATAACAAACAGATTGTGTTCTTTAGCTAAAGCCATTAATGGATCCATATCCGCTGCCAAGCCAAATAAGTGCACTGGGACAATTGCTTTTGTCTTCGGTGTTATGGCCTTTTTAACCGCGTCAATGTCAATATTAAAAGTCACAGGGTCGACATCCACTAAAACGGGTGTCAAATTCAGGAGAGCAATTACTTCAACTGTGGCTGCAAAAGTGAAGTCCGCAGTAATAACTTCGTCACCAGGCTCTAAACCTAAGCCCATCATACAGATCTGTAAAGCATCTGTTCCATTAGCACAAGGAATCACATGCTTAACATTCAAATAGGTTTCTAAATTTTCTTGAAACTGGTGTACCTTTGGTCCGTTGATAAAGGCTGCACTATTTAATACCTCCTCAATCGAAGGGTCAACAACATCTTTTATTTTAGCATATTGACCTTGAAGATCAACCATTTGAATTTTTTTCATTCGTCTGTATTTTGATGAAATTTGACCGTTTAGAACGGTTAAACGAAAATACAAAATTGTAAGTCCAGCGCCAATGGAAATAATCTAAAGTGGTTATTTTAGCATAAACAGATATCACTTGAGATCGCTTTATTCAATTGGAATTTACATTCTGGGCTTTTTTCTTAAGCTACTAGCACCATTTAATAAAAAAATTGAACTTGGTGTAAAGGGAAGAAAACAATCCTTTGATTTACTAAGGCAACAACTCAAAGATGATAAACCAAAAATGTGGTTTCATTGTGCTTCACTTGGGGAGTATGAACAGGGGCTTCCTGTTTTTGAGGCCTTAAAACAAAAATACACTGAATATCAAGTCGTGTTGACTTTTTTCTCACCCTCAGGTTATGAAATCAAAAAAGACAATTCGGTTGGAGATATTGTAATTTATTTACCTCTTGATACGTTAAGGAACGCTAAAAGATTTATTGAATTAGTGTCTCCTGAAATTGTTGTATTTACTAAATATGATGTTTGGCCTAATTATCTTTTATCACTTGGACTAATTGATACTAAGGCCTATCTCATTTCTGCTTTATTCAGACCTAATCAGCCTTACTTTCAATGGTACGGAAGTTTTATGAAGAATGCTTTAAAATCATTTGAGCATATTTTTACTCAAAATGAGGATTCCAAAAAACTACTCAATGCAGCAGGATTTAAAAATGTAAGTATATCTGGAGACACCCGATTTGATAGGGTTAGTACCCAGTTATCAATGAACAATTCAGTTAATTTTGTTGAGGCATTTAAACAAGGTGATTTATTAGTAGTTTTTGGTAGTTCCTGGCCGGATGACGACAAGCTGTTTTTACCCTTTATTAATGCGTCTTCAAATGAAAAGGTTAAATATTTAATTGCTCCTCACAATATATCAGAGAAATACACGAGTAACCTTAAAAATCAAATTAAGAAAAAGACCGTAGCCTTTAGTGATTTAGAGGCCACTGGAAGCGACTCATTAAAAGATTTTGAAGTATTTATATTAGATACGATAGGCTACTTAAGTAAGGTATATAGCTACGCCGATATTGCCTACGTTGGTGGAGCAGCTGGTCACACAGGGCTTCATAACATATTGGAACCAGCTGTATTTGGAATTCCTATACTCTTTGGGAAGAATTATGGGAAATTTCCTGAAGCTTCAGATCTAATTAAAATCAATGGAGCCGATTCTATTAGTACGACTACTCAATTATCTGAATCATTGGATACGCTGCTAACCAAGGATGAATTAAGAATGCACAAGGGGCAGATAAACGCTAATTATATTAAGAAAAATGCTGGTAGTATCGATACCATCATAGACTATCTTTCTTAACATCCATTAAATTATAGTTTCTCCCTTAAGTAACGCACTTTTAATTCTATTTAAGGACTGTTTTTCTCTCAATGTCTTATCCTTAGATAAGATTTTACCTAATAAATTCATTGAGGCTTTGCCCATATCTTCGGCGCGTTGATAAATCACCGCCATCTCAGGATTGGTTAGAATTTGAGTTGAGGGACTCCCAAATCCTACCACCGAAACATCATTAGGAATAGTCTTTCCACCCTCCTTTAAATAGTTTAATGCTATGACTCCAGTAAGGTGGTCTATTGAAATTATAGCATCAGCTTGTGGATTGTTATCTAGAAATGTACCTATACTTTTTCTTAGGTCCGACTCTCTGTTAAGATTTAATACACTGGCTGTTAGATCATGCTCCTTTAAAGCCTCTTCGTAGCCTTCAATTCTACGTTTACCCACACTCAAATCCTCGATGTTGCTTAGCAGTAAAATATGTTTACGATGTTCCTTTTCGATCAGGTGTTTCACCACATCATAAACCGATTGAAAATCATCAACCAACACATAGTGCCCTTTAAATGAAGGGATGGATCTATCGAATAATACCACAGGTAAATTTTGAAGTTTTAATTCTACCAAATGTTTGTTATAGTCTTTGATTTGGGTTTCTTCAGATAAAGCGATGACAAAGCCATCAACACTACCATTAGAGAGTAATTCCACACTGCGAATTTCTTTGTCTAGAGATTCATCAGACAAACAAACAATGATATCATAGTCGCTCACGGCGGCCTCCTGCTCAATTCCGTGAAGTGCTTCCGCAAAAAAAGGATTTAAAACCGTTGGTATAATAACACCAATTGTTTTAGTTTGGTTGGCTTTTAATTGTTGTGCAATGCGGTTAGGACGATAATTAAGCTCCTTAGCCAACTCCAGGATTCTGGTTTTAGTGCGTTCTCCAATTTCCGGGCTATCGTTGAGTGCCTTGGAGACCGTAGACACCGAAACATTTAAGATTTTTGCGAGTTCTTTTAAGGTGACCATGGTTTTAACTATTTTTTTATTTGTTCAATTGCTAAAGAGACTTCCTCTACCGGTAATTTACAAGTTCCATTAACGCACACATAAATATAGGTGCTATTCTCGACAAACTTATTTTTAAGCAATGGCAAATCACTTTCTACTGTTGATCCAGAAATAATTTTATTAGGCAAGTAGGCTTCATTCAACTCTATAATTATGGCCTTACTATCTTCACCCGATACTGCAATCTCATAAAAAGGATTCGAAAAATTGAGTGAATGATTCAACCAATTCGCGTAAGAACTCGGTGAATTCTTAAATTCTGAGCTTATTATCGAAAGCATTTTAGAAGACCGATCTAAAAAATCTCTATTCGCATAGTAATGACCAAGCTTTAATAAATTTTGAGCCATAACAGAATTTGATGATGGAATCACATTATCAAAGGTTTCAGTTTTCCGGACAATTAGTTCTTTATCAAGACTTGAAGTAAAATAGAATAGACCATTTTCATTCGAAAAATGAATGATTGCATAATCCACTAACATCTTTGATGTGTCTAACCATTTAGGATCTAAAGTCACCTCATAAAGACTTAAAAACGCATCAATTGTAAATGCGTAATCCTCCAAAAATCCATTTATTGATTTTTCGCCATCCTTATAAACATGATACATTTGTCCATTATCCAAGACTTGATTTACCATTATGAAATTTGCATTCTGTAAAGCCATGTCAAGGTAATGTGACTCTCCAAAGGCTTTATAAGCACTAATATATGCCTTCAGCATCATAGCATTCCAGGAGCTTAGAATCTTATCATCTAAGTTCGGACGATTTCGCAGATTTCGATGCGGAAGAAGTTTATCTTTCCATTTTTGGATTAACTTCTTAAGTTCGGACTCAGTCAGATCAAATTTAGCAGCAAATTCGTTATCTGGAATTGACTTGAATAAAACAAATCTGTCTTCTTCCCATTTTGTTGATTCATTTAAATTAAAGTACTCTTTGAATAAATCTGTATCAGATTTCAGGAGATTCTCTAGTTCGGTCTCATTCCATGTGTAAAACGCTCCCTCTATTTTAGAATCTTCCGTATCCCTGCTATCGGCATCTAATGAAGAATAGAATGCTCCAATGTCATTAGTCAACTCTTTTTCAACAAATGCCAGGGTCTCTCTTACCACTTCTTTATAGGATTCTTTACCGGTTAGCTGATAGGCCTCCGAATATGTTTGGATAAGAAGAGCATTATCGTAGAGCATTTTCTCAAAATGCGGGATATGCCAATTTTCATCTACACTATATCTCGCAAATCCACCACCTAATTGATCATAAATACCGCCGTTTTTCATTAGGTCCAAAGTCCTAACCACAAATTCCCTAAGCTCGACATCATTAAATTGATAAGAATATCTTAAAAGGTAAGACAGTAAAGTAGGCATAGGAAACTTTGGAGCTCCTTTAAGACCACCGTTATCTTGATCTAAACTATTTTCTAACAAGTCTGTTATGTCTTTAATTTCTGATGCCGTTATTAAAGACGTTTCTTTATTGGGAGATACTAATGCTAAGCTATTGACCCCTTCCATTAGGTTCTCTGCAAATGCGACCATTTTTGAAGGGTCTCGATCATAGAGTACTGATAATTCTTCAAGTGCCTTTAGCCATTGGTTCTTGCTAAAATACGTACCACCAAAAACTGGACGTCCATCTGGTAAGGCCACTACGTTCAATGGCCAACCCCCTCCGCCAGTCATAAGTTGAACCGCACTCATATACACCTGATCTACATCTGGACGTTCTTCCCGATCAACTTTTATACTAACAAACTTTTCATTCATCAAACTAGCGACCGAATCATTCTCAAAACTTTCTTCTTCCATGACATGACACCAATGACAAGAAGAATAACCAATGGAAATAACAATCAGCTTATTCTCGTCTACAGCTTGCTTTAGAGTTGATTCCGCCCACGGCTTCCAATTTACTGGGTTATAGGCATGCTGCAATAAGTAAGGGCTAGTCTCATTGATAAGATCATTCGGTATCTGAGAAACTTCGACCTCTTTATCCTTATTTGAGGAACCACAAGCAACAATTAGTAGTAGAGTAAAAGCAGATATTGCAATTGAAGAAAATGATTTCAAGGCATTCATAAGACTCAAAAATAAATCATGAAAAAACATAAAAAAAGCGTGTTTGACACAAACACGCTTTTGAAAAATGCTATAAATGCATTACTCTTTTACTAATCTCAAATTTTTTGAAGCTTCTACACCTTGAATCTTAGCAAAGTAAACTCCAGATTTTAGGTTGGACCCATCGATTGTAAAATCATTCATCGCAGGGCTCATATTAATAACTTCTTTTCCAAGAATATCATAAACCGTTACATTCTCAACAAGAGTAGAACTATTGACATTCCATAATCCATTAGTTGGATTAGGATAAATTTTAAATCTATCTTGAGTAAACTGGTCCGTACTTAACAATTGATTATTATGAAAATAGATGTTATCAAAATAAATTGCATCAAATAATGCGCCTCCAGCACCAGAAGCAACCATAACCAATTGACTTAATACTGCTCTAAGAGAAGCTGGGTTAGAAATTCCACCACCTGCTTCACCAACATTAAATTGGGAAATTTCAATATCTAAAGAATTCCATTGCCCTTCCGCACCTGGTCCAAATGAATGGATTGCTGCATTAGTTTCACCAGTCAAATGCCCAGCTGAATGATTGGACAATTTAGGATTCATCACCCCGCCTGTTGGAGTTCCTACAACCCAATAGTCCATGTGGAAGTGAGTCATTTGTGAAGCATCTGTTCCAACCTCTAAGTTAAAGCCCATGAAATTATCACCGCTGTACTGTATACCCCAATATTCATCGCCATCAACAGTTCCTGTTGAAGCTGTTGAAGTATTAGCGGGAACATCAAAATTTGTAGCCGTTAAAGCTTGACTTCCTGCATATGCACCACTATAAACATTAACAACATCTTCTGCTGCTCTTGCAGGTGGAGTAGGTGCAGCTACTGTAGGAGTGGCTGGAGGATCTGGACAAGCATTGGGGCAAGACCCACCGCAATCAACACCCTCTTCATCGCCATCCTGAATACCGTTATCACATGACGGCCCGCTGGAAATAGCATCACCGGCATAGGAAGTGACATCATCGATGTAGGTAGTTGTCATTAAAGCTGAGTTTTGTCCGCAGCCAGCACACCATCCATCTACATTAGTGTCTAAATTAAATAAAGGGAAGAAAACTATACTGGAAAATTGATCAACAGGAGGATTATATCCAGGCTGGCCTAAGTCAGCACCAACAGTAAAATCTGCGGTCATTGTTTCCCAACCAGTTCCTCCGTGTGAGACAGAGGTCTTAGATTCATCTGCCGTTGTCGAACCGAGGTCACCATCAGCCAATTTCACTAAAAATCTTCTGGGGGTATCTGAATACAACTGAAATGTGACTATTTTGTTTGTCCCAACACCTGTAGTTTCGTCACGCATGTCAATTTTATTGTTCTGCATAAGCAATTTTGCACCTTGCCAAGGCTGACCTGCAGCCGCTGTAATTAATTCCAAAGACTTGGTGCCCGAACTAGCTTGAGTTGTAGAACTTGCATCCGCTGATGCACCGCCATTATCGTCAAACCAAGTGACAGATGGTTCAGTCCCCTCAAAGTCTTCTAAAACCACCTGAGAGAAACTCAGAGCAGACATCAAAAGACAGAGTAAAAAAGTAATTTTTTTCATGTTTAATTTGTATAAGTTAATTTTTCTTTAAAAATAGATAAATATAGGCCATATAATAGGCGTATAATACCTATACACAACCCATACAAATAGCTAATTTTGCAATAAATTAAGGATAATTTTTAGTTTTTGCTAATTTTTAAAGATGAAGATTGCTAAAAACTAAAATCTATAAGAATCTAGATTCGAATAAATACGGAAATTCGTTTTTTTTAATATTTGAATATGTAGGGCTTTGAATTATTATTAGTAACCACTAAGTGCGGACTATTTTTTATACTTATTCTCTCTACATTTCTACTATCCTCCGGTACATAGAAACCGCTTTCAAGTGGAGGAATAAATTCAAAAGAATTTTTCCCTTTTCCTAATAAAATGGCTCCATAACCAGCATCATAACGCGTAGTTTCCACCTCTACACCATAATGATTCCCTGCTACAAGAATATCCATTTTACCATCACCATTAAAATCTTCAACTACGGCAGATTTAATTGGAGAAATCTGCACTTCATTTGGTAATGCTAACTGGGTGAATGATTCTCCTTCATTAATTAAAATTGTACTAGAGAAATCTTTGATTTCATATACAACAGCATCCTCAATTTTATCTTCTGGCAGAATGTCTATCAAATTAGAGGACGCAAAGCTATGGTAGTCTTTAAATTTTTCAGAGACATAGGGCATTTGCTGGCTTGTGCATTCCCGACCCCTAACTGGTACATAATCATCTTTGTAGAACTTTGCCAATACTACATCATTTGTTCCATTTTGATCAAAATCATTGGCATACACCTTGAAGGGATGTTCCTCTGAAGCTTTAAATTTGTTATTTAGTCCAAGATTACCAATTACATAATCCTGATCACCATCCCCATCCAGATCTCCTTTGGTGATCGACCACCAAATTCCTCGTGTATCACTTAGACCAAACTCTAATGAAACATCCTCAAAATCCCCACCCTCATTTTCCAATAAAGTGATATTCATCCATTCTCCTACTATAATCAAATCCTCATCTCCATCAGAATCAAAATCAGTAAACTCAGCATCTGTAACCATACCCAAATTACTAAGCCTAGGCGCATTTTGTGATTCAACAAATTTTCCATTGTTATTGATCAGAAGGTAACTAGTTGCTGGAAACGCATATTTTCCAGAAATAAGTCGTGTTCCAACAAAGATATCAAGATCACCATCGCTATCGACATCTGCAGTCTTTACGCAACCCGAGCTTTCAAAAATTTCTGGTAAAACCTCAACACTTTTTGAGAATTGTCCATAACCATCGTTAATGTATAATCTGTCTTGAAGTAGTGGATGTCCTTGATCATATTCATTACCACCGCTCGCCACATATAAATCCAAGTCATTGTCACTGTCCACATCGATGAAAAGACAACCCATATCCTCAGACATTCTATCTCTAGTCCAAGGTTGGGACTCACTTAATCGGAAATTTCCATTACCGTTTTGAATATAGAGTTCACCACTTTGTCCAAGCGCCCCCCCAATAAATATATCTTCCAAACCATCACCATTGACGTCGGCCACACTTGAAAAAGGTCCATTCTCAGAAAGTTTATGTGGTAAAAGAATTTGTTCCTGAAAATCATTATGCAAGTTCTCTTTATGTTCATAATTTAACCCTACCTTGCCTGTAGGAATTGATGCAAATAGAGTTTCTGCAGTAGTCTTAGTCCTTTCTTCAAACGATGCATTTGAATGATTAACTTCAATTTCTTGGTTGGCCGTAATTTCTCGAAGAACATTCACTTTACCGTCAAACCAATATACTTTGAGGCTATCAATCTTAGTTTGCTTACCAAGACCAAAGAAGGCCTTGCTATCAACAGAAGATATAAAACCTCTTGTTAAAACATTTTCAACTACCTGAATGTCATCTTTATAATAAATTTCAGCTCTTGCACCAATACCAAACACATTTTTTTCTGGGCCATTAAAACTAACCGTTAGAAAATTTCCGTTTGATTTATTCTTGTAAATAAAGGCAGGAGAATCTATGTTGTTCGTCACCACATCCAAATCACCATCATTATCCAAATCTCCATAGGCCATGCCGTTAGAAAAACTTGGGGTTCCAAATCCCCAATCCTCAGTAACCTTTCTAAACTTGTGCTCTCCTATATTTTTAAAAGCATAATTAGAAACAGGCTGGGATGGTGTTTCCTGGCTCAATTTAAATAAATCCTCTGCAGTAGAATTTTTGCCCAAATTTTGAACCTTGTTTCTATAATCATTATTATCAACATCCTTCTTAATTCCATTTGACACAATAATGTCTTTTAGACCATCATTATCCAAATCAACCAATAAGCTTGCCCAACTCCAATCTGTGTATGAAATACCAGCCATATTTCCAATATCTGAAAACGTGCCCATTCCGTTATTAATTTGGAGTGTATTGGCCATATATTGGTAATGGGCTCCTGCATCTACCATTGCCTCAAACGCTTCTGTACTCATTGAGGCCATGTTTGTTTTAGAACGGTAATGGTCCTCCGGCGTCATGTCTGTTGTAATCAAATCGATTAGCCCGTCATTATTAATATCACCAGTATCTGAACCCATACTCAATTGAGTAATATGCTTTAATTTTTCATTAATTACGTTTGTAAAGGTCCCATCACCATTATTGTAATACATGAAATCAGGCTCGGCGTAATCATTAGCTACATATAAATCCATCCATCCATCATTATTGAAATCTGAAGCATTGACGCTTAACCCATAAGCAATATCTTGAGAAATTCCAGATTCCAAGGATACATTTTTATAATAACCATTGTCATTCCTATATAACCGATCCTTAAAAAACTTAAATTGATTTTGAGGAATTTTATTTAATAACAAAACCTTTTTATCTGCTACCTGATTAACCTGGTACATGTCCAAGTCACCATCATTATCCATATCAAAAAACACAGCTTGAGTTGAAAACCCAACATCCGCGAGTCCATATTTTTGAGCAGACTCTGTAAAGGTCAAATCACGATTATTTATGAAAAGTTGATTTTGTCGGTCACTAGGTTTTGCCGAAATTCCATTTCGGCTAACATAAATATCCAGGTAACCATCGGCATTAACATCTGCCATGGTAACTCCCCACGTCCAACCTGAGTTTCTTGCAATTCTTGATTCTTTAGTAATGTCTTCAAACTTAAATTCTCCTTTATTTAGAAATAATCGGTCCTCAACCTGATTTCCTCCAAAAAATATATCGGGCAATCCATCATTATTGATATCACCTATAGCTACTCCTGAACCAACATACATTTGGCTATAGTAGTAATGATTAAAATAGGTGGATTCCCTTATGGTATTTTCAAAATCTATTCCTGTCTGGTCTGCTGCTAACAATTCAAAACCACCAATTAACTCAGATGGATATAAATCTCTTTTTGGACTCTTTGAACATGAGTTTAGAACAATCAAACTTATCACTATGGATAGAAAAAATGGGACACTCTTCATCATTAATCTAGTTTTTCATTGACTGCTAAATATACTGAATTACACCTGTTATAATCATAAAAAAAGCCTATTTACTAATTAATAAATAGGCTTAACTATTGTGACTAATTCTCAAAACTTCAATTCCTCATGCTTGTCCCAAAGCCCCCAATAAGCTCCAACATCACCTTCAGCGCCTACCTTCCATGACTCATCAAATGACGAAAAATAGAAGATATCAATATCATCTGCTTTGGACCAGGCCTGTGTGTTTATAAAATAGGTCATGGCATTCACATCTGAAGGTTCAGAACTTCGTAATGCTTCACCCATGTTCGGCCAACCGGTTTCCGTAATAATTACCTTTTTACCTTTTCCAGCTCCGACCGCCTGTGCAAACATATTCTGCATATGGTTCAAGGAGTACTCTATAGGACAACCCTCCCAAAAAGGGTAGCAATTACTCAAAATCACATCACTGATCTCAACCAATTCGGGATGCGCAGAGAATTCATAATAGGCATCTACATAACCAACAGGAATCCCAGGAATGGCATCTTTAACCCTTTGAATATATCCTAGTAATTGTTCCAGAGTTAAATCGTTTCGGTACAACACCTCATTTCCAACAGCAGCAATATCCACAACACCCTCACGCGCTAGTTGTATTAAACCCTCAATTTCCTTTTCATTATCCTCCATATCGTCACCTAACCAGGCTCCAACCATAGTCTTTAAGCCATGTTTATGCGCCATTCTCGGTACATGCTCATTTCCTTCAATACAAGAAAATGATCGTACCCATTTGGTATAAGGTTTCATGATTTTAATGCGTCTCTCAACCTGCTCAATAGTAATAACGTCGCCTGGGCTTTGCCCATCCTCATACATACTAAAACACAAACCATGCATTCCTGAATCCAGTGTTTTTCTCCACAATGCTTTTAACTCTTCTAGTGAGTACCCTGATAAGTCTAAGGCACCCTGCTGCTTAAACTTTAAAACTTCTTCGTTAAAAAAACGATCGTATCTATAAGACATATTTTTAAATTATAACTTTCCTCTTCGTTCTATTAGTTTTGCTTTAATCTCACGCGCGCGCTCTTCATTGAGGCTGTATTTCCACATAACCCAAACCGCAAGTGCTGCGGTCAAAGAAGGCACAATGATATCGGCAATTCTTAAATTATTCATAGTTTCAAGTGACTGTTCCGTCACATTTGGATCAAATCCAACAATTTTTAAAATAACCCCACCAAGCACCAACGCAATGGATTGGCCAATTTTTACCATCAACCAGTAGATGGCACCAAAGGTGCCCTCTTTACGAGGCATGCCATTTTCCAATTCATCCAAATCACAGACGTCTGCGGTCATACTCATCATAAGTGTGAACAATCCTCCCATTCCAAAAGCGAACAACGGGATTGGTACAAATATTAGCCATGGGATTTCGCTACCTGGATCAATACTAAACCAGGACATCCCTATAGAATCTAAAACAGGGTTAAGTGATTCAAAAATAGATCCAACACCCGCGTTTAAACTTTGACCCAAACTTGTTTGTGCAAATTGTGCATTCAAATCCTTATCAAAGCCCCACCATTTTAATACGTATCCGATTATTGATAATACAGTTGAAATAATAAATGCGTTCTTCTTTCCCCATCTATTGGCCATTCTTGAAATAATAGGAATGACAATAAATGCTGTAATCATTGCATTTATGGTATTAAACCATGCTGGCCATGTACCAGCTAATTCATAGCTCCCGCTATACATGTAAAATACAATTATAAAAACACCAAAAGCAGCTACTAACTGGAACCCATTAAACACCAAAAAAGTTGCTCCACAGAGTTTCATAAAGGGTTTGTTTTTGGATACTTGTAAAATACCCTGCCATAAATCTTTTAGGTTACTGACCAGTGATTTCAAATTAATCTCTTTACGATTCTCCATGTTGGCCGAATCAATTCCTCGACAAAAAATTGCTGGTAATATTCCAAATACAATACACATAGCTCCTACAATTAAGGCCATGGTGCGAACACCTTCTGTTTGTGTGTTAAAGGTGTTACTATCGGGAATTATCACATACAACCAGGGCACAATCATCCAGGCAATTTGTCCCATGGTGTTTGAGAACGCCATTAGTCGTGTGCGCTCATTATAATCAGGTGTCATCTCGTAACCAAGTCCAACTAAGGGTGTAGCGAACATTGTGTTTCCAATAAGGAATAGCAATTGCAACACCATCACATGCCAAATGATGTATGATTGTGAGGCATTATCATCTATCTGCCACATCAGGAAAAACAAAATTCCGCTAATGATTGCCCCAACAAAAATATAAGGTCTTCGTCTTCCCCATTTAGACTTGGTATTGTCTGAAATGAAGCCCATAATTGGATCTGTTATGGAATCGAAAATTCTTGGCAACCCTCCTAATAATCCAGCCCAAAGAGGGTCTACCCCCCATGCGGTTAAAAGAAAAAATTGAATAAATACACCTAGTGTACCAGGTAAAATATTTAGAATAAAGTGTCCAGCACCGAAGGCGGCCTTTTGGCCAACAGGCACTTTGTCTCTGGAAGCTGTTTCTATTTGCGACATAGTTTAGTTAGTTAATTGCATCAAGTTTTAGGACGATTTAGGGATGTTTATCGTTTGTATGGCCTTGGCATCTATTTCTAGACTCACAATCTGACCATTAAGACTAAGCTGAAATGCTTTTTTATTCTCATTATCGTTAAAGACTACTACGGCTATTGAACCATCAGGATTTTGTACTGCAGTAATCATTAAACTAGATTCTTTAGAAGTACTAATATCAATTACCTGAGCCCCTGGCCTAATGAATTTGCTAAAATGGGTCATGGTGTAATAAAGCGGTGTATAGTAGACCTCATCGGCGTCTGGATCAACTATAACTGGTGCTACACACCAATTTTTAAACCAGTTAGGACCCCCCTGACGATCTAATACCATATTCCAATCTACCCAGCCATCAACCCAGTTATTAAGGCAACCAATAATATCTCTGGCATATCTGTATACAGGCACATATTTTGGATGCAAGTATTTCTTATCCTCTGGAGCCCAATCGAAACCCCAATCCGTTGCCTCTTTGCTCCAGTACCAATTGTCATCTTTCCATTTGGGTACTTCTGCATCCACACATGCTTCTGTTTGAATTAAATACTTATTGGGAACCTTTCGGTGTGCATACTGTAACTCTTCGGGGAAATAATCATAGGTACTCTCATACCAATGAATGGCAGTACCAGCATAATATTTTGAAGAGATCTCGTCTCGATACATTTCGTCTACCCATTCTTTTAAGTCGGCACGATTTTGATCATACCCTAGAATAACCAAGTCCCCTTTACCATCGGCTTCAAGCCTAGGACCTAGATGATTGGATACAAAATCCGTCATCTCTTCAGGTGTAAAATGCATACTCTCCCAATTGTTTCCGTTTCCTAGTGGTTCATTTATGACTGTAAACCCCCAAATGTCTATACCTTCTGCTTTGTATGCATCAACATATTTGGAAAAAAACAACGCCCAGGTATCATTGTACTCTGGTAATAATTTACCACCAACATAGTTCTTATTATCTTTCATCCATGGTGGCGCTGTCCAGGGCGATGCAAAAATTCTAAAGCCATCCTCAGAAGCCGCTTGTGCTTCTTTTATAAATGGAATTAAATCATCTTTATCTTCGTCTATATTGAAATGCTCAAGCTTTACATCATCTTCAACCGGAGCATAGGAATAATTAGACACTGAAAAATCACAAGAATTCATATGAGTCCTTGTTAACGAATAATTGGAACCTTCCTTTGAAAAATAGGCTTTAATAATTTCGTTTCTGTTTTCCGTACTCAACTGGTTGAGGAGATGAGCAGAAGCTTCTGTAAAGGCACCTCCAAAGCCAGTAATAGTTTGATATGTCTTATTCGTATTAAGTGTTAACATAAGATCAGGTTCCTGCTCAGTATTAGGTTGGACTCTGGTTAACTTATTACCAGCAGCTGATGTTTCGTAAACCTCTATTTCTAATTCCTGTGTACTGTCATTACAACTCATAATAACTAATGATATGACCAGACTAATTAATTGAACCCTATATCTCATTTATCATCTTATTTGATCCTTACTCCTGTACGACCACTTTGGGTGGAACCAATACTTCTTTCATTAAACTGTCTAAATTACCGTTGTAGGTCTTACGGATCTTATTTCCATCTCTCGTTAATCCATCAAACACATTTTTATCCACAAGATCCCAAATTGGATATTTAGCTTCTGCTTCAATTGTGAATAAACCGAAATGGTTTTCTGAGCCTTTAGGATTATTTCCATCCTTCCACTTTTCATTAAATGCCTCAAAGTAAAAACAAGAAATACCTACTGAATTGGTCCATTCCCGCATATGTCTGTAATACAAGCCTTGCTTATATTCGTCTGTAGCTTTAGAACCCTTAGGTCCATAATACCCAGTTGATACACTTGCCCATCCTGTTTCACCAATGTGTATTGGCTTGTCAACCCCTAGGCTTTTCATATAAGATCTTACACTGTCAACTTGTTTGACGGCAAAGTCTTTAGCTCTCAGCATAGCATTTTGGATTTGTTGGATAGAATCTAATTCCTCTTGTTCATCAGGAACAAACCAAAAGTCAGGATTATAGTGTGTATTATGGTACGGATATGTATGCATAGAGATGTAATCCACAGCCTTTATCAATGCTTCTAATTCTGGAGTATGATATGAAGTATCACCACCACCCCAAGATGAAAAATCGTCGGAAGATGTAATCCACAAATCTTTTGGCAATTCACCTTTTAACTTCAAGTCCTGGAGGTGATTAACCCATTTAAGAATAACACCAGGCTGCACATAATAGCTGGTAGCCCATTTTACCATAGCTTCATTTCCAACAGCCAGCACCTTAACAATGTCGGGATATTTATTTACCAGGTTAACCGCCCTTTGAATTTCATTGGCATTATCCGGGCTTTCAACATTATGATCAGGTAACTTATCAGTCCAAGCATTTAAACAGTCTATCCAGGCACCAAGCATTACATACATTTCAAATCCGGGATCCTCTATTTTAATTTGCTTTATAGCCTCCAAAAGATTAGCCGCATGAGGAAGTTGAACATTATAGGTCCTCAAGATTCGGATACCCATTGCATGGAGAATATGCATGTCTTGCTTAAGCTGCTCAATAGTTGGTTGACGCTCTCTAGTTCGTTCTCTATATCCTCCGTAAGAAATAGCTAGGTAATTGGAATCACCTAAAATATCAGCGGCAGTCTTTTCTAGTTTCATTTGCATTTTTTTTGGGGATTCATTCTGTTTTTTGCAGCCTACGGACATGACGAGTAGGAAACTAACAAGTATGAAATAGGCTCTACATTTCATCATTTCAATTTTGTCTCATTAACATTTACTACCAGATGCGTAATTTCACCACCTCTGTTAAAAATCAAATCACTTAAGTCGTTAGAAAGTGTTTGACCATGAATAATTGTGGTTTCATGATCTTTGGTCACAATATGGATCTGATCTGCATCACTTAGCTTGTACATTACTGGAATCTGACAATATGTAAAAGCCATCATCCCAGAACTCAATTGCAATTGCTTCTCTGAGCCATTAACATCGATATAATTAAACGTTTTATCTTCTTGTATAAATTCATTTCGTCTCAGCAGGCACGGATTAAAGCTAATCTGGCCCTTAGAAACAAAAACACCTAATTCTCCAATCCTTGAAAGGATATCCTCCTTAACTTGACCTGTCATGCCCGGTTGCTGAGCTCCTTTCGTAAAAGGTGTATGAGAATACGGGTCTGTAGGAAATGCACCATAAAGTGAGGCTGGTTTATGCACTCCTATGCCTTCATTGATTTCATAATAATGCTCCAATAATTTACCAACAACAACCTCTGAAGCCTCTTCTCTTATGGCTCTTAAACAACATTCTTGCACAGCTAGCAATAATTTGGACACCATGTGCCAGTAGATAGAGCCGAGTCCTTCATATCCATAAAAAGTTCCTGATCTTCCAGTAAATGCTTTGTGGTTAAATACTTTTTCAAAAATGCTGAGAATCAAATCTCTTTCTTTTACCGCCAATGGCTGGTAATCACTACCAGCTAGGGCATCAATGGCTATTTCAAGGTCTTTAGCGTTATTAAAATTTCCATTAAAATGGAAACCGCCAAAAACATCCTTTTTTATAATACTATGATTATTATCTGATAATAAGGATTGTAATAATTGAGATGATAACACATCAGATTCTTCTACAGAATTACGCTCTAGGAACCCGGGTAACTGCTTGTTTGGGTAGAGCAAATAGCTATATTGATCTGGTCTGAAAAGAGCGCTTGCCTTTAAAGCATCTAACGCATCAAGTGCTTGCTGAGATGATAAATATCCTGAGCTCAAAACGGCAACTTGTCCTTCGAGCATTTCTTCCAAATAATCAATTTCTACAGCAGTGTTATCTTTAGACGACATGAGGTTGTAGGCATGATACATGCCGTCCTCTCGTCTATTGGCCTCAATAGATTGGTTCAAATACTCCAATAATACCCCACTAAAGTTTCTAAGATCTTTTAATTCTATGGCCTCCTTAGAACCTGAAAAATGGTTCTTATAGACGTCCATTCTATAGTTAGATGCACTCTCACCAAGACCCTTTAACACTAACATACGGTCTTCATCTGTGATGGTTCTATTCAAAACATCCTGATGACTGACTAAGGTTTGATGAATTTCTGAATAGAATTGTTTTAATTCTGTACTTATCATAACTGATGTTACTTCAACATCTGCTAATAAGTCCTTCATGTATGCCATAAAGCGTCTCAAATAACAAAGGGTAACCATAGAGACCCCATTACCGACTAAAGCATTATTGGCATCATTCCATTCTGGGCGCTGGGTATTCATCCATATACCTCCTTCTAAAATTAAGTTGGAGGTTTTAGCCAGAACCGTTGCTAGTATCTTTTCTATAAAGTTGACTCTATGAATATCTTTGGATTGATTAACAAGAAGTGCACCATCAGCCCCAATACTATCTCTGTTGCTACGAATCTCTAAATCCAATTTATAGTCAAACTCAATAGTATCTTTTGGATTTTTAAGCAGATCTTCAAAAGACTTTATCTTATAAGGAACATTGGCATAAACAAAGATATCTTGACTAAAATAGCTGGTAAGTTTGTCCTTATGTCGGTCCTTAATTATCTCCAAAAACTTCAACAAGTATATAATTTGATGATCACCCCAATAACCAATGTATGACCATGGATCATGCTCCTCAATAATCTCCCAGTCAAAACCATCTTTCGTCACCCGGTAAGGATTGTATCCATCAAATGTTGTAGCATTTAAAAACTTGTGAATCATGCCCTCAACAAATTGAGGAAACGAATGCGCCAAAGCTTCCCAGTTTTGAAAAATATCACGCCAATTACCCTCATAATCCAAAACCTTAGACCCATCTATTTCATCCTTAGTATTTATAGAAAACTTATTCCATGGACGTGATGGATCTCCGTGGCGTCTACTAAATTTTAAAGGAAGGTATTCGAAGCATAATCTCTTAAAATCAGGATCGATAATAGCCTTTGTTTTTGATAACAATTCCTGAAGTGTGAAGGTAATTGGGAGGTCAGATAAAAACGCTTTCTGATTTTCAAAAACCGTTTTGTTTGCTTTAGCGATATATCTTTTAAAGTCCCAGGATTCTATATAATAGTTAAAATCAAAAATACCCCCTCTCATTATATTGAAAAGTGTATTCGCATAGTGTCTGGTATCTCTCAATCTGTCTGCAGAGTATTGTATTCCATCAGATGACGCTACTAGCTGTTTTAGACGCTCAGTACCTTGTTCGATCTCGTTTTTTATTTGATCCTCAATGGCATCATTGGACTTTAAAACTTGAATTAAACTGGCAATTGCCGACTGGTCCTTGTTAACATCGGCTCCAATCATCCAACTTTTAACCTGTTTATTAGATAAATTGAACGA
Organism: Winogradskyella aurantiaca; assembly: GCF_003362725.1. Lineage (GTDB taxonomy): Bacteria > Bacteroidota > Bacteroidia > Flavobacteriales > Flavobacteriaceae > Winogradskyella_A > Winogradskyella_A aurantiaca. Next base: position 269,594 of record NZ_QKTV01000004.1, read on the forward strand.
AGACTGTACTAAAAAAGCTCCTTTTTCTGCTTTTACATCGACTTCCAAATTAACTTCACCACTATGCCTAAATTGATCTACCTGAAGTGATGATAGCAAATAAGTAGGATTTGGCATCCCTCGATGCCATGCCACATTAGCCTTCAATGCCTCACTAGGTTCAGCCTTATCGACGATAATAGAACTTAGGGCAAATACCCCTAGTCCAACTGAAGGTACTAACTCACTGCGCTTATAGGCATCTACAAGATTGCTTCTTTGTACCTGAAGATTTTCTGAAACCCCATAAGGCATAATATTCTGAATTCCGTCAAGGATGCTTATGTCTTTGGAGATATCATCCAGATTGTTCAATTCCGCTTTTCGAATAAACCCAAAGGTTTCACTAGAATTCCACTCATAAACAAATGCTAATCCAAGCGTTTGATTAACCTCTTCGAATCGAACTTTATTTCCAAAAACATTCTTATAAAGGTTTCTGGTGATGTCAAAGTTATTTTCGGTCCGTACTGAAAAGGGTTCCCATATCATTGTGGAATCATGATGACTTGTTCTTATCAGTGTCTTACTACCAGTGGTTTCAACAGCTTCTAAAATCTTGTCGTCAGTGTAGTATGGAAAGAAGGAATAATCACTGTTTTTACGACCAGCGGATAATGCCCCATTACTTCCTATAAACATCCAATGATTAGAATCACTTACGATACTCATCAAGAATGTTCTCATTTCATCGACATGAGTAATTTTAAAAAAATCCTCACCGTTAATTTTAACTTTGGATAATTGACTCTCCATAGTAACATCTGTTATTGTTTCCTTGACATTGGTCAAAAGAATATCATTCATCATTTTTAAAAAACTCAGTTTGGGAAAAAGGCCTATCAAGATCGAGAAGGACCCGTCCTGATAGGTTTAGTAGGTATTTACACTATTTTAGTTATAGACGCGTACGTAATCTACTTCCATTGTTTGAGGAAAAACCGTGTCAGCTCCAACTGACCCAACAAACGTACCTCCAACGGCTACATTTAGGATGATATAGAATTCATCATCAAATACCCACTCACCATCTACATCCTCAGGAGTTATTTGATTATAAAGAACATCATCTATATAATAGTTGATAAAGTTTGGCCCCCATTCTACACCGAATACATGGAATCCAGTATCAAGCCTATCATCGACTAGATCATAAGATTTGGTCACCGCATTTCCTCCAGAATACCCTGGCCCATGAACACTTCCATGGGTAATCGTTGGTTCCTGCCCCCGCATTTCCATAACATCTATTTCTCCAATCTGTGGCCAAATCTCGGTTCCGCCTTGATCATCACCTAACATCCAGAACGCTGGCCATAAGCCTTGACCCCATGGTAATTTAATTCGTGCCTCAAATCTTCCGTACTGACGTTGAAATTTATTCTTAGTTTGAATTCTCGCAGAGGTATATGGTGAGCCCTCAAATTGCTCACGTCTAGCGATAATTTTTAGCACACCATCTTCTACGATGACATTCTCCGGTCTATCTGTATAGTATTGTTGTTCATTGTTACCCCAACCCGGGATACCTTCTGCAGCTCCATTTCCTATATCAAAATTCCACAACTCTGAATCCGGGGAACCATTAGCCCCAAAACCTTCATCTAAAACAAGATTTGTATAATGGTTAATTACTTGTTGGTTCTCGTCTGTATTACATCCAACGGTCAAAAAGACCAATCCAATAGCCGCAATCAAGGCCATATTGAATTTCTTCATTTTCATAAATTTCATTTTTCTTTTCATTGCTTTAATCATTTAAGACTTGTATATCATCAAAATAATAAGTGCTTCCATCCCCGGCTACCCCATCTATGAACTCGAAGAAGGTGATAAATCGTTGATAATCCAATTCAGGATTATATACTGGACCGAAATCAAACTCCAATTCCACCCATTCATTAGCCACCGGAACATTAGCGTCAACGAAGACCTGATTGCCTCCACCAGCAGTTTCTAATGCGAACCTAACAGGAATATTTGCCTTGGGGGACCATACTTTTACTCTTAATTTCTGTGAACTGCTAAAGTCAATTGGCGCATCTAGATCCAAGAAGGTACCAGCAAAGAACTGCGCCCCATTGGTTTTAGTTGTCCTCATTATTGTGGCCGTTGGATTAAGACCTGACTGATCAGGATTCGCTTCAATAGCCGATTCGGCACCTTCGAATGCTACAAAATTATAGGTCACATTTGTAGACTCAAATCCTAGAGGAAGCTCTGCTTGTGTGGCGGCTGAATCATCAACATTTGGTGTTGGGTCCAATACTTCCTGATAATAATAGATATTATCTGTATATATGTTTGTAATAGTAGCATCAGAAATAAAGAAAAATAAACCAACCGCATCCCTTTCTGTCAATCCGCTAAAATTGCCAAGTGGAATATCAAACCCTTTCCATTCATTAGTTGCTAATTCAGAAGCAGTAATAGTGTAATCCCCTGATAACTCATCATCGGTACCAACATCATTAAGTATTTGTAATCTAATAAAATCACTTGGCTCAATTTCCTCCTGAACATTGATATCAACATGAACATGAGTCATTTGATTCGTATTTATTGGAGCAACATTTAAGAATGTTCCAATACCAACGAAGTTCAGCTCGGTATAATTAATGACTTGTTCTCCATTGATTGTCAGTGGAGGCGCCCCACCTTGAGTAGTCTGAAATGGGGCAAAGAACCCATTGTAATAGTCTACAGGTACATTAGTATAGGCATCACTAAAAACTGAAATAACATTATCCGGATTCCGATCTGGCGCTGGAGCATGAACAAATTCACCCAGCGATTCCAAAGTTAGGGAACCCTCTGCTTCAAGCCCATTGATCGTTGCCGTTATAACTGTTGTACCAGTTCCTGAAATACTTATAGTTCCGTTAGAATCAACATTAGCCACTGAAGTATTTGAAGATGAAAATTCATAATAAGCAGGGAACGGAAAAACAGTAATATCCTGACCATTCGCCAGATTAAATGTTTCCTCCAAACCATCGACCTGTCTGCTCGAGCCAATAAATGTTTGTTCAATCAAATCCTGACCTCTAAATATTTTTGGTCTAGGTTGTGCAATTGTACCCAATTTCTCAAACTGAATGTCATCAAACCAGATGGTATATCCTGCCCCACCATTGTCTCGCGTTCCACCTGAGTACCAAAACATACCTCTCTCTTGTGTTAGCTTGGATGCGTCCGGTAAAGGGATTGTATATTTAGTCCATTGTGTACTAACAGATAATGGACCTGCATTCACTTGATAGGTGTTAGAATTAAAATCCTGACCAAAACCAACCTCATCAAAAATAACTCCTCGAGAAGCCCTAGCATAAAAGGTCAGTGCGTCAAACCCACTCAAATCTCGACCAGCACCATCTATTCTTAAAATAGCCCCAGCATAGGTCCCTGAGGCATTATCTGGATTTGGCACATCAACTCGATATGATGCAGAACTCTCAAAGCCTTCACTTTGATCTCTTGAAAAGGCTTCAAAATAGGAATCAGCAAATGGAAGGTAAAAGTCTTCACCCATACCAACAAAATTATCTATAAACACACGTCCCTCTCTAGAAAAACTAGCAGGTACGGCTTGATCTGAAATTTCACGCTCACAAGACAATAACATTAACAATGCCATTGCTAAAAAACCAACTTTAAGTCCTGATATCTTTACTATTTCTTTCATTGCTAATTTTTTTATCGTCCAATATTTATGTGAATGTAGGTTCTAATTTCCCACTCCGAACCATTTGGAAATCCAACCGGGCTAAGTGGTGGTACTGGAGGAAATGTATCTGGTGGTACTGCCGTTGGTAAGTATCTATTAGAAAATTCATCCAATGATCTCCATGTCCCTCTAAGTCCAATAGTGGTACTTGGCAAAATAAACCAGTCTGGCTTCCCAATTGAAGTGGACAAATCTAACATAAGTTGCAGGGGAAATGTTAAGTTGAAATCTCTATGGTAATCGTAAGGTCCCCAATCGTTGACTTTAACATGGGCATTTAAACGCATTTGTTTGTAGAGCGATTCTACATTAAATCCAAATCGGTTAATAGTTCTTGGGCTATCACCGTTGGCCTGTCCATTACCAAAATATAAGTTTCCAATAATTCCTAGGTCTGGGCTTAGTTTAGATACCATCCTAGAATGTACTTCCCACAAATCTTGAGCTGGAGTTGAATTAGCAAAAGCAAAAATGGTACGATCGGCAAGGAAACCGATATGTGCATCCATTGTGGTAGGTAAATGTCTGTAAACGAAACCAAGATTCATTGCGAATTTTGCATCCTCAGAACGACTGTTATCCCATTGATACATCCATGTCCCAGGGGTTGGATCAAATGTCAAAAGCAATTCAGCTGCCGTTGTTTCGCGATTACCTCTCACAGAAAAGGGATCATCCAAAATATTACGCAATCTTCCCGGTGGGTTAATCCCCTGAGGCATAGCAGCTACTAAGGGCTTTTGATACATGAAATTTGGAGCTATTTGAAAATTATCAAAAGAATAGGTAAAACCAGTTAAAACGTGTGTTTGGTTACCACTACCTGTATCTTTTAGCTTCCATCCTGTATAAGTTAAAGTTGCATCGGCCCCTCCATTGGCAACTAATCCATAAATACCACCTTGTGCATACCAATTGAATTTTCCACCTTCATAGGTTATTTTGGCTTTACCTCCCCAATTGTCCTTCGACTGGATACGGTCTTCAACCACATTGCCGCTAGCATCAACATCCTGATAGCTAATTCCATTAACTGGGCTACCAGACCAAATCCCACCAAGGGTTATTCCTACCTTGCCAAATTCTCTATTAACTGCCACAGTTGCCCGTTCTTGAGGCCAGGGTGGAATAATACCAGAACGTGTTTGATTTGGATCTAACAATCGTCTTCCATTTTCATCAAGACGAACTCTTGTATCTACGTCTCTATTGTAGATAGCAGCAATATCAAATTTCCCATGTTTCTTATGGTACTTTAAAAACCAGGTTGGATTGGCACCCCACCATAATTGCGGACCATAGGCAAATTTAAAGCCATCTAATGCCCGTTTTCCGGTTAACTCTGCTCCATTAATTTCACCCCCATAAATATCGAGATTTGGACCATAATTAGCCTCTGGATACAAACCAAAAAAGTCTCCTTCATATCCCCAGTGATAGTGACCCGTTCTGTAGAAGTATTTAAGATTAAAGTCTTTAGCATCCCACTCGAGGTCTGCTTGATAAATATTAACATTATTAACATCCTGGAGGGTCACTTCTCCTTGATCGGTCTCAATGGTAACAATACGTGCTCTATTTTCGTAAAATATCTCATCAATGGGATTTTGAGCCACATTATTGATGAAGTTAACCACCATATTGGCCCGTAGATTTTCAGCAGGGTTTGCTTCAACCCCAACAAAAAAGGACTGCATATGATCAAATCCTAATTGATTTGGAAATACATCTCTATTAGGATCAGGGTTATCTGGCGTTGTGATAAGCGAACCACCAGTATTAAATGTAGTAAGCTTAGCCGTAAACTGACTAAGCCTAATTAATTTTGAGTCGTTGCCTTCTAACGCGGCCTTATCGCCGCGTGCCTTCAAAACCGCGTCCATGAGATTAATATTCTTAAAATAATTCTCAATGAACTCATTGGTCACTCCATCTTCATAAGGATTTAATTTATGTGCTTCCTGCAAAGCATAATATGCCGCTCTGGGAAAAAGTTCATAAAGACCTCTGGAATTCGTTGGCCCTTTGGCACAAACCCCAAACCACTCTTCATTCATATTGTTTTCGCCTGGTACTAAATCTATTGGATAACCACCATTGGCCCATGACGCATTATTATCATGTCTATCTGCATTTTCGCGGTCATCAAATCCAAATTTCCACCAGCCGTCGCTAAATTGAAAGGTAAAACCACCTATGGAATTTCCTGCTTTTCCTAATCCAGCAGCATTCTGGTATATTTCCTTCCAATTTCCCACCATGTAGTAGGCCTGTGCTTTTTGATCTTCTTTGTTCTCTTTTGCATTGTAAGCATCAGCCCCAAACTCAGTAAACATAAGTGGCATATCCAATTTTTCTTTTACCACATCAAACATGTCACCAAATGAGACCCCACGGTAAGTATTAGTTCCATAAATATCGACGTCTGGACACTCCTCAGCTATAATATCTATAAAAAGAACATCCCCGTTACATATAGCTACGGGATGTGAGTTGTCAATTGCCTTCATGGCCACTGCTGCCTCATTCATTAATTTGTACATAGGGCGACCACGTTTCTCACCTATAAAAGCTTTTTCCTCTTCATCATCAGGAAAATCTTCGGTTTCGGCACCCTGCCAGAATAAACCGTAGTTATTCTCATTTCCTAAAAGGTACATCAATAATCCAGGTGTATCTTTATAGGCTAAGGCCAACTCCTTCATGTCGTTCATTAACAAATCCATTGTTTTCTGATCGTCGTAAATAGTCACAGGAGTCCAAACACCATCAATAGTAAGGCCGTATCTACCAAACGAATGATTTAACATGGTGTATATGCCGTATTCCTCATAAATGTATTTGATCCATCTTGCTGGTACTCCAGTGTATTGGCGAACTACATTAACTCCCATATTTTTTAATAAGGACATTTCTGTATCCAGACCTGCTTTAATAACATCGTCAGATTTTTTCCAAAACTGAGCATCAACTGTATTGGTTCCAATAGGGATATAATCCCAATTCATACCATTAATCATAAAGTCTTTCCCATCTACTACAAGTCTATGGCCACTAGGGTCAGATACCACTTTAACCATATTCTTCTGTGCACTTGCAACAGTGACAAAAACTAATAGGGGGAGTATTAGAAGAAGTTTTTTCATATTAATTTTTTTGCTTGGAGGATTAATTAAGTGTTCTTCAATTTATGTATTTATCAGGTATTCCCACATAAGAATAACTTATACATAATATAAGTCTTGTTTTTTTAAGGATTTGACAATTTAATCACAAGATGCCGGTGTTGTTGAAAATCTGAAATACCAGGCCAAATTACCATCGATTCCATCATCGCAACGCACCCATAATTCATCATTTGAAATTTCAAGAATTTCATATTCAGAGGCTGTAACGTAATAGCTCATGAAATTATCTCCGCTAAATAGAAGTCTTGTTTCTCTAGGAACCAATGTCGCATCTTCAGGTAATTGACTCCAATCAATTGCTGAAGGTGATAAGCCCACTATGCTTGTGCCAGAGGTATCAAACTCGTAACATCCTTCATCTCCACCACCAACAATGCCAGTATGGCCACCATTGATAAACGTCTCACCGTTATTGTTGAGTACATAGGTTAGTACGTTACCATCTGGTAATAAAGTGAATGTTAATTCATCTGTATAAAAGCAATGCAGATCTTCACCCGGCTCGCCACAGTATGTTCCCGGGGGAGCCGCGAAAAAGGCAGGGAAATAAAACTGAGAGGGCTGTCCATTAATCTCAATATCAAATGCCTCAGAAGGTCCAACACCAAGGTGTCCATTAGCGGCCGAAGCAACGTACCATGTCTTTGAGTATGGCTCGTCCACATCAATAATATCATTGCCATCTTCATCTTGGGTTAGAGGTGCTCCTGTTAAAAATGAACGGGCCTCAACATCATCGAAAGCACTAAATACAGTAACCTCAAAAGTTTCGGAGGATGTTATGCCTCCAGTCCCTGATGCAATAGCTGTAACAACATAGGTGTTAACACCCTGAACCACGTATCTATGGCTAATTTCGCCATTATCTGCTAATTGCATGCCAGAACCATCACCAAATGTGAATCTATAAGCCAATGCATTGTCTGCTGATAATTCAAAATTGACCACACCAGAACCATCACCGAATGGGTTCTCGTCATCCTGACCCACAATTTGAACGTCCAATTGTAAATTGGTAGGTGTTGTTACAGGTCCAAAAGTTTTGTCTTCATCTTGACAACCCGTGACTAGAATTAACAAAAATAAACTACTTAATATTATATTTAATTTTCTCATGTTAAACGTGTTAAAATGATAATCTCTTTTGATTAAACTTAGTTGATTGACAATACGACATTATCAATATTAACCATCCCTACTTCGGCCCCAACATCAAAAAGGACGCGTGCATCTGGTGCACCAAACCCATCGGCTGGGAGAGTAAGAGTATAATTGGTAACTGTAGGTGTAATATTTACTGGTTCACTATTATTGGAGAAATCACCACCACTTAATCCAATACCTGCAATAATGGACCTATTGACATCGGACCAGGCATCAAACGTTAGGGTATAGGTTTCACCTTGAATGATTTCTAGCTTTTGGCTAACATTCACTGAAAATGGTTGACCTGCAGACGTCACATCAACTGAATAATACGTGTTTCCACCAACTGTAACTACGGGAGCCGGGGCAGTATCATCCACACCAACAATCCAAGGGTCTGCTCCTGCTTCAAAATCTCCGTTAACTAAGAGATTATCTACAAAAACCTTAAGTGACACATTATCAATATTTACTACTCCAACTTCAGCACCAACATCGAATAATACTCTAGCGTCTGGCGCTCCAAAACCGCCAGCGGTCAAGGTTAAACTATAGTTTGTGACATTAGTTGTGATATTAACAGGTTCACTGTTATTAGAAAAATCACCACCACTTAATCCAATTCCTGCGATAATTGATCGATCAACATTGGACCAGGCGTCAAACGTTAGCACGTAGGTTTCACCCTCGATAATTTCCAATTTCTGACTAACATTTACTGAGAAAGGCTGACCAGCTGATGTTACGTCAACTGAGTAGTAGGTATTACCCCCAACAGTCACCACTGGAGCCGGGGCATTGTCATCCACTCCAACAATCCAAGGATCAGCACCCAATTCAAAATCACCATTTTCTAAAAGACCATCATCAAATGGAGGTCCTGTTGGTTCTCTTGAGAAATATAGGTTATCAATAAAAATAGTTGCTCGATTCCCAAGAGCATCAAATAGTAATTGGGTTACTTGAGACCGATCCATATCATAATCATCAAGTGAGAAAACCACACTTACCCATTCATTTTGAACCACTTCATCAACAGCAATAATATCTTCTTCAACTGGATCTACTGCTGTATTTACAATTTTAAATCCTAAGGTAGTAGCATCTGTAGTCCAGTAATCAAAATGTACAAAATCCATTCCCGTTAGGTCTGTAGGATTTCCATAGTCTGTCACAATACCTGTAAATGCCATTTCTGTGTACTTAATGGTATTATTACCATCGATTTGAATTTCTTCAAATCCAGAATCGGACCATTCCGTTGGGAATTCGTTAGTGGTTATTGGTGTATAAGAGTCACTATATATAGCAATAACATCATCAGGTTGGGCAGTTGGATTAGGTGCTGCTTCCAAAGGTTCATTAATTTCAATAACCTCAAAGTTCTCTTCATAAACTGTGGTCTCTTCAGCAGCACTGTAAGCTGTTACTACAACATTATAGAACCCTCCTGCAGCATACTCATAGATGATTTCATCCCCCATATTCGCACTTTGAATATCGGACCCATCACCAAAATCAACTTCGTAAAAAATTCCAAAATCAGCTGTTGCGCTTACTCTAACGGTCTTGGATACTCCTGGAATGTTCTCTAAAACCACCTCTAAATTCTGTGGTGGAATAAAGGCCACTACCAATTCGCGTTCTAATCGAGTTGTCAGTCCATTTATACCGGTTGCCGTAAGAACCACCGTATAAACACCCTCCTCATAAACATGAAGGGCTGTATTTCCTGTGTTGAGGGTTTCCATTTCAGAACCATCACCAAAATCAATATCAAATTTGGCCGCGTTTTCTGCGCTAGGGTTAATAAATACCAATCCTGTATTATCAGGTACTACCCTGAATAAAACATCTACATTAGATGGTGCTTCTACGCTATTAATGAAATCAGTAGAACGGTCTTCGCTGTCGCATCCTGCCAGTAGGATTAAACCTAAAAAGGCAATAAAATATGTTATTCTTTTCATCATTCTTTTTTTAATATCCTGGATTCTGTTCCCAATTATTGCCTGCTAATTCAATTTCTATTCTTGGAATTGGAAAAAGCTCATTCTTACCTGGTGTAAACCCTGGAATGGCATTAGCTGCTCTTCCAGTTCTCACCAAATCAAAGAAATGATGGCCTTCCCCTACCAATTCTACACGACGTTCTCGATAGATAGCGTTCGTTAAAGCGTTACCTACTACATTAAGATTGCTATCCGAATTTCCAAATGCGCGTTCTCTCACACGGTTTAAATATTCCAACGCTCTAGAATCACTAATACCACCTCTATTTAAAGCCTCAGCAGCTAAGAGTAAAACCTCAGCAAAACGTATTGCGCGGTAGTTATTAGGATTAGTAAGGTTGGCATCTGGTGTATTTAAATCACCTTCTTGTCTTGCAATATATTTTCTGTTAAAATATCCTGTGTGCTCATGACCAGTACTAAACGTTGCTCCAGTTTCTGCTGCCCACGCATCAATATTTAAAATTGCTATATCGCGTCTGTTGTCCCCAAGCTCGAAGGCATCATAGGCGTTTTGGGTAGGTACATTAAAACTAAAACCAGATTCAAATAATGGTCCTGAATAATTTCTGATTCCATTAAAGCCTACAGCAATATTTCCTTCACTACATTGTAGACAACCAAATCCTGCGCCTTCCTCATCTGTATATTGAACTTCAAAAACAGATTCTACATTGTTTTCATTATCATTTTCGAACATTGTACTGTAATCGGAAAGTAATTGGTAAGGCCCATTATTAATAAGGTCCTCCAATACAGTAGCAGCTTCCGAAAATTTCTCTTGATAGATATATACCTTTCCTAATAATGCCTGAGCAGAGCCTTTAGTAGCCCGACCCACATCCGTTTGGACATAAGGCATGTTCGCTTCAGCATAAATTAGATCAGCCTCAATTTGCGCATACACTTCGGCTTTTGGGTTTCGAACAAGATCAAATTGTTCACCAAAGACAACACGCTTATCGACTACAAGAGGCACATCACCAAAGAATTTAACCAATTCGAAATAATAATAAGCTCTCAAAAAACGCGTCTGTGCAATGACATTCTCTTTACCCTCAAAATCAGTCTTATCTTGAAACTCCATGATAAAGTTAGCCCGGTTAACACCAGCGAACATCCATCCCCATATATCTCGTAACTGCTGATTCTCATCCGTATGAATCATGTCATCAATTTCCTGAATACCTGGAGTATCATTAGCACTTTCACCACCGGCGAGCGTATTATTAGAGGCGATATCGCCTAACATTACATTGAGATAGGTAGTTTGTAATAGATCATATGCTCCAATTAATGCATTCTGGTAATCCTGCTCCGAGTTAAAGAAGGTTTCTGAACTTGGAAATTGTGGATCAACATCTACAAAACTGTCGCTACAAGAGGCAATCAAAAACATTGCCGCGATTAGATATGTTATTCTCGTCTTCATTTTGAATTAAAATTTTAAGTTAACACCTAACAACCATTGACGGGGATTTGGATAAAATCCATTGTCAATTCCGGCGCCTATAGCACCACCACTACTTGTTGTAGGGTCATATCCTTGATATTTTGTTAATGTAAATAGATTTTGAACGGACACATAAAATCTCAATTTTGAGATTGTAGAATCCTCTAAGGAAGAATCAGATAAACTGTATCCTAACTGTAAATTCTGCATTCTTACAAATGAACCATCTTCAACGAAGAAATCAGAGAACAAATTGTTGGAATTGGCTCCAATTGTAGCCCTAGGAAACGAATTAGAGGTACCTTCTCCTGTCCAACGGTCTAAATAATAGACCGATCTATTTGTATTTGGCTGAAAACGCTCGTAGTTTCTAACAATATCGTTACCGATTTGGGAAAATACGTAACCAATTAAATCAAAATTCTTGAATTCAAAATTAAAATTGAATCCCATAGTTAAATCAGGAATAGGATCCCCTACATACGTTCTATCATTGTCATCGATAACGCCGTCATTATTTAGATCCACGAATATGAGATCTCCTGGTTTAACATTATCATTTATAGTTACAGAGTTATCCACCTGCTCTTGATTTTGGTATATTCCTGCAGTTCTAAATCCTCTGAAATAACCTATAGGTTGACCAACTTCCATTCTAGCAATTGGGTCTTGCCCTACGTTGAAGTTCCCGGCGGCTATAAAATCTCCCTCAGCATTTACACGAGTTACCTCATTGCTAATGGTGGTCAAATTATAACGTAATGACATTTTAAAGTCATCATTAAAATCTTCGGAATAACCAATAGCAAATTCAAAACCTTGGTTCTCTATAGTCCCCGCATTAATTATTGGTGGTCCTGCTCCTGGAGCACTTGCGCCTAGAGTTCCACTAACTTGTGGTTGAAATAATAAGTCTACAGTTCTACGGATGTAATAATCCATAGTTATATCAAACTTGTTTTGGAAAAATCTTGTGTCCAGACCAACGTCAAAGGTTTGCTGTTGCTCCCATCTTATATCTGGATTAGCAACCAATCCCGTAGCTTGTCCATTAACAATTTGACCATTTAATACATAGGTCGCTTCTCCGTCTAAATTGGATGAAAATGCAAAAGCAGCAATTCTGTCATTACCAAGTATACCATATGATGCTCTCAATTTCATGAAGTCGAAGAAATTACTGTCGCTCATAAAAGATTCGTCTGACATCACCCAACCTGCTGAGAACGATGGGAAGTATCCAAAGCGATTGTTAGGACCAAAGGCCGTTGAACCATCACGTCTAATCAAAGCAGAGAACAAGTACTTACCTTTATAATCATACTGGACTCTTGCAAAATAAGAGAGGAGTCTGCTATCAAAAAATGGATCTTCGGGTAAATTTCTAAATCGACGCTGAACCTCAGCAGCATTTTCAATGCTAGCATTAGCCACAGTGTTCCCAGGTATATCAAATCCTATTAAACCGCTGAAAAATCCTTGGGTTCTAAATACAGACATACCCAATAGTACCTTGAGGTTATGCGTATCGTCAAAAATACGTTCGTACTTTAAGAAAGCATCAAAAGTATAATCCTTAAAAATATCCTTGAAATCAGACAATTCGTTCCGATCAACATTAAAGACCTTTCCACTACCATAATTGCGCTCTGGTCTAAAGACCTTATTGGTCACTTCAGAATAATTAAACTGAATGTTAGTTTGAGCTGTAAAGTAATCCAAGAAGTTATACTGCAATCCACCTACACCTGAGATTCTATTGGTTTGAGTCCGGTTATAGGTATCATTAATTTGCGCTAGTGGATTGATTACCTCATTCCCTAAGCCCTCAGCAAGAGTGTATGCTCCATTCTCCTGTCTAACAGGAAGTGTTGGATCCATATTTAAGGCATTATACAAGACAGACCCAATAGCGTTTTCACTGAGATTATTTTTATTAGTATAGTTCCAAATTATCCCAGCATTGGCTTTAAGGTTCTCAAGAATGTCATAACTATAATTTAAACTTTGCGTCAAACGAGTGAAGTTGGATTTACTTCCTCCAACAATACCGTCTTGAGTAAAGAATGAGGTTCCATAGGCATAAGTCGACTTTTCACCACCACCACGCATATTTAAGGATGTATTTGCGATTGGTGCTGTTTGAAACACCTCGCGTTGCCAATTGGTTCCTTGACCAAGACCTGACACATCTGGAAATCTTGGTGGTTGACCATCAGCTGCGTAGGCTTCATTTGTATACAGAGCGTACTCTGTGGCATTTAGAACCGGTATCTCTCTGGTTGTTTCCTGCACTCCACCCCAAACATTAATGTCCACTTGAAGCGGCATGCTTTTTCTACCAGTTTTTGTTTTTATAAGAATAACCCCGTTAGCGGCTCTCACACCATAGATACCAGCTGTTGCATCTTTCAATACATTGACACTTTCAATATCTGCTGGGTTAAGAACACTCAGGTCTTCGATAACATTCCCATCAACTAAGATTAGCGGTCTATTATCTCCATTGGTTGAAATACCACGAATATTGATGGTTAATCCTGCACCCGGAGAACCAGATGTGGAGGTAATATTTACACCAGTGACTTGACCTTGCAGTGCTTGTTCGACTCGCGTTGGTTTTAACTCATCTATTGTTTCACTGGACACTACTGAAACTGCCCCGGTAACTTCTTTCTTGGTTTGAGTTCCATAACCTATGACAACTATTTCGTTTAGTGCCTCCGCATCTTCTTCCAAAACAATATCCAATCGATCAGCATTCAAGACTGTTACCTCCTTGGTCCTGAAACCTAAATACGATATCACTAAAGTCGAATTAACAGAAACATCTTCTAACACATAATTACCATCAAAATCGGTTGAGGTACCCTTAGTAGTGTTTTTTACAATAATGTTTACTCCTGGAAGCGGTTGTCCAGTAGTGGCATCTGTTACTGTACCAGTTACTGTAACATTCTGTGCTGTTAATCCCCAACAGAACATCACCAGTAAAAGGCCTAATAATTTTGAGTTCATATAATTAATCTTAAAAATCTTTTAAAACTATATCACTACATTGTTAATTCCTCATTTTTGGTCTATACAATTATTATACAACGCAAAATAAAAGGGGCTTTATTACGGATTTCGTAATCAAAGGCCTGAAAACATTAACATTAGCTTAACTTAAAAATACACTACTACAACGTTGTAGTTACTGCCTTAACTTAAATGTAGTGTTTTTGTATAGGTGATAATTCAAGTTGTATAGGTTTTAGATTTGAAGAATATAATCTGTAAGATTTACATCGTGCTCTAAAGACATCTTCTTTCGCAACCTATAACGCTTAACTTCCACACTTTTATGGCTAATATTCAATAAAGGTGCAATTTCTTTTGAGGATAAGTTTAAGCGTAAATAAGCACATAAACGCAGGTCATTAGATGTAAGATTAGGGTGCTTAGATTTAACACTCTTTAAAAATTCCTTATCTGCATTATTAAAGGCTTCTTCAAATACCTTCCAATCCGCTGTTGTATTTAACTGCCGGTTTATTAACCGCACAACATCCTTAATATCTTTCAAAGAATTCACTTTACCAAGTTGATTTTTAATATCATTTAAAACCTCGTTCTTTTGGATCAGGTTCATGGTTGACAGTCCAAGTTCTCTATTTTTATTTTCTATGTCTAGTTGTAAATTTTCATTTCTAAATTGCATAATCTGTTGTTGAGATTCCAATTCTTTAATCTCAAGCTCCCTTTCTTTGGCAATTATTAAACGTCGTCTTTGCTTTTTATAATACCCTCTATACATGCTGTGAATAATAAAGCCTATAACTAGCGTCAATATCAAATAACCTATTATAGCCATGTGACTCAAATACCAAGGTTTTAAAATAGTAAATTGATACGAAGCAATTTTATTATTTATTTGATTACCAATCTTTGATCGTACTTCAAATTGGTACTTCCCAAAGGACAAATTTTCAAAAGAAGCAGTTGATATTTCACTCCAAGAGGTCCACTCATCATAATATCCTACTAACCTATAACTGAATTGGGCGTGCGCGAAAATATCATAAACAGGAGTATAAAATGAAAACTCAAAAGAGTTACTATCACCTGAAAACTCGATCCCCTTTGTAAAATCCACTTGGCGTGAAGATTCACCCAGCACATTGGTAACTATAGCATCTATGACTACATTAGTTTCACCTATTTGACCCAACGAGGTATCTATTGTTAAATATCCTTCAGTAGTGCCAATTAAATATCTGCTTTCTGACAATTCAAGAATGTGCTCATATCCAGATTTAGTAGCCCTTTTGTTTAAAGGTAATGCCAAGTTTGATATGGTTATGTCTCCTGTTAAATTATCTGGTTCTATACAACTAAAACCATTTTCTGAAGCATACCATAATTTTGATCCATCATCAGTTACCATCAGTTTACCCGAAACATATGGAGAATATGCCATTAATTTTGAAAACAACGAATCATATTCAAACCTCCTTACAATTTGATTATACTTATAAATGCCGCTATTGGAACCAAAATAGATACGGTCCTTATACTTTACAATACTGGAATTTACAGCCTCTCCTAAGCTATCTCTGGATATTGTCTTTATTGCTGAATATGAGTCGTCAATACTCAAATAGTAAATGCCCTTGTACTCATGACTAACGACTAAATTTCGGTCTTCAAGAAATTCAAAATACCTCGTGGAGGTATCAAAGCCTTCAATTTTGTTCCGCATCGACCATACCCCATTTTTATTTTGTAGAACATACAACCCATTGTAATTACCCTGTATGATGAGATTTGGATTGTCTGGGATTATCTTAAAATCCCAAGCGCCTTGAACAGAAGAAATACGACTTACACTTCCTTGCTTATCAATAATAAATGTACCCCGATCATGTCCACAAAAAAGAACACCATCCAATTCTTTAAGACCCCAAACCTGTCCTTCAGTACCCTCAACCAATTCAAAACTATGCTCTTGATTTTTCTTAAAAAGCCCTTGATTGGTGCCTAAAAACAAGGTGTTATTATATTGGACCGCTGCATACAAAGTACCAAGCACACCGTCCTGATCATAATATACTTTGAACTGAGAATTAAAATTAATAACAGAAATTCCATTATCCATTGCCAACCATATGTTACCAAGACTATCTTCAAACACATCAAGAACCGTATTATTACTTAAGCCATTAGTTTGATTAATTTGGTAGATCAAATTATCTGAGCCATCAAATAACATTAAACCATTTGATATGGTTCCAATTGCATATTGATCCTTGGATAATTGTTGCCCACTATAAATACTCTTAGAATTTACAACAGCATTAATTCCACAGTTTGATTTTGCGACCTTGTTCTCATTTAATTCGAAAACCCCGTTGTTTTGGGTAATAAAAAACCATATGTTTTCACGTTTAAAGACATCAACCAATACCTCCGACTTTAATGATGGATGGTCTGTTAAGAGCATCTCTTGTCCATTTTCTATTATAAACACCCCCTGATCTATCTTTTGAAAAATAATAGTGTCATCAATAAGAACCATTTCTGTAAGTGTCGTCTCTGAATCAATAATATTGACCCTTTCAAGTTCTTCATTGATGATGTAGATTCTATCTAAGGACTGAAAAACCAACCATTGGCCCATTGTAGCAATACCCCAAAACTCTTCGTCTTCAAGGGGGACCAATTTAAACTTGTCCATTAAGGAGCTATAGACTAAGGCACCGGTTTCAGTGCGATCCCAATATCCAAAATCTCCATAAAAACCTGAATAGATCCTTTCACCCTGAGCTAAAACAGAGCGCATTATAGATTGGTTAGGAGTAGGGTACAAACGCCATTTAGAACCGTTATAAGAAAGTAATCCTTTGTTATTGGCTACATAAATAATATTGTTGGAATCCTGTGTTATATCCCAATTTTGGTCACCACCAGAATAATCTTGAGGGTAAAACGATTGTAGTGGAGGTAATTCTTGAGCTCGAATTTGAAATAAACTAAAACATGCAAAAAGAAGAAACGTGTAGATTCTCATCATTTAGCTAAAATAGGATAACGATCAATTATTAACAAAAGGAGAAAAATCATCAATTGCCTTTGCATCAAAAAAGTGGGTCTTATCAATTGTATCCCCTTCTGATGAATCGTAGTCCATGATTATTTTCCATTGTGCATATTGTTTTTTAAATAAAACATGAAATTGCCCATAAAAATAGCTTTGGTTTCCCTCTTTGTCAGTAATACTCAATTGATAGACCCCTCGCTCACTGGCTATATTAGCATTGTTGATACGTTCAAAAAAACGCAATTCAATATGGCGTGTTTCGTTACGTGATGTAATGGCCTGAAAGTTGGACTTGTAACTGTTAATGTAAGCATCATAATCACTTATTCTCGCACCACCAGAAATACGGACTAGATCCTCAGCATGAATTTTAGCCATGTACGTATAATCTAATGAATCAAAAGCCCTGTAAAAATCAGCCCATACTAAGTTGATCTCATCTAATACTTCAGAAGACGTGTTTTGTCCGTTAGCAAAAGAAAGGAAACTAATGCACCAAATTATGAGTAGTTGTTTTTTCATAAAAGCTATTTGGTACTGAAGATAAAACAAAAAAGCCAGAACATAGGTTCTGGCTTTTTATCTGTACTGAAGGCGGGACTTGAACCCGCACGGCCATAATGGCCATTGGATTTTAAGTCCAACGTGTCTACCAATTCCACCACTTCAGCAACTTGTTACACGACTGCAACTAATCTTATTGTGAGCGAAAGACGGGATTTGAACCCGCGACCCTCACCTTGGCAAGGTGATGCTCTACCCCTGAGCTACTTTCGCAATATGTAATGAACTTCGCTTTAAAAGCGGATGCAAATTTAAGCTTTTTATAATAAAAGCAAAGATTTTTAGATAATAAATACGGATTTATTAGGCCTGCTTTTTCTTGACCAGCATTCGTTTGATTTCGTTGAGCTTCATTAAAGCTTCCACTGGAGTGAGAGTATTAATATCTGTATTAACAATCTCATCTTTAATGGAATCTAACAGAGGGTCATCCAATTGAAAGAAACTTAATTGCATGTCGTTATTAAGTTCTTGAATAGACTCTTTATGATCATCAGTAGCGTGAGACTGTTCTAACTTTTTTAGGATTTTTTGAGCCTTTACAATTACCTGACTAGGCATTCCTGCCATCTTTGCTACATGAATTCCAAAAGAGTGCTCACTTCCGCCTTCGACTAGTTTCCTTAAAAACAAGACATTGTCTTTAAGTTCTTTTACAGCAACATTGTAATTTTTAATACGCTCGAAGGTATTGGTCATTTCATTTAACTCATGGTAATGTGTTGCAAACAATGTCTTAGCTCTAGCAGGATGTTCATGCAAATACTCACTTATGGACCAGGCAATTGAAATACCATCATAAGTACTTGTACCACGCCCAATCTCATCTAAAAGCACCAGACTTCGCTCGGATAAGTTGTTTAGGATGGAGGCCGTTTCATTCATCTCTACCATAAATGTAGATTCCCCCATAGAAATATTATCGCTAGCTCCGACACGGGTAAATATTTTATCAACAATACCAATTTTAGCAGAATCTGCAGGCACATAACTCCCCATTTGTGCTAATAGCACTATTAAGGCAGTTTGCCTTAAAATGGCAGATTTACCAGACATATTAGGCCCAGTAATCATAATCATTTGCTGCTCATCCCTATCAAGAAATACATCGTTGGCAATGTAGGTCTCACCCAATTTCAATTGTCGCTCAATTACGGGATGTCTTCCACTTTTAATAGCTATGGTATGTGACAGATTGATTTCAGGTCGATGATAGTTACATTTTTTAGCCAACTGTGTAAACCCGGCCAAAACGTCAACCTCAGCAATAATTTTTGCATTGATTTGAACCTGAGAAATATACTGCTGCAACCAGTGAACTAACTCGTCATAAAGTTGCTGTTCAAGTATTGTAATTCGTTCTTCAGCTCCAAGAATTTTGGACTCATAGGTTTTTAATTCTTCTGTTATGTAACGTTCAGCATTGACGAGGGTTTGCTTTCTAACCCAATTCTCAGGAACCTTATCTCTATGGGTGTTTCTTACTTCAAGGTAATAACCAAAAACATTATTTGATGAAATCTTGAGACTTGGTATCCCCGTAGCTTCAGACTCTCGAGTTACCAAATCGTCTAAATAGGTTTTTCCTGATTTTGAGATTTGCCGTAACTCATCCAATTCCTGGGAAAACCCATCTGCAATGGCTTGCCCTTTTTGAATATTCACAGGAGCCTCTTCAAACAAGGTTTGTTTTATTCGCTCACATAATTCTGTACAATCCACCAACTCTCCTCCTAATTGGCTCAAAACATCATTGGAACTTGAACTAAGTTGCGCCTTAACAGGATCTATAGCCTCCAGAGAATTCTTAAGTTGAATGGCTTCTCGTGGCTGTATTTTTGAAGTGGCTACTTTTGAAATGAGACGTTCTATATCACCAATTTTTTTCAGCTGATGACCAATAAGTTCATAGAGGTTTTGCTCAATAATAAAACTGTCAATAACGTTATGACGTTTTACTATTTCTATTTCGTCCTTTAGAGGTAGGGCCAGCCAACGTTTAAGTAGCCGACTCCCCATGGACGTTTTTGTGTGATCAATGACATCTAACAAGGTAGTAGCTTGCAAATGAGGTGACTGATACAATTCTAAATTACGAATCGTGAACCTGTCCATCCATACATAAGCATCTCTCTCAATACGACGGATATTGATAATATGGGATAAACGATGATGTTGGGTTTCATTTAAATAGTGAAGAATAGCACCCGCAGCAATAACCCCTTCAAATAAGTCATGAATGCCAAATCCCTTTAATGAATTTACTTTAAAATGCTTGATCAGAGTTTCATTAGCATAATCTGCTTGAAAAATCCAATCTTCAAGGGTATATAAGTGTCCACCATACTCAAATATTCCCTCAAACTCACGCTTAGCCTTTTTGGAGATAATAACCTCCTTTGGAGAAAAGTTTTGGAGTAATTTATCTATATATTCCGCATTTCCCTGTGAGGTTAAAAATTCTCCAGTTGAAATATCAAGAAATGCAATTCCTAATCGGTGGTCCTCCATATAAATGGACCCTAGGAAGTTATTAGATTTAGAATTTAAAATATCATCATTTAGTGCAAGGCCTGGCGTAATCAGCTCTGTAACGCCTCGTTTTACAATAGTTTTGGTCTGCCTAGGATCTTCTAATTGATCGCAAATAGCAACACGTTCCCCTGCCTTCACTAACTTTGGCAAATAGGTGTTTAAAGCATGGTATGGAAAACCAGCCAAGGCGGTTTCCCCTTCTGTTCCTGCTGCTTTCTTAGTGAGAATAATGTCAAGAATGGCGGCCGTTTTAACAGCATCAGGCCCAAAGGTTTCATAAAAATCACCTACTCTAAATAACAACAAGGCATCTGGATATTTAGCTTTGATGCTATTATATTGCTTCATTAGGGGTGTTTCTTTCTTCGTCTTCTTTGCCAACTTGTTTTAGTTTTAAACTTTATTTTTGCTCTAAATGAATTCAACTAAATTAACCATTTACCTAAGTTGCCCCCCTAATAGATTGTATAAGTTATCTACAAAATCAGGAAGATTTCAACATGCGAAAGCTAAAAAATAGTGAACTAAACAGATTGGAAATTGCGGACTTTAAAAAAACCGCCAAAACACCTATTATTATAATTTTAGATAACATCAGGAGTCTTAATAATATTGGATCAGTGTTCAGAAGTTCGGATGCTTTTCTTATTAAGAAGATTTATCTGTGTGGCATCACTGCCACACCACCTAATAATGAGATTAGAAAAACAGCACTTGGCAGCACAAATTCAGTAGATTGGGAATACGCTGAAGACACTATTGAGGTCGTTAAAATGCTTCAACAAAAAGGAACGATAGTGTGTTCCATTGAACAAGCAGATAAAGCACTTATGCTAAACGAATTTCAGCCCGATGATTCGAAAGAATACGCCTTCGTATTTGGAAATGAGGTAAAAGGGGTTTCTCAGGAGGTAGTCAGTGCTTCTGACTTTGTCATAGAGATCCCACAATTTGGAACCAAACACTCACTAAATATTTCAGTGAGTGCTGGGGTTGTCATTTGGGATGTGTTTTCAAAAATGAAGCATTAAGTCTTTCTTAAAAATGCATCGATCTCAGACAGAATCCAGATAAAATCTTTTCTGTTTTTTACAAAATCTTTATTGGATACATCTAAAACTAGAACCTTTAGATCCGTCTGATTTTTAAGAAACTTAAGATAGCCTTTTTGAATCTTGTTTAAGTAGTCGACTGAGATTTCTTGTTCATACTCACGCCCACGTTTTTTAATGTTCTCTATCAAGGTTGGACTATTCTGAAACAAATAG
This sequence comes from Winogradskyella aurantiaca, assembly GCF_003362725.1. Classification (GTDB taxonomy): domain Bacteria; phylum Bacteroidota; class Bacteroidia; order Flavobacteriales; family Flavobacteriaceae; genus Winogradskyella_A; species Winogradskyella_A aurantiaca. The sequence continues at coordinate 291,608 of NZ_QKTV01000004.1, forward strand.
ACATAAAGATTAGGTCTAGGTAGATCTTTGAACATTTGATAGAATAAGGTTCTGTAAAGTCTAAACTCTTCTTGCGATAATGTAATTTCTGAAAAAATCAAGGATTTGAAGACGTAGTAATCACTTACTAAAAACTCCTTGAAGAGACTTAATTGACCCAAGTCCTCTGTTATTTGCTGATACCGATCTGCTAAAAAGGACATTTCAAGGGTAAATGCATAGCGCTCTGGATCCTTATAAAATTTAGGCAAAAAAGGATTGTCCGCAAAGCGCTCAAGTATTAATTGACCATTGAACTCTGACGAGATCAAATGAGCCAGACTTGTTTTTCCAGATCCTATGTTACCTTCTATAGCCAAATAATCTAACTTAGGAAATTGACTGCTTAAACCCGGAGGTTTTAATTCCTCGTTAGTAGGTTCAATCGGTGTTTTATCATCACAAGACTCCAATAACTCTAATATGGTTTTTCCGGTTATAGGATCAATGAAATCAATCGCAATTTCACATAAGGGTTGTAACACAAATCGCCTCTCCCTAAGTCTTGGATGCGGTATTTTTAATTCTGAATAATCAAGACACAGGTTCTCATAAAATAAAATATCCAGGTCAATTACTCGAGATGTATATCCATCAATAGATTTTTGTGCACGCCCCAATTCCGTTTCAATATGTTGTAATTTTTCAAGTAATTCCTCTGGACCAAGGGTAGTTTGTAATGTGCAACAAACGTTATAAAATTTTGGTCCTTCAAACCCAAAAGCTGTAGTCTCATAGACCGCTGAAATGGCACTTACTTGCCCTACTTTGGTATGCAATGCGTTAAGAGCAGATTGAAGAAAATGTAGACGCTTCCCCAGATTGCTTCCTAATCCTATATGTACAACATGCCTTTCCAATTTGGTGCGCAAATTAATTAAACAAAATTTAAAGCCTTATCTTTACTTCAACAATTTATCAGCCTTAATGCCCTTAAAAGACAAGCTCCTTGCCCATCGTATCTACCTGTTTTTAGGAGCTCTTTTTATAACCTCCTTAGTCGTTTCAAATCTTATTTTTCAGAAATTCTTTTACTGGTATCCCATAGGGTCAGAAATATTTGGGACAAAATTATTTGAAATCTCAGTGGGGATCTTACCTTATCCAATTACCTTCTTAATTACGGATCTAATCAGCGAAATCTATGGTAAGAAACGGGCCAATGATATAGTTATAGCTGGAATATTTGCTTCCTTTTTTTCAATGTTAATTATTTACACGGCAAACGCAGTGCCTGCAACGGAATGGTCGCCGGTTGACAATGAACTTTTCAGTACCGTTTTTGGGAGTACAGCAATTGCGGTATTTGCTTCAATGATGGCGTATTTGTTAGCTCAATTCTTTGATATACACATTTATCATTTTTGGAAAAAAATCACAAAAGGCAAACATCTTTGGTTAAGAAATAACTTCTCTACCTTCTCTTCTCAATTTGTAGATACAGCTACCGTTTTGCTGCTACTTTGTAGTTTTGGTAAAATTGAATGGGAACGCTTTACGGGTCTTCTTGTGGCAGGTTTCTTGTTTAAAGTTCTTATAGCTGCTTTTGATACACCGTTTTTATATCTAGGCGTTTACATTTTTAGAAAACGTTTTAGTTTGAAAGTAAATGAGGAAATTGACCTCAATTAAAAAGCGGCTTAACGCCGCTCCTTAATCATTGCTTATCTGTAATTTTCTCTTTCATAAGGGACCTTTATCGGTCGATCTTCATAGAAATGATCGAACGTTTTGTCCGTTGTGTAGTTATCTGTCAAAACCTTGTACACCATTATAACAACCATTACCTGACCTAATACAGTCAAATAAAAGACCCAGTTGAAGGGTAAACTCATTGCGCTCATGATCGTCACCGTTATAAGTAACAGCGTTGTAATAACAACATATATCATTGGCGAGTGTTTCAATTTTTGATTTTGTTTAAATATATATAATAATACTTAAACAAAATTACTTTTAACGTTGCTCTAACACTCTAACTAGCTTAATGATTTCATTTTAATTCACTTGAATCCGAACTATCATCCCTTCGTTGGATCGTACGTTGAACACCGTTTCATCTTCAAAAAGTAAATACTGACCCTTAATTCCTTTTAATCGTCCCATATATGAATCTTGCTTCCTCAAGTTCAGGGGTTTAGGTTTGGCAGGATACTGTTCAACAGGGAAATGCAGATGCAATTCTTCTCGAGACTCTAAATAAAAGTCAGACACCTCTTCTGGTAGATATTGTTTAAGTTCCTGCCTTACAGCTAACAAGTCGGCATCCTCCACCTGATTTGTTACCATTCTCCTCCAATTGGTTTTGTCTGATATATGGGCTTTTAGAGCCACTTCAGTGATCCCAGCCAAGTATCGATTTGGAACCTCGATAATTTCCAGGGCTTCATGAGCCCCTTGATCAATCCACCTTGTTGGTACCTGTTGCTTTCGTGTGACACCCACCTTGACATTGCTGGAATTGGCTAAATAGACAATGTGTGGTTGCAATTGTACCTTCCTTTCATATTCCAAATCCCTATCCTCGATTCCTAAATGCGCTTTACTAAGCTCTGGACGCATGATCCAATCACCCGCCACGGGTTGTTCAAAAAAACAGCTCCTACAGAAGCCCTGTCTAAAAATTTCTTTATGTAAACCACAACTCAAACATTGCTCACCTGTCATCTCAAATCTGAGTTCTTTATTTATAAGTTGATTTATATGAAGAAAGTCATTCTCAAAGACCAAATAATACTGAATTGGGTCTTTAAATTCAGTCTGCATTTTAGTCAATACGCCTTCGTAAACCATAAAAGAAATTTCTTATTTTTAGCGACATAAAGATAGCTATTCCATGCCAATTCCTATTGTCAATTCTATAGTATCCTGGTTTCTTAAAAAGCGATTTCATCAAATCGATTTTTTTCTAAAATATCCAAATGAGGTACAGTCTGAATTGCTTCAAAACTTGCTGCATTTGGCAAAACATACCGAAATAGGGAAACAGTTCGACTTTGCCTCTATACATAGCTATGAAGAATTTGCTCAACGGCTTCCGATTGTAAGTTATGAGGAAGTTCAACCCCTTATTGAGCGCAGTCGTCTTGGTGAGCAGAATATTCTTTGGCCCAAACCTATAAAGTGGTTTGCTAAATCCAGTGGTACCACCAACGCAAAAAGTAAATTCATTCCTGTAACTACAGACTCACTTGAAGATTGCCACTATGCCGCCAGTAAAGATTTGCTGTGTATGTACCTCAATAATAATGAAAACTCGCAGCTTTTCACTGGAAAGAGTCTTAGACTGGGTGGAAGTAAAGAATTGTACAAGGAAAATGGTACCGTTTTTGGGGATTTAAGTGCCATTCTTATTGACAATATGCCGTTCTGGGCAGAATTTAGCAGTACCCCGAGTAGTAAGGTTTCATTAATGAGTGAGTGGGAAGAGAAAATGGCTGCTATAGTAAATGAAACTGTTGAAGATAATGTTACTAGTCTTGCCGGAGTTCCTTCTTGGATGTTGGTACTGCTTCAGCACGTGCTTGAAACAACGGGCAAAACCAATCTCCTTGATATTTGGCCAAATCTAGAGGTGTATTTTCACGGTGGAGTGAGCTTTCATCCTTATATTGAACAGTATCGGTCTATCATTCCTGACCCCAGTTTCAAATATTATGAAATATATAATGCTTCAGAAGGATTTTTTGCGATTCAGGATCAAAACTACACCGGTGATCTTTTATTAATGCTGGACTATGGTATTTTTTACGAGTTTATACCTATGGACGGATATGGTACTGATGATCAAAAAGTAATTCCCTTAAGTGACGTCAAACTTAACACCAATTACGCTATGATCATTACTACCAATGCGGGATTATGGCGATATAAAATTGGCGATACAATTCGATTCACATCTCTAAAACCCCATCGCATTAAAGTTTCAGGTAGAACAAAACACTATATTAATGCATTTGGTGAGGAATTGATTATTGAAAATGCAGAAGACGCTCTTAAAAAAGTATGCAAACGCACAGGAGCAGAAATTGTTGACTATACCGCCGCACCAATTTACATGAGTGGCAAAAGTAAAGGGGCCCACGAATGGTTAATTGAGTTTAAATCAGAACCCGAAGACCTCAGTTATTTTCGGGATTTATTAGACAACACACTAAAGTCATTAAACTCAGATTACGAGGCAAAACGGTATAACAATATGACTTTGAATCCTCCTAGAATCAATATTGCAAAACCTAATTTATTCTATTATTGGCTAAAGAAGCATCACAAACTTGGTGGCCAACATAAGGTTCCAAGACTTTCTAATAACAGAACCCTACTTGACGAGCTATTAAAGATGAATATGTAGTCTCTGTTCATCGGAAAAAATAGCAAGTTCCTTTTTAAAATCGTATAAATACTGGTCTTTGTCTAAAAGATGTCTGGATAATTCACTCCAGAAATGAATCCTATTATATTAGCATCATCATCTTCAAAAAAGTCGAAAAAAATCAGCTTTATTAATATTAATCCATTATAAAATTAATAGCCACGCACCTCTTGCGAGATCGTGGCTATTATATTTTAGTTTATTGCTGTTTTTAAGAAACAGCCTTTAACTTCTTAAGGGTGCTTTTCGACAATTTATCTTCAGCATAAGATTTAGTCACGTTAAGCTTGGTTTCTTCAGAACCTGGTAGATTAAACATCGCATCCGTTAGAATCTCTTCACAAAGAGATCGTAAACCTCTGGCTCCAAGTTTATATTCAACAGCCTTTTTCACAATAAAATCTAAAGCTCCGTCGGTAACACTTAGTTCCACATCATCCATAGAAAACAGCTTTTTATACTGCTTGATTATGGCATTTTTTGGTTCGGTTAGGATAGCTCTCAAGGTATTTGCATCCAATGGATCCATGTGAGTTAATACTGGGAGTCTTCCAATAATCTCAGGAATTAACCCAAAATCTTTTAAATCTCTTGGCGTTATGTACTGCAGAATATTAGAGTTATCTACGGTTTCTCCTTTATTGATAGAACTATATCCAATAGCCTGCATGTTCAAGCGCTTGGTGATTACGCGCTCTATTCCATCAAAGGCACCACCAGCTATAAATAGGATGTTCTCTGTATTAACTTCAATAAATTTCTGATCTGGATGTTTACGCCCACCTTTTGGTGGTACATTAACAACGGTTCCTTCCAATAACTTTAACAACGCCTGTTGAACCCCCTCACCTGATACGTCTCTGGTTATAGATGGATTATCACTTTTTCTAGCGATTTTATCTATCTCATCTATAAAGACAATACCACGTTCTGCCTTCTCAAGGTTATAATCAGCTGCTTGAAGTAATCGTGTTAAGATACTTTCTACATCTTCACCAACATATCCCGCCTCAGTTAAAACTGTTGCGTCAACAATTGCCAGAGGTACGTTAAGCATTCTTGCAATGGTTTTTGCCATTAAAGTTTTACCAGTACCTGTCTGACCAACCATGATGATATTACTTTTCTGTATTTCTATATCATCATCCGTTGGAGCCTGAAGCAACCGTTTGTAATGATTGTATACTGCAACCGACATGATTCGCTTGGTATACTCCTGACCAATAATGTACTCGTCCAGAAAACTCTTAATGGCTTTTGGTTTTTTAAGCATGAGTTCTGCAGATAAATCTGCACCCTTATTTTGCTTAGATTCTTCCAGAACAATCCCATAAGCCTGCTCGATACATCTGTCACAGATATGGGCATCCAATCCAGCAATCAATAATTTGGTTTCAGATTTTTTTCTACCACAAAAGGAGCATTCTAATTCTTCTTTGGCCATACTTTTAATTTATTGTTCGTTGCTTAGGTCGCAATTTACCTGAATTACTTGCGCTCTAAAACCTCATCAATCATACCGTAATCCTTAGCTTCGTCAGATTTCATCCAATAATCTCTATCAGAATCTTTCTCTACTTGATCATAGGGTTTACCAGAATGATTAGAAATGATGGTATATAGTTCTTCTTTTACCTTAATTGTTTCTCTCACAGCAATTTCCATATCAGACACTTGACCCTGAGTACCACTCATTGGTTGGTGAATCATAACTCTAGAGTGCTTGAGAGCAGATCGTTTTCCGGCTTCCCCAGCGCATAACAATACAGCAGCCATTGACGCTGCGATACCTGTACAAATAGTTGCCACATCTGGCTTTACAAACTGCATAGTGTCATAAATACCTAGTCCTGCATAGACGCTTCCACCTGGAGAGTTAATATAAATCTGGATGTCTTTTGATGAATCAACACTTTGTAAAAACAATAATTGTGCTTGTATAATGTTAGCCACTTGATCATTAACACCTGTGCCTAAAAAGATAATACGATCCATCATTAGTCGTGAAAACACATCCATTGCCACGGCATTCATCTGGCGTTCTTCAATAATATTAGGAGTTAAATTAGTAGGGTACATACTGGTTATGATACTGTCATAATATGTACTGCTAACTCCCTGGTCTTTTATCGCGAATTTCTCAAATTCTTTGGCGTAGTTCATTCTAAATATTTGGTTTTATTTTTAATAATTAAGGCTCAAAAACCAACGGTTTTCAAGCCTTAAAGATACTAATTTATTAACAGATGATTACTTGTACACTTCCTTTACAAAATCATCGTAACTAACTTCTTTCACCTTGAGTTTCAATTCTTTCTTAAAGAGGTCTAAAAGCTTCTTACTCATAAGTTGCTCGTTCAATCGCTTAACTTCATCCTGATTAGACAGTATTCTAGCAGCAATTCCTTCTAATTCTTCTTCAGACGGATTCATCTGACCAAATTGAGCCATTTGTCCTTTGATCATTTCCATGGCAAATGCCTTTAATTCATCGAATTGATTCTGTAATTCGAAATTCTCAACAAGCTTTCCTTCAATCAACTGATATCGCATACTCTTTTCAGACTTTACGTATTCTTCTTGAGCCTGCTCAGGGGTCATTGCTTCTTCACCAGCCGTTTGCATCCATTTCTGAAGAAAATCTGCAGGAAGATCAAACTTGGTATTCTCAATTAAATACTCAGTAGCATCGTTTAACAACTTCTGCTCACTTTGCTGGGCAAATTGCTTTTCTGAATCTTCCTTAATTCTATCTTTTAATTCGGTCACCGTTGTTACCTTACCGTCACCAAACAACTTATTGAACAGGTCTTGATCCAAATCTGCTAATTCACGCGTGTTGATTTCTGACACCTCCAAAGACACTTCAATATTTAAATCTTTAGCCTGGTCTCTTTCTACCTTAAGAAAGGTTACCAAATCAAGTTCATCCTTGAATAAATTCTTAGTTTTTAAGGTTATTACATCACCAACTTTTGCGCCAATGAACTTCTTAATATTGGTCTTACCCTTTATCTTATCTAACTCAAAAGTGGCTACGTTTTCAATACCAGCTTCTTCATTTGCAAACTTTCCAGTAATCTCTGAATTTTCTTCAATGGACTCCTGAGAAATCAACTTCCCATATTGCTTTTGAATATGCTCAACCTGATTATCAATCATTTCCTTGGTGGCAACAATATTGTATTGGGTGATGGCCTTCTTATTCTTCAAGCTTACCTCAAATTTTGGCGCCAACCCTAGTTCAAACTCAAAAGAAAAGGCATCAGAGTCCCAGTTTAGATCGTCTTGAGGTTTTGGTAGAGGATTTCCTAAAACATCTAATTTTTCTTCAACCAAATATTTACCAAGAGCGTCTTGTAATAATTTATTGACCTCGTCCACCAAAACAGCCTTTCCATACTGCTTTTTCACCATTGACATTGGCACATGCCCTTTTCTGAAACCGGGAATGTTTGCTGATTTTCGGTAATCAGATAGTACTTTTTCAACCTTATCCGTATAGTCTTCTTTAGAAATATCAACTGTTACTACAGCATTTAAATCATCAATGTTTTCTCTTGTAATATTCATTTGTAATACAATCTAAAATTGGCCTGCAAAAATACAACATTTTTCACAACCCAACAACAGATTAAACCGTTGAATCTAAGTTACTTTTCTTCCGTTTTAAAAACAGAAAATAATAAGGCTTCTGAAATAGCTAAAAGGATACTAAATACTATGGCGCTCCAGACACCATCCACGCTAAATCCAGGAACAAGAGAATTAGCTAATAAGATGATAAAGGCATTAATAAAAAGTAGAAAAATCCCAAAAGTAATTACCGTTACAGGTAAGGTTAAAATAATTAAAATAGGCTTTATAAAAAGATTTAAAACCGCAAGTACTACCGCAACAATAATAGCAGTTAAGTAACTACCAACGTATACACCGCTTAAAATATTGGCTAGTACTACAACTGCAATTGCACTTAATAGTGTTCTTAGTAATAAGTTCATACCCTGTAATTCTCACCTAAATATAGGTAAATATGTTAAACGAACTTACTCACAGCAGTGTAAAACTCTTGGGGATTCTCTGCATGTAACCAATGGCCAGCATTGCTAATTGTGACGATTTTAGAATTAGGAAAATGTTGCTTGATGAGTGCCTCATCTGCAAACTGTATGTATTCTGATTTGTCACCTCTTAGGAACAGCGTTGGCCCTGAAAAAAGTGATGATTTATCAAGTGCTTCACCCACCTCTTCCACATTCTCTTTTAGTACTGGAAGATTAATTCTTAACCCAAGAACTCCCTTTTCAACCCAATACAAATTCTTAAGTAAGAATTGACGCGTACCGATTTCAGTAACATACTTACTCAACTCTATATCAGCCTCGTAACGTGTACTTATTGTTGTGAAATCCAATGCTGAAAGACCTTTAAGAATGGCATCATGATGTACTGGATAGAATCTAGGTGAGATGTCAGCAACAAGAAGTTTAGAAACTTTAGTAGGATAGGAAGTTGCAAAGTTCATAGCCGTTTTACCTCCCATTGAGTGCCCTAATAAAGTCACCTCATCTAAAGTGTTTGAATTTATGTATTCCAATAAATCCTGCGCCATTATATCATAGTTAAATTCATTTGAATGAGTACTTCTTCCATGATTTCGCTGATCGACTAAATGAACCTGATATCCTAAATTAGCAAAACGACGCCCAAGGGTTTTCCAATTGTCTCCCATCCCTAAAAATCCATGAAGGATTATGAAAGGGCTCCCCTCTCCTATGACATTAGCATGTAATTTCATTGCAAGCGATGTAAATACATTTGTACAACATTTTCAATACCAAAATAAAGGCTTTCCGAAATCAAGGAATGACCGATAGACACCTCGAGTAAGCCCTCAATATTCTCTCTAAAAAACCGGATATTCTCAAGAGAAAGATCATGACCTGCATTAACACCTAATCCAATTGAGTTGGCCAGTTGAGCGCATTTGGCATACGGCTCTATTGCAGAAGTATTGCCTTGAGCAAATTGTTGTGCATAATCTTCGGTGTAAAGTTCAATACGGTCCGTTCCCACTTCTTTAGCACCTTCAACCTTTTTTAAATCCGGATCCAGGAATATAGAAGTCCTAATCCCTTTTGAATTAAACTCAGCAACCATTTCTTTTAAGAAAGATTTATGCTTGAGGGTATCCCATCCAGCGTTTGACGTTATAGCGTCTTCAGCATCCGGCACCAAAGTTACCTGTGTAGGCTTAATACTGCTAACCAAATCTACGAAAGAAGGAATCGGATTGCCCTCAATATTATACTCAGTAGTAACCACTTGTTTTAAATCCCTGGCATCTGCGTACCGTATATGACGTTCGTCTGGTCGTGGGTGCACCGTTATTCCTTGTGCCCCAAAGCCTTCTACATCTTGAGCAAACTTCAAAAGATTTGGCACATCGCCGCCACGGCTATTTCGCAGTGTCGCTATTTTATTAATGTTCACACTTAACTTAGTCATACCCTGAATAATTTGAAGTGCAAAAATACAAAGGCCTAAGTGCTTTACTGACGATATTATGATAAATTTGTAGTAGAAAAGGAGGGCCATGCAATTAGAGAATTTTATTATCAACGATATTAAACCTGTAGATTTAACTGAAACGGTTGGTGAGTTACAGCAGTCTTTTAATCAATTGACCTATTCGCATATTCCAGTGCAACAAGATGGAGTCTATTTAGGCTGTATATCAGAAACTGATGCTCATTGCTTTGATGCTAATGAAAGCATTAATGAACTTCGTTATGCAGCTGAAGGGTTTTTTGTAAAGTCAACGACGAATTGGTTAGATGTATTAGAGGCATTTGCTCAAAACAACACCAACATCATGCCTGTTTTGGACGTTTCGGATAATAGGTATTTAGGCTATTATGAGTTAAATGACTTCATTCATCTGTTTCATGAAACCCCATTTTTATCAGAACCTGGAGGAATTGTTATAATCGAAAAGGGTATAAAAGATTACTCCTTTAGTGAGATTGCACAGATTGTTGAGTCCAATAATGCAAAGCTCTTTGGCGCCTTTATTTCTAAAATTGATAGTGATTTAGTTCAAATTACACTGAAAATAGGCGATAGTGGTATTAACGACATTCTCCAAACATTTAGGAGATATAGTTATGAAATCGTTGCAGGACACGAGCAAGATGATTATATCGAAAGTCTAAGAGACCGCTCGAAGTATTTGGATAAATATCTCAACATTTGAATATGAAGGTTGCTATATATGGTCAAATTCAAAACGACCTCAATACCCATACATTTCATTCACTGGTTTCTATTTTAAAGAGCTATGATGTAACTGTATTAGTTGAACAAAATTTTTATAACCTCATGAGTGCTGATGAGCCCTTTGAGACCTATAAAGAACTAGACAGCAGTTACTCGTTATTAATAAGCATTGGCGGTGATGGCACTATATTAAGAGCAGTTACTTTAATTAGAAATTCCGGTATTCCTATTGTTGGGATTAATACCGGTAGACTAGGTTTCTTAGCTACGATATCACTTGATCAATTTGAAACCTCTATAGAACAATTGCTAAATGGAAATTACCAACTATCAAAACGTCGCCTGTTAAGCGTTTCTACGTCAATACCTAACAAAGATATTGAACACACCAATTTTGCACTAAACGAAATAACTGTAAGCAGAAAAAATACAACTTCGATGATTACTGTCGAAACCCACTTAAACTCTGAGTATTTAACTTCATATTGGGCCGACGGGCTCATATTATCTACCCCAACGGGTTCAACAGGATATTCGTTAAGTTGCGGAGGACCCGTAATTACTCCTGAATCTAAAAACTTTGTTTTAACACCTATCGCGCCTCATAATTTAAATGCTAGGCCTTTAGTAATTAATGACGATACAATTGTAAAGCTAAAAGTTACTGGAAGAGAGAAAGAGTATTTAATATCCTTAGATTCAAGAATTGTTACGCTTCCAAATGTCTGTGTTGTAACTGTAAAAAAAGCTGAATTTTATATAAATCTGGTTGAATTGGAAGACAAGAGCTTTCTTAAAACAATCAGGAAAAAACTACTTTGGGGAGAGGACCAGCGGAATTAAACAATAAAAACAGTCATTATTAGTTAAAAGCTAAGACCTTTTAGTGTCAAATTATTATCAGCTTATCATAATTATTATATTTGCAAACTTTTAACAATCAATGCGTCACGTCATCCTAGTTTTTACGGTATTTATGGTCTCTCATATATCACACTCTCAAATTTATGAAGTTGGTGTTTTTGGCGGAGGCAGTAATGTTATTGGCGACGTAGGATCAACGCAGTACATTAACCCAAATTCTCTTGCTTTTGGTGCTATAGCTAAATGGAACAGAAGTCCAAGACACTCCTTTAGAGCATCTGTTATCTTTTCAAAATTACAAGGTAAAGATTCGAAGTCTGGTGATCCGAGAAGACAACAGCGAAATTACGATTTTGAAACCCAGTCTGTAGAAATCTCTGGAGGTATGGAATTTACATTTCTGGACTTTGACCTTCATGATTCAGCTTTAAAAGTCACACCATATTTATACACAGGTATTACTGCGTTGCATCACGATAATTATTTTTTTGATGCAAACGGTATATATACCTCAGAAAATACCAGTAGTTGGGCTTGGGGTATTCCAATGGTAGTTGGTGTAAAAGCCAATATTACTACGCACTTTATTTTAGCTTTAGAGGTTGGCTTTAGATATACATTTTCCGATGAAATTGACGGCAGTGTTCCTGATAGTCCCGAACGAAGTAATCTAAGTTTTGGCAATACAAATAGTAATGACTGGTATAATCTTACGGGATTAACTTTAACTTATACCTTTGGACGACGACCATGTTATTGTAATTTCTAATTATGACCTTAAAGGACCAAATAAATAAAACCAAGCTCCCAGCACATATCGCCATTATTATGGATGGTAATGGGCGTTGGGCTAAGCAAAAGGGAATGGTCCGGGTATTTGGTCATGAAAATGGCACAAAGGCAGTACGTCAAGCTGTTGAAGCAAGTGCTGAAATTGGAATTAAAAACTTAACACTTTACGCATTCTCGACTGAAAATTGGAATCGACCTAAACTCGAGGTCCAAACCTTGATGAAATTGCTAGTAAAGTCGTTAAAAAAAGAAATCAAGACCCTTCAGGATAACAAAATTAAGCTTCAAGCAATCGGTCATTTGGAGGATTTACCAAAAAATGCGATTGCAGAGCTTAGATATGTTATCGATCAAACTAAGAATAATGAGAATATGACATTAACCTTGGCTTTAAGTTACGGAAGTCGTGATGAAATTGTTAAAGCCTTTAAAGATATTTCAACTAAAGTTAAAAATAACATAATTTCAGTTGACACTATAGACGAATCCATTATAAATAAGCATCTTTACACGCAAAATTTACCAGATGTTGACCTACTAATCAGGACTAGTGGCGAGCACCGAATTAGTAACTTTTTATTATGGCAAATCGCCTACGCTGAATTGTATTTTACAGATATTTTATGGCCAGACTTTGCGAAGGAAGACCTATATGAGGCCATATTAAATTATCAAAATAGAGAACGTAGATTTGGAAAGACTAGCGAACAACTTACCTCTTAATATAACATCACTCTTAAAGCACTTTGTAATGACACTATTTTTTATGGTGTCATTAGTTGTTTCTGCACAATCCACCATTTCCAATTTGGGTGAAAAGTATACCATTAGAGATATAATTGTTACTGGTAACACATCTTTTAACGCCAATACTATTATTACATTCTCTAGACTTAGAAAAGGGGATGAGATTGTAATTGGTGGCGAAAAAATTGGTGCTGCCGTAACCAAACTCTGGGGTTCAAATTTGTTTAGTAATATTGATATTTACCTCACTAATATTGAGGGTAATTTAGCTGATGTCGAAATTTACATTCTAGACTTACCCGAATTACGTGAGATAACATTGGAGGGAGTTAAAAAAGGTAAAATTGAAGAAACCCTTAATGAAAACAACCTTAAAGCCGGTGTTAAGGTTACAGAAAACCTCATTGCTACCACAAGAAACTACCTTACAGAAAAATATCAAAAGAAGGGTTTTTATAACACCAAAGTAAATATCATCACGAGAGAAGTACAGGACTCTGTTGAAAAACAGCGGGTTGATATGTTTGTTGGTGTTGATAAGGGTGAAAAGGTTAAGGTGAAATCCATTACCATTAATGGTAATAATCGCTTGTCAGACAGCAAGGTGAGAGGTGCTATGAAGAACACGAAAAAGAAGATGCTTTTACGTTTCTACAAGCGGTCTAAATACGTTGAAGAGGATTATCAAGAAGATTTAAAAAATATCATTGACTTATACAAAGAAAACGGATATCGCGATGCACGTATTTTAAGTGACTCACTAATTGTTCATGATAAGAAGAATATCTCATTGGTTATAAACCTTGATGAAGGAGAACAATATCGCTATGGTAAAATTGACTTTGTAGGAAATACAGTTTTCGGTGATGAAACCTTAGGCGCCATTTTGGGTATTGGATCGGGTGATACCTATAACGGTGTAGAATTAAGACAGCGTATCATGGATGATAGTAAACCAGATGCTCTTGACCTGACAAATTTGTATCAGAACAATGGTTATATGTTTTCTCAGATTAATGCTGTGGAGGTTAGTGCAGAAGGCAACACAATTGATTTAGAGGTGCGAATTATTGAAGGTAAGCCTGCTTATTTTAATAATGTGACTATTACTGGAAACGATGTTACCAACGACAGAGTAATCTATCGTGAGATCAGAACAAGACCTGGTGATCTTTATAGTAAGGCTAATATCATTAGAACAATACGAGAATTAGGTGCACTCGGATTCTTTGACCCACAGCAACTAACACCTAATATTACAAATCCTAACCCAGTTGATGGCACACTTGACATTGAATATGCAGTTGTAGAAGCAGGATCAAGTCAAATTGAGCTCCAAGGAGGATACGGAGGCGGAGGTTTTATTGGAACTTTAGGACTTTCCTTTAATAATTTTTCAATTAAGAACATATTTAATAAGGAGGCCTATACACCTGTTCCAAGAGGAGATGGACAAAGTCTTGCTCTGAGGCTTCAAGTGAGTCAGTTTTTTCAAACGTTTAGCTTTTCATTTGCCGAGCCATGGTTTGGCGGTAGAAAACCAACCCAACTGTCAACATCCTTATCCTATTCGAGGCAGTTTTTATTCGATCCTATATCTCGAAATGCCGATAGAGACCGGAGTTTTAATATTATAGGAATTACATTTGGTAAGTCCAATCGATTATCAGACCCTGATGATTATTTTGTACTATCTCAAGCACTGAGTTTTCAAAACTATGATTTAAATAACTACAGAACACAGTTATTTACATTTGAAAATGGCTACTCCAATAACCTTTCCTACACCATAGCATTGAACAGAAACAACACCTATACAGATCCAGTTTATCCATTAGGAGGTTCTAATTTTCTGGTATCACTTAAGTTTTCTCCCCCGTATTCCTTATTTGACGGAAGAGATTATAAAGCCCTTGCTGAGGAACGTGAATTACTAGATCCAGGAGATCCTGATGATCTTACACGTATTGCTCAGATTGACCAGCAACGTTTTGATTGGTTGGAATTCTACAAGGTTAAATTTAAGTTTGATTGGTATCAGGAATTGGCAAAAAAATTAGTACTCAGACCAAGTATCGAATTTGGGTTCCTCGGTGCTTACAATCAAGACAGAGGAGTAATTCCATTTGAACGCTTCTTCTTAGGAGGTGATGGACTTGGTAATTTCGCACTAGACGGAAGAGAAGTAATTCAGCTACGAGGATACCCTAACCAATCCTTATCAACAGTAGATGGAAGTTCTATATACAACAAATTTTCGCTGGAACTCAGATATCCAATAACATTGGGGGCTCAAGCCAAGATTTATGGATTGACCTTTTTAGAAGGGGGATCCTCATTTGTAGATTTCAAAAATTTTAGTCCGTTTAGATTAAACAGATCTGCTGGTTTAGGGTTACGTGTATTCATGCCAGCATTTGGATTATTAGGTATTGATTTTGGTTATGGATTTGATCCATTACCAGGATTAACACAACCTAATGGATGGGAAACACACTTTATAATTGGACAGCAGTTTTAAGTTTGGCACGGTATTTTCTTAGGTCAGACTGTGGTTTTCAAGTTGATGCCAAAATTTTTAATGATTTATTTCGTTAATTTGATGTATAATTGCACCGTCTTTTACCTATGGGATCACATTTGTTTTGCTTTTACGGTGCGCAGGCTAAATCAACAATGAAAATAACTAAGTACAACGTTCTTTTTTTATTATTCTTTTTTGCATGCTTTTGCAATACCCTTAAGGCTCAAAAGAGTATACGAATTGGCTATATTGACACTGAATACATTTTAGAAAATATTCCCGATTATCAGGAGGCTACAAGACAATTGGATCAGCGAATCGCCAAATGGAAAACGGAGGCTGAAACCAAACTCAAGGATATTGAGCAAAAGAAAAAACAGCTTGAAAACGAAAGTGTATTACTGACGAAGGAGTTGTATGACGAACGAATGGAAGAAATTGCTTTTGAAGAAGCTGAAGTATTAAATTTTCAGGAAAAACGATTTGGACCAAACGGCGATGTGTTCTTACAAAAACGCCAACTTATGCAGCCGATCCAAGATCAAATTTATGCTGCCGTTCAAGACATAGCAGATCGCAGAAAGTATGATTTTATTTTTGATAAAAACTCAGATTTTTTGATGCTCTACTCGGCCGAGCGTTATGATATAAGTGATTTAGTAATTAGAACCATAACACGCGCTGATCGACGGAAGCAAGCTAATAGTTTTGATGAACGCAAAGCGTTGAGAGAAGAAGAAGCTATCGATTCAAAGACCTTTGAGGAAATTGAACGAGAAACTGAAATTGCCACACAGCAAGCAAAAAGAGACAGTCTACTTTCAGACAGACGTGCTCAAAGAGAAGCGGACCTTGCTGAACGAAAACGTCTTCAGGATTCAGCCAGAGAGGCTAGGAAAGCAGAAGCTCAAGCAAGACGCCAAAAAGCATTGGATGAGCGCAATGCAAGAAACAATCCTGTAGAACAGAAAGATTCTGTGTCATCAGATGCAGCAGGAAAAGCGGCTGTAGGTGCTGCTGCAACGTTACCACCAGCAGGTTCTGATGCTAAATCCGTTGGTAAAGAAGCAACGAATAAAGCATCCTCAGAGGCCGAATCAACAGAAAAAACAGCAGCGCAACTTCAAGAAGAAAGAAGACAACAAAAGCTACAAGAACGTGAAGAACGTCGAAAAGCTCTTGAGGAACGAAAAAAGAAAATTTTGGAACAACGACAAAAAGCAAGAGACGAGCGCGCTTTAAAAGCTAAGAGAGCTGATTCAATTGCCAAGGCCAAGAAAGAGGCGGAGAAGAAGGAAAAAGAGGAAAATGAAGAAGAGAATGTTGAAAACGATAATTAATAATAACTAGTAAATAACAATTAATATATAACAAGTAATACACGAAGAAATGAAACAATTTAAATCATTAGTATTTGCAACGTTGCTTTTTGTTGGGGCAGTAAGTTTTAGTGGAGCGCAGAGTAAAATTGCACATATTAACACTCAGGAGCTGATTGAAGCAATGCCGGAAATGAAGACCGCTGAGGCTGAAATACAAAAATTGGGTAAGACTTACGAAGCTGAAATTCAAGCTTCTCTTACTGAACTTCAAAATAAGGCTAAGCAATACCAAGCTGAAGCGGAAGCGCAAACGCAAGAGGAAAATGAAAAGCGTGCTGTAGAAATAGATGGAATGCGTCAAAGTATTGCACAATATCAGCAACAAGCACAGCAGGATATTGAAAAGAAAAAGTTTGAATTACTAAAACCAATTACAGATAAAGCCAAAGCTGCAATTCAAAAAGTGGCTAGAGCTCAAGGGTTCCAATATGTCATTGATTCAACCGAAGGTGGTGGAGTAATCCTAGCTGATGGAAAAGATCTTTTGGCTGATGTAAAAAAAGAATTAGGATTTTAAGCAATTGAATAAATTCCTTTGAAGCCACTCCAATCGGAGTGGCTTTTTTTATTTTTACATGATGACAAAACCCATTGGTATTTTCGATTCTGGCGTTGGCGGTACTTCTATCCTCGAAGAAATTCATGACTTGCTTCCCAACGAAAACATTATCTACTTGGCAGACAGTAAGAACGCTCCATATGGTGACAGATCATCTGAGGAGATTAAAGAACTAAGTATTAAGAATACAGAATTCTTATTAGCAAGAGAATGTAAAATTATAGTTGTAGCATGCAATACAGCCACCACTAACGCCATTGATAACCTTAGGTCACAATATGAACTCCCATTTGTAGGAATAGAACCAGCTATTAAACCAGCTGCCTTACATACAAAAACCAATACCATCGGGATCCTGGCAACTAAGGGAACTTTGAGTAGTCGTTTATTTCACAAAACATCTAATCTTTTTGCCAGCGATATTGAAGTTATCGAACAAATTGGTGAGGGAATCGTGAGACTCATTGAAGAGGGTCTGTTAGAGTCGCAAGAAATGGTTGATCTCCTACAGACCTACTTGGACCCTATGATAACAGCAAATATTGATTATTTAGTGCTTGGATGTACCCACTACAGTTATCTTATCCCTTTACTAACAAAGTTACTGCCACAGAGTGTCACCATAATCGATTCTGGCGAAGCCGTGGCCCGGCAGACAAAACATCTTCTCAGAAAGAATGGATTACTGTCAAATTCTACCAAAAAAGGAACGGTTTCCCTGCTAACAAATGGTAATCCTGAAATTATAAAGACAATTACCCGACATAAATATCAAGTAACCCAAGAAAGGTTTTAAACCCTATGCCAGGTAAATTAGTTTTTGTTTACAACGCAGATTCTGGAATATTAAATGCAGTCATGGACTCGGCGCACAAATTAATAAGTCCATCTACCTATTCTTGTAGTCTTTGTGCTCTTACCTATCACACCTTTGGAGAAAAGAAACTCTGGAAGAAATTCCGCAAAGAAAGTTCTTTAGAATTGGATTTTCTGCATAAAGATGAATTTGAAAATAAATATCCAGATCAGAATCACGAATTACCAGTCATTTTCTATGAAGAAGATTCAGACCTTACTATGATTATGACAAATAAAGAATTGAATAGCACAAAAGATTTAAGAAGTTTAATCGAAACCCTTACTCAGAGGTATCAAACCAACTTGAATAGGTAACGTAATTATTGGCTATTCTGTCGATTTCACCTGATAATAATTCCGGACTCACATCTTTGATCTTCTTAGCTGGGGTGCCAGCATATATACTTCCAGCTTCCACATAAGTTCCTTTAGTAACAACAGCACCTGCCGCAATTATAGAATTACTTTCAATAATACAGTCATCCATAACAATACTTCCCATTCCAATAAGAACATTGTCCTTAATAGTGCAACCGTGAATAATGGCATTATGGCCAACAGAAACATTATCACCAATATTAGTGGGTGACTTCTGATATGTGGCGTGAATAACAGCCCCATCCTGAATATTCACTTTATTACCAATTTTAATGTAATGCACGTCACCTCTAATCACCGCGTTAAACCAAACACTGCATTGCATCCCCAAAGATACTTCTCCTACTATAGTAGCATTTTCGGCTATAAAACAATCGGATGGAATAACTGGAAATTGACCTTTAACGGGAAGAATAACCGGCATAACTGAAACTAAAATTGTGAATAATACTTAATTAACGGCTGGACAGTTACACTCAAATTTCTTTCTTCTACAACCAAAGTTGTAACCTAGTGTAAGTTGATGGAATCCACCCGTATTAAAATTCACCGTATTGGCTTGATAGGTATAGGTATAAGCAAAAACAAATTGCTTGTAATCAATTCCTAGAAAAGGCGTAATGCCTTGAAAATTTTCACCAGCTGCCTGATCACCACCAAGGACATTAGCGCTATCTAATGCCAACCTATAAGATAATCCACCCCAGACTTTTCCAAAATTCATTTCTTTATATGCCTTAAAATTAAAATCAAAAGAACTTTCGGAAGTAGCGTCTCGCCTCATAAACATAATGGATGGCTCGTAACTCCACTCACTGCCATATTTATTTATTACATAACCAGCTGATACTAGATATGTTCTCAAATTTCTAAACTCTAAACCTTGTTCATTAAAATTAATACCATCGTTCTCAAGTAAATTTTTTACTGTCGCATGGGCGTAGAAATCTAAATAATGATAAGAAAAGCCAACATCTATATTGAAGTTTGTTGCCGATTGTACCTGACCAGATACAATCTGATCAAAATCACCTGGGGCAAGCCAAGATGTTTCGTCTACCGTATATTGTAAAAACCCTGCATTGATACCGAAGGACAACATATTAAGATCGATTTCATTTCTTGAAAACATCAAATGGTAAGCGAAAGAAGCATATCCTCCTATAGTTGAATGGTAACCATTTTCGTCATTGAAGAAAATACCACCAATACCAACAGGACCTTCACCAACACGACCATTAGCACTTACCGTTTGTAAATTTGGAGCATTATCCACACCAAACCACTGGTTTCTTGCTGTTAGTCTTATCTTAGCACAATTAGCAACACCAGCCATAGACGGGTGTATTAAATAATAATTATCTGTCAAATAATCTGAATAAACTGGAACCCCCTCTTGTGCAAATCCGAACGAAGTAGTGAGGGTGATTAATGCTATTAACCAATACTTTTTAAACATAATAATTAGCGTTTCAAGGTAAAATGGGCTTTAAATATTTTGGGGTCCCCTGTCCGTGGTTCTGTATAGTTCACCGTAAACCAGTAATCATCACTTGGCATACGACTTCCATTGTAGGTGCCATCCCAGCCTGGCCCTGTTGGACTCAGCTCTACCAGGAGTTTCCCGTATCTGTCAAAGATATAAATTTTTGCATTAGCTTGATTGTCTATCCCACTTATCTGCCATAGCTCATTGTTGCCATCTCCATTGGGCGTAAAGTAGCGTGGATAGTCCATTACCGTTACCGTCACACTTACCAATCCACATCCATTTCTATCTCTGGCCGTAATCACATGCTCCCCTATTGTCACATTTGTAAATGTGCCCTCTTCTTGCCATGGTCCATTATCCAGACTGTACTCATACACCCCTATTCCCGTGGCCATAGCCTCGATCATATGGTTGCTTGAAAAGGCCTCTGTGGTTACCTCTGCTGTCAACTCTGGTAGATCACTATCAATCACTACCGTACTAAAACTACTGCTACAATTGGTCACCTGCGAACTGCCTATGTCGGTGATTACCACCTCATAGTCCCCGCTCTGGGTTGCTATAATACTCGGTGCTATCTCATCCACCAACAGATCCCCATTGTAATACCAGTCAAATCGGTACTGTGTTCCTGATAATCCTGTGTCTATCACCGGCGGGGTTACCACTACCTCGGTCCCATTGGTTGTCGCACATAAGACATATCTATCTTCCAGTACGCTCTCTGGTAAGAGATTCACCTGTAAGGTCAACTCGCCTACATCAAAACAAATATCTGGGGCTATCACATTACTCACTCGGGTATAGATCACCTGTGGG
>NZ_QKTV01000005.1 GCF_003362725.1 Winogradskyella aurantiaca
GTTTTTTATTCCTCACAATACTAATCCAAAAAATATTTTACTTTTTTTTCTTAGTACCTCTTCACCACTCAAAGAACTCCCCAAAACAACTACTACCTTCACCGTTTTGAGCGCGCAAATATAGAACCATTATTCAATCTAACAAGTGGTTTTTAAAATAAGTTTTCAACACTCCAAAGCGATCTGTTCATAAGCTCAGAATTATTCCTATACATCTTACTGTATTGCTTTGGCATTTTAAGGCATAAAACTATCTTTGCGGTCTGTTTTATATACCTATATATAATGATTACAATAACGTTACCAGACGGTTCTAAACGAACATTTGAAAGTGGAGCAACACCAATGGATGTTGCCAAGGACATTAGCGAAGGGTTTGCACGCAACGTCATATCAGCCCAGTTCAATGACACAACAGTTGAAACCACCACACCCTTAACCACTGATGGTAACCTCACCTTATACACTTGGAGAGACGACAATGGTAAAAAAGCTTTCTGGCATTCATCTGCTCACGTTTTGGCCCAGGCATTGGAGGAGTTATACCCAGGTGTTAAGCTATGGGTAGGCCCAGCTATAGAGAACGGCTTCTATTACGATGTTGATCTTGGTGATAAGAGTATCTCTGACAAAGATTTTAAGGCTATTGAGGATAAAATGCTGAGTATAGCCAGAGGGAAGCATGATTTTAAAATGCGTGAAGTATCAAAAGCAGATGCACTCTCCTATTATAAGGACACCAACTCATATAAAGTAGACCTTATTGAAGGTTTGGAAGATGGTGATATAACATTCTGTGACCATTCAACATTTACAGATCTATGCCGCGGTGGACATATTCCTAATACAGGTATTATTAAGGCTGTAAAAATAATGAGTGTTGCGGGCGCCTATTATAAAGGTGATGAAAACGAAAAACAACTAACTCGTGTGTATGGAATATCTTTCCCAAAACAAAAAGAGTTAACCGAATACCTCCATTTGTTAGAAGAAGCTAAAAAGCGTGATCATAGAAAATTAGGTAAAGAACTAGAACTTTTTACTTTTTCAAAAAGAGTTGGTCAAGGACTTCCACTTTGGCTTCCTAAAGGTGCTGCATTACGAGAACGTCTAGAGAATTTTTTAAAGAAAGCTCAAAAGAAGGCAGGTTATGAAATGGTAGTAACCCCTCATATTGGACAAAAGGAACTCTATGTGACTTCTGGACATTATGCAAAGTATGGTGAGGATTCATTTCAACCCATACACACACCAGCTGAAAATGAAGAGTTTTTATTAAAACCCATGAACTGTCCACACCATTGTGAGATCTTCAATGCGCGTCCATATTCATACAGAGACTTACCTAAACGTTATGCTGAATTTGGAACAGTTTACAGGTACGAGCAAAGTGGCGAATTACACGGTTTAACAAGAGTACGTGGCTTCACACAAGATGATGCACACATTTTCTGTACACCAGATCAGTTAGATGAGGAATTTAAAAATGTAATTGATCTTGTTCTTTATGTGTTTAGTTCATTAGGTTTCGAAGATTTTGTTTCACAAGTTTCTGTGAGAGATTCTAAGAAACCAGAAAAGTACATTGGTGAACCTGAGAATTGGGATAAAGCTGAACAGGCAATTATTAATGCTGCAAAAGATAAAGGATTAAATTATACTGTCGTTGAAGGTGAAGCAGCCTTTTATGGTCCTAAGCTAGACTTCATGGTTAAAGATGCCCTTGGACGTCAATGGCAATTAGGAACTATCCAGGTTGATTATAGTTTACCAGAACGATTTGATCTTCAGTATAAAGGACAGGACAATGAAATGCATCGTCCTGTTATGATTCATAGAGCTCCTTTTGGAAGTATGGAACGTTTTGTGGCGATATTATTAGAACACACTGGAGGGAACTTCCCATTATGGCTTGTTCCAGAGCAAGTTATGATTCTATCAGTAAGCGAGAAATATGAAAAATACGCTGAAAAAGTTTTAAATTTGTTAGAAAATAGCGAAATTCGCGCCCTCGTTGATAATAGAAACGAAACTGTAGGTAAGAAAATTAGAGAAGCTGAGCTCAATAAAATACCATTTATGATCGTGGTTGGTGAGCAAGAAGCCAAAGACCAAACAGTTACAGTTCGCGCCCATGGTGGTGAGGATTTGGGTACTATTGCCATCGAAGATTTTATTGAATTAATTGAGTCAAAAACAAACGAAAGTTTAAAACAATTTAAATAAGTATAATTAAAAAGTTACTAAGCCATAGCAATACGTAGAAACAGAAGAAATAGAGGTAGCAGGGTCATAAAAGAAGACAAGCACCGAATTAATGCAAAAATTACTTCCCCTGAGGTAAGAGTTGTTGGTGACAATGTGGAAGTTGGTGTATACCCAATTAGAGCAGCACTGGCAATTGCAGATGAACAAGGGTTAGATTTAGTTGAAATTTCGCCAAATGCTAATCCACCAGTTTGTAAAGTAATGGATTATAAGAAATTCCTTTACGAACAGAAGAAAAGAGAAAAAGCGCTTAAAGCTAAGGCAACTAAAGTAGTTATTAAAGAGATTAGATTCGGGCCACAAACGGATGAGCACGATTATAATTTCAAAAAGAAACACGCCGAAAAATTCCTTAAGGATGGTGCTAAACTAAAGGCGTTTGTGTTTTTTAAAGGTCGTTCTATTGTATTTAAGGAGCAAGGGCAAATTTTGCTGCTAAAACTGGCTCAAGATCTTGAGGAGTTTGGGAAGGTAGAACAGATGCCAAAATTAGAAGGGAAACGAATGACCATGTTTATTGCACCAAAAAAACCAAAATAAGACAGCTTAATTGCTGATTTAAGATAATAAGCGAAACGTAAAAATTAGGAAGAATGCCTAAAATGAAAACCAAATCAAGTGCTAAGAAACGTTTCAAACTAACTGGCACTGGTAAGATCAAAAGAAAGCACGCTTTTAAAAGTCATATTTTGACTAAAAAATCAAAAAAGCGTAAGCTCGCGTTGACTCATGACACATTAGTGCATAAGTCTGACGAGAACAACGTTAAAACCATGTTACGTTTAAAGTAATCTGTTTTTAACCGGTTAGAATTATTGTTAAACCCTGGAGTTAGGCAAAATTATTTAGCAAGTACCGTTTAGGTCGCCTACTACAAAAAAATTTAAAGAAATGCCAAGATCAGTAAATTCAGTTGCGAAGAGAGCTAGAAGAAAAAGAGTTCTTAAGCAAGCCAAAGGTTACTGGGGAAGACGTAAAAATGTCTGGACAGTAGCGAAAAATGCGGTCGATAAAGCGATGCAATACTCGTATAGAGATCGTAGAAATAAAAAGAGAACATTCCGTGCTCTATGGATTATGCGTATTAACGCAGGTGCAAGACAACATGGAATGTCATATTCAAAGTTTATGGGTAAATTAAAAGCTAATAACATCGACTTAAACCGTAAGGTCTTAGCCGATTTAGCAATGAACCATCCAGAAGCTTTTGAAGCAATTATAAACAAAGTAAAATAGGGCTGACAGCCTATTTAATAACAACATTTCGCTTATAAAAAATCCGATTCTTATGAATCGGATTTTTTTATTTACCTAAGGCTGTAATTACAATACGTCTTCCTGAAGCATTATACCTATGTTCGCACAAATAGATCCCCTGCCAAATACCTAAATTAAGCCTTCCATTGGTAATTGGAATCTGTAATGAAGTTCCCATCAACGAAGCTTTTATGTGAGCTGGCATATCATCGGACCCCTCATAAGTGTGTTTATAATACTCCTGATCCTCAGGCACCATTTGATTCAAATGACTTTCAAAGTCTTGTCTAACTGAAGGATCCGCATTTTCATTGATGGTTAAACTGGCCGAAGTATGTTTTATAAAAAGCTGCAATTGACCAACCGAAATCTCTCGAATCTCCGGTATTATTTGTAATACTTCAGAAGTAATTAGATGAAATCCTCTTGATCTAGGGCCTAATGTGATTTCTTTCTGAAAATAGTGCATCAGGTTTTCTGCTTTTTCTTTTTCGCAGCCGGGAACAAGACATTGTTTAGAATTAAGCGGTACCCTGGAGATGTTGGGTGCAAATCCAGCTCAGTCTTTGGGTCCCCTACCCTATGGGTATAATCTTCAGGATCATGGCCGCCATAAAACGTGAAGAATCCCTTTCCTTTTATGCCATGTATGTATTTGGCCTCTCCATTGGTTTTGTTTTCTCCCATTACCAGTACATTAGATTTAATCTGGTCCCTGGTAAACGAGGTTGTTTGCCCCATAAACCCTTTAACTAAGGCCGTATGATTTTGGGTTAGCATTGTTGGAATGGGGTCCCATTTAGCAGAATACTCCATCAACGAAAAATAATCTGTTGCTTTGGGGATACTTCTTCTGCTAGTCATATCTATTGATGAGAACTCATAAACATTTGGGCTTCTTTCCAAAATGAAATCCTTAAAGGCAAAGGTTTTTGAAAAACTTACTTTGTTTTGATAACCTGGATCACTTCCATCTCCATCAAACATGGGTTCACAAATATCAACGCCTTCAGCAGATAAGGCAATATCAAAACTATCCGTTGCAGAACACATAGCAAACATAAACCCACCACCTACTACATAATCACGAATTTTTAATGCTACAGCTAGCTTTTCTTCAGATACCTTATCATATCCCAAGCTTGCGGCTAAGGCCTCTGCGTTTTTCTTCTCCTCAATATACCAGGACGCAGCGCGGTATGTACGATAAAATTTCCCATATTGTCCTGTAAAATCTTCATGATGTAAATGCAACCAATCATACAGCAATAATTCATCATTTAAGACTTCTTCATCATATACAGTCTCATAAGGTATTTCTGCATAGGTTAGTACCATGGTAACAGCATCATCCCATGGCTGCTTGCCCTTTGGTGTGTAGACGGCTATTTTAGGTGCCTTCTCTAAAACTACAGCCTCCTGATTCATGGATGGGCTGCTGATGGACTGAAGAATTTCTTCCGTTTTGGAATCTGAAAGGATTTCAAACGAAACTCCTCTTATTTGACACTCTCGTCTTATAATTTCGGCATCGGGTAATAGAAAGGAACCGCCTCTATAATTGAGTAACCACTTAACTTTTAATTGCCTTTCAAGTGTCCAGTAGGTGACGCCATAAGCCTTTAAGTGATTGGCCTGACTTTCGGCATCCATGGGCACTAATATATAAGAGGCATGCAACTGAAAAGACAGCATTAATCCAACAAGAGCCACTATGTATGTCTTCCAAGTCATATTAGAAGTGAAGATACACATTATCAACTTGTAATTGATAGGTGTTATTATACTTTTAAGACTATTGCTTAAACAATAAGCTTAGAACGGTACATCGTCGTCAGGGCTATCAAAAGCATCTGAGGGAGATGGGAAACTATCCGGCCTGAAGGTATCATCGTTAGCTGCAGCATTCATTTTTGAATGGAATTCACTAGCAAATGGTGAATCGTGATCATCCAAATTATCAAACTTACCTAGATGACCAATGAAACGTAATCTAATGTTTTCTAGACCCCCGTTTCTGTGCTTAGCAACGATGAATTCTGCCTGACCCTCAGTTGGTGAACGTTCTTCATCATCCCACTCGTCAATCTTATAATATTCGGGTCTATAAATAAAAGATACAATATCGGCATCCTGCTCAATAGCTCCAGATTCCCTAAGATCGGACAATAACGGACGTTTTGATCCACCACGTGTTTCAACGGCTCGAGACAGCTGTGATAACGCAATTACTGGTACATCAAGTTCCTTGGCAAGAGCCTTTAAATTCCTTGAAATAGTAGATATTTCCTGCTCACGATTACCACCTTTTTGAGATCCACCAGCCGTCATTAACTGTAAGTAATCTATAACAATAAGCTTAATCCCGTATTGCGATGATAAACGTCTGGCCTTTGCTCTTAAATCAAAAATGGAAAGTGAAGGTGTATCGTCAATAAAAAGTGGGGCTTTTTCAAGGCCCTTTACTTTAACGTTTAACTGTTCCCATTCATGTTTCTCTAATTTACCAGTTCTTAATTTTTCTGAAGACAGGCCAGTTTCACTAGATATTAAACGGGTAATTAACTGAACCGAAGACATTTCTAAAGAAAAGAAAGCTACTGGAATATTACTATTTACAGCAATATTTTTAGCCATAGACAGTGTCAAGGCTGTCTTTCCCATTCCTGGTCTAGCAGCTACAATAATTAGATCACTTGGTTGCCAGCCAGAGGTTAGTTTATCAACTTTTTCAAACCCTGATGGTATACCACTTAATCCTTCCTTATTGGATATCTCTTCAATTTTCTTTTTGGCTTGGATTACAAGACTTTGCGCACTTTCAGTAGATTTCTTTACATTCCCCTGAGTAACCTCATACAATTTGGCTTCAGCGTTATCTAATAAATCAAATACATCTTTGGTTTCATCATATGCCTCTTCAATTATTTCATTCGAAATCTTGATTAAACTTCGTTGGATATATTTTTGCAGAATAATTCTGGCGTGAAACTCAATGTGTGCAGATGATGAAACCCGTTGTGTCAAAGAAATAAGGTAAAAATCCCCTCCAATTACATCGAGCTTCTCATCCTTACGTAACTGACTTGAAACAGTTAATAAGTCAATAGGCTCACTGTTTTCAAACAATTTGAAAATCGCTTCAAAAATGAACTTGTGCGCATCTTTATAGAAAGCATCAGGGCTAAGAATATCAATCACCTCATCGACACCTTTTTTATCTATCATCATGGCACCAAGCACAACCTCCTCTAAATCAAGTGCTTGTGGAGGCAGCTTGCCTTTTTCAAGGCTAATTAAGTTACTTTTATCAATGGAATATCCTTTAACAGGATTAGGTTGCTTCATAGCATACGAAATTATAAAAACAAAGAAGATATTCTTCTTGTTTTATGATTTTCAATCTCAACAAGTCATTAACAATTGAACTGTTGATAATTATGATTTATTGTTAATATCAAAAAAAAACTGAAGTTGGCTACTTCAGTTTATATCATCTACTTGGAATTTAAAGGGTTAGTCTTTATAAACTCCCATTTGAGCATATTTGTTCATACGCTGATCAACAAGATCTGATGGTGATAAGTTTTTTAATTCCTCGTAATTTTTTTCAATAGCATTTTTAACGGCCTCGTAAGCTTTCTCCTTATTAGCATGCGCACCACCAACCGGCTCTTTAACAATTTGATCAACCAGTTTCAACCGCTTCATATCTTTAGCAGTCAATTTTAAGGCTTCAGCGGCCTGCTCTTTATATTCCCAACTCCTCCATAGTATTGACGAACAGGATTCTGGTGAAATAACAGAGTACCAGGTGTTTTCTAACATTAATACTCGGTCACCGACTCCAATTCCTAAGGCTCCACCAGAGGCCCCTTCACCTATAATTACCGTAATTATTGGTACCTTTAATCTGGTCATTTCTAGAATGTTTCTTGCTATGGCTTCGCCCTGTCCTCTTTCTTCTGCTTCAAGACCCGGATAGGCACCTGGTGTATCCACAAGCGTAACCACAGGTATGCCAAACTTTTCAGCCGACTTCATTAACCTAAGGGCTTTTCTATATCCTTCTGGGTTAGACATACCAAAGTTCCGGTATTGTCTAGTTTTGGTATTAAACCCTTTTTGTTGACCCACAAACATATAGGTTTGATCACCTATCTTTCCTAAACCACCAATCATAGCCTTGTCATCTTTTACATTTCTATCTCCGTGCAATTCTAAAAATGATTCGCTACAAATAGCTTTAATGTAATCTAAGGTATATGGTCTGTTAGGATGTCTTGACAATTGAACGCGTTGCCAGGCAGTGAGATTCTTGTAAATATCTTTTTTTGTCTCCGCGAGCTTTTCTTCAATTTGTTTACATGTTTCAGTAACATCAATTTCACTCTCATCACCAATTAATTTGCATTTTTGCAATTGATCTTCAAGCTCTTTGATTGGCAACTCAAACTCTAAATACTCCATTTTATTCTTTTAGTTAGTTAGCTTCGACGCCTGATGAAATTCTAGTGATTTCATTCTAAAACATCTGGTCAAAGTTACAATTAAATTTAAAAATTTACGACCTCAATCCTTTGGCTCTTTTTTGTTTGACTAGAGCATCAAAAACCACTACAATTAATATAAGTAAAGCACCTATATAAAATTCGGTGCTCATTTGTTCTTTATCAGGAAAGAGAAGGATGGCCAAAATAATTCCATATACTGGCTCTAAATTATAACTTAGAATGACTGTAAATGGTGAAATATTCTTCATAACGTCCACTGCAGCAATAAAGGCATAGGCGGTGCAAACAGAGGCCAAAATTATAATGTATAGCCAGTCTGATTTTGAGAGCATAAAAAAATCAGAATTAATTCCAGAATTTTTAATCAAAACAAACACACTTAAAAAGACTACACCACTTACAAACTCATAAAAGGAAATAACCGAAGCCTTATGTGATTTGATATACTTCCCATTTATAACTGCAAATAGGGTTGAAAACAGTGCTGAAAAAAGCCCTAGGATAATTCCGTTGATGTAATGTAATTCACTTTTAGTAATTAATAAAACTCCAATTATTACCAGAATACCGCAGACAATTTCATAAGCTCTTATTCGTCTTTTAAAAAAAATTGGTTCAATGAAAGAGGCAAAAAATGCCCCTGAAGAAAACATCGATAGCGCAATGGAAATATTAGACTGATTAATGGATTCAAAAAAAGTCACCCAATGCAAAGCAATAATTACCCCAGCGGCTAAAAACCCTATCAGGGTGCGTTTATCAATGTTTAAATTTTTATTGGTTAATCTGATAAAAACAAACATTAGTCCTCCGGCAATACTCATTCTATACCAAACCAGGTCAATTGAACTGATGGTTATCAACTCTCCTAAAATAGCGGTAAATCCTGCTATAAATACCAGAAAGTGGAGATGCAAATAGTCCTTTAGCTTATCGTTTGGCATTGAACAAGAGGTAAATGGACAGAATTCCAAAAATTACATTTGGAAACCATACAGCCACTAAAGGTGGGAAATCGGATTGCTCGGCCATAACACCAAAAACCTTATCAAAGAATACATATATCATTGCAATACCAATCCCAAAAGCAAGATTCACTCCCATACCACCACGTCGTTTAATAGAAGAAACAGAAACTGCTATAATGGTAAGAATAAAGACTGAAACCGGTAAGCTCCATTTTCTGTATAAGACTACCTCATAACGGCCAATATTCGATGACCCTCTACTCTTTTCTTTATCTATAAAGTTTGACAACTGGATATATGGTAAGGTTTCCGCAATGTATTCCACAGGTGTTAAATCCTCTAAATCAAATGCGAATAAGGTATCTTTGCGACGTTCTGTTTGAAAATAATCACCATCTTCAGTATAGGTTCTCTTGAAATAATTTGTCAACAAGTAGCTAGTATCCTTTTCTATATAGCGGATATTATTTGAAAAAATCTTGTACTCCAATCGATTACCATTGAAGTGCTCAAATGTGAAATTTTGACCCACTTTGGTTCTAGGATTAAAAGCACTTACGTAAATGATGTCATTACTATTAATCTGCCGAAAGACATTTTGCGTTTGTTGTACCTTGACCCCTTTCTTAAGATAAGTGTATTTAAACTCGTTAAACCCCTTACTCGCATTTGGGGCAAGATACATCCCTAGTACTAGTGCCAATAAGCTTACAATTGAAGCACCAATAAAATAGGGTCTCAAAAATCTGTAAAACGAAACACCCGAACTGAGAAATGCAACAATTTCAGTATTATTGGCCAACTTGGATGTAAACCAAATAACAGACAAGAAAAGAAACAACGGGAACAGCAGATTCGCAAAATATATGGTAAAATCCAGATAATACTTAGCCACTGCAGGAAATGGTACATTATTCTCAAGTATTTTACCAATTTTCTCAGCAAGATTGACAACAATACCAATGGGAATAAACAATAGCAACATCATAAAAAATGTTGCGAGGTATCGCTTTAATATGTACCAATCTAAAATTTTCACAATTACAAGCGCTTATCCATTTGCTTAACCATTTTGTTCTTCCAAGGTCCAAAATCGCCTTCAATGATATGCTTCCTTGCTTCACGTACTAACCAAAGATAAAACCCAAGGTTATGGATTGTAGCGATTTGTTTTCCCAACATTTCATTTACTGAGAACAAGTGTTTTAGGTAGGCCTTAGAATATTCTAAATCAACAAAAGTGAGTCCCATTTCATCGATTGGTGAAAAGTCATCAGCCCATTTTCTATTCTTGATATTAATTGTTCCGTGTGCCGTGAATAACATCCCGTTACGAGCATTTCTAGTAGGCATGACACAATCAAACATATCTACACCCAAAGCTATGTTCTCCAAAATATTAATTGGTGTCCCAACTCCCATAAGATAACGCGGCTTATTTTCTGGTAGTATATCACAAACAATCTCCGCCATGGCATACATTTCTTCAGCTGGTTCACCAACAGACAATCCCCCAATAGCATTACCCTCGGCCTCTCGACTGGCAATATATTCTGCTGATTGTTTTCTAAGATCCTTATAGGTACTGCCCTGAATAATGGGAAAAAATGACTGCGAATAATCATATTCAAATGGCAATTTCTCGAGCTCATTAATGCATCGATCCAGCCATCTATGGGTCATATGCATCGACCGTTTAGCATAATTGTAATCACATGGATAGGGTGTACACTCGTCAAAAGCCATAATAATATCTGCACCAATCACTCTTTGAATTTTCATGACACTTTCTGGAGTGAAAAAATGTGTACTACCATCAATGTGGGACTTAAACTTCACCCCTTCTTCTTTTATTTTTCTATTGGCAGACAGAGAATATACCTGATAACCACCAGAGTCAGTTAAGATATTTCGATCCCAATTTATGAATCGATGAAGTCCTCCAGCTTGTTTTAAGATCTCAGTTTGAGGCCTTAAATATAAATGATAGGTATTTCCTAATATTATGTCTGGGTTAATATCATTCTTTAGCTCTCGCTGATGCACTCCTTTAACCGTTCCCAGTGTTCCCACTGGCATGAAAATAGGTGTTTCAATTTGACCGTGATCAGTCTCAAGCAAAGCCGCTCTGGCCTTGGTATGTGGATCGTTTGACAGAAGTCTAAAATTCATAAAAGCTTATGGCTTTGTGGGCAAATATAAAGAACTCATAATCTATAATTCTATATATAAATATAAATTGTTAGTAATTGCGGTTAATCGTTGATAAATGGGGGTTACGAAGCTTTGTTACACTCATTAAATAATCTATTTTTGTGGCTTTAAAAATGTAAACATAAACATGTTGGAAACTAAAGAACTAAAAGACATCACCACCCAGGTAAGAAGGGATATTTTACGGATGGTACATAAGGTAAATTCTGGGCATCCCGGAGGATCACTAGGCTGTGCCGAATTTTTTGTGACTTTATATCACAATTTTTTACACCGAAACGACGCATTTGATATGGACGGTAAAGGTGAAGATCTGTTCTTTTTATCCAACGGACATATTTCGCCCGTATATTACAGTGTTTTGGCGAGGACTGGGCATTTTCCAGTGGAAGAACTTAATACTTTTAGACTTATTGATTCCAGACTTCAAGGTCATCCGACAACACATGAAGGACTACCAGGAGTGAGAATTGCGTCGGGTTCTTTAGGCCAAGGAATGTCTGTTGCTTTGGGAGCAGCACTTTCCAAAAAACTTAATAATGACGAGCGGCTGGTTTTTAGTTTGCACGGTGATGGTGAGCTTCAAGAAGGTCAGAATTGGGAAGCTATTATGTATGCGTCAGGAAATAATGTAGATAACATCATTGCAACAATAGATTTAAATGAGCAGCAAATTGACGGTTCAACAGATGACGTCCTTCCAATGGGAGATGTTGCTGCCAAATTCGAAGCGTTTGGTTGGGATGTCATAGAGATTGCTAATGGAAATGATATTGATGCGATTAACGACGGATTAAGTACGGCCATATCCAGAACAGGAAAAGGAAAGCCCGTATGTGTTTTATTAAGAACTGTCATGGGCAATGGTGTTGATTTTATGATGCACACACATGCCTGGCATGGAAAAGCTCCAAATGATGAACAACTTGCCATAGGTCTAGAGCAAAATCCTGAAACTATTGGAGATTACTAATAACTAATAAATACTTACTGCGACTCGCGGTTCTAAATATGAAAACATACACAAATACAGGAAGTAAGGATACAAGATCAGGCTTTGGTGCAGGGTTGACCGAACTTGGAAAACAAAACAACAATGTAGTTGCCCTTTGTGCTGATCTTACAGGATCGCTAAAAATGGATGAATTTAAAGCCAACCATCCAGAACGGTTCTTTCAGGTTGGTATTGCAGAGGCTAACATGATGGGGATTGCCGCAGGGCTTACTATTGGAGGAAAAATTCCATTTACAGGAACCTTTGCTAATTTTTCTACAGGTCGTGTTTACGATCAAATCCGTCAAAGTATTGCTTACTCTGGAAAAAATGTAAAAATATGTGCTTCTCATGCAGGGGTAACTTTAGGTGAAGATGGAGCCACGCATCAAATTCTAGAAGATCTCGGTCTGATGAAAATGTTACCTGGTATGACTGTTATTAATACTTGTGACTTTAATCAGACCAAAGCAGCAACAATAGCTATTGCTGAACACGAGGGTCCCGTGTATTTGAGATTTGGAAGACCTAAAGTCCCAAATTTCACAAGTGATTCTGAACCCTTTGTAATTGGTAAGGCATTACATCTCACAGTAGGAACTGATGTTACCATCGTTGCAACCGGACATTTGGTATGGGAAGCTTTAGAAGCTGCTAAAGCACTTGAAGAACAAGGAGTATCTGCTGAGGTAATAAATATTCACACAATTAAACCCCTTGATGATGAAGCGATTCTTAATTCAGTTAAGAAAACAGGATGTATTGTCACAGCGGAAGAACATAATTTTTTAGGTGGTCTTGGAGAAAGTGTTGCAAGGGTTTTAACACTTCACCATCCTACCCCTCAAGAATTTGTTGCTACCAATGATACCTTTGGAGAATCAGGAACTCCTGCACAATTAATGGCCAAATACGGTTTAAATAGTGAGGCCATTGCTAAAGCTGCGACTAAAGTCATTGCCAGAAAATAAGTTTGACAAAGATTCGTTAATCTTAACGTAACCTTTAAATAGCTCCAAATGGTAAAATCATGTTTTATTGCAGTCCTATTACTTTTATCACTAAGTAGTATCAACGCCCAATCCAGCAGTGGCTGGGGAATAAAGGGTGGCTTAAATTATGGTGGTTCTGGAAACCTTGTTGACAATATTACCCAATCTATTAATAACCCTGATAGCAATTTAGGATGGCACTTAGGGGTATTTGGCAAATTTGGCAATAGGTTTTACCTACGACCAGAATTAATATATACCAATTTAAATTCTAAGTACAACTCCAGTAAATTTAAAATGCAGAAACTGGATCTCCCTGTTCTGGGTGGACTAAGAGTAATTGGTCCATTACATGCGTTTATAGGTCCGGCTTTTCAATACGTTATTAATACAGACCTACAGGATTTTAATCTAACTGATGTTGAAAACAACTTCTCTGTTGGATTTAATGTAGGTGTTGGAGTAAATCTTGGTAATCTCGGAATTGATTTAAGGTATGAACGGGGATTTACCGCCAATGAAGTTGGTATTATTGGATCCGTGTTTGATGATTTAGTTCAAGAAGTTGTAGGCACAATTGACACCAGGCCAGAACAATTAATACTTTCGGTATCATTTATAATAAACTAAAAAAAGCCGCTTTAAAAGCGGCTTTTTTTTATGCGTTTGGATCGTTTGATTCTGTTTCCGTTGGGTCCAAATATTTAGGGATCCCGTTGGCACCAATATCATTCGTTGGATCACCATCCCCATCAATATCTTCGTTCGCAGTTGGAACACCATCACCATCATCATCATCATCCAAATAATTAGGAATTCCATCACCATCTGTATCATCATTTAGTGGATTCCCGTCCCCATCAATATCTTCATCAATCGTTTCAACCAAATCATTTTCGTCATCCACATCAAAAGCATTCGGAATCCCATCTTCGTCCGTGTCATCATCCAATAAGTCATAATTATTATTTAGATCCTCTAAGGTTGACCCAATAGAATCGCTATCATCATCATTCTCTCTCCCTGTCATTAAACCAAATTTAAATATAAGGTTAGAATATGGTGAAATAAACTCACCTTGTTGACGGGAGAAATAGCCTAATCCTGAGGGAATAAACATTACCCCTGTACCATAGTTTTTATAAAACGTAAAGCCATCAACATTTTCAAAATCTTCGGCTGTATTAAAGAGAGGTATAATTCTTTTCCAACCTTCTATAAGTCCTGTTAAAGTAAATACAGGACTTAAGATGTACTGCGAATCAAATACCTGACCATCCATCAATGAACCCTCGTATACCAACTGTATAGAATCAGCAAAACCCGGCTGAAAATCACCACCACCTTGATTTAAATTGAGTACATAATATGTATACTCCGTATCTTCAAATCGTACTGGATCTTCGATGGTTAGAAGTTTTCCACCATCTACCATTTCATCAACAAGGAGCTTGTAGCCTGCAGGCACTATTGGATTTCCATTTCCATCTATGGAAGCTTCAATTATTTCAATATCGAGGATATCAATATTCTCTTGTGAGTCCAAAAAATCGGCATTGTAATAATGTGTTTCAAAGAATCCTAATAGAGAATCGTTATCAATCATCTGTTGCTCTGTACGATCATTTTCACTGAATTCTGTATCACCAGAATTATCGTCATCACTACATGCAACTACTGCTAAAATCGTTAACAGACAAAGAATCAAATTCTTGTACTTCATAGTCATATTCATTGATTTATTTAATGTATTAAATTACACTAAAATTTAAGGGCGCAAGATACAATAATATCTATTTTTGCCCTTATGATTTAAGCCAGTTTTAGGTAATTAGCATGAGGGTTGATAAGTTTTTATGGTGTGTTAGATATTTTAAAACCAGAAATCAAGCTACTGAAGCTTGTAAGAAAGGGCAAGTACGTATTAATGACACCATTGCCAAACCAGGTAAAGAGGTATACATATCTGATCACCTTATAGTTCGTAAGAACCAAATCAACTACCAACTAAAAGTTCTTGATATTCCTAAAAGTAGATTGGGGGCCAAATTGGTTGATATTTACAGGCAAGACGTTACTCCTTCAGAAGAATTGGAAACAAAGAACCTTCTGAAACTAGCCAAAGATCACTACAGAAAGAAAGGACTTGGTAGACCGACCAAAAAAGATCGACGAGATATTACAGATTTTACAGACTGGGATGACAAATGATTTAGAAAATTACTGGAATAACCGATATCTCAACAATCATATTGGTTGGGATCTTGGCAAACCGTCTCAGCCGCTTACCACCTATATTGATGGATTAAAGGATTATTCTTTGAGAATCCTTATTCCAGGTGCCGGAAATAGTTATGAAGTTGACTATTTGTGGTCTAAAGGGTTTAGAAATTTGAATGTTGTTGACGTTGCAGAATTTCCGTTGCAGCAATTAAAAAAAAGGCTTCCAGAATTCAGTAGTGACCATTTATTGCGTATGGATTTTTTTAATCATACTGGTCAATACGATTTAATTCTTGAACAAACCTTTTTCTGTGCTATTAATCCCAAATTAAGAGAAGATTATAGAGATCATGTTTATCGTCTCCTTAAACCAGGCGGTAAACTAGTAGGTTTGCTCTTTGACTTCCCACTAAGTTCATCTGGTCCTCCCTTTGGAGGAGATTCAAAATCTTATACGACATTGTTTATACCAAAATTCAAGGTAAAAACTCTTGAAAGAGCTTATAATTCTGAACCTTCAAGGGCGGGTAAAGAACTGTTTTTTATATTTGATAAAAATTAAAAGTCTTGAAAAACACCATACTCAATCATCAGGAAATTGAACATCGTATTAAGCGTATTGCCTATCAGATTTACGAGTCAAATGTTAATGAATCAGAATTAATAATTGCTGGTATTGAATCAAATGGCTATTTGCTGGCACGCAGATTAAAAAAAGAACTCGACAAAATTTCTGATATAGAAAGTACGCTTTGCAAAGTACAAGTGAATAAATCGAATCCGATTGATTCGGTATCCACCAGTTTGGACTCGGAATCCTATAAAGAGAAAGCCATAATTTTAGTCGATGATGTTCTTAATTCCGGTAGTACGCTAATTTATGGAATCAAGCATTTTTTAGAAGTCCCCCTTAAACGCTTTAAAACTGCTGTACTAGTCAACAGGAATCACAAGAAATATCCAGTAAAAGCAGATTTCAAAGGAATTTCGTTATCTACGTCCTTGAATGAACATGTTCATGTAAACCTATCTAAACAACCATATGAGGCTTACCTGAGTTAAGTAAGCTTATTAAGGAGCATTTGCAATACTTCTTCTTGTGATTTACCATCCGTCGACACAATAACATTTGATTGATTGTAATAATATTGTCTTTCAAACAAATGTTTGCCAATAAACTCAGTTAATTCTTCGTCAGTTGCCAGATGACTAATCAGTGGCCTGTTATCTTTTTCTATTGATAAACGAGAAACCAAACTTGGGATAGAAGCCTTTAAATAAATCGAATATGTGGTGTATTCAGTTATTTGATCCATATTGGCTCCATAACAAGGAGTCCCTCCGCCTAACGCAAGAACAAAGTTTTCATTGCCATCTAAAGTTTCTCTTAGGGCATCAGCCTCCAGTTTGCGAAAAAAAATCTCACCTTTCTTATTAAAAATGTCCGGTATAGACATATTCGCCTTGTGCTCTATAATACGGTCTAAATCTAAAAATTGGAGTCCTAAAGAGTCCGAAAGTAGTTGACCAACAGAGGTCTTCCCAGAACCCATATATCCAATTAAAACAACCTTCATATCAACGTCAAATAAAAAGTAATTCTGCTCAACTTTAAGCAGGGCAAAAAAACAAAAATTAAATTTAAAAAATGTATGGGATTATTAATTAAACATTTTATATTTGCACCCTCATTAGAGCAACGCTCTATGACCGGGTAGCTCAGTTGGTAGAGCATCTCCCTTTTAAGGAGAGGGTCCTGGGTTCGAGCCCCAGCCCGGTCACAAAAGTTAGGTCTTAGCGCTTAACTTTTTTTTTGGACTTATTTCTGCAGGAACCCATCCTTTTTTAATTCTATTTCTTTATAAATTTTAGTGGATTACCTGTTTCTAGCTGTAAGAAGTAAACACCGTTACTTAATTGAGATACATTGATGGCATCCTTGAATACCAATCCATCTTTTACTTGGCGCCCAGTAACTGCATAAATGACATAATTTTGGGCTTTATTTAATCCTGATATTGAAATGTTTTGGGTGGTAGGGTTAGGAAATAATTTTATGCTTGGTAAAGATACTTCATCTGTTGAAAGACTATTTAAATCGAGCCTTACAACTTTATTATTGTCTCCTGACAAGGTTGTGACAAACAAGAAATCGTTATAATATTCGATGTCATAGGTTTGTAAAAATCCTTCAATATCAAAAATTTTGATGTATTCCTGAGTGTCTATTTTGAGCTCGTATATAGCTCCAAACTCATTTTGATCGTCACTAAAAGTCATATAAAAGGTATTTTCATCCTTTATTGCGATGCCCCACCCGTCATAAGTAGAAATATATTCTGAGGAAAATGATTCGTCATCTAAATCAATTCTTGAGATTCCGTTGTCATCAATGACATATAGGTAATTACCAAATACTTTTAAAGCAAGAGTTCCCACCCCGAAGGTATATTCAAAAATGCTAGAGCTGACAACAGTTAATTCAGGGTCAGATGCTGAAATATCCACTTTGTAAATGCTATTACCCCCATTTACGTAGAGTTCCTGAGATCTTGATGCCAAACCATAAGCGTCGTTTAACTCAAGGTATAATTGAAAAAAGGAATTCTCTTCATTTAAATCCATTCGGTAGATGCCAGGGGTTCCATTACTTGAACTTCCATGCTTTGTTACAAAGAGGTAATTATCGATTTTACAGATATCCCGATAATTATAAAAGCCAGGTCCAACTAAGGCCAAATTAAAGGTTGAATAGTCTGAATCTTCGGATAGAACAGATTTAACATGAGCTCTGTCTGCCGACGATACTACATAAAGGGAGTCAGAATCTATAAATAACCCACCCAATGTATTAGCTTCACTAACAATAAAATCTGTTTGACCATAATTGACGTAACTAATTGCTATTGCGATCAATACATTTATCCACGATCTCATTTTCGGTCGATTTTGGTGACAGCTACAAATCTAAATGAAAATGGTGATTTTAACAGAGAAGACATGACTAACGGCAAATTATTCAGTTATGAAACCATCAAAATTGCAAAAATGATCTTCGATTCTATAAAATTCACGAATTACTTTAATAAGTAAATCAGTTTCCAATTCATAAAATTACTAATGCACTAAGGATTGGAAAATGATCTTTTTTTTTACCTTTGACGCTCTTTTTGCGCACGTGGCGGAATTGGTAGACGCGCTGGCTTGAGGGGCCAGTGACCGTTTAGGTCGTGGAAGTTCGAGTCTTCTCGTGCGCACTTTCTCAATTTTCTACATAATTTTTTGATAGTAGGTATCCTGGCCAGACTTCAGCTAGCCAAGCTGAGGTATTTAAATTTTGTTAATTATAACGCACTTCTCACTATTATAATTAACTTTGTTTAACCATTTATCGAAATAAATGAACAACATAAAAAATAAGTTTAGCATTAAAGACCTTGAAAACCTTACAGGTATAAAGGCACATACCATAAGAATTTGGGAGAAACGCTATAACCTATTGACCCCAAAGAGAACAGATACCAACATTCGTTATTACGACCTTTCTAACTTTCAAAAACTATTGAATGTCAGCTACCTAAATAGTAACGGTTACAAAATATCTAAAATAGCCACGTTGGATGAACATCGTATTCCTGTTTTAGTTCGAGAAATTGCCGCTCAGACGAACATTGAGTCACACGCATTGAATTCATTTAAACTGTCAATGCTAAATTTCGATCAGGTACTGTTTTACAACACCTATGAGGCCTTACTAAAAGAACGCAGTTTTGCCGAGATTTTCAGGGATGTTTTTATTCCATTACTAACTGAAATAGGACTGCTTTGGCAAACTAATACGATTACACCTGCACACGAGCATTTTATCACCACATTTATTAGGCAAAAAATTCTAATTAATACCGAAAGGATTCAGGCTAAGGCCGCTCAAAGTTCACATAAAACTTTTGTCCTGTATTTGCCAGACAATGAAATCCATGAATTGGGGTTGTTATTTATAAATTACATGGTAATCAAAGGTGGGAATCACTCCATCTTTTTAGGTCAAAGTGTACCTATAGATAGTCTTAAAGACTTGTTGAATTATTACGATAATTTAGTGTTTATATCCTATTTCACCATTCAACCGGATAAAGAGTCCATAAATGGTTATATTAAAGAATTTCATAAAGAAATTCTTAATAATAAAAACGCTGAATTCTGGATTCTTGGAAGAATGCTAAACAGCTTGAATTTAGATGTCTTACCTAAGCAAATAAAAACCTTCAATTCAATTGATTCGCTCCTAGAAAATTTATAAATGACCAAAAGTATTTCTATAATTGGATCTGGTTTTTCCTCGCTGTCCGCAGCATGCTATTTAGCAAATACAGGCAATAACGTAACTATATTTGAAAAGAACGAAACAATTGGAGGGCGAGCGCGTCAATTAATCAAAGACGGTTTCACGTTTGATATTGGGCCTAGTTGGTATTGGATGCCTGATATTTTTGAAAAGTTTTTTAACGATTTTGGTAAATCAACAAAGGACTACTATCAGTTAGACAAATTAAGTCCGGCCTATAAAATCTTCTTTAAAGATGAGGTGATTACAATTGGTGATCATATGGATCAAATTTGCGAGGAATTTGAGCGTATTGAATCTGGTAGCTCCAGGCCTCTGCGACAATTTATTGCTAAAGCTCAGGAAAATTATAATATAGCTATCAATAAAATAGTACTTAAACCTGGTATTTCACCTTTTGAATTAGTTACCAAAGAAACGGTTACCCGCGTAGATCAGTTTTTTAAAACTATAAGTTCAGAAGTTAGAAAG
Source organism: Winogradskyella aurantiaca (assembly GCF_003362725.1). Classification (GTDB taxonomy): domain Bacteria; phylum Bacteroidota; class Bacteroidia; order Flavobacteriales; family Flavobacteriaceae; genus Winogradskyella_A; species Winogradskyella_A aurantiaca. The sequence goes on from NZ_QKTV01000005.1 coordinate 20,247, forward strand.
AATTTCAAAAATCCAAAGCTCATTTCTACTCTTGAATTTCCAGTCTTATTCTTAGGGGCTAAACCTTCAAATACACCCTCTTTTTACAGCTTCATGAATTTTGCTGATTTTGGCCTTGGTACATGGCACCCTAAAGGCGGAATGTACGAAATTGTAAAAGCTATGGGAAGCTTAGCGAAAGAGTTGGGAGTAACTATTAAAACCAACGCCAACGTGGAAGAAATCTTGGTTGAAGATGGCATAGCCAAAGGATTAAAGGTTAACGGGGAAGTAATAACATCGGATATTGTATTAAGTGGTGCAGATTACCACCACACTGAAACATTATTGAAAGAAAGCGATAGACAGTATTCAGAGGAGTATTGGCAAAAAAGAACCTTCGCTCCTTCCTCATTATTATTCTATGTAGGTTTTAATAAAAAAATTACTGGCGTAGAGCACCATAATTTGTTTTTCGATACCGACTTTGAATTGCATGCCGAAGAAATTTATGATCATCCCAGATGGCCTAAGGAACCCTTATTCTATGTGAATTTTCCCTCTGTTACAGATGCAAGCATGGCACCTGATGGTTGTGAAGCCGGTTTCTTTTTAATCCCAATAGCTCCAGGACTAGAAGACACAGAAGCCTTAAGAGCCCAATACTTTGATATTATAATTGACAGATTGGAAGCAAGAATCGGTGAGAGTGTAAAAGATGCAATCCTATTTAAAGAATCCTTTTGTGTCAATGATTTTATCGAAGCCTATAATTCTTATAAAGGTAATGCCTATGGTATGGCAAACACACTTAGACAAACTGCTTTTTTAAGACCTAAATTAAAAAGCAGTAAAGTGAGAGATTTATTTTTCACGGGGCAATTAACGGTTCCAGGACCTGGAGTTCCACCTTCATTAATTTCAGGAAAATTAGTGGCAAAATTGATAGATAACAATTAAAATCATAACTTCATACAATGAAATCCATATTTGACAATGTTTCTAAGGCCTGTAGTAAGTTGGTAACCACCTCTTACAGCACCTCTTTTTCTATGGCTACAAAAATGCTTGCAGATAGTATTCGCCAAGATATTTATAACATTTATGGATTTGTGCGCTTTGCTGATGAGATTGTGGATACCTTCCATGATTACGATAAAGAATTTTTATTCGAGAAATTTGAACAAGACCTAAGCGATGCCCTTGAGCATAAAATAAGTTTGAACCCAATTTTAAATTCATTTCAAGAAACCTATCATAAGTATCAGATAGATAAGCATTTAGTTGATGCTTTTATGAATAGTATGCGCTTAGATTTACACAAAAAAGACTACCTAACTGAGGAAGAGTATAAAAATTACATTTATGGTTCTGCAGACGTAGTTGGGTTAATGTGCTTAAAAGTGTTTGTCAAAGGTGATCAACAAAAATATAACACATTAAAAGACAGTGCCATGAGTCTTGGCTCTGCCTTCCAGAAAGTCAATTTCCTAAGAGATCTTAAAGCAGACTATGAAGATTTGAGTCGTACGTATTTTCCAAATACAGATTTATCTCAATTAGATGAAAGGTCTAAACAAGCCATCATAAAAGATATAGAATCTGATTTTGAAAAAGGCCTTCAAGGAATTAAGCAACTACCACTTGAAGCAAGGTTTGGGGTATTTATGGCCTACAGATATTACAATAAGCTTTTAGAAAAACTAAAGAGAACTCCAGCACTGGAAATCAAATCTACGCGTATTCGTGTTCCTAACTACAAGAAAGTGGAACTATTGACGCGTAGTTATGTGAAATATCAATTAAATTTGCTCTAGAAATTTTTATCGGATGCAAACTCTACTTTGGATTCTTATATTCCTGGTAACTTTTTTTATAATGGAATTTAATGCGTGGTTCACACATAAATATATCATGCATGGATTTTTATGGAATGTTCATCGCGATCATCATCACAAGGACCATGATAGTTGGTTCGAGAGAAATGATCTCTTTTTCATTTTTTATGCCGTAGTTAGTATGTTTTGTTGGTACTTATGGGGTGAGCATAATATTTGGTTCTGCTTGCCTATTGGAATTGGTATCATGGCCTATGGTGCCGCCTATTTTATCGTACATGATATCTTTATCCACCAAAGATTCAAATTCTTAAGGAATATTGATAATAAATATGCTAGAGGAGTCCGACGCGCTCATAAAATACACCATAAGCATCTTGGTAAGGATAAAGGTGAGAACTTTGGAATGCTCATCGTTCCCTTTAAATATTTTAAATAGGCTCATCAAGTAGTTCATCCAATAAGGCTCTAATCTTTTTAGAATTCCAATCAACAGCACCAGTTTTTTCAACCTTTATATTTCCCTTAGAATCTATAATTAGGGTTTTTGGAATGGACTTACCGTATATTGGTTTGGGAATTGACTTTGGTCTGTACACTAAAAAATCAAACCCCTTTGCTTCTTTAAACCTGTTGGTCTTTTCAAAGGGTTCATTGCTGACCATCAAAAATATAACCTCATCCTTATAATTGGAATGAAGTTTTTGAATACTGGGCATTTCGGCAATACAAGGAGGGCACCAAGTTGCCCATAGATTTATAAAAATGACTTTATTCTTTAATTCGCTACCTCTAATTTCAGTTCCGTCTTCAGCAATAAGAACCATTTCATCGAGGTTAGCAGCCTTAACATCATTTTCTATTGTCACCCAATTAATTAGACTAAATGTCTGATTTAAATGAATTTGAATAGGCAATCTTAACTGAGGCACAAGAAGAATAACCACAAGTGCTACCCAAAGCCCATATTTCTTAATTAACTGAAGAAGTTTAGGCAACATTCGTTTGTAATAAGCGTATTTCTTTACGATTAAAGGTAATTAAATTTTCTGCCTTCAGTTCATTTAAAAGGACGTTCAATGTAGGACGTGAAACACCAATTAAGGACGCAATATCTTTTTGCGTATAAGGATGCTGTATCACATGGTCTCCAGTTTTATGGCAATCATAACCATACTCTTTACACAATTCGTCTAAAAATTCGAGCAAACGGGTCTTGGAATCTTTAAACAAAAGTATTTGAAGTCGTCTCTCCAGACGTCTCAATTTAAGCCCAATAAACTTGTAAATTTTAATACTCAAGGATTGATTATCACGCATTAAGTCTTGAAGTGTTTCAACACCAACCGGACAAATAGATGTTTTATTATCAATTGACTGAGCAAACTCGTCTCTAGTTTTACTACCAAGAATGGCATGCTCACCAAAAATCTCACCTCGCTTAAGAATGGCTTTTACAACTTCGGTACCATCTTCGTTATAATAACCAATCTTAACTTTACCCTTCTCGATAAGGTATACTTTATTGGCTGCATCTTCTGTAAAGTAAATGTACTCTTGCTTTGGATAAGCATTGAATTCATGCTCAGTTTTATATGTCTTAAACTTGTGCGGACACAAGAGTTTGAAGAGATTTACCTCTTCAAATACCCAAATTTTATTCATCATTGCATTGATTAGTTGTCTTTGGGTCGTAATTCCAATACAATTCCTTACAAAAAAACTCCTGGTGTCTGCCAGGAGTTTCAATAAAATATGCGATTAAAGTCTTACTTATACATTCTGCTTTTTTATAAGATTTAATGCAGAACCTTCTGTAAACCACTCGATTTGAGCGTCATTATATGTGTGATTCAACGCAATGGTATCTTTTGTTCCATCTGAATGAACCACTTCTAAATGCAGCGGCTTATTAGGAGTAAACTCGTTAAGGTCTAAAAAGTTGAATGTATCATCTTCCTGGATTAAATCGTAGTCATGCTCATTTGCAAATGTCAATCCAAGCATACCTTGTTTCTTCAAATTAGTTTCATGAATACGAGCAAAAGATTTTACAATAACAGCAGCTACACCAAGATGACGCGGCTGCATGGCAGCATGCTCTCTCGATGATCCCTCTCCATAATTATGATCCCCAACTACAACAGACCATATACCATTCTTTTTATACTCTCTTTGTACATCAGGAACACCTCCGTACTCACCAGTTAATTGATTCTTAACAAAGTTAGTTTTTTGATTGAAAGCATTCACCGCACCAATTAAAGTATTATTGGCAATGTTATCAAGATGCCCTCTAAATCTCAACCAAGGACCTGCCATTGAAATATGATCTGTGGTGCATTTTCCAAAGGCTTTAATGAGAAGTTTTGCTCCAGTCACTGAATCACCTATAGGTGTAAATGGTGTTAATAATTGCAGTCTTTCCGAAGAAGGACTAACAACAACATCTACCCCACTTCCATCAACCACAGGTTCTAGATAACCATTCTCTTTCACCTCAAATCCTTTTGGAGGCAACTCCCATCCTGTTGGTTCATCTAACATAACCTCTTCACCATTTTCATTGATCAATGCATCGGTCATCGGGTTAAAATCCAATCGTCCAGCTATTGCAATTGCTGCCGTAATCTCAGGTGATGCCACAAAGGCATGGGTGTTAGGATTACCGTCTGCACGCTTAGCAAAATTTCTATTGAATGAATGTACAATGCTGTTTTTTGGAGCATTTTTAGGGTCGCTGTATCGTGCCCATTGTCCAATACAAGGACCGCAGGCATTGGTAAATATCTTAGCGTCTAATTTTTCAAAAACCTCCAAAATACCATCACGTTCTGCTGTATATCTAACCTGCTCAGAACCTGGATTGATTCCGAATTCTGCTTTTGTTTTTAATCCTTTATCTAAAGCTTGCTGTGCAATAGAAGAAGCTCTTGATAAATCCTCATAACTAGAGTTAGTACATGATCCTATTAGCCCCCATTCGACTTGCATTGGCCATTCGTTATCCTGGGCTTTTGTGGTCATTTCTGACCCAACTGTTGTAGACAAATCTGGTGTAAAAGGACCATTTAATAATGGATTTAATTCAGAGAGATTGATGTCAATAACTTGATCAAAATATTGTTCTGGATTAGCATATACTTCAGGATCTGCAGTTAAGTAAGACTTAATCTCATTGGCTGCATCAGCAACATCAGCTCTGTCAGTAGCTCTAAGGTAGCGCTCCATGGACTCATCATATCCAAAGGTCGATGTAGTTGCACCAATCTCAGCCCCCATATTACAAATAGTACCTTTTCCAGTACATGACATAGATGTAGCTCCAGGACCAAAATATTCAACAATGGCACCTGTTCCACCTTTTACTGTTAGTATCTCGGCTACCTTCAAAATAACATCTTTCGGTGCTGTCCAACCAGATAATTTTCCAGTCAATCGGACACCAATTAATTTTGGAAATTTAAGTTCCCATGCCATACCTGCCATAACATCAACGGCGTCAGCACCACCAACACCAATTGCCACCATACCAAGACCACCCGCATTCACTGTATGTGAATCCGTACCAATCATCATACCACCAGGGAATGCATAATTTTCTAAAACAACTTGATGGATGATTCCTGCACCAGGTTTCCAAAAACCAATACCGTATTTATTTGATACCGACTCTAAGAAATTAAAGACCTCACTACTTGTATCGTTAGCTCTCTTTAAATCTACTTCGGCACCACTTTTAGCCTGAATCAAATGATCACAGTGAACCGTAGTGGGAACAGCCACCTTAGGCTTACCAGCCTGCATAAATTGAAGAAGTGCCATTTGAGCAGTGGCGTCTTGACAAGCCACCCTGTCAGGGGCAAAATCTACGTAATCCTTGCCACGTTCAAATGCAGTGGTTGGATTACCATCCCACAAATGAGAATAGAGGATTTTCTCTGCAAGAGTCAAGGGTTTTCCTACAATATTTTTAGCTGCATCTACACGTTCTGCCATGTTAGAATACACCTTCTTAATCATATCAATATCAAAAGCCATAATGATGTTTTAAATGTTGAAGAATTTTTTCGTGCCCAAATTTACAACATTCTAAAGGTTTTTAAAAATATGTAACAAAATGAAGGTTTTGTTAGAAATAATTCACAGCATGCGGGATTTATTAAGAGTATTATGAATAATTAACATTAAAATCATCTCTTAATCAATAATTTAACAAATATGATTATTTAGAATTATGATAAATTGTTTGCCAAATTCTTAATTCCATCTTAAAAAACGAAAACGTTATAGTAACGGAATAAACTTCCGTTAAGACACGATCAACTTTTCTCAAAAAATACACAACTTAAAATATAAGTTAAATACTGCTTTTTAGTACTCCATATGAGTTACATTCTAAACTCTTCTTGGGACCACTTTCTCCCTAATATTTAAGAAGTATGTTTCTATAGATCGATAGAGTATTTCAGCCAGAAGAAAAGAAAGTAGCCAGTATATAATTATTAAACCTTTAGTATTAATATCATGCTCTTTTATCACTAATAGAACTAACGAATAGTTCACTAAATACAATGCATAAGACCGCTTGCTTATATATGTTATTATCTGTTTAATGGCTTGTTTTGCTTTTAACTCTAAAAGGAATGGAAATGCACAAGCGATACTTGCGCTGGTTAAACTCAAATACCCTAAATAAAAAAATAGTTTATGGTTAATCGGATTTAAACTAAAAATTACAATAGCGATATTAATGGTAATAAATATCCCTACTGATATGGCCAAGAAGATTTTCTTATAACGGAAGAAGTTGGTATTGTGCCATCGTAAATATGCTAAAACAAAGCCAATATAAATAGCATCTAGCCTGTAAAGAACTACTTTTCTAAATAATTGAGACCACTCATGAAATGTATTTGAAACTGCATTCAGACCATGGATATACTTAATTAGAGCAAGTAGAAGGATGATTAAAATAGTTGTATTTATAAAAACCCTGTGTTTTAATCTCATTTTGAACAAACTAATCAGTAAAAATATTAGAAGTGGTAATATTATGTATGCATACTCCTCAATAGACAAACTCCAGGCTTCTGAAAAAAAATCAGGATGTGTTTGGATGAAATTCTGAATAAAAACAAAATACATCCATATCTGGTCTGGAATAGCACCATGCAAAATGAGATATACGCAAATGTTCACGATTAATACAACTAAATAATTAGGCAATGTCCTTAACCAACGTCGTTTCCAAAAAAAATATAAATCATTAAAGGAAGTATGGTTATTGGATAGAAGCTTAAGGATAATACCTCCTACCAAAAAGCCACTTAGCACAAAAAATATGTCCACCCCTGTAGCACCCAATAACCTAAGTGCATCAATCACTATTCCAGATTGTCTAGGTAAAAGAAATGTGGTGTGGGAAACCATGACCAGAAGGATAGCCACGGCTCTTATAAAATCCAAACCAAAATTCCTCTTTAAATCTTGTTCCACACTCGGATTTACAGCATAAACTAAATTAATACGTCATAAACTTCTACCATAGTAGATATTACCCGAGGGTATGAGGTTAAAAGGGACTCATACAAGGCAATTACCATCTAATATTCCCGATAAAATCGAGCTACTAAAGTGGGATATTTGGAAATAACCCACTAAAATAAGCTGCTGATGATGCCCTCATCAGTTATACCTTCAGCCTCTGCCTTGTAATTTTTAATAATTCTATGCTTCAAAATTCCTGTAGCAATGGCCTGAACATCCTCAATATCAGGTGAAAACTTGCCGTTAATTGCAGCATGTGTTTTAGCGGCTAAAATTAAGTTTTGAGAAGCTCTCGGCCCTGCTCCCCAATCCACAAACTCTTTCACAATACTGGCTGCTGTGCTTGCCTTAGGTCTTGTTTTTGCTACCAACGAAACGGCATACTCAACAACATTGTCAGCCACTGGAATTCGTCTTATCACGTTCTGGTAATTTATGATCTCTTGAGCGGTTAACAGAGCATTAACTTCCACCGTTAAATCAGTTGTTGTTGCCTTTACAACTTGGACCTCTTCCTGAAAAGAAGGATATTCTAATCGTATGGCAAACATAAAACGATCTAGCTGTGCCTCTGGTAATGGATAGGTTCCCTCCTGTTCAATTGGGTTTTGTGTTGCAAGAACAAAATACGGCAAATCCAAATTATAACGGTGCCCAGCTACTGTTACGGCTCGCTCTTGCATAGCCTCAAGTAATGCAGCCTGAGTTTTTGGCGGTGTTCTGTTAATCTCATCCGCTAAAATGATATTGGCGAAAATAGGTCCTTTTATAAACTTAAAATGGCGTTCTTCGTCTAATATCTCACTTCCTAGAATATCGCTTGGCATCAAATCGGGAGTAAACTGAATACGTTTAAAATCCAGTCCCAAAGCTTGTGCAATGGTATTTACCATTAGTGTTTTTGCCAGACCGGGAACGCCAACTAATAGAGAGTGCCCGCCTGAAAAAATAGAAATTAATATTTGGTTTATTACATCTTCCTGACCAACAATGACCTTGGCAATCTCAGCCTGAAGCGCTTTATATTTATCTACAAAGGCCTCAATAGTTTGAACATCTGACATTACTTCGTTTTCTTTAACCAATTACCATTAAAATCACAATTTCTAAAATCCCCATTAATTTTAATATAGGTCTCCATAATTGCATCTTCTTGCCATTCGCCGATAGCCTTAAATTGTTTGTCTTGCAATGCAAGATCCTTAATTTTCACATAATCTCTTGCATAATCAGCCTCATGTTCATCTAACCTATCAGTTACTGTTAGAATCTTAAATTTTATGCGATTAATTCTATCCTCATCTTGAAGAACAGGACTAACTTCACCATCACCTAAATTTTGAATTTGCGCATATAATTCAGGATCCATTTTAGTCAATTCAAAATTAAAATCTTGAGTAGTTGGATTCATTAGTTGCCCACCTTCGTATTTGGTTTCTTCCTCATCACTGAATTCTAAGGCTGCTTCCTGAAAAGTGACAACGCCTTCTACAATCTTAGATCTCGCTAAATCAATTTTATCTTTGGCATCTTGAATAGCTTCTTGAGTAATTTCTGGTCTAATTAGAATATGACGTACCTCATACTCCTGCCCTCTTACTTTCTCCAGGAAAATGATATGATATCCAAATTCAGTTTCAAAAGGATCGGAGATTTCCCCTTCTTGAAGTGAAAATGCAACATCTCTGAATTCTTTAACCATCCTTGGGCGTTTTCTATTAAGAGTGTACTTTCCTCCGTTACGTTTAGAGGCGGTATCATCTGAGTATAGTAAAACTTTTGTAGTAAAGCTCGCTCCATTATCCTCAATATCTGACTTAAAACTTTCCAATTTTTTAATAGTCTCTTGCCTAGATTCTTCTGAGACTTCTGGAATCACTACAATTTGGGCCACTTTTAATTCTGTTCCAAATGTAGGTTTATCATCTCCGAGGCTATTGAAAAATAAACGAACCTCCTCAGGAGTTATTTCTATATCACCAACTATCTTTCGCTGCATTTCAGTCGCCAAATAATTCATAGAATTAATTTCAAACATTTCTTCTCTCAGGGCTTCCTCAGATTCTTTGTTATAGAGTTTGAGAATGTAATCCAAATCCCCATTGGTTTGAGCTAAAAACATTTCAAGTTGTTGATCAACATTAGAACGGATTTGAAGTTCATTAACCATAATACTATCCTGAACTGCACCATGCGCATAAAGTTTTTCCTCTAACATACTACCAAATAACTCACACCTGGTCAAATCTCCCATATCGCCACCTTCAGCCTTTATTTGTTGAATCCGTCTATCTAAATCCGAATCCAATAAAATATAATCTCCAACCACTGCAGCTACACCATCAGCTTTAATTCTTCCTGAGGTAATGATTTCTTTCTTTTCTTCCTTTTGTTCCTCCTTCTCCTCTTCTACAATGATTTCTTGAGCCAATGTAAATTGACCAAATGCCAGAATCATTAGCAGATATAACATGGACTTATTCATAAATTTCAAATTCGTTTGTCTTAATAGCATCTTTTATAATATCGTTCTCGAGTTCTTTCGTAAGTTCTAATTTGCGCTTATTTAGGACCAATTGCTGAATGGTAGGCAAAACATACGACAAAGGGGCATAATCGTAGAGTCTTTTTTTGTCAACCACCTTAATCAAATATAGGTTGATAGAATCTTTAAGTTGCATAAAATTAGAGATTTTTAACACTTCGTCCTTTGTGTTTACATCTATTATCGGAATCTTCTTTAGCACCTCATTTTCATCAACCCAAACGGAATCATTTAATGCATAAGAATTAAATTGAAGTTTTATAGAATCTAAAAATACACGGTCCGTGCTATCATATGTACGTAGCCGTTCCGCCACTTCCTTAAGGTTCAATGCACTTAAAGAAATGTTGATATAACGGAGTTTGATAATATTTTCATTCAGCTTGAAAGATTCTCTATTGGCCAGATAGAACTCCTCAGCCTCCTTAAAAGTGATAATGGTATCTATATTCTTAAGCACTAATCCATCCAGATAAGCTTTAGTAAACAAGTCATTTTTATACTGAATAACAAGAGCTTCAAAATCAGATTGCTGCGACTCTGTTAAGTTTCTCTGTGCACCATCCATCAGTAAATGTTGCCTTGCCCATCTATTTATATAAGAATTGACAACAAGTATACTATCAGGTTTAGAAATCCCATCAGGAACCAAGTCCTCAATCTCATTCATGTAGAGGTATTTATCCTTGACACGGGCAATTACCTGCTCTTCTTCTACCTTATTAAAATACCCACAACTAACAACAACCCCAATTAGGATGATATAAACCCCTCTTCTCAATACTTCAATAATTACGCTTTAGATCATTAAATACTTCCTGATTTACCCAAACAGGATAAGTCTGCTTTAACTCTGCCAACCATTCTGCCTCTAGTGACTGCTGGTAATCACCTGTTAACTGTCCTCTCGCCTCTTCAAATGTTTTAGGTCCTGAAGGAATGGTTCTAATAACTTTTATTAAATGAAACGATCCATTGTGCTCATAAATAACAGCCTTATTCTCTTGCAGATCTAATTCTTCCGGAAGTTTTGCTGAACCAACATCAAAAATTCCCAATGTATATATAACATCGGAGCCAGTTTCAGATTGTTCCTTTCGCAATAGTTCAATACCCTCTAGGTTAAACATTTCCGTTTCTATGTTAAGCTCTTTTTTATTTGAAGAGCTTGCCATAATCACTTCAACACGTTTATTCCATTGATACTCCCCCGCATGATTCTTGTGGTAGGTTTTTAGTCCAATTGAATCCTTGACCGCCCTATTCCATACTTGGGTCTCCATTAATTCAAAAAGTAGTAACCCATCTTGGTATTCTTTTAGAATAGCCGCAAACTCTGGATTTTCATTAACTAAGTTCTCCTCTCTAAACTTTATAATAGACGCGTTAAAAAAGTTATTATAAGACCTATCATAAATTAGGTCATAATCTTCCTTTTTGTTGAAGTAATTCCTTTGTAATCCTAAGAGGAATTTACCAAAATCTTGATAAGTAAAGTGCTTTTCGTTAATTGAAAAAATAGGTTTGTCTGTTGGAAACCCTTCTGGTAGTTTCCATTGGCGTTTAAAAAAATCATCATTCATAATAGACACGAAATAAGTCTTTGCCATATCATCCTCTTTAACCATGTATTTTGATCTTAGTTCCTCAACTAGCGCGGCGTTTATAATTTTAGATCTTGAATCTCGTTTCACCCTATTTTGAAGTGTTGTCTTTAAAGATTCAAAGTCAGCTAAAGGTTCCAGTTTTAATCGTTTAACTATATGCCAGCCAAACTTAGTTTCAAATGGTTTGGAAATATCTCCATCCGCTTTCAATGAATAAACTGCTTCTTCAAATTCTAGCGAACTCAATTCTCCACTCTTAAACGGACGCAATTCTCCACCTTTAGCAGCAGAACCTTTATCATCTGAAAATTGCTTGGCCAAATTTTCAAAGGAGTCTCCTGATTCCAGTTTCATATAGATGGTCTTAATGCGCTCTTCAGGAATAATAGTTGAATCTTTTTGCTGATTTGCCACCATGATATGTGCTGCGGTCATAGTACCTCTAGATGACCTTTTGTCCAAAACTTTAACTACGTGATATCCAAATTTGGTTCTAAATGGTCTTGATACTGTTCCTACTTCAGTTTTATAGGCCATAGTTTCAAAACTATATACCATTCTGAAGGCAGAGAAATACCCTAAATCTTCAACAAACATAGACTTGCCATCATGAAGCTCTTCTTTTAGTGATTCTAAATCCTCATTTTGAAGACGTTCTTTTAACAAAAGTGCCTTATTATAGGCGGCCAGTGTATCTGTTTCATTTTCTTCTAATCGCACCAATATATGAGCCGCCTTAACATCTAACTTCATTCGATCATAAGCTTCCTTAACCAACGCTTCGGTCACTTTACTTTCGGCTATATATGATCTGGTGAGCTGACGTTTATAATTTTCAAACTCTTTAATATAATTTTGATCTTTATCCAAACCTAATCGCTTAGCCTCATTAAGTTTCAACTGGTATTCGATAAATAATTCTAAATAGTTATCAAGATCCTTCTGATCCTCGTCTTTGACAAGATCTAGATTCTTTGAATAAACTTTTAAAAATTCTTCCGATGTGATCGAATCGTTATTGACCACCAAAAGGACACTGTTGTTTTGAGTACTAGCAAAAAAAGATACCAGAAAAAAACAGCTAAAAGACAATATGGATTTATAATTCATAGTGAACACTTGGGGGATGTAAATCCCGAAATTTTAATACAAACTTGAAGGCCGTAAATATCTTAAATCAGCTGGTAAAATTAAAACAAATGCCTGTTTAATCAACTTTTTATGATGCATTTAACCGTGACTAAATGCAGTTTTTAACGACAAAGAGTTCGGGTCAAAAATTATAACAAGTATTTCGTTATTTTTTGGTCCATTCCTTTTGAATAAATAGCATTAGTTTGTTTCTTTAATCTCTGTATAATAGTTCAACAATTAATTCTTTTCAACAGACATGACCTATTCATGTGAGATCGTCATTGATAGACCTGTTAATGAAGTTATTTCTAAACTCGACTCAGTACAAAATTTAAAACATTGGCAGTCTGGTCTGGTGTCTACAGAACACTTGTCTGGAACGCCAGGAGAATTGGGTGCTAAAATGCGTTTAAAATACCGATTTGGAAAGCGCGAAATGGAAATGGTTGAAACCATACTTAAACGTGCCTTTCCAACAGAGTTTCATGCATCCTACACTACCAAGGGGATGAGAAATATTCAAAAAAACTACTTCACCTCAACTAAACAAGGCTTTACCCAATGGGTATCTGAATCTGAATTTCAACCCACAAACTTAAGAATGCGGGCCATGCTTTTTTTAATGCCAAGTGCCTTTAAAAAACAATCCTTTCGATATATGTCGGACTTCAAAAGATTTGTTGAGGAAGGGACCTCCGTTTCTAATGCGTAACCTAAAACTCATCTGGGATTTCCGAGGGCCGGCTGCAGAAAAAACAGCCGAACATCATCTTATTCATTTGAAGCAGTATGTGTCTATGAATAACCTGAATATTAACATCTTCGGAACTGAGTCTTTAAATGAGATGCACCACATAGCATTTTTAGTATGTGCTGAAAAGAACATGCCACCCATCCGCGATGCATTGAAACCGCACAGAGGTCAAGTCTATACTGGCTAAAAAACCCGTTTTATAAGGGCTGAGACAAACTGACCTGATGGGACCGAAGTTATAATTTTTAGATCCTCGAGTAAACTCGATTCCTCATCCAGAAATCTGAAGATGGTCTTTAGGTTTGTTTTCTTAAATAAACTAGTAAATAATTTAGACCCCACCCCATTATGTTTACTTAAGACATCTAACAACAGTAAATCATAATACCAGAATTTAGTGGTCCTATGAAACTTAGCGAGATTTGATTCTACTTTTAGAAAATTGATAAGTGCTTTTGTCTTTTTTGTAGTGCTCATGAAGGTATAACCAGTGCTAGCTTTAGTCCACCCGCCTGCAGTACCTATGTGCAATAAGTTGGTCGAATTATTATTGTGAAATTTAAAAGAAGTCATAGGTATAGACCCATATTCTGTTTCTTTAACTTCATATTCTTTGAAGCCTTTCTGTTTTAGATACTCCACAATTGCATTTTCATACTCCTTTTTATCAAGGAGGTCTTTAGAAAATAAGGTGTATTCAAATAAGGCTTCTGTTTTACTTAATGGTAGTACATACATGAATCTGGTATTCCCACTTTGGGCTAAATCAAAGTCCATAAATGTTGCTACAGAATCATCAAAGCTACCTGAATTAAGTTTTATAAACCACCCCAAAAAATGCTGTTTCAATACGGGATATCTGTCCTGATTCTCATACGAAATTCCAATTTGAGTACTATTGAATACCTTATTCGCTTCATAGGTATCCGAAGCACCTTCAATTATGACTTGCTCACCTTGATCATTAAATCCGATAATCGTATCCGATACAAACTTTATGTTGGATTGCTTCTTAATACTTTCCCACAAAAAGTCATAAAAGTTAGCACTTCTAATCATTTTATAGCTGTAAGGATCCGCTTCATACTCTTTTGAAAATACTGAACTTCCGAAATAGATTTTATGCCAAGATTTGGTTAAAATAGAATCCCATTCGCCTTCAGAGTCTTCCCAATAGCACCAGGTTCTATCATTACCCTTATTTTCTTCTTTATCGAGAATAACTATTGACTTGCTACTAAAAAAGGAATCATTAGCCATCCGATAAGCCAACATTAAACCGGATGCTCCTGCACCTAATATGATGTAATCAGCTTTGGTCATACAAACAAGAAAACGCTAAAGAAGATTAACATGGATATAAACAAATGCAATGATATTTTTTGATTACTCTCAACCTTATAATACTGATACCCTAAGTGTGCCAAAAAGGCAATACTTAACCAACCAAGGTAGTTTTGTATGGGTACCACTCCCCCTTCAAATTCCCAAAAATCAAACCTTGGAGCAGACACCTCAATAATCACATCCAAACCGGTCATTAAAGCAGCACCTATAAAAGCTCTCACCCAAACAGACCTACTAACAAAAGATGCAATATCCGCAGTAATAGCTGTCAATAACGCCCAATTAAAACAAATCATTACAGGGACCCCCCAGACCTTATATCCCAGGTTATTACCATATTCATAGCTTCCAAAAATAAGCCCGTAATTAACACCTAAAGCTTCAGTAATAAAGCCAAGTGCAAAGGGAATTAAAAAGCCTATGATATAGGATTTTTTAAAAGATTTTAAGTTGATAATCAGAATCAAAAAACTAAGAAGCAAGTTTAAAGGAGTAGCAGATAAAAACCAATCGGTATAGCCCTCTGACTGAATTCCAAAAATACCGGAAATGGAAAAGAGCCAAATTAAAAATATTGAAAAATAGAGCTTGAATTTTGGATCTATCATTTCACACCTCTTTTATCAATTAAGTCGGCAACAATCTTACCTGAAAGCAGGCAAAGCGGAATTCCACCACCAGGATGAACTGAACCCCCACAAAAATATAGATTCGAAATACCTTGTTTAAAGTTTGGATGTCTAAGAAAGGCTGCAAACTTGTTATTACTCGAAGCACCGTATAACGACCCTTGATAACTTTGAGTTCGAGATTCAATACTTCTTGGATCCAAGATGGATTCATATTCTATTAGTTGCCCTAAATCTACATTGAGTAAACGGCTTAATTTTTTAATGATATTCTCTCTAGTAGCTTTGATGATCTCATCCCAATCCTGACCAGTGTTACCCGGAACATTAACCATAGTAAACCAATTTTCACAGCCCTTCGGTGCATCACTACTTTCTTCCTTCGAGGTAATATTGACATAAACGGTTGGGTCATGGTAAACGTCTTTTTTCTGGAATATAAAGTCAAATTCAGTCTCATAATCCTGAGTGAAAAAGATATTGTGTAAATCTAATTCTGGGAATTCTCTCTTAACTCCCCAATAAAATATCAGTGCCGAACTACTCCTCGGTTGTGATAAGGTTTTTTCGGGAGCTTTATGATAATTAAGTAACTTTCTGTAGGTGGGTACAACATCTGAATTAGTAACCACAATATCTGCATCAATAACTGTCTCCCCAATTCGTATACCTATTGCTTTACCTTTTGAAGTCTCAATTCTATCTACCAAGGTGTTAAAGTTAAATTCCACCTCAAGATCTTTAGCTAGCTGAAACAAACTCATACTAATACTATGCATACCCCCTTTAGGAAAATAGGTCCCAAAATGTTGTTCTAAATGTGGAATCATGGACATGATACCTGGAGTTAGATAGGGAGATGATCCATTATAAGTGGCAAACCTATTATAAAACTGTGCTAACCGTCCATCTTTAAATCGTTTAGCATTATAATCTGCCAAGGTGCTATTTATACCTAATCCTCCTATTTGAAAAATAGCTTTAAGTGTGTCTATATTCAAATAAGTGCTCAACTGATGTAATGACTTTTCTAAAAATAAAGATGCTGTTAAATCGTACTTCTTTTTACTTTCGTTGAGATAGTCAGTAACTGCTTTGGCATCAACATTAAAGGTTGCAGCGGCATCGTGAGTAAATTTCTCGGTATCAGCTGCAGCCGAAAAAGTTGTACCATCCTCAAAGAAATAATTACAAACCACCTCCTTCTGCTCATAATGAAAGTATTCTGTAATAGGTTTATTGGCTAATACAAATAACTCCTCAATGTATTGGGGCATAGTAAACAAGGAGGGCCCCATATCAAATCGGTAGCCATCCTCTGAAAAGGCTGTAAGCTTACCTCCTGGATAACTGTTAGCCTCATAAACAGTTACCTTAAACCCTTGAACCTTCAATCGGATTGAAGCAGCGAGACCGGCTATTCCTGCTCCGATAATAACAACTTGCTTAGAACTGTTGGTTAGTTTCATTCTCTTTGTAAAGATACTACTTCAACCGTTGTAGACTTTGTTAAGAGCCTCGTAAATTTTTACGATCTTTAAAAAAAAACAATGGCTATGTATCCCTACAAAAGACGTGATTTTTTTAAGAAACTAAGTCTCGGCGTCACTGGAACAGTGCTGTTTCCTCATTTAATCAGTGAGACACAAGCTCAGAAAATGAAGCATTCATCTCCACTGTCTTTCAAAAATTCAGAAAGTTTTTGGGAAGAGGTTAAATCGCAATTTAAGTTTGAAGACGGGCTTCATTACTTTAATAATGCTTCTTTAGGATCATCACCCATCCCAGTGCAAACCGCCACGAATGCTTATCGCGCTACTCTTGACGGGTTTCCATCTAAATATATGTGGTCCGACTGGTATGACGATAAGGAGGTGGTTAGAAAATTGGTGGCTAATTTTTTCTATGTATCCAAAGAAGAAATAGCTATTATTCATAATACGACTGAAGGCATGAATCTTATCGCAAGAAGTTTTGACTTAGAGTCAGGTGATGAGGTTATATTAATTGATCATGAACATGCCAGTGGCACCATACCCTGGGAATTTTGGCAAGAGACCAAGGGCATCAAACTTGTTCGCCCCAAAATCCCACTAATTCCTACTTCTAAAGAAGAGCTTTTAGATGTTTATAAAAATGCGATCACCTCTAAAACTAAGGTTATTTCCATGTGTCATATGGTTAATACCAATGGCATGATTCTGCCGGTAAAGGAAGTGTCTCAATTAGCACATAAAAATGGAATTAAAGTGGCTGTTGATGGAGCACAAAGTGCTGGCATGTTTAAAATTGATTTACATGATTTAGAGTGTGATTATTTTGCAGCTAGCGCCCATAAGTGGTTGTTTGCCCCAAAGGGTATTGGGGTGTTCTATGCTAAAAAGCATAGTCAAAAAGACCTGAAACCATTGATCGTAGCAAGAGGCCATAAGGACAATAGCATCAGAAGACTCGAGAATTACAACACCCGAAATCTACCGGAATATTTGGGTCTTGGTGAATCAATTAACTTCCTTAATCAAATAGGAATTGATAATATCAATAATAGATCTTATGAACTAAAGTCCTATTTCAGATCTCAAATTGCTGATAACCCAAAATTTATTATCAAAACACCAGAATCAGACGATTTATCCTGTGCTATTCAAACTCTAGAGGTCAAAGGAATGAATGTGAAAACAGTAAAAACAGAGCTTTATGAAACTTATGGTATAGACACGCGGCCAATGTCTACCTTCGGATTAAATGGTTGTAGGATTTCCTTTGGAATCTATATAACAAAAAAGGACATTGATTATTTAATCAATGCCCTTAATACTATAGCTTCTTAAAGTACTTATCTCGAATAATTTGGTGCTTCCTTAGTAATTGTCACATCGTGAGGGTGACTTTCATTGATACCGCTTGCTGTAATCTTAACGAAACGTCCAGTCTCTTTGAGGGTTTCTATGTCCTTAGCCCCGCAATAGCCCATTCCTGCTCTTAAGCCACCAACAAATTGGTGGATACTTTCAACCAGTTCTCCTTTATATGGTACACGACCAACAATTCCTTCAGGAACAAGTTTCTTAATATCATCCTCCACGTCTTGAAAATAGCGATCTTTACTACCTTGCTTCATAGCCTCAACAGATCCCATACCTCGGTAAGACTTAAACTTTCTTCCTTCGTAGATAATGGTTTCACCAGGGCTCTCTTTAGTACCTGCTAATAACGACCCAAGCATTACGGTATCTGCTCCAGCAGCAATGGCTTTTGGGATATCCCCTGTATATCTAATTCCTCCATCAGCAATTACTGGCACCCCTGATCCTTTAATGGCTGCAGCCACCTCTAATACCGCTGAAAATTGCGGGAATCCAACACCCGCCACAACGCGTGTTGTACAAATTGACCCAGGTCCAATCCCCACCTTAACCGCATCAGCACCAGCATCAACCAAATACTTAGCCGCCTCTCCTGTAGCTATGTTTCCAACAATAACTTCTAGATTCGGAAACTTATTTTTGATGTCTTTTAATACCATGACCACGCCTTTAGTATGACCATGAGCTGTATCAATTACAATAGCATCTACACCAGCATTTACCAATGCTTCAGCTCTTTCAACCGCATCACCTGTAACCCCAATGGCGGCTGCTACACGCAATCTTCCATACTCGTCTTTATTCGCAATTGGTTTTTGGGTAAGCTTAGTAATATCTCTGAAGGTGATAAGACCTGCAAGGGTATCATCCTCTTCAACAATTAGTAATTTTTCAATTTTATTAGCCTGCAAAATAGCCTCCGCATCTTTCAACGATGTTCCAACAGGAGCAGTAACTAGATTTTCGGAAGTCATTACCTCAACTATTGGTCTATTATTATTGCGCTCGAAACGTAAATCACGATTTGTAACAATACCCTTTAACTTACCATGATCATCAACAATTGGAATACCCCCAATACTATGTTCTGCCATATTTTGTTCAGCGTCACCAACCACAGCTGTCAAGGGTAGCGTTACTGGATCTATAATCATACCACTTTCAGCACGCTTAACCTTCCTCACCTTGGCCGCTTGTTGCTCGGCAGTCATATTTTTATGCAACACACCTATACCTCCTTCTCTTGCCATAGCAATGGCCATTTTACTTTCAGTTACCGTATCCATAGCAGCTGAAATTACAGGAATATTGATGGAAATATTTCTAGTAAACTTAGTTTGAATATTGACTTCGCGTGGTAGAACCTGAGAGTAAGCTGGAACTAAAAGGACGTCATCGTAGGTGAGACCTTCACCTAAGATTTTGTTTTCGTGTGCAGTCATTGCAATTAAAATTTAATTGCGTGCAAATTTACGGATTTTATTTGACTTAATGCGTTAATTGAACAAGGCTTATCCAACAAGATATACAAATATCATCATTAGAACTTAAGCTGAAGTGTTCCATAGAAATTTCTTGGTGGAGAAGGGATGATTCCAGGTCCTGGATAACCGGTTGCTCGTCTTGTAAAATAGGCTTTATTCAAAAGATTATTGACTCCTGCTTCTATTCTAAACATCTTGTAGGTATACGACAAAGAAAAATCAAGAATCTCGTAAGCTGGAATTTGACCTATGACCCCACTTATATTGGAGTCCACAGCATTAGTAGCATCTGTAAACTGACGATCTACGTAGGTTAATTGAAGATTTGACATGATATTTTTATAGCCAAAGCGGATCCCAGTCTTAATATTAACTTTAGGTACAAACTCAACTTCATTCCCTTCAATTCCTGGCTGCTCAGAGCGCACATATTCGGATGTTATGAAAGCTGCATTTAAAAAGGTATTGAACCAATATTCAGAGCCCATTCCGATAACTTGCTTCAAATTGAAATCCAGTAACGATTCAAGACCTAGCATCACGGCATCTCCCACATTACCGCGCTCGGCTACAACCCGTCCATCATCTAACTGCTTTTGTACAAGCCCTATTCTATTATTATAAAAAACCGAAAACACATTAACATCATAATTCAAGACTCGGTTGTAGTTGCCCCTAATCCCCAAGTCAACCGTATAACCGTCTTCATCCTTAATATTGGGATTTACAGCAAATGCAGGGTTATTGATGTTAATGTCAGAAAAGGTTACCGAACGGTAGTTTTGTGATATGTTACCATAAACTTCTAAGGCCTCATTTGCTTTATAACTTAAGCCCACGCCCAGTAAAACAAAGGCACGTTCGAGACTTCTATTTTCTTCAACAATTTCATCAAAGATGACATTACCCGCATTATCGGTCCTAATCTCTCTATAGAAACCGTCACTTTGCGTCTTAATGTATTCAAAACGAACCCCTGGGGTCACTGAGAACTTATTACTCAGATAAAATATATTTTCGCCAAATAAGGCCACATTAAGATTTGGAAAATCAAAATCTGACTGATTGGGGTAGGTTGGAAAATCGTCAAAATAAAAATTGAAATCTGGCCCCGAACCATCTGATCCTGGCCCCTGAGTTTGGCTATTTGAGGCATTGTAATACTTAGCACCAACCAAAAATGTTGAGTTCTTAGCACCAATTTTATAACTACTCACCAAACGAGTTTCGAATCCAAAATTTCCAAATGACCCTTTTATTAAATCCCTTTCAGTTCCTGGATCCACTTGGTCTACTCTATTCGTCCTAAAACCTAAGGCATTGCGTTTAGCATTAAGACCAAAAAAATTAAATGTAAAGGTTGTTTTATCTGAGAAATTATGCGCCAACTTAATATTGTATAAAAACCAATCTACTTCAAACCAGTTTCTAGACCTGTTACTCTGATACGGGTTTTCAGCAAACATCTCATCTGTAAGCCCCCCGGCCTGTTGGGCCAAATAATTCATGTAGGTTACCTCAGCTGTGATTTTAGTGTCAAGTGATATTTGGTAGCCGATATGGCCAAACAAATTAATGGATTCAAACCCTGAATTAGGACGAAATCCATCACCGCGCTTATAATTGACAAAAGTGTAATAACTCCATTTTTCTGATGTTCCGCTTAAACTGGTGAAATTAGTGAAAAGCCCAAAACTACCTCCTGTATTCCTCGTAATTACCTCTATTGGTTTTGAAGGATTAGGAGATTTCATTTTAAAGTTAATAAGCCCACCAAATTGGGTTCCATACTGCAGCGAAGCGGCCCCTCTAACAACTTGTATCTCGCTCAACCCCTCGGCTGGAGGTGAGTAATAGCTTTCTGGATATCCTAAGACATCAGCACTTATATCGTATCCGTTCTGTCGTGTATTAAAATTGGAGGTACGGTTTGGGTCTAAGCCACGCCCACCTATATTTAATTGTAAACCAGCATCGTCATTTTGGTATATGTTAAGTCCAGCAACCTGACTGTAAAGTTGTCGCGCATTGTTGGTAGCTAAATTGGCCATCGAGGTTTCAACTTGAACCACCTCTGTTTTTTTTCCAGCATATATGGCCGTCTCTTCCACGTCTTTTAGTCTACTAAGCTCAAACACCTTAGCTTTTCTCGCAATTATTTCTACTTCGTTAAGTTCTTCAGAAATGGGAGTTAAATCCACATTTATCGCGGAATTACTAGAAGTATCAAAATCAAATTCTTTGAGATTAAACTCATAGGAGAAAAATATGAGTGTTCCTGAAGCTTTGTTTGTTTTAATAGCAAAAAACCCCTCTTCATTGGATACACCTAGCAGACCAAAGGACTTTTCATAGATTTCAACACCTTGTAACACCTGTCCTGTAGAGGCATCCTTAATACTCCCGGAAAATTGTTGCTGCGCTACAAGTGTTTGAATGAAGCATAGAGCGAAAACTATAATGTTATAAACCTTTAATTTCATCATTAAATGCTAGTATCCAGGTTTTATGTTTAAATGACTCTTTTTCTTTAAGCAGATTTATAGATGGGTCAATAAATCTCTGACTTGGCCTTCCATTTAGAGCTACATAACAATCCACATATATTTCTATGTGCTTATGACCTTGTGATTTAAAATGATCGCCCAGATAATGGGCATATTCCAAAATAAAATCTGGTTGAAAACTCATTTGCTTTTCTTGGAAAGTGCTGAGAAAATCCGAATTATCAATAAAAAAATACTCCTTGGTTTCTGAATTGACTACTTTAAAATTGGCTATACCTGCTTTTTCCATAAGCATTACGCGCCATGAGAAGCGATATCCTTCCTCGGTCCAAAAGAGTTCCCCCGGATATAATAAATAGCGCCATGGAAATAAGAGTTGCAGAAACAAAAATAAGGTGATCATTAGAAGGGCCCAGCGTTCATGCTTCATCTTGTATAATTCCAATTGTTTAGTTGGTTTTAATTTAAACCATCCTTGACCAATGGACTTCAGGAATGAAATGATTCTTAAGTGAAAATTGGTCTCAAAGAAAATGAGGCAACTAACAATCATAATGTAAGGAAACATTCCAATGGGGAAAAGTGCTCTTGTAAACACATGGAAGAACACTACCAAAGCAAAGGCTAAAATGCGTGTACGCTTATAAAACAATAAAAAGGGGATTGCAATGTCATAAATCATCCCTCCCCAACTCATGGCATAATGAAACCATTCCTGTTGCATTAATGTATCTCCAATAAATGGGAAATTAAACTTTGAAGGCAACCAGATCTTTAAAGGGGTGGCCTTTAGCAACCAATCACTATTAAGCTTAGCCACTCCAGCATAAAAGTAAACTATAGCTAAAAGCACCTTAATCGAATCAATAGTCCAACCGGGGATCTTTGTATAAGTTCGGTTCTTTCTAAAATTATCACATGAGAAGTAGGCATTTGCTGGTAACCAAATCATGAGAAAACTTAAAAGGCTGATAAAATAGTAATGGTTTAAATAGGTGGTTTTATCTAATAACTCGATATAGGTAAAACTCAGAAAAAAAAGAATGATAGCTACCCTATAATAAAGCCCTATAGCCACAAGAAATGCCGCCGTACCACATGATAAAAATAGTATATAGGTTACATTACCTGGTACACTTACCCATTCAAACCCAAAATATTTAAAATGAAATGTAGGCTCTAAATACAGCTTTTCAATCCACCCATTGACCCAGAATCTAATCATACTAATCAGCATCATAAAGCCGAATAGAACTCTAAAAACAGCTAACGGAGCTGCATGGCTTGTTGATTGTAGGTAGTGCTTAGTTGTCATATGTGATTAAGCAAAAAAGATTCCCAATGAGAACCTATTTGCTTACGCTTTTTTAATATAGTTTAATCCCCATCGGCGTCAACATAATCAATTGACACACTAAATGCAGAGACCATATCCACTTTTAGTAAAACAACAGCTGCCTGCAATGCATCATAAGCTTCTGTCATCTTGGTATTATCGTCTTGAACCTGCTGATAAAAATTCAGGTTCAAACCTTGAATTTTAGTTCTTGCTTCGGCAAACTGATTTTGAATATCGATTTTTAAGTCACTTCTATCTAAAAAATCCAAATAATCAGCAAACCCTGAACCATTACTCCCATTAAATACCTCAATGACCGCATCCAATGCTTCCAAGGCAAAGGTTCTTGAAAGATCTTGTTTGTAGTATGCCTCAACTTTTTCGGGCAATGGGGTATTTGAAAAATTACCTGCAGGGATGCCAATCTTAGCTGCACGAAGTCCTTTTTCGTAGTAATAGATGTAATCGTTGACAATTTTATTAAAAGAACTTGTAGCAGTAGATCCCATATTGGAAACAAAAGCGTCACGATATGTACTTGTCCAACTATTGATAATAGCATTGTTTTTAGCCATCATTTGAGAAGTTACATTAGTTAAGAATTCAATATACCCTTCAAAATTTTCGTTGCTAGTAAACTTGTCTAAAGGTGTTGTGTCACCCTCTGCAATACCATGAATTAAATAATCCAGAGCCGGAAAACCTTGAGCATCATGATAAAAAGATGAATTAAGGTCATAACTATTGCCCTCTGCGGCACTTTTAATATCGGAAACTGTAACAGGGTAAATATTAAAAAAGCTCACAAATCCTGTTGGATTGCCGGCTTGCAATTCTGCTTCACCAATATTGAACATTTCCACATGCTGCCATGCCATGTAAGCCTCCTGCCATGCTGAACTTAATGCGTTTAAATTCTCTTGTGTTCTGTCATTGATAAAGCCAGCTCTAGCAACATCAAATGCAGATAATTGGGTTTGCAGTTGATTAAATGAAGGAATAATAAGGTTGTCGGCCAGATTGCTTAACAGAACCACTTGATCGAATGAAGGATTCTCATTGCCACCACCATAACCTTCATCTGAAGAACTACAGGCAACAATTAGAATTGCCATGATTAGAATGCTACTTAACTTTTTCATTGTTGTTTTTCTTTTTTTTGCAAAAATACTACAAAACAAAAATGCCTCATTTACTATGAAGCATTTTTGTTAGTACTTTTAATTAGCGGCCTCGGCGACCGTGAAATCAAATCTGGAAGCTATAATTTCGGACATGGTGTCTAACTCATCTTCTGTTATATCCCAGAATCCATTACCTTCTAATAAAGTAGCCAAGAACCCGTCCACCTCCGATTTAGTGAAATAGGGCGTGTTTGTACCTGGACGTCTCGTGAATTGTAAGCTGTAGATAAATCCAAATCCTTCAGATAGGTCATGAAAGGCAGCTCCTTTATCACCAGATAAGAATTGTTTACCTTGTTGAAGGTAGTAAACAGATCGAATTGCAATAATTTCTGAAACGGCTTCTCTAATTATATCAGCTTGTGGGTCTCTAACATTATAATCACCGGCAACAATTGCTGCTCTACCAAGCTTAAAAGCGTCATAAATCTCATCAGCAATTCCCGTGAAATCGGCATCATTATCCACTCTTGACAAGTACTTATTCAAGAAACTATCTACATTTAACTCGGGATCCATGGCATCAGCCTCATTTCCATACAAATAACCAAAAGCTTCATCCCATTTATGCTCCATGGTAGTGTAGTTTTTACCTTCTACAACAATTCCGCTATTATTGTTTGAAACGTTGTCTCCTTCATCCAATACAGACGTACTTAAATAATTGTTAAGCATCTGGTCGGTCATTAATGCTCCAATCAATCCTTTCACAATAGCCTGATCATATTCCAATCCTTTAGCGCTTACGTAACGGATAGAACCACCGCCACCTTCTTGTAATTGACCCGGTACGCCAGCAGAGGCATTCGTATTCCATGCCGGGAAAACTTCTGCGACCTGAGCATTAATCCAAAATTCAAAATCCGCTTTTATTTGATTTGAAATTGTAGTATTTGCAGAATAATAATCGCGGGACGCTGCTGTCTTACTTCTTATGTTTTTATCTGAACCATTTAAGGTCGCATTGGAAAAGTTAGATTCACCCTCTTCGTGGGCATACATACTTAAAAGCTGATCAGCTGATTTTGAGGTATCCTTTAGGGCACTGCCAAATTGATTACCCATTTGAATTCTCGTCGTTTGGCCACTATAACTAACGGTTGTATTACCTTCTCTGGTAAAACTATAAGTAGCGGGCGCTTGTAATTCCTCTCCACCTCCAGATATATCGTCGTCGGAACAAGAAACTGCTAAGGAGCAGGATATTAAGGAAATAGCAATAATTTTTTTCATAGATAGGTTGCTTGTATTTATTAAGATTTAATATAAATAACGTTGCAAAAATAACAAGGAACTCCTAACTCACAAACTTTATTTAGATTAATTTTAAATAAAAATTAAAGATCTAACACAGTCAACAAATTACCTTTTAATGATAGATTGAAAATATTTTGGTTGCCTCATTATAGGCACTTTCAAAGCTCATAGCATTGAGGTCATGGGCTTTTTTTTGAGTGAAATAGGAGAGCATTTTTTCGGTTGGCATATTACCAGTCAATTGGTCCTTGGCCATTGGGCATCCACCAAAACCTTGAATAGCTCCATCAAACCTTTGGCACCCGGCTTTATAGGCGGCATCAATTTTTTCAAACCAGGTGGTTGGTGTTGTATGCAGATGGGCCCCAAACTCAACATGAGGGTATTCTGGAATCAAATTTGAAAACAAATACGAGATATTATCGGGATTAGAAGACCCGATGGTATCACTTAAGGACAAGATACGGACTCCCATTTCAGATAGCATCTGTGTCCACTCCCCTACTATATCCACATTCCATGGATCACCATAAGGGTTTCCAAAGCCCATTGATATATATACAACCAATTCTTTTTGAGCCTTATCAGTAATATCTATGATCTGATGCAGAGTTTCAACAGATTGTGCAATGGTTTTATGGGTGTTACGCATTTGAAAGTTCTCCGAAATTGAAAAGGGGAATCCCAAATAGTCTATTGCTTCATGACTAGCTGCATCCTGAGCTCCGCGCACGTTAGCCACAATTGCTAATAATTTGCTTGATGTTTGACTAAGATCTAGGCATGATAATACTTCGGAGGTATCAACCATTTGAGGAATGGCTTTAGGAGACACAAAACTTCCAAAATCAATTGTGTCAAACCCCACTCGTAGTAATGATTGAATGTACTGAACCTTCTTTTCAGTCGGTATAAAGGTTTTGATGCCCTGCATAGCATCTCGCGGGCATTCTATAAGCTTTATGGGTTTGTTCATGGTGGTAAAGATAGGTGTTACTTAAGCGTTTTCATAACCCAGAAATTAGAGAAGAATAAACACCGCAATACCGACAAATACAGTGATTTGCAACCATTTAAAAACGAAGGCTGATTTTGGATGAGACATGGTGTACTGCTTGATTGTTCCTGCGAAAAATGCGATCAAAGAAAATATAATGAAAGAAGTAGCCATAAACAGTCCACCTAGAATAAAGAACTGAATTTCATTACTGAGTTTATTTGAAAATAAAAACGCTGGGAAAAAAGCCAAAAAGAAAATTGTCACCTTTGGGTTTAAGACATTCATTAAAAACCCTTGTCCAAATAGCTCCATGAGATTCTTCTGTTGAGTAACGTTGGCATCAAATTTCACTTCTGCCTTGGATCGAAATATTTTATAGGCGAGGAATAGTAAATACAAAGCCCCAAATATCTTAATCCCTAAATAAAGATTGTCATTCTTTCGAATAACTGCGGAAATACCAAAGGCTAGTAGTGAGGTGTGAACAATACATCCAGAAATTAGACCTGACACAGTAGCCATTCCGGCATTTTTGCCATTAACAATACTCTGCACTAACACATAAATATTGTCTGGTCCAGGTGAAATAGCCAGTAATGATGTAGCCCCTACAAAAGATACTAATATATCCCAATTCATTTTTTATTCACAAAAAAATCCAAACAAATTAAATGACCGTATATAGGCTTTAACGAAATTACTAATTAATATTTTTCTTACTTTATTTTGCAGTTTATCGTATTTATTTGCAATTTAAACCTATTTGAACTTATATTTACAGCCCAAATCTAAATAAATTGAAATGAACTTAATAAGTACCTACAGGATATGTGTTGTAACGCTATGTACTTTATTATGCGTTAATTTTTCATTCAGCCAAGATGATGAATGCGGAAACCACACCAATGAACAAGAGTACCTTCAATATTACAAAAGTATTCAACGTAAAAGTCGAGCTATTGAGGAAGAATTTTTGAGAAGTTATAATCCTAACGCTAGAGTGTTTAATGCGCTTACATCGTTACCTATAAAGGTACACATCGTTAGAAATAATAATGGAAGTGGAGGATTATCTGAGTCTCAATTATACGACGCCATTGAAATCATGAATGATTACTACGAGAACGCCGGTCTCGAATTCTTTATTTGTGATGGTATCAACTACATCAATAATTCAAACTTCTATTCCTTACAATCCAACGAAGAAAGTTCATTAACCTCCAATAATGTCAATAATACCATTAACATCTATTTTGTTGATGAAGTATTTAACTCATCCGGAAGTAGTTTATGTGGTTATGCCTACTACCCTGGAGGACCAGAAACTATAATAATGGCCAACGCATGTGCCACAAACGGCAGTACTCTATCACATGAAATGGGTCATTTTTTTGGTCTTTTCCATACGCATGGAAATAGTAACACTACCGCTTCAACAAATGAACTTGTTAACGGTTCTAATTGTGATAGTTCTGGAGATTATGTATGTGATACCCCAGCTGATCCCAAGCTTGGCAACAGCAATGTCAATTCAAGTTGTAACTACACTGGTACGTACCGAGATGCTAATAACGACCTTTACGATCCTCAGGAGCAAAATATCATGTCATATTCGCGTAAATCCTGTCGAACCATGTTCTCAGCAGAGCAATATGCCAGAATAAATTCTACCTATCAACTGTCAAGAACTAATTTAAGATGTCCTTCTTTAAATGCTGATTTCACGGCTGATATAACAGAGAGTTGTGACGCTAACCTCACCGTTGCTTTTACAGAATCTAGCGTAGGTGCTGTTGGCTGGTCATGGGATATAAATGGTGATGGCGTTGAAGATTATAATCAGAGAAATATCACCCATACCTATAATTCTGCGGGGGATTTTGACGTCTCTTTAACAGTTACAGATGGTGACATGTCCGTTTCAACAGTAAAGTATAACTATATAGACGTTGGTGCAGATGAGATCGATACATCCGAAATAACATTGATTTTAACCTTAGATAATTGGCCATCAGAAACAACATGGGAATTCAAAGACTCAAATAATCAGGTCATTGCAAGTGGAGGTCCATACCAAGAAGGTCAGGATGACAATGCTACAAAAACAGAGACCTTTACAATAAACCAAGATTTATGCTACAGTTTCGAAATCTACGATGCTTATGGAGATGGCATTTGCTGTAGTTCAGGAAATGGTAGTTATGAATTAAGAGCCGCTGACAATACTCTTTTAGCCTCTGGTGGAGATTTTGGTGATGTGTCTTCTAATAATTTCTTTAATGGAAACCTATTGGGCATTAACGAACTTAGTAAAGAAGATGTTACTGTTTATCCTAACCCGTCAACAACAGAACTAAACGTTAACATGAACAATGGAACCTTACCAGAGTCCATTATTATATACAATGCTCTTGGACAGCAATTATTACAGCGTAAAGTTAATTCACAATCAGATCTGAAAGTCAGTACCGTAGATTTTGATGCAGGACTTTACATTTTAAAAATCTCAAATGAATCGGGTGAATTAAGTTTACCATTCATAAAACAATAATAATAAACTATAACCCCTTTAAAAGGTCATGTAAAATCTACATGGCCTTTTTTATTATGGCTCTGTTAATTCTTTTGATCAGACCTGGTCCTTCATAAATAAAACCTGTGTAGAGTTGTAATAAATCTGCACCCGCTTCTAGTTTTTCTATGGCATCCTCAGCAGAGTGGATGCCCCCTACCCCTATGATAGGAAACGCTTTATTGCTTTTCTCAGCAAGGAACCTAATAACCTCCGTAGAACGATTGGTAAGTGGTTTACCACTAAGACCTCCAATTTCAGATTTAGCCGGGCTATTGAGCCCCTCTCTACTTATGGTAGTATTAGTGGCGATAACTCCAGCTATCTGAGTTTCTTTCACAATCTCTATAATATCAAGTAATTGATCATCAGTTAAGTCAGGTGCGATTTTTAGCAATATGGGTTTCTCCTGAGGTTTAGTCTTGTTGAGCTTCATAAGACCTTGTAGTAATTTGGTCAATGGTGCCTTATCTTGAAGCTCCCTTAGATTTGGAGTATTAGGGGAACTCACATTAACCACAAAATAATCCACATAATCATACAGTCCATTAAAACACGTATTGTAATCCTCAAACGCCTTTTCATTGGGGGTTACCTTATTTTTCCCAATATTTCCTCCAATTAAAACATTAGTGTTTGATTTTAGACGCTTAATGGCCTCACTAAGACCTCCATTATTAAATCCCATACGGTTAATAATGGCACTGTCCGATTTTAATCTGAATAAGCGCTTTTTTGGATTCCCAGGTTGCGGTTTTGGGGTTATGGTTCCTATCTCAATAAATCCAAAACCAAACCCTGAGAGTTCTTTGTATAACTTAGCATCCTTATCAAATCCAGCGGCAAGACCTATGGGGTTCTTAAATGTCAAGCCAAACAACTCTCTTTCCAACGACCGATTATTAGTCTTGTACAATTGACTTTGAACCCAGTATGCACCTGGGATTTTACACAATAGTCTTATGGCATTGAATGAAAAATGGTGGACCTTTTCAGGGTCAAAACAAAATAAGATCGGACGTATGAGTAATTTATACATGACTTTAAAATCAGCTGCAATATTAGAAAATATTCTTGGGTAAGTGAGTTATCTAGCTTACTAATTACCTGAATTTTTCGATACATTTGTGAGTAAAAACACCATATGAAGAAACTTATACTTGTTTTAGTCTCCTTGACTATCATTCAAAACCTCCATTCACAGGATCTATCAGAATTATATGCTGAAGTAAACCCAGCTGTAGTTGTTCTTTTTACCTCTGAAAAAAAGGTTTTAAAGGTAAAAGGACAGGCCTCACAGACTGTAAGAGAAAACGGCTTGGGTTCAGGCTTTATGATATCAGACCGGCTGTTAATTACTGCCGCACATGTTGTTTCAGTTTCAGAGACTATAAACGTTAGGTTTGCTGACGGGGAAGTCATCCCTGCATCCGTTGTCCGGTCATACAGCGAGGCAGACATCGCTCTTGTCAAACTGTTAAGACCTCGTATGAACGCTAAAACCGTTAAACTGGGGAATTCTAACGATTTAAAGATTGGTCAACGCATTTTTGTTGTTGGAGCACCTTTTGGATTATTCTCCTCACTATCATCAGGATATGTTAGCGGATTTAGAAGAAGTGCGCTTAGCGGTAATCCTTTTAATACCACTGAATATATTCAAACGGATGCAGCAATTAACCAAGGAAATTCAGGAGGGCCAATGTTTAATCTTAATGGAGAAGTTGTAGGTATTGTGAGTCATATCACCACGCAGTCTGGTGGATTTGAAGGTATTGGATATGCATCAAGTTCCAACTTAGCACAGAAATTATTAATAGACACAAACATTCCCTGGTTTGGGGCTGACATTCATACCTTGACACCTCTACAGGCCAAGCTCTTAAATGTTCCTCAAGAACACGGTTTGCTAATTCAACGTGTTGCTTCTAACTCTGTTTTTGGTAAAATGGGAGTACTCGGTGGGGATACGGAAGTTGAATTAGGAAATGAAACGTTATTAATTGGAGGTGATATTATTTTGAAAATCAATGACATTCAAATCCAATTGACTCAGGCTTCCCTTGATAAACTAGCTAAGTTCGCTGAAGGACTCTCAAGCAATCCTAAATTTGAAATGACTGTTTTAAGAGGTGGAAAACTTGTTGTGTTAAAGAATTAGCATTTTTTATGTCATTTGTCATAATTTTTTTTAAGATTTATAGCTAATTTTCGATAATTCTTTAAACCCTTCTATCATGAAAAAGATTATTATTCCCGTAGATTTCTCTAAGTATTCTGAATATGCTCTTAAGTCAGCTGCGTCACTAGCCCGCAAATATGGCGCCGAATTGACAGTAATGCATATGCTAGAATTATCCGATTCCATATTTTCTTCGTCGTATAACGAAAAAGGCGAGGAAATGGCTTTTATGCTGATGTTGGCGAATCAAAAATTTGATAATTTTTTAGATAAAGACTATCTGGAGGGATTAACAGTTACTCCTGTTATAAAAAAACATAAAGTCCTCAAGGAGGTTAATGATTTCGCCGCCTCTATTCAAGCGGATCTGATTGTTATGGGATCCAAAGGGCATAGCGATCAAGACGGTGTCTTTACAGGTTCAAATACTGAAAAAGTTGTGAGACATAGTGATATTCCTGTTCTTGTTATTAAGGAAGAATTGGATCACACAGAATTAAAGGCTATTGTACTAGCTACTGATTTTGATAGTGATAGTGTTCCAGCTACAAAGAATGCAGTTACTTTGCTAGAAAGCCTGGGAATTGAAGTTTCATTTTTGCACGTCAACCTGCCAAATATCGGATTTATGAGCACCGATGAGATTCAAGATCGTAGAAATTCGTTTCTCGAGGTAGCCGGTCATCCAGAGTGGTCTGATCGCATAAATTATGTAGCAGATTACTCAGTGGAAGATGGTGTATTAAAATTTGCCAATAATAACAATGCTGATGCTATTGCTGTTATTTCTCACGGTCGAACAGGCTTAAATCTGTTCTTTGGAGGCAGCATCTCTGAAGATGTAGTTAACCATGCCAGACTGCCGGTTATAACTTTTAAGCAATAAGATTTTACAATACATAAAAAAACACCTCCAAAATCAGGGGTGTTTTTTTGTTCTATTAATAAGCTCTTATTTATCGAGTTTTTTTAGTTCTTTCGAGAAGATTCCAATAACACTCTCTAAAATTTCAAATGGAGTCGCAGGTTCCTGTACTTCAATTTCATAGACCGCCACCAACTGATCCTGATAGTTTTCTTTTAAATCGTAAAGTAAGCCTTCTATAATATAGGTGTTGTACTTTTCAATGTTTGGGATTTCAACTTCATCGTCTGGCCCTCTTTTGCTTGGACCTTGAGAAATATATTCAATTGAATTTACACTGTAACTATCTGTAAAACTTATGCCTTTTCTATTAGGACTTATTTGATAATTTGAGCTCCCTTCCTTTCTATTATCTCGAACGTAATTAACGCGTGTATCCTTCAAAAACATGACAAAAGCACGATCAAAACCCCTATCCATTATTGTCTTTACTAAGACCTTACCTTCTTCTTCTGTCATGTTTTCTTTTTCCTTCAGATCCTTAAACACAACATTTGCTGCTTTTGAACTCACTTTACCTTTGGTAAGGTTACTTACCAAGTTATTTTCGTACTGTTGTCTTATGTCTATATTCTCTGATCTGGCATAAACCAACAGGTCTGCTTGTGTATTATAGGCATATCCCTCCTTATTCCAGGAACCAGACAACTTTGTAGATGAACATGAGGTCAAAACAACAGTTAAAACTAATAGTAATAAGGTTTTTAAATAGGCATTCTTAGTCTTAATCATGGGTGTATTTTTGGAAAAATGAAGATATAAAAATGCAAGGTAATACCGAATACTAATTCGACTCATTAGTCCTCTTCAGACAAATGTGCCTGGTTTATAAACTTACCAACTACAATGGCAGTTAGAATAGCGATGTAAAATTGTCCCATTAGGGCTACTAAAATAGCTCCCTTTTGTGCCACTTCAGACAAAGGCACAATTTCACCATAACCAATTGTGAGCAAAGTAACATAACTAAAATACATCAACTGTTCCTTTGCTGCCTCAATAGAGTCTGGCGAGAAAACAATATTACTATACGAATTCGGCTCAAAGTACTCAATGATATAAAATAAGAAAAAAGACAGGAGCCCAAGAGAGAGGTACCCACAGATAATGCCTAAAATTACATCACCTGTAACCTTCTTGGATAAAAAGACGTAATTCATTATTTGGTAAGTTACCAATCCATAAAACACAAAATAAGATAAGAGTTTTATAAAGGTAATACCGTCGGTAAAATGGAGGTTAAAAGTAACATCGAAAAATATGATGCTGTTAATAACAACGAGCACAATTAGAAAACGCATGACGCCACGCTTTTCTGAAGTTAGAACAATTCCTGCCATCAAATTCATTATAAGTAAAACCGGTGACACCCAATACTCAAAGATATTTCCTGGCATAACCAAAGAGCCAAACAGAATAAGTAACAATGAGATGAGAAACAGTTTATACCTGTACGGATGTAGGTATGAAATGAGCTTCATGTATTTGATTTGTTAGTGTTTGTTAGTACTTGATAATTCCCAATTTAGTTTAAATTCTCAATAATAAAAAAGTTTAAGTTATAGATTAAAGTTCCTAGTTTCACATTTTTTAAATTTGGATAAAAACATATTCATGCAACATATTATCGATCGTTTTATAAGTTATGTAACTATAGATACGGAATCGGATCCAAATTCCACATCAACCCCGAGTACCAAAAAGCAATGGGACTTGGCCAATAAGTTGTTTTCTGAATTAAAAGAGATTGGCATGACAGACGTAAGTATTGACGATAATGCCTATGTCATGGCAACACTGCCAAGTAATGTATCTCATGCCGTTCCAACCATTGGATTTATATCTCATTTTGACACCTCACCTGATTTTACAGGAAAAAATGTAAATCCCCAGATAATAAGTGACTACAATGGGCAAGACATAGTTCTTAATTCTGAAAATGGTATTGTTCTATCACCAGAGTATTTTGAAGATTTACTACTATACAAAGGTCAAACGCTCATTACAACAGATGGCACCACCTTATTAGGAGCTGACGACAAAGCTGGTATTACCGAGATTGTTTCGGCGATGGAATATTTAATTCAACATCCAGAAATAAAACATGGTCCCATTAGAGTTGGATTCACACCTGATGAAGAAATTGGTCGAGGCGCTCATAAATTTGATGTTGAAAAATTTGGTGCGGATTGGGCCTACACCATGGACGGTAGTCAAATCGGTGAATTAGAATATGAGAACTTTAATGCTGCTGGAGCAGTGGTGACTGTTAAAGGAAAAATTGTCCATCCAGGTTATGCAAAAGCAAAGATGATCAACTCCATGTATTTTGCTGCCGAGTTCATACAGGCCTTACCAAAGGATGAAACTCCTGAAACCACAGAAGGATACGAAGGCTTTTATCATCTTTATGCCAACGAAGGGAAGGTGGAAGAAACAACCCTCAGATACATTATTAGAGATCACGACAAAACCAAATTTGATGAACGTAAGTCTCATTTTGAATCCCTTATAAAAGAGTTCAACTCAAAATACGGCTCCGAGATTTTTTCTGTCGAAATCAAGGATCAATACTACAATATGAAAGAGATGGTAGAACCAGTGATCCATGTTGTGGACTTAGCTGAAAAGGCAATGAAATCCTTAGGAATTAAACCTCTAATAAAACCAATAAGAGGAGGAACAGATGGCTCTCAGTTGTCCTATATGGGACTACCCTGCCCCAACATATTTGCGGGAGGTCACAACTTTCATGGAAGGTATGAGTATGTACCTGTTGAAAGTATGGTTAAGGCCACTGAAGTTATTTGTAAAATTGCAGAATTAACCGCTGAGAAATATCAAAACTAAATGGGAAAAATAACTAGCACTGAAGAATATATTGCCCAACATCCAGCCTGGGCAAAAGAACTAACCTTGATTGCATCAATTTTTGAAGAAACTGAGCTAGAAGGAACAATTAAATGGAGTGCCCCTGTATATACCCTAAATGGTAAAAATGTTGCTGGACTTGGAGCTTTTAAAAACCACTATGGCATTTGGTTTTTCAATGGAGTCTTTCTTTCAGACCCTAAAAATCTGCTTATTAACGCTCAAGAAGATAAAACAAAAGCATTAAGGCAAATGCGCTTTTCAAAAGGTGACCTCATAAATAAAATCCTAATTAAGTCTTACCTTATTGAAGCTATTGAAAATGAAAAACTCGGTAAAAGAATTACCCCTGAACGAGGGCAATCTAAATCAGTTGTCATTCCAGAACACTTAGCTATTCTTCTGAAAAAAGACGCAGAATTAAACAGATGTTTTATGGAATTGAGTCCTTTTAAACAAAAAGAGTTTTGCGAGCACATTGCAAGTGCGAAACGCGAAGCAACCAAATTATCACGACTGGAAAAAATAAAACCAATGATCCTGAGCGGTATTGGTTTGAATGATAAGTATAGGAAATAAAAAAAAGCCGCTTAAAAAGCGGCTTTTTTTTATTTTTTAGCTGGTGCAGTATTGAATTTTTTACTCATTTCCATCGAGATCGCTGACCGGTCAAATTTTATTTTCCCCGCCATGGTTTCGATTACACAGCTGCTGTCTTTATCGTTTAAATCTACCACCTTACCATGCATACCGCTTTTTGTAATAACACGGTCGCCCTTTTTTAGGGCTGCTGCAAACTGTTTTTCTTGTTTTGCTCTTTTCATTTGAGGAGCAATCATAAAAAAATAGACCACAGCAAACATAGCTATGAATGGTAAAAACGTACTTAGTTGATCCATTTAACTTTTTTCAGTTCTTAATACTTTGATTACTGAACTACTGGTCCGCCTTGAGCTGAAGTAGAGGCCGGAGTGGCAGTAGCACCTTTTCTAGCCGCAGCATTTGGGTCCTTTTCAACAAATGCGGTAATCTTTACAGTCTCTTTACCTTTTTCAGTGTTGGTGGTTAAAGTCACGGTTTTGGATACTTTATTACCGTTTCCTTTACCATTGAACTTTACAGTAAACTTACCTGTTTCACCTGGGGCTACTTCTTTGGTCCAATTAGAAGGTACAGTACATCCACAGGTACTTTTGATATTGCTTACTACTAACATAGAATCTCCAGTGTTTGTATACTCAAACGTTGTTTCTACCGGAGTTCCGTTTTCGATGGTTCCAAAATCATGAACCTCTTTATTAAATGCTATAGATGGAAAATCCCCAGCATTTGCATCTCTTTCAGCAGCCACTGCTACATTTTCAGCTTTTACTTTACTTGCCGCATTGTCCTTACAAGAGGTAAAGGCAATCATACATAAGGCGCCAAGTCCTAGAATAACTTTTTTCATTGTTATCGTTTTAAATTAATAAGTAGATTTCGTTTTCGGGTCTAAATGTACTAATAATTTCAGGGATTAAAAACTTTTAGCCCTTTCTTAACATGGCCTAGTGTCTGAATTTTAAAGGGATTAGAGCTTAAAAGCTACAACAAACCTCTTCCAGATTTGGGGTATAAATTCTCTTCCTTATATTCTTTCACCAACTTATCAAGTATCCCATTTATAAAGATGCTACTTTTAGGCGTAGAGTATTCTTTAGCAATTTCAAGATATTCGTTGATAGTCACCTTTTGAGGAATGGAGGGGAATTTTTGTAATTCACAAATTGCCATTTGAAGCAGAATACCATCTATTGATGCCAAGCGATCCGCATCCCAATTTTTAGTGCGTCTTGCCACCTCTTCATACAAAGCAACCTGGTTCAGCACTGTTTTCCTGAAAAGTTGCTTCCCAAATTCAAGATCCTCATCATCTTTAAACAAATCTGGCAAAAAATAGGTTTCTGGTTTGCTTTCCTTAAACTTTTTAAACAGCCTGACTAAAAACGTATTAACTACCGATATATCATCTACCCATGTTAGCTTTTTATCCTCGAAATACTCATAAAGCTTATCATTTGGAGCAATGATTTCGGTAAATAGATCGATTAATAAATATTTATCCTCTTGCACACTAGAAGTTCTAGTGGCCATATAATTTTCATATAAGTCACTATCAAGAATCGCTTTAAAAAGAATTTCAACATACTCAAAATCCAGTTCCCATGAATCTAACTTCTTCTTCGTAATAGTTTCGTTAAGCAACTTATTACTTCTTAAACTTTTGAGGATAGCATTATTAATAAACTTATAACTAGGGTTCTTGTCTCCCTCTGAAGCTAATTTTTTTTGCTGTGTTTTTTCAAGATGTTCTTCCGCTTTTTTATGTACCGCTATGAGTAAGGCTAAAACATTTAAATAGAGATCATACATGCCGTTCATACTGTGCAATAAAAACGACTCGGACTTTGCTAAGTCATCCCCTTCACCACCTTCATAAGAAAAGATAGCCTGCATTACTTTGATGCGAATATGCCTGCGGTTTAACATGTTTAAGAACTTGTTTTAAGTATGTTACAAAAAAAAGGTGAAATCAACTTTCACCCTGCAAAAATAATATTTTTAGTATCTGAAAAAAACTATTGAAGGTTTTCCTTTTTACGATTTTCAATGCGCTCAGTTGCAATTCTCATGGCTGCATCATTAG
This sequence comes from Winogradskyella aurantiaca, assembly GCF_003362725.1. Lineage (GTDB taxonomy): Bacteria > Bacteroidota > Bacteroidia > Flavobacteriales > Flavobacteriaceae > Winogradskyella_A > Winogradskyella_A aurantiaca. The sequence goes on from NZ_QKTV01000005.1 coordinate 58,504, forward strand.
TAGTGATTTGATTGGCTTTAGCACGATCTAATATCTCCAAGGTGGTATTGTAAATATTCTCTGTTTTTCTCATAATTTCCTGACGACCATAATCTTCTAATTCCGCATATACATTTATGATTCCACCAGCGTTAATTAAGAAATCAGGAGCATATACAATATTTCTTTCTTGCAGAATTAAACCATGCTTGTCCTCATCTGCCAACTGATTGTTAGCAGCACCAGCAATAACTTGAGCTTTGATTTTGTCTATCGTATTATCATTAATTGTAGCACCAAGAGCACAAGGTGCATATATATCCATCTCTTCAGAATACAAATCATGACCGTCATAGATTTTGACATCGTACTTATCGCGTATCATTTCTAGCCGCTCTCTGTTAATATCTGATATAGTTACGTTGGCACCCTCATTAACCAAATGCTCCACCAATGCTTCACCAACATTTCCAATTCCCTCAACATAAACAACTTTGTCCTCGAGAATGTCTGAACCAAACTTATACTGAGCGGCTGCCTTCATCCCCATAAATACCCCATAGGCTGTTATTGGTGAAGGATTACCAGCACCACCTTTACTCTCAGATATGCCTGTCACATAAGGTGTAACCTCACGCACCAAATCCATATCCTCAGTTTCCATACCAACATCCTCAGCCGTAATGTAGCGACCGCTTAATGAATGCACAAACTCACCGAAACGCTTCATTAACTCTGGTGTTTTTTGCGTTTTAGCATCCCCAATAATAACAGCTTTACCACCACCTAAATTTAATCCAGTAATCGCTGATTTAAAGGTCATTCCACGCGAAAGCCTTAAAACATCATTTAAAGCTTCCCATTCGTTGGAATAATTCCACATGCGAGTTCCTCCTAGTGCTGGTCCAAGTACGGTGTTATGAATTCCAATGATTGCCTTTAAACCTGTATCTTTGTCGTTGCAAAAAACAATCTGTTCGTGATTGTCAAATGAAAGTTGACCAAAAACAGGGTCTTGTTTAGTATTGTTCATTGTGCTTATTACGTCTGATAACATGAAAGATAAATAACAGGGCTGTTTGAATTATTTTTAAAAGCAGCGCGCAAAAATAAACCTTTACTAGAGGATTAGCAAAATATTAACGATTTAATAGGTTTATGACAATATTTTTGTCCAAGCCTTATTTCAATGAAATCCCTTCAGCACCTTAATAAATACTTTTTCAAATACCGCTACAGACTCTTGCTCGGAATCTTTATAACGGTAGTTGCTAAGATTTTTGCATTATTTACCCCAAGATTAATTGGAATGTCTATAAATGTTGTTTCTGAACGGTTGGAGGGCAATATAAGCGAAGAAATATTTCAGCAGCAATTAGTACTTAATATACTCTACGTGATAGGAGCTGCTGTTTTGGCTGGTGGATTCACTTTTTTAATGAGACAAACCATTATTAATGTATCCAGATATATCGAATATGATTTAAAGAACGAGGTCTATGCCCATTATCAAAAACTTTCACTGAGTTTTTATAAGGCCAACAGAACTGGTGACTTAATGAATCGAATTACTGAAGATGTTAGTAAGGTTAGAGAATTTGCTGGTCCCGCAATCATGTACAGTATTAATACAGTAACCCTTTTCGTTGTTGCTCTAATCTATATGTATCAAAGATCCCCGGAATTGACATTATATACCGTATTACCACTCCCAATTTTATCCATCTTCATTTATAAAATAAGCCAGATTATCAATAAAAGGAGTCGCATTGTTCAGGAATCATTATCTACGCTTTCGGCTTTCACTCAGGAACGCTTTAGCGGAATTTCAGTGATCAAGTCCTACGGAATTGAACCCCTTACCAATACTCGCTTTGAAGTTTTGTCTAACGATAACCGCGCCAAGCAAATAAATCTTTCAAAAATTCAAGCACTGTTTTTTCCTTTAATGATATTAATTATCGGATTGAGTAATATTATTGTTGCCTATGTTGGTGGGTTATTATTCATGAATGGTGAGATTAAAGAAATTGGTACAATTGCTGAGTTTCTTATTTATGTTAATATGCTAACATGGCCTGTCGCTGTTATCGGTTGGGTGACTAATTTGGTACAGCAGGCCGAAGCTTCACAAAAACGCATCAATGAATTTTTGAAACAGGAACCAGAGATAACTAATACAGTAACAGACCGTTTTATAATTAATGGCGAAATCGAGTTTAAAGATGTTTCATATACCTATCCAGACACTAATATCCAGGCTATAAAATCTCTAAGTTTTAAAATCCCAAAAGGAAAAACACTGGCCATCCTTGGCAAAACAGGTGCAGGGAAATCAACAATTTTAGACTTAATTGGTCGACTTTATGATGTTAACAAGGGTACGATACTAATCGATGGTCAACCGATTGATAAGGTTAATCTTTTGGATCTACGAGAGAATATTGGATATGTACCTCAGGATGCCTTTTTATTTTCAGACACCATACGTACCAATATCAAGTTTGGTGACGAAACAGCGAGTGATGAGGCAGTTATCGAAGCAGCTAAAAATGCCAAAGTTCACAAGAATATTGTTGGTTTTAAAGACGGTTATGAAACGGTCTTAGGAGAGCGGGGTATTACATTATCTGGAGGTCAGAAACAGCGAATTAGTATTGCACGAGCCATTATAAAAAACCCACAAATCTTGTTATTTGACGACTGCCTATCTGCCGTGGACACAGAGACTGAGGAACAGATTCTTAGAAATCTAAATAAGTTATCTTCAGACAGGACTACAGTGATTGTGAGCCATCGTGTATCCTCAGCTAAAAATGCCGATCAAATTATTGTTTTAGATGATGGTCAGATTATTCAATCTGGAAATCACCAAGAATTGATAAATTCTGATGGGTACTATAAAGATCTCTATCTTAAACAACTCTCTGAAAAAGACTAATCTTCGTTTGGTGGCGTTAGTTTTTTTTTACATTTTTGGATGATAATTACAAATTGAACGCAGAGAATTATGAGCGACTACAGCATGAGTGATAAAGAGGAAATATATTCGAAAGTTCTAAGAGCTGGACGACGAACCTATTTTTTTGATGTAAGAAGCACCAAAGCAGGAGATTATTACCTAACTATCACAGAGAGTAAAAAGTTTACTAACGAAGACGGATCTTTCCATTACAAAAAACATAAGATTTACTTGTACAAAGAAGATTTTGTTGAGTTTAGAGATATTTTGTCTGAAATGACTCAATACATCATTGACGAAAAAGGTGAAGAAGTCATAAGTGAGAAGCACCAAAAAGATTACCAGAAGGAGTCTGATTATAATGGAGCAGCAGTTGAAACTTCAAATTCATCAGATAGTTTTACGGATATCAATTTTGAAGATATCTAAATCTTTTAGTGTTAAATAAACATCAAATCCACTACCCCTAAGTAGTGGATTTTTTATTTTTAGCGACCAACCAAAATTTAGACCATGCGCTACATTAAAGCTTTTACCTTACTTCTGTCCATCTTAAGTTTTGGACAAGAAACAGTTTCTTTAGATTACTATTTACCACAAGGAATTACTTATGACCAAAGTATTCCCACTCCTAAAAGTGTTATTGGACATGAGGTTGGTGAATGGCACATAACTCACGATAAGTTGGTGCAGTACATGTATGCTCTTGCAAAAGTCTCGGATCGTATTTCCATAGAAAACAGAGGAAGTACTTTTGAAGGTCGTCCATTACTGTTACTCACAATAACATCACCTGATAATCATACAAATATTGCTCAAATTCAAAAGGATCACATAGCGGCCACAAATGGAGAATTAACAAACTTTGAAGATCGCCCAAGTGTGGTATATCAAGGATTTTCAATACATGGCAATGAACCTAGTGGTGCCAATGCTGGATTAGCAGTAGCCTATTATTTAGCTGCTGCTGAAGGACCTGAGATAGAAGAACTGCTGAATAATATGGTTATTCTATTTGATCCATGCTATAACCCGGACGGCTTACAGCGTTTTGCTTATTGGGCCAATACCAATAGAAGCATGAATCTCAATCCAGATCCCAATGATCGTGAATACAGTGAAGTTTGGCCTGGAGGAAGAACCAATCACTATTGGTTCGATATGAATCGAGATTGGCTTCCTGTGCAACTTCCCGAGTCCAGAGCACGAATTAAATCCTTCCATAGTTGGCTACCCAACATTCTTACCGATCACCATGAGATGGGCACTAATTCAACGTTCTTTTTTCAACCTGGAATTCCATCAAGGACACATCCATTAACGCCAAAAATGAATCAGGAACTAACCAAGGCAATTGGCCAGTACCATGTAAAGGCCTTAGATAAGATTGGATCGCTTTATTACAGTGAAGAAAGTTTTGATGATTTTTATTATGGTAAAGGATCAACCTTTCCTGATATTAATGGAAGTATTGGTATTTTATTTGAACAAGGAAGCTCTAGAGGTCATATTCAGGAAAGTATTAATGGCTTACTTACCTTTCCGTTTACCATACGAAATCAATTTACCACTGCCTTATCCACTCTAGAAGCTGGTCTTAGGTTAAAATCAGATCTTTTAGAATACCAGTTTAACTTCTACGAGAATGCAAGAAGTGAGGCAAATAAGGCTGGAAATAAGGCCTTGATCTTTGGTGATGAAAAAGATGCGGCAAAAACCTATCACCTTGCCGAAATTCTCAATCGACATCAAATAAAAATTCATGAGTTAAAGCAAGAAACCACCATTAATGGTAAAACCTACAAACCAAACTACAGTTATGTAGTGCCCAAAAATCAAAAGAACACAAGGTTAATAAACGCTATGTTTGAAAAACGTACGACCTTTCAGGACAGTTTGTTTTATGATATCTCAGCATGGACCTTTCCACTAGCTTTTAATCTTGATTATTCCGAAACCACTACCTCTGTAGCTGGTTCAGAAATAAAGGAATTGAGCAGAAAAACAAGTTCTGTATCTAGTAAAAGTAATTATGCCTATTTAATGGAATGGCATGAATACTACTCGCCTAAAGCAGTGTATGCTATTCTAAAAAAAGGTCTTAGAGCAAAGGTGAGCATGAAACAGTTCAAGTCTGGAGAGCTTACTTTTGATTACGGAACCATCATGATTCCTGTTCAAAATCAAAAATTAAACTCTAATGACATTTTTACCGAACTCAATTCTATTGCTGAGGAAACTGGGGTGAAATTTAATCCTGTTGGTACTGGCTATAATGAGGGTATTGATCTTGGCAGCAATAACTTTAGACCATTAGAGCTCCCTAAAATAGCCTTATTGGTAGGAAATGGCATTACTTCCTACGATGCGGGTGAAATATGGCATCTCTTAGACACACGTTATGATATTCCAGTAACCAAATTGGATGTAAAAAACTTTAATCGAGCCGATCTGGACAGGTATAATACCATAATCATGGTCAATAATTATTCGGCCTTATCAAAAAATCAATCCAAAAAACTAAAAGAATGGGTTGAAAACGGTGGAAGCTTAATTGCCTATAGAAATGCATTGCGTTGGCTAAAATCCAATGAGTTTTTTAAACCAGAATTTAAATCTTCTTCTTTAACGGCTAAAAATATCAGTTTTGAGGAACGAGGAAATTTTAGAGGTGCCCAAGTTATAGGTGGTGCCATTTTTGAAGCAGAAATGGACCGTTCTCATCCGGTAAACTTTGGTTATAAGAATAATAAAATAGCCATGTTTAGAAACACCACCTTATTTATGAAAGCTGATAAGAATAGTTACAACAATCCTATTAGATATTCAACAAACCCACTGCTTAGTGGTTACATATCTAAACCCAATCTCGACAGCATAGCTAATAGTGTTCCCCTTAAAATAGCTGGTTTAGGCCGCGGGACTGTTATTGGCTTTACAGATAACACTAATTTCAGGGCCTTTTGGTATGGTACCAATAAGCTCCTTATGAATGCCATTTTCTTTAGAGAAGAATTCTGATTAGGAAACCTGAGCTCCATTTGAGACCCAGCTTTCAGGTTTTAAAAGAACAACATTGTCATTATCAACAGCACCCAGCACTAAACATTCGCTCATAAAATGAGCGATTTGTTTTTTGGGGAAATTTACAACAGCCAATACCTGACGGTTGAGTAAATCTTTTTTTTCGTACAATTTTGTAATCTGGGCTGAGGTTTTATTAATTCCTAAAGAACCAAAATCTATGTGCAATTGATAAGCAGGTTGTCTAGCTTCAGGAAAATCATCAACTTGAATTACAGTGCCAATTCTTATATCAATTTTTTGAAAGTCTTCAAATGAGATTTGTGCCATAAATACCAATTATTTCTGAAGATTAATATTAAGTCCAACACCAAAATACACTTCCAATCCGGCTCGAGCACTTACATAGGCCAAATCCAAGTTTACTGGTCCTAAAAGAGAATTATAAGAAAACGTAGTACCTAATGAATAAACAAAGCTTGTCTCAGCAGCTTCTTGCCAATTGTGATTGGCCTTAAAAATATTTTCAAAAAATTCATTTACATCATCAAATCCAACCACAGCACCATCAAAATATGGGGTAGCATAGAACTTTCTAAAGGGGCTAAGTTGGTAGCCTACAAAAACACGTGCAAATTGAGAAGTTAATAAATCTCCATTAGCCAAACCTTTAAATGTATAAGCGTAGCGTTTGTTTGGGGGCAACTGCCCTCCAAGTTGATAAAAATTAAGTTGGCCATAGTTGAAATATTCAAATTGATTTTGATTCAATTTGTCTTCAAAGGTCAATCCAACTGTACCTCGCAGAATAAAGGCATCATGATTTAAAGCAAATCGTTTTTCAGCATCAATGGTAAAACGGGTAATATTATTAGTTGACCCCTTAGCATTAAGATCGGTATTTTGTTGAAATTCAACATCCATATCATTGTGCAGAGCTCGTGAAACTCTTGCTATAAGATATGTACCTCTTGTTGGAAAGAAAACCTTATTAAAAGTGTTACGGATATAATAAGCTGATACATTAAAACTTTCATACTGAGCATTTCGCAAGTCGTAGACATTATTATTCACATCCGGACTAACTATTGGTTCGGCGCTTTGATAGTTGTGAGATACATCTAACCCAAAATAATCTTTTAAAGGGTTAATATTACTGTTGATTTGTGCATATGCCTGAATGTATCTTGTCTTTAATAATTCACCCAAAAGGCCATTATCATAAAAGTTTTGCTTCAGGTTTTCAGTAAAAAACTGCAAGTTTAACCATTGCATGCGCTTGGTTCCAAAATGCTTCTGGTATTGTACCCGAAGCTTTGGCTGTTCAGCAATATCAATTCCAACTAATAGTCGCGATGCCTTTCCCAGGATGTTTCTTCCCGTATAGTTTAAAACCAACCCTACTCCTTGATAGGTATCATAATGTATGGAACCCCCGATCTGATTATTGGCCTTTTCAATACCTGTAAACTCAACTTTAGTATAATTACTATTTCCAGTTGCTCGAAAAGTCATTTGCTCAAAAATCTCAGTCCCCATTGCTCTATCCACAGCCTCCTTAAGCTCCTCTATAGAATAGTCAACACCCGTTTCCAGGTCCATTCGCGCTTTAATAAAATCTAAATTATTTTTACTAATTCCTTTATAATCTAGTGCATCAAAGCTCACTTTATCTGCAAAGTTCTTTTCGCGGGGAGTCGATTCAAATTGCTGTAAATATTCTGCTAATTCTTCAAGGTCTTTTCTACTTTGATTGGTTCCAATACGCCCTTGCTCATAAATCTCCCTAGCCTTAACAAAATCTTGGGTTGAATATGTTAAGTGCTCATTATGGGTAATTAAAACACCACATAATTCTCGGTTCGAGTCAACTTTTAAACTACTGGTCAACATCGATGTTTGAAATAAAATCGCTGGTAAATTATCAAGCTTCTCTTCTGGCAACAATCCTTCACCAACATCACTACCAATTATTATATCGGCACCAAGTCGTTTTGCTACATCAGTTGGAAAATTATTCACCACCCCGCCATCTACCAAAAGTGTCCCATTATGCTTAACAGGTTCAAATACTCCTGGTATAGATATACTGGCTCTAATCGCCGTACTCAAGGATCCACTGTCTAAAACCACCTCTTTACCATGCACCAAATCAGTTGTAACGGCCCGAAAGGGGATATAATAATCGTCAAATTTATCAATCTTATAAACCGGATAAACTAATGAAGTTAAGAATTCACGAAGGTTCTGGTCCTTTATGAGCGCATTTTTAATTTTTGGTTGGCCTTTTACAATATCTAAGTTGACAGTATATCTGCGGTATTCCGATTTTTCGGCAACCTCAACATCAGTTAAAGATGTTTCTCCTGATAGAATTAAATCCCAATTGGCTTCTTGGGCAATTTTAGCAATACTATCGCCAGAATATCCAATAGCATAAAGCCCTCCCACAGCAGAGCCCATACTTGTCCCAACAATAAGATCAGGAACAATACCTAGACTGTCTAAAGTTTGTAATAGAGGTACATGAGCAATTCCTTTTGCCCCGCCACCACTCAATACTAATGCCACCTTTGGTTTCTTTTGTTGAGCAAACATGAATTGAAAACTCAATAATGACACCATTAGAAAGCTACAAATGAGCCTTATCTGCATAAGTGAAGAAATTTTATTACAAAGTAAAACTTTATAACGTATTGAAATCAAAATAATAAAATCAATATTATCTGGATCAGTGAAGATTGGTTAATTTTAATTTTTAAAGACAATATAATGGCACTTACCCCCTCAAATATGATGGATCTTGGCACAGAAGCTCCAGAATTCAATTTACTTAATGTCCTAACAAACGAGACTAATTCATTAAGTGACCTAAAAGGAAGTAGGGCTACCTTGATCATGTTTATTTGCAATCATTGTCCCTTTGTGAAACACATTAATAACGAATTGTCCAACATTGGCAAAGATTACCAATCTTCTGGAGTTAATCTGATAGCAATTTCAAGTAATGATATTGTAAATTACCCCGATGATGCCCCTCACAAATTAGCTGCTCAGGCAAATGAATTTGACTTTGTATTCCCATATTTATTCGATGCAACTCAAGAGGTAGCAAGAGCGTATGATGCTGCATGTACGCCTGATTTTTTTCTATTTGACCATCAACTTAAACTCCAATACCGAGGGCAACTAGACGACTCAAGGCCCGGGAATGGCATTCCTGTTAGTGGTCGGGATCTTCGTAACGCTATTAAAGCTCTTATTGAGGGTTCACAACCTACTACAGTACAAAAGCCAAGTATTGGTTGTAATATAAAATGGAAGACAACATAAAAAAGGCCTTAGAAACTTCTAAGGCCTTTTCATCAAATTAGATTAGATACATAACCGACTATTGTTCTCTTAGCTGGAAATTAATAGGTAAGCTATAAGGCACACCAACCGGTTTATTTCTTTGTTTTCCAGGCTCCATTTTAGGTAATTTAGAGATGATGCGCTCTGCTTCTACCTCTAACATTCGGTCTGGACCCCGACTTTGTATTCTTGAAACGTTTCCATTTTTATCAATTAAGAAGAATACAAATACTTTTCCTTTGATCCCCATTTCGGCTGCTACTTCAGGATATCTGAAATTCTTTTGAAGGTGTTCTTGCATCTTCCTTTGGAAACAAGCTCTTAATTGATCATTATTTCCTTTACATCCAGGGAAAACAGGAACACTTTCAATCACTGCAAAGGGCACCTCTATATCCTCTTCTACTTCTTCTACCTCTACATCTTCAACAGCCACAACTCGCTCTTCTATAGCATCATCCTGGGTGATTTCAGTACTTTCAATTGCGGTTTCCTCTATTTCCTCAACGTCCTCTACAATGGTGATTGCTTCAGTAACAACTACTTTTGGTGGTGGCGGAGGCGGAAGTTCTATGTTAGTTATAGGAATATCCTCCTCAATCTGATCAGCCATCATCAAAATATCCATTTGAGTATCTGTTCTTTCGTAAGTCTTATGTTCAAGTCCAAAGTATGTTAGGACTAACATTACGTTTAAGCCAACAGCAAAATAAAGACTGCTGTTTCGACCTACATCGGCTTTTGGGTTCTTTTTGACTTCCATGACGCATAATTTTATAATATAAAGCTAACACCATCACAGGAGAAAAAGAATGATATAAATCATGTTTAAAAAATTGTTAATTCTTTTAACATTTATAGATTATTAAGTTGATTGTCGGTTCCTCGTTCACTAATAGTCCAAAAGAATCCAATAAAAAAGAATTGATCTGCGGCAGGCAATAGAGGTCGTCTTGCAAATACACCATTGTCATCCGGTGTGTTGGCATACTGATAGCCATTGATGTTTTTAAATCCTAATACATTATTAACCGAGAAGTAAAGGATTTTTTGCTGACTTATTAGGTAGGCCCAATTAAGGCTTAAACTATTAAAATTTTTTGTTCGTTCTGTTAAAAAGCCACCTTTATTTGGATCTGTATAGGGTCTTCCGGACGAAAATCCATATGCCAAGCCTAATTGACTTTTTAAGCCATCAATCCAATATTTTCCAACAACAGATAAATTATGTTTTGTGGCAAAATTGGGTTGTGCAGCCATCGGGAAGTTTAGATGATCGCGTTGGGTATCCAGATAAGAGTAACTTACCCAATAGTCCAGATTATCAATACCAGTATTATCACGCCAAAACAGATCAAGCCCCTGTGCATAGGCATAACCTGTTGAGTTAAAATCAGAATCAAAAGAAGCAAATTCCGTGTCGTACTTAACCAGATAATCATAGTTCTTACGATATAACTCAGCTCTCAATAGCTTACCATTATTCACATATTGATAATTAAAAATAAAATGCTGTGTATATTGAGGTCTCAGGTTTTGTTCAAATTTTAAAATGGCTGAACTAGGATTTTGATAAAAATCACCATAGGCTAAAGACAATTGTCCATTCGTTGATATTTTATATGCCAAGGACAGGCGCGGTGATACATTAAAACTTTTAAATATGTTGCTATACTCTCCCCGCAATCCAGCTTTTAAGGCGAAATTCTTAGAAAAAATAAAATCGGCCTCAGAATAAACTGTAGAAATTGGATTCTGGTAACCATAGGTGTCCTGGAAAAAATCGTTTTCAAAATCCTCTTCAAAATCGGTTAGAAACTGTTCCAATCCAAAACTTAATTTAAAACGACTATTGAATCGTTTTCTCAATTTCAGTTTCAAATGGGTAGAGTTTTCTGTATCCTTTATAGAATTCTCAATAACATTGACCTTAGTTCTGGCATATGTATAGCTCAAACCCGTATCAATGCTCCAATTATAATTAAGAATTCCTTTATAAGACGTATTCAAATAGAAGTTTTGATTATTGAGTTTGTAGCGTATGCCCTCCTCGATATTAATATCTTCTTGAGTCAATTCAAATCTTGTTACGTCAAACGCTCCGTAAAACTTGAGCAAACCCTTATTGAATTTCTGTCTAAATACAGCCTCACCTTGAGCTCCTTCAAAAGGTCTATGCCAATTATTTCTATCTTCAAAAACAGCTAAATATGGTGCTAGATTAATGTAATTAACATTTACACTGAGCGAATTGTTTTCCCATTTTTGGGTATTACCAACATTAGCACCGACGGTCATAATGCCTATATCCGTTTTATTTTGATCTGGTTCGTTAACTGTATTCAATAATAAGACTGAAGATAAGGCTTGACCAAACTCTGCGCTGTAACCACCTGTTGAAAATGTAATCCCATCAAACAGAAATGGGGAATACCTACCCCTGGTAGGAATGTTATTGGTTGTAGGGGTGTATGGAGTAAACACACGAATTCCGTCTATAAATATCTGTGTTTCATCGGCCGATCCACCGCGTACGAACAACCTACCATCTTCTGCTACATTTGATGTGCCGGGAAGTGTTTGTAAAGCTCCAACAAAATCCCCCAGTGCACTGGCCGTTGTAACCACATCTAAAGGCTTTAATACTGAAACCTTGCTATTATCATTGGCCTCAAAGGACCCAGCAGAAATTACAACCGTATCTAAACTATTAACATCTTCTCGTAAAATGATGTTGAGTTTATTGAGTTGGGACACCTCATTAGTAATGGTTTGAGTCTCATATGACAAAAAAGACACCACTAGAGAATGTACCCCCTTCTCCATAGTTGAGAACTCAAATTGCCCATTTGCTTTTGAGGTAGCCCCATCGTAGGTTCCATCAAGATATATATTGGCACCTTCAATAGGATCATTATTCTTATCGTGCACAAACCCTGTGATGACAGTTTGTGATAAACCTAAATAACAATTTAACGCGGCCAAAAAGAGGATTATTCTTTTCATAATGATTTGCTGTTCGTTTTTTTGATGATACAAACATCTTATGCTTCAAAAACAATCGAAAGTCTTAGTGACCGAACTGTAATATTTAAGTTCTGAATTGAATATATTTGAGTTCTATCTTATTTATCATGTTAAATCCCACCTTGAAAAAGTTCTCCATTATTTATGTTGTTATTGTCATTATTGAATTGATAACAGCTCATATTTCCCAATTAGAGTTTGCACATTATATCGCCAAACCAGCTATTGTGTTTTCGCTCATAATGTTGGTAGCCAATCAAGGGCAGCACTTAAAAATCACGCACCGATTTCTCCTTTTAATGGCTTTAGGTCTATCTGTGACCGGTGATATTCTATTAATGTTTGTACCACGATCTGAATGGTTTTTCATTTTTGGACTTATTGCCTTCCTTTTAGGACATATTTGTTACCTCATTCTTTTTTTTAGACAGCGACATAAAAAAACTAAGCCCTTTCTAGCGATAATTTGTTTGTACTTATATTCCTTATTATTTGGATATGTTATTGCAGATTCATTAGGGGACATGTTATACCCTGTAATTCTGTACGAGATTGTAATTTTACTAATGGCGTCTGCGGCATTTTTAAGAAAATTTGCAGTGTCTAAGCTCAGTTACTTGCTTGTGGTCTTTGGAGCTATTAGTTTTCTGCTTTCTGACAGTATCCTTGCAGTTAACAAATTCTATATGACCATTCCTTTAAGCGGTATTTGGATTATGGTTTCTTATGCCTTAGCTCAATATCTTATTGTTCTTGGAATTTTGAATTCAAATTCTGTAACATCCAATAACTAATCGCTACTTATAAGCCGTTAAACCAACCAACTATTGAATAAAGCGTTAGAACATAGCTTTGTAGAGCAGCTTAAAGAAAATCAGAACATCATTCATAAAGTATGTCGGCTGTATACGAATAATAAAGACGCCCATAACGATCTATTTCAGGAAATAACCATTCAATTATGGAAAGCCTATCCAAAATTCAGGGGCGATTCCAAATTTAGTACCTGGATGTATCGTGTGGGGTTAAATACTGCCATCACACTCTATAGAAAAAACAAACGCCGAATTCAAACATCAGAATTCGATGCCTTACAATTTAAAATCAAGGCAGAAGAATATGACGATACTGAGGAAGAGCAACTAAAACTCATGTATAGTGCCATCCATCAGTTAAATGATATTGAGAAGGCCCTGGTCTTTTTGTATTTAGAAGACAAGGACTATAAAGAGATTAGCGCAACTCTTGGTATCTCAGAAGTTAACGCAAGAGTTAAAATGAACCGTGTTAAAAACAAACTAAGAACCATATTAAACCCATAAAATATGGATGAATTAGAATTATTAAAAAAAGATTGGAACCGCTCAGAAACGTCGTATACAAACTACAGCGAAGCTGAGATCTACCCTATGATTAAAAAGAAGTCCTCTTCAATAGTCAAGACTTTATTCTACATAAGTATTGCTGAAATGGTCTTTTGGATCTTAATCAATGTCGTTCCCTATTATCTATCCAGTAATTATAGAAAAGAAATTGAAGAACTATCCCACCACACCTGGTACATCCTTTTAACGGTATCGGGATATTTCATAATCGCAGGTTTTATTTGGTTTTTATATAAGTCCTACACTACTATTTCGGTAACTGATAGTGCTAAGAAATTGATGGAAAGCATTTTACGAACTCGAAAAATCGTTAAGTACTACGTTATCTATAATTTATTTCTAGCGTTTATAAGTATTCCACTATCCTTCTATTTAATGCTCCAAGAAGATCAGCAATTGGCTACTGAAGTAAGTAATATGAACTCAGGTCAAATGGCCATCCTTATTGCTCTAATAACTGCGGTTACAGGACTCTTTATATTTGTATTCTGGATCTTTTATAGAATACTTTATGGTATTCTTCTTAAACGCTTAAATAGGAATTATCAAGAATTAAAGAAACTGGAAGACTAATACCCGTCCCAATCGCGTAGTTCTTTGTTAAGACGTTCTTTTTCGAGAAGATCTTCTTGAGGGACCACTTTTAGAAACGACGGATGTTGTTCTATCGCGTATTCGATTTTCTCCACAATATCCTGGATACTGTCATTCTCATAATCAATCTCAAGCGGTGCCTTAATTTCCATTGATTGATAGATATTCTTCTTTTTAACTCTCAATCCTTTTTTATCAAAGGATCGCCTGAAACCATCGATTACGATTGGTACGACTATAGGTTGGCAGGACTTGATAATATGTGCTGTACCTTTTCTTATAGGTTTAAAGGGTGTCGTGGTACCTTGTGGAAATGTGATCACCCATCCATCATCTAGAGCCTTTTTAATATTGGAGATGTCACTCATCTTAACCTGTCTATTAACATCCTGACCTTTCGCACGCCAAGTACGTTCAATACTTATTGAACCGGTATAGGCAAATATCTTAGGTAACAAACCTGATTTCATGGTCTCTTTTGCGGCTACATAGTAGATGTTCAATTTAGGATTCCACAAATATCCCACGTTTTTAATACTGTCAAGTCTTCCCTTAAGACTAGCATTAAATACGTGCAGCATGGCAATAACATCTGCAAAATAGGTTTGATGATTAGAAATGAAGAGTACATTGGTTTCGGGAAGATTCTTGATAATATCTGATCCCTCAATTTGCAATTCGTTCCAGCCTCTAAATCTGCGATGGGTAGCAACACCTAGCAATCTGATGAGCCATTTTTTTACAAAGAGAATATGTCCAAAAGGGTTTTCCTTAAATAGACTCATGATTTAATTATAGTTAGTCGACAAAGGTATCAAAAACAAGTAATTCAAAGGATTTCATTTAACACCTCTTTAATTTCACTTAGCATCATGGCCGTGGCTCCCCAGACTATAAAATTGTTTAATAGAAACGCAGGCACCTCTACCTCAACATCATAGCTTGTAGGAACATTGGTGCTAATAATAGTGCTAGGACTTAAAAAATCATTTAAACTAACTTCAATAATCTCTTGTACTTCATTAGGGTCTTTTATAAAGCTTGGTGTCTCATTTAAGATTCCCATAAAGGGATAGACTAAGAAGTTACTTGGTGGAATGTACAAGGGCGACATGGTTTTTACCACATTTATTGATTTTGTTGGAATACCTATTTCTTCTTCTGTTTCTCTTAAAGCCGCAAACTTAATCGAAGGGTCGGTGGGCTCTATACGACCGCCTGGAAATCCAACTTGAGCAGAATGCACTCCAGGATATGTATTTCTTAAAATGAGTACAAGATTGGTTAGCCCTTGAGTATTGGGATAAAACATTGCTAATACAGCTGCCCGTTTAGCAGTCTTGGATTTCTCCATCATTTTCTTTGCCAAGTGCTCACGAAAAGGTGGTGACATGATTCTATGTGCTGCTTCACCAGGTAATTTAGAGTTTTCTATTTTTGTTATTATTTCTAGAAATGAATCAAACGTCAAAATATATAGGGCTCTTACTTATTGCTACACTTATGATATGGGCCTGTGAAGATAACCAATCTAAAAAGAAGATTGAAGCGGAAATAGTAACTGAAAAGAAAGAATCTATTCCTCAACCAAATAAAGGAGCGCCAAAGAAGAAAAATACAGCAAAGTACCCGGTACTAAATGATAAATCAGCAATGGAATTCTTTTTGGAATATGACAAGCATCACAAAGAGAATAAAGTTCGAATCTATACTGATTTTGGTAACATTGACATACTTCTTTATAATGAAACCAAATTCCACCGCTCTAATTTCATCTATTTAACAAAGCGGGAGTATTTTGATAGAACTCAGTTTTATCGTGTGGTGCCAAATTTTGTTATTCAAGGAGGAAGTAGTGATGATTTCATGATTGCAAAGCGTAGGAAACGTATTGGTAAATATCTTTTACCGCCTGATACCAAGCGGGGCTTTAGTCATAAAAGAGGTGCTGTTTCCATGCCAAGTAGTGAGATTGAAAATGCCTATAAATTAGCATCACCCTATCAATTTTTTATTGTCCAACAACAAGGTGGGGCGCTTCATCTTGACGGGGAATACACCGTTTTTGGAGAAGTTATTTCGGGAATGGATGTTGTTGATAAAATAGCCCAAGTGGAAACTGATGAAGGTGAATGGCCTATAAAAAATGTCTATATCGATAAAGTTAGGATCATCGACTAATTATCCTTATACAAGCTAGGTAAGCTAATTTTAAAGGCTACTGCTAACAAGCGAATAAGGATTACTGTGAGAATTGAAATCAAAACCAACCATTGATTTCCTAAGTTGAAATAACTGAGTCCAAAATACACCACCCCCCCTGCAACGCAGGCAGTGGCATAAATTTCTTTTTGAAAAATAACTGGTATTTCGTTGCAAAGTGTATCTCTAATAACCCCACCAAAACTGGCACTCATCGTTCCAAGCGCAATACAAACAATGGGATGCAAATCTACTAAAAGTCCCTTTTGTATGCCCACAACAGTATATAAGCCTATTCCTATTGTATCAAACAGAACTAAGGACTTTCTTAAACGATTTAAATGCTTTCTGAAAATGATGGCCAGAATGGTAGTAATAATTATGGCATAGACAACCACTAGATTTTCCATCCAAAACACCGGTGTTTCCCCAATTAGAATATCTCTCAAGGTTCCACCTCCAACTGCCGTAACAAAAGCAATAATAAATACACCAAATGTATCCATTCGCTTTTCAAGGGCTTCCAACATACCTGATACAGCAAAGGCCATGGTGGCTAAAATGTCTAAAACGGTTAAATAGGACATATTTAATTTTCAGTCTATTGTTGGGTGTAATAATTATAGTCCCTAATAACTTGAGCTACAAAATCAACAGGTTTCTCTTTTGGATCAACTTCCAACAACGTTACTAATCGCGATTGTAAATGCAAAATAACGTTATGTTGGCCATTTCTAATGGCTTCATCATATAGATTCTTTACAGTTTGTAAATCTTTATCATTTAAGACTGTTACCTGAGAATACACCGGTTGGTAATTCAATGGAAGCTCTTCTAAAATAGTATCCGAAATACTAACCCTTTGGCGTTCACTGATTACGGTAGTTCCTGCCGCAATATCACCAAGTCGTTGACCATTTCCTTTAATAAGGATTGATAATACTGCTGCACCTCCGAAAGTTATTACCACATCCACTATTCTCAAAATCCAGCGCACAAAGTAATTAGAAAACCCGGGCTTAGAACCATCAAGTTTTACGACTCTGGTGCCTTGAACATATTTCCCTATTGTTTTTCCATCCCAAAAGGTCTCTAATAGTACATAGTATAAAAATGCAGGTAGTGACATGAGCAAATAGACTGCCCAGGAATCCCCAAAATCAAGATTTATCAATCCGAGCAAAATAAAAACCATAATGGTATAACCCCAAATAATGAGACTGTCAATTATATAAGCAATCATACGGTCTCCAATGTTCGCGACGTTCTGGTTAATGCCTACATTTTGGGCAGTTTCTATTTGAAATTCATTCATATTTTATTTTCTTTGAAATCCTCAAGAAGTCTGGGTATGCGTGAAGCTGCTTTCGTAAAGCAAAATAAAGATAAATGGAAACAATTTGAAATTCTTCTTACAAATAATAAGAACGTTTCCCCCGACCAACTTTCTGATCTTTATATTGAAGTAACGGATGATTTGAGTTATGCTAAAACTTTTTACTCAAACTCCAATACGGCCCAATATCTTAATCAACTAGCCTCAAAGGCTCATCAATTAATCTACAAAACAAAAAAAGAACCAAAAAACAGGCTTTTAAGCTTTTTTAAAACAGAATTTCCAGAACTGATGTATCACCATCAAAGAGAACTTCTTATTGCCTTTATGGTCTTTATTTTGTTTGTGTGCATTGGCATCTTTTCTGCGGCCAACGAGGGTGATTTTGTCAGATCTATTTTAGGGGATAGTTATGTAAATATGACAATTGAAAATATTGATAGGAATGACCCTATGGCCGTTTATAAACAACAAGGTGAATTTAATATGTTCTTAGGCATTACCATTAATAATATTAAAGTAGCGTTATTTGCTTTTGCATATGGAATTTTCTTTGGTATTGGTACAATTTATATTCTTATGCAGAATGCCATTATGCTAGGGAGTTTTCAATACTTTTTCTATGAAAAAGGCCTACTATGGGAATCTGCAAGAACCATATGGATTCATGGAACCATTGAAATATCGGTAATAGTAATTGCAGGTGCCGCAGGATTGGTTTTGGGCAATGGTATCTTGTTTACAGGAACCTACCCAAGGATTGAATCCTTTAAAAAGGGTGTGAAAAATGGTTTGAAAATCCTAATAAGTACCATTCCGTTTTTTATAGTCGCAGGATTCCTGGAAGGCTTTGTAACTAGACATACTGAAATGCCTGATTGGCTTGCCATTTTTATCATCATAAGTTCCTTAGGTCTTATTGTATGGTATTATGTCATTTATCCGCGAATTATACATCGAAGAAAACTGAATCTGACCTCAAACATATCAACATAACATTTAACTGATGCAACAACCATTTATCGAATTTAAGAGACAACGCGACTTTGGCCAAATACTTGGTGACACTTTTGGCTTCTTAAGAAATGAGTTTAAATCTTTCGTCTCAATCTACTTCAATATTTGCGGACCTGTGCTTCTAATGTTGGTGCTCTCGATTGGGTTCTACACTTATATTGTTGGAGATATGGCTGTATTCGATCCATTCAGTGATGAGACTTTTGGATTCTCAGATCCCCTGCTGTTTATTCTATCAGCCCTAGCATACATGGGTTCTGCATTAACGGCCTATGTCTTTTCAATTGGAACAACCCTCTTCTATATTAGATCTTATATAGAGAATAATGGCGAGGTCAATAAAGATGAGGTTAGAACAAATGTCCATGGTGCCTTCTGGAGTATTCTTGGTCTTAGCATTCTCAAATGGATCACGCTATTTTTTGCGATGATGCTGTGTGGTCTGCCTGTTCTTTACGCCATGGTTCCAATGGCTATCGCCTTTAGTATATATATCTTTAATCCTAGAAAGTCAGTTACCGATGCCTATAGTGATAGTTTCTATTTGGTCAATCAAGACTTCTGGTTGGTCTTTGGAACATGGATTGTTCTGGGAATTATCTATTATATTATATCGTTTGTATTTTCATTGCCAACTGTTCTCTATAGTTTTATTAAAGTGGGTATATCCGCCAATGAAATTGACCCTTCTGATTTAAGCAGCTTTTCAGATCCCTTTTATGTGTTTCTCAATGTTATGAGCTCATTTGTTCAATTTCTATCAAATATTATTATGGTTATTGGTGGGGCCTTCTGTTACTTTCACCTTAATGAAAAAAAGAACTTTACAGGAACATACGAACGGATTGGAAGAATTGGTGAGAATCTGGAGGATTAGATGGCTTTATTAAGAATCCTAATATTATTTTTTGTCATCACTACATCGTTGTGCGCGCAAGAAGAAACGGATGGGTTAGTTCTTGATGACAGTTCTTTATACAAACAAAGCATTACTGAAAAAGACTTAGAGCCCTATACAACTGATGATGACTTTAATTATGAAGCAGAGACATCTAAAGAAAATGCCTTAGACAGATTTATTAACTGGTTAAAAAATGCCCTGCAAAGTTTCTTCGAATCGATATTTGGAGTTGAAGCTGCCACGGGAATCATACTTTTTATTTTCAGGATTCTCCCCTACCTTCTTCTTGGAGTTCTAATATTCCTCCTTTTAAGATTCTTTTTAAAGGTAAACTCTAACAGTCTAATCGGTAAATCGCAGCCTCAAGGTCAGGTACTACTATCCGATGAAGAACATATCATTAAAAATGAGGATATAATAGCGCTAATAAAAACCGCTATAGCTAACCGTGATTACAGGCTAGCTATTAGGTATTATTACCTCTTAGTCTTAAAGCAACTGACTCATAACAAGCAAATTGACTGGGAACCTCAAAAAACAAATGATGATTACCTAAACGAACTTGAAAATTTAGACCTAAAAAAAGACTTTGAGACAATAACGCGAATTTATGATTACATATGGTATGGGGAATTTGAAATTGATGCCAAAGGGTTCGATAATCTAAAAATGAGCTTCGAAAATTTAACTTCCAAAATTCAAACGTCATGAGTAAGCGAAATAAGTTATACGTCTTGCTCATTGGTCTAACACTTATTGGAATTGTTTATGCTGAAATGTCTAAACCAAAGCAATTAAATTGGTTTGCATCCTATACAAACCATCATAAAATTCCTTTTGGAGCTTATGTTTTTAGTGATCTTATCGAAAGTCGGTATGACTCAGTAATAGCAGTAAATAGACCCCCCTACGAATATCTTAAAGACAATGATATTCAGGGAACGTATCTGTTTTTTAATGATGGGCTTGGTTTTGGGGAGGCTGAATTTGAACGTCTTTTGGATTGGACCTCAAGAGGCAACAACCTATTTTTAGCCTCAAGTGATTTTAGCTATAATGTTCTTGACACTCTCAACCTCGAAACCAGTTTGGTAAGTATACCAGGAAATTTCAACAATGAATTTCAATTTAAGTTAATCAACAACAGACTCCACATAGAAGATCCAATTGTTTTTGATAAGGCCTTAAGCCTTTATCACTTTTCAGAAATTGATAGTAGTACAAGTGTAGTTGGTATTTTAGATAAATACCAGGAAGGTCCTTCTCAAATAAAAGATACCTTGATTAATATAATTAAGAAGCCCTTTGGAGAAGGACAAATTATACTGTCTACAATTCCTCAAGCATTTACTAACTATTTTATCCTTGAAGGAACCAACAGGGAATACACTGCTGGTCTAATGTCCTATATCAATCCAGGTGAGCCGCTTTATATGGACAGCTATTATAAATCAGGTAAAACCTTTTATGCCTCGCCACTCTATTTATTTCTTAGTAATCCTAATTTAAAATGGGCTTATTACCTTTTACTTTTCGGTGCTTTGGTGTACGTGGTTTTTGAAGGCAAACGCAAACAAAGAGCTATTCCCATCATCGAGCCACTTAAGAACCAAACAGTTGATTATACCAGAACTATTGCAAATATGTACTATGAGCGAAGCGCTCATAATGAAATTGGGCGTCACGTTATTCAACATTTTTTAAACTATATAAGAGTTCATTTTCACCTCCAAACCGCTATTATAAACGATCTGTTTTTGCAGCAATTGGCGAGCAGAAGCAATAATACACTCGAAGACACTAAAAGGCTATTTGGTTTTATTGAAAATCTCGAAAAACAAAATTTTGTTCGAAAAGAAGAGCTTGGACGTTTAAACACGCTAATCGAAAAATTTAAATCTCAGACCTAATGGAAAACGAAGATTTCAACAATGAAGAAAATCTCAATTTTAACTCAAGAATAGATCTTGAAGGGTTAAAAAACGCAGTTGTCAATATTAAGACCGAACTAAGAAAGGTTATTGTAGGCCAGGATAATTTTGTGGAATTACTTATCGCAGCATTGTTAGCCGATGGTCATGTATTAATAGAAGGGGTTCCTGGCATTGCCAAAACAGTCACAGCCAAGCTTTTTGCTAAAGTGTTGGAAACAGACTTTAATCGAATCCAATTCACCCCAGATCTTATGCCAAGCGATGTACTAGGTACCTCGGTTTTTAATATGAAGACCTCCGATTTTGAGTTTAAAAAGGGGCCAATATTTTCGAACGTAGTCTTAATTGATGAAATTAATCGAGCCCCAGCCAAAACGCAAGCAGCATTATTTGAAACCATGGAAGAACGTCAGGCCACGATTGATGGCAAGACCTATGAGTTACATGCTCCATTCATGGTCTTAGCAACTCAAAACCCCATAGAACAGGAAGGTACTTACGCCTTACCAGAGGCACAATTAGATCGGTTTATTTTTAAAATAAAGGTAGGCTACCCTAGTTTAGACGAAGAGGTCAAGATTATTGAGTCACATCACAAACGTCAGGGAAAACTGCCTCAAACCCTTATTGAAGCTGTTTTAAATACACAATCATTGGAAGATTACAAGGCTAAGACCCAGGCAATTCTAGTTGAAGAAAAGATAATTAAATACATCGCTGAAATTGTTTCTAAAACCAGAAATCATCCGCACCTATATCTTGGAGGCTCTCCTAGAGCTTCAATTGCTATATTAAATACAGCTAAGGCCTTTGCAGCGATGAATGGAAGAGATTTTGTGATTCCTGAAGATGTTAAAAAAGCACTTAATCCTGTTTTAAATCATCGTATTATTCTTACTCCAGAACGTGAAATGGAAGGTATGACTACTGAAAATGTGGTAGACATGATTTCTCATTCTGTTGAAATCCCCAGATAACACAAGTTGAAATGCTTCAATTTCTAAAAACTTTATACATCCATCATAGATTTTACTGGGTATTATCAGGTATCGCCGTTGGATTTTTAATTTCTTTTTGGTGGAGTATTC
Source organism: Winogradskyella aurantiaca (assembly GCF_003362725.1). GTDB lineage: Bacteria > Bacteroidota > Bacteroidia > Flavobacteriales > Flavobacteriaceae > Winogradskyella_A > Winogradskyella_A aurantiaca. The sequence continues at coordinate 81,307 of NZ_QKTV01000005.1, forward strand.
TATTTAGTTTGAGCTGGATCGCAATTACCGTTCTTGGAGTGGCATTTGTTCTGGATATTTTATTACTATATCAAAATTCAAGAGGCATTGAAGCCAAGCGAATTGTCCCAGACAAGTTCTCCATTGGCGATAATAATCCTGTTCCAATAACCATTTCCAATTTCTACCGTTTCAATGTACTTATAGAAGTTATTGATGAATTACCTGTCCAATTTCAAGAACGAGATTTTTCTCATAGAGTCCTTATGCGAGGTGAATCATCATACCAGTTTGAATACCTGATAAGACCAACGGAACGCGGCACCTATTATTTTGGAAATCTAAATATTTATGCCTCAAGTGCTTTAAAATTAATTAAACGGAAATATCAATTTCAAAATGAAGATATGGTTTTGGTTTATCCATCCATTATTCAAATGCAGAAATATGATTTTTTAGCGCTTCACAACAATCTACTAGATTCAGGCCTTAAGAAAATTAGACGTCTAGGACATACTCAGGAGTTTGAGCAGATCAAGGAATATGTTCAGGGAGACGACTTCAGGACGGTTAACTGGAAGGCAACTGCCAAACGAAATCAGTTAATGGTTAACCAGTATCAAGATGAAAAGTCACAACCAATTTATGCCCTAATCGATTCTGGAAGGGTTATGAAAATGCCGTTTAATGGCCTTAAGTTATTAGATTATGCTATTAACGCTACTTTAGCCTTTAGTAATGTGGCTTTAAAGAAACACGATAAGGTTGGTTTAGGTGTTTTCTCTAAACAAATAGATCAATATATTCAAGCCACATCTGGGCTGCCACATTTAAATCGAATATTAGAGAGCCTTTACAACATTGATACTCGATTTCATGATAGCGATTACAGTCTATTGTATGGGCAGCTGAAACGTAAGGTAACACAACGTAGTCTATTGTTACTATTTACAAATTTTGAGCATAGCTCTGCTTTGAAAAGACAAATACCCTATTTACAAGCCATGGCTAAAAAACACATGCTGGTTGTAATTATTTTTGAAAATACCGAATTGGATGTAATTGTTTCAGAACCGGCTCAGTCACTTCAAAATATTTACCATAAAACTATTGCCCAAAAATTCTCATATGAAAAAACCTTAATGATTAAGGAACTTCAAAAACATAAAATACAATCGATTCTCACAGCACCAGAAGAGCTTACCATAAATACCATTAACAAGTATCTTGAAATCAAAGCGAGAGGTTTACTATAAAATTAGGATTCCACAATTCATCCTCAATTTATAACAATTGGGTAAGTTCTGATTTGTAGACAATGGTACATTCATGATTTTTGAAGTGTAATTAGAAACCATCAAAAAACACAGTATTATGAAAACCTTAATTTTAAAACTAGCTCTAGTATTAATTTGCTCAATCTCTTATGCCCAAAACGCTGGTCATACTATTACGGTAACTATTGATAACGTTACCAGTGACGATGGAAAAGTGTTATTTGCACTTCATACAAAAGACACCTTTATGAAAGCCGAGGGCGTGGATACCGCTGCATCATCTATTGACAATGGCAAAGTAACCATTACTTTTAAAAACGTACGACCAGGTGAATATGCAATAATGGCCCTGCATGATGCCAACGATAATGGACGTATGGATTTTCAAGAAAACGGGATGCCGCTAGAAGCCTATGGCACCTCTAACAATCCAATGTTTTTTGGCCCCCCACAATATGATGAGGCCAAATTTGAAATAGAAGATAAAGATCTTGAAATGACCATCAAGTTCTAAAACAAAAAAGACGGCTAAGCCGTCTTTTTTTATACTGTTTCATTTAACCAGGCCTTCATCATCCAGACCGTTTTTTCTTGTTCAGTTATAAAATCACTCATCATGGAATTGGTTCCCTCATCATTTGCTTCATCTGAGTGATTCAAAAGCGCCCTTTCAATTTTAAGTAGCCCCGTCAGAGAATCTACAATTAAGCGTACTGCATTCTCATCTTTTGAGACGTCTTTGCCAACCGGCACTTGCGCTTTAGACATATAATCTTCAAAAGTGTGCAATGGTGTAGCTCCTAAGGTCAATACCCGCTCTGCAATTTCATCTACTTTTATATTAGCATCATTATACAATTCTTCAAACTTAACATGTAAATCAAAGAAGGTTTTTCCTTTAATGTTCCAATGAATCCCGCGAAGATTTTGGTAATAAATCTGGAAATTGGCCAATAGAACGTTTAGATCCTTGGCCAGGTCAGCGGCTTTTTTACTGTCTAATCCTATACTATTCAAACTCATAATGTTGCGCTTTTTAAATTTATATAACAAAGATAATTTATATCGTAATTCTTTTTACTATAGTTTTTATTAATAGTTTTTATATTTTTATTGTCACAACGCATACTTATGACAATTACCCAATTAAAATATGTTCTAGCCATAGCGGAACATAAAAACTTTACAAAGGCTGCTGAAAAGTGTTTTGTTACCCAACCAACACTGAGTACGCAGATACAAAAATTAGAGGATCAATTAGATATCACCATTTTTGATCGGGGGAAGAAGCCCATTGAATTAACAGAGGTTGGAAAGAAAATAGTTAGTCAGGCTAGAAATATTGTGAACGAAGCTGACCGAATTCAGGATATCGTTGACCAACAAAAAGGATTCATTGGTGGGGAATTCAAGTTAGGCATCATTCCCACCATTATGCCAACCTTATTACCCATGTTCCTAAAGAACTTCATAAAAAAATATCCTAAGGTTAAACTAAAGATTGAAGAGCTTACGACCGAAGAAATAATTGCACGTATCAACGACGGACATCTGGATGCTGCAATTGCAGCAACACCATTAGAAAATGAGTCCATTAAAGAACGTGCACTTTATTACGAACCCTTTGTAGCCTACGTACCTAACGGCCATAGACTTTCCGAAAAAAAACAGATTGAAATTAATGACCTTGAAATGGATGATATGCTTTTATTGGAAGACGGACATTGTTTTAGAGACGGTGTAATAAATCTTTGCAAAACCTTTAAAGATCACTTAGACGATCAGTTCCAATTAGAAAGTGGCAGTATCGAAACTTTAATAAAACTATCAAACGAAGGACTAGGTATGACTCTGTTACCATACTTACACACAATGGATATGACAGAAGCTCAGAATATAAATCTAAAGCATTTTAGCAAACCCTCACCTGCTCGTGAGGTGAGCATAATTTATCACAAAAGTGAATTGAAGATGCAGATAATTACGGCGCTGCATGAGGTTATTTCAGGAATCATACGAGGAGCTATTGCTTTTCAGGATGTAGAAATTATAAGTCCTTTACCTAAATAAAAAAAGCGGCTTAACGCCGCTTTTTTATGCTTTTAAATAGATTAAACATTGATTTAGTTCCGGGTTCTGATGTATTAAAGACATAATAAAGTCTTCTAGTTCTTCCAATTCATGGGGCAATAAACGCTTTACCGCCTTTTGCACCTCCTTACAAAATAATGTTACATCAAAACTAACCTTGTCGAGTATAGTCTTAGTATACTCCAACATTGCTCTCGCCATAATTAATTAAAAGATTTAGGTTCAACTAAAAAGGTAAAGTTTGTCTATAGGCTTTGTTGATTTCCTTTCAAGATAGGAATTTTTTTTCGTACCCTAATTTGTAACGCTTAAGTTTAACGTCTTATTATGTTAAATTAGAAGTGATTGTCTCCATCTATTAAATTACCTAATCCTCCAAGGACACTACCCTCTCCTTTTCTTTTACCCCCAGTTCTTGGTGCCGAAGCTATAATTCTGTCAGCTAAGCGACTAAACGGTAATGATTGAATATAAACCGTGCCCGGGCCTTCCAGTTTTGCAAAAAATAAGCCTTCTCCACCAAATAGTGAATTTCGTATACCACCAATAAATTCAATATCATAATGCACCGAAGAAGCAAAACCTACGAGACATCCAGTATCCACACGTAAAGTTTCTCCTGGCAACAATGTTCTTTTAGCCATTGTACCGCCCGCATGAACAAAGGCCATACCATCACCTTCAAGTTTTTGCATGATGAACCCTTCTCCTCCAAACAAACCTCTTCCTAATTTCTTCGAAAATTCAATTCCTACGGACACCCCTTTGGCCGCACATAAAAACGCATCTTTCTGACAAATAAATTTCCCATTAAAATGCGTTAAATCTATAGGAATTATTTTACCGGGATACGGCGAAGCAAAGGATACATGACGTTTTCCACTCAACTCATTATAAAAGGCAGTCATAAATAGGCTTTCTCCTGTAAGAATGCGTTTCCCTGCCCCAAGGATTTTCCCAAAAATACCTTGGTCTTTTTGTGAACCATCTCCAAATATGGTCTCCATTTTTATACCCTCATCCATCATCATGAAGCTACCTGCCTCAGCAATTACAGCTTCCTGAGGATCAAGTTCAATCTCCACATACTGCATTTCTTCGCCATAAATATTAAAATCTATTTCGTGTGCATTGCGCTGATTATAATCTGGTAATTGTTCCATGTGTTATATTATTATTTGATTGATACTTATAGGTTGTCAATTACTATAATTCGTTACACAGTTTTAAGAACTTATAAGATCATTCTTTAACCTTTAAGGTCCATTCAAAACTAAAATCTGAAACTTCGTCACCATTTTCATCAATACCCTTGGCATGCATCCAAATAGTCTGACCTTCACCGGTTTCAATAGTTCTGTTGATTGCCTCCCTTACATCAGTTCCCTGATTACACAAAAATGTAATACGACCAGTTGCCTTTTTTGAAAAATGTGCTTTGTTATTAAGAACAAGCATGGATATTTTTTTATCACTAGCACGAATATAGCTCATGACTAATGCACCAGTTGTTAACTCAGCAGCCATCCCTTGCACGGCCCAAAACATGGAGTTAAAAGGATTTTGATTAATCCATCGGTGCTTAACCTTGACTTCACAAAATTCCTCGGTGAGCTTAGTAGTTCTAACACCGCACATGTACGCAGATGGAAGTTTAAACATTAGGTATTTATTGAGTTTAGAAGCTGATATCTCCATGGTTACGATAATTAAGTACGGCTAAATGTAACACAAATCCATCGCTCCTCATAATGTTAATAAAAAGTTAATTTTTAGTACTTTGTATTGCATAATACCTTCTTTTAGATATATATTTGCATAAGAAACTATTATACGTTTTTAAAAATGCAAGATCAACACCAAAAAAACATCGCCACTTTTATACACTTGTCTACCTTTACAAGGTTCATAATTCCGTTTGGTAATTTCATTGGTCCTATAGTACTATGGGCTGCCAATAAAGACAAATCCGATTTTATTGATCAGAATGGAAAACAAGCCATAAACTTTCAAATCAGTATTTTTCTTTATGCCCTAATATTAGGCACCATTAGTGTTCCTTTTTTCATATTTAAACTCTTTGGAGGTATTGATTTTATTGACTTTAACGGGTTCAACAATTTCCATATTAATATAGGTGAGCCCTCACCTCTGCTCTATATAGGTGGTGGTTTAGGAGTCCTGGCATTTTTGGTATTTCTAATAGAATTGGCCTTAATCATTAAAGCCAGCTTATCAGCTAGAGATGGTGAGGTATATAATTATCCATTAACCATCAATTTTTTAAAATAGATCATCAATCAAAAGGTATCTGGTCAATTCCTGATACCAATCATCAATCAATAAACGAACAGTATTAACAAATAAAGCACCTTAGCACATGAAGATAGAAAACACAAAAGCACAAATGCGAAAAGGTGTTCTGGAATATTGCATCTTATCCATCTTAAAAGATGACGATGCCTATGTTGCAGAAATCCTTGGAACGCTTAAAGATGCTAAAATGCTTGTTGTAGAAGGGACCATTTACCCCCTGCTTACAAGACTTAAAAACGCAGGATTGCTGAACTATCGTTGGGAAGAGTCTACATCGGGACCCCCACGAAAGTATTATGGCCTGACCGAAACGGGCAAATTATTTTTAAAGGAGTTAAATACTACCTGGGAAGAATTACAAAATGCAGTAAACTTAGTGACAAGCACAAAAACAACAAAGAAATGAACAAAACAGTCAATATAAATTTAGCAGGAATCTTTTTCCACATCGATGAGGATGCGTATCTAAAATTACAGCGCTACCTAGATGCCATTAAAAGGTCCTTTACAGACTCTCAGGGCAGATCTGAGATCATATCTGATATCGAAGCCAGAATTGCTGAGTTATTTAGTGAACGAATTCAAAATGACAAACAGGTAGTAGGTATTGCACTTGTAGATGAAGTAATTGGCATCATGGGACAGCCAGAAGATTATCATATCGATGATGAGATCTTTGAGGATGAACCCGTACGTCCAAGAAGCAGAAGCACTAGACCTTCCAAGAAACTTTACAGAGATACTGAGAACTCCTACATTGGCGGTGTATCTGCGGGATTATCACACTACTTAGGTATCGATGTGTTATGGATTAGAATTCTTTGGTTGCTTTTTGCCTTTTTCTCTGGTGGTACATTCATTGTGATTTACTTAGTTTTCTGGGCTTTAGTCCCTGAAGCTAAGACCACAGCTGAAAAGTTGATAATGACCGGAGAAGCTGTGAATATCAGCAACATTGAAAAAAAAATTAGAGACGGCATTGATACCGTAGCTGACAAAGTACGTAATGTTGATTTTAAATCCCAAGGCGATAAACTAAAGGAAGGCATAGACAATGTTACCGAAAACATATCTGAAGGGGTTAAAAAAGTAGACCTTCCAAAGCAAGGAAACCGTCTTAAATCAAGTTCTCAAAACTTTTTCGAAGGAATTGGCTCCATCATTATGTTCTTTCTAAAAGTCTTTGCCAAATTTATTGGGGTTATTCTAGTGATTGCCGGTATTGCAACTTTGGTAAGTCTTATTGTAGCATTTTTTACGGTTGGTATTTCAGATGTGGCAAATTTAAACGGCATGGAGTATGTTTATGCGGCCAACACCTCTAATGTGCCTATTTGGATCATCTCTTTACTAACCTTTATCATTGTTGCAATTCCTTTTTTCTTCTTGTTTTATCTAGGATTAAAAATATTAGTCACTAATCTTAAATCTATAGGAAACATTGCCAAGTTCACCCTACTTGGTTTATGGGTGGCAGCCATTATAGCGCTTTCAGTTATAGGAATACGTACCGCAAGTGAATATTCTGTTGAAGGTAAAATTGCTAGTACTGAGACTCTTATGGTTAAACCAATGGATACTCTAAAATTAAAGATGGTCAATTCTCATGAATATGACAATTACTATCGAAGCAGAAATGACAACATAAGAGTTAAAAGAGCAGACAACCAAAATGTTATTGTTAACAATGAAATTCGGTTAATTGTGCGCTCTACCAAAGATTCTATTGGTTCTATAACGGTAGAAAAAAGCTCGAGAGGCAGCAATTATGAATCTGCAGAAACAAGAGCAGAGAACATTAACTATTTCTATGAACTCGTGGATGGTGAACTGCGTTTAGACAATGAACTTACAACCGATCTTAGCAACAAATTCAGAGATCAGGAAGTTACAGTAGTTGTCTATCTACCTGAAGGGTCAGTATTATACCCAGATTATAATGTTCGTAGTTACCATTACCAATCCAGCTATTACAATGACATCCTAGAACGTGGAATGGAAGAACATTATTTATTAGTGGAAGATGGTAAATTGACTTGCCTTGATTGTAATGATGATAATGAGGAGGATGAGGCAAGCATAAACATAACTACAGAAAAAGTGAATGTCAATGTTTCAGAGTCGAAATTAGATGAAAAAGCCTCTAGCATAGAAGTTACCATAGATGACGAGGAAGGCGTTCAAATTTCTTCTGGAGGTAATAACGATAACTAATAATAATTACAATTCAAGAACATAAATCTACAATTGGTCCGTTAATTATTTACTAAATACTTAGTAACCAAGACATTTGTACTATAACTTTAAAAAACCATTATCAATCAATAAACAATCAAATCAATGAGCACATTAGCTAAAATTATCGTATCCACCCTAGTCTCCTTACTTATGATGTCCTGTGTCAATATTAATATGGGGCCAGGTGTAGATGGCAACGGAAATGTCGTTAGTCAAGACCGTAACGTCAGCAACAACTTTGATGCCATTGAGGTTAGCCGTGGCATAGATCTATACTTAACACAGTCCGATAATACACGTGTTACTGTTGAAGCAGATGAAAACTTACACGATATTATTATGACTGAAGTTGAAAACAACGTTCTTAAGGTCTATGCCGATGACAACATAAGACGTTCAAAAAAACAAGCTGTCTACTTAACCTTTGAGAGCATCTCTTCTATTGAAGCTACTAGCGGAAGTGATGTTTATAGCGAAACAGATATTAACGCCAGTTCACTAAGCTTAAAAACTACCAGTGGGGCTGACATGACTTTAAGTGTAACTGCTAATGAGCTGTATTGCAGAGCAACAAGTGGTAGTGACCTTCAAGTATCTGGCTCAGCCGAATATCTTAATGCTGAAGCCACAAGCGGTAGCGATATTAAAGCGCAAAAATTAAACACCACGAGATGTGACGCAAGAGCAACAAGTGGTGCCGACGTCGTTGTTAATACTAGCAGTGAGTTGGTAGCTAAAGCCACTAGTGGTGGGGATATCAGATATTACGGAAATCCAAAAAAGGTAGATAAATCGGATAATGTATCCGGTTCTGTCTCAAAACAATAAATCTTAGAGATTAAGAAGCAACCAAGATCAATCAATCAATCATTCTGGCTGAAAACCATTTCGAGCTCCCACGGAGTTTGGGATGGTTTTTGTATATATTTGTTAAAGACAATTGCCACAGAATGACATCTAAATCTATATTACTGTTTGTACTAGTCAGCCTAAATCTTGGCATTTGGGCCCAGTCTTCCGAAAAGATTAAAGGAAATAGGAATGTAACTATCAAACAAACCTACATCGATGATTTCGAAAGTATTTCTTTAGGAAATGATTTCAATATTGATCTGATATACAATAGCAAACCATCTATCGAGATTGAAACTGATGATAACTTGCACGAGGTTATTAAGTTTGAGGTCATGGATGGTACACTTAGTATAACAACTACCAAACGTATTACATCCAAACGAGCATTGAAAATCACTGTCAATTATGGGGATACCCTTAAAAATATCGAGGTTCGGGATAAAGCTGAAATACGATCTCTTACTTCCATGGAACTTGGTTCTACTAATTTACTTGTTAAGGACAACGCTAGGGCTTATCTTAACATAAAGGCGACAGATTTAACGTTTAAAGCTTCAGGAAGAAGTAAAACTAGATTAAACATCACATCTGAGAGTGCAAAAATTGAACTAAGCGATGATAGCAAACTTGACGCTTTGGTCAATAGTCCTATGACAGAATTCGACTTATATCAGCGAGGTAATGGAACTATTGAAGGAGATACTGAACAGCTGCAGTTGAGAGTCGACAATTCTTCAAAGTTCTTTGGAAATAACTTCACTGCCAAAACCTGTGATCTTCTTGTGGAAGGCAGTTCTGATGTTACTATTGAAGTTACAGATCAAATAACTATCGACGCTTCAGGCAATACCGAGACATTTTTATACGGAGAACCGGCTATTAACATAAAGCGTTTAAGTGGTTCAGCCCGACTACAAAAAAAAGAGCGTTAAACTAACGCTCTTTGTATTTGTGAAATTCTAGTTAGATTTTCATTTAATTAGCCATAGCCAACTCAGATTCTTTAGCTGCTAGATATCGTTCAGCATCCAAGGCTGCCATACAACCTGTTCCGGCCGCTGTTATAGCCTGACGGTAAACATGATCAGCAGCATCTCCACTAACAAAGACACCTTCTACGTTAGTCTTACTTGTTCCCGGAACGGCATTGATAATATAACCCGTTTCATCCAATTCTAAATAATCTTTAAAAATATCCGTATTAGGTTTATGTCCAATAGCAACAAAAAAACCAGTTGCTGGAATATCATAAATATCTCCTGAGACATTATTCCTCACCTTAACACCTGTAACTACCTGTCCATCTCCCAATACCTCTTCGGTTTCAGTATTAAATAAAATTTCAATATTCTCAGTATTTTTAACACGCTCTGCCATAATCTTAGAAGCCCTAAAAACATCACGTCTCACAAGCATAGTAACTTTTTTACACAACTTAGATAAGTAATGTGCTTCTTCGCAAGCACTATCTCCCGCTCCAACAATTACAACCTCTTGGTTTCTGTAAAAGAAGCCATCACAAACAGCACAGGCTGATACACCACCACCCATTTGCAAATACTTCTGTTCAGACTCCAAGCCAAGATACTTGGCAGAAGCCCCTGTTGAGATGATAATTGTATCGGCATGAATCTCTTTTTCGCCATTGACCCAGGCCTTATGCACAGGTCCTGAAAAATCTACTTTTGTAATCCACCCATGTCTTACATCTGTTCCAAATCGCTCGGCTTGCTTCTGAAGCTCAATCATCATTTCTGGCCCCGTTACACCTTCAGGGTATCCGGGAAAGTTCTCCACATCATTAGTGGTAGTTAATTGTCCACCAGGCTGCTCACCTTGATACAACACTGGAAACATGTTGGCTCTAGATGCATAAATAGCAGCAGTGTAACCTGCTGGTCCAGAACCTATAATTAAACACTTAACTCGTTCTATTGTTTCAGACATTTTTTCTTTAATTTTTGCATAACAAAAGTAGGTTTTTTAACCAAAACCTTACAGCTAAGTTATTAACAGAAAGTCATCAAAATAAGCGTGAGAAAGGCTCAAAAAATGGACTACAGTTTTTTAAACAGTCTTTTAATAAAAATCCAAAAGCCGTATTTGTAAAATAGTTTGAAAAAGGTATCCAGCCAGTTCATTGGAGCCAAATCCTCAGAAATTTGATTCTTAGTGAGTTTAAGTTCTTCTAAAGCAATTTGACGTTCGAGATTATGGCGTTTTAAATCTTCATCAATCTCTTCAAAACTTTGATAGACCTTCATTACTTTAAACTTTCGGAAAGATTAATTAATACCTTTTTATCTATAGATTTTCTATTGACATAAATTATGGTACCAGCAATTACAAATAAAGCTCCTACAAGCGCACAAGCTCCGGCCAAACTCCCAATCCAATCACTTAATAAGACCATGAGACTAACAGAAAGAAATAGCAGCGCTGTGAGAAACAAACCACCAATAACCAAAATCTTGATTAAAAAAGTCATTAAAACACCAATATGCTTAAATATTTGAAGCTTCACATAAGCCTCGGTATGCTTAGCATAAGTTTGCGCATTTTCAGCAGCTCCCTGGGCCGTTTGCCCTAACGATTCTAATACAGCCATTTAAGATTGTGACTTTTGGTATTGTTTGTTCTTTTCTTTAAGATTTTTGAGCTTCTCCTCTAGTGATGTAATAATGTCTTCTGCTTTATAACTAGCGTCTGAGATAATCGACTCCATCTTTTCGTCTAAGGTTGCCTTCTCATTGGTAATGGAATCTTTGACTCTAGCCTCTAAATCTGCCACGCGACCTTCAATTTCACCTTTGGCGTTCATTGCTTCAGTCTTCAATCGTTCGCGTGTAACACTTCCTTTCTCAGGTGCAAATAAAACTCCAATTAAAGCACCAATAGCACTTCCAGCTAATATTCCAATTAAGGTATTTCCATTTTGACTCATATCAATAGCTTTTTGTTCAACTTATCACTAAATATAATAATATCCTGATATTTAGCCGGTAACTGAATCTATAATACCAATCAAGACCATAAAAACAAAAAAAAGCCGAGTGCAAAAACACTCAGCTTTTGTCGGGGTGGCAGGATTCGAACCTGCGACCTCCGCGTCCCAAACGCGGCGCGATAACCGGGCTACGCTACACCCCGAATAGCCCAAAAATTGGACTGCAAATATAGCTGTTATTTTTTATTAGCTACTTAGAAATTCATATTTTTAATCTTCTTAACTCGCATTTTATGAGCAAGCTCCAAACCAGTCTTTTATTATTAATTCTGTTCACTTTTGCATGTGCTCAAGACAAGAATGAAGTTAACACGGAATACGACTTTGAATTGATTGTCAAGGACCTCACAAATCCATGGGGCTTTACTTTTTTACCAGATGGTTCAATGCTTATTACAGAAAAGCGTGGAGATCTATTACTTTTTAGAAACAATAACAAGACAACTATCAAAGGTCTTCCTGAGATTTACGTGAGAGGTCAAGGTGGTTTCATGGATATTACTCTCGACCCGAATTATGAAGAGAATGGTTGGGTTTATTTTTCCTTTGTTTCATCAGAGGGTGACGGATATGGTGGAAATACAGCTATTGCAAGAGCAAAACTTAATGGTCATGAACTTTCTAATCTTGAAATATTATACAAGGCAGCACCAAACACTCGGGTTGGGCGTCATTTTGGATCCAGATTAGCCTTTGACAATGATGGGTATTTGTATTTTTCTATCGGTGATCGGGGTAATCGTGATGAGAACCCCCAGGACATTACTAGAGATTGCGGCAAGATTTATCGGATTAACCCTGATGGTTCAATTCCTGAAGACAATCCATTTGTTAACAATAACAACGCCAAATCAGCTATATACTCTTATGGTCACAGAAACCCGCAAGGAATGATCAAACACCCAATAACTGGTAAAATCTGGACACATGAACACGGACCTAAAGGTGGGGACGAGATTAATATTATAGAAAAGGGTAAAAACTACGGTTGGCCTATTATAAGTTATGGGGTTAACTATAGCGGAACTAAGTTTACCGATATCACAAGTAAAAAAGGCATGAAACAACCCCTACATTATTGGGTTCCTTCCATAGCTCCAAGCGGTATGGCTTTCATCAATAGTGCAAAGTATGGGAACTGGAAAGGTAATCTTCTTGTAGGTTCACTGAAATTTCAATACTTAGACATGTGCTACATGGAAAATGAGAGGGTAGTAAAGGAAGAAAGACTGCTGGACGGGATTGGTAGAGTTAGATCTGTAGAGCAAGGTCCTGACGGTTATATTTATGTCGGAGTCGAAAATCTGGGAATTGTAAAATTATTACGTCAATGAAAAAAATATTACTATTGATATTCGGAGTTCTATTCTTGTCATGTGGTAAGAAAAAAGAACAAGACTATTATTCCAAAAATAACGACAGCCTTCGAAAGAGTATTTCGCGAGGTGAAATCATCTATAACGATTTATGCATGACGTGTCACCTGGGAAATGGACAGGGTGTTCCAAGAGCTTTCCCCCCATTGGCTAACTCAGATTATCTCAAAAACAATCAGGAAGCTAGTATTAAAGGCATTAAGTACGGCATGTCTGGTGAAATTGTAGTTAATGGGATTACTTACAATAGTGTTATGGCTACCATGGGTCTAGATGATCAGGAAATTGCTGATGTCATGAACTACATCAATAACTCCTGGGGTAATTCTTTTGGAGAAATGGTAACAGTGGAAAAGGTGACAAAAATCACTCCATGACTTTATTGAAATAACTAAATTTGTTAGGTAACAAAAACCCCATGAATTAATGTTCATCATTGGTATCGCTGGTGGTACGGGCTGCGGCAAAACAACGGTAGTCAATACAATCGTAGAACAACTAAACAGCGATGATATCGTTGTCATCTCTCAAGACTCTTATTACAAAGACACCTCCCATTTGTCCTTTGAAGAACGAGTCGCTATAAATTTTGATCATCCCAGATCGATTGATTTTGATTTATTGGTTCAACACGTTAAGACATTAAAGAAGGACACTGCTGTTAAGCAACCCATATATTCCTTTGTCGAGCACAATAGAACCGGTGAAACAGTCCTTACAGAACCTAAAAAAGTGCTTATCGTAGAAGGAATCTTAATATTCAACAATCAGGAACTCCGAGATTTATTTGATTTAAAGCTATTTGTTCATGCTGATAGTGATGAACGGTTGATACGAAGAATGAAACGTGACATTGGAGAACGAGGTAGGGATATGAACGAAGTTCTGGACCGCTATCAGAATACTTTGAAACCAATGCATCAACAGTTTATCGAACCTACTAAAGAATTTGCAGATTTAATAATTCCATATAACAACTACAATGCTGTTGCCATTGATGTCGTTAAAACAATAATAAACAACCTCATCTAATGGCTATAAAACTCCCAAAATACCTTAAACCATTTAAAAATTTATACGTCTTAGCGCTTATCGTCTTTGCAGTTTGGATGTTATTTTTTGATACGCACTCGTATTTGTTACATCGCGAATTAAATGAAGAAATTGAAGATCTTGAAAACGAAAAGACCTATTACAAAGGTGAAATGACAAAGGACAGGAAGGCCATAAAGGAGTTAAGCACTGAGGCTGGTGTAGAAAAAACGGCTCGAGAGACCTACTACATGAAAAAGCCCAACGAAGACATATATATCATTGAATACGAAGATAGTATTCCCAAAAAGAAAACAAATGAGTAAACCCTTATTTCAAGAATTTGATAGTGCAAGTTCGAAATCTTGGAAACAAAAAATCCAAGTCGATCTTAAAGGGGCCGATTACAACGACACCCTTGTTTGGCAGTCACCAGAACAAATCAATGTAAAACCGTTTTACCATCCGGATGAGTTTGAATCAGGAGATTATAACCAACCCTTAGCTGAGGGTCATGATTGGAACGTTGGACAGTCAATTACTGTAAAGGATTCCTTGGAAGCCAATCATACTGCTAAAGACGCTATAGTTAGAGGAGCTGAGAGTCTTGTATTCGTAATCCAATCCAACGAGGTTGATTATTCAAAACTTCTTCAAAATTTAGAGAATATACCAGTGACCATAAAGGGTGGTAAGTACACTGATCTTCCTGTAAAAAATATTCGTTGGGAATTTGACCCCATAGGTCAGTTGGCTTCTTCGGGGAATTGGTTCCAAAATATGGATGCAGACTTAAATGAATTAAAGGTTTTAGTAAGCAAAACAAATCAATTAAATATTGATGTTAGCTTTTATCAAAATTCAGGAGCAACAATAACCCAAGAACTCGCCTATATAATGGGTCATTTCAATGAGTACTTAAACACATTTCATAACGCACAGCAAGATGTTTCAAATATTGATGTACAGGTTTCAGTTGCTATTGGAGGTAATTACTTTTTTGAAATTGCGAAACTCAGAGCATTGCGTCTTTTATGGTCAACATTGGCCAAGACCTACGGAGCTAATAGCAAATGCATAATTACAGCACAACCATCACGTCGGAATAAATCAATTTATGACTATAATGTCAACATGCTGCGCAGCACGACAGAGTGCATGTCTGCTGTTTTAGGAGGGGCCGATATTATTTACAATTCCGCGTATGATTCATTGTATCATGAAGCGAACGAATTTGGTGAGCGCATTGCACGAAATCAATTACTCATATTAAAACACGAGAGCTATTTTGGTCTTGTCGAAAATCCAGCGGATGGCTCATATTATATCGAATCGTTGACGGAGCAATTGGCTGATAAAGCCCTGGAAATTTTTAAAGGAATTGAAACCTCAGGTGGGTTTATACAACAATTAATGTCAGGAACCATCCAAAGAAAAATCAAGGAAAGTGCTAAGACTGAACAAAAGAAATTTGACGATGGTGAATTGGTACTTTTAGGGGTAAACACCTTCCCAAATGAGGCTGATAAAATGGGAGGAAATCTTGAATTAGATCCTTTTTTAAAGTCTTCTTCACGAAAAACATTAATTAAACCAATTATTCAAAAAAGGTTATCTGAACAACTGGAAAAGAATCGTTTAGAAAATGAAAAATCTTAACTATAGATTTTTTCTATAGTTGATTTTTACGAAAAATTTGATGTCATGAGAAAAGATTTAGAACATCTGAGCTTAAATAAATTAAGCCACAAGAAATATAACGAGAAAGAACATAGTACAGCCGAGGGTATTAGCGTTAAAAACAGATACAATCCTGAGGATATTCAAGGATTCGAGCACCTCGATTTTGCGGCAGGAATTGCACCAAATTTAAGGGGCCCCTACTCGACCATGTACGTTAGACGTCCGTGGACGATACGCCAATATGCAGGCTTCTCCACAGCAGAAGAAAGTAACGCTTTTTACAAAAGAAATCTTGCAGCCGGGCAAAAAGGGTTGTCAGTAGCCTTTGATTTAGCGACACACCGAGGTTATGACTCAGATCACGAACGTGTTGTTGGTGACGTAGGAAAGGCGGGGGTAGCTATAGACTCAGTTGAAGACATGAAAATTTTATTTAATGACATTCCATTGGATAAAATGTCAGTGTCCATGACCATGAATGGCGCGGTATTGCCAATCATGGCCTTTTATATTGTGGCAGCTGAAGAGCAGGGAGTAGCACCTGAGCAATTAGCAGGCACCATACAAAATGATATTCTTAAAGAATTTATGGTGAGGAATACTTACATCTACCCACCCACCCCTTCGATGAAGATCATTTCTGATATATTCAAATACACCAGTAAAAACATGCCTCGTTTTAACAGCATCAGTATTTCGGGATATCATATGCAAGAAGCTGGTGCTACATGCGATATTGAGTTGGCCTACACACTTTCCGATGGACTGGAATACATTAGAAAAGGATTGGAAGCAGGTATGGATATTGACGCGTTTGCACCAAGACTTTCGTTTTTCTGGGCGATCGGGATGAACCACTTCATGGAAATAGCAAAAATGAGAGCTGCACGAATGCTTTGGGCTAAGTTGGTAAAACAGTTTAATCCAAAGAATCCAAAATCATTGACCTTAAGAACACACAGTCAAACATCTGGATGGAGTCTAACAGAGCAGGATCCTTTTAATAATGTAGCAAGGACCTGCATTGAAGCAGCAGCAGCTGCGTTTGGAGGAACCCAGAGTTTGCATACTAATGCTTTGGATGAGGCTATAGCCTTACCAACAGATTTCTCCGCCAGAATTGCCAGAAATACACAAATCTACTTACAAAAGGAGACCCACATTACAAGAACAGTCGACCCCTGGGCAGGCAGTTATTATGTCGAAAGTTTAACTAAGGACATTGCCGATAAAGCCTGGGAACATATCCAGGAAATCGAGTCCTTAGGCGGTATGACCAAAGCAATTGAGGCCGGAATACCTAAGCTAAGAATTGAAGAAGCAGCAGCAAGAAAACAAGCTAGAATAGACTCTGGACAAGACATTATTGTTGGCGTAAACAAATACCGCTTAGATAAAGAGGATCCAATACAAACCCTCGAAGTAGACAACCAGACAGTAAGGAAACAACAAATTGAAAGAATTGAAGCCGTAAAAAACAGTAGAAATTCAAAAGCTGTTATGCAGGCTTTACAAAATTTAACTAGAGCCGCTAAAACAGGTGACGAAAACCTCTTATCTTTAGCGGTAGAGGCAGCCAGATTGAGAGCAACTTTGGGTGAAATTAGTGATGCCTTAGAATCTGAATTTGGACGTTATAAGGCTCAGATTAAATCATTTTCAGGAGTGTATAGTAAAGAGATTAAAAATGACAAGAGTTTTGCCACAGCCCGCGAATTGGCAGACAAGTTTGCCGAACAAGATGGGCGTCGACCTAGGATTATGATTGCCAAAATGGGACAAGACGGCCATGATCGTGGTGCTAAAGTTGTAGCAACAGGGTATGCGGATGTTGGATTTGATGTTGATATAGGCCCCTTGTTTCAAACTCCTCAAGAAGCTGCAAAACAGGCCGTAGAAAATGATGTTCATATATTAGGCGTATCTTCGTTAGCAGCTGGCCACAAGACGCTTGTTCCTCAGGTCATTGAAGAATTAAAATCATATGGTCGTGACGATATCATGGTCATAGTTGGTGGAGTCATTCCTAAACAGGACTATCAGTATTTATTTGATGCTGGTGCCGTAGCGGTTTTTGGTCCAGGAACAAAAATTAGTGAAGCCGCAATTGAAATCTTAAATATTTTAATTGAATGATAATTTTAGGTTATCATCATCTAATCAATAAAAGAACTTGGTTCACCAGACCCTTAACTGTATTGGCATTAGTACTCTTATTTTCAAGTAGTTTCAGCTGTAAAAGTGAAGACGCAGGCAATGAAAATCGAATTGAACAATGTAGAGACGGAATTGATAACGATAATGATGGGTTTATTGATTGTGACGACGACGATTGCAACGGATCAAACAATTGTTCTGAAGTGTGCAATGATGGTATAGACAATGATAATGACGGATTTATAGATTGTGATGATGGTGATTGTGAAGACTTTGATGATTGTTTAATTGAACGCTGTATTGATGGTGTTGACAATGATGGGGACGGTCTTGTAGATTGCGAAGATCCGGATTGTGCAACCAATCCCAGTTGCGAATAAAACTTAAGATATGACAAACCAGAAAATGCTTAGAGATGATGCCTTAAAAGGCAAGACCATAGTTGTAACAGGCGGTGGTAGTGGATTAGGTAAAGCCATGACCAGATACTTCCTCGAATTGGGCGCACAGGTTGCCATCACCTCAAGAAACTTTGAGAAATTAGAAGGCACGGCGGCAGAACTAGAGTCTGAAACAGGTGGAGAATGCCTTCCTGTACAATGTGATGTCCGTGAAAACCATCAGGTTGAATCCATGCTTAAGACAGTAGTAGAGAGATTTGGAAAAGTAGACGGACTGCTGAATAATGCTGCAGGTAATTTTATTTCACCTACTGAACGTTTATCACCGCGTGCGTTTGATGTTATTATAGATATAGTTCTTAAAGGCACCAAAAACTGCACCTTGGCATTTGGTAAACATTGGATCGAAAAACAACAAAAAAACACCACCGTACTTAACATTGTTACCACCTATGCCTGGACGGGCTCGGGTTATGTGGTGCCAAGTGCGGCCGCAAAAGCCGGGGTCCTAGCAATGACGAGAAGCTTGGCTGTGGAATGGGCCAAATATGGTATGCGTTTTAATGCCATTGCACCAGGACCATTTCCTACTAAAGGAGCCTGGGATCGGCTAATGCCAGGAAATCTTCAGGAAAAATTTGACATGTCTAAAAAGGTGCCGCTTCAGAGAGTTGGCGAACATCAGGAACTAGCCAATTTAGCTGCTTATCTTATGTCTGATTTCTCAGCTTACATCAATGGTGAAGTTGTTACTATTGATGGAGGTGAATGGCTTATGGGTGCAGGAGAGTTTAACATGCTCTCTGAAATTCCTGAATCCCTATGGGACCAACTAGAAGCAATGATTCGAGAAAAGAAGAACAAATAAGACTGCTTTCGACGCATATTAAACAGCTGTTCTTGTTAACAAAATACGTTTTTATTCCACACAAATAATTGTATTTTTACCCTGATTTAAAGCAAAATCTTGCATGGGTAAAATCATAGCCATTGCCAATCAAAAAGGTGGGGTTGGCAAAACCACAACCTCGGTAAACTTGGCGGCGTCACTAGGTGTTTTAGAAAAGAAAGTATTACTGATCGATGCAGATCCCCAGGCAAATGCCAGTTCGGGTTTAGGCATTTTGGTTGAAGAAGTTGAAAATGGCACCTATCAGGTTCTAGAACATACTGCACCCGCCAGAGATGCTATAACAAAAACCAACGCTCCTAATGTTGATATAATTCCATCACATATCGATCTAGTAGCAATTGAAATTGAACTGGTAGATAAAGAAGCTCGTGAATACATGCTTAAGACAGCAATAACAGAGCTAAAAAAGGAATATGATTTTATATTAATAGATTGCGCTCCTTCCCTAGGCTTATTGACATTAAATGCCCTTACAGCCGCAGATAGTGTCATAATCCCTATACAATGCGAGTACTTTGCCCTAGAAGGATTAGGAAAATTATTAAACACTATTAAAAGTGTTCAACGCATACACAATGAGAGTCTTGATATAGAAGGCATGCTGCTTACCATGTACGATTCGCGGTTACGACTGTCAAATCAAGTAGTTGAAGAGGTACAAAAGCACTTTAGTGATATGGTGTTTGATACTATTATACAACGAAATGTAAGGCTTGGTGAAGCTCCAAGTTATGGTGAGAGTATTATAAACTACGACGTAAGTAGTAAAGGTGCTACTAATTACCTTAATTTGGCGAAGGAGATTATAGTAAAAAATCAAACTAATGGCGAAGGCAACTAAAAAACAAGCGTTGGGACGTGGGTTATCAGCTTTGCTGAAAGATCCTGCTAATGACATTCAATCTGCGTCAGATAAGAATGCGGATAAGGTAGTTGGCAATATTATTGAAATATCCATAGAGGATATTGAGGTGAACCCGTTTCAGCCCAGAACCAAATTTAACGAAGACACCTTAAAAGAACTCGCTATATCCATTAGAGAATTAGGAGTAATTCAACCCATTACAGTTAGAAAAGTTGCTTTTAACAAATACCAGCTCGTTTCTGGTGAACGTCGCTACCGCGCTTCTAAATTAATTGGACTTAATACCATACCTGCCTATGTGCGCATCGCTAATGACCAGGAATCACTTGAGATGGCCCTCGTTGAAAATATTCAACGCCAGGATCTGGATCCCATTGAAATTGCGCTTTCCTATCAACGATTAATTGATGAAATCAATTTAACACAAGAGCAAATGAGTGATCGTGTTGGAAAAAAACGATCAACTATTTCTAACTATCTCAGATTATTAAAGTTAGACCCCATTATTCAGACCGGTATGCGTGATGGATTTATTTCCATGGGTCATGGACGAGCAATGATCAATATTGATAAAACAATTGATCAATTGGAAGTTTATGAGAAAATCATTAAGAATAAATTATCAGTAAGAGCTACAGAATCCTTAGTTAAGAATTTAAACAATCCTTCAACTGAACCAAAAACAGAAGGAACATCTGAATTACCCAAACACATCAAGAAAGGGATCAAAGAAATCTCAGAATACTTTGGTCATAAAATAGACGTTAAAGTCTCTAAGAATGGCAGTGGCAAAATAACAATCCCATTTCATTCAGAAGAAGATTTTAATCGTATCAAAAAATTGGTAAAAAGTGCTAAGTAAGCATCTATGTTCACTGGTCTGTTTTTTAACATTCAGTTTATTAAGTTTTTCCCAAACCCAAATAGACAGTACGGCTCTTGGGGATACTCAAGATTTTAAGCTTGAAACAACCGTTGAAAAAAGACCGCCAATTAATCCCTTATCCCCTTCAAAAGCAGCTTTCTATTCGGCTGTTTTACCTGGTTTAGGTCAAGCCTATAACAAGAAATACTGGAAAATTCCAATTGTATACGCTGCCATAGGAACCGGTGTATACTTTTACATTAGTAACAATAATCTTTTGAATAGTTATAGAGATGCTTATAAACGCCGTCTGGCCGGCTACGAAGATGACGAATATTTTGGGCGGGTTTCAACTGATGGTTTAATACGAGCACAACAGGTTTACCGACGCAATCAAGAACTTGCCCTATTAATTACAATTGGTCTGTACGCTCTTAATATCGTCGATGCAAATGTTGATGCTCACCTACTTCAATATAATGTAGATGAGAATCTCGCTGTTAGACCTCATGTGAAATACAATCAAATGGAAAATGCTACAGACATGGGGCTTACGGTAAATTTTAAATTTTAAATTATGAATATTGGTCTCTTGGGATACGGGAAAATGGGTAAAACTATTGAAAGGCTAGCTTTAGAACGACAACATAATATTGTGCTTCGGGTAGACCAGCCTTCTAATACCATTGATTTTAACAATGTGGATGTCGCCATAGATTTTAGTCTCCCAAATGCCGCTGTTTCAAATATAAAATCGGCCATTGATGCAGGAGTTCCTATTATTTCGGGAACTACCGGCTGGCTCGACAGTTATTCTGAGGTAGTGGACTATTGCCAATTAAAAAATGGGAGCTTTCTATACGCCTCAAATTTTAGTCTTGGAGTCAATATCTTCTTTGAAATCAATCGCACCCTAGCAATGCTCATGGGTGGTTTAAAAGATTATAGTGTAACAATGGAAGAAATCCACCATACTCAAAAGCTAGATGCCCCCAGCGGTACAGCAATTTCACTTGCTGAGCAGATTATAGAAAACACAGACTATGAGGACTGGAAATTAGATGAAGAGGCTGATCACAGTATCCCCATAACTGCGAAGCGCATTGCAAAAACCCCTGGAACACATAGCGTAACTTATAATTCTGAAGTTGATACACTTCAAATTTCACATGAAGCGCATAATCGAGATGGATTTGCGCTTGGAGCTATCATAGCTGCTGAATGGATCCAGAATAAAAAAGGAGTGTTTGACATGAAAGATGTGTTAAACATTGGTTAATTTGCCCATGCCTTGAAACAATTAAAGATAATTTCCAACTCACAGTAAATCATAATATCAGGTCATGAATCAATCACAGTGGCTCATTTTATTTTTAGCAATACAAATTATCCATGGTTTAGGTACCTGGAAATTATATATCAAAGCAAAACGGCAGGCCTGGGAAGCTTTCGTTCCAGTTTATAATGCTATTGTTTTGATGAAAATCATTAACAGACCCTGGTGGTGGACCATTTTAATGATACTCCCCATTGTTAATCTCATAATGCTTCCAGCTGTATGGGTCGAAACTGCGAGAAGTTTTGGTAAAGATTCTAATCTAGATACATTTCTCGCAATTGCAACCTTAGGGTTTTACGCGTTTTACCTGAATTACATTGCAGAGGTAAGCTACATAGAAAATAGAGATCTTAAACCTAAAACATCTGCTGGAGATTGGATCAGCTCCATTTTATTTGCTATAGTGGCGGCCACAATCGTCCATACCTACTTCTTTCAACCATTTGTAATCCCATCTTCCTCATTAGAAAAATCACTTCTTGTGGGAGATTTTTTAATCGTGAGCAAAATACATTACGGTCCAAGAGCTCCGATGACGACAATTGCAGCACCAATGGTTCACGATACCATTCCAGTAATCAAGAAAAAATCATACCTCTACAGTGACAAGATAAATGAAAAAGAGAGCTCATGGAAAAACTGGTTCCAGCTCCCTTACTTTAGGATTCCGTCCTTCCAAACCATCAAACGCAATGAGATAGTGGTCTTTGGTCAGCCTGCAGATACCTTAAGGGACATGAATGATTTCACACCTGACAGAAACTACTACAAACCAATAGACAAAAAGACAAACTTAGTTAAACGCTGTGTAGGTATAGCAGGCGATACTTTAGAGATACGTAATGGTGATATTTTTATTAATGGGGTAGAGACAGTTTATCCAGATAGAACCGATTTAATGCACAATTATGTATGGACATCACGAAGCCAAATTACTCAGCGTATAATTGACAAGTTCGAAATTGAGAATTTTATGTACTTCTTTGAGGTCGATCCTAAAACCTGGGATGATGAAGGATTAAGGCAATTTATTGAAACCAACCCTGGTTTAGCCTATTTAAAGGAGTATCGTCGTGATTCAACCAAGGTTGAAATTTTTGGTCAAGCTGCAGAAAACGTTTTAAGTCAATTAAATGTAAAGGCCATACCCAATAAATACATGATCAACATTAGTAAGAATTTTAGTGAAGGGTTGGCAGTGCGTACAGAGACCATTACAATTGAGCGATTTGCCAATACGGTTCCTGAACGAAACATTTTCCCAAGAGATGCAATGTACTCATGGAATTACGATAATTTTGGCCCCTTGTACATCCCTGAGGCTGGTAAAACCATAGCTATAAATGTATCTAATTATAACTTATATAAGCGCGTTATTTCAGAATATGAAGGTCATAAAATCGTTGCGAAAGGAAATCAGGTTTTTATAGATGATAAACTAGCAGATAGTTATACTTTCAAGCAAGATTATTATTGGATGATGGGCGATAACCGTCACAACTCTATAGACAGTCGTGCATGGGGATTTGTTCCATTTAACCACGTCATTGGTAAACCCGTTTTTATTTGGATGAGTATTGACGGTATTAATGATGGCTTATCTAATTGGAGGCCACGAACCGATCGTATTTTTACTACTGTAAGCGGTGATGGTGGCCGAATTTCATATTTCTGGCCTTTCGTTGTTGTGGTAGCCGGAATTAGTTTTTATAACCGCAGACGAAAAAAGAAAAAGGCTGCTAACAAGTCTTAATGTTCATTCAATGGGAGTTCTTCTGACACCTTGCTACTTTGGAAGCATCTCATTTTGGACTGCCCTTTTAAGTAACCATGAGGTCTTTTTTGAAATATGGGGATCTTACCAGAAACAAACCCTCAGAAATCGAAGCAACATTTTGGGTGCTAATGGCAAACTAGGACTTACCATTCCCGTCAACTATTCTCAAAAAAATCGCCAGTTGCTTAAAGATGTTCAAATTGCCAACACCAGCAATTGGCAGGAACTGCACCTAAAATCTTTAGCTTCTGCTTATCAGATGTCCCCTTTTTATGAGTATTATATTGATGCAATAATTGAGCTCTTTGATGAGAAATGGGATTCTCTATTAGAATTAAATTTAGCCACAATAAGGTGTGTTTTAAACTGTCTAGACCTTGACCTGGGTTACCATCTTACCACTCATTTTGAAAAAAGTCCTGAAAACAGTCAAGACCTAAGGTATTTGGCTGGAAAAAACGCCCCATCTCCGTTTATCCTGAAGTCTTATACACAAGTATTTTCTCAAAAGTTTGGTTTTACTGAAGAGCTTTCGATCCTCGATTTACTATTTAATGAGGGCCCAAACACGGAAAACATATTGCTTAGTCAATTGAACGGATGATACAAGGACTCATACACTACGGATTACATTTTGGATTGCCATTGCTCGTAGCTTTAATCTTCTACAGGCCAGTCTGGCTAAAAGCCTATGGTATTATGCTCCTTGGCCTATTCATAGATCTGGATCACTTATTAGCAACACCGATTTTTGATCCCAATCGCTGCAGCATTAATTTTCATCCTTTACATACCTATTGGGCTATAGGTGTTTATGTGTTACTCTGCATTCCAAAGAAGACACGATGGCTAGGTCTGGGACTTTGTATACATATCATTGCAGATATCTCTGATTGTCTATTGATGTAAGGTTAGTGTAGTCTTAATTGGGTAGTGATCGGAATACTTGACCTTGTAAGTTCGGCACTTATTAACGGTTACCGAGTCGTCGGCTAAAATAAAGTCAATTCTAAATGGAAAGAACTTAAAATCATAAGTACGCCCAAATCCTTGTCCTGCCGTTTCAAAAGTATCCTGGAAGCCGTCTAACAACTCATTATAAACATAGGAATATGGTGTGTTATTAAAATCACCGGAAATAATGACGCGATAAGGTGAATCTTTCATGTGCTCTATAACCTGCTCTACCTGTTGTTGCTGGGCTTGAAACGTTTTACTTATTCGCTTCAATAAATTTTCAGAAGATTCTTTTTTTAAGGACTCTACTGAAGTGTTAATCTTAGAACTTTGCAAATGAATATTATAAATACGCATGGTATCCTTTTGATTAACCACATCGATATAAATAGCATCATTATAGGTGTCTGGAAATGCAATTGCACCCGAATTAATTATCGGGAACTTGGAAAAAATCGCCTGTCCGTTTTTTACCCGATTGCCAGACAATGATTCATATTTATAATAGTCCGGCAAATCAAAATCCTCGTCGATATGGTACTCTTGTATAGCTAAAATATCAGGAGACTCATCTAATATAAAATCTTGAATTTTTTTAGCGATCCCTTCTTCCTCTATCCACCCGAATAAATTAAAAAGGCGCACATTGTAGCTCATGACCGTAAAACTTGTTACAGTTTCTGGAAGCTCTTTTCCTGAAAACTGATACATAGAAGTTAGGTAATTAAATCCAAGAAGAAGAACAACCACTGATAGGAGCCATTGCTTTTTAAATTTTATAAACCAATAAAGTGCGAAAAGTAAATTTAAGATGATAAAAATTGGCACTCCCAAACTAAGGACCGATAGTATTCCAAATTGCTTCGGCGGAAGAAAGCTTAAGCCATAAGACAACAGCAATAGCAAGGCTGCCAAACTATTAATTGTAAAGATGATTTTTTCTAAGAAACTTAGACCTTTCATTAATTAGTCTTTTCCGGCCTCAAACAAAAACTTCTTTTCCTCATCCGAAAGGCTATCGTAGCCACTCTTACTTATCTTGTCAAGAATCAAGTCTATTTGCTTTTGTTTGTTGAATTTATCGAATTCTTTTTTAGAAGTTCCTGCGAACCCCTTGCTTTTATTTGAACGTCTGTGAACTGTTTTTAGTTTGGACTTTCTTGAAAACAAGCTCATAAACAAATCCATGAGGCGCTCAAATCCTTCACCAATGTCATTTCCTTTCTGGAACTGGGTGGCGTACAAATACCCCAAAGCATAGCCACCAAAATGAGAGATATAACCACCAACATTAATTCCAGAGGAAATTCGAATTAGATCCAAAACGATCATGGTGATACCAATATATTTCCATTTAATATTAAAAGTGAAGAACCGTATCTGAGAATCGGGAAGGAAAGCTGCCGTAAACATGAGGAGGGCACCAACCCCAGCCGAAGCACCCACCAGAGTAGAGCTTCCTGAAAAAAGAAGCGTTTGCGCTAAAATGTAAAACAGACCGCCTAATATGACACCTAAAAAATAGATGTTTAATACCTTCTTGACAGGTAGTAAATTCAATAGTACTTCAGACAAATAGAATAACAACAGCATGTTAAACAATAAGTGCCAGATACCACTGTGCAGAAAGCTATAGGTAATAATTGACCAAGGTTGCAACAAGGCATCCATCCCATCCCCTGGCAGACTAAAATACTGGAGAACATTCCATTTGAGGATTGCACTTAATAAAATTCCAAGTACAAAAACAATTGCATTAACGGCAATGATTTTACCAAATGCACTTAATCTTTGAAACCTAAGTTTAAGATCCTCCATAATTACTTAATTCCAACGGTATTTATCCGTTTCATTTTTCTTCCAAAACCACATTAGTAAAAATCCTGTCAAGGCACCTCCTACGTGCGCAATAAAAGCCGTATTACTCGGACTAAAGAACGAAGTTCCTGTAAGTGCAGAAATCAAATCTAAAGCAATTATTCCAGGTATGAAATACTTTGCTTTAATTGGTATCGGCAGAAAAATAAGCATGAGCTTTGATTCAGGAAACAACATACCAAACGCAACTAAAACACCCATAATAGCGCCTGAAGCCCCAACCATTTGGGAGAAGAATGCGCCTAAAAAAGTATTAAAATCAGTCCCTAATATAGATCGCCAAGCTTCGTTATATTTTCCTTCATTTAGCAAATTCATAATATCTACATCCGAAAACCCAGCTTCAATTAAAGTCGTAAACCCACTATTAAACTGAAAATACAAGAAGGCAATTTGAATGATGGCAGCTCCTAGTCCCGATAATAAATAAAACGTTAGAAACTTTTTAAAACCAAAAACCTGCTCAACGGTGGTGCCAAACATCCAAAGGGCGAACATATTGAAAAATATATGGCCAATACTTCCATGCATAAACATATGTGTCAACACCTGCCAGGGTTGAAACATTTCATTTTTTGGAAAATACAGGGAAAACAACTGATAAAATAGCTCACCTCCACCAATAGCCAGAGTTCCAATAAACATTAATACATTAATGATCAGCAAATGTTTTACGGCATCTGTAATTCCTAACCTCATAGCTTATTTAAATTTCTTTTCAATATCATTGACTCCCATTATGTAATAGGCTAATTGCCCATTAGGAGATAAATTAGACTCTTTACATGCAAAAAGACTGTCCACAAGATGCATCTGCTCAACTGCACTTAATTGCTGCCCCGTCTTAATAGCCAAACTTTTTGCAATGGACTTAGCCATCAAATCAGCCAAGCTGAAGTTTTGTTCTGGAACCTGGTTCTCCACATCGCTTATCAACTGCTCAAATACCAATTTCAGTTCAGCTTCTGGAATAATGGCGGGTATGCCATTTAAAATTACTTGTTCCTCCGCTGTGGATTCAAAACTAAATCCGGCATCCTCTAAATCGGTTTTTAGATCTTCTATAATTACCATTTCCAATTTAGAAAAATGCAAGCTCACGGGAAATAAGAGTTGTTGAGACACTGAGGACTTAATTGTAAACTGCTTAAGAAACTTTTCGTAGAGCACACGCTGATGCGCCTTATTCTGATCCACTATAAGGATCCCTGAGGCCATTGGCTTAATAATATACTTTCCTTCAAGTTGGTGACTATTAACTTCTCTTGCAATTTCCTGATTCTCAAATAAATCTGCGTTAACCGATTTACTCTCGAAAGACTGAATTTCTGAATGGCCATCCTTTTCTTGAGACTCTAAGTTAAGCTCAGTGTATAAGGCCTCCCAAGAGGAATTCTGAGATTTACTCGAGCTAAAGCCCACCTTATGGGATTGCGTGGCCCCGTCTGACTTGAAAGGGTTAAAACTTCGGTCAACCTCAATTTTTGGGTTTATCGCTGAACGATCCTTGTAAGCATAAGGTGTATCCATACTCGAGTCTTTATCAAAATCAAGAATAGGAGCAATATTAAATTGCCCCAGACTGTGTTTTACGGCAGATTTTAATAAGGCATAAAGTGTATGTTCATCTTCAAACTTTATTTCAGTTTTCGTTGGATGAATATTAATATCAATACTTTTAGGATCAACCGATAGGTTTAAGAAGTAACTAGGATGGTAGCCTTCTTTTAGTAATCCTTCAAAAGCGGAAACCACCGCGTGATTCAAATAAGCACTCTTCACAAAGCGTTTATTAATGAAGAAGAACTGTTCGGAACGTGTTTTTCTGGCAAATTCAGGTTTTCCAACAAAGCCTTCTATTTGTAATACCTCGGTACTTTCGGAGACTGGAACAAGTCGCTCATTGGTTTTTGATCCAAAAATATGAACTACGCGCTGTCTGTAATTGCTCACTGGCAATTCGAACAATTCACTTTCGTTATGATGCAATGAAAAGGCCACTTCTGGATGGGCCAAAGCAACACGATGAAATTCATCCACAATATGACGCAGTTCTACTGCATTGGATTTTAGGAAGTTTCTTCTAGCAGGTATATTATAGAATAAATTTTTAACGGATAATGATGTTCCAACTGGAGTAACCGTAAACTCTTGAGATTTAACGTTACTGCCTTCTATGGTAATTGCCGTGCCTAACTCCTCCTGATGCTGTTTGGTTTTAAGGTCTACATGAGCAATGGCAGCTATACTGGCCAGAGCCTCACCTCTAAATCCTTTGGTATTGAGATCAAATAGATCTTCTGCAACCTTTATTTTAGAAGTGGCATGACGCTCGAAACTCATTCGTGCATCTGTAGTACTCATACCTACCCCATCATCGATCACCTGGATGAGGGTCTTTCCTGCATCCTTAATAATCAATTGAATTTTTGTGCTTTGAGCATCAATAGCATTTTCTAAAAGTTCCTTAACAACAGAAGCAGGCCGCTGCACCACCTCACCCGCAGCGATCTGATTGGCTACATGATCTGGTAAAAGTTGAATGATATCTGACATTAGCCTTTGAAGAAAATTGAAAGGTCAAACTCGATTATAACTAAAAAAATAAGGATGAGAATACCAATAATGATTAAAACTCGGCGATTTGCGTTCTGATCTGGATTGTATTTATAGTCATCCACTGCCTGATTCAACTTAGCCTTAATCCCCTTTGGAGGAGCAACCGTTTTACGGTACTCATCAAATTTGTGCTTTAACTCAAAAGGACTACCCTCGCCTTTGTAATAACGAGGTTGGTAACTATATTTCTTATTTTTTCGTTGCTTAAATATTCCCATCAGAATTTATTTACATGTAACCATTTAGGATGTACATTAAAACAATTATGGCAACCAACATAATGATTAGTACTGGAAGCGATAAAATTCGTTTACCTCGTTTTTGTGAATTTAAACGTGCTTCTTTCCAATTATTCTCAAAACGCGACTCATGTTCATCAGCATCGTTATCCTGAAATCGTGGGCGATAGTTAAATTGTCTGTTCTTTCGTTGTTTAAACAAACTCCGCTTTTTTATGCATCGTTGCCTATCAAAAATACTTAAATTCAATTCATCAACTCACGGACACATCCTAAATTTTGTTAACAAAAAGGATGCCAAGCTCAATAAAACAAATGGATGGACGCCACAGTCTAAAAAACTGGACGACTCAATAAGTAAACCTGTTAGTTAGTCCTAAGTTCTGCCATTTTGATGGCAGCAATCGCAGCCTCCATGCCCTTATTACCATGCTTTCCTCCAGAGCGGTCTATGGATTGCTGCTTGGTATTATCGGTTAGCACACAAAAGATAACAGGGGTATCATATAGGATGTTGAGATCTTTAATGCCTTGAGTAACTCCTTCACATACAAAATCAAAGTGCTTGGTCTCACCTTGAATCACACAACCTATTGCTATCACGGCATCAAAACTTTTAGACACCAAATGCTTGGCCCCATAAATAAGCTCGAAACTTCCTGGCACATCGACTCTTTCAATATTCTCCTTAAGGGCACCACAATCAACTAAGGCATCAATAGCCCCGTTATACAGGCCTTCAGTGATTTCTGAGTTCCACTCAGAAACAACAATCCCAAACCGAAAGTCTTTCGCGTTTGGGATTGTGCTTTTATCGTAATTGGACAAATTATGATTTGCCGTTGCCATATCTTATTGTTTTGCTTCGGCCATACCTATAAGGACATCAGCCTCACTCGCTTCATTAGATGATGCAAATTCGTCTTTTATTCTATTTAAATAAGTTAAAGCTACCTCATAAGACCCTAAATCTATAGCTACCTTGGCTGCCTTTAATAAGTATAAAGGGGTCGTAAAATCATTGGTGTTATCCTTTATAGCTTGTTCATAATAATCTAAGCCATCTTCCAGTTGATTTAATTGAACAAACGCATCACCAATACCTCCTTTAGCAATAGGAGATAACATTTTATCGTCACTTGAAAAATTGCTTAAGTATGTAATGGCATTCTGGTAATCCTTAAGATTTAGATAGGCCATACCTGCATAATAGTTAGCAAGGTTACCAGCTGGAGTACTACCATATTCGTCAATGATGTCAAGCATTCCATACTTACCTTCACCACCATTTAGAGATAAGGTAAACAACGAATCTTGGTCAGAACCATTTACTGCTTCATTAAAGTAAGTCTGAGCTTGGTACATTTCATTCATGGCTTCCTTAGCGGCAGGTTCCGATATGAACCTGTTATAACCCATGATTCCTAGAACCACAACTGCAACGATACCAACCACACCAAAAATATAGTTCTGATTTTTAATGACCCATTCTTCAGTCTTCGAGGCAGACTCATCTAGCGTGTTAAATACCTCAGCTGTTGTTGAATTGTCCTCAATGGCCTCTATCTTTTCTTTCTTATTTTTTGGCTTGTAGCCGCGCTTCTTATATGTAGCCATAATAACTGCGTTTATTGCGACCGCAAAAATATAATTTTTATCGGTAATTAAAAGGCTTAATATTTGTTATTTTTCAATATTTTGCAACTCAATTTCCGATATAATTTCTAGAAAAAAAGGCCTTATTTCCAGTATGAACCTTCAAGCGTTATCCCTTGTAAATTATAAGAACTTTGAAAGTCGTGAGTTTCAATTCGACGCTAAGATCAACTGCTTTGTAGGTGCTAATGGTGTAGGTAAAACCAATATCCTGGACGCCATTTACCATTTAGCCTTTGCAAAAAGCTACTTTAACCCTATAAGTACTCAAAACATCCATCACGGACAGGATTTCTTTCTAATTGACGGATTCTTTAGCAGAAATGGAAAAGGGGAACGGGTACAAGTCTCACTTAAGAAAGGTCAAAAGAAAAAAATCAAGCGTAATGGCAAAGACTATGACAAGTTTAGTGACCATATTGGCTATATACCATTGGTAATTATTTCGCCGGCCGACCGCGATCTTATTAGTGAAGGAAGTGAGACACGTCGTAAATTTATGGACACAGTCATATCCCAGAAAAACAAAAGGTATCTGTCCACACTTATTAGTTATAACAAGGTCTTATCACAACGGAATTCGCTGTTAAAGTATTTTGCGGCTAATCATACATTCAATGTTGAAACCATTACCATATACAATCAGCAATTGGAAGAATATGGAACTTATATTTATGAAGAGCGTAAAAATTTCCTTGAGATATTCATTCCTATTTTTAAATCGCGCTATGCTGTTATTAGTGGTGACAAGGAGGTCGTTAATTTAAAATATAAAAGTGACCTTTTTGATGGTTTATTGTCCAATCTCTTAGACGATGCCATCAATAAGGACAAGGCATTGCAATATACAAGTGTCGGCATTCACAAAGATGATTTGAAGTTTGAAATAGGTGAGCATCCCATTAAAAAATTTGGTAGCCAAGGACAGCAAAAATCATATTTAGTTGCTCTAAAACTGGCACAATTTGAATTCTTAAAATCCCAAAGTGGGGTTACCCCAATTTTATTATTGGATGATATATTTGATAAATTGGATGATGATAGAGTTGGACAAATTATCTCATTAGTGCAGGACGATAATTTTGGACAACTATTTATCTCAGATACACACGAGGAACGCACAGAACAAGTTGTAAAACAGGTTCATCAATCCTATAAAATATTTAGTTTATGAAAAAACTAGTTGTGCTTATAGTATTAGTTCTCCTCGTATCCTGTGCTCAAAGCCCTGAGGAGAAACTCAGCTATCTCAATGGCTATTGGGAAATCAAAGAAGTTATTTCAGAAAATAGTGTTGCCAAATCTTACAGCTACAACACGACTATTGACTATATTTACGTTGAGAATAATAAGGGTTTCCGGAAGAAACTTCAACCAGCGTTCAATAATCAATATAGCACTTCGGATGATGCTGAAGGTTTGACAGTGAAAATTGAAAACGATAGTTTAAATCTCTATTACAAGACTAACCTGACGAATTGGAAGGAAACCGTATTAAGTGCTACGGAAAAAGAATTGAGAATAGTAAATCAAGATCAAGTGGTCTACGTATATGAGCGCTATGAATCTGTTGAATTTGAATTGGAATGACGGCCAGACGTAAAAATGAACATTCACCAATTGAGGATATCTTAAAGGAGTTTGTGGAGACAAATCGCCTACAGGAAGGATTGGACAAAGTCAATGTTAGAGAAGCCTGGCAAAGTTTAATGGGTAATGGAGTAAATAACTACACCACGGCCATTGAACTCAAAAGAGAAACGCTTTATGTTAGACTTAGTTCTAGCGTGTTACGTGAGGAACTGAGCTATGGTAAAGAAAAAATAATAACCATGCTCAATGAATCCATTGGTAAGGATATTGTTAAAAAAATAGTGTTGAGTTAATACGCTGTATTGAGTATTTACAAGATTGGTCTCAAATTAATAAGTATAAAATTAAATCACCTATCAGATGTACAGAATCCTGCTTCTGGCCATAGTCCTTATAATGTTTCAAGAACTGTTTGTACTAGTTGACTTTAATTCGCAATCCAAGGAAAATTGGGAAATTGTTGATGATGTTGTTATGGGCGGAGTATCTCAAGGTAACTTTGAGATTAACGAAGAAGGCCATGGCTTCTTTTCTGGAGAGGTATCTTTGGCCAATAATGGTGGCTTCTCTTCTGTACGCTTTGATCTACCTACCTTGAAAGTCGACAACTATTCAGGCGTGATTTTAACCTTAAAAGGTGATGGTAAACCTTATCAATTTAGAATTCGCAATTCCTATCTGAACCGTTTTGCTTATACAGCCAAGTTTTCTACCAATGGGGATTGGCAAACTATAGAGATTCCTTTTTCCTCAATGATAGCCACTTTTAGAGGGTATCGACTGGATCTCCCAAGGTATAGCGGAGATAAAATTGAAGAGATCACCTTTTTAATTGGCAATAAGCGTGATGAGAACTTTGAATTGCTCATCGATAAGATTGAATTATACTAATTGAATAAAACGTTCAATTTTAGTATTTTCATGACCTCATTAAAAAGACTCCATGAAATATTTGAAATTATTGATATCGCTGGTCCTAACCGGTGCGATATTCTATGGTTTAGATTCAAAATTTGGATCTATTCCTCCCCTAGGTAAATTTCTCAATCCCTACAATGGTATTTGGCAAAACGAAACAGATGAATCCATTGAGGGAGAATTAATTATCGAAGGATTAGCTGACGAGGTAATTGTTCATTACGATGAGGCTCTAATTCCACATGTATTTGCACAAAATGATAAGGACTTGTATCGCGCTCAGGGCTATATTACAGCAAAGCACCGTTTATGGCAATTGGAATTTCAAACTTATGCAGCAGCCGGTCGATTGTCCGAAATTGTTGGAGAAGCTGCCATTGAATACGATAAACGCGAGCGCAGACGTGGCATGGGTTATGGGGCAGAGATGGCCATCGAAAAGATGAAATCTGATCCAGTGACCTACAATCTTGTAGAGTCCTATGCTGCTGGAGTTAATAGTTACATTAATTCTCTAGATCCCAAAGATTATCCTGTAGAATACAAATTACTTAATTACAAGCCAGAACCCTGGACCATTAATAAAACAGCCTTACTATTAATGTACATGACCAAAATGCTGGCTGGTGGAGATGATGATTTGGAATATACCAACACACTACAATTATTAGGTAAAGAGAATTTTGACTTTTTGTTACCTGATTTTTTTGATATCACAGACCCAGTAATTCCCAAAGAAACGGACTGGAGTTACATTGATGTTCCACAAACGCCAACTCCTTTTTCAGAATTACCACAAGATACCATCGCCTTTAAAATTGCCGAAAAACCGCATCCGGATAATGGTAGCAATAACTGGGCAGTTTCTGGATCTAAGTCCTATTCTGGAAATCCTATTTTGGCCAATGATCCACATTTAGGATTAAATCTCCCGTCGATTTGGTTTGTCATGCAATTAAGCACTCCTGATCACAATTCATTTGGTGCTACCCTTCCTGGAGCCTTGGGTGTTATCTCTGGATTTAATGAATATATCGCTTGGGGAGAAACCAATGCTACAAGGGATGTTTTAGACTGGTATAAAATTGAATTCAATGAAGACCGAAGTATGTATAGGCATGACGGTCAGTGGAAACCCGTAACCATACGTACTGAAACTATAAAAGTTAAAGGTGGGGAAACCGTTACAGATTCCGTCCTTTATACACATCATGGACCGGTTATGTACGATATAAACTTTATGGATGATAATCCGAGATCTGGTTACGCCATGAAATGGACTGGCCATATGGGAGGCAATAACCAAAAAACCTTCATAGAATTGAACAAGGGCAAAAATTATGAGGATTATGTTAATGCTCTTAAGAATTATGTAGCACCTGCCCAAAACTTTGTCTTTGCTTCAACAGAAGGTGATATTGCATTATGGATCCAAGGGCTGCTCCCGAATAAATGGGAAGGTCAAGGCAAGTTCTTACTAGACGGTTCTAATCCAGAACACGATTGGCAGGGATTCATACCTCAGGAATTTAATGCTCATACCAAGAATCCGGAGCGCGGTTTTGTAAGTTCAGCCAATCAGCACCCTGTTGATGAGGCCTACCCATATTATGTTTTTAATGACGGCTATGAAACCTACAGAAATCGTGTGATTAACGATTTCTTTAATTCAAAAGATTCTTTTGACATACAGGATTTCAAAGAGCTTCATAACAATAATTTCAATTTAAAGGCGTCTGAACTTGTTCCCTATATGTTAGAACATATGAACAAGGATGGGTTTAATGAAAATGAACAACGGGTTTTTAATGAAATGAGTAATTGGAAATTTAACAACGATCTTGATGAAGTTGGGCCAAGTATTTGGCGGAGTTGGTGGTACAATCTTTATCAGATGGTTTGGGATGAACTCGATAGTGAGGATATAGCCTTAAGCAAGCCCTACGACTATCAAACTATTTATGCTCTAACTAAATTCCCAGAGCATGATTTTATGGATATTGTAGAGACGACTGATACTAAAGAGACTGCACATGATTTATTTCGGTTAAGTTTTGAGAAAGCTGTAGTAAATCTTATGGAATGGCAGGAAAAAAACGGAGCCTACAACTGGAACAATTACAAAGGGACCTATGCTGGTCATTTACTTCAGGGTTTACCCGCATTTTCACGATTTGACATTCCTATTGGGGGTGATAGAAGCATTGTTAATGCCACATCTAAAAACCATGGACCATCATGGCGAATGATTGTGGAAATGACCTCTCCTCCTACCGCCTTAGGCATTTACCCAGGTGGTCAATCAGGAAATCCAGGCAGTAAATATTACGACAATTTTATAAGTGATTGGGCGGCTGGAGAGTATTTAGAATTAAACTTCATGCCTTCAGCTAGTAACGCCACAGGAACAATTTCAACCCAAACTTTAAAACCATTACAATGAATAAGACCTTAGTAAATTTAATAATTACCATAGTATTAGCCTATATCTTTTCGGCACTAGGTATGGATTGGTGGTCTGTCATGCTAGCAGCATCAGTTACAGCCTACATTATTCCACTTAAAGGATTTAAAGTGTTCTTAATGCCTTTTTTAGGCATCCTACTGTTTTGGGGATTATCAGCTTACCTATTGAGTAGCGCCAATGATTTTATTCTTGCCAAGCAGATTGGGGTCTTGTTTTCTCTTGGTGAGAATCCTTATCTGGTTATTCTAATAACCGGTATTATAGGAGGACTAGCAGCTGGTATTGCGGCGATTTTTGGAAAACAACTAAGATCACTACGATCTAAGTCATAAAAAAAGCCACGCTAAGCGTGGCTTTTTTAATATTATATCTGTAGCTTAAAATGTCTCTCTTCCAGAAAAATGAAAGGCACCTTCGATAGCAGCGTTGTCGTCACTATCACTTCCGTGAATAGCATTTTCACTTATTGATTTAGCATACATTTTTCTAATGGTCCCTTCCGCAGCCTCTGCAGGATTTGTAGCACCAATTAAAGTTCTAAAATCCTCCACGGCATTTTCCTTTTCAAGGATAGCAGCTACAATTGGCCCACTAGTCATATATTCCACTAATTCGCCAAAAAATGGACGTTCTTTATGAATGCCATAAAATTCCTCAGCATCTGCCGTAGTCATTTGAGTTAATTTCATCGCTACGATTCTAAAACCTGAAGCAGTAATTTTTTCTAAGATTGCACCAATGTGTCCATTCTTGACAGCATCGGGCTTTAACATTGTAAACGTTCTATTAGTTGCCATTTATATTGTTTTGTTTTAATTGTAGGCTTGGCCTTTAAATTTCGGTGCAAAAGTAATGCATTTTAAATCAATACCAAGGATTTAACGAAACCTTCATATTACTAAGTTTCATTGTAAAGGCATCCTTTAAATTGTATCTTTGAAACCTATGGAAAAATCCCAGATTGAAGCAATACAATTGCTCTTAAAACAGCCTAAAAACATAGTTATTGTGCCGCATAGAAATCCCGATGGCGATGCCATGGGCTCAACACTAGCACTTTATCATTATTTAATCAGTCTTGGGCATGAGGCTTCAGTAATTGCACCAAATGATTATCCTGAGTTCTTAAAGTGGCTTCCAGGGACGGATTTGGTAAAGCAATTTGAGTTTGATGAGGAGGAATGTTCAAAGCTTATAGCGGAGTCCGAGATTATTTTTACGCTTGATTTCAATGATTTAAGTAGAGTTGGAAATCAAATGGGAAACATTCTTGAAACAGCCTCATCACTAAAAATTATGATTGACCATCATCAGCAACCGAGCGCTTACGCCAAGTACATGTACTCCAATGTTGAGATTTCATCAACATGCGAGATGGTTTACAATTTTATTGAATTTCTTGGTGATGAGAGTAAGATTGACGCTGTCATAGCTACTTGTTTATATACAGGAATCATGACAGATACCGGCTCATTTAGATTCCCCTCAACCACTAGTAGAACTCTTGAAATAGCCGGTGATTTAATGAAGCGAGGAGCGAATCATTCAGACATCCATAATCAGGTATTTGACACTAATAGCTATAATAGACTTCAACTTTTAAGTTGTGCCCTTGGTAATCTTAAAATATTGAAAGATTACAATACCGCCTATATTTCACTGAGTCAAGAAGAACTGGATAAATTTGAATTTAAAAAAGGAGATACAGAAGGGTTTGTTAATTACGGGTTATCCATAAAAGGCATTGTAATGGCTGTTATATTTATTGAGAACGTTCAGGACGATATTATAAAAATCTCATTTAGAAGTAAGGGATCATTTTCAGTTAATGATTTTGCGCGTTCTCACTTTAATGGTGGAGGACATACTAATGCAGCAGGCGGCAGGTCTGAGACCAGTTTAAATGGAGCAATTGAAAAATTTATTAGTATCTTACCAGCGTATAAACAACAATTAGCCCCATGATTTCTGTTGCTTACAAAACATTTACCTATAAATCTGTAACCTTTCAGGAGCCCCTACGGCATTAATCATTACTATCAAATCATGAAAACTATTATCCCATTTTTAGTGATTGTTCTGTTGTTCTGCTCATGTCGTTCTCCTGAACCACGTATGCCAGAATCTGTTAAATCAGGCTCATTTATTTCAGAGTCTGCAGAACGTAACAAAAAACTTAACGACCAAGAGCGTGTAGCAATAGAAGCACTCATTGCTAACGACTCCCTCATAGATTATGTGGCATCAGAAAGTGGTTTCTGGTACTATTATGTGAACAAAGTAGAAAAGGACACCATACAACCTTTGTTTGGTGATCAAGTCAATTTCAGCTATTCCGTCAATAACCTTCAAGGGGCCTCAATTTATAGTTTCGAGGAAATAGGAACCCAAAGTTATATAATTGATAAGGAAGAACTATTTACTGGGCTAAGAGAAGGTTTAAAGCTTATGAAGCCTACCGAGACTGTAACCTTTATTTTTCCCTCTCAAGTAGCTTTTGGCTACTATGGAGATGACAATAAAATAGGTACTAATGTGCCTTTAATATGTGAAGTAACCCTAAATTCAATTTCAAAGACTAATGATTAAAAAGACAATTTTATCTATTTGTATTTTGGCTGCACTTGTTAGCAGCTCTTGTCAGGAACAATATCCAAATTTAGATGATGGTCTATACGCTGAAATAGCAACATCTAAAGGAACCATGGTTGCAAAACTATATTATGAAGAAGTCCCTGTGACGGTGGCTAACTTTGTAGCGCTTGCTGAAGGAAACCACCCTATGGTTGAGGAGCAATATAAAGGCAAACCCTTCTATGATGGTGTTATTTTCCATAGAGTGATGGATAATTTCATGATTCAAGGTGGTGATCCAACTGGTACTGGACGTGGTACTCCTGGATACCGCTTTGCAGCAGATTTCAACAAAGACTTAAAACACGATAAGCCTGGAGTATTATCAATGGCTAATGCTGGTGGAATCAATACCAATGGTGGCCAGTTTTTTATTACAGAAGTACCTTACCCAAGTCTTGATTTCTTTGATGCACAGGGTAATTTAAAACCTTGTGACCAACCTAGAGTTAGCTGTCATTCCGTATTTGGACAATTAGTTGAGGGTATAGAGGTACAAGATTCTATCTCTAACGTCGAAGTGGTGGATTTAAGAGCCAGAAACCACAAGCCAGTTCAAGATGTAACCATCAATAAGGTGACTATTATAAGAAAAGGTAAAGCAGCAAAATTGTTTGATGCTCCAAAAGTTTTTGAAGAGCAGATGCCGGAAGTTGAGAACACTTTTTATGCTGCAAGAGAAAATGCAAAAAAGGAGGCGGAAGAGATGGCCAGAAATGCAAAGACGGAATGGTTGGCTGCGAATGAGGCCATGGAAGGACGCCGTATAGACTCACCCACAGGCATGGCTATGATATTTACCCATGAAGGAGATGGTGAACAACCAAATGCATCTCAGAGCGTGAATATTGATTGTGCCGGTTATTTTGAAGACGGTACATTGTTCTGGACTACCTGGAAAGAAGTTGCTGTTAACAATGGTAAATACGATGAACGCCAGGACCAAATGAACCGCTACGCACCCTTTAGTATGCCTTATAATGAGTCGGCTACTTTAGTAGCTGGTTTTAAAGAAGCCATGCTTAATATGAAGGTTGGTGATAAGGCAAGGGTTTTTATACCTTACTATTTAGGATACGGTGAAAGCGGGAATCCACCAGTGATTCCTCCACGATCAAATCTGGTATTTGATATCGAACTTACGAGTATAGCAGAATAAGAAAAAGCAGCCTTTTGGCTGCTTTTTTAGTTTTTACTAGGAATATCTTTTAATATCTCCTTTACAAACTTCCAGTATTTTTTTACCGAAGAAATTTGAGCCCGTTCATCTGGTGAATGGGCACCTCGAATATTAGGTCCGAAACTAATCATGTCCATCTTGGGATAATTAGTACCTAAAATTCCACATTCCAAACCAGCATGGCATGCTGCCACATGTGGCTCTTGTCCATCATTCAGCTCCAGATACTTGGCTTTAAGCACTTTTAAAATAGCAGAATCCATATTGGGAGTCCAACCAGGATAGTCACCGGATAATTCAACCTCACAACCGGCCAACTCAAAGGTAGACTTTAAGGCATTGGCTAAATCTTCCTTAGAGGATTCAACAGAACTTCTGGTTAAACATCCAATTTTCACTTGGCCATCTTGCACTAATACACGTGCAATATTATTTGAGGTTTCAACTAAGTCGGGAATATCAGGACTCATTCTGTAAACACCATTATGAGCACTATAAAGGGCTCTTGTCAATTGTCCAAATACAGACTGATCCATTACAGTACTAGGGGTGTCCACCTCATCTAAAAGAATTTCAAGATCGGATTCTAAAGATTTGAATTCTCTTATAATACAGGTCTTTAAGTCGTGAAAGTCATTCACAAAACCATCCTTACCATACATGGCCACAGCGACAACAGCATAGCCTTCTCTTGGAATGGCATTTCTAAGACTTCCGCCGTCTATCCGACTCAAACGAAGATCAGAATTTTGGAATCCTAAGTGCAAAAAGCGGTTCAAAAGCTTATTGGCATTTCCAAATCCTTTATGAATATCCATTCCAGAATGCCCACCCTGTAAGCCTTTAACAGTGATCTTGAATCCCACATAGTTATTGGGTGTAGATTCCTGATTATAGGTTCTAGTGGCCGTGATATCAACTCCACCGGCACAACCCACCCCTATTTCATCATCCTCTTCCGTATCCAAGTTAAGAAGAATGTCACCCTTTAGTAATCCGCCTTTTAGGCCTTTAGCACCCGTCATACCAGTCTCTTCATCAATCGTAAACAGAGCTTCTATAGCTGGATGAGGAATGGTTTCACTTTCTAAAACAGCCATTATGGTAGCAACTCCCAGGCCATTATCAGCTCCAAGGGTTGTCCCATTAGCTTTTACCCAATCGCCATCAACAAACATGTCTATACCCTGGGTATCAAAATCAAAGTCGGTATCATTATTCTTTTGATGCACCATATCCAAATGGCTTTGCATGACGACCATCTGCTTATCTTCCATTCCCTGGGTGGCCGGCTTACGTATGACCACGTTTCCAACCTGGTCTTCAATGGTTTCCAGGCCTAATTGAATTCCAAAGTCTTTAATAAATTTTATAACGCGTTCCTCTTTTTTTGAAGCCCTTGGAACAGCATTTAGGTCGGCAAAATTTCGCCAAATTTCAACTGGCTCTAGTGTTTTAATATGTTCGCTCATGTGGATTCTATTTTGATTACAAAAATACAAATCCATCGAACTATTTTTATGAAGAAGGTCATAAATGGAACATCAATTTACACTTGAGTTTTCTATTTTTATGGGCATGAGCTTAAAGAGAATAGTTCTAGCTTTTTCATTTGTCTTCGTTTGGGTATTGACCAAAATATTGGCCATCAATCCCGAGTGGACCGAACAAGTCTACAGTAATAGCCTATATACCCTTATTTCTAAACTATGTCGTTATGCTTTTGGATGGGTCCCTTTTTCAGTTGGTGATGTCTTTTACACACTTGTGGTCCTATTACTTCTGAGATGGCTTATTAAAAACTGGAGACGCTCTTACAAAGATTTTAAAAACTGGATATTAGAGCTACTCACTGGAGTATCATTCATTTATTTGGCCTTTCATTGTTTTTGGGCTTTTAATTACTACCGTCAGCCACTACATGTAAATCTTGAAATGGGTAAAGATTACAGCACCGAGCAACTTGTGTCAGTTACAGAACTGCTAATAGAATCCTCAAATAACGCTCACGAGGCTCTTCAAAATATGGATTCACTCAAAGTAGAAGTTCCCTATTCCAAAAAGGACATTCTGGACATGACCCAAAAGGGTTACAAGGCATTATCAAAATCGATCCCCCTTTTTACGTATAAGCCTTCCAGTATTAAGGCATCACTTTATAGTCTACCTCTAACTTATATGGGATTTTCAGGGTATTTAAATCCCTTTACTAATGAGGCGCAGGTAGATATTCTAATACCAAAATACCAATTGCCCTCAACGGCTAGTCATGAGGTGGCCCATCAATTGGGTTACGCTGCCGAAAATGAGGCTAATTTTATTGGTATGCTGGCTTGTATACACCACCCTGATCCTTATTTCAACTATTCGGGACAGGTATTTGGTTTACGTTATTGTTTAAACGAACTCTATTTGAGAGATCAAGAGGCCTATCAACAATTAAGAACAAAAATTAGACCTGGAATATTCAAAAACTTTAAAGAGTCTCGAGATTTTTGGAACTCTTATGAGAACCCACTTGAACCACTTTTTAAAACCACCTACGATAGCTACCTTAAGGTAAACAACCAAAATAAAGGCATTGAAAGCTACAGCTATGTCGTTGCGCTAATTGTTAATTATTACGACGAAACCCCAACAAAACGTTAAAAAAAACTTTATTCTTCATATCTGAGCTGGGTTAATCTTTATTTTTAAAGTCCTAACACAAACTAACCCATATAATGATTAAAAACGTGCTATGGTTACTCATGTTTGCATGCAGTATACCTATTTTCGGTCAGGACTACTTTCCGAACAACTCAGGAGTTGCTACCAAAAATTCAAACTACACACTATTTACAAATGCTACCATTTATGCCTCACCAGATAAGGTGATAAAGAACGGTAGTCTTCTTATAAAAGAAGGAAAAGTAGTGTCTGTTGGAAAAAACATTAAAGCTCCAAAAAATGCTACCATTGTAGACCTTAGTGGTAAATTTATTTATCCTTCCTTTATAGACATCTACACAGCTTTCGGTGTAAAAAAGCCAGAACGCGTTCGCGGAAGTGGCCCACAATATGATGCTGGAAGGAGCGGTTTTTATTGGAATGATCATATACGGCCAGAACAAGAAGCCATGTACCTCTTCAAATATGACAGCAAGGCGGCATCAAGTATGCAAAAACTTGGTTTTGGAACCGTTAATACTAGTATCCAAGATGGTATCGTAAGAGGTACAGGAGCCCTTATCGCTTTAAATGATGAAGGAGATAATTCTGTTAGAGTTCTCGATCCTGCCTCGGCTCAATTTTTGTCATTTTCTAAAAGTGTACAATCCAGACAGTCCTATCCTACCTCACTTATGGGAAGTATGGCCCTCTTAAGACAAATGTACAATGATGCCAACTGGTATGCAGGTGGTAACTCAGAGACAACGGACCTTGCTTTGGAGGCTCTTAACCGAAACAAAGCACTGCCTCAGATTTTTGAAGCTGGAAGTCGCTCAAATTTGATGAGAGCAGATAAAGTAGGGGATCAATTTGGAATTCAATACATTATTGTTGGTGGAGGCGATGAATACGAGCGCATTACTGATGTTAAGAATACCAATGCAGCCGTAATATTGCCACTTGATTTTCAAAAAGCTTTTGATGTGGAAGATCCCTTTTTAGCTTCCACCCTGTCGGTGAGTGACATGCGCGCCTGGAATCAAGGCCCATACAATCCAGCCATTTTAGAAAAAAACGATATTACTTTTGCCTTAACAACCCATGGTTTAAAAAGTGTCAAGGATTTTAAATCAAATCTTATGACCGCGGTCTCTAAAGGTCTGTCGAAAGAAACAGCCCTAAAAGCTCTAACCACAGTTCCTGCACAGCTTCTTGGTAAATCAGATGTTCTGGGTACACTTAAAGCAGGAGCTTTTGCCAATTTCCTCATTAGTTCTGGTGATATTTTTGACAAAGAAACCACCCTTTATGAAAATTGGGTTCAAGGTGAAGCGCACATCATTAATACCATGAATGCTCATGACATTCGTGGGGATTACAGTTTCTCCATCAATGGGAAGCAAATAGAGATGAGCCTTAATGGTACAATTGAAAAACCCAAAGCTACTCTTAAAAGTGGAGGTCAGAAGTTAGGTTCTAAAATGAGCTATAATGACGATTGGATGACGCTTACCTA
Source organism: Winogradskyella aurantiaca (assembly GCF_003362725.1). Taxonomy (GTDB): domain Bacteria; phylum Bacteroidota; class Bacteroidia; order Flavobacteriales; family Flavobacteriaceae; genus Winogradskyella_A; species Winogradskyella_A aurantiaca. The sequence goes on from NZ_QKTV01000005.1 coordinate 125,787, forward strand.
CACAGAATCTACAGATTCACCTAAGGCTTTCACAAGAATTTCAGCTAAAACCTCGGATGGTAAGACCTTAAATGGTAAGGCAACCCTACCAAACGGAGACGTTGTGGCATTTTCTGCTACAAAGGCTGAGGGTAAATCAGATGAGAAGAAAAAGGGTGGTCAAAAGGATTCTGAATCCTCTAATATGTTCGCAGTTACCTATCCAAATGTTGGTTTTGGTTTTAAGGACCAACCTAAGAGTGAAACAATTTTATTTAAAAACGCTACTGTTTGGACTAACGAAGCAGACGGGGTGCTGGAAAATACGGATGTACTGATAAAAGGTGGTAAAATTGCCCAAATCGGTAAGGATCTGAAAGCAGGTGGAGCCAGGGTAATTGATGCCACGGGCAAGCACATAACTGCAGGAATTATTGACGAGCACTCTCATATTGCGGCTACCTCAATTAATGAGGCTGGGCATAACTCTTCAGCTGAAGTCACTATTGAAGACGTTATTGATGATGAAGATATTGATATCTACAGAAATCTAGCTGGTGGTGTTACTTCCATTCAAATTTTGCATGGTTCTGCCAATCCTATAGGTGGACGCTCTGCGATTATCAAACTAAAATGGGGAGCGTCTGCTGACAACCTCGTATATGATGAAAGTCCAAAATTTATAAAGTTTGCCCTTGGTGAAAACGTAAAACAGTCCAGAAGTCAAAACGGTATCCGTTTCCCACAGTCTAGAATGGGGGTTGAGCAGGTTTATGTGGATTATTTCAGCCGCGCCAAGGAATATGATGATAAAAAGAAAAGTGGTCAAGCCTATCGCATGGACACCGAAATGGAAGTCTTAGCAGAAATTTTAAATGGTGAGCGCTTCATTTCCTGCCACTCTTATGTGCAAAGCGAGATTAATATGTTGATGAAGGTTGCAGAGCAGTTTAATTTTAGAATCAACACTTTTACCCACATTTTAGAAGGCTATAAGGTTGCTGATAAGATGAAAGAACATGGTGTTGGTGGTTCTACTTTTAGCGATTGGTGGGCCTACAAATACGAAGTAAATGATGCCATTCCCTACAACGCTGCCATTATGCATAATGTTGGTGTTACTGTAGCAGTTAATAGTGATGATGCTGAAATGTCCAGACGTTTGAATCAGGAAGCAGCTAAATCAGTAAAATACGGTGGGGTGTCCGAAGAAGATGCACTTAAGTTTGTCACTCTCAATCCTGCCAAATTATTGCACATCGATGATAGGGTTGGAAGTTTGAAGGTTGGAAAAGATGCCGATGTAGTGTTGTGGTCTGATCATCCTTTATCCATTTATGCCAAAGCAGAAAAAACGATTATCGAAGGGGTAACCTATTTTGATATTGAAAAGGATCGGGAACTGCGTGCCGCACTTCAAAAAGAAAAAAGTGAACTAATCAATCTTATGTTGGAAGACAAAAACAAAGGATTGAAAACACAACCAATTCAAAAGAAGGAAAAGGAACTCATGCATTGCGATTCTTTGGATTAATCATTTAAACACCCAATTATGAAATCATTAAAATTTTTATACATACTAGTCATTTGTTGTGTTTCTGGCTTAGCCGCACAACAAACACCTGCTTCTGAGCAATCCAAAGATTTTGCAGTCATTGGAGCAACTGCCCACATTGGTAATGGAGAGGTAATTGAAAACAGTATCATTGTAGTTAGGTCTGGAAGAATCGAAACCATTGGTAAAGCGGATGAAATTGTGATCGCCATGGGCAATATTGATGTGATTAACGCTGAAGGAAAACACATCTATCCAGGTATAATTGTATCTAATTCTACCCTAGGCTTGGTGGAGGTTGATGCTGTAAAAGCGTCTAGTGACCAGGCCGAAATTGGAACCTATAATTCACATATTAGAAGTTTGATTGCTTACAATGCTGAATCTAAGGTTGTGGAATCTATGAGACCCAATGGAGTATTACTTGGACAAGTAGTACCTAGAGGTGGTCGCGTATCTGGGACCTCATCAGTAGTACAGTTCGATGCCTGGAACTGGGAAGATGCGGCTGTAAAAGTTGATGAAGGCCTTCATATCAACTGGCCTAATACCTTTACAAGGGGGCGTTGGTGGTTAGGAGAAGACCCCGGGCTTAAACCCAACAAGAATTACTCCAAACAAATCCAGGAATTATCTAATTACCTGTCTGAATCAAAGACCTATAATAGCGGAGATAAATCAGTTACCAACCTGCCTTATGCTGCTATGGCAGGATTGTTTGACGGTTCCAAACGCCTTTATGTGCATGCCAATGACGAAAAAAGTATAACTGATGTCGTGACATTTGCCAAGGCTAACGGAATTGACAAACTAACGATTGTTGGTGGTTACGAAGCTCACAAAGTTGCCGAATTACTTGAATCAAACAATGTGTCAGTAATGCTTAGACGTGTCCATACAAGACCAAATTCTCAGGATGATGATTACGATCAACCGTTTAAACTAGCGAAAGCCCTTGTGGATGCGGGAGTATTAGTGTCTTTGGAAACAAGTGGTCAAATGGAACGTATGAATTCGAGAAACCTGCCGTTTTATGCAGGTACAACGGTTGCCTATGGTCTGAGTAAAGAACAAGCTCTTGAATTAATTACTCTTAACCCAGCAAAAATTCTTGGGATTGATAAGGACTATGGTAGTCTGGAATCTGGTAAAAGTGGCACCTTCTTTATTTCTGAAGGGGATGCCTTAGATATGCGGACAAACATTCTCACTCATGCTTTTATTGATGGCAGAGCCATTAGCTTAGAAAGTCACCAAACCAAACTTTGGAAACGTTATGCTGAAAAATACAATGATGGTAAATAAAAAAAGGGCTAAAGGCCCTTTTTTTATTCTATAATATTTGAATTTTCTTCTGGTTCGAATATGACCCCATCTGGAGCATTTGGGCTTATGTCGACATCTACAAACTCGAGAGTATTGCGTCTTTCAATAGGAAGGCCCTCTTCTACTTTATACCAGCTTATTGCTTTTGGTAGTTTAAGCCCATTAAGGTTTTGCCAATCATGATACTCAATAAATCTAAAGTTGGAACTCTTTTCATCCTTACCAAAAGTAACAGTATAGGCCAACCAGGCCATCTGATAGGTTTCAGGATGGTAGTAGATGATGTATTGATCTTCTGGTGATGCGCCAACCCCGTCATTATATGAAATTAATAATCCCGGATACTCAACACCATTATGACTTAACGGTGCTCTTTCTTCATAAGTAATGCCATCATCGGCTAAGACAAAAGGCATGGCATAGAAATAAAACATCAGGCCATTATAAAACTTTGCGTTACCTGTGTAGGATATGGTATCCAGTTCCTTAACCCATAAAGCACTACCGTTGAAGCCTAATTTATAAGTAGGTGTCTCAATAATTGAATGTCTCGATTTTAAATTGGTAAGTGTAGTCTCAATCCCATTAGGACGTTCCATCCCAAAGGATAAACCGTTCATTGACTGCCAGTTACTCAACCCCCCGTGGGCTTTAAACACTGATTCCAGAGCCTCTGGGTAAGCGCTTTCTACTTTTACTAATGGCGCTTGATCGGATTGGTTTTGTGGATCATTTTTACAGGAAATAAAGAGAAAAATGACCATAAGGCTAATTGCGATTTGTTTCATTTGATTTTGTTTTATGAGCCTTTTGACGTTACCCTTACGAATTAATTACATAGATTTAAATTACTTTTGCACTAGATGATAAAAACTATATCTAGCGCGCAAAATCCTTTCATAAAGGAATTGATTCAACTCAAAGAGAAGTCGCGTAGTAGAAAAAAAAATGGCCTTTTTATAATAGAAGGAAAACGAGAACTATCTCTCGCCATTAAGGGAGGGTACAAAATCAACTCGTTATTATTTTATCCAGACCTATTCTCTGAAACAGAGGCCAAAGCTATGCAGCATTATGGTATTGAAATCATTGAAATATCTCAAAATGTTTTTCAAAAGCTGGCACATAGGCAAACCACTGAGGGTATTATTGGTGTTGTCAATAGTAAATCGCATAGTTTAGATGAATTAAAATTCTTATCTAAAAACCCGCTTATTCTTGTTGCCGAGGCACCAGAAAAACCGGGAAATATAGGTGCGCTACTCAGGACAGCAGACGCAGCCAATGTTGACGCCGTAATTATTGCAGATCCTTTGTCTGATCTATACAACCCTAACATTATAAGGTCCAGTGTTGGCTCTGTGTTTACAACGCAAATTGCCATGGCCTCATCGGTAGAAACAATCGCCTATTTAAATCAATTAAACTTTAATATTTTCTCTGCGATTTTACAAAAGTCTGTTCCATATAACACTCAAGATTTTACACTTCCCACTGCAATCGTGGTAGGGACCGAAGCAATCGGACTCTCTGATCAATGGAGGGAGGCTGCCTTAGCTAATATTCACATTCCAATGAGCGGAGTCATTGACTCAATGAACGTCTCAGTTGCAGCTGGAATACTTATTTTTGAAGCTAAAAGACAAAGAGATTTCCGCTGAACCCAACCTTTCATACCCTCTAAATTAACCATATCATGACTTCCATAAACTTGTTTTATATCATCACTGGGATTATAGTTGTCAATTTCATCAAAGACAAAATATTGAATGCTGTCAACGCTAAACATTTTGGTGACACCTTACCTGAAGAAGTAGCGGATGTTTTTGATGAGGACGCCTATAAAAAATCTCAAGATTACAAGCTTACAAATTATCGTTTTGGTATTTGGTCTTCCTGGTTTTCATTGATCTTAACATTGGGATTTCTTTTTCTCGATGGATTTGAATACGTCGATAATCTCGCTCGCTCATATTCGAGTAACTCCATAATTACAGGACTCCTATTTTTTGGGATCATCATGCTAGGTTCGGACATTATTTCAACTCCATTCTCCTATTATAGAACTTTCGTTATTGAAGAAAAATTTGGTTTCAATAAAACAAGCCGTAAAACCTTCTGGACAGATAAAATAAAAGGTCTATTCATGACAGCCATAATTGGAGGAGGCCTACTAGCATTGATCATATGGTTTTACGAGTTGACCACTAACCTATTTTGGATCTACACCTGGATCGCTATTACCATATTTACCGTTTTTATGAATATGTTTTATTCAAGGTTAATTGTTCCATTGTTTAATAAGCAAACTCCTCTGGAGAAAGGTGATTTATTTAATAAAATCTCGAGTTATGCCGCGACTGTTGGGTTTAATTTAGAGAAAATCTTTGTGATAGATGGTTCCAAAAGAAGCACCAAGGCCAATGCCTATTTTTCAGGTTTTGGAAGTGAAAAAAGGGTGACACTTTACGATACACTAATCAATGAACTTAATGATGAAGAAATTGTTGCTGTACTAGCCCACGAAGTTGGTCACTACAAGAGAAAACACATCATTTTCAACCTTATTAGCAGTATTTTAATGACAGGAATAACCTTATTCGTTTTGTCTGTCTTTATATCAAATCCATTATTGTCCAATGCCATAGGGGTTGAAATAGCGAGCTTCCATGTAGGTCTTGTGGCGTTTGGGCTCTTATATTCTCCAATATCTGAGCTAACCGGATTATTAATGAACTCTATTTCAAGAAAATTTGAATATCAGGCCGATGATTTTGCAAGGAAAACTTATAAAGCTGAACCATTAATTAGTTCATTAAAAAAGCTTTCTAAAAATAGTCTTAGTAACTTAACACCACATAAAGCTTATGTTTGGGTACACTATTCGCACCCAACGCTGTATGATCGTATAAGAAATCTAAAAGGTTAATATGAAGTTTTTATATAGGTTCTATTTCGTATTCGTAATACTACTGACAACTTTTTCCTGCCAACATAAAGAGTCTCAAGTACAAAAACATAATGAACCATTATCTCTCGACGACTTGGAACTAATTGATTTATCCCATTCTTATTCTAGGGAAACAGTGTATTGGGTTACAGCTAAAGAATTCAAATTGGATACAGTGGCTTATGCTAAAACAGATAAGGGGTTCTTTTATGCGGCCAATAACTTTGAGACAGCCGAACATGGTGGCACCCATATTGATGCACCAATTCACTTTGCTGAGGGTAAACAAACAGTTGATGAGATTCCACTAAAACGATTAATTGGTAAGGCTGTAAAAATTGATGTCTCCGAAAAAGCCAATGGCAATGTTGATTACTTAATTTCTGTTGAGGACCTGATAGCGTGGGAAACCAAACATAAACAAGAGATTCCTGAAGAAAGTATTCTTCTTTTAGAAAGTGGTCACTCGAAATTTTACCCGAACAAATTAGACTATCTGGGAACCGATGAACGAGGTGAAGAAGCAATATCTAAATTACATTTTCCCGGATTAGATCCGGAAGCAGCTGAATGGCTTATCAATAATAGAAAAATCAAATCTATTGGTATTGATACCCCAAGCATCGATTATGGTCAATCCGAATATTTTAAGACACATGTGATTCTATTAAGGGAGAACATCCCGGTATTTGAAAATCTAACCAATCTTAGTAAACTTCCAGAATCTGGATTTTCATTGATGGCCCTACCCATGAAAATTAAAGGTGGTAGTGGTGCTCCTTTGCGCATTGTTGCATTAGTTCCAAATAATGTCTTAAACTAGTTCTGATTTGTTGTCAGGTTAACTTGGTTTTACTACATTAGTTCTATGACTGAAGAGGCGATAGAACAAGAGAATGCTGCTATTACAAAAGCGTACAAAGAACTCCTTAAAGTAAGTTATCAAACTCTAACAAGAGAGGATAAAAAACTTATTAGACATGCTTTTGAGGTGGCGCTAGATGCTCATAAAGATCAAAGAAGGAAATCAGGAGAGGCATATATTTTCCATCCTCTAGCAGTTGCTAAGATTGTTGCCCAGGAGATAGGATTGGACGCTACCAGTATTGCGGCTGCTCTTCTTCATGATGTTGTGGAAGACAATCCAAATTACACCATTGCCGATATTGAACAACTATTTGGTGAAACAGTAGCCCGAATTGTAGATGGCCTTACCAAAATTTCTTCGCTTAAAAAGGATATGGATGTTTCTCTTCAGGCCGAGAACTTTAGGAAAATGCTATTAACACTGAATGATGACGTTCGCGTCATAATCATCAAAATAGCAGATCGTTTGCACAATATGCTAACGATGGACTCTATGCGTGATGACAAGCAAGTTAAAATAGCATCAGAAACCCTCTATATCTATGCCCCTTTAGCGCATAGAATAGGACTCTACAATATAAAAACTGAGCTGGAAGACCTTGGTTTAAAGTATACCGAGCCTGAGGTATATAAAGATATTTTTAATAAAATAAAAGAAAGCAAGGAAGAGCAAGACGCTTACATAAAAAACTTCTCAAAGGTTATTAAAAAGTCTTTGGACAAAGAAGATCTTGAGTATGAAATAAAGGGGCGTTCTAAGTCGATTTTTAGTATTCGCCGTAAAATGCTCAAGCAGGGCGTTTCATTTGATGAAGTCTATGATAAGTTCGCCGTTAGAATTATTTACAAATGCGATCTTGATAACGAAAAGTTCTTAGCATGGAAAATCTATTCTGTAGTCACAGATCATTTTACCCCAAACCCAATTAGACTGCGTGATTGGATCTCATCTCCAAAATCGACAGGATACGAGGCGCTACATATTACTGTAGTTGGACCTGAAAGTCGCTGGGTGGAAGTTCAAATACGTTCGGAACGTATGAACGAAATAGCGGAAAAAGGTTATGCCGCTCATTACAAATACAAGAATGCCAATGTAAAAGAAGATAATCTTGATCTTTGGATTAATAAGCTTCAAGAGGCGCTAGAAAGTAATGAGACTAATGCCGTTGACTTTGTAGAGCAATTCAAACTCAATCTATATTCTAAAGAGATATTTGTTTTCTCACCAAAAGGAGATCTTAAATCGCTTCCTAAGGGAGCTACACCTCTAGACTTCGCCTTCAGCATCCATACAGAAGTTGGCATGAAAACCCGAGGTGCAAAAGTTAATGGCAAACTGGTACCTCTCAGTCATGAATTACAAAGTGGTGACCGTATTGAAATTTTGACTTCTGAGAACTCGAAACCTAACTCTAACTGGTTGGATTACGCAACTACTGCGAGAGCTAGGAGTAAAATAAAATCATACCTCAACGCTGATAAAAAGGAGGTAGCCAATGAAGGTAAGGAGATTTTGCGCAGGAAACTCAAACAATTAAAGATCAACCTAAATGAAAAAACAGTCAATGAACTGGTTAATTACTTTAAGCTAAGTACCTCACTGGACCTGTTCTACAGAGTTGGATTAGGCACAATAGATAATTCTATGCTCAAGGCCTATGCCAACTCTCGCAGCAATGTATTAGTTAGCTATATTAAAAATAAAATACGTAAGGCTGACACTCCAAAGGATGTCGACAAAGAAGAGATCACTTCTAAATTTGATATGCTGGTGTTCGGTAAGGAAGAGGAACGTCTCAATTATACACTAGCTAAATGCTGTAATCCAATTCCCGGAGACAAGGTATTTGGGTTTCTTACCATTAATGATGGAATTAAAGTTCATAAAAACGATTGTCCCAATGCTCTAAGCTTACAATCGAACTATGCCTATCGTATCATGACCGCTAAGTGGATCGACAGTACACAACAAGAGTTCACTGCCCAAATCCAGCTATCTGGATTGGATAATTTAGGATTGGTTAATGAGGTCACCAAGGTAATCTCATCTAACATGCACGTCAACATTAAAAGTCTTTCCTTTTCATCTGATGACGGCATATTTTCTGGAAAAATCACCCTCGCTGTAAAAACCAAAACCATTTTAAAAAAACTCATCGAAAATCTCAAGAAAATTAATGGTATTGAGAAGGTGACAAGAGTTTAATTTTTGTGTAAATTTGCGGCTTATGACAAATGCCAAAACAGAAGAAACCAATCAGGAAATTGTGAAGCGTGTTTTCACGGAATTCCTTGAAGAAAAGGGCCATAGAAAAACACCTGAGCGCTATGCTATTCTTCAAGAAATATATGATAGTGAAGAGCATTTTGACATTGAGTCATTGTACATAAAAATGAAGAATAAGAACTATCGAGTTAGTAGAGCCACACTTTACAATACGATAGAATTATTGTTGGAATGCGCATTGGTAAGAAAACACCAGTTTGGACAGAATCAAGCACATTATGAAAAATCGTATTTCGATAAGCAACATGATCACGTTATTCTAACTGACACTGGTGAAGTAATTGAATTCTGCGATCCACGTATTCAATCCATAAAAAAAACCATAGAAGAGGTATTTAATATTGAAATATCTAACCATTCTCTTTACTTCTATGGCAACCGAAAAAAGAACGACTAACTCAACTAAATAATGGCAGTAGATTTACTACTTGGTTTACAATGGGGAGACGAAGGCAAGGGAAAAATTGTTGACGTTTTCACCACTAAATATGATATCATAGCACGCTTTCAAGGCGGTCCAAATGCCGGACATACACTTGTATTTAATGGGCATAAGCACGTGTTACATACCATTCCTTCAGGTATTTTTCATGAAAACACGGTTAACTTAGTTGGCAATGGTGTCGTGATTGATCCTGTAATATTCAAGGGGGAACTGGATAAACTCGAGGATCAGGGAGTGGATTACAGAAAATCACTCTTTATCTCAAGAAAAGCACATATTATTTTACCAACCCATCGACTATTGGACGCTGCTAGTGAAGCTTCCAAGGGTAAAGCCAAAATTGGTTCCACTCTTAAAGGAATTGGCCCAACCTATATGGATAAAACTGGACGAAATGGTATTCGCATTGGTGATATTGAGTTAGAATCCTGGAAAGAGAAATACAGGGCTCTTGCAAACAAGCATGAAGCTATGATCAAGTTTTATAATGTAGACCTTGACTATAATTTAGATGAACTCGAAGAAAAGTTCTTTGAGGCCATTGATGTCTTGAAAAGTCTAACATTTATCGATTCAGAAGAATATGTAAGTCAAGCTCAGAAGTCTGGAAAGAAAATATTGGCAGAAGGAGCCCAGGGATCATTGCTTGATATTGATTTTGGAACCTACCCGTATGTCACATCCTCTAATACTACCGCCGCTGGTGCTTGTACAGGTTTAGGTGTTGCACCAAATAAAATAGGTGATGTTTTTGGAATTTTTAAAGCCTACACCACGCGTGTTGGTTCTGGTCCATTTCCAACAGAGCTTTTTGATAAGGTTGGCGAGACTATGGGACGAGTTGGTCATGAATTTGGCGCCACTACAGGAAGAGCTAGACGCTGTGGCTGGTTAGATCTAGTGGCCCTGCGCTATGCGTGCGAAGTAAATGGTGTTACTCAGTTAATTATGATGAAGGGCGATGTATTATCTGGTTTCAATACCTTAAAAGTGTGTACCGCATACAATTACAGAGGAGAAGAAATTAAACATTTGCCATATAACATCGAATCTTCCAACGTAACTCCAATTTATACCGAGTTAAAAGGATGGGAAGAAGAATTAACTGAAATGACTCATAAAGATCAATTTCCTCAAGAATTGAACGACTATATTGATTTCTTAGAGAAAGAATTAGAAATTCCAATTACAGTTGTGTCGGTTGGACCAGATAGAAAACAGACTATTAACAGATCATAAATTTTTATTTTGCTCTGTTAAAAAATCTGTTAATCCGCAATAAGCGCCTTACATTTAAAGTTAGTTAGGCTTAAAAGCAATGTCAAAATCAGTCAATTTAATAGGTCTTATTGCCTTGTTCCTGTTCATTTCTATAAATGTTCTTGGGCAGAATAAAAAGCGTCTTACCATAAAATACAGTGGAAGAACTGTAGACCAAGTTGAAAACAACAAGGGAGCTTTAGTTTTTCAACGCGATAGCAGGCAACAGGTTCACTTTTTATATGATGGCATAGACATGTGGTGCGATAAAGCCATCTATTACGAAGATGATGAGTTCATTGAAGCTTACAGTAATGTAAGAATGAAACAAGGCGATACTATTCACATGACCGCTAAATACATTGAATACAGCGGTATTAGTCAGTTAGCTTTTGCAAGCGGAAATGTTGTTTTAAGAGAACCGCAATCCACCTTGTTAACAGATACACTTTATATGGATCGTGTTCAACAACAGGCCTATTACGAAACAGGTGGAAGGGTTATAAAAGATACCTCCGGTACTATTACTAGTAACATTGGCAGGTACTACTTTAATTCCAAAAAATACCAGTTCTTATCAGACGTAGTACTGGTTAATCCTGATTATGTATTAAATACCAATCGCCTTGACTTTTACACTGAACCTGGATACGCTTATTTGTATGGTCCATCAACCATTACTGGTGACGATAGCAAGATTTATTGTGAAAGAGGTTTTTACGATACGAAAAATAATGTTGGCCATTTTCAGAGAAATGCTCGTATAGATTATGAAAACAGGGTTGTAGAAGGAGATAGTTTATACTTTGATAGAAACAGGAACTTTGCTTCTGCCAACAATAATATAAAGGTAACGGATACCATTAATAACAGTGTTGTTAGAGGGCATTATGCAGAAGTCTTTAAAGCCAAGGATTCTATATTTATAACTAAAAGAGCTTTAGCGGTAACCCTTCAGGAAAAAGACTCTATATACATACATGCTGACACATTAATGCTGACAGGACCTCCTGAAAAACGTATCACTAGAGCATATTACGACGTTAGAATTTATAAAAGTGACCTAGCTGGAAAATCAGATTCTGTTCACGTTAATCATGAAACTGGTTTGTTGCAAATGCTTAATCTAAAGAGGTTTAGCTCTACGGATGCTTTTGCTCAACAAAGAAAACCCATACTCTGGAGTTTGGATAATCAGATGACAGGTGATACCATTCATCTTATTTCTAATGTTGTAACAGAAAAACTGGATACCCTTAAAGTATTTAATAATGCATTTTTAATTAGCAAAGACTCTTTAAGTGAAGATGGTTATAATCAAGTGAAAGGAAAAGTGTTGATTGGATTGTTTAGAAACAATGAATTATACAATGTTGATATCAATAAAAATGCTGAGGTTATACAGTATTCCCGAGATAGTTATGGGGCTTTAATTGGTATAAATAAGTCAAAGTCTGGAAGCATAAATATTAAGTTGGCTGATAGTGAAATAGAGATTATCACACTACTCAATAGGCCCGATGGGGAAATAACTCCAGAATCCCAGTTCCCAGAGAATGCCAATAAGTTAAGAGGGTTTGATTGGCGAGGAAGTGAACGCCCTAGGAATGTTGAAGATTTATTTTCAGACGATGATCCTGTTTATCTCCCTAAAATCTACGGTCTTGATGATCCAGAACCATCTGAAGAATTTTTTAATGAGGAATTGATGGATCGTGTTAACTCAGCTGCGCCAGACGATGAAGATTCACCTAATAAAGCAGCACGTAATATTCCACCAATGAAAGTTATTGAAATCGATTCTGCCTTATTACAATTCCCGAAATTCAAGCAAAAACAAACAAAAACACCTAATAAAAAAGGGGGTAATTGAGTTATCAGGATTTCTTAAAATATCAAACACAAACCTCACCTCACCCACTTGGGGTTGATGTAGAACGTGCTTCTGGATCTTATATATATGATACCAATGGACGTAGCTATCTTGACATGGTAGCTGGAATTTCTGCCTGTACCTTAGGACATAGCCATCCAAAAATAACCACAGCCATCAAGCAACAGGTCGATTCTTACATGCATGTTATGGTGTATGGTGAGTTTGCTCAGGGGCCAGCAGTGGAATTGTGTAAGTTTCTTGCTAAACAACTACCTTCTAATCTCAACACCACCTACCTTGTTAATTCAGGTACCGAAGCTGTTGAAGGAAGTCTTAAACTTGCTAGAAGGTATACTGGTAGATCTGAAATAATTGCTGCCAACAACTCTTATCATGGAAATACAATGGGTTCATTAAGTCTTATGTCACCACATGAGCGTAAAAGCCCGTTCCTTCCCCTGATACCTGGAGTTAAACATATAACGTTCAACTGCGAATGGTGTCTGCAACAGATAACATCAAAAACAGCAGCAGTAATATTAGAAACTATTCAAGGAGGAGCCGGATTCATAGAACCATTCGATGACTATTTAAAAAAGGTCAAAGAACGTTGTAATGCCGTTGGTGCCTTATTAATCCTTGATGAAATACAACCAGGTATCGGAAGAACCGGAAAGCTCTTTGGATTTGAAAATTATAGTGTAGTACCAGATATTTTAGTTACTGGTAAAGGTTTGGGTGGTGGCTTGCCTATAGGTGCATTTACAAGTTCCCATGCCATTATGAAATCCTTAAGCAATAACCCAAAACTTGGTCATATCACAACATTTGGTGGTAATCCGGTAATTGCAGCCGCAGGCCTGGCAACATTAAAAGAAGTGGTTAAGTCTGAGCTTATGCCATTGGCGCTTGAAAAGGAAGTATTCATAAAGAAAAAATTGCAACACCAGAACATCCTTGAAATAAGAGGTAAAGGATTAATGCTCGCCATAATGACCGATTCTAATGAAACAACTAATAAGGTTATAAAGTATTGTTTTGATCACGGGGTACTACTATTCTGGTTACTTTTTGAGCCGAAGGCTATAAGACTAACACCTCCACTCACAATTACTGTTGCTGAATTGGATAAGGCCTGTGATATCATCCTAGAAGCCTTCAATAACACTTAATTGAATAATAGCTTTATAGTAAGCTAGCATTATCATTCCGACTAATAATGTGACATTATATGTTAATATAATTGTTAAAAACAAAAACACCTCATCTATATATCATTAACGCATAAATGTAATTTTAAATCAGTGAACAATTCATTTGCTTATGGAATATAGTCATAACGACAGCCCCAACAACCTCTCACTTACCAAATTTGAATCGATGCTTAAAACAAATGATGTTCTGTTTTTCGATTCTAGCGAGTTTGAAAATATCATCCATCACTATCTCGAATCTGGTAAAATCGCCTTAGCTAAAAAAGCCATCAAATTAGGCTTAGAGCAACATCCAACATCTGTTAATCTTCAACTGTTCAAGGTTGAAATATTAGTTATAGAAAACAAGTTTGACAGTGCAGACGACATTCTAGAGCACCTCCATATCCTTGAACCGAACAATGAAGAAATCTATATTCAGAAAGCAAACATCCTTTCTAAGCAGGATGAACACGAACAAGCAATAGGCACCCTACTTACCGCCTTGGATTTAACAGTTAATGAAGAAGACTCCACGGATATCTATGCTTTAATTGGCATGGAATATTTATTTCTTGACCAATTTGAAAATGCTATTATCTACTTTCAGAAGTGCCTTGAAGTTGACCTGATGGATTATTCGGCATTGCATAATATTATTTATTGTTTCGACTTTTTAGATAAAAACAGAGAAGCTATAGATTTTCTAAATCACTATTTGGATAAGAACCCCTATTGCGAGGTTGCCTGGCATCAATTAGGAAGACAGTATTTTGCAATAAAAGAGTTTAAAAAAGCTGAAGCAGCTTTTGATTTCGCCATTATTTCTGATGATACTTTTATAGGGGCCTATCTGGAAAAAGGAAAAGTTTTAGAAAAACAAGGTCAGTATAAAGAAGCCATAGAACAGTACAAAATCACACTCGCTCTGGATGATCCCACCTCCTTTGCCTTATTGCGAATAGGCCATTGTTATGAGAAAATGGGACTGGATGATTTAGCGGTGCAGTTCTTTGATAAAACGGTAGCTGAAGATCCGTTGTTAGATAAAGGATGGATTGCTATTACTAAATTTTATTCTAAAAAACAGAATTATCAGAAAGCACTCTATTTTATTAACAAAGCCATTGCAATTGATTCTGATAATGTTTTGTATTGGAAATTGTTCGCAAAGATTAATCTCAGACTGAACTTTCTTGAAGAAGCTGAACACGGTTACCAGAGGACCCTTGAATTAGGTAATTACGAATTGGACTCTTGGCTTTGTAGAGGAGATATTCTAGTTCAACTTGGTGAGTATAAGGCCGCCATTGATAATTTAACCCAGGCAGCCGAATTTTATCAAGATTCAGCGGAGATTGAATTTAGATTAGCCGGTTTATATTTTAAGACTTCTGATAGCAATAAAGGCCGTTATCATTTAAAGAATGCCTACAAACTTGACCCTGAATATGACTTTATCATTATTGAGCTATTTCCAGGTATAGAAACACAACCTATGGTTAAGGAAATCATCAAAAAATACCAGGGAGGCTCAATTTAAAATCCATAACTTCGTTGCTAAATTCTTTTCTAAATGCATCGCGGTTTTATTGACTATTTAATCATTTCTTTAAAGGGAATTGCTATGGGTGCAGCAGATGTTGTTCCTGGAGTTTCTGGTGGTACCATTGCGTTTATATCTGGTATCTATGAAGAATTACTCGAGAGCATTGACAAAGTCAATTTTAATGTTTTCAAAGTCTGGAAAAAAGATGGCTTTATAAGTGCCTGGAAATCCATTAATGGTAATTTTTTATTGGCACTTTTTTTGGGTATAGGTTTGAGTATTGCATCTCTTGCGAAACTCATTAAATGGCTTCTCATTAATGAACCCACACTGTTATGGGCTTTTTTCCTTGGATTAGTTTTAGCCAGTATCATTTACATTGCCAAGCAAATTAAATCCTGGAGTTTCGGTAGCATATTTGCCATCATAATGGCTTCTTTGCTTTCCTATTACATAACCCTTGCTGAACCTTTTGCCAGCCCTGACAGTCCTGTATATTTGCTTTTTTGTGGTTTCATTGCCATTATTGCCATGATACTACCAGGAATTTCAGGAGCTTTTATCCTATTAATTCTTGGAGCCTATCAAACTGCTATCGATACTATAGACTTTCTAATTGAAGGTTTAGGCACTGGCAACTGGGAATTACTTAAAGTTGGTTTGCTAAATATTACCATGCTTGGAATTGGAGCTGTTGTAGGCATCAAAGTGTTTTCCAAAGTTCTTAATTGGATGTTTAAACATTATAAAAATCTAACCTTGTCCATTCTTACAGGCTTTATGATAGGCTCACTCAATAAAATATGGCCTTGGAAACAAACTCTAACCACACGTGTCAATTCTGAAGGAATTACAGTTCCTGTATTGCAGAAAAGCATTTTACCAAATGCCTTTGATGGTGATCCTCAAGTACTTTGGTGTTTGATACTAATGATTATTGGTTTCGTTTGTATTTTATTTCTTGAATTTTTTGGATCTAAAAAACAGGCTGTAAATGCAAACTAAAAGACGCACAATAGATAGTATCTTCCTTGTTATTAAAGGACTAGCAATGGGAGCAGCCAATAAAGTCCCTGGAGTATCAGGTGGCGTCGTAGCTTTTGTAGCAGGCTTTTATCAAGAGTTCATTTTTTCTTTACAACGCATTAACAAAACGGCTTTTAAACTCCTATTTAATGGAAGATTTAAAAGCTTTTTCCACTATGTAAATGGACGTTTCCTAAGTTTACTATTCTTTGGGATGATTGTTAGTTACTTTAGTGTTTCAAAGATTTTAGATTATTTGATAACTCATTACGAACTATATGTGTGGAGCATGTTCTTTGGAATGATACTTGGATCAATTTACTACATCTACAAAGATTTCAATGCATGGAACAAACGCACGCTTATCGCTCTAACCTTAGGTACTATTGTTGGTTTGGGCATTAGTTTTTTACCACCAGCCAAAGAAAATGACAATCTAATTTTTGTCTTCTTCTGTGGTATAATCAGTGTTTCTGGAATGACATTACCAGGGTTTTCTGGTTCCTTCATTCTGATTCTTTTGGGCAATTATGTTCTTCTTCTTGTTGATTCTGTTAATGCCCTTTATGACACTATCAAAGAGATAATTTCGGGTGATTTTAGATTTTTAGAAGATGCATCTCGCATAAGAATGCTTAAAGTATTAGCGGTATTTACTACTGGATCTTTTGCAGGTTTGGTGACCTTTTCACACCTTTTAAACCACATACTTAAGCATTATAAAAATATTACCTTAGCAACCATTATCGGTTTTATTGTTGGTTCCCTAGGCGTAGTATGGCCATGGAAGACCACCATTTTTAAAACCTTAAATGACGGTTCTATAAGATTGGATTCAGCTGGAAAACCCATGATTGAAAATTACCAGAGATTTATTCCAGAGTTGACTTCTGAAACTTTTTTAGCAATTGGTTATATTGTCCTTGGAATATTAATTGTATTAGGGTTAGAATGGTATGGAGAAAGAACAAGGCGCGTTAAAGTATAAGTTCGGTCTGCTCGGGAAGCAGATAGACTATTCGTTTTCGAGATCTTATTTTTCAAAAAAATTCAACTCTGAAAACCTCCCATATACCTATATTAATTTCGATTTGAATCAGATCGAAGAAGTCCTTGAGGTGATTCAATCTAATTCAAATTTAAAGGGATTAAATGTTACCATACCTTACAAAGAGAGTATTATTCCATTTCTGGATGGAGTTAATAAACGAGCTCAGGAGATTGGTGCTGTTAATACCATTCGCATTACCAATCAAAAACAGCTAATCGGTTTTAATACAGATTACTTAGGGTTTAAAAAATCACTTGAGAGTTATCTGGAATCACATCACAGATCGGCATTGATTCTGGGAACCGGTGGTGCATCCAAGGCAGTGGCTTATGCACTAGACACCTTAGACATATCGCATGATTTTGTATCGAGATCGCTCTCTCAGAATTCTAAGTTTCTCTATTCTGACCTTACCCCGCAGATTGTAAGTTCTTATACGATTATTATCAATTGCACCCCTATCGGCACTTTCCCAAACGTCAATCATTGTCCAGACATTCCTTATGAAGGAATTGGTCCTAATCACATTTGTTATGACCTCATTTACAATCCAGAACAAACAAAATTTTTGAGTTGTGGCGAATTACAAGGAGCCACTACTATCAACGGATTGGAGATGCTAGAAATTCAAGCTGAAGAGGCCTGGAAGATTTGGATGCAGGACGAGAATTAAGAATATTTGCGGTTTCTTGGCCTTTTTATTTAAAGACACTATTAGTATCTTTATCATTTAATCATAATTGAAGACAGACCATGTCAGAGCTTGATAACCTGCAAGATGCAGATGGAAAACAGGAAAAAGAAATCACTTTTAATGCCGAAGAATCAGCAAATCAATCGGTTGATATTGACTCAAAAGAAACCTCAATTAATACTCCTTTAGAGTCAGAGAAACCTAATCCCACCAATAAGACATCTGAAGACGAACCAGATGTTAAAGAAGAAGAACATGTTGATGAAATTGACGCGTCCAATGCAGAAGATGCCGAGGATGAGGATAACAAAGAGCGTCACCACATTAAAGAAAAAGACTATCATAGTATGTCTATGGAAGCTCTTGTAAAATCTCTAGAAGAGTTGATTAAGAATTATAAAATTCAAACTATTTCACAGCACGTCAATCAAATAAAGGGTGAGTTTAACTCTAAATACGCTGCGTTACTTGAAGAGAAAAAAGATGAATTTATAAATGATGGTGGAAACCCCATAGATTTTTATTATACCAATGATACTAAAAAAGCATTCAATTCTGCCTACAGAGAGTACAAGGAGAAAATAGCTACCTATTACAAAGATCGGGAGCAGAGCCTTAAGGTAAACCTGAAAAAAAGATTAGAAATTATTGAAGAGATAAAGGGCCTAATTAATGTTGAGGAAAACATAAATACAACCTATAAGCATTTTAAAGAACTTCAGGAGAGCTGGAGAAATGCTGGTCCAATTCCTAGAGATAAATACAACAACGCCTGGAATAGTTACCATCATCATGTAGAACGATTTTATGATTTCCTTCATCTTAACAGAGATCTTAGAGACCTTGATTTCAAGCATAACCTAGAACAAAAACTGAAAATAATTGAGCAAGCTGAGGCGTTGGCAGAAGATGCAAACATCAATCGTTCATTCAGAGAATTGCAGGCATTGCATAAACTATGGAAAGAAGAACTTGGTCCTGTAGCCAAAGCTGAACGCGAAGCCATTTGGGAACGCTTTAGTAAGGCTACCAAAATAATTCATGAGAAGCGTCAGGCCTATTATGCCGACATGGAACAGGCCTATGAAAAGAATCTTATTCGTAAGGAAGAAATCATTGGAGCGATAGAAAAACTGTTGGTTGACGCCAATAATTCTCATGGTGGTTGGCAAAAGAAAATAAAACAGCTTGAAGCACTTAGAACAGATTTCTTTAATGCTGGTAAGGTACCGTTGAAAGTTAACGAAGCAACCTGGGCCAAGTTTAAAGAAGCCGTTAGAAACTTTAATAGAAGTAAGAACCAATTTTATAAAAATCTCAAGAAAGATCAGTTTGACAATCTTCAAAAGAAGCGAGAACTCATAAAAATTGCAGAGGACAATAAAGACAGTGATGATTTTGAATCAATTACTCCTTTAATGAAGAAAATTCAGAATGATTGGAAAAAAATTGGACATGTTCCACGAAGAGATAGCGATAAAATCTGGAAGCAGTTTAAAGATGCCTGTAACCATTATTTTGACCGTTTACATGCATCAAAAAAAGCAGAAAATCAGCATTTATATGATGCTCTGGATAAGAAGAATGTGTTACTAGATGAATTGAAAGGGTTTAAAACTTCAAAAGACAAGGAAGCTGATGTTGAGAAACTTAAAGCATATATCGATAAGTGGAAAGAATCAGGTATGGTTCCAAGAAATAAACGGTTTATAGAAGGTAAGTTCTCAAAGGCCATTGATGAAGCGTTTGGAAAGCTTGACATGGACAGAAGCACGGTAGAAATGCTAAAGTTTGAAAGTAAATTAGAAACCTTAACCTCTTCTGAAGAAGGAAATACAAGAGCCTTAGATAATGAGCAGAACTTTATTAGGAAAAAAATTGAAGATGTAAAATCTGAGATTAACCAGTTAGAAAATAATTTACAGTTCTTTTCTAACGTTAAGGACGACAATCCTCTGGTAAAAGATGTGCACTCAAAAATTGATGCGCATAAGCAGGAACTTGATACTTGGAAATCCAAATTGAAAAAAGTAAGATCGCTTTACAAATCTGAATAAAAAAAAGCCCATTTGAATTTCAAATGGGTTTTTTCTTAACTAAACTAAATAAACCATAACCAAATAGTAGCCTATGAACCACTATTTGTTAGGTCATATACGTAAGTAGTTTATTGTTTGGATTTTTAGGAATGACTTTTTTTTGCTTCTTCCCAGTAAACATCCATTTCTTCGAGACTCATATCGTCTAAAGCTTTACCTAACTCTTTAGATTTATTCTCCAAATACATGAAACGTGCCATGAACTTTTTATTAGTACGTTCTAAGGCATTCTCGGGATTTATCTTTAAGAATCTTGCGTAATTAATGAATGAAAATAAGACATCTCCAAATTCACTTTCCATGGCATCATGGTCGTTCGCCTTTACCTCAGTCTGCAGTTCTAATAGCTCTTCCTTGACTTTTTCAAAAACCTGCTCGGGCATCTCCCAGTCAAAACCTACCCCAGCAACCTTATCTTGAATTCTATTAGCTTTCACCATAGCGGGGAGGCTTTTTGGAACTCCTTCAAGAACACTCTTTTTACCTTCTTTTAATTTTATCCGTTCCCAATTTTGTTTGACCTCCTCTTCATTGGAAACTTCTACATCGCCATAAATATGTGGATGCCTATCTATCAGTTTATCGCAAATAGAATTAGCAACATCGGCAATATCAAAATCCTTGGTCTCTGAGCCAATTTTAGCGTAAAAGACAATATGCAGTAATAGATCACCTAGCTCTTTTTTAACTTCTTCCAAATCACCATCTAAAATAGCATCTCCTAGTTCATATACTTCTTCAATAGTAAGGTGGCGTAAGGACTCTAAGGTTTGCTTTTTATCCCATGGACATTGCTCCCGGAGCTCTTCCATTATTGTCAAAAGCCTGTCAAAAGCCGCTAATTGGTCTTGTCTGGACGCCATTATTCTTCTTCAGATGCATCTGATTCTGATTCTACCTCTTCCAATCCAGTAAGTAAATCGTGTCTCTGAAGTAGATTGTACCATTGCACAACTTTTTTAATATCAGAAGGGTATACCCTATCCTCATCATAATCAGGTAATACTTCAAAGAAAAACTCCTCTAAAACATCCTTACTATCTTTATGGCTAATCGAAGTAGGATTACCATTCTCTTTATCTTTTATCTTTTTAAGAACCTTTGGTAATGGCACCTCTTCTTGAAGTGTATATATGGCTATTTCACTTAGAACACTAATATTACTATGTGCTCCAACTGTAATGCGTTTTTTGTCGATAAGTGATTCTACAACAGCACCTGTTCTTGTTCTCGTAACAATTTTAAAAAGTCCTGGCTTGCCTGATATGGCTAAAACTTCATCTAATCCCATACTATTTTTATTAACGCTTGCGACTCATAGCCGGATAGCGCATTTTATAATCTGCTTTTATTTTACCTTTAGAAATATTGTTGAGTTTACCTTTTAAAAGTCGTTTTTTAAACGATGAAAGTTTATCCGTAAAAAGCACCCCTTCAATATGGTCGTATTCGTGTTGAATGACCCGAGCAATTAGCCCTTCGTATACCTCGGTATGTGAATTAAAATCTTCATCTTGATACCTAATAGTAATTTTTGGTTGTCTCATGACATCTTCTCGCACGTCAGGAATACTTAAACATCCTTCACTAAATGCCCAATCTTCACCAGACTCCTCAATAATTTGAGCATTTATAAAAGTTTTCTTGAAATTCTTCAAAGTGTCACGTTCCTCTTCCGAGTATGTTTCATCGTCCGAAAATGGTTCGGTATCTACAAGGAATAATCGAATAGATAAGCCTATCTGTGGAGCCGCAAGTCCAACACCAAACGCTCCATACATGGTTTCATACATGTTTGCAATCAACTCCTTAAGATTGGGATATGAGGCATCAATATCAGATGCTTTTTTCTTCAAAACTGGATCCCCATATGCTATAATAGGTAAAATCATTCGTTCAAATTTAATGCAGCAAAATTACAACCCTTTTACGGTTTTTGAGCTAGATAATTTTGCAAAATTAAAGTAGCACTAATGGTATCTATCAATCCTTTTTCTCGGCGTTTCTTCTTTTTTATCCCAGAATCTATCATTGACTGAAAGGCCATTTTGGACGTGAAACGTTCATCAATGCGCTCAATTGCTAACCCTGGGAAAGTCTCATTTAATGATTCAATAAACTTTTGAATGGCTAATTCACTTTGAGAATCTGTATTATTCATTTGTTTTGGCTTGCCAATCACCAACAATTCCAGTGGTTCTTCTTGTAAATACGCCTTTAAGAAAGTCATTAGTTCGTTGGTTGCAACAGTTTTTAATCCAGAAGCAATTAGTTGCAATTCGTCCGTAACCGCAATTCCTGTGCGCACGGTTCCATAATCCAAAGCCATTATTCGTGCCATGCCACAAATATACTAGTAATATGTTCGTTAAGGGGCTATAAAAAAATCATAAAGCCTTTTAGACAATAACATATAGAATTATCTTTGGGCTTGAAAAAAATCAAGATGAAAAATTTAAGAACCACCATAGAAAACGCCTGGGAAAATCGAGATTTACTAAACGATGATTTAACCAAAGATGCCATTAAACAAGTAATTGAATTCATTGACCGTGGAGAATTACGTGTTGCTGAACCAATCGAAGACGGATGGCAGGTGAATGAATGGGTAAAAAAGGCCGTTGTTTTATATTTTCCAATTCAAAAAATGGAAACTTATGAAGTTGGCATCTTTGAATACCACGATAAAATACCACTCAAAAGAAATTATGCTGATAAGGGTATTCGGGTGGTACCCCATGCAGTAGCCAGACATGGTGCCTATATTTCAAAAGGGGTCATTATGATGCCCAGTTATGTAAATATTGGAGCCTACGTTGATGAAGGGACCATGGTAGATACCTGGGCTACAGTTGGAAGTTGTGCACAGATTGGAAAAAACGTTCACCTTTCTGGAGGAGTTGGTATAGGTGGAGTTCTGGAACCACTCCAAGCAGCACCAGTTATAATTGAAGATGGAGCATTTATTGGTTCCAGATGCATTGTTGTGGAAGGTGTTCGAGTTGAGAAAGAAGCTGTTCTAGGTGCCAATGTGGTACTAACTATGAGTACAAAAATTATAGATGTCACCGGTGATGAGCCCGTTGAAATGAAAGGTGTTGTTCCTGCAAGATCGGTAGTTATTCCAGGATCCTACACAAAAAAGTTCAAGTCTGGTGAATTCAATGTGCCGTGTGCCTTAATTATTGGAAAACGAAAAGAAAGTACCGATAAAAAGACCTCTCTTAATGATGCCCTGAGAGAATATGACGTGGCCGTGTAAAACTTAATACTCTATCTTTATACAACGGCAGAAAAATTTATCATTGAAAATTTTAGTTATTCAGCAAAAGATGATAGGGGATGTTTTAACATCTACTATTCTATTTGAAGCGTTAAAAACTTCTTATCCTGATGCTGAGCTTCATTATCTAATAAATACACATACTTATCCTGTTGTTGAGAATAACCCGACAATTGATAAGTGCATTTTCTTTAGTCCTGATCTTGAAAAAGATAAAATCAAAATATTTGGATTCGCAAAAAAACTTAGACAAAACCGATATGATATAGTCATAGATGCCTACTCGAAGCTATCTAGCAACATTATATCTCTCATGTCTGGAGCTGAAAAGCGAATTTCATATGATAAGTACTATTCACGTTTTTGCTATACCAATACTATTGACAGGAGAATCAAAAGAGGACAAATTCTTGAAAACTTAGCTATTAAAACTAGACTTGAACTCCTTTCTCCACTTGGTATTAAAAATCTTGAAGATATTAAGCCAAAAATTTATTTAACCGATGATGAGAAAGCTCAGGCCATAGAGGTTCTTAAAATCAATGGTCTTAGTCTTTCTCATCCAATTGTAATGATAAGTGCTTTGGGAAGTGGCCCACTTAAAACATATCCCTATAGTTATCTTGCGAAAGTCATAGATACAGTGGTAGACTATAATCCAAATATCCAATTTTTATTCAACTACATTCCAAAACAGGCTGGCGAAGCAAGAGAAATATTTGACCTGTGTTTGCCTAAAACACAGTCTAAAATATATTTTAATGTGTTTGGAAAAAGTCTAAGAGAGTTTTTAGGACTGGTCTCTAAATGTGCTGCCGTTGTTGGCAATGAAGGCGGTGCTATTAACATGTCTAAAGCATTGGAAGTACCCACTTTCAGTATTTTTTCTCCTTGGAACGCTAAATCAGAGTGGTCAATATTTGAAAACGATACGACGGATATTGCAGTCCATTTGGAAGACTATAAATCTGAGTACTTTCAAGACATTTCCAAATACAAAGAACTAAAACCAAAAACCCAAAGTTTATATCAGGAATTTAAACCAGAACTATTTGATGATAAGCTTAGGACATTTATTAATATCATTTCTAAGAATTAGAGGAACCCTAAGACTATAAATGAATATGTCTAAAAAAGACACTGAAATAAAAATATCTGCCCTTATTATTACTTATAATGAAGAAAAGCACCTAGATAAATGCCTGTCTTCTCTTAAATCGGTCGCAGATGAAATTATTGTTGTGGACTCTTATTCTACAGACGGCACATTAGACATATGCTCTGCACATGGTGTAAAGCTAGTAAGACAGGAATTTTTAGGTTATCGCGAGCAGAAGAACTTTGCAATTGAACAAGCACAGTATGACTACATTTTATCCTTAGATGGGGATGAAGCATTGAGCAACCAATTAAAGCAGTCCATTTTAGAGTTGAAAGACAACTGGAAGTATGATGGATATTATATGAATAGGAGGAACAGGTATTGTGGTCAATGGATTAAGTACTCCGATTGGTATCCAGACCGGAAATTACGCTTATTTAAAAAAGGATCAGGTGTATGGAAAGGTATTAACCCACATGACACATATGTTTTAAAGCCTGAATTGACTCAAACCAGAATTAAAGGAGACCTTTTGCACTTTATTTTTGATTCATACAGTGAACACAATCAGAAGATTGAAAAATTTTCGTCAATATCCGCTCAAGAGTATTTTAAGTTGGGGAAGTCTGCTTCTATTTTCAAGATTCTATTTAGGCCTTCTTGGGCATTCTTTAAAGCCTATTTTTTGAGAAGAGGGTTTCTCGATGGTTTTAATGGCTTTATGATCTCTATTCAAACTGCCCATCTAACATTTTTAAAATACGCCAAGTTAAGGGCCCTGTATAAATCGGATGTAGAATAATATCTGATCCAGTAAAGCCTACTGAACAAACCATTCGTTTTTATAACATCTTAATGCCTTTGAAAGGATTATAAAGTAGCGACTATTATCCATCAAATACCTATTATTATTTCCTTAAGTCGTAACTTTGCAAACTGAAAACTAAAGGTCAACGGCGACACCCTTATTTCAATGAATCTTAAGAACAAACTTCGCGACGATATTTTCAAGATCATTGGCCACAGTGCAGATGTGCTTCAGACAAAGTGTTATGTTATTGGTGGATTTGTTAGAGATCTTATTTTAGAAAGAGATCAGGGCAATGATATTGATATTGTGGCACTGGGAAGTGGAATAGAATTGGCAAAAGAAGTCTCTCGTAATTTACCTCATCAACCTAAAATTCAAGTTTTTAAGACTTACGGGACTGCCATGATCAAACTCAATAATTTAGATCTTGAATTTGTTGGTGCTCGTAAGGAAAGCTATAGCGAGAACAGCAGAAATCCAGCAGTCGAAAACGGAACTCTTAAAGACGATCAGAATAGACGAGATTTTACGATTAATGCATTGGCAATAAGCTTAAATGGAGCAACTTATGGTGACCTATTGGATCCATTTGATGGGATAAATCATTTAAATCAAAAGCTAATCAAGACACCGCTTGAGCCTTCAACTACATTTTCAGACGATCCTTTACGCATGCTGCGCGCTGTAAGATTTGCTAGCCAATTACAATTTCATGTGGATCCTGCGGCACTTCAGGCGATTAAAATTAATAAAGACCGTTTAAGGATTGTGAGCAAGGAGCGAATTGTAACAGAATTGAATAAAATCTTGTTATCACCGACCCCTTCTATTGGATTCTTATTACTTGAGAGCACGGGATTGTTAGATTTGATACTACCAGAATTAGTAGCGCTTAAAGGCATTGATGAAATAGAAGGTCAAAAGCATAAGGATAATTTTTATCATACCCTGGAAGTAGTAGATAATATCGCTAAGACTACAGATAACCTCTGGTTACGATGGGCAGCCTTATTACATGATATTGGGAAAGCACCAACCAAAAAATTCACTAAAAAAGTAGGATGGACTTTTCACGGCCATGAACATAAAGGTGCACAAATGGTCTACAAACTATTCAAACGCCTCCGCATGCCATTAAATGATAAAATGAAATTTGTTCAAAAAATGGTAGCTATGAGCTCAAGACCAATTGCCATATCAGGTTCAGTAACTGATTCTGCAGTGAGAAGATTACTTTTTGATGCAGGTGATACTCTTGAAGATTTAATGCTCCTATGTGAAGCTGATATCACTACCAAAAACCCTAAGCGTTTTAAGAAATACCACAACAATTTTAAGAAGGTAAGGCTTAAAATGAAAGAAGTTGAAGAACGTGATCAGGTACGAAACTTTCAACCACCAATTAGCGGTGAAGAAATTATGAAAACTTTTGATCTAAAACCTTCTCGCGAAATTGGAATAATAAAGGAATATATTAAAGAAGCTATTCTTGAAGGTGAGATTGCTAATGACCGGGAGGAAGCTTTTGAGCTGATGTTAAAAAAAGGAAAAGAACTTGGTCTCATTCCTGCAACAAATTCAATTGATGAAACAGAGATTTAGAACAACAGCGAAAATTGCTTTGGTACTGGTCTATTTGGTTATTGCGGCTGGGGCCATTGTGCGAATGACAGGTTCAGGTATGGGTTGTCCAGATTGGCCAAAATGTTTTGGGTATTACATCCCACCTACAGAAATAGAACAGTTGCAGTTTAAGCCAAACCATGTTTATAACAAAGGTGTGGTCATTATTTTGGATGAATCTTTGAAGGTAGCGAAATCTGATTTTACATCAAATTCAAAAATTGATCTTACTAATTGGGACGATTACTCCGAACATGACTATGCCATATTCAATCCCGTCCATACCTGGGTAGAATATATTAACCGACTACTTGGAGCCTTATCTGGTGTGCCTATCTTAATCTTTACCATTTTATCACTTTGGCTTTGGAAGGACAAAAAACGTTTTCTCCTACTTTCACTTTTAGTGGTCTTTGGAATGGGATTTCAAGCCTGGCTTGGCAAAACTGTTGTAGATTCTAATCTAGCACCCTTCAAGATCACCACTCATATGGTAATGGCCCTGGTCATTGTAGCTTTAATCTTGTATTTGATTTTACTATCTAAACAACGATTTAAATCCTATACTTATGATCAGAATTTTAAAAATGGCCTAGTAATCGCCATAGCATTTAGTTTAATCCAAATCGTTCTAGGAACTCAGGTAAGACAGTTTGTGGATGTACAAAACAAACTTTTTGGATATTTCAATTGGAACATAACATCTGCAGCGCCAATGGTATTTTACATACACCGATCATTATCAATTGTGGTTTTAGTCTTAAATCTGTGGTTGTTTTATCGCAATCGAAAATTCAACCTTGGATTCAAAAAATACACCCTTGTCATTTTGTGTTTAGGGCTTGAGATTATTACAGGAATTGCCATGTATTATTTTAATTTTCCATTCAGTAGCCAACCTATCCATTTGCTTATTGCTACAATTTTGATTGGGATACAATTTTATATATTTCTAGAAGTTAAACATGCCCAATTACAATTAAAACATTCTTAGGACTATGATTTACAGATTTAGAGTCATTCTTGACAATGACACCGAAGAAGATATTTTCAGAGACTTTGAGATCAGAGAATCGGACTCTCTTGAAGATTTACACAATACCATTGCACAGTCCTTTGGTTTTGATGGGACAGAAATGGCATCGTTTTATGTAAGTGACGAAGATTGGAATCAAGGTGAAGAAATATCTATGTTTGATTTAGGAGATGTACCCGGAACCAGTAGGACTATGGGTAGTACACAGATAACAACCGTTGTTCATGAGGCTTCCCCAAGGTTAATATATGTGTACGACTTCTTAAGTATGTGGACCTTTTTTGTGGAACTGGCCGAAATTGTTGAGGAGGCTACAAGTACCGATTATCCAAACCTCATGTTTGTTCATGGCCAATTACCCGAAAGTGCACCTGATAAACAATTTAAAGCTGAAGATAGTCTGGCTCCGTTTGATGCAGAAGAGGATGATTTGGATATGGACCGTCTAGATGATTTAGATTTGGACAGTCTTTATTAGTAAGATTGGTCATTTTAAAAATTCATTGTAACAAAAATTCTCCAAAATCGTCTTACAGAAACAACCAATTAATGCTAGTACCTACTGGCATTTTAAATTTTCACGATTTTGGAAAACATCCTCACCATTAATAATCTAACCAAAAAGTTTGGTTACCTCACCGCTGTTAAAGATCTAAGCTTCACCATTAACAAGGGAAATGTTTACGGTATTCTTGGGCCAAATGGCAGCGGTAAATCCACCACATTAGGTATAGTACTTAACGTCGTTAATAAAACCTCTGGTGATTTCCACTGGTTTGACGGGGCTATCAATACCCATGAAGCACTAAAAAAAGTAGGCGCCATTATTGAGCGACCCAATTTTTATCCATACATGTCGGCAGAACAAAATTTAAAGTTGGTCTGTAAAATTAAAGGTGTCAGTGAAGATAAAATCATTGAAAAGTTAGAAGTCGTAGGACTTTTGGATCGCAAGGATAGTAAATTTAAGACTTACTCTTTAGGTATGAAGCAGCGCCTCGCAATTGCCTCAGCACTTTTGAACGACCCTGAAATTCTTATTCTTGATGAACCCACGAATGGATTGGACCCCCAAGGAATCCATCAGATTAGACAAATCATTAAGGAAATTGCAAGTCAGGGTACAACTATTTTATTGGCCTCTCACCTACTCGATGAAGTTGAAAAAGTCTGCAGCCATGTAGTGGTTCTTCGCAAGGGTGAAAAGTTATACTCTGGTCGTGTAGATGAAATGATTAGTAGCCACGGATTTTTTGAATTAAAAAGTGAACATTCTGCAGACATGATTGCATTTCTGGAATCGGACGCACGCTTTGGCAAGGTTAAAACTGAAGGAGATTTAATTACAGCATTTTTAAACGAGCCTTTTTCAGCTCAAGAATTTAACCAACTAATGTTCGACAATAACATTGTATTGTCCCACCTAGTTAAGAGAAAAGAAAGTTTAGAAGAACAATTCTTGCAATTAACAGACAACCTTAACTAAACCATCAATCAAAAACAAACCAATCATGATTAGACTTATTCAATTAGAACTTCAGAAACTTTGGTTAAATCGGACCAGCAGGGTTCTTATTTTTATATCATTTATTTTACCATTTACGGTATTGGTTTTATCCTCTATAAAGATTAACTTTTTTGGTTTTTTCACCTTAGAATTAGGAGAGTTAGGGATTTTCAATTTTCCTATTATTTGGCATATTACTACCTTCTTTGCGTCCTATTTTAAGTTCTTTTTTGCCATTGTAGTGGTGAGTATGATTGGGAATGAATACAGTAATAAGACGCTGAAGCAGAATCTTATTGATGGCCTGAGCAAAAAGGAGTTTATCCTTTCAAAATTTTATACAATCGTATTTTTCTCCTTGGCTGCAACTATATTAATTGGAACAGCCACTTTTTTAATTGGTTTGTACTATAGTAGTTATACAGAGGCTAGCATTATTATAAGGGAAGTTGAATTCTTGTTAGCATATTTTGTAAAACTCGTAGGGTTCTTTAGTTTATGTCTGTTCTTTGGAATGCTTGTAAAACGCTCTGCTTTTGCGTTAGCGTTTTTGGTGGTGCTTTACATCTTTGAATGGTTGTTCTTTTGGGGTGCTTATGAAGCATTTGGTAATTCAGATGATGCTTTTGCCGTTAAAAACTTCCTTCCATTAGAATCCATGTATAAATTAATAGATCAACCAATTCAACGTATAGTAATGACCAAGTTCCCTGAGAAAACCGAATTGGTATACGATTATGCTGTGCACTGGTATGAAATTGCTGTTGTTTTAGGTTGGACGGCCCTTTTTATCTTTTTATCCTATCGTTTATTAAAAAAGCGCGATTTGTAATATCTTTGATAGCTTTCGCTATCGAAATATGAAGAATTACCTATTAGCCTCATTTTTATTGGTGCTGTGCTCCTTTGCCTTTGCCCAAAAGGAAGCGTCGTATTGGTATTTTGGGCAAAATGCTGGTGTACAATTTGACTTTGAAAGAAATACAGTAACTGCCCTCACAGATGGTAGCTTGAATACACTTGAGGGTTGTACAAGCATTTCAGATAGAGATGGAGGCTTACTGTTCTATTCTGATGGTAGCACCATCTGGAACAGAAACCATCAGGTAATGCAAAATGGTACTGGGTTAAAAGGAGATGAATCCAGTACGTCTTCAGGTCTTATCGTTCCGAAACCTCAAGATCCAAATTTCTATTACCTCTTCACAGTCGATGAGCCTCATCATAACAATTCTTCAGCGTTTCCAAATAATTCAGATGGAGATGGCGTTAACAATGGTCTCATGTATTCCAGAATAAATATTAATGATGATGGAGGGCTTGGGGCAGTCGATTCGGATGAAAAAAATGTTCCCTTAGTCACATACGATACCAGCAATCCATTGCAGGTAGAATTTAAATCGTCAGAAAAGATTACCGCAGTGCGTGCTGATGATTGTTCATCGTTCTGGGTTATCAGCCATTTTGTTGATACATTTTATGCTTTTAAAATTGATGAAAATGGAGTGTCAACAACCGCTGTAACATCAAAAGTTGGTCCTGAGGTTCCTGTTGAAGGCTACAGAAGAAATGCCTTAGGGTATTTAAAAGCATCACCAGATGGCACTAAATTAGTAGCAGCTCACTTTGGATTTGCAACAGAATTTTCAGGTAATGCAGGCGGTGGTGTCTACCTTTTTGACTTTGATAACGATACAGGAACCGTATCTAACAGTATCGAACTCTATTCCCCTCAAAATAATTCAAGTCCTTATGGTGTAGAGTTCTCTGCAGAATCTAGAAAAGTATATGCCAGTGTCGGTCAGGGAGCAAGTGGTGGCGGGACCAGCGAAATTTGGCAGTGGGATCTAGAGTCAGGAAATATTCCTGAATCAGGCGTCATAGTACATACCTCAAATACCATCAGTGCTGGTGCATTGCAACTTGCGATTAACAAAAAAATATATCGGGCACAGCTCAATTTTAATAATTTTCAAAATGCCAGATATCTTGGGGTAATTGAAAATCCTGAAGCTCCAGGTTCTTCTGTTATTTACAATGAACAGGGTATCTTGTTGGATGTAAATAATAATTTTCAGAATCTTTCAAGAATCGGTCTACCCCCATTTATTCAATCATTATTCAACTCCCAAATCGATATCATTAGAAATGGCGAGAGTTCAACTGAACTAAGGCTTTGTGAAGGAGACTCATACGTCTTATCTGCCAATGAAATTTCTGGTGCTGATTATGTTTGGTTTAAGGATGGGGCTACCCTAGCAGAAACTAGTTTTGAATTAGAAGTTGATGAACCAGGTTTGTATGAGTTGTTTATTGAACCAAATAATGGTGAATGTCCAATTGAAGGTACAGCGATAGTTGGCGTTTTTGAAATACCAATTGCAAATTCTACAAATGATATTTTTGTTTGTGATGATGATAATGATGGACAAGTAAGTTTTGATTTCATAACTCAATCTATAGAAATCTTGGGCAGTCAGGATCCAGACACATTCCAAGTGTCTTACTTTGGATCAGAACAAAACGCCATTACCGGCTTAAATCAAATCACCCTCCCCTTTGTAAACTCTCAAAGCCAGCAGACTATTTATGCCAGAATTGATAATATTGGTAATCCTGGCTGTTTTGATATAACAAGTTTTGAGATTAGTGTTTTTGGAACTCCCGTTTTAAATAATCTGGAATTTGAAGTCTGTGATGATTTTGGAGATATCTCAGACGGTATTGCCAATATTGACCTAAACCTCTTTATAGAGGAGATTAATCGTGATCAACCGGGATTTGATGTAGATGTTAGTTTTCATGGTTCGCAAAATGAAGCTGAACAAGATCTAAATCCGCTGCCATTAAATTATACCAATACCTCACCCAATACAGAAACAATTTATGTGCGTGCAGAGAACAGCGATTTCACCTCATGCTATGAGGTTGCTGAACTGTCCATCATTATTAACCCCGCACCTGTTGTGATTGATGTTTCTATTTTTCAATGTGATGAAGATGGTAACCCTAATGGTATCACACAGTTTAACCTCACTGAAGTTGCTGCCGATATATCAGACAATCAGCCCAATAGACAGGTAAACTTTTACGAGGATCTAAGCGATGCTGTACAGGATATCGACCCTATTGATGGAACTAATTACTTGAATGTTTCTCCTTTACAAATCGTTATAACAAGAGTTACTAATACCGTAACTGGCTGTAGTAACTTCGGGGAACTTTTACTTGAAGTTAGCAGTACAAGCGCTAATGATGCGCTATTAGAGTTGTGCGATAGTGATGATGTAGAAGACGGTTTCATCGAATTCGATCTCTCCTTAGCAAATGATCAGGTTCTAGAAGGACTCCCAACTGGGTTAAATATTGACTATTATGCTACTTATGAGGATGCTTTATTAGAATCAAATGTGCTACCAATTAACTATACAAATACCCTCGCGTATAATGATATCGTGTTTGCTAGAGTTGAAAATGCCAATGCCTGCTACGGAATTAGTGAATTGGAATTAATGGTCTTAACGCTTCCCAATATTGAGACCGAATTTGAAACTGTCTACTGTTTAAATGAATTCCCAGATACCATAACCCTAACCGGAGGTGTTATCGATGATTTACCTAGTACTTACTTGTATGAATGGTCAACAGGTGAAATTACTTCTGAAATTCAAATAAACCAGGCGGGAACCTATACGGTAGATGTGTTCAACACCTTAGGCTGCTCTAAGAGACGTACCATAATAGTTGCTCCATCAAATACAGCCACTATTGAGAATATTCAGGTGACAGATGTATCTGAAAACAATAGTATTTCCTTTAGCGTAAGTGGTGAGGGAGACTATGAATTCTCATTGACTTCAATTGAAGGACCATATCAGGATGAGCCTTTTTTCAGCAATTTACCACCTGATTTATATACACTGTATGTGCGAGATAAAAACGGCTGTGGAGTCATCGATCAGGATATTTCTGTAATTGGATTTCCGAAATTCTTTTCACCTAATGGTGACGGCGTAAACGATGTTTGGCAAATAAAAGGACTCAGTTCACGGAACCAATTGGAAGGGAACATAAATATTTTCGACCGATATGGTAAATTGATTATTAGCTTGGATCCAAGTGGTCCTGGATGGACTGGAGATTACAACGGTTCCAAGCTTCCAGCCAGTGATTACTGGTTTACTGCTACTTTAGGAGATGGCAGATCATTCACTAGCCATTTTTCTTTAAAACGCTAGCGAAATAAGCCCCTGACCTACTGCAATTTGTAGAAAAATAGATATAGTGGTATCTTAGACATCTATTGCAATGATGAAAAAGACCCTAACATTCCTGTTTCTTGGGCTAACGCTCATATCCTATTCTCAAAATGAGGGTGCATTTTTCTATTTCAATAATAACGGAGGTATCTATTTTGATCAGTGTACGGGTGCTGCAACACCTTTATTTGATGGCCAGTCATCATCAACTAATTTAGATAGTAACAACAGTTCCATCTCAGATGAATTTGGAAACCTTTTATTTTATTCAAATGGGCTAACCGTTTATGATAGCAACCATGTTGCTCTTCCTAATGGCGGTGGTTTATCGGGAAATGGAAACTCATTAATACTCCCAAAACCGGGTGATGAGAATCTGTATTACATTTTTACTATAGATCTGAGTTCTACTACTTCAAATGGAATGGAATACTCGGTTATTGATAAAAATTTAAATAATCAAGACGGTGATATTATTGCTACCCAAAAAAGAATACCTCTAATTACATACAATAGCAATAATACAGAAGAAAGCACCTATAAGTGCTCTTCAAAATTGACCGCAGTCAAATCAGAAGACTGCTCATTTTACTGGATCATTACTCATTTTCTCGATCGGTTTTATGCCTTTAAATTAGATGAAAATGGCGTGGATTCTAATCCAGTTGTTTCAACATCTATACCAGAGGTACCTATGAGTTTTTATGCTTTTGGAAACTCTGTACCGCCCATTTCAGATTTGAAAGTGTCACCAACAGGCGACAAGATAGCCATGACCTATTCAAATGCTGAGAGCACTGTTATAACTGATAGCTCCCCAAAGGGTCTCTATATTTATGATCTAAATCCAAATACAGGTGTTATTTCAAACCCAATAAATTTAACTATACCACCAGAGTTAATTGGATTTGATCTTGTAGATTATTTTGCAATTAGTGTTGAATTTTCACAAGACGGAAAATATCTTTACGCAACTACTGAACGAGATTCAGATTCGGGCTATGAACGAAACCCAAGAATTTGGCGATGGAATTCCAGTATTTCTAGTATTAATGCCTCAAGTGAACTTGTTTATGAAACACTTGAATACATTGGAGGGGGTTCAATACAGCTAGCACCAAATGGACAAATATATCATGTCAGAGAGTTGTTAAACCTTATAGAAGCAACTGAATTCAATTATACCCTTGGTGTCATTGAGAATCCTTCTGCAAATTTTGAAGATCTTGTATATGATGAATTTGGGCTTGCTTTAAATTTTGGGGATGATTCAACTGTTATTGCTACTAATACCCTACCTCAATACAATCCGCAATGGTTTAGCCAATTAATAACAATCACTAATAACACATTAGACAAATGTAAAGCATTTATCTGTGGAGCGTCATCTGCAATGCTTACAGCACCTGATGATAGTGATGCTATTTACAAATGGTATAAAGATGATGTCCTTATTACAAATAGTGATACCAGTTCCTTGGAGGTAACAGTAGAAGGTGATTATAGAGTTGAAGTGTCATTTAACTCCAATGATTGTAGTTATGTTGGTTATGCAGAGGTAATTGAGTCTAGCGATGCCCCTGAGGTAACAGATGCTACAGCATATCAATGTGACGGTAGTGAAAATGA
Source organism: Winogradskyella aurantiaca (assembly GCF_003362725.1). Classification (GTDB taxonomy): domain Bacteria; phylum Bacteroidota; class Bacteroidia; order Flavobacteriales; family Flavobacteriaceae; genus Winogradskyella_A; species Winogradskyella_A aurantiaca. The sequence continues at coordinate 161,197 of NZ_QKTV01000005.1, forward strand.
TGGACTAGCATCATTCAGGTTAAACAAATATATTGATCTCTTTGTTTTGGATTCTCGAGAGGTCAATGTTAGGTTCTACGAAACACTTGAAGAGGCCCAAGAAAATATTAATGAGCTTGATCAGAACGATTTTAGAAATCGCATAAATCCTCAAACCATCTATGCTGCAGTAAGTAATGTTGATGATGGATGTTTTTCTATTGCCGCTCTTGAGTTGGTGGTTAGTCCAAGTGACGGAGGACGAGAAATAGTATTAAAAAACTGCGATTCCGAAGGGGAATTTGATGGATTTTCCACGTTTGATCTTGACAGTACGATACCTCAAATTTTAGATAATTTCAGTAGTGATTATAGAGTTACGTTTCATGAAACACTTGAAAATGCTCAAATAGACGAATTAGAATTGGTTTCTCCCTACGCCAACATAACAGCATTTAATCAGATCGTATATGCTCGTGTCGACTCGGGTGGAAATTGTGAAGGCATCATAGAAGTTGAACTATTAATAGAAGGTCCTCCAGATATTCCATTGAATGTTGAACTTATTTATTGCCAAGATATTTTTCCTAATCCAATAGAGCTTAACACAGGTCTCAGCAACGCACAAATTAGTGAATTCCAGTACCAATGGAACACAGGTGCAACCTCTCCAACAATAAGTATAAATCAGCCTGGTGAATATAGTGTGCAAATATCCAATGGAACTGATTGCCCAATTGAACGAACCATAACAGTCATACCATCCTCAAACCCAATCATTGAAGATATCATCATAAATGATTTAGGAACCGACAATAGCATAGAGGTCTTAGTATCCGGAGATGGTGAATACGAGTATTCAATTGATGGTATTGATGCGTTTACAGAAAATCCTATTTTCAATAACCTCCCCGTTGGGATATATAACGTAAGAATTAGAGATAAAAATGGTTGTGGAATCAGCGAAGAGTTGGTATCTGTATCTGGTTTTCCTAAATATTTTTCACCTAATGGAGATGGTGTTAATGATACCTGGAAAGTGAAGAATTTAAGCTCCAGGATAAATTTCACTGGCACCATCTATATTTACGACCGGTATGGAAAATTAATCCACATTGTACTTCCAAATTCTAGTGGCTGGGATGGCACTTACGAAGGGAGCCGCATGCCGGAGTCTGATTATTGGTTTAAAGCCGTATTAAATAACGGAGAAACCCTGAGAGGACATTTTGCCTTGAGACGGTAGATTCTTTATTTTAGAGTCATATTAGATCCTATGAAGAATCTGTTTTATTTCTTCTGTATTATATTCTGTCTATTCCCTTGTCACAAAGGACTATCTCAGGAGGTTACCCTTTATCAACAATTTAATGGGAGGTACGATTATACAGCCATTGGAAATACCATGAACATCGAAGAAAATGGCCCTCTTTCAGTTTGTGATATTCTAACAAGTAGCTCGGCAGAACTAAACTTGAATGATAATGAAACTATTGTAGCAGCCTACCTTTATTGGGCTGGATCTGGTCCCGGAGATTTTGAAGTGACACTAAATGATTCGACTATTGTGGCTGAACGGACATTTAGTGACGCCTTAGATAGCAATCGGATATTTTTCGCTGCATTTGCAGATGTAACAGATCTTGTAAAAGAGGAAAGCCAATCGACATTTTCACTTTCTAACCTTGATCTAACCGATGTCATTGGCCCCTATTGCCCTACCGGTACAAACTTTGCGGGATGGGCCATTGCAATTGTTTTTGAAAATCCTGATTTACCGCTTAATCAGGTTAATATTTATGACGGTTTAGAAAGTGTCCCCTCAGAGCTTAACATAACTCTGGATAATTTAAATGTTTTAGACAATGAAAATGCTAAAATCGGCTTTATTGCTTGGGAGGGAGACTCTGCTCTTGCTGTGACCGAACAATTAGCTATTAACAATACGGTCTTGAGCAATCTTCCACTTAATCCAGCAGATAATGCCTTTAACGGAACCAATTCTTTTACAAATTCCAGTTTACTTTATAACATGGATTTAGATGTTTATAGTATTCAGGACAATATCAGCATTGGTGATTCATCTGCGAATATTAGTTTAACATCTGGACAAGATTTTGTGATGGTCAACTCTATCATAACTGTTTTAAACAGTCAATTACCCGATGCAACTATCTCACTTGATAATACCGATATACTTTGTGGAGACAGAACTATTACTCTGGACTATACGGTGTACAATTTAAATAGCACAGATGTTTTACCTATTGATGTTCCCATTTCTTTTTATTACGAAAATGAACTGGTAGGACAAACCCAAACCGACGATTCCATTCCAATTGGCGGCAGTATTAGTAGTTCGATATCACTAATAATTCCTGGTGAAGAAACACAAATTGAAATAGATGTAATGGTTGACGATATTGGAAATGGAACCGGTATTGTAACTGAAATAAATGAAGACAACAACACCGATTCAAAGTTATTTGAGCTTTTGGAAATTCCCGATACAGTATTACTTGAAGATTTATTGGGTTGTAATTTGGGGTTTGAAATAAGTCTTTATAATCTGTATGAGGCTATCCCTGAAGACATAGATGTCGCGATTGAAGACATCAGTTTTTATAAGTCTGAAAACGACGCCAGATTGGGAGAAAATATGATTGAGAACCCTTTCAATTACGAAAATGAAAGCAATCCACAACTCATCATAATGCGCGTAGAATCCCCCCCTTGTTATGAATTATTTGCATTTCGTCTAGTTGTTGAAAATTGTCCTCCAGAAATTCCTGAAGGGTTCTCTCCAAATTCTGATCAACTCAATGACTTCTTTAATATCAGTGGTTTATACGACGTTTTTGTCAATCACGAACTTTTGATTTATAATCGAAATGGCACCCTGGTGTTTAAAGGAGACAACAACATCAAATGGGATGGATTTGCCAATCAAGGCATTACTAATCAAGGTAATAGAGTTCCAGTTGGAACTTATTATTACGTACTTAATCTTAAGGATCCAGAATATCGACCAATAGCAGGCTGGGTGTACGTAAATTACTAAATATGTTAATATTATTGTCTTTTTATCGCATTTTTATTGCTTTTAAACTTATTTTTAATATTTTGGGCATCTCTTAATAACGGTATGTGATTCTGCCCCAACATAATCACAGACCAATAAAAGAGCATAAACTTAACCTACTTACAATGAAAAGGATTGCATGGCTTGTGCAAATATTGGTGTTATGGGTTATCCCTGCCTTCGGACAACAAGTGTCCATTGTTGACTCCTTTAATGCACAACAGTTAATCGAAGAAAATCTTATAGAAGGATGTGTTGAAATATCCAATATAAGTTCACCAGTAAATGGAAATGTCAATGGTTTTGCTTCTTACGGTTATTTTGAGAGAGGCGGTTCTAATTTCCCATTCGAAAATGGAATTGTACTATCAACAGGTAATGTTAGATCAGGGGGTAATGTTCCAAATGGCGAAATCCTAAACGAAGGAGAGACTAATTGGGGCACTGACACCGACCTTGAAAACGTAACTGGTATAAATAACCTGATTAACGCAACTGCTATCCAATTCGATTTTGTCTCAGTTACAAATCAAATTCAATTCAATTATATTCTGGCCTCTGAGGAGTATTTTGCAAATTTCCCTTGTTTATATTCCGATGGTTTTGCCTTCTTAATTCGCGAAGCAGGAACCAATAACCCATGGCAAAATATTGCATTGGTTCCAGGTACCACAATACCAGTGAATACCAATACGGTTCATGATGAAATTGTTGGATTCTGTGGCGCACAAAATGATCAGTATTTTGATGGTTATAATCTGGGAGACACCAACTTCAATGGTCGAACTGAAGTCCTTACTGCTACCGCGGTGGTGACACCTAATATTCAGTACACTATAAAACTAGTAATTGCCGATCAAACAGATGAAAATTATGATTCTGCGGTTTTCATCGAAGGAAAGAGTTTTAACGCTACCGTTGACCTTGGAGAAGATATTACAACATGTGCCAGCAATGTTGATCTTACAGCTGACCTGCAAAATAGCAATGGCATATATTCTTGGTACTTAAATAATGTATTGATTCCAGGTGCTAACCAACCCTCTATAAACGTTACACAATCTGGTAATTACAAGGTGGTTGTTGAAATTCCCGTTTCTGGTTCACTATGTCCTATTGAAGACAGTATTAACGTGAATCTAAGTGCCACTCAGCCCGCAGAGCAGATTCCAGACTTTAATGTTTGTGATGACCCTAGTAATGACGGGCTTGAGTTTTTTGATTTAACGCAACATAATTCTGAGGTATTAGACGCTGTGCCAGCTGGCAATTATGCTATTTCCTATCATTACTCCAATGCAGAAGCCATAAGTAATACTAATGCCATCAATGGCCAAATACAAAATACCTCTAACCCGCAATTAATATTTGTAAGAATTGAGGATACAGACAATGGTTGTTTAGCTTTTTCAAGCTTTCAACTTGTCGTTAATAGTCCTCCCGTGGCCAATGCGCCAAGCGAGATAGATATCTGTGATAATGACGCCGATGGAGTAACTGAAATTGACTTAAGTACATTAAACAATCAGATTGCCAATGGTCAACCCAATACTGTAGTAAGTTATCACTATACTCCTTCGGATGCTAATACTGGAAACAATCCAATAGCAATGCCATATGTCAATAATTCCCCTAATGAAGAGATTTACATTCGTTTGGAAAATACTGTCACAGGTTGTTATGACAATACATCATTAATCATTAGGGTTACACCGGTTCCAGATATTAATCTTGATCCTATTTTTATTGATGCTTGTGACGCAGATTTCGATGGTTACGCAATATTTGATTTAACCTCTGTCACCAATGATATTTTAAATGGTTTGGCGGGTGTCACTCTAACCTTTCATGAAAGTTATTCAGAAGCATTTACAAATACCAACCCTATAACTGACCCTTCAGTTTACATGAACATTATCGCCAATGAACAAGTGATTTATGTTCGAGTGGAAGACGATGCTACTGGCTGTTTTATTGTTAGAGAAATTGAGATACACACTAATCTTTTACTAACTGAGACAGTTACGGATGAATTTAGTCAATGTGATATTGATAACGACGGTTCCGAGGCTTTCAATCTCAATGATATTGCTCTACAAATAATCAATGGTATTCCAGATGTATCAATCAGCTTTCACCTAAGTGAAATTGATCGAGATACAAATAGCAATGCTCTTGATCCAACAATTCCGTTTTTTCCAACATCAAGTCCACAAACACTTTGGGTTAGAATACAAAGTACAGACTGCCTTATTCTGGAGGATATTGATCTCATATTAACACCTATTACAGAGTTTCCTTCCATAGGAAACGTCGAATACTGTGACGACGACCAGGACGGTTATACATCAATTGAACTTCGACAATTTGACGACGCCATTTTAAATGGGGCCTTTGGCTTTTCTGTTGAATATTATGAAACTGAAACAGACGCCTTAAATAATGCCAACAGTCTCGGAAATTTTTATGATAATATTGCTAACCCTCAAACCATATATTATGGCGTCACCGAAGATCTAACAGGTTGTACCTCGGTTAACTCGTTTAACATATCAGTTATTCCGTCGCCCACTGCCAACAACTTAAGTGACCAGTACATTTGCGATATGGATCAAGATGGTATCGTAACAGTTAATCTTGAAGATTATATACCCTTAATTACATCAAATACTACTAATCTGGATATCGACTTTTTTCTTTTCAGAAATGCTGCAGAGAATGATGTGAATGCCATAACAAATCCTACCAACTTTTCAACTAATGGAAGACGTTTCTTCGCCAGGGTTGAAAGTGTAACTAACGGATGTTACAATATTGCCGAATTCAGAATTAGAGTCAACACGATTCCAATTGCCTCTCCTATTGACGATTATATCGTCTGTAATAATTTGAATACAGGTGTAGGTAATTTTGTATTCAGCACCAAGGATGATGAGATTAGAAATGGTCAAAATGGTAAAGAAGTCCTATACTTTACATCAGAATTCGATGCTGATAACCGAATAAATTCTATCGACAAAAACAATCCTTATCAGAATATTTCGAACCCTCAGACAATATATGTGCGAATCGAAAACGACGATGATATCAATTGCTATGTCACGACGTCATTTAATATTGAAGTTGGAGCCACACCTAATTACAATATACCATCCAATATTTTTATTTGTGATGATATCTCAAATGATGGGATTAGCACTTTTGACTTTAATTCAAAAGTCACTGAAATTGAAAATGGCATTAATGATAATTTAAGTGTAACATTTCATAGCACTCTTAATGGAGCGGAAAATGGTAACGCACCTCTTCCCTTAAACTACGTAAACACATCAAACCCTCAACAAATCTATGTTAGGATTACTAATGGTACGGCTTGTTATACCATTACGAATTTTGAAATCAATGTAATACAGGTTCCCCAAGTGACTCAAACTGAGATCAACCTTAATCAATGTGATAGTGACTATGACGGTCTTGTTTCCTGGGATTTAACAGAATCGGAAATAGAAATTTTAGATGTTAGACAAGATAACATTGCTATTAGCTATCATGAATCCTATGAAGATGCAGAAAATGATGATGATATCATTTTTGATCCTGAAAATTATAGTAATACTTCGAATCCACAGACTGTTTACATCAGAATCAATAATACGGTAAGTAACTGTTTTGTTATAGTCCCCATAAACTTATTTGTGGATGTACCTCCAGTCATTAATGAATTTGAAACAATTGAAATTTGTGACAACCCACAAAACTCTTTCAATTTAGGAACCGTCAATAGCATCATTACAGATGAAGCTAATAACATATCATACTCCTACCATAGCAGTTTAATTGATGCTCAAAATGGTACTAACGATTTAAGTCTTGACTATACTTACCAATCAAATAATGATACCATCTTTGCCAGAGTGATGTATGAATCAACTGGTTGTGCGGCTACCTATGAATTTCAATTGGTTGTAAACCCAAATCCAATTGTAAATCAGGCCCCACCGCTTCAAACATGTGATGATGAATCAAATAATGCCTCTGAAATAGTTGATCTCTTGAGTCAAAATTCTGCCATCTTGGGAGCTCAGAATCCAAATCAATTTTCAGTTTATTATTACCAGTCAGAACAAAATGCAATTAATGGTATTGCTCCTTTAAATAACATTTATAATGCGACGCATAATGAGATAATATATGTACGAGTTGAAAATAATGTAACCAGTTGCTTCAATATTGGAAGTTTTGAGATTATAGTTAGACCACACCCTACACTTTCTGAACCATTAATGGGTTGTGATAATGATTATGACGGCATTACAGCGCTTGACTTAACTGTTAAAGAAGCGGACATAGCGTCTACTACCACTGGAAATTTAAATTTCACTTATTATGAGTCACTTCAGGCATTGGAAGACAATTCGGCTCCAATTAGTAATCCTGATACTTACACTAATTTTTCTAACCCTCAAACGGTATACATTAAGGTTTCAAACCTAGATGCGAATTGCAGTTCTGTTGTACCGATGCAGATCCAAATAGATTTACCACCAGTGCTAAATCAAATAAGCGCATATGAGATTTGCGAAAATGAAACAAACTCATTTCTTCTTTCAGACATCAGTTCAGTTCTTGTCAATGATTCTAATGGTATTATCATTAGTTACTACCAATCTCAAGTAGATGCTGAGCAAGAAACCAATGTACTAAATACTAATTACACATATAATACCACAAATGACATCGTGTACGCCAGAGTTAAATACCTTCAGACGCAATGTTATTTTATTCAGCCAATAACCATAATAGTGAATGAAAACCCACAGGTAATTAACCCAAATCCATTTGAGGTATGTGATGACAGCACTAACAATGGTATTGAAGGTATATTTATTTCAAACCATGATTCTGAAATCCTAAATGGTTTAAGTTCAGATGATTTTGCTGTAAGCTATTATAAAACATCGAGTGATGCAGAATCGGGCACAAATCCCTTACCCGATTTAGTCAATGCTAATCATATAGAGATGTTTTTTGCCAGGGTGGAGAATAGGGATACTGGTTGCTTTAGTATTGTAAATTTTGAAGTAATCATACATCCACACCCTGAGACACCATCACCAATTGTGGTTTGTGATACAGATTATGATGAAACCTTGGCAATCGATCTTACAATCTTCGAATCAGACATTTTGTCTTCAACAACTGGAAATAACTCGATTAGTTATTTTGAATCTATCGAAAACCTTGAGGATAACACTGGGGTTATTATAAATCCAACTTCATATACTAACTTTAGTAACCCTCAAACAGTATTTATAAAGGTTGAAAATACAGATGCCAACTGTTACAGTGTAGTTCCTTTGGAAATTGAAATCAATTCACCACCGCTAATTACTGATTTTGATCAGGTCGATCTATGTCAAAATCCTTCTAATACGATTCTATTATCAGATATTACAAATAATATTTTAGTTGAAAGTGGTCCTGATGTATTGGTAAATTACTTTTTGAATCAATCAGATGCTGAAAATGAAATTAACAGCCTTCCAACAAACTACAATTATCAAACTAATAACTTCCAAATTTTTGCTAATGTAAAATTCCTTTCTACCCAGTGTAGTATTATTACAGAAGTAAATGTTGTAATTAATGAGGTACCTGTTGCCTTTCAACCACCAATGATGGAAGATTGTGATGATGATCAAGATGGGCAGAGCTTATTCAATCTTGGTAATCAAACAGAGTTCGTAATTGGTAATCAAAATGGAGATAACCTTCTTGTAACCTATTATAGATCGGAAAATGACGCTCTATTGGGTAACAACATGCTTGAAGAGATGCATTATGCGCAAGATGGCGACATTATTTACGCCAGAATTGAAAATGTATTTACCTTATGTTATAGCATAACTGAATTTGAAATAGAAATTCATCCTCCAAGACCTATTACTAATATCACAGATCAGGTTATATGTAGAGAAAATTTACCTCTCCAGGTAGACGCAAATACAGGAAACAGTAATGACACGTATTTATGGTCTTCAGGAGAAACCACCCCTTCGGTAATAATTGAAGAAATTGGAGATTATTCCGTTACAATTACAACACCATTTGGATGTCAGTCTACTGCGTATTTTTCAGTTATTGAATCAGAACAGGCAACAATAGTCTTCACTGAGATACTAGACTTTTCGGAAAACAACAGTATCACAATCGAAGTTGAAGGCATTGGCGACTATATGTATATTCTGGATGATGGAGAACCTCAGGAATCAAATGTTTTCAATAATGTCTCTCTTGGTTACCACATTGTAACAATTATTGATCTCAACGGTTGTGCAAACATATCTAAAGAAGTTCTTGTTATTGATGTACCAAAATTTTTCACACCAAATAACGATGGAGATTTTGACACCTGGCATATTATAGGTGTCGAAACCCTACCAGGTACAATCGTAAAAATATTTGATCGTAGGGGTAAGCATATAGAAACCCTAAGTTATGATTCTGATGGGTGGGATGGAAACTACAATGGATTACGATTACCGGCGACTGATTATTGGTACATAGCTGATGTGAAAAAAGATAATATTGAGTTCCAGGTGAAAGGACATTTTGCCTTAAGACGTTAAAACAGAATGTAATAAATGAGATAAAACAAATAGCTATACCACATCAAAATAGTACCCATTTGGACGAAAATTTGATCCAAATGGGCTAAATATGTTAATATTTAGTGTATTTCATCGGTTTTTTTTGCATTTCGTAGAATACAGTTCTACTTTTCGAAAGAATTAAGAAAGAGCTAGCAAGTCCCTCAAATCTATCTCTTGAAATATTAAACCTTAACCGCTTTAAAATGAAATGCTCTAAATGCTCCCTCTTCTACCTACTTATGTTGGTCTGCGGAATAACCTTCGGTCAACAGATAAGTGTTGATGATACCTTAACTCCAGAACAATTAATTCAAACCCACCTTGTCACAGGTTGTGTTGAAGCGACAAACGTCACATCCCCTGTAAATGGAAGTGTCAATAATCTAGTTAGTTATGGTTACTTTGAGAAGGCTGAATCTAATTTCCCATTCGAATATGGAATTGTTTTATCATCTGGAGAGGTTTCAAGAGTTGGAAATGGCCAAGACAATGGGATTATAACATCAGGGAATTATGCCTGGGGTACTGATCCAGCAATTGAAGCGGCTCTTGGGATAGGTAATACACTAAATGCTACAACGGTTCAATTTGAATTCTCATCAATATCAGACAGAATAGAATTTAATTACATACTTGCATCTGAAGAATATTATGCCAATTTTCCATGCGCATTTTCAGATGGATTTGCCTTTTTAATTAGAAGAGCTGGGACTAATGATCCCTATGAAAATATTGCCCTTGTCCCTAACAGTACTACTCCGGTAAATACGATGACAATAAGACCTGAGATAAATGGGTTTTGTGAGGCACAAAATGCTGAATATTTTGCCGGTTTCAACATGGGAGACACCAATTTTAACGGACGCACTGAGGTCTTAACTGCCGTTGCTAATATCGTGCCATATGAGGTATATGAAATTAAATTAATTGTAGCTGACAATAATGACACCAACTACGATACTGCAGTTTTTATAGAAGGAAATAGTTTTGGGTCAACTATAGATCTTGGTCCTGATTTTCAAACATGTGCTTCGCAAGTCTTGTTAGATGGAAATATCAATAACTCAAACGCTAGCTATACTTGGTTTCTAAATAATGAAGAAATCACAGATGCTAACGGACCAACATATTCAGCCTCTGAGTCTGGTACTTATCTTGTTGAAGTTAGAATCCCACTAAATAATTCAGAATGCGTATTAAGCGATGAAATCAATTTAATTATTGATACCGCTCAAAATGCAGATCCAGTTTCAGATTACATATTATGTGATACTAACAACAATGGCATTCAAAATTTTGATTTGAGTAGTAAAACTCAGGAAGTATTGGAGTCTGTTATGGCTTCCGATTATGACATATCATTCCATTATAGTAGTGAAGATGCTCAATTAAACCTTAACCGGATTGAAACAGCTATTAATAATACATCCAATCCACAAACGATTCATACAAGAATAGAGGATTTAAACAGCGGGTGTATAATTTACTCAACTCTAAATCTGGTTGTTGAAGCGCTACCAGAAGTTTCTACGCCAGAACCAATGTACTTATGTGCCCCGGCAGAATTAAATGGTCAGATTGCCATCGACTTTAGCTCTAAAAATGACGAAATTACCAATGGAAATACAGAGTTAATCGTTAACTATCACAGCAATTTATCAGATGCTGAGAATGGAACCAACCCTTTACTACTCCCATATGTTAATACGGATAGGACGGAGACCATTTATGTAAGTATTTTATATCCAAATACGGGCTGCTACAATACAACATCTTTTATAATTGACATCATTGATGAGCCAACCATAAACTCAGAAGAACTTTTATTTATTGACGCCTGTGATGATGATCATGACGGCAACGCTATATTTGATCTCACAAGCATAATACCTACTGTTATTGCTAACACAACAGGATATAACATTTCATTTTTTGAATCGATTGAGGATGTGGAAAACAACACAAATCCCATAGAAAATGAAGTGGCATATGCCAACATTGAAGCGAATGTCCAAGTAGTCTACATTAGAATTGAAGCGATCAACTCTGGTTGCTTCACTTATGCACCTATAGAACTTCATACGAACTTATTACTAACCGGAACCAACATAAGAAATTTTGGGGCGTGTGATGAAGATGGAAATGGAGAAGAAGAGTTTTATTTCAATTCAATTGCTCAGACGATTATCAATGGACTTCCAAACGTTTCTATAAGCTTCCATTTAACAGAGGAAGATAGAGATAATGAGGTTAATCCTATCGACGTTAATGAGGTCTTTGTTAATACTTCGAACCCTCAGACCATTTACATCAATTTGTATAGTGATACTTGTTCAGATACTGCAGCGTTTGATTTGATAATTAACCCTGTAATTGAATTTGAATCTGTTGAAACATTGTTCGTTTGTGATGAAGACCAAGATGGTCTTACAACCATAGATTTATCTCAATTTGATGAGGATGTGACATTTGGTGATGATTCATTTTCAGTTAGCTATTTCTTAAGCCCTGAAGATGCAGCATCTAATACCAATGCATTACCACAATTCTATACTAACACGTCAAATCCATATACCTTATATCCACGAATTACTGCCAATAATACAGGTTGTTCTTCTAGTAATTCCTTTGAAGTTGTGGTACAACTAGCCCCTGAAACTACGGCTCCTGATGACATTGTTATCTGCGATATGGACCTTGATGGTTTTTTCGAAATAAACTTAAACTCCATCATTTCGCAAGTAGTAAGTTCTACAGAAGATCGTAGCATCAGCTTTCACAATTCAGAATCAGATGCCAATAGCGGTGCAGAAGAAATTGCCGAACTAAATAGTTACAATGCTGAAACCGAGGTTATCTATATTAGAGTTGAAAATTCAATCACTGGATGCCATAGTATTGAAGAACTTAATATCATAGTCAATACGTTTCCTGTTATTGGAGATAATGGTCTTGTCAATCAATATCTTATCTGTGAAGACTCTAGTGATGGGATTGCTGACTTTATATTTGCAACCCGAGATGATGAAATCATTGGTTCTCAAATTGGCAAAGTAACTTCCTACCATCTAACTCAAGCCGATGCAGACAATGCAGTAAACGCAATCGACAAAAACAACCCATTTCTAAATACAAGCAACCCACAAACCATCTATGTAAGATTAGAAAATATTACTGATACCTCTTGCTATGATACGGGCTCATTTGAAATATATGTAAGTACAAACCCTGAGTTTAATATCCCAACAAACATCATCGTCTGTGATGATATTAGTAATAATGGTAGTGAACCTATAGATTTTAGCTCCACATCAGCAGAAATCTCAAACGGTCATCCTGAAATTCAACTCATCACCTATCATTTGTCCGAAGATGATGCTATATCCGGGGAAAATCCAATTGATTCTGGATTTGAAAACACCATCAATCCACAGCAGATTTTTGCAAGAATAGACGACGGTACAGAGTGTAAATCCATTACCTCATTTGCATTTACGGTAATCCAGGCACCCACTGTTTCAATTCCAGATGCCTTAGTTCAATGTGATATCGATGCTGACGGAACTGAAATATTTGACCTAACCGCATCTGAGTTTGATATTTTTGATATACGACAAGACGATATTGTGGTAACCTACCACACTACTTTAGAGGAGGCCGAACTTGGATCCAATGCTATTGAAAATCCACAATCTTACAATCACAATATTGATAATAACGAGGTTTACATCAGGGTAACAAATACCATATCTAATTGCTATGTTATTTTACCTCTAGAGTTGATTTTAAATTCACCACCAGCTATTAACGACTTTGTCGAATATGAGGTCTGTGCCAAATTGGATGAATATGTGAACTTAACTGATATAAATGACCTAGTCGTAACTGATTCAGTGGAGTTTGAATTATCATATTATAATTCCTTAGGAGACGCTGAGAACTCACTAAATCAATTGGATACTAATTACTTATTAACGAGTATTAATACAACTTTATTTGTAAGAGTTGACAATTTGATTACAGGTTGTTTCAGTATTTATGACTTTAACTTAATTGTTAACATAAGACCTGCTGCTTATAGTCCAAATGACATTGAGGTCTGTGATGATAATTACGATGGTCAACTTGAAGTTGACTTGACCAATACATTAAGTGAGGCCTTAGGTTTTCAAAATCCTAATAACTTCAATGTTTCCTTACACCAGTCTCAAGACGAAGCTGACGGAGACCTAAATGAACTTAGCCTCAACTATTTGGCAACCGATGGAGAAGTGATTTTTGTTAGAGTAGAAAATATAGCATCAGGCTGTTATCAGACTACAAGTTTTATGGTCTTTGTAAACCCACTACCTATATTAGATATTGGTGATCAAGTTGTGTGTATCGACAACCTTCCGCTTCTGGTAAGTGCCGATACTGGAGTTACATCTGATTCCTATTTATGGTCAACTGGTGAGACCACAAAAGAAATTGAAATTACAGAAATGGGCGATTTCTGGGTCACGGTCACCACTGTAAATGGATGTTCCACAACTGAAAATTTCAATGTTTCAGAATCCCAATCAGCTACTGTGGAGTTTACGGAAGTACTCGACTTTTCAGATCCAAATAACATCACAATTACCGTCAGTGGTATTGGAGATTATCTGTACATTCTGGATGATGGAGAGCCTCAAGAATCAAATGTCTTCGAACACGTATCCCTAGGATACCATATTATAACAATAATTGACCTTAATGGTTGTGCTCCTATTACCAAAGAAGTTTTAGTAATTGATGCACCCAAATTCTTCACGCCTAATAACGATGGGCAGTTTGATACGTGGCATATTACGGGGGTTGAAACCTTGCCTGGTACTGAAATTTATATTTATGATCGATATGGTAAATTGATCACTAGACTCGCTTGGGATACACCTGGTTGGGATGGAACTTTTAATGGTTCACGATTAGCAGCTAATGACTATTGGTTTAGAGCTTATGTACAACGTGGAGAAATAGCCTTTGAAGTAACAGGCCATTTTGCTCTAAGGCGCTGATTTATATAAGATTTTTCCTATTTATATGTAGTTGACCTTTAGATTTTAACAACTCATCTCTATAAATCCCATTTTTTGGGATTTTTTTTTAGTTTGAGCCCCCTTGTCCAGTTTCAATAGAGGATTAGGGGGTTTTTTTGCCTCAGAAAAATGAAAAAGATTAGACTCTTTTTTCTGTTTTTGGTTTTAATAGCACCAACCGTAAATGCTCAACAAATTACTACGGATACCAACATATCCCTGGTAGATTTGGTTGAAGGATTATTAGGTACAGACTGTGTTGAAACTTCAAACATAGCTTCTCCTCATAACGGTGCCGTTAACGGTTTATCTAGTTATGGAGGGTTCACTTCCGGCAATTCTAATTTCCCTTTCTCTAATGGTGTAGTTCTTACAACAGGGAATGTTAACTCTTCTGGAAATGGATTTATTTCCAACCCTTTAAACGATGGAACACCATCCTGGGGGACCGACGCAGATCTTGAAAACACACTGAATATTTCAAATACACTCAATGCTACAACCCTTGAGTTTGAATTTGTCTCTGCAGTCAACACCATTCAGTTTAATTATATTCTGGCATCAGAAGAGTATCAACAAGAATACCCATGCTTCTATTCGGATGGTTTTGCTATTCTTATTAAACGAGCAGGAACGTCTGATAATTTTATAAACATTGCCAAGATTCCTGGAACTAATATTAATGTCAATACCAATACCATTCATGATACTATAGAGGGCTTCTGTGAAGCCTCAAATGAAGAATATTTTGAAGGGTATAATATCGGAGACACGAACTATAACGGAAGAACTACCGTTCTTACAGCTACAGCTAACATAGAGCCAAACACCCCTTATCTTATCAAGTTCATTATCGCCGATGATACCAACGAGCAATTTGATTCTGCTGTTTTTATTGAAGGGAATAGTTTTAATGCGACCGTAGATCTGGGACCAGATATCAGTACCTGTGCCAATGAAGTTATTCTAAATGCAGATACCGGTAATGATCTTTCAATATATGAATGGTTTTTAGATGGCAATGCTCTAGTAAGCTCATCAGAACCCACTTTAAGTGTTAATGAAAGTGGTGCGTATCGTGTGGTAGTGAATTCGCCTTTAGGCAGTGGTACATGTGTCCTTGAAGATACTATTGTAGTTACCATTGATCAAGAGCAATCCGCAGGTCCTATTAGCGACATTCAAGTATGTGATGATACTAGTAATGATGGATTGGAAATGTTTGATCTTAATGATAAATTATCAGAACTGTTAGATGCCGTAGTTCCGGCAACATACACTGTACTCTACTTCGAAACCTCAGAGGATGCCATTAATAATATTAATCCTATTGACCCCTTGTATCAGAACATTGCTTCTCCTCAAACAATCTATGTTAGAATGGAGGATTCAGATACTGGATGTCTCGCTTTTCCAACATTTGATCTAATAGTAAACCCTTTGCCTACAGCAGTTAACATACCACCTGTTTTGGCATGCCAAAATCAGATTGAAGAAGAATTCACGACTATAGATTTATCCATCTTTGATGCCAGCTTAAGTGAGAACAATCCAGATATTGTGGTTAGCTATCATTCCACAGAAAATGATGCAATCGATAATTTGGCTCCATTGAACATCCCATATGATAATGCCAACGTTTCTGAAACTATTTATGTTCGTCTGGAGAATACCGTTACTGGTTGTATTAATACCACCTCATTTGACATTACCTTTCAACAAGCATTAGATATTCCTAGTGCAGGTGCATTTATAGACCTTTGTATTGATCCCAATGAACAATTTGATACCTACACCTATGACTTGACCTCAGTTGTTACTGATTTGCTTAATGGTTTAACAGATGTTACGGTGACTTATCATCAAAGTTATTCAGATGCCGAACAAGGAATCAATCCAATTTCCAATCCTGCTAACTATCAAAATGACAATCCAAATGTTGAAACTATATATATCCGCTTTGTGGACGACTCTTCGCAATGCCCAACTATTTCGGCGGTAGAACTTCATGTAAACCTATTGAATAACGCCTTTTCAGATGTGTTTACCAGTGATATATGTGATGACAGTTCCAATGATGGAGTGGCTGATTTTGACCTTCAATTAGTAAAAGAGGAGGTAGCTCAAGGTTTCCTCAACCTTAATGTTGAACTGTATGCTAACACAACAGATTTGTTAAATCAAACAAATCCTTTAGATGATAGCCTTCCATATCAGGTCATTGGTGGACAGGATATTATTTATGCTGAACTAACTAGTGAAAATTGTTCAACAACAGTAGAAGTTACGTTACTTATAAACAATGCTACACGAGTAGATCCAGTTTCGATTGATTATTGTGACGACTCCATAAATGATGGTACAACAGAAATAATTCTGGCAGATCTTGATCAGGAAGCACTTCAAGGAATTGATCCTGGTACAGTTTTATATTATTACACCATGGAAGATGCAGAAAGCAATGACAACGCTATTGCAGGTACTATTTTCAATACTTCTAACCCACAAAGACTTTATGTTAGAATTGAAAACACGGCTACTGATTGTGCTGCTGTCACTTATATTGACGTCAGTATTATAAACACACCTGATCCTTTAAATCCAACGCCTTTAACCATTTGCGACCTAGATGGCAATGGTGTTGAACAGGTTGATCTGACATCCAAAGAAACTGAAATTGTGTCTAACACCACCGGATTAAGTTTTTCATATTTTCTATCAATGGAAGACGCAGAATCTGATTTAAACCCCATCCTTAATAGTACTAACTTTCAAACCGAAACCGACCTCATTTACATTAAGGTAAGTGATGACATGACCCAATGTTATGAAGTTGTTCTTTTAGAAGTATATGTGAATACCTCTCCTTTAATTTCTGACATTTCTCCGTTTGTTAATTGTGCAACTACTGGTATCGATATCGCCGATTTTGTACTAAGCGAAAAGGATGATGAGATACTAAATGGTCAATCAGATAAAAGGGTTCTTTATTTCTTAAACCCTACGGATGCTATCTCTGGGAACAATCCTATTGATAGTAGTATTAGCTATCAAAATAATAGTAATCCTCAAACTATTTACTACCGCATTGAAAACGAAACAGATACCAACTGCTTCAATACTGGAAACTTTGATCTCTCTGTTAGACCACTACCGGTTTATTCACAACCTTCAGATATCTTCGTTTGCAATGATAATGTTTTGGATAATATCGCTACAATCGACCTTAATGAAACGATTTTGCAAATTGAAAATGAAGGTTCGGATAATCTTTCCGTCTCCTTCCATCCCACTCTAAATGACGCGGAAAACAATACAAATACCCATCCCCTAATTTTCACCAACGCCATAAATCCTGAACCTATTTTTGCTAGAATTGAAAACCAGGAGGGATGCTATATGGTGGAAGGTTTTGAAATGAATGTGGTCGCACTTCCATTAATAAACCCAGCACCGAGCTTGGAAAATTGTGATACGGACTACGATGGTCAAATCAGTTGGGATCTCACCCTTGTTGAAACTGAAGTGTTAAGTATTCGACAGGACAACATTGACATTGAGTACTATCCGTCATTATCAGATCTTGAATCCAGTTCAAATCGTATCTCAGATCCTACAAATTATATAAATCAAGATCTTGAAGAAACTGTTTATATCAAAATCATCAATACCATAAGTAATTGTTATTCATATGTCCCAATTCCCCTCCGGGTCAATCTACCACCACTAATTGAAGACTTTGGCAGTTATGAAATTTGTGGTAATTATGAGAGTACAGTGAACTTACAAGAGGTAAGTGATCTAGCTTTCTTGGGAAACACGAATGAGGTAACTATTAGCTATTTCAATACTCTTGATAATGCAAATAATAATACTAACCCATTGCCTTTATTATATCCTTATCAAAATATAAATGAGGTATTGTATTTAAGATTAAGTGCAAACACAACTGGTTGCTTTATTGTACACCCTTTCCAACTGATAATCAATGAAGCTCCCATACCAGGACCCATAAGTGATCTGGAAACCTGTGATGATGATTTTGATGGCTTAGCGGCATTTAATTTTAGTGAACAAACCATGTCAATTTTAACCGGGTTGAATCCCGATCTTCATACAGTGACATATTACAATAGTCTAGATAATGCAGAATCGGATGTCAACCCTCTTCCTTCTACCTATTGGGCATCAGACCAAGAAATGCTATTTATTCGCCTACAAGAAACATTTACTGGCTGCTACTCCATTGTTTCGTTCACGACTTTCGTGCGACCTCGACCCAATATTGACATTCCTCAGCAAACCCTCTGTACCGATATAGGATTTCTTACCGTTGATGCTTCCACAGGAGCTGATGGTGAAACTTATCTCTGGTCGAACGGATCAATGACTTCAAGTATTGATATCACTGCTATCGGAGACTATTCAGTTACGCTTACTTCCGCTTTTGGTTGTCAAACCACCAGGACTTTTGAGGTGATTTCTTCAGAATCCGCATTTGTAGATGTTATTGAAACAGTAGACTTCTCGGATCCAAATAACATTATTATTTCGGTTAGCGGATCCGGAGATTATTTGTACAGCCTTGATAACGGCCCACTGCAAGAATCTCCAATATTTGAGAATGTCAGTTTGGGGGTGCATACTGTCACTATTTTTGATAATAATGGTTGTGCGTCAGTTACCCGAACAGTCATTGTTGTCGACGCACCAAAATTTTTCACCCCAAATGGGGACGGCAACAACGATACCTGGCATATTACAGGCATCGAAACAATACCTGGAACCTCCATTTCAATCTTTGATAGGTTTGGTAAGTTAATGGCAATTCTTAATTCGGATAGCGATGGCTGGAATGGGCAATACAACGGTAATAATATGCCTGCCAGTGACTATTGGTTCTCAGCCAATGTTATTAAGAATAACGAAAATTTCAAAGTTAAAGGGCATTTCGCTCTACGCCGTTAGTCTTATTTATACCACCATTGAACATAATTATTGATCCCATAAGCGTTTAATCAGCTTAATACTCTATAATTGCATCCCGAATTATCTAACTTTGAGAAAAGCAATGATTTTTCTGACTATCTACTTGTGGTGAGGGTTATATGTCATATCGTTATGTTCCTGGGAGTTCTTATTGGTTCAACAATAAGTCATGCTCAGTTGATTGAAGTCAATTCGGTCTCAAATCCGCAAGGCCTTATTCAAAATTTATTTCCTGGCGATTGTGTAGAGTTATCCAATGTTAACTCTAGCGTTAATGGAGCAATTAATGGGCTTCAGAGTTTTGGAACTTTCACTAAAGGGGCATCAGAATTTCCATTTCAATCAGGGATTGTCCTTTCAACCGGAAGCGTTCAAGCTATTACCGATGAAACCGCAACAGAGTCCATGAGTGCTGGGGATATCAGTTGGCCCACTGCATCGGATATTGAAAATCAAATTGGCTTAACCCAAACCTTAAATGCTACCAGTATCGAATTTGAGATTGTCTCAACATCAAACGTTTTGAGTTTTAATTACATTTTTGCTTCAGATGAATATCAGCAAGAATATCCTTGTAATTTTTCAGACGTATTTTTGCTGTTAGTAAAAAAAACCAATAGTTCAGATCCATTTGTAAATATTGCCAAAACCCCAGATACACAACAATTTATAGGCACTAGTACCATAAGAGATAACATTGAAGGATTCTGTGGGGCATTAAACGTTGATGCATTTGAAGGATATGCTGTGGGTGACACCAATTTTAAGGGAAGAACGATTCCTTTAACTGCCTCTTTTGATGTGCAACCCAACACCTCTTATACAGTTAAATTAATAATTGCAGATGATATTGATGAACGCTTTGATTCTGCCGTTTTTCTAGAAATATTTAATGATAATTCTGCCGTTGATCTGGGACCAGATCAATCCGCCTGCGGAAGTACCGTAACCCTCGAGGCGAACGTCGAAAATCCAGATGCTGTTTACACTTGGTTTAAGGATGGTATTATGATACCAAGTGCCTCATCTGCAACATATCAGGTTAGTGAGACAGGAACTTACAGTGTCGAGGTAAGCTTCCAAGGAACAGTTGGATGCTCACTGTCGGATTCTGTTTTTATTGAAGTATTTCCCTTTTTAGAGGCACCCTCTATTGATGATGTATTTTTGTGTGATGACATGTCCAATGATGGGGTTGAACCATTGAATTTAATAGAGAAGACTCAAGAAATTACAGCGCTTCTAAGCGGCAGTCCAGAGTCCTATTCCATAAGCTATCATCCATCTCAAGCCGATGCGGAAAACAATACCTTACCATATGAAGATATTTATGAAAACACCTTGAGTATAGAGGACGTTTTCGTGAGAATTAAAAGTCTGGACGGGAGTTGCTTACAGCTTGGAAACTTTAGTTTGGAAATCAGCCCTGCCCCAGTAGCCAATAGCTTAGTATTACCCATTTGTAATGGTGCGTTTAGAGATGGTATTGTTTTTGAAAATTTGAGTTTTTATGCGCCCAGAGTCTCAAACTTTGAATTTGGAAGTACAGTTGCATTTCATCTCACTGAGGCAGAGGCTATAAATTCAGAAAATGAGATATTTTTCTCCTATGATATTCCTGAAGGGACTGACGAGGTTTTTGCAAGAGTGGAAGAAATGGAAACTAGTTGCCCTTCTATAGTGAACCTTCCTGTTGATTTCCTGGTTGGACCCGATCTCACTGATAATCTTTATGTGCTGGACCTATGCCTCCCAGTTGAAACCGAATTTGCCACCTTCGAATTAATACTTGATGAATTAAACGAAATGGTTGGGGGGCCTAATTCTACCATTTTAACATACCCCTTCCCAAATTTGGAGGATGCTATTTTCGAGCAAAACCCCATTTTTGGAACACAACCTTTGCAATGGACCAATCGCAATCCACATTTTGATACCATCTATCTTAGGATTATAGATGAATCTATTGGTGATTGTCCAGGGGTAGCCGCCTTAGAATTACACACCAATCTCGGCTATAATTTAATTGGTGAACAAAAGCTAATTACCAAATGTGACGATTCGTCCAATGATGGTGAAGTGGTTTTCAGTTTTGATGAAATTATCGAGGACATCAAAGGACGCTATGACGTTAGCATAAAATTTTATAACACCGCTGAAGACAGAGACGATAATGTGAATCCTATTTTAGCTTCAGGAGATGTAGTAGTTAATAACAGTAAAGAGCTATTTGTCAATGTTGAGCATAACGAATGTTCTTATGGTGGTTCCGTTCTACTTCAAGTCTCTCCAGCCTTTGGCTTATTTCCAGCAACGGTTGATTATTGTGGAGATCCCAATTCTCTTGGAGAAACCGTTGTCTTTACTGAAGGACTCATTGATGCAGCTGTGCAAAATGTGCCAGAACCTATAGTGCAATTCTATCTATCAGAGGAAGATGCCATCAATGAGGAGAATATGTTATCGGGGTCGTTTAGCGTTACAGGAAACTCACAGCAGATTTATACTAAAGTGATCAATGGCAACACTGGTTGTTCCGCTATTGGTTCGCTAACCGTAAATGTAGCTGAAACCATTGAAATTAATGAACCGGATCCAATGGTAGTATGCGCCGTTACTGAGAATGGCGTGGCACTGGTTGATTTGGAACAAATTGTTCCTGAGCTGAGTTCAAATGACCTAAGCGCTTATACAATTTCATATTTTGAAACAGAGGAAGATGCCATTGACAACACGAATGCTATTTACCGCCCAGATGGCTATTTTGCTATCTCAAGAACCATCTATGTTAGAATTGAGAATCCAAATCTAGGGTGTGTGATCTTTTCAGAATTTGAGCTTGAGATATATGAAGAGCCTCAAATTGGCAGCTTCGACAGTTTTAGAAGTTGTCAAACGACTCCAACGGGAAGTGCAGAATTTATCTTCGCTGAAATGGATGATACGGTGATTAATGGCCAGTTGGGCATGATCACCTCATATTATGAAAACGAACAAGATGCTTTATCAGGTTTAAATACTATTGATAAAAACACCATTTACCAGAACCAAAGCAATCCACAAGTAGTCTTTGTGAGGCTGGAAAATCAGTTAAGAAGTGACTGTTTCAACATAGTGGCTTTCAATTTAGAAGTGAAAACAGCGGTTTCGTTTAATGAACCTTCTGATGTGTTGACCTGTGATGTGGATGAAAATGGTCAATTTACAGTAGATCTCTCTCAAAAGACTCTTGAAATTCTCAACAACCAACCTTCCAATCAAACAGTTAGTTATTACCGATCCTTAGAAGATGCGGAAAGCATGACTAATGCCGTTAGTGATAGCTACACTAATTTCATAACACCAGAACCGGTATATGTTAGAGTGGATAATGACGAAGGGTGTTATCAATTATCGTCATTTATAATCAATGTGTTTGAACTTCCCGAAACGATAGAGGGTCAGACCTTGACGGTTTGTTTTGGTGGGGACACCAATCAGGTTTGGGATCTCAGGGATGTGGAATTAGACATACTGGATGGGCGACAGTACAATATTGGATTTGAGTACTATGAGACTGAGGAAGCGCTTGAAGCTGGAGTAAATCAGATCCCAGATCCTGAAAGCTACCAGAGTTTTGATAGTATGGAAACGCTTTTTGTAAAGGTTATTAACAGGTCTACAGGATGTTACAGATCAGTTCCCTTTATCCTTGATATTCAAATTGGACCTGAAATAAACGCTATTGGATCTTTCGAAATTTGCGAAAATAGTTCCAACAGCGTCCCCTTAGAATCGATAGAGGCTTTGCTTATTCAGCCAAATACAACTGCGCCAATTATCGAATTCTATGCCTCACTGCAAAATGCCAATCAGGAAATAAATGCCTTGGATACCGTTTATAACTATTTTAGTTTTTCAGATGTTATTTATGTTAGAGCCACCAATCCTGATACCGGTTGTTTCGTCGTGAATCCAATTCTAATTGACGTCATTCCAACCCCAGTCGCTAACCCTGCTCCAGATATGGTAGCTTGTGATGACGATTTTGATGGCTTGTACCCTTTTAATTTTGCAGAACAGGCTTCAATCATACGAGGAGCGCTCCCCGAAGACGATTATACAGTAACATTCTATGCCTCTGAACAAGATGCTGAAGACGTTATAAACGAATTACCAACCACTTATATTGGTGGTAATGAGCAAACTATTTTTGCCAGACTGCAACAAACGCGAACTGGTTGTTATGTTCTTTCTAGCTTTAATCTAATTGTAAACCGTTTACCTTTTATTGAGATACCAGCTCAGTTTCTTTGTACTAATGAGGGGAACCTTATTGTGAGTGCAGAAACTGGATTCACTGGTGATAATTATCTCTGGAGTACTGGAGATACCACTAATGCTATTTCCATAAATGAAACCGGATCCTACTGGGTTGATATCAGTTCAGAATTTGGATGTACCAATAGAATTTCATTTGAAGTTCTGGAATCGGAGGCTGCTGTTATAACCTCTATTGAAGTGACTAATTTTACAGACCCAAATTCCATCACTGTTAATGTTTCTGGTAATGGTGAATACCTGTTCCAACTTGATTCTGGGGAACCACAATTAAATAACGTCTTTGATGATGTTGCCATAGGATACAGAACGGTCACCGTTACAGATATTAACGGTTGTGCAACCGTCTCTGAAACTGTCCTGGTAATGGATGCCCCAAAGTTCTTTACTCCAAATGGTGATGGTAGAAACGATCTTTGGCACATCCCAGGATTAGACAATTACCCTGGGTCTGAGATTCGAATTTTTAACAGAACCGGTAAACTACTAATTATTCTTACTTCAGATTCTGAAGGTTGGAATGGCACCTATAACGGCAGTCTCATGCCAGCATCTGACTACTGGTTCTCGGCAGATATTAAAAACGGTGAAGCTTCCTTCTCCGCTACTGGGCATTTCTCTTTAAAACGTTAAATAGGTCCAATTCAAATTGTAAATTTAAAGAATGAAATTTTCGATTGAATCAGACTTCAAACCTACTGGTGATCAGCCGGAAGCAATCGCACAACTTGCTGATGGCATTAGGAGCAATGATAAGTACCAAACCCTACTAGGTGTAACAGGATCAGGTAAAACCTTTACGGTGGCCAATGTTATTGAAGAAGTTCAACGGCCTACCCTAGTTCTGGCTCATAACAAAACCTTAGCAGCTCAATTATATTCTGAGTTTAAACAGTTTTTCCCTAACAGCGCAGTTGAATATTTTGTATCCTACTACGATTACTATCAACCTGAAGCGTATATACCCGTTACAGGGACTTATATTGAAAAAGATTTGTCGATCAATGAAGAGATTGAAAAGCTTAGACTGAGCACAACCTCTTCCCTACTATCAGGTAGGCGTGATGTCCTTGTGGTCGCCTCAGTATCCTGTTTATATGGTATTGGGAACCCAATAGAATTTCAAAAAAATGTTATTTCTATTGAGAGAGACATGGTCATTTCAAGAACAAAACTATTACACCAATTGGTTCAAAGTCTGTATTCCAGGACTGAAGCCGATTTTAAGAATGGTAATTTTAGAATCAAAGGGGATACTGTAGATGTCTTTCCGGGTTATGCTAATAACGCATTTAGAATTCACTTTTTTGGAGACGAGATTGAAGACATTGAAGCTTTTGATGTGCAGACTAATGCAGTGATTGAGCGGTACGATCGGCTAAATATTTATCCCGCCAATATGTTTGTAACATCACCAGATGTTTTACAGAATGCTATCATTAATATTCAGGATGATTTGGTTAAGCAATTTGATTATTTTAAAGACATAGGCAAGCATTTAGAGGCAAAACGATTAAAAGAACGTACCGAGTTTGATTTGGAAATGATTCGTGAGTTAGGGTATTGTTCCGGTATTGAAAATTACTCGAGATATCTGGATGGTCGTGCCCCGGGTACTAGACCCTTTTGCCTTTTGGACTATTTCCCAGATGATTATCTAATGGTGGTTGATGAAAGTCATGTTACCATCTCACAGGTTCATGCCATGTACGGTGGAGATCGAAGTCGAAAAGAAAATCTTGTGGAATACGGGTTTAGACTTCCCGCGGCTTTAGACAACAGACCGCTAAAGTTTGAAGAGTTTGAAGCCTTGCAAAATCAAGTCATCTATGTTAGCGCGACGCCATCCGATTACGAGCTTCAAAAGTCTGATGGTGTTTATGTGGAGCAAGTTATTAGACCTACCGGCCTTTTAGACCCCATAATTGAGGTAAGACCAAGTCTTAATCAGATCGACGATCTTATTGAAGAAATCCAGGTGCGAGTTGAGAAGGACGAACGTACGCTGGTGACAACACTGACAAAACGAATGGCAGAAGAACTGGTAAAATACTTGACGCGCATATCTATTCGTTGTCGTTACATCCACAGTGATGTGGACACCCTTGAACGCGTTGAGATCATGCAAGATCTGCGCAA
This sequence comes from Winogradskyella aurantiaca, assembly GCF_003362725.1. GTDB lineage: Bacteria > Bacteroidota > Bacteroidia > Flavobacteriales > Flavobacteriaceae > Winogradskyella_A > Winogradskyella_A aurantiaca. The sequence continues at coordinate 187,419 of NZ_QKTV01000005.1, forward strand.
AGGACTTTTTGATGTGCTTGTTGGAGTTAATCTACTTCGTGAGGGCTTAGATCTTCCCGAGGTATCTCTCGTTGCTATTTTGGATGCTGATAAGGAAGGCTTCTTACGATCAAACCGATCGTTAACCCAGACAGTGGGTAGAGCTGCAAGAAATTTAAATGGAATGGCCATTATGTATGCAGATACCATTACGGGTAGCATGCAAAGAACTATTGATGAAACCAACTACCGGCGCGAAAAACAGATGGCCTATAATACAAAGAATAACATTACACCAAAGGCACTAAACAAGAGCCTCGATAGTGTGCTAGCCAAAAATTCTGTAAGCACCTATCGTACCGAATTAGAAGCGAAAAAAGCAGCAGAACCAGAATCCAAATATTTGACCAAAGGAGAGCTGGAAAAGAAAATTAGAGAGACGCGTAAACAAATGGAACAAGCGGCCAAAGCGTTGGATTTTATGGAAGCCGCAAAATTTAGAGATGCCATTGTTGCCTATCAGGAACGACTGGAAGTATTAAAGCAGAAATAAAAAAGAGGTATCAATTAATAATACCTCTAGACAATGATTAAAATTAATACTTGCTAGTATCTTTAGTTATACTGAACTTTAAAAATATCTATCAAAAAGTCAGGTGGAACAATATTATCTGGGAAACTCTCCATTAGATCTAAAACTCGATTTATGGCCTCATGACCTAGACCCATTCGTAATCCAAAATTGTGAATTTTCTGTAATTGCTTTGCACTTTTATCATCACCAATATTCATTAATAATATAAGCCTGTGAAACTGAACTATACGCTCACTATGGGATTTAAGATGTACGTGAGTAGCTGGATTTTCGAAAAGATAATTAAAATCTTCCTCCGATATATCTAATTGCTTGGCAATACTTAATAGGAAGTTATATTCAATAGCCTTGATGTTAGAATCAGTTTGAGCAAAGGCAATCATTTCTGAAAGAAGGCTTAATTTTTCTAAACGATTATACATGAGTCTATGGGTTAATTCGTTAGGTTAAAATTATAACAGCCTTTGTAATTGTTATCATACAATAACTGTATCTTGTCGAAAAATAATTGTCACTTAGTCGGATTTTTTAAACGTTAATCATTTCGCATCCCTTGTCATCACTAATAGTTCAACGATTTATCCTGCTTTTAGTCCTTTTTAATACTTTAACTATTTTAAGCCAAAGAACTGCATCACAGCAAGTTATGACGTTTGAAATAGAAGTACCACAACTTCCTGGAGAGCGTCGTATTTGGGTCTATTTACCTGAACGCTACAATGCGACGAAAGAGGCATTTCCGGTGATGTACATGTTTGATGGACAAAATATATTTGATAAAGAAAGTTCATACGCAGGTGAATGGGAAGTGGATGAATATCTGGATACCATAAAAGCAGATCACATTATAGTGGCAATCGACCATGGTAATGAAGAGCGTTTAAATGAACTAACCCCCTATCAAAATCCTGAATATGGCGGTGGGGAGGGTGATTTATTCCTTGAATTTATAATTACAAGGTTAAAACCTTATATAGATGCAAACTTCCGTACCATAACAAACGCTGAAGGTACGAATATCGCTGGTGCCTCTCTTGGAGGCCTTATGGCCTATTATGCGGTTATTAAACATCAGGATTTGTTTTCAAAAGCTATTGCCCTGTCACCATCATTCTGGATCAATCCCCAGATTACAGAACTCACTGAGAAGACAAGAATTAGGGATAGTTCTAAATTCTATATTGTCATCGGGGCCGATGAAGGAGAGCTAATGATCAGTGCGTACCAACCAATTCTTGAGGTCCTTTTAAACAAAGAACTTACTCCCAAACAGTATTACATGGAACTTGTGGAAGGTGGTCACCATAATGAGGGGTTTTGGCAAGCCCAGTTCAAGCAAGCCTATCAGTGGTTGTTTAAATAATCGATCAATTGATGCATATATTTCCAAATTCAAATCAGTCTACTGCGAAATCCTCAATGAGCTAGTGCTCAATTTAAGAATCAGGCAATTATAATCCCAGAGGTTCAAACCTATGGACTAATGGCCTACCTTGCATATAAATAAGCACGACTATGCCCCTTCAAAAACTGAAAACAAATGAGGCCCCTAAATTTTCGGTCCGTGAGATTAAGAAATTAAATCGTAAGTATCAACAGTTATCAGTTAGAGATAGAATTACTAAGCTTTATCAGGATTTTAATCTTAATGATATCATGCTTACAAGTTCCTTTGCAGCCACCTCAGCATTCCTTTTAAAACACATTTCAGATGCAGCTGTCCAGCAGAAGGTATATTTTATTGATACGGGGTATCATTTTGAAGAAACGCTGGCATATAAAGCGCAATTGTCTGAACAGTACCAACTTGAGGTCATTTCTATTTCCGCTCTTAAAGAAGAACATGAATTTACTACGAACGACCAAACATGGCTTAAGAATCCAGACTTTTGTTGTAGTATTAATAAGGTCAACCCCTTGGATCGTGTCAAGAAGAATTACAACATCTGGATTTCAGGTTTGATGAAATGGCAATCAGACCACAGAAAGACCTTAGATATTTTTGAACTCAGAGGAGATATTCTAAAATTTTATCCCTTACTAGATGTCACCAAACAAGAACGGGATGAATATATTTCAAAACACAACTTACCCTTTCACCCTTTGGTGAGTAAAGGCTATCATTCTATTGGCTGTAAACATTGTACAGTGCCAGGAGATGATCGTTCGGGGCGTTGGAATAACAATCCCAAAACCGAGTGTGGTTTACATCTATAAAAAAACCGCCAAAAACCTAAGTTCTTGGCGGCTCTCTTAAAAACCTAACTATTAAATTGATTTCACTTTAACAGGAACTTTATAAGTTTTCTGCTTTCCACTAAAGTCTGTGTCTAATTTTTCGTAATTCAAACGATTTTTGATGTAAGATTCTAAAGTCTCATGATCAGAATCTACTGATAAAACCACAATTTCGTTTTCTTGATTAACAGTTAAAATTATCATAGCATTTAGCTCATCATCAATTTGAAATGATGGGTTTTCTAATAACTTGCTAACCGTTTTACTAATCTCATTTGATTTCTCAGCAGTTTTTTTTACAGGTTCTGTGCTAGCTGAAAGAGCACCGCTGAACGTAAATGCTACGGCCAGTAATAAAACTTTTAATGTTTTCATAATTGTTCGATTTAAATGATTGACACCTAAAAGACGAGGCCGATTTAGAATTGTTACGCTTTTTTTATTCTATTAACGCTTATTTAACGCTTTTTATCATTGCTTAACACTTGTGTTTAAAGTAGTTATTTAAGATCTTAAACAAAATAAGTAGCTTCTGGACTAATTTCTGTCTTTATAATGTATTACTATTTGGCATACTCATATTCTTCTCATATATTTATATAGTCAACCTATTATTGTGATATTAAATTCGAATGAACAATTATGAAAAATACCATTCTCTTAGCCACACTCTTGTGTGTTATGGGGCTAAACAGTCAAGAGGTTGACACCACCTCAATTACTAAAAATGAATATCCCTACGTTTTACCTATTCTAGGAAAGAAAGCCTATGAAAAAGGCTATACTTTACCTCTCCCCTTTAGTGCCTCAATAGGAACAATATTTAATAAGCAGGGAATTATATTGGAAAACTTTAGAATGGCTTTTACTCAAGGAGATGAAATCCCTGATTTTGAGCGATTAGATCCAATAAGCGAACTCATTCAATTTGGACCCTCACAAGGTAGAATTAATACTCTATTTGGGCGAATTGAAGCTTGGGTACTCCCTTTCATATCGGTGGGTGGCTATTACGGAAAGGTTTGGGGAAAGCAAACCATAACCTTACTTGAACCGATAGCAATTGAGTCTAATACTGATATAAACGGGCAATATTACGGTATCAACTTAGTTGGCGTTATTCCTGTAGGACCAGTTATTTTACAAGGTGATTATTCATGGTCCTGGACAACCAACGAGCGTCTGGACAAGCCGGTTAAGGTTAGAGTTAGCGGCATGCGAGTCATGAAACGTTTTGTGAGTAAAACAAATCCATCTAAATTTTGGGCAGTATGGGCAGGAGCACAATATCAGAACTTAGAAGGAACAACTTCCGGAAAGATAGGTTTGGGAGAGGCTTTAGATTTAACCCCAGAAGATATAGAAGAATTTGACCAGCAGTGGGAAGAATATACTATGAGCCCGGAGTGGGATGCTCTTAGTCTTGCAGAAAAAACAAAAGCCACAACAGCTTATAATATTATTAGAAATGCGGCAACAAATTTGGAGGATACCACTGTATATTATCAATTTGATAAACGTTTGGAATTTGAATGGAATATGGTAATTGGCGGGACCTATGTCTTTAATAAGCACTGGGCTATTAGAGGAGAATATGGTCTACTTAAAAGCAAACAATCCCTAATGTTCCAGGTAGCCTATAACTTTGGTTTATAAAAAAAGCCCCATAGATGATGGGGCTTTTAATCCTTATTTGTCTAGTCTAGGCTAATACTTCATGTACTTTATCTGCTGCTTCCTGAAATTCAGTGGCACTGAGCACGTCCAGGCCTGAATTATCAATAAGATCCTTTGCGATATCGGCATTGGTTCCTTGTAAGCGCACAATAATTGGCACAGGAACAGATCCCATGTTTTTGTAGGCATCAATTACCCCTTGTGCAACTCGGTCACAACGTACAATACCACCAAAAATATTGATTAAAATGGCCTTTACATTAGGGTCCTTGAGAATAATTTTAAATGCTGTTTCCACTCTGGCTGCATCAGCAGTTCCACCTACGTCCAAAAAGTTAGCAGGTTCCCCACCAGCTTGTTTAATAAGATCCATGGTAGCCATTGCTAAACCAGCACCATTAACCATACAACCCACATTGCCATCTAAATCCACATAGTTAAGGCCAACTTCTTTGGCTTCCACCTCAATTGGGTTCTCTTCTCTAATATCTCTTAAGGCAACATAGTCTTTATGTCTGTATAGGGCATTGTCATCAATGGTCACCTTAGCATCAACAGCCATGATTTTGTCATCACTAGTCTTTAACACCGGGTTGATCTCAAACAAAGACGAATCCGACTTGACGTAGGCCGTGTATAAAGCAGTCACGAATTTGGTCATGTCTTTAAATGCAGCTCCTGATAATCCTAAATTAAAAGCTACACGTCTGGCCTGAAATGGCATGATACCAACAGCAGGGTCAATTTCTTCTGTAAAAATCAAATGTGGAGTCTCTTCGGCAACAGTTTCAATGTCCATTCCACCTTCAGTTGAATACATAATCATATTTCTACCTGTAGCACGATTCAAAAGAACAGACATATAAAACTCACTGGTTTCTGATGGTCCAGGATAGTAAACATCCTCAGCCACTAATACCTGGTGCACCTTTTTACCTTCAGCTGATGTTTGCGGAGTAATAAGATTCATACCAATGATTTGGTCGGCAATTGATTGAACCTCCTCTAAGTTTTTAGCAAGCTTCACACCACCACCTTTTCCACGGCCACCTGCATGGACTTGAGCTTTAATCACGTGCCATCCAGTTCCTGTTTCTTCGGTTAGTTTTTTGGCCGCAGCAACAGCCTCATCGGCAGTTTGGGCAACAATACCGCGTTGTATACGCACACCGAAACTACTTAATATGTCTTTACCTTGATATTCGTGTAAATTCATTGATCTTTCAAAATTTTTTAATGACGCAAAAATAATTAATCACAGCGTTTTAGACTAACATTTAAAATGAGAAAAAATTCATGAAAAGTTAAATAATTAACAAAATGTAAAAAATAATTAAATTTTAGTAATTTTTTCCTCGTAGAATCACCTAAAATCTATATTTGTCCAAAATGTTGCTATGAGTTTAGACCTTCTAAGTATTGTAGAAGAATTTGGTAGTCCAGTATATGTTTATGATGCTGATAAAATTGCCTATCAGTATAACCGCCTGACATCAGCCTTTAAAAACGTACACCAATTGCGTTTAAATTATGCTGTTAAAGCGCTTTCCAATATTTCAGTATTAAAGCTCTTTAAGCAATTAGGCTCTGGATTAGATACTGTTTCCATTCAAGAGGTGGAGCTTGGACTTAGAGCTGGATTTGATCCAGAACAAATTATATTTACCCCTAATGGTGTATCTCTCGAAGAAATAGAAAAGGTATCAGCCAAGGGTGTACAAATCAATATCGATAATTTAAGCGTATTAGAGCAGTTTGGTTCTAAATATCCCGATGTTCCTGTGTGTGTGCGTATCAACCCTCATGTTATGGCTGGCGGTAATACCAATATATCTGTGGGTCATATAGACAGTAAGTTTGGGATTTCGATACATCAAATACCTCACCTACTGCGTATCGTTGAAAATACCTCCATGCATATTAATGGGATCCACATGCACACTGGTAGCGATATTTTAGATATTGATGTATTTCTATACGCCAGTGAAATTCTCTTTGAAACAGCCAAAAACTTCAAAAATTTAGAATTTATTGATTTTGGATCTGGGTTTAAAGTGCCCTATAAAGCCAATGATATTGAAACTAATGTGGAAGAATTGGGTGAGAAACTAGGAGAACGCTTTAACGAGTTTTGCCAGGAATACGGGGGCGAATTAACCCTTACTTTTGAGCCTGGCAAATTTATGGTGAGTGAAGCTGGGCAGTTCCTTGTTAAAGTCAATTCGGTTAAACAAACGACCTCAACGGTATTTGCACAGGTGGATTCTGGGTTCAACCATTTAATAAGACCCATGATGTATGGATCGCAGCATGAAATCGTTAACATTTCTAACCCTCATGGGAAGGAACGCTTCTACTCAGTGGTTGGGTATATATGCGAGACAGATACCTTTGCTAATAACAGAAGAATTGCCGAAATAAAAGAGGGAGATATCCTAAGTTTTAAAAATGCAGGAGCCTACTGTTTTACCATGGCAAGTAACTACAATTCGCGTTACCGACCTGCCGAAGTGTTATGGTATAACAACCAAAGTTATTTGATTAGAGCTCGTGAAACTTTTGATGACATTATTAGAAATCAAATAGAGATTTCGCTCTAATTCATTTAAATTTCTTATTTTTAAGGAGTTGTCAACATTTAACCTAGTTGATAATGATTCTTTTAATAGCAAAATTTAGAGTCCATTAATTAGTAGCTCCAATTATTTTGCCCTCTTCTCGTGATACTATTTTAGCGCCTTAGCGCTCAAACCATTTTGTTATGTATTGAATTGAAACTTTAATCAACTAAATCAATACATTATGAGAAAACTATTATTCACCTGTCTTTTAGCCCCATTATTCTTGGTGGCACAAAATGACACAAAGATTATTAACCTCACTCAGGTTAATGTGAAGATGGGCCATGAAATGCAATTCATGGAAGGCATGAAAATGTACAAAAAATGCTACGTGAACAACAATGGCGCCAATGAATGGAATGCCTGGCGTCAGGTTCAAGGAAAAAACATGACCATGGCATTTACAGACACTATGGATAAGTGGGCTGAAATGGACGATCAGAGCGATCCAGCTGGTAACACTTGCCGTACCATGTTTAATGAATTCATTATGCCACATGTAGCTGGATATGAAAGCTCTATGGCAACCACCATGCCAGATGTAAGTCCAGCTGAAGCCGTTTCAACGGACAAGGTATGGGTGACGTATTTTAGAGTTAACAATTCTTCAGATTTTATGGATGCTATTAAGACCGTGTCTTCTGCCATGAAAGAAGTAGAAGGGCAACCTCGTGGCTATTGGTATGCCTTTGCAGGTGGTGGCTCAGATTCTGCTGATTACATGGTAGCCTGGCCTTTTGAAAATTATGCCGACCTCGATGTAGATATGGATGGCGTTTGGGAAGTATGTGCCAAAAAGCACGGTCAAAAGAAAACTGATGAAGTACGTGCGAAATTCCGCGCTTCATTGGATGATTCCTGGGCTTATATCTATGATAAGAGTGAGGACCTGACGTATTCTAAAGCTGAAGAAGCTAACTAATTTAATAAGGTCTTAATAGAATTTAGCTGTTAAGGCCTTTTTATTTCCTAACTATAAAACGATTTAAATGAGATACTTAATAATTCTAATCTTATGCGCAATGCTCACCGTGAGCTGCAATAGCGATGTACGATACACGCAACAATCCTCCGAAATTGAAACTGTAAAACAACATATCAACAACTACAATGATATGAATTACGATCTAGCTTTTATGGCAGACAACTCCTATTCATTCTTTAATACAAAAACTGATTCTCTTTCCAAGAATGATTTGATTGCCTATCATAAAGCCAATGATGCCAACTATTCTAGCAGAGGGTTCCTGGCAGAGGATCAGGAGTTCGAAATGGTGGTTACCGATCGTGGAGATACTTGGGTAAATGCCTGGTTGGATTGGAGTGGAACTATTAACGGTAGCGACAAAGCCATTGTAATTCCTATTCATTTGACTTATAAGTTTGAAGATGGCAAAATCACTCGAGAGCTAGGTTACTGGGATCCGTCACCTTTAATGGATGAGATGGAAGCCATTGCAGCTAAAAGCTCAGGGTCAAGCGCGTCTGGTGGTGGCTCGGCATCAAGTGCGTCTGGTGGTGGCTCGGCATCAAGTGCGTCTGGAAATGGATCAGCGTCATCAGATTCTAACCGACCAGAAGTGACCGAAGTTTCAACTATTGAGGAAATGTCTGCTTCAGACCCTGAGGCGGCTAAAATGAGTGCTGACCAATTAAGCGCTACTGTGGCAAGCCGCTTGAGAAATCCAAACTTTGCAGTTGATGAAAATTCTAAAGCACGGATTAGACTCACCGTTAACAGTGCCAATCAAATCGTAGTATTAGGAGTTGATGGCGGCAATAAAGATGTTAAAGAATTTATTCTTGACCGACTCAACTATTATCATCTGGACTACGAATTCAGCGATAAACTGAAAGCTTATTCAGTTCCGGTAACTCTCGTTGCCAATTAATTAATTTAATGGATAAAAAAGCCTCTTGATGAGGCTTTTTTTTATTCTCTAAACTATGTCCAGAATAATTGCGTTAACTTGTAGTAACTAAAAATCAATCAATTGATCAAAAACACCGAGCGGATCCAGTCCATTGATGTACTAAGAGGATTGGTCATGGTTTTAATGGCCTTGGATCATGTTAGAGATTACACAAACACGGGTTACATGTTTATCGATCCAACTAATCTCGACTATACAACTCCATCCTTATTCTTTACGCGGTGGATTACCCATTTTTGCGCACCGGTCTTTGTATTTCTTGCAGGAACATCTGCATTTCTCTATGGGGCTAAATACAGTTCAAAGAATCGTTTGTCTAAATTTCTATTTACACGTGGCATCTGGTTGGTGCTAATTGAATTAACAGTAGTAAACTTTTCATGGACCTTTGACATAACTCTGAGTGTTCATATTTTTCAAGTTATTTGGGCCATTGGCATTTGTATGATTTTTATGGCAGCCTTAATTCGGTTGCCCAAAAAACTACTCTTGGTTCTTGGATTAATCATTGTTTTTGGTCATAATATGCTTGATGGGATCTCAGCTGATGGTTCAACGGTTCAAGATGTCATTTGGTACTTTACACACCAACACCACTTTCTGGTGATTAATGAGGGTACGGGCATGTTGGCCATTGCTTATCCATTCTTGCCCTGGTTAGGCATAATGATTCTTGGTTATTGTTTTGGTCATTTCTACCAGAGAGGATTTAACCCACGCATCAGACGTAAATACCTTCTGATTTTTGGCATTGGATCCATTTTATTGTTCTTTATATTGAGATTCATAAATGTTTACGGTGATCCACGATTATGGGAAGTAAGAGATTCTTTTGCGTATACATTGTTGTCTTTTCTAAATACCACTAAGTATCCCCCCTCTCTCATTTATACACTCATGACCCTGGGGCCTGCCTTTATTTTTTTAAATCATATTGAATTGGTTAGAAATAGATTTTCAAATATAATGGTCACGATTGGACGGGTGCCATTCTTCTATTATGTGATACATCTATACCTCATTCATATCATAGGAATGGCCGTGTTACCAATTTTAGGCGAGGATTGGAAAGAACTATTACTTTCTGTTGATGCTTTTAAAAGCGGCTATCTCGCCACTATTGGCTTCGATCTTTGGGTTACTTATTTGGTTTGGGTGCTTGTCATACTCATATTATATCCTCTGTGTAGAAAATTTATGCAATACAAAGCTGCCAACAAAGATAAATGGTGGTTAAGCTATTTATAGTTTATGAGTAGATATCTTTCAAAGTACATCGGGATTCTGGTTTTATTGTTTCATGGATGGATTCAATCGCAATCCCAACCTAATATCTTATTAATACTAGCAGACGACCTCGCCTTTACGGATATGAGCTGCTTTGGTGGCGAAATTCCAACACCTAATCTGGACAAGATAGCTTCTCAGGGTATCCGTTTTTCGCAATTTCATACAGCACCGTACTGTGCAGTTACCAGAGCCATGGTTTTAACTGGTAATAATAACCATGTTGCGGGAATGGGAAGTCAGGACTTAAGAACCAATGTAGAAGGTTATGAGGGTCACCTTTCGAACCGTGTGGTGACCATACCACAATTATTAAAAACCAAAGGTTTTTCAACCTTTATGGCCGGAAAATGGCATTTAGGAACTCAAGTCGAGGACAATCCACATCATAAGGGGTTTGATAAGTCCTTTGTAATGCTGGAAGGCGCAGCTAATCATTACAACAACGTCGGTGTTCTTCGCGAACCTGCCATTTCTCCATATACTGAAAATGGCCAGCAAACAGAATGGCCTAAAGGAGCCTATTCAACAGATTTGTATACAGATAAGCTATTATCCTATATAGAGCAGGCCCATAGCAATAATTCTCCATTCTTTGGCTTTGCAGCTTACACCTCCCCGCACTGGCCGCTTCAGGTAGACGAGAGGCACTGGAAAAAATTCGAAGGAAACTACAAAGGAGGCTATGACTCCTTGAGGATTGCTCGGTTTAAAGGTGCTATTAAGGCTGGTCTAATTTCAGAGAATGCCCAACTACCCGCTAGATTTCCCGAGGTTGTTTCATGGAAAAATTTATCGACTCAAGAGAAAAAAATTGAAGAACGGAAAATGGAGCTCTATGCTGGTATGGTAGATAATCTGGATTATAATGTTGGCCGATTAATAACCAAACTCAAGGAATTGGGAATTTATGAGGACACCATAATTATGTTCATGTCGGACAATGGTGCCGCAGCAGAAGACTTTGTCAATCATTCTTACTTCGGCCCTTATATTAAACAACATTTTGATAATAATTATAACAACATGGGACAACCGGATTCTTATGTGTCTTATGGGCCTCAATGGGCCGAAGCCGGTTCCGCCCCCTTTAAATACTTCAAAGGATATACCACAGAAGGTGGTATGAGAGCACCACTTATCATTTCGGGCCTGCAAATAAAGAGGTCCAATTCACTAGAAACACAGTTTTTGACCTTAATGGACATTGCCCCAACACTGTATGATTTGCTGGAAATATCTTATCCTTCTGAATACAATAGTCATGAGATAGAAGCCTTAAAAGGGGCATCCCTTTTACCTTTATTCAAGGATGATACTATTAAGATTCACGACGAAAATTACGTTTTTGCCCTAGAACACAGAGGCTATACCATGTTGCGTAAGGGCGACTGGAAATTAGTTAACATACACTCCCCATTGGACTTCAAAAACTTTGAACTGTACAACATTAAATCCGACCCGGGTGAATCGGTTAATATAAGACGTCTGCATCCTAATAAATTTGAATCATTAATGCTAGAATGGGAAGCGTTTTCAAAAGAAGTTGGTGTGGTAACTCCTACCCCAAAGTCAGGTGCGCATTAATTGTTGATCCTTTTAAAAAACTGAGAGAATTTCACTACCTTTTCGTTTCTATTTTCCATGCCCCGGCAAATAGCAATCAACCAACATCATAAAAATGAAAAAAAACATCCTATTGCTTGTATTGGCTTTATGTGCCTTTAGCTTAAGTCATTCACAAAAATCCAAAAAGAAATCTTCAAATACTACTAATTCTCATTTCCAGGATAGTCTAATTCACGGATTAAAATGGAGAAATATCGGCCCTTTTAGAGGTGGAAGATCCGTGACATCCACAGGGGTCACCGGTGACCCACTCACCTATTATATGGGCTCTACAGGTGGTGGAGTTTGGAAAACACAGGACGCAGGAATTTCCTGGAAGAATATTTCCGATGGCCATTTTAAAATGGGCACTGTTGGTGCCATTGCTGTGTCGGAATCTGATCCCAATATAGTCGTTGTAGGCATGGGTGAACACGCTGCCCGAGGTGTTATGACTTCAATGGGTGATGGTGTTTATAAATCAATGGATGCCGGAAAAACCTGGACGCATTTAGGCCTTGAAAAAACAAGACATATTTCAGATGTTATCATTCATCCCACCAATCCAGACATCATCTTCATTTCAGCGCAAGGGGCTCAGTACGCCCCATCAGAAGACCGTGGAATTTACAAGACTACAGATGGTGGAAAGAACTGGACCAAGGTCTTCTATATTGATACTACTACGGGTTGCTCATCCATAAGTATGGACTATAACAATCCAAGGATTTTATATGCCTCTATGTGGCAACACCGACGTTATCCCTGGTACATGGAATCAGGAGGTAAAAGTTCTGGTTTATTCAAATCAACTGATGGAGGAACCACCTGGAATGAAATGACTGAGGGATTACCAGAAGATTTAGGAAAATCTGGGATATCCGTTTCACGTGCAGATTCGGAAACGGTATACGCTGTCATTGAAGCAGAAGGCGAGAAAGCTGGAGTCTACAAATCTACCAATGCAGGCGATAAATGGACTCAGGTTAATAAAGACCGAATCAACATTACCAGATCATGGTATTATATGGAGATTTTTGCTGATCCTCAAAATGCGAATGTGGTGTATGTGCTCAATGCCCCAGTAATGAAGTCCATTGATGGAGGTAAAAGCTTTTCAAATATTCCTGTACCCCATGGTGATAATCATCATCTTTGGATCAACCCAAAGAACAATGAGGTCATGATTAATTCCAATGACGGTGGGGCTAACATCTCTTTTAATGGAGGTAAAAGCTGGAGTACACAGAAAAACCAACCTACTGTTCAATTTTATAGGGTTATTACAGACAATCGTTTCCCTTATTACGTTTATGGCGGTCAACAGGACAATTCAACAGTAGCCATAGCTAGTAGAACCAATGATGGGGGAATTGGATGGAAAGATTGGTATGCCACGGCAGGTGGTGAAAGTGCCTATTTGGCTTTTGATCCTGATGATCCAACAACGGTTTATGGTGGTACTTACCAGGGAAATCTGAGTCGCTGGACTATGGATTCTAAAGAACAAAAATCCATCAAACAATATCCAGAACTAGGCCTGAGTATTGCACCTAAAGATTCTAAATACCGTTACAATTGGAATGCACCTGTAATTACTTCCCCCCACGATAGAAACACCATTTACCATGCTGGAAATATGGTATTTAAGAGTACCAACGAAGGACAAAGCTGGGAAGTGGTAAGTCCTGACCTTACTAAAAATGAGATAGAAAAGCATGGTCCTGGAGGAGGTCCTTTTACGAACGAAGCAGCAGGAGGTGAAAATTATAATACGATTACGGCTTTAGTAGAATCCCAACATGAAGAGGGAGTTCTATATGCAGGAACAGATGATGGTACCCTTCAAGTGACAAAAGATGGAGGAGCTAACTGGACCAATGTTACTCCTAAGGGAATATCAGATGGCATCATTAATAGTATTGACATTTCAGAGCACGATCCAGCAAAAGTATACATTACGGTAATGCGCTATAAAAGTATGGATCTAACACCACACATTTTCAAATCATCTAATTATGGAAACTCCTGGACCAAGATTGTCTCTGGAATCGACGATCCTAATGGATTCGCAAGAGTGGTAAGGGCTGACAAAAAGAAAGATGGCGTCTTATACGCAGGAACAGAAGTGGGCATGTATCTATCTGTAAATGATGGAGCAAGCTGGCAGAAACTACAATTAAACTTACCCATAACACCAATCAATGATTTAATTATTCAGGATAATGATTTGGTAGCTGCTACTGGAGGGCGCGGATTTTGGATATTGGACGATCTGGCTGTATTTCAACAAGCTGATAAAAGTGATGCCTTAAAAATTTACCAACCAAAGGACACACCAATATTCTTTGGAGGGAACTCAAATGCAGTTGGCCAAGGACAAAACCCAAGATCAGGTGTACTTATTGATTATTTTCTGCCTGAAGAAGTTGACTCCTTGGAACTCACATTAGAAGTACGTCAGGATGGTAAGCTTATTAGAAACTATAGCAGCAAAAAACCAGAAAATTTTAGAAGCTGGCCTGGTGGACCACCGTCACCTCAGGTTCTTCCCGCTAAACAGGGCTTTAACCGTTTTGCCTGGGGCTTTGATCGTAATTCACTACCACCAGTAGATGACGTCTTTGTGTTCGGGTATTTGGGTGGATCTACAGTTGCTCCTGGAACCTATTCCTTAAAGTTAACGCTTGGTGATACTTCTTCAGAAACAACAGTGAATGTGCTTCCAAATCCAGCAATAGAAGCATCTAAACAAGATTACATAGAACAACAAACCATGTTATTGACTATCGAAGAAACTGTGAAAGAAATGCACAATGCTGTCAATAATATGCGCTCTGCCAAGGCACAAATTAAGAACTTCGAAAAACTGCTTAAAAATCAAGAAGGTTCGGAGGATCTAATTACGAAAGGTAAAGAGCTTTCGAAACGCATTTCAACCTGGGAAGAAAACCTAATTCAACCAAAGCAAAAAACCTTTCAGGATGTGATCAATTTTAACAACAAACTCAATTCGCAATTGTTAAACCTAGCAGGCTATATAAATCAGGCAGATCCAAAGGTAACCCAAGGTGCAAAAGAGCGTTTAAAAGACCTTTTGGCAGATTGGCGTGTTTACAAGGATGAACACGATGCTATTGTTAGTAAAGAAATGGCTGATTATAACACAGCCTATAAAGCATTAAACTTACCTGCCATTGTATTAAAACAGAAATAATCATCAATCGTTAGCATTATCATTATGAAACAACCATTCATCTACTTATTTATAGGTCTTTTGTTAGGACAACTGAGTATCGCTCAAGGAACCAGATTATTACGCGACCCTGACATTAGCGATACCCATATCGCATTTACTTACGGAAGCGATATCTGGATTGTTGATAAAACTGGTGGTCTGGCCAAACGCATCACCAGTACTCCAGCCATTGAAGCGCATCCCCACTTTTCTCCTGATGGTAAGTGGATTGCATTTAGTTCCAATCGTGCAGGGGTCAGCAACGTTTATGTTGTTTCTATTGAGGGTGGTACTCCAAAACGACTTACCTGGCATCCAACAGGGTCCAGAGTTAGAGGATGGACTAATGATGGAAGCTCGGTACTTATGAGCAGTAGTCGGGATACGGCTCCAAGAGGTTACGACAGACTTTATACCGTATCCGTTGATGGAGGTTTGCCAAAACTTATAAGCTCCCAATGGGGTTACGATGGAGACTATTCTCCAGACGCCTCTCAAATGATCATTGATAAAATGGATCGCTGGGATGTGGAATGGCGCGCCTATCGAGGGGGACAAAATACTCCATTAATTATAATGGATTTGGATACGCAGAACGAAATCCTATTACCAAATACAGATCGAACCACCGATATTAAACCACTATGGTTAAATGATAACATCTATTTCCTATCCGATCGTGATCTGGTAGCCAATATCTGGTCGTTTGACCCTTCCAATTCGCAACTCAGTCAAGTGACCCAATTTAAAGGCTCAGATATTAAAAATATCAATGGATATGGAAACACGCTTGTTTATGAAAGAGATGGCTTTATTCATACTATGGATATAAGTTCCGGTAATTCCTCACAATTAAACATCGAGGTAGTTGGCGATTTCCCGTGGGCCGAAACCAAATGGGAAAACGTAACAGGGCGAGCGCAATCAGCTTCGCTCTCCCCTAACGGTAAGCGTGTCATCCTGCAAGCAAGAGGAGACATCTTTACAGTGCCTATTGAAAATGGCGATTCCAGAAATATCAGCAACACCTCAGGAGTGGCAGACCGTAGACCATTATGGTCACCAAAAGGTGATAAGATTGCCTGGTTTTCAGATGCGAATAGAAAAAACTACCAATTGATAGTGAGTAATCAGGATGGTACAAAAATTTTAGACAAAATAGACATTGGTGAATCAAAATTAGGATGGAGTCCCAGTTGGTCTCCTGATGGGAGTCACATTGCCTTCGTAGATGACGATGTGCGTCTGAGAGTGGTTAATTTAAAATCGAAAAAGATCAAGACGATCGATATTGGTGGCATCAACATTGAGCGTGGTGCTATTGAATTAAAATGGTCTCCAGATTCGAAATGGATTGCCTACGCCAAAACGGGTGATAATATGCTTCGGCAAATTTATTTGTGGTCCAGAGATTCTGGATCATCAACGGCCATTACCGACCCTTTTGCAGATTCTTTCTCACCGGCATGGGATCTCAACAAAAAACAACTGTATTTCTTAGCAAGTACGAACATTGCCTTAGGATCTGGATGGGCCAATACCAGTTCCATGGCGTCGGATGAAACCTATGGTGCCTATGTTGTTAACCTGGACGCCGGCGACACCTCCCCGTTTAAACCTAAAAGTGATGAGGAAGACATAACAGAAGATGACGAATCGTCGAAGGATGAGAAAAAAGATGGAAAGGATAAAAAGAAGGAAGCTTCAGGTCTTAAAATAGATTTCGATAATATTGGTAGACGCACTTTGCCCATGCCGGTACCAGTAAGAAGTTATGCCTACATATTGGCGGGTCCTGAGAATACAGCCTTTTTAGCAGAGCGTGTGCCCAATAGCCGAGGATTAACACTTCATAAGTTCGATCTTAAAAAGCAAGAGAGCAAAGAGTTTACAGCTGGCGCTAGTGGCACATTTATAACCCCAAATGGTAAACATATGCTCGCACGAATCAATGGTGGATGGAAGCTGGTAAAAACCAGCGGATCTAATGCCAAAGGGGCCAAATCCATCAAACCAAACCTACAGATGAAACTCAACAGAACCGAAGAGTGGGAGCAAATGTTTGAAGAGGCCTGGCGTTATGAGCGTGATTATTTCTATGATCCTAATATTCATGGCCGGGATTGGAATGTTGTATACAAACGATATGCACCTTTAGTGCCTTTTATAAAACACAGAGCAGATCTCACCTATATTTTTGATCAAATGAATGGAGAATTATCCGTAGGTCACAGCTTTGTTGGCGGTGGAGATTATCCAGAAGTAGAGCGCAACCAAGTAGGTCTTCTCGGCGCTGATTTTGGCCTTGAGAATGGACGTTACCAAATCAAACGAATCTACACCACAGAAAACTGGAATCCAGGATTAGAAGGACCCCTGGATGCCCCAGGATTAAATATAAAGGAAGGCTATTACATTGTTGGCATCAACAATCAGGAGCTCAGCTCAGATGATAACATATTTGAATTCTTAGACGGCACATCTGGAAAACAAACGGTATTACATGTTAATTCCTCACCAGAATTCGATGGGCATTGGACTGAAATTGTAGAACCCTTGAGAAGCGAAAATTCCCTAAGGCAACGTACCTGGGTAGAAGACAACAGACGCCGTGTAGATGAACTCTCCAATGGAAGATTGGGCTACATATGGGTACCCAATACAGGGGGACCAGGGTTTGTGTCCTTCAATCGGTACTTTTTTGCACAACAAAATAAGGAAGGAGCGGTGATAGACGAACGTTTTAATGGAGGAGGTTTATTGGACGACTACATGGTAGATCTTATGACCAGAAAAGTGCGCGCAGCATTAACCAATGAGGTCCCTAATGGAAAACCATTTACCTTACCCGCGGGAATTTTAGGTCCAAAAGTATTACTCATTAACGAGCTAGCCGGTTCTGGTGGAGATTATTTCCCATGGGTCTTTAGACAACAGAAGGCCGGTAAACTTATTGGTATGCGCACCTGGGGTGGCTTGGTTAAGTCCTCAACACACTATCTTATGATTGATGGAGGACGATTAACTTCGCCTGATAATGCCGTTTTTGATCCTGTTAAGAACGAATTCATTGCTGAAAATGTTGGTGTGGCACCAGACATAGAAGTACGACAGGATGCTAAATCCTTGAATGCTGGTAGAGATGCACAGCTGGAACGTGCTGTAGAAGAACTAATGAAACAATTGGGTACTAAACAGGAAATAAAAGTACCAACCTATAATAAGCCGGCAATAGGCAATTAAAAAGATAAAGAAGGGATGGCCTCACATCGATAAGGCTTCACTTAGCGAATGTCATCAATTTATGGAAAACTACCCTATAAGTCATCTCGCTATAAGCCTGGAAAAAGGGGCATTAGAATCGGCGCGTTACTTTATAGATGCTGGTGCAGATTTAGAGCTGGTCTGCTTTGATAAAACCCCTTTAATGTATGCGGTCAAACATGGTCACCTTGAACTGGTCACCTACTTAATAGAAAAAGGAGCACGAGTTGACGTCATTTCGGTAGAAGACAAAACTGCACTCGATTATGCCATTAAATACGGCCATCCTGAAATTGAAGCCTATTTAAGAACTGTGATATCCAAACCTAATACCAACTAAACCCATTCTAATTATGAATCTCACTCAAAAATCATATGTACTTATAATTGCCACCATTTTTTTCTTTAATTGTGAGCATAAGTCAAGCGTCACTGTTGAAACCAAGGACCAATCTAGTTTTAAAACCTACGAGGAGTTAGTTGACTTATTTAAAGAATGGAGGGTTTTAGAAACGCCTCCGCTTCTAAATGGGGCTCCAGATTACACAGCTGCTACGTATACCAAACGCTGGGAATCTTTTAAAAAACTGCAAAAACGACTTCAGCAAGCTGATACCACTGGTTGGTCCATACCTCAACAGGTAGATTATATGATCGTCTGGGCCGAGATGAATGGTTATGATTTTAACCACAGGATCCTCAAGTCATCGGCTCGCGATCCAGCGTTCTATAAAACAGTTTGGACTTATAAAAGCGATGTACCAGCTCATGAAGGGCCCACCCATCATGCCACCTTAGAGCTTTGGACCTACGACTTTCCTTTGAGCACTGAAGAACGATTTCGTTTTGTTTCAGATTTAAAAGTTATTCCAGCTTTAAATACCCAGGCACAACAAAACCTAACAGGTAATGCTAGAGATCTTTGGATAGCTGGAATCCGGGACATTGAAACACAAGCTTCAGTCTTGAAGGAAGTATTAGCATATCCAGGCGTTGCTGAAGACCCAGAACTGGTTGGTCTAATTGAGACATCCATAAGTTCTACAGAAGACTTTGCTAGCTGGCTTAAGACCGAAAGTGAAAATAAAACCGGTCCTTCTGGTATAGGTAAAGACAATTACACCTGGTATCTACAAAATGTGCATCTGGTCCCACTAAGCTGGGAGGACGAAGTAATGCTTCTAAAACGTGAATTAGCCAGAGCCTGGTCGGCCTTAAAATTAGAAGAGCACCGCAACAGGCACTTACCAGAATTGGTGGCTGTCGATTCGCCTGAAGCTTATGATGCTATGGCTGATGCCGCCGCAAGGAGTCTAATGACCTTCTTAGAAGAGCAGGACATCCTAACTGTAAAGCCCTATTTTGACCCAGCGCTAAGGGAACAGCTGGGAAGTTTTATCCCAGAAGAAGAACGGAACTTTTTTAGAATTGGTCAGCACTACGATCCAAGACCGCTCTTTTCACACTTTTACCATTGGTTTGAATTAGCCCGGATGGAAGAAGAGCCCAATAACAGTCCCATAAGACGCGGACCCCTACTCTACAATATTTTTGATTCCAGAAATGAAGGCATGGCAACGGCTGTAGAAGAGATGTTTTTACAAGCAGGCTTATACGACGATAGCCCACGATCCAAGGAAATTGTATATATCATGATTGCCCAGCGGGCCGCTAGAGGACTGGGGTCTTTGTACGCTCATGCTAACGAAATGACCATGGAGGAAGCTGGAGGTATACACAGTGAGTATACCCCTAGAGGCTGGATGAAAACCGAAAAAGAGCTCCTCATATTTGAACAGCATTTGTACTTAAGACAACCTGGCTATGGTACCAGTTACATTACAGGGAAATACCTATTGGAAGCAACAATGGCAGACTTTGCAAAGCAAAAGGAGACCATGAATAGTCCTTTCACTACCAAAGCGTTTTTTGACAGCTTAAACAACATTGGGAATATTCCAATATCCTTAGGACATTGGGAATTAACAGGCTCAAAAGATCATTTAAGAACCATTTTAAATGATTAAATATTTTCGCCATATTCGCTTTAAATATATGAACCAAAACCAAACTTCACGCTACATAAAATACGCCATTGGAGAGATCATCCTGGTGGTTATAGGAATTTTAATTGCCCTTTCAATTAACAATTGGAATGAAGACAGAAAAGCAAGACAGCAAGAAATAAAATTGGTCTCCCAATTACTGGAAGATGCCAAAAACGATTCTATTTTTTATCAATCACGATTACTCCTGTTTAACGGTCAAATCAGTACATATCGGCTACTCTTAAATCAGTGTGATGGTAGAATGGAATCCAACGATACCATTACCCTTAGAAACGAAACCTCTCCTTTTACAATGGCTGCAGATCAGTCTATTGTAATGAGCAATAAAATTGACTACAATGATATTAGTGACGAAGCCATAAAAAGAAGACTTCGTGACTATGCTCTAAGCTATACCTACATTACCAAAGCCATATCAAATCATTCCAATTTAATCAGCAGTGAAATAAGAAATTTGGCTAAATCGCGCAATTTGGATTTCGGAAATAATGAGGCAAAGTTAACCGAGTTTTCGGTCATATGTGATATTCCCAATATACAAGGAGTTTTGAGATTATGTTTGGGGTATTCCCAAAATGCCCAAGAACAAGCCGAAAGGTTTATTGCAAATAATGAAGCATTGATTGTATCGTGTAATGATTTTTTCAATAACTAATTTGTTCAAAAAAAGACTATTTGAGAGCCTTTTCAACTCTAAGAGAAACTTAAAGAAAGATTAAATTCAGTCGCTTTATACAATAAGCCTTCTTCCAATTTGTATATTTAGAAACTAACATTACAATACCCTTTATGAAACAACTAATTACCTGTGCACTGGGCCTACTAATCGCATGCTCATGTGCCAAAGATGATAAAACCCTAACTGAAAAAACGGTGAATCAGGAAACTATAAAAGAACACATATACTTCCTCACAGACGATTCTCTCAAAGGTCGGGAAACTGGCACCGCCGAGCTTAAAAAAGCAGCCGCCTACCTAGCTCGGCAGTTTGAATCCTATGGGGTGTCACCTAATCCAAAATCAGGCAATTACTATCAGGATGTTACCTTATCTCAAACAGCACCACCTGAACTTTTAGCGGTAACCATTAACGAAAATCCCGCAACAGACCTTGTTGCCGTAAATGCTGGAAAAGCAGAATTCAACAATGCGGTTTACCTAGGGTATGGTATGGAATCTGACTATGCCAACCAGGACGTGACAGGCAAAGTAGTGGTGCTTAAAGCTGGAAATGATCAAGCTAAGGATGCCCGCGCCGCTTATGGATTAAGACAACAAAAACAAGAATTAGCCCAGTCCAATGGTGCCGTGGGCATCATTGAATTGTTAAATGCTCAAGACCAAATGTGGGGCTTCATCTATGACAGTTTTACAAGAACCGGTGTCTCATTAAAACGTCCAGAACAAGAAGAATCTTCAGATTTTCCTTATGTCTGGGTATTGGATACCGACGCCATATTGGCAGATAACCTGGAATCCAATGGCCTGAAGTCCGCGAGTCTGAGCATGTCGGGCTCCAATAACAAAGACATCGTATCCTATAATGTTGTAGGCGTTGTAGAAGGCACTGACCCAGTACTTAAGGATGAGTATATTATCTATTCAGCCCACTATGATCACGTCGGGATAGGAACTCCTGACGAATCTGGAGATGACATTTACAATGGTGCCAGAGATAATGCTGTTGGTACCACAACCGTTTTAAGTATGGCAGAGAATCTTGCTAAATATCCAACCAAGCGATCGGCTTTATTTATACTGTTCACAGGGGAAGAAAAGGGCTTACTAGGGAGTAGATTCTATGTTGACAATCCCATTTTACCTCTAGAACAGATGGTCTATTGTTTTAATAGTGACAATGGTGGTTATAATGACACCTCATTAGCCACTATTGTTGGACTTTCCAGAACGACTGCAGAAAAACACATCATGAGGGCTGCTGATACTTTTGGATTAAAAGCTATTGACGACCCAGCAGGAGAGCAAGGGCTTTTTGACAGATCTGATAATGTGAATTTTGCTCGTAAGGGTATTCCAGCCCCTACCTATTCTTTGGGTTTTAGTGCTTTTGATGCCGAGATCACTAAATATTACCACCAGCCAGGTGATGAGGCTGATACCTTAGACTATGATTACCTGTTGCAATTCTTCCAGTCTTATGTGTACTCTGGACGATTAATTGCCAATGACCCTGAAACTCCAAGATGGACAGAGGGCGATAAATATGAACCTGTTTCGAAAGAACTTTATAATATCAATTAACAAATGAAACCCACCAACCCTTTATTCCTAAGCATTCTTTTAGTTGTCATCTCGCTTGGTATTCGAGCTCAAGATGCACAGAAATGGACGCCAGAAGATATTATTAACACGGAGTCTATAGGATCAGTATCAGTGTCGCCAGATAATTCCATGGTCGTTTGGACCAAGCGCAAGGGGGTTAAATCAAAAGATGCCTTTGTATCCAATCTTTATTTAACAAGACTGGACATGGAAACAGATAAAGGGTTTAAAACCATTGCCTTGACCAATGGGGAGGACAATGACTACAATCCTATTTTCTCTAAAGATGGTGAATACCTCTATTTCCTATCATCTCGGGATAAGGGAAAAAACCTTTACAAATTAAGTATCTACGGGGGTGAAGCCCAAAAGGTGGCCAACTTTAAAAACGGCATTTCATCCATACGATGGAAAGACGAAAACACGATATTGTATCAGTCCAATGATGGAAAGACGCTTTATGAGCAAGAGCTTGAGAAACTAAAGGACAACGTGGTAGTGGTTGAAGATAGTGTTAATTGGAAACCCAATCATGTCTACGCATACGACCTTAATACTAAGAAGTCAACCCGGTTAACCAACAACCCAAAACCCTTGGCAGGTTATACAGTCTCAAGAACAGGCAAATGGCTAATCTATGGAATGAGTCGTAGTACCTACTATGCATCGGATGCCCAAAAGGAGCCTTTTCAATACTTGGTAAACACTGAAACGGGACAAGTAACTCAAATCCTCACAGATTTCGACTACCCAACTTATGGCTTCCAATTCACGGCAGATGATGCTGGCTTTTATTTCTCATCCGAATACGGATCTGACCCTGAATGGAATGGCGCTGGTATCAACGAGCTTTACTATTTTGATTTAGCCTCAATGGCTTATACCAAGGTTAATTTGGATTGGGATATGGGACATGCTGGAGGTTATCAAGTACAAGGCTCGGACGTTATTGTATCCTTGGCCAACAAAGCTACACGCCGTTTGGCATATTACAAAAAGAATGGAAATTCATGGACTAAAAAGACCTTCGATCTCAAGGATAAAAACGATCATGTGTTTATTTACACCTTGAGTCTAGACGGTACTAAAATGATCTACAATTACTCCACCGCCTCTCGCCTACCTCAGTTCCTTGTAGCGGACCTTAAGGGAGCAAAGATTTCAAATGAAAAAGAGTTGGTTAAACTCAATAAAAAACTTGCTAAAAAGCCTATAACCAGAAGCGAGGTCATGGTATGGAAAGGATACAATGGTGAAGAAGTAACGGGCTTATTGTACTACCCAGAAAACTATGAAGAAGGCAAACGCTATCCTTTAATGTTATCCATTCACGGGGGGCCTTCAGGAGTAGATTTAGACCGTTGGTCTGAGCGTTGGAGTACCTATCCAAACATATTAGCCCAACGTGGTATGTTTGTTTTTAAACCCAATTATCACGGATCATCAAATCACGGCCTTGACTTTGTAGAAAGTATTAAGAAGAACTACTACGAACCGGAAATGGAGGACATCATGAATGGTATTGAGGTTTTAAATCAAGAAGGTAAAATAGATATGGATCAATTAGGTACCATGGGCTGGTCTAACGGTGCCATCATCACCACGATGTTAACAGTGCGCTATCCAGATATGTTTAAAGTGGCTGCCCCAGGGGCCGGAGATGTCAACTGGACCTCAGATTATGGTACCTGCAGATTTGGGGTGAGTTTTGACCAGAGTTATTTTGGTGGTGCTCCTTGGGATGATGTTAAGGGAAAAACCTATAACGAGAATTACATCCTAAAATCACCGCTCTTTGAAATTGAGAAAATAAAGACTCCTACCATCATTTTTCACGGAAGTTCGGATCGCGCGGTTCCAAGAGATCAGGGATGGGAATATTATAGAGGATTACAACAAGTAGGTAAAGCACCCGTGCGCTTTTTATGGTTTCCGGGACAACCTCATGGTTTACGAAAAATCACCCATCAATTGCGCAAAATGAAAGAAGAACTCAAGTGGATAGACACGTATCTCCTTAAAAAAGAACCAGACACTGGCAAGAGCTTTAAAAAGGACAGTCCACTAGCCCAACTAAAGGCCTTGGAATCCGTAAGTACAGTGGACGGCTTGTATGGGATTGTAGCAAATAATTCTATCATTCCCGAAACCAGATTAGTTAAGGCTGATTCCATTGCCATTGGTGTCTTTGAGGTTACCAATGCACAATTCAAGGCTTATGATTCCGGCTTTAATTTTGATGTCGGTCAGGATAATTATCCCGCACTCGTAACTAAGCAACAGGCTCAAGAATATACACAATGGCTAAGTCAGCTTACCGGAGACACCTATAGATTGCCAAATGCTGGAGAAGCTGAAGAACTACACTCTATGGCTCATAAGGTAGGTGGTAAGGAGAACACCCTTAACAACTGGGCTGGCTACGCACTGGTTAAAAGTGATGCGATAAAACTTCAGGAACAGATTAAAAGCCTAAAACTAAGTCTACTGAAACCGGTAGGCAGCTACAAATCATCAAAAGTAAGGGAGGCTGTAGTTTATGATTTAGGCGGCAATTTGGCAGAACATTTTGACAATGGCGTTTATGGTTATAGTGCCTATGATTTTTGTGATCCGTCAGATTCTACTATGACATCCAGTTCGTATACTGGATTTCGCATAGTTAAAGAGTGACAAAGGTTAAATCTGAATTAAACAAGCTGGCTTAATCTGAGATATGCAGTAGCTTTGTAACTAACTAAATCAATAGTATGTCTGGATTGGATGTGGTCATGGTGATTGCCGTGATTTTATTTGCTCGACTTGGGGTAAGACTCGTCACCCAATATTTGAAAATGCGTCGCAAAAAGGAGGAGTAATTCTAGTTATTGATAATCATTCTGCTTTTATAAAGGTTCATAACGATGGTGCCAAGGAGCTCATTTCTAAAATTGCAACAAAGCTAGACCAGTTTTAGGTCTGGTTAAAAATAAGATTTCATAGAACTGTTGAATCAACAACGTTTTTTTTCACATATCCCTAAACATCCGCGGAAAAAGTAGTCATAAATTGGATTCTACAAATCCCTGTAGAAGATCAGCCCATTAGAAAAGGGATCATAGATTCCAAATTCTCTTGTCCCCCACTCCGTATCTCTTAATTGGGTTTCCTTATGAAATACATTCTTAGAACTAAATTCATCATATAGAACATCCACCTCATCGGTGTAGATGCGAAGTAATGGTCGGTCAACACCAGTTTGCCATTCATCTTTATGATGCCATTGAAGGTGTAAAGTAACACCATCCCTCAATAAACCAGCATAAGCTGGGGTCTCTGGATTATCCACAAAAGTTAATTTGAAACCTAGATTAGCACAATAATATTCAATAGCACTATTTACATCCTTAACCGGTAATACGGGATGAATATTTTGAAGATATGCTGTCATACTAATCCCGGATGGTACCGGAAAAATGATTTACTTTTGAATTCATGGGATTACCACTAGCTCTACGTAGTGTAGCTATTTGACCACAATGCCAAATAGCATCTGCTATGGGTCCATTAACCTGATTCCAAAACGGAAATGAGTTGGATCCAAACATAATTTTAAACTCTTCCATAGAATCGGCCTCACCAATAAGATCAACAGCAGCTTTCAAATTGTTTAAAGTGGCGACACGCAGTTCTTGAAAGTTCATAGTATTATCCTTGCCACGCTTGTTGGTTTTCTTTTCAGCACTGTTTCTAATGATAAGAGACAGATCATACACATGTTTCATAGTATCACCAATGGACCTTGATTCTTCTGAAAGTTTGAATTCAAAATCATTGTCTTCAAGGCTTTCGGTAGCCCAATAAAAACGGAATCCTAATGACTCAATCATTCTTGCAGATACCGAATTTGCAGTAAAGGTTTCTGGGTACTCAGAAAGTTCTCTAAACGGTAGCTCGTTTTGAGATTCTTGAGCTTGCATAAGCAAGCACATAGTCAAACTCAAAGCACTAATCCCCAATAATTTTATCAAGTTATTCATTTACTAATTTTAAAATATCAGTTTCCAGTTGCGTATTAAAACCAAAATACTCTTTGACAATAATTCCGTTTTGATCTACCAACAAATAGGTAGGCCAACCTTTAATATTAAATTGATCTAAAAAGGTCTGATCCTGGAAATAGTTATTAAACGTTATCTCTTTAGCTTCAATTAGATCAAGGGCTTTATCCTTACTTTCAGTAGTGATGCCAACTACCAGTAAATCGTCTTTATAGCTTTGATACAAAGCCTCAACTTGAGGAAATGATTTAATACAAGGGCCACACCACACTTCCCAGAAATCCATTAATAGAATTTTATCGGTTTCTAGTTGGACAGCCTTTCCTGTTTGAATATCAGTAAGATTTAACTCAGGTAACGCCTGGCCAATGTAAGGACTTGCTTCATACACCTCCGGTTCCAAAATGGTATAGTCTTTCAATATTGCCTTATAGCTATCGAAATCTGAACCTACTTCTTTATTGATTTTTACATCGGAGAACGTAATGCTTGTACTTGTTTTTTCTCCTTGATTAATCGAAGAGACTTTAACACTGACTGGTTGGTAATTTTCATCGAGGCTCACAACTTTAATTCGATCCATAATCAGGTAAAGTGAATCATCAGAATAGGTGTAGTACATATTAAATCCATGGTCAGTGGCCTCGGCCCAGCTGGAATCCTGCTTGGTTTCCAATTCAAAAAATGCATTGGATATAACCTGACCACCTGGGGATCCAGTAAAGTAATACCCTCCCGGGCTTACTTCATATATTTTCTCTTCCATGTCCAGATCAAAATTCTTTCCTTGATCATAAATTGAGATCTGAGCTACATCATCGCGTTTACCGTAGAAGTTAAATCCAAAAATGGTATCCTTCCTATTCCGTTCCAGATGTGCAAATCCCGAATTATCCCAAACACCTCCACCTGCAAAGGTGTCTATCCTTCGAACTCTATAAGACAACAACTCAATTGAATCACTTACCCTTGTATAAGCTGTCGCTACTTCTTCATAGGATACATGACTTTTTTCGCAGCCCGAAATCATGAACAAGAGGATAAAGGGAATAACTAATTGTTTCATAGCTTATTTTTTAGGCTCGGGAATTTTCTCAATGGGATTGAGACCATATTTATCAAACAAATACACCAAAGATGTCATCGTTGCAGCTCCTAGTTCCAATTCGCGTTTATTAACGTGCTCGAATGTATCATTAGAGGCGTGATGGTGGTCAAAATAGCGCTGCGAATCTGGTCGGAGACCAGCCAATACCATATTATCAGCCTTAAGCGGACCTATATCAGCACCACTTCCACCACGTTCAAAATAATGGATTAAATAGGGCTTGAAAAGCGGTTTCCACGATAACACTTGATTAAAATGAGACTCGCTGGCATCAAAGGAAAACCCCCTTGGTGTGAAACCACCAGCATCACTTTCCAAAGCGAAAATATGACGCTCCCCCTTTTGCTTGGCCACCTCGGCATATTTCCGCCCCCCTCGTAAACCATTTTCTTCATTCATGAATAACACAACACGAATAGTACGTTTCGGTCGTATCCCCATTTCTTTAAAAAGCCTTAATACCTCCATTGATTGTACCACCCCAGCACCATCATCATGAGAACCATCACCAAGATCCCAGCTATCTAGATGCCCCCCAACAATTATTATCTCCTTGGGAAATTCGCTACCGGTAATTTCGGCAATAACATTGTGGGATTCCACATCCTTTAACTGACGGCAGTTTTGCTTAAAGTAAAACTGGATATTAGGTTGTAAGCTCAGCATACTACTTAACAAATTGGCATCATTGGTACTAATAGCTGCTGAAGGGATGCGCTCAGACACTGGTAAATCCCCATAACTCATAGCTCCTGTATGTGGGTAATCATCATCTCTTAAATTCATTGATCGAACGATCACACCAATAGCACCATATTTGGCCGCTTCTTTAGCACCTGAATAGCGCTGATTGACACAGCCACCATATGCTTCGAACGTGCTTATAAGATCTGGTTGCATGGGGCGATTATAGAACACTATTTTTCCATCTATTTTTTCACGCCCAAGCTCTTCTAATTCTTCAAAGCTTTTGACTTCAACCAATTGTGATTTAATACCAGCAGCATTCGTAGCCACAGACCCGCCTAAGGCACAGATGTTTACGCTTGTTGTTTTTCCAGGTGCAGTTTCAAAATAAGCAAACTCTTTGGCACCTCTAATCCACTTAGGTACCATCACTGGCTGTAACCAAACTTTATCAAATCCCAATGCCTCAAGTTCAGCCTTAGTATACTTTACGGCACGTTCTGCATTTAATGAACCTGATAAACGCCCCCCTATTTGATTGGATAAATGATCTAACCATGTATAGCTCTTGCCGTTTGTAAGCGATTGGGTATAAATATTGCGTAGCACCTCAGCATCGGTTTGGGCATAACTACAATTCAGAATTAAGCTAATCCCAATAACTAATCCTATGTTAAAAAATGTTTTACTCATTCTTAAGTTGTTCTTTATACTCTTCAATATTTTGTTTTAATTCAATTGGCAAATCGGGTTCCTTAATATCTGTATACTTGGACAAGGTGTCATACAACACTTTAGCAACTATATATCGTGCCGTGGCCTTATCATCTGCAGGAATACTAAACCAAGGTGCATTTGGTTTTGAAGTGTGATTTAGAACTTCTTGGTAACAAAATTGATAGTCATCCCAAAGGGCCCGTTCTTTTAAATCACTAGGAGAAAATTTCCAATGCTTATTGGGCTTGTTGAGGCGTCGCAACAATCTGTGTTTTTGTTCATCTTTAGACAGGTTAAGGAAAAACTTAATCACTATTGTACCGTTATCAGCAATGAATTTTTCAAAATTATTGATCTCTTCAAAACGGCGTTGCCAAAAAGCTTCTGTAACATCTTCTACCGAATTGATATCAGGCATGTTCTCATTTAATAGGTATTTGGGATGAACACGTGTTACTAGTACGTTTTCATAATGAGTTCGATTAAATATGCCAAATATTCCCCTAGGTGGTAAGCGAACAAAATGCCTCCAGAGATAATTATAACCTAATTCCAGTGATGTGGGTTGTTTAAAGCTATGTGAGTCTACTCCACGTACATTAAACTCCTTAAAAACTTCTCTAATTAAACTGTCCTTACCAGCGGTATCCATTCCTTGAATGCACATGAGTACCGAGTACTTACCATGTGCATACATGGTATTTTGAAGGTCTGCCAAATCTACACTTACCTTACGGAGTTCCTTTTCTATTTTCTTTTCTGAGGCCTCCAAATCATAAGTTGTAGAGAGTTCCGACATCTCAATAGGTCCGTCAATTTTAAAGTCGTTTATATTAATCTTTTTCATATGTTGGTTATTTTGATGCGAAGGCCTCCACATCAGTTTTACTAATTTCACTGCCTCCAAGAATGATAAGGCGTTCAACTACGTTTCGCAATTCTCTAATGTTCCCTGTCCAATCGTAAGCTTTGAGGAGCTCGATGGCCTCTTTGGAAAATGATTTGGGTGCTGTGCCTTGCTCATCAGCGATTTTAGTTGAAAAATGATCCAACAATAAGGGAATATCACTCCTACGGTCGTTTAGGGCAGGCACCTGAATTAATATCACAGCTAGCCGATGGTATAAATCCTCTCTGAAATGTCCTTTTTCTATTTCTTCTTTAAGATTCTTATTGGTGGCAGCAACAACCCGCACATTTACTTTAATGTCCTTGTCACTACCAACACGTTGAATACGACTTTCTTGCAGCGCCCTCAATACTTTGGCCTGAGCCGAAAGACTCATATCTCCAACTTCATCTAAAAAAATGGTACCACCATTGGCTGCTTCAAATTTTCCTGCGCGGTCTTTATTGGCTGAGGTAAATGCGCCTTTCACATGACCAAATAGCTCACTCTCAATCAACTCACTGGGAATAGCAGCACAATTCACCTCTATCATAGGTCCTTTAGAACGATCGCTCTTTTGATGTAACCAATGTGCCACTAATTCTTTACCAGTACCATTGGGGCCCGTGATTAATACACGTGCGTCGGTTGGCGCAACCTTATCGATCATATCCTTGATCTTAGTGATTTCGGGACTTTCACCAATCATTTTGTATTGCTTACTCACCTTCTTTTTAAGTCGCTTGTTCTCCACAACAAGTTCCTTTCGATCCAAGGCTATCCTAACGGTATTTAACAAGCGATTTAAATCAGGTGGTTTAGAAATATAGTCGAATGCTCCTAATCGCATTGTGTTTACAGCGGTGTCTAAATCTCCGTGTCCTGAGATCATAACAACAGGAATCTCGGGTTTAATTTTTTTGAGTGCCTCCAGCACCTCTACCCCGTCCATTTTAGGCATCTTAATATCACAAAGCACCAGATCGTAATCCTGATTCTTTAAAATTTCCAAAGCCTGAAGTCCGTCTTCAACCTCATCAACCTTGTATTGATCATTTTCTTCTGAAAGAATTTTGACAAGTACACGCCTGATGGCTGCCTCGTCTTCTATAATTAGGATTTTTTGCATGTACAGTTTGAAGAATTAAATCTAGAACCTCTAATTTACTAAAAATAAGAGGCTATTGAGTCATAACTTAACTCATTGTTAAGACCCCTAATATTTAAGCCATTTAAACAACTCTTTGTAGGTAGGTTTTTTACCAAACATGAGAATTCCAACACGGTAGATCTTAGCTGCAAACCAAACTGTAATACTAAAGGTTCCAATTAGTAAAACTAGTGATAATAATTGTTGCCAAATGGGCACTCCAAAGGGAATGCGCATGAGCATCACCACAGGAGATGTCAATGGTATAAAAGAAAATACGGTAGAAACCGTGCCATGAGGATCTTCTATAACGGTGAACACCCCAACATAAACAGCCAGGATTAATGGCATTAAAATCGGAAGCATGAATTGCTGAGTATCTGTTTCGTTATCTACCGCTGCTCCAATGGCGGCATAAATGGAACTGTACAACAAATACCCTCCAATGAAAAAGAACATGAAGGCTACCACTAAATTGGTTAGGGGTAAATTGTTAATGGCGTTAATAATATTAACAGCCATTTGATCAGCATTCTGATTTTGCATGCTTTCCATGACCATCTGCTGTTGCGGTGTATTAACCTGTGCCATATCTACCCCAAAAATGGCAGAAACCAAAATTAAAAGTACTGCGCCCAACACCGCCCAAATAGCAAATTGAGTAACTCCAGCTAAGGAGGTACCAATGATCTTACCCATCATTAACTGAATGGGTTTAACTGAAGAAATAATGACCTCAATAATTCTACTTGTCTTTTCTTCAATAACCGAACGCATAATCATGTTACCGTAGATGATAATAAACATGAATAATAAATAACCGGCAATCCCACCAAAGGCAAGTTTAAGAACATTATCTATTTTAGAACTTTGCTCTCCCTCATAGCTTTCTTGAACTATGTCAATACTGGTTCTTGTCGCATTAATCCGATCTATGTCAAGCCCATCCTGAAGTAACTTCACTTCTTGCAACTCACGTTCTATAGTGTTTTCTAAAGACGAAATAACGGTCAATGAGGGACTATCTTCAGAATAGAATTTAAAGATTTGGGGGACCGCTTGGCCTTCTGGAATCGGCCCAATATGCATCAATCCATACCCCCCGCTTTCATTAATTATCGTCTTGGCCTCCTCCAGGTTCACCTCTTGTAAAAAGGAATAGGTTGTGTTGTCAGTATTCTGAAAAACATTCGTAAATAAACCCGATTGGTCCAGAATTGAGATGGTACGTTTCTTATCATTATTTAACTGAGTAAGATAAGCTACCACCGAAATTAGCGCAATCATAATCAAAGGACTAACAAAGGTCATTATAATAAAAGACTTGTTTCTGACCTTAGTCATGTACTCTCGCTTAATTATTAAGGGTAAATGATTCATGCTAATGATTTTCGATGGTTTGTATAAAAATATCGTTTGCTGAAGGCACCACCTCTACAAAGTG
The DNA here is from genome assembly GCF_003362725.1 of Winogradskyella aurantiaca. Taxonomy (GTDB): domain Bacteria; phylum Bacteroidota; class Bacteroidia; order Flavobacteriales; family Flavobacteriaceae; genus Winogradskyella_A; species Winogradskyella_A aurantiaca. The sequence continues at coordinate 220,247 of NZ_QKTV01000005.1, forward strand.
ATTAACCTGAGCCTTAGAGGTTAAAAAAGATAAGACCTCATTTGGATTAACTGCCTCGTGACTTTTCACCACGAGTTTTAGATCATCATTTAAACTCTTAAACTGAGCTGGAAGCACTTTAAAGCGCTCCTCTATTTGTTTCAGAACAGTATCTGCTTGTTCTGTTACCAAGCCTACTTCAAAGCTGTTGGACTTAAACTCGCGTTTAATGTCTAATAAAGGGCCATCTAATACCTTATTAGATTTATGAATTAAGGCAATATGGTCGCATAATTCTTCTACCGATTCCATACGGTGGGTCGAAAAAATCACCGTAGCTCCTTCTTCACGCAATTGATGAATTTCGTCTTTTATTTGATTGGCGTTAATGGGGTCAAAACCAGAAAAGGGCTCATCAAATATTAGTAGTTTTGGTTGATGTAGTACAGTAACAATAAACTGAATCTTCTGTGCCTGTCCCTTACTGAGTTCTTGAATTTTCTTGCCCCACCAGTCCTGTATTTCGAACTTTTTGAACCAATATTCCAACCGGCTTTTGGCCTCCGCTTTGGTCATTCCTTTTAACTGCGCCAAGTACAACGCTTGTTCCCCAACTTTCATAGACTTATACAAACCACGTTCTTCTGGTAAGTAGCCAATATCACGAATATGTTCGGAACGCAAAATTTGTCCATCCAAATGCACCTCCCCTTCATCGGGCATGGTAATCTGATTGATAATTCTAATGAGTGTGGTTTTTCCGGCTCCATTTGGGCCAAGAAGACCAAAAATGGAACCTTTGGGAACAGAAATGGACACCTTGTTTAAGGCCGTAAAGTTTCCATAATGTTTAGAAACCAGATTTGCTTCTAACAGTGCTGACATATAAGTAAATTGAGGATCATATAGCGAGAAACAAATATATTAAAAGGGAACACAATTAAATTTTATAATTTGGTTTTTCACTCCGACTAAAGATTAAAATATATCCAATGGTATAATTTTACAGAAATATGAAACTTGCTATAGCTCAAATTCTGCCTTTAAAAGGTGCTATTGAAGATAACATCCAGGCTCACAAATCCTGGATTCTTAAAGCCGTTAACGCTAAAGCAGACCTCATTGTATTCCCAGAATTATCACTTACTGGTTATGAACCAAGCTTAGCACAAGACTTAGCGATGACTCCTGAAGATTCCCGTTTGGCCGTCCTCCAAAGGTTGTCCGATTTACATCATATTAGTATTGCAGTTGGAGCTCCAGTAAGAGCATACAACAGTATCCATATCAGTATGCTCATATACCAACCAAATAAAGCCCTTAAGGTATATCATAAGCAATATTTGCATGAGGATGAAACACCCTTCTTTGATTCTGGAAAACAACAACTATTATTTAATTGTGCTAATGAAATTATAGCACCTGCTATCTGCTATGAAGTCTTACAACCAGATCACTCCAAATCGGCCTCTACTATGGGCGCTACGCTATACTTGGCCAGCGTTGCCAAACCTCAAGATGGTGTTGATGCAGCTTACAATCATTTCCCAATTATTGCCTGTGAATATGGAATGTCCGTCATTATGAGTAATAGCATAGGTACTTGTGGTAACTTTATGAGTGCAGGACAATCGGGAGTATGGGATTCTAAAGGAGTTCTCGTGTCTCATTTAAATACTGATGAGGAAGGGTTGTTACTATTTGATACGGAAAATAGAGATATAAAAAAATAATCTAATTACGACAACTTAGAGTTAGCTGTTCTTGTAAAATGCTTTGTATCTTTAGAACAAATTGAGCATCACTATGAAATGGGTTAAACGTATCGCAATAGCAATTGTAGGTTTCATTTCAATCATTGTTTTTAGCGCTTACATTTATGTGACTCAAGTTAGAAGTATTAAGTTATCAGATACGGTTCCACCAATTGACCAAAATAGGGAAGCAAAGGCGCTTACGGCGTTTTTTGGTTTAGATGAACTTCCAATGCAATCGTTGCTACTTTATTACAAAGCACCTGGTAAAAACGGTATGCCACTCGTGTTCTCCCAAGAACTTGATCCAGCAACCATTAATAGCAGTGATTTTGAAGTTACTACTAAAGATGGGATGAAACATAAGGTAGAATTTGTAACCTTAAGACCAGCCGAAGAAGAATTTGAATTACGCACCCTACTTTTTATTGGTGAGTATGGAATACATCCTGAAAATCCACCTGTTATAGTGAAGGTCGTCGATGATCTTTTCAGCAGATCGGGCCAAAATTATAAAGGCCAGGTCATACCTGTCATTCCCTTACCCGATGGTCCTACCATCTCCTATGCGGAACACTTTATTATCGATGACGATTATCCATATGTTGAAAGTGGGCGGGGTTGCGATTGTCCAAAAGATGAGACATCAATAGTCGTACGGACAGTTTGGGCTGGTGGAGTGAGAGCCCTTAATGGTAAAGAACTAGGTGATCCTGAGTTAAGTGCCTTTACAGTTCATATGGTAAAGGACCAAGATACGATCGAAGTGACACCATTTAAACTTGCTGATCTTGGTGATAATGATAACAATATTGACCTTTGCCTTAAAGAAATGGGAATTCCTATTTCGGTTGTAGCTGCAGCCAATATCGCCATAGATCCAAGGAATGATCCTAATCCAAGTACAAAGAGTCGTGTTTTTAGTCGTTGGTAACCAAATGATTAAAACTCTCCCCATTCATAAATTTAACATTCGTTAAACAAAATTGATGTTTTGTAAGAATTTTCCATAAACTATACGTAATCAAGAATTGTAAGGGTTTTATAAAACAATCACCCAAGTAATTTTTAGTTAAAATATTGATTAACAATTGATTAAAAAAACAAAACCCACCCTTATGCGAGATAAGGATGGGAAAAAATTGCTATGAAAAAGAAAAATTACCGCTAATATAGCACTAGCGATGGGGTAAAGATACTGTTTTTTGTTTAATCTAACTTATTTAAGAGAACATATCTTTCACCTTTTCAAAAAAGGATTTATCGCCCTTTTCGGGCTTTGGTTGAAAGTGTTCATCATTTCGCATCGACTCGAAAAATTCCTTTTGAGATTTGTTAAGTGTTTTAGGGGTCCATACATTAACATGAACTAATAAATCTCCACGTCCATAACCATTAATACTAGGCACTCCCTTTCCACGTAGACGTAATATTTTTCCAGATTGTACACCTGGATCCAATTTAATTCTCACCTTTCCTGTAACAGTATCTATCTCTTTTGAAGCCCCTAATACAGCGTCAGGTAAACTCACGTACAAATCGTAATGCAGATTATCTCCTTCTCTTTTTAGTACTTGGTCTTCCTTTTCCGAAATTAGAACCAAAAGATCTCCAGCAATCCCATTACCAGGGGCATCGTTTCCTTTACCTGTCACTTTTAGTTGCATCCCATCAACAACACCAGCAGGTATCTTAACAGAAACAGTCTCTTCTTTGGCAATCATTCCCTGTGAATCACCACCTGATCCTAATTTATCTATGGTTTGACCTGCACCACCACAAGTTGGACATGGAGACGAGGTTTGCATTCTACCCAATATTGTATTGGCAATTTTTGTTACCTGCCCCGTACCATTACAGGTAGGACAAGTTTTGTAGGTTGTCCCTGGAGCTTGTACTTTACGCTTAACCTTTATTTTCTTTTCAACACCATTGGCAATTTCTTCCAGGGTTAAACTAACGCGAATTCTTAAGTTACTTCCTTTAGCTACACGACGACCACCGCCTCCGCCAAAGCCTCCAAAGCCTCCGCCAAAAGCACCACCAAAAATATCACCAAATTGGCTGAATATGTCATCCATATTCATACCTCCACCACCAAATCCACCAGCACCATCAAATGCCTGGTGACCAAATTGGTCATATCGAGCTCGCTTATCAGAATCACTTAATACCTCATAAGCCTCAGCCGCCTTTTTAAACTTCTCTTCAGCTTCTGAATCCCCAGGATTCTTATCCGGGTGGTATTTTAAGGCTTGCTTTCTGTAGGCTTTCTTTATTTCTGAATCGCTTGCAGATTTGCTAACGCCTAATATGTCATAATAATCTTCTTTCATACTGTTGTAATGTGTCTTATTACTTTATTGCTGCCAAATACAGTTACTGGCCTACAACCACCTTAGGGAAACGCAGTACTTTATTACCTAACTGGTACCCTACTTCAATCACATCAATAATCTTTCCTTTAAGATCTTCTGATGGAGCAGGAATCTGTGTCACAGCTTCATGATCGTCGGCATTAAAAACATCGCCTTGATTCACCTCAATTTTACTTAAGCCCTTTTGCTCTAGCGTTGCTTTGAGCTTATTGTAAATAAGTTCCACACCTTTTCTAAGCTCTTCTGCTTCTTTATCCTCATTAATGTGATTTAAAGCACGCTCAAAATCATCCAATATGGGGAGTAAAGACGTCATTACATCCTGACCCGCTGTTTTAAATAACTCAACGCGCTCCTTGGATGTTCTTTTCTTGTAATTTTCAAATTCTGCAAAAAGACGCATGAATTTGTCCTTTTCATTAGCCAGATCATTCTGCAATTGCTCGGTTTCAGAAATTGTACTCTCTTCCTTTGGCTCCGTTACTTGTTCTTGAGTATCATTAATTTGATCTTCAACAGCAACTTCTTCCTGTGCTTTTGTTTTAGTCTTTTTACTCATATCGAGATAAATTTCGTCTGCTTTATTTTTTTGTTCTAGAATGCGCAAAAGTACTGCCAATAATTAAATAATGTCAAATTGTCATTGAAACATCTTGAAATTATTTCATTGGAAAATTTATGGGGATTACACAATATCATGTCCGAATTACTTATTTTTAAAACTCGCTTGTTACATGCTATGAAACGTAAAATACTAAGAATTGGAATCCCATCACTGTCGTTCATCATCATTATTCTAATGATATGGGCCCCAGGACTTATAAAAAACTACGTGGTTAAAAACAGCCCAGAACTTTTAGGAAGGCAAATAGCCTTGGGTAAATTAAAATACAACTACTTCACAAGTACCCTCAAGGCCTACAATTTCAAACTTTTTGAAGCGAACGGTCAAGATGAATTTATCTCTTTTGATACCTTAATATTGAATTTAGAACCTATAAAATATTTTCAAGATGTAAAGGCGATTGAGCAATTTTATATTAAGGGGCTTACCTCTAGAGTGATTATGAAGGATTCTACCTTTAATTTTGATGATTTAATTGAATTTCATTCCAAAGAAGACTCCGTCTCAGTGGAAGCACCCTTAGAAAAAGATGCATTTAAATATGCCATATCCAACATTGAATTCAGAGAATCTAATTTTTATTTTGACAATAGAAACGTTGATAAACTAACTCAGATTCAAAACTTAGACTTGGCGGTTCCATTCATAGGTTGGGACCAAGAAGAAAAAACCAGTGCCGATGTTAAATTCAATTTCAAAAATGGCGGGTTTTTTCAATCGACAGTAAATGTTAATCCTAATGGCGGAAATTATGATGCGATAGTCGTAATTAACAGACTGAATCTAGACCCTTTTTACAAGTATGTCCAAGAATATGCTGACATTAACAGTTTTAACGGTAGTCTTGATGCCAATCTTTTAATTGAAGGTAACACCTACGAAGGTATTAAGTCCTTAGTATCGGGAAAGGTAGAGGTTAGCGACTTTGAAATGACGGATCTTAATAACAAAAAGTTTTTAGGAGCTGAAACTATTATATGTGAACTGGATACAATTGATTATTACAATTCCAATTATCAAATTGGTAGACTTGAAGCCAGGGAATCCTATACATTCTTTCAATTAGACACCATGTCCAATAACTTCTTTAGGATCTTCAAACTCGATGAGATATCCGATCCTAGTGACGCGGAGAGTGCAGTAAATGAGCCTAATGATACAACATCGGTAACTTTAAGTTACGGAATCGCTAATTTGGTGCTGACTAATGGGATTCTTGATTATACAGACAATCTCACAGGACAGCCATTTAATTACCATCTTAGCGCTATTAAAATAGATTCCAAAGACATTACCAACTCGGTTGATTGGCTGACCATAAATTCTACCATGTTGCTTAATAACCGTGGAAATCTTGTAGCCGAAGTTGGTCTCAATCCAAATGACTATTACCACAATATTAATTTTGATATTTCTATTGAAAAGTTCCTATTACCAGATTTAAATATCTATACCAATTATTATATGGGACATAGCATCCTAGAGGGTGACATGTACTATTATTCAAAATCTAAAATTACAAATGGCCTAATCAATAGTCAGAACAGTTTATTAGTTAAAAATGCAGAGTTAGAAACTGTTGATGCAGGACTCTATAGTCTTCCCTTAAAATTTGCTTTCTTTTTATTAACTGATAAAAATGGAGATGTCAATCTTGAAATACCGGTCCAGGGAGATGTTAATGATCCTGCCGTTGATGTGGGCACAATTGTCTGGAATACATTTAAAAATGTCATTGGTAAAACCGTAGCAGCCCCAGTAAATTTCTTAGTGGGCCTTGTGGGAGGGGACCCCAAAGAATTGGAAGAGCTAACTTTAAGTTACACAGACACCATTCCTTCAAGCAAACAATACAGCCAGCTTGATAAGCTTTTGGATCTAGAACAAAAAAAGGAAGAGCTCGCAATTACCATGACCTATTATGTGGATGCTAATCTGCAAAAAGAAGCACTAGCTAAAGAACTTGTAGGTCAGGATTTTAATAATAAACGTCGGAATTATTTAAAAGATGAGGCTAAGTTTAAAGACTATGTTTATAAAAAAGTTAAGACAGATAGCTTAAGCTTTAATAAAGCCCTTTTAGAATTAACCAAAGAGGTGAATTTAGACAGTTTATGTACTGTAAAAAACAGACGCTTACTAGAGCATATAGATACCTATTTGAAATTAGAACGTCCTGATACCAACATCCTTATAACAATGGGTGAACTTGATGCGCCAGAGAATGTAGGTTCCTATCCTAAATTTATGATCACGTATGGTATGGTTGATGGACAGGTTAATTCTGTTTCATCTGACAATTCTATTTCAGATTAGTCTGACAAATATTGAGGTAACAGCTATGGAATCCTCAAAAATCCGTAATTTTAGATGAAACCGAAACTTAAACCATTTTAAATTATGAGACGTATCCTTTATGTCTTTTTAGCGGCCAGTTTATTTGGATGTAAACAGGACAAGCAAAGCGAAGCAGAAGTAACACCTTCTGAACCAGCGTTAGAGATTACCACAACATCTTCAGATTCCAATGGAAATGCAACCAATGTCTATTGGGGAGATACGCACCTTCATACAACCCTGTCCATGGATGCTGGGTTATTTGGAAATACAAGAGGTCTTGATGATGCTTATAAATTTGCCAGAGGTGAACAAGTAACCTCGTCTACTGGAATTCCAGCGAAGTTGAGCAGACCCTTAGATTTCTTAGTTGTTGCTGACCACTCTGATGGAATGGGCTTATTTCAGTCCATCCAAAATGGTGAGGAATGGGTAATGAAAACCCCTCAAGGAAAACGTTGGAATCAAATGCTCGAGAAGGGAGAAGGTGCGGATGCCGCATTAGAATTGATCAAAGCCTTTTCTCAAAAAGAAATGGATATGAATCCCAATGATCCTGAATTGCAGAAATCTGTTTGGTCCATGACTGTTGATGCTGCTGAAAAATATAATGAGCCCGGAAAATTTACAGCGTTTATAGGATATGAATGGACTTCATTGATTGCAGGCAACAACTTACACAGGGTTGTTATCTACAGAGATGATAAAGATAAAACCTATAACTATACGCCTTCAGTCACCTACGATGATCAGGACCCAGAATCGTTATGGAAACATTTAAGTGCATACGAAGAACAAACCGGTGGAAAGGTATTAGCAATTCCTCATAATGGTAATCTTAGTAATGGCATCATGTTTACAGAAACAAAAATCAATGGAGAGCCCTTTGATGAGTCCTATGTAAAAGAGCGCATTAAATGGGAGCCTTTATATGAGGCCACGCAAATTAAAGGAGATGGTGAGGCCCATCCATTTTTATCTCCTAATGACGAATTTGCCGATTTTGAAAATTGGGATTACGGTAATCTAGATTTGAGTGCCTTAAAAACTGAGGATATGCTCCAGTACGAGTATACTCGCTCTGCTTTAAAGCTCGGTTTAAAAATTAAGAATGAACTGGGCACCAACCCCTATAAATTTGGACTAATTGGAAGTACCGATTCTCACACCTCTCTTGCTACAGCAGACGATAATAATTTTTTTGGTAAAGCTGTGAATGTTGAAGGTGGTGCAGAACGCTGGAAGCATCCATTTGTACAAGCCGATAAAGGGGTCATCTATACATGGCAAACTCTTGCGTCTGGATACGCAGCTGTATGGGCAAGAGAAAACACTAGAGAAGCGCTTTGGGATGCCATGAAACGTAAAGAAACGTATGCTACCACAGGCCCTAGAATGACAGTTAGGTTTTTTGGAGGCTTTGATTACTCTGCTGCTGACCTTGACAACCTTGTGGATAACGGATATGCCAAGGGGGTTCCAATGGGTGGAGATCTCAATAACGCCAGCGGTAAAACTCCTGGATTTATGATACATGCTGTCATGGATCCTGAAGGAGGTAGCCTTGATAGGGTTCAGGTGGTTAAAGGATGGGCAAATGCAGACGGCACCATGGGCGAACAGGTATATGATGTCGATTGGAGCGGCGATAGAGTAATAGAAGAAAATGGTAAACTACCAGCCGTCCCCAATACGGTAAACCTGAAGGATGGCTCATGGGACAATACTACTGGGGCAACCGAATTAAAAACCTTCTGGACCGATCCTGATTTTGATCCATCCTTAGAAGCTTTTTATTATGTAAGAGTTCTGGAAATTCCAACTCCTAGATGGACCTTATATGATGTACTAAAGTACAATATTGAAATGAGCGATGAAGTTCCAATGACGGCCCAGCAAAGAGCTTATACCTCCCCAATCTGGTACAGTCCTAAATAAAAAAATCAATATTTATGTTTAAGAAGCTCCCGCCATGGGAGCTTTTTCAATGTCTATTATGAAAAAGCTATTTAAAGAGCCCCTGGTTCATTTCATGTTAATTGGTGTTCTTATTTTTCTTGTTTATGGCATCGTTGGTGAGAATGAAACCAATGAAAACACCATAGTTTTTAATTCCTATGACTTAAATAATATACTCAGCAAATGGGAGTTGCAATGGAAGCGGCCTCCTACAGAGCAGGAACTAAAAAATATTATAGAACAAAATATGAAGCAAGAATTGTTCTATCAAGAGGCCTTAAAAATGAACCTTGATCACAATGATGAGATCATTAAAAGGCGACTTTCACAAAAAATGGAGTTTCTCAGTAACGACCTTATAAGCATGAAACCTCCCACAGAACAGGAATTATTAGAGTTCTATGAGAAGGAACAACAGAACTATTTAAGTGATTATATTTTTACCTTGCATATTGTCACCTATTCGTATGATTATCATGAACAACCGTCTCAAGTTGCATCCACGGCTCTTGAAAAAGCTAAGGAATCTGAGTTATCCACATTAAAGGGTAAAGGAGACAAGATGTCCTTTCCTGACTTCTTTGAAAATTCAGAAGCAATAGAAATTCGAAAATCACTCGGGAATTCCTTTGTTGAAGGCCTTAAGAAAAGTACCATAAATAGATGGTCAGGCCCCATTCAATCCGGATTTGGGTATCATTTGGTCTTTATTACAAATAAGAATGAACCTCGTGCAATTCCATTAGAAACGATTGAAGATCGCGTTCTAAATGATTACAATTATACACGTCAACGCCAATTAGATTCCACTTTGTATATGGAGTTAAAAAAACATTACACCTTTGACTTAGACTTGAATTCAAAAGAATTTGATCCTGAGATCATCAAATTGGTAGAGAACACCCTAACAACAAATTAGCATTGAAAAGATTGCGATTTCTTATACTCATCACAGTCTTGATATTTAGTTTCAAGTCAGCAGCTCATGAAATACGACCGGCATATTTACAATTAGTTCAAATTGATCAAAACACCTATGAAGCTTATTGGAAAGTACCTATTTTAGGTGAGCTGATTCCAAAAATCAATCCCGTTTTTCCTTCAGGATTCCAATTAGAACAATTAAACCGGCCTAATAAGGCAGGAGGGGCTGTGGTTTACAGCTATCGTTTAAAGTCCGAAATGGCACTTCCAGGTCAAGTACTTTATATTGACGGTCTCGATAAAACACTTATTGATGCCCTTTTAACTATTACATACTTAAATGGTGAAACGGTAAGTGTTCTTCTGCAACCTGATAAAGATTCTATCATTATCCCCGGAGAATCCAAACTTATTGATATTATAAAAACCTACACCATTCTTGGTATTGAACATATTCTCTTAGGTTTTGATCATCTTCTCTTTGTCCTCGCGCTTATACTCATTGTAAATAGTAATTGGAAGATCATCAAGACGGTGACAGCTTTTACTCTGGCCCACAGTATTACCCTGAGTGCGGCCGCATTAGGCTTAGTTTTTGTTCCGGGCCCTCCAGTTGAAGCTATTATTGCCCTGAGTATTGTGTTTTTAGCACTTGAGATTGTCTTAAATCTGAGAGGGAAAGAAACTTTGACAAGTCGCCAACCATGGATAGTGGCATTTGTATTTGGTTTGTTGCATGGTTTTGGATTCGCGGGAGCACTAAGTGATATTGGATTACCTCAACAGAATATTCCATGGGCATTGGGCTTTTTTAATATTGGTGTTGAATTAGGACAGATTGCCTTTATTCTAGTAGTTGTTTTATTAACCAAAGTACTCAACTTGAAGAAGAATTGGCCCCTAGCAACAAAACTTATTCCCGCTTATGGGATTGGTTCTATAGCGTGCTTCTGGTTAATTGAACGCATAGTTGGTTTCTGGATATGAAAAAGCGCCCAATAAATTGGACGCTTCTCACTTTTCATAGCAATTCCTAATTACAACGCATCAAATTACTTAGGCATTACTACGGTGTCAATTACATGGATCACACCATTACTCCCCTTCACATCTGTCGCAACGATCTCGCTGTAATTTCCTTTAGTATCTTTAATCCAGATCTTGCCATCTTTTGACATTACTGTTAAGACATCTCCGTTTACTGCTTTTACTTCAACTTTACCATTGTTCTGCTTTAAAGCGGCCACAACATCACTCGCCATTAACTTTGATGGTACTACATGATAGGTAAGAATGTTTGCTAGCGCTTTTTTATTCTCTGGTTGAAGCAAGCTATTTAGAGTGTTCTTATCGATTTTGGCAAACGCTTCATTGGTAGGTGCAAATACGGTCCATCCACCACTTTCAGGTGTTCCTGATAATACACCAGCTAAATCAGCAGCTTTTACAGCAGTTACTAGGGTTGAAAAATCTTTGTTACCGGCGGCAACATCCACAACAGTTTTTTGTGCCACAGCCACATTTGTTACTGCTAAGGCTAAAACGGTAGATAAAACGAAAACTAACTTTTTCATAATTTTTTTATTATTGGTTAAACGAATCAGCACTCTTCTTTTAATTTTTGGTGCTTTCAGTTATATTTACACAAGAGGTTATTCGTTAGATGAAGCCTTAGTATTTTTTGGCAAATCTTTAACACCTATGCAACAGGACACTGAGCTCATTTCGCAACTTCAAAATGGAGATGAGGGTGCCCTATCACAACTTTACGACAAATATTCTGGGGCACTTTATCATGTAATCCTTAGGATGGTCCAAAACCAAGCATTGGCCGAGGATTTGCTACAAGAAACATTTATAAGTATTTGGCAAAAGTCCAATCAATATAATCCAGATAAGGGAAGGTTTTACACCTGGGCTTATAGAATTGCTAGGCACAAAGTGTTAAATTATTTGAGATCTCAAAAAGACCTCATCCAAAGGGGGGATTTAAGTGTATCTATTATTGAAGAAGAGAAAGAAGATATAAGTACCGAATTGAAAAGCTTCAAAGGTGCCATATTAAAATTAGAGCCACACCATCAAAAAGCGTTGGAATTGGTCTATTTCAATGGGTTAACACATTTAGAAGCGCACAAAAGTATGGATGTTCCCTTAGGAACTTTTAAATCTTATGTGCAACAGGCCTTGAGAGAATTGCGCAAGCACTACAAGAATTTGGCACTTCTATGGGTTATATTTTTAATGCTAAAGGGATGATGACAAAGGACAAAATATTAAAGGAACAGTTACTGGAACAATACCTGTTAGGAGATTTAGAACCTGCTGTAAGCGATCAGATAGAATTAGCCATAAGCAAGGACTCCTCTTTAAAAGCTATGGTAGATGACATGGAGTTGGACCTTGAGAAGCTAGGCCAAGAGCATGCACTTTCAGTTCCAAAGACAGTCAAAGAACATCTAATGCATGAGATTAGTAATTCCAACCCATCGTCAAAGGTTAGACCTATGAAACCAGAACGGTTTAAAGCCTGGTTCAGTCTGGCGGCTGCGGCCTCTGTGATTTTGTTCTTAAATACCATTTATTTGATTGTTCAAAATGGTGATATAAAGCAGGAATTGACAGAGATAAGTTCTGAATCCCAACAATTAAAGGAGCAACAGCGTTCTTTAATCTCCTCCTATAATAATCAAGAAACCTTATTAGCGTTTATTTCAAATCCAAATACAAAACAGTACTCCTTGGAAGGGAATAAACTCATGCCTGACACTAAAATCGTGAGTTATGTCAACCATGATGAGAAACAAGTTATGGTTAATACAGCAGCTATGCAGGAATTGGACCCAGACCATGATTATCAAATGTGGGCCGATGTTGAGGGAGAGATGATTAATATGGGAGTTATCAATCTCAATGAATCAATGCTGGCTATGACATACATTGATGATGCTGAGTCATTTAATATCACTATTGAACCTAAAGGGGGATCTGATCATCCCACCGTTGAGCGTTTAATTAGTAATGTTTACCTTTAAAGAAAAGTTCAATATTGAAATACTTTCTTTGTCTTGTCTTTAGTCTTGTCTCCTTCATTTCCATTGCTCAGGAATCTGAAGTTGCTGAATTTAAAAAGCATCGTATTTCATTAGGGCTAGGTCACACCCATATTCCTAGCAGTGAACTAATTGAAGGCAGAAATAAACTAGCTTTTGCATCTTGGACCCTAGATTATGATTTTCATTTTAATGAACGATGGGCAATTGGTCTTCAGACCGATCTTATTATGGAATCCTTTATAATAAAACGATTTAATCAGGAAGAAATTGAAAGGGATTACCCTTTTTCTGTTAGTCCAGTTGTTCTTTTTAAACCATTTAACCGCTGGTCTTTTGTAGCTGGAGTTGGTGCAGAATTTGCACCTGGTGAAACATTAGGTTTTACAAGACTGGGAGTAGAATACGGTATAGAAATATCAGAAAATTGGGAATTTGGAATTACCTTCCTTTGGGATGCTAAATGGGACTATTATAATTCCTGGGGACTGGCATTTATGATATCCAGGCTGTGGTAAGTTTTATAGAAGCAAATCTGATAAGGTTGGACGAATGTTAGGGAATTCAAATTGAAAACCCTCCCCTTCCAGTTTTTGCGAACTCACACGCTGACTCTCAAATAAAAGCATTGCCATTTCACCTAATAGTATATGCATGACAGCCTTTGGGATGTTAGGTAAAAACAACGGGCGTTTTAAAATTTCTGCTGTAGCTTTGGTAAGTTCTGTATTCGATACCGGATTCGGAGCCACCCCATTAACCACACCATCTAGCTCTTGTTCTAAAACAAACATAAAAATAGCAGCGAGGTCTTTAAGGTGAATCCAACTTTGCCATTGTTCACCTGTACCAAAGGCCGCGCCAAATCCCATTTTTACTGGCTTCACAATTTCTGGAAGGGCCCCGCCTTTTTCAGACAAGACCAATCCAATTCTAATCTTAGAAACAAGACGACCATCCGTTTTAAGTTCATCCACAGCAGCTTCCCACTGCTCCACTACTTCCCCTAAGAAGGAATCTGATACCTCATTATATGTTTCTTCGTAAAAGTGGGTTTGGCTCGTTGGATAAATTCCAATAGCACTAGCCGAAATAACATGATCGATTGGGAATTGATTAGCTTCAATAGTATTTTTAAGAAGTCTTGTACTTTCAATACGACTGTTTAAAACTTCTTTCTTGTATGCCTTTGTCCACCTTTTAGAAATGGAAGCCCCAGCTAAATGTATTACAACAGAAACATCTTTAAAGCATGCCGCATCTATTTCCTGAGACTCGATATTCCAGTAGAATCCTTTATAATTTTTGGTAGTACTTATTTTAGATTTTGAAGAGGATAAATAATGAACCGTCATGTCTTTCTCATGACATAACTTTACAATCTCTTTACCTACCAATCCAGTTGCCCCTGTTATTAAGACGGTCATGTTTAACTTTTTTGCAAAGTTACAATAGGTCGCAAGCGTGGATTTACTATTTAATTAGGATTTAACAATTTAACTCAGGGTTCGTAGATTTTATTCATACTAAAATGAAACTACAAAGCAGCTAAGTTCTAGTATCTAGCTTGATTTCAATGCTCTAAGCATTTCCCTTTTACCTGGGGGACCAGGTAAACGTTCAACCTCGAATCCTGAAGCCTGCATAGCACGTCTTACACTTCCCTTAGCGGAATAGGTAACCAAAACTCCATTTGGCCTTAAGGCTCTGTACATTTTTTGGAATATTTCTTCAGTCCAAAGATCGGGTTGTACACGTGCCCCAAAAGCATCAAAATAAATGAGGTCAAATTGGTTTTGACTGTCTACCTCCTTGAAAAACTTTTGATTTTTGATTAAACTAAACTTTGAATCAATTTTAGACCATTCCTCCCATTTTGCCTTATGAAGAGCCTCAAATTCTCTGCTGTAATTGGAATTAATCAGTTCCACGTAATTCATTTCTTGAATTTCGTTCTCGGACACTGGATAGGCCTCAATTCCTGTGTAATGAATCTCTAAGTTTAAATCTTGAACTGTCAAAAGCGTTAAAAAGGCATTGAGCCCAGTACCAAAACCAATTTCCATAATGCTTATGGAATTTTCTTGCCCATTACTATGGATTTGGTGATAAGAAAAAAGCAAACCATGTTTTATAAAGACATGATTTGCTTCCTGAATAGCACCGTGAATGGAATGGTATTGCTCATTCCAATCCTCTATTTGAATGGTTTTAGAACCATCCGCAGTGGTAATAATCTTTCGCTTCAATCTATTGAATCAAGAGTTTTTTGATTCTTGGAATCGGCCCTACACACTCAGTCTTATGACAAGACAAACATATATTAATGTTGTCATTAAAACGTGTTTTCAAGTCTTCGGTATTAAGGCTATCAGTGACTCTTAATTGAGTTTGTAAATAGACTGGAGCATAAGCCTTAAATATCTTTGATGGATCCGCACTATCCGTCATTTCAGCGGTTTGAATAGCTTTAAATGTTTCAGGCATATGAGTTAACTCATTCCCTGAAGTAATTTCTTTTTTCAGCTGCTCATTGTAATCATAGAATTCTTGCATCAACACGGCCATCTCAGATGGCTGATACATGACGTATTCTTTTTCAGATGAAGATTGATCCTCTTTTTTATCAGATTTGCAAGACCAAAAGACCAATAGAACTAGGAGTCCGAGAAAATGACTATTCTTTAAGTAATACACCATCAGCTATAAAGGCATATGAAAATTCAGGTTCAGTAATGGCATCAATCTCTTCTTGAGATTTTCCTGCATCCTCTGCATAGTGCTTCAATTCCTCCACGCTGGTTTCAGTTACATAGGCCTGGCCGTTAATAATTGCTTCACCACTGGCATTTAAAGGCACAAAAAAGCCATAATCTTTGAATGTAACTCTTACTGTTTTATCATTTCCCATATCCAACTTCATCCAACAACCTTTTTTTGAACATACATCAACAATGGTTCCAGAGGTCTTAACCTGAATAGTATCCCCTTCCTTCATGGCATCGAATTTCACCATCAATTCAGAAGTGCTAAGAACTCCTTCATCTGAGATTTCATCACCAAATGATGCATAGGCGAATTCTTTTTCTACTGTTTCAGGTGCAACTGTAACTTCTGTAGTTTTCTTCTCATTTTTACAGCTTAAAACAGCTAGTGCTAATAGTATTAAAATTCGTTTCATGGAACTATAATTTTGGATTGATTTAAGAGATACAAATTTACGGATTTTAAGGGAATATTATGTTTTTTTAAGCGGCTTATTCCGTACTTTTGCACAGTCATAAACCACTTCAATTATGAGTCTAATACACGCCAGTACTATCCAAATTACTAAAGCTTCAACCTCGAAAATCCATAGTGTTGATTTTGATAATTTGGAATTCGGAAAGGTGTTCACGGATCACATGTTTGTATGTGATTATGAAGATGGGGAATGGCAAAATCCACAGATCATCCCTTACCAGGCCTTATCAATGGAACCATCTGCTAGAGTATTCCATTATGGACAGGCTGTGTTTGAGGGAATGAAGGCTTATAAAGATGAAAAAGATCAAATCTGGTTATTTAGACCAGATCAAAATTTTGAGCGTATTAACAAGTCTTCCAAACGATTGGCGATTCCAGAATTTCCTGAAGCATATTTTTTTAATGGCTTAAACGAATTGCTAAAGCTAGACAGTGAATGGATAAAACCTGGTGTCGGGAATTCTTTATATCTAAGACCATTCGTTATTGCAACGGAACCAGCTATCTCTGCATCACCAGCACGTTCTTATAAATTCCTGATTATTTGTTCACCTGCAAAGGCTTATTATAATGAACCAGTGCGTGTACTGTTTGCAGAAAAGTTTAGCAGATCGGCCAATGGTGGAGTTGGTTTTGCTAAAGCCGCAGGTAACTATGCAGCTCAGTTTTACCCAACAAGCTTGGCGCAGCAAAAAGGATTTCAACAAATCATTTGGACTGACGCCAATACCCATGACTATCTTGAAGAAGCGGGTACCATGAATATTTTCTTTAGAATAGGTGATAAGTTACTGACGGCACCAACAAATGATAGAATTCTAGATGGAGTGACCAGAAAGAGTGTAATTCAACTGGCTGAAGATCTTGGTATCGAGTGTGAAGTGCGTGCTGTTAAGGTATCAGAAATAAAAGAAGCCGCCGGAAATGGTACTCTTAAAGAAATCTTTGGCGCTGGAACTGCAGCCGTCATAAGCGAGATCTCTGCCTTTGAACACGCTGATGATGTTTTTGAATTAGCACATGTTGAAGAAGGCTCCTACGGTAGTTTGTTCAAATCACATCTTTTAGACATCCAGCATAATAAGGCTGAAGATGCCCATGACTGGAGATACCTTGTTAAGTAAATCCAAGAATTCTATTTCTTTCTAATTCTTAAGGATAGCTTCTATATTAGGTTTAAAATAGTTAGGGCCCTTTAAGACCTTACCATCTTCTCGGTAAATAGGCTCACCGTTTTCCCCTAATTTGCTCATATTACTGCGCTGAATCTCTTCAAAGACTTCTTCAATTTTATGTTGCAGACCGTGCTCAATAATTGTTCCGCACAAAATGTATAACATATCTCCTAGAGCGTCAGCAACCTCAACCAAGTCATTGTCATTAGCCGCTTCTAAGTACTCTTCATTTTCTTCTCGCATCAATTTATAACGGAGTAAATTTTTATCCTTGCCTAAATCTGCTTTAGCAGTTTCTCTGTATCCTATTTTAAAAGCAGTGTGGAAAGCTTTGACGGCATTTATCTTATCTTGCATTGAATTTCGTTATTTTTATCATTATAAACTTCGCTCTAAAATTAACTAGATGTTTTCAAAAGGTCAATTGATATTTGCCATATTATTTTTTATTGCATTTGTCATCGTTATTACCTATACCTATCGCCGAGATCTCAAACTTCATAAGCGCTATTATAAAGGCACTGTTTGGGTACTTATTGCCTTTATAAGCTTTATAGCACTTATAGCTACCATCAAATTCATTTTTATGTAATAAAAAAAGCAGCTCAATGAGCTGCTTTAAAATATCATGATTTAAAGATCAATTAACCATCGGAAGGAAACTATAGTACTTACTATAATCCAACATTTGCTCAGCAAATCCTTTAGGTTGAATTACTTTGATTGCAACTATTTCACCGCTCTCATTCATTTCAGGAACTAATTCTGGATTAACAAATCCACTATAAGGGGCAGATGTAAATTGCGCATTACGCTCAAGCACCTCTGCATGTATTTCCTGATCAACCTTAACTCCATAACCTTCTACTAAGGCCTCAACAGCATCAAAATCACCTTCGGACTTAATACGCTGTGTCTCCCTTAATAATTCTCCAAATAAATCGTGCAATTTGTCATAATCATTAATGTTGAAATACGTTTTACCATCGCGCGAAACCTCTTCAATTACATTTTCTGAAGCGCCTTTTTCAAATACCCATGCACTCACCCATTGTCGGTTTCTCATATGTGCTTCTTCGACGTCGTCACCAAGATTAAGTCGGATCAATTGCGTCATTAAACCATTTCTTATATATCCATCATAGGCTGCCATTCCAACTTTTTTCCAATCCTCAACAAGACCAAGCTCTTGCAACTTTGGATTATATAAATAATACAATCCAACCAAATCTGCGCGTCCTTCTTCTAAAGTGGAGGCATAATTTTTTAAAGTCTCTTTGGTTTCTCCAACACCTTGGTTTAACTGACCTGATGCATGACCAATAACTTCATGTAAGGCCGTATGTAACTTATCGGCTAATTGACCATACGTTTCCTCTAATTCCAATTCTTCTTCATCATGTACAAACTCCTTTAAGCGACCACTACTTCCTGCATTATTATAGGCATGAATAATGTTTCCTAAAGAGACCGACTTACTCCCAACCTCTTTTCTAATCCAATTGGCATTTGGCAAGTTGACCCCAATTGGTGTGCTTGGTGAGGCATCACCGGCTTCGCCCGCAACAGTAACCACCTTATAGGTAACACCAACAACATTTTCCTTTTTATGTTCCTCCATAAGCGGCGAATTATCTTCAAACCACTGTGCATTATCAGACAATACCTTCATCTTCTGAGACATATCAAAATCATTAATCTGAACAATAGTCTCATAACTTCCTCTATAGCCAAGCGGATCATTATAAACTTCGATAAAACTGTTGATATAATCTACATTGCCCTCCGTAGCAGCAGTCCAGGCCACATTATAGTCATCCCAGATTTGAAGATCACCTGTTTTATAGTATTCTATCAGTAAACCTAAGGCTTCCCCCTGAGCAGGATTCTCAGCCACCCCCTGTGCTAGTTCTAACCATTTTATAATCTGGTCAATCGCAGTTCCATAAAGCCCACCTGACTTGTAAATTCGTTCCTTGATAACGCCATCTTCTTTGACCAATTGAGAGTTTAATCCAAAAGACAAAGGTCTGTTAGGGTCTGGAGATTCTTTAACACTGTAGTAGTCAATAACGTCCTGATTGGTAACATTGGGTCCATAAAAATTAACTGCAGACAAGGCTACATTATCAATACCCTTAGCCTGATTTACTTTTTTCGCATCACTATCATTAAAAATAACCTCTAGAGCTTCACCTTCAAGTTTGGTTCCTGTAGCGGAAATTAAGCTGTTCAAGTAATCCTTTGAAAACTCTGGCTTTATCTTATCATTACTGTAGTGATGGTGGATTCCATTACTAAACCAAACGCGCTTTAAATAAACCTCAAAACTTTGCCAATCCTCAGATGATCTATCTCCATCATAGTTTTTATAAATGTTTTCAAGCGCCGCACGGATCGTTAAGTTGTGGCGATAGTTTTGGTCCCACATTATATCTCTTCCAGCCAAACCCGCTTGGGTTAAATAGTAGACTAACTTTTGTTCTTTCAGTGATAAGTTCTCCCAACCAGGGATTTGATACCTTAATATCTTTAGATCGGCAAATTGCTCGACCATGAAATCAAATTCCACTTTAGTTTCTGCAACCTCAGATGGCACTTGTTTTTCATTTTTTGCATCATTACAACTTAAAGCCAACAAGGCAATTAAGCTAACTTTTAAGACGGTTTTTATTTGCATAAGTATTTATTTTGACCAACAAAAATAAGACTATTAAGCACTCCATAAAATGATATTCGTTATATTCGATTAATTCATTCTATTATGAAAACTATTAAAAATATTCTGATAGTTATTCTGGTTTTTATCATTGGATTTGCCATTTACGTGGGGACAAGACCGAGCGAGTTTAATTTTGAAAGGAGTTTGACTATAAAAGCACCTGCTGAAGTTCTTTATGACAAGGTAAACGACTTTAAAAACTGGCCAGAATTTTCACCATGGCTGGAACAAGACCCAAATGCAGCGCTTTCTTATGATAACACTACTCATGGAGTAGGCAGCTCATATAGCTGGGCAGGAGATATTCTTGG
Source organism: Winogradskyella aurantiaca (assembly GCF_003362725.1). Taxonomy (GTDB): domain Bacteria; phylum Bacteroidota; class Bacteroidia; order Flavobacteriales; family Flavobacteriaceae; genus Winogradskyella_A; species Winogradskyella_A aurantiaca. Next base: position 240,710 of record NZ_QKTV01000005.1, read on the forward strand.
AGAGGGTTCAATGGAAACGACAAAAACTATTAAGAACCAATCGATTGCTCAAAAAATTAACATTATAAAGCCATTTGAAGCCAGTTCTAATATCAATTGGACCTTTGATGCTCAAGGTGCAGAGACCAAAGTTACCTGGCAAATGAACGGTGATCAGGATTTTGTATCCAAATTGTTCACTGTTTTTATGGGCTCTATTGAGGAGAATACTGGACCTGATTTTGAACGAGGATTGTTTAAACTTGACAGTATTATCCAAAGGGATATGAGGGTCTATTCCATTAAAGTCAATGGTATAGCAGAACATAGTGGGGGGTATTACCTTTATAAAACCACCTCTTGTAAATTTGCTGATTTTCAGAAAAAAATGGCAAGCATGATGCCAGAAATCGGGGCATACGCCATTAGCAATAATATTAGTTTTGCCGGTAGACCTTTTGTTCTTTACCAAAAATGGGATGAAGCCAATGATGCTATTATTTTTTCAACTTGTATCCCAACTACCACACGAATTATTTCCAAAGAACCTGACATACTCACAGGACAATTAGAACCATTTAAAGCCATAAGAACGACTCTTATTGGAGACTATTCCAACTTAAAGGAGACTTGGGAAACAACGATGTCTTATATAGAATCTAACAATCAAAAGATGGACGAATCAGGGCCTATGATAGAAATCTATATAAAAGACCATTCCTATTCATCAAACCCAGCAAAATGGGTGACAGATGTATTTGTACCTATTAAATGAGCTTTATGAAACAATTGGCATTAGTATTTGTAGGTGGTGGCTTTGGAAGTATCCTGAGATACCTTATTGGCAAATGGTTAAATAGTCCGGCCTCAGGAATTCCTTACGGTACGTTTGCTGCTAACGTTATTGGAAGCCTTTTAATTGGTATCATTCTAGGACTGGCTGCCAAAAATGAAAGCCTTACCCCAGATCAGACCCTATTATTAGCCTCTGGTTTCTGTGGAGGGTTTACAACATTTTCCACCTTTGCCTACGAAGCTCATGTGTTTTTAAAGGATGGCAATTTTTTTCATTTTGCCCTCTATGCTATTACTAGCTTTGTCCTTGGGTTTTTGGCCGTTTTTCTTGGAATGCACCTTGTGAAGTAGGCTTTACTTTTTATTAAACATCTTTACCCCTGCTCGTATCTCAGTATCCATAAAGTTAGTCCTTGGGACGATTGGGCAAGAATACTTTTCGTTATAAACACAAAGGGGATTGTAGGCAGAATTAAAATCAATTTCGATTGTAGCTCCTTCTGGTATTCTAAGGTTAATATAGCGTCCACCACCATATGTGGATTCGCCATTAGTGAGGTCCAAAAAGGGAAGAAACAAGTAGTCCTCTAAACCTTCAGTGTTCATATTTTCTTCACCCTGGTAGATGTTTAATTGAAACTCCCGATCCCCAATTGAAAAACTTGCAATTCCAAAAACTCGCTCTTTAGAGAGCCTCTCAGTCGTTGTTTTCATTTGGAACCAAGGGGCATCAGGTGTTCGTTCCAACTGAGCCATTACTTTGTACTCTTCATCAAAATCAAAAAAATCCAGACCATCAAAACTCTTAAGGTCTTCAGGTTTTAAAGGAGATTTAGATGCATCCTTAAATTCTGAATTCATTTTAATCTGAAATTCCGTTTCTCCTTTTATGGGTGTTTTTTTCTGTGAACAGGAGGTACTAAATAGTAGTATTACAAGAATAAGTAACTGTCTCAAGGTATTTTTTTATAATTCAAAAGTACCACTTATCAATATTTGTTGTAGTTTCGATGCAGATAAAAAAATTTATGTCAATAAAGGTCACAAATAGATGTCAAAACTGGACAATTGGATTTCCAATAGCCCGGGTGCATCATGTGTTGTGATAATAGTTATATACAATTAAACAATATTTGAAATCCGGCTTTGCAGCCGGATTTTTTATTTTAAAAATTAATCAGTGAAAAATTTATTTAATCATTACATCAGTTCCTTTAAAGGGTTGGTGCCAGAAATCTGGATACTGTCTTTAGTGACATTCATTAACAGAGCAGGTGCCATGGTAATTCCATTTCTGTCCATTTATTTGGTTGAAGAAAAGGGTTTGACATTTCCTCAAGTTGGAATGATCATGACCTGTTTTGGAATTGGCTCGCTACTTGGTAATTATTTAGGTGGGTTTCTAACTGATAAAATCGGGTTCTATAAAACTATTGTATTGAGTCTATTCTTTGGTGGCATTGGTTTCATATGCATCCAATTTCTCAATTCGTTTATCGGCCTCTGTCTCGGGATTCTCACCTTAATGATTGCAGTTGATACCTATAGACCGGGAGTCTTTGTGGCTGCTGATGTTTACGGTGATGGCAAGGAAACGACACGAAATATTGGTCTAATTAGACTCGCTATTAATATTGGTTTTTCCATTGGTCCTGTCATTGGCGGCCTCTTAATAGCCAAAGTTAGCTACAGTTCTATTTTCTGGATTGATGGAGTGACTTGTATGCTTGCTTCCTTATTATTGCTTTTACTACTCAAGCCAAAGGAACAGAAACAAAAAGAGGAATCTAAGCAAGTTATCAAAGAGGGTGTGTCACCATTTAAAAATGCTTTGTTTTTACTTTTCTTTTTAATAATGGCACTCAATAGTATCTCATTTGTTCAATACTTTTCTGCTGTTCCCTTGTATTACAGTGAGGTTCATGGTTTAAGTGAAGATACTATTGGCTTACTCTTTTTAATTAATGGATCCATGATTGTAATTTTTGAGATGCCCCTTATTGCGTGGTTGGAACGTCTTAAGTTATCCAAATCCATGGCGACCTTTTGGGGTATAGGGTTGTTAGCAGTTAGCTTAATCATTCTAAATATCTCAAATTGGTTTGGCGTGCTTATTATTGGAATGATTCTCATGACCCTTGGTGAAATGATTGGATCCCCTTTTGCTAGTTCTCTTGCCCTTGACATGGCACCAAAAGGCCGAAAGGGTAGTTATATGGGCTTGTTTAGTATTAGCTTCTCAATTTCTCATATCATTGGGCACAATGCAGCATTAAACAGTATTGATGTTTTTGGGTACTCCAAAACGTGGGTATTTTTGTTTTGCACCCTTGCCTTGGCAGGATTACTTACTCTATATTTGAAGGCCAAACTAAAATCATCAAAGGAGTATGAGACTTATTAAAATTGGGCTGGGACTGTGTACACTGCTAATTCTCTGTAATTGTAATAATAGCTCGTCTACAGAACCGAATAAGAAACCCGTTAGTACCAAAAAAGTACTGCCTGATTTAGACCCTAACAGATACAATGTAGGTTTCCTAATCATGGATGGCACTTATAATACAGAATTCACAGCACCTTATGATATCTATCAACATACCATTTTTCGCGATAGTATTAAGGCTATGAATGTATTTACTATTGCTAATACAGATACTCCCATTACCACCTTTGAAGGATTAAAAATTTTGCCTGATTTTAATTATGTTACAGATAGTATTCCAAGGATTGATATTCTGGTAATACCTAGTGCGGAGCACCATCTCGATTCAGATCTGGAAAATGAGCAACTGTTGAACTTTGTTAAAAGAGTTGATCGACAAGCCATGTACATGATCTCTCATTGCGATGGTGCCTTTATATTGGCCAAGGCTGGTCTACTGAACAACTCGGTTTCAACAACCTTTCCTTCCGATATAGATACTATGAGGGAGATGTTCCCTCAACTAGATGTTAGAAAGGAGGTACTCTTTGTTCATGATGGCAAATACATTACCTCAGCCGGTGGCGCCAAATCCTTTGAGGCCTCCTTATATTTAGCAGAACTATTATATGGGAAAGCCATTGCTGATGACCTTGCAAAGGGACTAGTCATTGATTGGAATTTAGAAGCTGTACCCCACCTAATAATTCCTTCGGAATAGAATATTTATCTTTAAGTTCTAAAAACCGAACAAATGAAATTCATCCGCACAGGCGTAGTACTGCTACTATTGTTATGCCCACTATTATCCATATCACAATCTGTAACAGGAGATGGCCCCTTCTCTCAACTAATTATCAGAGGAGTTATGCTAATAAATGGCGATGGTTCACCTCCTAGGGGCCCCATTGATATTGTTGTTGAAGGCAATAAGATTGTAAGTATTAATGTAGTAGGATATCCTGGTGTTGAAATTAAGGATTCCAGCAGACCCCAATTAAAAGAAGGTGGTAAAGAATTAGACGCCACAGGTATGTACCTGCTACCTGGCTTTGTTGATATGCATGGTCATATTGGAGGGGTGGCTCAAGGAGCAGATTGGGATTACGTTTTTAAACTGTGGATGGCACACGGGATCACAACCATAAGAGAACCCAGTGGCCGAAGTATAGACTGGACCTTGGATTTGAAAAGACGTAGTGAAAAAAATGAAATTGTAGCGCCTAGGATATTCGCTTATACTGGTTTCGGCCAAACAACAGATAAGTTTAACCCACTCAATGATATTCCTATTAGTACCCCGGAACAAGCGAGAGAATGGGTTAGAGCCAATGCCAAAAATGGCGCTGACGGGGTTAAGTTTTTTGGTGCTGAACCTGAAATCATGGCTGCTGCACTTGACGAAAACAAAAAATTAGGGTTACGCTCGGCTTGTCATCACGCACAAATGAGTGTGGCCAGATGGAATGTGTTGCATTCAGCAAGGGCTGGTTTGACTACAATGGAACATTGGTATGGTCTTCCTGAGGCTTTGTTTTCAGATAGAACTGTCCAAAACTATCCCTTGGATTACAATTATCAGAATGAGCAAAACAGGTTTGAAGAAGCGGGTAAACTATGGGAACAAGCTGCCAAACCTTATACAGATAAATGGAATGCTGTAATGAACGAGTTACTTGATTTGGATTTTACCATAGATCCCACATTTAATATCTACGAAGCCAGTCGAGATTTACAACGCGCCAGACGTGCAGAGTGGCATGAGGATTACACCATGCCTTCTTTATGGAAATTCTACGAACCTAGTATGGTGAGTCATGGTAGTTATTGGCACGATTGGGGCACCGAACAAGAAATTGCGTGGAAACGTAATTACCAGCTTTGGATGACTTTCATCAATGAATATAAAAATCGAGGTGGTAGAGTAACTGTAGGGTCCGATTCAGGTTTTATTTATCAGTTGTATGGCTTCGCATATATCCGCGAAATGGAATTACTCAGAGAATCTGGATTTCATCCTTTAGAAGTAATCAGATCAGCAACTTTGAACGGTGCAGAAGCCCTTGGTTGGGGAGATAAGATTGGGAGTGTTCAAGTTGGTAAATTGGCAGACTTTGTTATAGTCGAAGAAAATCCGCTGGCCAACCTAAAAGTCCTCTATGGAACAGGGGCGGTGCGATTGACAGAAGAGAATGAAGTGGTAAGAGTTGGTGGAGTTAAGTATACAATCAAGGATGGTGTTATTTATGATGCTAAAGCATTGTTACGTCGCGTCAAAATCATGGTAGATGCTGAAAAAGCCAAAACCAACTGGAAGTTGACACAACCAGGAATGCAGAACTAATCTTTTAAGGGTTTAATATCATTGTTTTTAACCACATGAGACAAAACTATTTGGGTTTTGGTTTCACCATATACAATGAGTTGATCAATGAATGATTCGAGGTGTTTTTGATTTTTTAGAACCACCTCCATGACAATATTATCATTTCCGGTAATTCGATAGCAATTTATTACCTCATCATAGCTTCGTACTTTTTCTAAAAATGGTTTAAGCATGCCCATGAACGCTCTTAAGGTAATAATTGCCTTTAATTGGTAGTCTGCTTTAAATGGTGATACCACGGTTTTATAACCCTCTATTATTTCAGCATCTTCCATTTTTTTAATGCGTTCTGCTACGGCAGGAGAACTAATGCCCACCTGACGGCCAATTTCTGCATTGGACATGCGTGAATTGGACTGCAAACAGCCTAGAATTCTCCAATTAAGCTCATCAATTAACATAATTAAGCAGATTTATATATTTTTTTACTTTTTAAAGCAATTTAATTATTTTGATTTAATTTTTAATGTTGACTTCATTTAAATGGCAGTAATTTCGTTTAAATTGCTATTAGAATGAACCCAATGCTTTCGGCAACATTATCGGATCATCCGGTGTACCGAAAAGCACTTGAGATTTTTAGGATCTCTAAGTGCATTTCGTCTAACATGCGTGAAGATTTGAATACAATTAGCCAATATGGTGATGAAAACGAGTTAATCTATTTCTCAGGTGATATTGTACACCAGTCATTTAGTTTAGTTCCAGAAATTATCAAAGCTGAGGCGCAAAAACATTCAGAAGAAAAGTTCAAACACCTAGAAAGTTTGGATAGGCTTACTTTTAGATTGATTAATAGTTGTAAGCGTCTCGAACGCTCTAACAGCAATGGCAAAGACTTCTTACCTATTCTAAGAAGTGAAGTAAAGAAATTTAAAACCTTACAACGTCATTGGATGTTGACCCTATAACTAACTAACCAACCAAAGTTTAGGGAAAACGCCTTTCAGAAATGAAAGGCGTTTTGTTTTTACATATTTCTTCTGTATTGACCCCCTACCTCAAAGAGTGCTTGGGTAATCTGACCTAACGAGCATACCTTACAAACCTCCATCAATGATTCAAAGATGTTTTGATTGTTGATAGCCTTCAATTGAAGATCCTTCAATAATTCTATGGTATTATTATAATCATGAAGATTCTTCAACGTCTGGATTTGATACTCCTTTTCCTCGGTAGTTGCTCTAATGACCTCAGCGGGTTGCACGGTTGGTGAACCCTTACTGCTTAAGAAGGTATTTACCCCAATAATTGGAAACTCCCCATTGTGTTTTAAGGTTTCGTAATAAAGGCTTTCTTCTTGGATTTTAGATCGCTGATACATGGTCTCCATGGCACCGAGAACACCACCACGTTCAGTTAATCTATCAAACTCCATAAGTACGGCTTCCTCTACCAAATCAGTTAATTCTTCAATTATAAATGATCCTTGTATTGGGTTTTCATTTTTTGCAAGCCCTAATTCTTTGTTGATAATCAATTGGATCGCCATGGCACGTCTCACAGATTCCTCGGTTGGTGTCGTAATTGCCTCGTCATAAGCATTGGTATGTAATGAGTTACAATTATCATAAATCGCATATAAGGCCTGAAGTGTTGTTCTTATATCATTGAAATCAATTTCCTGAGCATGTAAACTTCTACCGGAGGTCTGGATATGGTACTTTAGCATTTGAGCCCTTGGATTAGCACCATACTTATGCTTAAGTGCTTTAGACCATATTTTTCGAGCAACTCTACCAATCACCGCATATTCAGGATCTATTCCGTTGGAGAAAAAGAAAGACAGATTAGGTCCAAACTTATTGATATCCATTCCTCTACTTAAATAATACTCTACATAAGTAAATCCATTGGCCAATGTAAAGGCCAACTGAGTAATTGGATTAGCACCGGCTTCCGCAATATGATATCCAGAAATAGAAACTGAATAGAAGTTTCTAACATTGTTATTAATAAAATACTCCTGAACATCACCCATCAAACGCAAGGCAAATTCGGTGGAAAAAATACAAGTGTTTTGTGCCTGATCCTCTTTAAGAATGTCTGCCTGAACAGTACCTCTCACCTGAGCTATGGTCCTGGCTTTAATATCCTCATATATGTCTTGGGGTAAAACTTGGTTCCCGGTAACTCCCAATAGCATTAATCCTAGACCATCATTTCCTTCTGGAATATCACCTTGATACGCAGGTCTTTCTTTGCCTTTATAAATCGCTTTGATCTTGTCTTCTACTTCTTGTTCAAGTCCGTTCTCCTTAATGTAGATTTCACATTGTTGATCAATAGCAGCATTCATAAAAAAGCCTAGCAACATTGGTGCCGGACCGTTAATTGTCATACTTACTGAGGTCATCGCATCTGCCAGATTAAAGCCAGAGTACAACTTCTTAGCATCGTCCAAACAACAAATACTCACACCCGAGTTACCAATTTTACCATAAATATCTGGTCGGTAGTCTGGATCGTTTCCATACAAGGTAACACTGTCAAAAGCAGTTGACAGTCGCTTTGCCGGCATACCTAAACTTACATAGTGAAAACGTCGGTTGGTACGTTCTGGTCCACCTTCACCCGCAAACATTCGTGTGGGATCTTCTCCCGTTCTTTTAAAAGGGTATAAACCTGAGGTATATGGAAACTCTCCAGGAACATTCTCCTGTAAGCACCATCTGAGGATATCACCCCATGCCTGATACTTTGGTAAGGCAACCTTTGGAATATCTGAATGCGATAAAGACTTTGTATGCGTCTCTATTTTAATCTCTTTATCTCTAACCTTAAACGAATATATAGGATCATTGTACCTATTGACCTTGTTTTGCCATCCTGTAATAATCTCCCAGTTATAGGGGTCCAAGTCCATCTTAACCCTGTCAAATTCAGATAGCAACAAGGTCATAAACTCCTCCCTGTCACTTCCAACCAGCCCCAGAATTTCTTCTTGATTAAGACCATTTTTTTCGAAGAAAGTACTTTCCGCCTCTATGGTCTTAACACCGGCAACAGAACATATAGTTTTAAAAATTCCGTATAGTTTTTGAGCAACTTCCACCTGGACATTTGCTGTGGCATCATAAGAGCGATTGTTCTCAGAGATCTCTGATAAGTAACGGGTTCGAGCTGGTGGAATAACAAAAATCTTCTCACTCATCTCTTCTGATATTTCAAAAGTCGATTGAAGATCAGCCTCAGTTTTCTCAACGATCTCATCCATAATAGCCTTGTACAAGGTGTTCATTCCAGGATCGTTAAACTGAGAAGCAATAGTTCCAAAAACTGGCATTGTATCTGGATCTGCATGCCATAGATTATGATTACGCATGTACTGCTTTTTGACATCTCGTAAAGCATCCAGTGCACCGCGCTTATCGAATTTATTAATGGCCACTAAATCAGCAAAGTCCAGCATATCAATTTTCTCAAGCTGAGTGGCTGCACCAAATTCTGGTGTCATCACATATAAAGACACATCGCTATGTTCCAAAATCTCTGTATCTGACTGACCTATACCTGAAGTTTCCAATATGATAAGATCGTATTCAGCTGCTTTAAGTACTTCAACAGCTTCATTAACATACTTAGATAATGCCAAATTGGACTGACGTGTAGCAAGACTTCGCATGTAGACTCTTGGATTGTTGATCGCATTCATACGAATTCTATCACCCAACAGTGCCCCCCCAGTTTTTCTCTTGGAAGGATCTACCGAAATTAATCCAACTGTCTTTTCTGGAAAGTCGATTAAAAATCGTCTAACCAGCTCATCCACCAAAGATGATTTACCGGCTCCCCCTGTTCCTGTAATTCCTAATACAGGAGTTTTTGAGGTCTTATTTTTTTCATGAATGGTAGTTAAGGCATTTTTAGCTACTTCTGGAAAATTCTCAGCAGCCGATATCACTCGCGCAATGGATTTAGGATCTTTTTCAGATAAGACCTTTACCTCCCCATTCAGCTGTTCGCCTATAGCATAATCGGATTGTTGTACCAAATCGTTGATCATCCCTTGAAGGCCCATTTCACGACCATCATCTGGAGAATAAATTCTGGTGATTCCATAATCCATTAACTCCTTAATCTCTTCTGGAAGGATGACTCCTCCTCCACCACCAAAAATCTTGATATGGCCAGCTCCTTTTTCCTGGAGCAAATCAAACATGTATTTAAAATACTCATTATGACCTCCCTGATATGAGGTCATAGCAATCGCATTTGCATCCTCTTGAATGGCGGTATTCACTACCTCTTCAACACTGCGATCATGACCTAAATGTATAACCTCGACACCTGTTGATTGAATAATTCGCCTCATAATATTTATGGCCGCATCATGACCATCAAATAAAGACGCTGCAGTTACTATTCTTATTTTATACTTGGGCTTGTAGGGAGCAATTTGTTCCATTCGTAAAATACATGCTATTTAGAGCCGCAAATTTACGGAATTTTCAATGAATGCCTGATTAGATTAAGAATTGTTTAGTAGCAAGTCTAGTCAGATTTTGGAGAATAGAGTCCATCGAATGCAACAACCGTATCAACTCCTTCGGCAAATACCTCCCAAAGCTGTCTTACTGAGCCATCTTCATTTTTGATCCATGTAATCTGGTTGTATGATAATTGATTCTTAGCATTGGGCTTGGGCTTGGATTTTAATACCATAGTATTTCCAACTCTCGATCCAGAAAGATGCAGGCTTTGACCTGAACTATCAATCCAAATCTGTTCCCATAGTTGTGTTGTAGCATTATAGAAATTATAGCTGGTTCCTGTATAGCCAGGAGTAGCACTTGTCCAATTTTCCTGAAGCACACAGTTGTTCTGAATTTTAACTATGGAATTATTTCCCGCTAATTTGCCGTTCTGGGTGACAGTCCACTCCCCTACCCAAAAGTCGAATTGAGAGTGTATTTCTTTGCAACAGTTGCATGAAGTTGATGTTTGACTATGTCCAAAATGAACGGCCAACACAATTGTTAGTACTAGGCTTAATTTTTTCATTGTTTGTGATTGACTATGTTAATTGATAGAAGTTATTAATCTACATTTAATTTATTACTAATACTATCATAACATTCAAACCTAAATAATAACTCACCTTTACAAAGCAAAAGATTAGTTAGATTTTATCTTTAATTTGGATTAGCAAAAGTTGGTTGAAAGTCGGTATTCCTATACCGGCTTTTTCTTTGCTAGTAATTGAAAGTAGTCGTATGCAAATTTCAGTCGGCTGCCGTACCAGGAAAACATTTCACCATCCACAATAGAGACTTTCTTATCGGGAAATAGATTCTTAAAGTAATTAAGGTGTTTGTCTTTAAATGGAAAGGGTTCTGACGACAAAAAAATCATATCTGCTGTCTGTAGGGCTGTATTATCCAATTCAATTTCAGGATATCTTGTGGAATTAGCGAAAACATTCTCATATCCTGCCTCATTGAGCATCACATCGATAAAGGTATTCTTAGCGGCCACCATATATGGAGTCTTCCAAATAAAATATGCCACCTTGCAAGATTTAGTATCTTGAATAGTGTCATGGAATTTATGTCTACAGGTTTGAATTTCTTGAACGAGCTTATCAGCAGCAGAATAAACGTTAAACAGGTCGCCATACATCCGAATTAGCTCAAAGCTATCATCGAGTGTATAAATATCACTGATATGCACTGGGGCAATTGCTTCTAACTCTTTAACTAACTCTGAGGTATTCTCTTCTTTGTTACAAAGAACAATATCTGGATTTAAAGCTTTAACCTTGTCAATTCTCACGGTTTTGGTACCACCAACTATAGTCTTTTGAGTGCGTAATTCTTTAGGATGAAAGCAGAATTTAGTGAGGCCTACAATATGGTCAGTAAGTCCTAAATCTACTAGTAATTCAGTCTGAGACGGCACTAAAGAAACAATACGCTGTGGTGGAGAATTTAATCTTAAAACTCTATGTAATTGGTCCTTTACTATCCTGGACTGACTCATAGTGCAGTCTTATGAAAGTAATTTTGACATTTGTAACTGCAGTTCTCGAGCTTTATTGGCAGCCGCTTCAGCAAAATCATGCTTATTAGAAGCATAAATAATACCTCTAGAAGAGTTTATCAATAACCCAATATCCTCGGTCATACCGTATTTACACACCTCTTCAAGGCTTCCTCCTTGGGCACCTACACCTGGCACCAACAAAAAGTTCTCTGGGATTATTTTACGAATGTCGCCAAGAAATTCCGCTTTAGTAGCACCAACCACATACATTAATTTATGAGCGTTTTGCCATTGCTTTGAAGTTTCCAAAACTGATTTATACAATTCCTGACCCTCTAAGGTTTTGGTCTGAAAATCAAAGGCACCCTGGTTTGAAGTTAAAGCCAATAAAATTGTGTGTTTGTCTTCAAATTCAAGGAAGGGCTCAACAGAATCCTTTCCCATATAGGGAGCTACAGTAACACTATCAAAACCCAGATCATTAAAAAAAGCCTTAGCATACATCCGACTGGTATTTCCAATATCACCACGCTTGGCATCTGCTATAGTATAGATTTCCGGATAATTGGAATTTAAATAAGAGATGGTTTTTTCAAGAGATTGCCAACCCTTTAGTCCATAAGCCTCATAAAAGGCCGTATTTGGTTTGTAAGCCACACATAAATGATGAGTCGCATCAATAACCGCCTTATTAAAGGCAAAAATGGGATCGTCTTCCTTTAATAAATGATGAGGAATCTTCTCGAGATCAACATCCAATCCAATACACAAAAAGGACTGCTTTCTTTTTATTTCTGAAATTAAGTTAGTGGTGGTCATTAAATTTGAAATGTGGTAATAATTAAATCAAATCGTCACTAGCCTTTAAAAGCTCAGTGTTTTCTGCCAACATTAGTTCGTCAATTATCTTTTGGATATCACCATTGATAATATTCGATAAATCATAAAGCGTTAACCCAATACGGTGATCGGTTACACGACCTTGAGGATAATTATAAGTTCGGATCTTGGCACTACGGTCACCAGAACTGACCATACTTTTTCGTTTCTCTGAATCCGCTGCTTGTTTCTTAGCCAATTCTAATTCGTAAAGTCGTGAACGCAGTACTTTCAATGCCTTTTCAAGGTTTTTATGAGACGACTTTTGATCTTGACAACTTACAATCATACCCGTTGGCTCGTGATGAAGTTTAATTGCTGAATAAGTGGTATTTACCGACTGCCCTCCAGGTCCTGTTGACGTGGTTCGCTCAATTCGAACCTCGCTCATATCCAACTCAACATCAAATTCTTCTGCTTCTGGAAGAACTATAACCGTAGCTGCGCTTGTATGCACACGGCCCTGCGTCTCTGTTTGTGGTACACGCTGGACACGGTGTACCCCAGCTTCAAATTTCATAGTACCGTAAACGTCCTCGCCAGAGACTTCAAAAATAATCTCCTTGAAGCCACCAGAGGTTCCCTCATTAAAATCAACAACATCAACACGCCAGCCACGACCCTCACAATATTTGGTATACATTCGATGTAAATCACCCGCAAATATGGAGGCCTCATCACCACCCGTACCAGCTCTGACCTCAACAACCACATTTTTGGCATCATCGGGGTCTTTGGGAATCAGCATAAACTTAATAGCTTCTTCAACTTCAGGAAGCTCAGACTTAGCTTCCTCAAGCTGCATCTTAGCCATTTCAACCATTTCAGCATCAGAGCCATCGGAAATAATTTCCTCTGCTTCTGAAATATTATTTAAAAGTGATTCGTAAACGTTTCCTTTTTCAACAATTTTCTTTAGATCCTTATACTCCTTGTTTAGCTTGATATATCGTTTCTGATCTGAAATAATATCAGGTTGTATAATAAGATCGTTAACCTCATCAAAACGCTGTTTGATGATCTGAATTTTCTCTAGCATTTATCTTGGAAATTGTGGCGTAAAAATACGATAAAATCTGAATTTGGATTTCTCTTTAGACCCAAGAGTCAACTCTGAAAATAATCATATATAAATTGCGTTTACTTAGTTAATATGCAACGTTTTCTAACAATTATGATTTTCTATAAACCCTTTATATGGTATTCATTTTCCATTAATGTGCTTATGGGAATATTTAATTTTGGATTAGTGTTTGCCGCGGTTACCAAACTGTTTATGCTTATTTTTTTATGGTACTATGTACATGAAACCAGACAAAAGAGACGTTTTCTATTCTTCAAAAATCTAGGCATCTCATCCAGAACGATCTTTGCTACCGTATTTATAGTAGACATTTTGCTTACATTAAGCTTTTTGATACTATTTAAGGAATTTAATTAACATGATATTAGAATTAGACAATGTAGAACTTTACTTTAAATCCAAACCAATTTTAAATAGTATTTATCTAAGAGCTGAGAGCGGCCATGTTACCACAATTATTGGTCGAAATGGTTCTGGTAAAAGCTCACTGCTCAAAATAATTTTTGGTGATCTTAAACCCAAGTATAAGCTATTAAGATTGGATAGTAAAGTAATTTTAAACCCATTATTTACACTTGGAAACGTAAAATACCTCCCTGAACATGCCTTTTGCCCAGATAGCATGAAGTTAGAAATGGCTTTTAAAAAGTTTCAGGTTAAATGGGATGAATTCAAAAATTTATTTCCTGATTTCAAACCTGGCGCTTCGGTAAAATTTAAGACCCTTTCGACTGGCGAACAACGATTGATTGAAGCCTTCATTATTTTAAAAAGCCCAGGAGATATTTGCCTTTTAGATGAACCTTTTAAATCATTAAGTCCCTTAGTGATCGAGCAAGTAAAGAAAATTATACTTCTTGAAAAGCAAAGCAAACTCATACTAACAGCTGATCACACTCTTGATCATTGGGAAGAATTGACCGATGTGTATTACGAGTTAAAAGAGAGAGGAATCAAAAGGTTACGAGCCTGATTCTTCCTTGTTAATTAATATATCCAGATCCACCACAACACCTATTCCCAGGAGTTGCTTCCACTGAACTCTAGGTCCAACTACCACGGTGGGAACGTTGGTTATCTCATCTCGTTCTACTAATGTATTAATATCATCATCGTAACGAATATGTGATCCAAAAAGTGCTTTAATGTATCTGTTAACCTGCATATCAAATGTAATTTCCCAGTCTACATCAATGTTTCCGAAACTGTTGATATAATCAGTATATAATCTAAGTAAACTTTTGACTTTAACATTTTCCCAGAGCTCATCCTCAAACTGATTGGTTAGCTGAATCCCAAATTCTCTCCGAATCCGTTTACCCTCTTTAATCACATTTCCATCCAAATCATATATCGCAGGCTCAACACCAAAGGCCCCTTCATTGGATAAATTTCGATCTAAAACAAAGGTAGTCTTAAAGGTAAGGGGAGACATGTATAAGGACAAGCGTTCAATATTTCTACCATACTCTACACCGGCACCAAAAAACAAGTAACCTGGCGCCATGAATCGCGAAATAGGGTTATCCGTATCAGGATAGTTAAACCCATCCGTAAATTGTGTACTAAAACTAAATCTTGCTGAGTAAAACCAGTTACTGTTTTTACTATTTTGGTAACCATAGTTTGAGATGACCTCAAATAAATCTTCTGTCTTTTGCAATTTCTGGTCTTGCTGGCTATTAACTCCATAACGCGCGTCTATAGAACTGTTCCAGAAGCTTTTTTCATCTTTAAACTTTGCTATATACTTGCCAGTAAATATTGCTGAAATCGAATTGACACCACCAGCATTCCAATTGGTAAATGACACTTGATTGATATAGACCCCAACCTCCTTTTTATTGTTCCAACCATAAAACTCCTGAACAACCTTAGGTTTAAGAAATAACGAATCTGGCTGTGCAAAAAGGGATTGTGCAAAGCCCAAGAATATAACAATCAATAATCGCGACAAATGGCGCATGATAACTTAATAACTAAAAGTTCCGAATTGGCTTTTAATGGTAAGTTCTTTTTTATCAGAGGCCTCAACCCTCCCTATGATTTGGGCGTCCACATTAAATGACTTTGAAATTTCAATCAGGTCTTCTGCAATTGCGGGATCAACATATAATTCCAGTCGATGACCACAGTTAAAGACTTGATACATTTCTTTCCAATTAGTTTTAGACTCTTCTTGTATCAATTTAAATAAAGGAGGTAATGGAAATAAATTATCTTTTATAATATGCAGCTGATCTACAAAGTGCAATATTTTAGTCTGAGCACCACCACTACAATGTACCATCCCATGAATGGTATCGCTATCATACTTATCCAGAATTTGTTTAACTATTGGAGCATAAGTTCTGGTAGGGGATAATACTAATTTTCCGGCATCTATTGGAGAACCAGCAACTGCATCCGTCAATTTCTTACTACCAGAATATACCAATTCAGTTGGCACCGCCTTGTCAAAACTTTCAGGAAACTTTTCTGCTAAATAACTTGCAAATACATCATGTCTGGCAGACGTTAATCCATTACTTCCCATACCACCATTATAAGTGGTTTCATAAGTGGCCTGCCCAAAAGAGGCTAACCCCACAATAACATCGCCAGGTTTGATATTAGCATTATCAATAACCTTACTTCGTTTTAATCTGGCTGTAACGGTAGAATCAACAATTATTGTTCTTACCAAATCACCAACGTCAGCCGTTTCACCACCAGTAGAGTGGATTTCAACACCAAATCCCTTTAACTCTGAGATCAATTCTTCGGTTCCATTAATGAGTGCGGAAATTACCTCACCTGGAATTAAGTTCTTGTTTCTACCTATGGTCGATGATAGCATAATCTTGTCTACTGCTCCCACGCAAATAAGATCATCAATATTCATAATCAAGGCATCTTGCGCGATACCCTTCCAAACAGACAAATCTCCTGTTTCCTTCCAATACATATATGCTAACGACGACTTGGTCCCAGCCCCATCTGCGTGCATTACCAAACAGTAATCCTCATCACTGGCTAGATAATCAGGTACAATCTTGCAAAAAGCTTTAGGAAAAAGACCTTTATCTACATTTGAAATGGCATTATGTACATCCTCTTTAGATGCAGAAACACCACGTTGAGCATATCGCTTACTAGTTTCACTACTCATTACAGAACTCCTTGAAATTTAATTGCAAAAGTAGTTTAATTAATGACTCCTGAAATAGTAGAATATAAAAAAAGCACCTTCAATAAGAGGTGCTTTTAATTTTTTGGAAGGCCCACTATTCGTAATCCGACATTTCTCCATTTTGTATTATTTCAAGTCTTTCACCACTAGTGTTATCGTCATTGATAGCAACCAATACAATATTCTTCTGAGATATACCGTCATTTGACGTATTCGTTAGAATTACCTGTGCTTCGTTTGGTGAGAACCTACAGTCATAGTCGTTAGTTCCATTAAGCTTCTCATCGGAAATATCGAAGGCTGTAGACGAGGCACGTTCATAAATAAACACTCTAGAATCTAACTGTCTGTAATTGTCGATCTGGAACTCCGATACATCGTACCAATATAGAATTTTTGAATTATCAACTGAAATATCTAAACCTCCTGCGGCACCTTGAACATTATTCAGAACTTCGTCAATCACGACCCCAGATGGGTCTATGGTAAAGATACTGACCTCATACCCATTAACAGTATTTGTCTTAAGTGCGATAAAACTTTCATCTGCACTAATAACAACTTCAGTAATAAACTTTCCATCTACTGTCTTGTATACTAATTGCAAATCAGTTCCGTCTGCATTTATGGAAAATAACTGATCAAAATTGGAATAATATAATTGTCCACCATCTTCTGTCCAGCTAAAATCTATCTCGTCTAAATTAAAACCATTAACTGCAACGGCAGAGGTAATTTGTTGTTTGTTGGACCCATCGAGGTTCATGGTGAAAATATGGGTCTCGGCACCATTGTTTGAAAGGTAGGCTATTCTATTAGCAGCCACATTTCGTCTAGGCCGAAAACTGTTGGCTGTACTCTCTGTCAACTGCACTTCATTTCCACTTTCATCAGAGGAAAATATTACATTATTTCCATCTATTCGTCTGACGAAAACAAATCTATTATCGGGGGAATCAATGGTCTCAAAAGAACTAATTTGACTTAACACCATGTCTTCATTGACATCGTCCTTAGCCCCAACTTGCCAGAAATACTTTAAACCAAACCTTAAATTAGAAACCACTAATGTTGTGTCGTTTAACGTTTCAAATGTTAAAAGCTCATCATCTAAATCATTCCTTAACTCAATAGTATAGGTAATATCGTCCCCTTCTGGGTCACTTCCAGACCATACCAATTCAGTCTCTAAGCTCACATCATTAGCGTTATCAGATGGTGAAATCAATACTGGAGTTACAGGAGGTAGATTATTTGCGGTTTCTATTTGCATTTCAAAAATGACGTTGGTTGTACTTTCACGTAATATCTCCGCAGACTCAAATGCAGCCAAATACCCATCCAGCTCAGCCTGAACGGAGTATTGTCCAACTAAAATTTCCTCCAACATAAAATTCCCTTCAGCATTCGTAAACACAGTACTTGAGTTAGGGTTGGTTGATATTTTCACATTTTCCAATGGAATATTGGTACCATCCTCAACGACTGTCCCAGTCAAGGTACCTTTTGCAATGCTCTCAACCGGATCTTCACTGCATGTTAAGGTAACAATTGACAGAAAGGCAAGTAATAAGTAGTTTGTTATAGTCTTCATAACCTCATTCATTAATTGTTATTTACATCAGAACCTGCCGCTGGTGAAATTTCAGTTGTTCCATCAACCGGCGAGACGCTTTTAACTTTGTATTGTTTTTTATTGAATAAATAGAAATTTACACCTAAACCGAAACGGTAATAAAAATCGTCGCGTTTACCACTTATGATACCATCGATTTCGTCACTGAATACAATATTCTGTTCTGCCAAAAATTTGATACCAATTGAATCGGACACTAAATATTCCAAGCCAATTCCAAACTGAAACTTCCAATCAAGCTGATTAGAACTATTAAGATAATTTGCTCCACCACCTGTTGAAATAAATGGAGTGAAATTATCGTAGGGCAAAATTGTAAATTCTAGATTGAGATCTACTGAGGTAACATTTTCATTGTAGAGATCATCATTTCTTAACTTAAAATGATTAACAGTTAATCCAGCATTCAAAAAAGAGTTGAAATAGCGCTTGTAACCAATATCAAAATAAAAACCTGGTCTCGAGTTGGCAATATCTCCATCGATCAAAGCAGTACCAACAGAGGCTGTTATAACATTGTCGCTACGACGTTCTTTGTACATTCTGTCATAGAGTCTTGTATTTCCAGACTCTTCTTTTTCCTCAAAGTACTCCTCTATTAATTGTTTGGCCTTTTCTTCTTCTCCTTCTTTTGGTGCCCAAAGATTATCATTCATTCCTTCAATAACTAGAGCATAGACCGCTTTTTCAACGGCTTCAGTCACTGCTAATTGAACCGGTTCATTTCTTGTAAAACCAGTTTCAACTTCCAGTAAACGTTGAAAGCTTACAAACCTAAAATAACTAGCATCTAAAGCCTGTGACAGAATAGTTTTGGATACATAGACCGTCTTAAGTATTTCACCTGTAGATGTTGATACAGCCCTTAGATAAATGGTAATTCTATCTTGCCTGTACTCTGTAGAGGACCCTATACCAAAATACCGTGCACCAAGACCACCCGTTACAATATTAGTATCATAAGAGACGATTCCTCCTTCAAGTAAAATACCAGCAAATAATAAAGGTCGCAAACGTTCTGGCTGCGTCCCACTCATTTGAGCATATTCCTCACGTGTCGATTTAATTATTTGACGTTCATTGAGCAGGTTATTGAGATTTTCTCTTTCAGTAGCTATAAACCAATTAGTATCCTCTAAAGACTTCAATAGTATTGTGGTTGCTCCTTGAGTAACAGCTGTACTGAATGTGCTACCGATCTCTGTTGGTTTAAATTGACCCGTTTGATCTCTAAAGTTGTACACCCCTACGACCACAGGTTGTTCTGGAGGTGGTAAATTTTCCAAGTCCTTAGTAACGCGTGTAGCCTCACCAACTCTTGCTTCTTGATCGTTTACGGGTTGATTAAAATAGGCGCCACAACTGTAAAGTATATGTGCAAGAATTAATGCAACCAGTAGGTTTTTTGTTTTCATGAGGATTTGATTTGAGGTTTTTAGTTACCACCCGGGATTATAACCTGAGTTAAGTCACCATTAGTGGTATCTAATATATCTATAACTAATCCCTCAGTTGATTGAAATATCTCAATAACTAAAGAACCAAACGTGAAAGTTCCAGGTGTTAGCGCACCATCTGCACCAAATTGCTGAGTAAACAAACTTCTAGAAATTTGGTTAAGTAACTGTCTATTCAGATTTTCTGTGAAGCGTTCCACCTCACTCAAATCACCTAACAAATCATTAAAGGGATCATTAGGATCTGTAAATGAGTTCTGAGCTTGTGCACTTGCTAGCAACTGTTGATAATTAAAAGTGTCACCACCAAACATTGGGTTTACAGGTCTGTAGACCAACTGCTGAGCCGATGAAAACCCTGTTCCCATAAGCGCAATTATTCCAATAAATAATAGATACTTCTTCATAATTTATATATTATTTCTAATACTTTCTTATTAAACTTTGGTTACGTTCAACGTTAGCAAAGTATCTTGACACATTAACAATAGCAATTTTTGCTTGCTCCAGCAAAAAATCTCTTCTAGGCTGCGTAAAGAATCGATGAACCACGGTATTCCCAACTTGCACCTCCATTATTGTACTACGTCCAAAACTAAATCTTTCGTATACTTTAACTACTTCTACCCCATTCATTTGCTGTAATCTATATATAGATGAAAACTCGATATAAAAGTCTCGCCCTGGCTTTGTTTTTGTGTCTTCTGTTAAAATGCCTCTAATTCTACCTGAATAAATTTCGTCTTCAGATTTACTGGACTCCAATTTTGCACCTCTCTTCTCCTCCTCATCATTGTTTAAAACAACCTTTCTGTCTCTACCTATGAGTTTTTCATTATCATCGTACAACAACAGCATTAAGGTTATTTTATCTGTTTCGTTAATGTTATAGATCGAAGTTTTTACTGAGACCTCTTCATTAGGTTGTATGACTATATTGTCCGATTCTTCGGTTCGATTTACAACTTCTTGCTTATCTTCTCTGAAGACATACAATACATATCTAACATTGGTAATAATTTCTGTTTTACTCTTAATTGTGGCTTGTGCTTCAATAAATTCACCAAAGGATTGGGTTTTAATCTCAGCTACAATTGAGGTATTAGTCTGTTGTTGTGAAAAACTGCAAATAGAGAGAACACAGAAAATTAGAAGTATGATGGGGCGGGACAACATGATAAAAAGTTAAGAAAAAAATATTAATAACTTCGGATAATAACAGTTCTATTGTCTCCCGTAATTTTTAGGGCCATATTATTTGTCTGCGCGTTTGTTCCAATTTTTTCCAAGTTCAAATTATTTCCTGATTGAATGATATTTAAACTAGATTCATTTATGGATCCAAATGAATAATTCAAAAGTCTGTTATTATTCCCTTGTTGAATAACAGTTTCCGCGCTTTTATTAATAGTGTTGTAACTCTTAATCGAGTTGAAATTTCCAAACTGAATATAATTCCCTGTTAATTGACCTGAGTCATTTAATGATTCAATGGAATTACCATCACCTATTTGTTGAATGATGATATAGGAATCGGTATTTGTAGCTGTTATGTTTGACCGATCAGAGGAATTATAGGCCAAAGAAGAAAATTGATTTATGAAGACGCGTTCATTAGTTTTTTTAGGAACGACCGTATCGTTTGATTGTCCAAAAATAAATACTGGTATAAAAAAGAGTAAGACGTTAAATAAGAATGTCGGTCTCATAATTCAACTTTAAATGATTAAGATAATTTTTATAACTATTTGGAAAAAGGAGGGTATTTCAAACACCCTCCTAATTTCAAATAATTTTTCAGTCCTCAATAGATTTATTGAGGATGATCATCCCATTCTAATTGGACTGATAAGTTATAGCTGTATTACCATTACCCATTTGAGTAGTCATATCTGAATGGTTATTACCCATTTGGAACGTCCAGGCAGTGTTACCGTTACCCATTTGATAGATATCACTAACGTTACCTATTCCATTTTGACACTGATGTGACCAGTTTCTATTTCCTACCTGAATAGAAACAGCCTCATTGCGATTACCAGTTTGATCTTGAGTTGCATAATTTCTGTTACCAATTTGGTGAACAACTGCATAATTTTTCTTACCATACTGAGTCTGATCAGACATGTTTCCATTTCCAGCCTGCACACTTAATGCATAACTTCCTTTAGCCTTGTCTTCACCAGTTCTCTGATCTTGAGAGGCTGAGTTTCCGTTACCATGCTGGAAAATGTAAGCTTCGTTCTTATCCCATCTCACAAATTGATCTGCAGAGTTATTATTACCCTCCTGAACAATGTGCGTAACATTTCTTTCTGCCCAACCTACACCAATGTCAACACTTGCGTCATTGCGGTTTCCATTTGAATAGACTACAGAAAGGTTTCTGTCACCAGCCTGCTTAACGTAAGATGTGTTTTTGTTGCCATATTGACCAACATAGGCAATATTAGCTACCCCACCATCAGGTAAAGTATTTTGTCCTGTTTGCATTACTTCAGAACTGTTCATAGAACCAATTTGCTCGACAACAACATCATTGTTGTTACCCGATGAACTGATGGAACTCGTGTTACCTTGAGCCATCATCAAACCACCACACATTAGAAAAGCGGCAGCAGATAAAACATAGTTTTTCATAGTTTAAATGTTTAATTAATAATTTAACGTTTGATCTTTTGGACAGTCTCCAATCGATCATGGTTTAATCTTGATCATTATAACAATGATCCTTGTGGGTTCTTTGAGGTTCAAACCAGCATACAGCAAGACATGAACATCAGTAAATCCGGTGCTATTAATTCATGCTATTAACTAAAAAACTATTAATCAGTTATTATTAACTCGTAGGCCAGGTTAATAATAAGTAAGAGGTGAGATCTATTAATCAGATTGCTATTTTGTCTCACTTTACGTGCTATGTATTTCTAAATCTAAATTGAAAAATAAAGGTACTACTTAAGGTTGAAAATGACACTTTATTTCAATGTTTTATACCGATAAAAAGGTCTATTTATCGAAAAAAACCCAAAATAAACGCAAATAAATTATTATATCTTCAAAAAACAATCTATTTAATGGTAATCTTTTAATTTCTTAGCTAAAGAAAAGCAACTCCCGGTATTTGGTCAAGGGCCATAACTCGTCATCGACTAGTAGTTCTAATTTATCACAATGATATCGGATATCCTCTAAATAAGGCTTAACATCATGACAATACATCTGAGCCTTCTTAGAAATATCAGAAATGACATTGGCTTTTTTTCTGGCATTGGTCATATCGCGCACCATAGCATTGATGGATGCTATGTGATGGGAAATAGATTCGATTAAGGTCAAAGCCTCTTCAGCATAAGTTTTATAAGAAGCACCATAGATGGTTTTTAATCCTGTAACATTTTTTATAAGTCGATTTTGATAACTTACTGCAATTGGAATAATATGATTGCGAGCAATATCCCCAAGTACACGACTTTCTATTTGTACTTTCATCACATATTCTTCCACATCAATTTCATACCGTGCTTTAGATTCAACCGAATTCATTACTCCCAGTTCTTCAAATAACTCTAATACTGGTTGAGAAACTTTAACCTTCAAAGCTTCTGGAGTGGCTATATTATTACTCAGTTTTCGTTTTTTGGCTTCTTTTTTCCATTCATCGCTATAACCATTGCCTTCAAACAAAATAGTCTTTGACTGCTTAATGTATTCTCGGAGTACATTAAATATGGCGTCATCTTTTTTCATACCCTTTTCATCAATCAAGGTGTCGACCTCCAATTTAAAAACTTGCAATTGCTTGGCCACAATGGTATTTAAAACAGTCATTGGACTGGCACAATTGGCACTAGATCCCACTGCTCTAAATTCGAACTTGTTACCGGTAAAAGCGAAAGGAGATGTTCTATTACGGTCAGTATTATCTAATAGAATTTCAGGAATTTTTCCAACCACATTGAGCTTAAGATCCGTTTTTTCCTCTGGTGAAAGTTTTCCTTTAGAAACGGTTTCCAATTCATTTAAGACCTTGCTTAACTGATTACCGATAAAAATAGAAACAATAGCTGGTGGTGCTTCATTAGCCCCAAGACGATGATCATTACTCGCCGAAGCAACAGAAGCTCTCAATAATTCTTCATATTCCTTAACAGCTTTTATGGTATTTATAAAAAAGGTCAAAAACTGAAGGTTACTCATCGGGGTTTTACCCGGAGATAATAGATTAACCCCCGTGTCAGTTGCCAGACTCCAATTATTATGTTTACCCGAACCATTAACACCAGCAAATGGTTTCTCATGGAGTAGTACTTTTAAATGATGACGATCAGCAACTTTCTGCATAACATCCATTAATAGGGAGTTATGGTCGACGGCCAAATTAGCCTCCTCAAAAATTGGAGCTAATTCAAATTGATTAGGCGCAACTTCATTGTGCCTAGTCTTCACAGGTATCCCCAATAACATGCATTCATTCTCAAGGTCGCGCATGTAGGCCATAGCTCTATTAGGAATGGTACCAAAATAATGATCATCCAATTGCTGTCCTTTGGCCGCTGCATGCCCGAGAAGTGTTCTTCCTGTGAGCATTAAATCAGGTCTGGACGCAACAAGAGCTTTATCAATTAGAAAATACTCCTGTTCCCAACCAAGGGAAGCATTCACCTTTCTCACATTCTTGTCAAAATACTTACAAACCGCCACTGCAGAAGCATCAACAGCCTGAAGGGCTCTCAATAAAGGAGTCTTGTAATCCAGAGCCTCTCCTGTATACGCAACAAACACCGTAGGAATACAAAGGGTTGTTCCGTAGATAAAAGCCGGAGAAGTGGGATCCCACGCGGTGTAGCCTCTTGCTTCAAATGTATTACGGATGCCACCACTAGGAAAACTTGACGCATCTGGTTCCTGCTGAACCAATTGACTCCCATCAAATTTTTCGATAGCATAACCTTCTGAAGTGGTTTCAAAAAATGCATCGTGCTTTTCTGCCGTAGCACCAGTTAATGGTTGAAACCAATGGGTATAATGAGTCACCTGGTGCTTCAATGCCCATTCTTTCATTGCCGTAGCTATATGATCTGCAGTTGATCTGGAAATCTTTGAATTCTTTTCCTTGGCCTCTTCAATTGCTAAAAAAGCGTCCTTGGTTAAATGCTGGCGCATGGCTTGTGTATTAAAGACATGTTTTGCAAATAAACTGGAACGTAAAGTCGAATCATCGACTTTAATTTGAGACCTATTAATTGAGGTATTAAGGGCTTGAAATCGCAAATTGGACATAATCAGAACTATTTTGGTCTGCAAAGATATATGTTTGTTTTTAATGCACACCCCCTATTTTTTTAGGGGTGAATAATTTGTTAATAACAAATAATAGATTTTTACCCCAATTTTTTTTGCGCCAATCTAATTTTTAGCATTTTTGCACAGCAAATTTTATTTAATTGTAGAGTAATGAGCAAATCAAAATTAGAGTACATCTGGTTAGACGGTTATAAGCCTACCCAGAATATGAGAAGTAAGACTAAAATTGAAGAAAATTTTAGTGGTAAACTTGAGGACTGTCCAATCTGGTCTTTTGATGGATCTTCAACCAAACAAGCTGAAGGTGGTTCTTCTGACTGTTTATTAAAACCAGTTGCTATTTATCCGGATCCAGCCAGAAATAATGGTTATCTGGTAATGACCGAAGTTTTAAATGCTGATGGTACACCACATGAGTCCAACGCAAGAGCTACTATTGATGACGATGATAATGATTTCTGGTTTGGTTTTGAGCAAGAATACTTTATCATGGACAAAGAGACTCAACTACCATTAGGATTCCCAATTGGTGGTTATCCAGGCCCACAGGGAATGTATTACTGTTCTGTTGGAGGAAGAAATACCCATGGTCGCGATTTTGTAGAAGAACATGCCGATTTGTGTATTGCTGCAGGCTTAAACTTTGAAGGCATTAACCAAGAGGTAGCCTCTGGACAATGGGAATTCCAATTATTTGCTAAAGGTGCTAAAAAGGCAGGTGATGAAATTTGGGTTGCTCGTTATTTATTAGATCGATTAACAGAAGCTTACGGCTACTACATCGAGTATCATCCAAAACCGGTAAAAGGTGATTGGAACGGATCAGGTATGCATGCCAACTTCTCAAACACTGTGTTGAGAACGTGTGGAAGCAAAGAGATTTACGAGAAAATTTGTGAAGCATTCCGCCCAGTAACAGCCGAGCATATTGCTGTTTATGGAGAATTCAATGATCAACGTTTAACAGGATTACACGAAACCGCATCTATCCATGACTTTAGTTATGGTGTCTCTGATAGAGGTGCTTCCATCAGAATTCCAATTATCACTGTTGAAAAAGGGTGGAAAGGATGGTTAGAAGACCGTAGACCCGCATCTAATGGTGATCCGTATAAAATTGCTGGTAGAATTGTTAAAACCGTTAAAGGGGCTAACATTACAGCTTAAAATATTAGGTTTTATTTATAAGAAGAAGGCGTTTTCATTTCTGAAAACGCTTTTTTTATGTTAGTACAAAATAAATGAACAATAAATACCCCCCGAATAACACGAAGCCTTTGTAACGGCTAATCCTGTAGCGTTTAGGTAAGAATACCAGCGGCAGAAGAATGGCTGCAAAACCAATCATCCAAAACAAGTTGGTCTGCAAAATTTCTGGTGATTCTACACGAATAGCCCCAAAGATACTTGTGATACCGAGCACCGATCCAATATTAAAAATATTGGAGCCAATTAAATTTCCTAATGAAATAGCCTTTTCCCTTCGAATAGCAGCAATTAAGGAGGCTGCCAGTTCAGGAATACTGGTACCAATAGCAATGACCGTTACAGATACTACATACTCGGAAATACCAATATATTTGGCCAGGCCAACGGCCCCATCGACCAACCACTCGGACCCAAAATAAAGACCTGCACTGCCTATTAATAACCAAACTACAATTTTAAACGTAGATACCACCGCCAAGTTTTCGTCCACCTCATCTGGGGTTTCGGTATCTTCATTCTTGCGCGATCTACGAATTAGAATCACCAAGAAGAGAATCAAGGCCAGTAAAAATCCAAATCCTTCCTGAGGAGATAGCTGCCGGTCATTTTTTAGCAAGGCATATAACAGCAAGGACATGATCATCATCATGGGCCAGTTAAGCTTATAAAATTCCTTACTGGCATATAAAGGTGCTATCATAGCAGTTAAACCTAGGACCAAACCAAT
This sequence comes from Winogradskyella aurantiaca, assembly GCF_003362725.1. Lineage (GTDB taxonomy): Bacteria > Bacteroidota > Bacteroidia > Flavobacteriales > Flavobacteriaceae > Winogradskyella_A > Winogradskyella_A aurantiaca. Next base: position 267,751 of record NZ_QKTV01000005.1, read on the forward strand.
ATTAGCAATGTTGCTACCAATCACATTTCCTAGCGCAATATCCGACACTCCGTCGAAAGCCGCTTGTAAACTCACTAACAGTTCTGGCGCCGATGTTGCAAAAGACACCACAGTCATTCCAATAACCAATTTAGAGAGGCGCAACTTAAATGACAATGCTACTGAAGCCCGTACCAAAAACTCGCCGCCGATTACGAGTAAAACAAAACCAATAATTATTAAAATGATGTTCATAGGACGATAAAAATCCTGGTGCTTTGGGATTAAACAGCGAAGATAATACAAAGTGTTCTCACACCCTAAAAACTAAAAATAACGTTAAATAACTGCTTTTATAGTTTTGAAACTATAAAAATAGTTATGTTTGAATATAGAATTTAGTTTACATGCAAAAATTAACAAACAAAGAGGAAGAAATCATGCACATATTATGGAAGTTGGATAAGGCTTTTGTAAAAGATGTTATGGTTGAAATGAAGGATGATGCTCCGCACTACAACACCCTTTCTACAATTATTAGAAATCTTGAGGATAAGGGTTATGTGGATCACACAGCCTATGGTAAAACTCATCAATATTTCCCCATTATTCCTAAAGAGGCTTACAAGAAGAAATTTATGTCCAGAGCTATAGACAATTACTTCAACAGTTCGTACAAAAACGTGGTGTCATTCTTCGCTCAAGAAGAAAAAATCAGTGTTGAAGAATTAAAGGAGATCATCAATCTAATTGAAAAGAAACAGTAGTCATGGATTATATTTTAAAAACCTCTGCCCTACTGTTAATATTCCTAATAGGTTATCGCCTGTTCTTACAAAAAGAGACATTTTTCTCTTCCAACAGATGGTTCCTATTAATTGGACTTCTTATCTCGGTTAGTTTTCCCCTGATTACCATTCCTATATATGAAACTAAAACAGTCTATTTGGAAGCTGTAAGTAATATTCAGGCGGTTCCAATATCCACATTGGATCCAGTGAATGCCACCGCTATCGAAACAACATCACCAATTTGGCCATCACTATTGCGGAAGCTCTATTGGGCAGGTGTAGCCGTTTTTACATTGCGGTTTTTAGTACAGTTAGGAAGTGTTGGTCTTATTATGCTGCAGGGAAAACGCAGACCACATAAATCGTATACTATTTTTGAAACTGAAAAAGACATCGCTCCATTTTCCTTTTTTAAAGCCATTATTTTTAACCCTTTCGCTTTAAGCAGAACAGCCATTCAACAAATCCTAACACATGAAAAAGTGCATGTTCGTGACTGGCATAGCCTGGATATACTCATCACTGAAATCACCTTAATCTTTATGTGGTTTAATCCATTGGTGTGGTGGTATCAAAAATATCTCAAACAAAATTTAGAGTTTATTGCAGATGAGCGCTCTATTAAAGAAGTACCATGCGCAAAAACCTATCAAACGGTGTTAGTTAATCAAAGCTTACCAAAGCAGCAATTGGCGATCGCTAATAATTTTCAAAGTTCATTTCTCAAAAAACGAATTATCATGCTAAACAAATCAAAATCCAATCCTTTTAGGCAATTAAAGATGATTTACATATTGCCATTTTTAGTTTTATTCCTGTTTAATTTTAGTACCGAAACACGTTATCTAACTGAAGTAATTCCTCCAGATCACGAATTGGGTATAGTTGAAACTAATTCCCAAGATGAATTACTGGAGTTTATCATTACTAAAGAAACCTCCGATGTGGAATTGCAAGCCATAAAAAAGCAATTAAAAGAGAAAGATGTTGTTATGAGCATTAAAGACATTAGCAGGGATTCCAATGATGTCATCACTAAAATAAGTCTGGAATTTAAAACTAAAACCAGTTCTGCTAATTATAATGTGTCTGAAACGGATGGAATTGAGCCCATATTTTTTGAAATGACTGAGGACGGAGGCATTAGTATTGGTTCATCTAAAGCTAAAGATCAAATAACAGTTCTAGCAAAAAATATAGCGAAAGCATCTTCTAATAAGCATGGGCAGGTTTGGATTAGTAAGGATGGGGGCGACGTGGAAGTCATAGAACTAGATTCAATGGCTGGAGGCAAGGTAAAATATGTTACCAAGTCCAATGCCTTCTTTATTGACACGGAAGATGAAAATCACGTTATTGAAATTGATTCCGTTACAAATGGAAAATGGAGCTACACCACTAAGGTTGCTATTGGAGACCACCATAACCACCTTGACAATAATAAAAAAAATCATTTTGTGTATAAATTGGGTTCCTCTCCAGATAGTTCCTATACAATAAAATTAGATTCTTTAAATCTTAATTATGATTTCGATACAGACTCCAAAATTTTTATTGTTGGTGATGCAAATAATTCAATTCGAAAAACAGGACAAACGATTACTGTAAGAAACAAAGGAACTAGTAAACATCCACTTTATATAGTTGACGGAAAGGTGATTTCCACAGGAACAATCAACGATATTAATTCTGATAAGATTAAATCAATGAATGTCATAAAAGGAGATAATGCCGTTTCACTATATGGTAAAAAGGCAAAAAATGGCGCTGTAGTAATTACTACTAAAGAAGGCCAAGTTTGGGTTGAAGATAAAGGCCATAATAATGTTGTTTATGACTACGTTTTTATTGATAGTGACATTGAAAAGAGCTTGTTCAAGATTGACAAGCGCAGCACAGGAATCGAATTGGAAAAGTTAAAAGAAAAACTTGAATCTCAAGGAGTCGACGTTAAGTACTCAAAAATCAAACGCAATGAGTTGGGTGAAATCATCCGCATAAAAATCCGCCTTAAAAATAACCAGGGAGATGAGAGTTCCGCCTCTTATAAAACAGATGACGGCATTGATACCATCTACTTTGGGGAACAGAACGGTACCTTAATGGTTACCACCTCACCATCCAATTAATTTCATCAATCAAATCGGGAAAAGCGTCTGATAAATCAGGCGCTTTTTTTGTTTGAGAACAATCGATCAAATTTTTACTATGATTTTCTCAAAAAAGATGAAAATCACAAAATTGACCAAAAACAGATCAATTTTCCCCTATGATTTTGAAAAAAGACTGAAAACACCCCTACAATTATTACATATTAAAACATTAATTGATATTTATAGTAATAATTTATAACATAGTTATAGACTTAAAGGTTTCTATTAATAATACTTTTCATCTTTTTACTTATAATAACAAAGTTAAATTCATTCTTTTTCAGAGATTTCCTTGGTGGGATTTGGGCACCCCTATATATTGAAAACTCAAATTAGAAAACAGATATTAACCCGTTAAAAAAAACTATTATGATCGCTCTCGCCAAAGTTGTTATTGCCCTCATCATTTCGATGTTCTAGATCCTTTATATAAGTATGTCAAGATTTAGTAATTTTAGGCAAACGCATTAACCAACCAATCATTTTTATGCGCAACGCCATATTTAAAACCCTAGCTAAAATCAATAAAGCCATCTTACCAAGTTATTCCAAACAGCAATTGGACCTCACCAAGGCCTCCAAAATTCAAATGGCCATTATTGGATGGCGTTGGTACGTCACCAAAAATGCCTTAGACTAAATTGCTAATCTTCCTCTAAATCCCCAGATAAAAACAGAACTATTAACAGGATTCAATGCAGGGTTCAATAGCCATTGAATATCTGGTGTTATGGCCAAACGTTTGGACAATTGTAATCTATAAAAGATTTCAAGGGTCCATTGATCCTTAAGACCTTCACCAAAGGTAGTTTCATTGACTTGTCCCCAATTAAATGCCCCGGCCAGAAGGTTCCTACCTGGTTTAGGCTGGTATCCAAAACCAACCGATAGTGAATTTTGAAGTAAACTGCCCGCATCCTTGGTATAGGCATATCTTAAAAAAGGAAAATACTTTTCCTGAAAGTAGCGGCTAGCAGAAAAGACTAAGCCCCATCCATTGGGATCTCCCGTAACTGAAGTGGCATCACGGTGCCAATAGGCAACATGTATATTATCTAATAACATGTAGTCCTTGGAAGAGGTCAAACCCACCTCCACATGTTTAAAGTATTCATTCTTGTTAAAGAAGGTATCAAATCCATTAAATACTCTAGTGGGGTCTGAGTTAATATCTCCAAATCCTGCAATTGCGTAAACCCTCTCGGTAATCCATCCGGCCACCCCAAGACCCAAATACCCGTCGTTAGGTAAATTAACTGCAGCAGCACCAGTAGAAAAAGCCAAATTGGTGAAGTGCATCCAGGGACTTGCCAGACCATAGACATCAAAAAAGTCTGTAACATCCAAAAACCCAACAACCATCGAAATTCGGCCCTGAGCCATACGTTGTCTCCAATACAGGTTGGTAGTTCTGAAACCATCATTGTTAAACGGGGCAGCTATAAACCCCACATAGCCCATATCCAGCCCCAAACTTTTAGGGGGGATGGTTGTGTAGCGATGCCGGTGTTCAACTTTAAAAATTAGGGATCCGGAATTTTTTGAATTTCGCCCTACTAAATCCCAGTTGCCATAGATACGCCAAACACCACTACCAGCCTTTCCTTCTCCTACATCGGAGTTACTTCCAAAATAAGTGCTGTTATAATCTGTTGCAAAATTGAAGCCAGAGCGTTGGTTTAAATCATCCTTAAAATCAAAATACGATTGCAAAACATTAAATTGAAATAGGTCGCTTTCAAAAATATTATCCAACCGAATCCGGTTCTCTACCTGATCCGGACTTCCTAGTTTTGGCACACTATCGGTCTTTGTCTGGGCGTGCAATGGCAGCCAACAAAGACCCATAGCAAGTAGGAATATTGAAAAATAATTGTTCATTTATAACGAATACTTCTAAAATATTTGAATTCGTTGCTTTGTGTTTATTGTTGATGAATAAAGTAACTGGTGGAGCAAAGCGAATCCACATTGCTTTTTTTCAACCCAATTCATAGAGAACATTTACTCTAATGTATTTTTATAAATAACCCCATCCTTCATTATTACCTTCATGGATTCAATGCCCTCTCTTACTGGGGCATCAAACCATTGTTCATTTCCACCTATCACCGTTATATCCTTCAAGGGGTTACCATCAACAATTAAGAGATCGGCATAAGCACCTGGTTCAATGACACCCAATTTTCCTTCAGGGTAAGGATCTAAAACGTCTCCTGACAATTTGAGAATTTCTCCATTGACAGAGGTTAAAGCCATTAAATAATAGTGATTACCAAAAAACTCAGCACCAAGATAAATTTGATGATCGTTCTGCTTATTACACGACTCAGGCATACCAACACAGTCCCCCTGAAATCCAAGTTTTGGTCTGTATTTTTTGACATTTTCAATGTAATCCTTAAAGGCCTTTTGTGCAGAATTAGCTTTTCTTGTAGACGCAGCACTAGCAGTAATTGCAGACACTTGATCTAATGCTGGCGAAAAAGCCTGCATATTTGTGGTCATATAAGCGTTCTTTTCCTCCATTAAAGCGGCAACATCACCATCAAACATGAATCCATGCTCAATACTACGCACCCCATTCTCCAAACACCTCATAATTGATTTCTTACTATAAGCATGTGACATGACATAAGACCCATAGGCATTAGCCACTTCAACTGCAGCCCTGATTTCATCTGCAGAATAGGCATCAAGTTGCCACGGATCAAATTGAGACACTACACCCCCACTAGACATAATCTTAATTTGAGATGCTCCCTGCATAAAATTTTGTCGTGCTGCTGCCTTAATAGCATCAACACCGTCAGCAGTCAGTGTCATACCCAGACGCCCACCATTAGACTGAACACCATCAACAGATTCATTTGGTGTATTGAAGTTTCTAAAATCGGCATGTGAACCAGTAGGACCAATAAAGCCCCCAGATGGATATATTCTTGGGCCTTTTAAGAGACCAGCATCTATTGTTTTCTTTAATCCAGCACCCATTCCACCAGCATCGCGCCAGGAAGTAAATCCAGACATAAGAGCATTTTCTGCATTGACAACAGAACGAACTGCCAATTCCTCCCAATTCCTATTATTTTCAATATCAGAAATTGATGTGCCGTTCATTTGAAGATGCCCATGGCCCTCTATAAGACCAGGCATTACAACACCTCCTTTTCCATCAATTATGGTGGCATCATTTAGTCTTTTTAGATTAGCTCCAACTTCCTTAATAAGATTATTTTCTATTAGCACATCTGCATTAATTAATGACGTGCTGGTACCATTCCAAACCTGAACATTGGTTATTAGGATGAACGAAGGGTTTTCATTTTGAGCTGTGGATAGAAAAAAAGAGAACAAGAATGCACAGGCCATAAGGCCTTTAGTATAGGTTTTCATAATAGTTAGTACTGTTAGGTTGTTAAATTGAAATCTCTTAAAAATAAGAAATTTAGAAGAAATACCTCACATTAAAGAAAGAAGGACACCCCTAAAAAGGGGCCCAAAACCCTAACGGTGGTATTTAAACCATCACTGGTGCGTTTGTATCTGAAGCTACGGAAACCGGCATTGACCGTCATATAATTGAGGACCTTAAAGGCATTTAAGTAGTAAAAATCATGAGCAAAACTTGAGGAATCTCCAATACCAAATCCACCGACGCTTAGTTTGGCTCCTAGCATCACTTTGTCTGATAAGGCTATAGCTGTTTTAATACCAATCATCAAATCCCACCAACCAAGGGGCTCATCAATGGTCTCTGTTATGTTTCCTAAATCACCTAAATCTATATTGAGATCTAACTTAATGTTATTAACCCAGTTCTTAGCGCCAATTAAGCCTTCAATGGCCCAGCCTTTAGCAATGTCTTCCTCCTTGCTATCAAAGGTGGAATAGATAACATAGCCTGCAGCTAAATCTATGATGTTCTGGTTAATGGTTACTTTAAGCCCAACAGGACCTTGTTGTTCCGACGTACTGAGTTCGGCAAAGGTTCCATCAATACTCAGGGAAAAGCGCTTGTACCTGACGGTTGACATAAACTGAAACCCTGCATTGGTAATTGAGGCTAAATCATTAAAGGACTGTCTTATTTTTTCACCTCCTACATCCGTAGCTTGAGAGGCGAGTAAGGCATAAGGCGTAATACTAAAACTCCAGTCTTTTTGGTCTTCATTTTTAAAATTAAAAGTGGTCACCTGTGCCTGTACCATTCCAAATAATATGATGCCCAGCAAGAGGAAGATTGCAATTCTTTTCATGGTTGGTTGTTTTTCCTAAAGCTACAAAAAAAGGCTGCCCAATGGGCAGCCCTCCACAATTCAAACTCAATCGCAATTCACTACGATGCAGTAAGATTCCTTTTTCAAATAAATATTAAGCTATGATCTTAATTTCTTGTTACAGTAATGGAATTGGATAGATCAAAACAACCCTCCAAATCGTTGGCATTCATGCCAATCTCAGCCCCTTGAAGTCCATCTTCAAAACGCAAGTACCAAATTAGACACACCCCTGTTCCAGCAGCATCAAAATCAACGCCTTCAACGGCATCTAATGTTGGTGGTAAGCCTAAAATAACCCCTTGATCATCTGTAATAACCCAAGTACTATTGGTACCGGAAGCTGACCCTTCCAGTGTAATACCACTTACCATATCTGGTGTGCCGTCTACTGTGAAGGTAAAGGGTCCTCCAGAAATAGTACCAGCATTGGTTTCATTTCTCGTGACTGTTATAGAGTTAGACAAGTCGAACACACCCTGCAGATCGTTGGCATTCATTCCTACTTCAGCTCCTTGTAAGCCATCTTCAAATCGTAAGTACCAGATGAGGCAAACACCACCACCAGCACCATCAAAGTCAACACCTTCAACATCAGCAATTGTTGGGGGCAATCCTAAGATAACTCCCTGATCATCCGTAATCACATAAGTACTATTCGTACCAACTGGTGTTCCTGTTAGGGTAATACCACTGACCATATCTGGTGTGCCATCCACACAGAAAGTAAAAGGACCTCCTTCTAAGGTTCCAGCCTCGGGAGCCTGGTTTCTGTTAACTGTAATGGAATTAGACAAGTCAAAAATTCCACTTAGGTTACTCGCATTCATACCAGTTTCAAGTCCAGTTAAACCATCTTCATAACGTATGTACCAGATCAAGCAAGTTCCTACTCCAGCCCCGTCAAAATCCACTCCTTCTAGATCGGCCATTGTTGGAGGCAGACCTAATATGTTTCCTGCATCATCTGTAATGACAAACGAACGATTAGTTCCAACGGGAGTTCCGGTTATGGTAATACCGCTAATCATATCAGGTGTGCCATCCACAAAAAAGTCAAAGGGACCGCCTTCAAGGGTTCCAGCTTCAGGTCCCGCATTTCTGTTAACCGTCAGGGAGTTAGACAGGTCAAAATTTCCAACCAAGTCGCTGGCATTAGATCCTGTTTCTAAGCCTTCGAGACCGTCTTCGTATCTAATGTACCAAATCAAACAGGTACCCACACCGGCACCATCAAAATCAACTCCCTCAAGAGCATCCATTGTTGGGGGTAATCCAAGGATATTTCCAGCATCATCCGTAATAACAAATGAGCTATTGGCACCAACACGGTCCCCGCCTTGGGTAATTCCGCTCACCATATCTGGTGAGCCATCTACAAAAAAGTCAAAGGGTCCACCCTCAAGGGCACCCGCATCTGTAATAACGACGTCTATGTCATCATCATTACAAGCCCATAAGGCAAGGGCCATCATGACCAAGGTCAATAATCTTAAATTCTTCATTGCTTTTAAAGTTTAATTGTTCACTAGCAAATCTAGAAGAGACTATTGGCATAAAATGTTAGCTAGCTAACATTTGGACATATTTTATTCGCGAAGTAGTAAAATTGGTAATTGATAGAGCTTACTTACTCTTGTTTTTCCAGAGCTGCCCTTAAGTCGATCTACGAAGCCCTCCATTTGTCCAAGCATGACCAGCATATTAATATTATTGGCTTGAATATAGGTAGAGGTAGCATACTCAATAGGCACCTCCTTGATGTTAACTAGATGAACCTTAGCAGTAAACTTAGTTGTAACCAGCGCTTCAAGGGTTGCATCTTCAAAGTTCATACATAGCAGATGAATGTGAGATTTTAAGCTCTGAGACAAAGCTTCAATACGCTGGATCTGATTTTGGTTTAAGTCATCTTTAGAGTCTATAAGTACTAAAATCTGCTTTACAGGACTAAAATTAAAGTGCTCTGGCACCACCAACACGTTATGTTCCAGATGGCGCATCACTTTAAGCGCGTGACTTCCAAAAAATACTTCACTTACATTCGAGGCTCCGTTGGAGCCTAAAACCACTACTTCAATCGATTCTTTTTCGATCAACTGATTGATAGCCGCAATAAAAGAATCGTGATCCAAATGGGCTTTAAACTGATGCTTGCTATTATTATTGGTCTTTGATAGAGACTCGTATAGAGTTTCTAATCTGGTTTTGGAGGTTGACAGCAGAGATTCATAGATATCAGCATTAGCCTCACCTGAAATTAAGGATTCTGTTGTATAATATCCAGATCGCACTACATGGAGTAAATGAAAGGTACATACTTCCTCAGACCAAAACGCAGTGGCATAATCGATGGCGTTTCTGGCACTTTCAGAAAAATCAGTTAACAGAAGAATATGCTTCATAATAATGGTCTTATCCAAATGTAAGCCCTTAGAATGAAATTTTATATGACAATCATCAGCTACAGGATCCTACCTGTTTGCATTAACTACCTCTACCAACTGCTGGGGTTGTAGCAAACCGGATTGCCTCCATACCTGATGACCATCCTTAAAAAGCAGCAAGGTAGGCACACCTCTTACTTGAAATTGAGAGGCAATCCCAGGGTTCTTGTCAACATCGATTTTAACCACCTTTACAGCCTCTCCCAATTGATCTTTCATGGCCTTTAGATTGGGCGCCAACATTTTACAAGGGCCACACCATTCTGCAAAGAAATCGACCATCACCAGAGGGTGGCTTTTTACCAAGGAATTAAAGTTTGTTTTCATACATTCTATGTCGTTAAAAAGGTCTTGAGTTTACATATGAGACCCTCATAAAATTAGGTTAATAAGTGGGTTTACTTAGGGCGCCTAATTATCTTTAGCAAAATTAAACAAACCGTGATAACACCAGACCAACCCCTAAAATTTAAGAATGGTCAAGGCATGAAAAACCGTTTCATGCTGGCGCCCATGACCAATCAGCAAAGTCATGAAGATGGCACCTTAAGTGAAGAGGAATTTCATTGGTTAACCATGCGTGCCAAAGGCCAGTTTGGTCTCGTAATGACCTGCGCCAGTCATGTTCAGGAAATTGGTAAAGGGTTTTCAGGACAGTTAGGGATCTGGAACGATTCTCATCTAGAGGGTCATGAAAGATTGGCCAATGCCATTAAAGCTCAAAATAGTCTGGGGGTGGTTCAACTGCACCATGCAGGTATGCGCTCACCAAAAGAACTCATTGGTGAAGCACCTGTTTGCCCTTCTATAAATGAAAAAACTGGCGCTAGAGAATTAACTTTAGAAGAGGTTGAGCAATTAAAAATAGATTTTATTCTAGCCGCAGAAAGAGCTCAAAAAGCTGGTTATGATGGGGTCGAGATCCATGGGGCCCACGGTTACATTCTGGCTCAGTTTTTAAGTGCTGATATTAACTTTAGAACAGATGCCTATGGTGGGAGTTTGGAGAACCGATCGAAGCTAATTTTCGACATTATTGAGGGCATTCGTCAACAATGCGGAGCTGACTTTTTACTTGGTTTACGATTATCTCCAGAACGATTTGGCATGAAGTTGTCTGAGGTGAAATGGTTGGTTTCTGAAATTATTAAGATGAATCAAGTTGACTTTATGGATATTTCGCTTTGGGATGTATTTAAAGAACCGGTTGAAAAGGAAGAGCAACACAAGTCGCTATTAAAACACTTTACTGATCTAGATTTTGGAGATATAAAATGGACCGTAGCCGGGAATATTGCTTCTGGTAATGACGTTAATGCGGTGCTTCAAGCAGGAGTGGATTTTGTGAGTATTGGCAAGGCTGGTATTTTACACCACGACTTTCCTCAAAAGGTAATGGAAGATGCAGGCTTTGAAGCAAAGGCCACCCCAGTATCTAAAGACTATTTAATACACGAAGGTCTGAGCCCAACTTTTGTTAATTATATGAAGCGATGGCCAAATTTTGTAATAGAAGACTAAACAAATGAAACTATTAAGACTTATCATATTAACCTGCTTCTTTAGCATCTTGTGTTTTGGGCAGTCCAAAAAACCCGAGTATGTAATTATTATTGACAATGAAATATCAACCCAGGCCGATGTTGAATTCTACGCCAAACAGGGGCGCATAAAATCTATGAACAAAGGTGTTACTGAAGAACAGCATAAAGTTTTAGTTGAGAAATATGGGGACATCATTGGGGATAAGATGTTTGTGATGTTTATCACCTTGCATCCTGAAGAGCCTTATAACCAAACCCGAAAATCCCAATTCGAGTCAGAGCCCGAGACACCTGACTACGATAATTTTAATTTTAAAATTGGCGAGACCCCAGGTGATTTTTCCATTGAATTAATGGATGGTTCCACCTTTACTCAAGACGATTTAAAAGGTAAAGTAGTCATGATAAATTTTTGGGCTACCTGGTGTGCTCCTTGTATCATGGAACTCTATGACATTCCTGAAACTATTTTAGTACCCTTTAAAAATAAAGACTTTGTCTTTCTTCCAGTATCTATTGGTGAATCTAAAAATCGCATCAATAGTATGATGACTAAATTAAACGCGGACGGTATTAACTTTAATTCAGGTTTTGATCCTAAAAAGGCCTTTTTCAAGCAATTTGCTAAAGGTGCCATACCTAAGACGGTCATCCTAGACAAAAATGGGGCCATTCAACTCATGAGTGAAGGTAATCCTCCCGAGAATCTCAAAAAGGTTGCAGGTAAAATTTCAGAATTACTTAAGTAGCGAAATAAAATCTCTAGAAATTCATGTAATTCCTTTTTGTAACTTTCAGACAAAGAGCATAATTCCCTACTTGTAATACATCGTCTTCATTTAAATTTTTAAATTCAGATTTACTGCATATTATTTCACCGTTATCTTGATCAACATACAATAAAGCATCACATATTAATCAATCCACTCTGGCTTACAATAATCATAAACTTTATCTAAGTCAGGAAATCCGCTTTTTGTTAAAGCCCTCCCTAAAATAGAATTATGTTCTATTTATCCATACTTATAATCAATAAATTGCTCTGCTGCTGCTTCGTATGTATCACCTTCAAAGGCTGTGCCAACAAATGGGCCTACAAAAAATTCATTAGTTACACAATACTTTCCGTCTATGTAGCACATATTTATATGTTTTTCTGAATTAGGTAGTCTTTTTTTTAGATTTAGTATTTCTTTTGCCGTTGGTCTTTTCATTTTTTTCCTTTATCTATTTCATCCATAATAACTTACACCCCTTTTGGGTGATTAAGTTGTATGCGCATATACCTGCCGTTCAGCATTAGTCTTTTATGCACCTACAGCCATAGCCTATCATCGCACCCGCATTACCAATTTGGGGAGATTGATTATTTTTTATTCTAAGATTATAATAATTTATGTCGTTAAATCGTGTACTTGACCAATATCTTCCTTCGCCACCGATGCCGGTACCGTTAAACGACCCATTTACCCATCGATACCCGACGTAAGGTAATTTTAATACTGAATCCATACCCGAATTGGAAGTCCAGGTATTTATCTCTTCAACCCATTCTTCACGTGTTGGTATTCTATAACCCTCTGGACAAGGATTGTTTACACCATTAACCCCTTGCCATAAATTAGGATCTATTGGGTTAAGCCAATGCAATGGATAAGAATTCAAAAAGTTACCATGACCAGGATCAGGGGTAGTACTTTGGCCTATCTGAACTGATGATGTTCTACATTGGTGTCCATCTGGTCCACGCCCAAACTGGTAATAATCACCATAACTCCAAGCATCAGATCCCGAGGTAGCTACTTGACTTGCTCCTAAGTTTCTATCCATCCAAGTTTTTCCAGTAATTGGGTTCGTTACATCGTTCCAGGCAAAGATAGCACCATCGCAAGTCGAAAGAACATAGGAGGTGATTGGAATAGATTGGTCAATGACATACCAATTTGCACCGTCACTTGCTATTCTTACAACAGCTTGATAAGCATCTAATGCGTAGCCGATATTACCATCAATGGTTTGAGTACCGTGGCCATCAATGAAAATAGTACTTCCATCGCTATTGATATTTTTTATAAAATATGTTCTTCCGGTATTTGCTGCTGCTGGCGGTAGCTTTACGATATACTCTCCTCCAGTACACAGTACCACATTGTGGGTGTTATCTAAAGTGGTTGCAGCGGTGATTGTGGTAACTTGGTATCCTAAGCTTCCTTCAATATCTAATGTACTGGCTGGGGTAGCAGTTCCAACACCTACATTGCCACTGTTGGCATTGTACATGTTGTCACCATCTACAGTCCAATTAACCGCTATGGTGCTCCAGGTATTGCCATTAAAGTAATAAAATCCTGGGGTATTATCGGTTTGATAAACCATTAAACCTTCTGCGGGATTGGATATGTTATTTCGTTCTACGGTTGTCATCCTCGGGATGAGCAACCCTTTTACTACAGATTGAATATCTAGCATGGAACTTGGGTCTGGCTCAGTAGTTCCTATACCTACCTGTGCCATGGTATGCGAATTATATCCTAAAAAAATTAAAAATATAATTAAAAATAATTTCTTATTATTTAACATGATTTAATATTTTAGTTAATAATCTTATATGATTTTTTTCCTTTATCTGTTTCAACCACAATAACATACAACCCATTTGGGTGCTGAAATGGAATTGAAATATTTACACCTCTTAGATTCTTTTTACGAAGTAACTCTTGCCCTAAGGTATTGTAAACAGTCAAGGTATTTATTTCTAATCCCCATCTATTGTTTACGATAATATGATTGTTATTATCATAAAATACGTTTAAGTCTTGTAAGCTTGCATCATTAACTCCTAATGAGTTTTGATCTTGAAACACAATTTTAAATCGATCTAGGTATTCTCCTGGTTCTAAATTTAATTGCTGTTCACCTTGGCTAATGTTATAAGTTTGTTCTAAAACGTTGTCGTACAAATAAACATCGTCTGTAAAGTTTTCAACTTCATCTACCATAATTGTATGCGTTCCTTCTTCAGAGATTAATACACCTATCGGAAAAATATTTGTTACATCATAGGTTCCTACACCTTGAATAACATATTGTTTGGATAAATCATCATCTATAATAAAATACATGTCATCAGCTCTTAATCCATTCATGAAAGCATCATAACCGTTGTTAAAATTTAAATTGGCTGGTGAATCTGGAATAAAGCCCAGTAATAGTTGCCTGTGAAATCCTTCAGGATCTTCGTAGCCCAACCTAATAAGGCTTTTTTGACTAGCATCTTTATGATACGTTTGTCGGTAAAATTGCGAATCTCCTGCTGTTTCTGTTACAAATACTCTTTGTGAATTATTAAATACAATAGGGTCATTAGAAACAGCCTCAACAAGGAAACCTTGACCAACTGCAATGTATTGACCAGGAGTTATATTTGTTGAATTACCTCCACCGCTTATCTCTGCAGGAATAGAGGCTGTAGTGCCTCCAGTTAAATTTCTGGTAGCATAAGACCCTAAATATTCTGATAAATAATGAGAATTTGATCCTCCGTCAACCCATATATATAAAGCATCTATCGCGTTATTATCTGTAATAAATTGATCAGCATCTAATGCCGATGGATAGGGATTACCAATTAAATAGTAATTACCTAATAGAATACTACTAAATTCATAATTACCATTATTTGGTCTTCCTTTAAACACATAGTTTTGATTAGGACGAGCAGCTCCGGTCCCTTTCATAGTATAGCCTTGGCCTGGGCTTAGCTGAGAACTTGGGTTAATAGGTATCCAATCAGAATAGGCCCCACTCCCATTGAAATAGGTATATAGCCATCTATCACTTATGGCTAATGGTGAAGTTACATTTCCATCACTATCAACAACGGATGGAGTCCCATTGTATGGTGGACCTGAATTAAATTGAATTAATTGAGGTGTAAAACTATTGATGCTTGCATCTGTACCATCAAAAACCTCTCTATTTACTGCATATGTTCCGCTTTTATTTACTGGCGATGAAAAGTAGTGGTAACCATACATATTGGCACCGGCTAATCTATCGCGAAGCAGTGAACCTGATCCACCAGCACTTAATGTAGAAGATGAACCTTGAACAAGTTGCGATTCACCTATCAATCTTAAATCTCCATTAGTTAAAGTTAAATTCCCTTTTACAATTAACCCATAATTATTATCAACAGAGACACCTGTAGAACTTGAATTATTAATTACTAAATTATTGATGTTTATTGTATGTAAGGGAGAGGAATCATCGAAATATATTCTTTGATTACTTTCACCAATTAAGCTAGTGGTGCCAATAGTTGCAGTAGTGATTCCTTTATTTTGGTAATCCGCACCTAAAACCAAGTCACCTTTATTGGTTAAGTTACCAGTAAGATCATTTTCAAATGTTAATAATGTGTAAAAAGATGTACTAGGTTCTATTTTTAACACACCTTTATTTATGACCTTGTCTTGGGAATAGACCAAATTATAAACTAAATAAAAAGCTAATAATAGATTAATTTTGTTCATCTTGGAGCTGCTTTATATTAATTCTTTATGTAATGTGCTCTATTTTTTATTTGATTTTTTATTTTATTCAACTCGTACCGCATTAAGAACTAAAATTGAGGGTTTCTAATTTTCTAAGAGTTACTAGTAAAATAATTATTGAATAGAATCTTTACGCCTAGGGATTAAAATGTGATTTAGTGCAGATGCATTTGTTATGCGTAGCATTAAGATTTTATCATTGGCAAGTGGTAATATGTAATTAGAGATTAATTACACTTGTTGTATAAGTTAGAATTAATCACAGTTTGAATCCAACCTATATAAATAATGTGGATTTAATGATTCTATAAAGACTTTATTACCATCACACTCAAAGGTAAGTGGGGCAACTAATTCATTTCCAAAATGTAAATCTACAGTTAAAGTGCCATCCTCAAATGTGTATGGGTTAGTTCCTGGTATGTGATTACCGTCATTAGCTTGAAATGATTCGTACAGAGATTGACAGTCATCAGAAATCTCGGAAGTACAATAGTAAGTATACCTTACTCCATCCTCAAATATGTACATTGTATTAGAAACTGCACTATTCGATAACCATTTACCTTCAATATCATAAACTATTGGAGTTTCATTTGAGTCGTCTTTTTGACAGCTAAAAGTGGCACACATTAATACTGCTAATAATAATTTTTTCATAATTGTAGATTTAAATTAAATTCATTGATTTGGTTATACCCCTAAAAGGTCGATCAGTTTGATTAAAATAAACCCCAAAACTAGTTTCGGGGTTTAACCTCAATTTCCTCCGAAATCCTACCCACAATTCATACTTTAAAGTACCAACCTCAATACTTTATGATCGTGGGATTGAATTCTCATCGTCCAATGTAAATTAATTCAAAGTTCAAAGCTTCACGTCTACGCGTGTTTTTTGGTAAATCATGTGTGATTGTGAAATTTGGGTTAAAGTAAAACTATGTTTAAAATTATTTTTTTTCAGCTAACTATTGGATAGTTTCACTACCTCCAATAACAAGGAAATTTTTTTGTATTTAGATTCTTTAATATTAAAATATTCGTACATTCTTCGAAGCGAGGAACCGACACCATCTATACTAAGAAAAACTTTGTTGGCAATATCTTTATTAGCTATCACTGGATCTTCAAGTAAAATATTAAGCACTTTGCGGTCAGTTTGATTCAGTTTTTTATCAATGCGTTCTTCTATTTTTTCAATGTCTAATTGAAACTTCTTCGCATTAACAATTAATTCTGTCTCTGCTCTATTTTTTAGTTCTTCTATTTTATTCAACAAGGAATCCCTTATGGCTTTATCTTTTTTAATTTTGGACCTAAAGTAGAATTGTGTGAGAAAAATTAATAGCACAGCAGCTATTATTAAAACATATATTTTTCTACGCTGTGAAGACTGAATTGCTGCTTTTTCTACTTCACTTTTTAGTTTATTTTCCGAAAGTCGCGTCTCATAATCCTGTTTTACTAATTCTTGAATTATTGCCATGCGATCAATCTCTAAATTAACACTGTCTTTATAAGCAATAGATAATTCCAATACTTCTGCGGTTAATTGGGGGTTGTCTCGAGACTTGTAACAATTGTAAAGTAAAGTGTATAATCGCTGCTTAATATGATTATTGGTGTCTTCTGGTAGCTGGCTCAATATATTCTGACCTTCTTTGCAAGCCGAAGTTTTATCGGTCTTTAAAGTAATTTCAGTAAGCATAATTTTAGCATCGAGTATATCCATTTCCCATTCAAATTCTTTGCAAATGGCTAGACTTTTTTTAGCGTAATCATTTGCTTTCAATAATTGATTTAAAGCCATGTGTACTCGTGCTAAGTGTTTATAGCATTTTTGTAGACCAAACTTTGATTCGGATAGTTCAAAATCACCTAGCGCTTTTGTTAAATAAATAAGGGCATCTTCATAAAACTTTTTCTCTAAATACGTCTCACCAATATATAGGTGATTCCATGAATAAAGTTCTTGTGTTGTTAAATTGTACTTATTGTATGCATCTTCATATTGTTGAAAATAATCTAAAGCTATATCGTAATTACCTATTCTTAAGTTGACAACACCAATATTTTGCAATAACCATGTTGCCTGGCTATTCATTTCTAGCTCCTTAAAAATGGCTAATGCATCATAATAATTTCTAACACCCTCTAGATGTTTGCCTAGATTTAAATAAATTACAGCTCTGTTTGCCTTTGTATGCGCCTCTTTATCGCGCATTTTAAGCTCTTTTGCGATTTTCAGTGCCTCATTGTGTAGGCTTATTGATTTTTCAAGATCAATCAGTTCTGGAGAAAAATATGCTTCTCTTAAAAACCCATAATATAGCTCTTCCTTATTATTTTTCTCTTTAGCTAGTTTTTGGTGATAGTAAACGGCTTTTAAGGTGGATTGAGGACTTTTGAAACGATATTCATCAAACTCGTAGTGTAAAGCTTGGAATCTTATAGAATCAGGCAGTCTTGCATCGGTGTAAATTTGCCTCAGAGAATCAAGTTGTGGATAGGTATTCTGTACAGCAATAAACAAAAGAAAAATTAATGCATGCTTTATTGTCTTCATGTTATATATCTTAATTCACCAAGTAGTTTTATGTAAAAAATTATAAATATCTTCAATGAAACCTAACAAGACTGTGTATTATTTTGAGAGTATACTTTGCCTTTTTTGAATAACCAGCGCAGCAATTATTTTGTGCCAAACTACATTATGTCAATAATTTAAGTAATTAAAAGATTTTAGCTTGAAATCAATAATAAGAAATAAAATATTTTAACTAAATATTCACGCCTAGACGTGAATTTATAAAGTTGTTTTATTCGAAAATTTAAGGCTTAAGAGTTTCGTGTTTATAGTGGTTTTTGATCCATTTTCAATTTGTCTAGGCATTTTTTATTCAATTAGGCACTTAGGTCTCTTATGTCAGTCAGTTACGGATTAATATACTTTAATTTTAGGCTTATCGCAGGTGTTAACAATTCCGAGTGGATTAAGTAAATAATTAAAACTACTATGAATTCTTGCTAATCATTGTTATAACTACTAGACAAAGAGCCTAATTCCCTAATTATCTATTAAGCAAAACTTAATATTTTATATATTAGGCCTTCGAAACTGGCCATTAGAAGACATGAAAACAGATATTTCGGTTGTTACCGGATTTCTAAATTCTATTGAAACCTACCAAAGTATTTTCAAGATTGAACTCTTGCAATCTGAAAGCAATGGCGTATACAAAGCATTTAAGGTTATTTATTTAGACAAGGATCACAAGAAGGTGAAATTGAGAATTGAACTGGACTTTGTTCATGAAAAATTATCTGCAGGCTTTTGGAAAGACCCCTCACTTAAAACCAAAAAATTTAGTCATTTCCTGGGCTAAAACCGAGGTCTGAATTTAGTTGTTACTCAACCATATTTTACCGTCAAATAAAAACTCATTGATCTCACCCTGCTGATTCCTTACTTTCAACTTCATAATGGGTTTAGATCGTGGTCTTATTGTATCGGATACCAGGTCACAAAGTGTAGTTTCGTTTATGTCAAAATCGTTAATGGCCAGCACCTCATCACCAAAAGCTATCTTATCAGTAAGAGATGCATCCCAAACAAAACCAATTGACAATTTATCTTTAATATAGGTGTTGGAAAAGCCATAGTCGTAATTAATTTCAGGACTAGACAATTCATAGGGCTGAAAATAAAATCGTTTTCCTTTGTAATCAAGCGTCATTTTTCCATACTGCAGTAATCGGGCCCCAATTCTGGAATTATCATCATTAGTTGTTTGGGTGACCACATTCTCAATTTCAAACCCGTTGACTTCCAGTATAGGTAACAACAATTTGAATTGGGTATTAACTGGAGCATCCCCAAACAGACTTATAGACGAGGCTCCTTCTGCTTTGCCAAGAAGCTCAAAAATGGTCTTCTCTTTAAATATGCTGTAGTGCTGTTTGGACAAGTCGTACAAATCATCAGCTCCAGTGTCAATTAGCAATTCTTCTCTACCGGACTCTTCCCCTTTCAGTTTAATCCAGATATAAGGGCTGCTTTGGTTTTTGGTTAATCGGATCTTTGTCGACTGTTTTTTATCAAGAATTAAATTCTTCTTGTTATTGGTGAGGATAAGGGTCTTGGTCTCAGCATCTATTTGGATAATGGACTTTCTGAGCATATTACTACCTATAAACCCATCAATATCAAAACAACGGAATATAGCACTGTCGTTAAGATCATAAACCAAAGTGGCTGTGTTCTCAAAGCTGACATCACCAAACTGCAAAGACTTTACTGCCACCACCTTGAGTCTACTGCGTTTCCCAGTAGCATCAGAAGTAGGTAAGGAACCTATTTCCTTGGGATTTAGTATGCTATCCAATTCTTTTGAAATAATATTGGGAGCACCTGTATCCAATAAAAACCTGTAGGTCTGCCCTTCAATACTTACCGGCACTATCAGTTTATCTCCCATCATCTCAAATCGAATGATGGTCAGATAATTCCGCTCTGCAACAGATCCATAATTGAGGGATCTTAATTGCGCTTGACCAACTACTACTGAAAGGAAAAATATCAGGTAAATAAAAGATTTGAGTTTCATTTGAGGTTATTTAAATGAAACTCTAAGTTAAGGATTATTAGGCAGACCCATTAGTAATGTAATACTCAGCTATCAGTAAAATCGCAATAGGGTTGCTACGCATCCTTAGCGCTCCTTATCTCGATAACTATCTGGATTTAATCACACCACAACGGCACAGGATTGCTACGCATCCTTTTTGCTCCGTTGTGAAAATCAAAAAGCCCTAAAAACAAAAAAGCAAGCTGTTTGTTTTTAGCTTGCTTTTTGATTTATTCGTGACCTCGACAGGATTCAAACCTGTAACCTTCTGAGCCGTAATCAGATGCGCTATTCAGTTGCGCCACGAGGCCTTTTTAAAAGTGGGTGCAAATATAGAACTTTTATTAAATCCTATCCAAATAAATTAATCCTAAAAAATGGGATTTCGTTATTTTTACATATGGTTTCAAAAACAGACTTAGCGTCATTTAGTTACATACTGGATGAGGAGATCATCGATAAGATGAGTGCGGTAGCTTCCATCAAATCATTTAGTAAAAACGATATCATTATAGATGTTGGGCAGGAGCTCCAATCCGTACCCCTACTCTTATCAGGTAACATCAAGGTGATGCGAGAAGACAATGATGGTAATGATCTCCTATTATATGTTTTAGAATCAGGTGATACTTGTGCCATGTCACTGACTTGTTGTATGGCCAAATCCGTTAGTAAAATACGAGCTATCGCTGATAGTGATACTAATGTGGTTATGATTCCAGTATCGGCTATGACCGATTGGTTTAATTCCAATGAAAGTTGGCGCATGTTTATTCTTCAAAGCTATCAGGTTCGATTTAATGAGATGCTAGAAACCATAGATACTCTGGCCTTCCTTAAAATGGATGAACGTCTGTACAAATACTTAACAGATCAGGTTAAGCTAACAGCTTCAGCAATTTTAAATCTAACACATCAGAGTATTGCTGAAGATCTTAACACGTCTAGAGTTGTTGTTTCCAGGTTATTAAAACAACTTGAGAACGAAGGGGAAATAACACTTGGCAGAAACAAAATCACAATCCTAGAATATCTGTAACTATTGTTACTTTTGTTCACGAATTCAACTTTATTTTTGCAAAAAAATTAGCTATGGATGTTATCCTGCAACCCTGGCCCTGGTATGTAACCGGCCCCTGTATAGCACTTGTCATGTTTCTACTCTTGTATTTTGGGAGAACTTTTGGAATGTCTTCCAATCTAAGAACCCTTTGTGCTATTGGAGGAGCTGGAAAAAAAGTGCCTTTTTTTAATTTCGATTGGCAATCTCAAAAATGGAATCTTGTTGTTGTTCTGGGTGCTATGCTTGGCGGATATTTAGCACATTTTCATCTCTCTGTTCCTACGGACATTGCTTTAAGTGAAGCAACTGTGTCCGATTTAAATGCACTCGGATTTGAAAACACAGGCAAGAGCTTACTACCAGCGGAATTATTTTCCTGGGAGGCTGTTTTTTCATTAAAGGGGATTTTAATACTAATTGTTGCTGGATTTTTAGTTGGTTTTGGAACCCGTTATGGTGGTGGTTGTACCTCGGGACACGCCATAACTGGATTAAGTAGTTTACAGTTGCCATCTTTGATTGCCGTTATTGGCTTTTTTATTGGTGGACTTATTATGATTCATCTTATTTACCCAATTCTTTTTTAATTATGGGAAAGTATATTAAGTTTTTTATAGTTGGTATTTTCTTTGGAATCGTATTGGTAAAGTCCGAGGCGGTGTCCTGGTACCGAATCTTTGAAATGTTTAAATTTCAAAGCTTCCATATGTATGGCATTATTGGTACAGCCGTAGCCACTGGTGTTGTGATTTTATTACTTACAAAGCAACTCCACATCAAAAATATTTATGGTAACCAAATACGTGTTCCGCTTAAGGATCGTGGTTATGTACGCTATCTTCTTGGTGGTTCTATTTTTGGATTGGGATGGGCCCTTGCTGGTGCCTGCCCTGGACCTATGTATATCCTGGTCGGAACTGGGGTTTTTTCAATGCTCATTGTTATTGCAGCCGCTATTTTGGGAACCTACACCTACGGGGTTTTAAAAGATAAATTACCACATTAATGGAAGTCATCGGGTATATAGGAGCATTATTGGTAGGGCTGGTACTTGGCCTTATTGGCGGTGGTGGTTCTATTTTAACCGTGCCCATCTTGGTTTACCTGATTGGTTTAAGTCCTATTGTGGCTACCTCGTATTCCCTATTTGTTGTGGGTAGTACAGCAACCGTTGGTACCTTACGTAATATTAAAACCGGATCTATAGATTTTAGAACGGCCATGGTATTCGCCATACCTTCAATTTTGGCAGTCTTTGGTGTGAGAGCTATCGTCATACCCAATCTTCCTGAGGTTCTTTTTACAATAGGAACTTTTGAGTTTACAACCGCACTTTTTATTATGATGCTTTTTGCTGTGGTGGTTTTTTTAGCAGGATGGTCCATGATCAAGTCTAAGGTGGTTGAAAAAGATTCTCCTGAGAAAAAATTTGGACTAAGTCACTATTTTGCCATTGGCACTCAGGCTATTGGAATTGGAGTTTTGGCCGGTCTTGTAGGTGCTGGTGGTGGCTTCCTCATAGTTCCGGCCTTAGTGCTTTTGGTAAAAATGCCTATTAAGAATGCCGTGAGTACGTCTCTCTTTATCATTGCTATCCAATCACTCTTTGGATTTAGTGGTGATCTTAAAAACATTGAGATCGACTGGCCCTTCTTATTAACCTTTACAGGAATTTCTATTATTGGTATTTTTATTGGTCTTGCCATAGCCAAACGAACCAGTCCTAAATTCCTAAAAAAAGCATTCGGTTATTTTACATTATTAATGGCCATCGTTATTATATATAAAGAGTTGACTTAGGACTGTGTGACAAAAGTCACATATTGGAAACTTCAGTTTTGTAATTTTGTAGAGTCTTAATTTTAAACGTTATGAGAATAGAACAAATATATACGGGATGCCTTGCACAAGGTGCCTATTACATTGAATCAAATGGCGAGGTAGCCATCATAGATCCATTAAGAGAAACACAACAATACATTGATCGTGCTGATAAGGCTGGTGCTAAAATCAAGTACATTCTTGAAACCCATTTTCATGCTGATTTTGTATCTGGTCATATTGATCTTGCTAATAAAACCGGAGCTACCATTGTTTATGGTCCTGGAGCATCAACAGAATATGACATTCATATGGCTACAGATGGTGAGTTGCTTGAACTTGGTAACATTAAAATAAAGGTTTTACATACACCTGGTCATACACTTGAGTCAACTACCTATTTACTTATTGATGAAGATGGGAAAGATCATGCCATTTTCTCAGGTGATACTCTGTTTCTTGGAGATGTAGGAAGACCAGATCTGGCTATAAAATCAGATCTTACTAAAGAGGATTTGGCAGCTATGCTTTTCCATTCGTTACGAGAAAAGATCATGCCATTGGCCGATGATGTTATTGTTTATCCTGCTCATGGTGCTGGTTCTGCATGCGGAAAGAACCTAAGTAAAGAAACTGTGGATACCTTAGGAAATCAGAAGAAGACGAATTACGCCTTAAGAGCTGATATGACAAAAGCAGAATTTGTAGAAGAAGTTTTGGATGGAATCGCACCCCCTCCACAGTATTTTGCTAAGAATGCCATGATGAATAAAATGGGGTATGACTCATTTGAGGCGGTAATGCAAAAAGGGAATGTTCCCTTAGATCCCGAACAATTTGAAGCGTTAGCTAATCACGAATCCGCATTAATTTTAGATGTAAGACCTCAGTCTGACTTTATAAAAAGTCATATTCCAAATTCTATTTTCATAGGATTAAATGGTGGTTTTGCTCCTTGGGTTGGGGCTTTAATTACCGATATTAAACAGCCTATTCTATTAGTAGTTCCAGAAGGAAAAGCTGAGGAGGCAGTGACCCGACTTTCAAGAGTTGGTTATGACAACACCTTAGGCTATCTTGAAGGTGGCTTAACAGCTTGGGAAGCATCAGGGAGAGAAATCGACACCCTCGAATCTATTTCGGCTGATACTTTTGCTAACATTTATAAGGAAGATGACAGTATCAAGATTCTGGATGTTAGAAAGGATGGTGAGTACAGCTCAAGCCATTTAGAAACCGCACAACATTTTGCTTTGGATTATATTAATTCTCAAATGGAAGATGTTGATAGAAACAACACTTACTATATCCATTGTGCTGGCGGTTACCGCTCGGTTATAGCGGCTTCTATTTTAAAAGCACGTGGCTTTAATAAGCTCATTGATGTGGCAGGAGGGTTTGGTGCGATCAAACAGACGGACCTTCCTACCACGGACTTTGTGTGCCCATCAACTATTTAATCGTACGGATTAATGAAAACAGTGCAAATAGAAATCCAAAATCTTAAATGTCATGGTTGTGCCCACACCATTGAAACGCAGCTTTCTAAAATTGAGGGAGTATCGAAGGTCAATGTTGACAATAACACGAATCAGGTTTCTATAGACCTGATGGACACGGATCAATTATCAACTATAATTGAAAGTCTGTCTAAAATGGGGTATCCAGCTGTGGGAGAAGACAACGGTCTATCGCTTAAAGCTAAATCATTTGTGAGTTGTGCTGTTGGACGTATGACCAAATAAAAATGGAATAATTAAAAAAGCCTGCTAATAGCAGGCTTTTTTTATACGATTTCGGCACTTAATCCGGCCTCTAATAGCTTAGAACATCTTGGTTCCAAGTCCTCGAAAGGACCGGTCTTCACCGTGCATTTTCCTTTGTAATGAACAATTAAAGAGCATTGTTCTGCTTGCTCAGGAGTATGGTCACAGGCATAAATTAAGGTATCAATGACATAATCAAAAGTGTTAACATCATCATTAAACAAAACGATTTCGTTTTGCTTGATTACCTCTTCTTCCAATAATAACTCCTCTGAATATTTTTCTTTTGAGCTCATAGGCTTAGTCTTTGACAATCTTGAAGTTAGACGAAACATTCCTTACTAACTTAAAGAACTAATTTATAAATTTTAGGGCAACCCACTCCCCTCTTTGTAAAGAATCCTCCAATTTTAACATATGTGAATTACAAGCGGCTTCAATTATGGAGATATCCGCTTTATAAAAACCACTTAGAAAGAGTACCCCATTGGTATTTAAACACTTAGCATAAGATTCCATTTGATCTAATAGAATATTTCTATTAATATTAGCAATGATCATATCATAGCTTTTACCCTCCAGTAAGTCCACGTCGCCTTGATACACACTTATTTTGTGGCATTCATTTCTGCCCACATTCTCGAGGCTATTCTCGTAAGACCATGCATCAATATCAATAGCATCTAATTTGGTAGCCCTAAGCTTTTCAGCAATTATAGCCAATACCCCAGTACCACATCCCATATCCAGAATGGTTTTACCTTTTAAATCAGCTTTTAATAAGAACTGAATCATCATATGTGTGGTCTCATGGTGCCCTGTACCAAAACTCATCTTTGGTTCTATAATAATATCTAACTCCGTCTTAGCCTTATCATGAAAAGGAGCTCTCACCGTACAACGCTCATCCACCACAATTGGTTGAAAACTCTGTTCCCAGGTGGCATTCCAATTGGTTTGCTCGATGTCTTCAAACTCATAAGAGATATGAAACTCGCTAGATTTTAAAATGTCAATTGTATCAAGAAATGACTCTGACCAATCTGATTTTTGAATATAAGCTGAAAGACCCTCCTCGGTTTCCACAAAACTCTCAAAACCGGCATAGCCCAATTCTGCCATTAGAATTTCTACACCAGGCACCAAAGGAGCCACTTTAAACTCATATCCAATATATACGGGGTTTTCCAAACTTATATCGCATTAACGATAGTAAAGAAGTCATCGGCCTTTAGAGAAGCTCCACCAATTAGTCCGCCATCTACGTCAGGCTTAGAAAAGATCTCCTGAGCATTGCCAGGTTTTACACTACCACCATAGAGAATTGATACCGAATCAGCCACCTCATCTCCATATTTTGAAGCGATAGTTTTACGAATGAAGGCGTGCATGTCTTGGGCCTGTTCAGGACTCGCCGTTTCACCTGTACCAATAGCCCAAACCGGCTCATACGCTAGAACAATATGTTTGAAATCATCAGCCTCTAAGTGGAATAAGGCATTCTTTAATTGACTTTTAACCACTGCTTCTTCTTGAGACGATTTGCGGTCTTCCAGCTCTTCACCAAAACAAAACACTACAGCCATTTCATTGGCCAATGCCTGAGATACCTTTTTGGCTAGATCAGCATCCGTTTCATTAAAATAGGCTCGACGCTCACTATGTCCCAAAATCACCGTTGAAATATCAATGCTCTTTAACATGGATGCACTAATCTCTCCGGTATAAGCTCCATTCTCTGCAAAATGCATGTTCTGGGCAATTACCTCAATACTAGAGTTTTCTAGCGCCTCAACTGCCGATGGTAAATTTGTATATGTAGGAGCAATCATCACTTTGGCATCTGATGTCTGTGACTGTGCGCTTAATGCGTTTATAAGATCTTTAGTCTCTGAAAAATTCATATTCATTTTCCAGTTTCCAGCAACAATTTTTGTTCTCATAATTTTGGTTTTAAGTTGACAAAAATACCACTTTAATCAATTAACCAAAGTGATATAAATCATAGAAAAATTAACTGGTTTTTACCCTTGGATCTAACCAGGCATATATTAAATCTACTAGTATATTTATGCTTATAAAAATAATAGCAATGACCAGAACAGATCCCATAATAACAGGCAAATCCAGTGTATTTAAGGCATTGACGATTTCTTTTCCAAGGCCATTCCAGCCAAAAATATATTCAACAAATACGGCTCCAGCCAACATGGAAGCAAACCAACCCGACACTGCGGTTACCACAGGGTTTAAAGCATTCTTTAAGGCATGATTCTTTATCACCTGAAAGTTATTAAGCCCTTTGGCTCTGGCCGTTCTTATATAATCCATACCTAATACTTCCAACAGTGAATTGCGCATCAACTGTATCACAACTGCTAGAGGCCTGATCCCTAATACAATAGCCGGAAGTATTAAATTTTTCAATTTTAGCTCTTTCCGTTCCCCGAAATCATCCAACTCATATAAGCTGCCAGTCATTTCAAGATTGGTGTACTCGTGCAACACAAAACCAAAAAGCCAGGCAAATATTATGGCACTAAAGAACGAAGGGACACTCATACCCAGAGTGCTAAAGATTTGTATGAACCTATCAATAAAAGAGTCCTTATGTAAGGCTGATATAATTCCCAACAGCACACCTAGAATTATGGCGATAATTATGGCCGATATTGCTAGAACAAATGTATTGGGAAGTGTTTCCAAAAGGACACTTGATACTTTTTTCCCTTGCTTAGTAAACGACTCTCTTAGATAGGGCCACTTTAATACAATTGTGGTATTGGTAAATTCCAGAAGAGTAAAATAGCTGTATTTAGATTTGTCTAAAAAGGTATAATCATCCACAGAATTGGAATGAATAGAAACTGGGGACAAATCATTTAAATAATATCGGTACTGTCTGGTGAGAGGTTGATCAAACCCATATTTCTTTTTTACAGTAGCCAACTGCTCTGAGTTTTGATTTTGCCCGAGCATCATTTGGGCCGGATCGCCAGGTAGTACATTAAACAAAAAGAAGATAACTGTTACTACCCCAAAAATGGTTAGCAACGCATAAAAGATTTTTTGAATGAACCTACTCAATATGATGTGATTTTATAAGATCAAATCTTCAAAATCATTCCAATGGGCTTTGTTCACCACCGTTCCTTTGTTCAATATTATGACACCAGGGTTGGCCCGAACCATAGTTTTAATAACCTTTTCATCGCACAGGTAAAACTCAAAGCCAAGATCAAATTTATCTGTTAATTGCAGTTTATCATCACTACCTGACGAAGTCAATCCAATAACCGTATAACCTTGATTCATGGCTCGAGTGGTAAATTCCTTAAGTTTAACTACCCCCTCTGCTTCGCCTGAAGGAATGCTGTACATCGTGATGATCAATAATTTGTTCTTCTCAAGAAAATAGGATGTAAGATCCTCTTCATCAGATTCAATAGAGAAATCCTGAATAGGTGGAATATAGCCTTCATCCACTGTTTTCGTTTCAACTCCTACATACTCTCCATCAACTGTTGGGTAACTACCATTGGTTACAAACTCTTCTAATTCTCCATTTACCTTAAAGGTCCATGTATATTCTAAAACTGGCTTTGGGGCATCATCAGGAATGGCCATTCCTTCGGGAATACTAGCACCAATTTTGTAAGCTCTAAAATCTATAGCAGGTAAGTGCATCAACACATAATATCCAAAACCAAGGGAAAGGATAAAACTCAGAAGAGCCACACTCGTATTGAGTAAGCTTCCAAGAATAGGCCTTATGTGTTTTAAACCTAGTACGAGAACGAGTATTAAGATCAATAAAATAATGTCTTTAGTAAAGCTTTCCCATGGGGTTAATTTCAAGGCATCACCGAAACAACCGCAGTCTTTTACCTTATCAAAATAAGCCGAGTAAAACGTTAGGAAAGTGAAGAAGACAATCATCGCTAATAAGCTGTAGACCGTAAATTTGGGTTTATAGCCAATGAGTAAGAACACTCCTAGCACCACCTCAAGTACCACCACCAAAACAGATATCCCTAAGGCATAAGGCTCCAGAAATGGGATGTTTAACACATCTGAACTAAAGTACTCTTGTAGTTTATAAGAAAAACCTAAGGGATCGTTGAGTTTAATAAACCCGGAAATAATAAATAAGACCCCAACAAAAAGTCTGCATAAGGCAACAAGTTGCTTCATAATATGGTGTTTAGTTCTCAGATAAATGAATCATAGCAAAAATGGCGTAATTGATCATGTCCTGATAATTAGCATCAATTCCTTCACTTACCAAAGTTTTACCAGAATTATCTTCTATTTGTTTAACTCGCAACAATTTTTGAAGTATAAGGTCGGTTAGGGAACTTACCCTCATATCACGCCATGCTTCGCCGTAATCATGATTCTTGTTCATCATAAGTTCTTTAGTAATACCAATCATTTCATCATAGGCCTCCAATGCCTCCTCTGTATTAAGATCTGGCTGCTCAACTACTCCTCTCTCAATCTGTATTAGAGCCATGATGCAATAATTAATGATACCAATAAATTCAGACACCTCTCCTTCATCCACCTTTCTAACATCATTCTGCTGAAGCCCTCTTATGCGTTGTGCCTTGATAAAAATTTGATCTGTCAATGACGGTAATCTTAAGATACGCCAGGCACTTCCATAATCGGTCATTTTTTTACTAAAAAGTGCTCTGCATTGTGCTACAACATCGTCGTACTGCTGTGAAGTATTATGCATTAAATCCATTTAATTTTGCGTAAATTTCGCATAAATAAATAAGAAGTTCAAAGTTTGAGAATTAAAGTTTACCTAAGATATAAACAGGTCCTAACTACTTTTTCCATCATCAATCAGAGCCGTGTGTTATGACTATAAATTGTAATGGTCAATTGATTAGCTTGAACGCTCCAAAGGTCATGGGGATACTCAATGTAACTCCTGATTCTTTCTATGATGGAGGAAAGAACATGGCTTTGACAAATATCATTAAAAGCACTGAGAAAATGCTCACAGATGGGGCTACGTTTATCGATGTAGGTGGCTATAGTTCCAGGCCAGGAGCGGATGATATTCTTGAAGCAGAAGAATTGCGCCGTGTGATCCCTGTTATTGAAGCATTGGTTTCTACTTTTCCAAATATTGTCATTTCAATCGATAGCTTTAGAAGTAAAGTAGCCAAGGAAGCAGTTAATGCAGGTGCTGCAATAGTTAATGATATCTCTGGAGGTCTACTGGATCAGAAGATGTTAACTACCGTTGGTGAATTGGGTGTTCCATATGTCATGATGCATATGAAAGGCACCCCACAGAACATGAAAACTAAGGCACGTTATACTGATGTTGTACTTGAAGTGATCAAGCATTTATCGGAGCGTTTATTTGCGGCAAGAGCCGCTAAGATCATTGATATAATTGCCGACCCAGGTTTTGGTTTTGCAAAAAATATAGCTCAGAATTTTGAGTTGTTCTCCAAATTAGAGCTATTGAAAAATCTAGATATTCCGCTTTTAGTTGGGGTTTCAAGAAAATCAATGATTTACACGTCTCTTGAAGGATCGGCGGAAACTGCATTAAACGGAACAACAGCCTTAAACATGCTGGCGCTTGAAAAAGGCGCTAATATTCTAAGAGTTCATGATGTCAAGGAGGCGGTGGAATGTATTACACTCTACCAAAATATTTATCGCACGGATGAAAGGTCTTAAGTTTTTAATAATACTTCTCGTTCTTTCCTGCGGCAATGAACGGATAGTACAGTTACCAGAAGTTGAGCAGTCAGAAATAGCAGAAGTCTTGGATGTTTCTCCCGCCTATATATTTTACGATCCCACTGCCTCAGATTCGACCAAATTCAATAGAAAAAACCTGATAGGCACTACGAATTGGCTGGTTAATGTTGATAAGCGACTAAGTTTAAAACAAGTAGTTCCACATTTAAAATACTTACAGGCCAAGCGCGAGAAAAAGGGTATGCATACTAATGTAGCCGCAAAAAACTACTTTACTTGTAATGATATTGCTCAATCGACACTGGGATTTCTGGATTTTACTGACATAAAATTTCATGATTCTAATGAATTACTATCAACTGACAATGGCATTTGCATAATGAGGATTAATAGTCTAAACGATGTATCACTTTCTATGATACCTGATTTGAACATGGAGTTTTCAAAAGAGAATTTAAGGTCAATTCTTGTTGGTTTAGGCGAGGAAGAACCTGATGCAGCTATTACTCTTGTTCTTCACTTCAATAAAGGATTGAGTTTTCAAGATTATATTACTGTCAAATCGGAATTGCGGAAAATAAAACCAAAAAAGATTAATATAGATTCTAGGGAATTATTTTATTAGCATAAATCATTAAATTAGCTAAAAGCAAGCCCTTTGGAGAACTTACAGCTTTGGGATTTTAGGTTAATCGATTTTATCGATGTTTTTCTGGTAGCCATCCTACTTTACTACATTTACAAACTTGTTAAGGGCACTGTTGCTATCAATATTTTTATTGGAATCCTGATAATTTATTTTGTCTGGAGGCTAACAGATTACCTCAACATGCACATGCTGTACCGGATAGTTGACGGATTTATGAAGGTGGGGATTATTGCCTTGATCGTTGTTTTCCAACCGGAAATTCGCAAGTTTTTGTTGATGGTGGGCTCTACCAATATTGGCGGTAAACGGCGTCTCTTCAAGAACTTTAAGTTCCTTAATAACGATATTGAAACCACCACCGATGTCTCTGCAATATTACAGGCTTGTGAGAACATGGGACGTAACAAAACGGGGGCATTAATTGTCATTGAGCGCAATAACAATCTTGACTTTCTGGTGAATACGGGTGATGAAATGAGTATTGCCGTATCACAACCAATTATTGAAAGTATCTTTTTTAAAAATAGCCCTTTACATGACGGGGCTGCCATCATCGAAGGAAATACCATAAAAGCAACCAGAGTCATCTTACCCCTGAATAATGAGAAGACGGTTCCAGACAGATTCGGACTGCGTCACAGAGCTGCGATAGGTGTTACTGAAAAAACAGATGCTCTTGCCGTTGCTGTAAGTGAAGAAACAGGACAAATATCTTATTTTAAAGATGGGGAATTTGTGATCTACAAGGATTTAGAAGATTTAAACGAAAAGCTTAAAAAGGATCTAGTCTAAATGAACTGTAAAAATTGCGGTCATCACATTGAAGAATGGCAGAATTTCTGCCCTAATTGTGGAGCTAAGGTTATAAGAAACCGTCTAACTCCAAGGATCCTTGCAGAACAGGTCAATCAGGAAATCCTAGCCATTGACAATCGCTTGTTCAGAACCTTTTATGCTCTTTTTAGAGCCCCTGAAGACGTTATAGTGGGCTACATAAATGGTGTGCGAAGGAAATACCAGGATGTATTGCAATACTTTGCAATTGCTCTGACCTTGACTGGTTTTCAGGTATTCTTAATTTCGTTTTTATTTCCAGAATCATTTGAGGTTAGTAATTCCTTTACCCAATCAATTGATAATCTTCCTGGACAAGAAAATAATCCATTTAGAAACTTAAGTTACAAAGACACAAGTGACTATCAAGGACTTGGTTATATACTAACGCTACCCTTCTACGCTTTATCAACCTGGATCGCTTATAGTATTTTTGGAGATAAACGATTCAACCTAACCGAGCACTTTGTTATTAATCTATACTACTCCGCTCAAATTATCATTCTCACAGCCTTTATGACCTTTATTGGTGTGGTATTTGGCTTGGATTATTTAACTGCCTCACTCATAACCATTGTTCCCTTATATGTCTATTACTATTTTGTTTTAAAGCGGGTTTTTAAAGATTCTTACCTACTAACCTTTGCCAAATTTTTAATTGTTCAGGTAGTCAATATGGTCATCTACGCGATTATTGGGGTAGCCGCTGTCATTGGTGTAATAATTTATAAACTGTCTACTGGTGGAGAACTGTAAAAACTGCCATACCGAATTAATAGAAGGCGCAGAGTTCTGTCATAATTGTGGTGCTAAAATCATAAGAAATAGGTTGAGCTTCAAGAATCTATTTGAGCATATTACGGAGACCTTTCTCAATTATGACAACAAGCTGTTACGAACTATTATTTGCTTATTTACAGATCCTACAGATGTCATTGGCGGATATGTCAAGGGGGTGAGAAGGAAGTACGTGAACCCCTTGAGCTTTTTTGGACTGGCCTTAACACTCAGTGGTTTATCAATTTTTATTCTTAGAAAGTTCTACATGAATGATATTGATTTTTCTATGTTGGTTATGGAGAACAATCCTGTGAATGAAGACATTTTCATGAGCACTCAAAACTCGCTACAAGAATACAATTCGCTTTTCTACAGTGCTATGATTCCATTTTTTGGCTTGATTAGTTGGGTGGTGTTTCTCAATAAATCCTACAATCTAACTGAGCACATTGTGATTTACTTGTATACCATGTCACTGATGAGTATCATATCGGTTGTTTTATCTCAGGTGTTATTGTTTATAAACCCAGATCTTTACATGGTATCGGGCTTCGCAATTTTATTATTCACCTTATTTTATCATTGCCGCCTGTTCAAGCAATTATTCGAACTTTCGTGGGGGTGGCTCGTAATAAAGACAGCCTTATTTCTGGCACTTTTATTTATTATTTACCTTGGATTGTCTATACTATATTTAGTGTATTTAATACAAAGTGGAGCCCTTCAATTAAGTGACTTTGCTCCCAAATAATCAGGAAGCTTCTGCCTTGAGAAACTGTACCTCATACAGATTTTTGTAATACCCATTCTCCTTCTGAAGTAAACTCTTATGAGTACCTACTTCTACGATCTTACCGGCATCTAATACAATGATTTTATCCGCCTGTTGTATGGTCGCCAATCGATGGGCAATAATTATAGATGTACGGCCATTTGTAATGGCGTCCGTAGCATCTTGCATGAGTTGTTCTGTATAGGTATCAACCGAAGAGGTGGCTTCATCCAATATTAGAATACTTGGATTGGTAACGTAAGCTCTTAAAAATGAGATCAACTGACGTTGTCCTGAAGATAGCATAACACCACGTTCCTTAACATTATACTGGTAGCCACCAGGTAAAGATGAGATAAAGTCATGTATTCCAATGGTTTTCGCTGCCGCTATAACATCGGCTTCCATGATATACTCATTACCAAGGGTAATATTATTGAGAATGGTATCTGCAAACAAAAACACGTCCTGAAGCACCACTGCTATTTGGTTACGTAAGGATTCCAGAGACATGTTCTTTATATCCTTAGCATCAATTTCAATGGTACCAGAATCAATATCGTAGAAGCGATTTAATAAATTGATAATAGTGGATTTACCAGCACCGGTTGCTCCCACTATGGCAACAGTTTCACCTGCAGATATGTCCACTGATATTCCTTTTAAAACTTCCTCGCCTTGAACATACGAGAAACGGACATCCCTTAATTGAATATCACCCCTAAACTGATTAACAATTTCTTTACCAGAATCATCAATTTGCGAATCTGTATCAAGAACCTTAAAAACACGGTCAGCCGCCACCATTCCCATTTGAAGGGTGTTAAACTTATTGGCTATTTGATTCAAAGGTCTAAACAGCAATGGAATGTACATTGTAAAAGCAATTAGCTCACCAACCGATGTTCCCGGATTTATGGAAACGGCATCGAAACCACCTGCTAAAATAACAAGTGCCATTGTGAGAGATGATACAAATTCCGCAACTGGAAAAAATATGGAATTGTACCAAACCGTGCGTAACCATCCTTTCTTATGACGTTCGTTTATGGCTTTGAAGTTTTTATATTCCGTATCTTCTCTTGTAAAGAGTTGCAGGATTTTCATCCCCGTAATCCGTTCTTGAACAAAGGAATTTAAGTTAGATATTTCTGTTCTAACATCTTCAAATGCCTGCTTCATATATTTCTGAAAGATCCGCGTAGCAATGATAATTATGGGAAGTGTTGAAAACACAATTAAGCTCAGCTTTACATTTAAGAAGAGCATAAATCCAGCAACTACAAGCATTTTAAGTATGTCACTAAATATCATAAATAAGCCTTGCCCAAAAATATCGGCAATTCGCTCCATATCGGTGACTGCACGCGTAATCAATACCCCGACTGAGGACTTATCAAAATAGGTCATCTTGAATCTGAGCATGTGTTTAAAAACCTTGATTCTTATATCACGCACCACAGATTGCCCCAGCCAACTTGCATAATAAATATATAATAGCTGTGACACCACCTCAAGAACCAACAGCACAAGCATGATAATGATGTAAACAAAAAATCCATCTAGCTTCTTTAAAGCTATTTGCGAATCAATTGCCTCACGCAGAACATAAGGTCTGAGTGCACCAAAAAGAGCCAAGCCAACTACACAAACCAAAGACAAGGCAAATATTCCTCTATACGGTTTTATGTAATCCAGTAGCCTTCTAAATAAGGTAACATCAAATATCTTCTTTGCTTTCTCTGCCATGAATTTTGTTAACTGTGTTTCTCGTTTATAAAAATTCCCTCAGGATAAACTACCTCACTTAAATACAAACCGTGAGCAGGAACGGAGTAACCAGCTTTTGAACGGTTTTTCGATTCAATAATACAATGTAAATCGTCTAGTTGTATTTTGTGGAGCCCAATATCAATCATCGTCCCAACAATAGCTCTTACCATATTTCGCAAAAAACGGTCCGCTGTAATCACAAACTCAAGCGATTCATCTTTTTTAGTCCAATGCGCCTTACTAATGTCGCAAATAAACGTTTTTACGTCAGTATTAGTCTTAGAAAAGCATTCAAAATCTTTATACTGCAATAAGATATCGCCAGCTTTATTCATCGTTTCAACATCCAAATCCTGATGTAAATAGTAGGATCTATTTTTTAAGAACGGATTTTTCTTCTGATGAATTTTATAGATGTAAGATCTTGATGCAGCATCAAACCGAGCATGTGCGTCATCTCCCACTGTTCTAATAGAATTGATGGCAATATCATAGGGTAAAAACGAATTTAATCGGTATAGCAAATTCTCTTTATCAAGTAAATCTTTGCTTTCAAAATGAGCAAACATCTGCAAAGAATGAACTCCAGCATCCGTTCTGCCCGCTCCTGTAATGGATATAGACTCGCTTAATAGCTTACCTAAAGCATCTTCCAGAACTTCCTGGACGCTCACTGCATCTGGTTGGTTTTGCCAACCATGATAGTTGGTACCATCAAATTTTAATTCTATGAAATATCTCAAGCTAAAGCTCTATTTTTGAGCAAATATAGTCCATTTCACAGGGCCTAAACTCGAATTAACAAAATATCAAGACCCTTTTTAAATCAATGAAAAAAATCCTCTTATTATCAGACACACATAGCTATATGGATAGTGCCGTTCTTAAACATGTAAAAAACAGTGATGAGGTATGGCACGCAGGCGACATTGGGGATTTAACGGTTACAGATCAGATAAAAAAACTAACGACCCTCAGAGCTGTATGGGGTAATATTGATAATGCGACCATCCGAGCCGAGTTTCCTGAGCATCAAAAATTTACTTGTGAAGGTATGCGCGTTTGGATGACCCACATTGGAGGTTATCCCCCTAAATACAACATGCGAACTAGAGATAAGCTACAGCAAAACCCACCCGATTTATTCATATGTGGCCATTCCCACATACTAAAAGTGATGCCCGATAAACAACTTAATCTTATACACATGAATCCAGGTGCTATAGGAAAGCATGGGTTTCAAAAGGTAAGAACCATGCTCAGATTTCAAATTGACAACGGGAAACTTTCCAATCTTGAAGTGATAGAGTATAAAAAATAAAAACCCAGACGGCAGCGTCTGGGTTTTTCACACTAATACTACTAAGATGTTAGGTTTATCGTAAACGATCCACAGATTTTACAAGATCCTCATCCTTTTTAATAGCCTTGTTGGCCAAGGCCAAACACACGATAGAAATAACAGGAATAAGCATCCCAATACCTTTCTCAGAAACTTGAATTTCTCCAGATAAGTTTAGCGATACATAAACGAAAAACGCTAGTAGAATAAAGTTTAATATGATGTTTAACCTTCCAAGAACAAATTGTCTCTTCCGGTTTTTAAAACTCAAAATTGAAATGAACGATAATGCTGAAGATACTAAAAACCCACCGAAAACTGCCAGTTGGTCTTGCGCATAAATGTCAATACTTTGGGCATCAACCCATAACGGAAATACAAAGATAAGCCCTGCAGAAATAAGCAAGGCAAACATTAGATAAACCGTTTGTATTCTTTGAATCATACCATTCAATAACAGCGTTGGCAAAATTAGTTCTTTATTCTTAAAAAGAAACGCTTATTTTAAATAAAAATATTGTATTATTGCATTGCACGGTCACTAAATACTATGTTCTTACTGTGCATCTTCCGATTTAATTTTACTGTTTCTTTTTCTAATTTCAGTCTGAAACAATTGAATCATTTACTATCGAAATAAATACTATTTACATATAAAATAATGTTTGAAATTGCTCAATTGAAGGCAATGAAATTGCCTGAATTACAAAACATTGCCAGTCAACTTAAGGTCCCTAAATACCGCTCCCTTAAGAAACTAGATTTAGTTTATCAAATCCTAGATTATCAGGCATCAAATCCAGAAGCCACTAAGGCTCTAGACACGGCAACTGCACCTGCAGAAAAGAAAGAAGCGGCTCCTCAAAAAAATCAAAACCGCCAGAGAAGACCAAGAGCTCAAAAGGATACAGAATCCAATGCTAAAGAACAGCAGAAGATTGAGTTTAAAGAGTCTGACAAAAAAGACGCGAAACCTGAGAAGAAACAAGAGAATAAACAGGAAAACAAGCAGGAGAATAAACAAAGGGATCAAAAACAAGATAATAGATCTAAACGCAACCAAGGCGGACAACAACAGTCTAAAAACCAAAATCAACAACATCAAAAAAATAACGGTAACAAGGATAACAGAAATCGCTATCGTGAACCTGATTTTGAATTTGATGCAATTATCGAGAGCGAAGGTGTTTTAGATATCATGCAAGACGGTTATGGTTTCTTAAGATCATCAGATTATAACTACCTATCCTCACCAGACGATATATACGTATCGCAAAGTCAAATACGTCTATTTGGTCTAAAGACTGGGGATACAGTGCTTGGTCATGTAAGACCACCAAAAGAGGGTGAAAAGTATTTCCCCTTAATAAAGGTGAGTAAAATTAATGGCCAAAGTCCACAAGTAGTAAGAGATCGTGTTTCATTTGAACACCTAACTCCACTTTTTCCACAGGAAAAATTTAATATTGCCGAACGTCAAAGCACTATTTCTACCCGTGTTATGGACCTTTTCTCACCTATTGGTAAGGGTCAGCGTGGTATGATTGTGTCGCAACCTAAAACTGGTAAGACGATGCTATTAAAGGATGTGGCAAACGCTATAGCTGCAAATCATCCTGAGGTATATCAAATGATTCTTTTAATAGACGAACGTCCCGAGGAAGTCACAGACATGCAACGTAATGTGCGTGGGGAAGTAATAGCCTCTACCTTTGATAAAGAGGCTCATGAGCATGTGAAAATCGCCAATATCGTATTGGAAAAAGCCAAGCGTTTAGTAGAGTGTGGACATGATGTAGTGATCCTTTTGGATTCAATTACAAGGCTGGCAAGAGCTTACAATACTGTTCAACCGGCCTCTGGAAAAATACTTAGTGGTGGTGTTGACGCCAATGCTTTACACAGACCAAAGCGATTCTTTGGTGCTGCTCGAAACATTGAAAATGGAGGTTCCTTAACTATAATTGCTACAGCCCTTACAGAAACAGGATCAAAAATGGACGAGGTTATCTTTGAAGAATTCAAGGGTACTGGTAACATGGAGCTTCAGTTAGATAGAAAAATATCAAATCGTAGAATTTTCCCTGCCATTGATCTAACCTCCTCAAGCACACGTCGTGATGATCTTCTCTTAGATGATAATACTATTCAAAGAATGTGGGTGATGAGAAAGTACCTTGCTGATATGAATCCCGTTGAAGCTATGGAGTTTATTAACGATCGCTTTAAGCAGACCCGAAACAATGAAGAGTTTCTTATTTCTATGAATGGCTAGTTTCAAAAAACAGAGCACAATATTAAAAACCCATTCCTAACAGAATGGGTTTTTAATTGCATGGTATAAAAAAAGTCTTTCCAAATGGAAAGACTTCCCTAATTTTCAATCAATCTCTCTAAATCTTAAAGCGCCGCTACTTTCTTAGTAAGGCTAGATTTTAGGTTAGCTGCTTTGTTAGAATGAATCACATTCCTTTTAGCTAATTTATCAATCATGCTAACCACAGATGGTAACAATTCATTCGCTTCTTTTGCATCAGTTGTCTCACGTAATTTCTTAATTGCATTACGTGTAGTTTTGTGCTGATAACGGTTTAGCAAACGCTTTTTCTCGTTACTTCTAATTCTTTTTAAAGCTGACTTATGATTTGCCATTTCTTTATTAATTTTTTTTAGTAGCCCGTAGGGGAATCGAACCCCTCTTACCAGGATGAAAACCTGGCGTCCTAGCCGATAGACGAACGGGCCATATCGTTCTTAATTTTTACTAATTCTATTAATGAACAGACAACGTTTCCATTGCGGATGCAAAAATACAACTATTTTTAAATGTTGCAACCACAAATTAATTTTTTTTAAAATTAATATGCTTTAGCAAATAAAACACGGCCTTCTGAGTGATTTCCTGTATAAACACAAGACCCTTCCTCATCTTTCCGGTCGTAAGGAATACATCTAATGGTAGCTTTTGTAAGCTCCTTTATCTTCTGTTCAGTTTCAGGGGTACCATCCCAATGCGCAGAAATAAATCCACCTTTAGATTCAAGGATCGATTTAAATTCATCAAATGTATCTACCTCGGTGATATGATCATTTCTGAAATTCAAGGCTTTGTTATAAAGCTCGTTTTGAATTAGATCCAACAAATTAGAAATTCGCTCTTCAATTCCTTCAATCGATACAATTTCTTTACTCAAAGTATCCCTTCTTGCTAACTCAACTGTTCCGTTCTCTAAATCTTTTGGCCCTAATGCTATACGTAATGGTACACCTTGTAATTCGTGCTGTGCAAATTTTGCTCCAGGTCGAAATTCGTCTCTATTATCAAACTTTACCGATATATTCAGGTTGCGTAATTTTTCTGCAACTGCATTTGCCACCTTAGCTATAGCCTCACGCTGTTCATCAGACCTGTAAATAGGAACAATAACCACTTGAAAAGGGGCGAGTTTTGGTGGTAACACCAATCCTTTATCGTCGCTATGGGTCATAATTAAAGCACCCATTAATCGGGTCGACACACCCCACGAAGTTGCCCAAACATGATCTAACTTTCCTTCTTTATTAGCGAACTTCACGTCGAAAGCCTTAGCAAAATTTTGACCTAAGAAATGTGACGTACCTGCTTGAAGTGCCTTGCCATCCTGCATAAGCGCCTCAATACAATGTGTATCAATGGCGCCGGCAAAACGCTCAGACTCAGTTTTAACCCCTTTAATAACAGGAATTGCCATAAACCCTTCTACAAAATCTGCATAGACCTTATTCATTAAAATGGTCTCATCAATTGCTTCTTGTTCGGTAGCATGAGCCGTGTGTCCCTCCTGCCATAAAAACTCTGCAGTTCTTAAAAACAAACGCGTTCTCATTTCCCAACGGACCACGTTTGCCCATTGGTTAATAAGTATAGGGAGGTCTCTGTAACTTTGAATCCAATTTTTATAGGTGTTCCAAATAATGGCCTCACTGGTAGGTCTCACTACCAACTCCTCTTCCAATCTCGCCTCTGGATCAACTCTTAATTTACCGGGCTTTTCAGGATCGTTCTGCAGTCTGTAATGAGTAACAACAGCGCATTCTTTGGCAAATCCTTCTGCATTTTTTTCCTCGGCCTCAAACAAACTTTTTGGAACAAACAAAGGAAAGTAAGCATTTTGATGACCAGTTGCTTTAAACATTTTGTCCAACTCAGCTTGCATCTTTTCCCAAATAGCAAAACCATAGGGTTTGATGACCATACAACCACGAACAGCAGAGTTCTCAGCCAAATCAGCCTTTACTACTAATTCGTTATACCACTTGGAATAATCCTCATCTCTCTTTGTTAGGTTTTTACTCATCTGTTTAAGTTTGGCATAGAAATTGATTCTATGTTAAAGAAATAATATAAGACGCAAAACTAATTATTTTTGTAATGTCCAACAATAAAAAACGTGAGATGAAATATTCTGCTTTACTCTTAAGAAAAGGCTTTACACTACTCATATTAACCTTAGTGTTGGCATCGTGCGGTAGCCAAAAATATGTAGATTATGATGATGGGATCTACAATGGTTCACCAGAACCGGAACCAAATGCAACTCAGACTGAGACAAATCAGGAAACCAATGCTATTGAAACCCAGTACTACAAAAATTATTTTGGCGATACCGTTAAAGAGGTAGACGACATTAATAATGATGCAGAAATATTTACAGATGTCGAGAACTACGCTTCAGAATATGTAAATGACTCTATAGCCGAACCTCAAAATTTCACTAATAATGGTGGTTGGGGATCAACAACCAGTGAAGTGATTGTAAACACATACAACACCGGTTGGGGAATTGGCATTGGCTTTGGCTGGGGCTGGGGCTGGGGCTGGGGAGGCTGGTATGGTCCTGGTTGGGGATGGGGATACCCTCCTTACTATGGTTGCTATTACCCACCCTACTACGGACATGGTTATTATGGGTACGGAT
Source organism: Winogradskyella aurantiaca (assembly GCF_003362725.1). Lineage (GTDB taxonomy): Bacteria > Bacteroidota > Bacteroidia > Flavobacteriales > Flavobacteriaceae > Winogradskyella_A > Winogradskyella_A aurantiaca. The sequence continues at coordinate 309,623 of NZ_QKTV01000005.1, forward strand.
ATGGATCCTATGTCAACAGTCGTCGCGGAAACAGTTACATTGCTGAATACGGACGTTCCACTACCAATCGATTAAGAGGAGGAGACACTGGTGCACGTACATCTTCATTGAATAGAAGTTCAGGACTTGCAAGTACAGACTACAGGGGTCGTCGCATCACCAGATTAAGTGAACCTCGTCTTAATACAACAATTTCAAGGAATACAGTAGCAAGTAACAATTCGTCAAGACGATCACGAGTAGCCTCATCGAATTCCCGATATAGTTACAATCCCAATACCAGAAGTTATAGCAGGAATAATAGTGCTCGGTCTAGTTCAAATAGAAGTAGCACTGTAAGCAGAAATAACAGTAGAACTACAACTCGTTCATCCAGAAAGTCAAGCCGAAATAATAACACCTATCCCGGTATCAACAGAACAAGAAGCAGTTCTTCTGGTAGAAGTTCTTACAGATCGTCAGGTGGTAGCACGAGATCATCTGGTGGGGTACGTAGTGGAGGTGGCGGCCGTTCTAGCGGGGGCCGAGGTCGTGGTTAAATACTAAAACAAATCCTATGAATTTATTAACCTCTAGAGGAAATGCAATTTGGGCATTTACTCTGATAAGCTTTTCATTTCTTTTTTCAAACGCACAGTCTATTGAAGATGCCCTTAGATATTCTTTAGACGATGTACAAGGTACAGCACGCCATGCAGCCATGAGTGGGGCCTTTGGTGCCTTAGGTGCTGACTTAACAGCTACTAGTCTCAATCCCGCAGCTTCTGCTGTTTTTAATACGAATGCTTTAGCCATTTCAGGTAGGAATACCTCAAATAGTCAAGATCTCGACTATTTTGGGACCACAGGAAGTTCAGAATTTTCAAGTTTCAGACTTGAACAGTTAGGTGGGATATTTATTGTAGATAACTATGATATGAGTTCCGATTGGACCAAGTTTTCTTTCGGTGTGGTTTACGATCGAATGAGCAATTTTGACAATGATTGGGTAGCCAGTGGTGTTAACCCTGACAACTCGGTTGGTAGCTTTTTCCTCGCAAACGCCCAAGGGAAACGCCTGGACCAAATCTCTGCCTTTGAAAATGAATCCATCACAGAGGCTTATGCCGCTATTGGAAGCAGCTATGGATATGAACATCAACAAGCATTCTTAGGCTATGAATCGTTTATCATTGATCCCGTTGTATTTGATGACGCCAATACCTCATATGTATTAAACGTGAATGGCGATAGTTATTCACAGCGCTATATAAGCAGCACCAGAGGATATAAGGGAAAGGTAGCTTTTAATTTTGCCACTATGTACCGGGATTTTTTATCGGTTGGTATCAATCTAAATTCCAATTTTGTGAGATATGATGATTTTAAACGATTAGACGAGGTAGTAATTGGGTCAACTGGTACTACCAATTCAATTGATTTTAGAGAAACACTCGCAACCACTGGAGGTGGATTTTCAGTTCAAGTTGGTGCAATAGCTAAGGTAACCTCGTCTTTAAGGTTAGGTTTAAATTACCACTCACCAACATGGTTTTATCTAACTGATCGTACAACACAATCTGTAGGTACTATTAGAATTGAAGATGGTGATGAAGTTCCAATTGTAATAAACCCTGTAATTGTCAACTATTTTCCAACTTACAGATTAAACACACCGGGATCTTTTGGAGCAAGCGCGGCTTATGTCTTTGGAGGAACAGCCTTATTGAGTTTTGATTACAACTATAAGGATTATTCGCAAATGCGCTATAGTCCTGGCATTGATGATTTCTTTGCAGAACAAAATACCATCATATCCAATACGTTTAAAGGAGCTTCTACCTTTAGAGTTGGTGGGGAATACAGAATATACCAGGTTAGTCTAAGAGGTGGCTATAGATTTGAACAATCCCCCTACAAAGACACTGAATTCTTTGGTGATTTGGAAGGTTACTCCTTTGGCTTAGGTTATAATTTTGGTGGTGTTAAATTGGATGGTGCTTTTACACAATCCAGACGTGATTTTCAAGACCGCCTATATAATGTAGGTCTAACAGATACCGTACAAATTAGAAATGTTATTTCTAATTTTATTTTCACTCTAAGTTTTGCTTTTTAAAATTTGGTAAGTACCGCCCTGATTTAGCGTTTCAAGGTAAAATGGGCTTTAAATATTTTGGGGTCCCCTGTCCGTGGTTCTGTATAGTTCACCGTAAACCAGTAATCATCACTTGGCATACGACTTCCATTGTAGGTGCCATCCCAGCCT
>NZ_QKTV01000006.1 GCF_003362725.1 Winogradskyella aurantiaca
ATAATCCGTAGGGTCAAGACCCCCTAATACCACTGGGTCCATTACCGTTAAATCAAACTCTACAAAACCATTAGTGTCATCCCCATCCAAACTATTGTCGCACTGGGCAAATACACCAGGGGTGGCGGTGACCTCTGTAAATACCTCAAGAGTGAAATCCTCTAATACAAAGCAAATTCCAGAATCAGTATCAACAATTCTTACATGAATCACCTCGCCATTGGCTCCATCATAACTACTTGAATTGGTTATGGGATTGAGCCCATCACGGGCCTCATTTAAGGAGTTGTGATAAGTCACTAAAAAATCAGCAGGATCCTGCCCTCCTAACACTAGTGATGTATTGGATTCGAGATTAAAAACTGCTGTTACACCGGTACTACAATTACTTAAATCCTGAGGTTCACCCTCAACAACAGGACTTTCTCTAAACTCTACAACTATAGAATCAGTCGTAGTACAACCTCCACCAAAATCAACATCAACACTGTAGGTCCCGGCTTCTACAACGGTTAGGGTCGACCCAGTTTCCCCTGGAATTTCAACCCCATCTTTAAACCACACATGTGTGGCGCCAGGGGCTCTAGTATCAAGTTCCACATCGTTACCGCCACAACGGGCATTACCATTGGCAATGGTGATGTCATCTCCAAGATCACCCCCTAAATTAAAACTACCCGCTTCAATAAACACGGCAGAATCAAAGGCCTGATCAGACAAACCATCCAATCCCAAATCACTCACAACCAATTTGATTTCATAGGTTACTCCTGGAGTCACTGGTGAGCTTGCTGTCAGCACTTTGGTTCTCCCATTAAAATTAGTATCTGTTACTGTTCCTGGGGCACCCCCAATGGAAATATTGGAATTATAACCTTCGAAAAACTCTGGGTTATTAGCACAAGTCGGATTGTTGTTAATATTAGGTATCGTGATTTCGTCTCCATTGGGTAAGACCGCTAGATTCGTGTACGATGTACTCCCTAATCGACGAAGTAGGAAAGCAAACCCATCAGAATAATCACATTCAAAATTTGTTCCTGTCCCTGAATACTCCTCAGAAGCCATGATAAATCGGAAGCTTATGGACTCTGCTGTTGGGGTGAAATTAAATTTTATGAAGGTCCCATCTCTACTGTTTACAACACCTAAAGCGTCCTCCAAATCAATATCTCCAGGAATACCCAAAGGACGTGACATAGTTAAATTGGGTGATGACGCGTTACCAGCTTCGGAAACCCAGCCAGTACTTAAAACAATTCCTTCTTCAAATGGAAAGTCAGACGCCCCTCCTCTGGTAAAATATCCATAGCTCTTTTCAACTAAGTTATCCGAAGTGCCATTAAATGCATACTCAAAATTATCGACCTCAGCGCAACCACCAGTAACTAGAACTTGACTTATCAATTCTTCTGGAGTAAAAGACGATTCTGGAAATGCCGGGCTATTAGCAGTGATTATTGAATCTTCAACTATAACGGTAATAGAAACACTTTCACTACAGCCTATTGGATTACTATCTGTAACTGTAAGTATCACATTATAAGAGCCCCCATTATTAAACTGATGCCCAGTAATTTGACCAAATCCCGTATTACCGTCCCCCCAGTCCCAGGTATAAATAGCCCCAGCAGAGGACTCCGAGAAATTCGCTGTGGCATTAAAATCTACGAAGGTACCTGCAGAAACTACAATAATACCTTCGGCATTAGCAGAAGGATTGGTACTGTCAATAATAGGCTCTATATCCTGACAGTTGGGTGTACATTCCAATTGAGCCTCCCAACCAATAGTCTCAGCAGATGGTGAGGATGAAAAATGCAAGGTCAAGCAGCCCGTAGCATTATTCCCAATGACTAGAACTGGACTACTGTTTCCACTGTATTCACCAACTAAAGGAGCCGATGTACTGTCGCCATCATATATTTTTAATACATCCTGTCCCTCTTGAGTACTAAATTCTGTAAAATCAAGTACTATTAATTCATCCGCCACGTCAGGGCAAATAGTCATCGTAAAATCCTCACCTGGAGCATAATCATTGGCCGCTCCGCCCGAATCTGTGAATGTTCTGGGACCACAAGTGTTAAACATACCATTTTGCATTGGCAATTCTTGTGCTAAAAGACTTAGGCCCGCAACAAAGGCAAGTAATATTAAGGCTAAATTCTTGTTCATCATTGTACCCAGAAGCTCATAAACTGATACTTTTCTGGGGTCGGCGCGAAAATTACACAATTTATGTGATTTGACCTCTTAAAGTTCCTACAATTCTTATGCATTGGAACGGCATTAAAGTGGACATATTTTGTAATTTTGCAAAAAAAAGAAATGGCTATTTCCCTAGAAATAAAAGAAACTTCCAGTCCTACTATATTAAAATTTGAAGCTGACAGCTTTCTTACCAAGCATAGTAGTTTCGAATTCAATAATATTGATGAAGCTGAAAAATCACCTCTTGCACAGCAACTTTTCCATTTACCCTTTGTTAAGAAAGTGTACATAGCTTCGAATTTTGTGGCTATAGAACGTTTTAATATCGTGGAATGGGCAGATGTTCAAGAAGAGGTTAGAACCGTTTTAGAAACTTATATCAATGGAGACCAACCCATTTTCATTGTCGAGGAAGAAACAGAGTCTAGATCTCCAATTACTATTTACGCCGAGAGCACACCTAACCCAGCAGTTTTAAAATTTGTATGCAATAAAGCTTTAACGGCAAAAGTCCTTGAATTTAATTCTATAGACGAAGCTAAGCCATCACCTTTGGCGATTGCGTTGTTCCAATTTCCGTTCATAAAAAGTGTTTTCATTGACCGAAATTATGTGTCGCTTACCAAATACGATATTGCCGAATGGGATGATATCACCTTGGAACTGCGCACTTTTTTAAAAACCTATTTGGAAGAGGACAAACCAGTTCTAGACGAAAGCATCAGTATGCAAAAAGTAAAGGTAGAATCTGAAAAGGAAACGAACTTTGAGAAACTTGATGATATCTCAAAGCAAATAGTCAATATCCTAGAAGAGTATGTGAGACCTGCCGTAGCAAGCGACGGTGGAAACATAGAGTTTAAGTCGTTTGATGAGTCTTCCAAAAAAGTTGAAGTAATTCTTCAAGGTGCATGCAGCGGATGCCCGTCCTCCACATTTACCCTTAAAAATGGCATTGAAAACATGCTCAAACAAATGCTTAACGACGAGCAGATTTACGTAGAAGCTATTAATCAATAATCAAAATAATCTAATTATGAACTTACAAGAATGGTTAACCAAAGGCTACGACCTGGTGTTGGACTACACGCCAAAATTAATTGCTGCGATTCTAATCTGGATCGTTGGATCCTGGCTAATTAAAATGATCCTGAAAGGGATTAAAAAGGCTATGAAAAAACGAGATTATGATGAGAGTTTGCAGAAATTCTTAGCAGATCTTATTGGTTGGGGCTTAAAAATACTTTTAATAGTTATTGTTTTAAGTACAGTTGGTATTGAAACAACTTCTTTTGCCGCTATATTGGCAGCAGCAGGTTTGGCAGTTGGTTTGGCTCTTCAAGGATCGCTTTCTAATTTTGCTGGTGGGGTTTTAATAATGATTTTTAAGCCCTTTAAAATTGGTGATCTGATAGAAGCTCAGGGAGAAATTGGGGCCGTTGCAGAAATTTCAATTTTTACTACAAAACTAACTGGACTATCCAACAAAGAAATTATCATTCCAAACGGAATTTTATCAAACGGCAACATTGTCAATTACACGTCCCTAGGTACCAGAAGAGTAGATTTGGTTATTGGTGTGAGTTATGATTCTGACATTAAACAAACCAAGTCTGTATTGATGGATATCCTTGAAAAGCATGATTTGATTTTAAGTGATCCGGAACCAAGCGTTACGGTCTTAGAACTAGCTGATAGCTCTGTTAATTTTGCAGTTCGCCCATGGTGTAAGTCAGAAGACTACTGGACTGTCTATTTTGATGTCATGGAGGAAACTAAGGAACAACTAGATGCAGCTGGAATTGAAATTCCATATCCACATCAGGTAGAAATACGGAAGAATGCCTAAAACAAGGGTTTTGGCTTAATGGCTATAAAATCCTTAAGGTAATAAGGTTCAAAATAAGCGACGTCCTCAACGTCGCTTTTTTTGTATTTCATCTCGGAAATCTGTGCCATCTCTTTGGCAGATGGTAAAGCTTCCACATACCTTACCCCTGTCTTATGGTCAACCAATACGGCTTTAGTTTTTTGAACAGAGTTACCTATAAACACTATTTCTGAACCACCTTCAATATAAGCATCATAAATGTTTGGCTCTAAAATCTCAGCCTTGACATCTCTCTCGAGTTCATAGTTAGCCCCAAAAACTGCAGCATATACTTCCATTCTTCTGGCATCGAGCATAGAAATAATCTTACCATCTTTAATGGCTATCTGTCTTGCTAGAGCTTCTAAAGTTTCGGTGGCTATTAGCGGTTTATCCAAGGCATAACATAGCCCCTTCGCTGCTGAAACACCTATTCTTAATCCGGTATACGAACCAGGACCTTTACTAACTGCTATAGCATCGAGAGAATTGGGTTCAACATTGGTTTCATTAAAAACGTCTTTAATAAATCCGTGAAGTTTTTCACCGTGAGAATATCCTTCTTCAGCGGTTTCTTTAAGAAACAAAACTTCCCCACCTTTTGCCAGGGATACTGAACAATTGGTAGTGGAAGTTTCTATATTAAGAATCAAGGCCATTATTGGCTTTATTCGGTAGATTCTGAAGTCTCTTCAGTTGTTTTTTTGTCCGCACCTTCAACTTCAACAGCATCACCAGATTTCAGTGTTTTAGATACAACGTTATAAGGACCTGTAATGATTTCATCACCTTCTTCAAGTCCTTCTGTCACCTCTATGTTAGTGTCATCCTGAATTCCAGTTTTAACCACTTTTAATTTGGCCTTACCGTTATCATTTACAAAAACACATTCAAACTTTTCTTCAGAAAATGAGGAACTTGCTGCACCCTTGGTTTTATTTGTTTTCTTAACTGTAGAGGTATCGGTCTTAATTACAATAGCACTAATTGGAGCAGACACTGCATTTGGTCTTCGTTCAGTTATAATATCAACTGTTGCCGTCATTCCAGGTCTAAATGGTGAATACGAATCTGGCTTCCCTTCTGTTAAATCACTGTAAGACTCATCAAGAATACGCACTTTTACCTTAAAGTTGGTCACCTGATCTGCCGCTAGATTTGATGCCGCAGAATTAGCTATCTCGGTAACAATACCACTAAATTCCTTTTTTAAATATGCATCAACTTCAACAATAGCAGTATCACCAATCTCCACCTTTACAATATCATTCTCATTAACATCAACCTCAACCTCCATATTACTTAGATTAGCAACTCTCAAGATCTCAGTTCCCGCCATTTGGGCTGTTCCAACAACACGCTCTCCAAGTTCTGCTTGAAGAAGTGAAATAGTACCATCCATAGGTGCATAAATGGTTGTACGCATGAGATTATCACGTGACTCGTTAACAGTGGCTGCCGCACTCTTTACGCTATAATAGGCGGAGTTTCGTGAAGCAACTGCAGTTTCATAATTAGCAATAGACTGATCCCAATCTGCACGAGAAATTACTCCTTTTTCAAAAAGGTTCTCATTTCGCTCGTAATTAGCCTTCGCTTGCTTTAAATTGGCTTCTGCCTGTTCTAGCCCAGCTTGTGCATTTTGATAGGCTGCTTCAGCTCGGTTAAGACCAGATTCAATTAAGTCTGGGTTGATCTTTACTAAAAGATCTCCTTTTTTAACTTGATTCCCTTCTCTGATAGGCAATTCGATGATCTCTCCTGAAACTTCAGATGAAATACTCACCTCTACTTCAGGATAAATCTTTCCAGTCGCTGAAACAGTTTCGATAATTTCTTTTAGTTGAACTTTTTCGGTAGCTACGGTCTTAAAGTTTCCTTTTTTACCAAACCATCCCATCTTACTTCCTGCAATAAGAAGTATGACTACTACTGCAACTAGTGCTAGAATTATCTTTAAATTTTTACTCATGATTAGAACTTTAGTTCAACAGCTGGTATTCCAAAATACAACTCCAACACTTTTAATTTAAAAATGTAGTCGTACTTTGCTCGGTTGGCTGTTATTATTGCTGCGTCTAAATTAAACTTAGACTGACTATATTCAAAAGAATTTATGATACCTACATTGTAGCGCTCCTCTGCATAATTAAAGGCTAATTGTTGTGATTCTAAAGCAGATAAAGCCGCATCATAGGATTTAAGTGCCCCCTCAGCATCAACAAAAGCTTGGTATACAGTAGATTCCAAATCCAACTCCGTCTGATCCAATTGGTTTTGGGTTCTCTCTAAATTAATTTTATTCCTTATCACATTAGACCTTGAAGATAGTCCATTTAGAATAGGGATACTTAGACTTAGTCCATATGAAATACCATCGTTTCTCCATAACTGCTCAAAGTAAGGTAGGGCTGGTTCCTCTACAAAAAACGTATTAGGCACATCAGCGACAACAGCTTCCCCTGTACTTTCTACACGACCAATCTGTTCTGTAACAATTGGATTATCTGGGTCTACTCTTAAATCAAAACTAGTTGTGCTTGTAAATCTAGTGTTGTAACCAAAGAATGCTGTAAGCCTTGGATAGTATGACGATCTCGCTATTTGAAGATCTTTCATCGCTAATTCCACATTCTGTTGGGCTATTTTAACTTCACTTCTAACCTCTTTTGCGGCGTCAATAATTTCATCAACAGATTTACCTGCTATGTCTTCATTAACCAAATTGTATCCTTCTTCTTGTATGTCGAAGTTTTCATAATCTTTGATTAATAATAACTGAGCTAAACTTATTAATGAGATCCTAATACTATTCTCAGCAGTTACAATTGTTTGCTGTTCATTAGCATCAGTAGCTTTAATTTCAAGTAAGTCACCTTCGGGTAATACCCCAGCATTCACTAATTCCTGGGTTCGTTCTATTTGCTCCTTAGTAACCTCGTTTTGACGCATAAGGGATTTTAAATTTTCTTTATCGAGTATAGCCCTTAAATAACTATTAGCTACCAAAAGCGAAATATCGTCCTTCATTTTAGCGAGGCGGTACTGGGCTGCCAACTCTGATATTTCAGCACGTTGTGAAGCTCTAATGTTTCGCAAACCGTCAAACAAAGTATATCCGGCATTTATCCCTGGAGTTGAAGATAGAAATGTTGTAGTCTCCGCTCTATTGGTCGTTGGATTAAAGTTAAGACCCGAACTCTCAACAACATTTGTAGAAGCATTTAATGAAGGCAACCAGTTTCCAATAGATTCTAATTTTTCTGCATCAACTGCCTGTAAATCTAACTCACTTTGCTTAATATCTATATTGTTCTCTAAAGCGTATTCAACGCATTCTTTAAGAGTCCATTTTCTTTGTGCTTGCGTAATTCCTACAGTCAAAAGAATTACTATTAAGATTGATTTTTTCATAATGTTGCTTATATGTCTATTGACATGTAAAAGTGTTACAGAAATATTTAATTATCCTCTGGAGAATTGAGGAGGTCCTTGAACTTGATTCCAAACTTTGATTTTGTCGTCCTTAGTAATACCACTTTTAACCTCAACATAAATGCCGTTACTAACTCCTAATTCAACATCGCGTTTTTCATATTTCTGATCTGAAATCTCAATTTCAACAAAAGGCTTTTTAGTTTCAGGGTCATATTGAACCAAGGCCTCCTTGATTGCTAAAACTTCTTCAGCCTTTTCTAAAATAATTGAAGCATTTGCACTTAGTCCTGCTCTTATAAAGGTGGAATCTATTTGTTTAAGTGTTCCTTTGATCTCGAATTGAATAGCACCATTTTCCTCAACTCCCTTTGGTGCGATATAATCTAATACCGCCTCAAACTTTTGGTTTTCTATAGCACCTACTGTTATTTCCAATGGTAGACCTTCCTTGATCTTACCTACTTCACTTTCATCAACTTTACCTTCGAAGATCATCTTCTTAATATCTGCTAGAGAAGCAATAGAGGTTCCTTCATTAAAGTTATTCGCCTCGATCACCTGATTACCTGCCTTAACTGGTACATCTAGAACCATTCCTGAAACAGTTGCTCTTACCTGAGTCTGCGCAATATTACCAAGCCCCTGAGTTGTACCAGTTTTGATAATATCATAGTTCTGCTTAGACTGTGTTAAATTGATTCGCGCCTGCTCCACACTTTGTTTGGCCTGTAAATAAGTATTGTTAATACCATCAAAATCATTTGCTGAAATAACACCCTTATCAAACAGTGATTTCTGTCGGTCATAAATAGCCTTCTGCGTCTTGTAATTAATTTCAGCTGTTTGAAGGGCTGTCTCGTTTAAAGCAATGGAATTTTGGGCACTTGCTAAAGAGGATACGTTTGGAATAACGCGAATTTTAGCAATTAAGTCCCCAGCTTGCACATACTCGCCAGCCTCAATATATACCTCTTCAATAACTCCCGAAATATTGGGTTTAATTAAAACCTCTTCCTCAGGGACAATACTTCCTGTTGCGACAGTATTAACTACAATAGTTTCATTACTAGGTCCATCAGTTGTATACTTAATTGGATCTTCTTGATTCTTTTGCCATAAGTAACCAAGGGCTACTACAAATACAACAACAATTGTTATAAGTATGATGACAGTTTTTGTTCTTTTCATTTTATGATGATGATTAATTATTCTATTCTTAAAGCGTCAACAGGTTTCATTTTTGTAGCACTATTTGCCGGTATCATCCCTGCTAATAATCCGGATACGACTAGTATAAATAGCGCTGTGAAAACAACTTGCATTCCAACACTTGGGTTCGCAAAATTCTCAACAGGCCCAACATTATCTAATACAGCATTCATAATCCAAATCATAAATGCTGCAAACGATATTCCAACCATCCCAGAAAGAATTGTTAGAATTAAACTTTCTTGTAAAATCTGACCTTTTATAGTCCAAGGTGACGCTCCTAAAGCTCGTCTTACCCCTATTTCCTTTGTACGTTCTTTAACCACAATTAGCATAATATTGGATATTCCTATAATGCCTGACATTAACACAAGAGCACCGACGAAGTAACCCACAATGGTAAGGATGGCAAAAAGACCACTCACTCGTTCAAATTGCTCAGACAAGTCAAAATGCCCAATGGCTCTATCATCTTCTGGGTGAATTTTATGTCTGGATTTCATTAAGTCAAATACTTGCTGCTTAATGCTGGTAATAGGAATACCGTCAACCGCTGTTATAGCCATCCAACCAACACGGTCACCGCGATTAAATGCCTGACCAAATGTTGTAAATGGAATGTAAATTGTACTAGCATCTTGTTCCCCATCTCCTTGACTATTACTCATCTTGAAGGTTCCCACCACTTTAAAGTTGACGCCGTTAATCTTAATGTAAGTTCCTATAATTTCCTCTCCAACGTCATATAACCCTTTGACGACTCCAGTGCCAATTACACATATTTTCCGTTTGGCTTCAATATCTGAGTAACTCAAAAAGCGTCCTGAGAGAATATCCATGGGTTGCTGTTTGATGTATTCAGGGTAATCTCCGTAAATCTCAAAAGCACCAGTCTTTGTCCCTCTAATAACATTATTTGCCCCTCGGAATCCACCTAATTGGTTTCGGGGGGACACATATTTTATATTTGGGATTTCAGCTTTAATGGCTGCTACGTCATCTATCTTATAATTGAAATATCTATTCTTAGGAAGTCCCTTGTATGGCTTGGATGTACCTTGTGTCCACATGAACATTGAATTGGTGGCAAAGTCTCCAAAATCTGCAGTTACACCATTCTTAAGCCCATTAGTAAGGGCCAATAGCAATACCAAAATTGTTATACCCCAAAAGACACCAAAAGCAGTTAAGAAGGTTCTTATCTTATTAGCATTCAGCGCTTCTAGTATTTCTGACCATCGATCTTTGTTAAACATAACTATTCGTCTCTTAAGGCTACTATAGGTTTAATTTTAGCTGCTCTGTATGCTGGTATAAATCCGGCTAAAGCACCTGCAAATACAAGAATGAACACTGTAGTTAGTGCAATGTTAAAGTTTACCTGTGGGTATTTTAAAAAGTCACTTTCAATTTGTGGCCCAACTAATTCAAGTAGTCCTAAACCAAATACTAAACCAAAAAGACCAGCAAACATTGTAACAAAAATGGCCTCCTGTAAAATCATACCAATAATTGAGTTGGGTTGCGCTCCTAAGGCCTTTCTAATGCCAATCTCCTTCGTGCGTTCTTTTACAATAATGATCATAATATTACCCACACCGACCACTCCTGCAACTATAGTTCCAATTCCGATGAACCAAAAGACTGCCTGAATGGTGGCAATTAAGGAATATATTTTTCTTGCCTCATCCAGCCTATTAAATACACGTACTGCACTCTGATCATCAGGCGCTACAGTATGAATAGTTTTAAGTTCATTCTCAATAGCCAAAGCCATTTGATTACTTAATTGGGTAGCTTCTTCAAAATTATCGGACATCTTAATTGTAAAGAGCATGTTTCTAATGTCCTGGCCAGCACCAAAGACTTTTTGGGAAGTAGACACAGGAATATAGGCTTGTTGTTCTTCACGTTCTCCTCCTGGGTCTGTAAAAACTCCAACCACCTTAAAATTGACACCAAAAATGGAAATAATTTTATCTAAGGGGTCTTCATTCTTAAATAAATCAAGTTTCAATCGCTGTCCTATAACAGCAACCTTACGACTTTCCTCTAAATCAGGTTCGTTTAAGAATCTACCTGAAACTAATGATGCGTTCTCAATAAATTGCTGACCTGGCATCACACCTCTCACTCTGTAATTAACAGATTCATTATTGTAGGTGATTTGAGCACCCCAAATTGAATAAATTGAAGACTTATGATCAATGTTGTCCTTATATTTTTCAGAAATCAAATCGAAATTGTCATTCTTCATTTGGACATATCGCCCTGGGTTCAATCCCTTATAACCTTTAGTAGTTACCCCTGTCCAAACCGTGATAAGATTAGTAGCATCACCTTCAAACTCGGAACGAACACCATTTTCTAGACCTTTACTGAATCCTAGTAGGATTACTAGAATAAAAATACCGGATGCCACAGAAAGACCAGTTAAAAAGGTTCTTAACTTATTCTTACGAAGAGTTTCAAATATTTCTTGCCAACGCTCAACGTTAAACATACTGCGTAGCTCTTACCTGTTCTACTTTACTATCATCAATAATGACACCATCCTTAAGATTGACAATTCTCTTTGTCATCTGGGCGATATCATGCTCATGCGTTACCACCAAAATGGTTTTACCCTCATCATTAATCCCTTGAATAAGCTCCATAACCTCATAAGATGTTTTTGTGTCTAGGGCTCCTGTTGGTTCATCGGCCAATAACACCTTCGGGTCACTCGCCAAAGCTCGTGCTATAGCTACCCTCTGTTTCTGACCACCCGATAATTCACTCGGAAGATGGTGCGACCATTCTGCCAGGCCCACTTTCTCAAGATAATGCTCGGCCTTGGACAAACGTTCTTTTCTAGAAATACCCTGATAATACAATGGTAAAGCAACGTTATCGAGAGCAGATTTATAGTTAATGAGGTTAAAAGACTGGAAGATGAATCCTAAGAATTCATTGCGGTAACGTGCTGCAATCTTTTCATTTAAGTTCTTTATCTGAACACCATCTAACACATAACTTCCGGTGTCAGCTTCATCCAGCATTCCCAAAATATTTAAAAGTGTAGATTTACCAGATCCTGATGATCCCATGATGGAGACTAATTCCCCCTCATTAACATTGAAATTTATCCCTTTTAACACATGAAGTGAGTTCGTGCCCATGTGATAGGATTTGTGTAGATCCTTGATTGTAATCATTTGATTGATGGTTTTCGGGTGCAATGTTAAGAATTCGAACAGGTATTGATTGCCAACAAACTGTTAAGAGTTCTTACCCAACACATCATTAAGACTTCATAATGAGGAAATTGTTACAATAAAAAAGATTAAAAAAATCTTAATATTTAAGACCTCTTAAATTTTCTGTAAATAATGTACCCTAATCCCCCGACAAGTATGTATGGGATGGCCATTAGGTAAACGATGCCATTATTAATTCCTTCAGCCGTAGATTGATCTGCTTCACTTTCCAAAACAGCCCTACACATGGCACATTGGGACTCAACTGTTAGAGTGGAAACTACGAAGAGAATTAGTATGATTAGAATTCGTTTCAGCATCTTATTAGTAATAAGGTGAAATCATAACATAAACAAGGACACCAGTCACTGCCACATACAACCAGAGCGGAAAAGTGATTTTTGCAATTTTCTTATGCCTTTCAATATTATTGGTGATGGCTCTAACATAGGTTATCAAAACAAATGGAATAACACCTATTGATAATAAAATATGACTAACGAGAATTGGATAATATACATAACCATAATCTCCTTCATAAGAGGTTGAATCGCTGGTCATATGATACAGTACATACATGACTAAAAATAATACTGAAAGTATTATTGCAACTTTCATCAGACGCTCATGCACTTTTACTTTTCCCTGTTTGATCATTACAACTGCAGCAATCAAAACTACTGCTGTTAATGCATTAGTAGTCGCATAAATTGGCGGTAAAAAAACGGGTACAGTTATATCCAGTTTCACCCCAAACAAAACTGCTACAACCAAAGGGATGGCAATGGACAGTACCACTATCCATTTATTATACTTTTTTTCAGCTGAAATCTTCGTCATTTTATTCGTTTAAAAGTTTAGTAATATCTTCTTTTAGAATGGTAATCTCCTGAGGAATTCCCTCATCATCCTGACCCTCCAACTCAGATACAATCCCATTGTAATATATCATTGGACTTCCATACTGATTCAATCGACTCCTGATATATCCCTCTTTATCTATGAGTGCAAAATTACCAGAGTGCTCAAAACCACCTTCAACCTCAGCGTCTTCCGCAGTATATAGATTAAACCCCTTGTTGGCAAGGTCATAGATAGTCTCCTTATTGCCCGTCATTAAATTCCAATTAGGATTTGTAATCCCATATTTCTCGGCATACGCTTTTAAAACTTCAGGAGTATCGATACGAGGCGTAATAGTAAATGATGCTACCCCAAAATTATCACTTGTTGAAAAATGATTTTGAACTTGAACCAAGTTATAGTTCATTTTCGGGCAAATAGTTGGGCATGTTGTAAAGAAAAATTCAACTACATAGACTTTACCTAAATAATCTTTATTTGACACCAACTCACCATTTTGATTGATGAATTCGAATTCTGGTACTTTTTTACGTTCCCCGTTAATGACTAGATATTCAATATCTGAGGAATCAGATGTTTCTCCATCTGAAACGGTTACAGAATTGGATCGACTCTCTTCCCTTGTTATGTCATTATTAGATATGCGATCTACAATCCTAGGCACAAAAATAATCCCGAAGACTAAAATTATAAATGCGATTCCTATGTAAGAGTAGTTTGTTTGTTTAGCCATTGTCTTTTTTTAAGTCTGAAGCACGTCTTGTAGTGGAGTCAAATTGACCTTTACGCTTCTGTCTGTATTCGGTAAATAGAATTCGAAGATCTTCACTCATTTTGTTTTTTATCACCGACACTTTAATGCAGTCATAATCCATCAACCTATATGCAGGCTTATTGGCCTCCAATTCTTTCTTATCTCTCGCGTCTATTCGCCCCCTTTGATTAAGGTCCTTATCAACAATAAACACATTATGAGTAGAAAAATCCGAATCTAGAAATACAGAGGCGTCGAGGCTTTTATAAAGTTGCTCGATCTGCTCAGGACTACCGTATACGTAGTGCCAAAATTTTAAATCTTCGTAGGTATTAATCTCCTTTTTTAACGACTCAATAGCAGCTTCAGTTCCTATCGGTTGCACAATAACAATCTGAAACTTCTTAAACCCTTTAAACTTATCATAAATTAGTTCTTTAAGATTAGAGGCGCCAATGGCATTGGATAAAGGATCAGAGCCTAAAAACCCAACAATAGTTATATGGTCTTTTAGCATAATTTTATCATCGGTGTCACTAGAAAAACCATTTAAATCTATAACACCTTCATTAACCACATCCAGAGGAACATAATTGTGTTTAGCTGGGTATAGCATCAATAAAAACAATACTGGTAAGAAGAAGAGAATACCTAGAACCAGATAGCGTTTCCGACTGTTATTTTTCATTTTGCAAAAATAAAAAAGGCGGTTAACAATAACCACCTTTTAATATCAATTAACGAAAGAAATCAATTTAAAAATCTCTCTTAATAAACGTGGTTTCATAAACATCAAAAACGTATCCACCTTCTTGTAATAAGATAAATATCAAATAACAAATTAAGAAAACAGCAGTCCAGACCACCATACGTCTTAAACTTGCTTTTTCATCACGCATGTGCATGAAATCCCAGGTAATGTAATACGCTTTTACAATAGTGAGGATGATGAATATCCAATTAAGAATTTTCATTCCTAATACTGGTTGCATCAATGAGGCAGGCTTATAAATACCTAATACAACCTCAACCGCAGTTATAATAGAGAGCAGTATAAGAACTCCCCAAATTTTTTGAGTATTGGACTTAAACTTTATTAGCCCTCTTAATATTTCTAATTTATGTGCGTGTGCCATTATAATCTAACCTTAACTGTCTTAAACCAAATAAAAGAATGTAAATACAAAAACCCAGACCAAATCTACAAAGTGCCAGTATAATCCAACCTTCTCAACCATTTCATAACTACCACGTCTTTCATAAGTCCCTAATATAACATTGAAGAATATGATAATATTAATTACCACACCAGAGAATACGTGGAATCCGTGGAAACCAGTAATAAAGAAAAAGAAATCAGCAAATAGAGGGCTTCCATATTCGTTAACACGAAGATTTGCACCTTCTACAACACCAACCCCATTGGCCTTAAGTTGCTTTACCGATTCAGATCTTGACAAAACCGTCTTTTCGCCTTCTTCATTGATAATTTGTGTTCTTATCTGTAAGTCTGGATTTGCCTCAAACCCTGCAATCACCTCATTAACAGTATATGTAGGCAAGCTGCCTTCGCTTTGGAACCATAGTCCATTTTTACGTTCATGACGAACACGATCACCCTCCTGGGCTATTGCAAAATCTGCTAATGCAACACGCTTAAACTTCTCTTGACCATCAACCTCGACGTACTGTCCAAACTGAAGAATATTTCCACCTTTGGTTTCAATAGCTCCATAATCTCCTTTGATGAAGGTTGCCCATTCCCAAGCCTGAGAACCTACAAAAATCGCCCCGCCAATAATAGTCAAGAACATGTAGAGAATAACCTTTTTCTGATTCATATTATGACCAGCATCTACAGCTAAAACCATAGTTACAGAGGACATGATAAGAATAAAGGTCATAAATGCCACATAGATCATCGGTAACTCCTGACCATGCAAGAAAGGAACGTGTGTAAAGACCTCATCGGCAATTGGCCATGCGTCAATAAATTTAAATCTTGAAAAACCATAAGCTGCCAAGAAACCAGAAAAGGTCAAGGCATCAGAAACAATGAAAAACCACATCATTAGTTTTCCGTAACTAGCTCCTAATGGCTGGTTACCCCCACCCCATGTTTTTCCTTCGGTTCCAGTTGTTACTGTAGTATCCATATACTGCGTGTCAATTAGATTTTAAGATTGGACAAAAATAATCAAATTATGTATCTAAAAAAATATAAAAACAAAAACAGGTAGAGCCACAACAAATCAACGAAATGCCAGAAGTTTGCTGCTAATTCGAAGCCTAGCATGTCCTGAGAATTGTACTTTTTCCTAAGGTTTTTTATCAGTATCACACCCAATGCAATTAATGCAACAACAACGTGAGCAATATGTACTGTAGCTATTAGAAAAACATACGACATAGTAATGTTACTAGTAGGGCCTGTGAAGTTATAGCCCTCACCAATAATTTGACTAAATCCAATAAACTGGTTGTTAATAAAAATAATGCCAAGTACTAACGTGATTAGCACCCAAAAGCTAGCAGCATTCAATTTATCTCTTCGTAAGTTATACTTAGCAACCATGATGGCAACACTACTTATAAGAATAACAACCAAACTAACGAAGAAAGCATCTGGTAATTGAAAATTGTCCAACCAATCATCCCTCTTACTACTAACAATAAAGGCGCTAGTTAGTGCCGCAAATGACATGATTAATGAGAGAATCCCAAACCATAACATCATTTTTTTTGATCTCGCCTTCTTTTCTTTTGGTGTTCCCTGAGTTAAATCCATTTATCTCAAAAATTTATCAATTACGTAAATAATCTGTAATAATGTAATATAAGTAACACTGCTCAACATCAATCGCTTTGCAGCCTTAACAGTCTTCTCCTTAAATAAGATGAGGGCATAGTACAGCATTACCAAGCCTAGCAGGAATACAATGATGGCCCCAACAATTGATAATTTAAGTTCACCTGTAAAACCAAATACCGGAATAATGGAAGCTATGATGGTCCATACGGTATACATAATAATCTGAACCGCAGTTCCTTTATCAGGTTTACCAGTTGGTAACATTTTAAATCCACCACGCTGGTAATCGTCATGTAGAAACCATCCAATGGACCAGAAATGAGGAAATTGCCAGAAAAATTGAATCGCAAAAAGGGTTCCGGGTTCAATTCCAAAACTGTTTCTAGCCGCCACCCATCCAAGCATAAAGGGAATTGCACCAGGTAGTGCTCCCACAAACACCGCTAATGGGGTTTTGGTTTTTAAAGGAGTATAGACACTCGTATATAAGAAAATTGAAATAGCACCCCACATCGCTGTTTTTGGGTTGATCACATATAAGGTTACAATCCCTAGAATAGTAAACAATACTGCAACGGAGAAGGCCACATTAACAGACATTCTTCCTGAAGGAATGGGTCTATTTTGTGTCCTCAGCATTAAGGCGTCTAGGTCTCTCTCAATAATTTGATTGTAAGCATTGGAAGCACCTACCATAAAATAGCCACCAAAGGCCAATAATAATAATGTTGTAAATTCAATTTGTTCCGCGCCAAGAAAGTATCCAGCAATAGAGGAAAAAACCACACTTAAGGATAAACCCATCTTGGTGATTTCTTTGAAATCGAGAACTACCGAACTTACTGAAATGGAACTTTTTATACTACCCAAACCTCTGACTTTCTATCTTTTTCTAAGCGAGGGCAAAGATACTTTGAAAAAAAGTTTTGGCCAATGGAATAAGTAAATATTAAAAATCGAAATACCAGTTAAAGAGATCTGTTCTCAATCCCATTGTAAACCAAACGGTGCTGCTCTTCATAGCTGTCGCCGTTTCGGCTGTTGGATCAAAATTTCTGTAACTAAGGTTGGCAAATAGTCTTAAATTACTAACAGGGTTTATAACATATCCCCCTTGTAGTTCCCCGTGAAAAACACTGGTACTATTTCCTTGGCCTATTTTTACACCTGAATCAAAAGGACGGTCATTTTCGTTGCGGTAAATATTACCCCCATAATTAAAGCTATCGTCTTCCGAATTAAAGTCCAAACCACGCGTTCCAAAGACTAGTTTAGCATCACCAAACCAACGCTTGTAATTATAGCGTCCAATGAGAATGAACTCTCTAAAATTACCTCCCCATAAATGCGCCATGGCTTGGTTAGCATGTGCATAATTTAAAACAATTGTATTGTGTGAATAGGTATAGGGCCTAACCTGATTGTATTCAGCTTGAAGTAATAAATTTTCAACCCCAAAGGCATCATAGTATTTGGCACCTAATTGGAAGCCAAACTTGTTTTTCCAACTGCCATTCCCCCCAAATACGTCACTAGTAGAAAATTCATCAATGAGCAATTGAGTGTATAAATTGAGGCGATCGTTCCATTTGTATTTTCCTGATAGTCCCAAAAGTGCATTCCCAGCCCCCTGACCGGTATTAAACTCAATAGCTCTAAAAAATATGAAAGGATGCATGTAATTAAAATCAAAACCACGACCGTTGGAATTATCCCAAATAACCGATTCGAATAAACCAATATTCAATTTCTTGGATACATTCCAACTCAGGTAGTGATTTGCCATATATTTTGGCAAATAGGCCTTGTCCTCAATCACCTCGTCCCTAACGTCTCTTAAGCCCATCCAGGTACTTGTAAATTTAATCTTCCAAAACTTAAAATTAGTTTTGAAAAAGGGATAGGGACTGGCAAAATCACTTTGGAATAAAGATCGATAACCATCCCCAATAAAGTTTTTTCCATAGCCTAGTTGTAGATTGACCCACTTGGCTGGAGTAAAGGAAATATTTGCTTCTGCCACAGGGTAATCGTATGAATCTGTTTTAAAGCGTTTGGCAATTCCTCGGCCTGGGATAATGGCTGGATCAGGACCCGAAGCACGAATGCTTTCGGCGTACTGATTGTAATAATTTGCAAATCTACCCTGGCTCTCAAAAACAGTCGCTGAGATACTAAATTTACGACCTAGACCAGCTTGAATTAAAATCCCTCGCGTGTTATTATAGGTATAGTCAAATTGGGCTTCGGTGTCATGACCAATTTGAAGGTCAAATACAGGGTCCAGTACAAAATAATAATCTTTACCCTGAACCTCTACTAAATGTTCGTTCCAAAGTTTGCGACCCCACCAACTTGTTTTGTCTTTGGCCAGGGCTTCCTTTTCAGCCTTAAAATCGTAATAAGGGTTAACTTCTTCATAAACAAAAGGTTTGGCAGCAGTATGACTGTTAGATCCCGGAATATTCATAGCCCTGTCAAAACGAGCATAATAATTATGAGTAAAAGGAATATTTAAGGGGCTGTTATATTCTAACTTCTGATATTTTCTTGTCTGTGCGTTGATACTATCAATTTCATTTGAAAAGCGCTCCATGTCCTTTTTTTCTTCAGCTTTTTTATTTGCTTCAAGTTGAAGTTGCTGATCTGGACTTATTAATGGGATTCTTATCTTGATGGTATATTGAGCAAAGGTTGGATTTCCATTGTAGGTTGCAGGCTCAATAGCAGGCGCCTCTTCAAACACCCTAACTGTCTCCTGTTTGAGTTCGTCGTAGATAGCATCTACAAATACAGTTTTAAATCGGCCTTCTCTATCGACCTCAAAGAGCACTTCTACCGTTCCATTATACGACTCGTTGGAAACTACTTCTGGAACTTTAAAATTCTTAAATAGATAGTCATTAAGTTCATACCTAAAGCAATGAATTAAACTGTCAATTGGTGTGTCTTTACAATTTGGAAAAACAGGCGGCTTCTCATAGGTTTTACTTGTGCGCTCTTGAGCGGTAGATAAAATCCCGAGCAATCCGAATAAACATAGGAGAACTATTCGTAACAACATTTGGGCATTTGGTCTGCGAAAGATACTATTTTTTCTGCCCCAAAAAAGAAAAAACCACCATTGCTGGTGGTTTAACTTAGTATATTTAATCTCTTACCTGAAAGATAATTGGCAAGGTATAAATAACCCGTACAGGGGTGTTACCTTGATATCCAGGTTCCATTTTCGGGATCTTATTAATAACACGTTGCGCTTCCGTTTCAAGCTCTGGATGCGGAGCTCTTGCTTTAATACCGTCAATTTCACCATTAGTTCCAATTGTAAATTCCACCCAAATACGTTGCTTTCCAATTAGGCCATTCTCTCCAGCGATATTTGTATTAAACTTCCGTCTTACAATTTTCCCAATTTTATTGGACATACATTTAGTCAGGTCTTCTCGTTTACTGAATTTCTCACACCCTGGAAAAACTGGTACCTTTTGAACTGAGTTGATATTGACAGGCTCGTCTTCTACTTCAACAACCTTAATATCCTCGATGGATAATGCTGGTTCTTCAACACTTGGTTCATCCGATACTACCGATTCCAGAATTGGGTCATCAGCTTCTATAAATTGAATGGTATCAAAGGTATGAGTAGGGATTGGTTTCCCTACTTCAGGTCGGTTCTTCTTAATGATCTGTGGTTTAACTTCAGTCAACGCTACTTCTATTAAACCATCCTGAGGATTGAGAACTGGTGGTGAAATCACCTTGTTAGAAAACTGCATTTCTAGCAGTGCATAGGTACCTAGCAAACATAGGATGAGGCCTATTTGAAAGTAGATGCTTGCGTTTTTTTGTAAATTTACATCTTGCTTTTTGGTAGTCTCAGACACCTTTATACTCTGACCAGTACGCCGGTGTTGTTTTGATTTTTTCATAATACTAAAATTAAAGAGTTAGTATTGCGAAGTCACAAGAAACGTACCAAAAAGAAAAACCCCGTTCAATTAAATTTGAACGGGGTTTGTTATATTTTTAAGTAATAAAAATACTAATCCTGAACTTGAAACAAAATTGGTAAACTGTAGGGTACTGTTACAGCCTTACCTCTTTGTCTACCGGGCTCCATTTTTGGTAATAAGCCAATAACGCGTTTTGCTTCTTTTTCTAATCCTGGGTGGGGAGCTCTAGCACCAACACTAGTGATATTTCCATTTTTATCAATTTTAAAGAATACACTGATTCTTTGACGACCACTAAGCCCTAGATCACCTGCTAAATCAGTATTAAACTTTCTATTCACAAACTTGGATATCTTCTCAGACATACATTTTTTCTTGGCATCATTAGTCTTTTTCTTTTCGCAGCCAGGAAAAACTGGAACATTCTCAATTACCGCAAAAGGAACCTCAACATCTTCTTCAACTTCTTCTACCTCTACATCTTCAACTTCAACAATTTCAGTATCCATTTCAGTTTCTGTAGATTCGATAACTGTTTCTTCAACCTCTTCCTCATCCTCAACAACTTCAATAACTTCAGGTGCTGGTGGAGGTGGTGGAGGTGGTGGTGGAGGTGTTACCAACTGTTCTGTGATTGGAATTTCCTCATCCAACTCATCGTCTAAATTCAATTGACCAATATCAATATCGCTCTTGTCATAGGACTTGTAGTTAATAGACTGATAGGTTACAAATAACATCAGTGCTAAACCTACAGCAAAATAGATGGAACTATTTCTACTTACGTCCGATTTTGGATTTTTCTTAGGTTCCATAAAACTGTGTGATTAGAAAGTCGCTAATTTAATTAAATATTAATGAAAAAAGCAACCTATTAATTTAATTTAACTTTCTTCTTAGACAAGAAACGCACAATAACTATACCAAATAAAACTCCGCAACAATTTGCTGCTAAATCTAGTGCATCAAACGTACGTGATGAATTGATTAAATGCTGTATAGCTTCTAAAAATACCCCATATAATAAGCAAACTATAAACACCGACTTCAAGGCAATGATTGGATATTTAAGTCGGGACCAAGCCCCCCACAGAAAAGAGAAAACCATGTAGGCGCCTACATGGTAAATCTTATCTTCAAAGCCCAAACCCACTTGGGGAATCGACTCTAAGTTTATAAAATTAATAACTGTAATAAATACAGAATAGCCAATTGCGGCAATCAGCAATAGCGTTCTAAGCACCGACTAAGGCCTTGTAATCATCAGCACTCATTAAACCATCAACTTCTGAAGCATCAGATAATTTAATTTTTATCATCCAACCAGCACCGTAAGGATCAGAATTTACCACTTCTGGTTCATCTTCCAAAGACTCGTTAAATTCCACAATTTCACCACTTAATGGTAAAAATAAATCCGACACTGTTTTTACAGCTTCCACGGTACCAAATACTTCTTCAGCATCAAGAGTTTCATCTAAGGTTTCAACTTCAACATAGACTATATCTCCTAATTCTCCTTGTGCAAAGTCTGTAATCCCTACTGTGGCTACATCGCCCTCAATTCTTACCCATTCATGGTCTTTAGTGTACTTAAGTTCGGCTGGTATATTCATTATAATCTGGTAAATAAAATTAGATTACAAAAATAATAGAAATCGTGATTTGGAATTCAATTAATTCCCAAAAATATAGCGCATGGTAACCCCAGCTCTTAAATTTGCCTGAGGGAACGATGTAGAAATGGCGAAGTCTGAAAATGTATAATCGAAGTAAAAGATTCCTGTCAGATTCTTACTAAAGGCATAATCTGCTGTGTAATTAACAGACCAGATCGTCTGACCCGCCGTTATTTGACTATTAAGCACATCCAGGTACCTAATAATTGTTGCATTCTCTCGAACTGCTATATCCATCCTCATATTTAAATCACTACGTATGACCTGTCTGGAACCAGCCAGTGAGGATCGTATTCTTACATCTTTAACACGGTATCCCAACCCAACAATATACTCTCTCCCTTGAGTTTCGGTCACCAAATTGTTATCAAGACTAAGCGATAATAATCGATCGCGTTGCATTTCTAATAAGACCTTTAAAGAGTTTTTCATTTCAAATTCCACGCGAATTAATGGGCTAAACTGCTCCTCCAGATTAATATTGGTATATAGTGTGGGATTCCTGAAATTACCTTGTTGATCTACCTCATCAGGTTGTTCGGGACTATACTCCAAGTTTGTTCTAAATTGGTTAATAGTATAACTTGAACGGTATCCATGCTGAAGCGAGAATCTTCTAAAGTTACTTCTAAACCATGGAATTCGCATAAGGCCAGTGTATTTAACTATCCAATTAGGAATTGCAAAACTCTTAATTGCCGAGGTCCCAACATTCTCTGGATTGGCGCCAGTGTAAGCTGAATAAAAGGCCGGGATGAGAACACTCTGGTTGGTCTTTCCAAATCCTACAGGGAATCCTTCTTCATCTCTTGGAAAGTTGTCGTTGCCATAAAAATCGCGTGCCAGACGATCTGCAATGACCAACCTATTATCACTGAAATTATCAAACGCTGTAGATTCTGTTGCATTACTTTTACTAAATGAGGTGGCAATTATTGCAGATGAAATGGCAAAGTTTCCAACAGTATTTGGATTAAGCGAATTGTATATTCTACTTCCGTCTATGTTTTGATCTACTCTAAAATTCTCGGAGTTACTCTCTGAATAAATACGATTTCCAACCACATCGATCTTAAAATCCTGAAATGGTTCAAGATTGGCCGAATAATCAAAGGTTTTATTCCTAACAGTAGTATACTGCTGATTGAATTGATCGTATTCTGTTAACCAACCATTTCCTGCAGCCTTTTGTCTTATATCGTCCTGTAATCCGAATGTAAATCCTAAACTAGGTTTGGTGGTTCCTAACCATCCTGGTGTCCGCACAAAACCGGGTAGAAAAGTTCCATTATTCTCTCTGTAGGTAAACTGTCCTCTTTTGACCATGGTCACTAAATCAATCAGAGTATTACCGGCCTTTCTTCCTATGCTGGAACCTCCGCTGCTTTGTGATTGGTTCTGTCCTGGTTGACTACGGTTTCCGGCACTCCTATTGTTGGTCTTTTTAACCAGACCTATACTTCGGTATAGCTGATCGAAATTAAAGGTGGTGTTTAAAGCATGTAGATTGGAGTTTTGAATTGTGTTCCCTAAGTTAAATTCTCTTATGTTTCCATTTAAATCTTCACCAATAAAACTGAGATTGATGTCCGAGCCTTTGGTCCATTGAAACGTTCCTGTATATGCATAATTAGCATTAATAAACTCCAAATATGGTATCTTATTTATGGGTAGTGTCCAATTCAATTGAAATTGTTGATTTTGAATATTCGGGTCACCAGGATTAAAGAAGCCATCCCATACGTCCAAACTGGGATCTTGACGTCCGTTTATTATGTTTCCGTCAATAAAATAGTTTCGAACAATATTGTTGTTAGTGGCGGTAAAATTAAAATTGAGGTTATCACTTAAATTATAATTAATCACATACTGAAAATCAAAAGTGTAATTTCTCCTAAATAATTCTTCCACCTGAATATTATCTGCTCCTAATTCAACCTCCCTAAACTTTTGCCTAGTAAACTGCCTTCTAATTTCAGAGTTTACAGAAAAACTTGTTGGCAAAGGATTGAAATTTATATCCTTCAGAATTTTCCAGTACCTACTCTTAAAAAGGGAATCATTTTTCTGGAAAGGTTCTAATCTTATTGGTTCGAAACCAAAATTATAATTGGCTCCCGCCCTGATATTTTCATTCAATGAACTTTCCAGTTCAAAATTGCGCTGCTCGATAGTATTGTGAGAATAGTTGAGTGTGAAATTTTCGACATCATAGAACTGAGCCTGTTTTGCGCTGGTCCTATTCTTTCTAACCCCTATAAAATTGATACTTTTTCGTTTCGTATAATCTTCATTCACCCGAAGTATGGAATCCCTGTTGGCGTTTGGATTATCTAATTGGGTTTGAAGCTCAATATCGCGATAATAGCGATCAAATTTAGGTGTAATTCGTTCTTCGCCAACGCCAAAATTAAAAGGAACCTGAACCCCCCATTCCTTTGGTAATAACTGACCAAGATTCCAATTAGTGACTAGATCGTATTGCTCTATATCTTCACGACTCCGTTCGTTTGGAGTTTGTTCAATACCACCAAATCCTGCAGTACTCTTACTTCCTGTGGCCGAAATGTTAGCAAAGTCAGCCAAGTTAGTGTCAAGGCTCATAACTGCGGCATAACCACCTTCGTTATCCAATCCGGACATTCGCAATTCGTTGTACCAAATTTCGCCGCAAGCATTTCCTGCCGGTGAACGTGTATTTTTAATACCCAGCATCAATACTCTTATATCACCGAAATTTGGATTTCCTTTTACAGCGACCCGTTGTTGTCCAATCGTATAAGGTGAATACTCAGGTACAGCGTCTGGGACCAGTTCTCCATCAATAACATCATAAAAGGTGGGGTCATCATTGGTCAAAGACTGATCAAATATGCCTATTGATTTGATTTGCTGTAAGACTTCTAGCGGCAGGTTGATTTCATTTTGAAATGGCCATACCTGTTCTTCAATAGGTAAACTCGGGTCTATCAAATCGGATTGATAGGTTACTAATGGGACCTCAATTTGATAGAAGTTATCGGTAAAGTCATTACCCATTCTAATAAACCCAATTAACTGTCCGTCCTCTAGGTTTTCACCATCCTGTGGTCGTGCGTGCATAAACATTCGCATACGTTTGTATTGTCGCATGTCTAAGTTTATGTTTTTAAATACCCCTCTGGAGTCTGTTGGAATTAAATCGCAGACCTTCACCACTAATGCTTGCTCGTTTTGACGAATGATGGTGTTATTATTATTGAGCTGTTCACGAACTACGCCTGGAGGACTAACATAGCTGCCATCATTTTGTTGAACTCCAACAATTCCAACACTAAATTCAGCATTTGGACTATTGTTGCCGTCGTCATTATCTAAATCTAACGTATAGCGCCGCCAATCACTCCTAACTAAATCAAACGTAGCAAATCGAAGGACCGTATTTTCCTGAAAACCGGTCATAAACATCCGAATAAAACGGATGGATCGTCTGTCTTGAATACCTCCAATAGCTCGTGTTGCTTCAGCAATAGGCAGCCTAAATTGATACCAGGTAAATTCTTCCGTTTCACCATTTGGAAGGGTCACACTGTTGGTTTTTATATCGTTAATCTGAGGGTTATTAATATTCAAATCTGAAGGATTGATATCAATCTCATACTCAAAATAACTGTCGATGGTATTCATTGTGTTATCCCTGTTGATGTCTTCCACATCAGGTTGCGTAGTAGAACCTCTGTTAGTGTCAGTAAAAGAATCAGGGGTATTTCCATCAAGTCCGTTATACTGCTTATAGCGCTCCAGAATACCTCCCGTAGCATTCAAGAAGTAATTGTAGTTGTCATTTGAAGGGTCTATTAAGTTTGCAAAATTTGGAAAAGCACTTGCTTCTTCTGCATCGTCATAGCCGTCATATCCAACATCTTGATTGGTACGCTCCTGTCCCGTAGTTCCAAAGGTATAAACCAGTGATTGATTTTGAGGTACTACAGTTCCATAGTCAGTAGGGTTAAACAAGGACACATCCCCGTCTTCGGGTAATCCGTTCTCATAGATCTTTTTACCATCTTTTAAAACATCTTCTGAAATGTTTCCAAGATTAATAAATAACTTCCCCCCCTGAGAGCCAGGATTGTTAATAAAAGGATCCTGTACCCAAAACTCAATGAATTCCACATTAGCTTGTTCAAAGTCAGTTGACGTAATCTGTCTTGTTATTCCCGCATAACTATTAGACGGATTTAACGGATTCTCATTGGCTGCATTTGGATCAAAATTATAAGGTCCACGCTCTGTAGGATAATAAGCCATGTCCAAAGTAAAGATGACAGAAGTATTACCCTGAGCAATATCGACCTGTGGAAAAATCTCATTAATAAACACACGTCTTGTTTCGGGTAATGAAATATCATCGTCTGATAATCCTGAAGGTCGCTGAGCACTATAAAAAACAGGATCTATGGTATACCAGTTTAAAAGGGCTCTACCATAACCACTTTGCACACCATTTTGGTAGTTACCTGTAATATTGGTAATACCACTTTCTTCAAAATTTGGTCTACTGGAATGGAACCATGGCAGTGGTGACAAAAGGTCAAAGGTTCCTTGTGTTCCCTCAAAATCATCTATGTAGGCCGTTGCCTCATTATTAAATGAAGTCCCTTTTGGGGCTCCTGGGGATAAAGAGGCAATTTCACCACGCACCGATAAATTTGATGGCACGTCAGTATCTACATTTGGTAACTTATTAACTAATCTGGTAAAGAAAGGTACCTCAGTTGCGTAATTTCCATAAAGACCAAAAATGGAATTATTAATAGGCTCACTGTCAAAATTAGCCTTTTGGGTAATGGGACGTTCATTAAGGTTAAGAAACGTACCTCCAAGAAGAAAATCTTGATTAAACTGGTGTTCGACATTGATCCCAGTAAATCGCCGCGTTTGCTGACCAAAAATGGCATTATTTTCTACTGATACTTCGATGGGGGTATTGGACGCTTTAAGTGCTTCATCCAGAATCTGTACACGCCCCAACTGATAGTTAACTGTATAGTCAATACCCTCAACAAGAACACGACCTCCTGCCGTTACTCTAACAGATCCTCTAGGCACATTAAATGCCCCAATAGGAATTCCATCTCCACCACCGCTACTCTTAAATCGTCCTTTTATTTGAAATTTATTTTTTTGAGCTTCCTCTAGGGCAGCAATTTTTGTTGATTTATAGAGGATGTCATAAACATACTTCTGCTGATTTGGATTATATGTTGTTACATCATCATAATCACCCGGATTGTCTGGATCCTGTAACGTATTAAACAGATATTCCCCAAAAGGTTCAGCCTTAGTGAAAATGATCTTCCCATTTTCTACAATAATGGTAGTTCTGGGTACAAAATCAAAGAATCCATCACCACCCGATTGTGGATCACCATTAAAATTCAGCTTATCTAAATGGAAAAGGCGTATTAAAGGTGTCTCATTGATTTCGGTATCGTCAGTTGGGTCAAATGGTGTATTATTATC
This sequence comes from Winogradskyella aurantiaca, assembly GCF_003362725.1. GTDB lineage: Bacteria > Bacteroidota > Bacteroidia > Flavobacteriales > Flavobacteriaceae > Winogradskyella_A > Winogradskyella_A aurantiaca. The sequence continues at coordinate 27,538 of NZ_QKTV01000006.1, forward strand.
AAAAATCGGGAACATAGAACCATCAACTGGTGTTATATAGTTGACGGGTGAAGCCTCTGTGTAAAAAATATTTAGTCTAAAGTCTTCCTGATCCAAATTAAATGCTCCTGTGTCGTAGATGTTTTTCATCATTAGATCCCACACTGGTTGGTCAACCACGGTAACGGCACTTTTCAGCATCTTGAGCACTAAACTATTATTAGCTACCTCTGGGTTTTGTGTTCCATCGCCTTCATCAATTCCTGAAGCATCAATTCCATCGTTAGCAAATTCACCAACTTGAAAGACTTCCCCATTTCTTGTATACTGAAATGCCACGGCAAGTACTTCATCATTCAATAAGCGCTGGTTTAACGAAATATATCCTAACTCAGAATTAAGGATGTAATCAGAACCCTGGTTTAACTTTCGAGCTGTCTCTATTTTACCATAATCAAACCCCTCATTAACTGGAACTAATATCCCGGCTTCCACGTTGGTAATGTCTCTAACATCTTTAGTCAACAAGTTCCCCGGTTCACCAATGGCCTGTGGATTAAATTTATTATTTCCATTGTCGGGATAACTGCCTTGGGGTACATTAACAAAATCTGGAGGAGGATTGGGTAGTCCAATTACATCAGATTCTCCAATATCCTGGAGGGCCACAATATTACGTACATTCTGAGTTTGATTATTACGGTTGGTTACCCAAACCTCAACTCTGGTTATTTGAATTCCATCATTTTGTGGGTACGGATAGGTCAATAAGGCCTTATCATAATTTTCGCGAAAAAACTGAGCTAAGAAAAAGTGTCGGTTCTCATCATAATCTCGCCCAAAAAATTCAAATTCTTCAAGAGTACCACCACCTTGGGCTACCACTTGCCTGGATTGCGATTGTTGCTCTGAGAATACGGCAGTGACAGTAGTTTTACCAAATTGTAACTTTGTTTTTACCCCAAATAATGCCTGTGCCCCCGTAATAAGTGTACTATTTAATGGCATATTTACATTACCAACCTCAATCTTTTGTACAATGTCGTCTTCAGTTGGTGTGTATTCTAACTTAATAAGATTCTGAAAATCGAAGGTGGACTGGGTATCATAATTCGCAGTAATTTGTAGTCGCGTCCCGATTTTACCTAAAAGACTAACGCTAATTCTTTGATCAAAGTCAAATGTGAAATTTCTCCGGTTACGAGGTGAAAAGTTGGGATTGTCTTGTCTAGAATATAATACACCTAGATCCACTTCCACAGAACCTTGCGGTACAATACTTATCACATCACTACCAAAAATGGTTTCAAAGAAGCCTGAATTAACATAAAAATCAGGTAGTAAATTTTTCTGAGCTTCTTCAGACCCCTCCTTTTGTCCAGCCTGAGCATCAATCTTCTGTTGATAATAATCACGCATGCTTTCTTGAAGTACTAGCCTTTCAAATTCAGCAGGTGTAAGTATGAGCGGATAATTGATATTGAAATTACCTATCTGTTCCGTATAAATGTAGCGATCCAAAATAGGATCATAAGTGTATTTCTTAACTATACTGTTAGGGTTTGCAAACTTAACTGGACCCAACGAAAACCCAGTTTTAGTAGTATCTTGAGCTGCATTATTTTCTTGCTGCGCATTACCGGCTAATGCCAACAAGAACAACGCAATAAATAAAAACCGTACCTTAAAGTTATAAGAATTTGTAGTGTTGGTTGTGCTCAATACGTTACAAATTTTTTAGCGCTTCCTTTATGATTTGTTCAACAGGTGCATTGGGTTCCTGAGAAACAATTCGTTGAACAACCTTTTCAGCTTGCTTTTTATTGAACCCAAGAACTTCTAGTGCAGATAACGCTTCATCCTGATTAGTATTGCCTTTTTGCGCAGAAACCTCTTCTATTCCGTAAACCTTTATTACTTTATCTTTCAGATCTAAAATTATCCTTTGCGCGGTTTTAGCCCCGATACCCTTAACGCTTTGTATTTGAGCTACATCCGCATTGGCAATGGCTTCCTTTATTTGATCAGGACTTAATGAAGAGAGCATGGTTCTCGCAGTGCTTGCGCCCACCCCACTAACTGACAGCAATAGCTTAAATAACTCACGCTCCACTTTTGATGAAAACCCGAACAAATTTTGGGCATCTTCCTTTACTTGGAGATAAGTATATAAGCTAATGCTTTCCTGGTCTGGAATTTGAGAATAGGTATGAAGAGAAATATGGACTAAATAGCCAATCCCATTACAATCTATCACAACATCTGTAGGGTTCTTTTCTACAAGCCTTCCCTTAAGGTGTGTTATCATTTAAGTCTGTAGGTTTGGACTCAAATGTAATAAAATAATTGGCATCTTAACGAAAAGTTAAATGAACTATTCACAAGGATATCAAGAGTGTTTTCTCAACTTCTCCTGTGCATCAATTACGGCAATTGCCGTCATATTTACAATCTCTTCAACGCTAGCTCCTAATTGCAGTATGTGCACTGGCTTTTTCATACCCATCATAATAGGTCCAATAGACTCTGCATTATTTAATTCCTTCAATAACTTATAAGTGATGTTTGCTGAATCTAAGTTAGGGAATATCAAGGTATTAACTTTTCGACCAGCTAATTTCGAAAAGGGAAATATCTCCTTAAGCATTTCAGAATTTAAGGCAAAATCAGTCTGAATTTCACCATCAATTATCATATGCGGGAAGTTATCGTGCAAGTAGGCAACTGCTTCATTTACTTTTGATGCACTGGCATGCTCGGACGATCCAAAATTGGAGTAAGATATCATAGCAGTGACTGGTTGCATCCCGAAAAGGTTGACTGTTTTAGCCGTCATTCGGGCAATTGTTACCAAATCCTCAGTATTGGGGTCTATATTAATTGCTGTATCACTTAAAAATAGGGGGCCTCTTTGAGTCAAAAGAATGTTGGTTGTTGCAATTCTAGTAGCACCTTTTGCCATTCCTATAAGATCAAGCATTGGTTTTACAACGGTAGGGTAACTTCTGGAGTAACCTGAAATTAAAGCATCTGCATCACCCTCATTAACCATCATGGCGGCAAAATAATTACGCTCACGCATTATTTTTTGTGCCGAATATTTGGTAACCCCTTCTCTTTCATTCTGTTTCCAATAAATCTCAGCATATCGGTTCTTTCTATCGGTCTCTGAGTCAGCCTTTGGGTCAATAATTGGGACCTCTGCCTCAAAGCCAATTTCATCTTTTAGGCGTTCTATTGCCTCGCGTCGACCTAATAAAATTGGATGTGCAATTCCCTCTTCATAGGCAATTTGAGCTGCCTTAAGTACATCTAATTGATCCGCTTCAGCAAAAACTACGCGTTTAGGATTGGTCTTAGCTCTATTTAAAAGTAACCGGACTAATTTATTATCTGATCCTAATCGTTCAAGAAGACTCTCCTTATATTTATCCCAATCTTTAATGCTTGATTGCGCCACACCGCTTTCAATAGCCGCCTTAGCCACAGCAGGAGGCACTTCAGCAATCAAACGTGGATCAAAAGGTTTTGGAATAATATACTCTCTTCCAAATGTAAGTCTCGTTTCTCCGTAAGCTACATTCACTTGCTCCGGCGCAGGAGTCTTAGCCAATTGTGCTAAAGCCTCAACGGCTGCCATTTTCATTTCTTCATTAATCTTAGTAGCACGGACATCCAAAGCTCCTCTAAATATGAAAGGAAACCCTAAAACATTGTTTACCTGGTTAGGATGATCACTTCTACCAGTAGCCATAATAATATCGTCTCGGGTTTTTACAGCTAGTTCATAACTGATTTCCGGATCTGGATTCGCCATAGCAAATACTATAGGATCTTTTGCCATGGACTCCAGCATCTCAGCAGAAACAATATTTGCCATTGATAATCCGATAAATACATCGGCATCAATCATAGCCTCATCAAGAGTATCAATCTTTCGATGGGTAGCAAATTCAGCCTTTTGAGAGGTTAGATTATCTCGATCATCACGAATCACCCCTTTACTATCCAACATTACGATGTGCTCTCTCTTTGCACCAAAAGCCTGATATAAGCGCGTACAAGAAATAGCTGCTGCCCCTGCACCACTAACCACTATTCTTACATTTTCAATGTTTTTATTAGCAAGTTCCAGAGCATTGAGCAAGGCGGCAGCGGATATTATTGCCGTCCCATGCTGATCGTCATGCATAACTGGTATATCCAATTCCTCTTTAAGTCGCCTTTCAATTTCAAAGGCTTCTGGAGCTTTGATATCCTCTAGATTTATCCCACCAAAAGTAGGTGCTATATTTTTTACCGTTTCAATGAAAGCATCTACATCTTCGGTATCAACCTCAATATCAAAAACATCGATATCTGCAAAAATCTTAAACAAGAGGCCCTTACCTTCCATAACAGGTTTTGAAGCCTCAGGCCCAATATTACCTAACCCTAAAACGGCAGTACCGTTTGATATGACCGCTACAAGATTCCCCTTAGTGGTATACTTGTAAACATTATTGACATCCTTATCGATTTCCAAGCAAGGTTCAGCAACACCTGGAGAGTATGCCAGAGACAAATCTCTTTGGGTAGCATATCGCTTGGTTGGAATAACCTTTATTTTTCCTGGTGAAGGCTTCGCATGGTATACCAAAGCCTCTTTTCGCCTACTTTCTTCGCTCATATTATGAATTAAAGTAAGCAACAAAGATAATTATTGAAACTATTCTATCTTTTTAATGAAGTTAATATTTCTTACTAACCCCTCATATTTGGTTCGTTTAACTGCGGATTTTTTAAAGACTTTATTAAAAGTCTCTTTGGTCAATTCTTCCCAATCACCCTTGTCCATTGTTAATAATTCAGGCTTCGGATTAAATAACGGTTCATTATGAGGTTTTGAAAATCGATTCCAGGGACACACATCCTGACATACGTCACACCCAAACATCCAATCATCAAACTGACCTTTAAAATCATTAGGAATATTATCTTTTAGTTCTATGGTAAAATACGATATACACTTACTCCCATCTACCACATATGGTTCCGTAATGGCTTCTGTTGGACAGGCATCAATGCAGGCTGTACAACTTCCACAGTGATCGGTAACAGGAGTATCATAGTCCAGTTCTAAATCTATTATCAACTCAGCTATAAAGTAAAAGGACCCAACCTTCTGAGTGAGTAAATTGCTATGCTTACCAATCCATCCTAACCCACTTTTAGCGGCCCAGGCCTTATCTAAAACAGGTGCTGAATCCACGAAACAACGTCCAGAAACCTCACCAATCTCATCTCTTATACGTTCTAACAGCTCACGCAACTTGTGACGAATGACATGGTGGTAGTCAGATCCATAGGCGTATTTAGAAATTTTATAGGATTCTGGATTCTGAAATTCAGAAGGATAGTAATTAAACAACAGGGACACCACACTTTTAGCTCCATCCACCAGTAATCTTGGGTCTAAGCGCTTGTCGAAGTGGTTTTCCATATAGGTCATTTCTCCATGCATCTGACTCTTTAACCAAGACTCGAGACGCGGAGCTTCTTCTTCCAAAAAATCGGCCTTGCTGACACCACATGATAAAAAACCAAGGCGTTCAGCCTCGGTTTTTATAAGATTGGTATACCTGGTTTTGATGCTCAATACTTTTAGTTCAAAATCAGATTAAAGATACTGATATTTTCAGGAGCTATTTAATCACAACCAACATCAATTTTAGATTGCGGATCCGCATTTGGAAAGCAATTACCTGTTGGTAATTCTTCAGGTACGAAACGCTGAAGGTTATTATCATAAAGCGCCTCTTCAATAAACTCAACTAATAGCTCTATTTCCTGCTCTGTTAGACCCAGTGGCTTAAAATGCTCCGAAATCTGAGTTAAAGGGACGATTGAGTTCTCTGGAACTCCGTCGTTTTTATATTCAATAATGGACTTCAAAGACTCAAATGAACCACCATGACCAAAGAATTGTACATCCTTTAGATTGTATAATTGAGGTGTTTTAAACTTATAATCATCCTCTGAATTACCCGTAAATCCGCCACGTCCTTTCCTTGTGGCCTCATCAACTGTTGTTGAAATTTCAGGACCTTGAAGATCATGCATTCCTAATGCATAGAAATTCATATCATTTAATGCCGGACCAGAGTGGCACTGATAACAATGTGCTTTCCCATAAAACAATTGTGCACCTAATTTCTGATCTTCGGTCATGGCACTTGAACTTCCTTTTAACCAATTTTGAAACGGCGCTTCATTGGCAAGAAGGGTTCTTTCATATGCTGCAATAGCTAATGCTGCATTAATTTTCGTATACCGATTGGACTCCTCAATATTGGGGTACGCATTGTCAAAAAATGATTTATACGGGGAATTAATAATCTCATCTCCATTTACTTCAAGTCTATGAACATCTAATCCTGCTATAGCCTGAATTTCAACCCCTTCAAAACCTAAACTATTATTTTCTTTAGGGGTTCCTGAAGTCCATTGAGACTCTGTTCCTACGTTTGGACCTGAAGCTCCAAACTGTCCATTCCAAAGCATAACTGATTGAAATGCGACATTTAACGCTGTTGGAGTACGAATAGGTTGTACATCCAACTGAGTTGTAGCATACATTGGGTTGGAATGTCTACCCTCTCCAATAAAACCAAATCCTAATCCCCCATCACCAATTCCCTGACGCAAGCCACTCTGAAATCCTGCATCTACATGGTGGCAACTAGCACAGGAATAAGTGTACATACTTTCTTCGTACATAGCCTGAGAAGCTAAGCCTGTTTCATGATATAAAAAACTACCAAGTAGTACCTTGGCTTCAGATATAGGGTTATTTGGATCATAAGGAATATTGCTTAAATCCGATGCATGGGGAAGAAGTAATGCGTTCTTACTTCCATAAAGTTCGATTATTTGACTCTCTAATTGAGAATCTGCAACTGATACATTTTGATAATCATTGTCTGATTGACATGACACAATAACACTGATAAATGCAAGAAATACGAGTTTCCTGAGGTTTACAGTTTTCATGATGATCGATTTAGTTACTCTAAAGTAAAAACGATCTTCTTAGAGTATGTAAAAACTAGACTAAGGGAACAAATCTGAAGATTAATGACTAACTAATGTTGGTTTCATCGCTAAAAAAGCCCCCCTTGAACAGATCCCTTTGTTCGACCCAAGTGTTTATAAGCCAATTCGGTTACCTCCCGTCCTCTTGGAGTCCGCATTATAAATCCTTGTTGAATGAGAAAGGGCTCATAGACTTCTTCGATGGTTTCGGAACTCTCACTAACTGCAGTTGCTAAGGTAGTAATACCTACAGGGCCCCCTTTGAATTTATCTATGATTGTAGACAGAATTTTATTATCCATTTCATCCAACCCATGTGCATCCACATTCAAAGCCTCAAGCGCGTATTTAGCAATTGATATATCTATATTACCATCTCCTTTAATTTGAGCAAAATCTCGAACCCTTCGCAATAATGCGTTAGCAATCCTAGGTGTTCCGCGACTTCTTCCAGCTATTTCAATTGCTGCTTCCATAGTTATAGGAACGCTCAAGATAGAAGCACTTCGTTGCACAATGGTGGTTAGCAAGTCTGTTTTATAGTATTGGAGTCTGCTGCTAATACCAAATCTGGCACGCATTGGGGCTGTTAATAATCCCGATCTGGTTGTAGCTCCAACAAGCGTAAATGGGTTCAAATTAATTTGAACCGTTCTCGCATTCGGACCTGTCTCAATCATGATATCTATCTTGTAGTCCTCCATGGCTGAGTATAAATACTCCTCTACGATAGGACTTAATCGATGTATCTCATCAATAAACAACACATCGCGTTCTTCAAGGTTAGTCAATAATCCAGCCAGATCACCAGGCTTATCTAAAACAGGGCCAGACGTAACTTTAATACCAACGCTCAGTTCATTGGCTAGTATATGAGCTAATGTTGTTTTTCCAAGTCCCGGAGGGCCATGAAATAGTGTATGGTCTAATGCATCATCACGCAGATTTGCCGCTTGAACAAAAATCTGCAAATTTTCAAGCACCTGATCCTGTCCAGTAAAATCATCAAAAGAAAGGGGTCTTAATCGTTTTTCTAGATCAAGTTCCTCAGGACTAAAATTATCATTAGATGGATTTAAATTCTCATTCATAGGAAGAAGTGATGAACTCAAATATAACGAAAAAGCCCTTCCTAAAATGGAAAGGCTTTTCAATATTATTAACTAAGTCCTTCTTCTTATTCTAATGCTGAAGTTCTTCTTCTCCTTCTTTTAAAGGTACGTTTTGAGGAACAAAATCTTCATCGTGACCTGGCTTACTATAATCGTAAGACCATCTGTAAACCGTCGGCAATGCCCCTGGCCAGTTACCGTGTATATGCTCTACTGGTGCAGTCCATTCTAATGTATTGGACCTCCAAGGGTTTTGTTCCGCTTTCTTTCCGTAGAACACACTATGAATAAAGTTATACAAGAATACCAACTGAATAGTACCCCCTATGATAGCAAACATAGTGATGACCGCTTGCGTATTGGTAGTATCATCGAACAATGGGAAATTGGAGTTGGTATAATAACGTCTAGGTAACCCCGCCATTCCAATAAAATGCATTGGAAAGAATACCCCATAAGCACAGATTGCTGTAACCCAGAAGTGCAGGTATCCAAGGTTTTTATTCATCATACGTCCATACATTCTTGGGAACCAATGGTAAATACCAGCGAACACACCATAAAGTGCAGAAATTCCCATTACTAAATGGAAGTGTGCTACAACAAAGTACGTATCATGTACATTGATATCAAGTGCGCTATCTCCAAGAATAATTCCTGTTAATCCACCGGTAATAAAGGTTGATACCAACCCAATTGAAAATAACATGGCTGGATTCATCTGTAAGTTACCTTTCCAAAGCGTAGTTATGTAATTAAAGGCCTTAACCGCCGATGGAATTGCAATTAGAAGCGTTGTAAATGTAAATACAGATCCGAGAAATGGATTCATTCCAGAAATAAACATATGGTGACCCCATACAATTGTCGATAAAAAGGCAATTGCCAAAATAGAGGCTACCATGGCTCTATAACCAAAAATTGGTTTTCTAGAGTTCGTTGCTATAATTTCAGAAGTGATACCAAGGGCAGGTAATAATACAATGTATACCTCAGGATGTCCCAAGAACCAGAATAAGTGCTCAAACAAAACTGGCGATCCACCTTGATAATGCAATACCTCTCCTTGAATAAAAATATCTGATAAGAAGAATGACGTTCCAAAGCTTCTATCCATAATCAGCAATAAAGCAGCTGATAATAATACTGGGAATGAAATCACACCGATAACTGCCGTTACAAAGAACGCCCAAATGGTTAATGGAAGTCTAGTCATTGACATTCCTTTGGTTCTCAAATTAATTACAGTTACAATATAGTTTAGAGATCCTAGAAGCGATGATGCAATAAAGATGGCCATAGAAACTAGCCATAAGGTCATACCTAAACCAGATCCAGGCTGTGCCATCTCCAGAGCAGATAATGGAGGATAAATAGTCCATCCTGCTGCAGCTGGTCCCATCTCCACAAAGAATGAGGCGATCATTACAACACATGATATGAAAAACAACCAATATGAGATCATGTTCAGGAAACCAGAAGCCATATCTCTTGCACCAATCTGCAATGGAATTAATAGGTTACTAAAGGTCCCACTTAACCCAGCCGTTAAAACGAAGAATACCATTAGAGTTCCGTGGATGGTTACCAATGCCAAATAGATATCCGCATCCATAACTCCTCCAGGTGCCCATTTCCCTAAAAAGGTTTCAAAAAGTACATTCGGTTGTTCAGGCCAAGCTATTTGCATACGAATCATTAAAGACATAAAAATCCCAATGATTCCCATAACCAATACCCCGGTAATCAAATACTGTTTAGCGATCATTTTATGATCCTGGCTAAAGATGTATTTGGTCACAAAGGTTTCCTTGTGATGGTGAACCTCGTGATCGTCGTGTAAGTGTGCTTCAGCTGTTGCTCCCATTTTTTTCTTTTCTTTCTTAAAACAATTTTTCTAATTCAATGATGCTGCAAACTTGGTTTGCTCTGCCATCCAGGCATCAAATTCTTCCTGCTCCTCAACAATAATCTTCATCTGCATATTGTAATGAGACTTTCCACAGATTTTGTTACATAAAAGTAAGTAATCAAACTCGTAAACCAAATCTTGTCCACGTGCTTCAATATCCTCTTTATTCTCTAAACGAATCTCATTAATGTTTTTCACTTTATCCTGCATATCAGGATTTTGTCTCATCTCCGCAGTAGTTACCATTGGCGTGAAAGCGAATTGAGTTACCATTCCTGGTACACAGTTCATTTGAGCTCTAAAGTGTGGCATATAAGCAGAATGCAGAACATCCTGAGATCTCATTTTAAACAAGATCGGCCTTCCTTTTGGTAAGTGTAACTCTGTAACTATAACATCGTCTTGTGCATACGGATCCGCTTCATCAAGACCTAAGATATTAGCGCGGTCTAAATCGATTAATCTCACATTGGCCTGACCTAATACATTATCTTCACCTGAATATCTGGCCTTCCAATTAAATTGCTGTGCATATAACTCGATAACCATTGGATCCTCATCATCAGTAGCTGCAGTAACATTCATTATATCGTTCCAAGTGAACAAACCATAAATGATCAAACCTGCTAAAACAATAACTGGAATTATAGTCCAAATTGCCTCAAGAGTATTATTGTCTGCATAAAACAATGCCTTCCTTCCCTTCTCACCTTTGTATTTAAAAGCAAAATAATGTAGAAGGAATTGTGTAACAATTTGTACAATAAAGATAACTACCATGGAAATTACCATTAAGTTATCAATCCCCGGACCGTGCTCGGAGGCAGAATTACCAATCAAAGGAAGATCCCCTAGATAGTAAAAACTTAAAATTGTAATGGCGTAGATGAATATTAGGAATCCTATCATCAAATACCCATTGATTCTATTGTCCTTGTCATCGGCAACTTGAGAACTTGGCCCACCTACTTGTGCCAAATCAAAAATCTTCACCATCTGCCATAAAGCAATAGCCACAAAAAGAACTATTACAAAAATTAATAAAGTTGTCATTCGTTTTTATCTAAACAATTTAATTAATAATGAAAGTGCTCACTTTCTTTAATCATCGGATTTCCCTTGGCTAATAAAGGCGCTTTTCCAAGTGCTCTAAATACAATGAAAAGAAATAATCCACCAAACAAACATACGGCACCTAACTCTGGCGCACCAATAAACCAACGATCCACTACAGTTGCTGGCATAATCATGTTAAAGACATCTAAATAGTGCCCGCAAAGAATAATTATACCGGCCATAACTACAAACCAAGGAATTCGTTTATAATCACTGTTCATTAAAACTAATAATGGGAATATGAAATTCATTGCTAACATTCCAAAAAATGGAAGTTTGTAATATTCTATTCTGGTCATGAAGTAAGTCACCTCTTCAGGTATGTTAGAATACCAGATTAACATGAACTGTGAGAACCACAAATAAGTCCAGAAAATACTAATACCAAACATGAATTTTGCTAAATCATGGATATGACTATCATTTACAAACTCTAACAATCCTTTAGATTTCAAATAGATGGTTATTAATGCAATAACAGTTATCCCACTCACAAACATAGAGGCAAACACATACCAACCAAATAAGGTACTAAACCAGTGAGGATCTACGCTCATAATCCAATCCCAAGACATCATAGATTCAGTATAAATATAGAATACTAAGAAACCTGCAGAGATTCTGAAGTTCTTCTTAAAGTTCTTATTGTCATCAGCATTGTCCTGTGCAATCGAGAATTTTCTTGAGAAGTGACGGTACAATGCCCATCCAGAAATAAAAATTACACCTCTTATTACAAAAGATGTCATATTCAACCATCCTGATTTTCCTTGAATTAACTTATCATGCTCTACAACCTCTGGATCCATCCATGTAAAGATGTTATAATGACCAATAGTACCTGAAGCAACTGCTATTAACAAGACGATAACCGCTCCAGGGAACATGTAAGCCGTGATAGCTTCCATGACTCTAAAAAGCACTGGAGACCACCCAGCTTGCGAGGCATACTGAATCGCATAAAATGCTAGCACCCCTAAGGCAATCATAAAAAAGAAAAACGCACCAACGTATAATGCTGCCCATGGACGGTTGTGGATTTGGTGCAGTACATGCTCTTCATGACTCATATGATGACCTTCTTCAGCATGTTCATCGGACTCACCATGTGCATCAGCTTCATGATGACCAGCTGTAGCATGTGTGCCACCATGATCTGCACCATGGGCTTCGCCATGACCATCACCGTGATGTGCTTCTTCAGCCAACAAGACTTTTACATCATCTACTGTTTTGTAATGATGAGAATCCCAAAAACCATAGCTTACCCCGATTAGCCCCAAAATAATGAGGACTATTGAAGCCATTTTTAGTCGGTTTGAAATTGTATATTCCATTTATATAATCTTTGTCTAAATCTTACTTTTCTAAATCTGCTTTTAGTTTTTCAACATAAGCAACTACTTGCCAGCGCTCTTCTTCATTAAGCTGATTGGCATAGGATCCCATGGTATTTTTTCCGTAGTAGATCACATGGTAGATACTACCTTGAGTAATTGCTCTCCCGGCATCATCATAACTAGGAACCCCTAATATTTTCTCACGCTTAACCAAAGTCCCTTGACCCTTACCCTTATTCCCATGGCAAATGCCACAGTATATTTCGTAAAGTTCTTTTCCGCGCTCCATATCTATGGCAGTCGAGTCTATTGGGCTTACTAAATTGGCTTTCGCGTACTCGTAACCATCATTAGTATTTTCAATATCATAAAATGAATACCCTCTTGGTAGTGTCCCTTCCACAGGTAATTGTGCTTCAACGTCACCCTTAAAAACCTCTGCTTCCTGGTAAGCTTCGTAACCAACAGACTCATACATGTTTGGCATGTATTGGTAGTTTGGTCTGGAATTGTTTTGGCATGAAACCATTACTAAAACAGTCAATATTACAACTGCATATGTATATAAGTTCTTCATACTAGTGTGTATCTTCTTTATCGATAAACTTTAGTTCAACGGCTCCTGTCTCTTTTAGTAAAGAGCTTAGCTCTTTTTCATTACCATGAACAGCAACCTCCATTAAGAAATGGTCATCTGTGGTTCTTGGATCAGGATTCTCGGCTTTCTTAAAAGGCCACATACGGCTTCTCAGATAGAATGTAATTACCATTAAGTGCGCAGCAAAGAAAACAGTCAACTCAAACATGATTGGTACAAAGGCCGGCATATTTTCCAAATAGCTGAAGCTTGGTTTACCACCAATGTCTTGCGGCCAATCTTTAATCATAATGAAATTCATCATCAAGATAGCTACAGTTAATCCAACACATCCATATAAAAAGGAAGTGATGGCAATTCTTGTTGGAGCTAATCCCATTGCCTTATCCAATCCGTGAACTGGAAAAGGTGTATATATTTCCTCGATGTGATGTTTTTCTGCCTTGACCTTTTTAACTGCGGCCATCAACACATCATCATCGTTATAAATAGCGTGTACTACTTTTGAAGCTTCCATAGGCTATTCGTTGTTTTTGTCTTTTTTATTAGTTGATTTAGCTTTAGTCGAGCTTGTTCTTTCATCTGTTGCTGCTCCTGCCAAACTCTCACCATTTTCTCTTAATCGCTTGTAGCGCTCGCCAGATGATTTTAAAATCGTCTTAACCTCAGCTTGTGCAATTACTGGGAATGTTCTTGAGTACAATAGGAAGAGTACAAAGAAGAATCCAATGGTGCCAATGAATATTCCTATATCCACAAAGGTTGGTGAGAACATTGTCCATGACGATGGCAAGTAATCTCTGTGAAGCGAGGTTACAATAATTACAAAACGCTCAAACCACATTCCAATATTTACTACAATTGAAATAAAGAACGAGAACATGATACTTGTTCTTAATTTCTTGAACCACATGAACTGTGGAGAGAATACATTACAACTCATCATGGCCCAGTAAGCCCACCAGTAAGGTCCAGTTGCTCTATTTAAGAAGGCGTATTGTTCGTATTCTACACCAGAATACCAGGCAATGAACAACTCAGTAATATAGGCCACACCAACAATAGAACCAGTAATCATAATTACTATGTTCATCAACTCAATATGCTGAACTGTGATATAATCTTCAAGGTTACAAACCTTTCTCATAATAATAAGTAAGGTGTTTACCATGGCAAACCCCGAGAAGATCGCCCCAGCAACAAAATAAGGCGGGAAGATCGTAGTGTGCCATCCAGGAATAACCGAGGTAGCAAAGTCAAAAGATACAATGGTATGAACAGAAAGTACCAGAGGTGTTGCTAAACCAGCAAGTACCAGAGATACTTCTTCAAAACGCTGCCAATCCTTAGCTCTTCCTGACCACCCAAAACTTATTAATGAATAAATTTTCTTTTGGAATGGCTTTACTGCACGGTCTCTAATCATGGCAAAGTCAGGTAATAACCCTGTCCACCAGAAAACCAGAGAAACCGATAAATAGGTTGAGATCGCAAATACGTCCCAAAGTAGTGGAGAGTTAAAGTTCACCCAAAGGGATCCAAATTGATTTGGAATAGGTAACACCCAATAAGCCAACCATGGACGACCCATGTGAATAATTGGGAATAAACCTGCTTGGATTACAGAAAAAATGGTCATCGCTTCAGCTGATCTATTGATCGCCATTCTCCATTTCTGACGGAAGAGTAACAGTACTGCAGAAATCAATGTTCCTGCGTGACCAATACCTACCCACCATACAAAGTTGGTGATATCCCAGGCCCAGTTTACAGTCTTGTTAAGACCCCAGACCCCAATACCTGTGGAAATGGTGTAGATGATACATCCTAATCCCCAAAGAAAGGCCACTAATGCAATGCTAAAGACAATCCACCAGGCTTTGTTGGCCTGACCCTCTACAGGTCTTGCCACGTCCACTGTTACATCGTGATACGATTTCTCGCCGGTGACTAGTGGTCTTCTAATTGGTGCTTCGTAATGAGACGCCATAATATATTATTGATCTTTAATTTTAGTTTATGCTTTTGTTGTATTTCTAACTTTCGTATGATAGAACACATTTGGTTTTGTACCAACATGCTCCAATAAATGATACATGCGATCATCCTTAGAAAGTTTCGCTACCTCACTTGATTCATCATTAACATCACCAAATACCATGGCTCCGCTACCACAAGCGGCAGAACATGCCGTTTGGAACTCCCCATCTTTAATCTCACGTCCGTCACGCTTAGCATCAAGTATTGTTTTCTGAGTCTTCTGGATACAGAACGAACACTTCTCCATCACCCCTCTTGAACGAACTGTAACATCTGGATTGATAACCATACGACCAAGATCGTTGTTCATAAAGAAATCAAACTCATCGTTATTGTTGTATAAGAACCAATTGAAACGTCTTACTTTATATGGACAGTTGTTAGCACAGTATCTAGTACCTACACAACGGTTATAGGCCATGTGGTTTTGTCCCTGACGACCATGAGCAGTTGCCGCAACTGGACAAACTGTTTCACACGGAGCGTGATTACAATGCTGACACATTACTGGTTGGAAGGCTACCTGAGGATTATCAGCAGGGCTTTCCATTTCTCCAAACTCACTCAGTGAACTGCCTAAACCAGAAATGTTGTCCTTCTTAGCGTTATCACCCTCAAAGGAATCCTGAGAAGAATAATATCTATCAATACGTAACCAGTGCATATCTCGACTGCGACGCATCTCTGTCTTACCAACTACCGGTACATTATTCTCAGCATGACATGCAATAACACATGCTCCACAACCTGTACAGGCATTTAAGTCAATTGATAAATTAAAATGATGTCCAATAGAACGGTCAAAAGAATCCCACAGATCCACATCTGGAGATGTTACTGGGGTTTCAATATGATCTTTGGAAACCTTTGGTATTGGATTCCAGTAATTTTTATTCTTAGTGTTAAATACCTCAAGCGTGGTTTCTCTAATGATATCACCACGACCCATTAAGGTATTGTGTAACTGTACACAAGCAAATTCGTGTGTTCCTGAAGTTTTCTCAATACTTACTTCTTGAACCGCACTAAAGTTTTGATACAACGGATAGGCATTTACTCCAGTCTGCAATTCGGATTGAACACCATCGGTACGTCCATATCCTAAGGCTAAACCTACGGTCCCTTTAGCTTGACCTGGCTGTATAATCACAGGCACATTCACTGTTACACCATTTACCGTAACGTTAGCATAACTACCGTTAAGTCCACCGTTAGCAACATTTTCGTTTACCAAACCAGCAGCTTCAGCATCTGCCTTAGATACGGTTAAGTAGTTATCCCATGAAGTTCTGGTAATTGGATCAGGAAATTCCTGTAACCAAGGATTGTTAGCCTGTTGGCCATCACCCATACCTGTTTTGGTATAAAGCACCAACTCCATTGTTGCACCCTTAGCAGATTGCGATAGTGCTCTTGCAGCATCACCTGCTGGAGTTTCAACAGCATCCTCTTCTAAAGTATCCTCAATATCATCTAAAACATCAACAGCGTCATAAGCCACCTTATAAACACCATCGTGTAGAGCCTGACTGAAAGATCCACCGTTTAATATATCCTGATTCCAGATCATTTTAATGTACTCATCGTAAGACTGCGGATTAGCAGTCCAAGTCATTAATAATTCCTGGAATTGTTTCGTATCAAATAAAGGTCTAATTGTTGGCTGAGTTAAGCTGTAGTGACCTTTCTTCATTTCAACATCACCCCATGATTCTAAATAATGTGGTGCCGCAGCAATATATGTGCAAAGTTTTGCGGTCTCGTCTACTTTCATTGTAGAAGCAATTGACATTTCTACCTTTTCTAAGCCAGCCTTAAAATCCTCAGCATTAGGTAAGGAATAGATTGGATTCACACCCGCCATAATTACAGCTGCTATCTTACCAGCTTTCATATCCGCAACCAAAGTAGCAACCTCAGTATCATTTCCACGTCTGGTCTTAATAGTCATCTTAGTGTCAAACGCTTTACTTCCTAAGTATTCGTTCAATTCTAATACAACGGTCTGTGCATTGACGTCCTGAATTCCAGTAACAACAACACCTTTGTTTCCAGCTCGCTTTAATTCTGAAGCAGCTGAACGTACCGCCTGGTCAATAGCCTCAGGTAAGGTCCCTGATACATTTGACCCGGTTACATAGCTAAACAGTTTGGCAAGGGCCAAACGTTGCTCGCTTGCTTTCATTGGCACACGAACATCTGCATTAGCACCGGTTAGAGACATATTGGACTCAAACTGGATGTGCTTAGACATTTTACCATGATCAGGCACACGCTTCTTAGCATATCCTGAATCAAAACCTCCACCTTGCCAATCGCCTAAGAAATCAGCACCAACAGAAACGATGGTCATAGCTTTTTCAAAGTCATAGTTAGCAAGAGCACGTTCTCCGTACTTAGCTTGGAAGGCATCTAGAGCAGCAGATTCAGATACAGCATCATAACGTACGTGGCGTACATTGGTATATTGCTCTCTAAAGTCAGCAATTAGGTTTCGAGTAGATGGGCTTGCGTAGGATTGTGTTAAAATAGCAATCTCTTTCCCCTCTGCTTTTAACTCGTCGAATTTCTTTGTGGTTTCTGAAACAAACTGAGACCATCCTATTGGCTGATCGCCTTTCATAGGAGCCTTCACACGTTTGTTATCATATAAATCTAAAACCGAAGCATGAACACGGGCATTGGCCATCCCGTTTGTTTCAGCCAGGTTATTGTTTTCAATTTTAATAGGTCTACCTTCTCTGGTTTTGACCAAAACACTTGCAAAGTCATGACCATTAGCAATAGTGGTGGCGTAATAATTGGCCACACCAGGAATAATCTCGGTTGGTTGCACCACGTAAGGAATGGACTTTACAACCGGTCCTTCACAAGCTGCTAAAGAAGCTGCCGCTGTACTAAAACCAACATACTTTAAGAAATCGCGTCGTGTAGTGGACGAAGATTCAAGTGTTTCTTTATCACCTAAGAATGTGTCAGTTGGTATTTCTTCAACAAATTCGTTTTGCTGAAGTGTCTCAACAATAGAACTGTTGTCGTTCAGTTCTTCAACACTTTTCCAGTATTTCTTGTTTGATGACATATGATTAAAATTACTTGCTTTATTAATTTTGATTACCTCTTTCTAGTAGTGGCACTTACCACATTCCAGACCACCCATCATGGCAACCGTTAATTTTTCTACGTTATATTTTTTGGAAAGTTCTTCGTGAATTTTGGTATAATACCCATTATCCTTCACCTTAACTTCCGTTTCTCTGTGACAGTTGATACACCATCCCATCGTTAATGGAGAATGCTGACTCATGATTTCCATTTCTTCTACAGGACCATGACAAGTCTGACACTCGATGCCTCCAACCTCAACGTGTTGTGAGTGATTGAAATAAGCAAAGTCAGGAAGATTGTGAATTCTCACCCATTTCACCGGCTGTGTTTCGCCTGTGTAAGCCTGCTCATTCTGATCCCATCCTACAGCGGCATACAATTTCTGAATCTCCGCATTGTAATCCTGACCATATTCTAAGCCTTCAGCTTGCGTTTCTGGCGCTACTTCAGCAATAGATTTGTGACAGTTCATACATATATTTAATGATGGTATTCCAGAGTGCTTACTAACTCTGGCAGATGAGTGACAATATTTACAATCGATTTCATTGTCCCCAGCGTGAATTCTGTGTGAGTAATGGATTGGTTGAACTGGTGCATAACCTTGATCTAAACCAACCTGCATTAAGTAGCCATACACAAAATAACCACTAGCTAATAACAATACTATAGAAGTCACTAATACCAGGAACTGATTTTGAATAAAGGCTTTCCAAATTGGAATACGCTTCTCAGATTCTTCAACCTCAATACCTTTTGCTTCAGCAAAATGGTTTAAAGTACGCTTCACTAGAACTAAGGCCATAGCTAAAAGTGCGAATAACAAGGCTAGTGCACCAAGTATAATTTCATTACTAATCCCTGGCTCTGACCCCGCAGTAGTAGCAGTGGTAGCAGCAGTCTCAACCGGCGCTGGTGGTGGAGCAGCCGTGTAAGCTAAAATATCGGTAATATCCTGATCACTTAACGTAGGGAATGCCGTCATGGCGGTTTGGTTGTACTCATTCCAAATCTTGTTGGCATAAGCATCACCAGATTTAATCAATGCAGCACTGTTTCTAATCCAGGCATTTAACCATTCTCTGTCCAAGCCTTCCTCATCATACAAACGCGCCTCAACATTACGTAAAGCAGGTCCCGTCATTTTCTGATCAAGCCTGTGACAAGCAGCACAATTGGTGTTGTAAAGCTGTTTCCCTTTAGCAGGATCACCAGCCTGGCCTTCCGCGGCTTCCTGAGCTTGAATTGATACCGAAAACATTAAAATGAAAACAAAACCGATACGAAGTAAAGACTCGGTTAAATTGCGGCTGAAAACCTTTTTCATCTGTGAATTTTTATTGATTTGTTTGTCCGTTTATACAGACTATTTTTTTCTTTTGTTCCAACTTAAATCAATGTTTCTCAGAAACCTTGATTTTTATTTTCTGTTTTTGTTCAATTTTGGCATGATTTTTATGTTAAAATTTACCAAAAAAGTGTCTATAAAAACTCAGGCAAAAGTAAGGTATAAAGATGATTTTAGAAATGCTGGTATAGTCTTAACATATAATTTATAACTATTCTAAATAACAAATTTTAGGTCACTTCGTTCTAGTCCTATACCTTTGTCTTAAATACCAAAAATCATGAGTAAAGTAAGAACTGTAATTATTCTTTTAGGATTGTTTTTGATAACAGAATCTAAGGCTTTTGCTCAAAATGGAACGGTTACTGTAAACCAAAGCCATACGATTGATGAACTTCTAGAATTTAAGAAGGACATTAGAACCAATACTATTTATAAAATCCAAATTTTTCAAAGTACGCAACCCGCAAAAGCCGAGGAAGCGCTTGAAGAGTTTAAGATCAAATACCGCGATTGGCCAACAAGCATCGAATTCAATACACCTAACTATAAGGTTTGGGTAGGGGTGTTTAAAGACAAGTTAGAGGCTGATAGAGCTTTGGCAACACTTAAGAATGATTATATGTATGCCTTTATATTTGAACCCAAGACAGACTTTAAAAAACGTCAATAAAAAAAAAGCCGACTTTTCAGTCGGCTTTTTTTTTATTTGGATAGTTTCTTTTTGACTTCCACTTCCTGGAAGGCTTCCAAAACATCACCTTCTTTAATATCGTTGTAATTCTTGATCTGAAGACCACAATCGTAACCTTTAGATACTTCTTTAACATCGTCTTTAAATCGCCTAAGTGAGGCTAACTCGCCAGTGTAAACCACGACACCATCTCTAATGATTCGGATACTTGAATTTCTGTAGATCTTACCGTCTGTAACCATACATCCTGCAATGGTACCAATCTTAGAAACTTTAAAGAGTTCTCTAATTTCTACAGTACCGGTAACCTCCTCTTTCAATTCTGGAGATAAAAGACCTTCCATAGCATCTTTGATGTCATTAATAGCATCATAAATAATGGAGTATGTTCTGATATCAATTTCTTCCTTATCGGCAATCTGTCTGGCATTGCCCATTGGACGTACATTAAATCCAATGATGATGGCATCTGAAGCAGTAGCTAATAGCACATCACTTTCTGTGATAGCACCTACTCCTTTATGGATAATATTCACCTGAATTTCTTCAGTTGATAATTTCTGGAATGAATCTGTTAAGGCCTCAACAGAACCATCCACATCCCCTTTAAGGATAATATTAAGTTCTTTAAAGTCACCAAGAGCAATACGTCTTCCAATTTCATCAAGTGTAATGTGACGTTGTGTTCTTACCGATTGCTCACGTTGTAATTGTGTACGTTTAGTAGCGATTTGCTTCGCTTCACGCTCATCTTCAAAGACATTAAACTTATCACCAGCCTGTGGCGCTCCGTCCAAACCAAGTATAGATACTGGAGTCGACGGACCTGCAAATGGCACATCTTTGCCGCGTTCATCCTGCATGGCTTTAACTTTTCCACTATGTCTTCCTGCCAATACGTAGTCCCCTATTTTTAGGGTACCAGCTTGAACCAAAATGGTGGATACATAACCTCTTCCTTTGTCTAAAAATGCCTCAACAACAGTACCGTTGGCCGGTTTGTTAGGGTTAGCTTTTAATTCTAATAATTCAGCCTCCAACAGGACTTTCTCCAGTAATTCAAGAACTCCCTGACCTGTTTTAGCCGAAATATCATGTGATTGAATTTTTCCTCCCCAATCCTCTACAAGAAGATTCATACTAGCTAATCCTTCTTTAATTTTATCTGGATTGGCTGTTGGCTTGTCTACCTTATTAATGGCAAATACAATAGGAACCCCTGCTGCCTGTGCGTGGGAAATCGCTTCTTTGGTTTGTGGCATGATATCATCATCAGCCGCAACTACAATAATTGCAATATCCGTTACTTGAGCACCACGTGCACGCATGGCCGTAAAGGCTTCGTGACCTGGTGTATCTAAGAAGGCAATTCGTTGACCATTCTCAAGTTCCACACCATAAGCGCCAATGTGCTGGGTGATTCCACCAGACTCACCGGCAATCACATTTTCTTTTCTTATATAATCCAGAAGGGACGTCTTACCGTGGTCAACGTGACCCATTACTGTTACAATTGGCGCACGTTCTTTAAGATCTTCTGGTTTATCTTCAACTTCTTCAATAGATTCTTCTATGTCAGCAGTTACAAATTCTACCTGATAACCAAATTCCTCGGCTACAATAGATAAAGTTTCAGCATCAAGACGTTGGTTCATGGTCACCATCATCCCTAAAGACATACAGGCAGATATAATTTGTGTTACCTGAACATCCATCATAGTAGCCACCTCACTTACCGTAACAAACTCCGTCACCTTAAGCACTTTGCTTTCAGCTGCCGCCAATTCCTGATCCATCTCCGTCTGTTGACGGTGCTGATCTCTTTTCTCTCTACGATATTTGGCTCCTTTACCTTTGCTACCCTTTCCTTGAAGTTTTTCTAGGGTCTCACGAATTTGTTTTTGTACATCCTCTTCGCTAGGTTCTTCCCGAACCACCTTTGGACGATTCTGATTTCCTCTTCCTTTATAGCCACCCTGACGGTTTCCTTGGAAACCACCTCTATTGTCATTCCCAGCTTTACTAATGCGACGTCTTTTGCGCTTATTGGCTGGTTGATCATCTTTTTTCTTATCAGCTGGCTTATCTTCTTTTTTCTTTTTGGGCTTGTTAAATTGAGATAAATCAATCTTTTTACCTGTTGCCTTGGGCCCTGAGAGTTTTTGATATTGCGTTTTTATCTTCTCATCTTCAACCTTTTCCTCCTTCACTTCAACTTTTGGCTCTTCTTTCTTAGGTGCTGGCGCTGGTTGTTTCTCTTCTTTTATGGGCTCCTCTTTGGCTTTAGGTTCCTCTTTCTTCTCTTGAATTTTCTTCTCAACTTTTTCTTCAACAGGCTTTGCTACTTCCTTTTCAGATGAAACCGGTTCTGCTTTTGGTTTCTCAGGATTAAGATCAATTTTGCCAATAGTCTTTGGACCACTAAGTTCTGCTTTGGCCTTTAAAACAGATTCTTCAGCTGCAACAGCAGCCTCTTGCTGCATCTTTTCCTCAAGTTCGGCTTCTTTCTTAAGACGTAACGCTTCTTTCTCCTTCATTTTAGCTTCACTAACCTTCTGCGCTTTCTCGCGCTTTGAAGCATCAGTTTCAAACTCTGCAGAAAGCATGTCGTAAACTTCTTCAGAAATTTTTGTATTCGGACTTTTTTCAATACTCACCCCCTTGGACCCTAAATAGTCCACAGCGCGATCAATTGAAATATTAAGTTCGCGTAATACCTTATTTAATCTAATTGTTTGAGCCATATATGCCTGTAAAATAACTTAAATAAATCTTATTCTTCAAATTCCTCGCGCAGAATTCTAACCACATCTTCAATGGTCTCTTCTTCTAAATCCGTACGCTTAACAAGATCCTGTAAATCCTGCTCTAAAACACTTTTGGCAGTATCTAATCCTGCCTTAATGAATTCTGCGATGATCCACTCTTCTATTTCATCTGAGAATTCTTTTAATTCCACATCTTCTTCCGCACCTTCTCTAAACACATCTATCTCATAACCAGTAAGTTTACCTGCTAATCTTATATTATGTCCACCACGACCTATAGCCTTGGAAACCTCTTCTGGTTTTAAGATAACCTCAGCACGTTTAGTGTCTTCATCAATCTTAATCGAAGTAACTCTGGCAGGACTTAATGATCTGGTGATATATAATTGTAGATTGTTTGTAAAGTTGATGACATCAATGTTCTCATTGCCAAGTTCTCTAACAATTCCATGAATTCTAGATCCTTTCATACCTACACAAGCACCAACAGGATCAATTCTATCGTCATAAGAATCTACAGCAACTTTTGCTTTTTCACCAGGAATTCTCACTACATTTTTAACAGTGATTAATCCATCAAATACTTCCGGAATTTCCTGCTCAAATAATTTTTCCAAGAACAATGGAGACGTTCTTGACATAATGATTGCAGGCTTATTTCCCTTAAGCTCCACACTCTCGATAACTCCTCTCACATTTTCACCTTTTCTAAAGAAATCTGAAGGGATTTGTCTGTCCTTTGGCAAGATTATCTCATTCCCCTCATCATCCAATAAGATAATAGCTCTATGTCTGATGTGGTGTACTTCAGCAGTATAGATTTCTCCTTCTAACTCTTTAAATTGCTTGTATATATTAGTATTGTCATGTTCGTGAATCTTAGAAATCAAATTTTGACGCAATGCCAAAATAGACCGTCTTCCCAATTCAACTAACTTCACTTCTTCAGCTACATCTTCGCCAACTTCAAAGTCAGGCTCAATGCGTTGTGCTTCGGAAAGTTCGATTTCCTGGTTCGGATCTTCAACCTCCCCATCCGCAACAACAATTCGGTTTCTCCAAATTTCCAAGTCGCCTTTATCAGGGTTAATGATGATATCGAAATTGTCATCATCTCCATATTTTTTCTTTAGGGCATTTCTTAAAACGTCTTCAAGAATTGCCATGAGCGTCACTCTGTCTATTAGTTTATCATCTTTAAACTCTGAAAATGATTCAATTAACGCTACATTTTCCATAACTGATATGAATTAGAATTTTATTTTAACTTTTGCTTCTTTAATCGTGTCAAATGCTATCGTGGCGGTTTTCACAACCGTATGTTTGCCCTTACCTACCGGCTTCGGTTCTCTGGTTTTCCATTTTAACTCCACCATTTCTCCATCGATAGATACCAATTCGCCCTCCACTTTCTCATCATCCATAGTCTTCACCTCTAGAGTTCGCCCGAGATGCTTGTGGTATTGACGAGCATATATTAAAGGTGCTGTTGCGCCAGCTGATAGAACTTCCAATGAAAAATCGGTTTCGTCACGGTCCAGATTATGTTCAATAGCTCTGCTAATAAAAATACAATCGTCAACTGTGACGCCCTTATCTCCATCAATCACAATCTTAACCTGATTATCTGGAGTGATACTTTTCTCGATCAAAAACAAATCTGACCGCTCCTCAAAAGCCTCTTCTAATAGTGATCTAACCTGTTGTTCAAACATATTTCGGTATGAAAAGAGGGGACTTTTGGTCCCCTCGTTAATTTCCTTTCCGTAAATAACAGCGCAAAGATACGCTTTTTATCCGTTTTCACAACCCACCTAATCAACAATCTATTATCAAGAAAAGCTTGAGAAAATAACAACCTCAATTCTAACTCAAATTATGATGATTTTATCGGCCAATGCGTACTTACCTCTATTGAGGTTGACTTGAGCCAATTATAAAGACTCATCTTAGCCTGCCTTATCTGCACATAGGGCTCCTTGCCCTAGATGTGTTGGCACAAAAAAACCCTTGAAGATTTTTCAAGGGTTTTGACCGTTGGCCTACTAGGGCTCGAACCTAGACTCTTCTGGACCAAAACCAGACGTGTTGCCAGTTACACCATAGGCCATTCACTCTAACGAGGGTGCAAATTTAAAACAAACTTTTACTTAGACAAAAAATTAATCTTAAAATCACACCTTTTGCTTAAGGTTTCTTTAAAAGACTCTAGGGGTGTGGTAATTATTGCTAAATTCGCCTCGTTCTAAATCAATAATTTATATGGCCAATTTTAGCTTCGTAAAATGGAATAGAATTTTAAGTTGGGGATGTTTTGCTATTGCCCTTATCACCTATGCACTAACCATTGAACCAACCGTTAGTTATTGGGATGCGGGTGAGTATATATTAACTTCCTCGAAGTTACAAGTAGGCCACCCTCCAGGGGCGCCACTATTTCAAATGCTTGGGGCGTTTTTCTCAATTTTTGCTACTGAAGCATCCCAAATTGGGGCCTTGTTGAACATGATGAGTGCCGTATCCAGTGCATTCACCATACTATTTATGTTCTGGACTATTAGTATGCTGCTTCGCAAACTCACCAACTATGAAGAAGGTGATGCTAATAAAGGCATGGCTATAATAGGTAGTGCTGTTGTTGGTAGTTTAGCCTTCACCTTTACAGATTCATTCTGGTTTAGTGCAGTTGAAACGGAAGTTTATGCCATGGCCGCCCTTATTATGTCTGCCATGTTTTACCTGGCCTTGTGCTGGGAACGTGATATGCACACCCCGCGAGGTAACCGCTGGCTCATATTAATTGCTTTTATTATTGGTTTATCCTTTGGAGTGCACTTCATGGGATTACTTACCATTCCAGCTATTGGATTGATTTATTTCTTTAAAAACTATGAGAAGGTAACAGTTAAGAACTTCCTTGTCGCCAATATAGCGTCAGCTGCTATTCTGCTTTTTATATTCAAATTACTCTTACCAAGTACGCTTAAGTTCTTTGGGTGGATGGAAGTCTTTATAGTCAACAGTATTGGATTACCTTTCCATTCTGGAACCATCATTGCAGGACTTCTGGTTATAATAGCTTTTTATTTGGCTTTAAACTATACTAGAAAGAAGGGGCTTGTTCATCTAAATACTTTGACGCTTTGCCTAATGTTTATTTTCATTGGTTTTTCTTCATGGATGATGTTGCCTATTAGAGCCAATGCCAACGTTATAATTAATGAGAACGATCCATCAGACGCACGAGAATTATTGGCGTATTACAATCTAGAGCAATACCCAAAGACTTACTTATTTTATGGACCACAGTTTACCGAAATTTATTCAGGTGCGGATGAAAAACAGCCCTTTGTAGACGCTAAAAAGAACTATGAGAAGGACTATAAGACAGGAAAATATGTGGTTATTAATGATTGGAAAAATGCGGAGCAAAATTACAATCATGAACATGCGTCTCTTTTGCCAAGAATGTGGAGTTCAGAACATGCTCAAAACTACATGATGTTTACTGGTCTTATTCAGTTTAAAATCAAACCAGAATACGCTGGAGACCAACAGATTGTTGCTATCGTTAATGATTTTAGAATGCGGGTAGCGCAAGGCCAAGTTGATTATGAAGGATATGATGAATTCTTAAGAACCTATGGGCAACAATTACTTGATATTGAAAAACCGTCCTTTATTGATAACATGATCTACATGATCCAATATCAGTTTGGTTACATGTACTGGCGTTACTTTATGTGGAATTTTGTTGGACGCCAAAACGATATACAAGGACGATATGATGATTTTAATGGTAACTGGATTTCAGGAATTAAATGGATTGATACCATTCATTTAGGCATGTCTCAAGATAATCTTCCTGGAGATGTTCTAAATAATAAGGCTCGTAATACCTATTACTTTTTACCTCTGATTCTTGGATTACTCGGATTCTTTTTCCTTTTTCACACAGATAAAAAACGCTTCTGGGTCTTATTGGTATTCTTTGCCATGACCGGAATTGCTATTCAGTTTTATACGAATATCAGGCCTTTTGAACCGCGTGAACGCGATTATTCTGTAGTAGGATCTTTTTATGTATTTGCTATATTTATTGGTTTTGGGGTGTATTCCTTATACCAAGCCCTTTCTGAACGTTTTAAGACTAAATTGTTGGCGCCGGTTGTAGCACTAGTCTGCTTACTAGCTGTGCCTGGTATCTTAGCAGCCAACAACTGGGACGATCACGATAGATCCGGTAAATACACGGCCAATGCCATGGCTAGAAAATATTTAGAATCCTGCGCACCAAATGCCATATTATTCACTATTGGTGATAACGACTCATTCCCACTTTGGTATCTGCAGGAAATTGAAGGTGTAAGAACAGATGTACGTGTGGTAAATACGAGTCTGTTCCAAACCGATTGGTACATCGATCAAATGAAACGTAAAGCTTATGAAAGTGACCCAATTCCATCACAATTGACACATGAGCAATACCGTTTTGGTACGCGTGACTTTATAATCAAACGAGAAATTACTAAAGATACCATTCCTATCAATGATTTTATGGATTTTATATCCAGTGATAAACCAAGTACCAAATTGCGTTTTGTTGCGGAACGTCAAGGTGAAGACGTTAGACAATATCCAAATACCTTATTAAATACAAACTACTTCCCGACATCGCATGTGCGCATCCCTGTCAACAAAGACGCTGTGCTTGAAAATGGCGTAGTCAAACCGGAAGATGCTGATAAAATAGAACCCTATCTAGACATAAAAATCTCAAGTTCTTATATCTATAAAAATCGTCTTCTCATGTTGGATATTATAGCCAATAATAATTGGGAACGCCCCATCTATTTCTCAGGTGGAGCTTTTGGGGATGAAGACTACATTTGGATGAAAGACTATCTGCAACTGGATGGACTTTGTTACAAACTTGTTCCAATTAAGACACCTGTTAATAGGGCAAATCCATTTGACATGGGTAGAGTTGATCCTGATCTTATGTATAATATGGTTAAATCCTGGGATTGGGGCGGTAGCGGAGAAGACATCTATCACGATGTTGAAACCAGGAAAAATGGTATCACCTATCGTGGAAACTTAGCGCGCCTTATTGAAGCACTTATTCAAAAGGATGAACTGGACAAGGCTGAAGAAATTGCCGATTTAGCTATGATGAAAATGCCAGTAGACGACTTTGGTTATTACACCTTGTTAGAACCTTACATAAACGCCTACTATGAAGTTGGCAGTGCAGAAAAGGCTAGACAACTCTTCTTAGATGTTGCTGTAAAATATCAAGAAAGCCTTACCTATTTCGGTGCTATGGATTTTGAAGATCAGGAACGTTTAATTGAAGAGATCGTCACTAATATTGAACGGTACAGATCCCTAGTAGACCAACTTATTATTATGGATGATAAAGATTTTGCTTTAGAACAAACCAAGGTCTTCAATTCTTACCTCAAATTGTTTGATAATTTTATGGGACCAGAGGAACCAGAGCCTGAGGCTGTTGATATAGATATGCTACTTAATGATCTAAAAGATTCAACAAAGATTATTAACCCTGAGGAATAATAAGGGGTATGCAGGTCTTTCCAACTAAAACACCTGATTTTGTTAAGTCCTTATTTCCGCAGTTTTTGTGGCATCTTCCAGACAATGAGAAGGTGCTTTACCTTACATTTGATGATGGCCCAACACCAGAAATCACAGACTGGGTACTCAATTGTTTGGAGAACTATAATGCTAAGGCGACCTTCTTCTGTATTGGGAAGAATATTGATTTACATCCTCTGATTTTTGATCAGGTTCTAGCAAAAGGTCATGTTATTGGCAACCACACATACCATCATCTAAAGGGATGGAAAAGTAGAACAAAGACCTATATGACTGACGTATCTAAAACTCAAGACCTAATTCAAGAGAAAACCGATTCCAAGCTTTTTAGACCTCCTTATGGGAAATTCAAATCGTCTCAGGCTAGAAAACTACTAAGAGATGATTACACTATTGTTTTATGGGATGTATTGTCTTACGATTGGGACCAAAGTGTAAGCCCTGAAAAGTGTTTCAACAATGTCATTTCTAAAGCCAGAAATGGCAGCATTATAGTTATGCACGACAGTGTAAAGGCTTCTAATAACTTAAAGTACGCGCTTCCTAGGATCTTAGATCACTTTACTCAAGAGGAGTACCACTTTAAGTCTCTTCCCTTATTTTAAGTGAAAGCTTTTTTAATATGGGCATCTTTAAGCATTGCCCTAGCTTAACGAATTAAAATCAACTAAACGTATTCTTGAATTATTCCAATTAGAGTATTGGCATCTTGCTCCCCACTATGGCGCCATTTCATTTCGCCATTTTTATAGATTATAAGTGTAGGTAGCCCTTTAACTCTAAGGGCCTCAGCAAGTTCTTTATTTTTATCAACATCAATTTTAATAACCTTCGCCTTATCTCCTAGGGCTGCGGCTACATCTCGAAGTACTGGATGCATGGCAATAGAGGGATCGCTCCATTCTGTATAAAAGTCCAACAGAACAGGTACATCAACATCAATAATTTCGCCAAATTTTGACATAGCTTTATGTTTTTAGCATCATTACAAACCTAATCAAATTATCTAACTTCAATTTATTTGGTTTATAATGAGTCATATAAAGATAAATATTTCTTTATAATCATGCTGTTTTAGTCCCTGATTTGAGCTCTATCACTGTGATCTCGGGCCAAATACCAACACGTCCTGGATAGCCAATGTATCCAAACCCACGGTTAACGTTTAAATACTGCCCCATCTCTTCATAAATGCCAGCCCATTGTTTGTATCGCCATTTCACTGGACTCCATTTAACCCAGCCGGGGATTTCAATACCAAACTGCATTCCATGAGTGTGCCCACTTAGTGTTAAATGAAAATGATAATCGTTTGGAATCACCTCGGCTTCCCAATGGCTTGGATCATGACTCATTAAGATTTTAAAATCTTCAGACGCTACATTGCTCACTGCTTTTTTGAGGTCTCCAGCTTTTTTAAATCCTCCCTTTCCCCAGTTTTCAACACCAATTAAAGCCAATCGTTGATTGTCTTTTTCAATAAAACGACTTTCATTTAGTAATAGATCAAATCCAATATCCTTTTGGATTTGCTTTAAATGTTCCAAATTAGCAGCCTTGGCACTATCTGAATCCCAACTCACATAATCTCCGTAATCATGATTTCCCAAGACTGAAAACACACCATCTTTAGCTGTTAGCTTAGAAAAAACTTCTTTCCAAGGCAACATCTCTTTGGCCTTATTATTGACCATGTCGCCCGTAAATAAAATCACATCAGATCCCTGATCATTAATGAGATCAACAGCGTAGTTTATTTTGTCAGGATTGTCGAAACTTCCAGAATGGATATCACTAATTTGGGTTAGCCGGTACCCGTCAAAGGTCTTGGGTAGATCCTCAAAATGTAAGGTATACTTAAGTACTCTATAGTTGTATTTACCGCGGTACATACCATACAACAGGGATGAGAAAGGAATGGCAGCTAAGCCAAGAGCTAACTGACTTACAAATTTTCGTCGTGAAGGAACATGAAAACTCGTTTTAGAAGACACCAATTTATCATAAACACTGAATGCCCCTCTTATTAGGTCCTCACCAATTAGAATAGGAACAATCACGAGATTCAAGGCCATAAAAGACAGTAAAAACCCGAAGGCATAACTTTTGGCAGGGCTTAGTACGCTTCCGTCAGATGTAGAAGAAAATTGATAAATAAAATTACCGAGGACAAGAAGTGCTACTCCTAAATATACATAATACCAAATGCTTTGTTTGGTAACAGTTTTAACCGCTTGAAAACCGTAAATGGCCAAAAGCGCATATATAAGTATGAAAACTATCCAGCGTGTCACGCAATTCGTTTAAAACAAATGTACATATCTGCTTTTCGACTTATCTTATGAAATTGTTAAAGCTTATAGCCTGAAGTCCTGTAATAGAATCAGTTTTACATTCAAATAAGATAGTTTTAAGCTGATTTGGCAAAATATCAATAAAATTCTCTTTAAAATGCCCTTCCTGATCCGCCGATAGATAGACATCTTTCTGTAACACAGCACTCTCCATTGTAATTTCAAACCCCTCTTTAACCTTTTGTGAGGTTATTGTTATATCAGCCTGTGGTAACTTAAGGTCTTTCGGGGAAGTCAAATAAAACAGTCTGGATTGATTTTTGAAAGTTACCTCCACAACCACAGCATCTCGATCTATATCTTTAGAACTAATGTCTAGTTTCCATTTTAAATCATTGGACAGAGAAGTCATTTTTATGGGTTTGGCATCTTCAAATATGGTGTTTCCATAAAAGTCCAAGATTTTTAATGCTAGAATTCCTGTTTGGGACTCTATTCCATCATTGATTAGCCATATCTCTAACTGATTCAGATCATTAAGTTTTGGACTGATCAACACATTTTCAAAACCCTGTTTGGCTTTATAGTGGAGCGCTTTCCAATGACCTAAAAAGTCAATACTGGACCAGGAAATAGCTGGCCAACAATCGTTGAGTTGCCAAAAGAGGCTCCCCATATTATAAGGTTTGGCTCTGCGATGGGCCTCAATGCCTTTGGTGATGCCATAGGCCTGCACTAATTGAGACATGTAAATATAATCTTGTGGATCATCTAGAACTGGAAAATCATGGGTCATATACTGATCTATCAATTGAAAACCACGACTGTGCTTCTGATGGTTGATAACCGCATCGGTATTCAATTGTAAGGAATCGGAATCATTCATGAGGTTAATAACCTCTTCACTTGGAAAGGATTGAAAACCAAACTCACTCATAAATCGTGGTACGTGTGCTTCAAAATGTTCGAAAGGGTAGCCATCATGCCATACCCACCAGTCATGTGCATCCCCTTCAAATTCATACTGTGGATTTCCCCGACCAAATTTTGGTGAGGATTCCCAATAAGGCACATTGGTGTAACTGCCAACAATTTGTGGTAACAAGCTATCAAATACCTTTATATAGTTGTTCCAAATCTCTAATTTTTCTTCTTCAGGTCTACCATCCTGCCAGCCCCAACGATGCCAGCCTTCAGAATTTTCGTTATTACCACACCACAAGACAATAGAGGCATGATCCCTAAGCCTTGAAACATTGTCAATAGCCTCTTCCTTCACATTGCTTAAAAACTCCTCGTCTCCCGGATACATGGCACAAGCAAACATAAAATCCTGCCATACCATAATTCCTTTTTCATCACAGAGTTCATAGAATAAATCGTCTTCATAAATACCTCCACCCCAAACGCGAAGCATATTCATATTAGCATCAACCACGTCGTTTAATAATTGAACATAATCCAAATCCTTTACATTATTTTGAAAACTGTGTTGGGGTATGTAATTAGCCCCTTTAGCATAAACTGGAACACCATTAATTTTAAAATAAAAGGCAGTACCTAAACTATCTGGATCCGTCACTAGTTCTACCTCCCTAATACCATATTTAGTCGATAGGGTATCCAGAACGGTATTGTCATCTTTAACAACTACTTTGATATCATAGAGATAAGGATCTCCAATATTGTGCGGCCACCAAAGTTGAGGATTTTTAATGTTTAGCTTTAAGTTCCTATTTAACGAAGGAAAAGTATCTCTTAGCGTTTTGACAGGCTCATTATTGAGTAAAACCTCAAATTCTAGATCTGGTTCATGAGTGTTGCTAGTTGAAAAACTAAGATTCAAAACTGCTAAAGAATCTGAAATCTGATGGTTTGATATAGCGAGATCTCTTATGCGCCCTTCATTACTAAATACCAACTCAATGGGACGCCATATACCCACAACATTGAGCTTAGGTCCCCAATCCCATCCATATTGAAATTGTGCTTTTCGCGTAAACACTCGATTACCTTCGGGCAGCTCATAATTGAGTCTGTTCTTTGCAATCGCTTCATTTTTAAAAGGTGATTCAAGCACAACAAGCAACTCGTTATTGGTTTTAAGCAAGGCCTGAGGTTGCAGCTTCCACGATCTAAAAGCATTATTGGAATTTAAAATAAGACTGTCATTTAGGTAAACTGAGGCATAGGTGTCCAAGCCCTTAAAGTTTAATTCAATGTCTTTTTTCTGGAGTAGTTCTTCAGAAAGTGAGAAGTTGGTTCTGTATTCCCAATTGGCTTCTGACACCCATTGGACCTCATCTTCATTGGTCCCTACAAAAGGATCTTTAATCAATTGATGATCCATAAGGTCGGTAAAGACATTACCAGGTACAGTCGCCGTTCGCCATAAGCTATCACCCTGTTGCCTGAATTCCCAGTTATCGTTCAATTCTATAGTGATAGGCAGATCATACTTGGTTTCACAGCCAAGGATCAATAATATGATTAACCAACAACTATAGCGCATTAAGAAGGTCTTTAATTTTTTGTGGATGCGAGATTGATTGTGGGACAGCGAATAAGTCTGAATTTTGATCAACGGGAACTGAGGCTGAGGCATGCACTTCTGTAATCCCAATTGCTTTAAACTTAGCGACATTTTGAGCTGTTATTCCGGAGCCTGCCATGATTCCAATACGTCCATCCGCCTGCTGAACTAATGCCTCTAAAAGCTCAAGTCCGTCCTCCGCCTTTAGTTTTTGACCTGAGGTCAGTATGCGCTTGACGCCCAATTCAATAAGCTGTTCTAAAGCTTGAAATGGATCTATAACCTCATCAAAAGCTCTGTGAAAGGTAAAATCCAAAGACTTAGCCAGGTTCATCAGCTCTTGGATGCGAGAGGTATCAAGGGTCCTGTCTTTGTTCAAAACTCCTGAGACAATGCCCGATGCTCCAACGGCTCTGCACAATCCAATATTGGTTTTCATGACCTCAAATTCTTCCTCAGAATAACAGAAATCACCAGATCGTGGTCTTATAAGCACGTAAACAGGAATCGACAAGGCTTTAATCGTATGCTGCAATTCTCCATAAGAAGGTGTGAGACCACCAACCGATAATTCGGTACACAACTCAATGCGTTGAGCACCGGCAGCCTCCGCGTTTAAAGCCGATTGGTAGGAATTCACACAGATTTCTAAAGTCATTGTTCTTTCGTCATGTTTAAATTGTTACATCGAGTGATTTTGATCTTTCAAAATCGTATCGAGATGTCTTGTTCTCGATACAACCCCATTTTTATGGGGTCACCTGCCCGAATGATAATCAGTCAAGGCGGACCCTAACTGACATCTATTCAATAATTATTTCATCAATAAAAGTCCAGGCTTTTTGACCGGCTCCTTGTTTGCCTTCAGGGATGGTTCCGTAATTAGAGACTTTCAATTGGATATATCTCACCCTATTAGAAGGCGCTTCAAAATTTGGAACCGAACAATAATGATTTAATGCAAACCAACGTTCATTATTCTTATAAGGTTCTAATTCCATAGTTTTTCCTAATTGCACCTCATTTTCATCAAAAAAACTAAGACCAACAGAATTTGGAGCGTATATCCATTGTCCCTCTGAATGAAAAAATCTTGTATCAACGCATTCCACTTCTTGAGCTTCGCCTAAATCAATATTTATCTCAATATCTTCTCCCCAGAATCCTAGCCATTCTTTATCACCGTAGCGATTGTCGGAACCTGAAACGCCATTAATCAAACCTTCTGGCCCACTACCAGAATACGCCTGGTGTGCTGTTTTATTAATGCTAATTTTGGCTCCAACACCTTTGTGAAAATTGATATATTGCTCAAAGACCTTGCCCAGAGGCTTATTACCTTTAAAGATCTGTGCCTTGATTGTAGCGCTGTTTGCAATAGGAATTGGACTTGTATAAACTGTGGACTCTTTATCTGGATCCGATCCATCAAGAGTAAAAATAATGGTCTTTCCTTTTGAAAGCGTTTCCAGTTTATAAGCCGCCCCTTCGTCATCGGAGATCATTTCTCCATTTATCTCATACAAGTGATTGGCATAGTTAATATCCAATGCCTCTAATCGGGCATGAAACTTTTCCACACGCCCCAAAAAATCATTATAATCTTTTCTTTCAGGATTGGTCCAGACCACCTCGCTCATGGCCAATATTCTTGGGAAAGCCATATACTCAACCTGTTGGGTCGTGGGCATGTATTCGGTCCAAATATTACCCTGAGCTCCCCAGACATATTGGGCTTCTTCTGGGGTTAATTCTTCAGGAATAGGATTAAAATTATAGACCTTCTCTAAGGGCAAAAAGCCACCAATAGCTAGAGGTTCTTCCTCGTTTTCAGACTGATAATAATCAAAATAGCAATGCGACGTTGGCGTCATCACCACTTGATGCTGCTGCCTTGCGGCAGCAATGGCAACCGAGGTGCCCCGCCAACTCATAACGGTGGCATTGGGCGCTAGACCGCCTTCTAAGATTTCATCCCAGCCTATAATTTGTCGGCCTTTAGAGTTTAGGAATTTCTCAATTCTCGTGATAAAATAATTTTGTAACTCGTGCTCATCCTTTAAACCCTCATTTTTCATTAGGTCCTGGCACTCCTTACAAGCCTTCCATTGAGCTTTCGGGGCTTCATCACCACCAATGTGTATGTAGGTGCTTGGAAATAAATCCATGACCTCATCCAGAACATTTTCAAGAAATGTAAAGGTGGCTTCTTTAGGACAATAAATATCTTCAAACACCCCCCATTTGGTGGCTACTTCTACTTCTTCCCCTGTGCAGCCCAATTCGGGATAGGCAGCAATTACCGCCTGGGAATGACCAGGCATTTCAATTTCCGGAATTATGGTCACAAATCGTTCCTTAGCATAGGCGACTACTTCTTTTATCTCCTCCTGAGAATAATAACCACCATAGCCCATTCCATCAAACTGGTGGGGTTGATCGCTATAATGTCCAACCAATGTTTCTTTCCGAAAGGCAGCCACCTCCTGAAGTTTGGGATATTGTTTTATTTCAACACGCCAGCCTTGATCTTCAGTCAAGTGCCAATGAAAAGTATTCATCTTTAGCATGGCCAAGGCATCAATATACTTTTTAATAAAGGCCACCGGAAACATATGCCGGCCCACATCGAGATGCATTCCGCGGTACTCAAATTGAGGAGCATCCTCTATACGAAGGCAGGGTAACTCATAGGTCTTTAATTCTTTGCTTCTCGCTTCATAATTTGGCGGCAAAATTTGTCTTAAGGACTGCACCGCATAAAAGGCACCTTGATCTGAACTGGCTTCAATCCTAATGTGATTTGGTCCAATCTCTAATGCATAAGACTCTTCGGCTAAGGCATCATTCTTTACGAAAACCACATCATCACCCAATTCAACTTCTATCCCCGCGACTTGCAAATAAGATAATAAAAATTGACCTGAGGTTTTGAAATCTTCGGTATAGGCAACACCTACTTTTGAAGCTAAGCTAAAATGTCCTTCTTCTAAGGTCACCTGATCAGGTTGGGGGATTATTCCTTGATACTCTAATCGCTCAGCCGGCTGCGAACAATTAACCAAAAATGTGAATAAGAAGAGAATTGATAAGAATGGCTTGCTCGGCATTTTAGTATATTAGAGTCCTTAAAAATAGCAACTCTTTTTAAATGAAATATGCCCTTCTTGTTCTGGGATTAGCACTTTTCCTAAGTTCTTGTGATTCCAGATCGGAAATTCCCCCAGCACAAAAAGACCAAGCACTCATCAATTATGTGAACCCATTTATTGGAACTGGAGGACATGGCCATACCTATCCTGGGGCCAGCATGCCCTTTGGTATGATGCAACTCAGTCCAGATACACGACTCGATGGATGGGATGGTTGTTCTGGATACCACTATTCAGATTCATATATTTATGGGTTTTCACACACCCACCTCAGTGGTACTGGAGTATCGGATTATGGAGATATTTTATTGATGCCAACCAATGAAATCATTTTTAATAATGGCACCAATCCTTCAACAGTCTCAGGACAGGTTGAGAAAGGCTATGGAGCTCATTTCTCGCATAAGAATGAAATTGCAAAACCTGGTTATTATAGTGTGCATTTAGATTCTACTAACATTGATGTGGAACTAACAGTCAGCAAGCGCAGCGGCATACACAGGTACCAATTTCCTGATGCTGAGAACCAAATAGTAATCCTTGATTTAGAACACCGGGATCAATTGTTGGATTTCAAGTTTATACAAAACAATGATTTCAGCATTAGTGGCTTTAGGCATTCAAAAGCCTGGGCCACAGATCAAATGTTATTCTATTACATGGAGTTTTCGCATAAAATCGACGAGTCCCACTTTAACGATCCTAACAAGCCTTCAATAATAGCCTTAAAATTTATAAATCCAAAAAACGAGCCTGTTCTAGTCAAAATAGCGATTTCTGCTGTGGATATTGAAGGGGCAAAACAAAATCTAAAGACGGAAATTGGGGATAAAGGTTTCGAGGAGGTAAAAATAGAGGCACAAAAAGCCTGGGAAAGTCAATTGGAAAAAATAGTGGTTGAAAGCGATAATCAGGACTACAAAACCAATTTCTATACAGCCATGTATCACAACATGTTGGCGCCAAACCTCTATCAAGATGTCGACGGCCGCTACCGTGGTATGGACCTCGAGGTACATCAAACCCAGGATTTTGACTATTACACGGTCTTTTCCTTGTGGGATACTTACAGAGCTACGCACCCTTTGTATACCTTAATTGAGCAGGAGCGAACGAATGACTTTATCAATACATTTTTAGCTAAATACGATGAGGGAGGTATTATGCCTATTTGGGATCTTTCAGCCTGTTATACCGGATGTATGATTGGTTATCATGCGGTTCCAGTAATCGCCGACGCCTACCTAAAGGGCATTAGGGGATACGATTCCGAAAAAGCTTTGGAAGCCATGAAACATTCCGCCATGCAGAACAAACTCGGCTTGGAATCGTATAAGAAAATGGGCTACATCCCCGTAGAATTTGAAAGCGAATCGGTATCCAAAACCCTGGAATATGCCTATGATGATTGGACCATCGCACAAATGGCCAAGGCCATGGGAAAGGATGAGGATTATAAGACCTATTTACAGCGCGCCCAATCCTACAAGAACATCTTTGATCCTAGTTCTAAATTCATGAGAGGACGTTTTAGGAACACTTGGTTTGCGCCTTTTGATCCTTATGAAGTTAACTTTAACTATACAGAGGCTAATGCTTGGCAATACTCTAACTATGTGCCGCAAGACATTTCAGGATTAATAGAATTACATGGCGGTAAGACAGCTTTTGAAGCACATTTGGATGAAGTTTTTTCTGCCAGTAATGAAACCTCAGGCCGCAACCAGGCCGATATCACTGGACTTATTGGGCAGTATGCTCACGGTAATGAACCCAGCCATCATATGGCGTACCTCTACAACTTTATTAATCGGCCGCACAAAACTCAGGAAAAGGTTCATCAGATTCTCACTAAACTATACACCAATTCACCCGATGGTATTTCTGGAAATGAAGACTGTGGACAAATGAGCGCCTGGTACATTTTATCATCTATGGGCTTTTATCCGGTAACACCTGGAAGTAATCATTACATTATTGGCACCCCTTTATGGGAACGTAGCACTTTTAATTTAGAAAACGGAAATCAATTTACTATTGCGACAAATAACTTATCGGATACTAATATTTATGTAGAATATGTAAGACTCAATGGTAAAAATCTTGACAGGTCTTACCTCACCCATGATGAAATTATGGCTGGTGGGGTTCTTGAATTTGACATGACTGATAATCCGGCTGTATGGGGGAGTAGAGCTGGTCAAGAACCCAAAACCGAGATTAATGAACACCTGATTGTTCCCGCACCTTATATAGCATCGGGAGATGTCGCTTTTAAAAATGAAACTGAGGTCAGATTAGAAACAATAGATACTGAATCTAAAATATATTATCGTTTAGGTCATAAAGGTGCATACCGAGAATATAAAGAACCAGTTAAAGTTGTTCAAGCTGTAAATCTATTTGTTTATGGTGAAAGAAATGATGTAAAAAGCTCAATAGTTGAAACTGAATTCTACAAGATTGATCCAAATATTTCTATTAAACTAGATACCGAATATGCCAACCAGTACAATGCAGGAGGTAATGACGCCTTAATCGATGGCATCGTTGGCACCGAAGACTTTAGAACGGGCACCTGGCAAGGCTATTGGAATGAAGACGTAATTGCGACGGTGGATTTGGGTAAAACAACTCCATTATCGAGCATTACAACTTCGTTTTTAAGAGATCAGCGCAGTTGGATTTTTTTACCAACTCAGCTTAGTATTTACACCTCAACTGATGGTCAAAACTTTAAAAAGGTTAAGAACTATAAATTTGAAGCTCCATTTAATACCGAGGAGGTTGAGATAAAAACTATCGAGCTCAATGATCCAGGACCTGCAAGATATGTTAAACTCGTTGCCAAGAAATTAGGAACTCTGCCCGAATGGCATCTTGGTTATGCACATGATGGTCGCAGCTGGATTTTTATAGATGAAATACAAATAACTAAACAACCATAAATGAGTCATCAAAATAACAAATCGGCCTTAGCTACTCTGGTCACGGTCTTTTTCTTTTGGGGTTTTATTGCCGCATCAAACGGAGTCTTTATTCCCTTTTGTAAGACCTATTTCAACATTGATCAATTTCAATCGCAGTTAGTGGATTTTGCTTTTTATGGGGCTTATTACATTGGGGCCTTACTGCTTTTTGTAATATCCGGATCTGCAAAGAAGGACATCCTGAATAACTGGGGCTACAAAAATGGTATTGTCTATGGCTTGCTATTATCTGCCATTGGGGCTTTTGTTATGTATCCCGCCACATCTGGGGCTGAGCAAGGGCAGACCAATGTATTCTACCTGGTATTAATAGCTTATTTCGTAGTGGCCCTTGGCTTCTCGTTACAACAAACCGCTGCTAATCCATTTGCCATAGCTTTAGGAGATCCAAAAACGGGGTCGCATCGGTTAAATCTAGCCGGTGGTATTAACTCCTTTGGAACCACTATTGGACCCATTGTAGTTAGTCTAGTGATCTTTGGTTCTGCAACTTGGAGTACAGATGAACTAGCAGGTATGATTGCTGATAATAAAATCACCTTAGTAACAGTACAAACCCTTTATCTTGGTGTAGGTTTATTGTTTCTAATGGCAGCAGCCTTATTTTATTTTTCAAAGAAACTTCCTGCACTTAAATCTGAAACAGCTTTTGAATCCGCGAATAAAGCGCGAAACTTACTTCTTATTTTAACCATTATTATTGTAGCCTGTTTTAGCTACATCTTTAGCACCTATTCAGGCGAGGAGCTAACAGGTGCCGCCTTAGAGGAAGTTGAAAACACCAGGTTAATCGTCTTATTTGTAGCGCTGCTCTCTGTGATTGTAGCCATCTTAACAACATTCAGGAGTGCAGTCAAAAAACCGGAAGGATGGGGCGCTATGAAATATCCCCAATTAGTTCTGGGTATGCTGGCTATTTTCACCTACGTTGGTGTAGAAGTAACCATAGGATCTAACCTGGGTGAATTA
Organism: Winogradskyella aurantiaca; assembly: GCF_003362725.1. Taxonomy (GTDB): domain Bacteria; phylum Bacteroidota; class Bacteroidia; order Flavobacteriales; family Flavobacteriaceae; genus Winogradskyella_A; species Winogradskyella_A aurantiaca. Next base: position 68,187 of record NZ_QKTV01000006.1, read on the forward strand.
TTAAAGCAAGCCGCAGGTGATACTGGATTGAACGCGCTTAAACTACCCATTTTAAATGACTCTCAACTAGGAAGCTACATTTCGCTTTATTGGGGGGGGCTAATGATTGGAAGATGGGTAGGCGCTATAACAGTGTTTAATCCAAGTAAAGGATTGAAGAAAGCCCTACTAATAATCGTTCCTTATGTAGCCTTTGGGGTTATTATTCTGGTGAATTCCTTTAAAACGCCGTTCACATCAAACGAAATATTATTCTTTGCTATTTGTATAGCCGTGCAAATTATTGGTTTCTTTTTGGCTAAGGACAATCCTGTGACAACCTTGAAAATATTTAGTTTTCTAGGTATTATTGGAATGTTAGTTGGTCTTTTTACCCACGGGAATATTGCCTTATTTGCATTTTTATCAGGAGGCTTGTTCTGTTCTATTATGTGGCCTTGTATTTTTACCTTAAGTATCGCCGGTCTGGGCAAATATACCTCACAGGGATCTACTTTTTTAATTATGATGATTCTTGGAGGAGCTATTATTCCACCAGTACAAGGAAAACTTGCCGATGTATTTAGCATTCAGTCCTCGTATTGGATTGCTGTTGCCTGTTTTGGATATCTGCTGTTTTACGCTTACCGCACTAAATTGGTTCTTGATAAACAAGGAGTAGACTACTAACCAAACAAACTCACAAATACATGAAACGAAGAGAATTTATTAAGAATACGACCCTAAGTAGTGCAGGCTTAGCTTTAGGGACTTCACTAGCGTCGTGTAACAATGTACCAGGGGAAGTAGATAAAAACACAAGCACGGCCATCAGTTCTGAAGCGCCAACTATTCCTGTTGTTCTTGCCACCTGGCATGTGGAAGCGGCAACTACTAAGGCAATGGAAATCCTCGAGAATGGCGGTTCTGCTTTGGATGCTGTAGAACAAGGTTGCAAAATTGAAGAGGCTAATGAAAAGGGACAATCTGTAGGTAAAGGTGGATTACCCGATCGGGATGGTCACGTCACTTTAGACGCCTGTATTATGGATCAAAATGGTAATTGTGGTGCTGTTGTGTATTTAAAAGACATTACCCATGCTGTCTCTGTTGCCAGAAAAGTCATGGAAGAAACGCCACATGTGATGCTTGCTGGTGAAGGGGCACGACAATTCGCTATTGAACAGGGCTTCAAACCCGAGGATCTCCTAACAGAAGCCTCAAAGGAAGCCTGGAACAAGTGGAAGGTGGAAGCTAAATACAAGCCAATTATCAATATTGAAAATCATGATACCATTGGAATGTTAACCATAGATAAACAGGGAAATATATCTGGAGCTTGTACTACAAGTGGTTTAGCCTACAAAATGGCAGGACGGGTTGGAGATTCACCAATTATAGGTTCAGGACTATTTGTTGACAACGAGATTGGTGCTGCCGTGGCCACCGGGTTAGGTGAAGAAGTAGTTAAGACAGTTGGTAGTTTTCTTGTTGTTGAACTTATGCGCCAAGGCAAAACCCCGCAACAAGCTTGTGAAGAAGCCATCAGAAGAATTGTTGACAAACCCAACAGTAATTATAATAACTTTCAGGTTGGTTACATAGCCGTTAATAAAAGAGGCGAAACAGGTTGTTACTCTATCCACCAGTATTTTAGTATGACTAAATTCCAGAATGGTAAAAACGAACAAATTCAATCAGATTTCTTTAATAAAGAAGCCTAGAACCATTTGACAGCAAATTTTGTAAGCGCTTCTGTAAATCCAGTATATGGCGGGAATAACATTTCTGTAACACCAAAGGTATGTTGCTTCATGAGGGCACGTTTGTTGCTAAAGGCCTCAAATCCAAAAAATCCGTGTGACTTTCCAACCCCACTATTATTAATCCCACCAAAAGGTAACTCGTGGTTTCCAAACTGAATATTACTATTATTAACCACAGTACCACCAGCTTTGGTATTCTTAATGATGGTTTTAATGTTTGCTTTACTCCTACTGTAAATATACAAGGCCAAAGGCCGCTCTTTTGTATTAATATAGCTAATGGCGTCATCTAAGGACCTGTAAGTTACAATTGGTAAAATAGGGCCGAATATCTCATCCTTTAGCACAGAGGCCTCAGGATCAACATTGTCAATTAAGGTAGGTGCTATAAAACGGCTGGCCGCATCTACTTGACCTCCTGCTATTAGTTTTCCCCCACTACTGACAGCATTTTCTATATGCTGTTCCAGGCGCTTATAATGCTTGTCCGAAACAATTCGGCCATAGGACTCCGAAGACTTTGAATCCTCACCAAAAAAAGTGACCAACCATTTTTTACATGACTTGAGGAACTTATCTTTAATACCTTCCTCTACCAGAATATAATCGGGTGCCACACAGATTTGTCCGCAATTAAGAGATTTGGCCCACATCAATTTTTTAGCAGCAGCGTCCAGATTGGCAGTTGAATCAATTATGGTAGGAGATTTACCTCCAAGTTCTAAAGTAACAGATGCCAGATGTTTGGCAGCCGCGGTCATAACAATTTTACCAATTGCAGGAGATCCTGTAAAAAAGATATGATTAAAGGGTAATTCCAATAATGCCGTAGATGTTTCCACAGCACCTTGAAACAAGCTAACTTCCTCTTCCTTAAAAATAGTTTTTACTATATCCCCCATGACTTCTGAGGATCTTGGAGTCACTTCGGAAGGTTTTATAATTACAGAATTTCCTGCAGTGATAGCCGAGGCCAAAGGGCCAAAGGTTAAATTAAAAGGGAAATTCCAAGGTGAGATGATAAGGCAGACCCCTTTGGGTTCATGAATGTAAGAGGATGAAGCTCCCAACATGGCTAATGGGGTAGCAACCTTTTTAGGTCTCATCCACTTATGCAAGTTGCTTTTAGCATGCTTAATAGTCCCTATAATCTGGAATATTTCAGTAAGCTCAGCTTCTACTTTGGGTTTTCCCAAATCAGTTGCTAATGCTTCTATAATATCTTTTCTATAGGTATGCTCTACTGCTCGGTGAAGTGCATTTAGCATTCTAATTCTCTGATTATAAGATATTTGACCTACTTTTTCTTGATGCTGTTTTTGCTTCTTAAAGCATTCTAAAAACTGTTTATCCATAAAAAATGTATTTAATCTATACCCATTTTACTGGGGATTCAAGCCGTTTTTGTGCATTTCATCGATGTTTTTAGCGATCACAATCCTTTTATCCAATGGATTTTGTATTTCAACTACAAATTTCAATGTTTATAGGGGCTGCGAGCCGTTTTTGTGCATTTCATCGATGTTTTTTGAAATACCCTTCAGATTAACCAAATATCTACGGTATTCATCCAAAAAATGCCATCCAAGGGGGGTTACAGGTGCATCTTTGAAACAGAATTAACAACAAACCCTACTTAAAATGAAAACTCTAATCGCCCTAATCGTCTTCTTAAGTTTCACAACTGTTTCTTTAGCTCAAACAACTATTATTTCATCTCAAGAGACTCAGATTTCAAATGTAGTTAAAGAAAATACAACTGTAGTTAAAAAAGCAACTACAACTAAAATGCAAAGACGCGTTAAGAAATTAAATCATAAGAAAAGTAACGAGATTATAAGTATTAAAGCTTACCGAAAAAGTTTAAACGTTAAAGTAAAAACTGTTAAGCTTTGCTAATTAAATAAACCCTAGAGAATAAACCCGAACTAATACTTCGGGTTTTTTTATGCCTTTATTTTATCCAATCCAAACTAATTTCTTTTGTAGCTTTATAGCTTAAAAATTCTCCTTATATGTCCAATCAAAAACGGCTCTTTTTAGTTGACGCCTATGCCTTAATTTTTCGCGGATATTATGCTTTTATCAAAAACCCTAGGATTAATTCCAAAGGGGAAGATACATCGGCAATCATGGGTTTTATGAATTCACTTTTAGATGTTATTAAAAGAGAGCGACCAGATCATCTGGCAGTTTGTTTTGATAAGGGTGGTAGTGCAGACCGTGTAGAAATGTATACTGAGTATAAAGCGAACCGAGACGAAACCCCGGAAGGTATCAAAACAGCTGTGCCCTATATTCATCAGATTTTACAAGCCATGCATATCCCCATTATTGAAAAGGAAGGATTTGAGGCCGATGACATCATTGGAACATTATCTAGACAAGCCCAGAATGAGGGCTATAAAGTGTTTATGGTAACACCGGACAAGGACTTTGCGCAATTGGTTACGGACCACATATTTATGTACAGACCAGTATTTGGAGGAGGCTATGAGACATGGGGAATTCCTGAAGTTCAAAAGAAGTTTGAAGTGGACACCCCAGAACAGGTAATTGACTTCCTTGGAATGATGGGGGATGCTTCAGATAATATTCCAGGACTTCCAGGAGTAGGCGAAAAGACAGCTAAAAAATTCATTAATCAATTTGGGAGTATGGAAGGGCTTTTGGCCAATACAGACCAATTGAAGGGAAAAATGAAAGAAAAAGTTGAGGCTAATGCAGAACTAGGAAAGCTTTCTAAAGAATTAGCCAGAATCATGTTGGATGTACCTGTACAATTTGATGCTAAGGATTTTGAGTTAGATCACCCCGATATAGAGAAAGTTAAGCAGATATTTCAAGATTTAGAATTTAGAAGGCTTACAGATAATTTTCTAAAAACGTTTGCCACCGAAACAGGAACTACCGAAAGCACTGATAAAAATTCAAGTAAAAACCCAAAGTCAACTGTGGTATCACAGACCTCTAATGCACCGGCTGGTGCAGGTCAATTCTCCTTATTTGGTGATGAAAGCTCCTCGGCTTCTACTCCATCATCGGATTATACCAGAAGTACCATTGAAAATACGTCACACTTTTATCAAAGTATAGATGGGTCGATGGCAACTAGATTGTTTTTAAAAAATCTGATGAACCAAAAATCTGTTTGCTTCGATACAGAGACTACGAGTATTAACCCTTTAGAGGCCGAATTGGTAGGAATCTCATTTTCTTGGGAAACAGGGAAAGGCTTTTATCTCCCCTTTCCTGAGGATCGGGAATTAGTACAGGACTTGATAGAAACATTAAGACCATTTTTTGAAAGTGAAACCATTGAAAAAATTGGACAAAATTTAAAATATGACATTAAAGTATTGGCTAAGTATGATGTCGAGGTAAAAGGGAAACTGTTTGATACCATGCTAGCACATTATCTCATCAATCCGGACATGCGTCATAACATGGATGTGCTTGCTGAGACATACCTCAATTACACCCCTATTTCAATTACATCATTAATTGGAAAGAAAGGGAAGAATCAATTATCCATGAGGCAAGTCCCCTTAGACCAACAAACTGAATACGCGGTTGAGGATGCGGATATCACCCTCCAATTGAAAGAACACTTTGAAAAGGAATTGGGAGCAGCTAACACACAAGCATTATTTGACGATATTGAAATTCCACTGTTAAGAGTATTGGCAGATATGGAACTGGAAGGTATTAATTTAAATAAGGAATTTCTGCAATCACTATCTGAAGTATTAGCCAAGGATATTACAAATTTGGAAAAAGCCATATATGAAGCCGCTGGAGAAGAATTCAATATTGCTTCACCCAAGCAACTTGGATTAATTCTATTTGAAAAACTCAAATTAGTTGATAAGCCCAAAAAAACTAAAACGGGACAATACTCAACAGCAGAAGATGTACTCAGCTATTTAGCTAAAGACCATGAGATTATTAAAAACATCTTGGAATATCGTGGTTTAAGTAAACTAAAAAGCACCTACGTGGATGCGCTTCCCAATCAGGTTGCGCCTAATACAGGTCGTGTTCATACAGATTATATGCAAGCGGTAGCTGCAACAGGACGCCTCAGTAGTAACAATCCTAATCTTCAAAATATCCCAATTAGGACCGAACGCGGACGTCAGGTCCGAAAGGCCTTTATTCCAAGAAATGAGAACTATACTTTGTTAGCGGCTGATTATTCTCAAATTGAACTACGCATAATTGCTGCCTTAAGCGAAGAACCTACAATGATTGAGGCTTTTAAACGCGGTGAAGATATTCATGCCTCAACGGCCGCTAAAGTATTTAATATTCCTATTTCTGAAGTTACACGTGAGCAACGTGGGAATGCTAAAACGGTCAACTTTGGAATCATTTATGGGGTTTCGGCTTTTGGGTTAAGTAATCAAACAGACTTGTCCAGATCTGAGGCTAAGGAACTCATAGATACCTATTATGCCACCTATCCTAAACTCAAACAATACATAAGTGATCAGGTAGATTTTGCTCGTGACCACGGTTATGTACAAACCATTTTAGGAAGAAGGAGATATTTAAAAGACATAAACTCAAGAAATGCTGTTGTTCGTGGGGCCGCAGAGCGCAATGCCGTCAACGCCCCTATTCAGGGAAGCGCTGCTGATATCATTAAGATCGCCATGATTAATATTCATAACAAACTTCAAGACGATCAGTATCAATCTAAAATGTTGTTGCAGGTACACGATGAATTAGTATTTGATGCGTACAAGACTGAGCTTCCTAAGCTTAAAGAAATGATCAAAACTGAGATGGAGAATGCTTATAAATTAGCAGTTCCCTTAGTTGTCGACATGGACATGGGTGATAATTGGTTAGAAGCCCATTAATTTTTTTATCAAATGAAAAAAAAGATACTCAGTTTGATATTGTTGATTGGCTTTGCAATCACTGGAAATAGTCAAAGCAATAATGGCAAACTTGGCGCATGGTACATGTATTTCTGGGATACCCAGATAAACGAATCTCAATTTGGGTTTCAAGGCGATTTGCAATATCGCAATTGGAATATTATTGGTGATCTAGAGCAATTACTATTGAGAGGAGGAGTTACTTACAGGCCTGTAAATACTAATATCAAATTTACAGTAGGTTATGCATTTATACTGACTGGAGAAGAAGGAGCTGACAATTCTGAAACCACCAATGAGCATAGAATATACCAGGAGGCCATATTCCCTTCTAAATTAGGTAAACGGCTTTATTTTAATCATCGGTTTAGATTTGAACAGCGCTTCGTAGAAACTCAGGACTTTAGAACACGAGTGCGTTATAACCTATTCCTCAATATTCCTCTTAACCAAGTGGCGCTCACAAAAAATGCTATATACTTGGCACTCTACAATGAAATATTTGTAAATGGTCAAAAATCAATTGGTAATGACCATACAGTTGAATTATTTGACAGAAACCGACTCTATGTTGGACTTGGTTACGCTATTAAGACTAATTTGCGATTACAATTTGGTTGGATGAATCAAACTACAGATGCAGTTTCCAAAAATCAACTTCAATTTAGCCTTCACCATGTTTTTTAATACTACTTGTTATTGAATTCTTGAATGAGCATAATATCTAAAGATCTTAACAGAGCAAAGCAATTACTCGAATCAAATGAGCTTGTTGCTATTCCTACAGAAACCGTCTACGGTCTTGCTGGCAATATCTATAGCGAAACAGCCATTAAACAAATTTTTAAAACCAAGGAACGTCCTTTATTTAATCCTTTAATTGTCCATATTCCAGATTCAGACTATCTAGAAAACGTAGCCATGGAAATTCCGGAGAAGGCGAGCAAGTTAGCCAAGAAATTTTGGCCTGGGCCTCTGACTTTAGTTTTAAACAAGAAACCAACCGTTCCTGTTTTAATAACAGCAGGAAAAGATACTGTAGCCGTTAGAGTTCCAAACCACCCTGTTACATTAAAACTCCTAAAAACTCTAGATTTTCCACTAGCAGCCCCAAGTGCCAATCCGTTTGGCAATATCAGTCCTACTCGCCCAGAACATGTGGAAAAGTACTTTTCAAAAAAGATTAAGATGGTCTTAGATGGAGGTGCTTGTAAAGAAGGTATTGAGTCCACTATTGTTGGGTTTAATGGAGAAGATCCTATTGTTTATCGCCTAGGAACCTTAAGTATTGAAGAAATTGAAGCAATTATCGGACCCGTCTCCATTCTCAACAAAAAGGAAGTTTTGCCCGACGCACCTGGTATGTTAGAGCGGCATTATGCCCCAAAAACAACAACTATATTATCAGATTCAATTCAAAAAACGCTTAAAACTCTTGAGTATAAAAAGATAGGTCTATTGTCGTTTGGCCCAAAAAAGAATTTCCCTGAAGTATCAACAGAACTATCATTATCTGAATCCAGTAATCTAGAAGAAGCAGCTCAAAAACTATATGATGCCATGCATCAATTAGATGCTATTGATCTTGATGTAATCATAATTGAGAAATTGCCAGAAACTGGAATTGGTCGTTCAATTAATGACCGAATCTTAAGGGCAACAAAATAATTATGTAAGCTTAATCATTTTCAAGCGTCCAAACTCTATGATAATTGTGGTTTGGTCTTCTTAAGAAACTTTTTTGTTGTAATCTCATTTATTTGCGCCGGAATAGCAAATGCTCAGACTTGCTGTTCAGGCGGGATTCCTTTGTCTAATAACATAGGCCTAAATTTTTCTGACGCTGATGCTACCCTCTTTAGTTTGAGTTACGATTATAATTACCTCAATACCTTAAAAAACAAAGGAGAAACTTTAAACGATAATTCCAGACTGCGAACAACAACTTCAATCCTTCTTAATATTGGGCATTCTTTTGGAACGAAGTTCACGGTTGAAGGCCTGTTTACATGGGTAAAACAAACCAGGCGTATTACACAATTTGGAAACCAAAACCTGGACCAAACCTCTGGTATTGGTGATGCTGTGGTTTTAGGTAATTTTGCTCTTATTGCTGACCCTCAACTACCTACCACACTTAGATTAGGATTAGGAGTTAAGGTGCCTCTTGGATCTACTACAGAGACAAACGATCAGGGCATTGTATTAAATGCCGATCTGCAACCTGGCAGCGGGGCCTGGGATTTACTCTATGTTTTAACGGCTATCCAACAATTGAATTTTAGACCTAGTCTTAGTCTATCTTTAAGGGCGGTATTCAGGCATACAGGCACTAATTCTGAATATCTTGGAAATTCAGCTTATAAATTTGGTAACGAATTCCAGGCTTATTTAGGTTTAGTAGATCAATTCCTTATAAAAAGTACCTTAATAAATCCAAGTCTTACGTTCAAATACAGAAATGCTCAAAAAGACAGGATAAACACCAATTCCCTTCCAAATACTGGTGGAAATTGGGTCTTTATAATGCCGAATCTCTCAGTTATTGTGGCCCGAAATTTAAATCTTTATGCTACTGCAGAACTACCGTTATATGCAGTTCCTGATGGTCTTCAATTAACACCAACATATAGAATAACAACTGGCTTCATTTATTCCCTTTTGAGTAAACCAAAAATTGAAAAATTCCAATAGTATGAAATTGATAAAATATGCAATCGTCCTTTCCTTAGTAATAAACTTCAGTTGCAGTGATGATTCCGAAGGTATCGGAGAGCAAGGAAATCAAGAAAATACTGAATCTAACGAAAATCCCAACGGTGGAACAGCGGGGTCATCAGAATGGCTTATTCCCGTTAATGAAGTTAGAGATGGTGGCCCTGGTAAGGACGGAATTCCATCCATTGATGATCCAAAATTCTCTTCCGTCGCATCTTTTGATTCTCAAATTAATGATAATGACCTTGTGGTGGCACTTAAGGTTGGAAATAATGTTAAAATCTATCCACACTTTATTTTAGACTATCATGAAATTGTTAATGATACATTTAGTGCAGATAGACTTACGCTTTCTTATTGCCCTTTAACTGGCACGGCTTTTGCTTGGGAAAGTCAAGTAGGTACTACATTTACATCATTTGGTGTTTCCGGACTTCTTTACAACGCCAATCTTATTCTTTATGATAGAGAAACGGATAGCAACTGGTCACAAATTTTGGAATTATGTGTCAATGGTGAATCAATCGGCCAGGTGCCTATTAAACATGAAGTTATTGAAACCAATTGGGGTACTATCAAGGCCATGTATCCGAATGCTCTTGTTTTAAATGCCGATACCGGTTTCTCAAGACCATATGGTACTTATCCCTATGGAGCTTATTTAGATGTGGATGATTTCTTTTTATTCACCCCTTCGATTATAAACCCTCAACTGCCCAATAAGCAAAGAATTCTGGCCGTAAAAGATGGAAATCGGGCTAAAGTATACAAGTTTTCTAGCTTTGAAGGTGGACGTGTTGTCAAAGATTCTTTTATAAATGACCGTTATCTAATAGTTGGAAATGCCGATGTAATGAATGCGTTCTTGCTCAGTGGTGATCAAAACAATTTGGAGTTTAATTTTGTACATAATGGTTCAGAAGCTTTTTTTGAAGACAATGAGGGTACTGTTTGGAACATCTTTGGAGAAGCTATATCAGGACCACGCAGTGGAACTATATTGCAATCAACAAATTCATTCATGAGTATGTGGTTTGCAGTTGCAGCTTTTTATCCAGACCCCATTATCTTCGAATAAGTAAATCGTTGGTATTCATTTGATTTTGGTCATTTTAATTATATTTTTATAATTAAGAAATAGCCTCATGATCAAGTATATCTGGATAAGCTTATTACTAATTACCATTAGTACTAGCGCACAACAACTACCAGTAGTCAGCACACTTAACAATAGTATAAATGAATCCTCTGGGATTGTATACGTCAATGATATTTTAATAACTCATAACGATTCTGGAGGTGGGAATGAACTTTATCAAGTAGACACAGCAACCGGCAATGTGGAACGAACAATTGTTATTTCCAATGCAACTAATGTTGACTGGGAGGATTTAGCTGCGGACGACACCTTTATTTATATAGCCGACTTTGGCAATAATTCTGGTAGCAGAACAGATCTTAAAATTTATAAAGTCCTGATAAGCGATGTTTTAAATTTCAATTCAGTAACTGCTGAGGTTATTGAGTTTTCCTATAAAGATCAAGTTGATTTCACCCCCACAACAGCAAGCACTGATTATGATGCAGAGGGGCTAATTAGTTTTCAGGATAATCTTTACATATTTACAAAACAATGGACATCTCAAAACACTAGTGTATATGAATTGTCCAAAACACCAGGCAACTATGAATTGGATATAACAGACTCGATTAATATTAATGGGTTAGTTACAAGCGGCACCGTAAGTATTGACGAGTCAACTGTTCTACTAACTGGATACAACATCTCGATTGTTCCATTTGGTTTTTCTCCTTTTATAATTGAACTAACCGGTTTTTCAGGAAGTCAATTTTCAAATGGTACTTCAGTAAAAACAAGTATTTCAACTCCTAACGGTTTATCAAGTCAAATTGAAGCTATTGCCCCATTAGGATTATCTGATTTTTACCTTACGTCTGAAGTTTTTAATTCCGATAACCCTGCTCTATTTAGCTACACCTCAAATTCGTTGGGTATATCTGATTCTAACCTCAATGCCACAGGTTTTTATCCAAATCCAAGTTCAGATATGATTTTTTTCAAAAATGACGTTTCAAGGGTGGAAGTTTACAGCTCCTCTGGTCAACTGATAATAGAGCAAACTCATGGAGACCCTATAATTATCACTAATATAGACAGAGGATTGTATCTTGTTGTCCTGACAAATTCTCAGGACAGATACAGTACCACACAGAAACTTATTGTAAATTGAATTCTATTAAAAATTCCAATCACATGAAAACTCTATTTATTGCCTTAACTTTTATGTTGATGTCTTTTCAAACAAATGCCCAGATGACCATTGAGGACTATCAAATGGAGCAGGAAATCTATAAAATGGAGAAACGAGAAATATTTGAAGAGTTTATAGGTGAGGTTGTTAACAAAGATTTTTGGGCCACTTACAACGAATATGAAGCTAAACGCTTTGACTTAGAAATGAGACGCTTTGAAATCGTTAAAAATTACTCTCAAGACTATTTTAATATGAGTAATGAACAGGCAGCTAGCCATTTGAAATTAGCCGAAAAACTAAACATCGATTTCAATAGACTTATGACCCAATACAGTAATAAGTTTATAAAGTCCCATGGCGGAAAGGTCGCCATGCAGTTTTATCAATTAGAGCTATATTTCTTGGCCGTTTCAAGGACAGAATTAATTGAAAACATACCTACGGTTGCTGAGATGTTGAAGGATTAATGACCTGGTGCGCAAAAACTTATGATAAAACTCTTCTTCAGGATTTGTTGGTTCTTCTTAATTTTTATAGCCTATGGACAGCAGGGAAATTATAAGTACAATCAATACGGTAACCGATCAATACTTTTAACTGGAAATGTCACAGGAAGTGTTACAGATATTGGTCTAACATATTACAATCCCGCCCGACTTTCTTTAATTGAAAACAACGGATTTGCTTTCAATGCCAGGGCCTTTCAGTATAATCAACTCAATATTGATCCTTTAATAACGGATGGTGACCCTGTAAACCGGGGGACATTTACTGGAGTGCCATCGTTGCTTGGAGGTACCTTTAGTCTATTTGATCAAAGATTTGCTTACGTTTTTCTAGCCAAATATCGGGTTAACAGAGATATATCCTCAACCTACTCTCAATTGAACGATAGAATTCTAGATGAATTTCCAGATGCTGAGGCTTACCTTTTAAAAACTAGCGTTGGAAATGACATAAGAGACGATTGGTATGGGCTAAGTTGGGCCAACAAATTAAATGACGATTTAAGTATTGGAATTTCCTTATTTGGCAGCTACTATAAATATCGTGGAATTAGGTCCTATAGCCAGGACTTTCAATTTACAACTGAGCAAGTAAGTTCAGAACAATTTCAATACTCATTTGATCAACGGTCTTATGGCTTCCATGTTAAAATAGGTGCCGATTATAGATTTGAAAAGGTCGACATAGGCATTAATATTAATTTACCTTATCTGGAAGTAGCAAGCAGCGGGAGTTATGGACTTTCTCTTGTTAAAGCAGGAACTCAAGACAATAGTGATCTACTGTTCGATTTTGAATCCGAAAATATTAAGGCTCGTCGTCGCATTCCTTATGGTATTTCAGCAGGTGCTGGTATAAAACTAGGAAGAAGTCGACTTCATCTTAATCTTGATTTTATGTCCAGCTTAAGTGAATATTCAAGATTGGACATTCCACAATTGGAAATCAATGGCCAACCTACAGATGTTATTTTCAATGAGAAAAGGCGGTTTGTAACCAATTTTGGTGTAGGAGGTGAATTGTATATTGAAGAGAATTTTTCAGCCCTATTTGGATTTAGTACAGATTTTGACTCGCTTGGAGGTGAGACTAACTACTTTGATTTGGTAACAACTAATGCTGACGAATTAAGTGCCGGCACTAACTATATCCATTTAAGTGGTGGTGTGGATTGGAAATTTAAATGGGCAAGTCTAATTTTTGGTCTTACCTATACACGTGGCACTAACAGTATTTCAATTTCTGATAATGATTTTATTGAACCGCCTAACACCGGTGTAGCAGATAACTCAAAAATTACTTCATCAAGAATTCAGTTTGTAATTGGTTTCGAAATCCCATTTATAAAAGGAATGTCATCCACCAACAACAATCGAGTAAACATTAATTAATGCTATATAATTCTTAATCAATTTTTTATATCTTTCTCCATCTTAATTAAATCATGATGATAAAACGTAACACCTTCATAATTTGCATATTACTGTCTTCATTTCTACAGGCTCAAAATACGGGCGAGGTTGACTCGATAGCCGTACGTCTACTGGACAAAATGACAGGAGTTATTGGCGATCTTAATTCACTTTCTGTTGATGTAAGAACCGAAAATGACTTTGAAAACGATCTTTTTGAAAACGAGCGCCATTTTGGAACCCATTCGATGAAGTTTAATGGTCCAAGTAAAATGACCATCCATAGTCATGGTGATAAAGGCAATAGAGCAATTTGGTATAATAGTGAATACCTAACGTATTATTCTTTTGATGAAAACAACTATGTTCGTTTTGAAGTACCTGATACTACAATAAAAATGGTTGATTCGGTGAATGCCAAGTTCGGAATAAAATTTCCAGCAATTGACATATTTTATCCTGACTTAACAGATGACATTCTGGACTATTTTGATCATGTGAAATTTTTAGGGCTTAAGACTGTTGAAAATGTGGAGTGCTTTCATGTCATGGCTTTCAATAAAGAAACGAGTTTACAAATTTGGATTACCAATGACGCTATGTATCTTCCTCATAAATATTTGTTTATTGAAAAGGACAATAATCACATGCAACACGAAGGAACTTTTGCTAACTGGTCCTTTAATCCTTACATACCTGATGAGGTATTTGAATTTACGCCACCAAAAAATGCCAAATTAATAAGTATCATGTCTAAATCTTAATTTCACAGCCAGATGTCTTCAAAATATTTACATATAAGTTTAGGTTTTATATTCGCCTTTTTACTTCTCTTAACACCAGAACATCTTGAAGCACAACGTATGCGTCATGGTGGTGGTGGCGGACGTTCAATGTCACACCAGAGTAGAAATGTGAGTCGTCCATCTACAAATAGATCAAGAACAACAAAACCGAAGACTACCAATCGTTCAACTAACAGATCGTCAACCTCAAATAGGTCTTTTAATGGGAGCCGAAATAAATCAACAAATAGATCTAGCAGCACCAACAAAAAGACTTCGAATGTAAAGAATAGAACTTCAAATCGCAGTACTACTAATTCTAAGAATAGAGCTACCAACCGATCTACAGACCGCAGTAAAAACACCAGAAATGTTGATCGAAGCAATAAGGGAAATAACAATCGGGTCGGGAACAAAAACAACATTAATATAGATCGGAGCAAAAATGTTACCATAAACAATCGAAACACCTATGTTAGAGGAGGTACGCGTGCCTACGTACGACCTCCATACCGCTATGGTGGATTTCATTACTATTGCCATAGGCCCTATTTTTGGCATCCCTATACTCCATTTTACTGGGGATCGTGGTATCACCCTTGGGGGTACTTTGTAGCTACTATTGCCACCACAGCCATTATAGTGAGTATTGTAGACAGCGGAGATAATAACAAAGAGAAAGAGGAGGAAGAAGAATACCATTATGACAATGGGACCTATTACTTGAAAACCCCTGAAGGTTTTGTGGCTGTGCAAGCCCCTGTAGGTGCTCAAGTACCTGAAATCCCCAAAGAGGCCGAAAAGGTTGAAATCGATGGCAGCGACAAGACTAATTATTATGTAGCTGGAGCCTTCTATGAGCAAAATGAAGATGGCTACATCGTTATTCCTGCTACTGCAGGAACTATAGTGCCTAACCTTCCTGAAGGTGGAGAAGAAGTAAAAATTGGTGAACAAACCTATGTACAGTTTGGAGAAACGTACTATCAACCAATACAAGTAGATGGTAAAGATATGTATGAAATTGTGGATGTTCGCCCAGCAGAATAAAACGCGATTCTAAATATATCAGGGGCGTCCATGATGGCGCCTCTTTTTTTTTGTTTTAATTGATAGTTAAACTAACTGAATATCAAGGGTAAAAAAGATATCCAAAGAGTTGGCTTATCCAATAGTTTATCATAAATTTGCAAACTCTTTTTCGGAAGAGGAAATGTTTAATAATCAAAACTATTTAGTGTGGACACATTAAGTTACAAAACGGTTTCAGCAAACAAAGCTACTGTTAACAAGGAGTGGGTTGTTGTTGATGCTGATGGACAAAACTTAGGTCGCCTAGCCTCTAAAGTAGCAATCCTACTAAGAGGTAAACACAAAACAAACTTTACTCCGCACGTTGATTGTGGTGATAACGTTATTGTTGTCAATGCAGAAAAAATCAACTTAACTGGTAACAAATGGACAGATAAAAGTTATATCCGTCATACAGGTTATCCAGGTGGACAAAGAAGCTTATCTGCTACAGAGTTGTTTGAAAAAGATCCAACAAGATTAGTAGAGAAGTCTGTGAAAGGCATGTTACCTAAAAACAAACTTGGAGCAGAGTTGTTCCGTAACCTAACTGTTGTTGAAGGTGCTGAGCATGCACATGAAGCTCAAAAACCTAAAGCAATTAATTTAAACGATTTTAATTAATGGAAGTAATTCACAAAATCGGCCGTAGAAAGACGGCTGTTGCCCGTGTATATGTTGCCAAAGGAAAAGGTAACATTACGGTGAACAAAAAAGCCATGGCGGAATATTTTCCTACTGCCCCATTGCAGTATAAGGTTAACCAACCTTTAGTCATGACTAACAATGATGGCAACTTTGATATTACTGTTAACGTATATGGAGGTGGTGTCACCGGCCAGGCAGAAGCCGTGCGTTTAGCTTTATCTCGCGCAATGTGTGAGTTAGATGCTGAAAACAGAGCAATATTAAAGCCAGAAGGTCTATTAACAAGAGATCCAAGAATGGTAGAGCGTAAGAAATTCGGTCAGAAGAAAGCGCGTAAGAAATTCCAGTTCTCTAAACGTTAATATCCAACAACTTATATTCAGAACCTTGTTTCAAGGTTCTGAATGTTCTTTATTTTTTGAATCAAGCTCGGTAAAACGAGCATTTATTAACCAGTGTTTGTTGCTCACGACCAAAGTGTCGGAGTTTAGTTTAGCATCTAAATGGTTAGGGCAGGCGAAAGCTTCCACCTTATCATTGCTAATTCAACAGAACGTAAACTATTACAAAAATGGAAAACGTAGAAGTAAAAGATCTACTAGAAGCAGGTGTACACTTTGGTCACCTCACAAGAAAATGGGATCCAAACATGGCTCCTTACATTTATATGGAGCGCAATGGCATCCATATTATCAACCTTTACAAAACTGCAGCTAAAATTAGTGAAGCCTCTGAAGCGCTTAAAAAGATTGCTGCGTCTGGAAAGAAGATTCTTTTCGTTGCCACTAAAAAACAAGCTAAGGACATTGTTGCTGAGAAAGCTGCAGCCGTTAATCAACCTTACATTACAGAGCGTTGGCCAGGTGGTATGTTGACGAACTTTGTAACGATTAGAAAAGCCGTAAAGAAGATGGCTTCTATCGATCGTATGAAGAAAGATGGAACATTCAACTCACTTTCTAAGAAAGAACGTTTACAGGTGGATCGTCAACGTGCCAAATTAGAAAAGAACCTTGGTTCTATTAGTGATATGACACGTTTACCAGGTGCGATCTTTGTAGTTGATATCAAAAGAGAGCATATTGCTATTAAGGAAGCTCAAAAATTGAACATTCCAATTTTCGCTATGGTTGATACCAATTCAGACCCTCGTCAGGTTGACTTTTTAATTCCGTCTAATGATGACGCCTCTAAATCTATTGATAAAGTTTTAGGGATTGTGACTTCAGCAATTGCAGATGGTTTAGCAGAAAGAAAATCTGAGCGTGCAGAAAAAGATAATCAAGCGGCAAAGGCCGAGGCTGCTCCAGCTCCAAAAGCTGAGCCAGTAGTTGCAGCTGCTGCAGTACAAGAAGAAGAATAAATAACTTAATAGTTTAGCATTTCGCTAGAAAGGAATAAAATGGAAAATACAGTAAAAATTACAGCTGCCGAAGTTAATAAGCTAAGAAAAGCTACAGGCGCTGGAATGATGGATTGTAAAAAAGCCTTAGTTGAGGCTAACGGGGATTTTGATAAGGCTATCGAGATCTTACGTAAAAAAGGACAGAAGGTTGCTGCTAAAAGAGCAGACAGAGAGTCTACTGAAGGAGCTGCTATTTCAAAAGTAAATGGTGCTCGTACTTCTGGAGTTTCTATCGTATTAGGATGTGAAACTGATTTTGTTGGTAAGAACGAAAACTTCGTAAACTTAGCACATGAATTAGCTGAACTTGCTTTAAATTACAGTTCTAAAGAAGAATTTTTAGCAGCGGATTTCAATGGTATGACTGTTGCAGATAAATTAATCGAGCAGACTGGTGTTATTGGTGAAAAACTAGACATCAATGCTTTTGAAAAAATAGAAGCTCCGTTTGTTGGTTCTTATATCCACGCTGGAAACAAGATTGCAACTTTAGTTGGTTTATCTGCTAGTGCTGAGGGTGCTGAAGTAGTTGCTAAGGATGTAGCGATGCAAGTTGCTGCCATGAATCCAATCGCCTTAAATGAGGATGAAGTTAATGCCGCAGTGATTGAAAAAGAAATCGAGATTGCTAAAGACCAATTACGTCAGGAAGGAAAGCCTGAAGCAATGTTGGATAATATTGCCAAAGGTAAATTAAAGCGTTTCTTTAAAGATAACACCTTAGTAAATCAAGCTTTCATCAAGGATAGCAAGGTTAGCGTTAAGGATTATGTAAAGACTATAGGAGATGTAGCTGTTACCAGTTTCAAGCGCGTAGCTCTTGGCTAGATTTTAGCTTATACATACAATTTAAAAGCCTTTTCAGTATTGAAAAGGCTTTTTTCTTAGACTTAATTAGCTTTTAAAGAAGTTAATAATTGTTTAGTTTTGCTAAACTTCGAAAAACTGAATTTAACCGATTATTAGCACTGATGAAATTTAAAAGAATACTCTTAAAACTATCTGGAGAGGCATTAATGGGCAATCGAAATTATGGAATTGACCCTGAAAGATTAGCTGAATACGCCAAGGATATTAAAGATATTGTTGACAAAGGTGTGGAGGTAGCAATTGTCATTGGTGGCGGCAATATATTTAGAGGTGTTGCTGGGGCAAGTGTTGGTATGGATCGAGTTCAAGGAGATCATATGGGCATGTTGGCAACTGTTATAAACGGCCTTGCTCTCCAAGGAGCCTTAGAAGATTCCGGACTTCCAACAAGACTTCAGACGGCTATAAAAATCAATGAAGTTGCTGAACCCTTCATTAGAAGGAGAGCCATACGTCATCTTGAGAAAGGACGCGTCGTTATATTTGGCGGTGGAACAGGAAACCCTTATTTCACAACTGATTCTGCTGCGGTACTAAGAGCTATTGAGATTGAAGCAGATGCTATTTTAAAAGGAACTCGGGTAGATGGAATTTACACAGCTGATCCGGAAAAAGACGAATCAGCAATTAAATTTGACCATATTACCTTTGAAGAAGTCCTTAAAAAAGGGTTAAAAGTGATGGATACTACCGCTTTTACCTTGAGTCAAGAAAACAAATTACCTATTATTGTATTTGATATGAATAAAAAGGGTAACCTTTTGAAGCTCATATCGGGTGAAAAAATAGGAACCACTGTAGATCTATAAGTTTTTAATCATGGAAGAAGAGATTCAATTTATTCTGGATACAGCTAAGGAAGCAATGGACAAAGCTGTTCATCACTTGGAAAAACAACTTGTTAACATTAGAGCTGGAAAGGCAAGCCCTTCTATGTTAGGCAGTGTTATGGTTGAGTATTATGGATCGCAGACCCCATTAAATCAGGTGGCTAATGTCAACACACCTGATGGTAGAACTATTACGGTGCAACCCTGGGAAAAAACAATGCTTCAAGAAATTGAACGTGGGATTATGATCGCCAATCTTGGGTTTAATCCAATGAATAATGGTGAATCCATTATTATTAATGTGCCACCACTTACAGAAGAACGTAGAAAGGAGCTTGCAAAACAAGCTAAAGCCGAGGCCGAGGATGCCAAAATCGGGGTGAGAAATGCCCGGAAAGAAGCAAATCATGATATAAAAAAATCAGATGCTTCTGAAGATGTTCAATCCAATGCTGAGATTGATATACAAGAAATGACAGATAACTACGTTAAGAAGATCGATGCCATTCTAGATACTAAAGAAAATG
The DNA here is from genome assembly GCF_003362725.1 of Winogradskyella aurantiaca. Classification (GTDB taxonomy): domain Bacteria; phylum Bacteroidota; class Bacteroidia; order Flavobacteriales; family Flavobacteriaceae; genus Winogradskyella_A; species Winogradskyella_A aurantiaca. Next base: position 87,870 of record NZ_QKTV01000006.1, read on the forward strand.
AGATCATGACTGTTTAATGAGCAGTTATTTCTTTTTGTTCTTTCCTCATTTAATATCATCTTAATGCTAAGAGCCTTTTGTATTGTCTTTATTCTTTTTGTAACAATACAAATTCAGGCCCAAGTCCCCAGCGAAGCTGAAAAAAAAACCATCTTTAATGACTCACTTAAAAAAGTAGAGTTTCTTAGTAATATTGGTGTTGGATATTTCCCAACCAAATATTTTAAAATTGATTTAAGATCTCTTTTTAAACTCAATCAATACGAAGGTGTAAGAACAGGGCTTGGCGGTATTACTACTGACGCATTATCCAAACGATTCCGCTTGAATGGATATTTTGCGTATGGGTTTAAAGACCAGACCTGGAAATACAGTTTTGGAGGCGGTATGAGATTAGGGCAACTGAACTCTAATTCATGGTTGAACTACAGTTATACAAACGATATTACAGAAACGGGGAGTTCTACTTTTTTAACGGACAAACGCTTCTTTTCTTTTTTTGAACCACGACTCATTAATATAAGCTTGTTTCACAAGCATTTAACCCATGCAGTCTCAATAGAACATAAAATCACAAACCATCTTTTATCCGAATTGCGATTTGCTGTAAGTGATGTCACCCCCACATACGACTATATTTTTGTTTTGAACAATCAGGAGTTTCGAAGATTCGATCAAAGTCTTCTGAAATTAAGCCTGCAGTGGTCACCATTTAGTGTTTATGAATATGATGACAAGCGCCTAGTCGAGGTGAAGGATGGCTATCCTAAATTTACGTTACAGGGTACTCAAAGTATTAAAGGGCTCTTTAAAAGTGATTTCAACTTTAGTAAAATAGATTTTAGAACGGTTTATCAAATTTTCCATAGAAACAGGGCCATCTCAAGGTTTACTATTGTAGCAGGATTGGCAGTTGGTGAGACGCCACTCACTAATTTATATCATGCCTATCCTAATAACATCAATAAGACAACTATACTACAACGCTTTACTGTTGCTGGCCTCAATAGTTTTGAAACCATGTATTTCAATGAGTTTTTTAGTGATCGATTTGCCACTTTCCAGTTTAAGCACTTTCTAAAACCTTTTGAAGTAACACAATGGTTTAAGCCACAACTTGTACTTATTACAAGACATGCCATTGGTGACATGAACAATATTGATCGACATCAGAATATAACATTTGACACGCTCGACAAATTTTATTCTGAATCTGGTTTTGAAATTAATAAGCTCATTTTTGGTTTTGGTTTAAGTTTCGCTTATCGCTACGGTAGTTATCACCTCCCTGTCTGGGAGGATAATTTATCTTTTAAATTTACTTTTAATCTTACGTTTTAAACGGGTGATTAAATTGTTAAGATTAACAGTAATCCTCTGCTTTTTCCTACCTTTGCCGCTGATTTTAAGCCCGTATGTTCAAACTATTGACAACCAGATTTTGGGAAACTGTAGCCAGGTTAATTCTTAGGAATAAAGTTCTTATTCTTATATCGATTCTTGTCGCTACTGTTTTATTAGGTATGCAATGGAAGCATATGCGCTTCACCTACACCGAAGCCAATTTGTTACCCGATGACCATGAGGTTAATCTAGAATACAATAACTTCCTTAGCATTTTCGGTGAAGAAGGAAACTTAATAGTTATAGGGGTAAAGGATTCTTCCCTATACACAGTTGAAAAGCTTAATGCCTGGAATAAGCTTTCAGAGTCTTTTAAAGCCTACGACGAAGTTGATGCAGTAATCTCTATTAAAGATCTGCAAAAACTTTCAAAAAACACAGTGGAAGAGCGGTTTGAATTATCACCGTTCATAAAGGACTCTATTGAAAACCAGGCGCAGTTGTCCAAGTTAGAAAAAGAGCTATTTGAGAAGTTCCCTTTTTACGACAACTTTCTTTATAACAAGGAAACCCGAACACTCCGATCTGTTATTTCCTTAAAAAAGGACATTGTTAATACAGCGGCTCGTAAGACTTTCATCATAGATATTCTTCAAAAGAGAATTGAAGAATTTGAAAAAGAATCTGGAATGGATGTTAGGGTTTCTGGTATGCCATACATCAGAACCCTCAACTCACAAAGTATTATTGATGAGATTGGACTATTTATTGGGGCTGCCCTACTTGTCACGTCTCTGATTTTTTTCCTTTTCTTCAGATCATTCAGAGCAACCTTCATTTCACTCATTGTGGTTTGTATTGGTGTCATGTGGACTTTTGGTATTTTAGGTCTTTTAGGTTATGAGATTACAGTTCTAACGGCCTTAATACCCCCTTTAATCATTGTTATAGGAATACCCAATTGTATCTTCCTAATCAATAAATACCAACATGAGGTTAAGTCTCATGGTAATAAGGTTAAATCCTTACAACGTGTTATCACTAAAATTGGTAATGCAACGCTGATGACCAATGTAACAACAGCCTCAGGGTTTGCTACCTTTATACTAACCGAGAGTAAACTACTTAAGGAATTTGGTATTGTTGCCTCCTTGAGTATACTGGCAATCTTTATCCTTTGCTTACTCATTATACCCATTATTTACACATTTCTTCCCTTTCCCAAACAGCGCCATCTGGAGCACCTTAACAAACGATGGATTGGTGGATTTGTAAACTGGATGGAATCGATGGTAAAACATAGACGCATTACAATCTATGTAACTGGACTCATGCTTATCATTTTGAGTATTATTGGTATTTACCAAATCAGGATTTCAGGAAGTTTGATTGAGGATATGCCAAAGCGAACCCAGTTCTTTCAGGATATTCGATTCTTTGAGCAGGAATTTAATGGTATTATGCCTTTGGAGATTATGATTGATACCAAACGAAAAAAAGGTGTAATGAAGTTAAGTACCCTCAAGCGTATGAACGAGCTTGAGGAATTAATTATTGAAATACCTGAATTATCCCAGCCAGTATCAGTGGTTGGATTAGCTAAGTATTCTAAACAAGCCTATTACAATGGCAATCCAAAATACTACCAATTACCAACAAGTCAAGAGAACACATTTATTTTATCATATGCTAAAAATTCTGGCTCAAACCTTGACCTGCTGGAAAGTTTTGTAGACAGTACAGGACAATATGCTAGAATTACCACTTTTATGAAAGATGTTGGTACTGATAGAATGGAACGTATTGAAGAAGACTTACAAAACAAAATAAATCGGATTTTTCCTGAAGAACGATATGGTGTAACCATGACAGGAAAGGCTCTGGTTTTTCAAAAAGGGACCAAATATCTAGTTAGAAACCTAGTCATCTCACTATCACTTGCAATTTTCTTAATATCACTGTTCATGGCTTATATGTTCAGATCGGTTAAAATGATTATTGTCTCGTTAGTACCAAACTTATTACCACTATTAGTTACCGCTGGTCTTATGGGATATGTTGGTGTACCCATAAAACCATCTACAATACTGGTATTTAGCATTGCTTTTGGGATTTCTGTTGATGACACTATTCATTTCCTGGCAAAATATAGACAAGAACTGCAGGCCAACCATTGGAAAATTAGAAGGTCTGTCTATGCCGCTTTAAGAGAAACAGGTGTAAGTATGTTCTATACATCAATAGTCCTTTTCTTTGGGTTTTCTGTATTCACCATAAGCAGTTTTGGGGGAACTGTAGCTTTAGGAGCACTAGTTTCCGTCACTTTACTCTTTGCAATGCTTTCCAATTTACTATTATTGCCCTCGCTATTACTATCATTAGAAAGAAGTATTGCCAATAAGGAGGTTCTTAAAAAACCAGCCATTAATATTATTCCTGATGATGGTGATGTAGAAGCAAGAATGTACCTGAAAAAAAAGAAATAAAACAGATAACACGATATTAATGAAAACCTCATCAATTTCAAATCTATTAAATGTTCAGCCGGCTTTACAGAAAATTACAATTAAGGGTTGGGTTAGAACATTTAGAGCTAACCGGTTTATAGCAGTAAATGATGGATCTACTTTACAGAACATTCAATGTGTGGTAGATTTCGAAAGCTTTGATGAAGCATTGTTAAAACGAATTACTACCGGTGCCGCAGTGGAAATTTCTGGTGAATTGGTTGAAAGTCAGGGCAAGGGTCAGGCAGTAGAAATAAAAGTTGACAGTATTAGAATACATGGGGATTCTGATCCTGAAAGCTACCCTATACAACCTAAAAAACACTCATTTGAATTTTTAAGAGAGCAGGCTCATTTACGAACTAGAACTAACACATTCAGTGCCGTTATGAGATTGCGCTCGGCCTTATCATTTGCAGTACATAAGTACTTCACAGAAAATGGTTTCTATAACATGCACACTCCAATCATTACGGGAAGTGATGCAGAGGGTGCTGGTGAAATGTTTAGAGTTACAACTCTAGATCTAAAAACCCCACCAGTAAGTGACGAAGGGAATGTAGATTACTCACAAGACTTTTTTGCTAAGGAAACTAATTTAACGGTGTCCGGACAATTAGAAGCGGAAACCTACGCCATGTCTCTTGGTAAAGTCTACACCTTTGGACCAACTTTTAGAGCAGAAAATTCCAATACATCAAGGCATCTAGCTGAATTTTGGATGATTGAACCTGAGGTGGCCTTTATGGACTTAGATGGGAATATGGATTTAGCTGAAGATTTCATGAAATCTGTTATCAGTTACGTTATTGAACATAACAAAGAAGATTTGGAGTTTTTAGATCAACGCTTGTTTAACGAGGAGAAACAAAAGCCTCAAAATGAACGCAGTCCAATGCGTTTAATTGAGAAATTACGTTTTGTGACTGACAATAATTTTAAACGTGTTTCCTATACCGAAGCCATAGATATATTGAGAAATTCCAAACCCAACAAAAAGAAGAAATTCAATTATATAATTAATGAGTGGGGGGCAGATTTACAAAGTGAACACGAGCGTTTTTTAGTAGAGAAGCACTTTAAGTGTCCAGTGATTTTGTTCGATTATCCTGCCAATATCAAGGCATTTTATATGCGTCTAAACGAAGACGAAAAAACCGTGCGCGCAATGGATATTCTCTTTCCAGGAATCGGTGAAATTGTGGGTGGTTCACAAAGGGAAGAACGCTTAGAAGTATTAAAAGAAAAAATGGCTGCCTTAGATATTCCCGAAGAAGAATTATGGTGGTATTTAGACCTAAGAAAATTTGGTACAGCCGTTCATTCTGGGTTTGGTTTAGGTTTCGAACGTCTGGTCATGTTCGTAACCGGAATGACTAACATCCGTGACGTAATTCCTTATCCTCGTACTCCCCAAAATGCTGAATTTTAGAATTATCAGTCATTTTAAAGTAGCGCGAATTGTTGCTCTTGTTGAATTGTTTTTGTTTCTTTAAATAACCCCAAGCTGAAGTGTCCGGTTTATGTTAAAACAATATCTCCAATTCAAGCTATCACAGAAGTTGTCTCCGCAACAGATTCAGTTAATGAAACTGATTCAGTTACCGACGCAAGCTTTTGAACAACGACTTAAGCAGGAACTGGAAGAGAATCCAGCATTAGATACTGGAAAAGAGTCTCTAGAAAGTGATGGCATGGATGAATTTGATAATTCAGATGATATTCTCAATGACAATGATCGTATTGAGGCGGACGACATTAATGTTGACGATTATTTAAGTGACGATGAAATACCAGATTACCGCACTCAGGCCAACAATTACAGTGCAGATGATGAAGAAAAAAGTGTTCCTTATGCGTCAGGAATTTCATTTACCGAATATTTAAGAACGCAATTAAGAACCTTTAGGTTGGATGACCAAAAAGAAGCCATTGCCGAATTTTTGGTAGGAAGTGTTGATGATAGTGGTTACATAAGAAGGTCCATTTCAGATATTACAGATGATCTTGCCTTTACTCAAAACATCTACACAACCGAAGATGAAGTTGAAGAAGTCCTCGCGATTGTTCACAAATTAGATCCTGCAGGTGTTGGTGCACGAAACTTGCAAGAATGTTTAAGTATTCAGCTTCACAGAAAAGAGGCTTCAGAAAGTGTTGAATTAGCTCAAAAAATTATAGATGAATCCTTCGATAGCTTTACAAAAAAACACTATCAGAAACTGGTTCAAAAATACGGTATATCGGAGGACGACTTAAGAGATGCGATTGAAGAAATTGAAAAACTCAATCCTAAACCAGGAGGCTCTTACTCCAATAATACACAACTGGTAGAACATGTGGTTCCAGACTTTGCTATACGGATTAATGAAGGAAATCTCGAATTAACCTTAAACGGACGAAATGCCCCCGAACTACATGTGTCTAGAGCCTATAATGATATGCTCAAGGGGTACAAAGAATCCAAGGAAAAAAGCAAATCCCAGAAAGACGCGGTTTTATTCATCAAACAAAAACTTGATGCGGCAAAGTGGTTTATAGAAGCAGTAAAGCAACGCCAGCAAACCCTTTATGTGACCATGAGTGCCATTATGAATCATCAAAAGGCATATTTTCTATCGGGCGACGAAAGGCAACTTAAACCGATGATTCTAAAAGATATTGCTGATGAAATTGGCATGGATGTGTCTACTGTGTCACGTGTAGCTAATAGTAAGTATGTAGATACCCCATATGGTACAAAGCTTATTAAAGATTTCTTTTCCGAATCAATGACCAATGATCAAGGCGAGGAAGTTTCTACCCGAGAAATAAAAACCATCCTTGAAACCGTAGTTGAGGAGGAAGACAAAAAGAAGCCACTAACCGATGATAAGTTAGCCGCGATATTAAAAGAAAAAGGCTATCCAATTGCCAGACGAACCGTAGCTAAATACCGAGAGCAACTGGACATTCCTGTAGCGCGTCTCAGAAAAAAGATATAGTTATGGGCAATTTTGTTTTAAGGGCTATTTCATTTGTGTTTCATCCATTGATTATGCCATTATTGGGTGTTCTTTTTTACATGTCTAAATCGCCAAGATTTATACCAGAAAACATTAGTTATGCAAAGATATTTTCGACGATTATCTTAACTTTTATACTTCCCATTTTACTGTTTTTTTTATTGAAAACAATCAATAAAGTAGATAGTATTTATTTGAGATCCACAAGAGAGCGGATAATTCCTTTGTTCTTAAACTGCGTCATTACAGCTTTAATTCTTTGGCGTGTATTCCCCCCTTCTGAAATACCTGAGTTGTACTATTTTTTTGTAGGTATCCTGTGCTCCTCGCTGGCATGCTTTATCCTAGTAATTTTTAAAGTAAAGGCTAGTATTCATATGATTGCCGCCTCAGGATTTTTCATGTTTGCCATTGCTGTTGGGGTTCATTTTAAAATTAATATTAATGGAACTATAGCTTTAATGATGATCATACTTGGAGCTATAGCCACATCGCGATTGCATTTAAAAGCTCATACAAACTCAGAACTCGTTATTGGCATGTTCACAGGCATGTTTCCTCAGTTAATATTACTGCAATTCTGGCTATAAGATGTAAAAAATCAGTCCAATTTTCATTGCTGTAATGGTTAATGGCTGTCCTTCTAATTGAGCAGATTCATTGAATATAGGATTAAGGGCGTAATAAAAATGAAAATTCCAATCTCCATACCCCACCCCAATTGTAACACCATATTGCAAGTCATTAAAGTCTTTAACATTAGACAAATCTACATTGCCTAATTCGCTTCTAAATTTGGTTGTGTTGTACAGCAAATAACTAAACTTAAACCCTGGGTATACCCGCCAAAACCTGTTTTGTGTAGGAGTAGATGTTCTCCATCTAAATTCTAACGGTACATCCAGCATATACGTCGTAAACTTATTACGGGAAACAGATACGCCCTCTGGAACTAGATTGTAATCATAATCTGAATCAGTTTGTGTAATGGCAATATTTTGGATGTAAGAATTAGAATTTAACCCAACACCAAGGCCTATTGAAAAGTTACGTCTCTTATTAATTGGCATATCCCTTATAAACCCCAAGTGAAACCCAGTAGAGAACCCCGTTTGAGTAACATTAGGATTAAGCCTTACAAGTGCATTGTAGGTCAGGCCCACATAGAACTGATCCTCCCTATAAAGTGAATCAATTACTTTTGGTACTTGTTCTTCAGTTTGCTGCGAAAATAATGCAGAAAGCGGCGCCAAAAGAACTACAAGCAAAAGTATACTTCGCATAGAGTTAAAACTACAAAAAAAGCGCTATGATTTTTACTTTCATAGCGCTTTTAAATTATAAATTAAGATGTGTTATTCCTGCTGAAGTTGATTGGTAATATACATTACCTTCAAGGCATTTGCTTCACGTAGTTCCTGCTTTATATCAGACACTAAACCAGCATTAGTATCCTTATCTACCTTCAGACCTATTACAATTTTATCTTTTAATTCTTCTCGAGTACCAGCAATAAATTCATAAACCGCAGGTTGCACATCCGGCAGGCCTGTAAAGGCATCATTAATTTGGATTCTCGCTTCGGTACCAAACTGTTTATATTGTTCGCTAGGCTTCCCAGCATAGATAAACATCGTTCTATCTTTTTCCAACTTCTCAACTTGATCAGCTGACGGTAACAAATTCTGTATTTTAAGACTATTGTCTCTCATTACAGTTGCAACCATAAAGAAAAATAGAAGCATGAATACAATATCTGGTAGTGATGCCGTAGATATCGCTGGCAAATCGCCCTTCTTTTTATTTTTAAACTTAGACATACTCTACTATTATTTTGTTGGTTCCGCTTCAGATAATTTCATTGGATACATGTCCTTAATTCTTTGAATCTGCTCGTTGAGTTTCTCATCAGGTGAGAATTGATTTTTAGACTTTTCATCCAACATGGATTGGAATGTTCGGTTAAACAATCGTTCGGCCTCTCTATTTCTTAAATAATTGTAGGCTGCAACCAACTCATTCTGAACTTCAATATACTTTCCATATGAAGTCTCACGGTCATGCTTAAGTGAAATAATCGCCTTATCAGGATGGTCAGAAGAAGCGGGATCACGTTCACCTTGACAATAGTCACAACGTTCACCAGCTGCATTTACATCACCTCCGTTATCCAGGAAGGCAATAGCAGCCTCTCGTAGGTCCGTTATTTCCATCTCTTCTTCTTCAACCAAAAGTTGATCACGTCTATTTAATAGAACTATAAAAAGATTCTTTTGCTTAATGATTGGAGGTTCTACCTCAGAATCATCAATGGGTGGCAAACTTCTTAAGATACCCTTATCTTTTTCAATGGTTGTTGTAACCAGGAAGAAAATAAGTAATAAGAAGGCAATGTCAGCCATAGATCCTGCGTTTACCTCGGGTGCTGCTCTTTTTGCCATAGTTCTAGTTATTTACTAATTACTTTCTTAACTCCTGAGAATATCATTGAAATTGCAGCTACCGCTAACAAAATGTAGAAGGCGATAAGACCTGTTCCAACCATGTGTGATTGACCATCAGTTGCAATTCCATCTTGAAGTTTATATTCCATTGGGTCTCCACCTGCAGCCACATATGAAATAATGATTACGGCTGCGAATGCACCAATTCCTATTAAGGTATTTTTTAGAGATTTAGTGTTAGTGAATAAATTCTTTAATACAAAGAAAATTACCAATACTAAAATAACTCCTAAAACTACATAGGCTATATAAGCCATCGGATCAACTAGACCCGCCTCTTCGCCAGACTTGATAGCATCGTCTCCAGCAGAGATAATTCTCACTAGGAAAATGACACCAAGTAAACCAAGAATGGCTACTATGATTTTAGATATTTTTTGTAATGTCATAACGTGCGTTATTTAGTCTTATTATTTCTTGTGTCTTACTAATAGATCCATTAACGTAATGGATGCATCTTCCATATCATTTACGATACTGTCAATCTTAGCGATGATGTAGTTGTAAAAGATTTGAAGAATAATAGCCACAATAAGACCAAATACAGTTGTTAAAAGTGCTACTTTAATACCACCAGCAACAAGAGATGGTTGCATATCACCAGCAGCTTCAATTTTATCAAATGCCTGGATCATACCAATTACTGTACCCATGAAACCAAGCATCGGTGCTAAGGCGATAAATAATGAAATCCATGAAACATTTTTCTCTAATTGACCCATTTGAACTCCACCATAAGCTACAACAGCTTTTTCGGCAGCATCAATATCTTCATCAGCTCTATCAAGGCCTTGATAGAAAATAGATGCAACAGGTCCTTTTGTATTTCTACAAACTTCTTTTGCAGCTTCAATTCCGCCTGAAGCAAGCGCGTCCTCAACATTTTGAGTCAACTTTTTTGTATTTGTAGTAGAAAGGTTTAAAAAGATAATTCTCTCGATAGCAATTGCCAAACCAAGAATTAAACACAATAGTACAATACCCATGAATCCTGGGCCCCCTTCAATAAAACGCTTTTTTAATTCTTGATGAAAACTTACGTCTCCAGCAGCATCATCTTGTACCATTGTTACAGTATCAGCAGTTGCTGAAACGGTAGTTGCTGCATTCGCATTTACAGTTCCGATAGCCATGAAAATTGTCATAACTAGGATAGAAAAAAATCTTTTCATTGTTCTTAATCTTAATTTATTAGTTAAAGTGTTAAAGATAAAAAAAAAGTTGTAACCCAATTAGAAAACATGAGCAGAGAGGAAGGGATTCGAACCCTCGATACGCTTTTGGCGTATACACACTTTCCAGGCGTGCGCCTTCGACCACTCGGCCACCTCTCTGTAGTCTAAAAAATTACAGGGCGGCAAATAACAAAAAAAACTTTAAACACTAAAATTTAGCACGTTAATTTTCCGTGATTTCCCCGCGAATAGGGCTCTCAAAGACTTTTTTGAACTCAGAATCAGAAAGGTCCATTCCTAACATGATCATAAGTTTAGTTACTGCTGCTTCGGTTGTCATGTCACCCCCAGAAATTACCCCTATTTCTTTTAATTTGGAACTGGTTTCATACTCCCCCATTCGAACACTTCCCCCAATACATTGTGTCACATTAATAACCTTCAATCCATTTTTAATGGCACGAGCAAGACTTCTAATAAACCAATCACTAGACGTGGCATTACCTGCACCATAGGTCTCTATTATAAGACCTTTAAACAGCTTACTTGAGAGAACCCCTTGTAAAATGGACTTTGATATACCAGGAAACAACTTTAATACGCCAATGTCTGTTACCAGGTTTCTATGAATCTGCAATGGGCCTTCGTTACTATGTTCCAACAGCATTTTTTCATCAACACGAAGTCGTACCCCTGATTCTGCCAGGTAGGGATAATTGGGTGAATCAAATGCTTCAAAATGCTCAGCATTAATTTTGGTTGTTCGATTGCCTCTGTACAACTTATATTCAAAATATAAACCCACTTCTTGAATCACACTTACACCATTGGCTTGTAATGAAGCCAAGTGAATTGAAGTAATCAGATTTTCCTTGGCATCAGTTCTCAAATCTCCAATCGGTAGCTGTGAACCAGTAAATATTACGGGCTTACAAAGATTTTTAAAAATAAATGACATCGCTGATGCAGAATAGCTCATAGTATCACTTCCATGCAGCACAACAAATCCATCGGTTTCCTCATAATTGAATTGAATAATTTCAGCAATCTCTACCCAATATTTAGGTTCCATATTGGATGAATCTATTGGATGATCAAAAGAAAACGTCTTAATCTCACAATCCAATAATTTCAGTTCAGGAATACGCTCTAGGATGGTATCAAAATCAAATGGTGTTAAGGCCCCGTTTTCGGGATTCTTAACCATTCCAATGGTTCCGCCAGTATATATTAAAAGTATTTTAGGTTTATGCATATTAGACCTTGAAAATTTTAACTGAGTTTGCTGTTGTTATTTTGGCAATTTCGCTAATAGGGATCTTATAAATTGTTTCAAGTTTCTCAAGAATGAATGATAAATAAGAACTTTCATTTCTTTTACCTCTAAATGGAACCGGAGCTAAATAAGGGGCGTCGGTTTCTAAAACAATATGTTCTAAGTCAATTTGATCTAAAAACTTATCAATTTTACCATTTTTAAAGGTCACTACTCCACCTATCCCCAATTTAAACCCTAGATCAATAGCTTTATTAGCATCATCAAGGGTACCAGTAAAACAATGAAAAATACCAAACAAATCCTCACTTCGTTCCGACTCTAAAACTTCAAAAATTTCACTGAAAGCTTCCCTGCAATGAATAACTATTGGAAGCCCATATGATTTTGCTAATTGAATTTGATATCTAAAGGCTTTTTTTTGAATCTCTAGGGTAGTCTTATCCCAATACAAATCTATTCCTATTTCACCTATAGCATGATACGCTGAGATTTTAAGGTTGTTTTCAACATGACTCAATTCAAGCTTATAGTTTTCCTTTACATGAGTTGGATGTAGCCCAGTCATTAAAAATACCTCATCTGGATAGCGCTCTTTAAGATCTAACATAGCCTTGGAATAAGTAGAATCTATGGCCGGCAGAAAAAACCTTGTTACCCCTTTAGATTTTGCTCGTTCAATAACAGCGTCAATATCTTGTTCAAAATCTTCAATATACAGGTGGGTGTGTGTATCTGTAATAGTCATGCTGCAAAAGTAAATTATTATAATAAGTATATTTACAGAAAAGTTGACTATGTCCATGCTTGCTCCCTTTCTGGAAGACAAGGGTTATTCTAAGGTAAAATTGAAGTTTACGAAGACCAATCATTTCGAAATAAGAGCTTCAATTAATGATGTTAAGGGTCGGTTTATTCTGGATACTGGGGCATCAAATTCTTGTGTTGGGTTTGAAGCCATAGATAGATTTAATTTATCTGTAAAAGATTCGGAAATAAAAGCAGTTGGTGCAGGAGCCTCCAATATGCAAACCAAAATATCCTCTTCAAATAAAATGAAAATTGGTAAATGGAAAAAAAACCGAGTTGCTCTGGTATTATTTAATCTTACTCATGTGAATGAAGGGCTTATTAGTCATAATGCAAATCCTGTAGATGGGATCATTGGTGCTGATATCCTCAAAAAAGGAAAAGCCATTATTGATTACGATAAAAAGTACCTCTATTTAAAACTTGACCAATCAAAATGACACATTCTCCCACTGTTCTTATTGCTGATGATCACCCATTGGTACTAAAAGGACTTCATGATTTTTTAATAGAGAAAAAACACAAGGTTCAATGGACGGCAAAACATGGACGCGAAGCCATGACCTTGATAAAAGCCCATGAACCCGATATTGCTATTTTGGATATTCAAATGCCGCATATGACGGGCATAGAAATAGCTCAAAACATCCAGGAACTCAGTCTTAAAACTAAGGTCATTTTAATAACATTTGAGAAAAGTCCCAGTATATATCTTAAATCTAGAGAAGCAAATGTCTACGGGTATATTTTAAAGGAGTTTGCATTAGATGAAATTGAAAAATGTCTCGAACGCGTTTATCAATGTCTCTCGTATTTTAGTAAAGACCTGCTGCCACTTATAGAAATTGATGAAAGCATCGATATGCTCGATAGGTTAACCCATTCTGAACGAAATATTTTAAAGCAATTGGCATCCAATAAATCTGCTAAAGAAATAGCCGATGAAATATCAATTTCTGTAAGAACGGTTGAAAAGCATAAAAGCAGTATCAGACAGAAGCTAAATTTAGATTCCAAGTCGGCGACACTTTATTTATTTGCTTACAGTCATTTAAAGTTCCTCTAAATTAAGTAGTTCTACGTATGGACTCGTATTGTTTTTATTTAGACCTTTATGACTCCTGGTTTTACAATTTCGCTATTATTAAACCATACAGAAAATACTAGATCCTGGTATCACACTACCAGGATCATCCTTTTATAAAATACGTAGTTCTACGTATAGAAAATAGCTTCTTTTTCACGAATTTTACAATGCTATTAATTAATCCCCCAAATTTAAGTTCTTATATGCACTGGGCTTTTTTTTAAAAGGCCCAGTGCTTAATAAATGTTACATGTTAAGCAAACCAAAAAAAAGATGTGGTGATGCATTTACTATTATGCTCATCGCTTCAGTGGTAGCAATTATTTCAATAAACATCTTGTTAATTTTTTTTAGTTAATCTAGTTAGTTAAAATAGCCCTGAAGCAAAAAAAGCGCAATTCGGTCAAATTGCGCTTTTCTATTTTAATATAAATCTTGTATTACAACTCTAAGGCTCTTTTAATGTCATTATCCATGAGCAATTCGGTTGGATTTTCAAGCGCCTCCTTAACAGCTACAAGGAACCCAACTGATTCTCTTCCATCAATAATTCTGTGGTCGTAAGATAAGGCCACAAACATAACTGGTCGGACTTCAACCTTACCATTTATAGCTACCGGTCTTTCAACTATGTTATGCATCCCTAGAATACCACTTTGAGGAGGGTTTATAATTGGTGTAGATAGCATACTTCCAAACACTCCACCATTAGAAATTGTAAAAGTACCTCCAGTCATTTCATCTACTGTAATTTGCCCATCGCGAGCACGTAATGCCAAACGTTTTACTTCTGCCTCAACCCCTCTAAACGATAAGTTCTCAGCATTTCTAATTACAGGGACCATCAATCCTTTGGGACCAGAAACAGCAATGCTAACATCTACAAAGTCATAGGTGATCATTTCTTTTCCATCAATCATGGAATTAACGGCAGGAAATAATTTAAGAGCTCTAACAACCGCTAGTGTAAAGAAACTCATAAACCCAAGGCTCACCCCATGCTTCTCTTTAAACTCCTCCTTATATTGTTTTCGTAAGTCAAAAATTGGAGACATATCCACCTCATTAAATGTGGTGAGCATGGCCGTTGTATTTTTGGCTTCAACCAATCGCTCTGCCACCTTTCTTCTCAGCATAGACATTTTGCTTCGGGAAGAACTTCTGTTTCCACCTGATGGTGTTCCCATAGAAGGCACCGCATTTATGGCGTCTTCTTTAGTAATTCGCCCATCTTTTCCAGTTCCTGAAACCTCGGAAGGATTAACCCCTTTTTCAGCCATAATTTTCTTAGCTGCCGGACTTGCAGAACCTGTAGCGTAAGTACTTTTTGTTTCTTTTGGTTCCTCTTTGGCTAAAGGCTCTGGAGCCTCCTCCTTCTTAGATTCAGTCTTAGAATCTTCTTTTTCTCCTGCAGGTGCCTCGGCACTTGTGTCGATTAAACAAACCACCTCACCAACGGCAACTGCATCACCTTCTTCTGCTTTTAGCGTAATGGTTCCACTAGCTTCTGCAGGTAACTCAAGCGTAGCCTTATCACTATCTACTTCTGCAATGGCTTGATCTTTTTCAACATAATCGCCGTCTTGAACCAACCATTCTGCAATTTCAACTTCTGTAATGGATTCGCCTGGTGAAGGCACTTTCATTTCTAAAATCATGTTTTAACTTTTAAAGAAACTGTATATAGATTTATATTCTGTTTTGATTATTTTTTGATTTATCGAAGACAAAATCGATAACTTCCTGGTGTCTAATTTTTGACCTGGTAGCACTTCCAGCCGCCGGCGCCCCATAAGGACGTCTGGTAGCGGCTCTAAATTGTCTAGCCTCTTCCAGATGCATCATCATATGTGCATAGCCCCCCATGTTTCTTGGTTCTTCTTGTGCCCAAACCAAATCATCCGCACCAGAGTATTTCTCTATCACCGCTCTTATGTCCTTAGCCGGTAGTGGGAAAAGTTGCTCTATGCGAACTAAAGCCACATCTTCTCTCCCGAGTTGCTCCCTTGCATCGAGTAAATCATAATAGAACTTACCAGTAACAAACACTACTGTTTTTACTTTCTTTGGAGACACCTGCACATCGTCTATTAACATTTGAAACGAACCATTAGCAAACGCTTCAACAGGAGAAACCACTAACGGATGCCTCAACAAACTTTTTGGTGTCATCACTACAAGAGGCTTTCTGAAGGTTGCTTTCATTTGTCGTCGCAACAAATGAAACATATTGGCAGGTGACGTACAATTGGCAACATACATATTGTCTTTAGCACAAAGCTGTAAATAGCGCTCCATTCTAGCGGAAGAATGCTCAGCTCCTTGTCCTTCATAACCATGAGGTAGAAGCATGACCAAGCCGTTTTGAGTCTTCCACTTGTCTTCGCCCGATGATATGTATTGATCAATCATAATTTGGGCCCCATTACTAAAGTCACCAAATTGCGCTTCCCAAATTGTTAGTGTCTTTGGACTCGCCATGGCATACCCATAATCAAATCCAACTACACCATACTCAGACAACAGGGAATTATAAATGTTAAAATCACCCTGCTCTTCTGCCAATTGTTTAAGCAAAACAATCTCTTCTTCACTATCTTCAACTTTTACAACGGCATGTCTGTGAGAGAAGGTTCCTCTTTCAACATCCTGGCCTGAGATTCTAACGTTATAACCTTCCAGCAACAGTGACCCATAAGCCAAATGTTCAGCCATAGCCCAATCTAATTTGTCCTCATCAAACATTTTTTGACGTGACTCTATAAGACGTTGAATTTTTCTGATGAACTTTTTATCCTCAGGCAAACTGGATATCACCTTAGTAATTTTAGCCAATACATCCTGCGCAACAGTTGTATCTATCGGTTTCATCATTTCCACCTCAGTAACTCTAGTGAACTCTTTCCACTCTTCGGTCATGAAAGGCGTAATCTCAGTTTTATCTACTTTTCTAGAATCTTCCAGTTTCTCTTCTAACTGCTCCTTATACTGCTTTTCGATATGCTGGACATATCCTTCTTCAATCACCCCCTCTTCCAATAATTTCGCTGCGTAGATATCTCTAGGGTTTTTATGCTTTGCTATAGCTTTATATAACAAAGGTTGTGTGAATTTTGGCTCATCACCTTCGTTATGTCCATACTTTCGATAGCCTAACAAATCAATAAACACATCCCTCTTAAACTGCATTCTAAAATCAAGGGCAAACAGTGCTGCATGAACAACAGCCTCAGCATCATCAGCATTAACGTGCAGTACCGGAGATAAGGTTACTTTACCAACATCTGTACAATAGGTGCTTGATCTACCATCGAGATAGTTAGTTGTAAATCCAATTTGATTGTTTACGACAATATGTATGGTTCCCTGAGTTTTATAACCATCGAGTTGTGCCATCTGGACCACCTCATAAACCAATCCTTGTCCTGCAATAGCTGCATCACCATGGACCACAATAGATAGTACTTCCGTTGGATCTTTTATCTCTTGTCGATCTTGTTTGGCTCGAGCAATACCCTGAACTACGGCACCTACGGTTTCTAAATGTGACGGATTTGGTGCAATATTTAAGTTGATCTTTTTCTCGTTGTAGGTTTCTCTATTACTGGTCCATCCTAAATGGTATTTTACATCCCCATCAAATACTTTTTCCTCATAATCCTTGCCATCAAACTCACTAAAAATATCCTTGGCTGATTTTCCAAAAATGTTAGTAAGGGTACTCAATCTTCCACGATGGGCCATTCCCATGACAAACTCTTTAACCCCCTGATCAGCTGCTTTCTCTATGATAGCATCTACTGCTGGGATAAGAGATTCATTTCCTTCAAGTGAGAAACGCTTTTGACCAACGTACTTAGTATGGAGAAACGATTCAAAGGAAACTGCTTGATTCAGCTTTTTTAGAATATACTTCTTTTCATCTGGGCTAAAGTTCCCATGATTATCGTTGATGTTCAAACGCTCTTGAATCCATTTAATCTCACCTGGCTCACGAATATACATATACTCGACTCCAATACTATCGCAATAGATAGCCTCAAGGTGCTCAATAATCTTGCGCAAGGATAAGGCTCCAATACCCAGGATATCACCTGCATTAAAAACTGTATCTAAATCAGATTGTGATAGCCCAAAATTCTCTATCGCCAGAGAGGGCGCATATTTGCGTCGCTCTCTAACGGGGTTCGTTCTAGTAAAAAGATGCCCTCTGGTACGGTAACCATCAATAAGTTTTACAACCTGAAATTCTTTTTGAACATGCTCAGGAATTTGAGTACTCACTCCATCAACAAGTTCTCCCTCAAAACCATAATTCTCAGATCCAAAATCATAACCTTGAAAAAAGGCTCTCCAGCTTGGTTCTACATTATCAGGATTTTTAAGGTATTGTTCGTATAACTCAGCAAAAAAAGATGTATGCGCTGCGTTTAAAAAGGAATATTTATCCATTGTTATTTTGAGACGTTGTCAAAGAAACAAATTTTGCCAAAAATACAACATTTATAACGATTTCGTGTTCTTATTACTATATTTATAAAGGTTTAAAAACCAACAATTTTGAAAGTACACAACACGCCTCGAAGTCTCCCTGTACATGGATTAATTACAGGACTTTTGATTTTAATATCGTCGATGAATCTATCTGCGCAATCGCTACCTTATGCCAATACACAAAACTTCTGGGACAAGGTCCAATTTGGTGGAGGTTTAGGACTTGGGTTTGGTGATGGATATTTTAATGGAACACTCTCTCCTTCTGCGATCTATAATTTTAATCGCTACGCGGCTCTGGGTACTGCACTTAACTTTACCTACGCGAAAGAGAAGAATTTTTATGAATCCTATATTGTTGGTTTTAGTCTTCTGGCTATTTTCAGACCCATACCAGAGATTCAAATATCCGTTGAACCTCAACAGTCTTATGTCAATAGAAACTTTGATTCCAGAACGGAATTCGCCGATCAAAAATACTGGGTTGGGGCTTTATTTACGGGTATCGGATTTAATACTGGGCACGTAACCGTTGGTATACAGTACGATCTCCTATACGATCCTGGTCGCAGTGTCTATGGGAGCAGTTGGTTCCCATTTGTAAGAGTGTTCTTCTAGGAAAATTGTTTTCTAAACCAAACCTTCTGCCATTCCCTTTGCAGGATTAATATAGCTACTTTACAACTTAACTCTTGTACCTCAGTTTCTTCTTGAGCTTTAATTTGATTTTCAGGCACATCGATGATGTATAAAAGATTTAGATATCTCCTGAAGTCAGATTCCATTAAAGTTTTTAACAGACCGCTTAGGTCATTGTACAGAATTTCAGGTGGTAATGAAAAGGGAAAACTGCTAGCTATATTGGCTTTAATGAGATCTTTATTAAGTTGTTGAATTAGGGCCACGTACAGATCATGCTTTTGAACGGTGGTAACTAAATCACTTAATTTTTCAGGTAACATTACACGGTTCTATTCATAAGTTGCAGACCAAATTGCTTTAACACCTTCTTTTTATCCTTAGGCAAGGTCATTTCGTCTAAAACAGCAAAAGCCTTTTCAGTAAAGCGTTCGACAGCTTTAGTTGTTGCATCTTTAGAGCCAGAGCTTTCATAAATAGATTTGATTTGTGCCACTTTTACATCCTTACTTAAATGGTCATTATTCATAATCTGAACAAACTCATTGGCTGAGTCTTTATTGGCCAATTCTAGGGTTTTTAGGTACAGATAGGTCTTTTTGTTCTCCAAAATATCACCTCCAACCTGCTTGCCAAATGTTTTTGGATCTCCAAAAGCATCAAGAAAATCGTCCTGTAATTGAAATGCAGTACCTAAGTAAAGCCCAAACTTATAAATAGCATCAGCATCTTTGCTAGAAGCATCTGCAATTATTGCACCCATTTTTAAGGCTGCCCCAACCAGGACAGCTGTTTTATAAGCAATCATTTTTAGATATTCTTCCTCGGTAACATCATCTCGTGTTTCAAAATCAATATCGTACTGCTGCCCTTCACAGACTTCTATAGCGGTTGTATTAAATAGGCTCATTAAAGGTTTAAAAGTCTCAGCTGGGTAGGACTCTAAAAACCTTCCTGCTAAGATCAACATGGCATCACCTGATAAGATACCTGTATTTAAATCCCATTTTTCATGCACTGTCTGTTGCCCACGTCTTAAAGGGGCTTCATCCATAATGTCGTCATGAATCAGTGAAAAATTATGGAAAACTTCAACTGACATGGCGGCGTTTAAGGCCACCACACAGTCTGTACCAAACAATTCAGTACTCATCAAGGTAAGCACAGGCCTTAGTCGTTTTCCGCCGAGGGATAAAATATAATTAACAGGTTCATAAAGCGAGGCGGGTTGGTTTTGCCACGTTTTGGAATTCAAGTAATCTGAAAAGATTTGCTGGTATTGGGTAATGTTATGCATGCAGCAAAAATACGTCAAACCCAATGGTTTAATAAATAGTTACCGATGTTAAATAATTATTAAAACTAAGGAAACTTTTTTTGTTTTTAAAGTTTCCAAAGATATCTTTGCCGCTCACTATGAGAAACAAAATAATTTCAAAAGCCACCGAGCTGTTTTTAAATTTTGGATTTAAAAGTGTCACCATGGACGATATTGCCAACGAACTTGGCATATCTAAAAAGACCATTTATGTTCACTTTTCCAATAAGACAAAACTAGTAGAAGCTACTACTTTTCACCTGTTTGATGTGATTTGCGATGGTATTGATGGTATTTGTGATACTGCCACTAATCCCATAGAAGAGTTGTACTCAATTAAGCTGTACGTAATGACACATTTAAAGAATGAAAAAACGTCACCACAATTCCAGCTTAAAAAATACTATCCTCAAATACACCAGCGCTTAAAAAACAAACAGTTTGAAAAAATGCATAAATCCGTCCTTGAGAGCCTTATAGAAGGTGTTAGGTCGGGCGTATTTAGAGACACTATAGATACAGACTTTATTTCACGGATGTATTTTACTGGTATGACCGGAATTAAAGACAATATGTTCTTTCCACATGATAAGTATCAAATGGAATACCTCATGGAGAGCTATTTAGAATACCATCTGAGGGCTATTGTCACCGATAAAGGAATGACCATTCTAAACAATTTTATTAATAAATCAATTACAAAAACAAATGCATAAAATCCAATTAACCGCTATTATCTGCCTCCTCGTCGGCACGGTTTACGGACAAACTGAACGCATTAATTTAAGCCTTCAGGAATCCATTGACTATGCTCTTGCAAATAATAGGAATGTTAAAAATGCTGAGCGCGATATCACTGCAGCAGAAAAAGAAAAATGGGAAACCATAGCTATTGGTCTTCCTCAAATAGATGCCAACGTCAATTACCAGAATTTCCTAAAACAGCAGGTATCGGTTATTCCAGCCGAGTTTGTAGGTGGTGATCCTGGCGATTTTGTTGAAGTAATCTTTGGTACAAAGCACAATGTTAACGCTACAGCCACTCTTAATCAATTGATTTTTGATGGCTCATATATTGTTGGATTGCAGTCTACAAAAGTATTTCTAAACATTTCAAAACAAGCCAAAACTAAGACCGATCTTGAAGTAAGACAGGCTGTTATTAGTGCTTATGGCAATGTTCTAATTGCTGTAGAGAGCGAACAAATTCTCATCAAGAATCGCGATGTCCTAAAAGACAACCTCAACGAGACAACCAAGTACTATGAAAATGGACTGGCCGATGAGGAAAGTGTTGAACAACTGCAAATCACCTTATCAGGTATAGAAAGTGCCTTAAAGAATGCGACTAGGCTTAAAGATATTGCTTATCAAATGTTTAACATCACACTTGGCATCGATTTGAACGCCCCCACATATCTTACAGACTCCTTACAAAATCTAACAGACAACAATGTAGACTTAACATTGTTAGAAGCAGAAGAAGATGTCAATAATAATATTGACTTTCAAATTGCAGAGAATGAACGGATGTCCAAGGAACTGCTGGTTAAATTTGAAAAGAGTCAGGCACTACCAAGAGTATCCGCGTTCTTAAACGGGGGTTACCAGTCTTTTGGAAATGAATTCGTGTTTTTTCAATCTGGGAATAGTTGGAATGGGTTCTCAACCCTTGGGCTAAACATCTCAATTCCCATTTTTAGTTCACTCGGAAGAAGCGCCAGAACCCAGCGTGCTAAAATTGATCTAGCCAAGGCAGAAGAAAGTCTTATAGAATTGGAACAGCAGCTAAGCCTTCAAATCGCTACTGCCAAAAGTAATTATCAGTTTTCTATAGAAGACTATGAAATAAAAAAGAAGAACCTGGCACTTGCCGAACGTATTCAGAAAAAGAATGAAACCAAATTCTTTGAAGGCATCGGCACAAGCTTTGAATTAAGACAGGCACAGACGCAATTATACGACGCACAGGATGAATATCTCTTGAGCATGCTTGCCGTTATCAATGATAAAACCGAATTAGAAACCGTTTTAAATCTCCCTAATCAATAATAAATCCGTAATCAATTACCCGATGAAACATAATATTTTATATCTAATCATAATTCTAACTGTTCTCGCTTGCGGGGAGGAAAAACAGTTGGATGTTGCCAGTCTTGAATTTGAAAATGTATTGGCTTCAGAAAATATGGACACCTTAGTAGCAAAGAAAAAAGAGCTATATGATGAACAGAAAAAACTAAGCGATCAAATAAAGCGACTAAATGATAAAATTTCGCTCTTAGACGTAAATAGCAATTTCCCTTTAGTAACCACTTTGGAAACTAAGGCGGAAAACTTTACGCACTTCGTAGAGTTGCAAGGAAATGTAACCACTAACAACCTTGTGGTCATCACCGCAGAATACTCAGGACTATTAACCGATGTATATGTGAAAAAAGGACAAAAAGTAAAAAAGGGACAAATTCTGGCTAAAATTGATGATGGTGGATTAAGCCAGCAATTAACGCAAATGCAAATTCAAGCTGATTTGGCAAAGACCACTTATGAAAGACAAGCCCGTCTTTGGGAACAGAACATTGGAAGTGAAATTCAATTTCTTCAGGCAAAATCTAATTATGAAGCTCAGGAAGAGGCTGTAAAGCAAATGAAACAACAAATTGCCAAGGCCACGGTGACCGCACCATTCTCTGGAACTATTGATGAAATTATTGCCGATGAAGGCAATAATGTCGCACCTGGTTCACAGTTAATGAGACTTATTAACTTGAGTAATATGTACATTGAAGCAGATGTACCAGAACGTTTTATCGCAGATGTTACTAATGGAAAGACTGTTGAAATTTACTTCCCAGTTCTAGACAAAAGTATGGCTTCAAAGGTAAGACAAGCCGGAAATTTCATTAATGCGGCTAACAGAACCTTTAGAATTGAAGTTGATGTACCGGAACAGGGAGGATTTATTAAACCTAATCTAACGGCCAAACTAAGGATAAATGATTATAGCAATGAACAATCCATATTAATACCACAAAATATAATCTCTGAGAATGCTCTAGGTCAACAATATGTCTATGCGATTGATGATATAAAAAATCAAATTGGGAAAGTCACCAGACTTATAATAAAGACGGGGAAGACACAAGGGGATGTCATTGAAGTAGTGGAAGGATTAAAGCCTGGTTTAAATTTAATATTGGAAGGTGCCAGAAGTGTTAAGCAAGGACAGACCGTTAAAGTTGATAACTTTTAAACCGCAGAGCCATGACCGAACAAAAGAAAAAAGTTGACAAGGAATTTAAACTGTCTTCATGGGCCATATCCAATAAGACCACTATGTATGTCCTTATTGCCGTGATTTTGGGATTGGGGATCTCTTCCTATTTTTCAATGCCACGAGAAGATTTTCCTGAAATTAAAGAAACTAAAATCTATGTCAGCTCATTATTCCCTGGAAATACCGCAGAAGATATTGAAAAACTAATCACAGATCCTCTTGAGGACAAACTCAAAACCGTAAGTGGTGTTATCAAGACCACCTCTACGTCGTTGGAAGACTACTCCATGATTATGGTCGAATTCGACTATAGAATGGATATAGAAGTGGCAAAACAATTGGTAAAAGACCAGATTGATACAGAAACCGGAACTGAGGATTGGCCTACATTTAATGGTGCTAAAGTCGACCCTAATGTGTTTGACCTGAGTATGTCTGAAGAGATCCCGATTATGAACATCAATATTTCGGGAGACTATCCAATTCAGAAGTTAAAAGAATTTGCTGAATATCTTCAGGACGATATTGAGGATTTATTGGAAATTAAACAAGCAGATATCCGAGGTGCGCAAGAACGTGAAGTTGAAGTAGCAGTAGATGTCTACAAAATGATGGCCACCCAGGTAAGCTTTCAGGATGTGATTAACGCGATTAGTAATGGAAATGTTACCACATCTGCAGGAAACCTAATCGCCAGCGGTCAAAGACGTACCATTCGCGTCATTGGGGAAATCGAAAACCCTCAAGAATTGGAAAATTTCGTTGTCAAGTCTGAGAAAGGGAATTCCATATATTTGAGAGACATTGCTGATATCAATTTTAAAGAGAAGGACCGTACCACATATGCGCGTAAGGACGGAAAACGAGTAGTAATGCTTGACGTAAAGAAACGTGCAGGAAGAAACATGGTGGCTGCTGTGGATCAGGTAAAAGATATCGTTAACGAGGCAAAAGACAACTACTTTCCACAAAACTTAGAGGTAACTATTACGAACGATCAATCTGATAAGACCATAAGTCAGGTAGATGATTTAGTAAACAACATCATCTTTGGTATTATCTTGGTAGTAACGGTTTTAATGTTCTTTTTAGGATTTAAAAATGCTTTATTCGTTGGGTTTGCCATTCCTATGTCCATGTTCATGTCATTAATGATTCTAGGAACTTTGGGGTACACACTAAATACCATGATTCTTTTTGGATTGATTATGGGATTAGGTATGCTCGTTGACAACGGAATTGTGGTGGTAGAGAATGTCTACCGTCTTATGGATGAAGAGGGCATGAGCAGAATTGAAGCGGCCAAAAAAGGCATTGGTGAAATTGCCTTTCCTATTATTATTTCAACAGTCACTACGGTGGCAGCCTTCGTGCCTTTAGGTTTGTGGCCAGGACTATTTGGACAATTCATGATCTACTTCCCTATAACACTATCTGTAGTTTTAGGATCCTCACTATTTGTTGCCATATTTTTTAATTCGGTACTGGTGTCACAATTTATGAGTACAGAGGATAAAGATATGCCACTGAAGCAAATCATTAAAATAACAGCCATTGTTGGAGGTATTGGCCTAGTGATTATGATCTTAGGTGGTGAATACCGAGCTCTTGGTAGCCTTATGGTATTTACAGCGATTTTGCTTTGGGTTTACCGTTTAATATTAAGAAAAGGGGCTAATTATTTCCAAAACAATACTTTGGTATGGTTGGAAGGAGTTTATGAAAATACCTTAAGATCTGCCTTATCTGGATGGAAGCCTGTGGCCATTGCCATTGGAACATTTGTTTTACTTTTTGTCGCATTTGGGGGCTTTGGAGCGTCAGTTGCAAGTCAAAGAACTAAAGTCGAATTCTTCCCAGATAACAAACCCAATCAGATCATTGTATACATCGAGTATCCAGAAGGAACGGATATAGAGCGCACCAATGCCATCACAAGAGATATTGAACAACGTGTATATTCCATTCTCAATGAGTCTACTTACTTAGACGGGGATCATAACTTTATGGTAGAAAGTGCCGTTTCTCAAGTTGGTGAAGGAGCTGGAAATCCAAATACTGATGGAGGATCTACGGCCGAAATGCCTCATAAAGGAAAGATCACTGCTTCTATGCGACAGTATAAATACCGTCGTGGTGAAGACAGTGAAACACTTCGTCAAAAAGTACAGCAAGCTGTCACTGGTATTTATCCTGGAGTTCTGATTTCTGTTGAAAAAGACATCAATGGACCACCGGCAGGTGCTCCAATTAATATTGAATTGCAAGGTGACGATTATGATGAGCTTATCGCAGCTGCCGAATCCATGCGTCGTTTCGTTAATTCCAGAAACGTCCCTGGTGTTGATGAGTTAAAAATTGATGTTAACCGCGACAAGCCTGCCATGCGTGTGAAAGTGGATCGTCAAAAAGCTGGGGAGCTAGGTGTAAGTACAGGGCAAGTTGGTGGTCAACTTAGAAATGCATTATTTGGTGCAAAAGCAGGCATCTATAAAGAAGATGGCGATGATTATGATATCTATGTGCGTTTTAACGAAGACCTCAGATACAACACCAGTGCCATTTTCAATCAAAAGATCACTTTTAGAGATATGGCTTCTGGCCAAGTGAAATCCATACCGGTATCCGCAGTTGCTGAACAATCCAACAGTTCAGGGTTTTCAGCTATTAAGCATAAGGACACCAAACGTGTGGTAACTGTTTACTCTGCTCTTGCTCCTGGATTTGTAGATGCTGCAGCTGTAGTGAATCAAATTCAGACAGAAATGCAGGATTACACGGAGCTTCCAAGTAATATTAAAATTGACTATACAGGACAAATTGAAGAGCAGAATAAACAACAAGCTTTCTTAATGGGTGCCTTTTTTAAAGGCCTAGCACTGATCTTCTTTATTCTAATTTTCCAGTTTAACTCAGTATCCAAACCGGCAATTATTATGATTGCCATCTTCCTGAGTCTTATTGGTGTGTTTGGTGGTATTGTAATTACTGGGGCCTCCTTTGTTATTATGATGACCATGATGGGAATCATCGCTTTGGCAGGGGTGGTTGTAAATAATGGAGTGGTATTACTGGATTATGCCCAGCTTTTGGTAGACAGGCGTAAGGTAGAATTGAATTTAGATGATGATGAATACCTTCCAACTAAAGATTTGTTTGAATGTATTGTGAGAGCAGGTAAAGCGCGTTTAAGACCAGTATTATTAACGGCCATTACTACCATCTTAGGTTTGATACCTCTGGCCATAGGTCTTAATATAAATTTCTTCACCTTATTCAGTGAATTTGATCCAAAAATCTATATCGGAGGTGACAATGTGATATTCTGGGGACCATTAGCATGGACCGTAATTTATGGTCTTTTCGTGGCAACCTTCTTAACACTTATTGTCGTTCCAATCTTATTTTATCTTGTAACACGGTTTAAAATGTGGATGAAGCATAGATTTAATGAAGAATCTCAGGAACTCGTTCCGGTGGGAGAACTTAATGAAAAAGAAGAGTTAGTCTTATAGGCCAAAAAATAAATTACTTCAAAGGCCCGGATTAATATCCGGGCTTTTTTAATTATTGTGGACAAACTTCTTAAATTTGCGGCCTAAAAATAACGGTATTAATAGGCTATACCAGAAACACGAAGAGATATGTACAGGAGTCATAGTTGCGGAGAATTAAACTTAAATCATGTCAACCAAGAAGTTACCCTTTCTGGCTGGGTTCAAGGGGTAAGAGATAAAGGGTTTATGATTTATGTGGACCTGAGAGATCGTTATGGCCTTACTCAACTCTATTTCGATGAAGAAAAGAGTAGTGCAGACCTAATGCAAAAAGCCAAATCACTAGGACGAGAATTTGTAATTCAAGTGAATGGACAAGTGGTTGAACGCGCTTCTAAAAATCCAAACATTTCAACTGGAGATATTGAACTTTTAGTAAAATCCTTGGAGATACTAAACGAAGCAAAATTACCGCCCTTTACTATTGAAGATGAAACAGACGGTGGTGATGATCTGCGTATGAAATACAGATATCTTGATATTCGACGAAATCCCGTTAAAAACAATCTAATATTTAGACATCAAGTGACACAAGGCGTTAGAAACTACCTTTCAAATGAAGGATTTATTGAAGTTGAAACCCCTTACCTCATCAAATCAACACCTGAAGGTGCACGTGACTTTGTGGTACCATCACGAATGAATGAAGGTCAGTTTTATGCCTTACCACAGTCTCCGCAAACCTTCAAACAACTACTGATGGTCGGCGGTATGGATAAGTATTTTCAAATAGTAAAGTGCTTTAGAGATGAAGATCTAAGAGCGGACAGACAACCCGAGTTTACTCAGATAGATTGTGAAATGGCATTTGTAGAACAGGAAGACATACTTAATACGTTCGAAGGCCTTACTAGACATCTTATTAAAGAGGTTCATGGTGTGGATACTGGAGACTTCCCGAGAATGACTTTTGATGACGCCATGCGCTTATACGGAAATGACAAACCTGATATTAGGTTTGGAATGCAATTTGGAGAATTAAATCCGGTAGCACAACACAAAGATTTTAAGGTGTTTAATTCTGCAGAATTGGTAGTAGGAATTGCGGTTCCTGGCGGAAATGCTCATACCAGAAAAGAAATTGACAAATTAATAGACTGGGTAAAACGACCACAAGTAGGAGCTCTTGGAATGGTTTATTGTCGCTGTAATGATGATGGTTCTTTTAAATCATCGGTTGACAAATTCTACGATCAGGATGACTTAGCGCAATGGGCGCAAGTCACGGGTGCTAAGCCTGGAGACCTTATATGTGTTCTATCTGGTGAGACCACTAAGGTAAGAGCACAATTAAGCGCTCTGAGAATGGAGTTAGCTGAAAGACTTGGTTTGAGAAAAACAAATGAATTTGCGCCACTTTGGGTTGTTGATTTTCCATTGTTAGAATGGGATGAAGACAGCGAACGCTATCATGCCATGCATCATCCATTCACCTCTCCAAAGCCTGGACAGATAGATCTTCTAGATTCCGATCCTGGTGCGGTGAAGGCCAATGCCTATGATTTGGTCTTAAATGGTAACGAAATTGGGGGTGGCTCTATTAGAATTCATGATAAAGAAACTCAGGCTATCATGTTGAAGCATCTTGGATTTAGTGATGAAGAAGCCAGAGCACAATTTGGGTTTTTAATGGATGCTTTTGAGTTTGGTGCCCCACCTCATGGAGGAATTGCATTTGGATTAGACCGACTGGTTTCCATACTTGGAGGACAGGAAACCATTAGAGATTTCATTGCCTTTCCAAAAAATAACTCAGGAAGAGATGTCATGATCGATGCACCTGCACCAATCGATGATGAACAACTGTCAGAACTACATTTAAAAGTAACTCTAGAATCATAATAAGGAATCCTGCTTAAAGCAGGATTTTTTCTTAGATTTAGTCATGGCCAAGGCATCGGTTTTTAAACGCTTATTGTTATGGAGGTATCGGCATATCTCAGGTAAGAACTTTATTTATTTACTGAGCCTGGTTATAGGTCTTCTGGCTGGATTAACTTCGGTAATTCTAAAGAATGTGACATTTGCAATTGAATCTATTTTTGAGAAGGTTCTTGTCTTTTCCAATTATCAATTGTATTTCATTCTTCCTTTTTTGGGGTTATTCCTGGTGTACTTATTTGTAAAATATATCTCTAAGAAACCCGGAGAACATGCCATACCCACCATTTTGTATTCTATATCCAAACGAAACAGCATACTTGATAAACGCAATATTTATTTACCACTTGTAACCGCTCCACTCACGGTTGGTTTTGGAGGGTCGGTTGGTCTGTTAGGTCCTGCCATTGGATCAGCATCAGCCATTAGCTCAAATCTTGGCAGACTCTTACATATAGATCGTAAAACCCGAAGTTTGCTCATAGGTTGTGCCGCTTCTGGGGCCATCGCTTCCATTTTCAAATCTCCTATTGCAGCCATCATTTTTGCGATTGAAGTATTTAGCCTCGATCTAACATTCGCTTCATTATTGCCTTTATTAATGGCCTCTGTATCGTCCGTTATAACCTCTTATTTCTTTCTTGGTGATGAAATATTATTTGACTTTAACGTTGCTGAAAAATTTAGGATAAAGGATACGGTTTTTTATCTGGTTTTAGGACTAGGAACTGGTATTGCATCCATCTATTTCTCCAAAATCTATTTCGGGGTTACCTCATTATTTAATAAACTAAAAAACAGCAAGCAAAAACTCATGTTTGGAGGTATTGCCATTGGGGTAATGGTTTATTTTATTCCACCACTCTACGGGGAAGGTCTCGAATTTATAAATGATCTAATGGTGGGTAATGATGCCCATGCTTTAGGAAAGACTCCTTTTAATGAACATCTCAATAATATTTGGATTGTCATTGCTTTACTCTTTGGCATCACTGTTTTTAAGGCTGTAGCAATGACAACAACATTTGCTGCCGGCGGAACTGGTGGTATTATCATTCCCACACTTGTGATGGGAAGTTCATTAGGCAATGTGGTTGCCAAGGTGATAAACAACTGTGGACTGGGCTTTAGTGTTTCGGAAGCCAACTTTACGCTTATTGGAATGGCAGGTCTTATCGCTGGGGTGTTACATGCTCCCTTAACTGCCATTTTCTTGATTGCAGAAATTACCGGTGGTTATCAATTATTTGTACCACTTATGATTACGGCCTCCATGTCTTTCTTAATTAGTAAAAACAATTTAAATCATACGATTTACACCAAAGAACTTGCCGAAAAAGGGGCCCTACTTACCCAGGACAAAGACAAAAGTGTTCTCACCTTAATGAAACTGGAATCCGTAATTGAAAAAGACTTTTTACCACTGCATCCTGATATGAGTCTTGGACAAATGCTAAAGCAGGGCGTGGCCAAATCCAATCGAAATATATTTCCTGTCACCGATAGTCAAAACCGATTCTTAGGAATTATATTATTAGACAATATAAGAACAGTCATGTTTGATCAATCGTTATACCTGTCTACTACCGTTGAAACTTTTATGATCAAGCCTCCCGATATTATTCACTATGAAACCGATTCGATGGAACGTGTTATGAAGAAATTTCAAGATTCAGGAGCCTGGAATTTACCGGTTGTGCGAGATCATAAATACTATGGTTTTGTATCTAAATCAAAGTTACTAACGGCCTATCGTAAAGAATTAATTAATATTACTTCATGAAACCCATTCATATAATCACTTTGGTACTATTTATCTTATCTATTGCTTTAATTGGATCAGGGTTTTTGATAGAGACCGAACACCGTGAAAAGCTCATTGGCTCAGGAGTTTTGGTATTATTCCTACTTGGTTTCCCTTTATTTTCTTATTATCGATGGAAAGGAAAGGATGTAAAAGACTACATGCTCACTAAGGAAAACCTAGAAAAAATGCGGGAAAATCAAAGAGACGGCAAGTAATAGTCTAATTTTCAGATTACCAAATATTTAAATATTACGATTTATTTGGCTAAGTCCGTTCTTATTGAGTTACCTTTGCGGCATAATTATATTTATTTACAATGACTGGAAAAGTTAAATTTTTTAATGATTCAAAAGGTTTTGGATTCATTACAAACGACGATACAGGCAAAGATATCTTTGTTCATGTATCAAATCTTAATGGTATGGAATTACGTGAAGGCGATCATGTGTCTTATACTGAAGAAGAAGGACGCAAGGGCATGGTTGCAACCAATATAGAAATGCTCTAGAGATTTTTAAATCAAGA
Organism: Winogradskyella aurantiaca; assembly: GCF_003362725.1. Taxonomy (GTDB): domain Bacteria; phylum Bacteroidota; class Bacteroidia; order Flavobacteriales; family Flavobacteriaceae; genus Winogradskyella_A; species Winogradskyella_A aurantiaca. The sequence goes on from NZ_QKTV01000006.1 coordinate 119,076, forward strand.
AACAAGCCTCACTTTAAGTGGGGCTTTTTTAGTTTAATGAACGTTTTTTAACAAAGAAGCTGGTTAACAGACGGCTGCAGTCGTCTTCTAGAACACCCATACTGACCTGTGTTTTAGGATGTAACTGGGTTTGTAATTTTCTGAAGCCCCGTTTGTCATCAGAGGCGCCAAACACAATTCGTGAAATCTGGCTCCAGTACAAAGCCCCTGCACACATTTGACAGGGCTCAAGAGTGACATAAAGGGTACAATTGTTAAGGTATTTACCACCTAAAAAGTTAGTAGCTGCAGTTATGGCTTGCATTTCGGCATGGGCCGTGACATCATTTAATTGCTCTGTTAGATTATGTCCTCTTCCAATAATCTGGTTGTCCACAACAATGACAGCACCAACAGGAACTTCATCTTTATCATAAGCTAATTGAGCCTCTTGCAAGGCCTTTTTCATAAAATAGGCATCGTCAAAAGGCTCAATCATGTATGAATATTGTCTTTAGTTCTTTATAATCTTATGGTTGTAGGTTACCTGATCTCCTTTAATAGTTAAGAAGTAGATACCCGAATTGAATCCTGATATATCAAGTTGATATAAGTCAAATATCTCTGCATTCTTATTAAGAACAACTCTTCCATTGATGTCTACAATACGGATGGTCACGTCACCAAGACTTGTCTTAGCATCGATAAATAGTTCTGACTGTGTTGGATTTGGATAAATACTTAAGGTGTTTTGATCAAACTGACCTGTACTCAATAATTGGTCACAATTTGCTAACGAGGGATCATTAGCCGGTGGCATAGTAAAATCCTCTGTTTGATCTCCTCTACTTCCTGAGCTACCTTGATCAGCATCAAAGCCCATTCCTCTAGCCGCAAAAACTTCCCAAATCATACATTGATCCTCGCCACCAGTAGTGGCCATATCAGCCGCTAATAAGGCATCGCGTCCATCTATAAACCCTGGACTACAAGGCTGAAGTTTAAGACCATCAATCACCAATTTCATTACCTTATTATTTCCACCATCACCATTGTAGAAGTCCGAATCAAAACCATATTTATCAATATAGGCCCATGTTAAGTCCCATAAAGCTGTTGCCCATACGAATCCGACACCATGCGGTACGCTCACCCCGGCCTCATTGGTATTAGCATAAGTGAATCCATTAACACCGGTATTAGTAGTATAAGGGGCAGGTCGTATTCCAACTCCATCTGTTGGCTGGCCTGTTGGGAAGGTGCCAATACCTCTAATTTTTTCGGCTGTATCTTCATCTCTCATGGTAAGCATTAGTCCAAACCAGTCAGACCAACCTTCGCCCATTTGCTCTAAATTTTGTAAACATGTAAAAGCAAAAGAACCGCCTGTTAACCTGTTTGAAATTCCATGACCATACTCATGAGCGATAATTCCATTATCAAAATCTCCATCGATAAGGTCTGGGCCTCTCATAGTAAAGGAAAGGGATTGATTATTTTCCAATGCCGCGATTATGGCCTCGCCATCTGCCTGATTAATCATAACCGATGGGATAGTTACGGCACCACCTTCAGCCCCTGGGCCCATTGATATTGGATCACCTGCTACATTGTTTACCATGACAACGGCTACTGCCCCAGCATTTTGAGCCTTCAGTATTTTCGAACCAAATTCACACTCACCTCGGCGAATTACTGCTATTCTCCCATTAAGTTGAGCACTATTGGTGATCGTTTGACAAATGTCATTAAAATCGCTGGTGCCATCCTGAGCCAATGCGAGATTGGCAGTTAATGGCTGTGTTAATACCTCTCCAAAAGCCGCTGGTACCACATCGTAATCTCCAGCAAGAGCGCCGTTGTTCACTGAACTTGGATTGGAAGCACCAATCCACAAGAACATCTGCATTCTTGGGCTAGCCCCATCACCTGGGGTTCCAAAATTGGCATTATTAAATCCGTTACCGTCCTGAGCATCGGCAATCACAAAATCTCGATCTCCAAAACTTCCATCGTAATTCTTTGCTTGGAAGTTTCCAGAAGCTTCATCAAACCCCTGCTTATACCAAACGTCATGCATGATATTGTTCCAATAGAACAAATTGGTAATGGCCGCATCTTCATAATCGATAGGAGAGTCATTTAAATCAAGACTGTAATCAAATGTCAAGGTATTTCCACCATCGGGGGCATAACCACCTAAGTTATTGGCATCTCTGTCTTCTCTTGCCCATACATTATTCCCACGAGTAATCGTAAACTCTGGCCCATCAACGCCATCATTGTCGTGCCATCCAAATGGACTAGCATCAGGATCAGAAGGATCGCTAACTAGGGCCCTGTTGCCATGATTTGGGCTTTCCACAGGCATGGGGTATACGTTATAGGTTGCGGCATCCCCAAGCATTGGTGCTGGTGCAAAGGCCTCAAATACATTGTGCTCTTTATGACTTTTATGCCCTTCTGGATGTCCAAAATTACAGGTCAGGATTAAGTCGAACTGCTCAATCATGTTATTGTTCATGGCATCCATTCTAATACTCCACCAGTGCGAATTATCATCTAAATAGATGGTGAAATCCCATGCCAATCGTAGTTGTCCATCAACTTCAACATAAACCAGTTCTGCCTCAATAGGAGACGAGACTAAATCGCCAGCTAAAAATTGATATGAATTACCATTAGCCTCTGCCTCGGTAAAAGTACCTGCACCCAGATTCAGCATCCAATTAACCTGATTAAGAGCGGACTTAACATCATTAGCTGGTGAAACAGCATTAACCTTCTGATTTGCATTATTCTTAATACGGTTGGCAAAGTAAAACACCTTACCATCTTTCAAGGCGACTGATGAAATTCCATTATGTATGCGAATTCCATTGTGCGCCTGATTGAGGTACAAATGGGTGATTTTGGTAGTTTTGGAATAAAACTGATTAGTAATTCGAAGATCTTCAATATCACGATCTGCAAAACCATATCGCGATTTCTGACCGTCTAAATAGGAATAAACTAAATCGGCATGCTCTGATTCAGAAAGTTTATTCTGTGCTACAATTAAGGTCTGCCCAAGAGCAAAAAAGGCAATTAATGCCAGGAAAGGAATTTTTCTTTTCATGTTTCGGTTTTTATTATCCAGAGTAAGGAGACCCTGGCCCACAATTTTGTCACAAAAATAAAAAAATTAAGAATAACTATACATATTGATAATATTAGGATTACAAATGTCCTAAAGTGGAAATAATTAACCCCTAATTAAAGAAATTATGCATTTGAATATTTGACACTTTCAACCTTACCTCATCCTTAATAATCTTTGTAATTTCGCAAAATGAAGACGGGTTTACTGGCACAAATTAACACTCCTAAAGATCTAAGAACACTTGATCCAGAACAATTACCAGACTTAGCGAAAGAGTTAAGACAATTTATTATTGATATAGTCGCTTCCAAAGAAGGACACCTCGGAGCAAGTCTTGGTGTAGTTGAATTAAGTATCGCTTTGCATTACAGTTTTAACACACCCCATGACTTGCTGATTTGGGATGTTGGTCATCAGGCCTACGGTCATAAAATACTAACCGACAGAAAAGACCTATTTCATTCCAACAGACAGTTAAATGGTCTCAGTGGCTTTCCCAAACGCTCAGAGAGTATTTACGACGCTTTCGGTGTGGGGCATTCATCGACTTCGATTTCAGCAATTCTTGGTATGGCCATTGCGTCCAAGATCAAAGGTGAAAATAAAGAACATATAGCCGTTATTGGAGATGCTTCTATCGCCAGTGGAATGGCCTTTGAGGGCATGAATCATGCAGGTGTTACCAATGCCAATATCCTAATTATCTTAAATGATAATGCCATTGGTATTGATCCTAGCGTAGGAGCCTTAAAAAACTATTTGACCAATGTCAAAAATGGAGCGGTGCATCAGGATAATATTTTTGAAGCCTTAAACTTCAATTATTCGGGTCCCGTTGATGGCCATAATATTGATGCGCTTTTGAGGGAATTTACACGCTTAAAAACCATAGGAGGCCCACGGTTACTTCATATTGTCACCACCAAAGGTAAAGGGCTAAAACCGGCGGAATTAGATCAAGTCACCTATCACGCTCCAGGAAAGTTTGATGCCTTAACGGGCAAATTAAACCGTCCTTCGGTTCCATCAACATTGCCTAAATTTCAGGATGTCTTTGGAAAGACGCTTTTAGAATTAGCGAAAACAAATGAAAAGATTGTTGGTATTACACCAGCCATGCCAACCGGATCATCTCTGAAGCTCATGATGGATGAAATTCCAGAGCGGGCATTTGATGTTGGAATTGCAGAACAGCACGCGGTAACCTTAGCAGCAGGAATGGCCGCTGAAGGTCTCATCGTGTATTGTAATATCTACTCTACCTTTCTTCAACGGGCTTATGATCAGGTGATACATGATGTAGCCCTTCAAAAACTGCCTGTCATATTTTGTCTGGACAGGGCTGGCTTGGTAGGACAAGACGGCTCAACCCATCATGGGGTTTTTGACATTGCTTATCTAAGATGTGTACCTAACTTGACTATTGCAACTCCCGCTAATGCCATTGAATTACGCCAACTTCTTTACACGGTTCAACTGGGTATTAAACAACCCATTGCCATCAGGTATCCAAGAGGGCGCGATACTATTGAAGCTTGGCAGGTCCCCTTTGAAGCCATGGAGATTGGTAAATCTGCTAGAATTAAAGAAGGATCTCAAATAGCAGTTTTAAGCTTTGGAACCATTGCTAAAAATGTTAGCAAGGCTATTACGAGCCTATCAGAGGCGGCTCAAATTGCGCATTACAATATGAGATTTGTATCTCCAATGGATGCCGCTGCGCTTCACAATATATGCAGAAAGTACCGAGCAATTATAACTGTAGAAGATGGTGTGATTTCTGGAGGCGCCGGTACAGCAGTCCTTGAATTTCTGAATACCAATAATTATTCCTTACCATGTAAAATCCTAGGGATTCCAGATCGATTTATCGAACATGGTAGTATAGAAGAATTACAGAAAACGGTGGGCTTAGATCCTAACAGTCTGGCCATTGAAATTAAGACCTTACTCAATTGCGTCCATAGTCGCTAAGTCGGACTTTGGTTCTTCTTTCAATTCAATTTCAACCATTTGAGGTGAATCCGAATCGTTCTCTGGCCTGGTGTAATCATCAATTAAAATTAGAAGCACAATAGCCATAAAAAATACCATAAAAGCACCTGGGGCATTGTCTTTCATAATGGTTAGATTTGGGTTAATCATGCTCAATATGGGCAAAATATCGATATAAAACAAATTTTATCGATGAAATGCACGTTCCGGGCCGATTGCACTACTAAAGAGAAGTCCCTTGAAGTCTGTGATACATTTCCATGGCCTTAGAATCCGATAAGGAAGCTACGAAGCTGCATATGGCCAATAGATTTTTATAGAGCGATTCGTTTTCAAAGGTGACTGCTGATGGTAAGGTTTGTAAAATCAGCTTATCGTAATTGGTTAGCTTACCATTGTAATAGTTAAAGGCAGAGTCTGCATATTGGGCAATTAGTCCCGACAACACCTTGTATCCCGAAATTTCTTTGTTAATGACTTCTTCTGACTGATAGATATTGCTGACACTCAACTTGATAATATCATCAATTTGAGCTGAATATTTTGACTTATCCATTAAAGACACATCAAATTCACCTTTTAATATCAGCTCTTCATTCTCCATAAATATTTGGACAGCCTCATCAATCAAAGTACTAATGGCCAAAGCCCTTAGGTAAGCTACTCTATCTGTTGTATTGGATAAATCATGATATTTACTAGTATTAATCCGATCTCGTACAAGATTAATTAGATACTCCAGTGCATACTCCTCAGGTATCAAACCGAGGTTAATACCGTCTTCAAAATCTATTACCGTATAACAGATGTCATCAGCTGCTTCCACCAAATAGGTCAGTGGATGCCTTCCATAACTTAAATGGTCCTGATGCCTTTTATGCAACCCAAGCTCTTGAGCAACATCTTCAAAATCTGATTTTTGATCCTGAAAAACACCATATTTCTTATCGGCAATATGAGATGTCGGTTTTTTGGGTAAGGATTCTTTAGGGTATTTCATAAAGGCGCCCAAAGTGGCATAACTCAATCGAAGACCACCGAGCATTCCCTGCCGGTCTTCGGTCAAGATCTTAAAGCCATTGGCATTACCTTCAAAATCACACAGATCCTGATATTCCTTATCTGTTAGATGGGCCTTGAACCCTTTTCCTTCACCATTTTCAAAATAGGCACCAATAGCCTTTTCTCCAGAGTGTCCGAAGGGTGGATTACCTATATCGTGTGCCAAGGCTGCGGCGGCAACAATAGCTCCAAAATCATTGAACTGATACCCATGAACATTTTGCAGGTGTGGATGCTTTTTAAGAATCTCTTTTCCAACTAATCTTCCAAGGGACCGTCCAACCACACTCACCTCAAGACTATGAGTTAATCTGGTATGAACAAAATCGGTCTTAGAGAGGGGAACCACCTGCGTTTTATCCTGCAGGCTTCTAAAGGCTGCCGAAAAAATTACGCGATCATAATCCACCTCAAACCCTAAACGTGTTTCATCCTGTTCATTGCGTAAACGTTTATGAATATCCCCAGATCTTTTAAGAGAAAGTAGCTGTTCCCAGTTCATGAAATTAATTTGATGCAATATAAGTATCCATTTATTTCAATTGCTACAGAGCAGGTTAATTTTTGAATGTTAAGAAAACATCTCCCTAAGCTTTTGCGGCTTAACAATTAAGACATTTTCAAGAAACTTTTTAATCACAATCACTTAAAATTCAAGTAACCTCAATGCTTGGTTTTCGCATTTAATTTGCAGCATCAATTTAATGAGATAATGAAATATCTATATACCTTTTTAACCTTGTTTTTTGTAATGGCTCTACAGGCGCAAACTGGATCCATTACTGGTAAAATAATTGACAAGGATTTTAACTTAGAACCGCTACCCTTTGCTAATGTTTTAATTAAAGGGACAACTACAGGTACTACTTCAGACATTGATGGTTTGTATCAATTTGAGGAATTAGAACCTGGTGACTATGTATTGATTTTTAGTTTCGTAGGTTATGAAACCCTAGAAATCGCAGCAACCGTAGTTGCCGATAAAGTAACTGAAGTCAATGTTACTATGGGAGCTAGTGCAGCTTCTCTTGACGAGGTTGTCATCACCACAACCGCTAGAAAAGAAAGTGAAACAGCCCTGTTGCTAGATCAGAAAAAAGCTGTTCAAATTAAGCAAAGTATTGGCGCTGATGAATTAAAACGAAAAGGAGTTGGTGATGCCGCCGCAGCCGTTTCAAAAATATCGGGAATATCAAAACAACAAAGTGGAGGTCAAGTTTATGTACGTGGACTTGGAGATCGTTACCAAAACACCACACTAAACAACTTAACCTTACCATCTACAGACGTCAATAAAAAGAACATTGATCTCGATCTTTTTTCGACCGATATTATCGAGAACATCTCGGTCAGTAAAGCTTACAGACCAAGTTTCTATGCCGACTTCTCTGCTGGAAATGTCAATATCAATTCCAAAGAGTATACAGGAAAGGGATTTGTTAATGTTTCTCTTGGAACCGGAGTAAATAGTAATGCCGCAGGCAAAGCTTTTGTTCGTAATGACGGACCAAGTTATTTTGGATACTACAACCGCTATAACAACAATCCGTTTGCAGTGATTCTATCACATACCATGGACGCTCAAAGTGCCCCATCGCCAATTAATTTAAATGGATCTGTTGAAGGAGGATATTCTTGGGATTTTGATGACGATACGCGATTAAGCTTCTTTTCAACCGTAAGTTTTAGTAACGGTTATGAGTTTAGAGAAGGTGTAGCCAGAGACTTTACCAATGTATTAAAGGTAGATTACCCAAACATTGAAGAATTTGAATATGCTACCAATACCACAGCATTAATCAACATTGACTTCAAGTTAGATAACGTCAACAGTTTTAAATACACATCCATGTTCATCAATAGCTCCTCAGATCAGGTTGGTTATTACGGGGTTAAAGGACTTGGATTTAACCGTGATGGTATTGCCAGTGAAGATCCTAATGATTTAGGGTTCTTTACTATTAATGGACGTTTTAATCAAGACATGATTTTTGTAAATCAGCTACTAGGTAATCACAACCTCAATGACGATTGGGAAATTGATTGGGGTGTTGGTTACAACTATGTATTATCGGATGAGCCAGATCGTAAGCGTTTCTCTTTTGAGAACTACCAGTATTCCTTAGATGATGACCCAAACACAAACCCAGTTTTCTACACTAATATTCCTTTTGATAATCAGCGCTTTTTCCAATCAATTAACGATACAGATTTGAATGGTCTGGCAAATGCTAAAAAGACTTTCAACGACAATTTCAACTTATCATTCGGTTACAATGGGAGAATTAAAGAACGTTCTTTTTCAAGTATTAGATATGGCTACGAAATTATCGATAGAGATAATACGCCCGTTAGAGATGTGAACAACCTAAATTCAATCCTTAATGTTGGCAATATCAACATTCCAGATGGATCAGGATTGTTTAATACAGTGGTACTGAACCCAATTAATAATGAGATTGGAAACAGGAACGTACCAGGACTTCCAGAAAACACATATGATGGTCGATTAGACGTTAATGCTGGTTTTATTGATGCCGAAATTAAAATAAACGAAAAGTGGTTATTGGTTCCAGGAGTTCGTATTGAGAACTTTAGTCAGGAAATCACTTACGATGTAATTAACATTCCACCGGATGATCCTGGGTTTAGCAGAACTACTGAAACACTGTTTTTACCAAGCTTTAATGTGAAGTTCGCGGTCAACGAGGATTCTAATTTGAGATTTGCCTTCAGTAAAACGGCTTCTATACCTGAATTTAAGGAGGCGGCACCATTTGTTTACGAGGATGTAACCATTAGATATGGTGGTAACCCTGACCTACTTGGTTCTAGCAATCCTGATTTTGTCAATGTTTCTGATAAAGGCTATTCTGATATTTACAATTTTGATCTTAAATACGAGTGGTTTATCACGCCAGGTGAGATCATTGCTGTAGGAGCGTTTGCTAAATCCATTTACGATCCTGTTAACCGTGTTGTGGCTGCTGATGCCACCGGTACCCAGCGTTACTTTAGAACAGGTAACCGTGCCGATGTCTTAGGATTGGAATTGGAATTAAGAAAAAATTTGATCATGCGTGACGAAGACAATAGCTTACTAGCTTTTGGATTTAACGGTTCTTACGTACACACAGAACAGGATCTGTTTGATGTGATATCAGGAACCTTCTCAACGGCATTTAACAGACCAACAGAAGAGATAGAAGGAGCCTCTAAATGGGTGTTTAATACGGACGTTTCATACACACCTGAATTTGGAAACTATACACCAAATTTTACACTAGTTGCGTCTTACTTCTCTGATCGTATTTATTCCATTGGTTCAGGGAGTTTAGGTAACATCGTTGAAAAAAGTGTTACCACCTTGGACTTTGTTTGGAAAAGTGCATTGACTGATAAACTAGACCTAACCGTTTCAGCTGGAAATTTATTGAATCCAAGTATCTCTTTTGTAAGAGAAGGCACTGGTAGTGGTGACATTCTAATATATGATTATAAAATTGGACTTAATACCGGATTATCCTTGAAGTATAAATTTTAAATAAATGAACTTGAATAAATATCAAACCTTAAATTTTAAAACAATGAAGATTAAATTATTAACTATATTTTCTTTAGCGCTTATCGTAATGAGCTGCGAAAGAGATGATACAGCAAGTGTTGTCATTAATGACAACAGCACAACTACCATTATTAATGGTGGTGATGGTGGAAGTAATGTAGTAGAATTATCTGGTGTATATACTGAAGACCTTAACCTTGAAATTGGAAGAGACTATTTAATTACTGGTCCAGTTTTAATGTCGGCTGGAACAACCCTAAATATCCCTGCAGGTTTAATCATTAGAGCGCAACCTGTTGGTGTTAACGCCTATATCGCTATCCAGCAAGGTGCTAAGATTGAAGCTAACGGAACAGCTACGAATCCAATTGTAATGACTTCCAATGCCACTGCACCAGGTTCTGGAAACTGGGGTGGTCTCGTAATATGTGGAACGGCTCCAATCAACTCTACTGCTGATGGATCTGAGGACACGGCAACAACAGAAGTTGGTAACTTATCTTATGGAGGTAATAACCCAAGTGATAATTCTGGTTCAATTCAATACCTGAGAATTGAATATGCCGGTGGTGCCATTAATGGTAATGCCGAGCTTAACGGATTATCCCTATATGCTGTTGGAGATCAAACTACAGTTGATTATGTACAAATCTATAAAGGCTCTGATGACGGGTTTGAGTTCTTTGGTGGAACTGTAAACGCGAGCCATCTCGTTGTAACTGATGCTGAAGATGATTCAATTGACTGGACAGAAGGTTATGTAGGATCTTTAACAGATGTTTATGTTGTACAAAACACTGATGTAAGTCATGATAGTGCTTTTGAGATGGATGGATTTAATACAGACTTTTCTAATGAAGGTGGTTATTTTTCAGCACCAACCGTTACAAATGTTACTGTCATTGGAGATCTTGATTCTGGAAGAGCGTTTAGATTACGAGCAGGATCAAGAGGTATTTTCTCAAATGTTTTAATTACTGACTTTGGTAGAGGAATCGTCATTGAAGATGATGAGCCGGGTCAAGCTACAAGCCAGGGTGTTGTTGATGGTGATACAAGTTGGACTGACGTTTTATTTACTAACGTTGAAAGTCCATTTGTAGCTAACGATCTTGAAAACCCAATTACGGAAGCAGATGTTATTTTTGGTGATGCTGCTAATGCCACTGGTACTGACTTTGCTACCTGGGGAGCTAATTGGACCAGAGACTAATACTCCGAAACTATATTATAAAAAAAAGCATCCAATTGGATGCTTTTTTTAGTTTTTGGCTATTACCGATCGACTCGGTTCATAGTTATCGGTAACTTTCGCTATTAAATTTTTTGAATACTCAACTTCTTTTACAACATCATCCATCCAGTATACCCAAGTCCCAACTTTAGCACCATTATCATATTGAGCCGAAATTAACTTACTTCCTTCTTTGCAGAAACTAAACCAATCTCCGTGAAGTTTTCCTTCCTGAGTATAATAACCCGTTTGGCTCACAGCACCATTATCATGATAATAGGTAACTTCAATTAATCCAGTATCCTCATTTAATACAAGTTGACGTTCTTTTTGAGCATAAGACAATCCAACTACTAAAAATGCTGCTATCATTAAAATCCTTTTCATAATATTTTGGGTTACATTAATAATTACATTACAAACATAACTTTATTTTTACTTATAAGCAACATTTACGTAACATTAAATTAACATTAAATCCGTAATACATTCATTTTCAAGTTTTTGCAATGTTAAGGACTTGTCTTTTAACTTATTAAATAGAATATTCAAACAAAGAGCACTCTATGACTGGATTAAGAAAGTCACATTCTTAAGAACATAACCTTATATTAACATTGCGTTCAAATTAAAATTTGAAATTAGCGGCAATCTTTTTTGACGCCTTTTTATGGATCAACTTTACGTTTACATGCTGGCTGCTTTGGCTGTTTTAGCCATTGCGGATTTAATTGTTGGAGTTAGTAACGATGCTGTAAATTTCCTTAATTCTGCTATTGGTTCAAAAGCAGTTTCCTTTAAAACCATCATGATAGTTGCTAGTATTGGAGTTGCCGTAGGTGCCTTAACCTCCAGCGGTATGATGGAAGTGGCCAGAAAAGGTATTTTTAATCCTGGTGAGTTCATGTTTAATGAGATCATGATCATTTTTATGGCCGTCATGCTCACTGATATTCTCTTACTGGATTTCTTTAACACGCTGGGATTACCGACCTCAACTACAGTGTCCATCGTATTTGAATTACTAGGGGCTTCAGTAGCTATCGCCATTATTAAAATTTACGCGGATGCCAATCAGTCTTTATTAGATCTATCCAACTATATTAACAACTCCAAGGCCATAGAGATTATTCTGGGCATACTCTTGTCCGTTGTTGTCGCCTTTACTATTGGGGCCATTGTTCAATACGTTTCAAGGTTGTTATTATCCTTTAATTTTCAATCGAAACCTATTTGGTATAGTGCCATATTTAGTGGCTTTGCCAATACCTCTATCTTGTATTTTATTGTTATTAAAGGTCTTAAAAATGCCACCTTCATGGGCGGTGAATTTTTAGACTTTATCAATAATAAGCCCGAGGCCTTTATAGGAATTAGCTTCTTGGTGTTAAGTGTGTTGTCCTACATTGCCATTGTGGCATTCAAGGCCAGGATTTATACCATCATTATCATTATTGGGACCTTTGCCCTTGCAGTAGCCTTTGCTGGAAACGATCTGGTTAACTTTATTGGAGTTCCTATTGCTGCTTACAATTCTTATGAAGCCTGGACGGCAAGTGGCATCGTCCCTGAGGAATACGCTATGGTAGCTTTAAGTGAGCCTGTAGCCACCCAACCCATTTTATTATTAATTGCTGGATTAGTTATGGTATTGACACTATGGTTCTCAACCAAAGCTCGTGCCGTTGTGAAGACATCGGTTGATCTATCCAGACAGGATGAAGGTAAAGAGCGTTTTGAACCTAATTTCCTATCTAGAAACATTGTAAGACTAACTATTGGACTAAACGATAGCATTAGCCAATACTTACCTAATGGTTATAAGGCACAGGTTGAAAAGCAGTTTGCAAAGGCTAAAAAAGACCCTACCATAAAAGCCCAAGACCAGCCAGCTTTTGATTTGGTGAGAGCTTCCGTGAACCTTATGGTGGCTAGTGTTCTTATTTCAATCGCCACTTCCTTAAAATTACCCTTATCTACCACCTATGTCACCTTTATGGTAGCCATGGGAACTTCTTTGGCAGATAGAGCCTGGGGTACCGAAAGTGCCGTATACCGTGTCGCGGGTGTGCTAAATGTTATTGGAGGTTGGTTCTTTACAGCCCTTAGTGCTTTTGCGGCAGCCTTTGTTATGGCTTACATTCTGTTTTACGGAAAAGGCTATGCGCTAGTCCTTCTTTTTGTGACCGCCATTGTCTTATTGGTAAGAAATTATTTGATTCACAGAAATAACAATAAAGCCCTAGAAGAGGAAGACAAATTAGAAAAGGCTGAAAGTAGTTCTACACAAGGAGTTATTCATGAAAGCGCAAAAAATATTGCGACTGTGGTTAAGCGTGGAAATAAAATTTACACCTCAGCCATTAATGGTTTGGCAACTCAGAATTTAGCCATATTAAAGAAAAATAAACAAAATATTGAACGCCTATCTCAAGAAATTGAAGTACTTAAAGACAATGTGTTCTACTTTATTAAAAACCTTGAAGATCCAAGTGTTGAAGCCAGTAACTTCTACTTAAGTATTGTTAGATACCTGCAAGATATTGCACAATCATTAGAGTATGTGTCCAAATCCAGTTTAAAGCACATCAACAACAATCATAAAAAACTGACCTTTAGCCAAATCAAGGAACTGAAGGATGTGGACACCCATCTGGAGCAGTTATTCAAGGATACCCAAAAAGCTTTTGAGAATCGTTCCTTTGCGCAAATAGGAGCCATCATAGACGAACGAAACAACCTGAACAATCTGGTTCAAGAAAAGATTCAGCGCCAAGTAGAACGAACACGATCAGAAGAATCCAGCCCCAAGAATACGACGCTTTATTTTAGCATTTTGTTAGAAACCAAAGATTTGGTAAATGCGACCATGAAACTGTTGGAAGAATATTTTGCCGCACATGATAGCACCGTGGAACCCGCTCAGATTACTGGAAATCAACCAAACAAATAGGGCCTCATAAGACCTATTGTAATTATCTTACCTTTAGGCAAAATCAGGTTATATGCGATTAGTTTTTACCCTTGGGATCCTTTTGATTTGTTCAAAAGGCCACACACAGACGTCTTTAAGTCCAGAAGAACTTCTTAGTAAAGCAATTAACTTCCATGACCCGGAAAATAGTTGGTCATCGTTCCAGGACAGCTTGACGGTGGTGATGACAACTCCAAATTCGCCCAATCGAAACAGTCAAATATATATTGATCTTCCTAAAGAGTTTTTTAGTGTTGAAGCCAAACGCGATACCGTTACAACTTATTATGAACTATCAAAGGGCAAATGCAAATTGCTTTATAACCAAGAGGAGGTGGCTGATGATTCAGCTAAGGGAAAAGGCATGAGTTGCGATAGGGCTGAGCTTTACAAGAACTATTATACCTATCTGTACGGATTACCGATGAAGCTTAAAGATCCTGGCACCAATATCAACTACCCTGTCGAAACCAAATCATTCCAAGGAAAAAACTATTTAGTTTTGAAAGCTACCTATGATGCCAACATTGGAAGTGATGTCTGGTACTTTTATTTTAACCCAACTACCTTCGCCATGGAACTCTATCAGTTTTACAAAACCGATGAATCTGGCAGCCTAATCCCTAAAAGTGGGGAATACATTGTTCTAAAAGAATTGGCGACTATTGGCTCTATTAAAATGCCAAAAATCAGAAACTGGTATTACAACAAGGACGACAAGTTCTTAGGTACAGATACACTTATTAAAAACTAAAAAAGCATCTTTTATAACTAAAAGATGCTTTCTCCAATTAACACTTAATCAACTAAGAACCACACATAAGGCAGTCATCACCTTCAGAAGCTTTAGCCTGTTCAATCAAGGCTTTCATTTCTTCAGGTGACATAGGTTCTACCTCTGTGGTCTCCTGTACAAACTTAGCAGCTGTTTGTGCCGCTTTTTGTTTACGTTGCGTAACAACACTATCCTGAACCTCTGCCACTTCAGCAACAGGTTCAGACTTTTTCTTATTATCGAGGGTAAACTTAATGGCGTCTACCGCACTTTTGGTTCTTAAGTAATACATACCGGTTTTTAGACCGCTCTTCCAGGCATAGAAATGCATTGAAGTTAATTTGGCCATGGTGGCACCTTCCATAAATAAATTCAAGGATTGTGATTGGTCAATAAAATAACCACGCTGGCGAGACATATCTATGATATCTTTCATACTCAATTCCCAAACGGTCTTATACAATTCTTTGATATCATCAGGAATGGTCTCAATATTTTGAACCGATCCATTGGCACGCATGATCTCTTGCTTAACGGTTTCGTTCCAAAGACCTAACTCCACCAAATCCTCCAACAGGTGCTTGTTTACCACAATAAACTCTCCTGAGAGTACCCGGCGTGTATAAATGTTAGAAGTATAAGGCTCAAAACACTCGTTATTCCCTAAAATTTGAGAGGTACTTGCAGTAGGCATTGGCGCTACCAGCAATGAGTTTCTAACCCCATGCTTCTTCACATCCTTTCTAAGCTTTGCCCAGTCCCAACGTCCACTTAATTCCTCATCCTTAATATTCCAAAGGTTGTGCTGAAACTCACCATTACTCATTGGAGATCCCTTATAAGATTCATAAGGCCCATCAACCTTAGCCTCCTCCATGGATGCCGTAACCGCAGCAAAGTAAAGTGTTTCAAATATTTCCTGATTTAGGTTTTTAGCCTCATCACTAGTGAATGGAAGCCTTAGTTTAATAAAGGTATCTGCCAATCCCTGCACCCCTAACCCAACTGGACGGTGTCTGAAATTGGAATTCTGAGCTTCAATTACCGGGTAGTAGTTTCTATCGATAACTCTATTCAAGTTCTTAGTAACACGCTTGGTGATTCTAAATAATTCTTTGTGATCAAACTCCCCATTCTTAATAAACATTGGAAGGGCAATAGATGCCAAATTACAAACGGCCACCTCATCTGGTGAGGTATACTCAAGAATCTCTGTACATAAGTTGGAAGACTTGATGGTTCCAAGGTTTTGCTGATTAGATTTTCTATTAGCCGCATCCTTATACAACATGTAAGGAGTCCCAGTTTCAATTTGAGATTCTAAGATTTTCTCCCATAATTCTCTCGCCTTAATGGTCTTTCTTCCTTTGCCCGCTTCTTCGTACTTATGGTATAGCGCCTCAAACTCTTCACTGTGGGTATCAGCTAATCCTGGGCACTCGTTAGGGCACATTAATGTCCAGGTCCCATCTTCCTGAACACGCTTCATAAATAAATCTGGAATCCACATGGCATAAAAGAGGTCTCTGGCACGCATTTCTTCCTTTCCATGATTCTTTTTAAGATCAAGGAAATCAAAAATATCCGCATGCCATGGCTCCAAGTATATCGCAAAACTACCCTTACGCTTGCCACCACCCTGGTCTACATAACGAGCCGTATCATTAAAAACACGTAGCATTGGTACAATACCATTAGAGGTACCGTTGGTTCCTCCAATATAACTTCCTGTTGCTCTAATATTGTGAATAGACAAACCTATACCACCAGCTGACTGTGAGATCTTAGCCGTTTGTTTTAATGTATCGTAAATACCATCAATACTGTCGTCTTTCATAGCTAGAAGGAAACAAGATGACATTTGTGGTTTAGGTGTACCCGAATTAAACAGTGTTGGTGTGGCGTGTGTAAAGTACTTTTTAGACATTAGCTCATAGGTTTCTATGGCCGCATCTAAATCATTAAGATGAATCCCTAACGACACCCTCATAAGCATGTGCTGAGGGCGCTCGGCAATTTGACCGTTTAGCTTTAATAAGTAAGAGCGCTCTAATGTCTTAAATCCGAAGTAGTCGTATCCAAAATCACGATTATATATAATTGTAGAATCCAACTTGTCCTTATTCTCTTGAATGATATTATAAACCTCATCAGACAACAAAGGAGCTTTTTTTCCTGTTCTTGGATTTACGTAATTGTATAAATCTTCCATGGTTTCACTGAAAGATTTTTTAGTATTCTTATGCAGATTAGAAACAGAAATTCGGGCCGCTAAACGTGCATAATCCGGATGCGTCGTGGTCATTGTTGCCGCAATTTCAGCTGCCAGATTATCCAACTCACTTGTGGTTACTCCATCGTAAAGACCTTCGATAACGCGCATAGCTACCTTTACAGGATCCACTAATTCGTTGAGTCCATAACACAGTTTTCTTACGCGAGCCGTGATCTTATCGAACATAATCGGCTCTTTTCTTCCGTCTCTTTTTACTACATACATAGGTTTAATTTGGTTTTAGCTATTCTGACACACCTTTCAGAATAAGGGTTAATTAGTTAGGGAGGAGTATTCATCCTCAGTTGATTTATAAACTACTTTTATAAATGAGCCAACAAATAGTGACTCGTAATTCTTTTGTGCTTAGGGTATAACCTATCGGTTATTAAAAATCAGCATCGAAAGAGAACTTATCCTTTTCTTCCTCCTTGTTCAATACACCAGCTTTCTGATATTCGGACACGCGTTTCTCAAAGAAGTTAGTTTTTCCTTGAAGTGAGATCATATCCATAAAATCAAATGGATTGGCTGTATTATATTCTTTCTCGCAACCTAGTTCAGTTAGGAGTCGATCGGTTACAAATTCTAGATACTGACTCATCAGCGTGGCATTCATTCCAATTAAACTTACTGGTAAAGACTCAGTGATAAACTCACGTTCAATATCAAGTGCATCAATGATTATTTCTTTAATACGTTCTTTAGGAACTTTATTAATCAAGTGGTTGTTATGAAGGTGAACCGCGAAATCACAATGCACACCTTCATCTCTGGAAATTAGTTCGTTTGAAAAGGTTAATCCAGGCATAAGTCCGCGCTTCTTCAACCAGAAGATTGAACAAAATGCACCTGAGAAGAAAATACCTTCTACCGCTGCAAAAGCAATTAAACGCTCCGCAAAACTAGGTGACTCAATCCATCGCAGAGCCCAATCAGCCTTTTTCTTAATAGCTGGAAAGTTCTCTAGTGCATGAAACAACTTATCCTTTTCTGCTTCATCTTTCACATACGTATCAATAAGCAGGGAATATGTCTCGCTATGGATATTCTCCATCATGATTTGAAAGCCATAGAAGAACTTGGCTTCACTATACTGCACCTCATTAACAAAGTTCTCGGCTAGATTCTCATTAACAATACCATCACTGGCCGCAAAGAAGGCTAGAATGTGCTTAATAAAGAATCGCTCATCGTCATTCAATTTTGTAGTCCAATCTGTCAGATCCTGATGCAAATCTATTTCTTCTGCAGTCCAAAAACTCGCTTCAGATTTTTTATACCATTCCCATAAATCGTGATGTTTGATCGGAAAAATTACAAATCGATCCTTGTTTTCTTGCAATATAGGTTCTTGTTGTTCTGACATGCGATGGTATATTAAAAGTTATTGAAAAAATAGAATGATTCGGGACTAACAAAGATTGAAAATAGTCGATGATAATGAAAGATGAGTTGTCAAACAATATCAACAAGTTTTTAACATCTGCATTTTCTCTTCAGAAGTATAAAAAATTCCGCAATAAGTCATAACTTTTTGATATTGTGGTATTTATAATTTTTTGTCTAAGGAAACTTTATAAGAATAATAATGTTAAAAAAGCCTCTAAGCCCTAGTATGATTGAGGAGTTTTAAATGAGAATAACCCGGCACTAGATAAACAAAAAATGCGTGTGAATTGAACGTCAGAAACTGGTCTAAAGTTCGCTTAAAAATTAAGTGTTTGAATGGTTTTGAGCCAATGTTTCAAGTTCTGAATACCAGGTCTCCCCAAATTTTCTGATCAGGGCATCTTTTACAAACTTATACACAGGCACCTGAAGAGATGTTCCCAAAACACAAGCATCACTACAGATGTCCCAGCGATCGTAATTAAC
The DNA here is from genome assembly GCF_003362725.1 of Winogradskyella aurantiaca. Classification (GTDB taxonomy): domain Bacteria; phylum Bacteroidota; class Bacteroidia; order Flavobacteriales; family Flavobacteriaceae; genus Winogradskyella_A; species Winogradskyella_A aurantiaca. Next base: position 137,955 of record NZ_QKTV01000006.1, read on the forward strand.
AGCCGTGAATTGAGAATACGATTTCGTTCGTACTGGATACAAATGGCATGATATGGGTTTTTTCCAATCAACCACTCCCTGGTTGTAGGCCTCCTCAATCCCACACATGGCTTTTCCTGATTTATCAAAAATGGTATAGGCGCATTCTTTTCCCTCAACCAATGGAGTTTCATGTTCACCAAAGGCCGTGACAATTGAAGTTCCCTGACCCTCTATGGACTTCACACCTTCAGGTCTCAAAAAAGGTTTGACCTTGGGATAAATACGATCTAAAATTTCCAATTCCTCTTTTTCTAAAGGAGCACCCGCATCACCTTCAACACAACAAATACCTTTGCAAGCATTGAGATTACATACAAAATCATTATCGATTATATCCTCAGAAATAATGGTGTTTTCCAGCTGAAACATGAGGGTAAAAATAACTAAACTTTACCGTAATTTAATCTTGTAAATCAGCAATTTAATTAGACCTTTGCGCAAATTTTAAAGGCTAGTTATGAACTTTGATTTTAAAGAAATTTTTACGGCATTCATGGTGCTATTTGCGGTGATCGATATTATTGGAAACATTCCAATAATTATAGATTTAAGGAAAAAGGTGGGTCACATCCAGAGTGAAAAAGCATCCATAATAGCAGGAGCCATTATGATCTTGTTCCTTTTTCTAGGTAAAAGTATTCTAAAACTTATAGGTGTTGACGTCAATTCGTTTGCGGTTGCCGGCGCCGTTGTTTTATTCTTTATAGCCCTAGAGATGATTCTTGGTGTGAGAATCTATAAAGAAGACGAAAATACGGCGATGACAGCCTCCATATTTCCTTTGGCGTTTCCTTTAATTGCGGGACCAGGTAGCTTAACAACACTGTTATCCTTGAGAGCAGAATTCTCTTTGGAAAATATTATTGTAGCGGTGATTATCAATGTCTTAGTCATTTACATTGTACTCAAAACTTCTGCTCGGATTGAAAGAATGATTGGAGCCAATGGAATTAACATTATAAGAAAAGTTTTTGGTGTAATTTTGTTAGCCATTGCTGTGAAGCTCTTTGCGGCAAATATTAAGGTCTTGTTTGTTTAATTCGTAAGCTAAGTGAAAATGAAAATATTGATCACCGTTTTAACAATCATCGCAGTTTTACTCATTGCATTTAATGCGACCAAACTGGATTTCAACAACCTGTTTGATGGAGAAAGTTTCACGGCTGTATTAACGATTCTTGCAGCACTTTGCGCCATTGTTTTGTTACAGATATTGCGCTTGTCTAAAAAGATTGAGAAACTCCAAAAACGATCTTAATGCAATATGATGTCCTAATCGTCGGAGCAGGAGCTGCAGGCATGTCCTGTGCTCTTGTGCTTGGATCAGCCTATCCCAAGGCCTACGCCACCGATAAAACCATTGGCCTTATAGCGCATCAAAAAACATCGCATTTGCAATCGGCACTTTTTAATAACGTCTTGGGACTCGCTCCTGGAACTTTAGGCAGTAAAATTCTAAATTCTGGAAAAGAACAATTGCAGTCCTTATACCCTCATGTAGATCAAATTGAAAAGGAAAAGGTGAAAGAAATTGTTCCAATAGCTAATGGTTGGACAGTTACCACTAATAAATCCAGCTATACCACAAGAGAAGTTGTTATTGCCGTAGGTTATACCAGCCTAATAAATATTCGAGGGCTAGCGTCCTATATAGAACCGCATCCAAAAGCACAGACGGTAAAGGACCGGATCTGGCTAAAAAACACGGATCATCTTGTGGCACCTGGTCTTTATGCTGCTGGAACTATTGCCGGTTGGCGCAGTCAGTTTGCTATTGCCGCTGGCAGTGGAGCGCAAGTAGCCACAGATGTATTAACTGGATGGAATAATGGAACGCACAGTAAAGTGCACGACAAGGTTACTGAGTAAAGTTGTTGTTTTCCTTGCTTAACAAAATCACCTCTTCCACCATGATATCCTCGTCATTCAGAATTTCGTAAAAGGTGTTATCATCATAAAGCTGGCGACCTAAATTTGCCTTAATAAGACGTTTTATGACCTCGTTATAGGCTACAAAAGTGATATTGGTTCCTTCTCTCAGATTAACATAATTCTGAAAACGCACTACTAAATCATCGCTAATTAGATTACTATCGATGAAGTCGCGTTTTGAAACCGTTTTATAGCGATCTCGGTGTTTCTCCAATTCTTCAAATACAAAAAAGCCAAAGTGACCTCTTCTTTGTAAATAGTTAATCGTTTCATTATCAATAGCAGAATCAATTGGCACAAATACATCGGGGATAATACCTCCTCCACCATAGACCACCTTACCCTTAGGGGTAGTGAATTTTAAGGAATCTGCTATTTCTATAAAGTCTTCATTTGACAGCTCCCCATTACGTTTGCGTTTGTAGTAATCATTAAAATAAGCTCTATTACCTCCTCCATTATATGGTCTTTGAATACTCCTGCCTGTTGGGGTGTAATATCTACTCACAGTTAATCTTACGGCTGAACCATCCCCTAAAGCCATTTCGCGCTGAACCAGACCTTTTCCATAAGAACGTCTTCCCACGATGACTCCTTTATCATTATCCTGCAATGCACCTGAAATAACCTCACTTGCCGAAGCCGAGTTTTCATCTTGCATCACATAGATCTCTCCATTCTCAAAATCACCACGTCGTGTTGCCATTGTTTTTTCAACAGCTCCTTTTTTGTTTTTAGTAAACAGAATCATCTTTCCGCTTTCCAGAAACTCATCTGCAATTTGTTCTGCAATGCCTAAAAATCCACCAGGGTTGTCCCGTAAATCTAGTGCCAGTTTAGTAGCGCCTTGTTCTTGCAACTGGGTTAAAGCCGTTTTAAATTCCTTATAGGTCGTTTCCGCAAATCGGTTGATTTTAATGTATCCTAAATCTTCAGTTAACATGTAAGCGGCATCCACACTTGTAATAGGAATGTTAGATCTCCTCACCACAAAATCCATTAATTCCTCCTCACCAGGTCGTTTTACTGTTAATCGCACTCGGCTATTGATTTCACCTTTTAAAACTGCAATAATAGAATCACTGCTCAAGCCACGACCAGTAAGACTTTTATCGTTAGCCATTATAATACGATCTCCTCCTTTAATTCCCACAGCCTCACTAGGACCACCTTCGGTAGGTTTTATAACTGTAATGGTATCACGATAAGTATAAAAATTAACCCCAATCCCCACAAAATCACCTTTCATATTTTCAGTGACACGTTTTAACTCGCTTTTGGGAATATAGGTAGAGTGCGGATCAAGATTGTCCAGAATGCCATTCACAGTAACGTCAACGATACTGTCTGTATTGACATCGTCCACATATTCATAATCAATATAGTCAATAAGCCTGTTCAGCTTATCCTTCTTACTATTAGTGGTGAACAAGCGGTCAGATGTATCCGTGAAATTAAGTTTACCCCCGATGAGAACTCCAACGGCAACCGCTATGCCCATTATTAAAGGAATATATTTTTTAGAGTTCTCCATCTGTTCTAATCTATTGCGATAAAGTCTATCTGTACCCCTGCTTTTTCGAGAAATTGTAAGCCCGAGGCATCTTTATATTTTTTCGAATAAACCACTCTTACAATCCCGGCCTGATGAATAAGTTTACTACACTCTTTGCAAGGTGAGAGGGTTATATATAAGGTTGCCCCCACACATGATTGCGTGGAAGATGCCACTTTTAAAATAGCATTCGCTTCTGCATGCAGCACATACCACTTGGTATAACCTTCTTCATCTTCACAATAATTTTCAAATCCGGTTGGGGTTCCATTATACCCATCGGAAATGATCATTCTATCTTTTACAATAATTGCGCCAACTTGTTTTCTTTTACAATGAGATAATTTACCCCATTCTTTGGCCATACGTAAGTACGCTTTATCGTAGCGTTCTTGTTTTGATTGAGACATGTAGTGTTGTGCAATGTTTTTAACGAATATAGATGCTTAGCCTATTATAAACAATCTACTGGCAGTTAAAGTTTTACCAAACTTTATAAGGCCACGAATAGATCACTACCTAATATCATTGGAATAACTAAACCAACAACTACCGAGGATAGGACCAGAATCCAATCACGATTAGAGAAGCGAAACAGGGTTTGAAATAAGAAACCTATAAATAGTACTACGAATACTATAATGACTTGGGCTAGCTCAATACCAATGGCAAATTCAATTAATGGGATAAGTTTTTCTTCAGTTTGACCAATAAACATTTTGAATTCTCTTGCGAATCCTAGCCCATGGATCAGTCCAAAAAACAAGGCAGCAAACATTAATAAATTAACACGCTTGGACTTAGAAGCCTTACCGGCAGTAAAAACATTATATAGGGCGGCTATTAGAATGGTCACCGGAATAAGAAACTCTACTAGTGTTCCATTAACACTCACAATATTATAAGCCGCAAGGAAGAGTGAAAGGGTATGCCCTAGGGTGAAAAGGGATACTAAAATTAAAACACGTTTCCAATCTCTAAATGCATAAGGCACCGCCAGTACCATAAGAAATAGGACATGGTCGTAACCATTTATATCCAGTACGTGATTTAATCCGTAACTAACATTAAACCAAAAATCATTCATGTGTTCGTTTTTAGATTTGGGCCTTAAAGATACAATTTAAATCACGTTAGGCTTTGGATTAAAATACACTACTTATTGTTTAATAACTGGTGTATTTACCAAATATTTTCCTGTACTATCAAATAACCGCAGGTAGTACCAACCATTGCCAAAGACCTCCATATCAATGGTATAATTCTCTGTATCCAAGGATCCTTTAGTCACTTCCTGACCAAGTGCATTAAAAATCTTATAGGACACCTCCATACTTAGATTATCCACAACGATTAACTGGGATGTAGGATTTGGATAAAAGCGAATGGAGTTCTGGATGGGGTTCTTATCAACACTCAGATTTTGCTTGGTTATTGTAAGAACCTGGTTGACATTAACGTCTTTTACAATGGTTTCTGTTTGATCTGGCCAAAGCACCTTAATCTCAATGATGGCATTGGCATCCCCCAACCCAAAATAGGCTTCTGCCGGTTCTTGGCCATACAAGCTGGTCCCTGCAGAAATCAAACGCATTTGAGTACTATTATCTGTGGTGAGCTTCACCACTGTACCAATTGCAAAATGATTAGCGTTTTCCTGACGCGGTTTAACCACAATATAATTACCGGGCTGCGAGGTTTCATTCAAGCTATTTTCATATAACTGCAGCGCAGCGCTGGTACTGGAATTCTCTTTAAGGGTTTGCAACAGATCCAGATCTCCGTCTCTATCCATATCAAAGGCCATAAGACTAGTAGCATCCAGCTCATCGCTAAACTGACTGGTATTGGAGATATCTCCAAAAAGCCCATCACCAAGGTTCAGCCATAACCGTGATAGGTCTATTCCCCAGCCGTCTGGTGTCCACCCATTGGTAGTGACTAAATCTAACTGACCATCATTATTGGCATCAAAAAAGGTTGTACCCCAATCCCAACCACTGGCTCCTAACTGCAAATCATTAGCCAATTCATCAAAAATTAAAACACCAGTTGAAGACCAAAGGTTCTTCAGGAGAATGTTGTGTCGAAGCTCTCCATTGTCTTCTCTTGAAATATTGGTGGCGTACAGGTCAAAATCACCATCATTATCATAATCACCAATGGTAAGCCCCATTTCGTTAAAGGCTGAGTCTGATAAGCTAGACGCTGCAATATCTGTAAAGGTACCGTCACCATTATTCAACCAAAATTCATTGGCCTCAAAATCCACGTTCATATAAATATCCTGAAAGCCATCCTCATTAAAATCGGCAATCATGGGTTGCCATCGGTACTGAAAATCGGGCCCCAATAAGGATGAATCGCTTTTGTCCGTGAACCCTCCATTTGATGTATTTTCAAAGTAAGTCATGGGACCACCCCATACAGAGATGATTAAATCTAAATAACCATCATTATTAAGATCACCAGCCGCCAAACCACCGGGGGCAATACTCAGATTGGTATCGTATTTATCACCAAGTTCAAGGCCAATATCTTTGGATACCTCAGTAAACGAGCCATTATTGCGCTGCTCATAAAAACTTATGGTTATAGGGTCATCACAACCCTCCAGATAGCAATCACTAAGACTAATTAAATCCAGATCTTCATCACCATCATAATCCAACCACAAGGCAACGCGCGTTCTTTTTGTAGAACTCAATCCTAATTGATCTGCTACATCCGTAAAAAAACCCGCACCATCATTCTGGTACAATTTATCTGCAATGCCACCCTCAGTACACAAGAAAAAATCAAGATCACCGTCACCATCATAATCAGCAATAGCAGCCCCATTACCATACAAATATGATATGGCTTCAACATCTGCAATACCTTTGGCTGAGCTCACTTCACTAAACACAGGCCATTGCGCCATGAGTATTTGGCTAAATACACAAAAAATCATAAGTAAATAACACCTCATAACCATGTACCTTAGGTGGTTGAAGATACTACAAATCCATAAAAACTATCAGAAGGACAAAAGGATCGTTTCAATCGCAACTATCAGCAGATGTCGTAGCTCTAAAGCTTTATAAACACCTGTTAATAATGACTTTATGATACATTTATTTTATTTATGATAAATATTTATAATATGTTCGTGTCTTTGCCCATTCAAAACCCCAAATTGATGATACTAGAGCACTTTTTAACACAGCCCCAACTATCGTATTTCGATAGCTACCTGGAAATTTTGTAAGAACTGTATTGCCAAGGAGACTATGAGGAAGTGGATAACTATCTTCAAACCTTGTCCAAAGCTGAAAAGAAAACCGCCTTTATTTTGTTAGAATACATCGACTCGAGCTATGAGATACAAAATCTAAGAGCTCGTGTTTTTGAAATGATTTAAAGGGCTGTATAGCTTATTCTTGGACCCGCAACAAGTAAGGTGTAGAGTTCTGCATTTACGAATTGGATGGACCGTAGAGACGTTTTCCTAATACCCAAGAAACACAACCAAAGAGTAGGAATAAAATGATCAAGCCAGTAAGGTATCCCATGCCATACTCGGTCAAACGTTGGAAATCAAAAATTAGAATTGAAGCAATTCTAAAGAACAGGATCACGGCAAGAATGGCCAATATCCAAAAGAGTAATTTCTTCATGTTGAAAAAATAACCGCAGGCCCGAAGAACTGCGGTCTTCATAAATTAATACTTGACAGTTGTTACTGTTGGGGTATAAATCCCAAATGTGATAGCAGCTATTAACCCGTTAACAAAAGAATGCTTGGTCGTAACTTCGTAGTTCTGTGCTCCATTAGCCATTTTCTGACTATCAGATACATCTACAGGAGCCAATCCAAAAACAACATAGTGATTCCACTCTGTAACTTCTTTATTGCCTTGAGCCCCTTCCCCTACAACATCAGTGTACACATAACAAGATGTCAATAAAGAGGCGCTAAGAACAGTACAGCTTAGTAGTTTAATACTTCTTTTAATCATATCAATAAATAACAATTAACCCCTACTCATAAGGCTTTTCGGGATCCGCCCCGTTTAAATGGTCTCTGGCATCCATGATAGACTTTGGTTAAAAACCAAGCTCTAAATATAGGCAGCCGGCACGCATCCTCCTAGAATAAAGTGAAGTAATTTAAAGAAGCTGATACAAACAAAAAAGCAAGCTTTATGTTTTAGCTTGCTTTTTGATTTATTCGTACTCAAGGTGGGAATCGAACCCACACTCCCGAAAGAACTGGATTTTGAATCCAGCGCGTCTACCAATTCCGCCACTTGAGCAAAACGGACTGCAAAAATAAAAAATAAATCTCCCTGAACAACTAAAAATACTAGGTTTTATGCTTTTTAGGCTCAAATAAATTACTAAATTTGCACCGCGTTTTACAAAAGCGCATCAAGAATTTTAAAAGACTGATTTCAAATGTCCTACGAACCGGCCGAAGCTAAAATATTTACCTGCTCACAGAGTAGAGAACTTGCAGAAGAAATTGCTGAACAATTTGGCGTTAAGCTTGGTAATGTCATCACTTCAACCTATAGTGATGGTGAATTTCAACCGTCCTATGAAGAGTCGATTCGTGGAAGACGCATTTTTATCATTGGATCAACACACCCTAGTTCAGAAAATCTGATGGAGATGCTTTTAATGCTTGATGCTGCTAAGCGTGCGTCGGCTAGACACATCACCGCGGTTATGCCTTACTATGGGTGGGCAAGACAAGACCGTAAGGACAAGCCAAGAGTCCCAATTGCAGCCAAACTTATTGCCAAAATGTTGGAAGCTGCTGGGGCAACACGAATCATTACCATGGACTTGCATGCCGATCAAATTCAAGGCTTTTTCGAAAAGCCAGTTGATCACTTGTTTGCATCTACCATCTTCTTCCCGTATTTGAAGAATTTGAATTTAGATCATTTGACCATAGCCTCACCTGATATGGGTGGCTCTAAACGCGCCTACACCTACTCAAAGGCACTCGAAAGTGATGTGGTTATCTGTTACAAGCAACGTGCCAAGGCTAATGTTATTTCCCACATGGAATTAATTGGGGATGTTACCGGTAAGAATGTAGTATTAGTGGATGATATGGTAGATACAGCAGGTACATTAACCAAGGCCGCTGACCTTATGATGGAACGCGGTGCTTTGAGTGTAAGAGCCATTTGTACGCACGCCATCTTATCAGGTAATGCTTATGAAAAATTAAGTGATTCTAAACTTGAAGAATTAATAGTCACCAACTCAATCCCCCTTAAACAAAGTCATCCAAAAATTAAGGTTTTGAGTTGTGCTGAACTTTTTGCTGATGTTATGAATAAAGTTCATAGTAATGAGTCAATAAGTTCACGATTTATAATGTAAATAATTAAACACAAATAATAAAAATGAAATCAATTACAATTAATGGATCTCAAAGAGAAAGCGTGGGCAAGAAGTCAACAAAAGCCTTACGTAATGCTGGTCAGGTTCCTTGCGTATTATACGGGGGTGAACAGCCATTACATTTCTCTGCACCAGAATTGGCTTTTTCAAAACTTGTATACACACCAGATGCGCATACAGTTGTAATTGCCTTAGACAATGGAACTTCTATCAACGCTATTATGCAAGATATCCAGTTCCACCCAGTAACAGACAAAATCCTTCACGTCGATTTTTATCAAATTTATGATGATAAGGAAATCACCATGAACATTCCTGTTCACGTAATCGGTACCTCAAAAGGTGTTTTAAACGGTGGTGTTTTAAGACGTAACTTAAGAAAATTACGTGTTAAGGCCATTCCTGCTAACTTACCAGACTTTATAGAGGCAGATATTACTCCTCTAAAAATTGGAGGGAAGTTGTATGTAACTGCTCTTGAGAATGACGATTACACATTACTTCACCCAGACAACACCGTGGTATGTCAAGTAAGACGCTCTAGAGCGGCTATGGACGTTTCAGATGAAGACGAGGATGAAGATGATGATGCAGCTGAAGGAGGAGAAGCTCCTTCAGAAGCAGCAGCGGAAGCGTCTCAGGAATAAGAAATTAATTCTCGAAATAATAGGGCATCTTTAATTCTTTGAGTTAAAGATGCTTTTTTATTTTTATCAAAATTATTTGATGCTTGGATTTGTTAAACATCTATTTGGACTTAAACAGAAGGAGGAGCTTGACTACATGAAAAAATTTCTCATCGTAGGTCTTGGCAATATTGGACCTGAATATGTAGATACGCGGCATAATATTGGTTTTAAAATTTTAGATCATTTAATAATTAAAGAGGACCTAAAATTTGAGACTGTTAAACTTGGTGATAGATGTGAGTACAAGCTTAAGGGTAGAACCTTTGTTCTTATAAAGCCCAGTACTTATATGAACTTAAGTGGTAAATCTGTAAAATACTGGATGACTAAAGAAAAGGTCCCATTAGAAAATTTGTTAGTGGTAACCGATGATTTAAACCTGCCTTTTGGATCTATACGACTAAAAACTAAAGGAAGTGATGGTGGTCATAATGGCTTAAAAGATATTCAGCAGCAATTAGGTACGACCAAGTATTCAAGATTCAGGTTCGGGATTAGCAACAGTTTTTCCAAGGGCAAGCAGGTGGATTATGTGCTAGGAAAATGGGGAGAAGAAGAACTCAAATTAATGCCAGAACGACTGGACAAATCAATAGACCTCATTAAATCGTTTGGTCTGGCAGGCTCTTCAATAACAATGAATACATTTAACGGTAAATAAAAAAGGCACCTGGATTAGGTGCCTTTTTATATTCATCAACTCAGTACTTTACTCCTCAGTTGAGGCATCATTGTCTGACATTGTCTTGTTTCTATTAGCAAAGGTAAAACGTAAAACTACCTCATGCGTTCCGTTATTAAGACTAGATAACTCAGTTGCCGTTACAGCCTCATAAGCATAGCCTAAATCAAACCAGTCTGCTAAATTAAGCATCATTACACCAGACACAGCACCTTCGGTTCGGTACATCACACCAAGTTCATAACGCTCATAAAGTCTAATTGCAGCAGTAATATCCACTCCTAAGGGAGCATCAGTTACATATCTAAACATTGCTGATGGTCTTAACTCAACCGTAGGGCTTAAGTCAAAATCATACCCCCCAGACAAATAAATATGTGGTGCATTGGTATTCTCAGTACGCACTCCTTCGGATTCGTCTAAACGTTTGTGGGTGATTAGAACAGGTGCACCAAAAGACACGAAATACTTATCATGCTTAAGGTAAGCTCCAAATCCAACGTTTGGTCTAAAGCTGGTATCCACCTGACCCAAAATAGGATCATCTTGAATTCCTATATAGGTAATGCGGCTAGTATCCAGATTATAAGTACTTCCACCAGCCTTTAAACCTAGAAACAGATTCAAAGATTCATTTAATTGAAGTCTATATGAAAAGTCAACATTTAAACTGGTTGAGCTTTCTATAAACACCTTATCTCGTACAACTGTTATTCCTAAACCAATATTATCATTGATAGGAGCTGCCAGGAAGAAACTCTGAGTTTCAGGAGCATCTGGTACATTTATCCATTGACTTCTAAAATTAGAAGTAAATGCTGTCCTGCCATCGGCCCCGGCGTAAGCCGGGTTGATGACATTCATTGTATAGTTATATAAAGAGTAATTGGCTTGTTGTTGAGCATATAGAGTCCCAACTAATAAAAACGCAACTATTCTTAATGTGTTTTTTAAATAATTCATTTTGTACATTTTTAACTTGTTATCTATATGCTATTATTTCGCTATGTATACCCATCCTGTAATGATTACAGAACCGTCACCATTTTGATCTACTCTGTAGAAATAAGAACCTGTTGGTAAGGCATTATTTCCATCTTTAGATGATCCGTTCCAATCATCGTTGTAGCCACCAGTAGAGCTGTAAACTTCAGCACCCCATCTGTTGTAAACTTTAATAGCTGCATTAGGGAACCTGTTGCTTCCTATAATAATCCAGGTATCATTAATGCCATCCCCATTTGGTGTTAGCACCTCGTTAGGGAACATATCGTCACAAGCATTTCCTATGCCATCGTTATCAGCATCCAGCTGTAACGGGTTAGGCTCAAATTGACAGTTATCATCTTCGTCTAAAATGCCGTCGTTATCATCATCATCGTCACAAAGATCACCAAGTCCATCGCCGTCATTATCGGCTTGATCTGCATTTGGAATCGTTGGACAATTATCATTAACATCTAAGACACCATCACCATCATCATCCTCATCACATAAGTCACCTTGACCATCACCATCTAAATCACTCTGATCAGGGTTTTCTACAAAGACACAATTATCTTCTGCATTGAGGATACCATCCAGATCGTAGTCAAACGGATCTCTTGTTCCACATACTTCAAGTGTAAACTGATTAATGGTTCCGCCATCACCTCCGGCTCCGTCAATAACACCTAGTAACCAGGTACCTTGAGACAATTGTCCGTTAAATGTAGACAATGGCTCTTCTGGAGTAAAGGTGCCCGTAAATGGTGGTGCACCTGAGGATATTGTCTGCTCAGCGTCATCATCAAATACGGTTTGCGTATAATTGTCGCCACTACCACCATTGGCAATAGATAACTCAATAAATTCGAGCTGTGGGTTCACAAGGAATATTTGTAAGTCACTGGCCCAAGTATGGTCAATATCAATAGTTACATTAATATCTGAAATATAAATGTTCTCTGTCACTTCCACAGTGGCTTCATAGACCGCAAAGGACTCGTCTGGACTAATACTTATTGGTAAGTTATTAGATTCATAGATTCCACATTCAACATCACAAACATCACCTATGCCGTCACCGTCGATGTCTTCCTGGCCAGGATTGGCATTTTCCGGACAGTTATCATCGTCATTGGCAACTCCATCACCATCGATATCATCGTCACACACATCTCCTATGCCATCTCCATCTAAATCTGCCTGATCTGTATTGGCTGTTTCTGGACAGTTGTCAATTCCGTCTGGAACTCCATCCGCATCAAAATCATCTTGCTCGAATCCACAGATTTCTATAGACCAGCTATTGATGGCCCCTGTATCAAATCCAGTATCATCTGAAACAGTTAGTGTCCATACACCACCAGAATTCTGTCCAACAAAGGCACTTAAAGATTCTTCTGGGGCGAAGGTGCCCGTAAATGGTGGGAACCCATCAACAATAGAATCCTCAGCATCATCATTAAAAGTAGTACCAGTATAGTTATCACCACTACCGCCATTTTTGGCTGATAAGATGACACTTGTTCCGTCAGGTCCAGTAAGCACCAACGTAAGATCTTCAACCCAGGTATGAGTAATATTAACAGTGACACTGACTTCCGTAATATCAAAAGCAGATCCAAAGGCTATCTCTGAACTCACTCCATTATCATCATCATCAGGGATTGGTAAATCCACAGCACCCGAATCGGCAACGTCACATAAAATATCACAAAGATCTCCAATACCATCACCATCCACGTCCGATTGATCTGGGTTAGCAGTCTCTGGACAGTTGTCATCGGCATTAAGTACCCCGTCACCATCTATATCATCATCACATACATCACCTGTACCGTCACCGTCTATATCAGACTGGTCATTGTTAGCAATATCAGGACAATTATCAACATCATCGGCTATTCCATCGGAATCAGCATCTGGAATCAATACACCACAAACCTCAACGGACCAGCTTTCAATAGTTCCTGCATCTTGAGAAAAAGCATCTGACACTTTTAGTTCCCATGTTCCAAATCCTCCTTCACCAATTAGCACCGATAAATCATCAATTGGTGCAAAGGTTCCTGTAAAAGGTGCCGATGCATCTGTAATTGGTGTACTCGCATCACTATCAAATACGGTGTTCGTATAATTATCATCAGATCCACCAAGCGCTGTAGACAACGTTAATTCTGTTCCTTCCGGACTCGTTAACACTAAGGTCAAATCAGACACCCAGGAATGGGTAATGTTCACTGTAACGTTCACATCTGTAATCGTCACCGCTTGAGTTACTTCTATTTCTGAAATTGCTGGTGGGCCATCTTGCGGTCCAAATACTCCAGACCCATCAGGAATCGCTACTGGGGTATCCGCTGCACTCTCATTGACACAAGCATTCTCACCGGTAGTAAAGCTAGCAACGGTATAGTCTCCAGATCCACAGTCATTAACTCCGCGCACTCTCCAGAAATATTGGGTTAAACTCTCAAGATCACCTGGTGTAAATACCGGCTCATTAACAGCCCCACCATCAATTATATTGGTAAACCCAGCATCAGTAGCAATATCAATTTCGTAAGCTGTAGCATTTGGATCAGCAGACCACTCAATATCACCTAATACTGCCTCATCTGTTCCATCGGCTGGATAGACAGCCATTAGTGTTTCAAAAACATCGTTGTACAAATTATAGGTAACCGTTCCAGGCACTTCCACATCACCGGCAACGCCTAAAATATCGATATCATAAGTTCCTATTGGGCTTGCCCCAATTCCTGATATGGTTAGGGTCACTTCCGTACCGTCGCCAGAGGCATCCGCTGGACTAAAGGTAGCCGTAGCCCCATCAGGCAGTCCATCAGCAGAGAATATAACTGTGTCTTCAAAAGATTCATCAGAGATTACAAGATTAAAGGTAAAAACCGCATCATCTGGAGAACAGATATCTATTTCTGTTTCTGCAAAATCCATCAAATAAGGGAATGGTGGCTGGTTGAGTTCTTCTCTTGGCCCACCTTCATCAAATACCGCGCGCATTCTGTTTTTCTGTCCAAGTGTGAACAAATTCATACAGGCATCATCCGTATAATCCATATAGTTTTGGTACATATCCAAAGATCCACAAGATTGATGACCAACGGCACATCCAAAATTAGGAGCGTCTGATTCAGGTGTATCATCAACAAAATCATCCACACCACATGGTCCATCACCCCAGATATGTCTGAGGTTTAAATAATGACCAATTTCGTGGGTAGTAGTTCTACCTTTATCGAAAGGGGGAGCTAAATAAAAATCGTTATTGGTGTCGTAATCAGAACTTCCAAAAAACTGTGGACTCATTACAATCCCGTCAACTAGTGGGTCACCACCAGGAAATGAGGCATATCCTAAAATTCCACCACCGATATTTCCTACCCAAAAGTTAAAGTATTTGGATGGATCCCACGGATCCACACCACCGGCTGATGATCTTTTAATATCATCACTGGTTCCCCATGCGGCAACGTTAGTTTCTTTTCTGGTAATCCCATTTGTGGGATTGCCCTCTGGGTCAACTTGGGCTAGATAGAATTCAATCTCCATATCCGCAGCCTGTTCCCATTCGTTATCCGCATCGTCGTTAAGTCTTCTAAAGTCTTTGTAAATCACATCGATTTGAGACATGACCTGAGCATCACTAAGATTCTCTACAGCATTAGCAGAATTCCAAACCACATGAACCACCACTGGGACATAAATAACCCCGTCGTTCTGTGCTTGCGAATTCTGAGCCCTATTTTGTGCTAAGGCCTCGAATTCAGCAATTTTTGATTGTAAAGCAGGATTCTGCTGAAGTTGCTCTTGCATGTACTCATAAGAAGCACAATTACGCTCTTGAGCGCCAATCGCTAGGAATGTCATCAGAAAAACTCCTACTAAAAAGTAAATTTTTTGTTTCATTTGAGCTAGTTTAAATAATAATCAAGTGAATATAAGTAGCGGCAGATATAAGGGGAAAGGTCAACCTATCAGGTATAAGAATAATACCTAATTTTCAGATGTATTTAATCTAAGTTGACAAAACAAAATGTAGCTTTGTCTCATAAAAATTTTAGTTAGCTATAATTAGGGTGAGCGAAGATGTAATATTTTTTAACAATATCCTAACATTTTAAACGATTTATTGTTGAATTTGAACACGGGAACTACTGATACAAAAAATAATGCAACCATCATCACCATTGGTACTTTTGACGGTGTGCATATCGGGCATCAAAAAATCTTAAAAGACATCGTATCCATTGGTAAAGCTTCAGGACTAAGGTCTACAGTTCTCACCCTGTTTCCACATCCCAGAATGGTCTTGCAAAAAGATGATTCTATTAAACTTCTTAATACCATCGACGAGCGCATCGACATTATTAAGTCTCTAGGCATCGACCATGTTGAAGTAAAGGAATTTACCAAAGAATTTTCCAATATGACAGCCCGTGATTATGTAACTAAAATCCTAATCAATGAACTTCATGCGAAAGAGGTGGTAATTGGTTACGATCATCACTTCGGTAAAAACAGGGAAGGAAACATAAACGACCTCATTGTTTTTGGTCAGGAATTTGGTTTCAGTGTCAAAGAAATTAAAGCGCAGCAGATTGCGGATGTTTCGGTTAGTTCAACTAAAATAAGAAAGGCACTTTTAAATGGAGATGTTGAAACTGCCAATCTATACCTGGGCTACCCTTACAGTATTAAAGGGGATGTTATTAAAGGGGATAAGATTGGAAGAACCATCAACTATCCTACCGCCAACCTCAATATAAATGCCAGCTACAAGTTAATTCCAAAAGATGGAGTCTATGTGGTCAATGCCATTATAGATGGTGTTGTTATTTACGGCATGATGAATATTGGATTCAATCCTACCATTCGAGGTAAACGACGTTCTATTGAAGTTCATTTTTTCGATTTCAATAATGAGCTATATGGCAGAAGTATTAAGGTATCCTTTATGACCCGCTTAAGAGATGAGATGAAATTCTCATCCATTGAAAGCCTCAAAGCACAACTTAAGTTGGACGAAGTGGCTTCCAGAAACTATATAAATGGACAATCATGAAGTCGTTTCTGTTTAGGCAAATAGACAATTCTTCCTTAATAGTATTTCGTATATTTTTTGGTCTTCTATGTTTTTTAGAGTCCGTTGGTGCCATCTTCACAGGCTGGGTCAAACGCACTTTAATTGAACCTGAATTTACGTTTAGCTTCATTGGTTTCGAATGGCTTCAGCCACTACCAGGAATTTGGATGTACATCTATTACGTACTTATGGGTTTGTTTGGCTTATGCATCATGATTGGTTATAAATACCGTTGGACAGCACTTGCCTTTGCTATGATGTGGACAGCCACCTATCTCATGCAAAAGTCAGCTTATAACAACCATTATTACCTCCTATTTATTCTTAGTTTTTTAATGGTTCTTTTACCAGCCCATCGTTATAAGTCATTGGATGCTAAATTCAATCCTAAAATTATCAAGTATTCCATGTCCAATTGGATACGGTGGCTTATTATAGCTCAGTTGTTCATCCTTTATACCTATGCTTCACTGGCCAAATTGTATCCAGATTGGTTGGATACCTCAGTGATGGCTATATTAATGAAACCAAAGGCATACTATCCAATTATTGGAGATTTACTCCAGCAAAAGTCAATGCATTATTTCATTGCCTATGGCGGGATCGTATTTGATGGTTTGATAATTCCTTTACTATTATGGAAACCTACCCGAAAAATAGCTTTTTTCTCGGCTGTATTTTTTCATTTATTTAATTCCATCGTATTTGGTATTGGTATTTTCCCCTATCTGGCTCTGGCCTTCTCAGTATTCTTCTTTTCTCCTGAAACCGTTAATCGTTTATTCTTGAAATCTAAGCCTCTGTATAAGACCCATGAAGTGAGGATTCCTAAATATGCATCACTAGGAACCCTTGTTCTATTTTCATATATCCTTATTCATATAGCACTTCCCTTAAGGCATCATTTTTTTAAGGATAATGTCTTATGGACTGAAGAGGGACACCGTTTGGCTTGGAGAATGATGCTGCGATCTAAAAAAGGTAGCGTCTACTTTACAATAAAGGACAAAAAGACCTCAATAGTTACAAACGTCAATCTCAATGATTATGTAACCCCCAAACAACGGCGTGCCCTGAGTACCAAACCAGATTTTATATGGCAGTTTGCTCAACGGCTTAAAAACGAATATGCGCAAAAGGGACAGGAGGTTGAAGTCTATGCGAGTTCTTTTGTTAGTGTCAATGGCAAACCACATAAAGCACTTATTGATAAAGACGTGGATCTGGGATCTGTGTCATGGGACCCCTCAAGACACAGTGAATGGATTTTACCTTCAAAATAGAGCAAATATGTTTTAAGGCCTTTAAATTCTTGCTACTTTTGCCATTCATATTTTTTGAGGATCAACACTATAGATCATGTTACAGATAGCTAGAATCAGAGCAGACAAAGAAACAGTCATTCAAGGGCTTAAAAAACGAAACATTAATGCCAAAGATTTAATCGATTCCGTTTTATCCTTAGACGAAAAACGACGCCAAACTCAAGCTAATTTTGACAATTCTAAAGCTGAGATGAATCGTTACTCCAAAGAAATTGGACAACTCTTTAAATCTGGTGAAGCCAGCAAAGCCAACATTCTTAAGGAGAAAACAACGCAACTAAAGGAGCAACTCAAAGTTCTGGAACAATCGTTAACAGAAACAACTAATGAACTCCAAGAATTACTCTACCAAATTCCTAATGTCCCCAATGTAATTGTTCCAGAGGGCTCTAATGAAGAGGATAATGAGGAAGTTTTTAGCTCAGGAGATATCCCTGATCTAGATTCAGAAGCCTTACCACATTGGGAACTGGCGAAGAAATATGATATCATAGATTTTGAACTTGGTAATAAAATAACTGGAGCTGGTTTCCCGGTGTATAAGGGACAAGGAGCACGATTACAACGGGCACTTATTAGTTATTTTCTTGATAAAAATGTGGCCGCAGGTTATACTGAGTACCAGTTACCCCATTTGGTAAATGAGGCTTCTGGGTTTGGTACTGGGCAACTACCGGACAAAGAAGGGCAGATGTATCATGTTACGGCTGATAACTTGTACCTCATCCCTACGGCAGAAGTTCCAGGCACCAACATTTTTAGAAACGTAGTTTTAAATGAAAGCGACTTACCTATTGGTATTACCGGATATACCCCTTGTTTTAGAAGAGAAGCCGGAAGCTATGGGGCTCATGTAAGAGGCCTCAATAGGTTACACCAATTTGACAAAGTTGAGATCTTAAGAGTGGAGCACCCAGAAAGATCATATACCGCATTGGATGAAATGGTAGATCATGTAAAGTCCATATTGGAAGAGTTGAAATTACCATATCGTATTCTTCGCTTGTGTAGTGGTGACCTTGGGTTCACATCAGCACTTACCTATGATTTTGAAGTATACTCAACAGCACAAAAACGGTGGCTTGAGATCTCTTCTGTATCCAATTTTGAAACCTTTCAGTCCAATCGCCTGAAATTGCGGTTCAAAGATGCTGACGGTCAAAACAAACTAGCTCATACGCTAAATGGAAGTAGTCTGGCGTTGCCAAGAGTACTTGCAGGAATTTTAGAGAATTACCAATCATCTGAAGGCATTGAAGTCCCAGAAGTTCTGAGAGCCTACACAGGATTTGATTTTATAAAGTAGGTTTTTTCTTATTTATTATCGATAAAGTGTTAAAAAAACAGGTTGTTTGACGAATATTTTCATCGTTTCTTGGTCAAACTCTTAGTTTTCGTGATGTTAGTGGTACCCAAATTACCAACTCATGAAAGATGTAAAAAGACTTGTCGTACTGATGTCTCTTATACTTATTGCCGCCAAGGTCTTGTTTTAAGACCTATACCCAGAAATATTTATAATTCCCTTTAGATTTATGGCTTGAGGTATTTACTATATTTACCCAGACAGCTATGAAACGTCTTTTCATTATACTTTTCTTTTTTCAACTTATGATTGTTCCAGCTATCCTGGCACAAGAAATAAGAAATGGAGAACCGTCTAAAGCAGATCTTTTTACTTCAGAAGATCTGGCTAACGATTACTACAAACGGGGGGAATTTGATAAGGCCTTACTTAGTTATAAAAAACTACTTGCCAAAAAACCTTATTCTTTCAAGTTCGTATACAAGGTTATTGATACCTATCAGCAACTAGAACGCTATGACGAAGCCGACAAGTTCATAAAAGACAATCTGGTGCGTTTTAGATCCCCTGCACTACTTATAGAGTTGGGTTACAACTTACAGCTTAAGGACAGTTTGGATTTAGCAAACAAATACTATAATGAGGCCATTGCGACATTGGATCAAAATCCCAATTTCGTCTACAGTATTACCAAACGGTTTGAAACCCATTCCTTATTGGAACAGGCTATCATAGCTTATGAAAAAGCAGCACCGCTGTTACCAGAGAAAAACTTCAATATACAGTTAGCAAGAATTTATGGAGAACAAGGTGATATTGAACGCATGTTTAACAACTATCTGGACTACATCTATTTTCAGCCCAATTTCATGAATAATGCCAAGAGGGCTTTTAATGATTTTGTAACCGAAGATCCAGAAAATGAGAGTAACATTCTGTTAAGGCAACTCTTATTGAAACGCATTCAAAAGCAACCTGACCCATTTATCTACGAGCTATTAAGTTGGCTTTACGTACAACAAAAAGACTATGGAAAATCCTTTGTTCAGGAAAAGGCGCTTTATCTCAGAAATCCCGAAAGTCTTGATCGTATTTTTGAGTTAGCCATTTTTGCATTAGAAGATTCACAACCAGAAATGGCCGAGCGCATTTTTAGTTACATCTTAAAATCGGCTCAGGATCCAGATACCCAATTGGCAGCACATCAGTACATTTTAGAAATAAAAGCAGAGTCAGCTAGTAAGGAGGATCTTATTCAAATTAAAACTAGCTATAATGACTTGTTTGAACAGTATGGAGTTTATGAAACTACATTAGCCCTACAAATTGCATATGGAGATTTTTTAGCTTTTTATTTAGGGGAATCCGAGGAGGCATCTCAATTTTTAAAAAGATCGTTGGATTTGAATATTTCCCCCTATCAAGGGGGACTTGTAAAGTTAAAATTGGGGGATATTTTAGTGCTTCAAGAACGATTCAATGAAGCGTTAATCTATTTTACACAGATTCAAGCAAACTTAAAAAATAGCGCTCTTTCCCAGGAGGCTCGTTATAAAGTAGCAAAAACAAGCTACTATAAAGGTGATTTTGATTGGGCTGAATCACAGCTTAAAATACTTAAAAGTTCTACGTCACAATTGATTGCTAATGATGCATTGGATTTAAAATTACTTATCTCAGATAATAAATATGAGGACAGTACTAGAACCGCTCTTAAGCTATTCGCCAAGGCAGATCTCCTCGCCTTTCAAAAAAAGAATCAGGAAGCCATTGAAACACTGGATAAAATTCTAAGTGATCATAAGGGAGAGACTATCATTGATGAAACCCTATATACTCAAGCCAAACTCTATGAGTCTCAAGGTCGGTATGATCAGGCTAAATCCAATTATCTTAGAATTATTTCGGATTATGGTGAGGCTATTTTAATTGATGATGCCTACTACTACCTAGCAGAAATTTATAGAATTCATCTTGACCAGCCAGAGGAAGCCAAATCCTTATACGAAAAGATTATCTTTGACTACGAAGACAGTATTTATTTTGTAGAGGCAAGAAAACAATACCGTCGATTACGAGGGGATGTTATTGAATAGCTATCCATAATTTTTTTAGTTTAAATACATAATCATGGTCATTTATAATGTCACAGCCAATGTGGACGAAAGTATTCATCAATCCTGGCTGGACTGGGTTAAAATCCATATTCCTAAAGTCTTGGCTACCGGAAAATTTAAGGAGGCCAAACTTACTCGTGTCCTGGTCGATGAGGAAATGGGCGGTATTACGTATTCCATTCAGTACCGAGCTATTTCAAAAGCCGCCCTGGAAGAATATTACCTTAATTATGCGGAGGCCTTACGAAAAGAGGGCATGGAATTATTTGGTGACAAGATCTTGACTTTCAGAACAGAGTTAGAAGTTATAGACGAGTACTCTGTTTCCTTTTCTTAATGTGAATTATGTCTGTAAAAGCTAAAAAACATCTGGGGCAACACTTCTTAAAAGATGAAAACATTGCCTCGAAGATAGCAGATACTTTAAGCTATAATGGCTATGAGTTCATCCTTGAAATAGGTCCCGGAATGGGTGTGCTTACAAAGTACTTACTGAAAAAAAATGCAACTACCTTTGTCATTGAAATTGATACAGAGTCTGTAGCTTATTTAAAAGCACATTATCCTGACTTAACAAATAATATCATTTCTGAAGATTTTTTAAAGTGGCAACCTCAAGGAGTGTTTGAATCTTCACAATTTAGTATCATCGGAAACTTTCCCTACAATATTTCCTCTCAAATAGTATTTAAAACGCTTGATCTAAGGGCTTTTATTCCTGAGTTTGCTGGTATGTTCCAGAAAGAGGTAGCTCAGCGCATCTGTGCCCAGCCTGGGAGTAAGATCTATGGCATTTTATCGGTTTTAACACAAGCATTCTATGAAGCTAAGTACTGCTTCACTGTGCCCCCATCCGTGTTTAATCCACCACCAAAAGTTGATTCAGGGGTTTTACTACTAACGCGTAGGTCAAATTTTAATCTTAGCTGTGATGAGATGCTCTTCTTTAAAGTAGTAAAGACAGCATTTCAACAGCGTCGAAAAACACTTCGTAACAGTTTAAAAACTTTGAACCTATCGGATAATTTAAAAGCAAATACTATATTTGGGCAACGACCAGAACAGCTAAGTGTTAACGAGTTTATTGAGCTTACAAAAGCTATAGAACAAGACAGAACTTAGCACAACTGCTCTAGTGTTTCATCCTCAAAACAACATTGTTGTTTTGTAAAATTGCCTTTAATGACATGGAGGAAGAAATCCAGGATATTAATCAATTTCAACTAACTGAAGAACTATTAAATCAGGTTAAGGAACTTGTCAATGAACAAAACGACAAGGAACTTAAAGCTCTGATGAATGAGTTCCACTATGCCGATATCGCCGAGATACTGGACGAGTTAGACCTTGACAACACCATTTATGTCATTAAGCTTCTGGATTCTGAAACCACATCTGATGTGCTCACCGAAATGGATGAGGACAATCGAGAAAAGATCTTAGAAAACCTGTCAGCAAAAGAAATTGCTGAAGAAGTTGAAGAACTAGACACTGATGATGCTGCCGATTTAATTGCAGAACTTCCCCAAGGACGACAGGAAGAGGTCATCTCTAAAATTGAAGACGAAGAGCATAAGGCAGAGATTAAAGAACTACTTACCTACAATGAAGGTATCGCTGGTGCCTTAATGGCCAAAGAACTAGTAAAGGTCTATGAAACTTGGACGGTAGCAGGTTGTTTGAGACGTATCCGTGGGCAGGCAAAAGAAGTTACAAGAGTTCATTCTATATATGTCGTTGATAAGCAAGAACGACTTATTGGACGCTTGTCATTAAAAGATCTTATAGTTGCTAGGAACGACCAGAAAATTGCTGATATATATATATCCAATGTGGACTATGTTAAGGTTAATGACGATGACGAGGAAGTGGCTAAACTGATGCAAAAATACGACCTTGAGGCCATCCCAGTAGTTGACGAGGACATGGTACTCTTGGGTAGAATTACCATAGATGATATTGTAGACCTTATTAAAGAGGAGGCTGAGAAAGACTACCAATTGGCCGCAGGTATCACTGGAGACGTTGAAGCAGATGATAGTATACTGGAGCTTACAAGAGCACGGTTGCCTTGGCTCTTTCTTGGGTTAATTGGTGGTATTGGCGCGTTTCTTATTATGGAAGGATTCCAATCGGCTTTTGAAAAATATGCTGTTCTCTTTTTCTTTACCCCGTTAATTGCAGCAATGGCTGGAAATGTTGGGGTACAATCAAGTGCCATTATTGTGCAAGGACTTGCTAATGATGATGTTAAAGGCAGTATTAACAATCGCCTTATCAAAGAAATGCTATTGGCAGCACTGAACGGATTGATTCTGGCGCTTTGTCTGTTTCTTTTTGTATGGGGTTATGAAGGCAATATTAATAAGGGATTTGCTATTTCAGTATCATTGGTAGTTGTCATTATAGTGGCAGGTCTCATTGGAACTTTTGTTCCCTTATTTTTAAACAAAAGAGGCATCGATCCTGCTATTGCCACAGGGCCATTTATCACCACAAGTAATGATATATTTGGAATTCTTATTTATTTCTGGATTGCCAAACTCATCCTTAACATATGAAACCGATTAATATTTCTGAAAAGTTTGGAAAGTTCTCAGAGCAATGGTCGCCTCGTCAAATTGCTCAAGTTGATAATATGCAAGTTATTTTGGCCCGTCTGCAGGGAGAGTTTGTATGGCACAAACACGATAAGGAAGACGAATTATTTCAGGTTGTTGAAGGCACCCTATACATGCAGTTTAGAGATAGAACCGAAGTTGTAAATGCCGGTGAAATTATTGTAGTGCCTAAAGGAGTTGAACACAATCCCACTACCAAAGACGGTGAAGAGGTATTGGTTCTACTATTCGAAAAACTTTCGACTGCCCACACAGGAAATGTAGTTCATGAACGTACCAAAAGTGAATATCCAAAGATTTGAAAATCCTTCATCTAGATTCCAATCATCCCCTATTAATTGAACAACTTCAACAAATGGGTTGTGAGAATCATGAGGATTATTCGTCCTCAAAAGAGGATATCCTATCGCGTATTGCGGACTATGAAGGAATCATCATTAGAAGTCGGTTCAAGATTGATAAGACATTTCTGGACACAGCCATCAGCTTAAAGTTTATTGGTCGTGTTGGAGCTGGCTTAGAAAACATCGATACAGCTTATGCCAAGTCAAAAGGCATCTCCCTTATATCGGCACCTGAAGGCAATAGAAATGCAGTTGGTGAGCATGCCCTTGGGATGCTGCTTTCGCTTTTTAATAAACTCAATAAGGCCGATTCCGAAGTGCGTTCAGGGAAATGGCTGCGCGAAGCTAATAGGGGCATAGAACTGGATGGCAAAACTGTGGGACTAATTGGTTATGGCAATATGGGTAAGGCCTTTGCTAAAAAACTTCGTGGTTTTGATGTTGAGGTGCTTTGTTATGACATTAAAGACAATGTGGAAGATGAGAATGCTAAACAAGTTCCTTTAGAAGTACTTCAATCTAAAGCCGATGTTCTTAGTTTACATACCCCACAAACCTCATCGACTATAGGTATGGTAAACAAGGACTTTATAGATCAATTTCAAAAACCGTTCTGGCTTCTTAACACGGCCCGAGGATCGAGTGTTGTTACCGCAGATTTGGTTGCTGCTCTCGAAGCAGGAAAAGTTCTAGGTGCAGGTCTCGATGTCCTTGAATATGAAAAATCATCTTTTGAAAATTTATTTAATTCGAGTGGTCAGGACAGTCCACAAATGCCTAAGGCCTTTGAATATTTAATTACGGCCCAGAATGTTTTGTTGACTCCTCATGTGGCAGGCTGGACCTTAGAGAGTCATGAAAAACTTGCACAAACTATCGTCGATAAGATCAAGGCCGAATTTTTCTAACTTTATAAGATGAAGAAAACTATTCTTGTTTTTGCCGTCTTAATTCTAGCCATATTAGCTCTATTACATTTTAGTAAGTATGCCATTCTTGTGGGTGACTCCTCAGTAGAATGGATTATTGCAGTGATAGCTCTTCTGTTTTTCTTCATTGGTATTTATATCAATAAAAGAAGTCTAAAAAAATCGTCAGAAACCTCAAATGAGATTAACATTAAAACGATTGAAAAACTGGAAATCAGCAAACGGGAATATGAAGTCCTTAAAGCCATTGCCAGCGGTCTTTCAAATAAAGAGATCGCAGCTCAATTATTCTTATCTGAAAGCACCATTAAGACCCATGTCTCTAGTTTATTATTGAAACTAAATGCCAAGAGAAGAACCCAGGCCATACAAATAGCAAAAGAGATGAATATCTTATAAAATGCTACTTTTAGACTTAAGTACCAGAAGAATGGTACTTTAGTATGAGCCTCTAATTTCCCTTCCAACCTACTTTTGGGTCATTACTAATTAAAATCAAGTTTTATGAAAAGTACAGTTTTAAAGTATGGTTCTTATGGACTAATTGTTGGGTTTATAATTTTTATGCTACACCTTACGCTTGGAATCAACAACCTTGATTATTCAACAAATGAACTATTAGGTTACGTCTCCATTTTTCTTTCCCTATCATTTATTTACTTTGGAATCAAACACTACCGAGATCATGTTAATAATGGCCTCCTATCATTGGGAAAAGCTATAAGTGTTGGGGTTTTAATCTCCTTACTAGTTGGTTTGGGAATTGCAATTGCAGATTTTATATATACAAAATATATTGATCCTGAATTTTTTAGTCGTTATACTGAAATGATGATCGAGCAAGGACAAGGTGAGCAGGTTATGGAAATGACCAGTAGTACGGCGGCCGTATTTATGCTAGTCCTAGTAACTATTATTGGATTTATTATTTCACTAATTTCAGGTTTAATATTACAATGTAAAGGCTAATTCAATCATTATGCAATACAAAGCAACATCACCAGAAGACTATATTAGTCAGGTTCCAGAGGAACGGCAAGAAACGCTTAAAAAGCTGCGTCAGGTCATTAAAGAAAACTTACCCAATGGGTTTGAAGAGGGCATCACCTATGGAATGGTAGGTTATTATGTGCCTCATAGCATTTACCCAAAAGGTTATCACTGCAACCCAAAAGACCCCCTGCCATTCATGAATTTCGCATCTCAAAAAAACTCTGTGAATCTATATCACAGTGGTATCTACGCAGTTCCAGAAATTCATGATTGGTTCGTAAATGAATATCCGAAATATTGCACTCGAAAACTAGACATGGGAAAGAGTTGCATCCGTTTCAAAAAATTAGACGAAATCCCCTATCAACTAATTGGAGAATTGTGCACCAAACTATCGGTTCAGGAATGGATTGAGGTTTACGAAGCAGCTTTTATCAAAAAATAACACCCATAAAACTCAAAATAAGATGAAAAAAAGAGTGACTGGAATAGGTGGCTTATTCTTTAAAACCAACGATCCGCAGGCCAGTAAAGATTGGTATAAGAAACACCTTGGTTTTAATACAGATGATTATGGCTGCACCTTTTGGTGGAAAGATACAGATGGTAGTGATTGTTCTACACAATGGAGTCCATTTAAGGATGATACCTCGTATTTTAATCCTTCAACAAAGGACTTTATGTTTAATTACCGGGTAGAAGATTTAGAAGAGCTACTCAAGGTTTTACGTGAAGAAGGTGTAACAATTGTAGGAGATATGGAGACATATAGTTATGGAAAGTTTGCCTGGATATTAGATAATGACGGCAACAAAATAGAATTGTGGGAGCCCATTGATAGCGCATTTCAATAGGCTTGATTTTTAGTAACTTTATGTAACCATTAAAACAAAATCAATCATGTCTGAATACAATAAAAATTTACAAGACGATCTTAATGAAATGTTGGGAGATGCCAAGGAAGGAGCCAAGAAAGCTGCTGATAAAGCCAGTGAAATGGCAAATGAGGCCAAGGAAAAAATAAGTCAATTTACAGAGGAGGCCAAAGAAAAAGCATCAGAGTTTGCACAAGATGCTAAACAAGCAGCCGATGAATTTACGGAAGATGCCGAACAGGTACTGAGTGATGGAAAAAATGTAGCAATCATTGCCCACTTAACCATTATAGGGTGGGTTATTGCCTTGGTAATGAATGGTAGCAATAGAACAGAAATGGGGTCCTTTTATATCAAGCAAATGCTAGGTTTTATGTTGCTATCTCTCGTCGGGTTGATCCCAATAGTTGGATGGATTTTAAGTTTAGTGGTCCTAGCCGCCTGGTTAATGAGCTTGGTTAGTGCCCTGGGCGGTAAAATTAAACCCTCATTCTTATTGGGCCAACAGTTTCAGGAATGGTTTAAAGGAATTTAATCTGACCCAATTAAACTAATGAACGAGACTGGTATAGTCTCGTTTTTTATTTCGGCTCGTAATTAGTGGGCAATATATCGCCTACACGCCGCTGACCCATACTTCCTGAGAACAAGACTCCTTTAATAGGGCTATAGTTCCCGTACTGATCTATGTAAAATTCAGAGATGGTTAACTTAAGCTCAGATTGTTGGTCACGACTATAAAGGATACTCACTTTAGCACTAAGCGTAATCTTACGTAGATCCGAATCTTTAATGGATTGCACCGTAAACCACTCCCATGGATCGCTCTTAAAGCCCTTGTGATAGATCTCAAATTTGTTCATTGTAATTTCTTTATGATACAAACTCCGCATAAAATGTTGGACAGAACCAAAATAAGCTGTTTCCCTTTTTTTTAGAACGCGTTTTTTTTGTTTTTCGTTGAGGTCTTCATAAAAGGTGGTGCCAAGAAAAATCACTGATTCAGGAGTATAGTCCGCGGTTTCTAAATTGATGTATCTGAAAACCGTTTCAAACTGAACAACCTCATAACTAATCTTATACTTAAGAGCCTTGTTTTCTACCAAAATCGGCTCGCTGGCACTAGCGGTCAATACTTTTTCAACCCTATCATATTTTAAATAGATAGCATTTGCATTCAAAATTTTACAGGACTTCCCAAAAGGAGATTTTCCTAGAAATTCACGCCTGAAAATCCACAGTTTTTGTTGGCGGGTAAGACCATCGTCGTAATCAATATAAACCGTCTCCAGAGCATTAGTTTGCTCTGTTAGTTGAACGTTTAATTCTCTCCTTGCTCTATAATCTGAAAAATAGAGCTTTTCAAATCCTAAATAGGAAATCACAAGAGTCGTTTGAATAGCATCGGTATAATCAATTGAGAAAAAACCTTCTGAATTGGTAGTAGTACCAACAGTTGTATTATCAAAGTAAACAGCAACGCTTTCTAACGGTTTCCCAGTTGCTGCTTCAGTAATCACACCTGTTATTGTTTGACTAAAGAGCGTAACAAAAATTAGACTAAAACAAAAGGAAAGTAGTTCCTTACTTGTCATTATTATCCATGAATTTACGCTCTAATTCCGCCTGAAATTCTTCCATAACAGGTCGCACAGTGCTCTCGGGTAAATCGGCGATTTTAATATACATGAGGCCATCAACCGAGTTATTAAAAAGAGGATCTACATTAAAAGCTACTAGCTTGGCATTTTGCTTAATGTACTTTTTAAGTAGCACTGGAAGCCTTAATGCTCCGGGTTCTACCTCATCAATGATCTTATCAAATTTATTTAAGTCCGCTTCAGTTGAGTCGAATACAAAGTCCTTATCAGCATCTTTTAATTTGACCTTAAATTCTTTCTTAGGATGTACATATTGCGCAACATAAGGATCATAATAATGTGATTTCATAAACTCAATCATCAAACTCTTGGAAAAGTTTGAAAACTGATTGCTAATACTAACACCCCCAATAAGGTATTTATGCTCTGGGAATCGCAGCGTTGTGTGAACGATTCCTTTCCAAAGTAAAAACAAAGGCATGGGTTTTTGCTGGTATTCCTTAATAATAAAAGCACGACCCATCTCTATACTTTGGCTCATCATCTTATAAAGTTCAGGCTCAAACCTGAAAAGATCCTGCAAATAGAAACCATCGATTCCGTAGCGTTCAAAAATTTTTGAACCAAGGCCCATTCTATAAGCGCCAACAATCAATTTGGCATTATCATCCCACAAAAACATATGATGGTAATAGGAATCAAAGCTATCCAAATCAATGGCTTCATTGGTGCCTTCCCCTACCTCTCGAAATGTGATTTCGCGTAATCTCCCTATTTCTCTGAGGGTATTAGGAATATCATTAGCAGAGGCCAAATACACCTCGTAATTTTTACTCTTTAATAGACGGTAATCTTTTTCCCTTAACTGTTCAACTTCCTTAACTACAACTTCGGACGATATAGGGGTAACGATTCTTTTGGGAGGCTTTGGAGCTGTTTTAAGTGTGGATTGTAAGTTGTTTAGGATTTTAGGTTTTTCTTCAAAAATATTTGATAACATGTACGTTTTACGCCGAAGGAAATCTGCAAATTCGGTTAACGATTCATGTTCTTTTTGGTCTTTAACAGAAATGGGCCTACCAACCCTGACCTTGATCACGCGTCTTTTTTGGGTCAAAAGCTCTGATGGGAGCTTGGCTGTTCTCAAGGTATCACTCAATTTGGACATTCTATAAAACAATCTGCTGTTCTTAGCATGAAAATAAATAGGGACTACCGGAACTTCAGCTTTTTTTATAAGTTTTAGAGCTGCTTCTTCCCAGGGTCTGTCTACAATAAGCTTTCCATCTTTATAGGTTGACACTTCCCCTGCTGGAAAAACACCAAGGGGATGCCCGTTTTTTAAATGCATTAAAGCATTCTTAAAACCACTAATACTACTTTTCACATCCTTGCGATCCTCGAATGGATTCACCGGCATGATGTAGGGCTTCATTGGCTCAATTCTATGAAGTAAAAAGTTGGCAATAATTTTAAAGTCCTCACGTCTTTCTATCATTAATTTCAATAAGAGAATACCATCAATTCCGCCCAAAGGGTGATTTGAAACCGTTATAAAAGGACCTTCTTTTGGTAATCGCTGTAGATCTTCTTCAGGAATCTCGAATTTAATCTGAAATTCATCCAGAATAGCATTGAGGAATTCCAGCTTCTCCAAATGCTTATTTCTTAAGTAGATCTTGTTGAGTGTAGATATCTTTAGAACCTTCATCAAGGACCACCCAAAAAAGGTTCCCAGAAAACCAAATTTATCTGCATTAATTACCTTGGCTACCTCTTTTGCGTTGACTAATCCTGTGTTTTCAGATTCCCCCATAAAAACAAATGTAAAAAAAGTTTAATTAGCTACTATTTGTACCGTTTCCGGTGTTATTTGTTTTAATAATACCTGCTTATTATGCTCTATTTTTTCAATGGCTTCTTGATTGTAATGCCGTATCGTATACAGACTAACATTCTCATGACATGTTACTTTAAACTTGGCCTTTAAATGTTGTAACAAACTCTCAAGATTATTGTAAACATTATCAACGCATACCGAAAAACTTATTGCAGAATTTTGAATTACATCAACCTTCATCTTATAATGATGCAGCAGGTTAAATATGTCACTGATATTTTCTTCCACTATGTATGAGAAGTCCAAAGATGATAAGGATATTAGAATTTGGTTTTTCTTTAAAATAAAACAGGGCACCATTGGTTTTAAAGTAACCCCTTTTCCAACAACTGTTCCTTGTGATTCCGGGTTGGCAAATGATTTCACCTTTAATGGAATCTCTTTGCGCTGAAGTGGTTGTAGTGTTTTTGGATGAATAACTGAGGCTCCGTAGAAGGCTAACTCTATGGCTTCAGTATAGGATATTTGATTCAATAAAATGGCATTCTCAAAATATCTTGGGTCTGCATTTAAAACACCTGGAACATCCTTCCAGATCGTAACACTTTCGGCATTTAAACAAAAACCAAAAATTGCGGCCGTGTAGTCACTCCCTTCTCTTCCAAGTGTGGTTGTGAAATTATTTTGATCGCTTCCTACAAAGCCCTGGGTTATATTTAAAGTAGTTCTTAAAACTCCCTCAGAAATCAAATCGAAAGTTAAATCCCAATCGACCTTCGCACTCCTGTAGTAATTATCAGTTTTAATATAATCGCGCACATCTAACCAGTGATTATCCATACCAACAAACTTCAAATAAGCACTTATGATTGTTGTAGAGATAAGTTCACCAAAACTGATAGTTTGGTCGTAAACAAAATTGTAATCCGGTGACTTATTTTTGGAATAGAAGTCCATCAAGTCATCAAAAAGTTTATTTACAGCTGCAAAAATATCATGACGTTCGTTCTCAAATAATTCCAGAAGAATCTCATTGTGGTATTTCTTGACCTCTTGAATATCACTACTGAAGTCCTTGGACTTATTAAAATAACTTCTGTTTACTTTCTCAAGCGCATTCGTGGTCTTTCCCATGGCAGAAACAACAATTAATGTATTTGCCACTCCAGTATGCTCGAGTACCTTTACCAGGTTTTTTACCCCAGCTGCATCCTTAACTGATGCACCACCAAATTTGAATACCCTCATTAACGTATAATATAATTAGCAATGGCCTCTTCATTCATTTGAACAACACGCCATTCCTCCAGTATTTTGGCACCCTTTGATTCATAAAAATTAATAGCGTTAGTATTCCAGTCCAAAACCTCCCATCCCAAACGTCTTACTCCGATCTTTTTGGCATGGTCTACAACGGTATCAAGTAATAAGGTTCCTACGCCTTGTCCTCTATTAGCTTGTCTTACAATTAAATCTTCAAGATGTATGGCTGGTCCTTTCCACGTAGAATAGCGCTCGTAGATTAGGGCCATACCACAAATTTGAGAATCCTGTACTGCCACAAAACACTTGAACTTTGGTAAGTCTCCAAACCCATGATCAAGAAGGTCCTGTGCTGTTATTTCTACCTGATCTGGCTCATTTTCAAAATGAGCTAATTCCATTATTAGCTCTAATATTTGAGGGACGTCTTGTTGCGTTGCTTCTCTAATTTTTGTCATAGTCGGTCAAATATAGAAAAGGAAACCTGGGATAACAATTTATTTAAATTACGAAAACGTTGTAGTGTGCTAAAAAATGCGATCTTTGTGCCCATCTCAATTAGAACAAAACTATGTCCCACACCAATCAAACGCTTGGAGAATTCATAATAGAAAATCAGGCCTCTTTTAAATATACCTCTGGGGAATTGTCACGACTTATAAACTCTATAAGACTTGCTGCTAAGGTTGTAAATCACGAGGTCAATAAAGCCGGTTTGGTAGACATCATTGGTGCTGCAGGTGACACCAATATACAGGGTGAAGATCAGCAAAAACTGGATGTATATGCCAACACCAAGTTCATACAAACCATGACTAATAGAAATATTGTCTGTGGTATTGCTAGCGAGGAAGAAGATGATTTCATTTCAATTAATAGTCAAGATAAGAACCATCAAAACAAATATGTGGTTCTCATAGATCCACTTGACGGCAGTTCTAATATTGATGTTAATGTATCCGTCGGTACTATTTTTTCAGTCTATAGACGGGTCACACCGGTAGGTACCCCAGTAACCATGGAAGACTTTTTACAAAAAGGGGATCAACAAGTAGCAGCAGGATATGTGATTTACGGAACCTCAACGATGTTGGTCTACACTACTGGTGATGGAGTTAATGGCTTCACCTTAAATCCAGCTATCGGATCCTTTTATTTATCGCACCCCAATATGCAGTTTCCTGAGACTGGCCGCATCTACTCGGTAAATGAAGGTAATTACACTCACTTCCCACAGGGAATTAAGGATTATATTAAATACTGTCAAATGGAAGAAGGAGACCGCCCGTACACGTCCAGATATATAGGTTCCTTAGTGTCTGACTTCCACAGAAACATGATTAAAGGTGGCATTTACATGTACCCTAAGAGCTCTCAAAACTCAAAAGGAAAACTAAGGCTGCTTTACGAGTGTAACCCTATGGCCTTTCTTGCTGAGCAGGCCAACGGACTAGCTAGCGACGGTTTCCAACGTATAATGGAAATTCAACCAACTCAACTGCACGAACGCGTACCATTTATCTGTGGCAGTAAAAATATGGTGAGAAAGGCCGAAGAATTTATGCGACTGGCACCATAAAAAAAGTGAGCTTGAGCTCACTTTTTTTATTGATTCATTGTTTTAATACGGTGTTTAAATTCTTCCAATTCAACTTCGTAAAAAACAAGTGTTAAAGCCTTATCGGCAATGTATTTCACATTTTCAGGATGGAATCCTAATCCAACGCATAGTTTTTCAAGTAAAACAACCTGATTCTCTCCTTCAATATGATCTGCCCAGACCATCCGCGCCAAATCATATAGTCGCTCTAGTCTAAGATCATATGAAAGCGGAGGATTAATAGGATGCGAATCGTAATCCTTTAAAATTGACTTGTAATCCTCAGGAGTAATATTTAGCTGAATGGCTAAACGGTCTAAAAAATGCTTCTCAGCATGGTTAATGACGCGATCACTCATGGCAACTCTAACGATGGCTGCAAAGTGATCCTTATTGCGTTTTCTAAAACCGCTATCGAATAAATCTGATATTGACATAGGTAACTTTTTTCACTGTTATTAGGTAAAACAAATATACGTCTTAAGCAGAGGTTTTTCTCAGTAAAAGCATCAAATCTTTTATATTTGCAGCCTCAATATTTGGTTTTGAGCAACAGTCTTCTAATCGATAGTTTTTTACAGGCTTCGCCCATGCGAAATCTGCAAAGTGCTATTGCTTCTTCTCAAAATAATTCATCTAAAACTCAGGTCAAAGGATTAACTGGGTCAGCACTTTCAGGTGTTATTAGCGCGGCATTTTTGCGCGCAGACCAGCCTTTTTTAGTGTGTTTTGAAGACAAAGAAGAAGCCGCTTATTATTTGAATGACCTGGAAGTTTTAATCAATGACAAGGATGTCTTGTTCTATCCAGGCAGCTACCGTAGACCCTATCAAATTGAAGAAACCAATAACTCAAATGTATTACAGAGAGCAGAAGTACTCAATAGGATCAACTCACGTAAGAAACCCTCGTTAATTGTTACCTATCCGGATGCCCTATTTGAAAAGGTGGTCACCAAGAAAGAGCTACAAAAAAACACATTGAAAATTAATGTTGGAGCACAACTTAGCATTGATTTCATCAACGAAGTTTTGTTCGAATACAAATTCAACAGGGTTGATTTTGTTACAGAACCCGGAGATTTTTCGGTTCGTGGGGGGCTTGTAGATGTGTTCTCGTTTTCGCATGATGAACCTTACAGAATCGAGTTTTTTGGCAATGAGATTGACAGTATTCGCACCTTTGACGTTGAAACCCAACTTTCTACTGGTCAGATAAAAAAGGTGCAAATCATTCCAAATGTAGCGGATAAACAATTGGTAGAACAACGAGAAAGTTTCTTAAAGTACATTAGTAACAATACCCTAATGTGGACTAAGAACAGTGCCCTACTTTTTGACCGCTTAGATACGTTGTTTGCTAAAGCCATTGTTGCTTTTGATCAATTAGAGTCAACAATAAAACAAACATCCCCCGAAGAGTTATTTACGTCAGGTAAGTTATTAAAGGAACAAATCTCATCATTGTCTTGGATTGAATTAGGAAATAATGATGCTTTTAATAAAGAGGTAGTACAGTTTAATACGAGTCCCCAGCCGTCGTTCAATAAGCAGTTTTCTTTATTAATCGAGAATCTTCAACACAATCACGATAAGGGCTATACCAATTATATAGCCTGTGTCAGCGACAAACAGGCGGAGCGCTTCCATGACATTTTCGAAGACCAGGACAGCACAGTTCATTACAAAACTATTGTACTGTCTTTATATCAGGGATTTATTGATCATGATCAGAAAATTACGGTTTACACTGATCATCAGATATTTGAACGCTATCATAAGTTCCATCTCAAAAATGGTTACGCAAAAAAACAGGCGATTACTCTAAAAGAGTTGACCAACCTGGAGATAGGAGACTATGTTACACATATCGATCACGGTATAGGGAAATTTGGAGGGCTACAGAAAATTGATGTCGAAGGAAGTAAACAGGAAGCCATTAAACTCATTTATGGGGAACGTGATATACTCTACCTGAGTATTCATTCCCTCCATAAGATTACCAAATTTAATGGTAAGGATGGCAAGCCCCCAAAGATTTACAAGCTTGGTAGTAAAGCCTGGAAGACGCTTAAGCAAAAAACAAAATCCCGCGTTAAGGAGATTGCTTTTAACCTTATAAAGCTATATGCTAAAAGGCGGATGCGAAAAGGATTTCAATACGCTCCTGACAGCTATTTACAGCATGAGTTGGAGGCTTCATTTATTTACGAAGACACACCAGATCAAATAAGCTCTACCAATGATATTAAAGCTGATATGGAGAGTGAACGGCCCATGGATCGCTTGGTTTGTGGCGATGTTGGGTTTGGTAAAACAGAGGTGGCCATTAGAGCGGCTTTTAAAGCTGTGGATAATGGCAAGCAAGTAGCCGTCCTTGTTCCAACGACCATTCTGGCTTATCAGCATTACAGGACTTTTAAGTCGCGACTTAAAGACTTTCCAGTGTCCATAGATTACCTAAACCGATTCAGAACGGCGAAGGAAAAACGCATCATTACCGAGGAATTAAAAGAAGGTAAAATTGATATTATCATTGGTACACACCAGTTAGCGAATAAATCGGTTCAGTTTAGAAATCTTGGCTTACTTATTGTAGATGAAGAACAAAAGTTTGGTGTGGCCGTAAAAGACAAGTTAAAAACCATCAAGGAAAATGTAGATGTGTTAACCTTAACAGCAACTCCTATTCCAAGAACCCTTCAATTTAGTCTTATGGCAGCTAGAGATTTGTCTGTTATTAACACCCCACCACCTAACAGGTATCC
This sequence comes from Winogradskyella aurantiaca, assembly GCF_003362725.1. Taxonomy (GTDB): domain Bacteria; phylum Bacteroidota; class Bacteroidia; order Flavobacteriales; family Flavobacteriaceae; genus Winogradskyella_A; species Winogradskyella_A aurantiaca. The sequence continues at coordinate 173,930 of NZ_QKTV01000006.1, forward strand.
CATAGAAAGCAGTGTTATTAGATTTAGTGAAGGCACCATCAGGGACGCCATTAGCTATGAAATTCAGCGTGGCGGTCAAGTGTTTTTTGTGCATAATAGAATTGAAAATATAAAGGAAGTTGCTGGAATGATTCAGCGCTTGGTTCCCGATGCGAAAATTGCCATTGGCCATGGGCAATTAGACGGAAAAAAACTAGAAGAATTAATGCTCGCCTTTATCAATGGAGAATTTGATGTATTGGTGAGCACAACCATTATCGAAAGTGGTCTGGATGTACCTAATGCCAATACTATTTTTATTAATAATGCCAATAATTTTGGATTAAGTGATTTGCACCAAATGCGAGGTCGTGTTGGAAGGAGCAATAAAAAAGCCTTTTGTTACTTTATTACACCTGAGTATTCTGCAATGACTCAGGACGCTCGTAAACGAATTGCTGCCTTAGAACAATATACCGAATTGGGAAGTGGTTTCAATATCGCCATGAAGGATCTGGAAATACGTGGAGCCGGTGATCTTTTAGGAGGTGAGCAGAGTGGGTTTATAAATGATATAGGCTTTGATACCTATCAAAAAATTCTAAACGAGGCTATTGAGGAATTAAAGGAAAACGAATTTGCTGAATTGTATAAAGAAGACATAAAAGACCAGAATTTTGTGAAAGAGGTGACTATAGATACCGATTTTGAGCTCCTCTTTCCAGACGATTACGTCAACAATATATCGGAACGCCTTAACCTTTATACGAAATTAAACCAGCTTAAGACAGAAGAGGAATTACAACAATTTGAAAGAGAAATTATTGATCGATTTGGAACTCTACCTATTCAGGTAAAAGACTTGTTTGATAGTTTACGTCTTAAATGGAGGTCGAGCCAGTTGGGTGTTGAAAAGATGATCCTAAAGCAGGGAAAAATGATAGGTTATTTTATTCAAGATCAGAACAGTGCTTTCTATCAAAGCCCCACCTTTAGCCAGCTCATTAGTTTTGTACAAAACAACCCTCAACTCTGCAAATTAAAAGAAAAACAGACCAGACAAGGCTTACGTTTATTAATTACATTTGATAACATCAATACTGTATCTCAAGCATTATCAGTTTTGAGGCCAATCTCTAAATCACTAGAATCTCAAGTATCATGAAAAACATCTTTTTAGTTATTGTCATTTGTTTTGGAATTCTAGAGGCACAGAATTCCATTTCCGGATCCTTTTCACCGGCAAAGGATTATAGTTTTGCATTCGTTTATAAAGCAACTCCATCAGGAGCTGATTATGTTGATCGTGCCAGGCTCGATGAAACCGGATCGTTTACAATAACACTAGATAGCAGTCAACGACCGGGAATGTACAAACTGGTCTATGCCATCCCTCCTGAAGAAAATAATTTCGATTTTATTTATGATGCTAAGGAAGATGTAGTCTTTGATTTCAACGCAGAATCTGGAATTCTTTTTAAAGAATCCAATGAAAATAAAATCTGGGCATCTTACATCAAGAGCATGGGAATGATCAACCAAACCATAAGTAATTACTATCAAAAAGATGGTGAGGACCAGAAGGCATTTAAAGATCTTTTTAAAACCCTTTCAGATACGCAAAAAGCCTATGAAGATTCATCCAATGAAATGATTGTTCAACAATTGATTAAAGCCAATAAACCATATATCCCAGCGACTTATGAAGACCTGAGTACCTATTCGGAGAATCTAAAAAAGACCTATTTCAATAATATTGACTTTGATAATAAATTTTTACAAAGTTCAAGCTTTATAACAGATCGCTTAAATGGTTATGTGTTTGGTCTTTCTGAAAATCCATCCAACGAGGATTATCAATCGAGAATCGATGACGTTTACGCTGCTATAAAAGGGTCTCAGCCAAAAACACAAAGCAGTCTTTTACAATTGCTTTGGAACCAATTCAATAATCTCAATAATGACGAAGTAAGCGGTTACATTGCAAACACCTATTTAGAAGATTTAGCAATTTCATTAAACAATCAGGATTTACTTTCGGAAATAGAATCTAGAAAACGAATTTCTATTGGTGCACTAGCGCCAGATTTTTTAATAGTCAATTCCCAAATGGAAACCACATTACATAAACTTGAAAAATCCAACAACTATCTTCTTATTTTCTGGAGTAGTGGCTGCAGCCATTGCATGACCGAAGTGCCACAGGTTCACCAACTATTAAAAGATGATGCGAATATAAAAGTGATTGCTTATGCTTTAGAAGAGAACCAACAAGAGTGGGATGAGGCCATTAAAGGTTTTGCTGATTTTATTCATGTATTTGGACCAAAAAAATGGGATAATCCCATAGTCATGGAATACAGCCTTTCGGCTACACCGACATATTTCATACTAGATAGTGATAAAAAAATCATAGGTAAACCATATGATTTGGAGGCCTTAAAAAAGCAACTTAGGGATCTATAGCCTCGACGCCAACTACAATATAATTGGTTTTTGCCTGCCAAGGCATGGATTTGAAGCGCTGTTTGTAGAGTAATTTAACCCGCTTCCCTTCATATTTCCTAACCTCATCAAGAACTTCTTCTTTAATGACAGAGAATGACCATATATTTCCTTCTAGTGCATCAACCTGATCCCCCATCCGCAATCCACCAAGGTTTAATTCCCCTTCAAAAGTTTTAAAAATCACACCCTTTTTTGCCACTTTAATTAATTGTCCTGCCCTGGTTCCTTCTGAATAGGTCCAGGAACATACCCAAATGGTGAGCGCTAAAAGAAGAACAACACCTATTAAGATTTTATAAAAAAACTTCTTTAGACGTTGCATAAAGGTAGGTTTCTCATTTTCCATAACTAAGGCTTTGGCTCTAAATTAATGATTTATCATTGGTTCTAATAAAAAAACGCCCAGCTTTTGTAGAATATGCTGAGCGCTTTTGGAAACTAAATAACCAACCAAAATTTAGTTTCTAACCAGATTTAAGGCAAAAACTATAACCCAGTTTAGTTTTGAAGCCTTATATCTATTTAACGTCAAGTTATAGTATAAATTATGGGCTAAATGTCAAGCAAATGTTAATGTTCCAAAAACGACTAAAAAATTATAGAGTATCAGGGAAATAAAATTGATTATTTTTGATTGCAATTATCTGCAAAACTTATGTCCTCAGAACTTAAATATGCCGTATTTGGCGGTGGAAGTTGGGCTACGGCCATTGTTAAAATGCTGTGCGAAAATCTTGATGAAGTGGGTTGGTATATGCGCAGTGTATATGCCAAACAGCACATTGAGAATGAGCAACACAACCCTAATTATTTGAGCTCTGTAGAGTTTCATCTGGAGCAATTAAAGCTGAGTAATGATATTAATGAGATGGTGCGCTATGCAGACGTATTGTTTTTTGTAATTCCCTCAGCCTTTATGCATAAGGAATTGGAAAAAATTTCGGAGCCTCTTGATGGTAAAATTATAGTATCAGCCGTTAAGGGAATTATGCCTGAATCAGGCCTTTTGGTTGGTGAGCACTTTCATGATATCTACAACATTCCTTTTGATCATATAGCAGTTATAGCAGGCCCATGTCATGCTGAAGAAGTTGCTCTGGAACGATTATCCTATTTAACCATTTCGTGCGCTGATTCTTTAAAAGCTCAAGCCATTGCTGATAAATTGTCTTCGTCATATATTAAAACAAAAATTAGTGATGATATTATAGGAACCGAATATGCGGTAATGCTTAAAAATATTTACGCAATTGCTGCCGGAATAGCCCACGGACTAGGTTATGGTGATAACTTTCAAAGTGTCCTGATGAGTAATGCTATAAGAGAGATGAAACGTTTCATCAAAAAAATGCACAAAATGAAACGTAACATTAATAATTCTGCTTATTTGGGTGATTTGTTAGTTACCGGTTATTCCATCTTTTCTAGAAATCGCATGTTTGGTAATATGATAGGTAAGGGGTACACTGTAAAATCTGCTATGATGGAAATGAATATGGTAGCAGAAGGTTACTATGCGACTAAGAGTGCCTACCTATTAAATGAAAAAAATCTTAAAAAAACCCGCATTCCAATTATCGAAGCGGTCTATGCTGTTTTATATGACAATAAAAATCCAAAAAAGGTCTTTAAAAAATTAACCGAAAAACTGGATTAAAATCGTTCAATAAAAAACCAAACACGTTTTCCTCAGCTAAAACATTCTCATAATCCATGGTTATTATTTAACAAAAGCTTGCGTCTGATTTGTTTTTATAACAGGTCTATTTCATTAATTTTAAGCAGTTATAAACCCACTTCATTTATGAAATATTCACTGTCATTGCTTTGCCTTATAGGCTTTGCTTTTTTGATCAATGCCCAAACCTTAGAACCAACATACATTAAGGACAACTATACTAAAACGGAGTATTCTATTCCTATGCGTGATGGTCTTAAACTCTTTACCATCGTATACACCCCAAAAGATCAGTCTAAAACCTATCCAATTCTTCTTAATCGAACTTGTTACAATGCATCTCGAAGTGCTGATTACGACTTTGGATACCCCTCATCTTATCTTGTAAAAGACAAGTATATTATGGTCTTTCAAGACGTGCGCGGGCGCTATATGTCTGAAGGTTTGTTTACCACCATGACACCTAATATTCCAGGAAATGATGTGACTAATACTAAAGATATTGATGAGAGTTCAGACACTTATGACACCATTGAATGGCTGATCAATAACATACCAAACAACAATAAAAAGGTAGGCATGCTGGGCATTTCATATCCTGGGTTTTATACCGCCGCGGGTATTCCGGATGCGCACCCAGCGCTTAAAGCATCCTCACCTCAGGCTCCAATTGCCGATTTCTTTTTTGATGATTTTCATCATCATGGAGCTTTTTTACAATCCTATACAGCAGCATTTGCTGTTTTTGGATATCAGAAGGACAGCTTAACAAACACACCCTGGTATACAGATAAGATCATGCGCTTCTACGCCAGTGCTCCAAAAGATGGATACAATTTTCATTTAGAGCAAGGACCATTAAAGAACATTACCAAAAACTACCATTTCGATAATTTTTTCTGGAAGGAAATAACTGAACACCCCAATTACGATGAATTCTGGCAGCGCCGCTCCATTTTACCACACTTAAAAAATGTGAACCATGCTGTTATGACTGTGGGTGGTTGGTTTGATGCCGAAGATCTTTACGGACCACTCAATATTTACAAGTCCATTGAAGAGTCGAGCCCTAATGCCCAAAACACCATTGTAATGGGCCCATGGGATCATGGTGGCTGGGCGCGTGAACGTGGTAAAACCACACATAATCATATTTATTTTGGTGATAGTATATCTACCTATTATCAGCGTGATGTGGAACGTAAATTCTTTGCCCATTATTTAAAAGGGAAAGGTGATACAAAATTTGCGGAAGCCCTGATGTTTGATACAGGGAGTAAGAAATGGGAAACCTTTAAAGAATGGCCGCCAAAAGACATCCCCCAATTACGGCTACATTTTGGTAAAAATGGTAGGCTTGGAGTAAATCAACCTTTGGATGAAAATGCTGTCTTTGACTATACTAGCGATCCAGCGAAGCCTGTGCCCTACAGATCGCAAACCGAAGGTTTGACCTTTACACCGCGGCAATTTATGACCGATGATCAGCGTCATGCCTCCACTCGTCCAGATGTTCTTACCTTTCAATCAGATATACTCACAGAAGACACTGTACTGGCTGGAGAAATTATTGCTAAATTAAAAGTGGCTATGACCGGTACAGATGCAGATTTTGTTGTAAAACTCATCGATGTGTATCCGGACGATCATCCTAACTACGAACACAATGAGAAAAATATTGTCATGGCTGGGTATCAACAATTAGTTCGCTCTGAGGTATATAGAGGTCGTTTCAGAAATAGCTATGAAACTCCAGAACCTTTTGTACCCAATCAGGTTACAGACGTTAATGTTCCTTTACAAGATATTTTACACACCTTTAAAAAAGGGCATCGTATTATGATTCAAATTCACAGTACTTGGTTCCCATATATCGACAGAAATCCTCAGAAATATGTCGACAATATTTATGAAGCTAATGAAGAGGACTTCATAAAAAGTACCATTAGCGTCTACGGTAATTCTGTTATTGAAATTGGAAATACTCCTGATATTCAGATGCCATCTGATTTTAAAGATTAAATGGATATCATATAAATTATTTGCGCAGAATCCCCTTTAAGTTCATTAAAGGAATGTTTTGCAGGGCCTTGGTATTAATGGCGTTTTTCTCAAAGAGATAGGTCTTATCAAACATTTGATTATCCTTAAAAAACGTCACTTTAAACTCATTATTAAGCGCTAATACCTTTTCCTGAAGATATTCCACCTTGGCATAACTGCGTGCTGGTAACAAGGGCAATTGATGGCGCATAGGAGGAGTGATCTTTTCTGAAGAATAGCCTTTAGAGACAATCAAAACCATTTCAAGATCAACATCGGAATTATTAATAACATAAGCATTCCAATCCATGGTCTTGTATTCTATATGCTGTTCCTGCACAACAGCCAGAAACATATCTTCAACATCCGGAATATGAATGTCTTTTCGCATTAAAAAACAGTTTACAAAGCAGACTTAAATTGCTCTAAAAAGCGGACGTCATTTTCACTAAGAAGTCTAATATCACTAATCTGATGCAATAGCAACGCAATACGGTCGATTCCCATTCCAAAGGCAAAACCAGAGTATTCTTTCGAATCAATACCACAATTATCCAAAACGTTGGGGTCCACCATACCACAGCCCATGATCTCTAACCAGCCTGTACCCTTAGTCATTTTATAGTCCGTTTCAGTTTCTAGGCCCCAATATACATCTACTTCTGCACTGGGCTCGGTAAATGGAAAATAAGAGGGTCTTAAGCGAATCTTAGATTTACCAAACATCTCGGTTGTAAAATATTGAAGGGTTTGTTTCAAATCAGCAAAACTCACGTCCTTATCAATATATAAGCCTTCCACCTGATGAAAAAAACAGTGTGATCTTGCTGAAATAGCTTCGTTCCTGTATACTCTTCCTGGTGAAATGGTTCTAATGGGAGGCTGATTTTGTTCCATATAGCGCACCTGAACAGAACTTGTGTGCGTACGCAAAAGAATATCCGGATCAGTTTGAATAAAAAAGGTGTCCTGCATATCTCGCGCTGGATGATATTCTGGCAGATTTAAAGCTGTAAAGTTGTGCCAATCATCCTCAATTTCTGGACCTTCACTAACGTTAAACCCAATTCTTGAAAAGATGTCTATGATCTGATTTTTAACTATAGAAATTGGATGTCTTGCACCTATTGAGACTGGTTGTCCTGGTCTTGTTAGATCTCCAAACAGCCCAGCATCCTGTTCTTGATTTTCCAAGGCATCCTTGAGTTCGTTAACTTTGTTTTGAGCGGTTAGTTTAAGTTGATTAATAGCCTGACCAAATTCTTTTTTTTGATCATTGGCAATATTTTTAAATTCTGCAAAATATGAATTTAGTAATCCTTTTTTTCCAAGATACTTGATTCTATAAGCTTCAACTTCTTCTTTAGATTGCGCTGTAAATGCTTCAGCTTCTGCAATTAACTCTTTAATCTTATCAATCATCTAGCACGTTTTCAAGAGGGCAAATTTAAAAAAACTTAGTCGATAAACTTCGTTTCAACGAAATAGTTGACAATAGCTTCTTTCATTAAAACACTTTGCTCGCCAGCCTTTAAAAATGGTAGTTGTTCTTTTACCTTGTAGTGTGGCCATCCATCGTCATCAACATAGTCAAATTCGTAAAACCCATAAGGTTCCAGTAGCTTACAAATGGCAATGTGCATAAGGTCAAGCTTATGATCTTTTTTAAAATCTCTATGTATTTGCCCCAATTCCTGGACACCAATCAAGTAGATGATGGCATCCAGCTCCATTTCATCACCATCAGCAAACTGAGCCGACAACTTTTCAACTACCAATTCCCACCTATTTTTTAACAACGGATCCCTAGACATACTTTCTTTAATAAAACTGGCGTTATAAAAGAGTGTCAAAGTTAATCTATATTTGTTAAAACCCCTGCAACATGAGTGTCATTGATATTGTATTAGGATCCCTCTTAATAATAGGAACTATTAGAGGCCTCACCAAAGGACTATTTGTAGAGGTTGCCTCCTTATTGGCATTGGTGCTAGGGATTTTTGGTGCCGTTCATTTTAGCAATTATGCATCTGAATTTATATATCCTCATGTTGAATGGGATGAAAAAACACTTCAAATCATCAGTTTCGCTGTAACCTTCGTAGCTATTGTTATGGCCATTGGGCTTGCAGGCAAGGCACTGACCAAGCTTGCTGATTTTGCTGCACTTGGTCTCTTAAATAAATTGCTTGGAGCATTATTTGGTTTCGTAAAAATCGCACTTATTCTTAGCATCGTCCTTTTAATTATTGAAAAGGTTAATGCTAACATTCCTTTTTTAACTCCCAAAGAATTAAAGAAAAGTGCTTTGTACGTGCCAGTTAAATCGCTAGCTCCTTCTATTTTTCCTAGCTTCAAGGATATAGATATTGACCTTTCAAAGGTGAGTGACGATATTTAGGCTACATCCTCCACATTAGAATTTATCCAATCTAAACAAGCTTCAAAATCCTCAAAAATGTGTTCTTCGGGTATAAAATCTGGAATAATATCAATGCGCTCCATTAAATAGCGTGGCTGCGTCGATAAACCTACGAACAGTACCATGACATTCTTTTTCTGTAAACTAAGTAGCATATCCTCCATAGCATATAGCCCAGATTGATCCATATACTGCATACGCTTCAAGCGCATGACGACGTACCGCGCAGTCTCAGGAATTTGTTTTTGTAACTGTTGAAAATTGTCCGTTGAGCCAAAAAACAAGGGACCTCTCAAGTGCTTAATAAAGACTTCTTCTTTCAAATTTCTTGGGAAATCTTTCTCATCTGGCCATTCAACTTCTTTAAGAGGTTGCACCTCTGAACGGCTTCCTGTTATATCTCCTATTTTTTTCATAAACATAAGAGACGCTATAACCAAACCAATACCCACAGCATACACCAAATTCCAAAATGTGGATAAAACCAACACCACCAGCATTATTAATACTTCGGAACTCAATTTAAGTTTTAAAAACGCCAAACTAATAGAAATATCCTTGGGCAAACTTGGAATTGCTTTAAGTCCTTTATAGTCCATAACACCAATTCCAACGGTAATCAATATTCCAGCTAATACTGCCGCTGGTATTTTAGAAGCAATAGGACCTAAACCTAAAAGAATAATCAGTAGCATGATACCCGCTATCATCCCTGACAATCTTGTTTTACCACCGGCATTGATATTAACTACTGTTCTAATGGTAGCTCCTGCTCCTGGAATGCCCCCAAACAAGGCTGCAATACTATTGCCAATGCCCTGACCTACCAATTCTTTGTTGGGTTTATGTTTGGTCTTGGTCATATTGTCCGCAACCACACTAGTCAATAAAGAATCTATAGCTCCCAGTAGGGCAAGGGATAGGGCCGTAAATATATATGGAGACACAGCGTTTACACTAAAGCCAGTGAAGATATCCATATTTATGTTTGGAATTCCTGTTGGTATTTCTTCAATTGGTCGATAATCTATACCAAATCCAACGGCTACACCAGACATGACAAGGAGGGCCACCAAGGTGCTTGGTATGACCGTTGTAATCCGCTTAAAGCCGTAAATTATAACGATGGTGAAAATGACCAATACTAGCTCCAACAAATCAATATTATTAATTGCTCTCGGTATGGACCTAATGGCACCCATGACACCAGAGGATTCATTGGCGGCTAGATTCTTCGCTTCTTGAAGAATTTCTTCCTCACTTATTAATGAGGCCCTACCTATGGTATCCTCAAAATCTTCAATGTTTAAAATCTCTTCCCCTGATTCTTCTTTTAGAATATCTTCAAGGATTACCTGCTTAGCCATTGGTTTAAATTGCTCCACATAGGTAAGGTCCTCCTTGACGTAATAGCCTAAGGCTGGAAGAATTTGAGTGATTAAAATAATCACCCCAATAGCTGTCATAAAACCTGAAACAACAGGATATGGAATGTAACGTATGTATTTCCCTAGACCCAATACTCCTAAGAGGATTTGTAATAATCCTGCAATAAGAAATACCGTTAAGATAGCAGGCAGCGCCTTATCTACACTTCCGTCATTGGCCGTTATAATTCCAGCAATAATAATGGTGCTTACTGCCGTCATTGGAGCCGTTGGTCCCGAAATCTGTGTATTGGTACCACCAAAAAGGGCGGCAAAAAAACTTATAAATATGGCTCCATAGAGGCCTGCACTCGGGCCTAATCCAGAGGATACCCCAAAAGCCAAAGCTAAAGGTAGCGCCACAACACCAGCGGTAATTCCCCCAAACGCATCTCCCCGAAAATTGGCAAAAAACTGCTTCATAAATCGAGGCACTAAGATATGTTATTTGCATAAAAAAGCAGCCCAAATATAACCTTGGACTGCTTATTTTAACCTATATCGTTTTAGTGTAATCCTTTACATGAAACTAACCTTGCCAGTATTTATGTCGTACATAGCTCCTACTATTTGAATTTCATTAAAATCTTCCATTTCCTTCAAAACGGGGCTTTGCTTTCTAATATTGGCAATAGTCATTTCTACATTCTTAACGGCCACATTATTAACAAACTCTATGTTAGAAGAGTTGCGTTTACTTTCATCAGTTGGTTCCTGAACCGCAGCTACTGCAGGTTTAATTTTACTAACCAAAGCTGTTAAGTTTCCGAGTTTAGCATCATCGCAGGCACCTTTCACCGCTCCGCAACTGGTATGACCTAAGACAACAATTACCTTAGTGCCCGCAAGTTTGCAAGCAAATTCCATACTTCCCAAAATGTCCTCATTAACAAAGTTTCCTGCTATTCTTACACTAAAAATATCACCGATACCCTGATCAAATATGAGTTCGGAGGAGACCCTTGAATCTATACAACTTAGAATAGTTGCGAATGGGTACTGACCCGTACTTGTGTCCGATACCTGATCCAGTAAATCCCTATTAAGTTCCTTGTGAGCAACGAAGCGTTCGTTACCATCTTTCAACATTTGAATCGCCATATTTGAAGAAATGGCGGCTTGTGTTTCTTTTGTATGTGCTTTTATCATAGATTGTTTTAGTTATGTAGCTTGTTATATTCCTGATAGCCGTTCCGATCCTTTTCCGGAGATCAAAACCGACATATCTATTTTATTAATCAGACTTCTAAGACTAGAAGTAGATTTTGTTGTTTTACTCAGACGCTTTTTGTCCCGGTTAACTAAGAGTAAATTAACACTGCTCTTATTCAAATACTTCGAAATCTTATCCATAATATTGGTGCCTCCTTCAAAAACAAATTCTACCTGATTGGCAGTAGAAGAATCTTTATTCTCCATTGGAAAATCAACGCCACTGTCTGTTTTAAATACTTTAAGTGGTTTTTTACTTCGCTTCATAATAGCTGAAACAAAAGTACCTTCCAATTCATCTGATGAGCTATTTAAGGCGCCCAACGACAATTCTGGAAATTGTGACAACTCTTTTCCTTCAGCCGCAATAACAACAGCACCATCATGCTTCTTTAGAACAAAATCGGTAACCCCATCACCAATGATTTTAGCAAACTTAGGTTTACGTTTACCTAAGATAACCGTATCTGGTTTAAAGTCATTTATAACTTTACGTAACTCTCCTCTGACGCTGCCGTATACAAGATTATAGTTAACTGATTCGCCTAGATGATCTGCCAAATCTGCAATGTGTTTGCTTGTAGTCATATAGTCTTTGTTAATACTCCGCATTGCTGAAAATTGATTTTCCCCTCCCACAATACTACTGGGTTTTTTAACATGAAAAAACAACACCTCGCTGTCCACCAGACCAGCCAATCCAGTGGCATGGTTTAGAACACTCTCAGTGGTTTCCTTAAGATCCGTTAGAACAAGAATCTTGTGCTTAGGTTCTCTCTTATTCATAACTTGATATTTTAAATTGTACTGATTTTTAGTTTAAAGAAGTCGACAAAACTCTCCGGGTTCTCCACAATTCCTCTATTTGAAATAAGCTTAATATCGATATGGCGTTCACGCGCCTTAAAAGCAAAATCTTCAAGGATCTCTATAATATCATTGTCCAAATACTTGGTCTGTCTAACATCTAACTCAAGGAAAGTGTCTCTAGGAAGGCTGTCTAATTCTTTTAAGATGGCCCCTTTATTAAAGAAGGTTACTTCCTCAGCAAGGGTCATTTTTATTTTGTGCTTGCCATTACTTTTATCTTCAATATGCAGGAAGTGCGAGTTCTGATAGCTTTTTATCAAAATAACAGCAATACCAACTAGTAGTCCCATACTTATACCTACAAGGAGATCGGTGAATATAATACCTAAAACAGTCACGATAAAAGGCACAAATTGCTTCCAGCCTAAAGCATACATTTGTTTAAATAGTGCCGGTTTAGCTAGTTTATATCCAACAATGAAAAGTACTGCTGCCAGGACCGACAGCGGTATCATATTCAATAATCTTGGGATAAGAATGACAGAAATCAATAAAAAGAAGCCATGAATAATAGCCGACATTTTACTTTTGCCACCAGACTGAATATTAGCCGAAGATCTAACAATCACCTGAGTAATGGGTAACCCACCGATAAGACCAGAAATAATATTTCCTGTACCCTGTGCTAATAATTCTCTATTGGTTGGAGTCACATTTTTATCAGGATCTAATTTATCAGTGGCCTCCACACACAATAAAGTTTCAAGACTTGCCACTAACGCAATAGTGAAGGCTACCACCCATATTTCAGGATTAGTAATTTGAGAAAAATTAGGGAAGCTAAATTGGTTTAAAAAAGATGTTGTGTCTTCCGGAACGGGAACACTTACCAAATGTGTCGTAGCTATGGAAAGTGTCTCATTTGATTTGGTAAGAACATAGAATATAATACCTACAACAACAGCAACTAATGGGCCCTGTATAATGGTGAATATTTTGCTTTTTTTGGCTAATACATTACCCCAAACCAACAAAATACCTAAAGCTACAACTCCTATCAGCGCGGAACCAGGTTGAATGAAATTTACAATATTAAAAAGTTCAGAAAAGGTATTTTCGCCATCCATTTGGAGAAAGGCCATATCCCCTTCAGGATCGGCATCATAGCCAAAAAAGTGTGGAATCTGTTTAAGAATAATAATAATTCCAATACCTGTCAACATTCCTTTGATGACAGAAGAAGGAAAATAGTACCCAATAATTCCAGCTCTTAAGACTCCAAACAACAACTGGATAAGTCCACCTAGAACCACGGCCACCAGAAAATTTTCAAAACCACCTAAAGTCCCTATAGCAGATAGAACAATAGCCGCTAATCCTGCAGCAGGACCACTAACACCAATTTTAGAGCCACTTAAGGCTCCAACTACAATTCCACCTACAATACCTGCAATTAATCCAGAAAATAAAGGGGCCCCACTGGCTAAAGCAATTCCTAAACATAAAGGAAGGGCTACAAAAAATACCACGATACTCGATGGTATATCGTTTTTTAAAGTTTTAAACATAGTTTAAGATTTGTTTTCTCAATAGGTTTTGTGCTTTTGTATTGAGAAACGATTGAAAAATGGCAAACTAATTTGCCTTGATCGATTCAGCTAGGAAACTATGCTTCCGGAGGGGGTGATACCTGATTCAGGTAAGGTCTCGAATAATTTTTAAGCGCATGTTGCATAGCGCTGGAATAAAGAGAATCCTCAATAGGAGTCTCATCATTCCCATCGAAATCTTCACAAATTAATTTAAAGCTCTCCGTCTCTTCTTCTTCTCCAAGTCCATCGATATTGGTAATGTCAATAGAGTCATCCATTGACGCAATAACCACTGGAGATGAGACAATTGCCAAAAATAAAACAGTGAATAAAATGGCTGTTTTAGCTTGGAAACATTTTTTCATAGACCTAAATATAACAATATGAGGTCTATATCAATAAAAATTATTAAAAATTATTGAGTAGTTTGATGTCCTCAGACTGAATCCACCCAAGTGTTCCGTCTGAGAGTTTGATCTTTTTCCAATTCTTTAAAGTATCGACTACCTGCACTTTAGTACCTTCATGTAATCTAAATGCCTCCTCGCTTCTAAGATTAGGTTCAGCCTTGACACGACTTTCCTGAACAAATACAATTGCTGGCCTGTCATTAATATCAAGTCGTTGTTTTTGAAAGGCCATAAAAAGAGAAAAAAACGAGAGTGCAAGAGACACTCCACTAACTACAAAGGCCACACGCTTTTGATTTGAGATTGATGCAAAGCGATATAGGAGAAACAATATTACAAAGATGAACACAAAACTAATCGCCGTTACAGCCCAAGCATTATAACTCATGAGATTAATGATGTTGTTAAACAGCCTTGCAAAACCAACCTCTGGAACCGTATCAATGGCATCAATGGTCATGTTCCTGGCAAAATTGGCATTGTTCCTAATCTCCTTATCATTGGGCTTTAGTTGCAGTGCCTTTTCATAATAATAAATGCTAGGCGCTATATGATTCATCTTATAATGGGCATTGGCTAAATTAAAGTACACTTCGGCAGAGTGTTCCCCATTATCTAAAAGTCTCTGATACTGATCAATGGCATCAGCATATTGACCCTCATTGTATAAGGTATTACCCTTTTCAAACAAATCCATGTTTTGGGCACCGACGGACCAAAAACAAAACGAGATGATAAGAATCAGATACTTCATTTAACGCATTTGTTTATCTATGAGACTTATAGTTTTAGCAGCCTTGTCATAATCGGCTTTCATGGCTACTTCAGTTGAAGGAGTGTATCTAGCCAATTCGCAATTTTCCAGTAACTCCTTAAAGTTTTGAATCTCTTCTTCTTTAACCTGACGCTGTTGTAACAATTCTGCAATCCGTTCTTTACTTAAGTCACTGGTTTCAATATAAAGTTTAGCTTTCAAGTAGTTGTGTAAGGCTTTTTCTAAAGAGATATAGAAGGTTTCTTTTTGCCCTAATTCCTTCTTAGCAACACTCAAATACTTTCTTACCATTTTATTGGCCTTTCTAGCTTTCTTTCCTTGAACATCCGCATCTCTAATGTCTTTCTGACGTCTGAACACAATGGCAATTGGAATGGCTAAAAACGGCACAAGGAACAGGCTCCAAAACAAACGAGATTGGAAAAAGTCCTGAGCAATTTTTGGTTTTAATTTGGTGCTTGTTTTAATAAAAGCAAATTGATCTGATACGTTAATGGTAGATTTCTGTGGACTACTGACTGCCGGGTCTGCATTGTTAGACGCAATAGAAGGGTCATTTGAAGGGCCTTCGAGAACGTCAATAACCAGTTCATCTGAATTAATCCGTTTATAAGTTTTTGAATCCAAATCAAAATAAGAAAAGGATATACTTGGTACTGGGTATTTACCACGGTATTGGGGTACTATGGTATAGGTATTAGATATACTTCCACGCATGCCGCGCAAATCTGTTCTTACATTGTCTTTATACTCTGGCTCGTAAACCTCTAAGGAACTAGGAACATTAAGTTCTGGTAATTCAAAAAGTTTGAGATTTCCTTTACCACTGACCTCCACCTTTGCCTGTAGGGATTCTGTTGCGTTCAAGGATGTTTTTGAAGTGGTAACACTAAAATCAAAACGCCCCACTGCTCCCTTAAAATCAGCAGGTTTCCCTGCTTCCGGAAGGGGCTTAGCATTAATACTTACAGCACCAGCAGTAACAGTTTGAGGCACCTTGGTCATAATGCGATTTCCAAAAATATCATATCGGCTCGAGGGCACCTCGACTGTGACATCCAGTACATAAGGCTCCAAATCTAACTTCCCTGATTTCTGAGGGTAAAGCACCACTTTCTTCAGCACCACATAGCGATAATCCTCACCTTTATATTGTCCAGATTCTGCCTTAAAACCTTTGATTTCTATATTTTGACTCCAAAAATCATTAAATCTTGGATTGTCCTTTTCGGTCCAATTACTTACCCCGGTATCAAGAGCTACGTACAACTTATACACAACTGTAATAGCCTCATTTATGTATGGATTGGTTTTAGAAACCTCTGCAACCAAATGAATTTTTTCTGAAGCAATGTAAGAAGCACTATCCTGTCCGCCAGGTTTATTTACAGCATCGGTTACTTCAATAGTAATGGGGAAAGTCTTGTAAATTTCATCATCGATTTCAATGGTGGCCTGTTTAATCGTGAATTTACCCTTCTTCTTGGGTGCCAAAAAATAACTATAGGTCTTTTTATAGGAGCGCTTGCCATTAAACCAGGAATTACTCACTGAAGTATTGGGCCCACCAACAACTGAAAATGCCGAAAAATCAGGAGGGTTAAAATTATCCCCGTCCTTATTCATTTCAAAATCTATGCGTAAACGCTCATTGATACCTAATTTTTTCTTACTCACTTTGGCTTCAAACTTAACCTGAGCAAAGGACATACCCGAACATACGCTTAACGCAATAAAAAGTAAATATGTCTTAAAAGCCAATTTCATGTCTAGTCTAGTCTTTGGATTGCAATTGCATTAAGGCTACCAGTCTTTCTCAGTTTTAACCTTGGCGCCTTTTTGCTTTTTGGCATTCATTTTTTCCTGAACTTTCTGCTCCTGATTATTCATAGCATCCAGGATATTTTTTATTTGCTGTGGAGATAGCTTGCCTTGCTGAGGCTTATTCTGTTGTGGTTTTTTATTGTTTTCACCTTCACCATTGTCATTCTTTTCATCTTTAGGCTGACCATTCTCATCTTCTTCCTCTTCTCCTTGCTTTTGATCCTGATCTCCCTGATCTTTTTGGTTTTCTTTATTATCCTGATCCTTTTCTTTCTGCTCGTCTTCCTTATCCTTTTGGTCTTCCTTATTCTCGTCTTCCTTGTCACTTTCCCCTCCACCATCTTGTTGCTGTTCAGCACATTCTTTGGCTAGGGCAAAATTATACCGTGTTTCATCATCAGTTGGATCATTTCGTAAAGCATTCTTAAATGCCTCTACAGCCTCTTTACACTTTTCATTCTTCATTAAGATATTCCCAATATTATGAAAAGCCCTATGCCGTGCGTCCTTTGAAGTGGCCGCCTTGGCTGCTTCCTGATTTCTATACAAGGCCTCTTCGTAACTTTCACTATTGTAATAAATATGACCTAAGTTATAAGCCCCTGCCACATTAGCTGATTGGGTAGATAAGGCTTTGCGGTATTCCATCTCAGCAGCGATAAAATCGTCATCCTGAATTAACTGATTACCTTCGTAAACAAGATTATTAGCCGCTGCTTCCTGTTCTTTTTGCTTAGTATCCTCCTGCGCGTTCACGTTTACAACCGCCATCAATACAAATATGTAAATCCAATATTTCATTGCGCTGTCTTTTGTTTAAACTCAGTAACTAAATACGTTTTTTTCCAGTTGCAATTGTTATAGACTCCTACTGTAAATTTATAAGTGTTGGCATCTATATACTCCCAACAATCAGTTAAATCTGTACCTCCATAGGAATAGAAATAATAAATAGTATTTCCATCAACCATGAGTTGACCATTGGTAACACCCCCAAATCTATCAAATTCCCAGAATTCTAGTTTCTCGGTTGAAGCATTATACAGGCGAACTCCATGATTTCGTTTACCTAGCTCTTGTTGTTTGTCATCTATATATCCAATAGTCTCAGCAAGAACTATTTGTTTACACAGATCAAAACTAAAATGAACTTCCTGTTCAAATTTAGTACCGTTAGACCATTGACCACTGGCTTTCCAGGTTTTTCCAATGAGATTATTAAATCCTTCAAGCCCCTTAGATTGACCAAATATCGGACTGATCCCCAATGAAATGGAACTGAGAATGAGGCATCTAAAAATCAGCTGTTTCATGACAATCATCTTTTAGAGATTTTCATTAAAGAGGTTTAACTTTTTTAACCATGCCGTTTTTCTTTCGAGTAAAAACACATCGACGAAAATCAGCAATATTCCTAAAGCTAAAAACCACTGGAACTGATCTTTAAAATCAGCGATCTGTTTGGATTCGAATTCCGTTTTATCGGTCTTTTCCAGAATGTCTTTAATGGTCGCCACAACGTCTCCGGTGTTTCGTCCATTTATATAGGTCCCATTGGCCTTTTCGGCAATTTCTTTAAGAACTGCCTCATCAAGTTTAGTGATCACCGTTTCACCGTTATTGTCTTTCTTATAATTAAGAACAACCCCATTCCTTTTTATAGGTATTGGGCCGCCCTTAGTATCTCCAACACCGATGGTAAATATCTTAATGCCACTTTCAGCGGCATCTTCTGCCGCATCTACTGCTTCATTTTCATGGTCCTCGCCATCTGAAATGATGATTAGGATTCTATTGGTCTGCTCTTCGTTATCGTAATAGGTTTTGGACAATTCAATCGCTTCATGAATGGCCGTTCCTTGAGAAGATAACATATCGGTATTCATGTTTTGTAAAAACATCTTTGCCGAAGCATAATCGGTTGTAATTGGTAATTGTGGAAATGCATTGCCCGCATATGCTATAATACCAATCCTATCACTAGCCAGATTATTAACAATCTGCGTTACCAGTTGTTTGGCCTTCTCCAATCGATTGGGAGCAATATCTTCGGCCAACATACTTTTAGAGACATCAACGGCAAACACAATATCCACCCCCTGACTTCGTACGGTCTCCATCTTAGTTCCAATTTTAGGATTCACCAAAGCCAATGACAAGCAAGCGAATGCCCCACTTAATACAACCAACTTGAGAAGACCTTTGAATAAGGACTGATTTGGAGCGAGTTTCTGTAGTAACTTTTTATCAGCAAATTTTTTCTGAACGCGAAGCTTCCATATCTGAAGTATCAGAAATACAACTCCTATAGCGGGTATCACTAACAAAGTCCAAAACCATATTTTCTCATCTAACCTAAACAAAACTTCTAAAAATGGTATGTCTTAAAATAAACTCAAATATTAAAAATAGGCCTGCCAAAATAACTAATGGCCTATATTTTTCTTCGTAATTATAGTATTTACGCTCCTCAACCTCTGTTTTTTCAAGTTTATTGATTTCATCGTAAATATCTTCCAATTTTTTATTGTTGGTAGCTCTAAAATAAAGGCCTCCTGTTGCCTCAGCAATCTCCTGAAGTAACTCCTCGTCAATCTCCACCTGAACACGACCATACTGGAAGGTTCCATCGCGTCGAATACCAATGGGTGAAAGTGCCATTCCATTGGTACCTAAACCAATAGTATAAGTTTTGATGCCATATTCCACCGCTAATTCACTTGCTATTTTTGGGTCAATAAACCCAGCATTATTGACACCATCAGTTAAAAGAATTATGACCTTACTCTTAGCTTTACTGTCTTTTAATCGGTTGACTGAGGTTGCTAATCCCATTCCAATGGCTGTACCTCCTTCAATTATGGTGTTATACTTAATATCACGTAAGGCCCTTAGAACAATATTCTTATCACTTGTTATAGGTGTTTTGGTATAACTCTCTCCTGCATATTCCACCAACCCAATCCTATCATTCGGACGCCCCTTAATAAAATCTTCAGCCACCTCTTTAAGTGCTTCCAATCGATTAGGCAGTAAGTCTTTTGCCAGCATACTTGCAGAAACATCAATGGCCATTACAATATCAATACCTTTGGTTGTCTTTGTCTTAGTTGAGACATCAACAGTTCTAGGTCTGGCCAGTGCTGTAATTAGCAAACCAAGGGCCAAAATACGAAGTACAAAAAGGACGTGCTTTAATTTAGCCCAAACAGATCCTTTTAGTTTAAACCCACTTACGGTTGAAATTTTAAATTCAGAAGTCTGACGCTTGTTGGTAAACACATACCAAACAATGGCTACAGGAATGCAAAGCAGTAACCAAAATAATTCTTTATTTAAAAATTCTATATTCTCAAACATTAGTTTTCCTCTTCTACTTCATCCGGTATTAGTTCCAGCGAGTCTATAATTCTCTGAGACACTGCTTCCAAATAAGGGTCGCCTTCGTGCCAGCTAATGGCAATTACCTGCGTCACATTATTGGACATGAAAATAAAAATAGCATACTCAACAGGCACTGTTTCATTTCCAACCTTGGTGTTAAACGTCCCAAAGGTTTTCAATCCTTCAGCCGCATTCGGTGTTATAAACTGATCCCGTTTCACCAGAATATCTTGTGCTCCATTGGCTTCAAATTTCTGGATAACTCCTTCTGAACTTTCCAGAATTTTTTGCGCTTTAAATTCTTCATCCTTGTATTGTTTCATCTCTTCTTCATCAACGATGTAGGTTATGGTTCCTACCTCGATAAAAAAGCCTGCTAATAAGGAATTATAATTGAAAATAGTAGTTTTCACCTTGCCTTCCATTCCTTCGGGTGCAGGTTGGGGATCACGTTTTAAAACCTGAGGAGTTTCAACAAATATGGGAGGAAATCCATAAGCACTACTTACCCATTGACCTTCTAACAACTCTTTGCTCTCCTTTCCAACAATGGTATCCTTGACATAGGTGAAGCCATAGGTGATACCAAAACCAATAAAGGTGGCTACCAATAAAAATACCGATGCTGCGACAGTTATAATTATCTTCTTACGTTTCTTTCGCTGTTCTTGCTCCAAGCGGTACTGTTCATTGAGCAACTTCTCTTCTTCAGAAGGTTCTGGAAGCACAAGTTTAACCTCATCAATCTCTTTCTCAATTGTAGTCTTGTCCATCTCAGCCAGAGCTATATCTGGTTCTGATTTGGCAAACTTTACAAGATCAGCACGTTTAAGGATGGTCTCTATATTCTTTATGGTGTCTTTCTTTAAGGGTATTTGATTGCCCTCCTTTAAAAGCTCTAATCGTGTTATTAGCTGATCAGTAGTACTTTCCATGGCCCGGTCATAGACCTTTTCATCCAGATACTTTCTTAGAATTAAAGTCAACTCAGAATAAAATTCTTTAACCTCTGACTGAATCAAATACCGACTTTCTTCAAGCTTGGTTAGCGCATATTTGGCTTGTTCGTAGGGCGGCATTAATGCCACTTCTTCCTCTTCGGTTAATGGTTTCTTTCTCCATATAAACCAATACAATAAAAAACCAGCAACCCCAAGACCTAACAACACCATGAGAAGAATTTTCCAGAAATTCCCGCTTGACTTATCAGCTTCTATGATAGGTTTTATATCATAAAGACCTTGTTTAGTAGTATCTACTTCCACCCCAACAACAGATACCAATAACGAATCTGTAAAAAATGGTTGCTCCTGAATAAGGACTTTTTGACGTGGAATCACATAGGACCCCGAGTCAAATTGGGTAAGTAAATAAGTTCTTAGAAGCTCAATTTTATCCGCTTTTCTTATACTGTCTATCGCGGTGCTCTCAACTAATTCCAATGGAAGGAATGTTTGACCTTCAGGAAAAACCACAAGATTAGTAGTATCGGTTTCAACTTTTATCTCATACTTAATTTGCTCTCCAATTGCTATTTGAGTCGTGTCAACCTTTGAGCTAACCTGCGCCCATGATGTTACAGTAAAAACCAGAAGAACTGCGAGCAAAAAATTGAATTTTCGCAACAAGTATATAGAACGATATGTTGGTTTATCTTCTGACATTATTTACGATCGCCGTTTAAAATATCCTAATAGCTTCTTTACATAACTCTCATCCACTCGGCAATTGATGGTTCCAGCACCGGATTTAGTGAAGCTATCTTTAAAATATCCTACATGCTCATTATAATTTTTAGCATAGTTGGTTCTAACTGCTTTAGATGCAGTATTAACCAGCATCAGTTCCCCAGTTTCTTCATCTTGCATGGATACCATTCCTAAATTAGGCAACTCTTCTTCATGTCGATCGTAAATCCTAATTCCTGTGATATCGTGTTTTCCTGCCGCAATTTTCAAATTATGACGGTAACCATCAGTTAAGAAATCAGATAAAACAAACACGATGGCCTTTTTCTTCATCACATTAGAAAGAAACTTTATGGCTTCAGCAATATCAGTCCGTTTACTCTTTGGTTTAAACTCCAAAAGTTCACGAATTATACGCAGTACGTGTGAGCGCCCTTTCTTGGGTGGAATGTAAAGTTCAATCTCGTCTGAGAATAAAATCAATCCAATCTTATCATTATTTTGAGTAGCCGAAAAAGCCAGGGTAGCCGCTATTTCAGTCACAATCTCATCCTTAAACTGATTTTTTGTGCCAAAAAATTTTGAGCCCGAAACATCAGCCACTAACATCATTGTTAATTCTCGTTCTTCCTCAAACACCTTCACATAGGGCTCATTGTATCTAGCCGTAACATTCCAATCGATATTTCTAACATCATCACCAAATTGATACTGGCGGACCTCAGAAAAGGTCATACCGCGGCCCTTAAAGGTAGAGTGGTACTCACCTCCAAAAATATGATCAGACAGACGTCGTGTCTTAATCTCTATTTTTCGAACTTTTTTTAGCAGTGCTTTGGTATCCATGTATCAATTTAGATTGCCGATTGTTGATTTGCGATGCTTGTTCATCGCGATGCCAGGTCTTTAATCTTAAATTCTATGGTACTTCAATTTCATTAACGATTTTGTTGATGAGATCAACCGAGGTTACGTTTTCTGCTTCTGCTTCGTAAGTAATCCCTATTCTGTGTCTTAACACATCGTGCACCACAGCACGCACATCTTCAGGAACAACATAACCGCGCCTCTTTATAAAAGCATAACATTTAGCAGCTGTTGCCAAGTTGATACTTCCCCTCGGAGAAGCGCCAAATGAAATCAATGGTTTAATATCGGGTAAGCGGTATTTCTCGGGGTAGCGAGTAGCAAAGATGATATCTAAAATATACTTCTCAATTTTCTCATCCATATAAACCATGCGTACAGCTTTTTGTGCACTTAATATCTGTTCTACAGATACCACTGGATTAACCTTATCAAAGGCCCCTTTTAAATTAGCTCTAACAATTAACTGTTCTTCATCCAATTTTGGATAATCGATTACAGTCTTGAGCATAAAACGGTCTACCTGTGCTTCTGGTAACGGATAAGTTCCTTCTTGTTCAACGGGGTTTTGAGTTGCCATTACTAAAAAGGGTTTGTCCAGAACAAAAGTCTCATCACCAATGGTCACTTGCTTTTCTTGCATCGCCTCAAGTAAGGCCGATTGCACTTTGGCTGGAGCTCTGTTAATCTCATCTGCTAACACAAAATTGGCGAAAATAGGTCCCTTTTTTATTGAAAAATCGTTTTCCTTGATATTGTAAATTAAGGTACCTACTACATCTGCTGGTAAAAGATCTGGAGTAAACTGAATTCTGCTAAATGACCCAGACACCGCTTGAGAAAGGGTATTGATGGCCAACGTTTTTGCTAATCCAGGAACCCCTTCTAATAGAATATGTCCCTGACCTAACAAGCCAATTAATAAACGTTCCACCATATGCTTCTGACCTACAATTACCTTATTCATTTCAAGGGTTAATAGATCTACAAAAGCACTCTCTTTTTCTATTTTTTCATTAATGGCTTTAATATCAATTGTACCAGTTTCTTCCATTGTTTACAGTATTTTCAAAAGCTTAACGCCTTGATTTATCGAATTTGCAAATAATCAAAATTAAAATTGCTTTGCTGTTAATAATTGGTTAAAAATAAAAGAGGATTTCACTTCTGTGAAATCCTCTGTTTTAAGATGTTATATTTTGATTTATATGAACTATCTGCCTTGTTGTTTATTGTTTTAAAACAATTCGTACAAACGCATCTCTGTATTCATTTTTGGAGTTAAAATCACGTCCATTCCATTCATCTGGATGGATTTGTCAACTTCAAAATCAAGCGTAAACTCGTAAGACTTATTGGCTTGTAACGATCGGTCTACAGTATTTACAGATTCTTTATTTGATGCTTCAGGTGTATCAATAGCATAAAGTATGTTATTCATTACCATAGCATTGTCATCACCAAGAACTAACTTAACACTGTATACATGAGATACAGGAATTACCAAATCTTCTACCAGAATTAACTCAGCACCGTTATGCATGTCTGAAAAATCGAAAACTCCAGAGTTAAGAGCACCTAAACTCATCCATGATTTAGAGCTTAAAGCGTTTTCATCAATTTGGATTTGAACGTCTTTTACGTCCAAATAAACACCACTGTATAGCTCACTACTACTGGATAATTTTACCGATATGGATGTATGTGTACTAGTTTCATTAACGGCTTCATTAGAACATGAAGTCATAAAGGTTCCTATAAGTATTAGGATTAGTAGGCTTTTAGATAATTGTAAAGTTTTCATTGTTGGGGCGTTTAACATTTACACCACAATATTAGGTTAGGCGCCCCTTGACCGTTAGATTTTCTTTATAAAGTGCACAAAAATCAGTATAAAATGCATCGTTTTGCAGATTTCTTGGATAAACTGCACGATCAATACTGTGAAAAATAGAGTCATTTTAGAACCAGATCTCTCAAAAAATCAATGGTATTCTACTAAAACACTGTTAATCAAAGTGCTTATAACTTTATAAAACAAACAGAGATTTTGATCATTCATCTTGGTGATATTGAATATTTTTACATGAACTCCTTATTAACTTAATGACGATATCAGATTGAAATTTTCAAAAATTATTGCGGGTGTGATGACCTGGGGAAGCTGGGGTAAACAGCTTAATACCAAAGACATGCAATCGCTCATAGAACATTGTCTTGATATTGGAATCACAACATTTGACCATGCCGATATTTACGGTGCCTATAGCACTGAATCCGATTTTGGTAAGGCTTTAAGTGGCATGTCTATTGACCGATCTCAATTCCAATTGATCTCTAAATGTGGCATCCAGTATGTCTGTGACACTCGAGATAATACGGTTAAACATTATAATTACTCAAAGGATTATATCCTCTGGTCAGTTGAGCAATCACTCAACAACCTTCAAACCGAATATTTGGACTTGCTTTTACTGCATCGACCAAGTCCTCTGATGATAGCAGAAGAAATTGCAGAAGCTATTGAAATCCTGAAAAAAGAAGGTAAGATTAAGTCTTTTGGTGTTTCCAACTTTAATGCTTCACAAATGGATTTAGTTGGTTTTAGAACTGATGTCAATTATAATCAGGTAGAGTTTTCATTAACCCAGCACACCGCCATGCATGACGGCACATTTGACTACATGCTTTCCAATGGTGTTGGTGCAATGGCCTGGTCTCCTCTGGGAAGCTTTTTTAAAGACGACTCGGCACAATCTAAACGTATCAAAAACGTGCAAGACAAACTAACGGTTAAATATGATGCCAGTGCCGATCAGATTTTATTGGCTTGGATAATGACTCATCCGGTTAATATTTCTCCTGTTATTGGAACCACAACGAAAGAACGAATGAATTTGGCCAAAGAAGCCCTAACTATTAATTTGGAATTAGAAGACTGGTTTGAATTGCTAGTAGCAAGCCAGGGCCATAAAGTCCCATAAATACACGATATGAAAACAGCACTTATTACTGGAGCCACAAGCGGTATAGGAAGAGCCACTGCCATTGTTTTTGCACAGAACAATATCAAACTCATTCTTTGCGGAAGACGTCAAGACCGTCTTGATGAAATTGAAGAATTGCTCTCCCCTCAAACTGAGGTGCTCACTTTAAATTTTGATGTTAGAGATAAAATGGAAGTGAAGAACATACTTTCTAGTCTTCCAGAAAGCTTTAGTAAGGTTGATATATTAGTCAATAATGCCGGCAATGCGCACGGACTCGACCCAATTCAAACTGGTTCGGTTGACGATTGGGATGCCATGATCGATATCAATGTTAAAGGCCTATTATATGTAAGTGAGGCCATTATTCCATCAATGGTTGCTAATAATTCAGGCCAAATTATCAATATTGGCTCGTCTGCTGGAAAAGAAGTGTATCCAAGGGGCAACGTGTATTGTGCCAGCAAGCATGCAGTTCTAGCAATAACTGAAGGTATGCGTTTGGATTTGAATCCTCATGGAATTAAAGTGAGTGCTATCAACCCAGGATTAGTAGAAACAGAATTTTCAGAAGTTAGATTTAAAGGTGACCCCAAAGCAGAAAATGTCTACAAGGGTTATAAAGCTCTCCAAGCAGAAGATATTGCAGAGATCATTTATTTCGCCGTCACCAGACCTGCCCATGTAAATTTAGCCGATGTCCTTGTGTTTCCAACAGCCCAGGCGAACAGTACTACTGTAAAAAAAGAACTTATTGATTCCTAAGTTGCTTTTACTCTAGCTAATGATTAATAAGCGTTTATTGATTAAGAACCTCCTTGCTCATAATGATGAGAATAGTTTTTATGATAAAAAGCGTAAAATTGATATTAGCTTTAAAGAGGGAAAAGCGAAGTTCTTAAAGCACATCTGTGCCCTTAGCAATAGCAATCCTAAGAACAACTCCTATATCGTTATTGGTGTTGACGATGAGGAAAACAAAATTATTGGTGTTGATTTCTTTGATGATAGTAAAATTCAAAACCTTATCAATGCCTATCTTACCAATCCTCCAGTTGTACAATACGAAAATATTTCTTTTCCTCATCTCCCAGATGACAAAGTTGTGGGTCTTGTTACCATAAGGCCTATAGATCAGTTAACTGCTCTTAGAAAAAACATCTGGAAATATTATGGCGGAGCGGTGTTTTTCAGGGATGGAAGTATGAGTATGCCCAAGGTATTTGATATTGAAATTAAGGATGTTAATTCAAGAATAGTCACTGCTATAGAAAACCATGCTCAAAACAATATTGAGTTAACCCTAAATGGAGTCTTTGATTTTTTAAAGAAACGAAGCGACTATCGGCCGGAATATTTGGTGTTTCAGGAGTACTTTGTTTTGTGTTGGTCAGGATTGAAGAAGCAGGTCAAGGATGAAGTATTTTATTCTAGGGTAGACATCGAGTTAATCAATGAACAAGTACGGCTCTTCTATTCTGCTCTGGATGAAGTGGCCATTACCTACTCCAATAACTCATTTGAAATTGTTGAATATGTGCGATTGGGGCTAAACCAATCTTTTAAATATTACAAACTAGAACATACCATCATTAAATTTGCTGATAACGCCAGTTACCAAATTGAGTCCAACCTAATTTTTGAACCTCCACAATTTGATAAAAAGGTATTACACCATATTTACAATGCCAATAATGCCTTATTAAAAAAGCTTGAAAAAGGGCTTGTTCTTAGCCCAAATGAACAAGAGGATCTAAAAAACTTATCGGCTAGTTATCTTATCTGTTTCCTCAATGGTTTCCCTCAGGCAATTGAAAAATTACATCACGCCAAACCCTACCTCAAAAAACTCAGCCTTCCAATCTACAGAACTTATAAAGAGGCTGTTAGGATTCTAAGAAAGGTCAAGTACAACTAATAAAATTGTGCATTTCAACGTCGATAATGGCCTCATTATGTATTTCAAAGGTTTTTTTAACCATTCGTCAAAATATTTCATTCAAACTAAGTAGTTAAATGATATTTGTGGTGCTATTAATCAGTTAAAAGTAACCTTGTTTCTCCCAGCAACGTCTGGCATTGGAACGAGGTTTTTTTCTGCCCTTAACTGAACCATTATACAACCCCAAGGTCCTTAAAGCATCCATTAATAACAGACGAATCTTTTACCTGAAACCAGTCCTGTAGAATACTAGAATAGACCGCTCTAAAATCCACATTGAACTTAATATCACCGGTGGCATCAAGATCTGATAAACTTGCTAGTCTATTATAAAATCCTGGCCTTTTTAGTTTTTTACCGATAAGAAATACATTGCTTGCCGCACCATGGTCAGTACCATTAGCAGCGTTCTGCTTCACACGTCTTCCAAACTCTGAAAATGTGAGAATTAAGGTGTCCTCAAAAGTATTTCCTCGTTTGAGGTCCTTGACAAATGCCGCTACCGAATCTGCATAAGCTTCTAACAATCGTTTTTGAGGGTTAGCCTGATTGGCATGGGTATCAAAACCGGACAGACTGTGATAATACACCTTGGTATCCAGATGAGAATTAATAAACTGTGCAGACATTTTAAGCTGTCGCCCCAAATCGTTTTTAGGATAATCAACAGTAGAGCTGGACGTTTTAGTAGTCTCATACAAATAGGCAGCAGATGATTTGGCTTCAATCATGGTTTGATATAAGTATCCTAAATTATGTTCACTCAAGTGATGGTCATGAGCTCTATTCATAATCTTGTTAAAATAAGGATCTCTTGAGCTGTTGTAAAGTATCTTATAATCTTCTGTTGCAACACCACTAAAATGTTGGCCTTTTAAAGCAAGGCTTAACGACTCATTGGTTTCAATGGCATTATAGGCGTGCTGGCCTTCCTTATCCATAAATCTTCCGAGCCAACCTGTTTGTAATTTACTATGGGCATCCCCAGCACTTTGCCAAATATCCATGGACTTAAAATGCGACCTAACCGGATTTGGATAACCAACATTGTTAATGATACTTAATTCACCATTGTCGTATAAAGGCCTTAAAGCTTCTAAACTTGGATGGAAACCCAGGTCATCACTCACTTTTATAACCCCTTTTGTAATCGCCAATTTGGGTCTAGCCTTATAATAAATGTCGTTACGGTACGGGATAATGGTATTTAAGCCGTCATTTCCACCAGACAGCTGTATAACAACCAACCGCTTATAACCATTGGCTTTCATATAGGTAGCATCAAAGGCCTTTACAAAGGACGGCACCATTAGCATTCCGGAGGTCAGGGATGTTTTTTTTATAAAATCTCTTCTTTTCATGCTTAGGCCATTTGAAATTCAGGTAAGGACATTAATCGCACTACCGTTAATATTTTAGAGTTAGAATCTATAAGGGTTTCAAGACTTGATGAATGAGGTCCAGGTATTACTAATTCGCTAATTTGATTACTGCTATACTTGGCAAATTGACTCTCGAATGATGGCAAATCCACCTTGGCTGCTATAGGATTTCTTCGGCCTCTTAAACCACCGGCCTTGGCACCATCCTGTAGATTCACGCCATAGATTAGCGAGGGCAGCTTTAACCTTATCATAAGCGTATTGGTATCGATCCAGGCCTTATCACCTGGCCAACCGGCCACATTAGGTGGATCTAAGAGTGACTGCCCTAGAAGCTTCTCTAGTTTAATAAATGTCTTCTTATCATTAAATTCATAGGGTACAATCCTATGTGCACTGGCCAATAAATCAACTGGGGATTTAATTTTGGCACCCATATTTTCCTTCTCATAAAACCAATCCTGCATAAAAACAAAATGCATTAACTGTGCTATGTCGTAATCCTTATAAAACCGCAATGCCATCTGCGTAATGTGAGCTTCATTGGCAACAGGATTTACAAAATAGGTATACAACTTAGTGCATATGTAATGAGCACATTGTTTTTCTTGAAGTATGATGTCGATGATATCCTCCCCATTATAATAACCAGACTGTCCCAAAAATGATTTGCGACCACTATCGTGATGAAAACGTCTGAATACAAAATCCCCTTTAAAATTATGATTGTACCCAGTAAAAGCCCTGGCACTCTCTTTAATATCACGCTCCGTATAATGTCCTTCACCAAGTGTAAAGAGCTCCATGAGCTCTCGGGTAAAATTTTCATTCGGACTTTTTTTTCTGTTTTGCTTCCCATTCAAATACTTAAGCAAGGACGCTTGTTTGGAAACTGCATTGATAAAATCTCTAAAATCTCCCAAGGCATGAGTTTTCAAACAGTTTAAATACAATTGCATGTGGTAGACATTATTGTCCTTACACACAAAATGATTGGCCCAGAATAAAGTCATACGTTCTCGCAATTCCTCCGGATTGGTCATAATGCCATCTAACCATTGGTTGTTGAGGTCCAGAAACTTCTTTTTACTTTTTTTTATGAGGGCCACTAGATCCTTTTTATTACGCATCGAAATCTGATTGGCATCGTTATAAAAGTCTGTCAGATCCAAATCGAACCTGGTCGAATTCTGCGAGTTTTGAAATAATTGATTGACAACTTCCAGGCGCGATTTCCCTTTAAGAGATGGCAACTTATTAAGGGGCAATCCAAAAGAAGCGCGAGAATATAGGTGATGAAGTTCTGCTTGAGTCATATAGTTAAGACTTAAACCATAGACAATGGTTTAACCTAAAGCCGTAAAAAAGCCGTTTATTTCTAAACGGCTTTTAATTCAGTATATTTTTGATGTTCTACTACAAATCAAACTTAATCCCCTGTGCTAAAGGCAACTCAGTTGTGTAATTAATGGTATTGGTTTGGCGTCTCATATAAACTTTCCAGGCATCGGATCCCGATTCACGTCCACCACCGGTCTCTTTTTCCCCTCCAAAGGCTCCACCTATTTCGGCTCCTGACGTTCCTATGTTAACATTTGCAATACCGCAATCACTACCAGCATGCGATAAAAAGCGCTCAGCTTCACGTAAGTTATTGGTCATAATGGCTGAAGACAAACCTTGAGCCACATTATTTTGAATTTCAATAGCATTTTCAACATCACCAGCGTATTTTAACAAGTATAATACAGGTGCAAATGTCTCGTGCTGCACAATTTTAAACTCCGGCTTTGCCTCAGCAATGGCAGGTTTTACATAGCAGCCACTCTCATAACCATCACCAGATAAAACACCACCTTCAACAATGATTTGTCCACCTTCTTCCACTACCTGTGTCAAGGCATTATTATACATAGCAACAGCATCGGTATCGATGAGTGGGCCAACATGATTGGCTTCATCTAAAGGATTTCCAATTCGTAATTGCTGGTAAGCATCCACAACAGCATTTTTTACCTGATCGTAAATACTCTCGTGAATAATAAGCCTTCGTGTACTGGTACAACGCTGACCACAGGTGCCAACGGCACCAAAGACTGCACCAATAACAGTCATTTTTATATCCGCATCTGGTGTAACAATAATCGCATTGTTACCACCCAATTCAAGGAGGGATCGTCCTAATCTTCCTGCTACTTCCTGAGCTACTATTTTACCCATACGCGTAGAGCCAGTAGCGGATACTAAAGGGATTCGGCTATCCTTAGTCATATACTCGCCAACCTGATAGTCTCCATTAATTAAACATGAGATGCCTTCTGGCAAGTTGTTTTCTTTTAAAACTTCTGCAATAATGTTCTGGCAGGCCACACCACACAAAGGTGTTTTTTCAGACGGTTTCCAAACACAGACGTCACCACAGATCCATGCCAAGGCCGTATTCCAGGACCAAACAGCCACAGGAAAGTTAAATGCTGAAATTATTCCCACTACTCCTAGTGGATGGTACTGCTCGTACATACGGTGTCCTGGGCGTTCAGAATGCATGGTAAACCCATGTAACTGTCTTGATAAGCCAACAGCGAAATCACAGATATCAATCATTTCCTGAACCTCACCAAGACCTTCCTGATAGGATTTCCCCATCTCGTAAGACACTAAAGCACCTAAAGCTTCCTTCTTTTCACGTAGTTTTTCACCAAACTGACGCACAATTTCTCCACGTTGAGGAGCCGGCATCAAACGCCAGGTCTTAAAGGCTTCCGTAGCGGTTTTCATGACCAACTCGTAATCTTCCTTTGACGTGGTTGACACCTTCCCTATGAGCTGCCCGTCAACTGGAGAAATGCTGTCTATATAATTAGAACTCGATAGCCAGTTTATTCCTGTTGAAGTACCCTGATTTTCCTGTGATACACCTAATTGATTTAAGACCTCTGCTATTTGAATTGTACTCACTGCTGTCTCCATAATCTCGTTAAACTTTAATTTATAATTGAATTTAGTTATTGTCTTTTGCGACCGCAAAAATACGAAATACTACTCCGATGCCAATAACAAATAGCAAGCACTTTCAAGGCGTTGATAACTTAATTCCTTATTTTTACAGCTTTAATTTACAATTCATGGAGACCGTTCAATTCATTCATTCTTACTGGGCCTATTTAGTACTGGTTGTTTTAATTTTAGCCACTTTTAATGCGCTTTTCAAGTTCTTTAGCGATAAAGAGTTTGATCCCAAGGATTTTAGAATATCGCTCTTTTGCTTAATCACATTCCACATCCAATTACTTATTGGAATCGTCTTGTTTTTTACCAAGGATTATTTTTCAATCATTGGTGAGATGGGCATGGGAGAGGTGATGAAAAATGCAGGTTTACGAAATCTCATTATTGAGCACCCCACCACCATGATTATTGCAACAGCTTTAGTAACTATTGGTTATTCTAAGCACAAAAAGAAGTTAGTCTCAAAACCAAAGTTTAAGATGCTGGCCATTTTCTATTCATTGGCCCTGGTTCTTGTTTTAGCCAAGATTCCATGGAATCAATGGTTCTAATTACTTGCTGAGCCCACCTCCTTTATCAAATACACGTAGACAGGATAATGGTCACTAAAACCACCTGTAAAGGCACCATCTGCAAAGCTTCGATACGGATAGCCTTTGTAACGACCTCTTTTGTTTGTTAAATACGCTTTATTAAAAATTCCTGCTTTATAATAGCGATACGAGGTATAGTCTGTGTCTAATAGGGCCTTAGTTACCAGTATTTGATCAAAGAGACTCCAGCTATCTCTGTAGCCTGTTGTACCTAAACCATTTTTGTACATTTTCTCAAAAGGATTGTATATGCCTTTCAATTGCATCTTTTCCTTTTTGTCCTTGGCCTTTAATCCTTTCTTTAAACTAGCATTGTTTGGGTTGTCATTCATATCTCCCATGATCAGAATCTTTGAATAAGGATCTATAGACAATATAGAATCTGCAATATGCTTGGACAGTTTAGCCGCCGCTACCCGTTTAGGCCTACTTCTTGCTTCTCCACCTCGTCGCGAAGGCCAATGGTTGACAATCAAATGGATGAGATCACCATCTAAAAGACCACTTACCAATAACTGATCTCTGGTACGGATAGGGTTTCTGGTTTGATCATCGAAAATTTTTAATTCATGTGAACTGTGAGACATTGGTCTAAACAACTTCTTCTGATATAGAAGTGCCACGTCAATTCCTCTGCCATCGGGTGAATCATAATGCACAATACCATAATCCAGTGGCAACAACAATGGGTTATTGACCAAATCTACCAACACTTCTCTGTTTTCAACTTCCGAAACTCCAATAATGGCTGGTGCATTATTTGACAAATCACTCCCAATATCAGCCACGACACGCGCCATGTTTTGAACCTTCTTTTTGTAAACCTCTTGTGGATTAGCCTTTAATTCCATAATTGGACTAGCCTCGTCGTTTTTGAGCGGATCATTGATGGTATCAAACAGATTTTCTAAATTATAAAACGCGATCGTATGAATTTTGTACTGTTTCTCCTCTTGCCCGACCATCTGCCAAGCAACCATCAATAGAATAATTAGTAAACCTAGTTTATAAGGTTTAGGCGTCATATTAAGTTTGTGTTATGTGAATAATTTCAAAAAGTAAAAGTAACTATAACGCTTAAATAATTTTAGATTTGTTGTCTAATAACTAAAAAGCAATAAAACAACCAATGCAACAAATGGTATGAAAAATCAACTACTATGCCTTCTGTTCATTGCATTTTTCCCTTTAATTACCTTAGCACAAGAAACCGTAGTTAAGGGAAGTGTCTTGGATGGAACCTCAGGAGAACCTGTTCCTGATGTCACCATATCAATTGAAAACACCTTTTTATCTTTAAAAACGGATGCTAACGGAGAATTTATTTTTTCAAGTAAACTCCCCTTAGGTGAGCAAGTTTTAATCTTAGAGAAAGTAGGATACGTTACCAAGCGCTATCCTATTATTATCAATGAAGGTGAAACTGTTGACATCTCCGGAATGACCCTAGATTACAATCAGAGTGACAAGAGTGACTTGTACATTATTTCCATCTCTGATGATAATCTAAACAGTGAAGACGATGGCCTGACCGATAATATATCGGGGCTTCTACAAGCATCCAGAGACATCTTTCTCAATGCAGCCGCTTTTGACTTTAGCTCAACCTTTTTTAGGCCACGTGGCTTAGACAATGCTAATGGTAAAGTACTTATCAATGGCTTAGAAATGAATAAGCAATTCAACGGTCGTCCACAATGGGCCAATTGGGGAGGACTTAATGATGTACAGCGCAACCAGGAATTCACTATGGGTTTAAGTGCTAATGCTTATAACTTTGGTGACCTTGCAGGCACCAACAATATTGTCATGAGGGCTTCTAAATACCGTCGTGGTGGTAGAATTTCATATGCCGCAGCCAACAGAAGCTATCAAGGCCGTATTATGGGTAGTTACAATTCTGGACTATTGGAGGGCGGTTGGTCCTACTCTGTTTTAGTTTCTAGAAGATTCGGGAACCAAGGATTTATTGATGGTACACTTTATGATTCTAACTCATTCTTTGCATCCGTTGAAAAACAACTTAGCAGTAAGCATAGTTTGAACTTTACCGGTATTTATGCACAGAACAGACGTGGCCGTTCTACAGCAATAACCGAAGAGGTCTTCCAGTTAAAAGGAAGAACATACAACCCATTCTGGGGTTACCAAGAGGGCAAACTCAGAAATTCTAGAGTCCGTAAGATCAACGAACCCATTCTTATGCTGAATCACTTCTGGGATATTAGCCCTACAGTAAAGCTTAATACCAATGTTTCGTATCAGTGGGGTGAGATCGCCAATTCTCGAATAGATAATGGAGGTACACGTCGTGTCAGTATCAATGGAGAAGATGTGTTTTTAGGTGGAGCTAGAAATCCTGACCCAACTTATTACCAAAACTTACCAAGTTATTATCTAAGAAACGACAATCCCACCACTTATGATTTTACCCTAGCTTATTTGGCTGCAGAGCGTTTTAGAGCTGATGGTCAGTGGGACTGGTTCTCACTTTATGAGGCTAATGCAACGGTGAGAGAAAGAGGTGGAAACTCATTGTATGCCTTACAGGCGGATGTCATCAAGGACAATCAGTTCAGTGCCAATTCTATACTGGATGCAGAACTAGCGGATAATATTCAATTAAATGCTGCCATAAACTATAGAAATTTACAAAGTCAGAATTTCGCTAGAGTAGAAGACTTATTGGGGGGTACAGGATACCTGGATATCGATTTCTTTGCTGATGAACCTACCAATAATGTGAGTGATATCTTGGCATCTAACCGAGCACAATCGGATTTACGTAACCCTAATAGGATCGTACAAAAAGGAGATCGCTACAAGTACAACTATCAAATAGATGCCAATGTCTTGAGCTCTTTTGCGCAACTTCAGTTTAAATACCGACAGTTAGATTTCTATGTAGGTGCCAATATTTCTAACACTACCTATCAGAGAACCGGTTTCTATGAAAATGGATTTTTCCCTGGTGAGGGTGCGACAGGATCCTTTGGAAAGAGCGATCAGTTGAATTTTACTAACTACGGAGCTAAAGGTGGTATCACCTATAGAATTACAGGGAGACACTTAGTGGTAGCTAATGCCAGCTACTTCACCAAAGCTCCAGGTCAACGCACTGTGTTTAGTAATGCTAGACAGAATAATTTTAGCACTACAGGTATTGAAAGCGAAAAGATCATGGCAGGAGACCTTAGTTATATTTTTAGATCTCCAACTCTCAATGCTCGGGTAACAGGATTTTACACAGGATTTGAAGATGGGTCAGACATTGGATTTTATTTTACCGAAGATTTATCAGGATTAGGAGTTGATACTGGTGATGCCTTTGTTCAAGAGTTAATGACCAATATTTCCAGACAAAACATGGGTGTGGAATTTGGTCTTGAGGCGCAAGTAACTCCAACAATTAAGTTAAAGGCTGCAGCCTCAGTAGGGCAATACATTTATACCAATAACCCGGATTTATACTTAACCAGTGCCGATTTTGAAGGCGAATTACGCTTTGGGAACGGCACTACCAACCTTAAAAATTATCATGTAGCCGGCGGTCCTGAACATGCTGCTCAAATTGGTTTTGAGTATCGCGACCCAGATTACTGGAATATTGGTATCACAGCCAACTACTTTTCACACGCTTTCATTGACATCAGCAATATGGCCAGGTCTGCCAACTTTACTTCAGATTTTGATGGCAATACCTTATCCGAATACGACCCAGTAATCGCAAGAGAATTATTGCGTCAAGAACGTTTTGACCCTTACACCTTAGTAAATGTTATAGGTGGAAAATCCTGGAAAATTGATGATTATTTTGTTGGCTTCTTTGCTACCATAAACAATCTATTTAACACGGAGTACCGCACTGGCGGTTTTGAACAGTCCAGATTATCTAATTACCGGAGACTTCTTGAAGACAACTCAAGACCAGGAGGTCCACTATTTGGCCCTCGCTATTTCTTTGGAACTGGCACTACCTATTACTTAAACATGTACATAAGATTCTAAACCAATGAAAAATTTATATAAATTCAATCTAATGAAACTATTTAGATCAGTCCAAATAATCGCAGCCGTATTGACAATTAGCCTATTGGTTGGCTGCGTTACTGGTGATGATTTTAGCACACCAGACACGAGTGTTTCGGAACCAATCTTAGAGGGTCCTGAAATTAGTATCGCTGCTGTGGCTGGACAATTAGCACAGGAGCAAGGAAATACCGAGCTTGACTATACAGACGAAGAAACAGTTTACACTTACGAATTTACAAGTCAACCACAATATTTGGTTGGATATGTAGTGTCCTCAGATGAGGGCGGAAATTTCTTTGAGGAGATTGTTATTCAAGATCAACCAGAAAATCCAACTATTGGAATTAAGATACTAATTGATGTTAATCCCATCTCTGTGAGATACGATCCCGGTCGCAAAATCTATTTACAGGTCAATGGTTTGTCAACAGGAATTACTAATGGAGTTTTAAGTATTGGTCTACGCAACGGAAATTCAGTAGACAATATACCAGCTGCACTTGAAAGTGAAGTGCTTCAACGTTCACCAGATGTCGAAACCATGGTTCCACTACCAATGGATATCCAGGATTTCCAGGATAATAAAACCAATTTATTTGTCAGACTTGAAGACGTTCAATTTAATAGGAACCAAGTTATTGGGGACAGAATACTAAGCTATGCTTCTGAGCAGTTTGATCAGTTTGATGGAGAACGACTATTGGAGAGCTGTGCCTCAGGGGCATCAACAATTTTTAGCACCAGTACCTTTGCTGATTTTAAGAACTTAACGCTTCCTGCAGGACGCGGACCTATTGATGCGGTCTTAACTAAAGATTTCTTTGGTGAGGTTTTTAATGTACGTGTTAATACACCAGAAGATGTAGATTTGGTTAATAACGAACGTTGTGACCCTGACTTCCTTGATTGTGATGGGCCATCAGGTGGAGGAAGCGCCATTTTTTCTGAAGATTTCCAGAATTTCAATGGATTTGAAAACGAAGGTTGGACCAATGTCAATATTAGTGGCGGTAATAGAGATTGGATTATTGGAAGTTTCAGCGGAAATGCCTATTCTCAAATTACCGGGTTTAATGCCAATGAAGATGTCATTGATGTTTGGTTAGTAACCCCAGAAATTAATATGGATACTACCACAGGTGAAGAGTTCTCCTTTGATATTCAGGTGAATTTCGACAACGGTAATATCTTAACTGTTTGGGCTTCCGAAGACTTTTCTGGTGACCCAACAACGGCTACGTGGTTTCCTTTAGATATTACCATACCATCTGGTCCAGGTAATGGGTTTGGAGATTTTGAATCCATTCCACCGGTTAATGTTAGCTGTTTGGAAGGAAACGTACACTTTGGATTCTTCTATCAAGGATCGGATCCGGATGCCTCCACCAGATATCATGTAGATAATGTAACAGTCACAGGCAATTAATTCATGACTGTTTAGAAATAAAAAAAGCCTTCCAAACTGGAAGGCTTTTTAATATCATTCTCTATAGCTTATGCCTTTTTAGCACAGCACTCCATTTTACAGTCTTTGGCGCAGGCTAATTTTTCAGCCTCAGTTTTGTCTTTACAACAAGCCATGTTGCAATCCTCCTTACAGGCTTTCTTCTCAGTTGAGAATTCCTCTACCTGCTTCATATCTCTTACTTTATAAACTTCTCCAGCTTTGGCCACCGCCTCTTCAAGTGATGCTGGTGATACTTTGGCCTCGTCGTATTCGACCATAGCCAATTCTTTTTCAAAATCAACCTTGGCTGATTTTACTCCATCCATTTTAGCCATTTTCTTTTCAATGGTCTTAGCACAGCCCATAGCACAGGTCATTCCATCAATACCAAACTCCACTTTTGCGTAGCTGGCATTTGGATCTACGAATGTTTCAGCTTTTTCTTCAGCGTATTCTACCTCAACAGTTTTAACCTCAGGTTCTCGGTTGTTCTTACAACTGGTAACGAGCGTGAAAAAAGCCGCAATTGCCAAAAGATGTTTTACAGTTCTCATAGGTTTTAAAAATAGAATTATGGGCAAAACTAATAATTAGGGGAAATTTGCACTAATTAATTAACGAATTTTGTGAGGTTCTATGAAATTTACCGCATGAAATCACTTAATGTTAAGTGGATCTATCTCATTGCCTTATCACTCATTTGGGGCAGCTCATTTATTCTTATCAAGAAGAGTCTCTTAGGACTTACAGCCTTTCAATTAGGCTCCTTGCGTACCATAATTACCGGTTTAATTTTATTTTCAGCCGGCTTTGCGTCTTTAAAGCATATCCCTAAAAACAAATGGAAATGGCTGGGATTGTCCGGTTTTCTAGGGTCCTTCTTTCCAGCTTATTTTTTTGCAATTGCCGAGACAGAAATTGACAGCGCAGTTGCCTCCATTCTAAATTCACTGGTACCACTTAATACCATTCTCATTGGCTTTTTACTTTTTAAGATCAACTCTACCAAACGCCAAATCCTTGGGGTTTTAATTGGTTTCGTAGGAACCTTGATACTCATTCTTAAAGGAGCCGAGCTAAATCCGAACCAAAATTACTGGTTTGCCGGATTTGTCATTGCCTCCACCTTAATGTATGCCACCAATACCAACATTATAAAGAAGCATCTCCAGGACATCAAACCCATTGCCATTGCAACGGCTAACTACGCCTTTATCATGGTGCCCGCCTTAATTATCCTGATTTGGGATGACTTCTTCACCAAGGAGACCTTCGGTAATATCCACTTTGTGGAGTCCATGTTTTATGTACTGGTATTAAGCTTATTTGGAACGGCATTGGCCAAAATCTTTTACAATAAACTGGTGCAAATATCCACACCAGTATTTGCCTCTTCAGTGACCTATCTTATGCCGGTTATCGCTCTAGGTTGGGGCCTACTGGATGGCGAAAAGTTTGGGATACTACAAGGTGCTGCCACCTTGTTAATTCTGTTGGGAATCTACTTATCGCACCGTCGAAAGAAGGCATAAAACCACTGTAGATCAATCAAAATCGGTCTCTTTAACACCCTCATTAAGTTTCAATTCTGTTAGTGAAAATCTTATGTTCTGCCCCGCCTGAACACCTCTTCTCAAGCTGGGAAACATTACACCTTCATAAGATTTGTAGTCACTGAGATAAGCCTCTTGCACCTGTTCTGCTCCATTGGTTCGGGTGATTTGAATTTCTTTAATCTTAAAACCGGTTTCTATATCATAAAATAAGGACAATGAATTGGTGTTCCCAGGTACATCCACTCTGTAAGCCATTACCCCTTCTACAGACTCTGTTCCTGATAGGACGGCCCGATCCGATTCTAAAAGGTTGAGTTCTAAAACAAGTCCGGCCAAGAGCTTCATGTCCTCACCTAAAGCCTCCCCTAGCTGGGTCCTTGTGCCACTTTGATCCATATATACCTCCTCCTGAGTGGTAATTACAGACATGATAAGACTCCCGTCTAGATAAATATTCTGAGCGAGTTTGTCTGGCATGCGCTTTTCCTCACTAGCAAAGGTTGAACCCTGCATTTGGGTCTCATAGACCAATTTTATAGACTTAAGAGACCTTATCTTATCGATACCTCCTATGGCCTTTAAATAGTTATTCAGCACTACATTAACCGCAAAGGAGGAATCTTGATAAACTGTTAAGGGCTCCTGAGGTTCTATAGGGTCTGAGGCTTTAAACTGTGCCCGGCATATTCCAAAAGCAAAGATGCTCAAGACTAAAAGACCTCTTCTAAACACATTCTGACTCATAGTATTAGGTTTTTGTGAATCTACACAAAGAAAACAAAGCTTCAAATAAATTCTAAATAAAAAGCCGAGACGTTGAAGGTCTCGGCTTTTTAGTATTCAATGTTCTTACTTCTTATTTAAAATCTTCATCAGAGACTCCCTCATTTACCTTAACACTAGACATGTCCATTGTAATAACCTGTGGACCTGTTGTTACTTTCCACTGGTACGGCATCATGACACCGTTGACATCCTGATAGTTACTATAATCTGTAATGGTGGTAACAGATTGTCCGTTTGCTTCATTAGTCTCCTCAGTTCTAATCAAATGCTTAGTAGACGCATCGTAATAACGGAAAGAGGTCTTATCGCCTTTTTTAACAGCGACTTTATAAGCATCTTTTCCTTCAACATCGGTTAAACTAACCAATTCAATATTGTCAGACTCATAAAACAGTTCTGGGAATAGTCCCTTTTCAGATTTTCTAGCATCTACAGCTTTTTCATCCATTGGAATTCTCTGCCCTTGTTGTTCCTGATAACCAGATTGACCATCAAAACTTTGCTTCATTACGGTACCCATACCCTCAATTGTCATTTCCATACTAAACTTGTTTGGAGACATTTGCTTGATGGTTGCAGTAGGTTTAAAAGGTGCTCCAGCGATGGTAACGTTGGCATTCATTAATGTTGAGTTGACTGCTCTTACATTGGCTTCTCCTCCAATAGCCTCTACGTACGACTTAATCACCGTCTCAGCAGTGACGTCCGCAGGAATTGGTTTAGACAAGACTGGTCTTTCTGTAGGATTCGCATCCTTATCATAGAAATTAACAGCTAAAGCCTTTCCGTTCCATTCAATCTTTTCAACATTTTCAAGTACATCAGCAGCCTTTCCAACTAATACAATACGTGCATTCTCATCACTAAAATACTTATTCGCCACACGCTGTACATCTTCAACAGTTACCTTGTTGATATTGGCAATGTAATTCTTGTAAAAGTCCTCTGGTAGATTGTTGGTCTTAATCATTAAGGCTCTTCTAGCAGCTACTGTTTTATCTTCGGATTGAAGGATGAAAGTACCTAAGAACTTAGCCTTAGCATCTTCCAACTTCTGAGACTCAACAGGCTCTGTACGGATGCGCTTAATCTCTTTAAGCGTTTCAACAACCGCAGAATCTGTTACCTCATTTCTAACTTTAGTAGTGGCTCTAAAAGAAGAGTTGTACCATCTTCCAGTTCCTAAGCTAGAACGAGCCCCATAGGTATACCCATTCTTCTCTCTCAAATTCATATTTAGGTAGGATCCAAATGCACCGCCTAAAAGATAGTTCGCTACAATCGCTGCATGGTAATCCTCATCAGTCATTTTTAATTCCGATACGCTCATAACGGCCAACTCTGTTTGAACCGCGTTTGGCACATCTACAAAATCAATTTGAGTCGTGGCTACATCTTCAAAAGCAGGATACTTAGGCAGAGCAACTGTTCCTTCATTCCAGCTGCCCATATATTTCTTTAAAAGGGCCTTAGCCTCTTTTACGGTAATGTCACCTGCAAATAATAGATAACCATTTGATGGCTTAAAACGATTGTTATAGTACTGTTGTACGTCTTCTAAGGTCACGTTCTTCACAGTTTCCTCTGTCGTAATCTCACCAGCCGCATGGTTCTTTCCATAAAACACAGCGTTTCTAACATTACCAGCGATAGCAGCAGCAGAGTTTTCTCCAGATTTGATACCTTCAATTAACTGATCTTTTTCAAAATCCAACTCCTTTTGAGTAAACTTAGGTTGTAAGGCTGCCTCAGCAAATAAGGCAAATACCTCATCCTTGTATTTAGACAAACAATAGCCAAAACCACCATTGGGACTAACACTTACTGAAGCTCCTAAAAAGTCTACCTTTTCTGCAAACTCATCTTTGGTACTGCTTTGCGTTTCTTTTCCAAGAAGGGCACTAGCGAGTGATCCAACTCCTGCTTTATCACCTTCGTATGCCGGTGGATTGTTTAGATTTAGATTCCAGTTAACTACCGGGAATTTTTTATCTGTGGCCACCAATACTGTTAGGCCGTTATCCAATTTAAATTCCTTGGCGTCTTTTAAGTTCACTTCTGGTGAAGGCCCTGACGCAGGAATCTTAGTTCTATCTATTTGTGCAGTTACAGACAGTCCAATAAACGCTGCAACTATTGTATATATAAAATGTTTTTTCATAACTATGTAATGCTTATTGTTTGGATTCTGCTGCAGCCGGGTCGGTTCCGGCTAAATATTTGATCTCAACACGTTGGTTAGGATTTAGGTATTCCTTCGCCACACGCATGATATCTTCTTTGGTGATACTTCTGTAGATATCCAATTGTGTGTTGATTCTATCGGTATCACCTTGCAACATGTAATAGGTAGCTAGAGACGACGCAATACCTTGCACTCTTGAATTGGCTTCTACATAATTAGTTTCAAACTGATTCTGAAGTTTCTGGTATTCCTTATCTGAGATCAACTCGGTTTGAAGTTTTTTGATCTCCTCGTCCATATTAGTTCTAAAGCCATCCCAATCTGGCTCTCCCTTAATTAGCAGACCCATAGTGTAGGTTCCGTAATCCTGACTAGCCTGGTTAAAAGCTAAAACTTGCAAGGCTACCTGGTCTTGTTCTACAAAACGCTTGTACATTCTAGAACTATTCCCACCAGTTAAAATGGTAGAGATATAATCTAAGACATAGGCATCCTTATCCGTTGATTTAGGCGTGATATAAGAAAATATATAAGCTGGAATCTGAATATTAGCATCATACTCAGTAGCGAATCTGGTTTCTGTAATTGGAGGCTCAACAATTTCTGCTCTAATGTTAGGCTCCGCCTTATTAGGAATTGGTCCAAAATAATCTTCAATCATTTTCTTGGTATCCTTGATATCAATGTCCCCGGCAACTACTAATACCGCATTATTAGGATTATAATATTGCTCGTTGAACCCAATAAACTCATCTAACTGGGCAGCATCTAAATCTTCCATTGAACCAATTACGGAACGCCCGTAAGGGTGTTTCTTAAACAAATGGTTGTTGACGCCTGTTCTATAAATAATTTTTCCGTAAGGAGCATTGTCAATTCGCTGGCGCTTTTCTTCTTTAACCACCTCGTTTTGAGTGTCCACACCCACCTTTTCAATGATGGGGTGTAACATGCGCTCACTTTCCATCCACAAACCAATTTCTAATTTGTTAGATGGGAACGTCTCGTAGTAGTAGGTACGGTCCTGAGTGGTGTTGGCATTGTTGCTCCCACCGTTAGCAGAAACGATGTCGAACCATTTACCGCGTTCAATATTCTCGGTACCCTCAAATAATAAATGCTCAAAAAAGTGCGCAAATCCTGTTCTACCGGCTACTTCGTCTTTGGCGCCAATCTGGTACATGACTCCCACAGTAACAACTGGTGCAGCGTTTTCCTGATGCAAGATTACGTGCAAGCCATTGTCCAATTTGTATTCTTCAAATTCTACCTTCTGAGCAGAAAGCAGACTGACAGTAAGCAATAAGGCTATTGCTAGTCTATTCTTTTTCATATGAAATGATGATTAAGGTTTTAATGTTAACAGTTTGTCTTGCGATGCTTGTGAATGTTACACCGCAGCTCACAAAAATAAGAAATGGATTACCTATAAACCAAGGAGAAATGTGAAATCTATATTAAAGAACACAAATTTTAGAATTTATTAACTACCTTTAAATAGCACAAATACAACCGATTATGAAAAATATTATCCTTCCATTACGCTTTGGACTTGTCATCAGTGCTGCGCTTATCGCCTATTTTTTATTACTCGCTTTATTTAATTGGCATACGAAACCAATGTTTAGTTTGTTCAATGGGGTAATAACTGGTTTTGGAATTTACACGGCCATCAAGTATTACAAAATGCAAGAGGGTGCTGATTTTAAATATGCTAATGGGTTCACTCTAGGCATTGTAACCGGTTTCTCTGCTACCTTGTTTTTTACCGTATTCTTCCTGATATATGCTACGGAATTAAGCCCATCTTTCCTGGAAGAACTTCTAACTGTATTTCGTAAAGACTACAATGTTCACATTGGTCTTGTAGCCTTTGTTGTGGCCATTATGGGATTTGCCACAACCGTAGTTATTACCTTGACTTGCATGCAATACTTCAAGAATTCCTGGAATGTCCCGCAAAACGCCTAAAGGGTTTGTAGATTAAGAATTTAGCGCTATATTTGCACCCGCCTTTTAGGGGCTTCATATTTTATAATAAAAAAGAATTAATAAAAACGTTACGCTATGTACGCAATTGTAGAGATAGCAGGGCAGCAATTTAAAGTTGCAAAAGACCAAAAGGTTTTTGTTAATCGTCTATCTACAGAAGAAGGTAAAAAAGTTGATTTCAACAACGTCCTTCTTATCGGTGACGATAACAATGTTACTGTTGGCGCCCCGGCTATAGACGGAGCACAGGTTAGTGCAAAAGTCTTAAAGCACCTTAAAGGAGATAAGGTGATCGTCTTTAAAAAGAAAAGACGCAAGGGATACCGAGTTAAAAAT
This sequence comes from Winogradskyella aurantiaca, assembly GCF_003362725.1. Classification (GTDB taxonomy): domain Bacteria; phylum Bacteroidota; class Bacteroidia; order Flavobacteriales; family Flavobacteriaceae; genus Winogradskyella_A; species Winogradskyella_A aurantiaca. Next base: position 218,796 of record NZ_QKTV01000006.1, read on the forward strand.
GGTCACAGACAATCATTAACCGAGATCCAAATAGAAAGTATTGTAGCTTCAGGTGCTAAGCCAGCTAAAAAAGCTGCTAAGCCTGCGCCAAAAGCAGAAGCTAAGACTACTGAAGTAAGAGAAGAATCAACAACTCAAGACTTAAGCAAACTAACAGTTGCTGAGTTAAAAGAGATGGCTAAAGCAAAAGGAATTACCGGTATTTCTTCAATGAAGAAAGCTGATTTAATCGCTGCTTTAAGTTAATAACCCTATAAACTCGAAATACAATGGCACATAAAAAAGGAGTCGGAAGTTCGAAAAACGGTAGAGAATCAGAATCGAAACGCCTTGGTGTTAAGATTTTTGGTGGACAAGCTGCAATTGCAGGTAACATTATCGTAAGACAACGTGGTAACACACACCACCCAGGTGAAAATGTATACCAGGGAAAAGACCATACTTTACACGCTCAAGTGGATGGTATTGTTAAGTTTACTAAGAAAAAAGACAATAAGTCTTATGTTTCTATTGAGCCTTTTGAAGCTTAAGAAATAACCAATACACATATAAAAAACCCTTTCCAATGGAAAGGGTTTTTTTATTTGACTATGCCCATTTTACGCAGTAAGAAACTCGCATTCATATTTTGGCACACGCCTTCCTTTAAGGAGTAGTCAAAATAGAGTTCATCATCTTTAATATCTGCATCAAAAAAGTAATTCTTAACCAGTGGCTGGGTTTGATCCAATTCTGTTAAACTCAGATCATGAGTGGCTATAATTCCACAGGCCTTTAAGCTGAGTAATCGTTCCACAAATTTTTTAGACCCTTTAGCCTTGTCGGTACTATTGGTCCCTTTTAATATCTCATCCAGAATCACGAAATAGCGTTCTTTTTTTAAGGTCTCAACAATAAATTTCAGTCGTGTTAATTCTGAGAAAAAATAGGAGCTCTCATCAGCAAGAGAATCGGACGTGCGCATACTTGAAATGAGCTTAATAGGCTGATACATACTTTCTTTAGCACATACCGGCAAGCCCATATTAGCCATAACATTATGTAAGGCTACTGCCCTTAAAAACGTACTCTTCCCTGCCATATTAGCTCCAGTAATGATAAAGAATTGCTGGTCTTTAATCTCAAAATCACTGCATATCCGTTTATCTTCTGCTATTAACGGATGACCAAGGGCTTTTACTTTGACCATTTCCTCAGAATCGATGATATTCGGATAACTAAACTTCTGATGATTAAAGGCAAAGGTCCCCAACGAATTATAGGCATCAAATTCAGCCACTACCGCAAACCATTTTTGCGCCAATCCACCATAATTGTGTATCCAACTTTCAATGCGAAAGGCTTGCATGATATCCCATAGAAAAAAACCATTGCCTAGTACGGCCGCAATAAGGTTATTTCTATGATCCAAGGCATCAAGCGCCTTAGAGAACTTTTTAAATACGGTGGAGGCAGATTCTCCCTCCTTGACAATTTGATCCTGATACGACTTTAACAGGGTTGAGCTAAACGTCCTTTGTTCGATCTCCAGAAGTAATTTTGAATATTGTCTAATCAGGTCCTTGGCCTTAGAACTTCTAAATGCCAAGCCATTGATCCGTTTCAAAAAAATACTGGTGATCCCCAAACCAAACAGCAACCAATACCCAAGTATCTCCACTTCAATGATTTCAGAAAAAAATAGAACAAACAGCAACAAACTACTAAGCCCAAATACCAAGGCAAGAACCCGATGAAATGGTTTTAGAAACGGTTTGTAACCATTAAGCCATTTTACAATGTCTGAAGGCCGTTCCTCTTGATTCAAAATCATTGCCAAAGCGGTATAGTTTTGAATCCACTCAGGATCATTGGATAGTTCTTTAATAGCCTCCTGTTTATTGATGATGTTATTCGTAGAATTGGAATTTAAATACCCAGCCAGGGTATTGGTTCCTTCGGTTAATCCCGTTCTATTGATGTATTGAAAAAACGACCCTCTTCCAAACAAATCAATGTCGGTACTATAAGCATGGCTAGGATCCAGATAATTGGCACCATCATCAAAACTGTGAAAGTCACCTGAAGCGATTTTAAGTTCCTTCTTGTTAATAGCAATCAACTGTTGGTGCAACTTACGCTGTACCTTAATTGCAGAATATCGCGTCAGCAATAAAAGGAAGACAACGGTTCCAAAAAGGGCAATCCCCAAGGCATAGTTCCATTTTTGAAAATTGTAATATATCCCTGCAACGGTTAGCAAAAAAACAGCCAATCTCAATAGGCTCAATAGGCTGAGCGTCTTAAAAAGCTTAGCCACCTGCGTCTGGTGCAAGGACAGTTGCCTTTTATAAAAATCTTGAGATTGCTGCATATGGCTTTTGAACTTAGAAGTCTATTTGATCTGCAGCCTTAAACACTGAAATAATAATAGTCACTGCATTTTTATAAAACTCCGGTGTAATCGCATCAAAGGTATCTGTTGGCTTATGATAAGCGGGGTGGTCCTCATTCCCAAAATACAAAAACGGTATATCCTTCATATGAAATGGTGAATGATCAGACGCATAGGTCCAGTCCTCCTTTTTGTCAGCACCATCGTGTCCAACTAATAACTTAGAAGATGTTGGGTTTTCAAATTGCGCCATCATCCTTCCAAGAGACTTGTGATATCGGGATCCTACTACATACAATTCGTCTTTAGTACTGCGGCCAATCATGTCCATATTTAGGTTTAAAACCACATTAATATCCTCGGTCTGAGTCATAAAATATTTTGCCCCCTGTAATCCTAATTCTTCCGCATCAAAAGCGGCTAAGATCACTGAGTGTTTCGGCGGATTTGCAGCGAAGTATTCTGCAAAGGCCAATAAAGCCGCCACACCAGACGCGTTATCATCGGCACCATTGTAAATAGCATCTCCGCGCTTCCCTAAATGATCATGATGTGCGCTTATAACGATAAAGTCACCTGGGTAAGTGGTTCCTTTAACAAACCCCAGAACATTATTCGCTTTATAGGCCATCTCACCTCTGGTAAATTCAAATGGCTGTTCAAACGTTTCACCAAAAGGTGCTACCCCAGATTTTTTATAATGATCAATGATATAGGTTCTGGCTAAGGCATTCCCTTTTTCACCTGTTAAACGCCCCTCAAAGGCATCGGAACTAAGTGTTTTAAGATGTTCTAGGAGTTTTTCTTGATCAAATAATTCAGGATTTCCCTGAATACTAGTTAAGCTGTTCACAACTAACAGTAAACTTAAAAGAACTGTTTTCAATTTCATTTTTCTGGCTTAATTAATTAAAAAAAGAATCCCAAAATAAACACTTATTTTGGGATTGTATTTGTGATAGATAAACTCTTATCCTTTAATGCTTGCCGCTATAAACTCTCGGTTCATTCGTGCAATATTCTCAAGCGAAATGCCTTTAGGACATTCCACCTCACAGGCTCCTGTATTGGTACAATTTCCAAAGCCTTCTTCATCCATTTGTTTTACCATGTTTAAAACGCGATCATGCGCTTCTACCTGCCCTTGAGGAAGTAGTGCAAATTGCGATACTTTGGCAGAAACAAATAGCATAGCAGAGGAATTTTTACATGTAGCTACACAGGCTCCACATCCAATACAAGTTGCCGCGTCAAAGGCTTTATCTGCATTCTCTTTTTCAATTGGAATGGCATTGGCATCCTGAGTATTACCAGATGTATTTACAGAGATAAACCCACCTGCCTGTTGAATACGATCAAAAGCAGAACGGTCTACTACCAAATCTTTAATCACCGGAAATGCCTCAGCTCTCCACGGCTCAATATAAATAGTATCACCGTCATTAAAAGAACGCATGTGCAATTGACATACGGTGATTCTAGTGTCAGGGCCATGAGCACGACCATTAATGTATAAAGAACAGGTTCCACAAATGCCTTCTCTACAATCATGATCAAAAGCAACCGGCTCCTCACCCTTCTCAATTAAATCTTGATTTAAAACGTCAAGCATTTCAAGAAAGGACATATCTGGAGACACGTTATCTACCGGATATTCAACAATTCCTCCCTTATCCTCAGCATTTTTTTGACGCCAAATTTTTAATAATAATTTCATAGCAATCTTATTTGTAACTTCTCTCTTTTACTTCAATATTTTCGTATGCCAATGGTTCTTTATGGTGAACAGCCTTGCTTGGTTCTCCCTTATACTCCCATGCCGATACATACTGGTAGTCTTTAACGCGCAGCGCTTCACCACTATCAGTTTGATATTCTTCTCTAAAGTGACCACCCGCTGATTCGTTGCGTTCAAGCGCATCCTTGGCAAATAATTCACCAAGCTCTAAAAAGTCAGCCACACGACCTGCTTTGGCAAGTTCTTCGTTGTATTCGTTTTGCCCACCAGGCACAAAGACCTCTTTATGGAATTCTTCGCGTAAAGCTGCTATTTCGCTGATGGCCTCTTTAAGTTCTTTTTCGTTTCTGGCCATTCCGCATTTATTCCACATGATCTTACCAAGCTTTTTATGGAAATAATCCACAGACTTAGTTCCTTTATTGTTGATTAGCTTATCAATAGCTCCTCTAACATTCTTTTCAGCCTCTTCAAACTCCGGAGAGTCTGTTGAAATTGGGCCAGTTCTAATATCATGAGCTAGATAATCACCAATGGTGTATGGTAACACAAAGTAACCGTCTGCTAAGCCCTGCATTAAGGCAGAAGCTCCTAAACGGTTAGCACCGTGATCTGAGAAATTAGCCTCCCCTATAGCATACAACCCTTCTACTGTAGTCATTAAGTTATAATCAACCCAAAGCCCTCCCATGGTGTAGTGCACCGCAGGGTAAATCATCATTGGTGTTTCATAAGGGTTCTGGTCGACGATCTTTTCATACATCTGGAATAAATTACCATACTTATTCTCCACTACCTGCTTTCCTAATTTGGTAACAAGCGCTTTGTCATTTTCATCCAAGCCTTTTACATGGGCCTGTTCTTTTCCGTAACGCTCAATCGCAGAAGCAAAATCCAGGTATACGGCCTCACCAGTTTGATTAACACCATAACCCGCATCACAGCGTTCTTTAGCCGCTCTGGAAGCTACATCTCTAGGCACTAGGTTTCCAAAGGCTGGATAACGACGCTCTAGGTAATAATCTCTATCTTCTTCAGCCAGGTCAGTCGGTTTTAAACTTCCGTTTCTAATGGCTTCTACATCTTTTTTATGTTTTGGTACCCAGATACGTCCGTCGTTTCTCAGTGATTCAGACATCAGTGTTAGTTTTGACTGATGATCACCAGAAACAGGGATACAGGTTGGGTGTATTTGAGTATAACAAGGATTTGCAAAATAAGCACCTCGCTTATGAGCTTTCCATGCCGCAGTTACATTAGATCCCATAGCATAGGTAGACAAGTAAAAAGCATTACCATAACCTCCCGTTCCTAAAACCACAGCGTGGGCTGAATGTCTTTCAATCTCACCTGTAACAAGGTTTCGGGCAATAATTCCTCTAGCCTTACCATCAACTATCACCACGTCAAGCATTTCATGACGCGTGTACATTTTTATTTTACCTCGACCAATCTGACGGTTCATGGCTGCGTAGGCTCCCAATAGTAATTGTTGTCCTGTCTGTCCTTTGGCATAAAAGGTTCTGGATACCAACACACCACCAAACGAACGGTTATCTAATAAACCTCCATATTCTCTAGCAAAAGGAACACCCTGTGCCACACATTGGTCAATGATATTAGTAGACACCTCAGCCAAACGATGAACGTTAGCCTCGCGCGATCTGTAGTCCCCACCCTTTACCGTATCGTAAAACAAACGGTAGGTAGAGTCACCATCACCCTGATAGTTCTTAGCGGCATTAATTCCACCTTGCGCAGCAATGGAGTGTGCTCGACGTGGAGAATCCTGAAAACAAAATGCCTTAACATTATAACCCAATTCTGCGAGGGTCGCTGCAGCAGAGCCTCCTGCTAATCCAGTTCCAACGATAATTACATCGATCAACCGTTTGTTAGCAGGATTAACCAGGTTAATCTCATTCTTATGTTTGGTCCATTTATCGGCCAATGGGCCTTCTGGAATTTTAGAATCTAATACTGACATAATTCGCTAGATTTTAATGCGTAAAATGATGAAATAAAGCAATGAAAATGAATAAAGCAGGAATACCAATAGAGTATACCTTGCTAAATCCTGTTAAGGCTTTGGTGTATTTATTATTGGCTCCAACAGATTGGAATGCTGAGTTAAATCCATGTAGTAAATGCAATGCTAATAGGACAAATGCAACAATATAAATTCCAACTCTCACCGGGCTTACAAACTTTTCTCTGAGTTCTTCATAATAACGGAATCCTGATTCTGCGTTATCCGGATTAATCAACCCACTCATGTCTCCTTCCACATACTTAATGGTCATTTCATGCACCCAAAAGTCATAGAAGTGTAATCCTAAGAATGCTAGAATCACCACACCACTTAACAGCATGTTTCTGGACATCCAGGTAGAATTATCTTTAGCGACATTCTTAGCATAGCTAACCCCTCGAGCAGATTTGTTTTTGGCCTCGAGAATAAAGCCCATCACAAAATGAAACACTACCCCAAAAATTAAAATGGGCTGCATTAGCCCTTGAACAACAGGATTGGTCCCCATAAAATGAGACATTTCGTTGAATAAATCAGCACTGAAAACTGAGGTGAAATTGATAGAAACGTGCATGACCAAAAACAACATAAGGAAAAAGGCAGAAAGGGCCATTGCAAACTTTCTACCCACGGAAGAATTAAACATTCCAGCCATTATAAAGTACGCTTTTTGTTAGTCTCACAAAAATACGGCGCAATTGAATTTTAGACAACTGCGCCGTATGATAATAAGCTATTTAGAATGGTTTTAATTAGAAGCAGTTGGTATCAACCCTCTGAGCCCCATATCCACAACTTGCTCCCCTATTCCGGGCTCGTATTTACCGTCCTGAATCACCTCAGTCCATTCGAAACTTTGATTCACAGAAAACGACAGTGTAACAGTGATATCCTGAGTTTCCTCGCCTGTAATCACCAATGGTTCTTCAAAGGCTCCGGTAACAACACAAGATCCCTGAGGGATAGGCGAGGTTTCAAACAAAGGATTGGGTACCGTTGTAGCTCCTGGTTGGGCTTGGCCAGTTACACTATAACCTAGAGCTTCAAAAGCCCAGTAACCTTGCAATTTATCGTCGTTAACCTCAAAGGTCTCCTGGTTAAGATCAAAACTGGATATATAGGTATTATAACCCACAAAACTCGCTAGTCTCCCTGTAATTTCGTTGTCATCTACCAGCAATTGAATATCGCCTTCCTGATAGGACAATGATACGCGCACCCACTCGTACTCACCCGGGATTAAATTGTCTAAAGCCACGTTAATAAACACCCCGTCATCACCGGCAAAAAAGGCTTCTCTAAAGTCGATAGCCAAAGTGCCACCAGTACTGGTCTCTGGCCCTTGATAAATAATAGTACCATCACCTAAGGGAGTAAATGCTGTTGGAGCAAACTCCACATAGTGGGCACTCATACGTTGAATACTTGGTGATTGTGCGGCATTACCGTCTAGAATTCTGGCTGGTTGACCTAAATTGTTTAAGCGTTCCTGATCGGGATCAAAGTTTAATCGAATAATCAATCTTGGTTCGGGGGGAGGAGATGTGGTCGAATCTCCAGAACACCCCAGTAAAAGGCAGCAGGAAACCACTGCCCATAAGCTTAACTGTCTCATAATGATAGATTTGGTACTTCCAAAATAAGGAACATTCGAATCCAAACCCTATTATTTAACTGGTTTTCGACCAAATGCAGTCAACCTTAACAAAAAAAGGCCCTTTAAAAAAGGGCCTTCCATATCTATAATACATCAGATTATTTCAATTCTAACTTGGTCGATGCTTTACCAATAGACACCTTATACGATCCTTTGGGTAAATAATATTTACCATTACTAGCCTTTTTTAATATCAAGTCCTTGTCCGCCTTTAAAAGCGCCTTACGACCTTTTTCAGATAATTCAAGATTGTAATTCACATAATTGAATCCTTCATCGACCTCCGTCTTAAACGAATTTAATTCAGTCCCATCTTCAGTAGAAATTGTAATTGTCTTAGGACCAGAAGAATTACTGTAGAACTGCAGACTTACTTCAGGCTCATAAGCATCCAACCACTGACTCCAAGAGGTGCCCCAACGATTGGAATGACGCACTGGCTGCACCTTGAAAAAGCTTATGCTGCTTTCCGATGTTGTTGGGTTCATAGCCTGTAGAGGGGCAATATTGGCTTTGTAAATACTTCGTCCGTGGGTCCCAATGAGTAAATCGTTGGTATCTGGTTGTACTTTAATATCATGAACAGCTACATTGGGCAGGCCATTTGAAAACACCTCCCAAGATGCCCCGCGGTCAAAACTTACATACACCCCGTTGTCCGTGCCCACATAAAGAACCTCAGCATTCGCTGGATCCTCAGTTATAACATTAACTGGGGAAGCCGGAATACCAGCACCAATAGCTTTCCAGGTAGCACCCATATCCTCACTGGAATATAAGTAAACATTGAAATCATCCCAGCGGTAACCGTTTAAAGCGACATACACACGTTCTTTCACGTGTTGCGAAGCCACCACGCGACTCACCCATAAATCTTTTGGTAAGGATCCTGAAATATCCGTCCAGCTACCACCACTATTCTTAGTGACCTGCACCAATCCATCATCACTACCAGTATAAATTAATCCAAATTGGTACGGACTTTCACTTATGGAAGCAAGCGTCCCATATGCGACATTACCTTTTTTACCTCCTTTGGTAAGGTCCGGGCTAATAGCCTCCCAATCATCTCCTTGATTCATGGAGCGCATTAACTTATTACCTCCCAAGTAGAGAATGTCCTGATTATGACTTGATAATAATATGGGAGTTTGCCAGTTAAAACGGTATGGAGCCTCCCCTAAGGTATGCTTTGGCTGAATGTATTCTTGCTCTTTAGTCTCGAGATTTAATCTAAAATAATTTCCAAACTGGAATCCGGTGTAAACAATATTGGTATTGCGTTTATCAATTTGCACCTGCATACCATCTCCACCCATTATGGAACGCCATGGATACTGTCCAGACTGATGCCATGATTTATTCTCGCGTGCATTATTAGCTCCTTTCCAAACTCCATTGTCCTGAAGACCTCCATAGACATTATAAGGTTTTTCATGGTCATAGTTGATATAATAAAACTGACCAACAGATGGCATGTTATTCTTAATCCAATTCTCTCCGTCGTCATACGAAATATTAACTCCACCATCGTTACCATTGATCAAGTGGTTAGGATTGGCCGGGTTGATCCATAAGGCATGGTGGTCTGCGTGCACATTCTCAGCACTGATAGAAATAAAACTAGATCCACCATCCTTGGATTTTAAAATGGGTACCCCATAAATATAAATGTGGTCCTCATCTGCAGGTGATACATGGATATGGCCAAAGTAATAGCCATAACTAAAATACACCCCATCAAGATAACCCTCATGCGTCTTATTCCATGACTTTCCACCATCGGTACTCTTATAAATTTCGGCACCAATTACTGGAGTATCAAATAACATGGAGTTGGCATCCTCTAAATAAGTAGCTAAATCGGCCGGTTTTACATTGCCAGAGCGTACCATTTGCTTCACATTATCAGCGCGGTACTTTTCCTGAAAGCCATTGGTCTTTAAAAAGGCATTTAATTTCTTGTCTTCAATCGCCAGAAACTCATCCTTAGTCATGGATTTAAAATCTTCTTTTGTAAGACCGCGTTTTTCACCCTTAGATTTTTCAGATGGCCGTCTAAACTGATTGTCATGGATGGCATAAATGGTATTATCATCGAATACGGCTACCCCTATACGGCCTACACCTTCTCCGGTTGGGAAACCGCTCTTATCTGTAGAAACCAATTCCCAGGTAGCCCCGGCGTCGGTACTTTTATAAATACCAGAGCCTTCGCCATTACCTGTAAAATTCCAGGCTTTACGATCTTTGGTCCAGGCGGTTGCGAACATGACGTCATAGTTATCTGGACTATGTCTCAAATCAATGATCCCCGTCTCATCATTTATAAATAGGGCTTGAGTCCAGCTGTTTCCGCCATCGGTTGTTTTGTAGATACCACGCTCCTTATTTGGAGAATACAAATGCCCCGTGACACCCACCACAACTACATTAGAATCATCTGGGTGAATGAGGATACGACCTATGTGATGTGAGTCTAAAAGACCAATATTGGTCCAGGTCTCACCGTTATCGGTAGATTTCATCATGCCCATCCCAGCATAGGAGGAACGCGATGCGTTGTTTTCGCCCGTCCCTACATAAATGGTTCGCGTTGGCCAGTGCACAGCAATATCACCAACGTTTTGGGTTGGCGAACTGTCTAAAATTGGGTTAAAGGTAGTTCCATTATTGTTAGTGTGCCAAACACCCCCTGAGGCGTAGGCTACATAAAATTCAGATGGCATATCGGGATTCACATCCAGGTCGACCACTCGACCACTCATAATGCTTGGGCCAATATTGGCAAAAGGCACATTCTTGACAATAGAACTGGCCGTCATTTCAGCTTTCTGTTTTAAAGCTTCTTCAACGACATTAGCTTGGGTGGCTGGTTGCTGAGCCATCACTAATACAGAAGCCATTAAGGCCGAAAAAATAAGGGATAGTTGTTTCATTTCGGGTTGGTTTTAAGGAGCATGAAAATAGGATTTTTTACCCTAAATAATCCGTTTTATAATAGATTTAACGGTTTACAAGGCTACGCCAATTACTAGAAAGCTTGACGACCCATCATGCTCCTTTCGGATACCGAACTTGTGCCAAACAGATAGATTAGAGGCTTTAGAATTTGCATAAAAGGAGCTACCTTTCGGGTTAGTTCCCTTTCTTATATTATGTAATAAAATAAGCGGGGCGAACGCTAACAACAACGCACAATACAATGAAATACGACCGCATTAACAAAACACTTTTTGAAACCAATCGCCGCAATTTTATGGCGGCCATGAAGCCTAATAGCCTGGCCATCTTCAACTCTAATGATATCTATCCGGTAAGTGCCGATAGCACCTTACCCTTTGCCCAGCATCGCGATATTTTCTACTTATCAGGAGTAGATCAGGAAGAAAGTGTATTGGTGGTATTTCCCGATTGCCCAAAGGAAAAGCATCGCGAAATCCTCTTCTTAAAAGAGACTAACGACCATATTGCAGTTTGGGAAGGTGAAAAACTAACCAAAGAGGCGGCCTTTGAAACCTCTGGAATTACTACAGTCTATTGGCTCCAGGACTTAGAAAAAATTCTTTTTGAGCTGATGACCCAGGCCGATACGGTTTACATCAACACCAATGAGCATTACCGCGCCAATGTTGAAACAGAGACGCGCGAAGCCCGTTTTGTCAAATGGCTAAAAGACAAATACCCGGCCCATGAGGTAGCTAAGAGTAATCCTATCTTACAACGACTGCGTTCGGTTAAAAATCCAATTGAACTAGCATTAATGCAACAGGCATGTGATATTACCGAAAAAGGCTTTCGTCGCATTCTCAATTTTGTGAAACCAGACGTCTGGGAGTACAACATAGAGGCCGAGTTTATGCACGAGTTCCTTAACAACAGATCCAAAGGCTTTGCCTATACGCCTATCGTGGCATCTGGAAACAATGCCAATGTGTTGCACTACATCGAAAACAATCAGCAATGTAAGGCCGGGGACCTCATCCTTCTGGATGTAGGTGCCGAGTATGCCAACTATTCCAGCGATATGACCCGTACCATTCCTGTTTCTGGCCGTTTTTCAGAGCGCCAGAAAACTGTGTATAAGGCAGTGAATCGTGTCAAGGAGGAAGCCACTAAAATGTTAGTACCTGGAGCCTATTGGGAAGCCTACCACGTGGAAGTTGGTAAACTAATGACTTCTGAACTTCTGGGCTTGGGATTGTTGGATAAAGCTGACGTCCAGAACGAAAATCCAGACTGGCCAGCTTACAAAAAATACTTTATGCACGGGACCAGCCACCATATTGGATTGGACACCCACGATTATGGCTTACTGCACGAACCCATTCAAGAGAATATGGTGTTTACCGTAGAACCCGGTATTTATTTGCCCGATGAAGGTTTTGGAGTACGCTTGGAAGATGATGTGGTGGTACAAGCTAGCGGAGAACCGTTTAATCTGATGCGAAACATACCTATAGACGCAGACGAAATTGAAGACCTAATGAACTCATAACAAAATCAATTCCATGAAAACTTACAAAATCATCTATTACGTTTCCACCGGACTGTTTACAGCCTTAATGCTCTTTTCTGTTTCTAATTATTTCCTGAACACAGAGATGATCGCGGAGTTATTTGATGGATTTGGATACCCAACCTATTTGATTTACCCCCTTGGAATTGCCAAACTTCTCGGATTAGTTGCGCTTTGGTTTTTTAGAAATAAGGCCATCATCGAGTGGGCCTATGCGGGTTTCTTTTTTAATGTGGTCCTGGCCTTTTTTGCACACTTTATGATTGGTGATGGAGAGCATATGGGAGCTGTTGTTGCTTTAATTTTACTACTGGGGTCGTACTGGTCCTACAGAAATTATTTTTAGAGTTTGGCGAATAAGGTTTCACTCAAAGGAGCCATATCTATTGGCATTGGAGGTATGGTGGGAGGCGGCATTTTTGCGGTGCTTGGTCTGGCGGTATCTCTGGCTCAGGGCGGTACTCCCATTGCCTTTTTATTTGCTGGGGTCATAGCCCTCATTACCACTTACAGTTATATAAAACTGTCACAAACCTATCCCGATCGCGGTGGCACCGTACGCTTTATTAACCAGGGATTTGGAAGGTCGGTATTCAGTGGGGGTACCAACAACCTGCTTTGGGTGAGTTATATTATTATGCTCTCGCTATATGCCTCAGCCTTTGGTTCTTACGCCCCTAATCTGTTTGAGTTAACCGGATCCAATTTGGATTTTCATCTGTATGCCAGTGCTATTGTCATACTTGCCACCGCCATTAATTACTACAGTATTGCCACGGTGAGCGCCATTGAATCCTATGCCGTGATTATCAAACTAGTTATTCTTCTGGCATTTGTAGCTCTGGGAGCCTATGGCCTTTTTGGAAATCCCAATTTAGAGCAATTGTCAGTATCCAACTGGGAAACCCCAGTGAAACTCATTACGGGTGGTATGGTGATTTTTGTGGCTTATGAAGGCTTTGAACTTATTGCCAACGCCGCCCCGGATATTATAAACCCAAAGGTGAACATTCCACGAGCCTATTGGATCGCTGTCATTTTTGTGGTGCTACTCTATGTGATCATAGCCATTGTTACCGTGGGTAGTCTCCCTTTCAACCAAATTGCGACGGCAGAGGATTATGTGCTGGCCGAAGCCGCCAAGCCCATGCTCGGCGATCTGGGGTTTACCATTATTACCATAGCGGCCCTGATTTCCACCTTTTCCGCCATTAATGCCTCCTTATACGGGGGTAGCCGTGTGAGTTTTGAAATTGCCGAAGATGATGAACTACCGCATCATCTTACCAGTACCCTTTGGAACCAACCTATAGGGCTTATGATTACCGCCATTGCCCCCCTGATACTCACCAACACCCTGGATCTGGAAAGTATTTCAACAGCAGGTAGCGTTGGCTTTCTGTTTATTTTTGGATTGGTAAATGTAGTGGGCTATCGCACACGCAAGGCTACTGGCGCCACAGCCATGGTTCCACTATTGGGAGCCCTACTCTGTTTTTTGGCTTTACTTCTGTTAATGATACAGCAATACGAAAGCAACCCAACAGGCGTGCTTGTAGCGATAAGCATTCTCGTGAGCTGTTTTATTTTTGAATACCTCTACAAGCATTCTGGCACAAAACTTGAATCACAGTCCTAAACAAGATTAACCATGCGTATCCTAGTTCTTTCTTTATACATTTTGGCCAGTACGGCCAGCCAATGCAGTACCATTGACAAATTACAGACCACTGAGGAAGTGGTGGAGTTTATTCACAGCAACACGAATGATTTTAAAGCCGATAATCTTGAGCTAAGTATCAAATCTACAGATCAGCTGGCCCAAGAACTGGCATGTAATGGTATTTTTAAGGAATGGGATATTAAAAACTGGGAAAAGGCAGACCTTAACAATGATGGTAAAACAGACTTGCTCGTATTGGGAGAATGGTACGGTGCTCATCCGCTCATAGTTCTTGATAAAGGACAGGACACTTATGAGTTTATAAGACTCAGTAATAACAGCTTTGAATATTGCGAGTTATTTAAACCCATAAGTGTTAAGAACACCACCCTCATTAAAGCCTATGTCCCCATCAATTCACAAGAGACCCTGATTCCTGGTGCCGAAAAATTTAGAATAGACACACTAAGCTTTTTTAACAATACACTGGTCAAATACAATCCCAGTCCAAAGACTGAAGCCATTAGTTCCATTCATTTAAAAACATCTGCCTGCTATGGCAATTGTCCGGAATTTGTATTGGAACTATTTCCGGATGATCGGGTAGAATTCAACGGATTGGAGAACACTCCTGTTTTGGGCATGCACAGTTATAAAGCCACCTCAGGTACCTTTAAAGAAATATCGGAGCTCCTGAATTATATGGATGTCAAGCATCTTAAATCAGGCTATCAGGTCAACTGGACCGACGATCAAACAGCTTATTTGACCATTAGGTTTGCAGACGGTAGTACTAAAACAATCATGGATTATGGTTTACAGGGGACACCTGGCTTAAAGGCGGTCTACAAAGCGCTCTTTACAGTGATGAAGAATGTGAATACCATGTGAGTAACAAAACATTAAGACTGACGTCCTATAACAAAAAGACACTATGTTATTTCACGAAGTGCAATCCGGAGCGTCGGGCTCTGCTAAATTTCAAAAAGGCCTGAAACGCTTTACGGCCTTAATTTTAGAATTGAGTTCACGCGACTTACCAGCCCATATTGTCAAACATATCAATACCCAGATTGCCGCGGTAAACGAGTTGAAGGGCACCGAAAAAAAGGACTGCCGAACACTTTATAAACACCAGCAATCCATCCTTAAATTATTGGAAAAAGAGCTCAAATTAGTACCCAAAGGGTATTACCAAAGCCTTTGGATGGTGCTTGGTATGTCTGCTTTTGGCTTACCCATGGGAGTCGCTTTTGGAGCTGCAATGGGCAACATGGGTATGTTGGGTTTAGGCCTTCCTATTGGCATGTCTGTTGGTCTGGCCGTTGGAGCCGGTCTTGATAATAAGGCTGCCAGAGAGGGACGCCAATTACTATTTAAAAACAGCCTATAAAAAAAGCGGTCAGAGACCGCTTTTCTTTAGTTAACAATGAGTTTTTTAGTGATAATAGCTCCGTCTTCCAGAGAACATCGCAGGATATAAACCCCGTTACTCAAACCGTTAAGGTCTATTTTCTGAGACGTGCTATGGCTCTTATAGTCTATCGATCGCACCAATTTTCCTAACAGGTCATAGCATTCTATAGGACCGTCTAAGCGCATTCCCGCTGCCAGGTGCAGCTCCACACTGCCATGTGCGGGATTTGGGAAGAGTCTTAGATCCGATTCCTGCCATGGATTCTCATCAATTCCAAGGGACGCCCCCGATATACTGTTAGAAAAAGTCACCTCCGAGGTGCCATTAGCATAAAT
Organism: Winogradskyella aurantiaca; assembly: GCF_003362725.1. Lineage (GTDB taxonomy): Bacteria > Bacteroidota > Bacteroidia > Flavobacteriales > Flavobacteriaceae > Winogradskyella_A > Winogradskyella_A aurantiaca. Next base: position 234,531 of record NZ_QKTV01000006.1, read on the forward strand.
ACATTCCACCGCATAACGATAAAACTCACCAGAATCAGCACCTGGTACCTCATCCAGAAAATCTAGACCTTCCACCGCATTTTGGTTAAGCAGGTCCCAACTATCTGTATTAGGAAAAGAACTGGCCAAGCCTCGGTAGATATTATAGGTCATGACTTCCCCATTGGTTATAGGATTATCTTCTGTTATTGTATTAACACGTAATAAGAAGGCTGCTGAATACCCTACGGCTCCAATAAAACTGGTGAATAGGGTGGTAGATTCGTTTGGATATTTGATTACCGCACCATCAAACATATCACCTCCAGAATCAGCGTACTCAATGGCCAGAGAATTGGTACTGGCGGCATTATCCTGCCAGTGCACCATCACAGCAATCAAGCCCGAAACCGTAATATTAGGGATATCAATCGTCTGTTGTGCATTTTGCTTGATAAGAAAGGGAGCACTTGAAGCCAGAACTTCATCACTGACAATATCCACCACATCTATGGTCACATAATCCTCAGCATTCTGAAAAATATCTGTCTGAATTTCAACGGTATTCAGTGTGGTTGGACTTTCAAAATTAAAGTAATTACCCAGCCAAACATTCTCATTAGGCTCATTGGTGTAAGAGGTGGTAATTGTGCCTGAATCATGACGAAGCTGTTCTTTTTTACTGGTCTTTGGACTCTTCCAACTAAGCCTTGGGCCTTCATCACTATTATCCACCGCCACTTCAAAGGCACTGATAAATTCTTCTTCAAGAATTATATCCCCTAAATCAATATTGCTATCAGTAGGATTCACCTCAATGGTTTTAGAATAATAACCATAGAGCAACACCTCTACTTCATAATTAAACGTACCATACACCAATGGAAACAGGAAGGTTCCTGAAGCATCCGTGGAAACTGTTGTTTCTATAGTATCATCCTCTAATCTCAGATTAAGAGTGACCGCTTGTAAAGGAATGCTAATATTATTATCCCCATACACAGTTCCAGTGACCTCAAGCTCCAATAACAGGTTGAGATTAAAATCCTCGGTCTGATTGGACGAATTTAAATCTATGGTCACCGTTTTAGTCTCATAACCATCGGCACTAATTCTAAAGGTATAGCTTCCAAAAGGCAAGCTCTCAAAGGCATAAGCCCCATCACTGTCTGAATTTGTACTCACGGCAGCATCCACTAGTTCAATACTAGCACCACTAATGGTAGTGCCTGAATCGGCATCACTGACCACTCCAATCATAGAGGAGAAATCCGTACTGGGATCGATAATGAATCGTGTAAAACTAGTTTCAGACAACTCAAAGAAATATTCCGGTGGACTGTTGGGATCCAGATCAAAGGCGTCCAAAACTCCAATGGTTCGGGTAGGACCATCATTGCCTAGTGTCCCGTACATTCTAAAAATAGACGGTGGCCACTCAGGATCGTACTGGTAATTTTGGACTACCACATTATTAATCCCATTTAAGAGCACCGGCTCATCAAAAGGTATGTAGAGCTCATTGTCATCACCAGGAAATATATCAATAACCCCATCGAACACCAGGGTCATTTGCTCAATATCTTCCCAGCCTTCTGATAACTCCACTCTGTCCGTCTGGCGGATCCATATTTTTAATGGATAGGATTTCGTATCACTGGACGCTAGCAGATTTTTATAGGTATAGGTCATCCCATAGGCATAACCAGCTGATCCTATTTCATCCTGATAGTATAATAACTGCGTTAGGTCGTCCTCACCAAGTGTATTGGTATTACCATTAGCGGTGAACGGAATAGCCGGACTGGTGTTGTCTTTGGTTCCAATTTCACTAACAATAGTGGTTTCGGGAACCACCCCAATGGTATAGCTAAACGATTTGTTATCCATCGGATTTTCGTCATCGGCCATTTCTACCTCCACATATACTTTTTGGGTACCCAGCTCTGTAAAGGTATGTGCCAGGGACAGCTTAACTTCTTCCCATGAACTAAGTAGCGTGCCCCCATAGGTATTTAATATGGTTCCTTCCTCATTCTTAATATGGATCTGATACCCACGGGCGGCTGCAACGCTTTTCCCAGCATTGCGTAAGACCACTTCAAATTCCTGCTCCACCCCTTGCCTGGCTATAAAATTACTTTTAACGGACAGGACCCTCAGGTCGTTGTCATACTGAAATAGCTTGGCATCAGAACTAAACAAATCAAATTTGGCATCTCCAAAAGAGCCGTTTGGCAAACCGACGATGCCAATTCTATTGGCACCTGCGGCGGCTGAAATATCATAGTCACGCAGTTCCCAGTTGTTAAAGCCCTGACTGTTTTGAATGGTGGATATGGTTTCAATCTCACCAGTGGCTTCGTTTTTCCATACTAAGGTATTGGCAATAGGATAGGCCATGGATGACTTGATATAGAACCGGAATCTATCGCCCTCTTTAATGTCCATTACCGGGGTGAAAATGGTATCGGTAACCGTTCCAAAATAATTCTCATCCACCTGCGACGAATAAAAATACTCACCGTCAGCGGCTACTCCAAAATTACTATTATCGCGCACTCCAAAATTGATACTCCATCCTTCTGGGGGAAACTGACGTCCCTCAAAACTTTCCATAAAGGTATCCACGGTATAACTCGCCTCATAGGCATCGTTAACTGCATTGGTATCCCCTAAGGCATGCACTGTAACACCAATATTAAAAGATCCGGCATCAAAATTGTAATTGCCCAAAACAACCTCTGTGGAAGCCCCAGGCTCCAGGGCCAAATTGTCATTGGTATAAGTAAAGGAAGTCTCCGCATCCACCGACCAATCGATGATCACCTCGCGAATGGGATTGCTCCCCTGGTTTTGAATGGTCACCTTCACATCTGCAAGTCCAGAGACTGGAGACATCCCCTCAGGACTCATATTGATGATCGCGGCATCGTTAAACGGTGAGACCTGGTATAAGCTTGCCACCTGATTGTTCAACGATTCAAAATCATCCTCAGTACTGACCTCAGCCTCCAAATTGTAGAAGCCATTGGTGCTAAAATCATAGTCCCCCAAGGTCAATTCCACGCTGGTATTAGGAGCGAGATTAAGACCCTCAAATTGGGCTGTCGCCTGAGCCGTCTCATTGACACTCCAGTCAATTGCCAGGGTATTAATAACAGTCGTTCCATTATTGGTTACCTGCACTTTTACCGACTGACTGTCCGGAGTTTCCGTCACTCCATTGGGTGTGGTAAAGGCATCCATCTTGACATCTGTAAAGGCAAATGGCGTTACGGATACTTCATCTATAAACCAACTGTGATAGGTACCGGTGTAACGGAATGCCACATAAATGGTTTCATTTTCAAAAGCGCTTAAATCGATACTGCGTTGCTGCCAGGCCGAGGTGTTTAATTCGGTTTCATAAACCGGAATAAAATCACCCGACATGGGATCGCTGCTTCCTCGAGAAATGAGTACGGTAGCACTATCGTAGTACTCAATACTGTTTTCATTAGAAATCTCCCAGAACTTGAGTTGGTAATCCCCGTTGGCAATTTGAATACCATTGGATACCAGCCAATTGTCACATTGGGCGTTATTAATGGAGGAATAGGCTGAGTGTTCCCCCTGAAACGAGGTACCATCATAATCCTGACGCCAGCCATAAATAGCATCTCCAAGTTCCAGTATCTGCCAATTAGGAGGCCAGCTTTCAAAGCCCTCTTTTAAAATTACCTGCCCCATGGTGATTTGGGTCACCATCAGCAACAGGATGAAACATATCCTTTTCATAATCGTATTTCTAGTGTCTTTAATTATTGTTTAATCATCATTTCAGAGAAACGCTGCCCATCTGCCAGTACATTAATCAAGTAGGTACCAGAGGACAAGTGCGATGTATCAAGGCGCAACTCCTGACTTTGATTTATTTGATAGCTACCCATAAGCTTTCCTTCCATGGAGTAAACCGCTACTTCTACCGACTCATAAACCCTGTTAAAACTGAGTTGAATGCTATCTGTAAATGGGTTGGGATAGGCCTGCCATACCATTTCAGCTGGAGTTTCATCCAGACTTAAGGAGGCCACCACAAAACAATCGGATGTTTCGGTAAGACCACAACGACTATCGGTGATTACCACCGCGTAGCTACCGTTAGTTTCAGCAGTAAACTCCTGATTAGTAGCTCCATCAATTGGAGCATTACTATTATCACAATCCACCCACTGGTACGTAATTGTATCCCCAACAGCATTGGCGGTTAGTACATTATCAGTTTGCTCAACAGTAGTGTCAAGAACAATTTCCGGTTGGTCGGCGACAATCCCTAAAAAGATATTTGATGAAATTGGATCAATGGCATCACAGTCAACCGTGATACTGCCCGTTACTTCTGGGTAACAACCTCCAGATCTAACAAAGGTGTAATCGTAAGTACCAAAAGCAATGTCTGCTACAATGTTATCAAACTCAGTTACGGAATAGTTATAGGTGTTGTCGTCATTGCTGATGGTAATGTCCCCGTCTACCCAGGATCCGATTAGTGGATGACTGGAGGTGGATACAAATACCGCTGCTGACGTGGTCTCTGCTTGATCAGCAACAATGCCTAAAAAGATATTTGATGAAATTGGATCAATGGCGTCACAGTCTACCGTGATGCTACCAGTTACTTCTGGGTAACATCCTCCTGAACGTACAAACGTATAATCGTAAGTACCAAAGGCGATGTCTGCTACAATATTGTCAAACTCGGTAACGGAATAGTTATAGGTATTATCGGCATTACTAATAGTAATATCTCCATCGACCCAAGATCCAATTAATGGATGACTGGATGTGGATACAAACACGGCTGCTGAAGTTGTTTCTGCCTGATCCGCTACAATGCCTAAAAAGATATTTGATGAATTTGGATCAATGGCATTACAGTCTACGGTAATGCTACCAGTAACTTCTGGGTAACAACCTCCAGATCTAACAAAGGTGTAATCGTAAGTACCAAAAGCAATGTCTGCTACAATGTTATCAAACTCAGTTACGGAATAGTTATAGGTATTGTCATCATTGCTGATGGTAATGTCCCCGTCTACCCAGGATCCAATTAGTGGATGGCTGGAGGTGGATACAAATACCGCTGCTGACGTGGTCTCTGCTTGATCAGCAACAATGCCTAAGAAGATATTTGATGAAATTGGATCAATGGCGTCACAATCTACAGTAAGAGATCCTGTTACTTCTGGGTAACAACCTCCTGAGCGTACAAAGGTGTAATCGTAGGTACCAAAGGCGATGTCTGCCACAATGTTGTCAAACTCGGTAACGGAATAGTTATAGGTGTTATCGTCATTGCTAATAGTGATGTCTCCATCTACCCATGATCCAAT
>NZ_QKTV01000007.1 GCF_003362725.1 Winogradskyella aurantiaca
CCGTTCCAAATACTGGATCAATACGTTCTAAATAAGTGGCATTATCAGCATCGATGGTATAGATATAACCATCATCTGAGTTATACGTTAAATGCACTTCGTAATCTCTAGTGGTAATTTCAGTAAATACGGCATCTCCTCCATTAAAGGACACACCAAATATTTTGGACTTGTTATCACCATCGTGATCGGTGTAGTAAGCTACATAGCTCTCACAATCATTAGGCTCCTCGCCTCCACCATCTGAACATCCTGAAGCTAAATCTCCATTGTACAATTCAAACGGTTCATTGTTTTTAACAGCATCATATGAATCTACTGTAGAGCCATCAGAAGGATTAATAACAAAAACTTCTTCTTTTCCACTATTGGTCATCACAAAATTGTCATTATCTGGCCCTAGTGCCATACCATTTACCTTTTTAACGGTTTGACCGATTAAAGTGGTATTATCATCTCCAGGTCCAACAGTATATAGTTTTTTACCTGATCTTGTTGCTAAGTACAATACACCATCTCTAAAAGCAATATCTCCACCACTAATAGGTAAGTTCCAGGCAAACAGCTCCCAGTTTCCAGAAAGCGGATCTACCTTAATTATTTTGTTTTGACTTCCAGAACCTAAGTACACGTAACCTCTACTAAAGGCATTGGTACAAACACCTGATAAATCAGCATCTGAAATATCAATAGTACCCTGGGAATCACCAGCTGTATTGAAGATTTCGATGAAATCACCATTGTTTTTATTGACATAAATCTTTTGTGCGATTGGATCGTACGATAAGTGCGCTTTATAACCAAGCTCTTTTAACTCGGTAAATACTGCCTCACCTCCTGTAAAATTAACACCGTGTAACACTCCTTGGTTGGAACCATGAGCATTGTCTACATAAAACGCTGAATAATTCTCACAAGGATCACGTGGTTCTTCACAGTCTGGACCCTCGCATGGAATTTCGGGACATTCGTATGGATGTAAATTTATATTGATATCGGCATGAATAGAACCAGAGTTTGAATAGGCTTCTTGTCCATCACTCCAAACCGTATAATTCAACCAGCTGGCTGCACCTAATCCACTGTTCTTGGCATTGGCACCATCACCTACCTGGAATGCGTAGTCATTATCCATTTTAGTAAAGGTTATGGCGTCATATTCAAAATCTCCTTCAGCTAAATTCATCTCTGATCTTCCTGGAACTAGCTCGTAGTATTCCCAAATTGGATCATTAGGAAAACCAGTATCATCAAATCCATGAGCACTGAATGGATTCACCCCTGAAATATCTTCAATTGGTGCAAATTCGAAATAAACGTTCCAAACAGAACCTTCATAATTAACATCACAACTATTATTTTGAATACCACTTAAGACGGCGGTACCAGTTATGATGAAGTTGCCACTACTTAATAAGGTATATGCATACCCCTTAAATGTGTCGTCAAAACTAAAGTTGGCTTTGGCACCCTGACAAGGGAACCCGTTGACCCAAACACTGTGTTTATAAGTCTCTGCCTCTCTGGTGTGGTCTTTAACATAGTAAACTTCATCAGAGGCATCTGAATCCATACAAGGTGGAGTCATGGATTCCATGCCGTTATCATCAAAGGCATTTTGTCCTGGAGTCATTTGCGCCTGGCCGGTAAAGCTTAACAAAAGGCCTACCAACACAATTGGCAACAATCGATTAAAACAATAAGTAATGTTCTTCATTTTATAAGATTTGATTAATAGTTTTTAGATTCTTTGTAACAAATACAATGATCCAAAACATGGTAGGTCGTTTTACAACGATTTCTATCTTAATTTATGAAGTAGATTTGGTTTGCTATTAAAAAGTGACATAAAATTAGTCAATTGATTTAATAATCAACTCTTTAGGCGTTGATAAGGTTTAAATACCCGATAAAAAGCTTTTACTAACAAAAAAGCCGGCTCAATGAACCGGCTTTTCAAACATATATTATTTGGGATTTAGATCTTAACGATTGGTTTTAACAAACTGTTTCGTTATTCTGTTACCATTAACTTCCATCACTAGGAAATACATTCCATCAGGCAGTGTTTCAACACTTTCGTGAATGGTGCTGCTTTGAACACCATTGTTGATTTGGATAGATCCTTGGTGACTTACTCTACCATTAATAGAAGTAATGTAATAGGTACCTTCTACTGGTGCACCTTCATTATCAACCTGAATGTTCAGGCTACTAATTGCAGGTACTGGGTATAGAGTAATGTCATCCTCAGCAATGATTAAGTCTGAGTAGGCACCTGTGTGTGGTACTAGTGCTGGAACTTCATCATCACATTCTGTTCTTCCATCTTCATCACAACCAATGTAAACGTTGTCAATTAAGTTTCCTACTGAAACTGTTGTTCCCGACAGACCTCTTAACATCACTACAGTCTTATCACTAGTAGCTACGAATGATCTTTCAATGAATACCCAATCGTCTCCACTTGTTGCAACAACATCACCTAACATGGTTAAGTTATCACCATCATTATCGAAGGTATCGTAATCACCAGCTAATACTTCCATCTCATCTACTGGGTTATTACCATTGATGCGACGTTTCTTATGCCAGAAGTTTACATATACGGTAGCACCTGGGTTGGTATCAATTACCTGATACATGTTATCACCAATAGCTCTACTCAATAATTCGAAGTGGAAGTTACCACAGTAAGAGGCATTACCATCAACTCTACCAGTTTCCTGGATCTCAATAGAGGTTGTTGTAGACCATTTCAACCATTCTGGCTCAGATCCAGAAGAATACTGGTGCCATCCGTTGTTAAAGTCATTGTTTTGTGGGTCATCTTTAGCCTCTTGCGCTCCTTCTGCACCTGGATTCTCGATTGGATCGATATCACATAATGGCTCTGGATCAGCATCTGTACAACCAGAGGCTAAATCACCATTCTCAAACTGGAATCCATCCGTTGCATAAGGTGTTAACTCTTCACCATTTTCACCGTAACGGTAAATCATAGTCTTACCAAAGTGAGTTGTAATAAAGTCGTCAGAAGCATTTAATGCTAATCCGTTTACTTTACTAGCGATAGTTCCTACTAATTGAGCACTATTATCACCACCAAGGATACGGTAAAGCTTGTTACCAGCTCTTGTAGCTAAGTGTAATCTGTTATCTCTGTGAACAAGATCACCACCTTGTACTGGAATTTCAGCTGCAATCATTTCGTATGAACCATCAAGCTGCACACGGTATAATTGGTTAAGGTTAGCAGAACCTAAATAAATGGCATTTTGGAAATATGTCATTGCATAGATGGAGTTGATTGACGAGCCATCTGTAGCACTCAACGTAATCATTCCTTCAATAGTTCCACCGTTTGGATTCACTTTATAAATCTTATCGGTATCTTCATTCACTGCATAGATGTAGCCATCATCAGTGTTAAGAGCAATATGCGCCTGGAATCCTAAAGTTGCGATTTCTTCTAATGCAGCTGTATTAGCATTGTCGTCAAGCGTTACTCTATATAAGGTAGTATCACCACCGTTATGGTTTGCATAGAAGGCCTTGTAGTTATCACATGGATCTCTTGGCTCTTCACCTCCACCAGAGGCACATCCTGAAGCTAAGTCACCATCAAGTAAAGTTCCAAACGGAGAATCAACCACATAAGAAGCTAATTGCGATCCATCAGCACTATCTAATAAGTACACTTCATCACTACCATCATTGGCCATTAAGAAATTACCACCAATTGAAGCAGCCATACCATTCACTTTTGCAGGTGTATCCTGGCCGTTATTAATTACTGTAGCACTTCCTGTAAAGGTACCATCATTATTAAATTTAATTTCGTAAATCTTTCTACCGCTTCTACTAGCAGAATAGAACACGTTATTAATAACGGTTAAATCACCACCATTAATATTTAAACCGCTAATTTCCCAGTGTTGTACATCACCTGTTAACGGATCTACTTCATAAATATCATTTGAAGAACTTGATCCAAGATATACACGACTTCTGTAGAAAACGTTTTGTACAATACCACCTGGAACTCCTTCGAGATCAAAGCGATTTACTTCAACCCATTCTGAACCGTTATAGCCAAATGCAATTAATTCTGAACCATCGTTTCTTGCTGTGTAAATTACATTAGCAACTTCGTCATATGATATATGAACTCGGTAACTACCGTTTGCAAATTCGTCCATGTCTATGATAGGCTCATCTGAGAAATCAGCAACACCACCGCCAATAGCAACTGTGTAGATTTCACTTGATGCACCTCCGCCACCGTTATGGGCGTAGAACAAATTAAATTCTTCACAATCACCTGATTCTTCACCCGGATCGCTAGAACATCCACTTAATACTTCTATTCCGTCTACGTCATAACCATCTCCACCAAATCCGAAACCTGCTGAAGAATCAACGATTCTGATATATTTTACATAAGGAAGACCAGATTCACTGATATCTACCGCACCGTCACGACAAATAGTACCCACTTCTCTCCAGTTAATACCGTTTACAGAGACTGAAATAGTGGCATTCTCGTCATTTCCACCTGAACAGGTGTCTCCACCATATGTGGTTTCCCATATTTGAATATCTGGATCTGTGCCATTAGTATTAAAAATAGCTTTGCCTTCGGCTAAACCAAGAATAAGTGTACCTCCTTTTCCTAATGATACGAAGCCTCCTGGTGCGTTGGAACGATCAGGCTCCCCTGTAGCAGCCATTGGATCATTACGATCATCATTGATAGGATTTCCACTTTGGGTGTCTCCAGGAATATAGTCTACAACAGTTACACCGTAACAGTCGTCATATTCCATGCTTGCGGCATCAAAAGCACCAGGTTGACCGGTCATTTGGGCAAAACCGGTTACACTCAAAGCCAAACTCATACATAAAGCAGGTATTAAGCGTTTAAATGAATAAGTAATTGTTTTCATAGTTTGATGTTTAATATATGTTCTGGTTTATTCAATTTTTAACAAGCTTCAATAATGCACAATTGCATTATTAAAACCATGTTATTGCCATAACACAAGAACCAAAGATGTTACAAACTATGGAGGTTAATTTTATGAAGACGTTGGGGCGTTGTTCATATGCTATTAATCAATCACCTTACAACATGAGAGGCGAACTTCACCTTTCACAATTGAAAGATACTAAATAATCATGCTATAGCAGGGGTATTATTCGATAAACTACCTGTATAGTCGGTAAATAAAAGATGATCTATGATTTTCCCAGTATTTATTGCTGTTTTATTATCAGAAAAATCTAACTATTAAATTGATAATAAGCTTGTTGTCAATAATCTAGAAACACTAATTTATGTCTTTATTATAGTCAAAAAAAATGAATATAAATTGTCTCTAATTATTATCAGAATCTCTAGTAATTTGTGGTTTCTGGTTTACAAATATGATGGTAGCCTTCACACCTGTTAATAGATTCCATTCCTTAGATGAAATAACATTTCCACGATCATCATAAACAACAAATTCTGCAGTATTAGGACCTGATTCACCTTGATTCAATGCAAGGATGTCTAACGTGTTTTTTCCTTCGGCTAGATTTACCTTAAGCCTCCTGTAAGAACCGGTTAAGACAATTTCTCTATACACAATATTGCCATTTAAAAGTACTTGTACCCTATCGCCATCAGGATACTCATGATCTCTACAAACGATATTAACAAACTCAGCATCAATGTTATACTGACCTAAAAACTGGTCATCCATAACTTTTATAATACCATTCTTTGCTGCCTGCTGGCGCCAACGTTCAACAAATATTTGCCCTGGATCCATTAACCCATCATTTTCAAACATTGAAAATGGCTTTTCAGATTCTTTTAAAATGAATTTCTTTTGATCTTCAGATAGGTTCTCAAATTTATTAGCTGTATTTGGAGTTAGGTTAGGGAGATTTTTTGGCTCAATTTTCAGTGGAGACAAAGCCGAATCCTTCTTCTTGGGTGACTCTACAGCTGGAATTCTTATGGATTTTTGTTCTCTATCTGGCTGAGCCGAAAGCTTTACCGACATAAGACATGTCAATATTAAAAAGCCTAAGTATTTGAAGTTTGCTGTCATTGTATTGTATCTACGCAAAAACTATACCTAAATCAAATTAACGTCAAATCTGTCAGGGGTTGACAAAAAAAACGTTAAAACTTTCCATTGAAACTTATTCGTAAGCGACGGTTATATTCTTCAAATAGCCAGTCCTTGTAATTGTCGGTACTGTTCATCATGCAATAACAATATTGGTTAACACGATGTGCAATCTCTTCTTGGAGATGTTTTACATGCTCTCTGGCATCATATACATCCTCACTATTTTCAATACAGATTGTCGAATGTTGTTTTATGGATTCTTCAATAACACTAAACGACTTTTTACCTAATCTAATAGCCTCACTGTAAGCGCTTTTAATATCATAACTTAAATCTTTAGATTTGGAAAATCGCTTTCTAAGCGATTCTGGCATTTCGTAAACAAAATCACTTTCTAAAGTGTAGTCATCAACAATATTTTCGAGATAATAGTCTGGATATTTAAAGATATGATGCCAATCTACTGGTTGACTCCAGGGTCCAAAACGGGCAATATTGTTCCCCAGATCTACCACTTGAAAACTATTCTTATTTTCAAATATTCTAGATCCGCGACCTATCATTTGAAAATATAAGGTAAGCGACCTTGTAGCTCTGTTTAAGATTATGGTTTCCACAGAAGGTTCATCAAACCCTGTTGTTAAAATACTAACCGAGGTTAAAATTGCATCAGGCGTTTTATTAAACCACTCCAGGGTTTCTCTGCGCTCTTCCTTATTTGCAGTGTTATCCAAATGTCTAATATTATAACCTGCCTTTTTAAAGGTGTAATAGACTTCTTTTGAGGTGTATATACCATTGTTAAATATGAGCGTCTTCTTCCCTTTGGAAACCTCCTCGTAAGCTCCAATCAATTTAGATTGCATGTGAAGGTTGGTATAAAGTGCTTCTGAAGATTTTACAGTGTAATCACCATTGATTCCAACTTTTAAGGACGTAAGTCCAACATCATAAGCGTATAACTCTGCTTCAGCCAAAAATCCATTTTTAATAAGTGTAGAAATATCATCACCAACTATGAGCTGATCATAATTGTCTTTCATTGGTAATTTGATATTACTACTGAGCGGAGTTGCTGTTACTCCAAGAATGAAACAGTTCTCAAAATATTTAAAGAGTTTTCTAAATGAATTATAATGAGCTTCATCAATAATTACAAGACCTATGTTTTGCAGTTGAAAGTCGTTATCAGTAAGGCGATTATTTAGTGTTTCTACCATGGCCACAAAACACTCATAATCATCCTGATCAGGAAGGGTTTTAACCTTACTATTGATAATTTTATTTTCAACTCCAAAACCCGATAGAACATTAGACGTTTGTTTGCATAATTCTATGCGATGGGTCAATACCACTACCTTCTTCTTGTGGTTTTTAATATATCGTCTAACAATTTCTGAAAAGACCACAGTTTTGCCCCCGCCAGTTGGTAGCTGATATAAAAGATTAAAGTCTTTGGGTGAATTTTCCATGACCTCAAATATTCTGTTGAGATCAGAAATTTGATAGTCATAAAGACTTTTTTTCGAGGGCTCTAATGCAGTTGAGGCTGTATTTTTAGACATGTAGTCTATTTCTTAAGAGGTTAATTTTGCGAATTTAATATATAATGCTGGTTATTAAGGCAATTGTTAACAACATTTAAAAACTGGTCTGGTTTTTGATTTTTTCTAAAAAATCTTAAATCCTAATTAGTATGTCTAGAAGAAATTCCCCATCCGTTAATTCAGGTTCAATGGCCGATATCGCCTTTTTGCTTCTTATTTTTTTTCTGCTTACCACCACTATTTCTGCAGAAAAAGGAATTAAACGTCAACTCCCATTAGACTGTATTGGGCAAGAGAATTGTTCAAAATCAGTTGCGGAGGAAAATCTATTTACAATTGTGACCAACGCAAAATCCGAGCTAATGGTCAATAATGAAATTATGAGTATATCTCTTTTACGCCCCAAGCTTAAAGCCTTCATAGATAATAATTCTAAAGGTTACTGTACTTATTGTTCAGGAGAACAGTCACCATCAAGCTCCCAACACCCCACAAAGGCATTTGTGGCTTTGGATGTACACCCAAAAACCAAGTATGACTTTTATATACAGATTCAGGATGAGATTTCTGGGGCGTATTACGAGCTAAGGGAACATTATGCACAGACCATCTTAAATAAACCAGCAAGTGATCTTACTCGCGAAGAAATTCAGACCACACGTAAAGCCTACCCATTTAATCTTATTGAATGAAATGAATAAGAATAGGAGGGAATATCACAATTGTTAAAATATTTCTAAATCCTTAAGAATCTGTAACAAAGGAAATCTCGTGTCGTCTTTATAGTGTAATCAATTAAAAAACGAAGAAATCATGAGAACGTTAAACAACAATCAAATTACAAGCAAATCTGTTGAGACTAAAGCCCATTTTTGGAATAGCAAGAGACGCTATAGATAAGTTCAATCTTAGTCAACTAAATCAATTAAAAAATGAAAGCTTTATCAAAGATCGTTAATAGTACCAATACATGGCAAAGCGATCTCAACACCCTGAAGTAAATGGTTAAACAGAATTCGCTTGTATTTAAGTAACAAAGCCGGTATGCAGAAAGTATATCGGTTTTTTATTTATAAAAAAAGCCGCTTGATAAGCGGCTTTAATTTGTTTAATTAGTTTGTTAAGAAATTTCAATCTGTTTGATTCCTTGATCAATTGCCTCTTCCATTTTAGGTAGGTTGATCTTTAAAATTCCATCTTTATAATTTGCAGATATAGTTTCTTTATTGACCGATTTTGGTAATTGGAATGTTCGTTTGAAAGTTGAATAACCAAATTCACGTCTCGTAAACTTATCAGTAGTCTCTTCATTTTCGGTTTTACGTTCTGAAGAAATGGTCAGCAATTGCTTGTCCACATCTATTTTAAAATCAGATTTCTTAAATCCGGGTGCAGCAACTTCCAATTCAAAATTAGCATCGTGCTCAATTACATTTACGGCAGGAATCGTTAAACCATTGCTGAAGTTAGATACCATTTCAGCATCAAGTGTATCGTTCACTAGTTCATCAATCCAAGATGAAAAAGTAGGGAAGTTTCTAAATCCATTAGAATTTGTTTTTCTTCCTGTTTTTAATGTTGGAAATAAAGTATGCATAGTTTTATCATTTAAATCATTCATAACTACGAGTTAAATGGCAAAACTTATACCAAGTCAAAATGACTGAAATATTTTCACAAAATACTGTCATTATGACAGTTGCAATATGATTTTATCAAATTAAAAGGCATGTAATTCAATAAGCTTGCGTTCTAATTCAGATTTTGCTAAATACTGATTTTCCAGTTGTGCAGCAAATGGAATAGGTGTTTCCAAGCTTCCTACTCGCATTACTGGAGCGTCCAAATAACTGAAACATTCCTCCATGATAAGTGCAGAAATATCATTTACCACACTCCCAAATAGTGAGTCTTCAGTTAGCACAATTACTTTACCAGTTTGTTTAACAGAATTCAAAATTGCTTCTTTGTCTAACGGCTGCAAAGTGCGCAGGTCTAATAAGTCAATTGAAATATTCTGGTGTTTAGTTATAAGATCCAATGCCCAATGAACGCCAGCACCATAAGTTATGATTGAAATATCCTCTCCAGAATTAACTCTTGAAGCCTTACCCAATGGTAACGTGTAATAATCCGTGGGTATATCTTGTTTAATACTTCGATATAAAGCTTTATGTTCAAAAAACATAACGGGATTTGGATCATTAATGGCCGTACACAATAAGCCTTTGGCATCATATGGAAATGCTGGGTACACAACCTTCAACCCAGGAGTTTTGGTAAACCAGGCTTCATTAGTTTGAGAATGAAACGGTCCGGCAGCTACGCCAGCTCCACAAGGCATACGAACCAAAACATTAGCTTCCTGTTGCCATCTGTAATGCGACTTCGCCAAATAATTAACAATTGGATTAAAACCAGAGCTTACAAAGTCTGCAAATTGCATCTCAACAACAGCTTTCATTCCTGCTATAGATAGACCCATTCCTGCTTCAACAATTGCAGATTCACAAATAGGCGTGTTCCTAACTCGCTCTTTACCAAACTGATTAATAAAGCCTTCAGTAATCTTAAATACACCCCCATACTCAGCAACATCTTGCCCCATTATAACTAAGTCTTCATGACGTTCCATGGATTGCCTCAATCCATCGGATATGGCATCTATTAAGCGTTTATTATCGCGTCCAGCGCCAGAGTCTATTGGTTCAAAGTCAAAGGGTTTATAAACATCATTTAATTCCGTTTCAATATTTGGAACAATAGGTTCTTCATTAAAGGCCAAATCCAAACCTTTTTCAATTTCGGATTTGATTTCCTCATGGTATGCATCATCTGTTTTTTGATCAAGAATTTTGTTGATAAATAAATAGCTTCTAAAATTCTCAATAGGGTCTTTAGCCTCCCATTCCTTCATTAACTCTTCTGGTACATATTTGGTTCCGCTAGCCTCTTCATGTCCGCGCCTTCTGAAAGTCTTAAACTCAACTAATATAGGTCTTGGACGTTTTCTAATACTTTCACTGAGTTTTTTAATTTTAGAGTATACCTCAATAATGTTATTGCCATCAATAATAAAGGAATCAATACCATAGCCCTTACCTCTATCTGCTAAATGCTTACAATGGTACTGTTCTTTAGTTGGTGTTGATAAACCGTATCCGTTGTTTTCAATACAAAACAAAACCGGCAGCTGCCATACGGCTGCAACATTTAAAGCTTCATGAAAATCACCTTCACTGGTACCGCCTTCACCTGTAAAAACAGTAGTAACTCCATGTTTTTTATTTAATAGATCTGCAAGAGCAATACCATCAGCCACACCTAATTGAGGCCCCAGATGGGATATCATCCCAATTATTTTATAATCCTGGGTTCCAAAATGAAACGATCTATCCCTCCCCTTGGTAAACCCACTAGCTTTACCCTGCCATTGTCCAAATAAACGTTCTAAGGGAATCTCTCTTGTGGTAAACACACCAAGATTTCTGTGCATTGGAAGAATGTACTCTTTAGGCTTTAGTGCCATTGTTACTCCAACAGAAATAGCTTCCTGTCCAATACCTGAAAACCATTTAGATATCTTGCCTTGACGTAGTAAAATCAACATTTTTTCCTCTATCAATCGAGGGCGAAGCATGTTGTAGTACATCTTCAATAGAGCCTTATCGCTAAGATTTTTTTTATCGTATGAAATTTGGTTTTTGGTTAGCGTTGGCATGGAGGTTAAATTCAAATAATTATACTATCAAATGTAATTAAATTAGAATCATAGACCAGGTCTAATCGATCAATTGTGGATAAATCATCCTATAAAGCGGGTCTTTTTCTATAGCTTTGTATATTGTAATTTAATTAATTAATACGAATGGATAGAATCCCTAGTGTTGATCTAAAAGATTTTTTGTCTGAGGATCTTGACCGTAAAAAGAAATTTGTATCCTCAATAGGAAAAGCCTATGAAGAGATTGGATTTGTAGCGCTTAAGGGGCACTTTTTAGATGATAATCTTGTAGATTCTTTATATGATCAAGTAAAGTCATTTTTTAACCTTCCGCTTGACATCAAACAGAAATACGAAATCCCCGGCATCGGGGGGCAGCGTGGTTATGTCTCGTTTGGCAAGGAAAGTGCTAAAGGTAAAAAGGAAGGAGATTTAAAGGAATTTTGGCATTTTGGACAGTATGTGGATGATGACGAGGATCTTAAAAAAGAATACCCTGAAAATGTAGAAGTCGCAGAGCTACCGGAGTTCAATACCGTTGGTAAGCAGGCGTATGAAATGTTAGAAAAAACAGCGAAATACGTACTGAGAGCTCTAGCATTATTTTTAGATTTAGAAGAGACTTATTTTGATAACTATATCCACAATGGAAATTCCATATTAAGACCCATCCATTACCCTCCCATTTTAAAGGAACCAAATAATGCCTTAAGAGCGGCGGCTCATGGTGATATAAATTTAATCACTTTATTAATGGGTGCACAGGGTCGCGGTCTTCAGGTGCAGAATCATAAAGGGGACTGGATCGATGCTATAGCTGAGCCTGATGAGTTAATGATTAATGTAGGAGATATGCTGTCAAGGCATACTAACAACAAACTTAAATCAACGATTCATAGGGTGGTTAACCCTCCTAGAGAACTTTGGGGTACTTCCAGATTCTCAATTCCTTTTTTTATGCATCCAATAAGTGAGATGAAATTGGATGTTCTTGAAAATTGTGTTGATGATGATCACCCTAAATCATATGAGGATATTACAGCTGGAGAATTTCTTAATGAGCGATTGGTAGAGTTAGGATTAATTAAAAAGTAATGGATTTACAGGACCAATTAAAGAATTTATTTCCTAATCACGTGCCTCAAGTAGAACCTGAGAACACTAATAATACATTTGATATTTGGATTCAGGATAAGCCCTTATTATGTAAATATGAAAAACGAAAAGGGAAGCCAACTACTATAATTGACGGCTATAACGGGGCCAAAAGCGATTTTAAGATTTTAGCTTCATTATTAAAGAAAGAGCTAAATGTCGGTGGGGGCATTAAGAATGAAAAAATTGTAATTCAAGGTGATTACAGAGAGCAAATAATGCAGCGGTTGATAGCACTAGGATTTCAAGTTAAACGCGTTGGAGGATAACTTATGAGTGATATTCTTCATATTACCAATGGCGACAATCTTACAGATTATCTAAGAGAATTAGATTTTAATGACCCTATTGTTACCTGGCAGGAAATGTTATGCGAAGGTCCTACCATTGCTGCAATTGATTCAAAAGAATTTTTTAAGATTCGTCGAACGTTCCTTAAGGACTTTTACAATATTGAAGTTAATGAGCAAGAATTATTTCAGGAATTGGCCAAATTGAATAAGGCCAATGACTATGATGAAATAGTGCTTTGGTTTGAATATGATCTCTTTTGTCATATTAACATGATTGGTGTAATTAATTTATTGCATCAAAAAGAGATCAACACCAATTTGAGTTTGGTTTGTAGCGGTCGAATTAAAGGAGAGAAAAGCCTAAAAGGATTAAGTGAATTAACTCAAGATCAATTGCTGTTACACTACCGAGATAGAGTTCAACTTACAAACGATGATAAGAAACTAGCCATTGCCTTATGGCGAACCTATTGCGGAAAGGATCATAATATTTTTAAGCCCTATATAACCAAGCCATCCAATTTTGAGTATATGGGAAGCTGCCTTAAGGCCCATCTTAAAAGGTTTCCAGATCAAAACAATGGTCTCAGTACAATAGAAACAAATATCCTAAAACTAATTAGAGATGTTGACGTAAAATCGGTTCATCATTTACTTGGTTATATTTTAAATTATCAAGGATACTACGGTTTTGGAGATGTTCAATTTGAACGGATAATTAATAATCTTAAACCATTCTTTCTGCAATCACAAAATGGATTGGAGTTAAATCGTGAAGGTCATGAGGCTATTTTAGGCCATCATAAAGTGGCGCAAAAGGTTAATAATCATATGGTTTATGGTGGTGTTAATCGCATGGATTATTATTTCAGCACCAAACAAAACAAACTGATCAAATCAATTCTCAATAATGTCCATTAAAAATTCAGAGCTGATCCTAAATGCCGATGGAAGTGTATACCATCTAAACTTAAAACCAGATAATATTTCGGATACTATTATTTTCGTTGGGGATCAGGATAGAGTTGAAATCATAACTAAACATTTTGATAGTATCGAGTTCTCAACGCAGAAGCGTGAGTTTAAAACTCAGACAGGCTATTTCCATGATAAACGAATTACGGTTATTTCTACAGGAATTGGTCCAGACAACATAGACATTGTACTAAATGAACTTGATGCCTTGGTCAACATCAATCTGGAAACTAGGCAACCAAAAGAGAATCTTGTTAGTTTAAACATCATTAGAATTGGGACTTCAGGCTCTCTTCAAAAAGAAATCCCTGTAGATTCCTTTGTCTTGAGTTCTCATGGATTGGACATTAATGGAATGCTGCATTTTTATCAAATTGCAAGTATTGGTAATCCAGAAATTGAGAATGCTTTTATGGAACACACCCTTTGGGACTTAAATAAGGCAAGACCTTTGGTCATTAACAATTCAAAATTTTTAGAGAATTACTTTGATAGTGCGGAGTTTCACAAAGGAATTACCGGTACGGCGGGTGGGTTTTACGGGCCTCAAGGAAGAGTATTACGTCTACCTTTACAGGATGTTAATCTCAATAGTAAACTAGAAAGTTTTAGCTTTGACGGATTAAATATTTCAAATTTTGAAATGGAAACATCGGTAATTTATGGTCTATCAAAACTTTTAGGTCACGAAGCCCTGTCTCTTAACGCCATTATAGCCAATAGAGCTACTGGTGAATTTAGTAGTGACCCAAGAGCCACTGTCGAACGACTCATCTTACATGCCCTAAATCGAATCGTAAATATCTAAGAAAACTTTATGCTTACCGTTAAAGTTGGTGGTGTCCCTGAACATTTTAATTACCCCTGGTATCTGGCCTTAAAAGATGGTGCTTTTAAAAAACAAAATATAAATTTAAGGTGGGTAGATTGTCATGGCGGAACTGGAGAGATGTGTGGAGCACTGAGGAACAATGAAATTGATATAGCAATCATACTTACCGAGGGAATTGTGTCCGATATTATTAAAGGAAATCCTTCCTCAATTGTTCAAACCTATGTCAGTTCACCACTAATTTGGGGGATTCATGTATCAAACAACTCTCAATATGAAGACATTTCTGATCTTCGTGGAAAAATTGCAGCTATAAGCAGAATGGGTTCTGGATCACACCTTATGGCCTATGTCAATGCTCAAAATCATGGGTGGGATTTAGAAAACGACATGAACTTTTATATTGTCAATAATCTTGAAGGTGGTGTTAAAGCTTTAATTAATGGAGAAGCTGATTATTTTTTATGGGAACATTTTACAACCAAACCATTTGTAGATAGAAATGTTCTAAAAAAAATAAGCGACTGCCCTACTCCATGGCCATGTTTTGTTATTGCAGTGAGGCAAACATTTTTAGATGAAAACAGGATGGCATTAGAGAGAATACTTGAAATTATAAATTTCTATACATTCGGAATTAAGAAAATACCCAATTTAGCAAATATTATTTCGGAGCGGTATGGCCAGAAATTTGAAGATGTAATGGAGTGGTTGAAATTGACAAATTGGGATCAAAGTGCACCAAGTGAATTTGTTATAAACCGGGTTCAAAATAGGCTACGAGGTTTAGGAGTTATCAATAATATTTTTGGCTATAATCAGCTAGTGCAAAAGCTTTAGGGTGAGACTGTTAATAATTATGTTCGTAATATTTTTCTGATAAACTACAGAAAGTTTTCTCTTTATCATAATTTAACATACATTTGTTATAGCCTTGAAATTAACTAACCATTCATTTCATTGATAATGATACTTACAGTTTTATTTATTTTATTGGGGTTGGTTGCTTTAAATTTTGTTCTCTTGATTGTTAGTGTAAACAAAACAACTAAGAAAGTGCCCAAGCGAAGTGAACAGATTCGAATTGCCGAGTCTTCTAACTTAAGTCCCAATCAATCGGTTCGTGACCGACTTGCTCCAACAGGGAGTTAGTTTGGCTGAAGTGGTTGTTACCAAACCAGTATCCCCTATTAGCACTAAGTGGTGATGGGTGCCCACTCTCTAAGATAAAGTGCTTTTCAATGTCAATAAGATTCTTTTTTCGTCTTGCATAACCACCCCAAAGCAGAAATACTACTTTAGTTTTATTAGCACTTATTTGCCTTATCACTTCATCTGTAAAGGATTCCCATCCTTTCTTTTGATGACTACCAGGCATAGAGGCTCTAACAGTTAAGGTAGCGTTCAACAGCAAAATACCTTGCCTGGCCCAACTATTCAAATCACCACTCTTGGGGTATTTTACACCAACATCAGATACCAACTCTGTAAATATATTGATAAGTGAAGGCGGGTGACTTATACCTTCCTGAACAGAAAAGCAAAGGCCATTTGCCTGATTTGGGCCATGATACGGGTCTTGTCCAATTATAACAACTTTGGTGGCATCAAATTTTGAATATTCAAAAGCTTTAAAAATATTTGAGCCTTTAGGATAGCATTGATGACTTTCATATTCACCTCTTACAAAATCCACGAGTTTTTGAAAATAAGGCTTATCAAATTCACCTTCTAAATAAGGTTTCCAACTTGATTCAATTAGAAAATCCATCTTTAAAATTTGGGCTAAATTAAAGAATTAAAGGTAGACAAGGGTCATTAGGCATATCGTAGTATTTGCTTTAACTTTGCAACCTATAAGTGCATTGAATTAATGATTAACATTCATTCGAAAACCCTTGCAGATCTTGAATTCACTGGGGTTTTAGAACAACTTCAGGAACATTGTGTTACAGAGCTTGGTAAAGATGCAGCACTGCTTATACAGCCATTTTCCAGTTATAACAAAGTGCTTCAAGAATTGACCTATGTAAATGAGTATTTTTCATCATTTCAAAACGATAATACCTTTCCTAATCATGGATTTGACCCTATAAGTGATGAATTAAAATTATTGGGTATTGAAAACACTTATCTGGAAGTTTCGGGTTTGCAACGTATTTCACGTATTTCTCTGACGGTCAATAGCCAACTTAAATTTCTGGAAAAATTCAAAGAGTATTATGCCGAGCTTTTTAGTTTAAGTCAATCTATTGAATATACAACTATTATAGTTGAAGAGATCGATGCTATTATTGACAGGTTTGGCGAGATTAAAAATAATGCTTCCTCACTACTTGCCGAATTGCGGAGATCTATTTCGAAGGTTAAAGCTAAAATCAATTCTAGTTTTAATGCTGCATTGAACACTTATAATAATCAGGATTATTTAGATGATATAAGAGAATCCATTGTTGATAACAGGCGTGTTTTAGCGGTTAAAGCCATGTATCGCAGAAAGGTAAAAGGCGCCATCATGGGAGGAAGTAAAACAGGTAGTATTGTTTATATTGAACCCGAAGCAACACTGCTATTCTCACGAGAATTAAACAATCTTGAATATGAGGAGAAAGAGGAAGTGATTCGAATTTTAAAAGACATCACTAATTTTTTAAGGTTGCATCTCCCTTTATTACATGATTATCAGGATTATCTGATTAAAATGGATGTTATTTATGCTAAAGCAAAATATGCTCAAAGCTTGAAGGCTGTTTTACCATCTATTAATAAGAACAGTGAGATATATTTAAAAGATGCCTACCACCCACTACTCTATCAAGCAAATTCTGAAAAAGGAGAAGTAACCTATCCTCAATCGATATCTCTCAATAAAGACTCACGCATTATTGTTATTTCAGGGCCTAATGCAGGTGGAAAAAGTATTACACTAAAAACCATAGGATTATTACAGTTAATGCTGCAAAGTGGGATGCTGGTTCCTGTTCATGAGCGATCTTCAATGTGTTTATTTGACAGAATATTAAGTGATATTGGCGATAATCAATCTATTGAAAATCACTTAAGTACTTATAGCTACAGATTGAAACAAATGAATTACTTTCTTAAGAAATGTAATGACAAAACACTGTTTTTAATTGATGAATTTGGTACAGGAAGTGATCCCGAACTTGGTGGTGCTTTAGCTGAATCCTTTCTAGAAGTATTCTATGAACGTGGTGCTTATGGAATAATTACTACCCATTACTCCAACCTCAAATTGCTGGCCAACGAATTACCACATATGACTAACGGTAACATGCTATTCAATGAAAAAACATTGGAGCCAATGTTCAAGTTAGTTGTTGGGCAAGCGGGAAGTTCTTTTACGTTTGAGGTAGCTCAAAAGAATGGGATTCCATATTCTTTAATCAATAAAGCTAAGAAGAAAATAGAACGCAGTAAAGTGCGATTAGATGCGACCATAGCCAAACTTCAGAAAGAACGAAGCAAGCTAGAACGCACAGAACGATCCTTAAAAGCCAATGAACTAAAAAAACTCACTGAAGCAGAACGATTAGAAGAGGTTAATAAAAAAGTTCAAACTAAGTTAGAACGCTTCCAGGAATTATATGATTCTAATCAAAGGCTGATTTATTTGGGGCAAAAGGTGAATGATCTTGCCGAACGCTATTTTAATAATAAGAAAAAACGTGAGTTAATGAATGAACTATTTCGATTGGTACAAATCGAAAATTCAAAACGTAAAAAAACAACAGTAAAACAGCAACAGAAAGAAAAGCAAGAGCAACTTCGAATAAAAAAAGAGGCCGAAAAGAAAATCGCTGTTATTAGAAATAAAAAGAAAAAAGCCAAGAAAATCGAGAAACCTATCCCACCAAAGCCAGTATTAAAGCTTGGAGATCGTGTTAGAATGTTTGATGGAAAGGCCGTGGGTACTATTGATCTCATTGAAAAAAACAAGGCTGTTGTGAATTATGGAGTTTTTACGACTAATGTGAGTGTAGATCAGTTAGAACTTGTAGAATCTGCCAAAAAAGTATAAATGGGTAGCAGTTTAAATATAAAATCAGATAAAATCCTTATTCTCTTTGATGGGGTGTGTAACCTCTGTAACAGCAGTGTTCTACTAGTTATAAAAAATGATAAGAAGAATAAATTTCTTTTTGCTCCTTTACAGAGCACAATTGGTCAAGAAGTCATTTCTAAGTTTAATATTGATACCAATAAGATTGACTCAATACTCACCTACGACCCTATTAAACATGAGGTGAAATTTAAGTCGAGTGCCGCATTAATGATTGCTTCGCAGATGAAGTTCCCCTATCCCTTAATGGGTATTTTTCACATAATTCCACCTTTTATTAGAAATTGGGTCTATGACCTAATTGCCAAGAACCGGTATAATTGGTTTGGTAAAAAAGAAGTTTGTATGATACCAACTCCAGAGTTGTCAGCTAAGTTCCTAGAATGAGAAAACCCACAACTGGGGGCTGTGGGTCTCAAAAATTAACAACTTACTTAAAAACTAATTTAACCTTGTCAAGATTTTATTAAGTTAGGCACAGAACCATAATCTTAAACTTGAACAGTGCTTAAATTTGTTAGATCAAATCTACCTTCACTTTCCTTTTTCTTTAAATAAAATCGATATAAGGAATAGATTTTTAGTCCAAGAAAAGTGAATTGTAGATTTAATCTATGAAACGCAGTTTTATTTGAGGCCTTTTAAAATAAAATCCAGGTCAGGATTTTTGTTGTCATTGGATTCATAGGCATCTGTGAAGTATCGTGGTGGAATAGCTAGACCTAAGCTTTGAAGTTTATTTATTGTATTTCTATACTGTAAGTCTACCTTTCCTGTTAACAGAACCCCTAGATCGTTCCCTTGGGAGGCGTATTTGTAAATATTTTTTAAGCCTTTTAAGTATAAATGATCTTTAGTAAATCCGCCACCTCGATGAACTCTTAAAGTAATTGCAAAAGACTTATCCCTATTTAACTTGTAATGCCTGTGTAGCAGATCAAAGGTGTCACTGAAAGCATAGCCTTTAATTAAGGTATCAACAGCAATGACTCTATAAGCCAATTCCTTTAAACGTTCAATAGTAAGGGAACCGCTCATAAACTCAGAATACACTGCCAATCCTTCTTGAGTTTCTACATTCTTTGGAAAACCATTAGAAAAGACCTTAAGCGGTTGTAATAAGCCATTAAAGGTTGTGACCATATGCACTCCAATTTCATGATTAGTGAGCACATCTAACTGATTTTTACTATAGCTATGGGTTTTACGCAAGACCAACGTTTGTGTGTTATTTAACACCATGGCGGCTGCAGATAAATTTTTTGAAATCTTTATGTTATAGTCAAAGTCGTAACGCTTAGAAAATTCCTCAAAAACTTCCTTGGCTTGCTGCGCATCAAATTTAGGAAGCATATCTTCACGATTAGGGTCGTCATCAAAGCGCAATAAGAATTTAGCATTATCCAGGTCTTTCTCTGTTGGAGTCCCAAAACTCTTCAGGCTATTAAAATAAAACTTACGCCCTTGTCCAATTGTTTCAATGCACTCTATTAGACCAGAATACTCATAGATTATATCCTCATATAATTGGCGAATATCGTCATCGGCAATGCGCTCGAGCCTTTGAGAAAAAAATAATCGGTGTAGTTTATATCCATTAAACCGTTTCTTGGGATACTTAAATTGAGGTTCGTAATTGTATTTGGCGGAAAAGAACTTTTTCTTCTCTGCCGCAATATTCAACGGGTTGATATAATTGAGTAACTCAATATCACGGACCAACCTATGTAGATTAGCATCTATATCAAAGAGTTCTTTAAATTCAGTAGTGGTTTTTATATGTGACATTACGCCTTTATACTATTCTTAAAATGAGCGGCATGTTCTGGGATCATAATCCTTAGTTGTTTTTCTACAGCGGTTACCACCTCTGGGTAAATAACTTGATCGTATTCATCACAATAGATTTTAGCAATCTCAGTTGCCAGTACCAAAGTATTATTGAAATTATTCGTGATAAATCTTAAAAAGTACCCATTCCCAAAAAACGTATTGTTTATGGCTGCCGTTTGCTTGATTCCATTTGGTAATTTCAAATTCGATAGCACCTGTCTCCAATCTTCTATCATGGAACCAAACCTTTTATTATCAATATTCTTTGTACCTAAATTCCACGTAGGCACTTCTCTATCCCAACGTTGCCAATTGTAACTATGCATGTCATAGACAACACACGTTTGATGGATTTCTTCTAGTTTAGAAATTAAAGTTTGGACTACCTTATAAAACGAATCATGTTTTTTTAAACTTTTTTGTCTTTCGTCTTCCGTCAAAGGGTTGCGCCATAATTGCTTGCCCCAGGCTGTTTCAAAAACTGCTTCTTCTGGGAACCTATTAAGATCATATTCAAATCGTGAATCTCTCCCTGCGATAACAATTGGATGATTTATAACCATGTTTTTTGTCTCTGGATCCTCTTCGTACCATCGGTCATACTCACTATGTAAACAATTGTCCCAAAGTTCCTTTCTAAATTCATGGCCATCATGAATGGCCGCACATACATAGTGCACATAATCTTGAATCTTCAAGGTAAACGAGTAATCCTCAGAGACGGCCTCAAAAGTTTTTTGATTGTTTATTCTATCAATGATCGTATTTATTGAAAGACGCTCCATTATAAAGATTTAAACAGACGGTTCAGGCACCTAAACATGTTTTGCTCGTTGATGTTGAAGTTTCCATCTGAGAAAAATAATGTTTGAATATCCGTCATTAAAACATCCACATCGTCACTAGTATAAGCGTGTTGTTTTAAACTTGTCATAATTTTATTAATGCTTTGATAATCATTATGGTGATCAAACTCATTATGGATGTCCTGAAACGTTTGCATATCAACCTTAGATATGATAATGTTTCGCTCAGTATTACTCTCTTTAAAGTCTGAGTTGGCAGCGTATAAAAGGACATAAGCTATAAGTTCATCGCGTGTCCACTCGATTGTTTTCATTGTAATACAAACAGATTAGGCTTCATCCACCGTCTTACGAAGTTTTGTAATTCGGTCAAATTTCTGAAGTTTGTCAATTACTTTACTTTCTAAAAAGTCAATAACCTTCTCTTCTACTTTACGCTTGTTTTTATATACCTTATTGATATAAGTAATACCCCCTGGAGACATAACATTAACTTCAACTAATTTGCCACCTATGACATCAATTCCAACAAAATATAAGCCATCTTTTACCAGCTTTGGTCCTATTTGCTTGCATAAGGCTTTTTCTTCCTTAGTAAGTGAATGTTTTTGCACCGAGCCGCCAGCAGTAACATTTGAACGGTGATCATCCTGACCTGGAACCCGTTTCATGGCACCAACAGGTTCTCCATTGAGCAACAAAATACGAACATCTCCTTTGTCAGCTCCTTCAATATAGTCTTGTAGGATCACATAGTTAGAGTCGTCATCACCAGAAGTAATATAAAAATCTAATAGTGAATTAATATTGTTCATAGCAGATTTCTCGATAAGAATAACTCCAGAACCCCCAAATCCATTTAATGGTTTAATAATCATCTTATCGGCCTTAGATTCTTTAATCTGTCGAATTAGATAATTTTTATTCTTTGATACATGTGTATTTGGTATAATATTACTATGGGCATCACCAAAGGCTGCCGTATAAAGTTTGTTATTAGCCTCTCGCATACCTTGTAGAGAATTAACAATAAACACATCATCTTTAACCGAATCCAGGAAATTTAACATTATCGGATCTAGCGGTGGATTGGCTCTAAAGAAAATAGCATCAAACCCAGCTAATGGTAACATCTCGTCTCTGAGTTGAACCTTATTGTAAAATGTTTTTAAGGCATTTGGACACTTATCCATACGCTTAACCACCTTACAAAACGCATTGGTAACACTATCTCTAATGGTCAAATTTGAGGGTGTGCAGGTAGCAACACCATGACCTCGTTTAACACATTCTTTAATTAGTGCTAAACTCGTGTCATTTTCAGGATCTATATCCTCCCAGGGATACATGATAAAACAAATGTTCATAGACAATCCTCTTTCAGATTATTAAGTTAAATCTAAAAAAATAAATACAGTTATGAAACTGGTTTATAATTATCATCCCATTCTTTGGGTTTAGGATCCTTTAACTTTCCCAAAGATTTAGCAACCAACATTGAAACGGTGGCATCACCGGTCACATTAACAACAGTTCTACACATGTCTAGCGGTCGGTCAACAGCGAAGATTAAAGCCAGTCCAATTGGTAGCAATTCAGATGGAAAGCCTACTGATTCTAATACAATGACCAGCATTACCATGCCGGCGCTAGGAACGGCAGCACTTCCTATAGATGCTAATAAAGCCGTTAAAACAATTATTAATTGATTGGTAAAGGTCAATCCTTCAGGCCAAATGACCTGCATTATAAAAACAGCAGCAATACCTTGATACAAACTTGTACCATCCATATTTACGGTGGCACCAACTGGTAGTACAAAACCTGAAACTTCTTTATCAACACCAATGTGCTCTTCTACCCGTTCCATTGTTACCGGTAAGGTAGCGGCACTTGAGCTGGTTGAAAATGCTAAAAGCTGCGCAGGGCTTATCTTATTGAGGAACCAAAGTGGTGATTTTCCAGTAAATGATTTAACTAACACTAAGTAGAAACCAATCATAATAATCAAACCAACAACAACACATAGGGCATACCACAGGAGTTTGAGTAAAATTTCAGTATCATCAAAAGCAATAATAACGTTAGCTAACAAAGCGAATACAGCATACGGAGCAAATAACATAATTAGATCCACCATTTTCATGACAATTTCATTGAGGGAAACAAAAATATCAATCATTGGCTTGGCCTTATCTTCAGGGATCAAAAGCAAGCAGATACCAACAAATAAAGCAAAGAAAATTACTTGAAGCATCTTAGCTTCTCCCATAGCTTTAAATATGTTACTTGGAAAAATATCAACTAAGGGCTGTAAAGGTCCAGCACTTTTTTGAGCAGATGCCTTTTGGAGTTTATCAGTAACCCCCGCATCATTCTGATACTTTTGCTCAATTTTAGTAATGGTATCTTCAGACATTCCTACTCCCGGTTTGACAATATTTACAATAGATAGACCAATAACAATGGCTATCATTGTCGTGCCTATATAAATTGCTATAGTCCGAAGCCCCATGGATTTAATCTTGGAAATATCTTTTAAATCCGAAATCCCTTTAATTAATGATGCCAGGATCAATGGAACCGCAATAAGTTTTAAAAGATTGATGAATATCGTACCAAATGGTGTAATCCAATCGGTTATAAACGTCTTTCCCCCATCAATGGAATTCATTATAAAACCGAATATGATACCAATCACCATTCCAATTATAATTTTCCAATGTAATGCCAACTTCTTCATAAGTTACTTAAAGTATTATTACTTAATTGTTTCTGTTCTTCTCAACAACACGTAGTCGGCTAAAACCAGAGCGGCCATAGCCTCAACTATAGGTACAGCCCTTGGTACCACACAAGGATCATGACGTCCTTTACCTTGCATCTCTATAGTTTCTCCTGAACTATTAATTGTATCTTGTTTTTGTAAAACAGTCGCAACAGGTTTGAACGCCACTTTAAAATGAATGTCCATTCCGTTTGAAATACCACCTTGAACACCACCAGAATTATTAGTTTTTGTACTTCCGTCTGAATTAAACTGGTCGTTGTGAATACTCCCCAACATCTCTGAACCCGCAAAGCCACTACCATACTCAAAGCCTTTAACGGCATTAATGGATAGCATAGATTTTCCTAACTCTGCATGTAGCTTATCAAATACTGGTTCACCTAAACCCACTGGAACATTGCTTATAACACAACTAATAATTCCGCCAATTGTATCCCCTTGTTTTTTTACTTCACTAATTCGCTGAATCATCTTCTCTGCCATTTCGGGATCTGGACATCTTACAGCATTCGTTTCGGTTAAATCAAAATCTAATTCAGAATAAGGCTTGTCAAGATGAATAGAACCAACAGATGAAGTAAATGCATTAATGGTGATACTCTTTAAGAATTGCTTAGCAATAGCACCAGCTACTACTCTGCATGCAGTTTCTCTGGCTGAACTTCTGCCGCCACCTCGATAATCTCTTACCCCATACTTTTGGTCATAGGTATAATCCGCATGGCTTGGACGATATACATCCTTTATATGCGAATAATCTTTAGATTTTTGATTGGTGTTTTTAATTACAAAGCCTATGGGCGTGCCAGTTGTTGTTCCTTCAAAAATTCCAGAATAAAACTCAACAGAATCAGGTTCTTTTCGTTGGGTAACAATTTTAGATTGGCCGGGTTTACGACGCTCCATTTCACTTTGAATCATATCAAAATCCAATTCAATACCAGCTGGACAGCCGTCAATGATACCACCTATAGCCTCTCCATGAGATTCACCATAGGTTGTAAGCCTGAATAATTTACCGAATGTGTTCCCCGCCATTTTTAATGGCTAAAGTAATTTTAATTGAAGAAAATCGAAAGTAATACTTCCAATTTAATCAGCTGTAAATTTAAAAAAAGATCAATGACCTAACATTTTAATAACCTTGCGATTAAACTAAAATAATTATAGCATAATGTAGAGGTAAAGCCCAGTTCTGTTCTTTGCACAAAGACTTTTGTTTTGAATCTTAAGCGAAAAATAGAAATAGCAGTTATATCAGATGTTCATTTGGGCACCTACGGGTGCCATGCAAAACAGCTTCTTACCTATTTAAACAGTATTGAGCCTAAAAAACTAATTCTCAATGGCGACATCGTTGATATATGGCAATTTAAAAAACGTTATTTTCCAAAATCACACCTAAGAGTTATTAAAAAGATCATGGATTTTGCAGCCAATGGTGCCGAAGTTATCTATATAACAGGAAACCATGATGAAATGCTTAGAAAGTTTACGGATACTAGTATTGGTAATATTTCCATTGTCAATAAATTAGTTTTGAACTTGGATGGCAAAAAGGCTTGGTTTTTTCATGGTGATGTATTTGATATTTCAATTCAAAATGCTAAATGGTTGGCTAAATTAGGTGGTTGGGGATATGACATGCTCATTTTAATAAACCGATTTGTTAATTGGTTTTTGGAGAAATCTGGTCGAGAACGCTATTCATTATCAAAGAAGATTAAAAATAGTGTCAAACGCGCCATCAAGTATGTTAACGATTTTGAGAAAGTTGCGACAGATTTAGCCATTGAAAATGGGTATGACTATGTCATTTGTGGCCACATTCATCAGCCTAAGATGTTGTTAAGAGAAAACAGATCTGGAGCAACTACCTACTTAAATTCCGGAGATTGGGTTGAAAATTTTACCGCCTTAGAATATCAGTTTAAACGCTGGAAAATATACAACTACGACAAGGACAAACTCTCACCTTTCTTTGCTGATGAAGAACTTAAAGACATGGAAGTTAAGGATTTAATTGCTGCAATAACAATAGTTGAACAACCCCGTAAAGAACCGTTACAGTAGCGCTTCTCGCAATATAGAAATTGGATGTTTCGCATATCGACCAGTACCATCTAGGATTTGATGTCTGCAACTAGTGCCGTTTGCGGCTATTATAACTTCTTCAGGACTTTTATTTATGGCGGGAAATAAGGTTTGACCGCCTATTGACATGCTGATATCATAGTTCTCTTTTTCATAACCAAAACTTCCAGCCATACCACAGCAACCACTGGGAATAATGGTGACCTTATAATTTCTTGGAAGGTTTAGAACATCAAAGCTCGATTTCTGATTACTTAAGGCCTTTTGATGACAATGGCCATGATATTTAATTGTGGCCGTGGTTTTGGTAAATTGGTCTTCAGAAATATGGCCTAATTCGATTTCTTTCTGCAAGAACTCTTCTATTAAAAATGTATGATTAGCAATCTGCTTTGCTGATTGTTTATCATCTGAAAGTCTCAAGTATTCATCCTTAAAACTTAGAATCGCAGAAGGCTCAATGCCTATTAATGGTGTTTCGCCAGAAACACAATCCTTGTATAAGGCAATGTTTTTATTGGCTACTTCCTTTGCTTCTTCGAGTAGACCTTTAGAGATTAAGGCTCTTCCCGATTCTTCATTGTTAAGAATTCTTATATCATAATTTAACTTTTCAAGTAAGTGTAACGCATCCTTACCGATTTCCGTGTCTAAATAATTGGAGAATTCGTCTACAAATAAGTAAAC
The DNA here is from genome assembly GCF_003362725.1 of Winogradskyella aurantiaca. Taxonomy (GTDB): domain Bacteria; phylum Bacteroidota; class Bacteroidia; order Flavobacteriales; family Flavobacteriaceae; genus Winogradskyella_A; species Winogradskyella_A aurantiaca. Next base: position 26,950 of record NZ_QKTV01000007.1, read on the forward strand.
CGTTTTTAAATAATCATTACTAACTGGTTGTTTATTAATGGTTTCAAAGTATTTAAATAAACTACTACTTGATATTTTGGGAAGAGAACGGTTCTTAGCAATGCCCATTGATTTCTTAATAATATTGGATGTGAGCACATTATTAAAGGACCAATTTACTAATCGAGAAATAGGTGACAGCTTCTTATTAATTGCATTGTTCCTAGCTAACAATTTTGTTCTCATCGAAACCCCATTTGTCTTCTGATATTGGTACTGAAATTCAGCCTTAAGGGCAGCAACATCCACGCTACTTGGACATTCGCTTGAACAGGCCTTACAGCTCAGGCATAAGTCAAATACAGATTTAAGTTCTTCGTGATCAAATTTGTTGGGTTTATTCGAATTAGTTAAATACTCCCTAAGGGCATTGGCACGAGCCCGAGTAGTGTCCTTTTCATTGCGAGTTGCTCTATAACTGGGACACATAGTTCCCCTAAATTCTGGTAATTTTCTGCAATCCCCAGAACCATTGCACTTCTCAGCTTCTCTTAGAATACCTTGAGAATCACTAAAATCAAATAGTGTATCAATTTCTGGCTCTCTTCTACCTGCTTCGTAACGCAAGTCTTGGTCCATTGGTTTTGGATCTATTATTTTTCCAGGGTTAAAAATATTATTGGGATCGAAGACTTGCTTAACTCTTTTTAATATATCATAATTAGTTTTCCCAATCATTTGCGGGATAAACTCTGATCTTACAATACCATCTCCATGCTCACCAGACATGGCACCTCCGTATTTCTTCACCAAATTAGCAACTTCCGTAGTAATTTTTCTAAATAGTTCGACGTCACCCTTGGATTTTAAATTTAAAATGGGCCTAAGATGTAATTCACCTGCACCTGCATGAGCATAATAAACAGCCTTTTGATTATAAGTGGCCATCAGATTTGTGAATTCAGAAATATAGGATGCTAAATCTTTTACAGCGACAGCGGTATCTTCAATACATGCTACTGCTTTTTTATCACCAATCATATTTCCCAAAAGTCCCAAACCAGCCTTACGAAGTTCCATTGCTTTAGTAATATCCATACCCCTAAGAACAACTTGGGCATAGCTTGCATTGATGCTTTGAATAGACGTTATAAGACTATTGACTTGCTGATCAAGATTTTTAGGACTTTTGGAGCGCAATTCGCAAAGTAATATGGCCTTAGGTTCTCCTTTTATAAATTGCCGGTTAAGCTCCTGGTTTTTGTTATGTTTCGTTAGATTTAAAATAGTATCATCCAACAACTCGCATGAATACAAATCATGAGTCATAACTGAACTAACGGAATCCAAAGCTTCCTTAATTGAATTAAAGTGCAAGGCTAATATGACTTCATTCTCGGGAGGTATTTGATCTAGCTTTAGTGTAATTTCGGTAACAAAAGCCAGAGTACCTTCAGAACCACAAATTAAATGGCTAAGATTTAAAGGAATTCCTGAGTTCACGAAATAATCAGAGCTAATTAAGGTATCAATCGCATAGCCATTATTTCGTCTGTGAATTTCAGGTTTTGGAAACTCCTTGATGATCCCATTTCTTATTTCCTCCACTCCCAATTCTTTCGTGATTATCTGGTAGATACGGGATTCAATCGATTTCCCTTGTCTTAAAACTTCAACTTCATCCTTTGACTTATCATTCATAATCACCTCAGAACCATCTGAAAGAATAGCTTTAAGACTTATAACCTTGTCACGCGTCACCCCATACTTAATAGAAGTAGTTCCTGACGAGTTATTACCAACCATGCCTCCAATCATACAACGATTAGATGTAGACGTGTTTGGGCCAAAAAACAAGCCATAAGGTTTCAGAAAATTGTTTAGCTTGTCTCTAACAACTCCAGGTTGAACGGTCACAGTACGTTCCGATTCGTTAAAACTGATAATTTGAGTAAAATATTTTGAGAAATCAACAACAATACCATCTCCAACACATTGGCCTGCAAGAGATGTTCCGGCAGTTCTTGGGATTAATCCAATTGTATGCTCGTTAGCATATTTGACGAGATGAACTAGATCATTACTGGATTTTGGAAGTACAACTGCCGAAGGTAATTTTCTATATACCGAGGCGTCTGTTGCATATAAACGCCTGGTGAGTTCATCGACATGAAGATCACCGTCTAACTTTATAGCTAAATCAATGTATGAAGAATCCAAGTGCTTTCTTTGAGGTTAAATTAAGCATTAATAGCCAATTCAAATTGATTTGAATTCGAAGAAATCTAGATCAAGAACTTGGATTATAATTGTGTCAATAATTATTTGAAACTTACCAAGTATTCTCTTAGGGTTTTCTGATAGATCTGCTCATAAATTGGAACAATCTGATGGATGTCAAATTTTAATGATTGCGCCTTAGCATTCAGTTTAAATTGTTCTAGATCTTCAGGATTTCTTAAGATTGATAGTGCTTTACTACTCATATCTTTAACGTCATGAACATCACTTAAAAAACCGGAAAATCCATCTATATTGACTTCTGGCAAACCTCCGGAATTTGTAGATATAACGGGCACCCCTGAAGCCATTGCTTCTAAGGCCGCTAATCCAAAGCTCTCACTTGTAGAGGGTAATAAAAACAAATCGCTAAAACAAAGAATTCTATCAATCTCATTACTATTACCAAGAAAAATCACCTTTTCAGTTAAACCCCAACTATCGACCAAGTTTTCTGCATGCTCCTTTTCTGGCCCCTCTCCAACCATCATAAGCTTTGCAGGTATTTCTTGCTGAATATCATTAAATACTGAAATGACATCTGGAATATTCTTAACAGCCCTAAAATTACTGATATGTGTTATAATTCGTTCGTCGTCGTCAGCTAACATGGTCCGTTGACAATCGGTGAAATTATTTTGGTGCTTATCTAAATCTATAAAATTTGGAACTACGTTGATCTCTCTTACAATATCAAATAAACGCAGGGTATCTTGCTTCAAACTTTCTGATACCGACGTAACCGCATCAGATTTATTTATACTAAATGTTACTGCTGGCTTATAAAAGGGATGACTTCCTACAAGGGTTATATCGGTTCCATGCAAAGTTGTAACTATAGGAATTAAAATACCTTCTTGTTTCAGCATTTGCTGGGCCATATAGGCTGCGTAGGCATGTGGAATAGCATAGTGCACATGCAATAGCTCAATACCATAAAGTTTAACCATGTCTACCAACTTACTGGATAAAGCGAGTTCATAGGGCTGATAATGAAATAATGGATACTCCGGAACATGTACTTCATGAAAATGAACATTGTTACCAAGTAATTCCAATCGAACAGGTTGGCTATAGGTAATAAAATGTATTTCATGGCCACGTTTTGATAACTCAAGGCCTAACTCGGTGGCTACTACTCCACTTCCACCAAATGTTGGATAGCATACAATGGCAATTTTCATGAATACGTTGTTGTGCTTTTAATTTGTTGTTGCAAAGTTAGTATCTGCGGAAGCATTTTCATCAATAATAGCCTCATAAATTAATCGCTGCATTTCGGTTCTAATATTTTCTCTTAACAACCTATTTTTACCAGCTTCAGGATAGGTTCTATTCGCTAAAAACACGTATACTATTTCCTCTTCAGGATCAGCCCAGGTCATGGTACCTGTAAAACCTGTGTGTCCGAAACTTAAATTTGACACGCAACCACAGGTGGGGCCTTCTTCCTCTAACTGAGGTTTATCAAACCCGACTCCACGGCGGTTGTCTTTGTAACAGTAATAGCACTTGTTAAATTTATCGATGGTTTCAATCATGAAATAACGTCTACCTCCATAAAATCCTTTTTGTAGATACATTTGCATAAGTTTAGCGACATCATTAGCGTTGCTGAATACTCCAGCATGACCACCGACTCCATTTTGCATAGCGGCTCCCATATCATGTACGTAGCCATGAATCTCCTGATTTCTAAAATAGGTATCTACCTCAGTCGGAACAATCTTAGTTAAACTAAATCGCTGTCTTGGGTTATAGGTCATATTATTAGCCCCAATTGGATTGTACAAGTGTTGTTCTGCCAACTCATTTAGAGTTTGGTCGTAATGATCCTCAATAAATTGCTTTAAAATATAGTAAGGCAAATCACTGTAGCGATATTTAAGTCTGTTTAGAAGATCGGTTTCTTTAATAATCTTATTGATACTATCTGGATAATCCTTTCTTAAATACAAATTATTGGTTACTTCAATACTGAAGTTTTTACTGGGGTTATTACTGTAATATTCTTTTAAAGGCTTTTTATCAACAGAGTCCAAAGTGGCTGCATAAAATGGCACCCATGGTTTTAACTTTGCATAATGCGACAACATCTGTTTGATACTAATGTTGGCCTTATTGGAGTCCTTATAAAATGGAAGTATTTGACCTAATTTAGAATTTAACGTAACAACCTTTTGTTCTTCGAGCTCCATTAATAAGGGAAGTGTTGCTAATATCTTGGTTAAAGATGCTACATCATATAAATCATCGTCTTTAACGGCTGTCTTCCCCTTATAGGTGTGATAGCCAAAAGATTTATTATAAATGACCTTACCATGTCTTGCAACGAGGAGTTGTATACCCGGGGTCATTTTTTCATTGACCGCATAATTAGCAAGAGAATCCAGTTTTAATAATTTCTTAGAGTCCATGTCAACGCTTTCTGGAAGGCCATAGCTTAAATTATTAAGCGCATTATAAGTTAGACTTGTTCCCACTTCAAAGCTTCCAGAACTAACTGGTAATTTTCCTTTAGCACCTATAGCTCCAAATATTAATTGCGCAGATTTTGCTTGAGATACTTTACTGTTTTGGTAACTCACTACAATCCCTTCAATATCCGTTAATGCCTCAATTTGAGCCAAGGCATAAGGTTTAACAAATATGTCTAAGATGACCACATGGGTTTTAGCAATTGCATTTAACGATAATATATCTTTCTGTGAAAACTTGTACGATTTCCATGGGTTTTCATTAGATCTGTGAAATCCAATGATAACCGTATTATAATTTTGAAGTTTGTTTTGTAAGTCTGAAAGCTTGTCACCATTAATCTCATGAACTTTAGTATACTTACGTAGTTCCTTTAGGAAATCAGACCCATCGTCATCACCCAATTTAACGTATGCTACATTTTTAGTTTCAAGATTTCTTAAAGGAAGTAGTTTCTTTTCATTTCGCACTACTGTTATGGCATTTTCAAAAAGATTGTCATTTAGTACATCATCTTCAATACGATTTAGGTCTTCATATATATTAGAAACCTCTACAGGCGTGTATTTGTGTAATCCTACCTTGTATTTTGCCATTAAGATTTTCTTCACTGATTCTTCAAGACGTTGCTTTGAGATTATTCCTTTTTCAATGGCTTGAAGAATTTTTGCCTTTCCAGCCTTTACATCTTGAGACATTAAGAGCACATCGTTACCAGCTTGAAATGCCAAAAGATCAATGGTACCAGTATCCCCATAATTTGCCGCTCCTTTCATGGTTAAAGCATCTGTAAAGATGAGCCCTTTGAAATTAAGCTTTTCCTTTAGTAATTGTGTTACTATTTCTGGTGCTAAAGAAGATGGATTTCCTGCTTTATTTACCAAGCTAGGAACGTTAAGATGAGCAACCATTACACTTGTTAAGCCATTTTTAATCAAGCTCCTATAGGGATATAGTTCTACTGAATCGATTCGGCTTTCTGAGAATGATATACTTGGTAGAGTCTCGTGCGAATCATCTTCGGTGTCCCCATGGCCCGGAAAGTGTTTGGCACTTGCTAATACTCCGCTAGATTGCATACCTCTCATGAAAGCAAGTGAATTTCTGGTAACGTCATCTCTGTTTTCACCAAATGATCTATTACCAATAATTGGATTTTTAGGGTTGGTATTAATATCGACTACTGGTGCAAAATTAAAATGAACACCAAGTCGCTTGCAGTGCTCCCCGATATGGGCTCCCGTTTGCTCAAGGAGTTTCGTGTTTTTTACAGCACCAAGGGTCATATTCCATGGGAATGCATAGGTCGAATCCAGCCGCATACTCAAACCCCATTCAGCATCCATCCCAATAAGCAAGGGGAGCTTGGCTTGTTCCTGATAGTTGTTAGATAAAACTGCCTGCCTGCCTGGTCCGCCTTTGGAAAATATTAATCCCCCAATACCTTCTTCAACAATTAGGGAACTAATCTTATTTTCCTCTTCCTTAGTTCCATTTGAAAAAGCCTGAACCATAAATAGTTGACCCACTTTATCAGACATGCTCATGGAATTGTAAACACTGTCTACCCACTTTCGTTGAGCTTTCATATCTTCTGATAGTAATGGGTTAACAGTAGTCTGTGAAAACCCTAAAACTATTGAAATAAAAAAAACGAATGTTGTAGTCTGAAACCTTTGAATATCCCTCATCATCAAGCTAACGGTTTAAAGGCCAAATTAGCATAATCTAAAAGGCAAAAAAAAGATTTTATGATAGAATTATAAAGACTTTAATTAACAGTCATCATTTGAAAAACCGACTGTGCCAACTTTCAGAAGCTGGAACTTCCCAATTTTCTTTAAATTCCCGGATGTTACTGACAAGGTTATTAAATACTATGGTCTTTGAACTAACAGATTTGTTTTTAATCATCTGTCTAAAATCCTTTAGGTTTTTATAGGCAATAAATTCACCTTGTTTAAAGGACACATTCATTTTATCCAGTAGATCAACTTTGTAATGCTGTTCCAAATTTTGAATAAAATGAACTGAAGCATCAATGGAACAACCTGTAGCAGAATTAAAGTTTTGGTCCAATCCAATAACTATAAATCGCTTATAAATAACTTTATAACCTGCTTGCAATCCTTTGCCATGAGCCGTCCAGGAAATGATAAATTCACCAAGCAAAGCATCTATCTCTGTCAATTCAGTATCCGAAAAGGATCTATTACATTGATAAATCCAAACTCTTGATTCTTCAGGTAAGTCATTAAAATCTACCAGCATAAAATTATCTTTAAGACTCGTCTTCTATATTCTTAATTTTGATTTGTCGCCACTTTCTGTAGCCCCCTGTTACAAAGAAAAACACAAACCAAAGTGCAATAAGGTCTGGACGAAAGACACTTTTAAATGTGTACACAATAGCAGCGAGAATGGCTGAGAGAAATAGTCCGTTCAGTAAGGCTGACTTCAGTATCTCTCGCCAATGATTTTTAAACATTATAAATCTTCTGCATTAGCAATCAATTCAGCAACGTCCATGACCGCTATTTTCCCCTCCTTCTCCTTGTTTTTTACTCCGTCGGTCATCATTGTGTTACAAAATGGGCATCCTGCTGCAATAATCTCCGGTTGCGTCTCAAGGGCCTGCTCAGTACGTTCTATGTTAACCTCTTTATTTCCGGGCTCTGCATCCTTAAACATCTGAGCCCCTCCAGCACCACAACAAAGTCCTCTGGATTTGCAGCTTTTCATTTCTATGAGTTCTGCATCTAGTTTTTGAATCAATTCTCTTGGCGCTTCATACACATTGTTAGCACGACCTAAATAACAAGGGTCATGAAATGTAATTCGTTTTCCTTTAAACTGCCCACCTTCAATAGTTAGTCGCCCTTCTTTAAGTAAATTTCTAAGGAATTGGGTATGGTGAAGCACATCATAGTTTCCTCCTAGTGAGGGATACTCGTTTTTTAAGGTATTAAAACAATGAGGGCAAGTGGTCACAATGGTTTTTATTTCATAGGCATTAAGCACCTCAATATTGGTAACGGCCTGCATCTGGAATAGAAATTCATTCCCTGCCCTTTTTGCTGGGTCACCAGTACAACTTTCCTCAGCGCCGAGCACAGCAAAATCTACATTTGCTTTATTTAAAATTTTTACAAATGCCTTAGTGATTTTTTTTGCTCTATCGTCAAAACTCCCAGCACAACCTACCCAAAATAACACTTCAGGCTGTTTGCCTTGGGCCGTGTATTCCGCCATTGTTGGCACCTTAAGTTGTTCACTCATATATTCGTTTCTTTTTTAATCGTGCTTTTCGTCATCAAAAACCTGGATGGTAACATTTTTTTGAACAAGGTCTGTAAACTTACCTCTGTAACGTGTTGCTTTTACTAAATGGTTATCTATCCAATGGTAGTTGCCACCTCTTGGCTTACCCATTAATAAGCTATGAAATTTAAATCCATGCTCGTTAAGCCAATTGGTAGTGACCTCTCTATGATCCTCTGTTCTTGATGTAAAAAAACAAATCATATGCCCTTCATCATACCATTTATTACAGGTAATTCTTGCATCTTCATATGGCAGACAAGTCGCCATTCTCTCTGGCTCCTCATTTGGGACATCTTCGGTTATGGTACCATCTATGTCAATAAGATAATTTTTAACGCCATCAGGTAAGACTGGGCTTACCTTCTCTCCTGCTTCAACTTTGTCGTGTAAAAATTGATCCGCTTCTTCTCGTTTCATGATTTGGTTTTGTTTAAACTGATTTAGTAAGTTTTAAGTTCTTTATTTTTCGTTAGCCCAGTTCAGACGATCCATCTGATTATATGGCCAGGGCGCACCATTATTTTCTATGTTAGTCATCATGTTATTAAGTTCCATAGGAGCAGCACTCTGTTCCATAACCAAATAGCGTCTCATTTCCATGATAATGGATAGTGGATCAATACTAACAGGACAGGCCTCAACACAAGCATTACAACTTGTGCAAGCCCATAATTCTTCGTGTGAAACATAATCACCTAAAAGTTGTTTGCCATCATCCACAAATTCACCCTTGTTTGAATCAAGGATTTTGCCTACCTCTTCCAATCGATCTCTAGTATCCATCATGATTTTACGAGGTGATAATTTTTTACCAGTTTGATTTGCCGGACACTCACTAGTACAGCGACCACACTCTGTACAGGTATAGGCATTTAATAATTGAATACTATTTAAATCCATAACATCGCTGGCCCCAAATTTCTCTGGTTCATCTTCATTGTCATCTACCGATGCTGCAAAGGGGTCAGCATTTGGATCCATCATCATCATAACCTCCTTGGTTACGGCTTCCAAGTTATTAAACTCACCTTTGGGCTTCAGCCTTCCGTAATAGGTGTTTGGGAAGGCCAACAAAATGTGTAAGTGCTTTGAGAAATACAGATAGTTGAGAAAAATAAGAATTCCTATAATATGCAACCACCAGGCAGAACGTTCAATTATATGAAGCGTATTTTCATCAACTCCCGAGAACCATCCCGCTATATACTGAGAAACAACATTTCCAGATCCTAATTCTTGAAAGGCCATATCGGTAGCATTCATTGTAAGGAATAAACACATTAGCACAACCTCGAAATATAAGATGATGTTACCATCATTTTTTGGCCATCCGGTCATTTCAGCACTTAAAAATCGTTTAAGCTTAATTGCGTTTCTCCTTAACCAAAAGAACACTACTGCAACCAAGACCAGGACTGCTAGAATTTCGAAAGATCCAATTAAAAAGCCATAAACTGCAGGGCCTAATGGTTCTAAAAACATTCTGTGGGTTCCAAACAAGCCGTCCAAGATTATTTCAAGGACCTCGATGTTAATAATAACAAACCCTACATAAACAACAATGTGCAGTAAACCAGCAATAGGCCTTACCACCATCTTACTTTGTCCAAGGGCAATTTTTGCCATATTTTTCCAACGTTGGGCTTTATTGTCGCTAGCATCAACCTTTTTCCCTAGTCTAATATTTCTAATGAGGCGCTGTACATTTCTAGCAAAAACCCCTATTCCTAAAACAAGAATAACGGCAAAGATTAAGTTGGGTAAATAGTTCATCATAGACGGTTACTGCTTTTGGTCTTCTTCAGGTTCATAAGGTATTTCTTTTTTAGATAACACGCGTGTATATCTTTTAGGATGAAGTTTTATATCTCGAAGTAGTTCTTCCATTTCCTTAGAAGCTGCTTCTAAATTAGAGTATAACGTATCATCATTAATTAACTTACCTAAAGAGCCTTCTCCTTGGTCTATTTTAGCTAATACAGAGTTGAGAGAATTTAATGTCGATTCAAAAGAAGCAATGGTGCTATTTAACTCCATTGCTTTGAGTTCTTCAGACAATTCAGCAATATTACCACTGGTAGTTTCAAAATTATCTAGGATGCTTGCCACCTTGGCATCATTATCCTTGATCATTCCCTGAATGGAATATGATAAACTGCGATAGGACGCTAAAGTTCGATTAAGTTCTGCAATTGTAGCTTGTAAACCTTCATCAGTATCATCTTGAATCACTTTAGTGAGGTTAACCATCAAAGAATCGGCTGATCTTAGGGTACTATCTAAATTAGTTGATATTCCCGAAAAATTCTCCTTTAAAGACGTTATTAAACCTGGCTTTACTTCTGATTTAATAAAATCGCCTTTTTCAGCCAGGTCCCCATCATTCGTGTCAATAATCGCTAAGGCATTGCCCCCCATTAGTCCCGTTTCATATAATCTTACAACACTGTTTTTTGAAAATTCCAATCGTGGGTCTACAGAAAAATACACAACGGTCTTACCAGTTTCGAAGTCATATTTGATTTCTTCAATTTTTCCAACGGCGTTACCCCTCACTGTAACTATTGATGAAGTGGAGAGAGCGTTGTAGTCAAATTCAGTGTAATAACTAACCGATTTATTAAATAAATCTTCGCCCTTTAAATAATTAAACAGATATATGAAGAAAACGATTCCAAATATGACAAGAACCGCCGTTTTTACTTCTCTAGAGATTTTCAATATGATGTTCTTTGATTAAAAACAAAATTAGGAATAATTTGATTGTAAAAAAGTTAATTGGATTCTGATTTTAAAACACTCTCTAAAGACACTAACTGCCCAGCTTTAAAGGCAACCACATACGCTGTTGAATAGCCTTTATCTCTCGCTTCGGCTTTAAGTCTCATGGCCTGATCATAGCTATTAGTATTTCCATAAAAATATTTATACAAATTTCCTGATCGCATTCTGCTTATGGGTCCTAAGCCCTTAAAATTGTATGGTTTTGTTTCTAACTTCTTAGAACTCGCGGCCAATTGAACCTTAAAGGAAACATCCGAAGCTATGGTAGGTTCTACTGTTTCAACATCATTTGGAGCAACATAGAAAGATTCGCCAACGTTTTCATCTAAAGTTCTTTTATAATCTATAATAGCATCCTTAATTGCTGTGGCCATTTTTGATTGCCCTTTTTTACTATTTAAAAAAGCCCCTTCAGATTTATTAGTTAAAAAACCAAGTTCAACTAAAACACTAGGCATGTAAGTATTATGCATAACCCATAAACTCGCCTGTTTAATTCCACGACTTTTACGTTTTAATCCTTTATTAAAATTATCTTCAATTTTTCGCGCAAGCTGTATACTTTGCTCTACATAGATTTCTTGTTCAATTCCAATAGCAATGGACGATTCTGGGGAATTGGGATCAAACCCTCCATAATTTTTTTCATAGTTCTCCTCTAGAAAGATAACTTCATTTTCTTTTTTTGCTATGGCCATATTTCTGGCCGAATTAGTTACTCCCAATACAAATGTCTCTGTACCATAGGCTGATGAACTATGAGAATTACAATGGATAGATACAAACAAATCAGCATCCGCCTTATTAGCAATTTCAGCACGCTCAATAAGTTCCAAAAAATAATCCCCATCCCTAGTGTATATGACCTCAACATTAGGATCTTTAGACAACTCCTTTCCAACTGCTAAGGTTACTGCCAAAGCTATATTCTTTTCTTTGTAACCACTACCAGGCCTTCCGAGATTGCCTGGATCACCACCACCATGACCAGCATCTAATACCACTACAAATTCACTTGAATCAGACTGGGCAACAGCCAGACTTGTTAAACCTATACTAAAGCTTAAACAAAAACACACTATTGATTTAAAATAGTACGTTATTACAAAGGTTTTAGAGATGACAGGCATATACCTTTTTAATGAAAAAACGACGAATGAAGATACTTGTTGTTTATGATTGAATAAAACGGCCATTGACAAAAAAATAAATGTAATTTTGGCGTTTCAAAAACCGAGCCATACATTTACAAAAATACATTTAAAAGGATTGCTTACAAACAAGCTCAATATACTTTTTCTACTGAGTTTTACAGTGTTTATCAACACTTTCTCATGGGCTCAAGAACTGCCAAAACCAACTCCAAAAATTGAGGCAAAAGTAGAAAAGGATTCTACGGTTTTAAGTGGTGATTCTTTGGTAAAAACCTTAAGTCCTCCTAAAGAGATTGACTCCACACAACAAGATTCAATTGTAAAAAAAGAATTTCTTGATGGACCAGTAACATACAAGGCTGAAGATTACACCTCAATTAATCAAAAAGAAGAAAAAATATACCTCTATAACAAGGCAGAAGTGTATTATCAGGATATGTCAATTAAATCTGGAGTTATTGTTATTGATTATGCCAATGATCTGGTTTACGCTGGAAGAATCAAGGATTCAACTGGTTACTCCCAAAATCCAGTATTTGTGCAGGGGCAGGAAGAAATATCACCTGATTCAATAATCTTCAACATGAAAACCCAAAAAGCGCTAGTTTACAATTCTAGAACTGAGAACTCGGGATTTAATATTGTTGCGCCGCTAACAAAAAAAGAAAATGACTCCGTCATATTTATGAAAAAAGGGCGTTTTACAACGGCTGAGAATCTGGATGATCCGGAATATCAGTTCGTGACCTCCAAGATTAAGGTTGTTCCTAATAAAAAGATTGTCGTTGGACCTACTTACATGGAAATTTATGGGGTACCTACTCCTATAGCACTGCCCTTTGCCTACTTCCCCCTGACCAAAAGTCGTTCATCAGGAATAATTTTTCCGACATTTGGTGAAGATGTAGCGAATGATCGTGGATATTTTTTACAGAACGGTGGGTACTATTTTGCCATTAATGATTATGTTGATCTTGCAGTCTTAGGAGATTACTATTCCAATGGAAGTTATGGCTTTAGATTACAAAGTAATTATGCCTCCAGATATAATTTTGCTGGAAATGTGGCTGTTAGGTATGAAAAACTAATTAATAGTGAAAGAGGATTTCCAGATTTTCAAGAAAGTGTCATTTATAATATAAGATGGTCTCACAATCAAGACTCAAAAGCTAATCCAAGCTCTAGATTTTCAGCATCAGTTAACTTTGGTAGTAGTCAGTTCTTCAGGCAATCTATTAACCAAACGAACCAATCTAATTTCTTAAACAACACCTTAGCCTCATCCATATCATATTCAAAATCGTTTCGCGGTGAGCCTCAGGTAAACCTGAATTTGTCTGCTACCCACTCCCAAAACACCAATACTGGTGCAATTGATTTGACGCTCCCAACTCTGCAAACCTCTGTTGGAAGAATGTTTCCATTTGAGCCTAAAAACGGCACTAAAAAAGGAGCTATACAAAACATCAACTTTCAATATAATAACAATGCCCGCTACAGTATCAGCACCAATGACTCTATTTTTGGAACATCCGAAATGTTCAAGGATGCTCGTACTGGCATGGAACATTTAATTCCAATCACCACTAACTGGAAAGTTCTCGAGCACTTAAGTATGTCAGCTTCTACTAACCTCAGAGAGGTGTGGACATTAAACACAGTTGAACAATTCTATGATGAAGTGAATGACGAGGAAGTTGAAATTGACTTGAATGGATTTGATAGATTTTTTACTTACAATTTCGGTACAAGTTTAGGAACTACGCTTTATGGAATGTTTCCATTTGGTAAAGATGGTAAAGACACCAAAATAAAGGCCATTAGGCATGTCATGCGTCCTTCTATTAGTTATACTTATACACCAGGATTTGCCCAGTATTATGACACCTATTCTTTTGAAGATCCTAATGGTGACCTAATTGAACGTGAGTATACACGATTTGAAGGCAGTATTTATGGTCAACCTAACAGAAATGTCTCAAGTTCTATTGGACTTTCACTTTCAAATACATTTGAAGCGAAAGTTAGAGACAAAGATTCTACCAAAACCGAACCAAAAAAGGTAGTTATTTTAAACAACTTCAATTTTACGACCTCATATAATATTGCGGCAGATTCATTACGATGGGCTCCTTTAAGATTAACTGGTGGAACCCAAGTGCTTAATAATAAAATGAATATCAATTTTGGAGCAATATTCGATCCCTATGCACTTGATAATAACAACCAACGGGTCAATACCTTTAATATTGATAATGGTGGAAGTTTATTTAGACTGGTCGGAGCGAATTTGAATATGAGTTACTCTTTGAGTAATGAAACTTTTAAGGGCAATGAAGAATCTGGTCTTGATGATGATGAACGAGACCGATCTGTAGGGGCCAATGGGCGAGCAGATGATTTATTTGGCAAGTCTATGGACTTTTCTGATAATAGCTTTAGTGAACGTGGAGAAAATGAGAGCGAAACTGATAATGACTTCTACAAATTTGAAATACCCTGGTCATTGCGTCTGCAATATGTGATTAACTATACCAATATTGCGCGAGAGAATAGAATTTCATCACATTCATTAATGTTCTCTGGAGATATTGAATTATCCCCACGTTGGAGCTTCGGGTTTTCGTCCGGTTATGACTTTGCCAATGACGGGTTTACTTATACTCAGTTTAGATTTGGTAGGGATCTCTTAAGTTGGAGAATGGATTTTAGCTGGATTCCCTTCGGACAAAATTCATCATGGAATTTCTTTATAGGAATAAAGTCCAATGTTCTTAAAGATCTTAAATATGAGCAACGAAGACAACCAGACCGACAATTATAAAAACGAATACCATGTCTAAAACCATTATTAAAACAGATAAAGCCCCTGCTCCCATTGGACCTTATAACCAAGCTATCCTTTCTGGCAATACCCTATATACATCTGGTCAAATAGCCTTAGATCCGACTTCAGGTGAACTTGTATTAGATAGTATTGAAGCCGAAACAACACAGGTTATGGAAAACATGAAACAGGTTTTAAATGCGGCTGACATGACTTTTGAAAATGTAGTAAAAACAAGCATTTTTGTAAGTGATATGGCCAACTTCTCAAAAATAAATAGCATTTACGCAACTTACTTTAATGAGGAAACGGCTCCTGCAAGAGAAACAGTTGAAGTGGCAAACCTACCCAAGTATGTCAATGTTGAAATAAGTATGATTGCTATTAAGTAGCATGCACCATTACAAGAGCAATTAATTAGTGCTTCTTGTGATTCTTCGGTTTCTATTAGCTTCCTGCTGAAGTTCATCAAATAATTCCATAATAAAAACCCAGCAAACCGTATCAAATTGATGAGTATTATAAAACTCTGAATCAATATCAAAAGGCTTAATAGATATGCCTTTAAAGACTGAGCCTCTTGTGTCAAAACTAATAACTTGTTGACCGTTAAAGTAGACCAGCTCATTGGTTTCAACTGAACCAAAGCCTACTTTAGCCTTATATTCATAATCATAGGGGAGATTAAAAAAATCGACCTTGCTATCAATCTTAACGCTCATACCATTAAGGCGAGGTTGTAGGTTAATGAGTCCTCTTTCCTTATTAGAATTTTGAATATGTATTTCAAAATTATCTCTGTTTGTTATTGGAACAAGTGTATAGATGAGATTTCCTTCCAGATCGAATATTTTAACACTCTTAACGTTTGAACTTTTGTTATTAAAACGATCATAAAGCGCCACTATTTGATTGTTATCATCCAGCACTTGAAGTAATTGGTTTTCGACAAAGGCGACTTTGTCAATTCTGAGTGCTACATATTTGGAATCTCTAGGATTCTGTTGACCAAAGGACAATAAAACAAAGCTTAAGGCTAAAGCAGATAGTGTGAATTTAGTATAGGGGAATTTCATATAAATGGTGTTTTGCAATCTACATCAAGTTCCATACCAAAAATCAGAATGTAATAAGCTTTATTTTCTGTATTCGTGCTTGACCCAGTCCACTTCCATAACCCATTCCCCGTTCATTGGCGAATCGGTGATTTTAGCGTAGTTTAAAATTGCAAACATGGGTTCCGGGTAATTATCACCTTCACCAATATTTCTATATATCTCTTTACCGTCCAAACGATAAACTAAATCGCTACCCTCCCATTCCACGGAATATTCATGGAAATCGTTAAGGGTAGCAGGGAAGTCTTTTCTATGGGTCCACCAATCGCCTTTATCACATTCGCCCAAACTCTTTATGGCCCCAGTAGTAAACCTATCTTTAAGGTGATCCCCATGATGTTCAAATATATCTATCTCACCCGAACCTGTTAAGGGCCAGCAAACACTCTCATTGGCCTCTTGAACAGGCGGTTCATTATTCTGAGCCCCTAATAGCCACCAGGCGGGAAACATACTGGCCTCACCATTACTTGACAGTTTAAGGCGTGCCGTCCATTTACCTTTTATAAATTCCTTTTTGTTTTTAGAGCAAATTCTTCCCGCGACGTATTCTGTGTCGGGATGTTGATTTCCGTGTTTATCAAGGTTACTACAAGGCTGTTTCTCACCAAGATTAACCACCTTTAACTTTAAAGTGCCATTGCTCACCTCTCGCGTCCCAAATTGATTATCGGGAACATAACAATGGGTCTCATTATTCACCCAAAGTAATTGGTCTTGCCAATTATCTGCATTAAAGGATTCAAACTCATCAATAAAATCGATTTCCCAAGTATCGTTTGAAGTTTCAGACATACTGTTTTTATTTTGTTTACAAGCAATTAGTAATAAGCCAATTAATATTGGAAATGTAGTTTTAAATAGATACTTCATGATATTTTTTGTGTTTTTAAGCCCGTCACTTTATTATTATAAGATGTTGAGGATAATTTAGTAAGAAGCATTTTGAGATACACACAGATTGTTAACATACCCTCTAATTTATGGATTTGAGAATAATTATTATAATTGAATATAAGTTTTAAAGTGAAGAAATTCCAATTCTATTAAGCTTTCTAGAATTAGTAAATTAGCGCTTTAAAATCAAATTGTTATTACTCAGCAAGAGCTATACGAATTTCTAGAAAGTAAGGTAGAAGCCTACAATCATCCTAAGTTTATTGAATCCGATCCTGTTCAGGTTCCCCATTTATTTGCCAAAAAAGAAGATATTGAAATTGCAGGTTTTTTAAGTGCTACTATTGCCTGGGGCAATAGAAAAAGCATTATCAATAATGCTCTTAAAATGATGGATCTTTTGGATAGGGATCCCTATAATTTTGTGATAAATCATGAAAAAAAAGATCTTAAACCTTTAAGTGCTTTTGTTCACAGAACTTTTAATGGTGATGATTTAAAACAGTTTGTTAATAGTCTTAAACACATTTATATCAATTATGGTGGTTTAGAGAAGGTCTTTAAAGCTCATGCTGATGAGGATTGCTTACAAATGAGTATACATCATTTTAAAAGGCAATTTTTTGAAATTCCACATTTAGAAAGAACCATGAAACATGTGTCTGATCCTTCAAAAAACTCTGCTGCCAAACGTATAAATATGTTTCTCAGATGGATGGTTCGTAATGATGCTGCTGGTGTTGATTTTGGTATTTGGAAATCCCTATCTCCATCACAATTAAGTTGTCCATTAGATGTTCATTCAGGTAATGTTGCTCGTAAGTTAGGGCTATTGTCACGCAAGCAAAATGACGCCAAAGCTCTGAAAGAATTGGATTCTAATCTAAGAGCTTTGGATCCAATCGATCCAGTTAAGTACGATTATGCATTATTTGGTTTAGGTGTGTTTGAAGGCTTCTAAGGGTTCTGTATCTTTAGACCTATAAAAAAACCAATATGACAATACGTATTATACTTACTACACTACTTGTGAGTTTTATTTGTTCAGCCCAAAATCTTGAAATTCCAAGAGATACTGCCTTTATAAGTACCCATTCTGTAAAAATTAAAAATCAACAGATTAATTATACTGCTGAAACTGGTTTTCAGCCGGTTTGGAATAAAGATGGGATAATGACAGCCTCATTATATTACACCTACTATAAGCGTACGAATGACGGTAAAGGTACGGACCGTCCTTTAGTATTTTCATTTAATGGTGGACCAGGTTCTGCATCCGTTTGGATGCATATCGCTTATACAGGGCCCAAGGTTTTAAATATCGATGATGAGGGATACCCAGTACAACCATATGGTGTAAAAGACAATCCAAATTCGATATTAGATATCGCTGATATTGTATATGTCAATCCTGTAAATACGGGATATTCAAGAAAAATACCCAATGATGAGGGCAAAATGCCTGAAGACAAAGAGTTTTTTGGAATTAATGCGGATATCAGGTATTTGGCTTCATGGATGAATACCTTTGTTACGCGTCACAATCGTTGGGAGTCTCCTAAATACATTATTGGTGAAAGTTATGGTGGTACTCGTGTTATGGGTCTCTCCCATGAATTACAAAATAGCCAGTGGATGTATTTAAATGGTGTTATCATGGTATCTCCAGCCGACTATAAGGTATTAAGAGTTGGTGGCCCGGTTTCCTCTGCTTTAAATTTACCTTATTACACAGCCGCCGCATGGTATCACAACATGTTACCCAGTCCATTACAATCTAAAGACTTACTTGAAATTCTACCTGAAGCAGAAGACTTTGCTATTAATCAGCTCATACCTGCGATTTCTAAAGGTGGTTTTATTTCAGATACAGAGCGAAATCAAATTGCCGAAAAAATGAGTTATTACTCAGGTTTATCGACGGATGTCATCTTGAAACAAAATCTAGATGTTCCAAATCGGTTCTTTTGGAAAGAACTACTGAGAGATAAAACGGGGCAAACAATAGGACGTTTAGATTCCAGGTATCTCGGGATTGATAAGGTTGAAACTGGAGGTAGTACGGATTACAATCCAGAAATTGCCTCATGGTTACACTCCTTTACACCAGCAATTAATTATTACATCCAAAATGATTTGGGCTTAAGAACTGATGTTAAGTATAATGTGTTTGGCAATGTTGGCAACTGGGACCGCACCAATGATAATGTACGAGAGAATATGCGATTGGCAATGGCTCAGAATCCTTACCTTAAGGTATTAATCCAGTCAGGGTATTATGATGGTGCAACCACCTACTTTAATGCTAAATATACAATGTGGCAGGTGGACCCTAGTGGAAAAATGAAAGATCGCTTTACATTTAAAGGATACAGGTCTGGGCATATGATGTATTTACGAAATGAGGATTTAATAAAGGCTAATGACGATTTAAGGGCCTTTATTAAAGCATCTGCATCTGAAGGTAAAGCTGCTAAATACTAACAAAAAGCTTCCGTTAGGAAGCTTTTTGTTTTAATAAATACAGTTTTAACCCTTTAACCAGGCAGTTCTAACTTTAATTTGCTCAGGAGTAGCATCGGGATTTTCTACAATTGACTGACTTACCGCCATTGGTTTTGTGAGTGTTGCTTCTAAATGTACTGGTTCTCCATTACGTTCGAGATCCATAGTAATTTCCATACCAGGTTGCCACCCAAACATTCCAGTAAGTACCTGTTGTGCGTTTTCGAGAGTTAAATCCTGACCATTTACTTTCTTAATTATATCACCAGCTTGAATGTTTTGTGATGCCCAGAACGAATTCTTAAGAGCGGTGGCAGTGAAATTTATCGTTCCTTTTTCCTGATCACCATCAAAAATTATATTCTGCCCTCCTGCAAAAATATAGTTGGTTTCGACCTCAGTTTCTCCATTTATTAAACCAACCATTTCAAAAAAGTCATTGTAGTTGATAGGAACGTCACCTTCTACGTGTGTTTTTAAAAAGTCTCCTATTGATGGATACGTCATTGCAGTAATCTCATCTATTAATTTGTCATCTTCAAAAGGTTTAGATCTACCGTATTTCTGCGATAATTCTTTCATCAGAGTCAAAGTGCTTCTAGTTCCATTACTTTCTTTGCGCATCAAAATATCAATGCACATTCCTATGAGTGCTCCTTTCATATAAACGTTATAGTAATTATCAGCATAGGGCTCATCTAACACGTTTTCACTCATTATTGTAAAGCTCATGGCATCATCCATATTCATGGATACTGCAATTTTACTGTTAATCTCAGCATAAAACTCCTCGGGAGTTTTTAACCCTTCGAATACTTGAAAGTGCTGTGCAAAATATTCGGTTATACCTTCGTACATCCACAAATGCTTAGAGAATGTTGGTTGGTAATAATCAAAATAATGCACATCTTCAGAGTGTACTGATAAGGGAGTGACGATATGGAAAAACTCATGGGCAACAACGTCAATCATTGAACTAGCAAGACCTTGTGCACTTGATGATTCTGGTAAGACTACCACTGTAGAAGTGTGATGTTCAAGGGCGCCAAATCCTTTAGGTGCCGTTTCTGAACCATCTGATAAATACAGATAAATATCATAACGTGGGGTGCTGTTGATATCGCCTAAATACGCTTTTTGAGCCTCCATCATTTTATAAACTGTTTCTTTGAGGCTGGCTGCCGTATGAACCTGATTAGGGGAATACACACTAAGTACTATTTTAATATCCCCAACCATAAATTCTTCAACATCCAACTTACCAAACATCATTGGATTGTCAGTAATCTCAAAATAACGCTCTGCAAAATAATTAGAGGTCATGGTCTTACCATCTTCTGATGTTGTACTGCCCTTATCCTCTAAGGCTGAAGTCCTAACATAATCGGCGGGGGCTGTTACCGACAAGGCATATTGATTGTTTTTCAACGACTCAAAATAGCCAACAAAACCATGAAGATTTAATACATAATTATCAGGTTCGATATTGGTCCCAGCTGGAGAAAATGGTTGCTCTCCACCGATACCACCAGAGGATTCAATGTCATATGTGTCATTTACCATGTAGATAATTTGATCGAGCTGATTAGCGTTTGAAATAACCCAAGTATTCGTATCTACTTTTTCAAAACTTAATTCGTTACCGTCATAATCTAAAGCCTTAAAGTCTTCGATATATTTCCCGAAATCACTAACAGAATAAGTGCCTTGAACAACTCTTGGTAGTCTAAAGGTTTCAGATTCTGAGTTGAAACGTCCTGGATCAACTACTACAGCGACCTTATCATCTGATGGGGTTGTTAGGTCTAACGCAACAACAATGGGATTATTAATGGCAGAATCATCTACCTTTGGTTTGGCAGGACCACAGGATTGAATTAACCACCCTGCCAATATCACTACAATTACTTTTTTCATATTTATAATTAAATTTCCTAATAGACGTGCAAATCTACAATCTGTTACGAGTCTCTTTTAAAACAATCTGTTAAATTGTAGTTCAACCATAAAATCAACAAAAGTTAAATTTCTCAAAAGTCATAAGAAAGAATTATGAGTCATTGTCTATTTTTGAGTTTATCAACACAGCCTATGATTCAGTTTAAACATCCAGAAGTACTTTGGGCTCTGGCATTGTTACTTATTCCTATTATCATTCACCTGTTTCATTTAAGAAGGTTTAAAAAAACACCCTTTACTAATGTTGCCCTTCTTAAGACAATCAAGATTACAACTCGAAAAAGCTCACAACTAAAAAAGTGGTTAATCTTATTGACACGTTTAGGAATGCTTAGTTGTTTAGTCCTGGCTTTTGCACAACCCTTTATTCCTAATTCTAATGAGTTTAATAAACCCGTTGAACTAGTAGTTTTTTTAGATAACTCATTTAGTATGCAGGCAAAGGGGGCTAATGGTAGTCTGCTAAATGAAGCCAAACAACAACTAATAAATTATTTACCTGAAGAAGGTATTTTTACCCTGTTCACTAATGATCGAAGCTATGAAAATGTCTCAAGATCTACCTTACAAAGAGATTTAATAGACCTTAGTTATTCTAACAACCAATTAACCTATAGTGCGGCTTTATTAAAGGCATCTCAGTATTTTTCTAAAAATGGTGATACTTCCAAATCATTTGTGATAATTTCAGATTTTCAAGACAATTTTTCAGGAAGTATTGCTAATAATGAAGAATCGGTCACTAGGCTTATCATCCTACGTCCACAAAACACCAATAATGTGGCTTTGGATTCCCTATATTTTAAAGACGATTCAGAGAACAAAGTCTTAGTGGCTAATTTGTCTAACTACGGAGTTCCTATTGATAATATGGCTATTTCCCTTTACAATAACAATGAGCTTGTTACTAAGGTATCCACCAATGTAGTTGATAAAGCAGAGGTGGAATTTAATATTAATTATCTTGAAAATTTTAAAGGGAAGCTTGATATTCTGGATAATGGCTTAAGCTTTGACAATCGTTTGTATTTCAGTATTAATAAAAAAGAAAACATCAATGTCCTTGCAATAAACGGCTCAGAAGACTTTTACCTTAGGAAAATATACACACCAGATGAATTTACTTATTCTGGTTTTGAGTTAAGTACCTTGCCCTATAACCAAATATCTGATCAAAACCTGGTGGTCCTAAACCACCTTGAGGTTATTCCGGATGTTTTAATAAATACTCTTATTAATTTCTACACCAATGGCGGTTCAGTTTTGGTAATTCCATCTAATAATGCCGATCTAACATCTTATAATAGTTTTTTACAACAGATTGATCAACCTTTATTGACATCATTGCAAACTGAATCAAAAAAAATGACTGATGTGTCATTTGAGCATCCTTTGATTAAAGAGGCATTTTATAGTAAAGTAACCAATTTTCAGTACCCAACATTTAAATCTAGTTTCTCAAGGAATTCAAAGCAAAATGCTGTTTATTCATTAGAAGATGGAACTAGTTTATTGGTTGGCTCCAATAGAGCATATTCGTTCTCAGCAGATATAACTAGTGACAATAGTGACTTTTTAAGTTCTCCGTTTGTTGTAACGGCTCTTTACAATATAGCTAAACTAAGTCTAAGGTCAGCAGAGCTGTATTATCATATTGGCCCAGTTAATTCCATTGTTCTTAATGAAAAACTTAATAGTGAAGATATTATAACCTTAAATCAAGGTGATTATTCGACTATTCCAAGACAAAGAGCTTACGGCAAATATGTGGAAATAATCACAATGGAAGAACCTGAAACCGACGGACATTATATTCTTAATTTCAAGGGAATTAATCTGAGAAACTTAAGTTACAACTACCCTAGAATTGAAAGTAGATTGGTTTATACATTACCTGAAGAAAGCGACAGGCTACAAGTATGGTCGAATCTGGAAGAAGCTATGTCTGATATAAAAAGTGCTACCGAAGTAAAGGCCTTATGGAAATGGTTTGCTATTTTTGTGCTAGTATTACTGCTTTTAGAAATGCTGATCTTAAAATATTTTAAATGAATGCACTCCTAAAATCTGTCACAGTTGTAGACTCTAAAAGCGACTTTCATAACTCAACTGTTGACATTTTAATCGAAAACGGAATCATTAGTAAAATTTCTAAACGAATTACCAATCCCGGTAATATTCGAGAAATAAAATTAAAGAACCTCCATTGTTCACCAGGTTGGTTTGATAGTAGCGTGGCCTTTGGTGAACCAGGCTTTGAAGAACGCGAGACCCTTGAAAATGGTATTAAAACTGCAGCTTTATCGGGCTTCACAAGTATTTGTTTAAATAGCACTACGCGTCCTCAAATAGACAGTTCATCCTCGGTACGATTTATATTAGATAAAACACGTAATGCTGCAGTAAAGGTACTTCCAATGGGTTCATTAACTGTCAATAGTGATTCCGTGGATCTAGCGGAACTATATGATATGACATCTGCGGGTGCTATTGCATTCGGAGATTACAAGGTTCCTACTGATAATGCCAACCTTATGAAGATAGCATTGCAATACGCATCTAACTTTGACGGACTTGTTTTGTCCAACGCGGTTGATTCAAGTATTAAAGGAAAAGGTGTGGTAAATGAAGAGGTTAATAGTACCAAACTGGGATTAAAGGGAATAGCAAGTCTTGCCGAAGAGCTTAGAATTGCTCGTGATCTGTTTATTCTTGAATATACCGGCGGTAAACTTCACATTCCTACGATATCAACATCAAAATCTGTGGACCTAATAAGAGAAGCAAAACAAAAGAAGTTAGATGTAAGTTGTAGTGTTGCTATTCATAACCTCGTGCTAACAGACGATCTTTTAAGTGATTTCAACACCAATTATAAGGTAAATCCACCTCTTAGAACATCAAGGGATTGTGAAGCTTTAATTGAAGGGTTAAAAGACGGCTCTATAGATATGGTAACGACGGACCATTATCCTCTCGATGTTGAACATAAGAATATAGAATTTGATAATGCTACTGACGGAACAATTGGTTTAGAATCGGCCTTTGGGGTCTTAAATACTGTTTTTACCACCAAAAAGACTATTAGCTTACTCCTAAATGGCAAAAGACGATTTAATCAAAATGATAGTCATATATCTGTTGGTGAATTGGCTGACTTAAGCTTATTTGACCCTGACAAGGAATTTGAGTTCAGTGACGAACATATCTTTTCAAAATCCAAAAACAGTTGTTTCTTAGGTCATAAGCTTAAAGGTAAAGTTTATGGTATTATTGCCAATAATCAAGTAGTATTAAAGAATGACTAATCAAGAAGTAAAAGACGGGAAGACTTACGCCTGTATTGCTTATTTAACCTTGTTCGGTACACTTATCGCGTTTTTTATGAATCAGGAAAGACGCAACACCTTTACATCCTATCATATTAGACAAGCCCTTGGGTTAGGATTGTCGTACATAATTATTGCTTATATGATTGGTGGATTTGATAGTTGGAATGTAACTACCGCATTCTGGATAGTTTTTCTAGGGCTTTACATTTTTGGCATTATAGACGCTTTTAATGGTAAGACCACTACTATACCTGGTATTGGGCCTTTATTTCAAAAACTATTTAAATCCATTGGGCAGTAAATGCAATTTGTTCTAGACCACCTCCAACGCCCTTCGACTCTTTCAGACAATGCACCTTTATTGATCATGTGTCATGGATATGGCAGTGATGAGAATGATTTGTTTTCTTTTGCCTCGGAATTACCGGACGAACTATTTATTATATCACTTAAAGCACCCTACCCATTGCAACCCTACGGAAATGCCTGGTACGCCATTAATTTTGATGCCGAGCAAGGTAAATGGAGTAATAATGAACAAGCAATAAAATCCCGTGATCTAATAGCACAATTTATTGATCAAGCATGTGAATTTTATCCCATAAATAGTGATAATATAACACTTCTTGGATTTAGCCAGGGCACCATTTTAAGTCTGGCCGTGGCATTATCTTATCCTCAATTGATAAAAAATGTTGTTGGTCTTAGTGGTTATGTAAATCCAGATATTATAAATGTAAGTGATTCTATCAATCATTATGAACATCTTCAAGTGTACAGTTCACATGGTAGCGCAGATCAGGTGATTCCCGTTGAATGGGCACGAAAAACACCAAATTTCCTTAATAAACTGAGTATTAAAAATGAATACAAAGAATATCCAGTAGGACATGGTGTAGCACCACAAAATTTCTTTGATTTCAAGAATTGGCTTTTATCGAGAATCTGATTAATACCTTGGAAACATCAGATAATCTGAAAGCTTAAAGCTAATACTATCCTTCGATACCACATTGTAGTTCAAGAATATCTCACCCGTGTATTGACCATCTGTGTAATCTGCAATGATCCAGCGGTGATTTAGAATTCTTGCTTTATTGATTAATATAGGTCTATCGGTCATAGAAACATATGGTATTAATGGGTGCTCCTCACCCTTGTAGACATTTGTAGCATAGAGCGCATCAAATATGGCAGCCTCTAAAGAATCGACCCGATAGTCCTGACGTTCGAAATAATACATGGCCTCCTCATTTTTGGAGAATTTGAAATAAGAGAGATCAAAATTATCATCATTTAGGCTCAAATTAATAGAGTCTTGAAGACTGACCTTTTGTTTCAAGTCTTGGATATCTGTCTCGTATTTTTCAATGATTTTTTTAGAATTCACATATTGAAATACGACAGTTAACAATGCAAATAGAAATAGATATAAAAATAGGTGTCTTTTCATTTAAATAGTGATTTGAAGATTGTCATAGGCTAAAAACACATTGGATGGCAACTTTTTGGACACTTCATCATGAAAACCGAGCAAGTGACTTATATGTGTTAAATATGCTTTTTTGGGTTTTACCCGATCTATAAAAGCAAGAGCCTCCTCAAGGTTAAAATGGGACATGTGAGGTTCTTCTCTTAAAGCATTAAGAACTAGAACATCCAGGTTATTCAGTTTTCTTACTTCAGCGTCTGGAACGGTTTTCATATCGGTCAAATAGGCAAAATCCTTAAATCTAAATCCGTAAACCTGAAGATTATGATGTAGCCCATCCACAGGAATAACTTCCAAACCATCTAAATCAAAAGATTTATTCTCAATAATGTGGACATTTACATCAGGGGCACCGGGATACTTATTTTCGGTTTGAAAAATATAGTCAAATCTTGTTTTAAGTGCATTAATCACACGTTTATGTGCGTAAATATCAATTTCCCCTTGTCTAAAAAAGAAGGGGCGAATATCATCTAACCCCATTGTATGATCTGCATGTTCGTGGGTAAACAGAATGCCATCAATTTTTGAGCAGTTGGCTTTAAGCATTTGCTGTCTGAAGTCAGGACCACAGTCTACCACATAATTATATTGATCCCATTGCACCAAAATGGAAACACGCAGTCGTTTATCCTTTGGATTTTCACTTAAACATACTGGATGCGTACTTCCTATGACTGGAATGCCTTGAGATGTACCCGTTCCTAAAAAGGTGACCTTCAAATTGTGTTAAGTTTTAAACAAAAATAAGTTTATTTTTTTGTTTGGAATCCTAAAACAATACCTTTGTAAGGCCTTTAAAACCTAAGTATTATGGCTGAAATTACATATCAAGGAGAATCTAAATTTGAGAACATACCCTCGACAAAGGACAAAGCACTACGTATCAATTTAAATGCAGATATCTATGGGACTTTTGCAGAAATTGGTGCAGGCCAAGAAACTGTTCGTCAATTTTTTAGAGCTGGTGGTGCCTCAGGTACCATTGCAAAAACCATGTCTGCCTATGATAAAGACTTCAGTGATGCTATATATGGTATTGAAGACGATAAACGATATGTAACCGAGGCCCGATTGCGCAAAATGCTAGATCTGGAAATGGATCTGATAGAAAAACGCATTACTCGTGATAAGCACCCAAGTAAAATATTTTTCACCTATGCTAACACGGTGGCAACAATTGATTTTGCTAAAAAATTTAAAGGCCATGGATGGGTTGGAATAAAATTTCAAGTAAAACCAGGTCAAGCTTACAACACCATTGTCCTCCATCTAAGATTTAAAGAGAATGATGCTAGATTACAACAAGAAACATTAGGTGTTTTAGGGGTTAACCTTATCTATGGTGCCTTTTATAAATACAACGAGCCTAAAAAATTATTGCGTTACCTCTACGATCACTTGGATAAAGACCAGCTTGAAATTGACATGGTTAATTTTGAAGGTCCCGTTTTTGAATCTGTAGATAACCGGTTAATGAGTTTACAACTTGTTAAAAACGGAATGACTGATGCTGTAATGTTTGCGCCAGATGGGAACAACGTATTACCTGCAAGAGTACTATATAAAAAGAACATTTTGGCTCTTAGAGGATCGTTTAGACCCGTAACCAAAGTTAATATGGACATGTTTGAGAATTCCTATGACATGTTTATTAAAGAGAATAAGGTTGAAAAGGATAAGACAATTTGCATATGCGAAATTACCTTATCAAACCTAAGAGCTGAGGGTGAAATAGATGAGCAGGACTTTATGGACAGAGCAGAATTATTGTGCTCACTGGGACAAACTGTAATGATATCAAACTTTAAGGAGTACTACAGACTTGTTGAGTATTTCTCTCTTTATACCAAGAACCGCATGGGCTTAGCAATGGGTGTCAACAATCTTGTAGATATATTTGATGAAAAGTACTATCGTCATTTAAGTGGCGGTATATTGGAAGCCTTCGGTAAATTGTTCTTCAAAGACTTGCGCGTATATTTATATCCAATGCATGACATTAAGAATGATGTGATCATTACAAGTGAAACGCTCAAAGTTCACCCGCGAATGAAAGAACTTTACAAGTTCTTTAAGTATAATGGAAAGGTTGTAGATATTGCTGACTACGATCCAACAATTTTGGACATTTTCTCAAGAGAAGTGTTAGCTATGATTGCAAATGGCAAAGAGGGCTGGGAACCAATGTTGCCAGAAGGTATAGCAAAACTTATAAAAGAAAAAGCCTTGTTTGGATTTGAGTCTGAAGAAGTCTTACAAAAACGATAAAAAAAAGCGACTATGGTCGCTTTTTAGGTTTTATAGAATCTGACTTGTATGATCCTTTGTTTTTACTTTGGTGATTACATCTTCCAGAATTCCTTCCTCATTAATGACGAATGTCGTTCTATGAATTCCATCGTATTCTTTTCCCATAAACTTCTTAGGTCCCCACACACCGAAGGCATTAATCACCGCCTTGTCTTCATCAGCTAATAATGGATATGGGAAACCGTATTTATCCTTAAAATTACTTTGTCGTTTCTGAGAATCGGCACTAACACCTAGAATATCATACCCTTTAGCTGTGAAACGTTCATAATTATCACTAAGATTACAAGCTTCTGCGGTACACCCAGGCGTACTAGCCTTTGGATAGAAAAACAACACAAGTTTTTTTCCATTGTAATCACTTGATTTTATCGTGTTTCCTGATTGATCTAAAGCTTCAAATTCAGGTGCCTTATCCCCTACTTTTAAGTGTGTCATTATCCTTAATTTTGTGTTTTTGTAAAAATACGATCCATGACCAAGCAAGAAAAGGTACAGTTTGTTATAAATACGTTAAATGAGTTATATCCAAGTATCCCAGTTCCATTAGATCATAAAGATCCTTATACCCTTCTTATTGCGGTATTAATGTCTGCACAAAGCACTGATGTACGTGTTAATCAAATTACACCTTTATTGTTTAAAAAGGCTGATAATCCTTATGATATGATTAAGCTATCAGTTGATGAAATTAGAGAAATCATTAAGCCTGTTGGTTTGTCACCAATGAAAAGTAAAGGTATTTATGGCTTGTCTCATATACTTATTGACAAGCATAGTGGCAAAGTTCCAAAAACCTATGAAGAGCTAGAAGCATTACCTGCCGTAGGGCATAAAACAGCTGCCGTTGTTTTATCGCAAGCTTTTGGAATTCCAGCGTTTCCTGTAGATACTCATATTCATAGATTAATGTATCGTTGGAATTTGAGTAATGGTAAAAATGTAGTACAAACCGAAAGAGACGCTAAACGCCTGTTTCCTGAAGAACTGTGGAATGATTTACATCTTCAAATAATTTGGTATGGCCGAGAATACTCACCGGCTAGAGGCTGGGATCTTGATAAAGACATCATAACCAAAACCATTGGGAGAAAATCAGTTATAAATTCATATTTGAAAGCCAAAAAATAATTTACTCAAAGAATAACTTAAAGCATCAGAAAATAAAAATCCCGATTAAAAAATCGGGATTGTTGAATTAATTAAGAAGTGCTTCAAACTTCAATTTATTATAACATATAACACTTAAAGCCTTTGAATAATCCAGAAGATGCTTAATTGTCTCATCTTTTGGTTGTAGGTTCTGTGATTTCGGGGTACAATTAGAGTAAAGTTTTGCCATATTTTATGTTTGATTTACATAGGTATAACGGCAATTCCTAAACCTTATTGCATCAGTTGGTCAAAATTATATTATTCTGTTCAATAATTTTTCTAAGATTAATTAGTGCGTAACGCATACGGCCAAGAGCTGTATTAATGCTCACACCTGTACGTTCGGATATTTCTTTAAAGCTCATATCCTGATACATACGCATTAACAATACTTGTTTCTGATCTTCCGGTAACTCCTCAATAAGCCGCTTTACATCTTCTTCTACCTGACTTTTTATCATTCGTTTTTCTGCATTTAGATTGCCGTCACCTAAGACGGAGAAAATATTGAAATCACCGGCATTATCAAATTTTGGCATTCTATTATTCTTTCTAAAATGATCGATTACTAAGTTATGGGCAATGCGCATCACCCATGGCAAAAACTTACCCTCTTCATTGTATCGTCCAAGCTTAAGTGTTCTAATTACCTTAACAAACGTGTCCTGAAATATGTCTTCGGTAATATCCCTATCATATACTTTGGAATAAATAAAAGCATAAATCTTTTGTTTGTGCCTTTGAATTAAGGTGGCTAAAGCATGCTCGTGTCCGTCAATGTAATTTTTAACAAGCACCGCATCATTGATCAAGTTGTTGTTCATAATATTTACTTTAAGGTCCAGAACTAAGAATTCTAGACTTGGGGTTACGTTTTTCTTAAAGTAATATTATCCTATATGCGGTTGTTTTTCCGTGGTTTGTATTCCAAATATAACAACAAACAAATTGAAATTGCAAGAAACGACTCTAAATTTTAACATTTAAATCTACAGTTAATCTTGGTTTCACAGCAGAAATTCTTCTTGTATCTTTGCAAAATTCTGCGATAAATCACATGAGTCAAACACTAAAATCAATAGACCCAAAAAGCCATATATTAATTAAGGGGGCAAGGCTTCATAACCTTAAAAATATCGATGTAGTCATTCCTAGAAATGAGTTGGTTGTTATTACAGGTTTATCAGGTTCTGGCAAGTCCAGTTTGGCATTTGACACCTTGTACGCTGAAGGTCAAAGGCGTTATGTTGAGAGTTTATCTAGTTATGCAAGACAATTCTTAGGAAGACTCAATAAGCCACAAGTTGATTACATTAAAGGCATTGCACCAGCCATAGCAATCGAGCAAAAAGTTAATTCTACCAATCCACGTTCAACAGTTGGGACTACCACTGAGATTTATGATTATCTAAAATTACTATTTGCCAGAATTGGTGAAACCTTCTCACCTATTTCAGGGAAACTGGTTAAAAAACACAGCGTAACTGATGTTTTAGATTACATATCTGTGTTTGAGGAACGCAGTAAACATCTGCTGCTTTCAAAAATAGTATTGGAAGAAGGAAGAGCTATAGAAGATAAGCTTAAAGCGCTTCTGCAGCAGGGATATTCTAGAGTTAAAATTGGACCTGAAGTAATGCGAATTGAACAAGCACTGGAATCAGCAGTTCAGGATACTGTTTTTCTGGTCGTTGACAGAATTGTCTACTCCAACAATGAAGATTTTAAAAATAGATTAGCGGATGCCATTGAAACAGCTTTTTTTGAAGGGCGTGGTGAATGTATTATAGAAAGTTTAGAAACTAAAGAACGGGCCGTTTTCAACAATAAATTTGAAGAAGATGGAATGCTATTTCTCGAACCAAATGTTCACTTGTTCAGCTTTAACAATCCCTATGGAGCTTGCCCTAAATGTGAAGGTTACGGTGATGTCATTGGCATTGACGAAGATTTGGTTATCCCAAACACCGCTCTATCTGTTTTTGAAAATGCCATTTTCCCTTGGCGTGGTGAAAGTATGAGTTGGTATCGTGATCAACTGGTTAATAATAGTCATAAATTCAATTTTCCCATTCATAAACCATTCTTCGAGCTAACACAGGAACAAAAAGATCTCATTTGGACTGGAAACGAATATTTTGAGGGATTAAATAGTTTTTTTGAGGAATTAGAGGCTAAGGCATATAAAATTCAGAATCGAGTCATGTTGTCCCGATATAGAGGTAAAACAAAATGTTCGACCTGTCATGGTAAACGTTTACGAAAGGAAGCTGAGTATGTTAAGATTAACGGGGCAGCCATTACAGATTTAGTAGATTTACCACTTGATGAACTTGGAGACTTTTTTAAAAACCTGGAATTAAACCAATACCAGAAATCCATTGCCAAACGACTATTAGTAGAGATTAACTCCCGATTAGAATTTCTTTCAAATGTGGGGTTAGATTATTTAACACTCAATCGTAAATCTAACACCCTTTCAGGTGGAGAGAGCCAGCGAATTAATCTAGCAACATCACTTGGCAGCAGTCTGGTAGGTTCTATGTATATCCTTGACGAGCCTAGTATTGGTCTGCACCCAAAGGACACTGAACGTCTAATTTCGGTACTTCAGTCGTTACGAAATCTAGGTAATACAGTAATTGTTGTAGAACATGATGAGGATATCATGAGAGCTGCAGACACCATCATTGATATTGGTCCTAAAGCTGGAACTTTTGGTGGTGAGGTTGTAGCTACTGGAAACTTTAAAGACATTTTAGAATCAAATACATTAACAGCTAATTATTTAAATGGCAACCTGGCTATTAAAGTTCCAACCAAACGACGCAACTCTAAATATCAGGTTACTATTAAAGGAGCAAGGGAGCATAATTTAAAGAACATTGATGTTAGTTTTCCACTTGAATCGCTTACCGTTATTACCGGAGTCTCAGGAAGTGGTAAATCCACATTGGTAAAAAACATACTGTATCCTGCCTTACAGAAAGAATTTACTGGATTTAGTGATAGAATTGGCGAGTTTACTAGTTTAGAAGGTAATTTCAGTTGCATTGAACAAGTTGAGTTTATTGATCAAAACCCTATTGGAAGATCTTCAAGGTCAAACCCAGTCACCTATATCAAAGCTTATGATGACATCCGTTCACTTTTTGCAAGTCAGAAATTAAGTAAAATAAGAAAATATCAACCTAAACATTTCAGTTTCAATGTTGATGGCGGCCGCTGTGAAACCTGCAAAGGCGAAGGAGTTGTCACCATTGAGATGCAGTTTATGGCAGATGTTCATCTAACCTGTGAGACTTGTAATGGCAAACGTTTTAAGAAAGAAGTTCTTGAAGTCAAATTTGGCGAAAAATCTATATCTGATATATTGGAACTTACTATTGATGATGCTATCACTTTTTTTGATGAGAATGATTCTTTTAAAATAAAAAACAAACTTCAACCACTTCAAGATGTTGGCTTAGGGTATGTAACTTTAGGGCAATCCTCTTCTACTCTTTCTGGCGGAGAAGCTCAGCGCATAAAGCTCGCATCATTCTTAGGTAAAGGGCAAAATGCACCTAATACCCTCTTTATTTTTGATGAACCCACAACAGGACTTCATTTTGACGATATCCAAAAATTATTGACCTCTTTTAATGCCCTGATTTCAAAAGGACATTCTATTATTATTATTGAACACAATATTGATCTGATTAAATGTGCCGATCACATAATTGATCTTGGTCCAGGTGGCGGAAAACATGGTGGTCATATGGCAGCATTTGGGACTCCTGAGGATATTATTAAACAAACAGAATCAATTACTGGCGAATACCTTAGGGATAAGCTTAATGTCTAACTAGTAAAACAAAAATGAAAATCCTATCAATACAACTAATGCCATTGGTATAACCAGTAGTAAAAAAACAAATGATATTATGCCACTTTTTATTAGAGATAGAAACCAATTCTGCTTATAAAAAGTAATCAGAGCGATTAAGAAATAAAGGAATGTAGATAATGCCACTAACCAGTCGATCCAGTCTGGTACTTCGTATACAAATCTATTGACAGCAAAAACTATAGCAAAAACTGTAAATAGAAACGAGAAGTAATAAAAGCTAAATACCAAATGATGTGCATATTTTCCTTTGTTGAAGTAAAAGATCTTGAGAATTAATGCGAAAATTGGCAACAAGAAAAACATGGCCAAAGGGATACTATCAAAAAATGCCTGGACAATTGATCCCGCCCCTTTTCCCTTATAAAGAGAAAGCATATTTTTAAATAGTCGACGCTTTAGAAAGCCATCATCTTCAGATAAGCCCATAGCCTTATATATTTCCTTGTCTTCAGCACCAATATCAATTAATGAGTCGACCATTTTTCTATTAAAATCCCAAGACACACCACTAACGTTAACATTTGGAACACCAATAGAATCAGACATCGTCTCATCCATTTCTATCTTTCCTAAATCGACATTCTTTAACTTCACATTTGATTTTACTATGGAATCGACTTGAGCTTTTTGTTCATCATCTAGCCCAAATAAAGCTGGGTTTGTTTCCATTTGCTTGAGTACTTCTGCTTTAGCTACAGAATCCACTGCTTGTTGTGCTTCGGCAGACAGGTCATCAATTATTTCAGATTCTGCTACCTTTTGATTAATCTCATCTGCCTTAGAGACCAAATCCCTAGTACTGAAGGAAATGATGAAGAAGAATATAACAGAAACAAACAAATACATTTGAGCCGGGTGCAAATACATCAGTCGCTTACCTTGTATAAATTTAGAAGCTAGATAACCTGGTCTGAACATTAAGGGCAGAAAACTCTTTAAAAACCGTGCATCAAATGAAAAATAATTACTAATAGTGTTATAAAACAAAACACCTATGGTAAGATCATCACTAGTTTTTTGTCCACAATGTGGACAAAATTTTGCCCCCTCTTCATAAATTTCATCGCAGTTCTGGCAAGAAACCATTTTACTTTCGTCGTATTCTATCGGAACAGGCTTATCATTCATTGACATCAGATAATAACTACTCTAATCTACAAAATAATCATAAATAGCACATACATCGATACTGTTTTAAATAGATGCTGGAAATCAATAAGTTATATTTTTGGCATGCTGTTTGATTTCTACCTTTTGAACCTTAAATCTGAAAGTTATGAAGGCAATTATTTTATCCGTATTAGCAGTATTTCTTCTAACCAATCAATCAATGTTTGCTTCAGAATTAAAATCTGAAGAGTATGTAAATTATGGTTCTTTATTCTATAATAATTCAATTGTATTTGTAGAGAATCAAATCGAATTTGCAGTTTTTCCTGATGGTCAGTTTGATTTTTCATTTCCTGGATATGGTACCAATGTTACATTGGGATTGTCGGTGAATAACTTCAGTTTTAATGCTGGATTTAATTACAATCCTTATATACAGTATGATGCTTTTGGTGCCGCAATTCAAATTGAAAACACCCCGGTGTATTATGATGATTTTGGTAGAGTAATACAAATAGGTACCATTGGAATTCAATATAATAGATTTGGTCACTTAGTTGGCGTTGGAGGCTTAAATGTAGTCTTTAACAATAATGTTATTGTTAACTTCTCTGGTTACATTAACCCATATAACAGGTTCTATGTTTACAGGCCATGGCACCGTTATTATGCAATACCTGCGGTGAATTACTGTGTGGTCTACGCAAGACCTTACAGAGCATTCTATAATCCCATAAGGCATGTATACTACAGACCATATGTGAACAATTATAGATATTCTGTTGTAGCTAGCCGAAGAGCTTATGCTAGAAACGGTCATATTCGTAAGGGTTATACCAATCGCTACAGACAGGAGGCTCGAAATTCAAGAGACAGACAAGTTGCTGAAAACTATAACAGGCGCTATAGTTCTAGAAGTTCGTCATCAAGAGTTGCGCAGTCAGAAAGAACAAGGTCTTATGTGCAAACGACAGATAGAAACCCAAATGCCAGTTCTAATAATAGAAATCTACGATCAAATAAAGAGCGGAACCGTACGCTTAGAGATAATAGAGTTAGTACAAATTATAAAACAAATAAATCAAACAGGGCTAATGGAAGAAAAGGATCTGATCTTAGAAGTAAAAAGTCAATATCAAAGGTTGATAACAGATCTAATTCTAGAACAAAGAATTCCCGAGTATCCGTTACACCAAAAAGATATGATTCCAGATCTAAATCAATTAAAACAAAAAGCAAGAGCAGGTCATCCAATAAATCGAGAGGTCTAACTAAAACGAAAACCTCTGAAAGAAGAAGTTCAAGAAGCCCTAATTGATTGATTTTTTTGGTTGGTTGCGAGAGTCCTTCAAGTGTGTGCCTCAAAGCACCTTGGGGGACTTTCTTTTATTAATAGGATTGTATAACCGAAGCTAGCTTCTTGGTCAACTCACGTCTTGAAAACTGTTTAAGACCAATGGGGTGATTGATTAGATTATGATCCTTATATTTCAAGTAGCATTCTTTAAGGTGATTTTTTAGACCCTCCTTCTGCTTGTAATAAAAATACTTACCCGCATTAGTTTCAAATAGAATGCGCTCAACATCAGATCCTTCTGGTCCTAAGGCTAAAATAGGCCGATCCGATTGAAGATATTCAAAGAGTTTTCCTGGAATAATGGCTTTTGTTTCTTCAGAATCAATTTCAATTAGCAACAATAATTGAGATCTTAGCTGACACTTAATTGCTTCTTTATGCGATACATACCCTATTACATTTAAACTATTAGACAACCCATAACCTCCCAAAGCTGCAATCACATCTTCGCTTATAACACCGACCAGGTTAATTTGTAAATCAGATTCAAACTCCGCGTTTTCCAATACCATTTCTGAGAGTGCTTCCCAAAGAATCTTGGGGTTTCTATTTGATAATAAGGATCCAATGTGAGAAATGGTGAATTTGTTATCTAATTCTTGCTTAGGTATGTCATGAGCATCATATCCATTGGTGATTACTTCAAGGGGTATATTGGTCAATGCTGCAAACTCCGATCTAGTGTTATTGCTTGTTACTATTATGCCATCTGCAGTGTTCAAGACTTTTTTCTCAAGAGCTTTGTGTTTAACCCTAGATCTGGATAACAATTTCAATGACTTGTGATAACCTATACTGGTCCAAGGGTCTCTAAAATCTGCAAGCCAATTGATTTTCAAAGTTTCTTTTAATTCTAATCCAATTAGATGAAGGCTATGAGGAGGCCCAGTGGTTATCACTGTATTTATAGAACGATCTTTTATTAATGTAGACAATATCTTTACAGAGGGTTTTACCCAGTTTTTACGGGCGTCTGGAATAAAAAAATTACCTCTAACAAATAACATGAGGCGTTCTGTGAGTGATTGGCTTTTTGTATCTGATATAATACCAGAACTTATTGCTTTTGTTGATTTCTTAGAGAGCATTCCTGACCATTTGTATGGCTCAGAAATAGGCGATTTAACGACCTCAATTCCTTCTGGAATTTCGTCGACTAGTGATTTGTCTTCAATGGGGTATGTTGGATTTTCAGGGCAATAAACAATTGGCGTAATGCCATTCTCAGGTAGATACTTACAGAATTTCAACCAACGCTGGACACCTGGCCCACCTGCTGGAGGCCAATAGTAGGTAATAATAAGTACATGCTTTTGAGACATGCTTAAACTTTTTCGTCTGGTTTTTTATACTGCCAAAACAAACCAAATGCCAGAAGAAGGACAACTGTAATAGAACTCCCTAATGCTATGGTACTACCAGTCTGCACAACCTTAGGTTCAAACCTAAACTCTATTTTATGAGATCCAGCTGGGATTTCCAATCCTCTCAACACATAATTTACTTGTTGATGATCAACTGGATTTCCATCCAGGTAGGCCTGCCATCCATCCGTGTAATAGATCTCTGAAAAAACAGCGTAACCATCATTATCTGAACTTGAACCATAAATTAGATAATTGGGCTGATGACTTTGAAGTCTAATTTGAGTTAGTGAATCCGTCTGTACATAGTTGGACTTTAAATTAGCTGCCTCAAATAGATTAGATCTAATCAGTGCAACATTTTTATTATCCAAACTGTCTAATTGTAATAGTTCATCATTAGCCGATTCAACAGTAGTAACTGATTTTACAAACCAGGCATTTCCATTGGCTTCTTCATTTTCATATGATAATAGCGAGCCAGTTTCGTCCTCGGCGATAATATATTTAGTATTAAGCATATTAAGGACATTTATATTGTTTTTGTATACATAAAAGTCCAGAAGCTCATCTACCCTTCCAATTTTAGCAGCATGATAACCCGTAAGAGAATTATGAAAATAAGCAGCCCTAGCTGGTGCTCTTCTACCCTCATTACTCAAATCAAAAACTCTAAAATGGCCCTTATCATTTAATATCTCTTTATCAGCTATATTGGAAGAATAAGGTTTATCAACTTTTATAGCTGACACGAAACTATCATTGTTTACGTAA
Source organism: Winogradskyella aurantiaca (assembly GCF_003362725.1). Classification (GTDB taxonomy): domain Bacteria; phylum Bacteroidota; class Bacteroidia; order Flavobacteriales; family Flavobacteriaceae; genus Winogradskyella_A; species Winogradskyella_A aurantiaca. The sequence continues at coordinate 65,044 of NZ_QKTV01000007.1, forward strand.
CGCCAATCAACGAGTGTTAGATCTATTAAAATAAGTACCCCAACACAAAAAATAGTTATTGTTTTTGATAGCTTGTCTTTTATAAAAGCATATAATAAGCCACTTACAATGAGGACTAAGGCTAACGTCCTAATTGTATCTGAAGTAAAAAAAGTCTTTCGATCCTCAATCAAGGCATCAACAAAAGACTGTCCGTAATATTGTCTATACTGTGCATCTCTAAGTGAGGCAAAGTCAAATAATGAAGATTTGAGCACTAAGAAAATTAGAGCTAATCCGCCAGTAATTCCCAAGGCGTACTTCAAGGCTTTCTGTCGTTCTTCTATAGAAGTTTTAGAAGAGAAAAATTGCATTAACCCTAATATACCAAGTGCTGGGGCACACAATTCAAGAATAACTTGAATGGAACTAACGGCCCTAAACTTGTTATATAAGGGCACATAATCAATAAATAGATCAGTGAGTAAGCTAAAATTCTTACCAAAAGATAAAAGCAGACTAAATATTAAACCAGCCAATAACCACCATTTAACCTTTCCTCTAACCAGGATTAGTCCTATGATAAAAAGAAATATAATGATAGCACCAATATAGGCTGGAGCTTCTACAATGGGCTGATCTCCCCAATACATTGGTGCCGATCTCGCCTGATCTAAAGCATCTATGGGTGAAGCACCAAGGGCAATAAAGGCTTTGTAGGTTTCTGAATCTTTACCCACATCTTCATAACTCCCGCCTCCCATAAAATTTGGAATGAATAGATTAAAGGATTCAAGAACCCCATAACTGTATTCTGTAATATAGTCTTTATCCAAACCCGACGATACCATCTTAGGAGAACCGTCGGCATTAATTGTTAGCTCACTTTTACCTCTTGTGCTGACTTTAACATATTCTTGAGTAGCCATTATATTAGTAGCGTTTAAGCCAACTGCTAGTATTGCTGCGACAACAAGAATACCTAATGATTTAAAAAAAACAGGAAGTTCTTTCTTTTTATAAGCATCAACCAGATAAGCTATGCCCAGAACTATAACCAAAAGCAATAGATAATAGGTCATCTGAAAATGGTTGGCAACTAACTCTAACCCAAGAGCAATGGTCGTAAGGATAAAACCTAAGACATATTGCTTTCTAAAAGTCAAAACAATTCCAGATAATACCAGTGGCATGTAGGCTATGGCATGTGCTTTGGCATTGTGCCCTACTCCAAGAATTATTATCAAGTAAGTTGAAAATCCAAAAGCTAGAGCACCAATTGCCGAAATCTTAAAATCAACTTTTAAGGATAACAACAGTATGTAAAATCCAATTAAATAAAGAAAAAGGTAATCTGCGGGTCTCGGCAAGAATCTTAAGGTCAGATCAATTTTCTTAATGTAGTTATGAGGATATTTGGCACCCAGCTGATATGTAGGCATTCCGCCAAAGGCACTGTTGGTCCAATAAGTTTCTTCACCGGTAGCTTTGGCGAATTCTTTTTGTTGTTGTGCCATGCCAATATAATGCATGATATCACTTTGGAAGATCTTTTTTCCCTGCAAAACTGGATTAAAGTAAGCAAGAGAGATTACCACGAACCCTATTATCACAATCAGATGTGGCAATAGTTGTTTTATTTTATCAGTCATTTAGATTAGATGGAATTCGCAAGAAAAGTACTTAATTTTTAAATACTGATGGGGTAAGATCAAATAATTCTAATCCACCTCTTCATACTCAATATACTCCCCAACGGTATCATTTGATTTTTTTTGAGGATTAGGCATTTTATCGATAACAGTTTCGCCCTCTTTTACACTGCTTTTTTGAGAATAATCATTAGTCTGAAAATTGCCCCCAAAGCGCTGTTCTGCCTTTTTAGCAACAAAGCGCAATAAAAATGGCGCAAATAATCTAGCTAGGGATTTAACACCTAGATAAACCAGAATTATTATTAATAACGTTTTTAATAAACCCACAATTGATGCAAAATAAGTCATTAATTCAGTAATGTTGGGATAAAAGTACGACTATAGTAGGGCATTCTTTCTTAATATTCTTAAAAAATTGATTAATTGCATATTTTTGCATCCAAACTAAACTACATGCGACTCCCTGTTATTCTAAACCTGCTTTTATGTGCTTTTTTATCATTTTCATCTCATGCTCAATACACGGATGTCATTAACTCCAACAGACCCGGCGCCTCCAAAAGTGCCTATTCTGTAGGAACCAATGTTCTTCAATTTGAACTTGGTGGCCGTTCTGTAACAGAAAAGCATTCATTACTTCAGGAAGATGTATCTGGATTTGCTGTCAATTTCGCAGCTCGTTTTGGTTTATTCTGGGAACAATTAGAAATTAACGTGGATTTAGATTATCAGAATGACAGAAAAACAATTAATAGCACCAGTATTCCTCAAGAAGGAAATCGTGCTAACTTTAGATATTTTGCTATTGGAGCTAACTATCTGATATATGACCCTTATAAGTCCCTTGAAGATGAGAAGCCAAATCTTAAGAGTTATCATGCCAATAATAGATTTCAATGGAGTTGGTTAATTCCTGCTGTTTCAATTTATGCAGGTGCCAATTATGACGCTCCAGACAGTCCGTACACACCTCCCCTAGTTGAAGGTTTTAGTCCTAAAGTAAGGCTTGCGACGCAGCATAATTTCTTCAATGGATGGGTTTATGTTATGAATTTTAGTTATGATCGAATTGGAAGTGATGACCCTGAATTCCAATATATCTTAACATTAACAAAGGCTATTAATCAACAATGGGTTGTGTTTGGTGAGATACAAGGTATCAACAGTGACTTTTATGCTGATAATTTATTCAGGCTGGGTGGGGCTTATCTTTGGAACAAAAATTTTCAGTTAGATACCAACATTACCTTTAACGCTAAGGACACACCATCAGTCTTTAATTTTAGTCTTGGTGCGTCTTACCGATTTGATTTTCATGATGACAGTAAGGCCATTGAAAAAGCAACACGCGAAGCTCTTGAGGAGGAAAAAGAAAATTCCAACTAACTTTGTAGCCTAACTAAATACCAATCAGTCACTCTATGATCGAGGTAAAAAAAGTAATATCCAAAAAAGATAAACTTACCTTTATAAAGTTCCCATTCAAAATTTATGACAATCATCCATATTGGGTACCTCCCATCATATCTCAGGAATTAGAAACTTTTAATGAAGACGTTAACCCCGTATTTCATGACGCGGAAGCTCAACTATTTCTAGCGTATAAGGATGGTGAGGTAGTTGGAAGAGTCGCTGCCATAATTAATTGGCTGGAAGTTAATAATCAAGGCGTTAAAAAAATGCGTTTTGGTTGGATGGATTTTATTGATGATAAAGCTGTTAGTAAGGCCCTATTTGATAAAGTTTTTGAAATCGCCAAAGAAAATAATCTTGAATTTGCAGAAGGACCGGTCGGTTTTTCCAATATGGATAAGGTGGGTGTTTTATTTGAGGGATTTGATTCCAGAGCTTCTATGATGACCTGGTATAATGAACCCTATTACCTAGATCATTATGAAAGTTATGGGTTTACAACAGAAAAAACTTACCAGGAAAGTAAATTTTATTTCCCGTCCACTAATCCGGAATCTTTTTTAAAGGCAAAGGATCTTATAAGTAAACGCTATAAAGTAAAATCCCTGAGGTTTAATTCTACTAAGGATATAATGCCTCACGTTGATGACATGTTTGATTTATTCAATGAGTCCTACGCCCGATTATCATCATTTGTTGAGATCACAGATCTGCAAAAAGAATATTTTAAAAAGAAGTTTATAAAATTCGTCAATCCTGAGTTCATCAATTTCATAGTTAATGAGCAAAACGAGCTAATTGCATTTGCCGTGGTTATGCCATCCTTCTCTCAGACCATACAGGATATAAAAGGACGTCTTTTTCCATTTGGTTTTTTAAAAATATTAAGAGCTAGAAAGAAGAGTAAAGATGCTATCTTCTATTTGATTGGTATTCACCCTAAATACCAAAACAAGGGTATACACGCTTTAATTTTTAATCACTATTACCACATTTTTCGTGAAAAAGGTATCGAATGGTGTTACCGCACCCCTGAACTCGAAGACAATCTTTCTTCAATTCAAATATGGAAACACTTCAATAGCAAGGTTTATAAGCGCAGAAAAACCTATAAGAAAATGCTATAAACAAATAAAGCCTCTTCAAACGAAGAGGCTTTTTATATCTACTAAATTCTAATCTTACTATTCCCCCATAGCCGCAATCAGTGCTGCAGACATTCTACGGTAAGTACCATTTTCTAGCCTATCTCTTATGGCATCAAAAGCGTCTAAAGTTTCTTCTACATCCTTAAGAGTATGGGTGGCCGTAGGAATCATTCTTAAAAGTATTAATCCTTTAGGGATCACTGGATATACCACAATTGAGCAGAAGATTCCATGATTTTCTCTAAGGTCTTTAACCAGGGCCATAGCTTCTGGTATACTACCTTTTAAATAAACCGGAGTAACACAACTTTGAGTGGTCCCCAGGTCAAATCCTCTTGATCTAAGTCCAGACTGTAAAGCATCAACATTTTCCCAAAGTTTTGCCTTAAGCTCAGGCATACTTCTAAGCATATCAAGACGCTTTAAGGCCCCAATGACCAATTGCATCTGTAAGGATTTTGCAAACATTTGAGATCGTAAGTTATATTTTAAATAATCAATGATCTCTTTATCGCCAGCAATAAATGCCCCAGTACTCGCTAAAGACTTTGCAAACGTGGCAAAGTAAACATCGATTTCATCCTGAACCCCTTGTTCTTCACCAGCTCCAGCTCCAGTTGCACCTAAGGTTCCAAATCCATGGGCATCATCAACCAAAAATCTGAACTTATATTTTTTCTTTAATTCAGCTATCTCCTTCAGCTTGCCCTGTTCACCTCTCATTCCAAAAACACCTTCAGAAATAACAAGTATACCGCCACCGGTTTGTTCCGCCATTTTTGTAGCACGCTCCAGGTTCTTCTCTAAACTTACAATATCATTATGCTTGTAAGTAAATCGTTTACCCATATGCAATCTAACACCATCAATAATGCAGGCATGAGAATCAACATCATACACAATGATATCATCCTTAGCTACTAAAGCATCAATTGTAGACATAATTCCCTGGTAGCCAAAATTTAATAAATAAGCTGCTTCCTTATTCACAAACGCTGCCAATTCATTTTGTAGTTGCTCATGAAGAGAGGTATGTCCAGACATCATTCTGGCACCCATTGGATAAGCGGATCCATATTGTTGGGCAGCTTCAGCGTCAACTTTCCTTACTTCAGGATGATTTGCAAGGCCTAAATAGTCATTAATACTCCAAGTAATAACCTCTTTACCTTGAAAATGCATTCTATTAGAAATCTGACCTTCTAACTTTGGAAATACAAAATATCCTTCGGCTTGTGAAGCCCACTTACCAAGTGGTCCTTTATCCCTATAAATCTTATCAAATAAATCCTTCATTCCTTTCGTTGCTAGCTATTAATTTAGTTTTGCTATTGGATCTCATTCAACCTTTTATAGATATTAATAAATTGTTAAAATAAATCCCTGTAAACTGGGCAAAATTAATATATATTAAGTTCTTGACATAATTTAATTCCACCATTATATTCACCGACTTTTTAACATAAAAAACCTGCCACAGCCGAAGCCATGACAGGTTTCAATTTAAGTCAGCTAGTTTACTTTATATATCCTACAGTTTCTGAATTTTCATGGATTGCATCGAAAAATCCTTGTTTCTCCATCCATTCATCACTGTATACTTTACTCATGTAACGAGATCCATGATCGGGAAATACTACAACAACAACATCCTCTTCGCCAAATTCCTTATCCTCACTTAGTTGCTTTAAGGCCTGGAAAGCTGCACCACTTGTATATCCCACAAAAATGCCTTCTTTATTCGATATTTCTCTAGCAGAATGAGCACTATCTTCGTCATTGACCTTTACAAACTTATCAATACTATCAAAATCTGTGGCCGTAGGAATCAAATTTTTTCCTAATCCTTCAATCCTGTATGGATAAATCTCCTTTTCGTCAAACTCTCGAGTTTCATGATACTTTTTAAGAACAGATCCATAAGCATCTACTCCAATCACTTTTACATCAGGATTCTGCTCCTTAAGGAATCTAGATATTCCAGAAATAGTTCCACCTGTTCCACTACAAGCCACTATATGAGTCACCTTACCATTTGTTTGAGACCATATTTCAGGACCAGTAGTTTTATAATGAGCATCAATATTCAAATCATTAAAGTACTGATTGATATAAATCGAACCTTCAATTTCAGTATGTAGTCTTTTAGCAACTTCATAATAAGATCTAGGGTCATCAGCAGGAACATGCGCAGGACAGACATATACTTCAGCTCCCATAGCTTTTAACATGTCGATTTTATCTGGCGATGATTTAGAACTTACAGCCAAAATACAAGTATAACCTTTAAGGATACTTACCATTGCTATACTAAATCCAGTATTTCCTGAAGTGGTTTCAATAATTGTGTCGCCAGGCTTTAAAATACCTCTCCGCTCAGCTTCTTCAATGATGTGAAGTGCAATGCGGTCCTTTGCTGAATGTCCTGGGTTGAACCCTTCAACTTTTGCAAAATATTGACCCTTAAAATTCGAAGTGATGTGATTTAGTCTGATGAGTGGCGTATTACCTATAAGTTGTAATACATTATCAAAAACATTATTATTTTGATCCATATCAATTATTTCAAACAACTATAAGGATTATAATTGTTTAGATACAAGGGGCAAAATTAATATTTTTTTTCAATCCTAGGATGTTATTCCTTCTAAATCAAAAAGGAAGGCATATTCTTCAGCATCTTCTTTAAGTGCTTCAAATCTACCTGAAGCCCCACCATGACCGGCATCCATGTTAGTTCGTAGTAATATCTTATGATCGGACAGATTGGTCTCTCTTAACTTAGCCACCCATTTTGTTGGTTCCCAATACTGCACCTGCGAATCATGCAAGCCGCTACTAACAAAAATATGGGGATACGTTTTTTCTCCAACATTATCATAAGGAGAATACGATTTCATGTACCAATAAAAATCCTCAATATTGGGGTTTCCCCATTCATCATACTCTCCTGTAGTTAAGGGAATGGAATCATCAAGCATGGTTGTAACCACATCCACGAATGGTACAGCCGCAACAACACCATTATAAAGTTCAGGTGCTTCATTTAAAATAACTCCCATAAGTAATCCACCAGCGCTTCCGCCCATAGCATATAAATGACTTGCAGAGGTGTATCCTTTGTTTATTAGCGTTTTTGAGCAATCTATAAAGTCTGAAAAGGTATTCTTTTTATTGAGCAATTTTCCATTTTCATACCATGGGCGCCCCATATATTCTCCACCCCTTACATGTGCTATAGCGAAAATAAAACCACGATCTAATAAACTTAATCGCAGTGATGAAAAATAAGGGTCAACAGTAGAACCATAACTTCCGTACGCATATTGCAATAAAGGGTTAGATCCATCCAAGCCGATACCCTTTTTGTAAACAAGTGAAATTGGCACCTTGGTTCCATCCGCTGTATTAGCCCATAAACGCTCAGATTGGTAATTATTCTTGTCAAATGATCCCCCGAGTACTTCTTGCTCCTTGAGAATCACTTGAGTCCGCTCTTTCATATCAAATTCTATAATTGAAGCTGGGGTCGTAAGAGAATTATAATTAAATCTAAGTTTGCTTGTATTAAACTCAACATTGATACTTGTAAAGGCTGTATATGTTTCACTTTCAAATGGTAAATAAAAATCTTCTGAGCCATCCCATTCAATTATTCTAAGACAATTAAGGCCATTGCTTCGTTCCGATAGAACTAAATAATCTTTAAATATGTCGATACCTTCGAGTAAAACGTCTTTCCTATGTGCAATTATTTCGTTCCAATTCTCTATTCCTGTTGAATCGGTGGGAGCTTTCATCAATTTAAAATTGGTAGCGCCATCTTTATTTGTCATTATGTAAAAATGATCCTCATAATGCGATATGCTATATTCTAATCCTCGTATTCTCGATTGAAACATCTCAAACTTTCCCATCGGATGATCAGCATCCAAAATATGGTATTCATTAGTCATGGTGCTATAACAGGCAATAACCAAATATTTCTTGGACTTGGTTTTGTACACAGCAACACCAAAGGTATCATCAAGCTCTTCATAAATGAGAACATCAGATTCAGTGCCTATTGAATGACGCAATATTTGATAACTCCGCAATGTAACCGGATCCTTTTTGGTATAAAACAACGTGCGATTGTCATTTGCCCAGGATGAAGACCCTGTTGTATTTTCAATATTATCCATTAGAACTTCATTGGTAGTCAGATCCTTTATATGAATGGTATATTGCCTTCTACCTGTAGTGTCTACACCAAAGGCTACTTTTTTATTGTCTGGGCTAATACTTATACCAACTAATTTAAAATAGGAATGGTCTTTAGCCATTATATTGCAATCAAACAAGATCTCTTCAACGGCATCCAATGATTCCTTTTTTCTAGTGTAAATTGGATAGTCTTTGCCTGTTTCAAACCTGGTGATATACCAATAGCCATTATATTTATAAGGAACAGAATTATCATCTTCCTTAATCCTGGCCTTCATTTCATGAAACAAATCTTCCTGAAATTTCTTTGTGTGTGCCATTTGAGCATCGCAATAAGCATTTTCTGCCTTAATGTGGTCAATAACTTTTGGGTTATCGCGCTCATTCATCCAAAAATAGGGATCAATACGTTCGTCATTATGGATGTTGAGCGATTTAGGTTTTTTTTCCGCTACGGGTTGTCTCATCTGCGATATACTCATTTTTTATCTATCCAGAATTATTAGAAAAGAAGCGCAATTTACTAATTTTGCAACTATATAAATTTAATCTCAAAAGGATGTTTGGAGATATGATGGGCATGATGAATAAATTAAAAGAGGCCCAAAAGAAAGTAGAAGAAACCAAAGAACGATTGAATCATGTAGTCATAGATGAAGCTAGTTCTAATGGTGAAGTTAAAATATCAATAACGGCTAACCGAACTATAAAGTCTATAGACCTGAATGAAGCGCTTTTGGAAGACAAGGAAATGTTAGAAGATTATCTCATTCTAACAATAAATAAGGCCATCGAGCGGGCAACGGCAATAAACGAAGCCGAACTTGCTGCAGTTGCTAAAGAAGGCATGCCAAATATTCCAGGAATGGATATGTTTAAATAATTGGTAACAACTTAAGCATCTTCTCATGCATGGCCTCTGAATAATCAAGATGTGTCACCATTCTTAGTTTGTTGCTGCCCATCCCTATTATGGAAATGAGATGTTTGTTTAGATCTTCAAGATAGGTCACTTCATCCACATCATTGTTTAATTCAAAGATGATTATGTTGGTTTCAATCGGTTCTACCAACTTGATCTTTGGTGATTTCTCGAGTGCAGCACCTAATTCTTTGGCTTTTATATGATCGTCATGCAGTCGATCTATATGATGATCCAAAGCGTATAAACCGGCGGCAGCCAAGTAACCTACCTGACGCATTCCGCCTCCAAGTATTTTCCTCACACGCATGGCTTTGTCCATAAGAGCTTGTTTACCAATTAGTACAGATCCTATTGGACAACCTAGCCCCTTACTTAGACACACAGAAATAGTATCGAAGATTTCACCATACAGCTTGGCTGATTCGTTTTTTGCAATAAGGGCATTCCAAAGCCTGGCACCATCCAGATGAAAACCTAAACCATGATCGCTTGCCAAAGTCCTAAGCTTCAAAAGTTCTTGATAATCCCAACAGGCTCCTCCCCCTTTATTGGTCGTATTCTCTATTTCGATCAAAGATGTTAATGGACTGTGATAAAAATCAGGTGGATTAATACACTCCTTAGCTTGCTCTGCCGTAAACATTCCACGTTGTCCATTGACTAGTTTACACGATATTCCACTATTAAATGAGGCTCCCCCCCCTTCATAATTATAAATATGAGCATATTTATCGCAAATAACCTGCTCCCCAGGATTTGTATGGAGTTTCAATGCTGCTTGATTAGCCATACTTCCGGTTGGAAAAAAAAGCGCAGAATCCATACCAAACATCTCAGTAAGACGCTTCTCTAGTGCATTAACAGAAGGGTCCTCCTTATACACATCATCGCCAACAGGCGCAGACATCATGGTCTCAAGCATTCCTTGAGTTGGTTTTGTCACCGTGTCACTTCGTAAGTCTACTTTCATCTAATTAGGGTTATAATTACAGACATCCATTCCAATAGGAGACCCATCTGGAATTTTTGGAGACGACATTAGCTTGAAATCCTCAGGGTCCTCTTTAAATTGATTAATAAGGCGCAGTTGCTGCTTGGCATAAGGGTCATCCAATTCTGAGAGCCATTTTTTTGCAATATCCTCTAAAGCAGAATAGGCGAGAGCATTCACCTCGAAGGACGCTTTTTCAGAAACTGCCAAATTCATTAAATGCTTCAATACATTGTTTTGATACTGCCTATTAATAGTTTGAAGGTAGGAATCCTCATAGATCTGATTAAAACTTGAGGCTATTAGTTGGCCGAATAAAGCTTTCAAACTAAGTTGCTTATTATCGATTGAATTTTGAAGAACCACCCTATTCATTCGTTCTGGATGAAGTAATAACCTCAAGGTAAGATCACTAGCTGTACTTGCAGCACTTACTGGATCAAAAGCTACTCCATTCTTACCTTTAAAGGACTCTCTTGATTTATAATACCCATATGCCCTTGGTGGGAAAAGTGTTAGCAAAGACCTTGGAATTGCCAAATTTTCGGCAGAACAAGACTTCAATACCTGGTCCAAAGTCTGTTGCTGGAGTTTAACGTCTATAGGACTTACCACATTTTGACCATCACCTTTAGTAGCATAACTATAATCCAATCCTCCTATAACTTTTACGGCTGCTTCAACCTGATATCTATGATAGAAATACAGCGGCACAAAAACATCCTCCAATACAGTATAAGGTTGAGACGATGTTATGTTATCCTCCGAGAATTGAGACATAGCAATCTTTCTAACTTCTAGTACATTTTTTAGTTCTAATGATGCTGAGGTCCCGTTATCCCATAAATGAGCAAAGGCATGGGCACCTCCCTGAGCACGTGCATCGTAATCTGAGATAAATCTAAGACCATCCGTTTGTGCCTTTTTTAAAATAGATTCTAATTCAAAACTTTCATTTTCGCCATTTTTAAAATCCGAATAGCTGTATTCAACCGTTACCTTGTCCCATTCACCAATACCTGTATCATAGGCGTCAGAAAAGACAATTTTTCCGTTCTTAACCGTGATTGTTGGATGCGGATAGTCCATTACCGATGCTCTATTATTGGTACTAGCAGCAAAATTATGAGTGAAGCCTAAGGTGTGGCCTACTTCATGAGCGCTCAACTGACGTATCCTTGCCAAAGCCATCTCCAACATGGGTTGGTAATTATCATCCCCATCTGAAAATGGGTCTTTCATCAATGCTTGGGCAATCAAAAAGTCTTGACGAATTCTTAAACTTCCTAAACTAACATGTCCCTTAATTATCTCGCCTGTTCTTGGGTCAGTAACACTGGCCCCATAGCTCCAACCTCGTGTTGATCTATGAACCCATTGAATGACATTATACCTACAGTCCATCGGGTCAGCATCCTCAGGCAGTAATTTCACCTGAAAGGCATTTTTAAACCCAATTGCTTCAAATGCTTCATTCCACCAGGAAGCTCCCTCTAGAAGCGCAGATCTAACTGGCTCAGGAGTTCCGGGATCCAAATAATAAACAATTGGCTCCTTGGCTGAACTCATTTCGGCTGTAGGATCAATTTTTTCTAAGCGATGTCTAATGACGTAGCGCTGAGTCATATCGTCCTGAATGGGAGCTGCATAATCCTTAAAAGACATAGAAATAGCACCACTTCTAGTATCAAATTTTCGAGGTTGGTAATTGTCATCAGGAAGTTTAATAAACGAATGATGTTGAATTACACTAACTAATGAGGCTGTTGGCGTAACAGTGCGTAATTGAGAGCCTGTTGGTTGACCTTTAAAAGTTAATAAAGACTCAAATTCTACATTTTCTGGAAACGCCTTGGTGCGATCCAAGGCCATAGCGCTCTTACCAAGATCTACTTTAAAAGATCCTTCTTTTCGTCGTTTTAGTACTTGAACTATACCGTTAGAATCTTCTAGTAAAAATGGAGTTAAATCCACAAAGAATTCTCCATTGGTCTCCTCTATAATTTTAAAACCATAGAGTACTGATTTAGCGAATGCCTGTTCGATACTTTTCCGCTCCAACTCATTGTTGGTATTAGCTCTATACCTAAGATTGGGTTGCACTAATAATATCTTATTCCCTGCTCTCTCAAAACGCACAAGCCGTTTTTGACCCAGTTTACCCCTATCCAAACCAATATCGTTACTTCCAACACCTGAAGCCAAAGAATTGATGTATAGAAAATCCTCATTTAGTCGATCTATCTTCAGGTAAATTCTATCCGTAGCTTCTTCGTAATAGAAAGTATAGAATCCTTCAAAAGTCTTTAATCCTGACTTACCCTTTATTTGGGAAAATCCAATACTCAGAAAGCTAATGAAGCATAAACAGAGAATAATTTTTTTCATAACATTTTTAAAAAGCTAAAGCTACACAAAATCTCAAAATATAGAATTTAAATTATGGTGCTTTGAAGCCGGCTATTATATTTGCAAAAAAGTATAACCGATGATTACATCAGATCAAATTAAAGATCTAAATACCCGCCTAGATACACTTAGGCACTATCTTTGACTTAGATGCTAAGTTGATAGAAATCTCCAACGAAGAGGAACAAACTTTCGACCCAAATTTCTGGAATGATTCCAAAAAAGCCGAACTGGTAATGAAATCACTTCGTGAAAAGAAATCCTGGGTTAAAGACTTTAATTCGGCTAAATCTCTATATGAGGACCTTGAAGTTATTTATGAGTTTTTTAAGGAAGATGAAGCCACCTCTGAGGATGTTGAAGAACGCTATGCTAGTTCAGTAAATGCCATAGAGAAACTTGAGTTCAAAAATATGCTTTCTGACGAGGCAGATAATCTCAGCGCTGTACTCCAGATTACGGCTGGTGCCGGTGGAACTGAGAGTTGTGATTGGGCAAGTATGCTTATGCGCATGTATATTATGTATGCTGAGAAAAGTGGCTTTAAAGTGAAAGAACTCAATTTTCAAGAAGGCGATGTAGCTGGAATTAAAACAGTCACCTTAGAGCTAGAAGGGGATTTTGCTTTTGGATGGCTTAAAGGTGAAAATGGGGTACATAGGTTGGTTAGGATTTCACCATTTGACAGTAATGCTAAAAGACACACAAGTTTTGCATCAGTTTATGTTTATCCATTAGTAGATGACACTATTGAAGTAGAAATTAATCCGGCAGATATTGAAATTACAACTGCCAGATCAAGTGGTGCAGGAGGCCAAAACGTCAATAAGGTAGAAACCAAAGTTCAATTAACTCACAAACCTACAGGCATCCAAATTTCATGTTCCGAAACAAGATCGCAACATGACAACCGTGCACGAGCTTTACAAATGTTAAAGTCGCAGTTGTATGAAATAGAACTCCAAAAACGCATGGCGCAGCGTGAGGATATTGAGGCTGGTAAAATGAAGATTGAATGGGGAAGCCAAATTAGAAATTATGTAATGCATCCGTATAAACTTGTAAAAGATGTGCGTACTTCTCATGAGACTGGAAACGTAGATGCAGTTATGAACGGAGATATTGAACCTTTTTTGAAGTCCTATTTGATGATGATGGGGCAAACAAACAATGAAAAATAACTATTGACTATGATAACAATTTATCATAACCCGAGATGTACCAAATCAAGGCAAGGACTTGCCTTATTAGAAGAAAAACAACTTAATTTCGAAGTAATCAGGTATCTTGATGATCCAATTACACTTAAAGAATTAAAAGCAATAGTCGAGAAACTAGGAATCACCCCACTGGCCTTAGTAAGAAAGAATGAAGCTATTTGGAAATCGAATTTTAAAGGCAAAGATTTATCCGATGAGGATATCTTAAAAGCCATGGTTTCAAATCCAAAATTAATAGAACGACCAATTGTTATTAATGGTGAAAAAGCAGTAATTGGAAGACCGACAGAACAAATTCTTACAATACTTTAAATTTATAATATGAAAAGGATTTATGTAATTATTACCATACTACTGATAAGTTTACCAACACTTAGTTTTGCACAAACAAGAGGACAGGTACCTCCTGGACAGCCAACTAAACAAGAAATTGAAAAAGCAAAACGACGAATTGAACAACGTAAACAAGAGTATATTGGGGTGTTTCTAACAACTTTAGAGGCTGATGATTTCCAAAAACAAATTGTAAAACAATACCTTGAATCTTATTCTGACGAGCGTGTAAAATTAATGAGCGCAGACTACTCAAGATTAGAAGAGAGAGAAAGAGCATACAAAAATCTTGAGGATACACATTTCACTGATCTTGAAGGAATGATTTCTGAAAAAGACATGAATGCTATTAAAGATTTTATATCTGGAGATTTTGATGAAAAGAAAGCCAAAAAAGCCAATAAAAAGAAGAAAAAAGGATAAGAACTGACCTTGATCGCATCTTGTATTTCTATTAAAATTTGATTTCAATTTTGCCCAATATACTTTAACAGGATATTAACCCTATTCTTAAAAAAGGGGAATAGTTTTGCAGGGCAATTACCAACCCGTGAATAAAGCCCTGCTAATTCTTATCCTTCTAGCGGTCTCCCTTAGTTTAAATGCTCAGATATCTATTTCGGGCAGTATTGTGGAAAAAGGAAGTAATCTTCCTCTTGAATATGCCACAATAACTTTTAGGAACCCCTCTGATCAGTCTGTTGTTACGGGAGATATTACTGACGAAAATGGGAAGTTTAATATTGAAATTCCACCAGGGATTTACAATATTAAATTTGAATACATTTCTTATAAAAGTGTTGAGCTGACTAATAGAGACTTACGTTCATCCACCAATCTGGGATCTATTCAATTAGAATTGGACATTGAAACTCTAGAACAGGTTGAAATTGTCGCGGAACGTACCAGTGTTGAGATAAAACTGGACAAGAAAATATACAATGTTGGTAAGGATCTTACGGTAAGAGGAGGAACTGTTAGTGATGTACTAGACAACATTCCCTCCGTATCGGTAGATGTAGAAGGAGTTGTTGCTCTAAGAGGTAATAATGATGTTCGCATACTAATTAACGGTAAACCCTCTGCCCTGGTTGGTCTCAATAATTCTGACGCTCTGAGACAACTGCCTGCTGATGCCATTGAAAGAGTTGAAGTTATCACTTCACCTTCAGGAAGATATGATGCCGAAGGTACTGCAGGGATTCTTAATATCATTCTTAGGCGTAGTAAGCTGTTAGGATTTAATGGAGCTGTAACGGGGAACGTTGGTTATCCTGATAGAGCGGGTATTTCTGGAAATGTTAATTACAGAATTGGTGATTTTAATTTTTTTAATACCACTAGTTATCTCTATCGTAAAAATCCTGGTAGAGCTTATACCAATACCTATTATTTAAGCACTGATAGAAGCTTAGAGGAAAATAGAGAATTTGTGCGCGCTCAAAACAGTTTCAATACTAACCTTGGTCTGGAATATTTTATCAATGATGCTAATACAATTACTGCATCTGTTCAATACAGAAATGCCGACGAGGATAATAAAACTATTAATACTATTAATGAGTTCAATGAAATGGATGACCTCATTAATACCATTTTAAGAATTGATCCAGAATTGGCTAAAGACAAAACTGTCCAGTATGGCATTGACTATGATACTTATTTTGGCGGTGATACCAATCACACCTTTAAATTTAGTTTTCAGGATGAAGATTCTCAAGAAACAGAGCAATCCTTAATATTTCAGGATGGTGATCCAGTTGAAGACGTTACAACCGATGAAAAGCAAGACCGTTTGTTTTTCCAGGCGGATTATGTACTGCCACTTTCAGAATTTAGCCAAATTGAAGCAGGTTATCAAGGTAGGTTTTTGACTTTAGATACAGATTATATTATCTTCTTTGTAGATGAAAATGGTGATTTCATTTTAAATGAAGATCTCAGTAACAACCTTGTCTATAAGGAAAATGTGAATGCAGCTTACACTCAATTTGGCAGCAAAATAAAGGAGAAATTCAGTTATCTGCTAGGTCTGAGAATGGAACATTCAGATATCACCATAAATCAAATTACTACAGAGGACTTTAATAAAAAGGTTTACACTGATTTTTTCCCTAGTGTTAACTTGGCTTATGAGTTTACTGAAGATCAAAATATAACTTTGGGTTTTAATCGACGTATCAGGCGTCCACGGTCCAGATTTATCAACCCCTTCCCGTCCAGAAGTTCAGCAACCAATTTGTTTCAAGGGAATCCAGATTTGAATCCAAGTTATTCCAATGTTTTTGACTTAGGTTATTATGAAAATTACGGAAAGCTGTCCGTAAACGGTTCTGTATATTACTCACATGCTACCGATGTATTTGTATTTATTACAGAAGAAACAGGAGACACAGTAATCATTGGTGATACGGAAGTTCCTGTTATAAGACGTACTCCAATTAATCTTGCTTCAAACGATCGGTATGGCTTTGAGTTTACGGTAACATGGCGCCCCAATAAGAAATGGAACGTCAATACCAATTTTAATATCTTTCAATCCATCACCACAGGTGAATTCGAAGGTACAGACTTTGGCGCTGAAAATTTAAGTTGGTTTATAAGGCTCAATAATAAATACACACTTCCAGGAAAAATAGACTGGCAAACGCGACTTAATTATCGTGGTCCTCGCCTGGACGCTCAAAATGAGACAGAAGGTATTTTTTCAATGAATATGGCATTTAGTAAGGATGTCTTTAAAGAACGAGGTTCTATTACATTCACTATTAATGATCTTTTGAATTCCAGGATTCGAAAAACCAATACCGTGACTCCAACTTTTGAAACCAATAGCGAATTCCAAAGACGCTTCAGAACATTTAATCTCGCTTTTACCTATCGTTTCAATCAAAAGAAAAACAACCGAAATCAAGTTGGAAGAAATGGTGGTGGAGATGACGATACCCCAGACTTTTAGTTTTCGAATCTAGACTAGAGATTTCACCAACTAAATCATCGAATTTTAAAATAAAATATTGAACTCATGCATGTTAGTTGCATGCTAACTATTACATTTAAAATAAAAAACAATAAGGCTTGAAGCGTTCAGTTTTTGCACTAATTATCGCATATGTCCTTTTTTGTCAATTAGTTAATTCACAAAACCAAGATCCTTACAAATTCTCTTTGCACATTTCAAGTGATAATGATGCCTTTAGCGCAGCACGAAATTTTGATCGTTATTATACCTATGGTGCCGGAATTAAATTATCGTTTAAAGCGGATAGTATATTAGGATTGCAACGATTATTCAGCAACAAAGAGCATTACTTTTTTAATGCTGGAATACGCTCTGAGGGCTATACCCCTTCTAGATTTGAATTTACTGGTGCTGACCCTGAAGAGATAGAGCTTAATATGGATAGGCCCTTTGCAGGACTGTTATACGGAACATTTGACGTCACCTATATATTTCGAGATTGGTTTTTCAAGACAGAACTGTTATTAGGGGTTATGGGTCCCTCTGCTCAAAGTAAAGAAATTCAAGATTGGATTCATGATAATATTACAGATGATCCAAGATTTGATGGTTGGACCTTGCAAATGCCAGATCAGCTTATTGCAAATCTCAATGTGACAGGCGCCTATAATCTCGATATCAATAATTGGTTTGATCTTTATGGTCAAGCTCGAGCAAGAATAGGTAATTTATTCATTGATGCCACACCAACAGTAGGTTTTAGGCTAGGTAAGTTTAGCTCTATATCTAAAACTGGAGCTTTTGGAAACAACCTAATTGCAGACAATGATATCTTCGAGATTTATATACGCAGTTCTTTTTCGTATACTTTAGCAGCCTTTAACGGTACAGCTCAAGGTAATTTGTTCTATGATAATTTTCAATATGCCGTTAAAGACCTTAATAACTTTTATCCTTCAATGTCTCACGGAATCTTTGTTAGTATTAGGCGTTTTGTAATAAGTTGGGATAATTATTTCACATATGGTGAGGTCACCAAAGGAATCGACCATATTTATGGCAGATTCGGCATTTCTTATCGTTTTAGATAGTAACCATAAAAAAACACGCTTGAATTCAAACGTGTTTTTCCCTAACTAATAAACCAATTAACAAATTGAGAATTATGTCACTATTTGTAATTTATATTATAGCAACCAAGTTTTCTTCTTTTTTAAGTGTTTCAAAATTTTCTTCAAATTGATTTGATGTATTTTTTGCACCACCTGCCTTTAGAGCCTTATCACCAGCGAAAAATGTCTTATGATCATCGCCAAGGTCAGACCCAGCCATTCTCTGGTGTTTTACACAAGACACACCCTTACGAATTTCCTGGCGTTGTACATTTTTAACATACGCTAACATGCCTTCAGTACCAAAATATCCTTGAGATAAATCATTCATATGCAATGCGGTTGTATGGTATGTTGGCAAGGTGATTAAGTGATGGAATATTCCGGCTTCTTGAGCACCATCCAACTGAAAAGTTCTGATTTTCTCATCTGCTCTTAAACTTAACTCGGTATTATCATATTTCGAATTCATTAAATTTTCACGATCATACATAGAAACATCTTCACCAGCTAAAAGCATGGCATCATAAGCCTGATGTCTAAAATTAAGGGTCCAGTTAAATGAGGGTGAATTATTGTAAACCAACTTGGCATCTGGAACTACCTGTTTAACTCGATTCATCATAAGAGCAATTTGATGAACATCAGGAGTTGGAGTTTCAATCCATAAAAGGTCTGCCCCGTTTTGAAGACTGGTAATACAATCCAGTACCACTCTATCAATATTAGTGCCTTCACTAAATTTATAGAGCCCGTTTGCTAGGCGTTTCGGGCGCATTAATTTCCCATTGCGCTTTATAAGGACATCGTCTTCCTTTGCCTCATTGATCGTAATTTCTTCTGCATCTACAAATGCTAAATACTGTGAGGCCAAGTCACCAGGTTCTTTACTAACTGGTAATTTTTGGGTTAAACCTGCACCTTCAGAGTCTGTTCTGGCTACAATAATACCATTGGTCACTCCTAGCTCTAAAAAAGCATAACGTACAGCATTAAGCTTAGCTATAAAATCTTCATGAGGTACTGTTACTTTACCATCCTGATGGCCACATTGCTTCGCATCAGATACCTGATTTTCAATTTGAATCGCGCAAGCACCTGCAAGGATCATTTTTTTGGCGAGTAAATATGTTGCCTCTTCATTTCCAAAACCGGCATCAATATCGGCTATGATCGGCACTACGTGTGTTTGAAAATTATCAATTTGGTCTTGTACATTTTCACCATTTTCTTGTCGTCTAAACAAATCATTAAGCTCAATTGCATCTGCTTGTCTCAAGAAATCATATATCTCAGCTATAAGGGCTGGAACAGCTGTTTTTTCATGCATGGATTGATCTGGAAGTGGCCCAAATTCTGAGCGCAGTGCAGCAACCATCCATCCAGACAAGTATAGATAGCGTTTTTCTGTTGTTTGATGGTGCTTTTTAACTGCAATCATTTTTTGTTGTGCCACAAATCCATGCCAGCAACCAAGAGATTGGGTATACTTGGAATTATCTAGATCATACTCAGCCATATCTTTACGCATAATATCAGCCGTATACTTGGCTATTTCCAGGCCTGTACTAAAACGATTTTGAAGCATCATTCGGGCAGCATTCTGCGGAGTAATAGCATTCCATGCTGGCCCGTACTTGGCTTTTAAGTTTTTTACAGCTTCGTAAGCTGATTGGTAGTCGTTGGATGATAAATTTTTCATAGTTTTGAATTGATTTTATGTAATTAAGTCCCGCATAGAATGTTGCCGCATTCGCGGGATTTTTTTATAGATTCTCGTAACCAGGCAAGGTTAAAAACTCCTCAAATTTCTCTTGAATTACCAGATTCCTAAAAAGACTAATAGCCATAGGAAACTTAGTTTTTTCTATTTTGTGTTCTCCTACTTCGGTTATTATCTTTTCTACTTCATCGTAGAATATAGTTTCAAAAAGAGCTAAATTAAATTCTCTTCCATCTGCCAAAGTCACTTTTTTATGTAACCATTGCCATACCTGTGTTCTGGAAATTTCAGCCGTTGCCGCATCTTCCATTAAATTATATAAGGCCACTGCGCCAAAACCTCGTAACCAAGCTTCTATATATAAGATACCAACGTTAATATTTTTACGTATACCAGTTTCAGTTACAGTACCCTTTGGAATTTCAACTAAGTCTTGTTCAGTAACAGAAACATCTTCACGCTTCTTAAAAATTTGATTTGGTGTTGGCATGTATTTATCAAATTCTGATATTGCCACCTCTACCAAGGCTGGATGAGCTACCCATGTGCCGTCGTGACCATTTTTAGCCTCGCGCTCTTTATCTAAACGCACCTTTTCCAGGGCCTCTGTATTAGCTTTGGGATTGTTTCTTATTGGAATCTGAGCTGCCATACCACCCATAGCATGAATACCACGTTTATGGCAACGTTGAATAACGTAATTAGAATAGGCAGCCATAAATGGAGTTGTCATAGTCACCTGATCCCTGTCTGGCACCACAAAATCCTTATGGTTTCTAAACTTCTTTATGTATGAGAAAATGTAATCCCATCTCCCACAATTCAGCCCAACAATGTGATCTTTAAGCTCATATATTAATTCATCTAACTGAAAACTAGCCGTAATTGTTTCAATTAATAGAGTCGCTTTAAAGGTGCCTTTATTGACGTTTAGATATTCTTGAGCAAACTCAAAAACATCATTCCACCAACGCGCTTCTAAATAGTGCTCGAGTTTTGGCAAATAAAAGTATGGAGCTGTTCCTTTTTCTAATAAGGCATGAGTATTGTGAAAGACATATAAGCCAAAGTCCACTAAACTCCCAGACATCTCCTGCCCGTCAATTTTTAAGTGCTTTTCATTTAGGTGTAATCCTCTAGGACGTACCAATAGAACTGCTGTATCCTCATTTAAGGTATAGACCTTACCGCGACCTGAATCCTCAAGGCGAATAGTTCCTAAATTGGCCTCTAAAAGATTTAGTTGTCCCTTCATACAATTGTCAAAACTTGGGGCATTAGAATCTTCAAAGTCAGCCATAAAAGTTTTAGCACCTGAGTTCAATGCATTAATTACCATTTTTCTATCAACTGGTCCGGTGATTTCAACACGTCTGTCCCTTAAATCTTCTGGTATGGAAGCTGCCACCCAATCACCCTGTCTTATAGACTGAGTTTCTTTTGGAAAAATCGGATAATTACCAGCATCAAAATAAGCTTGTTCTGCCTCTCTTAAACTCAATAACTCGACACGTCTTGCATTAAATTTTTGATGCATGTCAATTAAAAAGGAAAGTGCTTCCTCTGTTAAAATTCTTGAATAAGCTTTTGTTGGCACATCTTTAATTCTATGATCTTCTCGAGTTGTTTGTAAGGTTTCCATGGCTATGATTGTTTTATGACAACAATATTACAAAATATTTTATATAATTAGCGAACGTTCGCTAATTATTTTTATTCGCCAAATATTAACCTTAAACTTTTAGTGTATATTTGCTAGTAATGGAACAAGACTATATTAAAATTATTTTTGGGTTAAAGCTCAAGCAAATCCGTACAGAACGGGACTTATCCCTATTCGGACTTTCGAAATTGACAGGATTATCAAAATCCTATCTCAATGAAATTGAAAAAGGAAAAAAATATCCAAAACCTGACAAAATTAATTTGCTATCCGAGCACTTAGATGTCTCCTACGACGAATTGGTATCCTTAAAGCTTGATAAAAATCTCGCACCTATTGGAGAGATACTACAGTCTAAAGTTTTAAAAGACATACCTCTAGAGCTTTTTGGTGTACAGGAAAGCACACTTATAGATATTATATCCAATGCCCCTGCAAAGGTTACAGCCTTTATTAGTACTATTATTGAAATTGCAAGGCACTATAATTTCAGTAGAGAAAGTTTTTATTTAGCTGCTGTACGTTCATTTCAAGAAGCCAATCTCAATTATTTCGAAGATTTAGAAAAGGCTGTTGTTTCTTTTAGTAAGAAGTATCAGGTACCCCTAACGCGCTCTATTAGTTCTAAAGAACTTGAAGATGTATTAGTAGAAGAATACGGCTATATCGTTAACAATGATGAGCTAAAAGCCCACACCGAACTTGAAAATCTTCGATCTGTATTTGTGCCTGAAACTAAGACACTTCTTTTATCTACCAACATAGATGAGGCCCAACGTTGCTTTATTTATGCTAAGGAAATTGCCTATAACTTTTTAGATTTAAAAGAACGCCTTTATACATTTTCATGGATTGCTTTCGAAAGTTTTGATGAAGTATTAAACAACTTTTACGCTTCCTATTTTGCTGGGGCTTTAGTACTTCCACGTCAGGAATTCACTAAAGAATTAAAATCAATATTTGAACAAAAAACATTTAAAAAGCAACCTTTTTACAACTTAATCCGCTCTTTCAACGCTTCCCCAGAATCCTTCTATCAGCGACTTACTAATATTCTTCCCAGAGATTTTAAGTTAAAGCAATTGTTTTTCCTGAGGTTTTCGCATTTAAAAGTTACAAATCACTACCATTTAAATAAAGAATTGCACTTATCCAGGCAGCAATCCCCTCATGGAAACGAAACTGACGAGCATTATTGCAGAAAATGGATCTCCTTAAAAGTCCTTGATCGTATTGAATCTAACCAATCTGATCATGAATTTGAGATTCAAATATCGCATTACCCAAACGATGAGCGTTATTATCTAGTCATGGCATCCGCTACTCAAGATCCTTTTAAACCTGATTTTTATCGCAGTATTTCAGTTGGAATTCCAATCGATGCTGCCCTAAAAAGAAGAATTTCATTTCTTGACGATCCCAATATATCTTCAGAAACTGTTGGAGTCACTTGTGAGCGTTGCCCAATAACAGATTGTAGGGTGCGTCAAGCACCAGCTAGCATACTTACAAAAGAGCTTAAGGACTTGAAAATATCCAAGGTAGTAACAGAAATACAGGAAAAATATTCCAAACCTAATTAATAATGATGCTCCTGTAGCTTCCTATAACTAATTTCAGAGAAATCAGATATTATAGCGTCCGCCAGTTCATAGTCTTGCCCGGTTGAATGCAAACTTTTATAGGCAAAACAAAATATTCCAGCAGCATTTGCTGCTTTTATTCCATTTGTTGAATCCTCAATGACAAAGCATTCTGAATTGTCAAAACCAGAGGCCAACGCTGACTTTTCAAAAATAGCTGGATGCGGCTTGGATTTGAGTAAATCTGCACCACTAAACTTATGAGTAAAGAATTGGTCGAGATCAAATCGCTTAAAAATTCGATCAATATTCCCCATGGAAGCAGAAGAAGCCACAATCAACATCATCCCATTGTTATAATAATCTTGAATACGTTCAAACACTCCATCTATTAAGGTTAGAGCCTTACTATTATTAAAGAGATCGATAAAATGATCTCGCTTGATTCTTACCAATTGATCAGGCATCATCATTAAATTGAAATGATCTACCAAACGCTTGCAGATATTTAAGGTGGACTGTCCTGTAAACGATTCATACAGCTCTGCAGACACATCAATGCCAACTTCTTTAAACATCAAATGGTAGGCCTGGTAATGCAATGGCTCCGTGTCCACAATTACCCCATCCATATCAAAAATTGCTACTTTATACATTCCTTCTGAAAGCTGCAAAAGTAGACATGTTCTTAAACATTACCGAAAAAAAAGCCCAGACCTTCATAATAAAAGCCTGGACTTCAAACCTAAGTTTGATTAAAGTACGTTTTCCATAATCTCTTCAACTACTTCAGGATTAAGTAAGGTACTTGTATCCCCTAAGTTGGAAGTATCATTGGACGCTATTTTTCGTAAAATCCTCCTCATAATTTTTCCAGATCGTGTTTTCGGGAGGCCAGGTGTAAATTGAATTTTATCCAACTTGGCAATAGGCCCTATACGCTCGGTAATCAATTGGTTGATCTCTTTTCTAACATTGTTATGATCCCTTCCCTCACCTGTATCTTTCAGAGTAATATAGCCATATAAAGCACTACCCTTGATATCATGTGGGAAGCCAACAATAGCACTTTCAGCCACAGCTGGGTGTTCATTAATGGCATCTTCAATTGGAGCGGTACCTAGATTATGACCAGAGACAATGATAACATCATCGACCCGACCAGTAATTCTGTAGTAACCCACTTCATCTCTTAAAGCACCATCACCTGTGAAATATTTATTAGTAAAGGCTGAGAAATAGGTATCCTTATATCGCTGATGATTACCCCAAATCGTGCGGGCTATAGAGGGCCAAGGAAACTTAATACACAATCGTCCACTTACCTGATTCCCTTTAATTTCCTGACCATTTTCATCCATAAGTGATGGTTGAATCCCAATAAATGGCAATGTGGCATAAGTTGGCTTTGTAGGAGTTGAAAACGGTATTGGTGTTATCATAATACCGCCAGTTTCGGTTTGCCACCAGGTGTCAACTATTGGACTACGTTTCTTTCCAACATTGTCATTATACCAGTGCCAGGCTTCCTCATTAATAGGCTCACCTACTGAACCTAAAACTTTTAATGAAGAAAGATCATATTTATCCACTAATTCAGTACCGTGTTTAGCCAAAGCCCTGATGGCGGTTGGTGCCGTATAGAATTGATTCACTTGATGCTTTTGAATGATTTCCCAGAATCTTCCGAAATCTGGATAACTAGGCACTCCCTCAAACATTAAAGTTGTAGCACCGTTTAATAAAGGTCCATATACAATATAACTATGACCAGTAATCCACCCAATATCAGCAGTACACCAGTATACATCATCCTGTTTGTATTGAAATACATTCTTAAACGTATATGCCGTATAGACCATATAACCAGCTGTTGTATGCAGCATACCCTTTGGCATACCAGTGGATCCAGAGGTGTAAAGAATAAACAAGGGGTCTTCAGCTTCCATGATTTCAGGAGCACAGTCACTACTTGACTGGTCTAACAAAGGCTGCAACCATCGATCTCTTCCTTCAACCATTATAATTTCGGAATTGATGCGCTTTGCAACTAATACCGTTTCAACACGTGGGCAATCCGTTAAAGCTTCATCAACAATTCCTTTAAGATCAATAGTTTTCGATCCCCGATATGATCCATCAGACGTTAATACCAATTTAGCATCACAATCATTAATTCTAGTAGATAGCGCTGCTGAGGAGAACCCTGCAAACACTACTGAATGTACTGCGCCAATACGAGCACAGGCAAGTACCGAAATCGCTAATTCAGGTATCATTGGCAAATAAATGCAAACCCGATCTCCTTTTCCAATACCATTTTGTTTCAGAACATTAGCAAACTTACACACACGTTCGTGTAGTTCTTTATAACTAATATGTTCTGCGGGATCCCTAGGATCGTTAGGTTCAAATAGTATAGCCGTTTTATCACCTTTAGTCCTCAAGTGCCGGTCCAGACAATTTTCAGTAATATTAAGTTGTGCTCCTTCAAACCATTTGATTTCAGGTTTCGTAAAATCCCAACTCAAGACCTGATCCCATTTCTTTCTCCATGCAAAATGTTCTTCCGCAATTTCTTCCCAAAACATTTCGGGATTTCTAACAGACTTTCGATAGACTTGAAAGTATTCTTCAAAATGTTTTATATGGTAGTTACTCATGATCTTGTTCTTTTTTGAGTTTAATAAAATAATCTTTTGAAGCAGCTATCACTTTAGGCGCCAATATGATAGTGACAGTCATGGTAGGAATCGCCATAAGCGCAAAAACTCCATCAATTAGATTGATCATCATATCCAGGGTTGTGGTAGCCCCAATAAGAATACTCGCAATGTAGAAATAGTGATATACTTTCTTGTTATGCGCACCAAATAAATAAGACATACATTTAGTACCGTAATACGAGTAAGAAAACAAGGAACTAATACTAAATACCGAGATACATAGTAACAAACCATACTTCCCAAAAATTGGCATAGCGTCCTCAAATGCGGTTGCCGTTAAACTTACACCATTAGCATCACTTGTCTGCCAAACTCCAGTTACTAAAATCGCCAGTGCGGTCAGCGTACAAACAATAAGTGTGTCAATCGCAGGTCCGAGCATAGCTACTAAGCCTTCTCTCACTGGTTCATCAGTTTTAGCAGCTCCATGAGCCATGGGCGCCGTGCCAATTCCCGCCTCATTCGAAAATGCACCACGCTTTATACCGTGAAGGATTAATGCCCCTAAAACCCCACCAAGAAACGGCTTGTCCTCAGGGAAATACGCTGCCGTGAACGCATCTGTTATAATCAACTTAAAATAATACCCCAATACGTCGACATTGCTAATAAGGATTACAGCTACTAGAACAAAGTAAAGTATCACCATACTGGGAACTAGTCTCGAGGCTACTGAACCAATCCTTTTAATCCCTCCAAAAATAACTACAGCAGTAAGCACCACTAATACCGAACCAATAACAAGATTTGAAAACAAGCTAATCTCTACCCCATTAGGTTTTAACATGATATCATTGATTGCCTGAGTAAGTTGATTAACATTAAAAACGGGCAGCGCACCTATGAGACCACAGAAACTAAAAAACACTGCTAATGGCTTCCATTGTTTGCCCAAGCCTTCGGTAATAAAATACATAGGGCCGCCTTGAATTTTACCTTCAGAGTCTTTACCACGGTACAGAATAGCTAAGGTGGAGGTAAAATACTTAGTAGACATACCAATAACCGCACTCACCCACATCCAAAATACAGCACCTGGACCACCAACAGCGATAGCCACAGCAACTCCTGAAATATTCCCCATGCCAACGGTTGCTGATAAAGCGGTTGTTAAAGCTTGAAAATGTGTAATTTGCCCAGGGTCATTGGGATCATCATATTTTCCACGTAAGACTTGTACGGCATGCCCTAAATAACGAAATGGCAAAAACCTTGATCTAATGATTAAATATAATCCACCACCTATCAGGATAATTAAAAGTGGTAACCCCCAAGCTAAGCCTGAAAATGCCCTTAACAACTGGTCTAATTCTCTCATTAGGCTAAAAATATGAAAAGCGTTTTTAACTCAATTACAGATAGAATAAAATGCATCGCATTATTGGAGTTTATGTGTAATTTTAAGGTTCAAGCTAATGACAAATAAATTTCCACCGAAAATACATTCTCAATTATGAAATCAGTTAATTATTTTATAACACTCTGTTACTTATTTGGCTCAATACTTCTTAGTGCACAAGACAAGACAGAACCAAATTTTGAAGATATTTTATCCCTTGAATCTGTCAGTAATGCTCAAATGTCACCAAATGGACAGTATGTGGTTTATCTAGTGCAATCCACCGACTGGGAGAACAATCGGTACGACAGAGAACTCTGGATATCAAACGGTAGCGAACCCCCATTTCAATTGACTAATACCGCAAAAGGAAGTAGTGGTTCTCCCCAATGGTCACCAGACTCTAAATGGATAGGTTTTACAGCAGACAGAAATGACAAGAATCAATTATATGTCATTCGACCAAACGGCGGTGAAGCTATTCAAGTAACCCATTCTAAGCAGGGTATAAGTGCATTTAGATGGTCTCCAGATGGTAATACCATCGCCTTTATTGAAACCAAAGAAAATAAAAGAGCAAAAGAGCAAGAAGAGCTCTATGGAGGATTTGCTGAGGATGATAAGGATTACAGAACTAATCAATTGTGGACCATGAATTTTAATGCAGCAGTTCTTAGTAAAAACATGACTCCTGAGCAGCTTAAAGATTCTAGCTATCAGGCTTCCATAAAACCAAAACTGCATCTGGAAGAGTCTGATTTATATATTAATTCTGTGTTATGGTCACCAGATGGCAGTAAAATTGCCATTGAGCATCAACCTAACTCCATTATCACATCCTTTTTTAATGCCGATATATCCATTTATAACCTTGAAGATGAGACATTAACTACATTAGTTGATAATCCTAGTTATGATGGGCTTGTGGATTGGTCTCCCGATGGAAGTTCCATCTTATTTGAAAGTAATGTTGATGATACGGATAGTAACTTTTACCTCAATTCTCGATATTTTATTATTTCAACAAACACAAAAGAATCAAAGGAAGTCGCGACTAATTTTGATGAAAACATCAATAATTTGAGGTGGCATGGAAAGGGCATTTTTGGATTAGCTTTTAAAAAAACAAAACGATCCATGGTTGAATTGAATCCGGACAATGGTGAGGTTACATTTATTTCCATGCCAAATGAAAGGATCTACAATGTAAGTTTTGGAAAAGATCAAATCGCCTATACTGCTGCTAATGATGATAGTTTGACTGAAGTCTTTAGATCTAATTTTCAATTTGATAACAGCATTCAGATCACTAGAACTTCATCACAAATTAAAAACTGGTTAGTGGCCCAAAGTGACGTCGTATCCTGGAAAAGTAAAGATGGTGCTATTATTGAAGGTATTCTTCACAAACCACAAAACTACGATCCTAACAAAAAATATCCTCTAATGGTGGTTATCCATGGGGGGCCAACTGGCATATCCACCCCTGGCCCTACTCCATCTTATGTCTACCCTATTGTTCAATGGTTAAACAAAGGCGCCCTAGTGTTAAGACCAAATTACAGAGGATCTGCAGGTTATGGAGAAAAATTTAGATCTTTAAATGTCAAAAATCTAGGTGTTGGTGATGCTTGGGATGTTATTTCAGGTGTTGAACATTTGACGAAAGAAGGTCTTATTGATAAGAATAAGGTAGCGTCAATGGGATGGAGTCAAGGCGGCTATATTTCGGCATTTTTAACTACCAACTCCAATGTATTTCAAGCCATTTCTGTTGGTGCGGGAATTTCTAATTGGATGACCTACTATGTTAATACTGACATTCACCCATTTACACGGCAATATTTAAAAAGTACCCCATGGTCGGATGAAGAAATGTACCGTAGAACCTCGCCCATGACAAACATTACTAAGGCCAGTACACCTACCTTAATTCAACATGGAGAGTTTGATCGACGCGTGCCAGTCGCGAATGCTTATGAACTTTATCAAGGTCTTCAGGATAACAAGGTACCTTCTAAATTAATTATTTATAAAGGCTTTGGTCATGGTATCACTAAACCTAAAGAAAGGCTAGCGGCTACCTGGCATAATTGGCAATGGATCAATAAATACATCTGGAATGAAGAGATTCAATTACCAATGGATTAAGGATTACAAGTCTATTGTTTCAACGGTTTTAATAGACTAATTTCGTTTTAAATTGCTATGACATAAGATGGATAACCAATCATATCAGTCCAATGAACTCATTGATCGACTTCCTAAACACCTAAAACAGTTTATCAAACCTCAAAATTATGAGGACTATTCTCCAATAAATCAAGCAGTATGGCGCTATGTCATGCGAAAGAATGTAGATTACTTATCTCAGGTAGCACATGAATCTTACCTAGATGGGCTCAAGCGTACTGGAATTGATTTGGAGAGCATTCCTAGTATGTACGGCATGAATCGTATTTTAAAGGAAATAGGCTGGGCGGCGGTTGCTGTAGACGGGTTTATTCCACCTAATGCTTTTATGGAGTTTCAAGCATACAAGATACTTGTGATAGCATCAGATATCAGGCAATTAGAAAATATTGAATATACTCCTGCCCCTGACATCATTCATGAATCAGCTGGTCACGCACCAATTATAGCCAATCCCGACTATGCTGAATACTTAAGACGCTTTGGTGAAATTGGGTCCAAAGCTATTTTGAGTAAGTATGATATTGATTTGTACGAAGCGGTTAGAAAGCTATCTATATTAAAAGAAGCCGAAGGCATTTCTGAAGAAGAAATTAAGGAAGCTGAAGAAGTTGTTAATCAACTTCAAAATCAAAAAGTAGAACCATCTGAAATGGCCCAAATACGAAACCTTCATTGGTGGAGTGTTGAATATGGGTTAATAGGTAGTTTGGAAAACCCTAAGCTTTTTGGTGCGGGACTGTTATCGTCCATCGGCGAAAGCACCTCATGCATGAAACCATCCGTTGCGAAATTGCCTTACTCCATAGAAACCGCCTTAAAGGACTTTGATATTACCAAGCCTCAGCCACAACTTTATGTGACTCCAGATTTCTCGTATTTGATGCAGGTACTTGAAGAATTTGCCAACGGTATGAGCTTACGGAAAGGTGGAAGCCGAGGACTGAATAAATTAATAGATTCACACAGAGTCGGTACTATTGAATTAAGCACTGGGCTGCAAATATCAGGACTTTTTACACGATCTATCCTTAATGAGGATAATGACGTTATTTTTTTTAAGACTGAAGGACCATCTGCACTTGCTTTTAAAGACAAAGAACTCATTGGACACGGGACTTCAACTTATCCAAATGGATTCTGCTCACCACTTGGAAAATTAAAAAATATTAATCTCGCTATAGAGGACATGGGACCTGTAGATTTAAAAGCTTATAATTTCTACGACGGTAAATGGTTGTCTTTTGAGTTTGAAAGCGGAATTAAGGTAGAAGGCTTGAACATTACAGGAATAAGAAATATCAATGGGAAATTGATGTTGATCAAGTTATCTAATTGTACTGTTTCATATCAACAAGAAATTCTATTTTCCCCACAAGATGGAGACTTTGATATGGTTGTTGGCAAGCACATCATCTCAGCATATGCAGGAGCTGCAGACCCCAATTCATTCCCTAACTTATATGGCATTTCAGAGACAAAAACCATTCAACCCAATAAATCAAATACCGGGGTGGAATTGGAAGTACTTTACCAAAGAGTTAGGGATTATAGAAATTCGAAATCTCCTGTTATTGAAGAATTAAAATCAATTTTCGACGCCAGCAAAACTTATAACAATGAATGGCTTTTAATACTAGAACTATACGAGCTGTCAAAAGATTTGAGCATTGGATCCGAATTATTAAAACTCCTGGAGCAATATAAAATCTCGCATCCTGAAAAAGCACATTTAATAGATGATGGTCTCGCTATGATTTGAGCAACCGGCGAAAATTGGTACTTTTAAACCCAATCAATTAATCATTGCAAACTCCTCGACTTTATTTCATTGATGCTGTACGAGCCTTTGCTATTCTTATGATGCTCCAGGGGCATTTTATTGATACTTTGCTAGCGCCTGAGTACAAGGATTTAAATAACACAGCATTTCAAGTTTGGTCTTACTTTAGAGGCATTACAGCACCAACGTTTTTTACCATATCAGGGTTGATATTCACCTACCTCCTACTTATTGCCAAGCGGAAAGGAACTGTGGCATCAAGAATGAAAAAAGGGTTGTGGCGAGGTCTTATGTTAATTGGAATTGGTTACGCCTTAAGAATTCCGTTGTATCGATGGTTAAATCTTGAAATGGGTTTGTCCTTCTTCAAAGTGGACGTCCTTCAAATAATTGGATTATCCTTAATAATTGTTGTACTCATGTATCAGTTATTGTTGAGAAAGACATTTATTTTTTCAATTCTTATGTTTTTGATTGGAACTGCAGTGTTTTTATGCGAACCCATGTACCGAAACTTAGAACTTCCTAACATTCCTATTCCATTAAGCAACTATTTGAGCAAATCAAATGGATCTATATTTACCTTAATTCCCTGGTTTGGTTACATGGCCTATGGCGCCTTTATCGCCACGATATTTTATAAATACCTTGCCAAACATCACTTCAAAACCAATACCATCATTGGATTTATCCTCACAGGAATTATACTCATATATTTTTCAAGTCACATCTTAATGCTGTTGCACTTTAGTCTCGATGTGGAATTATTTAAGGAAGTGGCTTATTACAATTACTTGTTTACCCGTCTAGGCAACGTATTAATTTTATTTGCCTTGTTCTATTTGTTTGAATTTTTGGTACGACAACCGCTTATATTAAGAATAGGACAAAAGACTCTGTCCATATATGTCATTCACTTTATAATTATATATGGCAGTTTTACCGGTTTAGGATTAAATCAAATTATTGGCCCAACACTTAATCCAAATATGGCTATTATTGGAGCAATAGTATTTTTAATAGTCGTTTGCTTCTTATCTTTTTATTATATGAAACCTAATAAGTTTATATATCAACAGATTCGAAAATTTCTAGACAACCGCAAAAACAATAAAGCCGTACTCGACTAACTATAATTCTCAAACCAACTAAAGGTCTCCTCAATAATCCGGTCCTTCTCATTATTAACAAAATCCAAAAAGGCCTCAGCAGTTGGAGATAGTTTTTTAGACTTTAGCCATATCAGGTGCCAATGTGTAACTATTGGAAGTCCTTTTAATGGAATAATCTGCAATTCGCCATGTTGCAGGGCGTTTTTAATACCAATGATTGGCATTATTGACAAACCGAGACCAGCTATTAAGGCCTGTTTCAATGCCTCGTTTGATGTTAATGTCATTTTCTTCTGAGTTGGCAGACTATTCTTAGCTATAAAAGTTTCCATGGCATTACGGGTAGCGGACCCCTCCTCTCTGTAGATTAAAGGATATTCCTCAAACATTTTCGCTTTTGATGACTTTAACGAAAAATCATAGCGCGTGCTCGCCGTTAAAAACAATCTGTTTTGCATTAACTGTACCTTATTAAGATTTAAATGCTCAGGAATAACGGACACTAAGGCAAAGTCCACCTCATTATTCTCAAGATGCCGGACCACAGTTGACTTATTCGTTACATCCAGGATAAGATCTACCCCCTTGTTGGTATTCATAAAGTCAGACAAAAAATAAGGAATCACATACTTTCCTGTGGACACAACAGAAATTTTTAAGCGACCTGCAATCTGTCCTTGAAAGGACATTGTTTTATAGTTTATGGCTTCGACTTCATTTATTATTTTTTCAGCGGCATCTGCTATTTCCTTTCCAAAATCAGTGATATAAAGTTGACGACCTACTACTTCGGTCAATGGAATGGAGAATTGATCCTGAAATTTTTTTAATTGGATAGAAACAGCTGGTTGCGTTAAATATAATGCCTCTGATGCTTTGGTTATGCTCTTCTCTTGAACAATCTTTAAGAATATCTGAAGCTGATGTAAGGTATAATTCATAACAATCGCTTATGCTTTTTATTACAAATATAAATAAAAATTTATTAAATAATTGTTTCAATTTTGCCCCGAAATTATGAACAAGAAAATGAGTCAAGTATATAAGCTAGTCTCAAACGAATTTAAAAAATCAGTTTCATCAACTGATTTTTATGTAAATGAAAGAATCCAAAAGGTAGGGAAGCCCTTGGAGCTAAAAGCTAAATTAAGTTTAATTGGATTTGCACTAGTTAGCATTTGGGTTTTGGTAACAGCCTACCTTAACGAAAGCATATTTATTGATAAAATAGCCATTAGTCTCTTTATAATTACTTGTCTAGGAGTTATAAGATTTATGTCTGGAAACATTACAAGAGAATCTAAATAATTTAAATAAAATCAAGAATCATGTTAAATTTAAAAGACCAAGCAAACGTTCAAACCACACAAAAAGTACAACTTGTTGAAGGAGGATTTTCAGCTTCCGAAGCTATGGATGTTATTTGTGCTCTAATAGAACAGAAAATTAATTTTCATAAACTCCAAAGGTTAAGCATCTGCGAAGGTCATTGCGACGCTGATACTGAATTTGAAAACCGTAGAATTGACGAACTTTTGAACGAAATGAAGATCGCCAAGGAATACCTTGTCGAAGCCCGTAGAAATGGTCAAATGGTGACCATTAATGGGGTGCTTGACTTTAGCATCCTAAAATAAGGTTTTAAGAACATAGCATCCTTAGTTAATAGCACAACATTATGGATTTACATTTGTTAGTTGATAATCTAACCAACCCCGCCCTGCTCTTCTTTTTCCTTGGTATTCTGGCCGTTCAACTGAAAAGTGACCTTGAAATACCGCCTAATTCGTCAAAATTCATATCCCTCTATCTACTCTTTTCTATTGGGTTTAAGGGTGGACAGGAATTAGCTCATAGTAATCTGGATAGTGAAATTTGGTGGTCTTTATTGTTCGGAATCTTTCTGGCGATTATAGTACCCCTTTATACCTATTACATATTACGTATACGTTTCTCTGTACCTAATGCAGGGGCCATAGCAGCTTCCTACGGATCTGTAAGTGCCGTGACATTTGTAACGGCTATATCTTTTTTGGAAATCGAACAAATAGGCTTCGGTGGTCATATGGTAGCGGTCATGGCTTTAATGGAAGCTCCCTCCATTATTATTGGTGTTTTACTAATCTCTATATACGACAAAGCCAATTGTGAAATTCCAATGAAAAAAGTGCTGAGACATGCCCTAACCAATGGTAGTGTTCTATTAATCCTTGGAAGTCTGGTGATTGGATTTCTAGCTAGTGATCAACAAGCGCAGGGAATTAAACCGTTCACCACTGACATTTTTAAAGGGTTTTTGGCCGTATTTCTATTAGACATGGGAATTACAAGTGGAAAAAAACTAAATGCACTACTCAAAAAAGGCGTGTTTGCTTTAGCATTTTCTATTGTAATACCAATTATAAATGGTTGTGTCGTAGCTGTAGCCAGCGGATTATTTACTGAGAGCATAGGTAATCGATTTTTATTCGCCATACTCGCTGCTAGCGCCTCCTATATTGCGGTTCCAGCTGCAATGAGAATTGCAGCACCAAAGGCTAATCCTAGTTTGTACCTACCAATGGCTTTGGCCATTACCTTTCCATTTAACATTACCCTTGGTATGCCTTTATATCTTTTGATTATCCAGGGCATGAGCTAAGAATTAAACATTTATTTCGGTTTTAATAAAAGTTAAAAAGTACTATTGATACCCTTCATTTTCTTTAATTTTGCGCAACAAATTTCAAAATCAGAAAATGAAAACCACTGCCTTAACCAATACCCACATAGCACTAGGTGCAAAAATGGTACCCTTCGCAGGCTTCAATATGCCAGTTCAGTACGAAGGTGTTAATATTGAACATGAAACTGTCCGCCAGAGTGTTGGTGTGTTTGATGTATCGCACATGGGTGAGTTTTTAGTTGAAGGACCAGGGGCCCTGGAGTTAGTTCAGTATATTTCTTCTAATGATGCCTCTACACTTACTGTAGGGAAAGCACAGTATAGTTGTATTCCAAATGATGATAATGGTATTGTCGATGATCTCATTGTATATAGGGTTAAAGAAGACACCTACCTATTGGTTGTAAATGCTAGCAATATTGAGAAGGATTGGAATTGGATCAATTCAAAGAATACATTCGGTGCTACCCTAAGAAATATTAGTGATGATTATTCTTTACTTGCTATCCAGGGACCTAAAGCTTCAGAAGCTATGCAATCTTTGACGAGTATTGATTTGTCAGGAATAAAATTCTATCATTTTGAAATTGCTGATTTCGCTGGTATTTCAAACGTTATCATTTCAGCAACAGGTTATACTGGAAGCGGTGGTTTTGAAATCTATTGCAAGAACACAGAAGTACAACAAATTTGGGATCGTGTATTTGAGGCTGGAGCTGAGTATGGTATCAAACCCATTGGACTTGCCGCAAGAGATACTTTAAGATTAGAAATGGGATATTCGCTCTATGGAAATGATATTGACGATACCACCTCTCCATTTGAGGCAGGATTAGGATGGATAGTTAAGTTCACTAAATCATTTAATAATAGTGAGGCCCTGGCAGATCTAAAAGCAAAGCCTTTACAAAGAAAAATTGTAGCATTTAAAATGCTTGATCGCGGTATTCCTCGACAAGGATATACCATTGTTGATGGGTCAGGAAATTCTATTGGCACCGTAACATCAGGCACTATGTCACCCTCATTGAAATACGGTATTGGATTAGGTTATGTAACTGCTGACTTCAAAGCCATTGATTCTGAGATTTACATTCAAGTTCGCAAAAAAGCCCTCAAGGCAAAAGTTGTTAAATTACCCTTCTATAAGCCTTAGGGATGACCAAAGCCCCAGAAAAGTTTCGAATTCTAATTTTAGGCGCTAGTGGTTTTTTAGGAAATGCACTTTATAAGGAGCTATGCCCCTATTTCAAGACCTTTGGAACCTATTTTTCTGCCACCAAGGAGTTTAAGAAAAACAAACAATTTGTTCAGTACAACCTGGAGGAAGATGATATCTATGAAATCCTGAATCTGGTTAAACCAGACATTGTTATATCGGCACTTCGTGGTGACTTTAATGCACAGACCATTGCACACCAACATCTTTCTGAATATGCTTTAGATCATGGTGCCAAGATCATATTTATCTCCTCAGCAAATGCGTTTGATGCTTACAGTAAGTTCCCTAGTTATGAACTTGACAAAACCTTAAGTCACAGTGTCTACGGCCATTTTAAAATAAAGATTGAAAATATGCTATTGAGGCTTCCCAAGAAGCAAGTAGCTATCGTGAGATTACCAATGGTTTTTGGAACCAATTGCCCAAGAATACAAGAACTTAAATCACATATTGAGAATCAAACAGCTGTTGAAGTTTTCCCTAATTTAGTCATGAATGTGACACTCGATAAAAAGTTTACCCAACAAGTACATTATATTATTAATAGAAAGAAACATGGAATTTTCCATTTGGGCAGTACCGATTTAGTGCACCACGATGATTATATTTCAGAATTGCTAGATATTCTTTCTTCAAAGAAAACCAAACTGAAACAGGTTTATACGACAAACGAAGAACGCTATCTGGCTGTTTTGCCCAAATACAACAAATTGCCAAAACACCTTCAAATAACTAGTCAAGGAGTGCTAGAGGAATTCGCAAAAATTTAACCTTACCTGTTTCCCTTTATTTATTAAATTAGAACATAAATTTTCTTTTATGACTAAATTATCACCTGAAGATATTGAGAAAAAGCTACTTCGTTTCCCAGAATGGGTCTATGAAAATGAAGCTATACATGCCGAATTTGAATTTGAGAACTTTAAAGATTGTTTTAGTGCCATGTGCCGGATCGCTTTTGAATGTGAAGCTTTAAATCATCACCCAAATTGGAGTAATGTATACAACGTTCTTAGTATAAGTCTTTCAACCCATGATGCAGGTGGTGTTACCGACAAAGATTTTAAACTTGCTGAGGCCATAGAATCAATTGTTGAAGAAGACGAAGAATAGTATATTTGTTTCCTTTCAGTTAGAATTACCAAAATTATAAGACATGGGAAGAGCTTTCGAGTTTAGAAAAGCACGAAAAATGAAACGCTGGTCGGCCATGAGTAAGGCCTTTACGCGGATTGGAAAAGATATTGTTATTGCTGTTAAAGAAGGAGGACCTGATCCTGACAGTAATTCTAAACTTAGAGCTGTAATCCAAAATGCCAAGGCTGTGAATATGCCTAAAGACAATATCGAGCGTGCCATTAAACGTGCGTCAGATAAGTCTCTTGGTGATTATAAGGAAGTGATATTTGAAGGTTATGCACCTCACGGAATCGCTATTTTGGTAGAGACCGCAACTGATAATAATACAAGAACGGTAGCCAATATTAGAAGTTACTTTAATAAATGTGATGGTAGTTTAGGGACATCTGGTTCAGTAGTATTTATGTTTGATCATACTTGTAACTTCAGAGTTAACTCTGAAGACCTGGATCCAGAAGAATTAGAATTGGAATTAATAGATTTTGGAGCTGAAGAGGTGTTTGTGGATGATGATGGCATCCTTATATATGCCCCCTTCGAGAGCTTTGGATCCATTCAGTCTGAATTAGAAAATAGAGGTATCGAAATACTTTCATCCGGGTTTGAGCGTATTCCCCAGGTTACAAAAAAACTAAACCCCGAACAGGCTGCTGACATCGATAAACTTCTAGAAAAAATTGAAGAGGATGATGATGTACAAAATGTATATCACACAATGGATGAGTCTTCTTCAGATGATGATTAAAGAGTTTTCAAGTAGGCAAGCACATTAGTTTCAATGCGTTCCTGAATGGAACTGACATCGGCCTTTACAAATGATTCGCCTGTAATATTCTCGTATAATTCTATGTAACGATTACTCACCGATTCAATGTATGAATCTGACATTTCTGGTACTGATTGTCCTTCTAGACCTTGAAACCCATTGGTGATAAGCCATTGGCGAACGAACTCCTTAGATAACTGCTTTTGAGGCTCACCCTTTTCCTGACGTTCTTCATAACCATCCTTGTAAAAATATCTGGAAGAATCAGGGGTATGAATCTCGTCAATAAGGACTATTTTTCCATTCTTAGTCTTTCCAAACTCATATTTAGTATCCACCAAAATCAACCCTCGTTTAGCTGCAATCTCAGTGCCTCTTTGAAATAATTTCCTGGTGTAATCTTCAAGAATTACATAATCTTCTTTAGATACTATACCACGATTTAAAATTTCATTTCGTGAGATATCCTCATCATGGTCTCCCTTCTCTGCCTTGGTAGCAGGAGTAATTATGGGTTCAGGGAAAGCATCATTTTCTCTCATACCTTCCGGCATTGGAACTCCACAGAGAATTCGTTTACCAGCTTTGTACTCGCGAGCTGCATGCCCTGACATATAGCCCCTTATTACCATTTCAACTTTGAATGGGTCGCACAGATGGCCAACAGCAACATTTGGATCTGGAGTTGCAACCAGCCAATTTGGCACTAAATCCTCAGTATCATGCATCATTTTAGTAGCAATTTGATTGAGAATTTGACCTTTAAAAGGGATACCTTTCGGCATCACCACATCAAATGCGCTTAATCTATCTGTAGCAATCATTACAAGAAGATCGCCGCTAATATTATATACTTCTCTTACTTTACCCTTGTATACACTCTGCTGACCTGGAAAATTAAAATTGGTAGCCGTTATGGTTTGACTCATCTTCTTAAATTAAATCGTGCTAATGGCAATTAATCTCTGTTTTCAATACTCTTATAGGCAGATATAATCTTTTTCACCAACTTGTGACGGATAACATCCTTGTCATCGAGAAAAACAATACCCACTCCATCTACATTCTTAAGTATTAACAAAGCTTCCTTTAAGCCAGATATTGTTCTTCTTGGTAAATCTACCTGACCAGGATCTCCTGTTAGTAAAAACTTAGCGTTTTTTCCCATTCGAGTTAGGAACATTTTCATTTGATTATGAGTTGTATTTTGCCCCTCATCTAAAATTACAAATGCGTTGTCAAGTGTACGTCCTCTCATAAATGCCAAAGGTGCAATCTGTATAGTTCCATTTTCAATAAAGCTAGCAAGCTTTTCAGCTGGTATCATATCTCTTAAGGCATCGTATAGGGGTTGCATATATGGATCCAACTTTTCCTTAAGATCACCTGGAAGAAATCCTAAATTCTCACCCGCTTCAACTGCAGGTCGCGTTAAAATAATACGCTTAACCTCTTTATTTTTAAGGGCTTGGACTGCTAAAGCCACCCCTGTATAGGTTTTACCAGTACCTGCAGGCCCAATGGCAAATACCATATCATTTTTACGCATACTTTGAACCATCTTGCGCTGATTGGCAGTCTCTGCTTTAATAATACGACCACCTACTCCATGAAGAATAACGTCTCCATTCATAGTGGTATTACTAAGATCCTCTGAATGCCCACCCATAAGAACACGCTCAATACTATTTTCATCTAGCTTGTTGTATTTACCAAAATGAACCATTAATTTGGTCATGTTTCGGTCAAATTCTTCGAGTAAATCTTCGTCGCCGTAAGCTTTTATTTTGTTGCCTCTGGCAACTATTTTTAATTTGGGATAGTACTTCTTAAGAAGAGCAATATTGACGTTTTGGGCACCAAAAAATTCTTTTGGTGAAATCTCTTCGAGTTCAAGAATAAGTTCGTTCAAAGGCTATGGAATTTTGATGAATAAATCTACTAAGTTTTATTAGATTTGTTACCCAACAAAGCTAAACATTTTAGCATACCATTGCCTAAAAAAATATCAACAATTAACCAATGCCAATAATAACTTTAACCACCGATTTTGGGGAAAAAGATCATTTTGCTGGCGCCATAAAAGGGGCTATTTACAGTGAACTTCCCGAAGTTAAAATTGTTGATATATCGCATTCCGTAGCTCCTTTTAACATTGGTGAAGCTGCATACATAATTCAAAATGCCTATAAGAGCTTTCCTAAAGGTAGTATTCACATAATCGGTATAGATTCTGAATTGAACCCAGACAATAAGCACATTGCCATTAGTCTGGACGATCATTACTTTATATGTGCTAACAATGGAATAATGAGTATGATTTGTCAGGAAATAGCTCCTTATAAGATTGTAGAGATTAATATTCATGATAAAATTGAAACAAGTTTTCCAGTTTTAGATGTATTTGTCAAGGTTGCCTGCCATATTGCTCGTGGTGGAACTTTAGAGGTCATTGGAAAAGTTATTAACAGTATCAAGCCTATTAAGAATTTGATTCCTTTTGTAAATGATGAAAAAACTCAAATAATTGGAAATGTGATTTACATTGATAACTATGGGAATGTGGTAACCAATATTAGTCAGGCCTTTTTTGAATCCATTCAAAAAACAAGAGCCTATGAAATCTCTGCAAGGAATTACAAGTTCAAAACCATACATAACAAATACAGTGATATCGTCAACTTTAGTATTCCTGAAGAGCGCCGCAATGATGAAGGCCGACGTTTAGTTGTATTTAATGCATCTGGATATCTGGAAATTGCAGTTTATAAAAGTAATACTGAAACAGTAGGTAGCGCTTCTTCATTAATGGGTCTGAGTTTAATGGATACTGTGACTGTGAGCTTTTCTAAAACCTAAGAATGTTAGTAAGAATTGTAAAAATGACCTTTCAACCTTCAAAGACAGACGAATTCTTGTCTAATTTTGAGCGTCATAAATTAAAGATTCGATCGTTTTCAGGATGTCAGCGATTAGAGCTATATCGCGAACAAAAAAGGAGCAATATTTTTTTTACCTACAGCTATTGGGATTCCACCGAACATCTTGAAGCGTACAGAAATTCTGAGCTTTTTAAGAACGTATGGAAAGAAACTAAAGCTCTATTTTCAGACAAACCAGAAGCTTGGAGTGTGGATAAGTTAGTGGTATTAGGTAACAACTATTCAGAGGAGGTATGATAGCTATTTTAAAAAAAGAAATAAATACATTTTTTTCATCACCAGTGGGGTATTTAGTTATTGGTGTTTTTCTAACCCTTAACGGGTTATTCTTATTTCTCTTCAAAGGAGATTTTAACATTCTTGATACTGGAATTGGAAGTTTGACGGCTTTTTTTGAACTCACACCTTGGATCCTGATATTTTTGGTACCCGCTGTGACAATGCGAAGTTTTAGCGATGAAACAAAACAAGGCACCTTGGAGCTCTTATTAACCAAACCAATTTCGGTCTTTAATCTAGTCTTAGGTAAGTTTCTAGGTTCTTTATCATTAGTGCTTATGGCTTTAATTCCAACACTGTTATACGTCGTTACTCTATACCAATTGTCAAGTGCACAAAACACCATTGACCTTGGTAGTATTATAGGATCCTATTTTGGGCTTATGTTTTTAATTATGGCCTATACGGCCATTGGAGTTTTTACTTCAAGTTTGACAAGCAATCAAATAGTGGCATTTATTTCAGCCGTGTGTATTTGTTTTTTGATGTATTTTGGATTTGAAGGTTTGTCAGAATTTAATCCGTTGGGCAACAGCTTCTCAATTGATTCAATGGGAATGTTATCTCATTTTAAGAGTATTAGTCGTGGGGTTTTAGATAGCAGAGACCTGATATACTTTTTAAGTGTTAGCGGTCTATTTTTAGTCTTAACTAAGATTAACCTTTCAAAAAAATAATCCAATGGTTATCACGGTCCCTTTGGTGATTTTTTTACTGCTCAATTTTGTTCTCATCTTTTTATTTTTAAAAACCGTTGATAAGCGCCAATGGTTGGTTGGTTTATTAAGTCTCATTTTGACCCCAGTTATTTATTTTTATGTGTTTTATCCTTTTCTGAACATTATTAGCAGCTACCATCATCAAAAGCATTTTAATTCTGACAATTGGAAGGAGAATCCAGGATTGCGTTATGAAATGATTGATCAAATGAGAATGTCCGAAGATTTATTTGGAATAAGCAGCCGTGAAGCCCAGGATCTATTTGGTAAGGCCGAATGGTACACCTGGGATGAAACAGCAAAACAGCATGATAGTACCAAATGGAATTATGGATTGGGCATTGAGCCTGGGGCCTTCAATAAAATGAAATCCAATGCCGTTTTTATTTTTCAGAAAAATGAACTTGTGGCGATTGACACGTATGAAGAACAGCTAAGCTATGAAGCAGAACCGAATAATTAAATCTAAGATTTACACAGTAGTTATTGCTATTGTCGTTGTTGTAGCAATTAACATTATTAGTAGTATAGGATATTTTCGTAAAGACCTTACCCAGGACAAACGTTATACCCTTTCTGAAAGTTTCAAAGAACTGCTACAAACTGCTCAAAATCCATTGATTATTGATGTGTTCTTAACAGGTGGTACCCCAAAAGAATTTCGATTACTCAGAGATGAAACAGAGCAGCTGATTGATGAGATTAAGACTGTTAACAAAAGGGTTATTGTCAATTACATTGACCCCCTAGAAGACGAAACCAATCGAGACCGTAATATTGAGGAATTGACTAAAAGTGGCCTTGAACCCTATGTAAATAGCACTATGGTCAGTGGTAAAGCGTCGCAGGAATTAGTCTTTCCATGGGCGTTTGCAAGTTACGATGAAAAGACCGTCGCTATTCCTTTGATGAAGCGAAGCATTACCGAGGATATAGAAACACAAATGTTGAACTCTGTTCAAGGATTGGAATACGCATTTGCTGATGGCTTTAGAAAAATTTTGCAACCCAAGTCTAAAAAGATCGCTATTCTTAAAGGTAACGAGCAGTTAGAGGATCTTTACGTAGCAGATTTTCTAAAAACACTTCAACCGTACTATAACCTAGCCCCTTTTACTTTAGATAGCATAGCTGCAGATCCAAATAGAACCTTAGGCAATCTAAAAAGATTTGATTTGATCATCTCGGCTAAGCCATCTGAGCCATTTACAGAAACGGAGAAGTTAGTACTCGATCAATATACAATGTCAGGAGGTAAAAGCATCTGGTTAACAGAAGGAATGATCATGGATAAAGATAGTCTTTACAGTGAGTCTGGTAGTTCTGTTTCGGTTCAAAAAGATCTAAATCTCAATGATTTCTTCTTTAAATA
Source organism: Winogradskyella aurantiaca (assembly GCF_003362725.1). Classification (GTDB taxonomy): domain Bacteria; phylum Bacteroidota; class Bacteroidia; order Flavobacteriales; family Flavobacteriaceae; genus Winogradskyella_A; species Winogradskyella_A aurantiaca. The sequence continues at coordinate 108,624 of NZ_QKTV01000007.1, forward strand.
TGGTATACGCGTAAATCCTGATTTGGTAAAGGACCTCTACTCTGCCCCTATAACAGTAGCAATTGGAGAAGGAAGTCAGTCACAATTTCAACCAGTGCAATGGCAATATTCACCATTATCAAAATCTATGGGGTCACACCCAATTACCAAAAACTTAGAGTTGGTTAAGTTTGACTTTGCAAGTTCAATAGACACTCTTAAAAACGACACCCAGAAAACAATACTACTGCAAAGTTCTGAAAGATCGAAACTGGAAGGTCCCTTGACAACCATATCGTTAAATTCTGTGACATCTCAACCTAACCCTGAAGAATACAATCAAGGGTCGCAAAATTTGGCAGTAATGCTTCAGGGAACCTTTAAATCCTGCTACAGTCAGCGTATATTACCTTTTAAATTAGATGGATATAAAGATGTGAGCACAGGTAATCCTAAAATGCTAGTCATCTCAGATGGGGATTTAATAAAAAACGAAGTATCCAGGTCTGGACCATTGGAGTTGGGGTTTGATAGGTTTACCGGACGACGATTTGGAAACAAAGAATTCCTACTAAATGCAGTTAACTTCATGCTTGATGATAATGGCTTAATCGATCTTAGATCAAGAGACATTGCTATTGCCATTTTAGATGCAGAATTAATTGAAGATCAAAAAACGAAGTGGCAGTTTATTAACATCCTTCTACCATTGATTTTATTGCTAGGATTTGGGCTTATATTTAATTACCTGAGAAAGCGCAAATACGCCGCTATTTCTTAGGTAAATACCTCGTTAAACAGCTTTAAAAATCGGCTTTTGTTGTTAATAAGTTTCTTTCTGATTGCACAAGGGAAAAGATATATTTGTAAGATAAAATTTAATTAGCTTAACTAATTTCACATGAAGTTCATTGTATCGAGTACATACCTGCTAAAACAATTGCAAATTTTAGGAGGAGTTATCAATAATAATAACACATTACCCATTTTAGACAATTTCTTATTTGAGCTAAATGGTTCTGATTTAACTATTTCTGCAAGCGATTTAGAGACCACAATGTCAGCCGGTATTGAAGTAGAAAGTGATTCGGAAGGCAGTATCGCCTTACCAGCCCGACTGTTATTAGATACTTTGAAAACATTTCCCGAACAACCCTTAACCTTTGTGATTGAGGACAATAATACTGTTGAAATAAGTTCTAGTCACGGTAAATATGCTTTGGCTTATGCTGATGGTGCGGAATTTCCAAAATCGGTTGCTTTAGAACAACCTATGGCAACTACCGTTATTGGTGACCTTTTAGCAACAGCTATAAGTAAAACCATATTCGCTGCAGGTAATGACGACTTAAGACCAGTTATGAGTGGTGTGTTTTTTCAATTCCATTCAGATGGATTAACATTTGTGGCTACCGATGCTCATAAATTGGTTAAATACTCAAGAAGTGATGTATCTGCTAATGATGCAGCTGAGTTTATTATGCCAAAGAAACCCTTAAATCTTTTAAAAGGCATCCTAACTGGAAGCGAAGAAGACGTCCTTATAGAATACAACGAGACCAACGCAAAATTCACTTTCAAAAATACAGTTTTAACTTGCCGTTTAATTGATGGAAAATATCCAAACTATGAAGCTGTAATTCCCAAGGAGAATCCAAATAAATTGGTAATTGACAGAACCCAATTTTCTAATTCTGTTAAGCGTGTTAGCATATTTTCGAATAAAACCACCCATCAGATTCGTTTAAAAATTGCGGGAGCTGAACTCAATATATCGGCAGAAGATATTGACTACAGCAATAAAGCAGAAGAACGATTGAGCTGTGATTATCAGGGTGATGATATGCAAATTGGTTTTAACTCAAGATTCTTAACTGAAATGATAGGAAACCTTAGTGCAGATAACGTTCAACTAGAGATGAGTTTACCTAATAGAGCAGGAATTCTTACTCCTATTGATGGTCTTGATGAGGGTGAAACCGTGACCATGTTAGTCATGCCAGTGATGCTGAACAATTAGGACTGGAACAATAGTATTTTAGACATAGTAAAAAAGGCTCGCGAATGCGAGCCTTTCCGTTTTTACCTCTTTAACAAAATAACTAACTAACAAAATTAAGAGATAAGGGGTAATTCGGGAGCTCCCGATTACTTGCTTTAATAGCGTTTATTATAGGGAATATAAAAGATACAATTGCCAATAATAAAAATCCTAATAGCCCCAATCCTACTAATAAGATTAATGGAATGCAAATAATAGAATAAACAATAATACTCAATTGAAAATTGATAATAGCCTTTCCATGTTCATCCATTCCCATAACCTTTTCCTTTTGAGTAGCCCATAAAATTAAGGGTACAATTAAGCCGCCAAATCCTGTAAGACAGGTTAATAACTGACTTAAATGAGTGATCACAATCAGTTGATTATCTTCACGCTTCATTGTATAATAATTTGATTCCATGCCTATTGGACGTCCAAAGACAATAAATGTTACACCGGATATAGATAATATTTTGAACTAACTGTTTTTTTTCTTATCGCTAAGCATAAAGTTTATAAGAAGCCCAATTAGTATAATCACCACTAAAAAGAAAACCGATAGCATTACAACACCGTTGGTCCAATTAAAAAGTACAATATTCATGATCTTAATGTTTATTGCAATCTAATTATCAGAAATCTAAAGGGCAATGACATTTATCATGACCATAAAAATTAATCATAAAAAATTCATTGTCAATGACTTGTATATTAATCTCTAATGCTTAGATTTGTTGGTGAAAAAGAAAAACTGTTTTAAGCTCTAAGCTTAACACTCTGAAGAAGCTACTGGCTTCCTAAATTAAAGTTACATAGGTAGTGGTTTCTATGTCATTTTAAAACTGTTGGACCTTAAGGCTTCTTTGTAAATCTAAAAATTGCTAGATCATGAAAACCACGCGTCGTAATTATTGTTCTCCTCTACTGTCATTTGACATTTATCTGGATCACTTTCATAAAACCATTAAGCAGATGAAAAGCAAAATGGATATTTCTGAAATCAATCGATCTGTAAATACTGTGATATCTAAAAGCTTAGAAAACAGAATCCTTAACGATCAGTATGACGCTATTGTTATAACTGATAAGCAACAAAAAATAGTTTGGGTAAGCGAAGGGTTCTATGATATGACCGGATATTCTAGCTCATATGCCGTGGGTAAACAGCCAACTTTTCTGCAAGGAAAAGATACGCAGACATCAACAAAAGAAAGGATTAGAGTCAATTTGGACAACAACAATAACTTTTCTGCATCGTTAATTAATTACAAAAAGAATGGCGAAGAGTATATATGCCAATTAAAGCTATTTCCTCTCAAGGATCCTGATAATAACATCACTCACTATCTGGCATTAGAACGCCGATTGGAAGCGGCTTAATTAGATAGTAGCGCTTTCATTTTCTTTGGTGAAACGTATTCAAACACCCTTGTTGTAACTTTAAAATTCTCGTCCAACAATACGAGTACAGGCAAGGAAAACGGGGTGCCTTCCCTTGTGGCTAGGGCTAATGCGATTTCGTGAGTGGGATTTCTTTTTAAACCAACCTCCTTGTTCCTAAAAATGTCCCCTCCAAAGTTGATTTCATCGGAGGTTTCCGCATTCATTTTTACTGCGTAGTAATCGGTGTTCATTTCCGAAATTACTTCAATATCCTTGAAAGCAGTTCTATTCATTTTTTTGCAATATTGACACCAATCGGCATAGAAATAAATTAGCACTGGCTTCGGTGTGGTCTGAAGAGCATCCTCTAAATTCTCAAAACTTATCCAGTTTATTGATTGATTTTGAGCATCAGAATTCAAAATGGCCAGACTTAAGGCAAATCCTAGGTATAGAACTTTAATAAATGTCATCTTTAATGCAATTTACCAAACTTTAATCCAACAAACACAGATCTCGGGGCCGGAGGACCATACACATAATCCGAATCTCTGGTAGGGCCACTATCGAAATCTCTTTGATAGCTATTAAAGAGATTTTTAACACCTCCCGATAGGGTCACCATAAACTCTTCGGTGAGGTCCAGATGCACGTCGGCTTTTAAGTTCAAGTCAAAAAACGAATTAACACGATTCAATTGTAAAAAACCTGTCTCACTGACAACAAGCGGTACTGTCATAGGTCCTGTATAGGTTCCTGTAAGATCGATTTGATACGTATCATTAGGAATCCAGGAAGCGCTCATATAACCATATACACTTGGTGTTCTGACGAAATCCTGAATAAATATATCAGATTCACCAGGAGTCCCATCCCATTCGTACAAAAGTTGTGGACGCTTAAAACGAGCTCGTTGTAACGTTCCGCCTAATTGCATTTGCCATTTTGTATTTGGTGATACACCCAACTCAAAATTAGTTCCATAGACATTGGCTCCTTCACCATTTCTTACTTCTTCTACAATGGATCCATTGGGTAGTTGAGCCCCAGTACTCACAGTTGTAAATGGATTCTTAAGATCGGTATAGAAGCCTTCAAGTAAAATGTCAATTTGTAAAAGCGAAATGGATTTTGAGTAGTTATAGGAAGCTGTAAAGGCATCTGAAAATTCTGGTTCTAAATCGGATGACAAGATTACAAATTGAGGCTCCCCTCCGACGCTTGATATGTGTAAGTCCTCGTCAAAAGCCTGTGGCGCTCTAAACCCTCTTGCATAGCCTCCACGGAACTTAGAATTAGACGACAACTGGTACATGACGGTTGCTCTTGGGGACAATACAGTATTTTGAAAATCAACATTCCGTTCGATATCAGCAATGGTATATTTACCATCCACTCTCACATTATCAAGTCTGGCACCTATTAAACCGGTAAACTTACCTGTAGGTTTCCATTCGTATTGCCCATAGATACCAAGGGCATTGACCTTTTGATCAATGAGCTTATTGTAACCGGGAATGAAGTCATCGGTCCTATTTAAATTATACTCAGCGCCAGTAGTTAAGATATCTCTTTCAAAATTTTTGGTGTATTGGAATCCAGATACCCAGGCCAGGTCTTTCGTGTTTCCGTAAGCATTATTGGCAAGTATGCTATCCTGAGGTGTACGGCCACCTCCTAATCCACCGTAATAACTTTGCCTATCCGTATTAGAGATTGAAGAATATACTTGGTAATCTGAGCTGTTATCACGACTCGAAATATCATACTCTATTCCACCGATAAATGTATCATGATCCAATTGCTCAGTTATATCTGTAAACTGAGGAGCGAGTTCTAGCCGATCACCACCACGACGGTATTCTCTTAAAGCTGTTAAATTTAATGCCAATCGACTTCTGTCGTTTGGCTTAAAAAAGGCCTTTCCGCCAAAAGTTGTATTTCGTAATGCTACAATTTCAGTAAAACCATCTCCATTAGCATCAAAAGGATCTCTGTTTCTATAGTTTCCAAAGACTGTAAAACCACTTCTTAAATCATCTGCAACTATTGAGGTATTTAACGTCAACAAACGATCTACTGCTGTTCCGCCTATTAAAGACAAATTACTTCCTACTTCCCAAGTATTTAAAATAGGATCTTTTGTAATAACATTGATAGTTCCTGCTATGGCATTAGAACCATACAATGCAGAACCCCCACTTCTAACAACTTCTACACGTTCAATAGTATTAGCAGGTATTTGCTCAAGACCATACACTCCTAGAAGTGATGTAAAAACGGCTCTGCTATTTAATAATATCTGAGTGTAAGCACCATCAAGGCCGTTTAAGCGCACCTGTGTGAATCCACAATTCTGGCAATTGGTCTCTACACGCACACCTGGTGCAAAATTAAGACCCTCGGCCACAGTTATGGATTGGGTTGCTGTAAGAATTTGAGGTTTAATAGTTGACACTACAATTGGGGTGTTTTTTCGTTCTACCCTATTTCTTGTGGCGCTAATTACAACCTCATCGAGACCTAATGGATCTTCTTCCAAATTAAAATTCAACTCAAGCACCATTCCATTATTTAGATCAATAGTCTTAGATTGTGTTCTAAACCCTTGAGATGATATCTCCACTATAATTGTTGTTTGTGCGTACAGTTTTAATTCGTAAAACCCATCAATATTAGAGGTGGTTCCTAAACTTGTACCACTAATTCGAATACTTGCAAATGGAATGGGCTGACTTTTCGAAGTAATTTGCCCTTTTATAGTGCTCAGATCTTGCCCAAAACTAACAATTGATATGATGCCAAAGAGAACAGGAAGAATAAAACGCTTTAAATACAAATCTTTTATATAACTTAATTAATTTTTAGGCAAATCTAATAATTAAATTCCTTTATTATGCTAACTTTGTTTCATATTATTACTCATGACTCTAGCAGAAGAAAACTACATTAAAGCCATTTTTCATATTGAACAGGAAACTCGTAAAGGCGCAAGCACTTCTGCTATTTCAAAGCACTTAAATACTAGGGCAGCATCAGTATCTGATATGCTCCGAAAGCTTTCAGACAAAAAATTAATTTCTTACGAGAAGTACTATGGAGCGTCATTAACTAAGAAAGGAGTTCAACAAGCGGTAATGATCATAAGGCGACATCGGTTGTGGGAGACTTTTTTAGTTGAAAAATTACATTTTGGCTGGGATGAAGTCCATGAGGTAGCTGAAGACCTTGAGCACATAAAGAACGATCAGTTAATTAAGGCACTTGATGAATTTTTAGGACACCCTAAAGTTGATCCCCATGGAGATCCTATTCCAGATTCTAATGGCCAATGGACCACTGTTGAAAAAAAACTATTATCTGAGTGTCATGAAAATGATGAAGGCTCAATTATCGGTGTAAAAGATTCATCTGCTGATTTTCTTCAATTACTTGATAAACGTGAAATCGCCATAGGATCTCGTTTTGAAATCCAAAGTATAGAAAGTTTTGACGGGTCCATTAACATTTTAATGGATGGAAAGCCAATGCTTCTTACCAATCAATTAGCAAACAACTTATTTGCATCCGTTAGTAACTAGTATTTACTGCGTGATCTTGTACAAGGACAATTACTAATATTACGTAACAGGTTAATACCAATAGTTACCGAATGTGTTCCTGAATTATAACCAGCCAAATCATTTGTGGTAAATTGATAAGCATAAGCAAAGTAGAACCAATCCTTACTTACTCCTAACATTGGACCAATATTAAGCGGTGTAAACAGTTGATCATTTAAAAATCGATATGAGATTCCACCCCAGAAGTAGTTATCGTTTCTCATAAATTTTCGAATCTTAAAGTTTAAATCTGTGGCAGACCTACCATCACTAGCAAAAAGTTGATAGAATATTGAAGGTTCATACTCCACTCCATATTTTTTGTTCGTTCCAAACGTATACCCTGAATACAACTGAACATTTAGCAAGAGATTAGGTTCAAGAACCCTTAAGGCTTCATCAAAATTTTTATCCAAAATATTATTGGCATTAAAACTTAAGAAAAAGGCTTTCCAACGGTATAAAAAACCAGCATCAAAATTGACATTGGTTGTGCTTCTGTTATCAGTCACATAAGGATCTATAACAGGGTTTTCGATGGTTGTATTAAAATTTTCAATGGCAATTCTAAAACTATTTAAGTTCACCGATAATCCTAAAGACAAGTACTGTTCTGTAATTTCGTCAAGTGTCAAGTGGTAGGCATAACTAATTTTACCTCCACTTTGCTTGGTATTACCATTACTATCAGTATAAAGAGAAAGTCCAACTCCCATCTGATTTCCAACTCTAAAATCGCCATAAAAGGCAGAATTATCAGGAGCGCCTTTAATACCAACCCATTGGGTTAGTCCATTAACTCTAATTTTTAAATAATCACCAATACCTGCAAATGTGGGTGACACAACAAAATTATTGTCAGCCAGGTACTGTGTAAATACTGGAAGGTTAAGCTCTTGAGCACTTATTTTTGGTCCGGCTATCAAGAACCCAAGCAATACCAGTGTTTTGGGTTTAAGTAGGTTATTAAACATGGTTCTGGGGTTTTATATTTTATCTGTATAGGGTAAAATGCCCTACAAAATCTCTGTCATCATTACTATCGTTTAAACGGACAACATACCAGTAATCGCCAGTTGGTAACTCTCGACCATCATAAGTACCGTCCCATTTTTGGTTTACATTTAAACTAGCCACTTTACGGCCATATCTATCGAAAATATCAAATTCCAAGTTTTGGTATTGAGAGGCACAACCTGGCCCCCATTCATCTTGAACGTTATCACCATTTGGGGTAAAATAGTTGGGGATACAGATATCTACATACTCAATGGAAATGGTAGCACTCACTTCACAGCCATAACTATCTCTTACCGAAACAGTGTAAACCCCAGATTCATAGACAATAAAGGTATTTGTGCTACCATATGATTCTCCATTTAAGTAATATTCATAAATTCCTGAGCCTCCTTCTACAGAAGCAATTATTTCGTTGGTGTCACCTTCTTCCAATGCTATTTCAAGCGGCATAATTTCGTCAATATTGAAAAACGGTGTGGATTGCACACATCCGTTAGTGTGTCTAATATCTATATATTGATCCCTACCAATTCCAACATTTGTAAATACTGGATCCGTTTGGAAAGGCCCGCCATTAAGTGAAAAATCCAATTCGCTCATGTCTACATTAGAATTCTCAAGAGACACGGTTACGATATTCCCAACTGAATTATTGTCACAATTAATAACCACATCTACTAATGGATTGATAATAGCCGGTTCTGGAAAAGTGATGTTCCATTCTGAGGTACAACCGGCGGCATCCATGACATAGACTAAATGATCACCTCCGGCAAGATCTGTAAAGTCAAATTCTGTTTGGGTGGGAGCCCCAGTAAGGAAAGGGCCATCAGGATTATCGAGACTTACACTGTATGGTAATGAACCACCCGATATTTCAATACTAAATTCTCCGTTTTCATCACCAGAACAAATTTCTGGGAATATTGAATTGGGAACAATCGATAAAATTACAGGCTCTGGATTTACAATAGTTGCATCCAATAGCTCAAAACAACCCAGTTCGTCTTGCACAATAATTTGATAGTCGCCAGGTTCTAAATTATCAAATACCGGCTCATCAAAAAACTGATCTAATTGCGGAGATATGGCATATTTTATAATACCTGTTCCTCCATTAGCTGTAATCTCTATTATACCATCATTTAAACCACTACAAGTAATATTAGAAACATTGGTATTGGCTACTAAAGCATTATCAGGTTCTTGTATATCTACTGGAATTGATACAGTCTGACAATCACCACTAGATACATAAATTTGATAAATGCCTGCTGGCAGTTCTGTAAAGACACCTGGTGCTGCTATAGTACCCGCTGAAATAGCATTTCCTGCGGCATCCTGAAGTTCATAAGTATAGTTACCCAATCCCCCTTCGGCCGTAGCAATGATTGCGCCAGTACTGTCACCTGCGCAATTAACCGCGGAATTAGTGGTATCGAGCACAACCTGAAGCGGCACCAATTCGTCTATTGTAATTTCATTTGATGCACTGGCAACACAACCATTGGCATCACGAACAAAATATTGATAGGTTCCCGGTGTAGCATCAAAACTCACTGAATTTGAAAATGTACCTAGTACATTACTAAAAGAAGCATCATTACTGTACTCATATGTTCCGGTTCCACCTGTAGCACTTAATGTTAACTCAGTGTCTGTAGAACAAGTTTGTCCTCTGGAAACAATTAAATTAGACATCAATTGATTTGGTTGATCAATTACGATATCAATAGATTGATAAACACAATTATAAGCATCTGAAACTAGTACCTGATACGTGCCAGCGGACAGATTTGAGAATACTGGAGTGGTTTGCGGACCTGAAGAACTTATGGTTGGTGACAGCATATTTAGAGTGTAGGAGTAATTGCTCCCCTGACCACCAGTTACATTAGTAATTTCAACAACTCCATTGTCATCGTTATAACATGACAGCAAATTAGAATTTGCCGCCACATCAGCAGATATTGCAGGTGGTACATTTAAAGTTATTTGATCGGTCGCCGTACACCCTTGAGCATCCCTAACCGTAACGGTATAAGTTCCCGATGTTAAATTGCTAAAGGTTCCATTTGCAGAATAAGGCGCAGATACTGGACCAGAAAGTTCATATTCATAGTCTGTTGTTCCACCTGATGCTATTGCCACAATGGTTCCACTATCGTTATAACAGGATACTGAAGAGGTCTCCTGTAAATTTAAAATCACAGCCGATGGTGGAGAACTTATGATTACTGTTTCATTAGTAGAACAGAACGGACTTTGGGTTTCAGTCATTACTACCTGGTAAGTTCCAGCTTCTAATCCTGAAATCAATTGTGGGTTAGTTGTAGTACTCACTGATACTGGACCAAGAATAGAGGCATTACTTGAATCGTATAACTCGTATATATAAGTCCCAGAATACCCAGATACGGACAATTCCAAACTACCATCCAAACCAGCAAAACAACTTACTGGATTAGGATTTAATTGTATAGCAGGGTCTTGAGCTTCAGGCATAACAATTTCCGTAAAGGATGTACAGCCAGTATCCAGATCGTTTATATTGATGGTATAGACTCCAGAAGGCACACCAGAAAACACATTGGCCGAAATTGTTATGGATGGATTTGCTGGACTAATAGTATAACTATAATTCCCACTTCCCCCGTTAGTTGTAACTACTATAATTCCATCATCATTATTACAAGTTGTTCTATTTGTAACTTCAGGAATAAACTCTAATGGCACATCGATATCAATACTTTGAAGATTGGTACACCCATTAGCATCTCTTATTTCAACAGAATGAGAACCTGAATTAAGGTCTGATATAATGTACGGTAATGTTACATTTACAAATGCTCCACTGTCTAAACTTATTTGATATGGACCTACTCCAGAACTTACCAAACTCACTTCAACTTCAAATTCACCGTCATTTACTAAACAATTATCAAGTGTTGTTAGAGCAAATTGGGGTTCTGGATCTGAATTAACAGATTGATTCAATCGAACCTCACAACCATTAGCATCCATCACAACTATATCCCAATCTGTTGAAACCATGGGATCAACTAATAGGGTATTTTGATTACTAAAATCAGCAGGTACAGGACTAAATCCTGGAAGTCCAACAGCATAGTTATAAGGTGCCGTTCCACCATTTGCACTAATAGTTACCAGAGCATCATTTAAACAATTGGCGTTTACAGTACCTGAGACAGCTGCTAATAAGGCTTGTATTGGTTGACGAATAACAAATGGTAATGAAGTGGTACATTGTGTACCATCATCTTCTCTAATCATTAACGTATAGGTTCCAGCGGCTAGTCCACCTAAGGAAGCAGAAATGTTTGATCCTGACAATCCATTTGCAGTGCCTGTTACTGCTGGAACAAGTGATGTATTACTGAGACCATCAAGGATTTCATAGGTAATGCTAGTAACAGAGGGATCATAATTGGTGATTGTAAAATCAACTGCCCCGTCCATACTACCAAAACAACTAACATCAGTAATCGTATTTGCTGAAACATCAATAGGTGATAAGACTGGTGTTGTAACTTCTATAATTGAAAAACAACCTCCAGCATCTTCAACCTGAAATTGATATGTGACACCATGATCTAAACCAGTAAACGTTTGAGTGGTATTAGGGGTTGGCCCAACGGTTGTTGCTGGTTGTCCATAAATCATATAAATAAATGGCCCTACACCAGATACTACTTCTATCTCAACATTGGCACCAGCTATACAGGTTCCAGAGGATGTATTCCCTAATAAGGAGATATTTGGAGGAGTTTCAATTCTAAGAAGGTTACTCAGAAACTCACAACCATTGGCATCAACAATAGAGATATAATAATCACCAAAGTTTAAATTATTGAATGTATGACTTGTATTACTATTATTATTAGAGCTGTTTATTGGATTAAATGCAGCATCTAATATGGTATAATTAAAAGGAGAAACACCACCAGAGTTAATTGTAACATCAATACTGCCAGGTATGTTAGAATTACATTGAATTGGATTACTTACAATGCTCGCATCTATAGGTGTAGGGTTGTTTAATACAATTGAACCACTAGCCTCACATTGGTTGGCATCTCTAACAATATAATTATATGTATTGGCATCTAACCCTGAAAATATATTGGTACTTACAAATGTTGATCCTCCATCTAAACTATACTCAAAAGGCGCTTGACCTGTTAAGGTATTTAAAACAATAACACCATTAGAATCATCAGTACAATTTGGGTCTTGAGCATCAATAGATAAGGTAACCTGTTCTAAAACATCAATCACGACAGTTTGAGTAGTCGCGATGCAACCATTACTATCTGTAATTTCAAACTGATAGGTGCCACTTCCTGAAGACGTATAACTAAAAGTTGATCCTGTAGTTCCTAAATTGGTATATGTCCCACCATTAACTGATACGGCATAAGTATAGGGCGAGGAACCACCAGTAATGGCTCCATCAATCACTGCATCAGGAGAAACTGAACAGTCCAAAGACTTGTTTAAAACACTGCTAGCAGAAAGCTCTGGTAGAGGAAGAATCGTGTAGGATTCTATATATGTACAATCATTAGCATCTCTCACCTGGATGCTGTAAGTTCCTGGAACTAAGCCAGTGAAAATATTTGAAGATTGATAGGAGGTTGCATAACCAGAAGGACTAGTGATCTGGTATTCAAGTGGTGCCACCCCACCTACCGTATTAGTTACGGTTAAGTCAATTGTATTAGACGGACACAGTAATGGACTATTTGAAAACTCCATATCTGTTGGAGGGTCTAACGGGTCAAGAGTAATATCACCAACTATTTGAGCACATCCTGTTGCATCCTGTACCCATACTTCATAGAATCCTGCATTTAAGCCAGAAAATATTGTACCTGCTTGGAAGTTGACACCATCCAAACTATAACTATACGGTGCTGAGCCACCAGAAACAGATGAAACCGAAATAACCCCATCTGTAAGACAACTGTAAGAACTAGTTAAATCAATTGCTGCTGTAATTGGGTCTGGTATACCTATGGTAATAATATCCGTATTGGAATCACAGAATGAACCATCGATACTGGACTGAACAATAACCTCATAATCACCAGCTGAAAGACCCGTAAAAACATTACTATCAACGAAGGTCAAGCCGCCATCAATACTGAACTGAAGCGAATTACCATTAGCGTTAGTAACGTTAATAGAAATGGTTCCTATTGGTGAGCCTGAACAGTCTAAATTTGTCGATGAGATTGTATATTCTGGAGGTAAGATTGGATCAATAGCAATACTCGTTACAGTACTACAGTTATTCGCATCAACTACCTCAACCGAATAAGTTCCAGCTGTAGAAACTTGAATAATAGGGTCTGTTTGAAAATCGCCATTCCCATTGACAAAATAAAAATAAGGAGGCGTTCCGCCTTGTGCATACACAGTTAATTCACCATCCGTACAATTTAAAGGCTCAGTTATGGCCATTGTGGCATCCAATGTAGGTGGTTGAATAATTTCAATATCCTCATTGGCCATACAACCATCCTCAGTTGACACATTAACAGTGTAGATACCGGGTGACAAATTCTGGAATGTATAGTCATTTTCATTGATAGGCCCAACAGAATTAACCAATGTAGCCCCTTGATAAATTGAAAAGAAATACTGCGGTCTTACCTCATTAGCTGCGAGATAAATACTTCCAAAATCGTTATAACATAATGGCTGTTCAACGGTTGAGGACATGCTAAAGTCTTTATCCAAAATCTGAATATCTGGAACGGTAAACACACATGGACTATTAAGCACACCTATTTGTCTGATATAAACCGTATAAAGCCCTGCTACTGAAATTGGGAAAATAGGACTGGATTGGTAAGAAAGTCCATCAAGACTGTATTCATATCCAGAAGGAACTCCCCCTACTGCAATTTCACCTAGTGTGTCACAATAAATATCTCTAGAAGTAGCATTAGGATTCAAAAGGTTTTGATAAACATTGAAGTAAAACTGATTAAAACACCCACCTTCATAATTTAAGGTTAGCCTAAACTGACCTGATGTATCAATTGTAAAATCAGGTCCAGTACCTACTTGATTCCAGGTACAGGCCCCATCTTCATTAGCACATTGAGAATTTAGAACTGCAGGACATGAAGTCTCATCCAACTGCTCCCATATCATTGAGGTTGTATCAGTTATGCCAGTAGCAATTGATCTAATATCGTTAGCACCACAAAGAAAAATATAGGGTAATTCCTTACCATCATTAGGACAAACCACCACCTGATCTGCAAAAGGAATTAAAGGGTTGGTGACACCAGCTCCAAATGTAATGACGTCAAATTCCTGAACAATTGACTGACAAGGAGCGATTGCGGTATTAAACGAATAATATGTTCCTGGACTAGTAACTGTGAATGTTTGACCTGTACCAAGTACAGGGGAGCCTGTGGAACTATTTGACCAACTATAAGAATCATAACCATCTGCTGCTGTAATGGAAACACTATCACCACATAGAATAATTTCTTCACTAAATACACAATCATCAAGATCTGCAAGAAAATTTGTTGCCTGCGGTGATATGAGACATCCCGTATTTGAATTTAAACTTGGATCATCAGTAATCTGAAAGTTTGGATTATAAAAACCATTATAGGTTGCAAATGCTTGGTTATTAATAATATTGGAACAGGCATCTGCTAACTGCTGACAGGTTTCAACCGTTTGCGCTTCAATTCTAATACTGTATAAAGGGTCATTTTCTTCAACTAAAGAATCATCAATAGCAAATATCAATTCTCTCGTTACTGGATTATAGCTTGACACCGTCACACCATCAGGAAGGACAAGATCATTGGGATGATCGTAAATAATATTTATGGGTAGGATATCTCTAATTTGAAAATTAGTGGCATTATCATTTCCAACGTTTTGAAAACTTATAACATAATTTAGGGGTTGATTAAGTCCAACTTCCTGCCCCCCAATATCAGTTCCTGTTTCATCTTCAACGATTTTGGTAAGAACAATATCCGGTTCAATAATATCAACAGCAAAAGCGAAGAAATATGGAAAATAAGTATCACCTTCGGTCTCAAGTGTAATAGTGGCCGAAGTGGCATCATTTGCAATTACGGTATTGCCAGGATTAGGCACAGCAATCACACCAGTATCAAATCCTAAGGTGTTAGCACTGTTGGGGGCTCTATCATCTACAGGTAAGGCACTTAATTGTGTAACCGAACTATTGAAAAAATTGGTCTCTGGTCGATCAGCTGTGGAAAGATTAAGCCCGTTAAGTTTTAGCTGATCTCCCAATATTGGACTATCCCCTTCTAAAGTGGCAAAAGCAAAATTAGCACGCACTGGGGCAGGTGCAGGTACGGTTCTAAACCCATCAACAGGAATATCCAAAGTAGGGTTATTACCTGCCACACTTATGGCACTAAAACCATCAAAACTTGTTATGGACTTTCCTGGTAAAGTTGGATCTTCAAAGACAATGAACAAAGACCATCCCGCTGATTCACCAGTTCCATTATAAGGATCATAGGTAGCTGATTCACCCTGAGCAGAGGACACATTAGCTACTGTATAGGTACCAAGATCATTATTAAATCCTGTAACAATGTTAGTCACATCAGCAAAACAGGCATATGAAAAACTATTTCCCCCATCGACCGAAGATCCATTAGCATCATAAATAACTGTTCCCTGTATGTCAACATAACCTCCCTCAGGCCCTTTAAATTTGATGTCTGTAATAGGTTCATCACCAGGGTTGACGGCACCCCAATATAGTCCGGCATAAATAATCCGATAACAATTTGGATTAGGAATGGTCAAGTCTGCGCTGGACGAACTAAATGTTGAGGCGTCAGTGTCTATATCAATGTATTGCATATCTACATTGTGATTATAAACAGAGAGGTCATTAAAGGCATTATTATCTGGTCCTAAAATGTTGTTACCAATTAAGATAATATCACCTTTTACATCCTGATTAAATCGAGGAGTAAATGGCTCGTAGTTTTGTCCTTTGGCCTGAAAGACAGTTACGAGTAATATTACGAGGCTAATAATAGCCTTAAAAGTAGGTTTGTTCATGGTCGATTTGTTTTTACAATAACAGTTCATTCGGGGCAGAATTACTACGTCATTTGCTTAACTTATTTCATTGATTTATTTTCAATTTTTATCATTGATAAATTCTTATTTAAACTCGTCTCATTATTACCTGCCATTGCTTCATTCGCATCCTTAAGATTTGAAAACTTCTTACTGTATATATAGTACTTACTGGTGTTTACATCATAAAAGAAACTAATATTCTTTTCTCCGCTTTTAATAGCAGCCCTTAGAAATTCGTCTCGTTTGTTCTTATCTGAGTGAACAGCCATAACCAAATAATACCCATCTTCATTGTGCTTGACATCCTTCAATATTTTTATAGTTCCACCGTTGGTTTCACCATAATCCAACGGATCGTTACTATTCGCTTCTAAGTCAATTCTTGTACTCTCTTTAATACGTCTTAGGTCCGCCATATCCTTAGCATAGCGATCCTCTTGATTATCAAAGGCCGCACGCTTAATGCGTCTTTTGCGTTCTATTTCGGTAGCTTGCTTAATTGAATCCAATTCAAACATCAAGGCCTTTTTGACTTCTTCGGCTTTCCTTTTCGATTTTTGAACGATTAAAATTTCATCCAGATAAATCATATTCATCTCATCATCATCTGATGAATATTCCTTCTTGCGCTCATCGTACAATTTTTGAAGCTCGACCAATCGCTGTTCTTGAGCAGCGATGGTTTTATCGATTTCAAATGTTAGCGACTCTAGTTGAGCATTTTGTTCAGAAGTACTTTTAAATGGTTTTGGAGCTTTATATATTCCTTGCTCACTTAAATCGTTTTCTTCTTTTAAATCTGCCAGATCTTGTTTTCTATTATCAACTGTAGCTTCTAATTGAGATAAAAGATTTTCCTGTTCATCTGATATTTGCTTGCTAACAGTTTCCACCTCATTTTTCATTTCATCCGGAGTCATGCCCGGAGCCAAATCAGATTTGGTCTTGCTTTCTTCTGCTTCAGCGGCTAATAGGGCAGCCATGGCTTTTTGCTGACGTTCTACTCTTTCTGCTTTTAACCTTTCTAACCTCTTGGCTTCTTCTGCTTTGGCTATTGCCGCTAAGTCTTGTGCCTCCTGCTCTGCTCTTTGTCTTTCTAGTTCAGCTATTCTTTCCTCCTCTTGTCTTCTTTCTTCGGCCTCAGCAGCAGCAAGAATTGCTAAAGCTTCTTTACGACGCTTTTCTTCATTCTCTTTTAAGCGTGCTAGTCTGGCCGCTTCCTGCGCTGATTCTTCCTCAGCTCTAATTCTGGCCTGTTCTTCGGCCAATCGACGTGCTTCGTCTTTGCGCTTTTCTTCTCTTAATCTGTTTTCCTCAGCTTCCGCTGCTGCTAATGCAGCCAGAGCCTCCTGACGACGTTGTTCTTCAGTAGCTTTCAACTGAGCCAAACGTTGTTCCTCTTCCTCCTTAAGTTGTTTGGCTTTAAGTTTGGCAAGAGCTTCTGCCTCAGCCTTTTCCTTTGCCAGCTCTTCTGCTTTTTGTTTAGCAGCTTCTATTTCCAATTGACGCTGGTTAATAGTGTTTTCTTCAATAGAATCAGTAGTACTGATGGCTGTTGTCGTTAATTCGGTAGTTTCAGTTAAAGCCGCCTCACGTTGTTGTTGGCGTGCTTTAGCCCTTGCCGCTATTCTTGCCCTAGTGGCCTCGTCCGTCTTATGATATTTAACCCGTTTTCGTTCCGGGATAATAGAAGACATTTGCATGTCATCACTGTATGAATAACGATTTTTATTTTTAAAACGATAGGCCAAAGTGATCTCATGAGAACTACCGAGATTTATTGAATTGGTAATTCCATTTTCATAATTATATTCAATAGCAATACCTTTTAAAAGATTTGCACCAATACCAACAGAAATACCATTTTGAGAATGATAACCTAATTGACCCCAGATTCCTTTTGGAACCGTAAGCATCACCAACCCTGAAAGAACTACGTCTGAATTCTTAAATTCGGACCTTACTAGTCCTGAGAATCTTGAGTTGTCAAAGAAGCCTCCACTCTGCAAAAATCCAGTATACATTAAGTGAGCCTGGAGTCCCTGCTCAGGGTCGTCCTCAACTAAGTTTGAATTAGTGAAATTATATAAGGTGTAATTTCTTAAGGTAAGACCCACATCAAGAAATCGAGTACCATAATTAATCGATGGATTAAATGTCATTAGAAAATTGGAGGGAACATTGTTCAATGAAGGATCAGGCAATGTTGAAATAACGTTACCTGTATTAATTCCACTTTGATAAAACGCAAGATTGGCACCAAAGGTCAAATTATTATCATATGACAGTGGAACATTGTATGCGTAATTTAATACACCACCAAATGTTGTTAAAATCCCATAATTTCTTTGGAACAGTGAGATGCCAGCAGCAGATCGTTCATTAATTCGACCGCTGTAACCAAATACATATGAAACTGGTACATTCTCAAACTGCACCCATTCACGCTTATTTGTAAAGCTAAGGGTTTTGTTTTCTTCTCTAACGAACGTAAAAGTTGGACTTAAAGCAAATCTGTTAAAAGTCAAGGAATTTCGTACTGGTAAACTATAAGACACAACACCATCACCTTGGGACCATACAATCCCTGGAATAAATAAAATTATGATGATATGTAATAGCTGTGTTCGCATCTATTTTATAATCGTAATAGTCCCTTTTCTGGACGATTGACCTGTTGGTGTAATAATATAATAATAGACAGGGTTGACCTCTTTAAATTCAATGGGTTCTAAGGGCCAATTATTCTGATAATCATTAGTCTCAAACACAAGTTTTCCCACAGGGTCAAGAATCTGAACCAGTGTATTTGTGCCAGTTGTATATTGCAGAGGAATTATCCAGGTATCATTAACACCGTCACTATTGGGACTAATTAGATTAGGAATGGCATCTACATCTGGAAAGGCCTCCATCACCGTAAATTGAAATTGTTTTGTAGCATTACAATTTTGAGTTTGAGTAATCTCTACGGAATACACCCCTGTTTGGCTTATTTCTATAAATTCTGAAACTTCGTCTAAAATTGGCTCCCCATTTAAAGTCCATTTGAATTCGGGATTAAGAGCATCTGTTGTTACGGTTACCCATATATTCTCATCTTCCTCGAGAACAACAAATTCTTCTGTATCGATTGTAGCATTGAACCCAGAGGCTTCGAGTTCAATTGTAGCATCAGCACTACACTCCCCTAGATTAACATTCACAGAATAGGTGCCTGATCCATCGGTTTCAAAAGTCTGATTTGTTGCATTTGGAATTAAAACTCCATCCTTAAACCATTGGTATTGTTCACCGTTTATGGCGCTAAGAGTAGTCATACCATCAGATGCACAAAATGGGTTACCAAGGCTGGAACTTATTTCAAACTCATTAGAGTTACTGGCTTCGGAAATAGTGACTCGATTTGAGAACGAATCGGAGGTACAAGAACCATAATTAGTTTCAACGAAATAGGTACCTTCCTCTTCAACCAATAATGATTCGCCACTAGCAACAAATACCGCTGACGTATTACTTGTTTCTTTATACCAATTAAACGTAAGGTTTGGATAGTTGAGCGGAGAGTCATTTAAGGGACCACCTGGATTGTCAATTGTTAACAGATAACTTCCATTAGGGCAAAAAACCCCTGTATCTATTAAATTATTGATACTAAAAGGTGAGTCCTGACTCTTATAATAAGCTGCAAATTCTTGAGAATTTGAACTCGTTGCTGCCGGTGAAGTCGACTTAACTCTTACTTTATAATTTTCTCCACCAACATCCTGTGGCAAGGCAAAACTAATATTAGCCGGAGAAGACACAATGGATCCTGGGCTAGAACTGTAAACTTCAATGGCATTATCAAATGATCCTGAGGCATCTGATAATTCCAAAATAAACCGATTGGATGATGAAAGAGCGTTTTCAGGACTAAAGGAAAAGCTAACATTATAGGTATTAAAGTCTGTACTTGCGCAGGCCTGTGTAAAACCAAGTGTCGGTGTACTAATGACCACCTGGGCATTAATGTTAACTATTTCACAAGTAAAAACTAAAAGTACGAGTACAATTTTTATAGCTTTTATCATCTTTCCATTCTTAAAATTTCGACAAGCAGTACCAGCACTTCAACAAATTACTATTGTGAGTGGGCGCTCTGAGCTGCACAAAATCGTTTAATTATCGAGATTCAACAATTCAAAACCTGAAGAGGGCTTAACCAGTTTTGAATATCAGTGTCTGACACTAAATTTGATCTATTAGAAGTTTAATCTCCTATATCGTTTGTTGCCATAATTTGATTGATTCGTAATCTAAAATCTGGACGTTTTCTATTAAATATGTCAATAAAGGTTTCGGTGTCTAATCCTTTGGAATACACATTAAAAAAAGAGGGGTTTCCATACCAGTTTTCCAAATCGTCGTTATTAGCAAAATTTTCTACGAAAATATTTCCGTTGCAATTATTAAAATACATTTCTGAGAACTTTATACGATCCAAACTCTCCTGATTCACTTTCACTTTCTGGTCGAACATAACAGCAGGACTAAATCCTGAAATTACAGTTCTAGTCATATCTAATCCAGCGTTTGAACCAATAAAAATAGCCTCCTTTATAAGGCCCTTTTCAATATCGCCACTTAAATCTTCAGTCTTATTTATAATGGTCAGGTTTGAAGCAACAACATTAGTTCCGGGTTTAGAAAAATCAATTTCAGATTCATTGTCATAGGATATAATACGCATAGATCTTGAGCCACTACTATGTGAAGCATATGGTGATCTAACTGCTAAAGTATTAGACATATCAATCTGGGCACCATAGTTAAAAGCAAAATCTAACTCAGATGATTTATGAGCAACGACATTGTTCATTTCAAACTCACCACCCCATACTTCAAATGCTGTTCCCCCAGAAAAGCTAATCATAACATGATTAACAAGGGTTGTTTTTCCTAGTCCTGCAGCTGTAAAAGAAGGTCTATACAGACCGCGATTTATCCGTGTTCCGGCATATTCAATTCTAACAAATCGGATTATTCCTGAATGACTATATGCATTGGTACCACCAAAGTTTAGGTTAGAGTAATAATCTGGTGATAATTGAGGAAAGAGACCAGCAGCCGACCCATTTCCAAATTTATTGGTTGGAGCATCGCCGAGTATTACTAAACCGCCCCAGTCACCTGGTTTTTTTCGGTTCCTATTTGATGTAAACACAATTGGATCAGTCTCTAATCCATCAGCAACAAGCGTTGCTCCCTTTGCAATGATAAGCGTTCCTTTGGTTTCAAAGTCACCAAGAACCACAGTTCCTGGTTCAATGGATAAAGTAGCATTATTTGTAACAAATACATTACCTACCAATAAATACACATTACGCTTAAAGAGTTTTGTGTCTTTATTAATGGTACCTGTTAGAATTTCAGTGGCCTCTCCATAGTCATTGAGTTTCGGTTGAAATTCAGTCCAATTATTCAACCAATTATTTACTCCAAAGATCCCCTTCTCTTGTTGAGAAAAGGCTGTGGCCATACATAAGCAGTAAATAAGAAAAAAATGAGTAATTGTTTTCATAAGTAGTAATTATAGTTTTAAGAATTGGGGTTCCTGTTAACATTCAGATCAAATATAGGCATAAAAACCTCTAATCGGTATATTTTTTCGTTGTAAGGGATAATTATGTAAGAATAAGAGCACTTATAAAAAATTGATCAAAATTGACCTTTAAGTTATCACTTGTATTTCAAATAGTTAGGATTACAAACTAAAAAAGCCAGGTTTTACCCTGGCTTCAACTTAACCTGAATCACTTTGCTTAATTAGCAAATTGATCATACTCGTGAAGCGCTTTCAAAGTTTCCTCATAGAACAAAATGGCCGCTATCAATTTATTAGTATCAGAATATGGTAATATGATATCTTGAAATTCTGAAGTTGCTTCTATATAACTTTCAGTTTCTTCGTGTTGCTTGTCTAAAGCTTTTCTATTATCACTATCCTTGGGTATACCTAAACTCTCCATGGTCACACCTGGCTTTGTGGCAAAGGCAATATTTGGAAGGATTTTGATCAGACTTGAAATACGTTCTTTATACAAAGTCAAAAGTTCCCCTTTAGGCATCCGTTCAAGATCGTCTATGTTGTGATATTTTTTAATCTCAATAGCATCCATAATGATGCTTTTAGGTTCTTTCCGTTTCTGAGAAAAACAACTATTACCTACTAGTAATAAGCCGAAACACAGAATACATACTTTCAGTTTCATGGTTATAAATTTGGGGTTACGGATCAAATCTATGTAATTTGACGTAATAATCCGCATTTAATCGATAAAATGCATACTTTTTCTAATTTTCAAGGATTTTTCCTACGCGATGACATAACTAGTATTATAATTACTGTTAACTTCTGAATATATAGCTGAATCCACTTGTTTTAAGTATTTTAGAAACTCCATTGAACTCATACAATGAAAAGACTCCTTTTTCTATTAGGTTTTTGTTACAGCTTTAGTCTTCTTGGTCAAGAAAATCCAAATAAAGAGGAGAAACTCCCACCCTACCAGGATTCTATTTATTCGTTTCAGAGTCGATTAAATATGCTGGACTCCAAAAAAGCAATTGTCATTAATACTGATCCCATAACCGAAACCAAAACTATAACCAAGACACCCGTCATAGACCAACCGAATACCAAAGGAAAAACCATAGCCTTTTTAAAAAAATATACCTCTGCCTCCGTATATAAATACTTTAATGGTGGGTATTGGCTCATATCATCTGATACTATTCAAGGATATGTTACTAAAGAAAATTTAAATGAGGATGGCGTTATGGAGTCGACCATTTACAATTTTCGATTGAAGAAGCTGACTGAAGAGTTTGGTAAAAAAAACGCCATAAAAATACTCGACAATCGCATTTGGTATGGAATGACCAAGGAAATGACTCGTGAAAGTATCGGCGAACCATTAACCATAACTAAGGTTACCGGTTATTATGGATTGAGGGAACGATGGAATTATAAAGACCAATATCTTATATTCGAAAATAATTTTCTGTTGACATGGAATTACCTTTAAGAACCATTCTGTCATTTACCTATTTACTTAATTATGGAAATATATTTAAAGATACATTTTCAAAAGAACGAACCCATGTTGGCTAATTCACTGTCAATTTAGGAGGTCGTAAAATTGAACTGCACATTTTTATTTATACATATTATGCCGTAATCTTATAGATAATCAACCAGTTATAACTCCATATTCAGTAATTTCATTATAAATTGATATTTAAATTTTATAAACTGTAATTACACTGCGCCAAGTGATTAACATTGTATTTGTTGCTCGGTGACGATCGAACCATTAATTATTAAAAAAATGAAAAAGATTCTATCTAAACTTATAATTCTCTCCAGCCTTATCATATTCAACTGTTCATCTGTTGTTAAATCCAAAAAGTTTACAGATAACAACATGAATGATTATAAGACCTATGCCTATTTACCAGATACCGATATGAGCAGTTCAGAATTTAACCGGGCTGATGATGCACCAGCCAACGAATCAGCGGTTGCAACATTAAAAAAGCGTTTGAATGAACGAGGCTACACCATGACAACTAATAATCCAGATTTGGTTATCATCATCTCTGAATCAATAGGAATTGATAGTAATCAAAAACTGGAAGGCAGAAGTAATACTGCGGCAGCCAGTTCATCGAGTAATGTCCCTTACAGCGGTTCTTCAGCTTCAACTAGTAGTACCAGATCCTCTAGCAATACTGCGAATAGCAGTAGACCTTATCAAACTGGGAATATGGCAATTGAAGTGTTCGACAACAAAACCAAAGAATTGGTATGGATTGGTTTGGTTAAAGACTATAAAACAGATATAGCCACTACTAATTTACCAGAAAGTATGGTCAATGCTATTTTTGATAAACTTCCGAATAACTAACAGTATTTGACGTTATGTCAAATACTACTTACCAATACAGAAGTTAGCAAATATATTCCCAAGCAAATCATCATTTGAAATTTCACCTGTAATTTCGCCAAAGTGGTATAGCGCTTGTCTTATATCTATTGCTATAAGGTCACCAGACAACCCGCTTTCAAGACCAAATTTCACCTTTTGGATTTCCTCGAGCGCTTTCAACAACGCATCGTAATGACGCGTATTTGTGACGATTGTTTCATTATTTCTTAAAGCACCTGTGTTAATAAGCCTCAATAATGACTGGGTTAACAGTTCAACCCCATAACCTCTTTTTGCTGAAATAAGAATCATATCATTAATCGCATTCTTAATTTGCAAAACTTCAATATCTGTGAGGCTATCAACCTTATTACCAATAATTAACAAAGGTTTTTGAGGGTATTTATTCTTTATCTTTTCTATCTCAACGTTAATATATTTTGAGTCTCTTACCGCTTGCTGTACTTCAAATAAATAAACAATTACTTGAGCCTGATCAATTTTCTCAAAGGTCTTTCTTATCCCTATAGACTCTACAACATCGTGAGTTTCTCTTATTCCTGCTGTATCAATGAACCTAAAACTCACTCCACCAATTGAAATTTCGTCTTCAATTGTATCTCTTGTTGTACCAGCGATATCCGAAACTATAGCACGTTCTTCATTTAACAGAGCATTCAATAAGGTTGACTTACCTACATTAGGTTCTCCAACTATAGCAACAGGCACACCGTTTTTAATAACGTTGCCTACGGCAAATGAATCAATTAAACGTTTAAGCACGAATATGATTCGATCTAGTAATTCCTTAAATTGGGACCGATCAGCAAACTCCACATCTTCCTCAGAGAAGTCCAATTCCAGCTCAATAAGACTCGCAAAATTCATTAATTCCTGTCGTAAAGAAGAAATTTCAGAAGAGAACCCACCTCGCATTTGTTGCATAGCCACCTGATGCGATGCAGCACTGTCACTTGCTATTAGATCTGCTACGGCTTCTGCTTGACTCAGATCCAATTTACCATTTAAGAAGGCCCTTAGTGTAAATTCACCAGGATTAGCCATGCGACAACCTCGCCTCAAAAACAACTGAATAATTTCCTGCTGAATAAATGTGGAACCATGGCAGCTGATTTCAACCACGTCTTCACCTGTATACGAATTAGGGTTTTTAAAAACTGACACCAATACCTCATCCAATTCCCTTTCATTATCTATTATATGTCCAAGATGTATGGTATGTGTGGATTGTTGACTTAATTTCTTCTTTGATACGGATCTAAAATGATCATCTACGAAAGTTATTGCTAAGTTCCCCGACAATCTAATAACAGCAATCGCACCAGAACCAGAAGCTGTTGCTAGGGCTACAATTGTATCGGAATGTTGCATAAGACTTGTTTATGCAAAAATATGCGAAATCTTTGTACGCTAAAGCACCAAAATTTTTGAATTTAAGATAAGTTTTACATGATTTTACTACCTCTTCCTATATTTGCAATTCAAATTAAAAATTAGCCTGCTATGAAGTTTATTAAATGGTTGATCCCTTTCGCATTAATTGTTTTGGTCTCTTGCCAAGACCAACAAAACACGGGTTACTCAATTGCAGTTGAATCCATTAAATTACACAATGGACTTCGTTCCTATATAAAGGAATTTGATGAAAGAGGTCGTGAGGTTGTAAGAGATACGGCTGTTGCCATGAACAATAGTCTTGAGTTTAAGGGAGAAGTAGAATATCCAAAAATCGTCTTCCTAAGTATTGATGGCACTGTTGGTCAGTTGATGCTTTTTTTAGAGAATACGGATATGTCTATCGAATTAGACACTCTAAATATTGCTAAATCTAAAATAAGCGGATCTCAATTAAATGAAGAGCTAGCAACATTCAACCAGGAAATTGTTGAGTTGCGCATGTCTTTACAACCTTATGTCGTTGCATTTAGACAAGCGAGACGCGATGGGGATCAAGTAAAAGCGGATTCACTTCAGACCATTATGGAAGATATCAGCTTAAAATCATTATATTTTCCATTAGAATACGCCAAATCTAATCCTAGTAGCTATGTAAGCATGTATGTAGTTGATTCTCAAATAGGGTCAAATGCTCAACTAAATTACGAGGATTACAGTGCTGCATATGAGGCCTTAGACAGTAGCCTTAAGTCTACCGTTGTGGGTAAGCGCATACAGAAAAAGCTAGACATAGAACGTCAAAAATTTGAAAGAGAAAAGATAACTTCTATCGGGGCAACTGCACCTGAATTTAAAGGTCCAACTCCTGAAGGTGGTGAACTGGCCCTATCTGAGGTATATAGTAAAGGGAAGTATACGATTATTGATTTTTGGGCTGCCTGGTGCGGACCTTGTCGACGAGAAAATCCTAATGTGGTAAGAATCTATGAAAAATATCATGACAAAGGTCTGGAAATAATTGGGGTATCCCTTGATGGAAACAGAAATCAAAAAGATCCAAAAGACGCATGGATAAAAGCGATTGAAGCTGACAGATTAAATTGGAATCACGTTTCTAATTTACAGTATTTTGGCCCTATTGCCCGTCAATATAATGTTAATGCTATTCCAGCCATGTTTATCGTGGACAATACAGGAAAAATTGTCGCTAAAAATCTTAGAGGCCGCGCACTTGAGAATAAAATTGAAGAGTTGTTAGGTTCCTAAGACAATTTACCAGTTTTATGTAAAAAGTATAACACCACTATTGGCACAGCCAATAAAAGTGCATAAGTCAAATGCGTCTCAAGAATTTGAGGTTTCATAACTAAAGTTAAAAAATAACCTCCAACAGCCCCACCAAAGTGGGCGTCATGCCCAATGTTTCCACTCCTGCTTTTCATGCCATAAATAGAGTATAACAGGTAGGCTACACCAAAAATGTATCCCGGAATTGGTATGGGAATAAAGAACAAGTACAAACTCATTTCTGGACGTATAAGAATAGCGGCATATAAAATGCCTGTAACAGCCCCACTAGCGCCTATGGCGCTGTACCAATACTCATCTTTATGAAAGAAAAAAGAAAGAAGGTTCCCAACGATGAGGCTTCCTAGGTAAATAAGTATAAAATTAAAATTTCCAAGCCCCTGTAATACTACATCAGCAAAGAAATACAGCGTAATCATATTAAAAAGTAAATGGGTAGTATCAGCATGCAAAAAGCCAGAACTGACCATACGCACCTGCTCTCCCCGTCTAATTGCGCCAATATTAAATTTAAACTTTTCAAAAAAAAGTCTATCGTTAAAACCTTTAAAAGACACCAAAACATTGGCAGCAATAATGATAATAGTAACCAATCCTACATTATACATTTACTATACTGTATTTATTATTAGAGTTATATTTGTGCCTGCAAAATTAACATAGTTTAATGCAACTTATTGTTTATATACTTGTTTATCCTATTCTTTGGTGTATTTCCATACTCCCCTTCAGGTTGCTGTACATCATTTCAGATTTCTTATACCTCGTAATCTATAGGATTGGTAACTACCGAGTTTCTACTGTAAAAGCAAATTTAAAGATGGTATTTCCAGACAAGTCTGAACAAGAAATAAATAGCATTATCCGCAAGTTTTATCATTTTTTATGTGATATGATTATGGAAACCATCAAATCCATGACCATATCTAAGGAAGAATTGAAGAAGCGATTTTCCTATGAAAATTTAGAACTCATAAAGGACCTGGAAACCAAAAACAGAAGCATTGTACTACTTTGTGGCCACTATGCAAGCTGGGAATGGATCTTTTCGTTACAATTACATGTTAAGTACTCCGGTTACGCCGTTTATAAGCAGCTTAGTAATAAATACTTTGATCGATTAGTCAAGCGTATTAGAGCTCGTCATAATAGTTACTTAATGACCATGAATGATACCTATAAGGTAATGAGTGGTGTGCAAAAACAAAATGAGAAAGCCATCTATGGATTTGCAGCAGACCAATCGCCAATGATGGGGAAAAATCTTTACTGGAACACATTTTTGGGTATTAATGTACCCATGTATACAGGTGCTGAAACACTAGCCAAGCGTTTTGACCTTGCTGTTGTATTTATGAACGTAAACCGTTTTAAACGTGGATTTTATAAAGCGTCATTTAAAGTGTTAACGGAACACCCGAAAGAAGTTGATAATTACAAGATTACGGACAGTTACTTCGATTTACTTGAAGATCAAATTAATAAACAACCCGAATATTATTTGTGGACGCACAAACGCTGGAAACACCGAGATAAAGCTCCCAAAAAGTTGGTAAACAATTAAAACTCAAACCAAGAATCCACCAACTTATTTTCCTCAACTAGTTCAGTGGTCTGATAGATGAACTCATTTGATTTAGGATCGTACTGATAATCCTCAGCCCAAAGTTTGTGGTGTTGGGCCAACTCAATTAAACTATCGCAAACGAACTTAATTTCTTCATCTGTTGTGGTGGGATGAATAGACATACGAATCCAACCTGGTTTTCTAACAAGATCTCCTATCGAAATTTCTTTTGTTAACTCATGGGATGTTTCATAATCCACATGAAGCAAGTAGTGTCCATACGTACCAGCACAACTGCAGCCTCCACGCGTTTGAATACCAAAACGATCATTAAGTAGTTTTACTGCTAAATTGTAATGAAGATCGTCTATATAAAAAGAAATAACTCCAAGTCGATCTTTGTGTTGTTTAGCAAGAATATGAAGATTTTCTACAGTTTCTAATCTGCTAAAAATGTAATGAACCAATTCATGTTCGCGCTCCAGAATATTGTCGACACCCATTTGCTCTTTAAGCTTGATGGCAAGAGCAGTCTTAATGGTTTGAAGAAAACCTGGTGTACCCCCATCCTCACGTTCCTCAATATTGTCAATGTACTTATGTTCTCCCCAGGGATTAGTCCAACTAACGGTACCACCACCTGGACAATCAGGAATCATATTGTTGTAAAGCTTCTTGTTAAACACAAGCACTCCAGACGTTCCTGGTCCACCTAAAAATTTATGTGGCGAAAAGAATATAGCATCCAAATAAGCCTCTGGATCTTCAGGATGCATGTTGATGTTGACATAAGGCGCAGAACAAGCAAAATCCACAAAACACACGCCACCATGTTGATGCATTAGTTTGGCGATATCATGATATGGAGTTTGAATTCCAGTTACATTAGATCCCCCAATTACCGACGCAATTTTTAGCGGCCGCTCTTTGTAGGTCTCTAGAAGCGTTTCCAATTGATCTAAAGAGAACAATCCTTCTTTCCCAGGAGGAATGACTTCTACTGTGGCAATCGTTTCTAACCAGGATGTTTGATTGGAATGATGCTCCATATGTGTCACAAACACCACAGGCCTTAGGTCATCAGGGATATTAGTGTATTGGCGTAAATTCTCTGGAACTTTAAGACCTAGTATACGCTGGAACTTATTAACAACGCCAGTCATACCGTTTCCGGAGACGATTAAAACATCATCCTCATTACAGTTGACATGATTTTTAATAATATCTTTTGCCCTATGATAAGCTTTGGTCATTGCCGTACCTGATACTGTAGTCTCAGTATGTGTATTAGCTACAAACGGTCCAAAATCCTTCAATAATTTTTCCTCAATAGGACCATATAAACGACCAGACGCTGTCCAGTCTGTGTAAATAATACGCTTATTGCCGTAGGGCGATTGAAATTCCTGTTCCTGACCGATAATATTTCTGCGGAATTTATCAAAATACTGCTCCAAACTAACAGTTCCTGTATGGTCTTTCTTGGGCATCAAACTTTATAGATTTTGTTGCTTGGCAAAGATACTAATTCTCAGATACCGCCTTGATTTCAGAAATAATTTTATCTGCTAAGGTATCTGCTTCCATCTGGCTTCCTGCCTCCGTATATATACGAATAATGGGTTCAGTATTGCTTTTTCTTAAATGCACCCAAGAGTCTTCAAAATCAATCTTAACCCCATCAATTGTTGAAGGATTAGACGATTCATAGGCTTTAGCCATTTCTTTTAAAATAGCATCAACATCTAGGTTTGGAATCAGCTGAATCTTTTTCTTGCTCATAAAGTACAAGGGATAAGAAGCTTTAAGCTCGCTAACAGACATTTTCTTTTCAGCTAGTAAACTCAAAAACAAAGCTATACCCACTAAGGCATCTCTTCCATAATGTAAATCCGGATAAATAATACCTCCATTACCCTCACCACCTATAACAGCGTTAGTATCCTTCATCATTTTAACCACGTTGACTTCCCCTACAGCACTTGCTGTATAAGAACCACCGTGAGACTCGGTCACATCCTTCAACGCTCGTGTTGAACTCATATTCGAAACCGTATTTCCTGGAATTTTACTCAATACATAATCAGCACATGCTACCAGTGTATACTCTTCCCCAAACATGTCGCCCTTTTCATCCATAAATGCCAATCGATCCACGTCAGGGTCCACTACAATACCAAAATCTGCTCCTTCTTTTATAACGGCTTCTGACAAATCGCCAAGATGTTCTTTTAAGGGTTCTGGATTGTGTGGAAAATCACCCGTAGGGTTACAATACAATTTAACACAATGCACTCCTAACCGATCTAGTAACAAAGGCACTGCAATCCCACCAGTAGAATTAACACCGTCAAAAACTACTTTTAAATTGGCCTTATCGATGGCTTTAGCGTTTACTAAAGGTAGTTTCAATACCTCATCTATATGCATATCTATGTAAGCTGCATTTGTCGTAATCTTACCTAAATTATCCACTTCTGAAAACTCCGAAGCATCTTGTTCAGCTATCTTTAGAATGGCCTCACCTGCCTTACCATCAAGAAATTCCCCCTTTTCATTTAATAGCTTCAATGCATTCCATTGTTTTGGATTATGACTGGCAGTTAGAATAATACCACCGTCAGCATGCTCCATTGGAACAGCAACTTCAACTGTTGGGGTTGTTGATAAGCCAAGGTCAACCACGTGAATTCCCATTCCAACTAAGGTATTCATTACCAAATTTTGAATCATTTCACCAGAAATCCTGGCATCACGACCAACTACAACTCTGTAATTATCCTTTTGCCTGTATTGCTTTAGCCATGTACCATAGGCAGCTGCAAACTTAACCGCATCAATGGGTGTTAAATTATCCCCCACTGAACCACCGATTGTACCTCGAATCCCAGATATAGATTTGATTAAAGTCATAAAAATCAATTTTGGCAAATATAATTAGTTCGTCCTGTATTGTGATTACGAATTTGTAAATTCGACCTATGAATTTTCTGGCTCATATCTACTTGTCTGGTTCCAGAGACCTTGTTAAACTTGGAAATTTTTCTGCAGATGGCGTGAGAGGAAAAGATTATCTAAACTACCCTCTTGAAATGCAGGTTGGTATTTTACTGCACAGAGCCATTGATACCTTTACAGATGAACATCCACTTTTCAAGAAAAGTAGCAGAAGGCTATACAGTAAATACAGTCATTACGCCAGAGTCATCGTTGATATTTTTTACGATCATTTTCTAGCCAAAAACTGGACGGATTATTCAAAGGAACCTCTTAATAGCTTCGTACAAGATTTTTACAATTTAGTCAATGCAAATCTGTCCTTATTACCTCCTAAGTTTCAAAACTTGACCCCTTACATGATTTCAGGAAATTGGCTAGAAGGTTATGCCGAATTGGAAGGTATAGCCTCTGTTTTGGGAGGCATGGACCGCAGAACGCAAATGAAATCTAAAATGTCCTTGGCAGCAGAGGATTTAGTAGAATACTATTCAGAATTCCAAAAGGACTTCACCCCTTTTTTTAAAGAACTAGAAATATTTTCAAATAACCATCTTAAAGAATTAGAAGCACACTACTTATGAGAACAACAATTTTAAAACTCTTCCTCTGTACAATCTTATTAACGATTTTCAATTGTGACAGCCGGTCCAAAGATGATTTCGGGGTTATAGCAGAAAGTGCCATGGTGGTCAGTGCCAGAGAAGAGGCCTCAAAGATTGGAGTTGAGATTATGAAAAAGGGAGGAAACGCCTTTGACGCAATGATGGCAACAGAATTAGCTTTGGCGGTAGTACATCCCTCAGCTGGTAATATTGGTGGTGGAGGTTTCCTTGTTTTTAGAATGGCCAATGGTGAAACAGGAGCATTGGACTATAGAGAGAAAGCACCGAGAGCAGCTGAAAAAGACATGTATTTAGATTCACTTGGACAAATCATTAAAGGAAAAAGCACTATTGGAGCTTATGCCATTGGCGTACCAGGAACAATTGCTGGAATTTTTAAAGCGCATAAGCGCTATGGTAAGCTAAGTGTCGAGGAGGTCATAACACCTGTGATTGCGCTTGCCGAGAACGGTTTTTCAATTACTGAAAAACAACAAGCACGATTCAATTCTTATGATAGTATTTTTAAAGTAGTTAATGGCAAAGACATCCTATTTGGCTCTCAAACAAAAGCTGGAGATGTATTAGCAAACCCTGATCTTGCAGAAGCATTAAAATTGTTAATTAGTGAAGGTGCTGATGCCTTCTATTCAGGTACTATTGGGGAGGCCATTGTAGATCGAGTTCAATCGAATGGAGGTATTATAACCCTGGAAGATCTTATGGAATATGATGCCGTTTGGCGAGATCCTGTTGAATTTGAGTATGACAATCTGAAAGTCATTTCCATGTCTCCACCTTCATCGGGTGGCATATGCCTTCAGCAACTGATGGGTATGATTGAACCCTTTGACCTCGATAAGTATGACCATAATTCTTTGAAGGCCGTACAGGTCATCACGGAAGCTGAAAAACGTACTTATGCCGATAGAAATTTTTTCCTTGGAGATCCTGATTTTATTGATATTCCAGTTAAAGAAATGACTAGTGCGTCTTACCTACAAAAACGTATGGAAGATTTTTCATTCGAGCAGGCTACTCCCGTAAATGACATAGCACATGGTGCCATAGCAGGTTATGAAAGTGAGGAGACTACCCACTACTCTATCGTTGATCCCTATGGCAATGCCCTAGCAGTAACCACTACCTTAAATGGAAGTTATGGCTCCAAACTCTTTGTAGATGAGTTTGGGTTTTTCCTCAATAATCAAATGGACGACTTTAGCAGTAAACCTGGAGAACCTAATTATTATGGCCTCATTGGTGCCGAAGCTAATAGCATTGAAGGCGAAAAACGCATGTTATCCTCAATGACACCGACCATTATTGAGCGCGAAGGTGAGTTTTGGATG
Source organism: Winogradskyella aurantiaca (assembly GCF_003362725.1). GTDB lineage: Bacteria > Bacteroidota > Bacteroidia > Flavobacteriales > Flavobacteriaceae > Winogradskyella_A > Winogradskyella_A aurantiaca. Next base: position 142,012 of record NZ_QKTV01000007.1, read on the forward strand.
AGTGTGGGCACACCTGGAGGTTCGACCATCATCACATCGGTATTACAAACTATCTTAAATGTGCATGAGTACAACATGACCATGCAGCAGGCAGTATCCGCTCCGAGGTTCCACAACCAATGGTTACCCGATGAAATAAGAATAGAAACTACTACCTTTTCTAAGGCTATGATTGATAGTCTTAGAGCCAAAGGATACCCCATTGATCTTAATCGTATCAGGGATCTTGGACGTGTGGATGGCATCCTTAAATTGGACGACGGTGCTTATGAGGGAGGTGCTGACCCAAGAGGTGATGATACCGCTGTGGGCTTTTAACTTATTCGTATATTTAATGTTCGATTTAATAATCGACCAAATTTTTTAAATCTCATGAAATACTTGTTCTCCCTGGGTGCAATGTTTGTTACCCTTTTATCCTTGAGTCAAGGTACTCAACTTCTAAGACAACCAACACTGCATGGTAATGACGTTGTTTTTGTTTATGCCAATGATCTTTGGAAAGCTTCGGTATCTAGAGGAACCGCCATTAGACTAACCAGTGATGATGGTTATGAATCAAGTCCTCATTTCTCTCATGATGGGAAAATGATAGCGTTTACTGCGCAATACGATGGCAACGTTGATGTTTACGTCATGCCTTCTGAAGGTGGAGAACCCAAGCGATTAACCTACCATCCAGGTGGAGATTTTGTTCAGGGTTGGACGCCCGATGGGAAGGTTTTATTTCGCTCTGGTCGCGAGAGCAGACCCACCCAAACCAATAAGTTCTATACAGTTTCTGTAGATGGAGGTCTTCCAGTTTCCTTGGGTATCCCAAGAGCTGCTTATGGGGAACTCTCCAAAGACGGGTCTCATGTAGCTTACACCCCCATTACTGGTTGGGATGAAGAATGGAGAAACTATAGAGGTGGTCAAGCCATGCCAATTTGGATCGTGAATATGAAAACCAAAGACCTGATTAGAACCAATCAAGCTGATGGGGAGCGTCATATGGACCCTGTTTGGCTAAATGGGGTGGTGTATTACCTATCTGAACGAGATTACACTATGAATATCTGGTCATTTGATCCCGAATCAAAGGCTGAAAAACAAATCACCTTTCATAAAAAATTCGATGTTAAAAGTCTTGATGCTAGCGCCGATCAAATAGTATATGAACAAGGCGGTTATTTGCATGTATATAACCCATCAAACAACGCAACTAAGCAACTTAATATCACCGTAAAAGGGGATCTTAGTTTTTACAGAAACCGTTGGGAAGATGTTTCTGCTAGACAATTGAGCAACCCCAATGTTTCACCAAATGGCAAGCGAGCCATTTTTGAACATAGAGGGGAAATATTCACCATTCCAAAAGAAAACGGTACTTGGATGAATTTAACCAATACACCAGGTGTAGCAGACCGAAGTCCCATTTGGTCTCCTAAGGGTGATAAGGTAGCCTGGTTTTCAGATAAAAGTGGAGAATACCAATTGGTGATTGCCAACCAGGACGGAAGTAATCAGCAATACATAGCACTACCAGAGCCTACGTTTTACTTTCAACCAGATTGGTCACCTGACGGTACTCATATCGCCTACACTGATACGCATTACAACATCTGGGTGGTTAACTTAAGTGTAAAATCCGCCAAAATAGTAGCCACAGATCGTTATGCCCACCCTAATCGATCAATGAATCCTGAATGGTCACCAGATAGTAAATGGATAGCCTACGCCAAACAGCAAGAGAGTCATTTTAAATCCATTTTTGCATACAATATAGATAGCGGTAAGACGCTTCAGCTCACGGATCCTATTGCCGATGCCATTACACCCGTATGGGATGAATCTGGGAAATATCTATACACACTTGCAAGCACCAATTATGGCCTGCAAACGGGATGGTTAGACATGAGTTCTTATGATCCTCAAGTAACTCGAAGCCTGTACGCCATTGTCTTAAATTCTTCAGATAAGGCACCGAATCTTCCTAAGAATGATATGGAAGAAATAAAGAAAGACACTAAGGATGATAAGAAAGATGATAAAAAAGAAGGTTCAGGCGTAAGTGTAACCATAGATGAAAACGGCATTTTTGATCGAGCCGTAGCTTTAGATTTACCAAGTAGAAACTATGCCGCCTTACTAAAAGGTCCAAAGCATAAAGTTTTTATTGCAGAAGCCATTCCGAATGAAAACGGATTTAAGGTTCACCTTTACGACGTTGAAAAAGAAAAACCATCTGACTTCGCTAGAAGTGTCTCGCAAATGGTGGCTTCTAGCGATAGAAAAACAGTCCTTCTAAATCAAGGTGGTAAATGGGTTATGACCGGGACCAAAGCTGGCCCAAAACCTGGTAAGGATATTTTAAAGGTTAATGCCAAGATAAAACTAGATCAAAAAGCAGAAGCACATCAAATTTTTAAAGAAGGATGGCGATACATGCGCGACTTCTTATATGTAGACAACGTACACGGAGCACCGTGGGATGAGGTGTATTCCTGGTATGCACCTTGGATTGATCATGTGAGACATAGAACCGATCTCAATTATGTTGTAGATATTATGAGCGGAGAAGTTGCTGTAGGGCATTCCTATGTCTCTGGCGGAGATTTTCCAGATGTAGACTTTGTGCCAGTTGGTTTGTTAGGCGCAGATTTAGAGACTTCCAATGGAAGATATAAAATCACAAAAATATATTCTGGTGAACGCTGGAATCCTGGTGTGGATGCCCCTTTGGCTATGCCTGGTTTAAACATTAATGAGGGTGACTATTTGGTTGCCATAAATGGTGTTGAATTAACAGACGAAACCAATCCTTATGAACTACTGGAACAAACAGCTGGACGTGAGATTACAGTTTCTGTTAATTCAAAAGCTTCCATGTCTGGAGGAAGGGATGTTTTAATTAAACCTGTACGAAGCGAGCGTCAACTCAGGAGTATTGACTGGGTGGAAGGAAATCGCAGAAAAGTGGACGAATTATCTAATGGTAAACTAGCCTATGTGTATGTACCTAACACGGGAGGTGGTGGCTTTACTTCCTTTAACCGATACTATTTTTCACAGCAAGAGAAGAAAGGTGCAGTTATAGACGAACGAAACAATGGTGGGGGTTCAGCTGCCGATTATATGATTGATATTATGTCCAGAGAATTATTTGGCTATTTCAATTCCAAGGCTAATGACAACAGACCCTGGACAACGCCAATGGCTGGAATTTGGGGACCTAAGGTGATGATCATTAATGAACGTGCTGGATCTGGTGGTGACCTCCTACCCTATATGTTTAAAATGAAAGGGATTGGACCACTTGTTGGCACCAAAACTTGGGGAGGATTAGTAGGGACCTGGGACACTCCGCGATTTATAGATGGTGGTCGCATGGTAGCGCCAAGAGGTGGTTTTTATGATGTAGATGGTAAGTGGGCTGTTGAAGGCGAGGGTGTAGCCCCAGACATTGAAGTTATTCAAGATCCTAAATCCGTCATTCAGGGCAAGGATCCTCAATTGGAGAAAGCGGTCAATGAAGCCTTACGATTACTTAATGGTAATGAGTTTGAGTTGCAACCAGAGCCAGCAGCACCAATTCGATGGAAACGCCCTGAAGGGTATAAAAACGATTAACAGTTTAACCCTGAATATAACTTCAGGGTTATTTTTTGAGATGGACTTTTTACAAGAATTACAAATACAACTCCCATCTGCCGCTAATCCCAAGAATGCAGAGCCAATAAAGGCTTATATGAAACATAAGTTTCAATTTCTAGGAATTAAATCTCCGGATCGTAAATTGATCTTAAAACCACTGGTCAATTCTCACAAAACTGAATTAATTAACCATATTGATCCCATAACTAAATCGCTCTACTCATTGACTGAACGGGAGTTCCACTACTGTGCCATGGAAGTGTATTCCCGATTTAAGAAAAAGCATTATCAAGTCACAGATATTAACACCATCAGCTTTTTGATTACAACGCATTCCCACTGGGATTCTGTTGATTTTATAGCCAAGCACATCTATGGTCAGTATTTGTTAGAACACCCCAAAGAAACGCTACCAACAATTCAGGAATATGCCAACAGTACCAATATGTGGCTTAATAGATCGGCTATTTTGTTTCAATTGGGATATAAGAATCAAACAAATGCTGACTTGCTGTTCGCCCTTTGTGAACAGCATAAAGAATCAAAGGAGTTTTTTATTCAAAAAGCTATTGGTTGGGCTTTAAGAGAATATGCCAAGGTCAATCCTACTGCGGTATTAGACTTTGTTGACAAGACTCCACTTAAACCACTAAGTAAAAAAGAAGCCATTAGAAGACTTATATGACCTACGACCTTATCATACTAACGGACCATCGCTATTTAGAGGACAGCAACGACCCCTACAAGCACAATGTATTTTACGAAGATGAGCTTGTATTAAAAGCTAGTCAGAAATTGGGCCTTCAGGTTACCAGAAGAGCTTGGGATGATGAAACAGTGGACTGGTCTCAGACCAAGTGTATTCTGTTTAGAAGTACCTGGGATTATTTTGATCGCTTTAAAGAATTCTCAGGCTGGCTGAATAAGGTCAAGACTCAAACCAAACTTATCAACTCAAGAGAACTGATTCATTGGAACATAGACAAGCATTATCTAAATGATTTATCGGCTAAAGGAGTGCATATTCCAGATACCATTTTCATCAAAAAGGGCGATACCCGAACTCTTCATGAAATTCATTTAGATCAAAAATGGAATAAGACGGTACTAAAACCATGCGTTTCTGGTGCAGGAAGACACACCTACCTCTTGAACTCAGATAACCTAGTAAAGCACGAAGCTATCTACAAGTCGTTGATCTCAGATGAAGATATGATGATTCAGGTTTTTCAGCAAAACATTGTGGATCAGGGAGAACTTTCCTTGATGTTATTTAATGGAGAATTCACTCATGCCGTACTTAAAAAAGTTAAGTCTGGTGATTTTAGGGTACAAGATGACTTTGGAGGTACTGTTCACCAATACACCCCATCCCAACAAGAAGTAGAATTTGCACAGAATACTATAACTCAATGTCCTGAGCTTCCAGTTTACGCTCGAGTTGATATCTTTTACGACAATAATCATAATTTAGCATTGGGAGAACTGGAACTTATTGAACCTGAATTATGGTTCCGATTAATGCCTTCAGCAGCCGAAGTTTTGGCCAAACACTTAAAAAACTTGATTGATGAAACTTAAACGTATCCTTAAAATAATTGGAGGACTTATTGTATTCTTTACGCTACCAACCTTACTCCTTTTTGGTTTTATGTATTTGAAGTACAACACCCCTTTGCCTGAAGGAAAACAAGGTCCAGAAGCGGATCAATTAGCTACCAAGATGCTAAAATCGCTTAATGAAACTGCCTATCTCAACACCGATTATTTAGAATGGACCTTTAAAGGTATTCACAATTACAAATGGTATAAGTCTGAGGCTAGCTGTGAGGTTTCCTGGGATGATTTTACCGTCATCCTGGATTTAAAGGACCATGATGACTCAAAAGTATTTGTTGCGGGCACAGAGTATAATGGGATTGAAAAGCACGATTATATTCATAAGGCAGAAGCGTACTTTAACAATGATTCTTTTTGGTTGGTAGCCCCCTATAAGGTGTTTGATTCAGGTGTGGAACGACGCCTGGTTATCACTGAAGAAGGCCAAGAGGCGCTTTTAGTCACCTATACCAGCGGTGGTACAACACCTGGCGACTCTTACCTTTGGCATTTAGATACAGATGGCAAGCCTAAAAGCTACCAGATGTGGGTAAGTATACTGCCTATTGATGGTTTAGAGGCCTCATGGGAAGGTTGGATTACTTCCGAAAGTGGGGCGCAATTACCCACCTTCCATAAATTACTTTTTCTCGGTCTTGACATGGGTGACGTAAAAGGGCTAAACTTATAGACTGATGGTGTCATCTTCGTTTAGATCAGAATCAGAATATTCTTCCTGATACTCAATTTTAAGCCTTGTATCATGAACCATTCGGTCCTCTTCTAAAACTACATTGGAAACACCGAGCATCCAGGCAACTAGTATGAGCTTTAACAGGTTAAGGAATCGTTTAATAAATAACTTCACATATAATATCTATCAAACATGGCTCCATATAGTAATATATGACTGATTGTCTGCTATTTACTTCGCTGACCGACGAATTGTTGCGTTTTCAACTTAAACAGAATATTAAAGCTAGTTAAGCTCCCGTAACTTCTAGTGATGTATTGCTGGAGGTCAATCTTTGATTGTTCATCAAGATCACTAGAATTAATTTTCTGCTCCATAACCCTTAGGCGATCTCTAACCATAGTTATCTTGTGGAAAAAGGTGTCTATGGGCATTTCCTTATTCTGAAGATTGGGGTCGCCAGGTTCCAGAATTATCTTTCCACCCTTCCATTTATCCGCAATGGAAATAACTTCACTAACGTCTGACCATTTTTTCAAAATATCGCGTAAGCTCTTTTCAACCTCATAAAAGCTAACTGTGTCTACTTCGTCTTCTGCAGCTTCAATAACTTCAAAAGTATCATCAAGTTCCAGTGTCTCTAATCCGCCATCAATAAAGGTGACCCAATAATGTCTTGAAGTAACGTTTGTGACGACGCCTTTGCCATATTCCTTATGATTAATTCGTGATCCTATTCCTAATAATTTCATTGTATTCTTTTTTGGTTGTTCTAAAATAAAGATTAATAAAAATTAGCCATACATATTTTACCAAATTCTATCTTAAAACTCTCTTGTTGAATTAAAATGTTTTTATAACATTAACAACACTTTAAATGATATACTAGTAATTGGATGTTGGCTTAATTCAATTATTAAGATGTGCTAAATTGAGATTCAATTTATAAAAGTAAAAAACTAAATCTCTTCAGTAATAAGAGGTTTATTCTGCTCTAAAAAAATCAAAACAACTTATAATAATTCTATTATTTTCAATAATTTTACAGTATTCTCATTTTAAGTTTTATAAATTATGAAAAATGTAATTTTAACTCTAATAATTTTTATATTCTCAATTAATGTTAGTTCTGGTCAAAATCCAACTGTGGGCCAAGAATTGATTATTAACAATCCAAATTCTACACAATATCGCTATATTGATTTTCCAAAACTTAATACATTAGTAAAACGAGGTAAATTGGCCAATTACAAAAGCGTCTATGGCAATGAAGTCATAATCGACGAAGTTGTAACTGAAGATTCAGGAGATGTTTATGTGATATTAAAGAAAAAAGATGGCTCAAAATTCTTCGGTTATTTAACATCTGTTAAAGCAAATTATTCTAAGGCTTTAGATTCTGAGGAGCTTATGGGTAAGTAAATATTCTTGAATTTTTAATAGTTTTATAATGCTCAGCTTTTGCTGAGCATTATTTTTTATTCAGCTGGTTGCGAGTCAACTTTGTTCTTTAAAATCGTACCTTTACAGCTTTGCAAAATTGTTCCATCAGCTGATAAATTGTTATGATTTCACATGATGAATCTATTGAGGTAAAGGGTGCTCGAGTGCACAATCTCAAAGACATTGATGTTTCCATTCCCAGAGATAAATTGGTTGTTATTACTGGTTTGTCAGGAAGTGGTAAATCCTCTTTAGCTTTCGATACCATATACGCCGAAGGACAACGGCGCTATATTGAAACTTTTTCGGCCTATGCCCGTCAATTTCTTGGAAATCTAGAACGACCTGATGTGGATAAGATTGATGGTCTTTCTCCAGTTATTGCTATTGAGCAGAAAACAACAAGCAGGTCTCCACGATCCACTGTTGGTACCATTACCGAGATCTATGATTTTTTCAGACTACTTTACGCGAGAGCCAGTGATGCCTATAGCTATAATACAGGGGAGAAAATGGTTAGTTATTCAGATGACCAGATTAAGGATTTAATCCTTAGAGATTTTGAAGGTCAACGGATCAACATCCTGGCACCCGTTGTGCGTTCTAGAAAAGGTCATTACCGCGAATTGTTTGAGCAAATTGCAAAGCAAGGGTTTGTTAAAGTTAGAACAGATGGGGTTACGGTTGATCTTGAAAAAGGGATGAAACTGGACCGGTACAAAACACATGATATTGAAATAGTTATTGATCGCCTAGTTGTTGAAAATTCTGAGAATACAACAAAACGCTTACTAGAATCCATTAATACGGCCATGTATCATGGAAACGATATCTTAATGGTATTAGACCAAGACACGCAAAAAGTTCGCTTTTTTAGTCGGAATCTGATGTGCCCGTCCTCAGGGATCTCCTACCCTAATCCAGAACCTAATAACTTCTCTTTTAATTCACCAAAGGGAGCCTGCCCTAAGTGTAATGGAATTGGCGAGGTATATGAAGTGAATGTTGATAAAATAATTCCAGATACAAACCTCTCAATTGCAAATGGCGCCATAGCTCCTCATGGAGCTCAAAAGAAGAGCTGGATTTTTAAGCAGTTTGAAACAGTTGCACAGCGCTATGACTTTAGCCTTAATGATCCATGGAAAAAAATTCCAAAAGACGCTCAGCACGTCATCCTGTATGGAGGAAAGGATAAGTTTTCTGTCGAGAGTAAGTTATTAGGGGTTACGCGAGATTATCAAATAGATTTTGAAGGCGTGGCAAACTTCATTAAAAATCAACAAAAATCGGATTCTACATCCTTGGTCAGATGGGCAAGAGAATACATGGACAAGGTAGCTTGTAATGAGTGCGGCGGATCCAGATTAAAAAAAGAATCTTTACATTTTAAAGTCGCTGGTAAAACCATTGCAGATGTCATCAATTTTGATATTTCAGAATTATATGATTGGGTCTTAGGCTTAGATAAAGAGCTTAGTGACAAACAATTGCAGATTTCATTAGAGGTATTAAAAGAAATAAAAAGTAGGATCCAATTTTTATTAGATGTTGGCCTCAATTACCTAACACTGAATCGAAGTTCTAAATCCCTATCTGGAGGTGAGGCACAGCGGATACGATTGGCTACTCAAATTGGATCTCAATTAGTAGGGGTACTATACATTCTTGATGAACCTAGTATTGGATTACACCAAAGAGACAACGAAAAGCTAATCAACTCCCTCATTTCCCTGAGAGATGTTGGCAATTCAATAATTGTTGTGGAACACGATAAAGATATGATTGAACGCTCAGATCATGTTATTGATATTGGCCCACTAGCAGGAAACCACGGTGGCGAAATAATAAGTGAAGGTCCGCCAAAAAAGTTGTTAGAGCACGATACGCTAACTGCGGATTATTTAAATGGAAAAAAAGAGATTGCGATTCCTAAGTCCAGAAGAAAAGGAAATGGTAAGTTCCTTGAATTAAAAGGTTGCACCGGAAACAACTTAAAAAATGTCTCGGTAAAATTTCCTCTTGGGAAAATGATAGGTGTAACTGGCGTTTCGGGGAGTGGTAAATCTACATTAATTAACGAAACCCTCTACCCCATTCTTAATGCACATTATTTCAATGGTGTTAAAAAACCAATGCCCTATAAAAGCATTAAAGGATTAGAACATATAGACAAGGTCATTGATATTAATCAATCTCCCATTGGACGGACACCAAGAAGTAATCCTGCTACGTATACAGGTGTATTTAGTGAGATTAGAAGCTTATTTTCTAAAATACCGGAAGCCATGATTAGAGGCTACAAACCCGGTAGGTTTAGCTTTAATGTCGCTGGAGGGCGATGTGAAACCTGTCAAGGTGGTGGGCTAAAAGTCATTGAAATGAACTTTTTACCAGACGTTTACGTAGAATGCGAAACCTGTCAAGGAAAACGTTTTAACAGAGAAACTCTGGAAATACGCTATAAAGGAAAGTCCATAAGTGACGTCCTGAATATGACCATTGAAGAGGCCGTTGTATTTTTTGAACACATTCCTAAAATTTATCGAAAGTTGAAAACCATAGAAGATGTTGGTTTAGGCTACATTACCCTAGGCCAGCAAAGCACCACACTTTCTGGTGGTGAGGCGCAACGAATTAAGCTTGCCACAGAGCTAAGCAAGCGTGATACGGGAAATACTTTCTATATTTTAGACGAGCCAACTACAGGTCTCCATTTTGAAGACATTAATGTTCTAATGAAAGTACTTAATAAATTAGCAGACAAAGGCAATACCGTATTAATTATCGAGCATAACCTTGATGTAATAAAAATGGTAGATTATATAATTGATATAGGATACGAAGGTGGCAAAGGTGGTGGCGAAATAGTTGCTAAGGGAACACCTGAGCAGCTCATCAAGGATAAAAAAAGTTATACTGCCAAATTTCTAAATAAAGAACTGAACTAAAGTCATGAGAAAGCAATCAAAATTAAAAAGCTGGAATGAGATAAAAACCAATGATTCCTGGGCCATATTTAAAATCATGGGAGAATTTGTAAATGGCTTTGAGTCCATGAGTAAAATTGGCCCTTGTGTTTCCATATTTGGTTCTGCCAGGACAAAGCCTGATCATCCATATTACCAGTTAGCTGTAGATGTAGCAGAAAAAATTGTGGATCATGGCTACGGGGTCATTACTGGAGGTGGACCAGGAATCATGGAGGCCGGAAATAAGGGTGCTCATAATGCAGGAGGAACTTCGGTTGGGCTCAATATTGAATTGCCTTTTGAACAACACGATAATCCATATATTGACCCAGACAAGGTGCTTGATTTTGATTACTTTTTTGTTCGTAAGGTAATGTTTGTCAAGTATAGTCAAGGGTTTGTGGTCATGCCAGGTGGTTTCGGGACTTTAGATGAACTGTTTGAGGCACTAACATTAATTCAGACCCACAAAATTGAAACCTTCCCAATTATATTAGTGGGAAGCAAATTCTGGGGTGGCATGATTGATTGGATTAAATCTACCTTGGTTGATGAAGGCAATATAAGTCCAAAGGACTTAGATCTCATTCATCTGGTTGATACTGCTGATGAAGTTATTAAGATATTGGACGGTTTCTATACCCAATATGCCCTTAGCCCAAATTTCTAAAATCATGCGATTACCTTTGCTTAAGAACTTTGCTATACTTATTTGGATTTGTTTTTTTCCTTTATTGCTCTCAGGACAAACGGAGTTTAAAGTAATGTTTTACAACTTACTTAATTATCCTGAGGAGGATGCAGTTGAAAACAGGGAACAAGATCTGCAATTAATCCTAAGCGATTACCTCCCCGATTTATTTTTAGCATGTGAGCTTAACAATGAATCCGGAGCTAATACCGTACTTGATTTATTACAAAATTCGGTCTCAGACAAGTTTGCCATGGCCAACTATGTCAATAATACATCAGATGATCTTTCGGGCAATGAAAATGAACTCCAAAATCAATTGTATTATAACTCCACGAAATTTGTTTTAATAGATCAGGATGAAATTCCCACTAACATACGCGATTTCAATGTTTACAGACTACAATTGAATACCATAGACAGAGACACCAACCCTGTAGAATTTTTAGTGGTGGTGTGCCATCTTAAGGCCTCTAGCGGTAGTACAAATGCTCAGATTAGGTTTGAAATGGTTCAAGAATTAGACAACTATTTAAATACAATTCCTTCAGATACGATGGTGCTTTTAGGAGGAGATTTAAATTTGTATACAGCTTCGGAATCGGCGTTTCAGGAGTTGCTTGATGGCTCAAATAATATTGTATTTGCAGACCCACCGAACCGCATTGGGAGTTGGAACAATAACACCAATTTTATTGATGTATTTACGCAATCTACCAGAACACAAACCGGACTTGGAGGCGCAACAGGCGGTTTTGATGACCGTTTTGATTTTATATTGCTTTCTGAAAATATGATGAATTCTGCAGAGGTGACCTATAAAGCTGATTCCTACCAGGTATATGGCAATAATGGTGTTGTATCCTGTTATAACAGGCGTATCAATTCTTCTGATTGCGCTGGGGATTTGTACTCATCTGAAATTAGAAATGCACTTCATAATTTTAGTGATCACCTTCCGGTTACATTAACATTAAATTCCGATGCTGAGTTATTGTCTAGCAGCGACATAGCAATGCAAGAGGAACTAAAATTAGAAAAGACCATAGTTAACGAAGAACTGGTAATCTTCAATCAGTTGCCAGAACTTCTTTCCGAGACATTTACAATTTCAAATACCTTAGGACAAAACGTTATTTTAGAGTTAAAACTCAAATTAGGCGCAACCATCGTCCCTACAGAGAATCTTACTAATGGAATATATTTTCTAACATTGGATTCTAATCCATCGGTTTCCAGAAAATTCGTTGTGGTACATTGAAAAGATTTCTGCTTATCCTTTTATTGATAGTTTCTTTTGGTTCAGTTTGGACTCAAAACCTGATTGATATAAAAGCAGAACTCATTCCAGATTCTTTAACTATAAGAATCAAACAGCGTATAAAATATCAAAATACCACCTCAGACACACTTAAAACTATTTATTTAAGTGACTGGAACAATAGCTACAGTACTAAAACCACCCCTCTAGCCAAAAGGTTTGAAGAAGAGTTTAGCACACGTTTTCATCTGGCAAAAAATAGAGAACGTGGATTTACGGTCATCACCTCACTTAAAAATCAGAAACAAGATGATCTTGACTTCCATTATTTAAAAGATCATCCCGATGTTTTGAAAGTTGAGCTCAAAACTCACTTATTACCTGGACAATCATATGATATTAGCTTGCAATATATTCTTCGAATCCCTAGTTCACGATTTACGGGTTATGGTGTTAATCTTAACAAAGACTTTAACCTCAAGGATTGGTACATTACCCCTGTAGTTTATAATGGAAAGTGGAATTATTATAGCAACAAAAATCTAGCTGATTTGTATGTTCCAATGCATGACATCAAACTAGAACTCACCCATCCAAGCAGTTACCAAATCATTACTGAGCTAGACCTTATAGATAATGAATCTAAAGGCGGCTCCCGAACAAGCATATTTGAAGGTAAAAACAGAGTAGATAACTTCATGGCCATTACTAAAGTGCCAAGGTACCGTTTTGTTGGTACTGACGACTTTATAATTATATCAGACATTTATGAACAGAATTTATCACCTCAAAACAAGGTTCTACTTACCGATAATATCACCCGATTTCTAACTAAAAACCTTGGTGATTATCCCCATAAAAAATTAGTGGTGACCGAGTTGGATTACGAACGTAACCCCTTGTATGGGTTGAACCAACTACCTAACTTTCTACAACCTTTCCCAAATCAATTACAGTATGAGTTAAAACTACTAAAAACGGCATTAGAGAAGTACTTGGACAACGTTCTACTTCTAAACCCTAGAAAGGACTATTGGTTAAGTGAAGGTATTCAGATTTATTTTATGATCAAATACGTAGAAGAATACCACCCAGATTCAAAATTCCTAGGCAATTTATCCAATGCTTTTATAATAAGGTCTTCTCATGCCGCCGATCTTGGTTTCAATTTCCAATACTTCCTGTATTTCATGGAAATTGCACGAAGGAATAATGATCAACCCTTAACTACATCAAAAGATTCACTCATTAAGTTCAATTCCAATATTGCTGGGAAATATAAAGCTGGTTTGGGATTGAAGTATTTAGAAGGGTATATGGAAACCATAGATTTTGATATCCTTCTCAAAACTTTTATTCAAGAGTATCAACTGAAAGCGTTAAATTCTGAGGACTTTGAGACTTACGTCAAAAAGCAAACTCCCAAAAACATTGATTGGTTTTTTGATGAATATGTGGACTCAAGGGTAAAATTTGACTTCAGGATAAAGGACCTTGAGGTTTCCGAAGATTCGATTAAAATTACCATAAAAAACAAGCGGAACAATACAGTGCCTGTTCAACTTTACACGTTGCGTAATGACTCAGTAATAAGTAAAACATGGGTTGATGGTTTTAAGGGATTAAAAACCCTCACGATACCTAATGACAGTATAGAGCGAGTGGCTCTAGATCATGAACGAATTATCCCAGAATTTAATCAACGCGATAATTACAGATCTACAAAAGGATTCTTCTTCAACAGAAAACCTGTACAACTGCGTTTGTTTAAGGATATTGAAGATCCATATTACAACCAAATGTTTATTATGCCCTTGGTTGAGTTTAACAACATTTATGACGGTTTAACCTTAGGTGCCAGATTCTACAATAAAAGTATCTTAAAAAAACGGCTTAATTACAGTATTGCCCCGCAGTATGCCTTCAATTCAAAAACTATAACTGGCGGAGGTTCTGTGTTTTACACCCACAATATTGAGGATAGTAATTTATTTGATATCACCTATGGAATTGGCGGAGGTTATAGGTCTTTCGCACAAGATGCATTTGTTACGTCAATCCAACCTAGAATTCGTTTTATTTTTAGGGATAACGATGATTTCAGATCAGACAAAAGAGATATACTTCAATTGCGTCTCGTCAGTATCAAAAGAGACTTGGGGCCTGATGCCGTTATAAAATTGACAGATCCTGATTATGATGTTTTAAACCTTCGCTATGTAAAGTCCAATCCGGGGATAATAAATTATTCCAGATTTTTTACAGATTTTCAAGTTGCAAAGGAATTTAGCAAACTTTCATTCAATTATGAGTACCGCCATCTTTCAAAGAACAATCGTAATTACGGTATTAGATTTTTCGCTGGTGTCTTCTTAAATAATGACACCGATCCCAACTCCGACTATTTTAGTTTTGCCTTAGATAGACCCACCGATTACTTATTCGATTTGAACTATTTAGGAAGATCAGAAGCGTCAGGATTTTTTAGTCAGCAGATTATCATAGCAGAAGGTGGTTTCAAATCTCAGTTAGAACCAGCCTTTGCCAATGAGTGGATTACAACTGTCAATGGTACCACCTCCATTTGGAGGTACATTCAAGCTTATGGTGACCTGGGACTTGTTAAGAATCGAGGTGTTAGGCCTAAAGTTGTTTATGGTACAGGTATAAGAGTCGTTTTAGTCGAAGACTTTTTTGAGGTATTTTTTCCTGTGTATTCTAACTTGGGTTGGGAAATTGCACAGCCTAATTATGGCCAAATGATACGTTTTATGTTTACCCTGGAACCCAAAGTTTTACTACGCTTGTTCACTCGAAAGTGGTATTAACATATTCGTACTGAAATGTTAATTTTTAACTTTAAATTATATTTTATTTAATTATTCGCCTTCTTTTTTAAGATATATTCAATTTTATAACATACTCCACTCTTGTAAATCCCCTTCATGTTCCGTAATTTTGCAACACAAGAGCGGCACATGAAAACGAATTCCAATACCAAATCAGAAATTACATTCCAAGACTTTAAAAAAGAAGTACTCCAGGACTACAAAGTAGCGGTAACCAGTCGCGAGTGTAGTTTGCTTGGAAGACGCGAGGTCTTAACTGGGAAGGCTAAGTTTGGAATTTTTGGAGATGGAAAAGAAGTACCGCAAATTGCCTGGGCCAAAGCCTTTAAAAATGGTGATTTTAGATCCGGGTACTACAGAGATCAAACTTTTATGATGGCTATTGGTGAATTAACAATCGAGCAATTCTTTGCCGGCTTGTATGCCAACACCGAACTATCAGAAGAACCAATGTCTGCCGGAAGGCAAATGGGTGGTCATTTTGCCACACATAGTTTAGATGAAAATGGGGATTGGAAAGATTTAACCGCTCAAAAAAATTCCAGTGCCGACATATCTCCAACAGCTGGACAAATGCCAAGACTCCTTGGTTTGGCCCAAGCTTCAAAGATTTACAGAAATGTAACTAGCACAAATTCTAAAAAATTCTCTAAAGAAGGTAATGAGGTGGCCTGGGGTACTATTGGAAATGCTAGTACTAGTGAAGGATTATTTTTTGAGACTATTAATGCAGCAGGAGTACTTCAAGTTCCAATGGTTATTAGCATTTGGGATGATGAATATGGAATTTCTGTGCACGCCAGACACCAAACCACAAAAGAAAATATATCTGAAATTCTAAAAGGATTTCAAAGAGACAAAGATACTAATGGGTATGAGATCTTTAGAGTAAACGGATGGAATTATCCAGAGCTCATCGATGTGTATCAAAGAGCTGGGAAAATTGCCAGAAAAGAACACGTGCCCGTCATGATACATGTTCAGGAGCTCACGCAACCTCAGGGTCATTCTACCTCTGGTTCTCATGAACGTTACAAGGATAAGAATCGTTTAGCCTGGGAAATAGAATATGATTGTAATGCTCAAATGAGACAATGGATTATTGACAATAATATTGCTGCGGAAGACGAATTAAAAATTCTTGAAAAGGACATTAAGAAAGCGGTTAGAGATGGTAAAAAGGCAGCTTGGTCAACTTTTATCAATCCTATTCTTTCTGAACGTACTGAAGCCGTTGCAATACTGGAAGCTTTAGTAGCAAGTAGTCCTAATGGTATATTTATTGGAAAGCTCATTACCGACTTAAAGGCATTGGAAGAACCTCTGAGACGCGACATCATATCAATGTGTAGAAAAGCTTTACGTTATGTTCTGGGGGAGACAACACAAGAAAAAGCTAATCTTCAGAATTGGATAAATAACTATTTCTCTAAGATTCAACCCAAATACAGCTCTCATTTATTTAGTGAAGGCCCTCAATCTGCTTTAAATCAGGACGAGGTTAAGCCAACCTATAATGAAGACTCACCCATGGTAGATGGCCGTGTCGTGCTAAGAGATAACTTTGAAACTATCTTTAACAATCACCCAAATGCTTTGGTATTCGGTGAGGATTCTGGTCATATAGGTGATGTTAATCAGGGTCTAGAAGGTCTACAAGAAAAATTTGGAGAGCTGCGCATATCGGATGCTGGTATTCGTGAAGCTACCATTCTGGGGCAAGGTATTGGAATGGCCATGCGCGGTTTACGCCCAATTGCTGAAATTCAGTACCTGGATTACTTGCTGTATGCGCTTCAAATCATGAGTGATGATTTAGCCACAGTGCAATATAGAACACGTGGTCGCCAGAAATCTCCGGTAATAGTCAGAACAAGAGGACATCGCCTAGAAGGCATTTGGCACTCTGGATCTCAAATGGGAGGAATATTAAATCTAATACGAGGTATCCATGTACTAGTACCTAGAGACATGACAAAAGCTGCTGGTTTTTATAACACGCTTTTAGAAAGTGATGAACCGGCACTTATCGTTGAATGTTTAAATGGTTACAGGCTAAAAGAACAACTACCTTCTAATCTAGGAGAGTTTAAAACCCCAATAGGAGTTGTTGAAACAATTAGGGAAGGTGAAGATATTACACTTGTATCTTATGGTTCTACTCTACGCCTAGTTATGGAAGCTGCCAAAGAATTGCAAGCTGTTGGCATTGATGCTGAAGTTATTGACGCGCAATCCTTACTACCATTTGATTTAAACCATGATATTGCTTCAAGCATTTCCAAAACCAATAGGTTAATGGTAATTGATGAGGATGTCAAAGGTGGTGCCTCAGCATATATTTTGGATCAAATATTAAATGTACAGAACGCTTATCAGTATCTTGATAGTCAACCTAGGACATTGACTGCTAAGGCCCATAGACCAGCTTATGGTACAGATGGTGATTATTTTTCTAAGCCTTCTTTAGAGGATATTTTTGAGGAAGTTTATAACCTCATATCAGAAAGCAATCCCGAGGATTTTCCAATTCTCAGATAATTAGAAAAAACAGGTCATGTGCCTTGTTCATTCTTTTTAGACTGACCAATGTCATATGTTTTAGCTAATACTTAGCCTAACTTTAACTCTTCAGTTCTAAGTTAGTCCTATGATTACAGAAGAGTTATTAAGTACTTTCAGAAAGAAGTCAGATTTTGTCAATTATCTGAAGCTACACCAACAAGAGTACCCATCATTTAAAGCTGCACTTACTAAAAATATCTATGAGAATGAGCTTCTACCGCTTCAAGCCGAACTAGTAGAATTTCAGCGTTGGGTGCAAAAAGAAAACAAAAAAATTGCTATTATTTTTGAAGGACGTGATGCCTCTGGTAAAGGTGGTACAATTAAACGGTTTAAGGAGCATTTAAACCCAAGAGCAATGCGGGTTGTGGCTCTTAACAAACCCACCGAGATTGAGAAGAGTCAATGGTATTTCAATCGCTATATAAAAGAACTACCAAATGCTGGTGAAATAGTCTTCTTTGACAGAAGCTGGTATAACAGAGCGGTGGTTGAGCCAGTCATGGGCTTTTGTACACCAGAGCAATACCAAACTTTTATTATTCAGGTACCTGAATTTGAGCACATGCTTTACGAGGCTGGTACCATTCTTATAAAGTTCTGGTTTTCGGTTTCAAAGGAAGAGCAACAACGACGATTTGAGAAACGACTTAATAACCCCTTAAAGAAATGGAAGTTTAGTCCGGTAGATGAAAAAGGACAGGAATTGTGGGACGATTTCACTACCTACAAAAACCAGATGTTTTCTCGAACTCATAATGCTTTTAGCCCATGGGTAGTGATAAAAGCCAATGATAAAAAGCAAGCACGGCTGGAAAGTATCAAGTATGTTCTAAGCCTTTTTGATTACGAAAACAAAGGAAACAACTACAAATCCATCCTCCCCGATCCTAATGTTGTGCAACGCTATTTTAGAAACACCATACAACTCGATAGATGATGAATAGTGATTTAAACCTTTCGACAAAAGACCTACAAATACTCAATTCCAAAAAGGGACTTGAAGCCCTATTAAGACTTAAGCGATTCGACATAAGAAAGGGTGTCAAGAATGTCAAATACGAAAAACGTCTTGAGAAATTACAGGAGGAGATGCTGAAGCTTCAGCAATGGGTTTCTACCAACAACAAGAAAATAGTGATCTTATTTGAAGGCCGAGACGCAGCAGGAAAAGGTGGTGCCATTAGAAGAATTATTCAACACCTGCCACCAAGAGCAATAAAAGTTGTTGCCCTTCCAAAGCCCAATGAAACAGAGATTGGGCAATGGTATTTTCAACGCTATATAAACCAGCTACCAAATAATGGTGAAATTGTGTTTTTCGACAGAAGTTGGTACAACCGAGCTGTTGTTGAACCTGTAAATGGCTTCTGTTCAAAATTGGAATACGATGTATTCATGGGCCAAGTTAATGAGTTTGAAAAAATGATTCAGGATTCGGGAATCATACTATTAAAACTTTACTTTTCTATTACCAAAAAAGAACAGGAAAGACGTTTTAAGGACATTGTACAATCACCTACTAAAAAATGGAAATATAGTGCTGTTGATAGGAAAGCCTTATTACTTTGGGATGATTACACAAGTTTTAAAGAACTGATGTTCACCCATACCCAAAAATCAGCACCATGGAAAATTATAAAAGCCAATAAAAAAACCACTGCCAGGATACGCGCCTTAGAATATATTTTAAAGCAAATCCCCTACGAGGTAAAAGATCTGGAACGAATTAAACATCATACTTTCAAGTCTATTTTAGAAGGTAGAAATTAAGCTTTCATTCATATTGGTATTTAGCTCTCGAATAATTTTATAACTTGGGCTATGTACAATGTTTCCCGATTTTAACCAACATAGTTTACCACTTTTAATTCTTGTTGTTCAAGGTTTAGTTTTTGCAACCTTATTATTAAGTCATTATATCCGAAAAAAGAACCATTCCGATTTATTTCTGGGCCTCATTCTAGTGTTAACCTGTTATTTTCAAACGTGTTATACCATTGGTTTCATGGGGTGGTATAATGCATTTAGAACAACCAAAATCAATTATTTTTTAATAAATATCGGGATAGCTCTTGCCCCATTGATTTATCTCTATGTGAAGTCTATCACTCAAAGTAATTTTAGTTTTAAAAAGAAATATTTCTGGTTTTTTGTACCAACCTTTCTGGTTGTACTTTATCGGCTGTCTATTTTTACGTACGACGCGTTGCAGCCAGGGTTTCATGAAACTCAGAATGGGGTACTTAAAATTGATTTAGACGAGCGTTATGCGCAATCCATAATGTGGTATTTTGAAACTCCATGGATGTTGTTGTTTCTTGCATTTACCTTTCAATTATTTTTTGATTATAGAAAAAAGATCAAGAATTATTTTTCAAACACTTACAAATTAGAATTAAATTGGATCTTATCATTTCTTATTCTTTTTGCCTTGTCATTTGTTTATGGGACAGTTCAGGACATCATTAGTGAACTGTATACAGAATTGCACTACGTACAACGATGGTGGCTCAATTTATTTATGGCATTAATAACCCTATATGTTGGAATTAGGGGGTATTTTACAGACACCACCAAGCTCAACAAACTTGACTTTTCTTTTTCGCCTAATGCAAATGCTATTCCTGATACTGACAATACAATTAATAATAATCCTGTAAATGTTTCAGATATTAATACGGTCCGTTCTTTAATGGAAGACGACAAAGCCTACCTGAATCCAGAATTAAACCTTCAGGATTTGGCTAAAATGGCCCAAATGACCCGCGCACAATTATCTGGAGTCATCAATTCTGGATTTCATCAAAACTTCAATGATTTTGTCAACTCATATCGTGTTAATGCCTTTAAAGAAATGCTTAAAAACAACAAACAAGAACAGCTATCATTGGTTGGTATTGCTCATGAATGCGGGTTTAATAGCAAGGCTACTTTTAACCGAGTGTTTAAAAAAATAACCAACTATTCACCTAGCGAATATTTAAAGTCTCAGCTAAATTGAGACGTCTCAAATCGTATTTAAGACCTCCAAATACAATATAAGTCGTTCACCGAGCGGTTGATCCGCAATTTTGTGTCATCAAATTAAAACTCACAGAACGATGACACGATTAAAAACTTTATCACTACTCATTTTAAAACCAGTTGAGCTATCCAATTGGTTATCTGAAATTATTACCGCCTTACCAAGAATCATTTGCGGGTTTGTCCTTACCTCTAGTTTTGGATCCGACAAGTTTGGTATGCCCTGGACCGCAGACAGCCAAAACTTAAGTTTATTTGAAGTATCTGCCTGGTTTCCTGGAGATGTTGCCGCATACGGTGGGTTATTTGCAATGTTCCCTGTATTCTTTGCTTGGATGGGAGCTTTTAGTGAAGCTGTAGGTGGTCTTTTTGTCATGTTTGGATTTAAAACGCGAATCTTTTCATTCTTAATCATGTGCACCATGCTCGTGGCCATTTTTATGCAAAAATGGGGTCAACCTCTATGGTCCATGCTTCCTGCACTAGGTTTCCTTTGGGTATCACTTTATAGCTTAGCACTTGGTTCTGGGCGTCTTGGATTGGATTACATTATTTCTAAAAAACTTAAATCATAAACTCATGAAATCAATAACACACATTTTAATTATAATTCTCGCGTTGTCCTTCACTAATTGCGTTCAGGAAACACATCTAAAAACAGTCACCTTTAAAGTGGACATGCGCCAAGTTGATAATCCGTCTCAAGTTGGAGTTAGAGGTAATTTTACAGAGAACTCTTGGAACGACACCCTTCTGATGAAGGATAACGATGCGGATGGTGTAAATGAACTAACCATCGAAAAGAAGACAGCTATCAACGGAATAGAATTCAAGTTCGTTAATGCACATGATCAGTTTGAACTTAAGGATCAAAACAACAGAAGTATTCAATTTGAATACAAGCCTGAAA
This sequence comes from Winogradskyella aurantiaca, assembly GCF_003362725.1. Classification (GTDB taxonomy): domain Bacteria; phylum Bacteroidota; class Bacteroidia; order Flavobacteriales; family Flavobacteriaceae; genus Winogradskyella_A; species Winogradskyella_A aurantiaca. The sequence goes on from NZ_QKTV01000007.1 coordinate 163,659, forward strand.
TGATCGTCTATGAGGCCGTATTTAACAAATCAAAAGGAACACAAACATCAATTAAATAAACAATGAAAAAACTATTCTATTTGCTTGTACTTGTTGGAACAACCAGTCTTGCTCAAATCAAAGGAAACAAAAACATTGAAACCAAAAATTATGAAGTCTCCAACCTTGAAGTTGTAAAAGTCAACATTTACGCCAAGGTAATTATAGATCAATCCGCCCCTGAAGGAATTACAATAACCACAGATTCTAATTTATTTGAATACTTTGATACAGAGGTTATAGATGGGGTTCTTAATCTCGATCAGATCAAATGGATTTCACCTTCACAGGATGCAAAGATTGTTATTGGAGCACCAAATCTTAAACGGGTAGAACATAGCACCCATGATTCCACGAAAATTGTCAATATTAATAATGATGCCTTAAGTATTCTTGCTACCGTCGGAAATATTGAGTTAGAAGGAACCACTAAAGAGTTAAGAATTGGATGCGAACTGGCGACAGTAGACGCTTCGAATATAGTGGCTCAAGAAGTTTATGTCAACTTATGGAAATGGGGAACTGTCAAAGTAGGACCTGTTAATAAACTATCGGGCGAGGTGTCCAACGATGGAAAACTATTATATACTCAAAAACCATCAATAATGGATGTTAAAACCAAATCTTCAGGAGTTGTTTTACCTTTAGAAGAATCCTATTCCCTTAAAAATCCAGAGGCTGTCTATATTAGATTTAAAATCAAAAATAATAGCGATGATCGACATAATTTTAAAGTAGTAGGACCCAAACCTGAAGGAGGGAAATTTGGTTATGGATTTCCAATGAACCCCAATGCAATTAGAAAAGAAAACTGGACAGTAGGCACAAAAATTTATAAGGTTAACGGACTGGGGTTCAAAAAGCTCATTAGGGCTATTGAACTTGAAGACGAAGGCAAAACGGTGTCATTATTCAATTGAATCAACCGTTACTCTGAAGAAACCATCATTTATCCATGATGGTTTTTTATTTTTATGCCAAAACACAATGATAAGTGTACGTCATGAGTTGCCTTGTGTTTGTCGAAAAAACTTTAAAGAGATTGCCAATTGAATGACTTTAGCTAAGAATTTAAATCACAAATCATGAAAGCAAAATTGTTCATTCCTTTATTAGCCATTTTTTTACTTAGCTCCTGCATCGTTAAATCTTTGCATCCGTTTTATCCTAAAAATAAAGTTTCATTTAATGAAAAACTCGTTGGAACCTGGCAGGATTCTAAAAAAGGTAAATGGGAAATTGTATCCTTTAAGACAGAATGGCTAAAAGAAACCAAACCTTCTACCAAGCTTACTAAGGAGGATAAAGAAGAGTATGAAAATTATAAAGATGGTTATATAATAAACTATATCAAAAAAGAAAAAGAAGGGCTCTTCATAGCCATGCCCTTCGAGGTTGATGGAGACTTATTTCTGGACTTAACCCCATTTTATTATGAGTCTGACGACCTCAATGGCTTAGTGGCTCAACATTTATTTAAAACCCACTCTGCGGCCAAAATTGAATTTCAAGACAATGGAGGAGTTCATATAAAATTTCTAAGTGAAGAAAAAGTAAAACCCTTATTCACCAACAATCAAATTCGACTTAAACATGAACAATCTGGTGTTGATGATGACCTACTTTTAACTTCTAAAACGGAGGAATTATATGAATTCTTAAAAAAATTCAATAGTTCTGATATTGAAGGTCGATGGGACGAAGATGTATATAAACTTAGTAAGCTAGATGCAAAACCTTAAGTTGAATCAATATCTAAAAGTTAAGAACAATCACAGTCCACTGTTATTTAACAGTGTACTGTGGTTTTTGATTTATATTATATTACTGTTTGTATTTACCAAAGGAACGCGCCCTATCAAGGTGGATTTTGTTTACACAGCCTTGTTCCTATTATTTTTGATGCTACCTGTTCTTGCTAATTTTTATATTCTCATTCCAAAGTTCTTAAAGACCGAACGTTACTTGGCATTCACCCCGCTGTTTATTGCTAACTGGCTGTTTTTCTCACTTTTAACAGTTATGTGGCTCAATCCAGTACTCAACCTCTTTTTTTCAAATTTGTTTTTTATCTCCTACCCCACAGGGATAAATATTTTTATTATATCATTAGTGGTTCTAGTTGCTACTACTCTCATTAAACTTGCGGAGGATTGGTTTTACTTTAATACTAATGAAAACGAACTTCTAAAATTAAAAAACAGACAGGTCGAAACTCAATTGTCGACTCTTAAAGCTCAAATCAATCCACATTTTCTATTCAACTCATTGAATGTTATCTATGCCTTGGCCCTAGAGAAAAACGAAAAAATTTCCAATAGCATCATTCAACTCTCTGATATTCTTAGATATGTCCTTTATGATACAAATGTGGACCGCATTTCTATAAGTAAAGAAATTGAACTGTTAAAGAATTATATTGAGTTCCAAAAGGTACGCCAGCACGATCAGCACAAGGTTGAATTATCAATTGATTTAAAAAATCTTGATTATCAAATTTACCCAATGCTGCTGTTACCTTTAGTTGAAAATGCCTATAAGCATGGTGATTTAGACAATCTACAAAACCCAGGTTATATAGCCATTTCAATTCACCAAAATAACAAACAATTTAAGTTTGAAATAACAAACAGTTATTCGGACCATAAGAATCATAACATGTCCGAATCTTCAGGAATAGGACTAGAGAATATTAAATCCAATTTGCAGCTCATTTATCCAGGCTTACATGAATTTATTATTCAAGAAACAAAAGATACTTTCACAGTTAAGATGATCATAGCAAGCACATTATGAATCAACCGACCTTAAAATGTATTGTTATTGATGATGAAATCGCATCTCAAAAAGTAATTGAGCATTTTATTTCTGAAACAGAGGTATTAATCCATTGTAAGTCTTTTTTAAACCCTAAGGAAGCTTATAAATATCTGCAATTAAATAACTCCATAGATCTTATTTTTCTCGATATTAATATGCCTGAACAGCATGGTCTAGAATTTTACAAAAGTTTAAGTTCAGCACCACCAGTTATTTTTACAACAGCATATCCTCAATATGCCGTTGAAGGCTTCAATGTAAATGCCATAGATTATTTGCTAAAACCAATTCCTTACGAACGATTTTTAAAGGCTATTAAGAAAGTACTTGACCAGAGGTCGAATAAAAAACGGGAAAAAACATTTCTAACTATTAAAGAGAATAAAACCATCCATAAGGTACATCCGGATGCCATAATTTACGTTGAAGCAGCCAGTGATTATGTTAAAGTCTTCACTGCTGACAGGTTCATTTTAACGCATAGTACATTTTCAAGTTTCATTGAATCATTGCCCGATTCTTTTTTAAGAATACACAAATCTTATTGCGTCAATACTGAGTTTATTTCAAAACTTTCTGGTAACAGAATTGAAGTCTCAAATCATATTTTGCCCATTGGGCAAACATATAAATCAAAAGTTCTTAACTTTCTAAATATAGAGTAATGCCCACAACATCCCTTTCCGATATTAAAAAAGAGATCAAACATCTCAATTCAAACGAGCTCAATGAGCTCTGTTTAAGACTTGGTAGGTTTAAGAATGAGAATAAAGCCCTAATTACTTATGAACTCTTTTACAAAGGAGATGAAATCTCATTTATTGAAGATATCAAGGAAGAATTATTAGGGTATTTAGCGGTAATTAATACCGATAGCTATTTCTATATGAAGAAGACCATTAGAAAGGTTTTAAAACAAATTCGCCTCTTCGCACGTTTATCAAGAGAGAAAACAACTGAACTTGAACTTTTGATATTTTTCTGTGAAGAATTGAATAAACTTGAACCGTCCATCCATAAGAATAAATTGCTTTCCAATTTATACCGAAGACAGGTTATTAGTATTGAAAAGAAACTAACGGGGGTGCATGAAGACCTTCAGTTTGATTACATGCAACAATTACAACCGCTTAAAATGAAAATCAACGAATGAAACTTTTGCGCCTGACAGTTTTTACTCTGGTCTTATCCTTAAATCTTTGTGCTCAAAACTATAAATGGTTTGTTAACCTCAACTACCCTATTACCATTGACAAGAACTTTATTGGCGAGAATTATACAGGATTTATTGATTTAGGACTTAGGTATTACTTGGCAGAGTTTGAATATTTATCTTTAGGAGCCTCATTTAATACCAGTATTCTAGCTAATAATGACAATCTAGATATTACTTCATTAGGAAACTACAAGGCCATTGCCTTTGGGTTACAACCTAAAATCACCATCCTAGGAAAAATTCCAACATTAGAAGTTTTGCATCCTTTTCTTGGCGTCGGTTATTCATTCTATTTGTTTAGTATCACGGGGGTTAATCCAGGGTTAGGCATTGTGGAAAACGGTGAGACATTAAGTGGCCTCTCCTTTAATGGTGGTTTTGACATTGATATCTCCGATCATGTTATTATCCACCTTGAATATTACTTTACCAGACTGCAGCGAAGTAACTTAGTACCAGATACCAGATACAACAAGAACATTAATTTGGTTAAATTAGGTGCTGGATACAGATTCTAATGGACAATATCATACATAAGTTTTATACGGCTTTCAATAATCTAGACGCTGAAGGCATGGTAGCCTGTTATCATGATGACGTCTATTTTAAAGATCCGGCGTTTGGTGTCTTGACGGGTATCAAAGCTAAAAACATGTGGAGAATGCTAGTGGAATCTCAGAAAAACAAAGACTTTAGCGTATATTTTGACAGTATCAAATTAGATAACGAAAAAGGCTCTGCTCATTGGGAGGCCAAATACACCTTTTCGCAAACGGGAAGGCCAGTTCATAATATAATGGAGGCCAATTTTGAAATTAAAGAGGGCCAAATCATAAAACATGTAGATCATTTTAATTTACATCGATGGGCAAAACAAGCTTTTGGTTTCAAAGGGGCTTTAATTGGTGGAACAGGTTATTTTAAAAACAAACTTCAGCAGCGCACTAATAAACTTTTGGCTCAGTATGAAAAAAAGCTGAAATAATAACAAATCAGCTTTCTCTAATCTATGTTTCTTTTTAGGGACCTCAATGGTTTACTTTATGTTTCATAGCATTAATTAAATATCAAATGCCATGCCAAAATTCTACGAATATTCAGGTACTTTTCCTTTAACCCCCCTGAAAAAACTGTAAATAGTTTTGAAATCAGCTTCCATATCATCGGTCGGATAAAAAGGTTCAGATACAAGGTTGCGCTTATTTTCAAAATCCAGAGTGAACATAATTATTGGAACACCCGCAGCCTTGGCGATATAGTAAAAACCTGTTTTCCATTCCTCAACTTTTTTACGAGTTCCTTCTGGAGCAAGAGTAAGCCTAAACTCTTCTTCGTTTTCAAATAGCTTCACTATCTGATCCACCATATTTCCTTTAGTGCCTCTGTCTACCGGTTTGCCCCCAATAGATCTAAAATAATAACCAAATGGCCAGATAAATAGTTCTTTCTTTCCTATAAAATTAGTTTTTACACCTGTGATTTTTCGCAATAGCAAGCCAATATAGAAATCGTGCCAACTGGTATGGGGAGCCGCTATTAATACAGCTTTTTTTACAATATCTTTGGAAAAATTAGAATTCCCCTCAATATTCCAACCTAATAATTTAAAATAAATCCATCTGGCTAATGCACGCATATTACATTCTTCGATATAATTGATGTAGGTCCGTTCTTGATACCTTACGTTTCCAATTGGGTCCTAAAGCATTTTCCCATAATGGTTCTAATCCTAAAGACACGTCAATCATTGTGTTTATTTCCTCGTCAATTAAGTCCTTACAAATATTTTTTGGAAGTTCAATACCATGTTTGGTCTTCATCTCTCTAAAAATCTTCAAATCCTCTTTATAAAAATCATCTAATTGATCAAAGACTATACAATTGCCGATACCGTGTTTGGTACCAAGCACATAAGAAAGACCATAGCTAAGTGCATGTACAACACCAACCTGTGAATAAGCTATACTCATTCCTCCGTGCCAAGAAGCCATCATTAACATCTCATCTGATAGCTTTTTGTCAACGGTATCAGAAAGAAAGACCTCTTTGCAGAGCTCGTAAGCCTTTTCACCGTAGCTTTTACTAAATGTATTTAAATATGTGCCATTTAGAGACTCTACGCAATGAATAAAACAATCCATGCCAGTATAAAACCATTGCTGTTTTGGTACATCTTTTATAAGTTCGGGATCCAGAATCACCTGGTCAAACGGTGTAAAATCACTATTGATTCCCAATTTTTTATCTGGTCCTGTAAGCACAGTCGTCCGTGACACCTCTGCACCTGTTCCTGAAATTGTAGGGATACCAACATGGTAAATGGCTGGGTTCTTAACCAAGTCCCAACCCTGATAATCCTTAGCTTCACCTTTATTAGTGAGCATAATAGAAACAGCCTTAGCTATATCCAAAACACTACCACCGCCTATTCCTATAATTCCTGATGGTCTATCTTTATGAGTTAAAATAATCTTCTCAACTAACTCATCCACCTGAGACGTCTTTGGTTCTTCATCAGTTGAAACATATACCATCTCATCGGAATAAGCTAGGGGAATACGCCCTGTAATCCAGGCGTTACCCTTAAATACATCATCTACTATAAAAATAAATGGAGCTTTATCACTAATGCGCTTAACTTCTAATAGCTCCGAAAGCTGATTGAAACATCCACGTCCAAATACGACTCTGGAAACCATTGGATAATTTTTATAACTCATGTATGATAATTCTTATGCTAAAATAGGGACTTACTCCCATTAATTACCTTTCAATTTATTTTAATTACAGGATGCCATCACATTAAAAATTCTAAAATTTCGTCTGCAGATGACACCGTTTTATAATTGTGGTCTTTTAAATCCTGATCTCTTACCTTCTCATGTTCCCACGTAGTATGAAATGGTATGTGAATGGCTTGTGCTCCAAGTTCTATAAGAGGTAAAATATCTGATTTTAAAGAATTTCCAACCATTAAAAAAGAACGTGGTGTTATATCTAGATGATCAAGTAATCTGGCATAATTCTCGGGCTGTTTTTCACTGAGAACCTCAATATGATGAAAGTATCCTGATAATCCGGATTTCTCCAGTTTTCGTTCTTGATCCAAGAGATCCCCTTTGGTGGCCAGAATTAATCGGTACTTTTGAGATAACTCTTTTAATACCAGTTCAATACCAGGAAGCAACTCTACAGGTTTATTGAGCATCTCCTTGCCAATATTAATGATAGCCTCAATTAGTTTAGGTTCTACCTTGTAATTGGTGAGTTCAAGACCCATTTCAATCATAGAGAGCATAAACCCTTTGACACCATATCCATAAATAGGTAAGTTTTGAAGTTCTTTTTTGAACAACTCCTGATCAATTTTATTAGGAGTCTCATATGATCTGAATAATTCTGCAAACTGTTCTTCAGCCTCACGAAAGTAAGTTTCATTGACCCAGAGCGTATCGTCTGCATCAAACCCAATTACCGATATATCTGAATAGTCTATTTCCAAAGTCTACGTGCTTTTTCTAAATCTTCAGGTGTATCAATCTCAACACCTTGTACAGTGGTTTCTACCATTTTAATTCTCCTGTTATATTCTAAATACCTAATACATTCAATCTTTTCTGTGGCTTCTAGCATTTTCATAGGCAAAACGGCAAAATCCAAAATAGCCTGTTTCCTAAATGCATAAACTCCTTTATGTTTAAAATATCTGGTATTATCATCTTTGGCCCTTGGATAAGGTATAGGGCTTCTAGAAAAATATAACGCAAAATTGTCTTCGTTGACAATGACCTTAACCGTATTTGGATTTATTATCTCATCCTCATCGGTTATTTCTACCATCAAGGAAGCCAGGTCAATATTGTGGTCGTGGTCATCTTCAAAAACCAAAAGCAATTTGGCAAGACTTGCTTTTTCAGTAAACGGCTCATCACCTTGAACATTTACAACCACATCACAAGGAACATTAGCCACAGCCTCAGCGATACGATCACTGCCTGACTCATGCTCTTCCTTACTCATAATACATTTACCACCGTTTGAAGTAATTTCGTTAAAGATAATCTCGCTATCGGTCACTACATAAACCTCACTAAATAACTGGGTCTTTACCGTAGCCTCGTAGGTTCTTAAAATAACTGTTTTTCCGGCTAAATCTTGCATTAGTTTCCCTGGAAATCTTGAGGCTGCATAGCGTGCCGGGATCATTGCAATACAATTCATAATTTGTGTAATGTATTAATCAAAAATAATCTTTATTCCATAAAAACATCATCTGAAAATCCAATGAGGTACAGTTTAGCCTGAGCCCTTGTAACGGCGGTATACAACCAACGCATATAATCTCGGTCAAATCCATTTGGTAGGTAGGGCTGTTCTACAAAAACAGTATTCCATTGACCTCCTTGGGACTTATGGCAAGTAATGGCATAAGAAAACTTAACCTGTAATGCATTAAAAAATCGGTTGTTTTTTATACTTAAAAACCGTTTGTAATTAGATTTCACATCCTGGTAGTCTTCTGCAACACTTTGATACAGTCTATTAGATTCTTCATAAGACAATGAAGGCGATTCAGATTCAATGGTATCAAGAAGCAAAACGGTCTCAATTGGTTTCATTCTGGGGTAATCCACCATACGTATCTTGACCTCGGCGAATTTAAAACCATATAGATCTTTGATACCAAAAATCTCAAGTACTTCTATAATATCGCCATTGGCAATAAATCCTGCCTCAGAGGTTGGTTTAACCCAAAAGTAGTTATTCTTAACAACCATTAAGTAATCGCCAGCAGAGAGATAGTTATCTCTAAATAATATACGTTCTCGAATTTGTTTATTATACAGGTTTGCCCTTTTGTTACTTCTAACAATAATTGCCGTATGCTCATGCCCATGATTGGAATAGGCTTCATTGATAGCATCCATAATTTCATACCCATCTACCAATCGTACGATATCGGCAAATGGGTTTAGATCAAATTTGAAGCTCTCATAAAATTCATTATTTAGGGTGTCTCTTATTAGTGTAGCATTAGCCAGAATACCAGAAGACTCTGTCTGTCTTACTACTTCGGTAAGTGCCATTTTTTGAACTGTCTTATTATAATTGAGCTCTAACAAAGAGGGATTAAGAGCTGGACTAACATCCAACCTCACTGGAGGTAACTGGGCTGTGTCTCCAATTAATAAAAGCCTGCATCTAAAGCCGGAATAAACATATTGCAACAAATCGTTTAACAAAGAACCATTTTGATACAATGTACTTTGTGATTCAGAATCTGGTATCATTGATGCCTCATCCACCACGAACAAGGTGTTTCTATGTTTATTCGGTTGAAGGACAAATTTAACACCACCCCCTTTGTCCTTTTTTGGAAAGTATATCTTTTTATGAATGGTAAAAGCCTCTTGATTAGAATAGCCCGATATCACCTTTGCAGCCCGTCCTGTTGGTGCTAATAGCACTGCACTTTTTTTTATTTGCCATAGATTTGAGACTAAGGTTCCAATAATAGTTGTTTTACCAGTTCCAGCATAACCTGTAAGCATATAGAGCTCATTAGGCTCAGAATGCAACACAAAATCTGAGAGCTGCATCAAAACAAGGTTTTGAAACTCAGTTGGTTCAAACTGAAACTTCGATTTTAAAAGCTCGTAAAACTCTCTTGAAGACTGATCCATTAAGGCAAAAATGAATGGCAAGATACTAACATTAAAGCATTTGAAAACTACAATTTTCGGCAAGATTTTTGATGATAGTATTTTTACATTCTAGGGTTTTTACGAACAAAAAAAAATTGTAGATTTGTCACTGACCTAATTTAATAAACTAACTATGTTAACAGTTATCATTGCAGTTGTTGCTATTATTTTATTAACCATAGGAATTGTATGGTTGATAGATAAATTTGTACCTAAAAAAATAAAGCCATTAATTAATATTGGTCTTTGGGGGTTGATTATTTATCTAGCCTACATAACATTCTGGTCTGTCTACGGGGAGATTCAGTTTAACCAACTTAAAAAAGAGCGTTACCAAGTTGTTATTGAAAGATTAATTGATGTTAGAGATGCTCAACTTGCACACAAGGAAGTAACTGGGCGATATGCTGGCACCTTCGATAGTCTTGTGCGTTTTATTGATACCGCTCAAGTTGCCATAACACAGCGTCGCGATTCAACTTACATTGATGAGGAATTAACCAAACGTTATGGTGGAGTTGAAACTGAAGCCACCATGGTGGTTATTGACACCTTAGGTTATTATTCTGTAAAGGATTCTTTATTTGGCACCAGAGATTATAAAAATATGAGTAAAGTAGGCATTGGTAAAGCCGGGGCTGAATTTGAATTAAAGGCGGGTTCCTTAGATGATATTCCTGTATTTGAAGCCAGTGTAGATAAAGCTGTTGTATTAGAAGGTGAGGATCCAAATCTTATTGCCAATGAAAAGCAGGTGGTTTCTGTAGATGGTGTTAATGGCCCAAATCTGAAGGTTGGTTCTATGGAAGAAATTAAAACAGTTGGAAACTGGCCTAAAAACTATACCACTAAAAAAGACTAACTAGTTTGAAACAAAATAATAAAGTATTGTCCATTCAAATAAATTTGAATGGACTTTCTTTTTGTATCAAAGACTATCAAGCCAATACGGTTGATCACCTACATGATATAGATTTTAATAAAACTCTATCGCCTCATGAAATTCTACCCTATTTAAAAGAAGAGCTCAGCTCCAAAGCAGTTTTCTCTCAAGATTTCCAAGAGGTTATAGTAATTCACCAGAACGAACTAAGCACCTTAGTTCCCAATATACTTTTCAACGAGAATTCTAGTGCAGACTATCTGAAATTCAATTCTAAAATACTTAAGTCCGACTATATTTCACATGACGTACTAGACACTCTTGGAATTACTAATGTTTATGTACCCTTCGTAAATATTAATAATTACATCTTTGACACCTTTGGGCAGTTTACATACAAGCATACAACTACTGCGTTTATTGAGTCTATTTTTCAATCAGAGCTATCTTATGACGAGCCGACGTTCTATATTAATCTGAGTCAAGATTCTTTTGAAATTCTGGTTTTAAAAAAAAACACATTCCTGTTAAGCAATGTTCACGAATACTATTCCAAAGATGATTTTTTGTATTATGTCCTCTTCACCTTCGAACAATTAAATCTTGACCCAGAGATCAATCGAGTATTCTTGTCTGGGAGGATTGATACAAAGGACGAGAATTTCGAGCATTTGTATTCTTACGTTCGAAATATTGAATTTCTTTCAGATCATTTAGATTTAAAACAATTTCAAGTTTCCAATGAAGACCTGAACAAATATTTTGTTCTTCTAAACTGCCACTAAATGCGTATTATTTCAGGAAAACTTAAAGGAAGACGTTTAATGGCGCCCAAGAACTTACCGGTAAGACCTACCACCGATATGGCTAAGGAGGCTTTGTTTAATATCCTTGAAAACCGCTACTATCTAGACGAATTAGAGGTTCTTGATCTTTTCTCTGGCACTGGTAATATAGCCTTTGAATTTGCCTCAAGAGGTTGCACTGATATTACTGCTGTTGATAGGCATTATCCTTGTATCAAATTTATCAACGAAGTAAGCTTGGAATTTGATCTAGGTATTAAAACAATTAAAGCTGACGTGTTTGCTTTTTTAGATGCTCTTAATAAACAACGCTATGATATCATATTTGCTGATCCCCCATACGATATAGATTTGTCTCATTTTGAAAGATTAGTAACATCTATAAGAGATAAACAGCTATTGTCTGAGGAAGGTCTCTGTATTGTAGAGCACTCTAAACACACCTCCTTATCGCATGTAGAAGGCTTCCAAATGCAAAAGAAATACGGAGGTAACTGTTTCAGCTTTTTTAAATAAAAAGAGCAGACCTATAAGCCGAATTCTGTAATGGGAGTTCCCATGTCTATCATTTATCTGAACTATTTATTACTAAATAGCTTTAGCTGCCTACCCTCCAGCATGGCACGTGCCGCACTCATACGCTGGTATACATGACATTGCACCACATAGAGTTTACCTGATTTCACTACAGCATTACCTGTACATTCTTTCTGTTGCACTTTTCCTAACCTCACGGCTGGTGGCCATTAACCACTATGCTGCACTTTGGTGTCCGGACTTTCCTCTCTGTTTTAAAAACAAAGCGATAGACCAGTCTGCTCCATGCAAAAATAGAAAAATAAGTACGGCTGGTATAGGGCATCGCTATTAATAAACATTCTTGGTTTTCTTGTTAATAAAAAGACTGCATTTAATAAAGCTTTTGGTTTCAACTTTTTAAATTTGTAGAAGTCATATCTCAAGATTAGCCAAGGCCTTGGAGCACTTTATAGTATCAGCTAGAAAATACAGACCTCAAACTTTTAAAGATGTTGTTGGACAACAGGCAATAACCAACACACTCATTAATGCTATTGATAACAATCATCTAGCGCAAGCTCTGCTATTTACCGGGCCTAGAGGCGTTGGTAAAACTACCTGCGCAAGGATTTTGGCCAAAATGATTAATAGTGATGATTCAACAGCACCGGATGAAGATTTTGCGTTTAATATTTTTGAATTGGATGCTGCTTCAAACAATTCGGTCGATGATATCAGGAATCTGACAGATCAGGTGCGCATTCCTCCTCAGGTTGGAAAGTTTAAAGTCTATATTATTGATGAGGTACACATGCTCTCAACAGCAGCTTTTAATGCTTTTTTAAAGACTTTAGAAGAGCCGCCAAAACATTGTATTTTTATTCTTGCCACTACAGAGAAACACAAAATTATTCCAACGATTTTATCGCGTTGTCAGATATTTGATTTTAAACGAATTACTGTTAAAGATGCTAAGGAGTATTTAAAATATATAGCCGAAAATCAAGGTGTAAAAGCAGAAGATGATGCTTTACACATCATAGCCCAAAAGGCTGATGGTGCCATGCGAGATGCCTTATCTATATTTGACAGAGTCGTGAGTTTCTCAGGTAGTCAATTGACCAGACAAGCCGTTACAGAGAATTTGAACGTATTGGATTATGAAACCTTTTTTAAGAGTACAGACCTAATTATAGATCGTAATATTCCCGAATTATTAATTCAATTCAATGATGTTCTGTCCAAAGGATTTGATGGGCATCACTACATTACTGGGCTGACCGCTCACTTCAGAGACCTTCTGGTATGTAAAGACAGTTCCACCATACCACTACTGGAGGTTGGAGAAGACACTAAAGCAACCTACCAAATACAAGCTCAAAAAATTAGTATACCTCTGTTGCTGGAATATATTAGATTATCTAATGAGTGTGATCTTAATTATAAGTCTACTAAAAACCAAAGACTTCTAGTTGAATTAGCTTTAATGCAATTAGCCTCCATTGACGTCAATGGAGAAAAAAAAAATGACCAACGGTATATAATCCCACCCCAGTTTGTCAATCAAACACCAAAGACGATTGAATCTGAGTCAATTGATGAAAGTCCACCAATTGTGGCTACAAACGAGTTGGTTTCTACAAATAGCATTCAAGCACCAGTTAAGGACACTGTTGTTCATGAGGTTGATGAGCCAGCACCAGTAGTAAACATTAAAAAGCCAGCAGCTGCAGTTTCTGGTTTATCTCTAAAAAGTATTAGAAAAAAGAAGCAACATCAAATTAAACAGATGGATGTTGTTATTGATGAAGATAGCCTTCCAAAAAAGCCAGTTTCACAAGAAGCTTTAGTTAAAGAATGGAATAATTATTCCAATAAATTACAAGATAAGGGTGAGCGTATTCTGGCTTCTATTATGGGTATGGAGACACCAGTGCTCGATGAATCAAATATTAAGCTAACCTATTCCAACAGCACCAATAAAATTGAATTAGAGAAGGCACAATATTCTTTATTAGGTTATCTACGAAAGGCCCTTGAAAACTATGACCTAAACCTGGATATTTCGGTAAATGAAGAAGTTGCAACTAAGTACGCCTTTACCCCCCAAGAGAAATATGAAAAATTAAAAGAAAAAAACCCTAATATTGAACTATTAAAAAAAACATTTGGATTGGATGTATAAATTTTGGGTTTCAATAAGGTTATTTCTCCTGCCAATTACAATTATGATGGTAATTAGCAGTTGCGATGGACGTAAATCCAGTCAACAAGCGCTGAAAGAAGCCATTGTAGAATTTCAACAAGAAGTTCCCATTGAGGTTGATGAATACTTCCCAAGTGAATATTTTGAGAGTTATAATGATACAATTTTAGATAATGGTTATCGCATACTTATAAAGACAGTTCCAGATTTGGAAAATGATGTTACCCTTACTAAAATCAAGGATACTGTTAACTTTCAAAAGCATTACAGAAATTTTAAGATTGAGATCAAACTCGAAACGGACACAGGTGAGTTTATAAAAGAGCATTTTACTAAAGAGCGTATTAATTATTTGGTACGGGAATCTCATACAAATTATAGGTTGTTTTCAAATGAGATGGTCTTGAAGGCTTTGAATGTCAACTACTTAGAATCCACATCTGAAGCAGTGATTTTTGATTTACTTTATCACCTTCCCGAAACAGATAAAACTTCTGAATTGCGACTAAGCTTATCACGAAAAGCGATAATCATTACAGAGTCTAATAACCTTTAATCATGTTAGGATTAAAACTTCCAACAGACCCACGATGGGTCAATATCGTTGAAAAAAACATAGAAGACATACTAACTGACCATGCATTTTGTGAACAAAAAGCCGCCAGTACTGCTATTTCCTTAATTGTTAGCTTTCCTGAATATACAGAGCTGGTAGACGAAATGAATGATTTGGTTCAAGAAGAAATGAGTCACTTTAAAATGGTGCATGACTTAATCAAAGAGCGTGGTTGGGTTTTAGGTAGAGACAGAAAAGACGACTATGTTATAGATCTTCTTAAGTTCTTTCCTAAAGGAGGAAGCAGGACAACCCAATTAGTTCACCGATTACTTTACGCAGCTTTAATAGAGGCACGTAGTTGTGAACGGTTTAGACTGTTATCGGAGAACCTTGAAGACAAAAAATTGGCCAAATTCTACAGAAAATTGATGATTAGTGAAGCAGGGCACTATACCATGTTTTTGAGATTTGCTAGAAAATATGGAAATGAAGAAGAGGTCAACACCAAGTGGCAGGCTCTTTTAAACTATGAGGCTGAGATAATGCAAAAATTAAGCCGTAAACAAACTGTTCACGGCTAATTCAAAGGTTTCTATATCTACGTTAAACCTAGAGTTTCAGGCCAATTCCGAGTTGAAAACTGCGGTTATAAGCCTCATTATCCATAATCTCTGATTTTAAAATATTTGTAATGCCATGGTTGTATCTGGCATCTAAAAATATCATGTCAGTTAACATAACTTCTACACTTCCTAGAGCAGAGATCATATACCGTGTAAAGGCATCCTGATTAGTCCAGGTTACAAAAGAGAACTCAGGACCTGCACCAATTTTGATGATTTCACCAATTTGATACCTTAATTGGACTGGTAGTTGAATAAACCCAAGTCTATAAGGTTTATCTTTGGCTCCTTCTGCCGAAAATTGGGCTTCTGTCATGATTGAGAAACTGTCTGATACGCGCCAATCGACAAAACCACCAAAAAAAGCACCAACTCTTCCATCATTCTCAAAGTTGACCGCATTGTCAAAACTAAGACTGGAAAAAACCGCTCCGCCACGCACACCATACATTGTTTCCTGAGCTTGTGTTATTAAAAACACAAGGCCAATAACCATAAATAGTACTATTTTTTTCATAATTCATTGATTTGAGTACTCGAATATATGTTTTCTAGAATATTACCTGCCAAATAATAGATTTGGGTAAGATTTTTTAGGATAAACGGCATAAAACCTAGAGTTTATTACTATCAACCTTGTTAAAGAATATACTTTTAATGATGCCGTCTGATAAGCCAATTTTGGGAACAAAGATATGCTTTGCCCCACTCCATTTCATGGCAGATAAATAAATTCTGGTTGCCGGAATAATCACATCGGCCCGATCCTGGTTTAAATTAAGCTTTGTAATTCGCTCTTCATAAGTATATTCCTGAAGTTGCTGGTAATAGCTTATCAAATAAAAATAAGTTAATGGTTTACCGAGATCCTTACCAGAAATTTTAAAGATCTTATTAATGTTTCCTCCAGACCCTATAAGCTCAATTTTGTCATACTGCTCAGTATGTTCTTGAATCCATTGATGAAGAGAATTCCAAATATCGTCACTCACCATATTATTCAATAAACGAACTGTTCCGATTTTAAAGGATCTGGATACTATTTTATTAGCATTATGTATCACAGTAAATTCTGTACTCCCACCTCCAACATCAACATATAGATAAGATTTATTTGGATCAATAAAAGTGTGGAGATCCGTTTCAGCAATAATAGTAGCTTCGACATCACCATCAATAATATCAATACTCAAGCCTGCCTTTTCTTTTACTTCCAAAACTAGCTCAGATCCATTAGCGGCCTCTCGCATAGCCGAAGTGGCACACGCCTTGTATTGTTCAACGCCATGAGCAGACATTAACAACTTAAATGCTGTCATGGTATCTATCATACGTTTTTTATTATAATTTGAAATAGTGCCTGTAGTAAATACATCAGCACCTAGTCTGATTGGCACTCTAACTAATGCGTTTTTTTTAAAAATAACATCCTGACCGTGTTCTTCAATAATGTTACTTACTAACAATCTAACTGCGTTAGAACCTATATCAATTGCTGCAAATTTTCGAATGTTTAACATTAATCTGATGAATTCAATTGTTGAAGATAATAGTTGTACATTGCAAATTGAGATCGTGATGCTTTTTGATCATTAGTTTTATATAAATTCTCAGTTTGAGAATTGACAAATCTCGCCTTAGTATTGTCATTCCAACTAATCTCAAATATATCCTGCAACTCTCTTTTAATGTCTTCATCATAAATGGGGCAGGTAACCTCTACTCTATTATCTATGTTTCTAGTCATCCAATCTGCACTAGAAATAAATACCTTGGGATTATTATTATTTCCAAAAATAAATAAACGGGTATGCTCTAAAAACTTATCGACAATACTTATTACCTCGATATTTTCGCTCATACCCTGAATTCCCGGTATCAAACAACATATACCACGTACAATCATCTGTATTTTAACACCTGCCCTACTTGCCTCATAGAGTTTATCAACCATAGCATAATTGCTAATACTATTCATTTTAATTTTTAAAAATGCTGGTAATCCTGCCTTGGCATTCTCTATTTCCTGATCAATTAACTTATAGATCTTACTACGAGTGTAATGAGGAGATACTATCAAATGTTTATACCTATTGATAACATAATTAACATTAAAAAAGTTAAAAACCTTATCGACATCCTTTAGAATCTTTTGATTTGAAGTCAGTAACGTAAAATCAGTATATATTTTTGCTGTAGACTCATTAAAATTTCCCGTGCTCACAAAACCATAACGCACCATTTTACCTTGTTCCTCTCGTTCTACAAGGCACATTTTACAATGTACCTTTAAACCGGGAACTCCAAACAGCATTTCAACACCTTCATCTTGCATTTGCTGAGCATACTTAATATTTGCCTCCTCATCAAATCTAGCTTGCAATTCTATTGATACAGTTACTCGTTTACCATTTTTCGCTGCATTAATCAAGGAACTTGCTACATGTGAAATCTCCGCTAAACGATAGATTGTAATTTTTATAGTTTTAATCGAAGGATCAATAGCCGCTTCACGCAAGAACTTAACAACATAAGCAAAGGTTTGATAAGGGGTATGCACTAAAAAGTCCTTTTCACCAATGGCCTCAAAAATACTGCTCTTCAAACTCAACCCTTTAACTTCTAATGGGGTTATCTTATTGTATAACAAATCGGTTCGACCAAGACTGGGAAACTTCATATAATCTCTCCTATTATGGTACCGCCCACCAGGAATCACACTATCTGTAGAATCAATCCCCATTTTATCCATCAAGTAGCTCAAGGTATCTTCAGCTATGGTTTTATCATAGACAAAACGCACTGGTTCACCAATTTGACGATCCTTAACACTATCCGATATTTTACTGAGAAAACTTTTACTCAAGTCACTGTCAAAATCAAGCTCTCCATCTCTAGTGATCTTGATCATATGAGCCGTTATATTGGTGAAATCGAAAATATTGAAAATGTCTTTCAGACAATAGCGAAGTAGATCATCAATCATTATAATGTAGTTCTTTTCACCTTCACTCGGCAGAACAACAAACCGGTTCATTGATTTTGAAATCTCTATTAATGCAAATTGCTTTAATCCAGTACTTAGATTCATCTTAACGGCAAGATAAGCTGCACTATCTTTTAATAAGGGAAGGTCTACTTCATCACTCAAAACTATAGTTACCAAGGCCGGACTGACCTCACTATAAAAATAATCTCTAATAAATTTTTTCTGTCCCTCACTGATTTGATGTTCTTTAAGTACAAAAATGTTTTCAGATTCCAATTCTGCCTCAATTTGTCCAAGAATCTTTAAACTCTCACTTTGTTGCTTAATTACAATTTCTGTAATAGCTTCAAGTAACTCATTAGCTCTAATACCACCAAGCTGACTTCTTCCCCCTTTTCCGGCCTGGATAATGCGTTTTATTGTTGCATAACGTACCTTGAAAAATTCATCAAGGTTATTTGAGAAAATACCCAGAAATCGCAATCTCTCGATCAAAGGCACGGAATCGTCAGCTGCCTCTTGCAGAACACGAGCATTGAATTGCAACCAACTCAACTCCCTATTCACATAGGTGTTTTTATCTTTTGTCATTCTTTAAATCTCTTGGGAAAATAGTCAATATTGTTTCACCTTTTCGCAGATTACTCCATTTAGATATGTCAAATTTAATATGAACCAATCCTGCTGTAGGCAAGTTTTTTATATAAGCACTCCCAAAGATATTTGAAATTGAAGTAAAGGCATGGTTATGTCCAAAAATTATCACCTTTTCATGATTATTTGATAACGATTTAACAAAATTCACCACATTTCCTCCTGAAAAATCATATAACTCATCCACTATTTTAATCTTGGAATCACCTGTTATTCCTTGATTTACAAATATTTCAGCAGTTTGTCGAGTGCGCTTAGCAGGACTACAAGCAATTAAATCTGGCTGATAATTAGTGGACTTAAAAGATTCTGAAACAAGATGAATATCCTTGTAACCTCTTGATTTAATGGGCCTATCAATATCGGGAACATCAAATTCCCAGGAGGATTTAGCGTGTCTAATTAAAATAAGTTCTCTCATGAATCATCGATAAAAAGCAAATTAATTCGATAAAATGTTGCATATGTCCGTTTTAACGATTATTTTCGCCCATGAACATTAAAATTTGCCCACAGAACACTTATAAACGTGATTTGTTGGTAAAGTTATGGAAATGACCCCAAGTCTAAAATATATTAATCAATCCTTTGACGGCTTAATACATGAGCCAACCTCCCTCCTGTTTTTTAGTATGATTGAATCTTGTATTCAATTGAATTTTAACATTTTTACACAAAGCACAACATAGTATAAGAGGAAAATCCTTCGATCTACTTTGTTTTAAATTATTGGTTCTATGAAAGACATTTCAAATACTAGAACACAAAAATTAGGGCTAGCAATATTATTAAGCTTGTTCTTTTCTTTTGCTTGGGCACAGTCCCCAGATGAGCTGGTTGAATGCGACCTTGGTGCGTATTACCAAACGGTTAAATTAAAAAGTAATAGACCTGGTGAAGGATCCAGAAATGATTTCATTCTTTATAGAATAAATCCAATATCAGGGCAGTTTACTTTCATAGCCAATCTGTCAGTATCGGACGGACCAGATGATATTGCAGTTCCAAGATCTGTTAATGTTAATTCACTCGGAGTCAACCCTATCGATAGACAATTCTACTTTATAAATGCCAAATCCCCTTATCAGCTATATAAAATGACTGCTACTGGGAAGGTTTCATATTTAGGAAATATTACTGGTGATATCAGTGGTAATAATCAGGCAGGTGTATTTAATTACGATGGACGCTACTATGTTTCAGGTGGGTCCAAGAAAATCTTTGAGATTGACATTAATAATCTTACATCTACACGTTTGATGAACGTTAACTTCGTAGCCTCTGATTTAGCAATAAATCCAAATAATGGGAGGCTTTACGGATGGGATCAAAATAGAAGACAACTAAATATTGCTGATACTGCTAATCAAACTACGACAACAGTTGGCCCGGCAGCAAATACTAGTGACTTCAGTATTTTTGGTGCTCTGTATTTTCTACCCACCGGACAACTCATTGGTTATGGTGATAATACTACCATAGGACCTCAAGGTAATTCTCAAGAGTCTTTAGTTGATATTAATTTAGACACTGGTGGGGTTACACCAATTACTACAAGTTTAAGTGTTTCTACTAATGATGGTGCATCCTGCCCCTTCACCATTGCATTGGATAAAGCAGGCCCTTCAGAAATTTCACTGAACAGCACAATTACTTATACTTTTACTGTATATAACAGGACAGGACGTCTCATCAACGACGTTGTTTTTCAAGATATTCTTCCCTCTGGTTTAGTTTTTTCATCGGAGCCATACGACATAACCAATAATATTGTTATTACAGGATCTACAGATCAACAGAATGCTGCGAACTTGAATATTGATAATATAGCTCTTGGCTCTGCAAGTTTTAAAATTGATGTTTTTATTGGTTGCGACTATTCAGAAACAACACTGTCAAATCAAGCATTAATTGGGTTAACTAATTTGGATGATGCCGTTTCTTCCAACGATCCAAATACAGCTCAAATAAACGACCCAACAAATACAGACATTAATCAACCTACTATCGATGTACCAGCCGAGATAACTATTGAAGGTTGTGATACTTCAGATATCACATCTGATGTAGCAGTTTTTGATTTCTCGGAAATAGCGTCTAGGGATATCAAAAATGTATTCGATTCAAATCCTGATTACAACTATGCTCCTGATGATATTGTTAGTATCACATATGTCGATTTTGAATCATCAACAGATGCTTGTGGCACTGAAGTTTTAAGAACATTCACATTGACAGATAACTGCGGAAATCAAGTGTCTGCAAGACAGACTATCAAAGTTGTTGATACAATAGCACCTGTTATTGATGATGGTTTTGTTCCCATTATTACTGTTGAATGTGATCAAGATATTACTCTAAGTTATACAGCAACTGATAACTGCGACGGCGAAGTACTAGGACAATTTGAGGACACCATAGTTCCTGGAACTTGTCCTAACGATTATGTGATTAGCAGATCCTGGAGTTTCACTGATTCGTGTGGTAATGCTTCCAGATATGAACAAACAATTGTAGTAAAGGATGAAACGGCACCTGAATTTGTTTTATCAGATACAGACTGTGGAGTCAATTTAACTAATAAGGACTTTGAGGACAATACATTTAATAATTCTTCTCTACTTATTCTTCAAGAACAAGTACCTGGGTGGTCTAACGCGTCAAATAAGTTTATAAGAGTCGTAAGGACAAATGCAGACATTCAGGCGCAAAGTGGTACTTATTGTATTGGGTTAAACACTACCATTGCTAGTGATATTTATCAAGTTATTGAAACCGAACCTGGTTCGAATATTACAATTGATTTCTTTCATAGAAAAGGACCTAATACAACTGCTCAAGAAAATAAATTAGAGGTTTTTATAGGTAAGGACTTGAACAATTTAACTAGTTTGGGAGAATTTACGCCTTCTGAACTCGATTCATGGACTAAGAACTCTGTGAACTATGCTGTTCCAGCCGACCAGACATCGTCAGTTTTAATGTTTAAATCTCTATCGAGTAGAAATTCTTCTAGTGGAAATTATCTAGATAACATAAGTATATCATCTGATTCAGATTCAACCTGTCTGCCTCAAGATATCGTAGTTGAATGTAATGAAGTACCTGAAGCACCACTTCTTCAAGCTACCGATAATTGTAGTGATGTAGTTATTGACTACGAAGAAACAACTATTGAAGGAGATTGTCCAAATAACTACACAATTGTTAGAACATGGACTGCAACCGATGCTTGTGGAAACACAGCTAGTCATACACAAAATGTAACAGTACAAGACACAAAAGCACCAGTCGTAGACGGTGAGATACCAAATATAATCACCTTAGAATGTGATGAAACAGTTGAATTATACTATACAGCCATAGATAACTGTGACGGTGAAATTCAAGGGGAATTTGAAGATACTATTGTACCTGGTGAATGTGAAAATGACTATGTTATAAGCAGAACCTGGAGTTTTACTGATTCTTGTGGTAATGCTTCCAGATATGAGCAAACCATAGTAATTAAAGATGAGGAGGCACCTGAGTTTATTGGTGATCTTCCACAAGATATAACAGTAGAATGTGATAATATACCTGATCCTTCAGTAATTGAAGCAATTGATAATTGCGGTGATGCAACTGTCACCCTCGTTGAATCAAAAGTAGATGGTGATTGCCCTAATAACTATACACTTGTTCGCCGATGGACGGCAACGGATGCTTGTGGTAACACCAATACTCACTCACAAACCATTGCGGTTCAGGATACAACATCACCCGTTATGGAAGATATTCCAGCAATTGTTACTGTCAGCTGTGACGAAGAATTGAATTTATCGTATTCAGCAGTTGATAATTGTGATGGTGAAATTCAAGGAGATTATACTGAGGTTGTAACCCCTGGAGAATGTGCCAATGAAGCTGTTATTGCAAGAACATGGAGTTTTACAGATTCTTGTGGGAATTCTTCAACATTCGACCAGACCATAATAATTGAAGATAATGAAGCGCCAATATTTGAAGGAGAACTACCTGGGGATGAAACAGCTGAGTGTGATGCCGTACCTGACGCCCCTACTCTAACTGCAATTGATAATTGCGGAGAGGCGACAGTAGAATTTGAAGAAACAACAGAAGCTGGTGCTTGTGACGGTGAAGAGGTGATTACAAGAACTTGGATAGCAAGTGACGATTGTGGTAACACAACGACTCATACACAGACAATAACTGTAATTGATACAACTCCACCGGTATTTGAAGGTATTGAAGATGCAACTTGTACTAACCTAGTCATTAACGGTGAATTTGAATCTAATCCGTTCTCTCAAGGCTTTCAACAATTACCTCAAGATCAAGTTGAAGGATGGAGTACCACTAAAAATCATGGTACAATTGAGATACAAAGATCTGGTCAGATTAACGGAGTGGAGTCCCATAGCGGTAATTATCATTTTGAATTGAATGGTAAAAACCTTGATGATTTGTACCAATCATTTGCAACTGAGCCAGGTAGTAACCTTACAATTACCTTTTATCATAAGAAAAGACCCGGATCAAGCGTCACTGATGACATGCGCTTAATGATGGGAGCTAGTTTATCTGAACTTGTTATGATTAGTGATTATTCCGTTAGCACGGAAGATGGATGGAAACAGAATGTTGTCAATTATTCGGTCCCAGAAGGACAGACTAACACAGTTATCTTATTCCAGGCATTATCAGGATCATCAAATTCAGTAGGGAATCTAATGGATACAATAAGTATTGTGTCTGATACTGATGATGGTGTTGTTTGTTTACCAAATGACATTACAGTCGAATGTGATATGGTTCCAGAACCGATTGAATTAACCGCTACAGACGACTGTAGTGAAGCTACCGTTAGTTTTAGCGAAGAGCGTATTGATGGAGATTGCGATAATAATTACACCTTAATACGAACATGGACCGCCACTGACGCTTGTGGTAATACTACTTCCATCAGTCAAAATGTGGAAGTAAGAGATACAACAAGTCCTGAATTTGTAGAAGCTTTACCTCAGGATATTGAAGTGGAATGCGAAATGATTCCTGAACCAGAAGTCCTAACAGCGACAGATAATTGTGGAGATGCTCAAGTAACCTTCGAGGAGGAAATAGTTTATGAAGACGAGGATTCTGAATCCAGCGACGAATGTACCTATAGATCCTACTATGTTAAATCAGGTAGCACCTCTCAGTTCTACAAATTCGTTGTGGAGAATGGAGTGGCCAATTTAGAATTAGTGACATCCCGAAATTATAACGCCCATTTGGCTTATGATGGTGAGAACAACATCTTATATGGTTTAGTGAGTAACGGCCAATCTATAGAAAGAATTGATCCTTCAACTGGAAATTCTTTAGGATTCATTCAATTAAATGATGGACTAAGCAATATTGCTAGTGGTACTTATTACAACGGTAAAGTATACTTAGGTTCATCCAATCAAAATAGGATTGTTGAAGTAGATCCTAATAACGGTTCTTATGTAGACTATGCTACTGATGTTCCTGTTAATGGTGCAGATATGGAATTTAAGGATGGAAAATTATACTTAACTACAAGGTCTGGTAATGACCTGTATTTAATTGAAAATGGAACTGCCAGCCTTATAGGATCTATACCAAATAGTGTAAGTGGTATGTCGCTCACTGAAGATGGTAATTTCTACTTGTCTTATAATGGATCCAATTCCTTTGAAATTATAGATGAAAATGCTCAGTCTTTAGGATCTCTACCGGTATTCCTTGATGGACAACCATTTAACCTTGATAATGGAGATATGGCTTCAGGCTGTGGTACTGATGGACCTCCAAATATTGGAGATTGTAACGATTACACCCTTGTAAGAACATGGACTGCAACTGATGCATGCAACAATGTAACTATCCATACCCAGTCTATAAGAGTAACAGATACAACACCACCTGTATTTGATGGAGATTTACCAACAGATACCACGGTTGAATGTACAGATGTACCAAACCCAGAAGACTTGACAGCCACAGACAACTGTGGAGAAGCGATAGTTAGTTTTGTTGAGTTCTCTACGCCAGGAAGTTGCGAAGGTGAGTATTTATTAGAGCGCACCTGGACCGCTTTTGATACTTGTGGTAATTCAACAAGTCATACGCAAATATTAACTGTGATTGATACGACAGCACCTGAAATAATTGGTGATTTTGAGCCAGAGATTGAAGCGAGTTGTGATGCTATTCCAGAGACACCAGATTTAGAATTTGCGGATGCTTGTTCTGAAGTTATGGATGTTACCTTTACTGAAGAAAACACTCAGCAACCAGATTTTGAAGATTATCAAATTATAAGAACCTGGACTGTTACCGATACCTGTGGAAATGAGGCAGTTTATACCCAAACTGTAAATGTAACTAATGAAAGTCCTGTTGGAGGATTGGATAGCAGAATCTGTAATACGGAAGGACCTTATGATTTATTCTCTTTCCTAACGGGTGATTATGAAGGAACTGGTGAATGGACTGTTGTTCAAGGAGATCCAAGCTTATTAGTTGGTAGTACCTTCACTACCGAATCAATTGAACAAGACACGCAATTCATATTCAACTACACCGAATTAGGTGGAAGTTGCGCCATCAACACGAATCTAGCAATCTTTGTGGAAGACTGTCGAGTTCTTTCTTGTGGTGCAGAAGATGTGATTATCTCAAAGACTGTAACAGCCAATGGCGATGGTCTTAATGATGTCTTTAGAGTAAGTGGTATTGAGGATTGTGGGTTTGTAATTGAAGTTCAGCTTT
>NZ_QKTV01000008.1 GCF_003362725.1 Winogradskyella aurantiaca
GTAATGGCGTTAAGTGTTCTAAAGAAGAACACCAACTTAACAGACGATCTTACTTCTACATCCTTAAAAAATAATCTACAAATACACATATATTAAAAAACCCCCACAACAGTGGGGGTTTTTGGTTGAATTAAGTGAAATACTAACTAACGTTTTATAAAAATATTGGTGTAGTACCATTTACCGTTCTCGTTCTGTTCGGCTGATATATCAAAATCTGTAAAGTTACCTTCAATAGTGGCCCTATGAGAAGGACTATTAAGCCATGCATTTACTAATGATTGAGGGGAACTAAACCCATAGGCTACGTTTTCTGAAACACTTACAGCCTCTGCATTAACTTCAAGACTTTCTTTTCGTTGGTAAAAATTATCATGCGATATATCATCCGCTTCAATCATGTAATCTGTATGTGTAAAAGCGACTGCCTTGACAACAGAGTGATCTAATAAAGGATTAAGCCCTATACTAATGCGGTGTTGATTAATCAATTCCAACACTTCAATTTCAATGACTTTAACATTAGGAGGATTGTTAAGATCTTTAGCCGCGATAGTCTCCTCCAAAGAATTATCCGTAGAACAGGAGGAGAAGCCCATCATAGCTACAAATGCCAAAATAGGCAATGCAGATAAGCGTTTCATAGTAGGTTAAGTTTATTTTGGGACTACTAATTTACCTACTGAATTATATCAAAGTGTTAACTAAATGTTAATTTCGATTAAAAGCATGCATTTCGTCGATTTTTTATACTTTTAATCGTTAAAAATGATGGCTTATAGTGACAAACAAGCATTTTATCGATTATTATAGCGCTTAAACGATCAAGGGGACAAGCGCTCTTTTTTCCAATTATAGTCGTCTTGTAGCTTATAACGAATCCGATCATGCAATCTATTGGGTCTACCTTGCCAAAACTCAATTTCAATAGGTCTAACCAAGAAACCACCCCAATTGTCTGGACGTTTTATCTCTTTGTTTGCGTACTCCTTTTCGAGGTCTAGCAGTTTTTGTTCAAGATAAGCTCTATCTGGAATCACAGAGCTTTGATCGGAGGCTATGGCCCCTAATTGACTTCCTTGAGGTCGGGATTCAAAATACCCATCACTCAAGTTTTGAGGTAATTTTTCAGCTTTTCCTTTTATAATAATCTGACGTTCTGCCTCAGCCCAAAAGAATGACAGACACAAGTTTGGATTGTGTTCTATGGCTTTGCCCTTCTCACTCTCATAATTAGTATAGAATACAAATCCTTCGTAATTATAACGCTTTAGAAGTACTACTCGAGATTTTGGAAAACCATCTAACCCAAGCGTTGACACTGTCATGGCATTGATCTCCCCTGTGTTGTAGTGTTCTTCAACTTCAAGAAACCAATCCCTAAACAACTCCAAAGGGTTTTCAGGGGTATTAGATTGTCTTAGTTCACCCTTCTCGTAGCTTTGCCTGTAATCACTTAAGTCCTTTTCCATATTCAAAAATAAGGCTTAAGCAAAAGAAATGGAATTAAAATTCAATCACTTTGCCATCATCAGCTAGCTCTACATTCTCAAATACCTCTTGAGCTTCCTGTCTAAAAACCTCAATATCATCATAGCGTGTGGAATAATGGCCTAAGATTAAGATTCCCACCTTGGCCAAACTGGCAATAGCAGCTGCCTGCTTGGCCGTACTATGTTTAGTTATTACGCAGAGTGCTGCGTTCTTTTCTAAAAATGTGGACTCGTGATAAAGTGCAGTCACTCCGCTTATCAATGGCACAATAGCCTCTTTATAAGCTGTATCACTACAAAATGCGTATGACTTCGTAGGTTTTGGTGGATTGGTCACCTTGGCATTGCGAACCAAGTTACCATCTTCATTAACTACGTCCGCACCTTGTTTGAGTTTGCGGTAATAGGATTGATGGATGTCAGCATTAAGCACTGCATTCATATCTAATTGTCGTTCCCCTGGTTTTTCTTTAAATAGAAAACCATTGCAGTATACGCGATGATCTAGAGGGATTGTAGATACCTTAACCGACTCATCTTCAAAAACAACCTCAGACGTTTTTGATTCTAACTCGTGAAAAAATAATGGGAAATTAGTCCACGAATCAGACAATTTTAATTGTAGAGTAATAACCTCCTTTAATCCTTTTGGCCCATAAACATGCAACTCGGTTTCTCTTGTTAAGAGTCTAAACGTACTTATAAGTCCTATTAATCCAAAATAATGATCGCCATGAAGATGCGATATGAAAATATGCTTAATCCGATTAAACTTGATCTTATGACGTCTAAGTTGTACCTGGGTACCCTCACCACAATCAATTAAAAAAACATGATTTTTAACCTCAAGAACCTGAGATGTTGGGTTGGTATTTTTTCTCGGTACAGCACTATAACAGCCAAGAATATTAAGCTTCATTTGGGGTTGTTAAAAAATTATAATCCAAGGTCTCTTTCTATAGATTCCATTTTAATTATATCTAGAGCTTCCTGATAGGTTGGTACAACAATTAACGCTTCTGGTAGTAAATCAAGATCACAGTTAGCGATAAACACAAAGGACTTGCCTTCACTTCTATGTGAATCTGAAATATCCTGAAACTTTATGATGATATCAGTAGTTTCTGTACTCTGATTAGAAAGATCCAATACCAAATGATGATCTTTTGCGTCTGTGTAAGCGGAATTGAAGTCTTCGATTATGGACCCAGGAGAACTATTATCTGGTACCAAAAGTGCAATATCTTCCTTTATTTCAACATTCATTCCTAAGGCTTAATTTTTGAAGCTAATAAATAGATGACCGCCATACGAACAGCCACTCCATTTTCAACTTGATTTAGAATAATCGATTGGTCCGAATCAGCAACTTCACTTGTGATTTCAACACCACGATTGATAGGCCCAGGGTGCATAACTACAATTTCCTTAGACAACGAATCCATAATGTCCTTTGTCAGTCCAAACTGCTGCGCATATTCTCTGGTGGAAGGAAAATAACTAATATCCATCCGTTCGTTCTGAACTCTCAACATATTAGCAACATCACACCATTCTAATGCTTTTTTCAGATTGGTTTCCACCTTTACACCTAAATCCGCAATGTATTTTGGCAACAATGTTTTTGGACCACAAACCATAACATTGGCACCCTGCAACTGTAAGGCAAAAATGTTAGATAATGCCACTCGACTATGTAGAATATCGCCAACAATCACCACATTTTTTCCTTTTACAGATCCTAGTCGTTCTCTAATAGAATAAGAATCTAATAGGGCTTGTGTTGGATGCTCATGGGCCCCATCACCAGCATTTACTATACTGGCATCTATATGCTTAGATAAAAATATCCCTGCCCCTGGATTTGGGTGTCTCATAACTACCATATCTACCTTCATGGATAGAATGTTATTCACAGTATCAATTAAGGTCTCCCCTTTTTTAACCGAAGACTGTGAGGCTGAGAAATTAATGACATCAGCTGATAAGCGCTTTTCGGCTAATTCAAATGAGAGTTTAGTTCTGGTAGAATTCTCAAAAAACAAGTTCGCTATAGTTATGTCTCTTAAGGAAGGAACTTTTTTTATAGGCCGATTGATGACCTCCTTAAATTGATCAGCAGTTTCAAATATCAAATCAATATCCGAAGGTTGTAAGTACTTAATTCCAAGTAAGTGGTTAACACTTAACGAACTCATATTAGATCTTTATTATCATTAAGGAGCACCCTTCATTACTCAGAAACGAGCAACACAGAGTCCTTCCCATCATTTTCTTCCCAATTCACAACAACACGCTCTTCATTGATAGCATCTACCTGACGTCCTCTATAATTTGGCTGAATAGGTAAATGGCGACTAAATCTCCTATCAATCAATGTCAGCAACTCGATATGGCGCGGTCTTCCAAATGATTGAATTGCGGTTAAAGCCGACCGTATACTGCGACCTGTATATAATACGTCATCTACAAAGACCACATTCTTATCCTCAACTATAAAATTAATTTCCGTTGTATTAGCAGAGAGTGGTTTATCCCCTCTTCTAAAGTCATCTCTAAAAAATGTGATATCTAAAAGCCCAAGTTTTAATGACTTTATATTATAGTCTTCTTTAAGCATTCTGGCCAAACGATGAGCCAAATAAGTCCCTCTTGGTTGTAAACCAATCAATACAGTATCAGAAAAATCGTTGTGATTTTCAATAAGTTGGCAAGCTAGTCGATGAAGAGTGATATTTACTTCTTTAGAATTGAGTAAAATTTTTTGACTCATATGGCTTCCAATCCTATTGCTCGGCAAATTTAACCAAATATTGGAATATCTAACTATTTATGATTACATAAAAAAAGACCTTCTAAAATTAGAAGGTCTTCAATTGATATTTAGAAATAAGAATTACTTCTTACCGTCCATTTTATCTTTAAGAGCCTGAAGTGCATCATTAGCATCACCTAAAGTTGGTTTCGCCTCTGCTGCTGCAGCCTCTGCTTTCTTAGCAGCAGCCTTAACAATCTTAGCTTCTTCTGCTTTAAATACAGCCGTATGAGATGCTACTACACGTTTGAACTCTTTATTAAACTCAATGATCTTAAATTCTGCTTCCTCACCTTTTTTAAGTTTAGAACCATCCTCTTTTTCCATATGACGGTTAGGGATGAATGCAGTAATATCTTCATTAAATTTAACTGTTGCTCCTTTATCTACAACCTCTTCGATAGCACCATTGTGAACGGTGTTGATTGCAAAGTCCTTAGCATATTTATCCCAAGGGTTATCAGTAATCTGCTTGTGACCTAAGCTTAACTTACGTCCTTCAACATCTAATTCAAGTACAACAACGTCAAGCTTATCACCAACAGTACAGAACTCACTTGGATGTTTGATTTTCTTAGTCCAGGATAGATCAGAAATATAAATTAATCCATCAATCCCCTCTTCTAATTCAACAAATACACCAAAATTGGTAAAGTTTCTAATAATTCCTGAGTGCTTAGAACCTACAGGGTATTTTGTAGTAATATCAGTCCAAGGATCTGGAGTCAATTGCTTAATTCCAAGAGACATCTTACGCTCTTCGCGATCTAGTGTTAAGATCACTGCATCTATCTCATCTCCTACGGTAACAAAATCCTGAGCAGATCTTAAATGCGTTGACCAAGACATCTCACTAACATGAACAAGACCTTCAACACCTTCAGCAACCTCAACAAAAGCACCGTAATCAGCAATTACAACAACTTTCCCTTTCACCTTATCACCAACTTTTACCTCTTCACCAAGCGCTTCCCATGGGTGCTTACTCAATTGCTTAAGACCTAATTGGATTCTCGATTTATCTTCGTCAAAGTCTAAGATTACAACGTTCAATTTCTGATCTAACTCAACAATCTCATTTGGATGGTTGATTCTAGACCAAGAAAGATCTGTAATGTGGATTAATCCATCTACACCACCTAAGTCAATAAAGACTCCATAAGAAGTAATGTTCTTAACAACACCTTCTAATACTTGACCTTTTTCTAATTGACCTATAATTTCTTTCTTTTGCTCCTCGATATCTGCTTCGATAAGCGCTTTATGAGATACTACAATGTTCTTGAACTCATGGTTGATTTTAACCACTTTGAATTCCATTGTTTTATTGACATACTGATCGTAATCTCTAATTGGTTTTACGTCAATTTGAGAACCTGGTAAGAATGCTTCAATTCCAAAAACATCTACAATCATACCTCCTTTAGTTCTACACTTAACAAAACCATTAACGATTTCGCCAGTGTCATGAGCTGCATTCACGCGATCCCATGCTTTAATAACTCTAGCCTTTCTGTGAGATAAGACTAACTGACCTGTAATATCTTCTCTAACATCAATAAGTACCTCTACTTTATCACCAACCTTTAAGTTAGGATTGTAACGGAACTCATTTAAAGAAATAACACCTTCAGATTTTGCATTGATATCGATAATTGCATCTCTATCTGTAATAGCTATCACAGTACCTTCAACTACCTCATCATCTAAGGTGTCAACAAAATTTTCAGAGACTAACTTCTCAAATTCAGCTAGTTTAGAATCTGCCACTTGCTCAATTCCTTCTTCGTAATTGTGCCAATCAAATTCTTTTAAAAATTTCTCTGGGTTAGTCTGTGCCTCTGAAACGTGCACTTCTACTTTTGGAGTTTCAACAGCTTCAACAGTAGTTGTTTCTGCCGCTTTTTCTTTTTTATTTTCAGCCATTGCTGATAAAATTTGTATCCTGTGCTAATTGCAGAGCTCTCAACGATCATCAACACAGAAGCATGTTATTTTTTAACTAATATTCCTTTTCGCTCTACTACTCGTAAAAAGGTCTGCAAAAATACAATATAAAATCCTTATTAACAAATAATTCACTCCTCTCGAAAAGCCCCTTTTTTGCACACAGATTTTAGGTTAAAAAAAGGCTTAACACTTTCATTTTTATATATTTGATATTACTATTAATCTCAACAATCAACCAGCATGGTTAAATCTAAGTATCAAGAGGTATTAAACCTTGGCGAAGCCTTAAATATTCAAGACGGTGACGTGACTGAAGACAACGGAATTTTGAAAATAAAGGGAACTGCAAAAACCCAATACGAAAAAAACCTGCTTTGGGATAAGATCAAGAGTATAGGAGGTGAAAACCCTAAAGATATTCTAGCTGACATTCGAGTAGCAGACACCACTGTCTATCATAGACATGTCGTAAAATCAGGTGAAACTTTAGGTAAAATTGCTTTACATTATTATGGGGATGCTATGAAATATAAGAGCATTTTTAAGGTTAATTCTGATATTCTCGAGAGTCCTGATCTAATTCATCCTGGGCAAGAGTTGATTATTCCTAATCTTTAAAGGCCAGTTCACACAACCTATTACTCAGTAAGTTTTGAGCTAATAATATCTAACATCGCTCGAAGCTGGTCTTTAATACTTATATCTGAGTTGTCAAACTCAACTGCATCCTCCGCTTTTATTAATGGAGAGTCTTTTCTGGTTGAATCTAATTCGTCGCGATTAATGACATTTTCATATACTTCATCATAACTGATGCTATCACCACGATCTTGAAGTTCCTTAAACCGTCTCTCAGCTCTAACTTCCGGACTGGCCGTCATAAAAAACTTAAAGTCTGCATCAGGAAAAACTACCGTCCCTATATCCCTACCGTCCATAACAACACCTCCTTGGTCACCTAGCATTTTCTGCTGCTCAACTAATTTCCGTCTAACCTCTGGAACCGCCGCCACTAGACTTACTAATTGTGAAACTTCAAGATTTCGAATTAAACCCTCTACATTTTCACCATTTAAGTAAACATCACCTTTTTGAAGCTCCTTATTATATTCAAACCGTATTTCTAGTTCACTTAAGGAATTGATCAACCCTTCACGATCAAATCTGTTACTAGAGATCAAGCCCTGCCGCATAGCATGTAAAGTAACCGCTCTGTACATAGCTCCAGAATCCACATATACATAAGACAGCTCCTTGGCCAAAAGTTTAGCAATTGTACTTTTACCTGTTGAAGAAAAACCGTCTATAGCAATTGTTAGCATATTCATTTATTGCAAATCTATTTGAAGGCCAAAAAAATTATTGTTTGTAGCTGATGAGTATCTGGCGTGTGTATAATTGAATCTAATTCGTCCCATTTTTATTCCAACACCAAAGGATAATCCCGCAAAGCTCCTACTGTCTTCTATGCGCAGTTCCTCACCACGCCTAAAACTGTAACCAACCCTTAAATTAAACCCTTTATCTGGAAAGAGCTCTGCACCAAGAATAGTATGTCTTAATACTTCATTAAAAAATCCCACACTCTCTTGTGTTTGATTACCATCCAAATCAGTAGTAGCTCTGGCAGGGTTAGAACTGGCAATTGGCCATTTCTGTAAATTTTCAAATGTCAAATGCCAACGTAATGGTACATTTTGCAACAACTGCGAGAGTCCCAAATTGACTTCAAATGGAAGTTGTTCTCTAGTACCGGCGTATGTTGTAATCTGAGTTCCAATATTCCTAACAGACAGAGCAGCATGAAAATCAATTTTTTCATTAATATACATAACACCTAAATCCACTGCGACTCCAATAGAATTATACTGTTCTAGAGCCGAAGTAATGACTTTAAAGGTACCACCTATATAGAAATCACTTCTAGGAATATCATAGTTGTAGGTACCCGATAAGGCAACCTCATTTCCGCTAAAGGTTCCTGTAAACAAGCCATTTAAGTCATACCCGTCAAAACTCCCGTAATTAATGTAAGTCACTCCAAAATGAAAGGTTTGAAGACGTCGATCCCAGGTATAGGCATATGCCGCTGTACCGTATCCTATACCTCCTAAATAGCTCGAGTAATTTACGGCCAATTGGTTGTGCATTCTGTAATTGAGAGATGCCGGATTATACAAAGCCTCTGTGACATCATGATCAAAATTGGTAATGATTTTCCCACCGAGGGCGGCTTGTCTGGGTGATGATACTAGATTTAAAAACTGATAAGTAGACTCACCACCTAATTGGGCCAATGCGCAACAAGAATACAGCAATAGTACTGAGGCAGTTAGTCTTCTCTTCATCAAGCACGCAAATTAATTAAATCTATATAAAAACGATAGTGCTCAATTTTTATTTTTTAAATGAAAATCCCCAAAGTTATTTCTTTGGGGATTCCGTTTATAAGGTCTTTGCATTCTTCACCTTTTGCTTGGTCAAAGCAATTTCCAGAACCTCAGTCATATCTTTTACAAAATGAAACTTCAGGCCTTTTAGATATTCGGGTTTAATTTCTTCAATATCTCTTCTATTGTCTTCACACAGAAGAATCTCTTTGATTCGTGCTCTTTTAGCAGCTAAAATTTTCTCCTTAATACCACCAACTGGCAATACTTTTCCACGTAAAGTTATCTCCCCAGTCATAGCGAGACTTCTTTTTACCTTACGCTGTGTAAATAGTGAAACCAGAGAAGTCAACATGGTGACTCCTGCGCTAGGACCATCTTTGGGGGTAGCCCCTTCAGGAACATGAATATGCACATTGTACTTACCAAATACCTCAGGGTTGATTCCTAGATTTTCAGCGTTGGACTTTATGAATTCCATTGCAATGGTGGCAGATTCTTTCATGACCGTTCCCAGATTACCTGTTATGGTTAAGGAACCCTTACCTTTAGAAAGAATAGATTCAATAAACAGAATATCGCCACCCACTCGTGTCCAGGCAAGACCTGTTACCACACCTGCAACATCGTTGTTTTCATACTTATCACGCTCGAGTCTCGGCGCTTTAAGCACCTCTAGAACAGTATCTTTAGTAACTTTTATATCATAATCCTCTTCCATTGCAATGTGCTTGGCGGCATACCTAACCATCTTAGCAATTTGCTTTTCAAGACCTCTTACTCCTGATTCACGGGTGTAGCCTTCAACAATTTTCTCTAATTGCGCTTTACCTATCTTGAGCGCCGATTGGTCCAGACCGTGCTCCTCTAATTGCTTCGGAAGTAAATGGCGCTTAGCGATTTCCACCTTTTCTTCGATGGTATACCCACTAACATTGATAATCTCCATACGATCCAGTAAAGCTGGTTGAATGGTATTTAAACTGTTGGAGGTCGCAATAAACATAACCTTAGAAAGGTCATACCCCATTTCCAGGAAGTTATCGTAAAATTCACTGTTTTGTTCTGGATCTAATACTTCTAGCATTGCCGATGAAGGATCCCCCTGATGTCCGCTAGATAATTTATCTATTTCATCAAGTACAAAAACCGGATTTGAAGTCCCTGCCTTTTTTAAGCTTTGAATAATTCTACCTGGCATAGCACCAATGTAAGTCTTTCTATGCCCTCTTATTTCAGCTTCGTCACGCAATCCTCCAAGGGAGATTCGAACATACTCTCTGCCTAACGCTTCAGCAATAGATTTTCCTAAAGAAGTTTTTCCAACACCTGGAGGGCCATACAAACAAAGAATTGGAGATTTCATATCATTTCTTAGCTTTAGAACTGCTAAATACTCAATGATACGTTTTTTAACGTCGTCCAATCCATAGTGGTCGCGATCGAGAATTTTCATGGCGCGTTTTAAATCAAATTGATCCTCGCTAAACTCATTCCATGGTAATTCTAAAAATAGATCCAAATAATTTCTTTGAATGGAATATTCGGCTACTTGAGGATTCATGCGTTGCATTTTTGCAATCTCCTTATCAAAATGTTCTTTCACAGACTCATCCCACTTCTTATCCTTAGCTCTAGTTCGCATTTCCTCTATCTCTTCACCATAGGACACCCCGCCACCTAATTCTTCCTGAATCATTTTCATTTGCTGCTGCAAGAAATATTCACGCTGCTGCTGATTCATATCACTCTGCACTTTTGACTGAATGTCATTCTTCAATTCAAGTTTCTGAAATTCGATATTCATAAACTTTAATGTGGAAAGTGCTCGATCCTGAAGGTGGCTAGTTTCAAGTAATTCTTGCTTTTCATTCACCTTAAGGTTCATATTAGACGATACAAAGTTGATAAGAAAAGAATTGCTCTCAATATTTTTAATCGCAAAACTAGCTTCAGACGGGATATTAGGACTCTGCTTAATTATCTCCAAAGACAAGTCTTTTATAGAGTCTATAATTGCTTTAAACTCGTCATTTCCACTATCAGGTTTTTGCTCCGGCAGATCAGATATTGTGGCATTTAAATACGGTTTTTGCGAAACGATCTCATTAATCTCAAAGCGTTTTTTCCCCTGAATGATAATTGTGGTATTGCCATCAGGCATTTTTAGCACCTTGAGAATTCGGGCTACAGTTCCCACCTTATAGATATCTTTTAGACCTGGATTCTCAACGGTCTCATCCTTTTGAGCAACCACTCCTATTACCTTACTCCCCTTGTTGGCATCATTAATAAGTTTAATAGAGGTATCCCTCCCAGCTGTAATTGGAATTACCACACCAGGAAATAACACCGTATTCCTAAGAGGAAGTATTGGTAATGATTCTGGTAACTCTTCGCTATTAATTAATTCCTCATCCTCAGGGGTCATTAACGGAATTAACTCTGAATTTTCATCAAAATCCTGCAGTGACAAACTGTCAAGGCTTAAAAAATTTGATTTTCCCATAGTATTTTATAAGGTCAATATGTCACATTGTACTTGTAACAGACCAATCTTTTGATTTATTTTCAATTTTAATCAACTGATATTCAAACTTTTAGTATTGAATCAAGTTCAGTTGCTGATACATAGAAGTCAATTCTTATGCCAATCCAGAATTATTTCTTGTATTTTTTTAGGTATAACTGTAACAATTCAATTGTCATTGTATCTATAGAATAAACCAATCACTTTTTTGTCACTAGCCAATCACCATATCAATCAATTAGTGGACATGTGCCGTAGTCAAAATCAGCAGGCACAAATGGAATTATATCGCAGATATTATAAAGCAATGTATAATACAAGTTTAAGAATAGTAAAAGACAGTTTCGAAGCAGAGGACATCATGCAAGATTCCTTCTTATCAGCTTTCACACAGCTAGATAAGCTTAGTGAGAACAGTAAATTTGGAGCTTGGTTAAAACGTATTGTTGTTAATAATAGTATTGGCCACTATCATAAAAAACAAAAAGAGAACACTACAGGCATTGAGGATATGCTCTATAAAATGGAAGATCAAAGTGCTGAGGAAGTTTTTGAACCTGCAAATATATCTGCTTCTGAGATTAAGGAAGCCATAAATGGACTTAAAGAAAGTTACGCTATTAGTTTAACGCTGCATTTGATTGAGGGTTATGATTATGAAGAGATCGCTCAAATAATGCAGATATCCAATGGCAATAGCAGAACCTTGATTTCACGAGCCAAAACTCAACTGAGAACGCGATTAACTTCGCTAAAAAACTCATGAATTATGAAAGATGATAATTTAAATACACTATTTAAAAATTTTAGAGAAGAATTCGATTCTGAAATGCCTCAGTTAGGCCATGAATTGCGTTTTGAAAAGAAACTCAAATCAATTCATCCTGATAAAGGATTAAACATAGGCCCAGTATTAAAATCATTCCTAGCGGTTGCCGCTGTTGCTATTATTGCTTTAGCCGTTTTTATCGGACAACCAAATAACTCTCAGGGTATGGAACTTGCTACTGTTTCTGAAGAATTTTCAAGAACACAGGATTTCTTTACAATTGCCATTAACGATGAGCTTAAGAAGATAGAAGCTGAACGCTCCCCTCTAACTGAAAACATTATATACGACGGCTTGAGACAGCTTAACAGATTAGAACTACAATATGATAAATTAAAACTGGATTTGGAAAACAGTCAGGAGGACAATCGTGTTATCTACGCTATGATCTCCAATTTCCAAAACAGGATCGATATACTAACCAATCTTTTAGAACAAATAGAGAACGTAAAACAATTAAACGCTGAACAAAATGATACTACAACTACAATTTAAATTGTTGGTGATGATGCTTTTGCCAGGACTTTTACTGGCAGAAAACCCAAGCGTGGACAAAACTCTTAAGACCACCCGAGAAAAGTCCATTCAAAAATCCTTTAATGTCAATTCAGACGCTACCCTTAAAGTTGATAACAGCTATGGGAATGTGGATATCGTCACCTGGGACAGAAACACCGTTGATTTTGATATTACTATCAAGGTAACTGGATCTAATGAAGATAAGGTCAATGATCGATTAAACGATATTGATGTTCAATTTTCAAACAGCAGCAGCATGGTATCGGCAGAAACGAAGTTTGGAAAAAAGAAAAATGGTTCCTGGTGGAATTGGGGCAAAAGCAACCTAAAAATTGAGGTTAATTATGTGGTAAAGATCCCAAAAACCAACAACATCAACATCAGAAATGATTATGGAGCTATTAACGTTGACGAACTAATGGGACGCGCGCAAATCAGTTGTGATTATGGTAAAATTACTACTAAAGAATTAATGGCCGATAACAATAGCCTATATTTTGATTACTCAAATGGGTGTTATTTTGAATACATAAAAAGTGGAAATATCAACGCCGATTATAGTAGTTATACAGTAGCTAAGGCCAACCAGCTTGATATCAATGCTGACTATACCAAATCAGCCATTGAAGCTGTGGAAGATGTAACCTATAACTGTGATTATGGTTCGTTAAAGGTTGATAACATCAATAACCTAGAAGGCAATGGTGATTACCTAACTCTGAGGCTTGGAAATGTGTACAAAAATGTTTCTATAAAAGCAGATTACGGATCCATTAAAATAGATAAAATGGCCGCTGGTGCCGGAAACATTGATATCCAAACAGATTATGCTGGAATGACCATAGGGCACGATGCCAATTACAATTTCAAGTTTGAAGTGGAGTTGGAATATGCGTCCATGAGAAATTCTGATGATTTTGAATTTGTAAAGAGTCGAATTGAATCTTCTGAAAAGTACTATTTAGGATATTATGGCGATCAAAATTCTCCTAACAAAGTATCTATCAAGTCTGAATACGGAAGTGTAAACTTTAAAAAACTATAAACCACCCCTTTAAATTATGAAAACTATACAACAACTAATGATAATCACCTTCATATCTGCAACAAGTTTATCTTTTGCTCAATGGGGTGGAAAGAAAGTAAACGGTAATGGAGACGCTACAACAGTAAACAGATCAACTGGCGACTACGATGGTATTAAATGTTCAGGATTTATGGACTTTAAATTAGTTCCTGGTACCGAAGGAAAAATAACCATTGAAGCTGAGTCGAACCTCATCGACTATATTATTACCGAAGTTAAAAATGGGGATCTAATAGTAAAGGTTAAGAATAACACCAATTTAAAGCCTAGTCGCAATAAGCCTATCTTAATAACAATACCTTTTGAAAGTGTAAACAGTGTTTCTCTTTCTGGATCTGGAGACGTATGGAATGAAGGCACTCTGGTCAGCAGTAATTTTGATTCTTCTATTTCTGGAAGTGGCGATGTAGTTCTCAAAATTAGCTCTAGTAAAGCAAAGGCCAGTGTTTCTGGTTCCGGTGACCTAACCTTAAAAGGATCTGCCACTAATTTAGTTGCTAGTGTAACAGGTTCTGGAGATTTCCATGGCTTCGATTTAGATTCAACCAATGTGGAGGTGTCTGTCACTGGATCAGGTGATGCCGGAGTTAATTGCTCTGGAACTTTAAAAGCCCGTGTTACAGGCTCTGGGGATATTGAATACAGAGGTAATCCAACAAGAGAAGATAGTAAAGTAACCGGTTCTGGCAGTATTCAGAACTAATCAATCTATATTTTCATCAATCAAAAATAACCACGGTTTAGGCCGTGGTTTTTTTATGCAATCGGGGTACCCTAAATAATAACAGTACACCCATGACAAAAAACACCACTAAAAATAAAATGGAGTTGCGCATACTACCAGTTATCTGGTCTATAAAGCCATAAATAAGCATCCCAATAACGATTCCTATTTTCTCAGCTACATCATAAAAACTAAAAAAGGATGTGGTGTCCTCAGTTTTTGGTAAAAACTTTGAATAAGTGGATCTCGCTAAGGATTGTATACCTCCCATTACCAATCCCACTATTCCTGCCGCTACGTAAAACTGAACCGGAGTGTACATAAAGTAAGCATAGACGCAAAGAACCATCCAAATGACATTCACAGCAATGAGCGCATTCACATTTCCGAATTTTGCAGATGCTCTTGAGGTTAAAAATGCCCCAAGAATTGCCACCAGCTGAATAATAAGGATACTCCCTATCAACCCAATTGTTTTTGCATCAGCATCCCCCCAGTTGATCTCTTCCTCACCAAAATAAACAGCCACCAGCATGATGGTTTGTACGGCCATGCTAAAGACAAAAAAGGCATAGAGGTAACGTTTTAGACGTAGGTTACCTTTTAGTTGTTGCCACACTCCTCGTAGCTCATTAAAACCATGTAGCAAGACTGCCTTAGTTACCTTACCCCCATTGGAGACTCCTTTAGGTAGAACCTTAAATGTATACTGACTAAATCCAGCCCACCAGATTCCAACCGTTATAAAGGAATAGCGCATCATCTGCATTTTATCTGCACCATCTTCTTGACTCATAACCATGGCAAGGTTAATTAATAGCAATATGACACTACCTAAATAACCTAATCCAAATCCTTTGGCACTAATGCTATCCTGTTGCTCTGGCAGCGCTATGTCTGGCAGATAAGAATTATAGAATACCAGACTTCCCCAATAACCAATTAAGCCCATAAAATAAAACAATAGACTTAGGTGAATATATTCCAAACTAAACCAGTACAAGCCTACGCACCCAAGTGATCCTACATAACAGAAAAACTTCATAAAGGTCATCTTGTTTCCAAGATAATCGGCTACTCCTGATAGTATTGGAGATAACACGGCCACCACCATAAAAGTAAAAGCAGTTACAAAGGTGATGAGGGCCGTACTTTTAAATTCATACCCAAAGGCCATAACCATTTTAACATCACTTAAAAACAGTGCCGAATAAAAAATAGGAAACAAAGATGAGGCGATCGTTAAAGTATAAACCGAATTAGCCCAGTCATAGAATGCCCAGGCATTTAAAAGTTTTTTACTGCCTTTATCGAATACTGTCATAAAATTAAATTGATGCGTTAGTTAATGGGTCGAAACGAAGTTACTCCAAATTTTTCAGCCTCAGTCTTAGCTTGATCAGCCATTTTCTGGAGTGTTTGAATACGGGTATCATTACTTGGGTGTGTGCTCATGAATTCAGGTGGTGCCTCACCGCCACTATTAGCTTTCATACGTTCCCAAAGCTTCGCCCCTTCTTCCGGATTATAACCTGCAATGGCTGATAGAATTAATCCAATTTTATCTGCTTCAGTCTCATGTTTTCTGCTGTAGGGCATCATAAAACCGTAAGTGGACGCCAATCCGTAAGCAGCCATATAGAGTTGCTGTTCTTGTGCCGTCTCACTACTAGAGGCTGCCGCTACCGCTCCGGCACCTAATTGCTGCAACATCCCCTTGCTCATGCGTTGTTGCCCATGATTAGCAAGGGCATGAGCCACTTCATGACCCATAATGATGGCCACCCCAGTCTCATTTTCGGCAATTGGTAAGATTCCTGTGTAGAATGCTATTTTCCCTCCTGGTAAACACCAGGCATTAACTTGTTCAGATTCAATAAGCGTATATTCCCAGTCGTAGTCTTCCAAATAAGCCTGATAACCATTAGCATTCAACCAGCGTTCAGCAGCATTGGCAATACGTTTACCAACTCTATTAATCATTTCCGCATCTGGAGTTCCTTTAACTATCTTACTATCACTTAAGACTTCATTATACTGGGCAAATGCAGCTGGAATTAAAGTAGAATTTTCCGTCCCCGGAAGCTTCAATGTCTTCTTCCCAGTAAAAGGATTTGTAGCACAACTAAATAGTAACGCAAAAAAAGCAAGATATGCAATTGTGGTCTTCATGTCCATAGACTTATCAAATATAAATCTACGAATCACATATGGAAATCAAAAATTAATACCCTTTAGTTTTCTTTGGCAATTAGATGCAACTCCGAAAAGTTTTTATCCACAATCATTGAATACGTACCATTGATTTTCAAATGATTAAGAGGTATCACCTCATTATCTACTTGAATTTCACCTATTTCAAAAGGCAAGCCATGAATTCGAACCTTAAACTGTGAATACTCAGTAATAAACTTACCTTCTTTAAACTGATTAATAATCAGTTCTTTTTTACGACCTGTAAGTTTAAAATTTCTTAGACTGTAACGCCCTTTTGTGTAATCATACCCATCCTGAGCATCACTAAATAATTGACTTGATTCCTTTCCCTCTTTGTAATAAACATCTAGGGTAACTTCATCAATTTTTTTCTCGCCCACATATTGTTGCACTGGAAACTTAGGGATAATCGCACCTTCTTTTACATAAATAGGCATCACATCAATATCTGCCTCAACCCAAAGTTCTTTACCTCCTTTAAGCACCTCATCTGTCCAGAAATTGTACCAGTTTCCTCTTGGAATATACATCCTACGACCTCTAGCATTACCTTCTAGTACAGGGCAAGCTAGTATATGCTCACCAAAGATGAACTCATCGGTTCTGTAATGAGTTTGAACATCCTCTTGATCGTATAACACCAGAGACTTCAATATTGGCGTTCCATGGTCGGTGTAATTCCAAAATGCTGTATATAAATATGGCAACAGCTGATATCTAATCTCAATGTACTTTTTAACTATAGCTGTAATGTCTTCATCAAAGGCCCAAGGTTCCTGATCGCCATGATCACCTGACGAATGCACTCTAAAGAAAGGATGAAAAACGCCTAACTGAACCCACCTAGCAAAAAGCTCACCCGAAGGTTGTTCTGCAAATCCACCTATATCACTACCCGCAAATGAAAAACCAGACATAGCAAGTCGTTGTGCTTGAATATTTGCAATCCACAAATGCTCCCAGGTAGCAACATTGTCACCCGTCCAAGTGGATGTATAGCGTTGTGTACCAGAGTACGCTGCCCTTGTAATAACAAATGGTCGTTTAGGATAGCTGTACTTTTTTAGCCCCTGATAGGTGGCTCTCGCCATCTGCATGCCATAGACATTATGAGCCTTTCTATGACTACACGGGTTGCCATCGTAGTCATGACGCACATCGTCTGGAAAAGTTTTATTTGGAACTTCCATAACCGCAGGCTCATTCATATCATTCCACACACCCTTTACACCTGTTTCTTCAATAAGTTCCTTAAAAAGTCCAGACCACCAGTCCCGCACTTCCGGATTTGTAAAGTCTGGGAAGTAACATTGTCCCGGCCAGACTTTGCCCTTCATGTAATCTCCATCTGCCCTTCTGCAGAAATAGTCGTTTTCAATAGCCTCTTGAAATACTGAATAATCCTTATCGATTTTAATTCCTGGATCAATAATAGCAACAGTCTTAAAACCTTTATCTGCTAATTCTTTAACCATCTTCTTGGGATCTGGAAAATAGTCCTTATTCCAGGTAAAACAGCGGAAACCATCCATATAGTCGATGTCCAAATAAATGGCATCACAAGGGATTTCAAGCTCTCTAAATTTGTTGGTAATCTCTTTAACTCTAGCTTCAGGGTAATAACTCCACTTACATTGATGAAACCCTAGAGCCCATAATGGTGGTAATTGATGTGGTTTCCCCGTTAAATCCGTATAACTCTCTACCACATCCGTCATTTTCGGACCATAGAAAAAATAATAATTCATTTCTCCTCCCTGGGCCCAGAAACTGGTCACATTGCGCCTTTCATGAGCAAAATCAAAAGACGTTTTAAAGGTATTATCAAAGAAAATTCCATATGCTTTTCCGTGATGCAAACCAGTATAAAACGGAATAGCTTTATAGATTGGGTCGGTATCTTTGCCATAAGCATAAGAGTCTGTTACCCAATTATCATAACGACGCCCTTTTAAGTTTACATGATTAGGCTTATCACCCAGGCCATAGTAGCTCTCACCATCTCTGGAAACCTTGCTCATTTTAACAATGTTTCCACCATATTGGTAGCTTTCTTCCCAATGAAAACCTATCTCATCCTGATTGATAAGAAACTTATCTACCACATCATAGATTGAGATCTTTAAAGTTTGTTTTTCAATCTTACAGTGGAGTTTAGAGGTGATGACATGGTAACAGTCCTTGTCTTCTTCTATCTCTAGCTTGTTGTAACCAGTACTGGCATATTTAGTAATGGCATATGAAAAATCTTTATCAAACTTTCCTATTGTCGTATATCTGAATCTAAGGACACTGTCTCTTACAACAGTCAATTGAAGAATGACATCGTTTTGTGTTGTAAAATACAAAGTATCTACATCCTTCTTAAAATCAACTATATATGATGGGAACTGATTGCCTTTCTGTTCGAGTTCTGTATTTACAATCATTGCTTCGCTTTTGAAAAATGGTTGTAAAAAAACGGAAAAATCAACTCTTTTAAAAGGCTTTATAGCTCATATTGCTAAGAGTTTTCAACTATAACGTTATAGTTGGTAA
Organism: Winogradskyella aurantiaca; assembly: GCF_003362725.1. Taxonomy (GTDB): domain Bacteria; phylum Bacteroidota; class Bacteroidia; order Flavobacteriales; family Flavobacteriaceae; genus Winogradskyella_A; species Winogradskyella_A aurantiaca. Next base: position 19,093 of record NZ_QKTV01000008.1, read on the forward strand.
ACTAATCGAGTAATTCAGTCTTTACTAACTGTACTTAAGGACGATAGCACCTAGTGGGGGAATATGAACACTTATACTTTGATCTCTGAACTGCCATGCCTCATTGGTTGTGGTTCGCATTTTGTTCTTGTAAGAACCACTACCAAAGTATTTCTTCTTATCGCTATTAAAAACCTCCTTTAGTTTTCCAGCTCTTGGCACACCCATCTTATAAGACTCTCTAGGCACAGGAGTCATGTTTAAAGCAATAATAAGGTCGTCCTTTTCCTGTTCTCCTTTACGTATGTAAACTAACACCGAGTTCTCACTATCATTATAGTCAATCCATTCAAATCCTTCAGCTGAAAATTGCTTTTCATGTAAGGCTGGTTCATTTTTATAGAGCTTATTCAGATCCTTTATAAGTTCCTGGACCCCTTTGTGAGGATCGTACTGCAACAAGTGCCAATCAAGGCTCTGTTGAAAATTCCACTCTTCACTTTGGCCAAATTCTGCTCCTTGAAACAATAAGTTGGTGCCAGGATGCGTAAACATGTAACTGTATAATAACCTCAAATTGGCAAAGCGTTGCCATTCATCACCGGGCATTCTTCCTAAAATTGAGTGCTTGCCATAAACCACCTCGTCATGACTTAAAGGAAGCATGAAATTCTCAGTAAAGGCATAGGTCATAGAAAAGGTAAGGTCGTTTTGATGATGTCTTCTATAAATAGGTTCTTTTGCAAAATACTGAAGTGTATCATGCATCCAACCCATCATCCATTTCATACCAAAACCCAGACCTCCTATGTATGTCGGCTTTGACACCATTGGAAATGAGGTAGATTCTTCAGCTATGGTTTGTACATCGGGAAAATCTTTGTACACCGCCTCATTTAGTTCGCGCATAAATGCGATTGCCTCAAGGTTCTCTCTTCCACCAAACATATTAGGCTCCCATTCTCCATCTTCCCTACTATAATCTAGGAATAACATCGATGCAACTGCATCAACTCTTAAACCATCTGCATGATACTGATCCAACCAAAAAATAGCATTACTAATTAAGAAAGACTTCACTTCATTTCGTCCGTAATTAAAAATCAAACTTTTCCAGTCAGGGTGATACCCTTTGCGTCTATCGGGATGCTCATATAAGTGTGACCCGTCAAAAAAGCCCAGGCCATGAGCATCTTCCGGAAAATGAGAAGGCACCCAATCTAAAATAATTCCAATGCCGTTTTGGTGAAGTTTATCCACTAAGAGCTTAAACTCTTCGGGATAGCCAAATCGTGAAGTGGGTGCAAAATAACCTGTTAACTGATATCCCCATGACGGATCATAAGGATACTCCATCACTGGCATTAATTCCACATGGGTGAAATTCATTTCTTTAACATAAGACACCAACTCATCAGCCAGTTCTACGTAGGATAAAAATCTGTTTTCTTCAATTTTCTTTTTCCATGATCCAAGATGCACTTCATAGACTGAAAACGGAGCAGTAATAGCATTGTTCTTTTTACGAACTTTCATCCATTTAGAATCTTCCCATTTGTAGTCGTCATCCCATACAATAGAAGCTGTTTTTGGTGGGTGCTCACAACGTCGCGCATACGGATCCGCTTTTTCGGTTTTAATGTCGTTATTATGACTCTGAATCTTGTATTTATAGATATTACCCTTTCCTACATTTGGAATAAATCCTTCCCAGATTCCAGAGGCATCCCATCTGACGTTTAACTGATGTTCACCCTCTAGCCAAAAATTAAAATCTCCAACTACTGAAACCATCTTGGCACTAGGGGCCCAAACAGCAAAATATGTGCCTTCTTCTCCATCAACCTGGGTAATATATGAACCAAACTTTTCATAAAGCCGATAGTGTTTCCCCGACTTAAATAGATTGATGTCAAATTCTGTAAATCTGCTGTGTGCAATGACCTCTGCCATGAATTAGTTATTAATAATATTAGAAATGCCTTTTAATGGAATAACGGCCCATCTTGGACGCGAATTGAGCTCGTAGCCCAATTCATAAACAGCCTTTTCTAACAGTGAATATTTTAATAAAAACAAGCGCTCTTGCTCGTAGCCAATATTGATATTGGCATTTTGAATTTCAACAACATAAGTCCCCAGAAACAGCCCAACGAAATACTGGTATAAAATTTCACCAGCTTCAAATAATTCTGCCTGATCATTTTTATAGGTCTCTGCATTGTTAAAAATAGTCGCATAAATTGCATAATGAAACGACCTAAACAAGCCAGCTACATCCTTTAAAGGTGGCTGCTTAACCTTTCGATCTCTGATAGTACTCTCTGGCTCCCCTTCAAAGTCAAGAATGTAAAAATCATCATCCTTAACAAGAATCTGCCCTAAGTGATAATCTCCATGTACTCTTAGTCGTTCACTTTTTAATTTAGTCCAATCAAACTGAACGAAGCGTTTTCTTATGTCATTTTTCTTTTCAAGAAACTCTTCTGCTAGATCCAAGGCCAGACCATCCAATTTATGCAGGTTATTTTCAACAGCATTCAAACGATTCTGAAACTGGTACAAAAGACGATTCTTCAACCACACGGTGTAATCTCCATTAAAACGGGTTGGAGTAAAGGCAGTGTCTTCAAATTCAGAACCTAAGGCAATATGCATTTCAGCCGTTCTTGTAGCCAATTGCTGGATCTTAGTAAACACATTTAATCCTGCCCAATCTATAATCTGAGGCGGAATGTCCCTAATATCCATACGATGAAAATCTATCGTTTTTGGCAAACGTGATATTTGAATGTTTTTATATTCTAGATTACGAAATACCTTATCAATTTCTTTCTGCATATAATCCCATGCATCACCTTGATTAGGGACCATTTCCTGCATTAATCCAATCGTAATATTGGTCCCTTCATGATCCTTTATCTGAATACTTCCTAAATAAGCTGGAGTATTTTTAAACTCTTTCTTTTCAGATAAGAAACGACTCATCTCATAATCTGGATTGCGATCAGCATAAATACGTCTAAAGAACTTTAGAACATATTTCTCATTGTAAACAATAGAGGTATTACTTTGTTCAAGTCCCATAAATCGTGACGACTCATACTGACAATCCCTGAAAATATGACTCTTATTGTATTGAACTCTAGTGGTGTCATTTGGGAGCGCGTTTAAGATACGCTCAAACACTACCTTTCTGAAAGATTCAAGGTTGGTCGCCTCAATGATAAAGCCTTCCTGATTTTGAATACTAATCGGCAAAATGCGATCTGCCTGAGCAAAACTTTCATCCGAAACAAAGGCAATTGGTAAAAAGTAGTGTTGGTAAAAAGCTTCCACAAAATTAACTTCCAGAAGTAAGCCATAGTATACTTCTTCTTTGTGCTGAAGTCTAAAATACTCGGATAACTCAATGTACTTTAGCTTACTGGATTTTCCGCCATACCACCGCTGCCTTATAATGTACTTTTCTAAAACCTCTGACAGAAAGATTTCTACGAAATCTTCATTCTCCATAAGTTCTTCCCAGACGACATCAAAATTATAGGGAGGTTGTTTTAAAGCGCTAGCTTTTGCAGTCTTATTGGCCATTGTTATTTAATAATCTTAAATATATGAAATGGCAAACTAGGATGCAACTCAACAAAATTCCATTCATCATACCAATTATAACTGTTTCCAGTAAAAAGATCCTGAATGGTTATTTGCTGCCCTGTATGAATGCCAAATTCCCCTAATGGTATTTGAACTGTTCCTTGTTGAGCATAATAAGGATCCAAACTTATTATAATTAATAATTCATTGGCTCTATCATGATTCCACTTATAAAAAGCAATCAGGTTATCATTTTCAATATGACAGAATCGTATGTTATTAGTCTGCTGAAGGGCTGGCTGTTCGTGCCTAATGGAATTGATTTTTGAAATCACAGCCGTCAATTTATTTTGAACATCCCAGTTATAATGACAAAGTTGAAACTTCTCAGACATGTAATACTCTTCTTTTCCAGGAATGGCCTCATTTATCATTTGTTCAAACACAGGACCATAAATACCGATATTTGAACTCATGGTTGCCGCAAGAGCATAACGCTGTATAAATCGACTTTCGTTAGCTCCTTGCAAATGATAAGGGTTAATGTCCGGAGTATTAGGCCAGAAATTTGGTCGCATATACTCACGCTGATCCGTTGTGGTCAATTCTGTAAGATATTCTGTTAACTCGTGCTTGGTAACTCGCCATGTAAAATAGGTATACGACTGAGAGTAACCCTGCTTTGCTAGTTGTTGCATCACCTTTGGCTTGGTGAAGGCCTCTGCCAAAAAGATTATATCCTGATGCTTTTTCTTGACTTCAGAAATGATCCAATTCCAGAAGAAGTATGGCTTGGTATGGGGGTTATCTACTCTAAATACTTTAATACCGCAATCAATCCAATACATTAATATATCCAGACATTCATCCCACAACGCCTTATAATCTTCACTTTCCCAATAAATGGGCAATATATCCTGATATTTCTTTGGAGGGTTCTCGGCATATTGAACGGTACCATCAGGTCTCCATTTAAACCAGGAAGGGTGGTCGGTCACCCAGGGATGATCAGGAGCAGCTTGAAGCGCATAATCCATAGCTACCTCTATACCCAAGTCAGCTGCCTTCTCAACTAATCTTTTAAAGTCCTCAACTGTCCCTAACTGCGGATGGATATCCTTGTGCCCCCCTTCTGGAGATCCTATTCCCCACGCAGATCCTACGTCTCCTTCAAATGCCTCTGTCGTGTTGTTTTTTCCTTTTCTATTCACATAACCAATTGGATGTACTGGAGGAAAATAGAGCGTATCAAACCCCATCTCTGCTATTCTTGGTAATAAACGCTCACAATCCTTAAAGGTGCCATGCTGCCCTTCTACTTCTGAAGCTGATCTTGGAAAGAATTCATACCATGTACTAAAGAGGGCCTTCTTACGATCGACATATACCTTAAGATCCTTTGATGTATTGGAGAGAAACTTCTCTGGATACTTGATAAACAAATTATGAAGCTCTGCACTTTTAGCAACTTCAACAGCCTCCTCATAACTTGACTCCTTGTCAAAAACACCAATGCAATACTCTAAATAGTCTTTTTCAGATTTTGTAACGCGGTTTAAAAGCGGTTTTAAATAGGTGATTCCCTCTAAAAGTTCAGAGGTTACTTTTTGACCGTCTTCAATCTTTCGCTCAATACCATGCTGCCAATTTAAAGCGTAATCCACCCAAGCTTCTACTTTATAGGTGTAGAATCCTTGACGTTCCACCACAAAACTCGCCTGCCATTCATCATTGACAAGGAGTTGCATTCTGGATTCGCTCCAATTTTTGGCATCCTCATGCTTGTAAAGTACTGATGCAGCAATTACATCATGGCCATCCACGAGAACATGAGCGTCCACCTGGACAACCTCGTTTACGATTCGCTTAATAAAAAAATCGCCACCGTTAATTTGAGGCGATACATAATCAACAACAACTCGCTTTTGATTTTGCATTATTGGAAAAAATTTGCGTTCAGATTTCGAAATTAATAAAATTAGGCTTGACTCCTAGACACTTGAGTCTATTATTGAGCTTATCAACATATTACAACGATTGCGTAATTAATTCATATTAATTCTAATTTAAAATATGATTGGTTTTTAAAGATTTTGATCCAATTGGGCTTAATGATACGTCTGGGTGATATCCCTTTTTGTTGTTTAATAATACATTTAGGTTTTGTAAATTCGTAGCCTGAAAAATTATTAATAATCTTCACATGAGTAAATACGATATTATAGTACTTGGAAGTGGTCCCGGAGGCTATGTAACAGCAATTAGAGCAAGTCAACTTGGGTTTAAAACTGCTATAGTAGAAAAAGAGAGTTTAGGTGGTGTTTGTTTGAATTGGGGCTGTATTCCAACCAAAGCTTTATTAAAATCAGCACAGGTGTTCGAATATTTAAAACATGCTGAAGATTACGGTCTTAAAGTGAAGGATGCTGAGCACGATTTTGATGCAGTTGTTAAGCGTAGTCGTGGAGTTGCTGATGGTATGAGTAACGGGGTTAAGTTCTTAATGAAAAAGAACAAAATCGATGTTATTGAAGGCTATGGGAAAATAAAACCTGGTAAAAAGGTGGAAGTAGAAGGTACCGACTATGAAGCTGATCATATAATCATTGCGACTGGAGCGCGTTCTCGTGAGTTGCCAAGTTTACCTCAGGACGGTAAAAAGGTTATTGGCTACAGAAAGGCCATGACCCTTGAAAAACAACCAAAGAAAATGATTGTTGTTGGATCTGGTGCCATTGGAGTAGAATTTGCCTACTTCTACAATTCTATGGGAACTGAAGTTACCATCGTTGAATATATGCCCAAAATTGTACCTGTTGAAGATGACGAGGTGTCCAAACAACTAGAGCGTAGTTTTAAAAAGAACGGCATTAAGATAATGACTTCAGCTGAAGTCACCTCTGTAGATACTTCTGGAACAGGAGTTAAAGCCACAGTAAAAACCAAAAAAGGAGAAGAGGTATTAGAGGCTGATATTGTTTTATCTGCTGTTGGTATTAAATCAAATATTGAAAATATAGGATTGGAAGATGTTGGTATCGCCGTAGACAGAGATAAAATCCTTGTTAACCCTTACTATCAAACGAATATTCCTGGTTACTATGCTATTGGGGATGTAACACCAGGTCAAGCCTTGGCACACGTTGCTTCTGCTGAAGGAATTTTGTGTGTTGAAAAAATAGCAGGGATGCATGTGGAACCAATAGATTATGGCAACATACCTGGATGTACTTATTGCACACCAGAAGTTGCTAGTGTTGGGTTAACTGAAGCTCAAGCCAAAGAACAAGGACTGGATGTAAAGATTGGTAAATTCCCATTCTCTGCGTCCGGAAAAGCCAGTGCTGGTGGTAATAAGGAAGGTTTTGTAAAGGTGATTTTCGATGCCAAATATGGTGAGTGGTTAGGCTGCCATATGATTGGTACTGGTGTCACCGATATGATTGCGGAGGCCGTTTTAGGTAGAAAACTGGAAACCACAGGACATGAAGTATTAAAGGCAGTTCACCCACACCCGACCATGAGTGAGGCGGTAATGGAAGCTGTGGCCGACGCCTACGACGAAGTAATTCATTTATAATAATACGCTCTCTAAATATATTAAAGCGGCTTTATGGCCGCTTTTTTATTTTGCTATCAAATCCAAATACCAAAATCTTGTGTCCCAGGATTTGGAATCATCGTTAGACGCCGTGCCATAGGTTCGCAATACTTTTTCCCCTTCATCAAATCCAACTGGTCGCTTAAAAATAGGACCGTCGTATACAAAGGTGTGGAATTCGCCATTTTCACCACAAGGATCCACATATTCGGGCAAGTCCTTTAAAAAATCATTATCAATAATTCTGCCTAAAAAAGAAGGATCCAGTTTATCAGCATTTATACATACAGGTATCGCCTTAAACCCTAAATCTATAAACTCCTCAAGCAACTCCCGAGTATCTTTTTTCCACAGAGGATAAACTAGTTCCATAGAATAACCTTCGTGTATAGATTCCCTAAAGTCCTTTAAATCTTCTAAAAATATATCCCCATAGATACTATGAGTAATACCACTAGAAATCAGTTTGGTTACCAAATCTTTCATTTGTTCGCTGTAAGCTTCCATCGATACATCCCCAGAGAAGAAGATTTTTTTTAGTGGTAATCCTATAGCTTCTGCCTGAACATCAAGAAGTTCCTCTTGTAAACCGTGCATCGAAACGCGCTTAAAATTTTGATTGACATTAGTTACAAGAGATTCAACCGTATAATTTTTAGAGTTTAGTATGTGGTATAAAGCCAGAGCAGAGTCCTTACCGGTACTCCAATTGAAAACACTGGGATGCATTTATAAAAAACTTTCTATCGCCAGTTTATAGCTTTGTAGACCAAAACCAAGAATTACTCCCTTTACATGTGGGGATATGTAAGAATGGTGCCTAAATTCTTCCCTTGAAAACGTATTAGATATATGCACCTCAATAACCGGCGTTTCTATGGCTTTTATAGCATCACCAATGCCCACAGAAGTATGGGTATAAGCAGCAGCATTTAAAATGATGCCATCATAATCAAATCCAGCTTTCTGAATGGCATCAATGAGCTCCCCTTCAATATTGGACTGTATATAGTCAAAATTCACCCCTGGGTAGCTATTTTTTAGCTCTTGCAAATAGTCATCGAAAGTGAGACTTCCATAAATTTCTGGTTCCCGTTTACCTAATAGATTAAGGTTTGGGCCGTTAATGATGATAAGTTTCATAGGGCTTAAAGATAACTATCCTTAAAAAAAAAACCGAGTCAAATGCTCGGTTCTTCAATTTATAACTGAAATAATACTCCTAAATTAAAGGAGGATCGTCTATTGGTAATGGAGTTAGTAAAGGGATTCTCTACAAAAATATCGCTCAGACCTAGTTGTTCATCATACTCAATGAAGAGTCGAGTTCTTTCATTTAGTCTAAAGGCATACCCAATGCCTAAAGTAAGACCAAAATCAGTACTATTAAGCAATTCTTTGACATCAAGACTTAATGTCGTGTCTTTGGCGCTAGTTAAAAATCCAACATAACCACCAAAGTTTAAATACCAGTTTCTACGTTTTCCAAAATGCCAATTAGCCATAACAGGAATTGATAGATAAGACAATCTAAAATCTGTAATTATAGTATTAAACTCTTCATCGGTAACAAAGCCGTCACCCCAACCTTTATTATCATAGATTAGCCTCATTTTAATCCCCCACCTATCAGAAAAGTAATACTCGCCTGAAGCGGCAATATTAAAGGCTGTATAACCACCATTCGCGGTTTCACCTTCAAAATCGGAAATTGTAGCGAAATTAATACCGCCACCAAATCCTAATTCTATATCACCCTTTGAAGCTTGAGCAAATGACAGATTAAAAGTCATCACTATAATTAAAAATCCAACTAATTGTAATGTTTTATTCATGAATTAAGAGTTAAAAGTTTAAATCAAATGTAACTCTTAATGGACAAATTATTAAAGAATTTTCTTATAAAATTGATGAAATTAATTTATGGTCTTCAAAATCAAAGAAATAAGAAATTTAGACCTGTATAAACGGAATAACTGCTAATTTAAAAGAAACTCAGCCCCAATCCCTATCATATCCCAGGAACTACCACTGCGGCTTATACCCCGATAAGCGGCAACAATATCAATACGCTTGGTGACTGTGACCTGAGCACGTGGGGAAAAATAAAGTCCGCTATCTGTAATAGACCCTATACCCCAGGCATAACCAATATCCAATCCAAAGTTGATACGCGGCAGAAATTCAAATCGTACTGCTCCGCCAAAAGGCACAAATTGCACATCTTGTAGCTGCATTCCTTCCACACGCTCTCCAAAAGCATATGAAGTTCCAGTAAATGGCCCCACATCCCAGTACTCAGAAACATCAAACAGATAGTTTAAATCACCAGCTAGAGCGAAGGATGAAAAATTATTAGCATCACCAATAGGAATATTAGCCGATAGTCCTAGGTGGAGTTTATTTTGCGCTAAAACTGACGATGATAGGCATAAAACAAAGAATACGGAAAATAAATACTTCATAATAACTCTCATTGCGCTTAAAATTAAACTAATTTCTTTGAGTCTTATTGCAATGAAGCGGAAGAATTAAAAATGTTCAATTAGGCTGCTTTTTTATTATTGTCTATTTTCACCTCATTGATAACTGGAGCACCTCTAAAAAAGGGTTAATAAATGACCTGGAAAACAGCACTTAGTGATTATAAAAACTACCTGAAAATTGAAAGGGGGCTCTCCGAAAATACTATCAACAATTATGAGTTTGATTTAAACAGGCTCATTAAATACGTTCAGTTACGCAATGACAACCAGTTATCGCCTAAAACTATTGACAAGGATCATATTCAGGAATTTATATATGAGATTTCAAAATCTCTAAAACCGAGATCGCAGGCCCGCATCATCTCTGGCCTACGTAGCTTTTTTGATTATCTCATCTTTGAAGATATCCGAACCACAAACCCTACCGACCTAATTGAATCTCCCAAATTGGGACAAAAGTTTCCAGACACCCTTTCAACGGCGGAAATCGATCAATTAATTAGTGCAATTGATCTTTCCAAACCACAGGGCGAGCGAAATAGGGCTATTTTAGAAACCCTTTATGGCTGTGGCCTCAGGGTAAGTGAACTCATTAATCTAAAGCTATCAGATCTATTCTTTGAAGAAGGTTTTATAAAAGTACAAGGTAAGGGCAACAAAGAACGCCTAATCCCTATTGGACCGCATACACAAAAGTATATTAATTTATATATCCATGAGATTAGAAGTCATATGGCGATAGATTATAGCGCTTCCGATATTTTATTCCTCAACAGACGTGGTAAACAGTTAACTAGAGCCATGATCTTCACTATTATCAAACAACTGAATAGTGCCTCAGGACTAAATAAAAAAGTATCACCTCACACCTTCAGACATTCATTTGCGACCCACCTACTTGAGAACGGCGCTGACCTGCGCGCTATTCAAATGATGTTAGGTCATGAGAGTATTACCACTACTGAAATTTATACCCATATGGACCGACGTCACCTTACAAAGATCCTTAATACCTTTCATCCTAGAACTAAATAAAAAAGGCATGCTTTCGCACGCCTTTACCTAGTATAGTTTTAGATGAGTTATTTAGCAATATTAACGGCACGTGTCTCTCTTATCACCGTAACCTTTACCTGACCCGGATAGGTCATGTCCGTTTGGATCTTCTGCGATATTTCAAAAGACAATCCTGCCGCTTTATCATCACTTACCTTTTCACTTTCAACGATAACACGCAATTCTCGACCTGCTTGAATAGCATAGGCCTTCTTAACCCCGTTAAATCCAAAGGCCACATCCTCAAGATCTTTAAGACGTTGCATGTAAGAATCCAGCACTTGTCTTCTAGCACCAGGTCTAGCACCTGAAATAGCATCACAAACCTGAATAATAGGTGAAATCAACGTTGTCATCTCTATCTCATCGTGGTGGGCACCAATAGCATTGCACACTTCTTTCTTCTCACCATATTTCTGGGCCCATTGCATTCCCAAGATGGCATGTGGAGTTTCCATATCTGCTTCGGAGGATGGTACTTTTCCAATATCATGAAGTAATCCGGCACGCTTAGCCAATTTAGGGTTCAAGCCTAATTCTGCCGCCATAATACCACAAAGCTTAGCTACCTCACGAGAGTGTTGTAATAAGTTCTGACCATAAGACGAACGGTACTTCATGCGTCCAACCATCTTAATTAATTCAGGATGTAAACCGTGAATACCTAAGTCAATGACTGTGCGCTTACCAACCTCAATAATTTCTTGCTCTATTTGACGCTCAGTCTTTTTAACCACCTCCTCAATTCGAGCAGGGTGAATACGTCCGTCTGTCACCAATTTGTGAAGAGATAATCGGGCTACTTCACGTCGCACAGAATCAAAACAAGACAAGATAATGGCTTCTGGAGTGTCATCAACAATAATCTCTACCCCGGTTGCCGCTTCAATAGCTCTAATGTTTCTTCCTTCTCGACCAATAATCCGCCCTTTAATATCATCTGATTCAATATTAAATACAGAAACACAATTATCAATAGCCTCCTCAGTACCAACACGTTGAATGGTGTTAATTATAATCTTCTTAGCTTCTTGCTGTGCAGTTAATTTAGCCTCTTCCAATCGATCTTGTATAAATGCCATAGCATCTGTTTTGGCCTCTTCCTTAAGTGATTCAATCAATTGTTCCTTAGCCTCTTCAGCTGATAATGAGGAAATAACTTCAAGCTGTTTGATTTGGCTTTTATGAGCCTTTTCCAACTCTACCTTTTTCTTTTCAAGAAACTCCAATCTAAAGTCGTAGTCTTTTATTTTTTCGTCTAACTTTTGGTTAGACTTTTTACCTTTAGAAAGTTCATTAGAGACCTGAGATTCTTTATCTCTAATTCGTTTTTCGGCCTCAGCCATTTTTTTATCCCTGGTCAGGATTACCTTTTCATGTTCCGCTTTAAGTTCTATAAATTTTTCCTTTGCCTTAAGCTCTTTCTCCTTGCGTAAGCTCTCTCCTTCTACCTTGGCTTCCTTAACAATAGTCTCTGCATCTTTCCTGGCTTCTCTTAAGATTTGTGATGCTTTTCCTTTTTCTAAGGCTTTAGCAATTACAAACCCAATTATGATTCCAAGGACGGCAGCACCTATTGCGATTATGCTTGTATCCATCTGTTAGTTTAGTTAATTGTATCTATAAAAAAAGCCTACATCAGTTTTGGATTTTGTATAAACTCCTTAAAAACAAGTTTAGGGCTAACAAGCTGATCAAAAATCTGCCCGAAGTACCGTATAACGATAAATGGCAGCTCGATTTTACAACTTCAACTCACCCTTTTTAAAGAATTAGCGTTGAGTTTATCAAACATCTAACTGATGTAGGCAGTAACCATATTTTATTTAAAGAACGTGCCTAAATATGTTCTGAAAGCAATTGATTTAAAGCTTTTAACTTGTCTTCAACCTCTTCATTAACATAGGCTTTATCTAAAGATTTTTGCTCTACCTGAGCTGCAAACTGCAAAGCACACATGGCCAAAACATCTTGCTTATCTCGTACCGAATAATTCTGCTCAAACTGACCAATCATCCCCTCTATCTTCTTAGCTGCCTTACGCAACCCCTCTTCCTGACTCGGTGCAATGGTCAATGGATAAACCCTATTAGCAATTGAAAGCTTTATTTTTAATGGTTCAGCCATATCCTCTAATTCTTATTCGGCCAATTGAGCAATACACTGATCAATCTCCCGAATTAATGAATTTATTTTGAGCTTCGTTTCTCGTTTATTCTCGTCACTACCCAGCATACTGTTTACAGTCTTGAGCGTTTCATACTTTTCAGTCCATTCAGTTATTTCATCCTGGTACTGCAATAGTTGTTGTTCTTGTTGTTGCAATTGTTCTGTTAGTTTAGCATTGGTTTGTTTTAAAACCTCTTGCTTGTGGAGAATCTTACTAATCTTATTCTCTAAAGCATCAACAATTTCCTCAATTTTGCTCATTAAAGTAAAACAATACTGCTTAAACAAAATTAAAATACCTCACGAGAAAACCCAATTCTTTTGGAATAAATTTTGATTAGCAAGCGTTAATAAGTCTGAAAATTGCCAAAGTATCTGTTGCTCAGGGCTGTTCAAATTAATATTTTCGCATTTATGCCTAAAGTCTTTAATTTTTTATTTCTTACCCTCATTTACACCTCACTGAGTGCGCAGAATCCTTACCCTCAGGATTACTTTCAAAGTCCAATGGACATCCCTATAATTTTATCAGGATCTTTTGCTGAGTTGCGCTCCAATCATTTTCATTCAGGTATTGATATAAAAACCAAAGGCAAAGAAGGAGTTAAGGTTAATGCCTCTGCAGACGGCTACGTAAGTCGCATAAAAATTTCCCATTTTGGATATGGGAAAGCACTATATATTACGCACCCCAACGGTTACACTACTGTTTATGCACACTTACAAAAATTCGGCCCAAAGATTGAAGGCTTTATTAAAAAGCTGCAGTACGACAAAGAATCTTTTGAAGTAGAGACCTTTCCAAAAAACACTGAATTACTAGTGGATCAGGGAGAACTCGTTGGTTATTCGGGTAATACAGGAGGTTCTGGAGGCCCACATTTACATTTCGAAATTAGAGATAATCAGGAACGTCCCATCAATCCTATGCTATTTGGGGTCAAAGCTAAAGACAGCAAACGACCTAGAATTACCAATGTTTATGCCTACCCTAGAGATGATCAGGCCTTAATTAATGGTAAAAATGAAGTACAACAATTGCGCTTAATTCCTGCTGCCAATGGAGTCTATCAGACGGAGAAAATTACAGCGTATGGTGAAATTGGCTTTGGTATTGTAAGTTATGACCAGCAAGATCTGGCACCAAATAAAAATGGACTCTCCCATATTAAGACAAGGTTCAATGGAACTGATAAACTAGAAGTCGACTTTAAACGCTTTAGTTTCAGTGAGACTAAACATTTAAACCGTTTTATTGATTATGCCGTGTACAAGGACAAAAATCGACGTATTCAAAAATTGTTTCTTGAAAAAAACAATCCCTTATCACTTATAACTAATCTGGATAATAATGGCTACTGCAAAATTGAAGACAGTACGTTTTCTGTATATAAAATTCTAGTAAAAGACTTTGATGACAACACAGCCTCTGTCCGAATTCCAATTCATGGATTGAACGGAGAAATGCTACCAAAAGCCAAGGAAAACAATACAGCCAAACATACAATTAGCGAAAGTGCCACCACCTATCTTCAGGGGCAAAACAGTACGGTAACCTTCTACCCTAATACAGTTTATGAAGATACCAATATCAGTTTTAAGTACAGTGCAGATACCTTGTTTCTGGACGTTGATAGAGTGCCTATGCAAAAAAACTTTTCCATAAGTTACAATCTAGATGCTTATCAAGACAAGGATATTGATCACCTCTACATTGCCCGTCTGTATGGTTATTATAAAAAGCCCAGCTACATTGGAGCTACCAGAAAAGGAAACGAACTATCGGCCAGAACCAAAACACTTGGTAGCTTTGTATTAGCCTCCGATACCGAAGCACCCAAAATAAAACCTGTTAATTTTCAAAATAAGAAATGGTTAAGTAATTACCGCTACTTAAAACTAAAAATTTCAGATAAGGAAAGTGGAATTAGCAACTATAGAGCCACTGTTAATGGCAAATGGATTTTAATGGAATACGATTATAAAACGGGAATGCTCGTCCACGATTTCAATGACGAGGTCATAAATGAAACCACTAATAATTTAAAAGTCATTGTTACAGATAATGTTGGAAATAGTTCTACATTTGATGCAGTGTTTTACAGAAAATAAGTTTTCTATTTGAAAGCCTCCTGGACTTTATTTCTCTTCTTTTTATTGTTGACCTTATCAGTGTCTGCGCAGACAGGTACGCTAAGAGGAGTTATTCTAGATGAAAACAATCAACCCATTCCAGACGTTAATGTTAGTTATGGTGCTGATAAAGGAACAACTAGTAACGAAAATGGCTTTTACACCATCAAAATACCTGCTGACACGGATGTTACATTAGTATTTTCACACCTTACCTTCAAACGTCTTGAAGCCACTTTCAATCTAAAAAATGGTCAGGAGTTGGAATTTAATCCAGTGCTAAATCTGGATACGGTTCAAATGTCTGAAGTGGTTATTAATACCAATACGAGACAACAGGTAGATGGAATTGTCAGCATTTCACCAGAAACTATCAGAACTATAAAAGGAGCCCAACCTGGTATTGAAAACATTTTAAAGACTTTACCTGGAGTTAACATCTCCAATGAGCTTAGCACACAGTACTCGGTGCGAGGTGGTAATTTTGATGAAAACCTGGTGTATGTCAATGAGATAGAAGTCTACCGTCCGTTCCTGATCCGTTCTGGTAATCAGGAAGGATTGAGTTTTGTAAATCCTGACATGGTACAAAATGTCGATTTTTCAGCAGGTGGATTTCAAGCTAAATATGGAGATAAACTTTCGTCAACATTAGACATTACTTATAAGAATCCTCTGAATTTTGGTGTCCGGGCCGATCTAAGTCTGTTAGGCGCCAGTCTTGCTGTTGAAGGTATTACCAAGGATTCTAAATTCTCATACATTATTGGGGCTCGCTACAGAGATAATAGCCTCTTGTTAAACAGTCTTGAAACTGAAGGCATCGTAGAACCGGTTTTTGTCGACGTACAATCCTACCTTACTTACCGATTTTCAGACAAGTTTCATTTGAGTTTTTTAGGAACCTTATCCTCTAACCAGTATAATTTTAAACCTCGCAATAGACAGACTAATTTTGGCACCATACAGGACCCAATAGCACTTTTAGTGGTTTATGATGGTCAGGAACAAGATGAATACAACACCGCATTTGGGGCTTTTAAAGGACATTATTTCCTTAACTCCAAGACCAACTTAAAGCTGATTGCCTCTGCATTTCATACCACAGAACAGGAATACTTTGATATTTTGGCCAGATACCGCTTAGGAGAAGTGAATAACAATATTGGAGATGAAAATTTAGGGGAAGTTGAATTCAGCGAAGGCATAGGCTCCCAATTAAACCATGCGCGTAACAATCTAGATGCCCTTATTATCAATGTGGAACATCGTGGGGATACCAAACCAGATGACAACAGCACCATCGAATGGTCTGTTAAATACACCCATGAAGACATAAGAGATCGACTGGTTGAATGGGAAGTTATTGATTCGGCAGGATTCTCTATTAGACCGCCTATTGCAGGCCAAAGCAATCAACAGCCTTACGAACCTTTTACCGGGCCCATAGTACCGTTTCAGAGTATTAGGGCTCTAAACAATGTACAGATCAATCGTCTTCAGGCCTTTGCTCAATATTCCAAAAACACCACCTGGGGTGATAACGAAGTGTTTTATAATCTGGGGATCCGTGCACACAATTGGACCGTCTCTGGAGAAAACATTAGCAGTGTCTCACAGACTACTATCAGTCCCAGAGGGCAATTGGCTATCAAGCCCAATTGGAAATCAGACATGCTATTTCGTGTGGCCGGCGGGCTCTATTCCCAGCCACCGTTTTACAGAGAACTAAGAGATTCAACCGGAACTGTACGACCTGAGGTGAAGGCACAACAGTCGTTTCATGTGGTCCTGGGTCATGAATACAGCTTCGAAATGTGGGATCGTCCTTTTAAACTGGTCACTGAGGCCTACTACAAAGGGATGTGGGATGTTAATCCTTACACCATAGAAAATGTACGTATCCGCTACCGTGCCCGCAACAATGCTGTGGCCTATGCTTATGGATTGGATATGCGACTCAACGGGGAATTTGTTCCTGGTACCGAATCGTGGTTTAGTTTTGGCTATTTAAAGACCGAAGAGAACATTGATAATCGGGGTTACATTGCACGACCCACAGACCAACGTTTAAAATTTGGAGTTCTGTTTCAGGATTACATGCCTAATATTCCCGATCTTAAAGTATATCTCAATTTGGTATATAATACGGGAGTACCTGGTGGTTCACCCAGCTATGCCGACCCATATAATTTCCAGTTCCGTTTACCGGACTATAGACGTGCAGATGTTGGTTTCAATTATGTACTGGTAGATCAAAACAGAACATATAAGGCACGGTGGAAGTCGGCTTTTAAATATCTGTCTTTAGGAGCGGAGATCTATAATATTTTCGATAATCAGAATTCCATTACCAATACCTGGGTACGCGACGTTTATACCAAAGTACAGTATGCCATACCCAACTTTTTAACTCCTAGGGTCTTTAACGTACGACTTTCAGCGCGCTTCTAAGCATTAAGAAAATCAGAAATTACCTGAACAGTAGTTTCAATCTCGTCTTTAGTATTGAATTTGCTAAAGGAAAACCGCAAGGACGGATTTTGCAGTTCAGCCTCGGACAAGATGGCTTCCAGTACGTGTGATTGTCCAACACTACCACTTTGGCAAGCAGAGCCCTTGGAACAAGCAATACCTTTAAGGTCTAACTGAAACTGGAGTAAACTAGCTCTATCGGCACCAATAGGCAGACGCACATTAACCAACGTATAGGTACTCTCATCCAGGTTAGAAGACAAGCCATTGAATTGAATGTCCGGAACCTGCACTCTAAGGCTGTCAATAAAATGTCTTTTTAAACTCAATATATAATCACGTTCGGTTTCCAGTTCGGCATAAGATAATTCCAGGGCCTTATCCATGCCCGCAATATTATGGATGGATTCTGTACCCGCACGAACACCTCGTTCTTGTTCGCCGCCAAGAATGGATGCTCTTAAACCAGAATGCTTACGTGCATAACAAAACCCAACACCTTTAGGTCCATGGAATTTATGGGCACTCGCCGCAAAAAAATCCACAGGCACGGCTTCCATATCTACTTTAAAATGTCCTACTGATTGTACCATATCGCTATGAAACAGGGCGTCATGCGTCTTGCACAATTCAGCTACGGCCTGAAGTGGCAGGATATTCCCAATTTCGTTATTAATATGCATCAGGGACACCAAAGTCTTTTTCCCATCGATTAATAAATCTTCCAAATGAGTTAGATCCACTTGCCCCTTGTCATTAAGGTTAACAAAGACAAGGTCTATTTGATATTCACTAGCGAGTGCCTCAGCAGTATGTAGAACAGCGTGGTGTTCTATTTTGGAGGTTATAATACGTACCACGTCTAAATCCCTTACCGCACTCCTCATAGCCAGATTATCAGCCTCAGTGCCACCTGAAGTAAAAATAATCTCAGAGGCCTGTGCATTAAAATAAGAGGCAATGGTCTTACGGCATTGTTCCAGAATGGCTTTAGCAGACCGCCCAAAACTGTGGGTGGAGGAGGCATTACCAAAGGTATCTGATAATACCCTGGTCATAGTTTCCACTACTTCTGGGCGAATTTGCGTCGTGGCAGCATTGTCTAAATAGATAGGATTCATACCGCAAAATTAGAAGAATTATAATTATTTCCAGCCTATAACGTTTTAAGACTGCAATTAGCTATTTTTGCCCAATAAGGAAACAGTTTTATGAAGCGATTATTTGGTTTTGCCATAGTACTATTGGGCCTTGTAGCCTGCTCAGACGGGGATGTAATTACCAATCAATTAATTTTTAGTGGGGAGTTAGAACGTTGTGACAATTTTGTTGATGAGTTCTTAATCTATGATATCAATCAAGATCCAGCAGAAGCATTAATATTCATAATTCCAAGAACTGAATTTAATGAGCGCTTATTTGACTCAGTGATTTCAGAAGATGACCCAGTGGTCTTCCCTATTAATGAAAATGAAAGACGGTTTTTGTATCGGACCTATAACAGCGATCCAGATTTATGTGCCATCGTTGATGATGGTAGTGTTGTTGTTACTGCCGACTATGAAGCAGGTTCAGGTGAAGTTGAACTATCCACCTCACTCATAAGTTTTGATGATGATGGGATTCCTACAGAAACTGAAGATCTAAACTTAGACGGAGATAACGATCCCTCCACAAACCCGACGGACACTGATGAAGATGGCATTCCCGACTATTTAGACCAGGATGACGATGGCGATAATGTTCCAACAGCCTTAGAAGATGATAATGCAGATGGGGATAACAATCCAGCCACCAACCCACGGAATACTGATGGTGATGAACTTCCTGATTATTTGGACCCAGATGATGATGGTGATAACACTCCAACAATTGAGGAGGATGAAAACAGGAACGGTAACTTATTTGATGACTTTGATGAGGAATCACAAAATATCAATACGCCGCGTTTTCTGGATGAGGAAGCCAGTGAAAGTTTTGAGCCCGCTCCTGATAATTTTAATAACTATACGGAACAATACACCACAAAGTTTATTGCTGTGGACATCAGTTTACAAGTTATTAGCTACCAACGTGCCACCTTCGGAACCTACATTACCAGTATAATTATTTCCAATAGCGAGGAGGATTAAGACTCCTTATATATCCTCACTTCTGTAGCTCCATAGCCGTAAGTTCTAAAATCGGCATCGTAGAATTTGATGTGATCATATCGGCGCAATAAAGTGTACAATTCCATTTTTAAGACCCCCTCACCCACACCGTGGATAAACACCATGCGCTGCATGTTCTTTTTAATGGCAAAATCCAATTGCTTGCGAGCGGTATCTAGCTGTAGATTTAGCATATCATAATTAGTCATGCCCTTAGTGGAGTCCACCAACTTCTCAATATGTAAATCCACGGAGAAGATATTTTCTGTGCGCTTTTTAGGAGTTTTAGGAACGGTCTTGCGTTTCTTTTCCCCAAGTTCTTTGTGCAGTCGAGCTTTGGTAACATCGTCCCAATCAATTTTCGCATGAATCTGAGACTCAGGGATTTTAATCAAATCCACCTCTTGAAACTCCATTACAAAACCATCAGAGTCTTCTAGCTGAACCGTGCTACCATTTAGAGATAACACCTTCCCTCGGATGTTATCATCCAAAGTTTCCACCCAATCTCCAGCTTTAAACTTGCTCATCTGTTTCTTGATCTTCCTCGTTGCTCATATTCTTAGGTGGAATTCGGCGCGAGGTGAAGTAGATACCTGCCATAAGCATAAATAAACCAAGGATCAATAAATACTGATTAGGCTCAGAAAGGCTTTGCTCGTAAAGGGCCAAAATACCACCGACCAGAATCAAAATGTAGCTGAAATTTCTTTTAAGCGCTCGCATACTGCAAAATTAAGAGAATCCTTAAAAGATAAAATGATGTTTCTTAAATTAGATTATTTTTGTTTTATGCACAGTTCCACCGCCCATATAGAAGAACACATGCTCCCGTGTTTATGGAAACAAAACTTTGGTTTTGAGTGCTTTGGCTGTGGTTTTCAACGCTCACTTGCCCTAGTATTTCAGGGAGAATTTTTAGCTGCTTTTCAGATGTATCCAGCCATTTATACCTTGATTTTAATGTTTGCCATTCTGGCTCTGCACCTGAAGCTAAATTTTAAGTTTGGACACAAGATTTTACTGGGCTTATTTATTCTTAATATTCTTATTATTGTAATCAGTTATTTTATAAAACACTTTTAATCCACTTATTATGGAAAAACAAAGACTACCAAATGACACCCTAATTTTGGTAATGGGTATACTCTCAATTATCGGTTGCTGCTGTTACGGGCTCCCAGGTACCATTTTTGGTATCGTTGCCGTTATTTTAGGAACCAAGGCTACCAAACTCTACAAAGCCGAACCTGAAAAGTACGATGGCTATGGTAATGTACAGGCAGGTAAAATTATGGGGGTCATTGGTATTGTATTGAGTATCCTGTTTATAATATATATTGTATGGATCATTGCTGCCATCGGTGTGGAAGCACTTCAGGATCCAGAACTGCTTCAAGAGAAACTCTTAGAAATGCAAGGACAATAGCATCAACAAAAAAGCGACCAATTGGTCGCTTTTTTTATACTTCAAATTCTGCCAGGGTTTTAGTGATGATGCTCACACAATCCAACAGCTGATCTTCGGTCATCACCAGCGGTGGTGCAAATCGTATAATATTTCCATGGGTAGGCTTGGCTAGCAAACCATTGTCACGTAGTTTTAAACAAATATTCCATGCGGTATCAGAATCTTCATGATCATTTATTACGATGGCATTTAATAAGCCTTTTCCTCTTACGCTGGAAACAATAGAACTGGTCTTAATATACTTGTTCATTTCAGCTCTAAACACCTTGCCAAGATAATCGGCGTTATCTGCCAATTGCTCATCTTTTACCACTTCTAAGGCAGCAATGGCCACTGCCGCTGCAATGGGATTACCACCAAAGGTACTTCCATGGTTTCCAGGTTGGATGACGTTCATAATCTCGTTACTCGCCATAACGGCAGATACCGGATACAAACCACCACTTAAGGCTTTGCCTAAAACCAAAATATCTGGTTTTACATCAGGGGTACCTGAACAATCTTTATCGGCACAAGTACAATTACCACAGGTAGCTAACAAGCGCCCTGTTCTGGCAATACCTGTTTGCACCTCATCAGCAATAAACAAGACATTGTACTGCTCACAAAGAGCCTTGGCTTTAATCAGATAATCCTCACTGGGTACATATACTCCAGCCTCCCCTTGAATAGGTTCTACCAGAAATCCCGCAATGTTAGGATTGCTACTCAAAACTGCTTCTAAAGCTTCAAGATTATCGTATTCTACTTTAATAAATCCATTGGTGTAAGGCCCAAAATTCTTTCTAGCCACAGGATCGTTAGAAAACGAAATAATGGTGGTGGTACGTCCGTGGAAATTGTTATTACAAACCACAATTTCTGCCTTGTTAAGGTCAATACCCTTAACCTCATAAGCCCATTTACGGCACAGTTTCAAGGCGGTTTCTACCGCCTCAGCACCAGAATTCATGGGTAGCATCTTATCAAACTTAAAATACTCCGTAGCGTATTTCTCGTAACGCCCAAGCATATCATTATAAAATGCTCGAGAGGTCAGCGTCAAACGCTGTGCCTGCTCAGTCATAGCATTCACTATTTTTGGGTGACAATGCCCCTGGTTAAGTGACGAATACGCCGATAAAAAATCATAATATTTTTTTCCTTCTACATCCCATACAAAAACGCCTTCTCCCTTACTTAATACAACAGGCAGCGGATGGTAATTTTGTGCACCGTACTTGTTTTCAAGTGCCATTGCCTCCTGAGAGGAAATGTGATCTAAAACAGCCATAGCTATAGTTTTTTAAAACAAACAAAAATCGATTCCTGCTTAAGCAAATTGCCAGGTTTACAAGGAGAGAAATCATCCAAACTTAAGGCTGTGCAAATTACTAAATCTATCAGGAATTTGAAGAGTAATCCTGCCAATTATTCTATTTTTGCGCCATGTCAAGACGAAACAAACGAAAACTATTTAAGGAGGTGGAAGTTATAGACGCTGGGGCCAAAGGTAAATCGGTAGCCAGAGCTGAGGATGGCCGCGTGATCTTCCTTAATAATGCCGTTCCGGGGGATGTCGTGGACATTCAAACTTACAAACAGCGCAAAGCTTATTATGAAGGTAAGGCTGTACATTTTCACAAATATTCCAGCAAACGCACCGATCCCAAATGCGCTTATTTTGGTACCTGTGGAGGTTGTAAATGGCAGCATATGGATTATGCTTCACAGTTGGAATACAAGGAGAAAGAAGTGGTTAACAACCTAACACGTCTTGGTCATATAGAATTACCTGAGGTCACCCCCATTCTGGGATCAGAAGCTCAGTATTATTACCGCAATAAGATGGAATTCTCGTTTAGCGATAGTCGTTGGTTAACAGAAGAAGAGATCAATTCAAAAGATCCTATTGGTAACCGCAACGCCATAGGTTTTCACATTCCCGGCATGTGGGATAAGATCATCGACATCGAACATTGCTGGTTACAAAAAGACCCCTCCAATGCTATAAGAAATGCTGTTAGAACCTTTGCTACCGAGCAAGGCATGGCCTTTTTTAATACCCGTAATAAGACTGGTTTGCTTCGTACCTTGATGATTCGTACCAGTAGTACCGGAGAGTTAATGGTGCTAATTCAATTCTTTGAAAATGATGTTGAGGCTATTGAAAGCCTAATGAATTTTCTAAAGACTAGTTTCCCTGAGATCACTGCCCTACTCTATGTTGTTAATAACAAGGCTAACGATACGCTCTACGATCAGAATATTATTTGTTATGCGGGACGCGATTATATTTTTGAGGAAATGGAAGGTCTGAAGTTTAAGATCAATGCTAAGTCCTTTTACCAAACCAATTCTGAGCAGGCCTACGAATTGTACAAAATCACACGTGACTTTGCAGGTCTTAGCGGTAACGAGCTAGTTTACGATTTGTATACCGGGACTGGGACCATTGCACAGTTTGTATCCAGAAAGGCCAAATTTGTGGTGGGTGTTGAAGCCGTTCCCGATGCTATTTCAGCGGCCAAAGAGAATGCACAATTAAACGGTATCGACAACGTTTCGTTTTATGTAGGGGATATGAAACAAGTGTTTAACGATGCCTTTATTGCCGAACATGGGCAACCAGAAGTGGTGATCACAGATCCACCGCGTGATGGAATGCATAAAGATGTGGTGCAGCAATTGCTGAAGCTCAATCCCGAAAAGATTGTTTATGTAAGCTGTAACTCCGCCACACAGGCCCGTGACCTGGAATTAATGAAGGATCAGTATAAAGTAGTTAAAGTGCAACCAGTGGATATGTTTCCACAGACGCATCATGTAGAAAATGTTGTATTATTGGAAAAAATTTGAGGCCCTGACAACCAAATGAAATCCTTAAAACACATTCTATTCCTTTTTATCGCCGCAATGTTGTTGTCGGATTGCGAGCGCGACGATATTTGCTCAGAATTTACCCCTACTACTCCACGCTTGCTGATTGAGTTTTATGACATTGCCAACCAAGAGGAACTCAAGTTTGCACCGCAATTATCGGTGTATGGTAATGACCCAGCTTTTGACCCTCCAACAAACGAAGATAATTCCAGTGCCATACTTAGAGAACCCTTTGAAACATCTCGGGTTTTTAATGTGAGTGTTAATGAGGTAAAACCACCACTTATTGTGGGACCCGAAGTAGGTCCTGATGGTGAACCAGTAACAACAACCACCAGCTATGCCTTTGAACGCCGTACAGATTTGCGTCTAGACAATGATGACGAGACCAGTTCTAATGTGGACATTGTCAATTTCACTTATGTAACTGAATACGTGTATGTGTCCAGAGCCTGTGGCTACAAAAGTATATTTAAGAATTTACGTGTAGAAATAGTGGACGATGGTGACAATTGGATCCTTGGATTCCGATTTCCGGATAACAACATCACCGATAATATTATAGTAGAGAATGAAGATGCGACCCATATTGATCTTTTGCATTAGCCTGTTCTGGCTTGTTGGAACTATGACGGGGGCATCTCAGGAAGAAGTCACACTTAAAGATTCCACCATCTACAAACAAAAGTATGGCCTGCGTCTGGGAACCGATATTGGAAAACTCATCCGTACTGCTGTAGATAAAAACTACTCGGGTTTTGAGATCATTGGAGACTTTAGGATTACCAAAAAGCTTTACATCGCTGGGGAACTAGGAATTGAAGAACGTACCATTTCTGACAATGCCCTTAATGCCACTTCACAAGGATCATTTTTAAAAGCTGGGGTGGACTATAACATGTACCAGAACTGGTTGGATATGGATAACCTTATCTTTGTAGGATTTCGTGTTGGTGGAAGTTCTTTTAATCAAACCCTTAATGCCTACAGTATTTACAACGTTAATAACAGTTACTGGGATAATGAAGTCATCGTAGACGATCCACAAGAATTTTCAGGCCTCAATGCGCTTTGGCTAGAAATGGTGTTTGGTATCAAGGCTGAACTGGTTAAGAATTTGTATATGGGCATCAACGTCCAACTAAAAGGCCTTATTACCGAGAAATCACCGGATAATTTTGAAAACCTCTGGATACCGGGCTTTAACAAGACCTTTGATAGTGGTCCTTTGGGCTGGGGCTTTGGTTATACCCTCTCTTACCGCATACCAGTCTTTAAAAAGGACAAGGTAGTCTACGAGGAATAATCTTAATCACAAAGATTTTTGTAGATTAGAAGCTATGGAAACAGCCGCCATTGCAGAACTACTCGACCAATCCTATAGCAATTATGTGAATTTTGTAAAAACCTCAGACGACGGTTTTTGGGAGTTTGCCCCTGAGGGCAAATGGACTACTGGGCAGCATACCAAGCACCTATTGCAAAGTACCAAACCCTTGAATCTGGCCTTAAGCCTACCCAAATTCATATTGTCCTGGAAATATGGAAAATCCAACCGGGAGGTGCGGCCTTATGAACAAGTGGTAAAACGCTATCAAGAACGTCTGGAACAGAGCAAAGGCCTGGTCTACAAAGGCTCACAAAACATGGGGATACCAGCGCTTAGCGAAAAACAATACCTACTAGATCGCTTACTGGTAGAAGAAAAAAAGCTATCCTATAAAACCACCCATTTGTCTGATAGCTTCCTGGACAAGAACATCCTACCCCACCCCTTAATGGGCAAGATGCCTATTAGAGAGCTCATCATGTGGTCTGCTTACCATGTGGACCACCATCTTAAGATCTTAAAAGACTTCCAGCAGCAATACCTAGAGACGGCCCAAAGCTGATAATTATCATAGGCTATTTATACTAAATTCATGACATTAGGATACTAAATCCTTTTGTTATGAGAGCGTTTAAAACTTGTTTGGGGCTAATAACCTTGATTCTCTTTGGCTGCGTGAGCACCCAGTCTGTGATGTACGATTACGATCTTTCTGTTGATTTTGATAGCTACTCCACTTATGTCTTGTGTAGCGACGATATGATGGTGATCCACCTGGACCACCCCAAGATTGATAATGAAGAGGCACGCCAATTGGTGGGTGACGCCATAGGTAATGCCATGGAGGTCAGAGGCCACAGGACTAATGTATTTGAGCCGCAATTACAGGCGGGCTTTAGAATTGCCATTAACGAGGAAACAGCCAAATTTAATAATTGCGAACATTCAGACGAATTGGAATACTGGGAAAGCTGTGAGATTCATAAAGAAACTTACAACCAGGAGACTCTGATTGCCTATGTTGCTAATTTTAAAACCAATACCGTGCTCTGGCAGGCCTCCATGCCATGTGATCTGAAGAAAAACAAGGCCCAAGTTAAAAGCTATACAGTCGACCTGATAAACCAGTTGTTTGAAACCTACCCTAAAAGCAAGGTGGTACAATAGGTCTTTTGTTAGAATTAAATTCTTGATTTTAGCATTGTAGTTTGTCTTATAAATCCCGTTTTTATTTGGTTATATTCGTAGCATTAGAATACACGTTAATCATCAATACAATTAATCAAAAGCACTCAAGAACTGTATGGAACAATCAAAATCTGATTTAGAAGTTTACTTTAGAAATAACGATGGACGTTTGATCCACAAGTGGAATCACTATTTCGATGTTTATGAGCGTCATTTCAGCCGTTTTAGAAATAAAGAAATTAACATTTTGGAAATTGAGGTATCACATGGAGGTAGTCTTCAAATGTGGAAAAACTACTTTGGAGATAAGGCCAAGATTTATGGCATTGATGTCAACCCTAAATGCCAGGATCTGGAAGAGGAAAATATAAAGATATTCATTGGCTCGCAGTCTGACCGTAAGTTTTTAAGGCAGGTTAAGGCTCAAATTCCTAAAGTGGATATTTTTATCGACGATGGCGGTCATACTATGAAGCAACAAATTGTCTCCTATGAGGAACTTTTTGATCATGTCAAGGACGATGGGGTCTATTTGTGTGAAGACTTGCACACGTCTTATTTAAGCAGATGGGGAGGTGGTCATAAACGCCGTAGCTCATTTATAGAATACAGTAAGAATTTCATCGATTTTATTCATGCGTTTCATTCCAAGCAGCGCTCGCTAAAGGTAAATTCATTTACCAAATCTGTGGATTCACTGCATTATTATGACAGTATCCTGGTAGTTGAGAAAAAGCCACGTGAAGCTCCGTTTCATGAACAAACAGGGACCCCCTCTTTTTAATCTAGTAACGAAATTAAACTGCAACTAACTAAAATCAATATTTTCTAATGGGCTTAAAGAGTAAAGTAAAGGAGTGGCTAGTGCAACGGCAGCTTCCAATTCAAGAATATAAACCCAAGAAAAAGGGCATACCTCCACGACTTTTGGAAATTAAATCGGCATGGATAGGTCTAGAGGCCATCATAGAAGACATTCTTGAGCAATTTGATATTAATCGCGATAGTTGTATTGAGTTTGGAGTTGAATTTGGCTATTCATCAGTGGTGTTTTCTAACTATTTTAAAAATGTCACTGGTGTGGATATTTTTTGTGGAGATATTCATACGCTTCACAAGGAAGATCATTATGAAACCACTAAAGAGAATTTAAAAGACTACAGTAACATCACCCTCCATAAATCGGATTATAAAGACTGGATTGTAAAGGATACCAAGCAGTACGACTTTGCGCATGTAGATATTATACATAATTATAAAGAGACTTATGAGTGTGGCTTATGGGCGGTTGAACATAGTAAATGCTGCATCTTTCACGATACCAATAGCTTTCCAGAAGTGAGAAAAGCAGTGATTGATATTGCGAAAGACACCGGGAAAAGCCTCTATAACTACCCCTATCATTACGGTTTGGGGATTATTGTTTAAACTACTTTTACCCCTGTCATGGTATAAGAATCTATAACCACATGAGAACATACTTTCACTGCTATGCCACCGCTAATGATATGCCTTCCTTTGCTACAGATTTAAAAAATCTAAAGCGCTTAAAGGAGCAGGATCCAGGTGTGGACGCGGTGCAGTTGTTCGTTGCCATTAGTGAAGTTAATCCTGTTGGTGAACATGATCATAACTTTATAGATCGTGTAAAACAATTGTTTGCAAACCATCCCTTCATTAAACTCTGTAGCATTTTTCATAAGTCCAATGTGGGGAGAGATTTTAGTTCCTTTAATCATATGTTAGACAAAGTGACCCCACTAGCAGCATCGGATGATTACGTTTTTTTCCAAAACAGAAGTGGGCATGGCCCTTACCTTAAGAATTGGTACCAAGGATTTATCAACCAATTTGAACGATTCGATAAAGTGGCCATCTGTGGTAGCACAATTAATTTCTATGACCTTCATTTAAGAAGCGACAGTAATGATCTACCTCATGTGCAGACTTATGCATTTTTATCCAGTATGCACTATCTAAATCAATTAGAGAGTGGTTTTCCGGGGAGCGAAGAAACAGAAAAAGAAAATATTATTACTAAAGGGGAGATTGCACTGAGTCAGCAATTTATGGATTTAAAATTCAAGCTAACCTGTATGGAATGGCCTCATTTGGTCATTGACAAGCAATCGAAACCGCCAACTTCGCGCGATGTTAAATCCATTGTTAAGCAAAAACACGCCTTTTACCACCGTAATTATTTTAAACCTAGTAAAATTCTAAAACGATTTCTGGGAATTGGTCAATACAAGATCAACTAGTATAAAACTAACCTATGTGTTTTTCTTAGCCTTTTTACTGCCTTCGTACATCTCGTATTTAACGAAGCGAGATTCCAGTTTGGCATTAAATAGTTTGATTTTCCTGGAAGGGCGCAATCCTACATGCTTCAAAGCTTCCAGATTCGAGGTAATCAACCAGGCTTCGGTTCCAGGATAACCATGTTTCAACGTAGTACCCAGGTCCCCATAGAATTTTTCAAGGTCCAATAATTCCAAACGTTCCCCATAAGGCGGGTTGAATACCATGGTGAGTTTGCCTTCAGTATTCTTTTTAGTTTTAAAAAAGTCCTCATGGGCTATTTTAACAAAATCCTCCAGATGGGCATTCTTAATATTGGCCTTTGCCTTACGTACTGCTGACGGGGATTTATCATAACCAATAATCTCGTGATGAAATTCGCGGGTCTTTTTTAAAAGGGACTCTTCAATGGTCTCAAACAGATCCACATCCCAATCCTGCCAGCGTTCAAAAGCGAACTCCTTACGCATTAAATTGGGTGGTATGTTACAAGCGATCATGGCAGCTTCGGCCAAAATGGTGCCACTACCGCACATGGGGTCCATGAAGTCGGTTTGTCCATCCCAACCACTCATAAGAATCATTCCCGCCGCTAAAACCTCATTAATAGGTGCAATATTAGTAGCTGTTTTATAACCACGTTGGTGCAAGGACTGTCCTGAGGTATCCAATGACAGGGTACAGCGGCTTCTGTCGATGTGCACATTGACCCGAAGATCTGGGAATTTTAAATCCACATTGGGACGTATACCATCCAATTCTCTATAGCGGTCCACAATGGCGTCCTTAACTTTTAAGGCAACATACTTAGAATGGGTAAATACCTGAGAATGTACTGTAGCATCAATAGCCAAGGTGCCTTCTGCCTTTAAATAGCGCTCCCACTTAAAGCGCCTCACCTGATTGTAAAGATCTGTTTCATTGGTAACATGGAAGCTCTTAATAGGTTTAAGAATCTTGATGGCTGTACGCAAGCCTAAATTGGCTTTATACATAAAACCTTTGTCACCTTCAAATGAGACACTGCGTACTCCTTCCTTGACATTTATGGCACCCATATTGCGTAATTCGCGGGCAAGAATGGGTTCAAACCCATAAAGGGTCTTGGCAAGCATACTGAAATTATTCTCCATGAGCAGCGTCTAAGTGGATGCAAAAATAATTTATTTTTGCTGCCTGTAAGCCTTTGTGCTTAAATCTAATAATTAGTGTTGATGACCCATTCGGCAAAAACGCATTGGTATGCGTCCTGGTTTGACACCCCGTTTTATCACATCCTATACAAGGACAGGGATTATGACGAGGCACAGTCGTTTATGGATAAACTTACCAACTATCTTAATTTACCTAAAAATGGGTCTATTTTAGATTTGGCCTGCGGTAAAGGCAGGCACTCCATTTACCTAAACAAACTTGGGTATCAGGTGACAGGTGTGGACCTCTCTGAACAAAGCATCGCTCACGCCAAACAGTTTGAAAATGAATCTCTTAATTTCGAGGTTCATGACATGAGCCGCCCTTATCCAAATACCTTTGATGCTGTTTTTAATTTATTCACCAGTTTTGGATACTTTGAGGATGAGACCTGCAATTTAAAAACCATCCAGGCCATTCGTCAAGAGTTGAACCCTTATGGTTTTGGGGTGATTGATTTTATGAATGTTGCCTACGTTGAAGCACATTTAGTGGCAGAAAACACCAAAACGGTGGAGGGTATTGATTTTCGGTTGAAGCGTAAAATTGAAAACAAACACATTATTAAGGATATTGCATTTACTCAAGAAGGGCAAGACTATGAATTTCAGGAACGTGTTAAAGCCTTCACTCTAGAAGATTTTGAACAATTGTTTGAGCAAGCAGGGGTACATTTACTAGATGTCTTTGGTGATTATAATCTTGGAAAATTTCACCCCCAACATTCCGAACGTTTAATTATGATCTTTAAATAAAGCACATGGAATTTGTACTTCCTTTTTTTGCTGTTTTAGTAGGTGCCGGAATTGCCTTGGTCATTAATGATCATAAATCGTCTACCATACGCTTGTTACTGTCTTTTAGCGGCTCCTTTTTATTGGCCATGAGTTTGTTTTCCCTATTGCCAGAGGTATACGAGCATATGAATGCCAAAAAAACAGGAGTGCTTATTATGTGCGGCATCCTATTACAAATCATTCTAGAATTTTTCTCAAAAGGTGCAGAACACGGACATATGCATTTTAGCAAATCCCAGCACCGCTTCCCTTTTGTACTTTTTATTAGTCTGGCACTGCACTCATTTTTAGAAGGTTTTCCCATTCATCACCACGACAGCATGCTTTATGGAGTGCTCATTCATAAAATACCTATTGCCATACTACTTACAAGTTACTTTTTAAAGACCAAGTTATCACGCCTTAAGATTACAATGTTTATTATGCTCTTTGCTTTAATGACACCGCTCGGGGCCTGGAGCAGTGCCGTATTACCCCTAGAACCTGAAACCATATATGCTACCAATGCATTAGTTATTGGAATTTTTCTGCACATTTCAACAACTATAATTTTTGAATCTGGTGACGGGCATTCGTTTAACTTGTCAAAACTTATCGCCATTGTTGCCGGAATAGCAGTAGCCTATTTTATATAATGTTTAGTAAAGAAGAAAGTAGACTCTTACGCCAGGAATTCTGGACCAGTTTTGGAAAATCGTTCCCAAGAAAATGGATCTTGTATAACACCAAAATTAAGGGTCTTTCATTTAAATTTTATTTCGATACTAAGAAAGCCTATGTGACACTGGATCTGGAGGACGATCTTGAAAACCGCATCAACTGCTGGGAAAAATTGCTAGCCTTAAAAAGTATTCTTCTCAATGATTTTCTTCCAGACGCCATCTTTGAAGAAAGCTTCTATCTGGATAATGGTAAGGAAATATCACGCATATATATACCCCTGGAAGCCAAAGTTTCCATTCATAATAAGAATTCATGGCATCAGGTAATGAAATTCTTTAACACACACATGATGCTATTTGAAGCCTTTTTTCAAGAATACAGAGATATTATAAAGCCCTCTTAATAGTCTTATAGAAATTAAGGTAATAAGAGAATTATTTAATGTATCGCTATTTATTTCCCAATTAATTATTAATTGTTCATAAAAGGTGTATAATTATTACATTATCCGTAATTTTTTACCTTGTAGTGCCCTGTTATTTCTATATATTAGCTTCATCCATTGATTAATTAATAGCAAATGAAAACAGGGTCAATCTCGCTTTGGAGCTTTAGTTCCTTCCTCTTTTTTGGTTTTTTTCTTCTCATAGGTTTATTAAATGTCTGGTATGTAAGCGTCTTATTTGGTGTCTTGTACATGCTTTTTGCCCTAGTATACCTACCAGGATTTGATACCGCTGTTAGCCGAATATTACATCTCAATGTGCCTCGCGGTTTGAAATATCTGGTAGCGCTTCTTGTTTTATGGGGGACACTAGCCGTTGGCGATCTTATGGAATTATTTGAGACTTGGATGTTGCACTCCTAGTTCAGCTTCAAGAAAAAAGACTATTTTTAACTATCAGAGTGTCAGCACAAAGGCTGATACCTGTCTATGATTATGAAGAAATGGTTAAAAATTGTACTCATTGTAGTTGTTGTTTTATTTGGACTTTTAAAGTTAACTGAGTGGTTTCTGGAAACCAAGTTCCAGGCCCTTATCAATAAGAACCCAGACAGGGCTTACGACATTACTTATGCCGATTTTGATTTGCACACTCTTTTTAAAGGCATTACTCTGGATGAGGTAAAAATTACTCCACTGACAAAAAAGACTACTGGTGTCATAGTTAACGGATCTGTTGATTATGCGGAGCTCAGTGGTTTTAAGTGGAGCAGGTTCGTTTTCAGCAAATCGGTTTCTATCGATGAACTAAAATTTGTTTCCCCAACCTTTGATCTCGCTATCTATGCAGACTCTACCAAAAAAACTAAAGGTCAAAGTATGCAAGGGCTGTTTAGTGATATTCTCTCAAGGTTAGACCTAGACCAGTTTCAGATCAAAGACGGATCGGTTCTTATGAAAGAAGGTGACTCCACCCTTATCGGCGAATTGAGCCGAATCAATATTGTGGCTAGTGAAATTGAAACGGATTCGGTTCAGTTAACACATATTATACCATTTAAGCTTGGTAATCTCGAGGTGGAATTGGATTCTGCCTACTATCAGATCAATCCTTACACAGAGGCCAAATTAGGCTTTATTGATTACAGCATGACCAATGAGAGCATTATCTTAAAAGATGTCTCACTTCATTATTATAAAGACTGGGTAGCTATTAGTGAAGAACGAGGTTTACAGGATGACGTCATGGAATTTGCCTTAGACTCGCTATGTATTTCTAATATGAACTTTTCATCTAGTTTTTGGTCAGACCTGGACATTGAGGCAGAGCGCATGCATATCGATGGACTCATGTTGAGTATGAAACGAAATAAAAACCTCCCCAGACCACCGGACGTTGAAAAACCGTTGTTTAAGGGGATTGTAGATAAGATTCCCTTTAGGATTGATTTGGATTCCATTCTTATCAGCAATTCAACCATATTGTATGGAGAATTAAGTGTTAACAAGAAAAAAACGGGGGTTATAGAAATTACGGATGTCAATGGCGCCATTACACAGCTAACCACCTTTCCTGAGCGCAAGGAGGAATTCAAGGATTTTGATGCCAATTTTACGGCGAAATTAAATGGTGCAGGTGATATGAATATAGCACTAAATGTTCCTTATGATAGGGATTCTTTTAAACTGTATACTACGGTAGGGCCCATGGACATGACAGCGCTTAGTAGAAGCCTTGTACCACTTCTGGGAGTGGAAATTAAAGAAGGGCAAATGAAACATCTTGACTATAAAATGAATGCCTCTTTTTATGGTTCCAGCAACAGCCTAGTAATGGATTATGAAAATCTGCAATTAACAGTTTACAAGGAAAATGATGATGGTAGTAATAAAAAGGATGGCATGTTAAGTTCAATAGCCAATGCCGCAATTAAACATAACAACCTGCCTAATCAGAAACGCTACGAAACAGCTACTTACAATACCGAGCGCAACATTTACAGATCACCCTTTCAGCACATTGTAGCTGGAGTCTTGGATGGCACGCAGTATATCATTCCAGCAAAAAGTGTTAGAGCATTACTGGGTACCAACAACAACAACAACAAAAAAAAGAAAAAGAAAAAGAAATAACTACAGGACATAGAAATAGATCATCATAAAATGGCAGAAAGCGCCTCCCATGACAAACAAATGCCATATGACGTGATTAAAAGGTATTTTTTGTATCACATAAAACACAATTCCTACCGTGTAAAATAATCCACCAGCATACAACCAGGCAATACCTAAGGGATCCATGGCATTCGAAAGATTGGTGAAGTCAAAGACAATCAACCAACCCATTACCAGATATAAAAGGGTTGAAAAGATCTCGAATTTACCGGTAAAAAAGAGCTTTAATACCAATCCAAAAACCGCTATACCCCAGATAATCCAGAATAAAGTCCAGCCTAAAGAATCCGAAAGTAATAGTAGCAAAACCGGTGTGTAGGTACCGGCAATTAGCAGGTAAATACTGATGTGATCTACAATCCTGAAATAATGCTTACAGGCTTCTGAACGCACATAATGATACAGTGTTGATGCTGTAAACAGAATGACAAGTGACAGTCCGTAAACCATGACACTGAACAAGCCCCAACTTTGATCCACATCTACCTTTATACACATGACTATGAGTCCAAGGACTCCAAAAATTGCAGCAATTCCGTGAGTGAGGGCATTCCAACGCTCTTCTGTATTGGTTTGTTGACGCATTACTTATCTATCTCTTTTGGGGGTTGATATCTCCATTTATCGCTTAGATTGTAATAATCAATCTCATAAGCAGGTTCCTGACGTTCCAGAATCTCATTCTGAAATGCCCTAAGCAAAACATCCTCAATTAAGAAATCCTCTTTAACATTTATGGGATCATAAATAACCTTAAGAGAAAGATCAAAAATACTAGCAGTATTATTGTACCAGAAGGCCCGCCACCCATTGCGCAATTCTTTTATCAAGTCGAACGCTGTTTCACCGGTTTGTCGGTGAATTAATTTCAATAATATACGGCCCTCACTACGGGTAAGCTTCTTGAGTTCAGCTGAGAACTCCTGCTCAATGTACTTCTGGACACGCTTGGCATACTTCTTTTGATCGCGACGCTTATCTATAGATGATAATCGCTCCTTTAAGGTCACCAGTCGTTCAGCAGCTAATTTGGCATAAGGGTACACTTTTAGCGTGCGCCTTCTTAAAATGATGTAATTGCGACGGTCCTCATTGTTATCAAAACGCAGTTTTGGCAATACCAGGACTTCCCGTAATTCAATAGAGGTTATGGGAATGGAATCCCCTTCAATCAAATACACAAATTTAGTACTGTCCTTTTTAACAGGGTTTTCCTGAGCCCTTATACCTTGAGAAAATACAACAAGAATAAAGAAAAAATATAGGAAGTATTGCAGTTTAAAAACCTTCATAAATCGTCACCTGAACGGACGTTCAAAATTAAGAATTAATAGCTCCTTAAACCCTAAATTCCTGTGAATATTGTTAATTTAGGCAAAAATTAAAGACCTATGCCAGACACGAGTATTTTGAACGATTCTTCACTAGAATTTCTTGAAAAATATTTAAATAATGCTGCCCCAACAGGATACGAATGGGACGGCCAGAAACTATGGATGAACTATCTGACACCATACGTTGATGAATTTATTACCGATACCTATGGAACTGCAGTTGCAGTCATCAATCCAGAGGCCGATTATAAAGTGGTAATTGAAGGCCATGCCGATGAAATCTCATGGTATGTTAATTACATTTCAGACAAGGGATTGATCTACGTCATTAGAAATGGTGGTAGCGATCACCAGATTGCCCCGTCTAAAATTGTGAACATTCATACCAAAAAAGGTATTGTTAAAGGTGTCTTTGGATGGCCAGCCATTCATACCAGAAGTCGAGTTAAAGAAGAGCCACCAAAACCGGACAATATTTGTATAGACATTGGAGCCAAGGATAAAGAGGAAGTTGAAAATATGGGAGTCCATGTGGGCTGTGTGATCACCTATCCTGATGAGTTTCATGTCCTAAACGGTAATAAGTTTGTTTGCCGCGCTCTGGACAACAGAATGGGTGGCTTTATGATTGCTGAAGTGGCACGTTTACTGTATGAAAATGGAAAAAAGCTGCCTTTTGGATTGTACATCACCAATTCTGTTCAGGAAGAAATTGGGCTGCGTGGTGCCGAAATGATCACTGAAACTATAAAGCCTGATGTCGCCATTGTAACGGACGTGACCCATGACACCACTACTCCAATGATTGATCCTAAAAAACAAGGATTGGCAGAAATAGGAAAAGGCCCTGTGGTAGCCTATGCGCCAGCAGTACAACAACGTCTTCGTGATTTAATTACTGAAACCGCTGAAGAAAAGGAAATTCCGTTTCAACGAGCTGCACTTTCTAGAGCTACCGGAACCGATACAGATGCCTTTGCCTATAGCAATGGAGGCGTTGCTTCTGCCTTAATTTCATTACCACTGAGATACATGCACACTACTGTAGAGATGGTACAAAGAGATGATGTGGAAAATGTGATTAAACTGATTTACGAATCGCTACTGAAAATTAAGAGCGGAGATACTTTTAGTTACTTCGATTAAACCTATAAAACCTCAGATACTCGATGTCTGAGGTTTATTTTTTATGGACGAAATAATTGATATTATTACTGAACTTGGTGAGCCCACCGGCACTACTGCTTTAAAATCTGAGGCGCATAAAAATGGGTGGTATCACAATACAGTGCATTTATGGTTGTACACCAAATCTGGTGAGATACTTTTGCAACAGCGCAGTCACCTGAAGCAAATTCACCCAATGCTATGGGATGTCTCGGTAGCAGGGCATATTGATGCTGGCGAATCCTTTAAAGAAGCGGCTTTAAGGGAAGCCAAGGAAGAGATAGGTATTGATCTCAAGGAATCGCAATTAATTCATATTGGTGCCGAACTGCATAAAGGAGAATACAATAATGGCGCCATAAAAGATTATGAATTTCATCAAATGTTTGTTGCCGAATTCAACACTCCCTTGGCCTCACTGCTTATCAATACTGAAGAAGTGGAAGCCATTAAACTCGTTTCTATACCGGAGTTTAAAACTTTGTTGAATAACAGCAGAACCAACAGCCATTTTATACCCACCAACATACCCTATTACCAGTTTATCATTGGGCAAATTCAAAAAAGATTATTATGAGTTTATTTTGGATGGCTGTTGCACCGGTACTGGTAATTATCATCTATGTGTACATACAGGACCGTTATGATAAGGAGCCCCCAGCCCTTCTCATTGGAAGTTTTTTACTAGGGGCGGTACTAAGTGTCATCGTAGTTTTTGCGCTGTACTTCCTTACGGGTCATCTCACTGGTGTTACAGATGAGTACAGTATTTGGCAACAGTTTATACATGCCTTTATTGGGGTCGCCCTTGCAGAAGAGTTTAGCAAGTACATTGTTGTGCGCTATTATTCACAACCAAAAGCGGCTTTTGATGAACCTTATGATGGGATTATCTATGCTGTAATGGTATCTATGGGCTTCGCTTGTACTGAGAATATTTTATATGTATTAGAAGGTGGTTCCTCAACTGCCATTGTAAGAGCCTTTACAGCCGTTCCTGCCCATGCCACCTTTGGAGTACTTATGGGTTATTACATGGGTAAGGCTAAATTTTCCAAATCGCGATTGCGCCTCAATTTAACGGGCCTATTTTTAGCGGTATTATTTCATGGAGCCTATGATTTCTTTTTGTTCATCAACTTTATTCCGGGTATATCCATCGGTGCCTTTATATCGCTTATAGTAGGTGTGGCATTATCTAGAAAAGCCATAAAAGCACACCAGAAGAATTCAAATTTCAAGACCTAATAGAAGTGGTTTAAGATTCCTAAAACTCTTTAAAGAATTATGATTTATTTCATATTTTCAAGGACTTTTTACAGCTAATTTAGCATTCGTTTTAAAATAAATTCCTATGTATCAAATAAAGGTTAATGGTAATAAAGAGTTTACCATTAGTAAAGACAGTCTCCAGGATCTGGATGCTGTTAAAACCGAAGACTATCAATTTCACATTCTTCAAAACAATGCTTCGGTCAAGGCTCAAATTTTAGATTCCAATTTCAACCAAAAGTCGTACACCATCAAAGTCAATAATAATAGCTATGAGGTGGTGATAAAGGACGATCTGGATCAACTTATTGATCATATGGGCTTCTCTGTAGGAGCGCATAAACAGGTGAATGATATCAAAGCGCCAATGCCAGGTCTTATTCTTGAGATCAATGTTAAGGAAGGCCAGGAGGTTAAAGAGGATGATTCGCTATTGATTCTTGAAGCTATGAAAATGGAAAATGTGATTACCTCTCCTCGTGAGGGTATCATTAAATCTGTGAAGGTCAACGAGACTGACACCGTGGATAAAAACGCATTATTAATTGAATTTGAGTAAGATGAAAAAGATACTAGTTGCGAACCGTGGTGAGATTGCCATAAGAGTCATGCGAACCGCTAAACAAATGGGAATTAAAACAGTAGCCGTTTATTCTGAAGTAGACCGTCATGCCCCTCACGTGAAGTATGCTGGTGAAGCTGTTTGTATTGGTCCTGCTCCTTCTGCAGAATCTTACCTAAGAGGAGATAAAATTATTGAAGTAGCCAAAGCCATGGATGTGGATGGTATTCACCCAGGTTATGGCTTCTTAAGTGAGAACGCTGAGTTTGCAGAATTATGTGAGGCTAATGACATCACTTTTATAGGTCCGCGATCTAAAGCCATTCAGATGATGGGTGATAAATTAGCCGCCAAGGATGCCGTAAAGGATTACGACATTCCAATGGTACCTGGTGTAGATCATGCCATTACAGACCCTAAAGAGGCTATTTCTATAGCCAAGGAGATCGGCTTTCCTATCTTGATTAAAGCAGCCGCTGGTGGAGGTGGAAAGGGAATGCGCATCGTTGAAAAGGAGGCAGATTTAGAGTCACAGATGAGCCGAGCCATCAGTGAGGCCACATCGGCTTTTGGAGATGGTTCTGTATTTATTGAAAAGTACGTGACTTCCCCACGTCATATTGAGATTCAGGTGATGGCTGATATGCATGGTAATTACCTGCATTTTTTTGAACGCGAATGTTCCATTCAGCGTCGTCATCAAAAGGTAGTAGAAGAAGCGCCTTCAGCCATTCTAACACCAGAACTTCGCGAAAAAATGGGACAAGCTGCTATTAATGTAGCCAGGTCATGTGATTATATAGGTGCTGGCACGGTGGAATTTTTAATGGATGCCGACCATAACTTCTACTTTCTAGAAATGAACACCCGTTTACAGGTTGAGCATCCAGTCTCTGAGATCATCTCGGGAGTGGATCTTGTGGAACTTCAAATAAAGGTAGCACGTGGCGAAGTCCTCGATATAAAACAGGAAGATCTAAAGATTAACGGCCATGCATTGGAATTGCGCGTGTATGCTGAAGACCCCTTGAATGATTTCTTGCCAAGTGTTGGTAATCTGGAGGTCTACCAGCTACCGGTTGGTGAGCACGTTCGTGTTGATAATGGTTTTGAAGAGGGTATGGATATTCCTATTTATTATGATCCCATGTTATCAAAACTCATAACCTTTGGTAAAACCCGATCAGAGGCGATCGAATGGATGATCTACGCCATAGATAATTACCACGTCAAAGGAGTGCAAACCACCTTGCCTTTTGGTCGTTTCGTGTGTAAACATGAGGCCTTTAGATCTGGAAATTTTGATACGCATTTTGTCAAAGATTACTACTCGCCTAGTACTCTCGATGAAGCCAGTGAGGTTGAAGCTGAAATTGCCGCCAAGCTTGCTTTAAAGCAATATCTAGAAGACCAAAAATTATTACGTGTCCCTAATTAATCGTACCAATTAAATACAATTCAATGGAAACCAAAATAAACGAATTAAATAAAAAACTAGCCCTATCCAAATTAGGAGGTGGCGAAGCTCGGATTGAAAAGCAGCACCAAAAGAAGAAGCTAACGGCCCGTG
Source organism: Winogradskyella aurantiaca (assembly GCF_003362725.1). GTDB lineage: Bacteria > Bacteroidota > Bacteroidia > Flavobacteriales > Flavobacteriaceae > Winogradskyella_A > Winogradskyella_A aurantiaca. The sequence goes on from NZ_QKTV01000008.1 coordinate 59,070, forward strand.
AACGTGTCATGTACTTGTTGGACGAAGGCTCATTTGAAGAAATAGGTGCTTTGGTCACCCATAGAACCAAGGACTTTGGTATGGAAAAACAAAAGTTCTACGGTGATGGGGTGGTTACGGGGTACGGAACTGTTAATGGCCGATTGGTTTACGTCTTTGCTCAAGATTTTACAGTTTTTGGAGGATCACTTTCTGAAACTCATGCTGAAAAAATCTGTAAGATCATGGACATGGCAGTCAATGTAGGAGCTCCTATTATTGGACTTAATGATTCTGGGGGAGCACGTATCCAGGAAGGAGTGCGCTCTTTAGGAGGCTATGCCGATATTTTCTATCGCAATGTACAGGCGTCGGGAGTCATTCCACAGATTTCTGCCATTATGGGTCCTTGTGCTGGTGGTGCAGTCTACTCCCCTGCTATGACGGACTTTACCATCATGGTAGAAGATACCAGTTATATGTTTGTCACCGGACCCAATGTGGTAAAAACGGTCACCAACGAGGAAGTCACCAGTGAAGAATTAGGTGGTGCCAGTGTACATTCCACCAAGTCTGGAGTGGCACATAGAACCTCTTCCAATGATATTGAATGTCTGGAAGATGTGAAAAAGCTACTGAGTTATCTACCGCAGAGCAATCGTGAGATTTCTGAAGATTTGGAATTCCAATTGCAAGATGAACTACGTGTGGAGTTAGAAACCATTGTTCCAGACAATCCTAACAAACCTTACGATATGAAGGAGGTCATTGAAGGGATTATTGATACAGATTCGTTTTACGAAATCCATAAAGACTATGCCGAGAATATCATTGTTGGTTTTGCCCGATTAGGGGGTAAATCTATTGGTATCGTGGCCAACCAGCCCATGTTTTTAGCGGGAGTTCTTGATACCAACAGCTCTAAAAAAGCAGCCCGATTTGTGCGCTTCTGTGATGCCTTTAATATTCCGTTGTTGGTATTGGAAGATGTTCCAGGATTCTTACCAGGGACGGACCAAGAATGGAATGGGATCATCGTTCATGGGGCCAAACTGCTTTACGCTTTTAGTGAAGCCACAGTGCCTAGGGTGACGGTCATTACCAGAAAAGCTTATGGTGGAGCTTATGACGTTATGAATTCCAAGCATATTGGGGCCGATATGAATTTTGCCTGGCCAAGTGCTGAAATTGCAGTTATGGGAGCCAAAGGTGCTGCCGAGATTATTTTTAAACGCGAAATTGTCACAGCTGAAGATCCGGAAGCCAAGTGGAAAGAAAAAGAAGCGGAATATGCCGATCTATTTGCCAACCCATACAGTGCTGCCGAACGTGGCTATGTGGACGAGGTTATCCTCCCACAGGATACCCGAAGAAAGTTAATTAAGGCCTTTCATATGTTAGAAAATAAAGAGGTAGCTGAGCCTGACAGAAAGCACGGTAACATACCATTGTAGTTAGAATAAACTATTAGAGATTTTTACAATCGTCACATTGACCGGTTAACAACACATCAGCCGTTTCTATGTGGCGATTGTTTATTTGTGGCAATTCAATACTAACATCCAGGCATTCAACCTTCCCACACTCTTTACATTCAAAATGCGGGTGCACATCTTGATGATGATGACTGCTGCAATCATGGCATTTGGCATACCAGGTAAGTCCCTTAGCACCAGAGAAAGAATGAATTAGACCTTCATCTTCCAAACGGTCTAATACTCTATAAACGGTGGTCTTGTTCATCTCATCACTTAAACGCTCCACAAGGTCCACCACCGAGATGGCTTCATGACCATCACTAAAGTAAGAGAGAATTGTTGTTACCGATTTGGTTTTTCGTATGACCCCCATGCAACAAAATTAACGCAACTAAGTTGCATATTCAAATTTTAGTGTATTTTTGCAACTTAGTTGCATTAAATTGTAACAAGATCAGTTCTTAAATCTATCAAACCATCAGTCTAAAGACTTACTTACCGCTTATGTGTTATTTGGTTAGTAATGTTAGGACTTATGCTCTAAACCAGACTTTAATTCAAGGGTTTCACTGTCATCAATAGATTAAACGAACCATAAATTCTGGTCACACATGTATCTGTTATTCTGAACTGTTTATTCGGTTTTGTTCAAAATGGCACATACATTGGGCATTGGGTTGATGATTAAGCTTATACCTAGAGATCAGATAAAATGACTATTAAAGCACTTAGTAGCTATAACGTAGACATCCTTGGAGCCCTAGCAAGCGGTATTTGTCTTATACATTGTGTAGCGACGCCCTTTTTATTTATAGCCCACACGAGTATGGACCATGAGCTTCATCACAATGTCCCAATTTGGTGGCAGAGCATCGACCTTTTATTTATTGGACTGTCCTTTTTGGCCGTGTATTGGACGGTAAAAAACACCAGTAAAAACTGGATTAAATACGCCTTTTGGTTGGCCTGGAGCGTACTTACGTTCGTCATAATTAATGAAAAATTAGAATGGCTGATATTGGCCGAAAGCATCATTTACCTCCCTGCCCTGTCTCTGGTTGGTCTACACTTGTACAACAGACGTTATTGCCAGTGTGCAGACGAGGCATGCTGCAATCGGGTCTAATTCCTAATATTGACAAAGATGGGTATGGAATTCATAGTTATAGTGATGTAAACAAGCAAAGAACACTATTAGAGTTTAAGTTGATTCTGGATTCATTTAATTCCATAACCTATTTTAATTATTAACTAGGTAGTCCAGAGTGAGCCCCATCATGGCTTTCATTCCCAGCATCATTCCTGCATCGTCTACATAAAAGTCAGGCGTATGATGATCTGCTATTGATTTTGGATCTTTGCCCAGAGGACTCCCACCAATTTGAAAGTATAATCCAGGGATTTCTTTTTGAAAATAAGAAAAATCTTCAGCTCCCGTGATTGGTCTCATAACCTCGTATTTCCCTTCACCCGCTATACGCATAAGGGATGGCAGCATCTGGTCATATAGTTTAGGGTCGTTGTAGGTTACGGGACTTCCTTTGTCGATTGTGATGTTTGCTTCGGCATTATTAGATTCTGCCGTCTTAGTGACCACCTCCCGTACTCTTCTAAATACCATTTCTCTCATATCGGGATCCAGTGTTCTTATGGTGCCTAACATGTAAAGATCCTCAGGAATGATATTCGAGCGATTTCCACCGTGAATGGCCCCAACGGTCACCACAGCAGGTGCCTTGGTTAATTCAGCATTTCGGCTCACTACTGTTTGGAGATTATTAATAATTTGCGCTGCAGTGACGATAGGGTCTGTACCGAACCAGGGTGCTGAACCATGGGTTTGCCGACCTTTGATATCAATTCGAAAGGAATTAGAAGCCGCATAAATACCTTCAGGTCGGCACTGTAAAATTCCTACCGGAACAAAAGTATCGATGTGTAATCCGAAGATGGCATCCACATCAGGATTCTTAAGTACTCCTTCTTTAATCATTAGTTCAGCCCCTCCCTCTTCTCCTGGAGGTGCTCCTTCCTCAGCTGGTTGGAAAATAAATTTTACCGTACCCGGTACTTGGTCTTTTATTTCCCAAAGCATTTTGGCCACACCCAGTAAGATGCTTAAATGGGTATCATGTCCGCATGCGTGCATGACCGGAACCTCTTCGCCATTGTATTCTCCTAATTGTTTGGATGCCCAGGGAATGTCTACGCGTTCCTTTACCGGAAGGCCGTCTATATCTGCACGCAGGGCAACCACCGGTCCGGGTTTTCCACCTTTTAAAACGGCCACCACACCCGTCTTGGCTACTCCTGTTTGTGGCTCATATCCAATTTCTCTTAATATGGAAGTAATGCGATCTGCTGTTTTGAATTCTCGATTACTTAACTCTGCATTTTCATGAAACCAATGCCTCCATTCAATAACCTGCTTTTCATTAGCATTGGTCATCTTCTCGATTTGCTTATCGAAAGTTTGACTGAATGTAAATACGGAGCTGCTTAGAAGTATTAGTATAAAGAAGTTTTTCATAAGGTTATTATTTATCAGTATGGTAACTAAAGCTTCGTTTCGAGTTTTTTGTGATAATTTTTTTTAAGTACTGCATTTACCAATTACAAATCGATTCCAACCTCTGTCAAAAATATCCGCATGTTCGATACAAACTCTGTCGTAGGATACTAGAATCCGCCTAGACGGGCCTTTCGACTGGCGCTCAAAACGATTAGAGCGACTAGCCACGCAAGTGCATTCATACATTATGCGTTTAAGTTTTTATTTCTGCTTCTCAAACCAAACATTTCTTGCCCTTCCATTGGTAACCTTGATTCCTGTAATATTATTATCAGGACCACGAACAATATCAATGGTCGCAAAATTCGGAATCTGTAACGCGTCTTTTTTTATAATTTCTATTGGGAAATCACCATGCCTAGCATGATGACCTGATAGTTTATTGTCTTTTAGATCAATATCCAAAGTACTTTCGAGTTCAGGACTGTAAAAACGTCCAGTGTAGTCACTTAAACTGATACTTGATAAATCTACTTCTGTAAATCTTTTGGCTACAATCTTATTCCCATTTTGGTAAACTGTAAGTAATTGTGTTTTTTGATCTTTAATCTCCGAGAAAATAAACTCAATGCCATCTGTGTTTGGTATTTCGTAGGAGTTGCCTTTGGTGTTGTATATAGTGTACTCAGAATTGTTCCATTCTTGTAAAACACTCAAAGAGTCATTCTTTATCGAAATAGTTGCAATGACTCCTGCCTGAATTTCATATTTTCCAGTAAGCTGTTCTAAAGGATAGGCTATTTTGCTTTCTGTATTTTTGGGTATTGTTATATTTTTTGTAGTTGGTTTATCTTCTAGTAAAATATTAGCCACATTGCGTTCAATTCCACCAGAATTTGAGGATGAGTAATTTGTTAAAACAGCAATACTTAGTTCTTCCTCCCGGTAATGACTTGAATAAGCTCTAAATCCACCAATAGCACCACCATGCTGGATTTTGCTATATCCCTTAAAATCGTCCATAAACACACCAAAACCATAATTGTTGATACTTCCATCGTTAAGATTATCCGTCGTTGTAAGTGTTTCAAAGGATGATTCCCAGCCAGGAACGGGGGTGCTAAAATTTTGCAGCCAAATAAGAAGATCAGAAGTTGTTGAATGTACATTGCCAGAACCAACATAACCCCAATACTCTACAGCTCTGAAAAAACCTTCTCCTGTGTTATAGTAAGATGTCGCATTATTGGGAACGATACGATCATATCTGTCTTCTACATAAGTGTCTTTCATTCTTAAAGGGCTAAAAACATTGATCTTCATCCATTGTGGAAATTTCTCTTTAGTGACGTTTTCAATAATATTAACCATAAGCATATATCCTGTATTACAATACAAATATTCATCTCCGGGTAAAAAATTCAAGTCTTTTTGTTTCAACATGAAACGATATAAATCTTCATTGGTCCTTGAGTCGTCATCACGCCAACCTGCTAAGCCCAGCATAGCATGTAAACTGCGCATGCCACTAGTATGATGTAACATATGCCTGATAGTAATTTTATGACCAAAATCTGGCATATCCGGCAGATATTTGCGTATATCATCATCAACTGACAACAATCCTCTTTCCTGAAGCAAAACAATTCCCATAGCTGTAAATTGTTTGGACACAGATCCTACGTTAAATATAGTTTCTACCGTATTTGGTATTTGATATTCCAAGCTTGCAAGACCAAATGCTTTCGAGTAAATGACACTACCATTTTTCATAATTCCAATTGAACCGCCAGGGTGATTTGCTTCAGTCCAACCCATAAATAAGCTGTCAATTTTTTTCGACTGCACGTCACTTAATTGAGCCTCTGCCGAGAATAAACTAAAATAGGTTAGTAATAAAAATATTATTAGATGCTTCATTTTATTATGATTTTAATGTGTTCAATATTCAAGTCAATTATTCAACAAACACCAAGTATTTATTTTACTTATATATTTCCTTCAATATAGCCATTCTTAAAAAATAAGGCTTAAGACGTCTACTCGAAAGACCTTAGAACTAGGCGTAAAAAAACCTGCAGATGCAGGTTTTTTTTATTGTTTAAACACTCGCTAGTGCTCTTCAGAAATTTCCTCTTGTTCTTCAGCCTCAGCTTCATGTTCCTGCATGATGACCTCGTGATCAATACGCATCACGTTGTGATCGGCTTCCATTTGCTCATGATCAGCCTGCATTTCGGCATGTTCTTTTTTCATAGCCTCATGCTCCGCCTGAGCTTCTTCAGTCGTTAACTCACCTAACTCGTGCTTGGCTTCTAAATCGGCATGCTTTTCTAATAAACCTGCATGCTTTTTTAAAATTTCAGCATGAGCATCGATTAAGGCCTGATGCTTGGCCTCCATATCCATATGGATGGAGTCAGCATCCGGCAAAGCTGCATGAGCTTCAACCCAGCGATCATGTTCATTCTCTAGATCTTCATGGAGCTGTTCCATGTTGTAGTGTTCTTTTTCAAGGGCGGTATGTTCAGCCGCAATATCTTCGTGTAACTTTTTGTCAAATTTGGGTTTGCATGACCAGGCGGAAATTACCATTGCGGCTAATGCAATACGTGATAAGTAAGTTTTCATAATTGATTTTTTAAGTGACTTAAAAATACTAAAATTTTGTTAAAATGAAGTGTCATTGAGTACCTCATAGCTCACAGGATCGGTAATGGTATCAACATTAGAATCCACATTCCGCTTGTACAAATCCTTACTCACGGGATAGGCTTCCAAGTCTTCTTTAAGACTATCTCTAGCAATTATCGTCTTAATTGCTTCCATCTCAAGAGCACTATTTAACCATTCTTTTTCGGTTTCCGCGTCAAGCATCACTGGTTGTCTATTCTTCTCGTTATGGATCTTGGCAAAAAACGGATTGGCTGCCTTGGTAAGAATTGAAAAGGTGACGTGTTTCCCAATTATCGTATAAATCCCAGCCAATGAGAAAATGTCGTCATCTTTTCTATGAATGTAAATGGGGTACTTCTTTTTTAAGTGGGTATGCGGCTCAAAAAAACCAGTAACTGGAATAATACAACGTTGGCTAAAGGCCACATGCCTATAAATAAAGTGGTCAAAGAGTTTTTCGCTCTTGGCATTTAATCCGGAGCCATAGCGGATGCTCTCCTTGTAATAAGCTTTAATTTCCTCGGGCTGTTTATTAGCAGGGACAATACCCCAGATGCCTGGCGCCAGTACCTCTGGCTTTTGCTGGGGGATAATAAGCATGTTGGGGTGTGCAAAACCATTGAGATGGTAGGACGGTTGATCAAACAAATCCCTGTAGGCTGAGTTGGATAGACCCACCTTGTATTTGAGTTCCAGATCCTTGACGGTTCGTATTTGTCTGGTTTGATAACACATATTTAACGCCTTAATTAAATTTTCGCTTGAAAAGTATACAGATCGTAATAGCGACCCTCCTTGGCTAACAACTCATCATGTGTACCACGTTCCACAATTTCACCAGCCTCAACTACCAGAATCTGGTTGGCACGCTTAATGGTACTCAAGCGGTGGGCAATAACGATGGTAGTCCGGTTGTGTGTGAGTTCCGATAAACTTTTTTGTATCAAACCTTCACTCTCCGTATCTAAATTGGATGTAGCCTCATCCAGAATAATGATCTTAGGATCGGCCAAAATAGCCCTAGCAATGGCAATACGCTGGCGCTGCCCGCCAGAAAGCTTCACTCCCCGCTCCCCTATTAAGGTGTCTAGCCCTTCTTCAAATCTATCCGTAAACTCATTAACATAAGCCGATTTAACAGCATGCTGTAGTTGTTCCTCCGTGGCCTGTGGTCTCGGAAACATAATATTCTCGCGTATGCTTCCTTCAAATAAGAATTCATCTTGCAAGACCACACCCAAATGCTTCCTGAAGCTTTGCAACTTCACTTTAGAGAGGTCCTGACCATCAATAGTCACCATACCCTCATCAGGATTTAAAAAGGTGGCGGAAAGCCCAGCTATGGTGGATTTCCCGGATCCTGAACTACCCACCAACGCCACTACTGAACCAGAAGGAGCCTCAAATGAAATGTTCTTAAGAACAGGCTTGTCTTGCTCATAAGAGAAAGACACTTTATTAAAGGCTATATCACCCTTCATTTTTTCTATAACAATGTTACGCTCACTATCATCTTCTTCAGAATCGAGATTCATCAATTCTTCAGTGCGGTCTAAACCTGCCAGAGCCTCGGTCAACTGGCTTCCTATATTGCTCATCTGCACAATGGGTGCAATCATAAAGCCAAGAATAAGGGTAAAGAATAAAAATTCCCCAGCAGTCATTTCCTGCTGAATCATAAAATAACCTCCTATTCCCATGATTCCCGTGGTGGCAATACCTATTAAAAAAGTAGAAGAGCTGGTCATAAGAGCCGTAGCCGTCAAGCTCTTCTTAACGTTTTCATACAAGCGCTGCACTCCAAACTCAAAAGTGCGGTTTTCCTGCTCTTCGGCATTAAAGGCTTTTATAACCCGCACACCAGCCAGGGTTTCGGTCAAACGCCCGGTAACCTCAGCGTTTATTTTACCACGTGTTCTAAAGACTGGTCGTATGTACTTAAAGGCCTTAAGTGCTACATAGCCAAATACCGATAGTGGTGCAAACACAAATAAGGTCATCCAGGGATTAAGGCCAATAAGAATTATTAAAGACAATACTGCTGTTATAGAACCACCAACCAGCTGTACCAATCCCGTTCCTATGAGATTACGCACCCCTTCCACATCAGTCATGATCCTGGACACTAAAGCTCCGGATTTGGTATTGTCAAAAAACCGGATCGGAAGTGATAGTACTTTCTTTTGTACCTGAGCCCGCAATTCAGAAATTAAAAATTGCGCCTGTACACTTAATATCCTAGTGAGTAAGAAAGAGGTTAATGCCTGAATAAATATGGCAGAAATAACGATTGCTATTAAGCTATATAAGGCACTCAGGTCCTTTCCTGGAACCACATCATCCAGAAGCACCTTACTCTGCCAGGGCAGGATCAGACCTGCCAAACTTCGTATAACAATAAGTATCAAGCCTATAAATACTAGACGACGTCGCGGCCAGATAATGGTTTTAAAGGCCTGGACCATGGTCACACGTGACTTGTTAGAATTTGTTTTATTCTCCAATGGTTACAATGATTTTAAATTAATAGTGCCATCAAATTAAACATCCAATAATCGGCGATGGTAATTAATCTGGCCTAAATGGTAGGACAAATGGGTTAAGAGATGCAGTAAAAAGAATTCCGTTGACATATAATCCTCAAAAGGATTGCGACGAAACTCCTGATTGAGTTCTTCCTCAGTAACAGCCGTTAGCACCTCAGCTATCATCAGCTTGGTAGCTTCAATACTCTTGATTATTTCTTCTCTAGGGATGTTTTTCTGTGAAAACTCCAAATCCCGCTGACGTACATAACCTGAATTACCAATGCTTGCGCCAATAAAATGATTGAGGTTCCCTACAAGGTGCAGTGACAAATTACCAGCTGTATTGGAAATGTCTTTGTCCAGCAACCATAAGTGCGATTCGTTTTGATATGAATTAAGCTCAGCAATAAGCTTGTCCAAGTCTCTTGAAAAGAGACGCGTTAAATGTTCTGTTACCATAATTGGGCCTCTTGGCTTTATTAACTTTTGATTAATAGTCAAACTCTAAAATTAGACAATTATTAGCTTACTTTTGCGCCATGAAAACAACGGATAGGTCGCAACTGGAATTTATATTGCTTATGGCAGCGTTGATGTCTATTGTGGCCCTCTCAATTGATGCGGTATTACCAGCCTTACCTCAAATTGGAGAGCACCTGTCCGTCAGGAATCCTTTAGACAATCAAAAACTTATAACGACTATATTTCTGGGTTTGGGTTTTGGCCAACTCATTTTTGGGCCTTTATCGGATAGTTTTGGTCGTAAACCCATTGTCTACACGGGATTTGTAATCTTTATTATTGCCTCCATCATATGTTTGACTACCCGTAATTTCGAGATGATGTTGTTTGGTAGGATGCTCCAGGGAGTGGGACTTGCTTGCCCGAGAACCATGACCATAGCGATGATACGTGATAGTTATAGTGGGGATTATATGGCTAAAATCATATCCATTGTAGTTATGGTATTTATTCTGGTACCCGTGATTGCACCAACTCTAGGTCAATTTTTAATGAATGCCTACAGCTGGCAATCGATATTTGGCGTAACTCTGGGCTTTGGGGTACTAGTCATGTTATGGTTTTGGTGGCGGCAGCCCGAAACACTGAACCCCAAGTTTAAAATAGCGTACCGACTTAATTTATATGTCACAGGAACTAAAGCTTTTTTTAAAATAAAACCTGCAGTGGTCTTTACCCTCTTGTCTGGTTTTATTACCGGTTCTTTTATGGTGTATCTCAGTGCATCGCAACAGATCTTTGAGGACCAATATGGATTGGGACAGGAGTTTCCCTATATCTTTGCGAGTTTAGCCATTTCTGTGGGGTTTGCCACCTTTCTAAACAGCAGGCTTGTAGTGCGTTTAGGTATGTTGAAACTGGTACATATGGCCATGTTAGGTTATGTACTTACCAGTATATTGTATTTATTACTTTATGCTAACCACCCCAATCCAAGTGTCGTAATCTTGGTAAGTTTCTTCGCGGTACAGTTTTTTTGCATTGGCTTTCTCTTCGGGAATTTAAGAGCCCTCGCTATGGAACCTATGGGACATATTGCAGGCATTGGTTCGGCATTAAATGGTTTCATTTCCACCGTCATGGCCGTTCCCATTGCTGATTTTATTGGGAGTTTTGTTAAAGACTCGGTTACCCCTTTATTCATTGGGTTTTCAGTCTGCGGATTTATATCTCTAGTCCTTTTTTATGGCCAGATGCCGTATTTTAAGGGATTGTTCAGTACTCGTTAAAAGATATCTAGACTACCTTTCCCTTCACGCAGTATTTCAGGGGGTGATTGTGCTAGGTCAATAACCGTAGACGCTTCGTTACCACCATAACCACCATCTACAACCATATCTACTAACTTATCCCATTTTTCAAGAATCAACTCAGGGTCTGTAGTGTATTCGATTATGTCATCCTCATCCCGTATAGAGGTGGAGACGATAGGGTTTCCTAAGCCCTTAACCAGTCCCAAAGCAATAGCGTGGTCAGGAACCCTAATACCAACTGTTTTTCGTTTCTTAAAGGGATGTGGGAGACTTTTTGATCCCGGAAGGACAAATGTATAGGCACCTGGAAGCGCCCGTTTTAAAATTTTAAAAGTGCTGGTGTCTATTTGCTTAACATAATCGCTGAGATTACTTAAATCTTCGCAGATAAACGAAAAATTGGACTTCTCAAGTTTGACCTGTTTGATCTTAGCAATGCGTTCCAATGCCTTAATATTATTAATATCGCAACCCAAACCATACACCGTATCTGTTGGATAAATAACAAGTCCTCCATCACGCAAACAATCTATTACCCTTTGCATACCCCTCTCATTGGGATTTTCCGGGTATATCTTAACAAATTCGGCCATAAATTAAAGTTACTTAATAAAAAAACGATGGCCAATATACAAGCTCATTTGTTTTGGAACAAAAAACTGTAACAGTACCCTTGTTGTTATCGTCTATAAGTATATGCATCAATCAAAAATCACCATCTTATCAATGTTACTCTCCGTGTGGGTCTTTGCTAAAGATGTAAAACCGCCCATTATATTTAGCAAGGCTGTTTATGTGAATGCCAATACAACACGGATTCCATTTAAAGTTATTGACCAATTAATCGTGGTGGAAGCTGATTTATTAGGTAGATCTGGAAATTTTATAATTGACACCGGTTCTTTGAATTTAATTCTCAACCAGCGTCATTTTATGGATCGTAAAACCTATGAACTGGATGGTATGGACCGATCAGGCGTACATGCTTCTATGGACAATGTTAAGCAACAAGTCTTGAATGCCTTTCAAATGAATGCCATTACAGTAAAAAGTTTAAATGCTGACGTCATTGATCTCTCGCATTTCGAGGATACCAAAAAAATGAAGTTATTAGGTATCATTGGTTACAGTGTTCTTAAGGATTTTGAGGTGTTTATTGATTTGTACCTAAACCAGATTACCTTGACCAAGGTTGATCGTCATGGAGAGCGCTTGACCAACAAGGTATATGCTGAAAAGATCATCGACTCTGTTGACTTTAAACTCAAGCGTCATAGTATCTTATTAAATGGATTTATTGGAAAGCGACCTGCCAAATTTGTATTGGATACCGGTGCAGAATACAACCAATTAAACGAAAAGATTGACCCAAGTATAAAAGCCTTTTTTTACCCCACCAAAACCATGAAATTGTCAGATGCCAGTGGCAAATCTAAACAGGTGACCACTGGCAAACTGTATCGTGTTCAATTGAATGAATCCATATACTTCGGCCCTATGAAAACGGTTTTAACTAACTTGCGTCAAATGAAGCAGGCTTTTGGCACCACTGCTGACGGCGTGCTTGGTTTTGAATTCTTTAAACAACAACGAACAATTATAAACTACAAGAAACAGCAGTTATATTTTATTGCACAGCCAGTCATCATTGAAAATTCAAACTAAAAAACATATCATCCTCTTTCTGTTTGGGCTTATGAGCTTCGCGTCCATAGCGCAATCCAAAACACGTCTTGGTTATCGAATCAATGGCGAATGGCTGACCTTTGTTTTTAATGTAGAAGACTACAGTAATATCACTGATTTTAATATCCCTGTTAGAGAAGTTTATGTAGCAGGTGAGTTCAACGACTGGTCCCCGAATTCCTGGTTAATGGAACAGGTAGAGAATGGCAATTATGAGCTAACAAAACCATTATCAGACTTTACAGGTGATTTTGACTGGGAGTTTAAATTTGTGGTGAACGGCGAGCATTGGGCAGAACCAACAGACGAATTTGAAAATAAAATAACGGCCAGGTCTAAGTACGGAGATGAGATGCATGTCTATAACCTACGTCTGTACTCAGCCTTTGCTACCAAATATGGAAATGTCACTTTTAATCTTAAGGGCTACTCCACTGCTAAAAAAGTAATTGTTAGCGGTACCTTTAATCGCTGGGATGAGACCAATTTTGTGATGTTACCAACCGATGATGGCTGGACCGTCACCTTACAATTGCGCCCAGACCGCTACGAATACAAATTCATTGTTGATGGAAAATGGATAGAAGACCCTGCTAACCTGTCACTTGTTGAAAATGATCACGAGGGGTACAATTCGGTTATTGAGGTAACTAAAATGGTAGATTTTAAATTATGGGGTTATGAATATGCTGACACTGTTATTTTAAGTGGTGGTTTTAACGACTGGAATGAGCATGAAATAAAAATGCATAAAAAAGATGGTTACTGGATGGCTACTGTGGAATTAACTGGTGGCAAGCACCATTACAAGTTTATTGTGGATGGTGAGTGGATGACAGATCCTTACAATTCAGTAGCTGAGTATGACAGCCGAGGTAACATCAACTCCGTATGCATGGTTAAGTAACTACCCTAACACCTCTAGCTTTGCAAAACGCAGCAGCAGCTTCTTATTACCGCCATTTTCAAACTTGATCTCAGCCTTGGTATCAGCACCCTGACCCTCAATCTTCAACACTTCACCCCGACCAAAACGCTGGTGGTTGACCATATTACCAACGGTGAGCTTGTTATCAAATAAATTAGTAGCCCCTTGAGATTTAGACAACGGCTTTAACTTCTTAGGAGGAGTAAACTTATTGGAAGTAGCAGGCTTATTAGCGGAGCGTTTTTGAGAGCGCTTCTGATCCACAGATTTTAGTTTCTCAGCCCAACTTGGTCTGGAGGGTTCCGGATCCCCAAAAATAGAAGCATCCAACATAGGATTAAAACGTTGTTCTTCAAATGGGGTAATGACATCCAGAAACTGATCATCAATCTCATCAATAAAGCGGCTTGGTTCAGCATCGATCAACTTTCCCCATCTGTAACGGTTAAGGGTGTAGGTTAAATAAGCTTGCTGTTCTGCTCGTGTTAGTGCCACATAAAACAACCGTCGTTCCTCTTCCAGCTCGCTACGTGTATTCATACTCATGGCACTGGGAAATAGATCCTCCTCCATTCCAACGATGAACACATGCGGAAACTCAAGTCCTTTGGCCAGGTGAATTGTCATTAAAGCTACATGATCCGGATCCCCTTTATCATTATCAAGGTCCGTGGCAAGAGCTACATCTTCAAGAAAATCTGGTAAAGAAGCTGTACTGTCGGCAATCTCCTTCTGACCTTCTACAAAGTCCTTTATTCCATTAAGCAACTCTTCAATGTTCTCCATTTTGGCTACCCCTTCTGGTGTGCCGTCTTTATTATACTCACGAATTAATCCGGCAGTTTTAACCACATGCTCAGCCAATTCAAAGGCGTTGGCCCCCTCATTCATGACCTGAAAACTCTCAATCATGGTCTTAAAATCCCGCAGTTTATTCCGTGTACCAGAATTAACAGGTACAGACACATCGTCGATTCGCTTTAATATCTCAAATATGCTGAGGTCCAGTGAACTCGCTGCAACAACCAACTTGTCTATCGTGGTTTGTCCAATACCCCTTGCTGGAAAGTTGATAATGCGTTTTAAGGCCTCTTCATCATTTGGATTAACAATTAGCCTTAAATAGGACAGAACATCCTTAATTTCCTTGCGTTGATAGAATGAAAGACCTCCGTAAATACGGTATTTAATATCCCGTTTCCGCAAGGCATCTTCAATAGCTCTGGATTGGGCGTTTGTTCTATACAAGACTGCAAAATCCTTGTTATGCAACTGCTGCTGCATTTTGGACTCGAAAATGGTACTCGCTACATAACGTCCTTCATCTCCATCGGTCATAAGACGATTGACCTTAATCTTAGCACCTTCATCATTGGCGGTCCAAACGACTTTATCTAATTTATGCTGGTTCTTGTCTATAACGGAGTTAGCGGCATTTACTATGTTTTTAGTGGAACGGTAATTCTGTTCCAGGCGAAACACCTTCACTCCATCATAATCGCGCTGAAAATTGAGAATGTTATTAATGTTAGCCCCCCTAAAGGCGTAAATACTTTGAGCATCATCCCCAACCACACATATGTTCTGATAACGATCGGATAAGGCGCGTACAATTAAATACTGGGAGTGATTGGTGTCCTGATACTCATCCACCAAAATATATCGAAACCGGTCCTGATATTTCATCAACACATCGGGAAACCTCGTTAGAAGCTCATTAGTCTTTAACAAAAGGTCATCAAAATCCATAGCTCCCGCTTTAAAACAGCGTTCTACATAATTTTGATAGATATCCCCAAGACGCGGGCGACGCGCAGCGGCATCGGCCTCCATAAGTTCAGGGTTGCTGAAATAGGCTTTTACCGTTATGAGACTGTTCTTATAAGACGAAATTCGTGAGCGAATTTGTTTGGGTTTATACACGTCTTTATCTAGCCCCATTTCTTTGATAATAGAGGTGATCAAACGATCGGAATCCTGGGTATCATAAATGGTAAAATTACTAGGGTAACCCAAGCGATCAGATTCAATTCTCAATATTTTGGCAAATACGGAGTGAAAGGTACCCATCCAGAGATTTTTAGCTTCACTCTCCCCTACGATATCCGCAATACGACCCTTCATTTCTCGGGCAGCCTTATTGGTAAACGTAAGGGCCAGAATATTAAATGGATCTACCCCTTGACTCATTAAGTAGGCAATGCGAAAGGTAAGCACCCTTGTTTTCCCTGATCCCGCACCAGCAATAACAATCATAGGCCCTTCCTTTTGCAAGGTAGGGGCTAATTGTGCATCGTTTAACTGACTTAAATAGGCTTCCAAATGGACTAAATTTCAAAAAGTGAAATTACATATTCAACTAGGCATTAGCCAAAGGATTTCCTATTAGTTATAAACAATGGTCTAAACAGGGGAATAGACAAATTTCAATATATTAGTACAAAATAAAATCTATGAAACAACTCCTAGTCCTTCTGTTACTGACCCCCTTTTTGAACTTTTCGCAAACATCAGTCGATAATGATATAGATGCCATTGAATCCAAGGTTATTGAGTGGCGCCGTGATTTCCATCAAAATCCAGAATTATCCAATCGTGAATTTATGACGGCCAGAAAAATTGCGCAACATTTAAGAGGGCTTGGGATGGAAGTAACTGTAGGAGTTGGAAAAACTGGTGTTGTAGGGCTTCTAAAAGGAGACCAGCCTGGTAAGGTTGTGGCACTACGAGCAGACATCGATGCTCTTCCAGTTACGGAACGCAACGACTTAGACTTTAAATCCACAGTAACCACCACCTTTTTAAATACCGAAACTGGGGTGATGCATGCCTGCGGTCATGATACCCACACTGCCATACTTATGGGAGTGGCCGAGGTATTGAGCAACAACAAAGACAAGATCAAGGGTACTGTTAAGTTTATCTTTCAACCGGCCGAAGAAGGCCCTCCACCAGGTGAAGAAGGAGGAGCTAAACTCATGATTAAAGAAGGAGTGCTTAAAAATCCAGATGTAGATGCTATTTTTGGATTACATATCAATTCTGAAACACCAGTTGGCACTATCAAATACAAAGACGGCGGTATCATGGCCGCTGTAGAACGTTTCGTTGTTAATGTTAAGGGTAAGCAAACCCATGGATCACAACCATGGTCAGGTGTGGATCCAATATTAATTTCAGCTAAGATCATAGATGGTTTCCAGACAATCATTAGTCGTGAAGCACGGTTAATTGATGAAGGAGCGGTAATTACAGTTGGTAAAATTACCGCAGGAACCCGTTTTAACATCATCCCTGAAAGTGCCGAACTTATTGGAACTGTGAGAACCCTGGATCCTAAAATGCGTGAAATGATTATTAGACGTATGACCGAAATGAGCCAAACTATTGCTAAGGCTTATGGTGGTGAAGCGGAAATCTCGTTCCAGAGCAACACCTCTATTACCTTTAATGATCCAGCCTTAACAGCAGCCATGCTGCCCACCTTGCAAAAAGTAGCAGGAACTGATAATGTACAAATTATGAAGGCTACAACTGGCGGTGAGGATTTCTCATATTTTCAGGAAGAAGTCCCCGGAGTCTATTTCTTCATTGGTGGTATGACACCAGGAAGCACAGAAGCCTTTCCGCATCACACTCCCGATTTTAAAATTGATGAAGACGGGTTAAAACTAGGGGTCAAAGCACTAACACAACTCACTTTTGACTATTTAGACCAATAATGTCTTTTTAAGACCGTTACCATATACACTAACGAGATACATACATGAACACACAGAAATTTATTGAAATGTTCCTATACATGATTCCAGCGGTCATAACGGGAGCTATTGCCTACTATTTTTTTAAACAACATATTGAGAACGAATACAACCGAAGACGCTTTTTATTACAGAAAGCTATGCAACGTGAGGCCTTTCCATTACGGCTTCAGGCCTATGAGCGCATGGCTTTATTTCTAGAACGTATTTCTCCGGCAAAATTATTAATTAGAGTACACCCAAATTCTTCTAATAAAGGGGATTATGAAAATTTACTTCAAGCAACAATTGAACAAGAATTTGAACATAACCTATCGCAACAAATTTATGTAAGTGATGAATGTTGGAGTATTATAACCGCAGCAAAAAATGCTACAATTCAGCTCATACGCAAGTCCGCTATGTCGGATAAAACCGATACCGCTAATAAGCTTAGAGAAGTCGTTTTAACCGACCTTATGGACAAGCAACCACCCAGTAATGCCGCTCTTTCTTTTATTAAAAAGGAAGTGGGGGAAATGTGGTAAAAGCACCTAGTGCAGGCAAGAGTAAGAGTTTTTGCACCACCAAGGGTGGTTCATTTCCGAGTAGACCACTACTCCATTCGCGTTTCCTTCGCAAACTTAACCAGGCGCCAGTTGTGATGGCTTTTGGCTTGTTCTAAATTAATCTTACAGGCATCGTTGCAAGCCTTCAACAGCTCGAGGTATTGAAAGGTATCCATGCGTAGGTCCGCATTATACATGGGATTAGTATAGCTCACTAGCTCGTTATAGAGCTCTTGATTTTGATCCGATTGGTATTCAGGCGTATTCAAATTAAGAATCAACCATAACAACCGGACATTTTTCTTATGATTACCTTCAATAGACTTGGTCAAACTAAGGTATTTGGAACGATCAGCAGGAAAATTAACCCACAAATTGTATAAGGCGCTTTCCACAGTTTGATAGGACGGATCCTTTAAAAGTGTTTCATAGTCGCTCTTTAAGCCTTTAGGAATAGTTGTTACATACTGCGCAATAGCTCGTCGCACCTTATAACCGTTTTTAAATGTAGTTTTTGTAACCAGCCCAGGTTGCTGCGAAATCACCTTGATTTTAGCTTCATCAGAAACCCCATACTTTAAATAATCTGCACATTTAGAGCTGTTGGCTGAACAATCAATCATTATATATTCATTAATATATTCAGACTGCTTCCGAAGAAGAGCTATTGCAGCCTCAAAAGGAAATCGTCTCTGAACGATCCACATTTCTTTGAATTCAGACAGATCCTCCTCGGTTTGCGCCTCTACAATAGACAAAAAATCATCCGTTTCAGCCGAACTAAACTCATAAGTTTTTAGATACGTATTGACAGCCCTTCTAAATGCTGCATTTCCAATTTGAGTACGCAAGGCGTGAAGCACCCAAGCACCGCGTTGATAGAACGTTAAACTGCTGGATTTTGGATTGAGAAGCGAAGTGCCATTACCTGCATCGTCCTGCCTGCCTAATTCCTGAGCCGACTGATACAATTGAAAATGATAATGATCATCTCCAAATAATTCTCTTTCAGCCAAAAGCGCGTAATAAGTAGCGAAACCTTCCTGTAACCAATGGTGCTCCCCGCTTTTAGCCGTTACTAAATCACCAAACCACTGGTGCGCCAATTCATGAGCATTCACATTGATATAATTAGCATCGTTATAACCAATTGAATCCACCACAAAGGCATCAGAAAATATAGTAAGACTTGTATTCTCCATTCCTGCATAGAGAAAATCATGAACGGGAACCTGCCGATAAACCAGCCACGGATATTCATACTCCAGCTCCTGCTCCATAAAATCAAAGATACCTTTTGAGTATCGGTATGTAGTTTCCAGCTCCTCTTGTTTCTCAGGATAATAATAGAGCTCAATGAGAGTGCCCAAATCAGACTTTTTTAAATCAACCTCATATTTACCAATGACCAGTGCCACTAAATAACTGGACATTGGTTTTTTCATAGAATAATGCCAAGCTTTCAATCCTTCCAATTCGTCTATTTTATCCAATTGACCGTTTGCAAGAACCTTGTAATCTTTATCAAATTGTATCTGCAAATCAAAAACAACCTTTTCGTTAACATCGTCAAAACTTGGCAACCAGTTACTGGTATACTTCCCCTGCCCTTGAGTCCAAATATGATAGTTACCATTTTTGGTTAAAAAGTACAGCGCCTTTTTAGGTACGGTTTCGTAATGCAGGTTATAGGTGTACATTTCACCAGGCACAAATTTGCCTTTAATCCAGATCTTTTGACCGTCATAGGAGTGTTTGAGGTCATAATTAATCCATTTGGTCGCATCACCATTACATACCTCAAAATTCTTGGCGTCAATAGACACCGAATCTACCGTTTGCAAAATCTTAAAGCTAATTGCTACTTGTCCTTTCACCTTGGCAGAATCAGGGACAAATTCTAAATCAGCTGATATTTGCTTAAAATCAACATATTCCGTTTGCTGTGCTTCCAACAGTAAAGACATAAAAACAAACAACACGACTAAAATTCTCATTTAAGACTATATTTAGACACAGAGCAATGTACAACAAATACCATTCCATCAAAAGCCAATATTTTGGTAAATTCGCCCCATGCCAGTGAATTTACAAACCCCCATTGATTATCTAAAAGGTGTTGGTCCTAACAGGGCTAGCCTTTTAAAATCGGAATTAGGAATTCACACCTATCAGGACCTCATCAACCTCTTCCCAAACCGCTATATTGATCGTACGAGTTACTACAAGACCAATCAGCTACAGCAAAACAGTGCCGAAATACAGGTGATTGGAGTTTTAAAAGGGTTCAGAGAGGTAACACAAAAACGCGGTAAACGCTTAGTTGCTGATTTTATTGATGACACAGGAAGCATGGAATTAGTTTGGTTTCGAGGTCAAAAATGGATTCGAGAAAGTCTTAAAGTAGGTCAGACCTATGTCGCATTTGGTCGCGCCAATTTGATTGGAGGAAAATTCAGCATGCCACATCCAGACCTAGAATTAAAGTCAGAGCATGAAAAAAATCTACGCTCGGCCATGCAGCCCATTTACCCATCAACAGAGAAGCTCTCCAATAAAGGTATTACTAACAGGGTTATTTCTAAAATAATGCAGCAATTGTTTTTGGAGACCAAAGGACAATTTTCAGAATCCTTGTCACCAGATTTACTAAAAGAATTAAAGTTGATTTCCAAATCTGATGCATTATTCAATGTGCATTTCCCTAAGTCTAATGAGGTTTTAGGTAAAGCTCAATTTCGACTTAAATTTGAAGAATTATTTTACATACAGTTACAGCTAATTTTAAAGAATTTAATTCACAAATCTCGAATAAAGGGATTTACATTTGACCAGGTTGGCAATTACTTCAATAGCTTCTATCAAGAGCATTTAGCCTTTGAACTAACAAGCGCACAGAAACGCGTTTTAAAAGAAATACGCTCCGATCTAGGCAGTTCTGCCCAAATGAATCGGTTATTGCAGGGCGATGTGGGATCTGGAAAGACCATTGTTGCATTTATGTCAATGCTAATAGGCCTTGACAACGGTTTCCAGTGTTGCCTTATGGCGCCAACTGAAATTTTGTCAGTTCAACACTTTAATGGATTAAGTGAATTGTGTAATAAACTGAATATCAGTATAAATATACTAACTGGTTCAAGCACTACTTTACAACGTAAAGAAATTCATAAATCCCTCGAAAATGGAGACTTACAGATTTTAATTGGTACCCATGCCCTACTAGAAGATAAGGTGCAGTTTAAAAATTTAGGCCTTGCTATAATCGATGAGCAACATCGGTTTGGAGTGGCACAGCGCTCTAAGTTGTGGCGAAAAGGATCCAAATCAGAGTTATCAGAAAAATCTTCTATAAATCCCCCTCACATTTTGGTGATGACAGCCACTCCAATTCCTCGAACTTTAGCAATGTCATTATATGGAGATTTGGATATTTCGGTCATTGATGAATTACCTGCCGGAAGAAAGCCTATTAAGACTGTACATCGGTACGATAATAACCGTCTTAAAGTGTTTCGTTTTATAAAAGATGAGATAACCAAAGGTCGACAAGTCTATATCGTGTACCCTTTAATACAGGAAAGCGAGAAAATGGACTATAAAGATCTTATGGATGGTTATGAGAGCATCTCACGTGAATTCCCTATGCCCGATTATCAAATATCCATTGTTCATGGTAAGATGAAAGCTGTTGACAAGGAATACGAAATGCAACGATTCGTTAAAGGTGAAACCCAAATCATGGTTGCTACTACTGTTATTGAGGTTGGTGTTAATGTCCCAAATGCATCGGTAATGATCATAGAAAGCTCAGAACGCTTTGGCCTTTCACAATTGCACCAGTTACGTGGACGTGTAGGTAGAGGTGCCGAACAGAGTTATTGTATTTTAATGACCAGTCATAAATTAAGTAATGATAGTAAAACCCGTTTGGAAACCATGGTTAAGACTAACGACGGCTTTGAAATTGCTGAAGTAGATTTAAAATTGCGCGGACCGGGCGATATTATGGGAACACAGCAAAGTGGAGTTCTAAACTTGAGAATCGCCGACGTGGTTAAGGATAAGACGATTTTGGAACGCGCCAGATACGAAGCCAAACGTATACTCAAAGATGATCCCACACTGGCCCTACCCCAACATGCCAACATCCTAAATACTTATCGACAAATGGGAAAATTTAAAAATATCTGGAATTATATATCATGAGTACATTTGATAGAAAAGCACATTGGGAAGCAATTTACAAGACCAAACCATTAGAGAAAGTTAGCTGGTATCAACCCAAACCAAAAACATCTCTTGAATTGATAGGCTCCTTAAACTTGCCTAAAGATGCCGCAATTATAGATATTGGGGGTGGCGATAGTTTCCTAGTAGATCATTTAATTGAGTTGGGCTTCACCAATCTCACTGTTTTGGACATCTCAAAGAGTGCCATAGACCGAGCTAAGGAACGGCTAGGAGACAATTCAGAGAAAATCATTTGGATAGAATCAGATATTTTAGACTTTCAACCAGAAATAAGCTATGATCTATGGCATGATAGAGCAGCGCTGCATTTTTTAACAAGTGATTCGGAAATTAAATCTTATGTAAGTCTTGTCAACTCAAGTATTCAGGAAAATGGTGCTATGGTAGTGGGAACTTTTTCAGAAAACGGCCCCACCAAGTGCAGTGGCATTCCTATAAAACAATACTCATCGTCTGCTTTAAGCACTATGTTTACTGAGCATTTTGAATGTATTCAACAACTTCAGATAGACCATGAAACCCCGTTTGATACGATCCAGAATTTTACATTTGGAGTATTTAAGCGTTTATAAAAAAAGGTCTGACCCCAACCCCAGTCAGACCTTCCAAAACAAAACTGAACGTGTTTTGATGATGAAGAATCGTTAGTCTTATCGATTAAAGTAAAAACCCTTCAATCGAGCAACTATTTATGTTATACTTAGAGAATACAGAAGTGAAGATTCAATCCAAACTCTACCTTTTTTATAATGATTGTTTTAGTTAACCCTAAGTTAGACTCATATAAGCCCCACTAATGTTATAAGCTTGTTAAAGAAGTGCAGCCAGTTGTTAATTAACGCCTTATTAACTTTAAAGCTCTGTGTCGCCTCTTATTTGGAAAGATCTTCCGATATCTGCTAACTTAGTAGCATTAATTTGTTTTTTATGCTAACCAAATTAGGCCAACGCTTTACCGATGTCTTCACTAAACTTATGCCAAGCTCGTTTGTTTTTGCGCTGCTTTTAACCCTGATCACTGGATCTATTGCCATGATCTTCATAGGCTCGGGCCCTATGGACGTTGTAAGAGCCTGGTACGACGGTTTCTTTGACTTGCTAGCTTTTGGGATGCAAATCGCTCTCATTGTCATTACAGGCCATAGTATTGCCATTTCTCCAATGGTAGGTCGTTTGATAGATAAATTGGCTCAATTTGTTGGCACCCCTAAGCAGGTTTATTTTTTTGTTATGATTGTCGGTTCCTTGTTGTGCCTGGTCAGTTTTGGGTGGGTGATTATCACTGCAGTCTTAGCTAGAGAGTTGGCCCTTAGAGTTAAGGGAGTGCATTATCCCTTTTTGGTAGCTTGTGTCTATTTATCATGGAGTAGCTGGGTCTGCGGATTGTCAAGCTCGATACCCCTTCTCTTGAACACCAAAAAAAACTTTCTGATTGAAGCAGGCATTCTGTCAAATGTTATTGAAACAAATTTGACTTTAGGTTCTAGTCTAAATATTGTAATGCTTGTCTTCTTTTTAGTCTTGGTGCCATTAATGATCTTATTTCTAGTCCCCCGACTCCAACAACCAATGGAATTATCCAACGAGCTTTCCTCATCCAAGAACACAAAGGAACAGTCTATAAAAGAAGAGGCTGATAGCTATAAATTACCATTTAGGGCCCTGTCAGACAGTTTGAATAACAGTCAAGTTCTACAACTACTGATTGGTCTAATGGGACTTAGTTACATCATCAATTATTTCTACAAAAATGGATTTGACCTGAATTTTAACATTATGATATTTATTTTCATAATCATTGGTCTCTTGATTCACAAAACCCCGTTGCGCTATACCATTGCCATGAAACGGTCAAGCTCTAACATTTCAGGGATTTTGTTTCAGTATCCGTTTTATGCTGGCATTATGGGCATTATGATCCATACTGGTTTAGGGTCGCGTATTGCGGAATTAATGGCGTCTGTTGCCACTATTGATACCTATCCTATGTTCTCTTATTTCACTGGAGGGTTAATGAATTTTGCCATTCCATCTGCTGGCGGTGAATTTGCTGTTGTAGGTCCGAGTGTTCTTGGGGCCGTT
Organism: Winogradskyella aurantiaca; assembly: GCF_003362725.1. GTDB lineage: Bacteria > Bacteroidota > Bacteroidia > Flavobacteriales > Flavobacteriaceae > Winogradskyella_A > Winogradskyella_A aurantiaca. The sequence goes on from NZ_QKTV01000008.1 coordinate 83,277, forward strand.
GCTGAAATTGGTGCAGGCCTTCCCGAAGCTGAAGTAACACAAATGTTATCACGAGCTGCCATGTCCATTGCTTATGGCGAAAGTCTAAGTAACCTGATGCAACCATTTTTTCTTTTATTGGTATTTCCTGTCATGGGACAGGGAGTAAAACTGCAAGCCAGAGATGTCATGGGGTATCTAGTCATTCCCTTTCTGCTTTTAATGGTTGTTCAAATATCATTAGTAACGTATTTATAAACAACAATTTATTTAGTTATATTAAATAAAATTAAAAGCTATGAAAAAATTAAATTTAAGTCTTTTTCTCTTACTGACTTTCTTCTTTGGATGTAAAGAATTCAGGTCCAATAAACAAACCCATGAGACCAACCAATCTGAGATTAAAGCCGACTCACAAATATTTTATTATGGTGGTGACATCATAACTATGAACGGGGAAGAATTGGAACTCGCCGAAGCGGTGGTGACGCAAAATGAAGACATTGTGTTTGTAGGCAAGAACGCTGATGCAATCAAACAATTTCCAGATGCTAAACTACACGACTTAAAAGGAAATGTTTTAATGCCTGGCTTAGTAGAGCCACATGTACATCCGTCGTTAGCTGCCACAATGTTACCCAATGAAATTATTGCGCCCTATGACTGGGTACTACCAAATGGCACAAAAAAAGGGGTCACAGGTCATGAGGCTTACATGGAACGTATAACCAAATCCATTACCGAAAATGCTAAAGAAGGTGAGATGTATTTTATTTGGGGCTACCATCAACTATGGCATGGAGAGTTATCACGAGACAAGATTAATACCATTACCAAAGACAAACCGGTTGGTATTATCCACCGCTCGTTTCACGAAATTTATTTGAACGATGCTGCAATTACCCTTTTAGGTATTACTGAAGAGGATTTTAAGGGTAACCCCCAGGTTGAATGGGACAAAGGGCATTTTTACGAGGGGGGCTGGTTAGCATTGGTACCAAAAATGGCAACAATAATGCTTGAGCCCACACGCTACATGAAAGGCTTAGGAATGATGACGCAATTAATTCAGCAAAATGGTATTACAACTGTAGCTGAACCTGGCTTTCCAAGTTCTGATTTTAATGGCGAGCTGGCCCTTCTTAAGAAGGAAATGGAAAAGAATCCTCCCTATGATGTGTACTTAATACCCAGTGGAACCCAACTTTTTTCGATGAAAGGTGGCAATAAAGAGGCCATGAATTTTATGGAGACCTTAGAAAGCACTTACAGCACTGACAATATTCACTTTTTACCCAAACAAGTAAAGCTCTTCTCAGATGGTGCAATTTACAGTCAAGCCATGCAAATGAAGGATGACTATATAGACGGCCATCACGGCGAATGGATGACACCTTTAGATTTGTTTCAAGAACAAATAAGTATGTACTGGGATAACGGTTATAAAATCCACGTGCATTCAAACGGTGATAAAGGCATTCAGCAAGTTCTTGATTACCTTGAACTCGACCAAGAGCGGAATCCTCGGAACGATCACCGCTTTACGTTACACCATATGGGGTATTTTACAGACGATATGGCACAGCAAATTGCAGATATGGGTGTCGAAGGATCTGTGAACCCTTATTACCTTTGGGCTTTGGCCGACAAGTACAGTGAAGTTGGTTTAGGAAAGGAGCGCGGCGAAAATTTAGTGCGCATCAACAGCTTGGTACAACGCGATGTTCCGGTCTCGTTCCACTCCGATTTTTCCATGGCTCCAATGGAACCACTGACACTTGCGTGGACCGCTGTTAATCGCGTAACCTCTCAAAACAGCGCATTTTCGCAAGACCAGCGCATTTCAGTTTATGAGGCCATGCGCGCCATAACTATTGATGCTGCACGCACCCTTAATTTAGAACAGCAAATTGGCTCCATTGCTGAGGGCAAACGTGCTAATTTTGTAATACTAGATGCCAGCCCTTTTAAGGTTGACCCTTTGAACATTAAAGATTTAAAGGTATTAGCCACCATCTATAACGGTACATTTAACATTATCAAGGCCAACAATTTAAAATCCAAATAAGTCAATTAATTTTTAGATTATCGAGTATGAAACCATTGAAATCCATAATTGCAGTAGCGCTAATTATTCTTGCCGTTAGCTGCAAAAACGACAATGCAAAAAGTGCGGATAGCACACCCGTAGCAGAGCCCTACAAGCTAAAACAAACCCTATATCATGGTGGTGATATTATAAGCATGGCAGGTGAAGAGCCGGCTTATTTAGAGGCTGTTGTAGAGCGGGAGGGTCAAATCATTTTTACGGGTAGTAAAGCAGATGCCCTAGCGCGCTTTGAAGGCAAAGCAGATCTTGTAGATTTGCAAGGTAAGACCATGCTCCCTGGCTTTATTGATGGGCATGGCCACGTATTTAATGTGGGCTTACAAGCCGCTTCCGCCAACTTGCTTCCAGCGCCCGATGGCACAGGAGATAGTGTTGAAGCCCTCAAAGAGATTCTGGGAGAATGGATTGCTAATAACAAAGATTTCATTGATACCACGGGTTGGGCCATTGGCTTTGGCTATGACGATTCGCAATTAGACCGCTACCCCAACAAGGAAGATTTAGATGCGGTATCTACTGAAATACCTATTTATATTATACACCAATCCGGACACCTTGCCGTTGTAAATTCAAAAGGTCTTGAATTGGCAGGAATTACTGCCGAATCCAAAGATCCTAAAGGAGGAAAAATAAGACGGGTCTCTGGAAGTAATGAGCCTAATGGAGTATTAGAAGAGGTGGCACACTTTATGGTTCTGTTAACCGCTATCCTTCCTAATATGACCCCAGAGTTGCAAGATGACATGCTGGTTAAAGGGCAAGAGCTCTACGCGTCATTTGGTTATACCACAGCACAAGAAGGCCGCAGCACTCCCGATGGTTCTGCCACCATGGAGCGGGCCGCTGAAAACGATGCACTTATATTAGATGTTGTGTCGTATGTTGATATTCTTAGCAATAGAGAAGGTGCCAACTCCAAATACCAAGGTAAAACCTATACCAACAAATACAGAGTGGGTGGCGTTAAACTAAATCTAGACGGCTCTCCCCAAGGCAAAACCGCTTGGTTATCACACCCCTATCTTATTGTCCCCTCTGGCGAACCTCATGATTACCACGGATACGAGAGCATGACGGACGAGGAAGCTTACAAGCACGTGGCTGACGCCTATCAAAACAATCTTCAAATCTTAGCCCATTGTAATGGTGATTCGGCCATTGACCAATACATTGCTGCAGTGAGTAAAGCCAATAAAGAATTTGGTAACAACGATAGAAGAACGGTTATTATCCATGCTCAAACCGCTAGAGAAGACCAGTTAGACCGTTTTGTAGAAGAGCAAATGTGGCCTTCTTTCTTCCCTATGCATACCTTTTACTGGGGTGATTATCACGTGAATTCGGTCTTGGGTAAAGAGCGTGCCTACAAAATATCCCCAACCAATACAGCCTATAAAAAAGGTTTGAGGTTTACCAGCCACCACGATGCCCCCGTAGCATTACCAAGTTCTATACGGGTCTTATCAGCCACGGTAACTCGAGCATCAAGGAGTGGGCAAATCATTGGACCAGATGAGCGTATAAGCCCCTATTTAGCACTAAAGGCATTAACAGACTGGGCCGCATACCAACATTTTGAAGAGAACACCAAAGGAACTATCGAAAAAGGAAAGGTGGCTGACTTTGTTATACTTGACCGCAATCCACTTAAAATAGAACCTTCAGAATTGCAAAACCTAGAGGTTTTAGAAACTATTAAAGGTGGAAGTCCTGTTTATAAGAAACCGAGCAACTATTAGCACCGAATAATGTCCATACCTTCTAGAACGAGTAGATTTTTGTCCATTTGTTTAGCCGTCTTACTTACTAGCTCAGTAATTTATGCTCAAGACAGCGACTGGAAAATCTTAGCCAAAAAGGATGTTAGCTATAAAGCCGAAAAAGATCGAATTACACTTTACGGTGATGAAAGGGATGTGTCTAAGATAAAACTAACATGCCGTCAAGGCAGTTTAAAAATCAAACAGACAACCTTGATTTATTCCGATGGTTCTGAAGAATCACACGATCCTAAGGGCACTGGAATTTTGACAAAAGGCACCAGTACCATTCCGTATAGAATACAGAAAGACAAAAGCTTAAGCAGGTTGAGATTACTTATGAAGCCTATGGTAACATGCTTTTAACCAAACGGGCCAAAGTAGACGTGCTTGGCTTAACGAGCGATTAATAAAATTCATGTTAGTAATAAACTATGAGACGAACACAAATTACGACAACAGTATTCATCCTAATATCATTTGCTATGATGTCCTGCAACATTACACCAGAAACCAAGGCTTTATGGATTAATAGCGCAAGAATTGACTGCGTTGGTGTTGGCCCTATGCAATGCTTACAAGTAAAATACTCACCCGAGGAAGCGTGGTCCAATTTTTACCAAGATATTGAAGGGTTTACATATGAACCTGGTTATATCTATGAGGTATCAGTAGAACTCATTCGAATGGACCCGGCTAATGTTCCTGCAGATGCGTCTTCAATACGGTATAAGCTAGTGGAAGTCATTTCTAAAAAACCAGATGAACTATTGCGCTTAAATGACGTTTGGGCCCTCACTGACATTGCTGATACCGCTGTAACGGTAGAAAACAGCAAAAAAAGACCTTATATAGAATTAAACACACGACAAATGACAATTTTAGGCTCAGATGGTTGCAACAACTTAAGAGGTAGCATTAAGCAGGTTTCAGCCAATACTCTTACGTTTGGACCACTTATGAGCACCAAAAAGGCTTGTCCAGATATGGTACAGCCTAATGCAATTAACGCGGCTTTGAATGCTGTGCGTCAATACCGACAAGAACCTGGGCAATTGCATCTTCTGGATGCTAATGGTCAGGTACTATTAACCTTTAAAAAAGTAGACTAGTCGTTGGATAGCATAGGTTTACACAATCGTCATTTACAAGGTAATGCTCAAGCGCTTTACAAAGACCTGTTTATTAACGGGTGTTTCTTTCAGGATCAGTTAAAAAATACTTATCCCGAAGAGTTTACTAAAGGCAGATACAGAGAAGAATTTATGCCGATAACACATCCTAAGCCGCACCCTTTTGATTTCCGAAATTCATTAAAATCCACGAGCTTGCTACCTGTTTACGGATGTCAAGATGATTGTTGTATTTACCTTTATGATAAATGTAAATTTGAAAATAACACAGTAAGTTGGATAGGCATTAGGCAGGATAGTTATTATTTTGATCCTCTAAAAACAAGGCATCACCAATTGCAATGGTTGCCTAATTTTAAACCTTTGCACTTCAATCCAGAGGTCTTTGAAGATTTGTACCAACCAAAACATAATTTTTAACACCTATAACTCATGAAAACCTTTAAAGTTATTAGCCTTATTATAGTCACGTTTTGTATATTTAATTGTGAACATACCAGAAAAGAAGAGTCCAAGCCAATAAGCACCAACGAGACTATGGAAAAGCCAAAAAACCTTGCCGGCGGATGGTCAGATGCTGAAGTTACGGACGAGGTAAAGAAAGCCTTAGAATTTGCTGTAAACACACTAAATCTCTCGGCAAAGATTAGTGCTATCAGTGCTGCTAAAACACAAATTGTTAGTGGAAAAAATTATGAGGTGCATTTCACTTTAGACAATGGTGAAGACTGGAAAGTGGTGGTGTATAGAAATTTAAAAAACGAATACCAACTCACAAGCTCTGAAAAACTGAATTAGACTCTCTTGGGATTAATAATAGCGATGGTACTTTGTTCCAAAATTAATTTAAACAGGTCTTAGAACCTGTTTTTAGATTGTATACACCAATTTTGAAAACCCATCATTTTAATCAACTGTTTCAACTCAATTTAGCCGTGCTTTTAATAAGTACCTCAGGGGTACTTGGGCGCTATATTGATCTTGCTGTTCCTTTGACAATTTTTATTAGAGCTTTGTTTTCAGTCATAATCTTATGGTGCTATATAAAATTTCGCGGATACAGCCTACAAGTCAAGCAGGAAGACCGCTTATCCATTTTACTAAGTGGCTTATTTATGGGATTCCATTGGATGACCTATTTCTATTCCTTGCAGATATCCAATGTCGCCATTGCTCTCATTAGCCTTTACACCTTCCCTGTCATCACAGCTCTTTTAGAACCTTTAATCTTAGGCACCAAATTTCATCGCTCACACATATTTACTGGTTTATTTGTTATCATTGGCATGATAATTTTAACGCCTGAAATTGATTTAAGTAGCAACTACTTCAAAGGGATTTGTTTTGGCGTGCTTTCTGCCCTATGCTATGCCTTGCGCAATATCATACTTAAGCCAAAGGTTCATAGTTATAACCAAAGTAGCTTGATGTTTTTACAAATGCTGGTCGTCACGGTGATTCTAATCCCAGCCATGTACCATTTTAAAAAGGGAGAAGTGGCGCCCTTTTTACCCGCATTAGTGACCTTAGCTCTTGTAACTACCGTTTTTGGCCATACCCTTTTCGTAAAGAGTCTTAAGCAGTTTTCAGCAAGCTCGGCTAGCCTAATAAGTTCCATGCAACCCATTTACGGCATCTTACTAGCCTACTTGTTTCTAAACGAACAACCCAATCTAAATACATTTATTGGAGGAACACTGGTTATTTCTGCTGTTGTTATTGAAAGTTTAAGAGTAAATAAATAAAGTCCATTCATTTCTAAAAAAAGATCTGTAACAAGACTTGAGCTTATTCGTTGTGTTAGAGTAAAAACTAACCACAATGAGCAAATACATCTTAACTATCGTTTTATCCATATGGACTTTTAGTCTGGCAAGTCAAAATTCGAAGACCTTTTCAAAGCAAACTGTACTATCGGATTTGGAAACTTTAAGAACCAGTCTTGTTGAAACCCATTTAAATGCATTTGCCTATACTTCTGAAGCGGATTTCAATTCCACATTTCAGGACTTAAGAGGGAGCATTGAGAAAGACTCGCTGTCAGCTTTAGAAACAGTAAACCTCTATCAAAAGCTAATCAGCAAGCTTAATAACGGACATACCGAAATACCCTTTCCTGGCCAATTGTATATCGATTATGCTTACGCAGGTGGCACGCTTTTTCCTTTAGAATTGGCCTTTGAAGGTAACAAAGCCTTAATTAGAAAAAACTGGTCGAGCGAGAGTTCAATTGAAATTGGAAGTGAAGTCATTGCCATTAATGGTCAACCTATAAACGACATTCTTAAGCAAATCTATCCACATATTTCCGCAGAACGTCACGCGTTTAAACTAGCTAAGATGGAGCTTATTTCCTTTCCAAGATTGTATTGGCAGGTATTTGGTGAGATACAAGACTTTAAGGTAACTATTATTAATAAGGGTCGAGCCCAATCCTTTAAGCTTAGAGCCGTTAATTTAATAGATGATTTTGAAATGAAGCGCAATGAAGTTTACAATATTGAACGGCAATTTGAATTTAAAACATCTGATATCGCCTATTTAAACCCAGGAGAATTAAGTGGTAATTTGGAAGCCTATAAAGTGTTTATTGATAGTTCGTTTCAACAGATTAGAAGTCATAAAACCAAAACCTTAATTATCGATTTAAGAAACAATCCAGGTGGTCAAGACGATTTTGGTGACTATCTGGTTTCTTATATTGCCGACCATCCGTTTCAGTGGACTTCGGACTTAATTCTAAAGTCAAGTCAAAGATTAAAAGACGATGTTCTAAAGCATCGCGATACAACGCAAGCCTACTGGAAGTCGTTTTTAAGCCACAAGAATGGGGAATCCTATAAATTTAGTTTTGAGGATTATCAACCACAAGCAAAGAATAAGCGCTTTATTGGTAACGTTTATGTGCTGATCAACCGGCAGTCGCATTCACAATCCACAGTTACGGCAGCTCAAATCCAAGATTACGGTTTTGCCACTTTAGTAGGTGAACCAACAACAGAATCACCAAATTTATACGGCTCACAGTTTACTTACTATTTACCTGAAACAGGTATTGAAATAAAGGTGGCCAAAGGTTATATAACTAGAGTCGATGGCAATAGCGAAGAACATGGGGTCATGCCTGACATAAGAATCCAAGATCATTTACTGGATGATCAAGATGAGATTCTTGAGAGTCTCATGCAATCATTGAGTCTAAAATAGGAGGTTTTGATTTTTCTTTTACTTTTGAGAGAAATCATTTACGACCGAATTGAAATCTTATAGCCTACTTCTGATATTTTGCTGTTCTTTTATGGGGATCGCCCAAGAAAGTCATGTTAATGAAGATTCTATAATCCAGCAACTTCAAATAAGAGAACGAGTCACTTACTCTTTGAATCCCAGAACTAATGACAGTACACTCAGTGCAATTCGATTTTATAACTCCAAGGGCCAAAAAATAGAAGATCAGTATTTCAATTTCAATCGTCTTATGAGTTCTAAATTTCAATACCGTTATAACGCTGATGGGTTATTAGTCGCCATTAAAGAATTTAAGGACGGGAAAATTAGAGCAAGGAGTAACTATATTTATTCAGAGGGCCTTCATAAAGAAACGCTTAGAACTAGCTTAGACGAAACCCTTCGCAAACATCAAAAATTCATCTACAATGCTGATGGCTTGTTACACGAAACCTATGTCAAAGCTTTTGATGATAACAAATTTGTTCTCACCCAACGCCGCTCATATGACAATAAAGAACGACTGATTAAAATCGAATATTACAAGAAAAATGGCAAACTCGATTATAGTCATCTTCATGTCTATGACGCTCGAAATGTCCAAAAAGTATATAGGGTTAAAACCACAGCTAATCGCTTAGAACGAATTATAACCTATAATAGCTTAGGACAAAGGACAGACATTAGTTATTTAAAAAGTAATCGCAGAACCTCTTATAAATTTAACGAGTACAATTTGCCAACCTTTAACATCACTTATCTTAGTCAACAGTTAAATTCAATTAGTAAATTTAATTACTCACAGATGCGGTCTGATTACGAATTATTTGAAGTTCGAAAATTACAGAGTCAAGTATATGAAGCGTTCCAGAATAATCGTCATAATAGCACTTATAGTATCATCTTTTTGCTTAGCTCAAAAAAAGGTAAAAACGCATGAAGGGGTGCGTATTGGTGGTATTAAACAATGGATTGGAGCCAATTCGACGAACGACCAACTTCCATTGTTACTTTTTATTCATGGAGGGCCCGGGTTTTCATCACGTTCTTATTCTAAGAGCTTCATGAAAGAGGTTCGTCGGCATTATATAGTTGCCCAATGGGATCAGCGCGGCGCTGGTATTACCGAAGCCTGGTCACCTGACGCCGAAATTAGCCTGGATATTTTAATGAAGGATACTGAAGAAGTGGTGACTTATTTGCTCAAGAAATTTAAAAAAGATAAACTCTTACTAGTTGGCTTTTCGTGGGGCAATATCCTTGGTCTTAATTATGCAACTAAGCATCCGGAAAATCTCCACGCGTATATTTCAGTTAGCGGTTTAACCAACGGGGCGGTTTCGGAAGAAGGCAACTTACTTTGGCTTAAAGAACAAGTAGCTAAAAAACCTAATGGAATGGCCAATCAAGAAGTTGACAAAATTCAACTACCCTTTAACACCTGGACCGACTTGTATTACATGCGAAAGTGGTCGGCATATTATTCAGGTGTTAAAAATGCAGAACATACTTTTCCTAAACAACTATTTCAGGATTGGGCAGATCTATGGATGCCTATATTTCTGAAAGCAGAAGAAATAAACCACTCCTCCACCATTACAGAGCTAAAATGCCCCTATTTTTCATTTTTAAGCCGCTTGGATCATGTGGCCAATTATGAGGAAGGTGAAAGCTTTTTCAATGGTTTAAAAACTCCTGATAAACAACTCATTTGGTTTGATAAATCCACACATGAAATCCCAACGGATGAACCAGAGAAATTCAGTTCAGAATTGATAAAAATCAAAGATTTCCTTTTCAACTAAGTTTTTAGTTATATATTTACTGAAAATTGTTATTTATGAAGAAATTACACTTTCCATATTTTTTGGTGTGCCTTATTAGTATCAACTTAAGTTGTAAAAACTCCACTACAAGTACACAAGAAAAAACAGTCACAGATTCTATTGAAGAAACTATAGCTATGGCTGAAAACGTTGGGGTATATGATGTTCTTAAAGACCCCGCCTATGTTCAACAAGTTAAAGAACTAGACCTTAAATGCCCCAATCTTAACGATCCTAGAATACCTTTTGAAGACCGCGAAGTGGCCATGGAAGCTTGGGTAGCGCTGAACCAAAATATAGGACAACATTTACTGACCAAGGAATTTGACTGGGGTACTACCGCTGAGACCGTTAAAATTTGGCATCGGTTTTACTTTAATAAAGATGGCTCTATAAACAGCTATTACTACAATATCATGGATAAGAGTATTAACGAAGATACACGAGAAGCTTATGGTCAGCGCGTTTCAGAGATTATTCAAGAACACCGCATTGGCTTTGAGCTAGATAGTGCTTTTGCGCAATGTGGTAAAATGGTTTTTCAAGTACTTTAGTTTTCTGAAAGTTAGTAAATTGTTACCAAAGGGTCCTAACACGCAACCTTTGTTGTTTATTTGAATCTAAATGAAAACAGCTATCATGAACTATCGTAAATACCTCATTTTTTTATTCCTCCCCTTTCTTATGGCGTTTCAATGTGAAGAAGACGAGGAACCCAGCTATTCATTTAACACCTTTCGCGTACAAATAAGCCCAGAATCCAATTTTTCACTAAACGATACGATTTGGGTGGAAGGCTTAGTATCCTCTCAAGTCTTAGATTTGGAGACCAACGATTCTATAACTGGCATCGACCCTCAAACAGACAATTTTGGGGTCTTTAAATTCATCAATCCAACAGACATAAGTAATTGCCAGGATGCTATTGACCAATTTGAATTGGTATTAGACATAGGAGATACTTTTGGTATCCCTGTCTGCGAAAATGCCGATGTACTGGCCCTTCCGGAGTTGGATTCTGATGAGACTTCCTTCCGCTACCGAATTGGATTCAAACCAATAACAACGGGTGATTTTGTCTTTAGTTTTAGAAATGCTGAATTGCGTAATACAGCACGAAACGAGGTCATTATTGAAGATTATCCAATCACCAATTTCCCAGGACAAATTGGTTTTCAGCGATGCGAGCGTGTTTCCTGGAGAATCTTAAGCGAATCTGAAAGGGAGTATTATTTCTCAGTTCAATAATGTTTTTTTCATAGCAGGTTTAAATCATCAGAATCAAAAATTCTATTGTGATCTTCGATTTAAAATGGTCACTGTATATTTGGGGTGTTTGTTAGTAAAATTCTAATCAACCACTACCAATGAAAACAATCGATCGCTATATAATCGTTTATTGCTTTATAAACTTTATACAGGCCTTAATCACCCCTATCATACAGGATGAGGCCTACTACTGGATGTTTTCCAAGCATTTGGACTTGGGGTATTTTGATCATCCACCCTTGGTGGCCTATATGATTAAGGTGGGAACTATGGTGATGCCAAGTCCGGTTTTAGGCATACGTTTTTTAACAGTGGTCATGATGGGTTTTACCCTAAAAACTGTTTGGAATCTCATTCCTACAATTAAGCGTCAGATACCCAAGGCTGAGCTCATTTTCTTTGGAATAGCATTGTCTCTACCCTTGTTTCATGTGTATAGTTTTTTAACCACACCAGACGTACCCCTGCTCTTTTTTACCGCTTTGTTCCTTCTGGCTTTAAAACGAATTACTGATAAAGAGTCGATTGCCAACATGCTATTGTTTGGATCCGCTGCTGCCTTGCTCGTGTATTCCAAGTACCATGGGGGTATTGTGATTTTACTAGCCGTACTTTTCCGATTAGATTTACTCAAGCGTTGGAGCACCTATATATCTGGATTAATTGCTTTGATTTTAGTTATACCTCATTTGTATTGGCAAATTCAGAATGATTTCATCACATTTGATTTTCATCTATTTCAAAGGGCCAGCGGTAAGTATAGCTTAAAATATGTGGACGACTATCTTCTTGGAACTCTAGCCATCCTTAATCCGGCTTTTCTATTCTTAATTTTTAAAAATTCCAAACTGCTTGTTAGCCTCAATAATCATAGCAAGTTTCTATTCAGAATGTTGATAGGGATTATTACCGTGTTCTTGTTTATGTCTTTGCGATCACGAATTGAAGCACACTGGGTAGCAGTTGGTATTATTCCCATTACCGTTTTAATGTTTGAGCTTATTGTAGAGAAAGCGAGTCTTTTAAAGCCATTGAAGATAATCGCGATTATCTTTGTTTCCCTAATCATTTTAGCACGCATCGTAATCCTGTTTGAACTTCCTGTGAAAACAGAGTTTTATAAAGACAAAAAAGAATTCTTTGAATCGGTATCAGAACTATCTAATGGGAAACCGGTAGTGTATATTAATTCCTATCAAAAAGCGTCTAAACATTACTATTACACTGGTTTTGAGGCTATTTCCGATAATAATGCATTCTATCGTAAAAGCCAGTATGATCTTTTTGAAGTTGAGAAAGAATTTAATAATAGACCTGTTTTGGTTATAAGCGATTTACCTGCAGCACATCTGGATAGTATGGTATTTGATTCGGGGCGGATGGTGCATTATAAATTTCTTGACAATTATGTGGTATGTGCAAAGCTAAAAGCACAGGTTCTTGATGATAAACTGGATAAGCTAGATCGAAAGGGTACAGTCAAGGTTGCTATCTATAATCCCTACAATTACCCAATCCACCTCGATGCCGTCGATGACCGATTTGATTTTGGTTTAATGTTGTTAGAAGGCTACAATAAGACACACATACCTGTCAGTTATTCCGGAACCAAAGTACTTCCACCTAATACTACATCAACTATCGACATTGAATGGACTATAAAAGATGGCATAAAATCTGGGGATTATGGGATGCTGATAACAATAAGACATGGCATCATTGCACCTAAAGCCATTAGTAAGACATATAAGATTCATTTAAAATAAATGCTCAGGAGTTATAAAATTATCAATAGCTCAAAAAAATAGAAAACTTAACTTGTAGCCACTAATTAACATCTTCCCTATGGTTCAATCTTATAAAAAGAAACACCAACTACAAGATCATTACAACACAATAATTATTGGCTCTGGCATGGGAGCCTTGTCTACTGCAGCGCTACTGTCTAAACAGGGTCAAAAAGTTTTGTTATTAGAACGCCATTATACTCCGGGTGGATTTACCCATGTCTTTAAACGTAAAGGCTATGAATGGGATGTTGGTATCCACTATATTGGTGAGATGCAGCGCGAATCCAGTCTTATGAAGAAGTTATTTGACTATATCACAGAAAGCCAATTGGAATGGGCCGATATGGGAGAGGTTTACGACCGTATTATTATTGGCGATCAACACTATGACTTTGTTAAAGGGGTTACAAATTTTAAGGCTAAGTTGATTAGTTATTTTCCCGAAGAAGAAAACGCCATCAACCAATATATAAGCTTGGTCTTTGAGGCTATAAAAAAAGGAAGATCTTATTACATCAGCAAAGCGCTACCACCTTTTCTAAACAAGTTGATTGGAGGATTTCTAAAGCGACCTTTTTACAAACTCTCCGATAAAACCACCTATGACGTACTGCGATCCTTGACGTCCAATGAAAGGTTGATTAAGGTATTAACAGGTCAGTACGGCGATTATGGTTTACCACCTAAGCAGAGTAGCTTTGCCATGCATGCCACTGTAGCAAGGCATTATTTTGATGGTGGTAGTTTTCCTATTGGAGGTTCATCTCAAATTGTTGCTACCATTGACCCAGTTATTGAAAAAGCAGGAGGTACCATTCTGGTCAGCGCAGCAGTAAAGGAGGTTTTGATTGATAACAATACTGCTGTGGGAGTTCGTATGGAAAACGGGAATGAGATACGAGCTGATAAGGTTGTTAGCAATGCAGGTATTATAACCACTTACAATCAATTGTTACCCTATAACATTGTTGAGAAGCACCGATTAAGAAAGCAACTCAAAAAGATTACTCCTTCCGTGGCGCACGCCAGTTTGTACATTGGTCTCAATGGATCCCCAGAAGAATTACAATTACCAAAGACCAATTTTTGGGTATATCCAGAACATAAAGATCATGATTCCTGTGTAGAAGATTACCTCAAGGATTTGGATAATCCCTTACCAGTTGCCTATCTCTCCTTTCCTTCTGCTAAGGATCCTGACTGGTCCAATCGCTATCCTGGCAAAAGCACGATTGATGTGATTACCCTGGTTCCCTATGATACTTTTGAACTTTGGGAAGATACCAGATGGAAAAAGCGTGGAGAGGATTACGAAGCTAAGAAAGAGTATTTTGCCCAACGACTACTAGAGGTCGTCTATAAACATCTGCCCCAAGTAAAATGTAAGGTGGATTGTTATGAGTTGTCTACACCATTAACTACCAAACACTTTACCAACTATCATAAAGGTGAAATATACGGTCTTGACCACAGTCCAGAGCGGTTTCGACAAGATTTCCTAAAACCTAAAACACCTATAAAGAATTTTTATTTAACAGGTCAGGATATTGTGACCTGTGGTGTTGGAGGCGCACTGTTTTCTGGAGTATTAACAGCGACTGCAATGACAGGCAAAAACATTATGAAATCGGTATTGAATTCATAATCAGACAATTGTCTTATTATTTGTAAATTCGTGATTTGGATTCCTAAAATGAAACGAGCACATCAACTTTTTCAGCTCTTACTATCTGAAATAACTAAAAAGCGAATTGAGAAAGTAATACTTTATGTAGCGCTTATTAGTTTCTTTATTCATTTGAGTCTAATATACCTCTCGGATTTCGGGATCATCGATCTTTTTACCAAAACTGAGTTATTTAAAAGCCCGATCTCAGCTATTTACACCCCATTCTCATTTATCCTTATTTATGAAGTATACCTTTTAATCTATTACTTACCAAAATCATTTACAACCTATATCACCAAACAATACGAAATTATTACCCTTATAATAATTAGAAAACTGTTTAAAGATTTGTCTGCTTTGGAATTATCAGCTAATTGGTTTGAGATTAAAGATGATCTTCAATTTACCTACGATCTTCTAGCATCATTGATACTTTTCTATCTTATTTATCAATTTCAAAAACAAGGTAGACGAAAACTACAACTCAAAACTGCAACCAGCAACGTACAACAATTTATAATTAGAAAACGTGCTATTGCGGTTATATTGGTCCCTTTATTCTTCGTTTTGGCCTTATTTACTTTAATAGACTGGGCTTCCCAATTATCTTTATCATCAGGCAACCCGCCCTCGTTTGAAAGTATTAATAATTTATTCTTCGATCAATTTTTTACGGTTTTAATCCTTGTTGACGTGGTACTATTATTGTTATCTTTCTTTTATACCGATCAATTTCATAAAATCATAAGAAATTCTGGGTTTGTAGTATCCACAATACTTATAAGGTTATCATTTGGTGTCAGTGGTCTCATCAGTACCATTTTAATTGTGGTAGCTGTTCTGTTTGGATTGACCATTATCATAATTCATAATCAATATCAAAAACAATTGGCTAATCAAGCGACTTCTGCCGATAACTAGAAAAAGTCCCAGAATTATAATATCCTGGGACCTTTACCTTATAGCCTATTATTAATTTATTCCTTTATATATACAAAGCGTTCCAATCGGCTTAGTTCCTTATCATCAACATACTTCCCAATTTCTTTACGAAACTGTTCCATGTTTTTATAAGGTCTGTATTCCTCAAATTCATGCGCCATACGCCCACCCACGCCTGGTAATGCTTTAATATCTTCTTCAGAGGCTGAATTTAATTCAACTGGCACAAATACATAATTTTCATAGCGTGCCACTTCATCCTCATCCACATACTTGCCAATTTCCTTTCTAAATTGTTTAATACTTGTGTATGGTCTGTATTCTTCAAATTCATGTGCCATACGATCCCCTACCCCTGGAATCATCTTGAAGTCCGCTTCAGCTGTGGTATTTAAATTAAAAGGCACAAAGATGGACTTGTACACGTTTTCCTTGTTAGGCATCTCACCTAAAGCTTTATCAAAATCATTCATAGTTAAGAACGGGCGTTCTGCCATGATTTTTGAGAGAACTTCAGTTGGTAAGTTGAGTCCTTGTAACTCTTCTTCTGTGGCCAAATTAGCATTTAATACAGTAGCGATTTCTGCTTGAGGAGTTTCTGCAGTTTCAGGCGCCACCTCTGTAGCCGGAGTTTCTGGTGTTTGGGGAGTTTGCTCCTCAGCTTTGTTTTCTTTACACGATATTAAAATCATACTTAATAAGGCCGTACCTAAGATTATTGTTTTGAATTGTTTCATTATTGTTGTTTTAAAAGTGTTATGTATACATATCCAATTAAGGCTAGTATTACCATGCTCCCTGGTGCCAGAGCTGGAAGTGCACCTGAAAGACTTTCCTTGAAAAGAGTCCAACCTGAGGCGCTTGGGGTCATTTCCAATTCAAACTCATAATTAGCCATTAAATGCAAGTATGTTCCGTAAATTCCCGAAAACGCAGTTATTAAGAGCATAAATTGGAAAAGTTTAGAAATAACGTTTGACGGACGGAAAGCCAATACCATCATTAATAAAAGCATAGCACCAATACAAATGATAGGAATCAATTGCTTGGTATCCTCATAATGATCTAACAGGTATAACTCTAGAACCGTACCAAACGTTATGAATAATAATGCAGTGAGCACTATTTTTTTTACCCTTGACAGTATTTGATTTATTGGTGGTTTTGCCATTTTGGCGGTAAAAATACATTGCTTATGCTCTTAAAAAAAATTATCTAGAAAGATTCCAAATAATATTAACAAAAGTTTAGGCGATCAGCAAACAAGAAGCTCCCATTAGTATTTTTTGTACCTTCAGATACCAACCATAACATCATACAAGGCATGAAAACCTTATTTAAATTCCTCATATTATTAGTTCTGTTTGCGTCCTGCAATGAAAAAAATGAAGCGGCTAATAATTTCTATAAAAAACCTCAAACTCAAGTAAAACCCCATCTAAAAGCCATTGCTTCTGATGACGCACTGGTTGCCACTGCTTTGATGGCCGCTCCTGAAGCTGGCAGGGACAGTGCCACGGTAATCGGTTATAACATGAAGGGGGAATTTGTAACCTTTAGAGAAGGTAGCAACGAGTTTATTGTTTTGGTTGACGATTCAAAAAAAGATGGATTTAATGCAGCTTGTTACCATAAAGATCTCGAGCCATTTATGGCACGCGGACGGGCATTACGTGCCCAAGGTAAAAGCCGAGATGAAATTTTTGATATTCGTGCAGCAGAGATGGCCTCAGGAGAATTGAATATTCCAACAGGCACCACCTTACACATTTATTACGGTCCGGAAACCAACTACGATCAAGGAACTAATAAAGTAGATCAGGCCATTCTGCGTTATGTCGTGTATCTACCTTATGCCACTGCGGCATCAACCGGCTTACCAGAACAACCGGTTGCCTCCAACCATCCTTGGATCATGAATCCGGGGACACATAGAGCACATATCATGATCTCTCCTCTAGCACCGAATGTGGATTAAAATAAAACGTATGAATCAATTATTAAGTTTTCTGTGCTTTATTTCAATAGGTGCATCCGTGTATGCCCAATCAACCACAACTAAATTCGATTATGATGCCAAAGTTCAACCTATTGCAGAAGTCGTTTCTAAACAACGCTTGGATTCCTTGACTCAGCTAAAAAAGGTGGTTATAGATGGCTTTGACTCAAAAGCGCCATTTTATCTTTATGAGAATGGCAGAAATAAAGCTAAGAATTATATTTTCCTTCTCCACGGTTTAGGCGATTCTAAAGATGATTGGCTATTTCCATCCGAACCATACCTCCAATGGAGTCAAAACACCACAGCTATAAAAGATTCATTGCTTCAATTAGGATACAATCTTATTATTCCCGATGCTAAATTTCATGGCGAACGCAGTTATGAATTAGGCTTTAGACCACCAACCAGCTTACCCCCGGTAGTTTCAAATAATGAAACCGACACTTTACTGTTCGAGCAATTGATGACTAGTACAGTTAAGGACTTACGGATTATCATGGACTACATAGAACGAAATAATGCCGATGCCTCAACAAATTTTATGGCTTTAGGCTACAGTATGGGAGGCAACCTTGCGCTATTGACCAGTATGTTTGACCAAAGAATCACCTGTGTGGTGGCCTGTGTACCACCCTTGAACCTACCTGCAAGAGGGCTTGAAACATTTGACACCTGGTCCCCAAAGGTTATTCAAGGGCAGCTGGATATCACTCCAATGACTCACGTTCTTAGACAAAAAAGTCCCCTTTTATTACTAATGGGTAAAAAAGACTTCTACACTACCTCAGCAGAATTCTCCAAGTTCTATAATCTTTTAACTACAAATGAGAAGTTGCTCAAGACTTTTAATGCCGGACACATTCTACCTGATAATTATCGTATGGATGCAATTGCATGGTTCGAAAACTACAAGAACAAATCAGATTAGAAAGTAACAATTTAGAAAGTATTTGAAACATTCAGCATTGGGAATACAGAGATTAAAAAAGTACACTCACTGCTACAATTATAAGGTGCCTGCAAACGATAATCCTTTGGATTTAATTACCTTTATGGTCTTGAAATACACCTATGAAAGTTATTGTTATGGGCGGTGGTTTTGCTGGTCTGGAACTGGTAAAACGTCTGGGAAACCAGCAGGGTTTCGAACTTATTTTAGTAGATAGTAACAATTACAATTTTTTTCCTCCCCTTATCTATCAGGTATCCACTGGTTTTATGGAACCTTCAGCCATTAGTTACCCCTTTCGTAAAATCCTAAGAAGACTTAAGAATGTTCGATTTCGATTAGGATCTTTAGAACAAGTGGTTCCTGAAGAAAACAAAATTATACTAAGCAACGGAGAACTCCACTACGATATACTGGTGATGGCTACTGGTACAGAAAGTAATTTCTTCGGAAATTCCAATATTGAAGCCAAGAGTCTACCAATGAAAACCATAAGTGATGCTTTATCGCTTAGAAACGTTATCCTCACACGTTTTGATAGAGCCACACGATTAGCAAACGATGAAGATCGCAAAAATCATTTAAGCTTCGTGATTGCCGGTGCTGGCCCAACCGGTGTGGAATTGTCTGGTATTCTTGCCGAAATGAAACGCTCTGTGATTATTAAAGATTATCCCGAACTCAAGGAGGAAGACCTCGGTGACATAACCCTTGTTGATGGACAAGACTCGGTTTTAGGAGCCATGTCTGGAAATGCCCAATCCTATACATCCAAAAAGTTAGAACAGTTAGGTGTAAAAATGATCATGAACACATTGGTAAAGGATTTCGATGGAGACACCGTGACCCTATCTAACGGAGTGTGCATAGCTTCCAAAAACCTCATCTGGGCTGCCGGTGTATCAGCAAAAACGTTTCATGGATTTCAAGACACTTGTTTAGGACCAGGAAAGCGCCTTAAAACGGATGTCTACAATAAGGTCCAATCCCATAAGAACATTTATGCCTTGGGAGATTGTGCCCTAGTTTATGGGGATAAAGATTATCCTAATGGCCATCCACAATTAGCGCAGCCTGCTTTGCAGCAAGCCAAGAATCTTGCTGAAAACCTGAAACGATCTAAAGGAGCCTGGAAACCATTTAAATACCATGACAAAGGATCTTTGGCTATTATTGGCCGCAATAAGGCTGTTCTTGATTTTCCAGGTCAGAAACACTATGTAAAGGGATTTGGAGCTTGGTTAATTTGGATCTTTGTACATATTGCAGGATTGGTTAATTTTAAAAACAGAGCCAGAACCCTGTATAATTGGCTGGGTTATTACATCAATAAAGACCAGTATTTTAGAATGATCATCAAACCAACAGAACGCCTCAAAAGCTAATTTCTTGAATGTTCTAAAATCCATACGTGAAAAAGCGGGATACACCCAATCCGATTTGGCTAACAAAACTGGACTATCCCTTCGTACCATCCAGCGATTAGAGGCCTCAAATAAAGTCCCAAAAGGCTTCTCGCTTAACGCTTTAGCCAAAGAATTTGAGATGGAACCCTCGTCTTTACAGGCGCTTTATCAGCAGGTGAAACAATCACAAGATTCTGAAATAACAACAATAAGAATTATCAACCTATCCATATTATCTTTTTTAGGTATTCCTTTTGGCAATCTGATATTTCCATTTCTTATCTGGCAGCGCAATAGAGAATTGGAATTGGTCAATACGGTTGGGCGGCGCATTGTAAATTTTCAAATTTTATTTTCATTAAGCTTGTCCTTGCTTCTAATTTTAAGCCCATTTACCATTTCTAGATGGTTTCCAGGCATACCAGTTATGCTACTTGTTTTTGCTCTTGCTTATGCCTTTAATATTTTAATTGTCATAAGAACTGGACTTAAAATTCAACGTCAGAATTTGGATTTTTTACAACTTTCTTTCAGATTAATTTAGGACCATTTTAGGTAATTGTCGTAAAAATGGCGGCATGTAAACCCATGCTATTACTGGGTTTACTTATTTCTTTGTCGCCAAACAATTTTAAAATCATTAATCAAATCTTACTACGACATGAAAAAAATAATCGGTTACAGTTTTCTGGGATTCTTATGTCTCAGCCTAATTTTTGGATTTATCAGCATCAGAAATATTAATACTAATTTTTTTAAGGAACGACCCGCCTATTTACAACTTAGTCATCAATCCAAGCCTATGAATTTTAAATGGACCAACAATAACATAGAAGGCCATATAGAAAATCAATCCTCCATGCTGTTACCAGTTAAAATTGGAACACTTGAGCACAATCTCCATGTGCAATTCGATACTGGAGCTCCTAACTCGTATATCTATGAGAAGGACCTTATTTCGTTAAGGAAACTGGGGTGTTACATAAAAGAAATCAAAAAGAATGGGGCTAGATTTGTAGAAAATTTAGAGATGGAATTGGGCGGACAGCAGATCTCATTGTCGATGATAATGATATATCCTAATTATGGCACCAACTTTAGCACTGAATTTAATGCTAACTCCACTTATATCATTGGTACAATCGGTAGCGATATATTAGTTGATAGAATTACTTCTATCGATTTTGAAAATCAAGAACTTCAATTTTTTGAAAAGCGTCCTACCTGGATGGATGAAATCAACAGTTTCAAACCGTTTGACTTTCCTGGTCGCCGTATAATGCTGCCAGTAACTATTGATGGTAAAACATACGAATTCTTATATGATTCTGGGTGCTCAGCCTTCGGCCTTATTACAACAAAACAACGTTTTAATAAATACACAGATAATACTGCACCCATCGTGACCTATGATGCAAAAAGTTGGGAAGACAAAATACACATCAATAGCAAGCCGAGTGATCATAAGTTTACCATAGCAGACCAAGAATTACCCCTGAAGCGTGTTTCTTATGTTGACATGTATTCCATGCTACAGCCAATAGCTACGGTATTAACGCGAATAGGTGGTTGGATGGGTAATCAATCGCTTAATGAAAGTCAATTGATTTTAGATACCCAAACCAATCAATTCACAGTTATCCCATAATTGATCTGATTTAGATGTAACCGATCCAGGCACTTGTGTTCGCCTAAACAATTTAAAGGCACCAGGTGTCTGGTCATTGGTTGATCTTGAATGTTTTCTTGCAACAAGTCCTACTGTAACAAATCCTCAATTCAATAGTCTTATGGTTGTCGTCCAAATTTAAAAGGATACAACTAACATCAATCAATTAAGACTTAATCCATGATTAAATTATGTCGCTACGGGCTTCTTCTTTTTATAGTTTCCAGCCAAATAGCCCAGGCACAATCAAATATTGACACTCTATTAGTTAAGGAATTACAATTGCGATTTGAAGCAGATCAATTTGCAGCAAATAACGCCGTTCCCCCAGCCTCTCACAGTCACTTATCATTAAAAGAATGGAAGGCTACTAAGGATAGTATTTATAGATCTAATCAGGTTCGTGCCGAACAAATTCTGAATAAATATGGCTATCCGGGCTACGATGTTCTGGGTAAAAATGGCACCTACTTATATTTCGCGCTGGTACAACATGCTGATCATGATCCTGAGTTCCAAAAACGTGCTCTAAATATGATGCGCCATGAAGTTGAGTATCAGAATGCCAGCCCTCAGGACTTTGCATTTCTAACCGATCGAGTAGAACTAAATACTGGTGGAAAACAAATTTACGGGACTCAAGTTACTTATAATCTTATATCTGGCAAGGCCTCGCCTAGATCCACAATTGATCCTGACCAAATAAATGAGCGACGTGCAAAAGTTGGCCTAGAACCTATTGAAACCTATTTGGCTGATATGACAGACTCACACATGAAGAATAATTCGGTAACGGGTGGTGTCACTAATGTAGCATTACTCCTGTTGTTAGGTCTGTCCTTAGCGGCCATTTTTCTCACCATAATTGTGCGTAAAGTACGTAAACGAAAAAGCAGGCGGTTATTCAGCTAATAGTTCGGCTACAAAACCTTCGAATTCTTGTTTAAATTCAAGATACTTATCGCCGGTGGCCGGACCATTAAATCCTGTATGAATCTTTCTAACCCTGCCTTGCTTATCTATAAAGATTGAGGTTGGATAAGACAACACATGGTTGAGCATAGGCAACTTTTCATTAGCTTTTCCCTTGTCCGACGAACCATATTGAGCCAACAAAATTGGATAGTCTATTTGGAGTCGTTTCTGTAAACGCTCAATTCCCTGAAAGGCCTTTTCTTTAGTTTTAGCATACTCAAAGGCGAGGGCTACAATTTCAAAGCCTGCATCTTGATTAGCCTTGTAAAACTGAGTATAGTATTTACTTTCATCCAAACAATTAGGGCACCAAGTACCCATTACCTGGACCACGACTACTTTGCCCTCAAATTCTGGATTACTTAAAGAAATGATATTGCCCTCGGAGTCTGGAAACTCAAATTCCAATGTATCATACCCTTCTTTTAAAAAGGTCAACGAATCGGCACTTGGCAACTCATAATTAGGATTACGCTTGGCTATGAAAGGTTCCTTCCAATGGTTTCCTGAATAAAATTGTCCTTTCATAGTAGAATCAGTCACCTCAGCCACAAACACAAAGGCATGGGCCCCATCGAAAGCAGAAACTCGCATGGTTTGATTGTCCATAACTCCTTCCAGATATCTATAATCGCCAGTTGTAGTTCTAAAAGTACCAGTTACTTTATTACCATCTTGTTGGAAAATACCCTTAGCCATGTACTCATCTCCTTCCATGCCCTCCGAAAACACCACTTCCCAAACACCTGAGACATCTGTATTGGCCTCACCTGCTCCAAACCGGTTGGTATTTCCATAATCTGCATAAAATGACACAACACGATCAAGACTTTCTTTTGTAAAATGACCAGATAAATCGCCGCTTTCATTGATGGCCGCTGCAATAAATCCCTCGAAAACTGGTGCTTGAATATAAACAGAGTCATTTTTGTAGGTTACCTGATCTACTGTAATCACTTCCTCTGCATTATAAATTTCTAAATGAGATTCATCTATTACCTTAAAGATAAACGGAAGTTCTTCATTGTCCTGTACTGTTAACACAGCCCGGTACACCCCCTGTTTTAAAACTGGTGAATTGGGTTGATCCTTGCAACTTAGAACAAGCATTAAAATAATAGCGTAGAGCAAAGAATGGCGCATAAATTTTGTTTTGTAAAGAGTTCGAAATAACAACAAATCCCTTACATAAAAAAGGTTATTTAGCATTTCATTAAGCAAAGAGGATTGCTATCTTTGTCTGCTATAAAAAACCCCTATGAAGATTTCGTATAACTGGTTGAAACAGTTTATAAAAACTGATTGGAGCGCCGAAGAAACGGGTGCATTATTGACGGATTTAGGATTAGAGATCGAAGGTATTGAGACCTTCGAATCTGTGAAAGGAGGGCTAAAAGGGATTGTGATTGGTGAAGTACTTACCTGCGAACAACATCCTAATGCAGACCGATTAAAGGTAACTACCGTTGATGTTGGAGATAGTGAAGCTTTACACATCGTTTGTGGGGCTCCAAATGTGGCCAAAGGTCAAAAAGTACCAGTTGCAACGGTTGGAACAACGTTATATACTCCAGAAGGAGAGGCCTGGACCATTAAGAAAGGTAAGATTCGTGGTGAAGTAAGTGAAGGAATGATTTGTGCTGAAGACGAATTAGGATTAGGTCAATCACACGAGGGCATTATGGTACTAGACAGCACCTTAAAAGCTGGTACGTTAGCAGCCGATGTTTTTGATATTGAAAATGACGAGATATTTGAAATTGGTCTTACGCCTAATCGTGCTGATGCCATGAGCCATATGGGTGTGGCCCGAGATTTACGAGCTGGCCTCATTCAAAAAGAAATTACGAAAGAACTTATTACTCCATCGGTCATGTCTTACCACGTTGACAGAAGAACTTTAAAGATGGAGGTTGATGTTCAGGATCTGGACCGTGCGCCAAGGTATTGCGGAGTTACTTTAGTTGGATTAAAGGTTGCTGAGTCACCAATTTGGTTACAAAATCGATTGAAAGCTATTGGCTTGGCCCCTATCAATAATATTGTAGATATCACCAATTATGTACTACACGAATTAGGGCAACCCTTACATGCCTTTGATGCCAATAAAATCAAGGGAAATAAGGTTGTAGTTAAGACGTGTAAAGCAGGCACTAAATTCACCACACTTGACGGCGTTGAACGTGAACTTCATGAAGAAGATCTTATGATTTGTGATGCCGAAAAACCAATGTGTATTGCTGGAGTATACGGTGGCATAGATTCGGGTGTTACTGAGGGTACTACTTCTATCTTCTTAGAATCGGCCTATTTTGATCCTGTTAGCATCAGAAAGACTGCCAAGCGTCATGGCTTAAATACAGATGCATCTTTCCGTTTTGAGCGCGGAATAGACCCTAATATTACCGAATATGCTCTCAAGCGAGCTGCCCTCTTGATTGTTGAAATTGCTGGCGGCGAAATTGCAAGTGATATCGAAGATGCTTACCCTAAAAAAATTAAAGATATAGAGGTTCGTTTAAGCTTTGATAACGCGAAAAAATTGATCGGAGAAGAAATTCCAAGAGAAACAATAAAAAGTATATTAACCTCTCTCGAGATTAAAGTAAACAACGTTACTGAAACTGGTTTGGGATTAACCATTCCAGCCTATAGAAATGATGTGCAACGTGAGGCAGACGTTATTGAAGAAATTCTTAGAGTTTATGGCTATAATAATGTAGCTACCACCAACAAATTAAATGCTTCTATTTCCAACTCTTCAAGATTTGAGGATTACAAACTGCGAAATGTCATTAGTAATCAGCTAGTCGCTCAGGGCTATTTTGAAATAATGACTAACTCGTTGACAACAGCAAAATATTTGGAGTTAAGTGAGCAATTAAAAGAAGAGCACAATGTGGAAATGTTGAACCCCCTATCACAAGATCTCGGAGTGATGCGTCAATCCATTTTGTTTTCTGGTTTGGAAGCCCTGTCTCATAACATTAACAGAAAACGAGAGAATCTTAAATTCTTCGAGTTTGGTAAAACTTATCACCAGTATTCAGAAGAGCGCGAAGAGTACAAACATCTCGGCTTATTTCTAACTGGAACAAAAGAAGAAGAACGCTGGAATGGTAGTTCCGATAGTGTTGATTTCTTTTTCTTAAAAGGATCTGTTGATGGAGTTTTAAATCGTTTGGGACTTTCCAATTTTCAAACCAATCCTATCAAATCCGATTTGTTCTCAGAAGGTATTAGCCTTAATCAAGGAAAACAAAAACTCGTGCAATTAGGTCTTGTTAAAAAGTCCATCATTAAAAGTTTTGGAATTGACCAGCATGTCTTCTATGCCGATTTTAACTGGAACAGTATTCTTACATTGGTTCAAAGCCAGGACATCAAGTTTAAAGCCATCCCCAAGTATCCTGAGGTACGCAGGGATTTTGCATTGCTTATAGACAAGCAAGTTGAATTTAAAGCCATTTCAGAAATTGCCAGAAAGACTGAAAAGGTTCTTTTAAAAGATGTGAGTCTCTTTGATGTGTATGAAGGCAAAAACCTTCCTGATGGTAAAAAAAGTTATGCTGTAAGCTTTATTCTTCAGGACGAACGCAAAACACTTACTGACAAACAGGTTGATAAGGTGATGAAGAAACTTCAGAGTAATTTTGAGCGTCAATTAGGTGCGGAACTGCGTTAAGAATGCGTTAGTTCTCTTATAATTGCTTCGTGTTTAGGAAATTGTTGAATTAGTTCAGATCGAGAAGGCATTACAAAATCCTTGAAATCAAATCCAGGGGCCACTGTACAACCTGCCAGACTGTAATGACCACCTGAGCACACTCGCGCTGCAAAGTAGTCACCACCGTGCACGACAAATTGAGGAACCTCTCCATAATTTAACTGATTTCCTACAATCACTTTTTGGTAACTTCCATCTGGAGAAATAATGTGTAATTCAAGTGACGATCCTTTATAAAAATGCCACATTTCGTCTTGTTTAATTTTGTGAAAAGCGGAAATCTTTCCTTGCAGTAATAGGTAATAAATTCCAGTTGAAAAACTCCTTATACCTTCATAGCCACTAAGTTCCAAAGCCCCAGTGCTGCGGTAGGTTTCTCTATAATAACCTCCTTCTGGATGGACTTTTAAATCAAGTTCTTTTATAATAGTATCTGCGGTCATAATTAACGGTTAACCTAAGGGACTAAACTTTATTACGGATTTAATCTTCCAATTTGAATTAATCCTTATTTTTAATCACTCAAAATTATGAAATAATGGCTAACATAACCTTAGGCGGGACTCCCGTTGAAACTATTGGCGAACTACCTGAAGTTGGTAGTAAAGCGCCAGATTTTAAATTAACCGGTGTAGATTTAACAGATGTTTATTTAGATGATTTTGCTGGAGAGGCTGTGGTTCTTAATATTTTTCCCTCAGTTGATACCGACGTTTGTGCACAATCGGTTCGGAAATTTAATGAAAAGGTAAGCTCCTTAAAAAACACTAAAGTTCTTTGTATTTCTAAAGATTTACCCTTTGCTATGAAGCGTTTTTGCGGAGCTGAAGGACTCGAAGATGTGGTGAGCCTGTCAGATTATAAAAGTGGTGCCTTTGGCACAGATTATGGAGTTGCCTTTACTACAGGTCCATTTGAATCCCTACTATCAAGATGCATAGTTGTTATCGACGCTAATGATCAAGTGGTTTACACGGAACAAGTAAGCGAAATCGCCGACGAGCCAAATTACGAAGCCGCTTTAAAGGCATTGAAAAATGCATAATGCCTAAAGAGCCTTTTTTATTAAACAGATTAAAGAGTGTTGGCTTCGCCTTTAAAGGTATGGTATTACTTTTAAAGACTGAAGCCAGCATTCAACTACAATTTTTTATAGCCCTTGCCGTTACTGCGGCGGGGTTTTATTTTAACATTTCTACTACTGAGTGGGTAATTCAGATCGCTATGATAGGATTGGTTATGAGTATTGAGGGTTTAAATACGGCCATTGAATCCATGGCGGATTTTATTCATCCTGAACATCACCACAAAATTGGACGTCTCAAAGATATCGCGGCAGGGGCCGTTTTCATCGCAGCCATAACAGCCGTAATCATTGGTGGCATTATATATCTTCCCAAGTTGCTCTAAATACCAAAACCATTAGGATAAACGTTACTTATTTGTATTTTTGTTTTAACCTAATGCTGCTTGATGGCTAAAAAAACAACCAAGGCAAAACCCAGGAAAAAAGCCTCCAAAAAATCCTTTTCATTAAAACTTTCTAATCAGCAAAAACTTGTATTTGGAAGTTTGCTGATAATTCTTAGTGTCTTGCTATTTGTTTCGTTCTTGTCGTTCCTATTTACAGGAAAGGCAGACCAGAGTTTACTATCTGAATTTCCTAATCGAGATGAAGAAGCCCAAAATTGGGCGCGATTGGTGGGTGCACAACTTAGCGACTTATTTATTATGCGTGGTTTTGGTATCTCCTCATTTATATTTTCTGGTCTTTTATTTCTGTCTGGGGTCTACGTAGCGCTTAACCTTAATAAAGCCAAGTTACTTAAGCATTGGATCTGGGGGTTTTTAGTGGTGATTTGGTGTTCATTATTTTTTGGGTTTTTTACCCATACCTATGATTATCTGGGTGGAGTTATTGGTTTTGAAATAAACCACTTATTACAAGACTACATTGGCAAAATTGGCACCATCCTGGTGTTGATATTTGGCTTGATTACATACGCAGCGATTAGGTTTAAAGTCACCGGTGAACAAATGGTGGGTTGGTTCAAACGTGCTAAAAAAGATTTAGAAATAAAAGAAGAGTCGGTTGCATTGGAATCTGACGTGGCGCTTGTAGATAATTCACTTTCAGAAGAAGCCGACGCTATCAAGTCTGCATTTGAAATTCCGCTTGAAAAACCAGAACCCACAATTAGCAATCATTCCACCTTAGAGACTAAAACTAAGGTTAAGGAGATTCCAAAAAAAGATCTCGAAGTAATAGAACCCGAACCGGAACCTGAAATTGAGTTAAAGGTTGAAGAAACAGTAGAAGAATCTGAGATTAATAAAAAATCCAAACAGCTAGTAGAGGATTTCGGGCAATTTGATCCCACATTAGAGTTGGGTAAATTTCAATTTCCACCACTAGATTTATTGAAAAAATACAACAATGAGAGTATTGCAATCAATCAGGAGGAACTTGAAGAGAACAAAAATCGTATTGTAGAAACGCTCAATAATTACAAAATTGGGATCGCCAGTATTAAGGCAACAATTGGACCCACGGTGACCTTATATGAAATTGTCCCTGATGCTGGAATAAGAATATCAAAGATCAAAAATTTAGAGGACGATATCGCACTATCACTTGCTGCACTGGGTATTAGAATAATCGCCCCTATTCCAGGAAAAGGTACTATTGGAATAGAAGTACCTAATAAAAATGCAACGGTAGTGTCTATGCATTCTACCATTGCCTCTAAAAAGTTTCAAACCTCAAAAATGGCCTTACCAGTGGCTTTGGGTAAAACTATTAGTAACGAAACCATGGTGGTGGATCTGGCGAAAATGCCTCACTTGCTTATGGCAGGGGCCACGGGTCAAGGAAAATCGGTAGGGTTAAATGCTGTCTTAACGTCATTGCTGTATAAAAAACATCCGGCTGAAGTCAAATTTGTACTGGTAGATCCAAAAAAGGTGGAATTAACCCTTTACAATAAAATTGAAAGGCATTATTTAGCTAAACTACCGGATAGTGAGGATGCCATAATAACAGACAATACAAAGGTCATCAACACCTTGAATTCGCTGTGTATTGAAATGGACAATCGCTATGAACTACTTAAAAATGCCTTCTGTAGAAATATTGCAGAATACAATGAGAAGTTTAAAGCAAGAAAATTGAATCCTAATGATGGGCACCGCTTTCTTCCTTATATTGTTTTGGTAGTCGATGAGTTTGCAGATCTTATAATGACTGCTGGTAAAGAAGTTGAAACCCCTATTGCTCGATTAGCCCAATTGGCACGAGCCATTGGAATTCACCTTATCATTGCCACCCAAAGACCGTCTGTTAACGTGATTACAGGAATAATTAAAGCAAACTTCCCTGCTAGAATCGCCTTCAGGGTGACCTCAAAGATTGATTCACGGACAATTTTAGACGGTTCTGGTGCAGACCAATTAATAGGGCGTGGAGATATGCTATACACGCAGGGTAATGATATGATTCGAATTCAGTGTGCTTTTGTAGACACTCCTGAAGTTGAACGCATCACTGATTTTATTGGGTCTCAAAAGGCCTATCCCGATGCTTATCTTCTTCCTGAATACATAGGAGAAGATGGAGAAAGTAGTTTAGATATCGATATTTCAGACCGGGACAAGTTGTTCCGCGAAGCTGCTGAAATTATTGTTACCGCACAACAAGGTTCGGCATCGTTATTGCAAAGAAAACTGAAACTAGGTTACAACAGAGCTGGAAGGTTAATTGATCAATTGGAAGCTGCTGGCATTGTTGGTCCGTTTGAGGGCTCAAAAGCCCGTAAGGTCCTTATTCCAGATTTTGTTGCCCTAGATCAACTTTTAGAAAACGAAAAACAATAGTAAAAGAAACAAAATGAAAAGGATTTTAGGCGTTTTAATTTTGATGGTTGGATGTTTGACTTTCGCCCAAAATGATACCGAAGCAAAAGCACTTCTTGAGGATGTAAGTACCAAGGTTAAACAATACAACAATATTATCATTGACTTCAAGTACGAACTGGAAAATTCAGCAGAAAACATCAAGCAAACTACCAAAGGCGACGTCACCATAGCCGGAGAGAATTATGTTCTCAATGTTCTGGGTATTACCCGAATGTATGATGGAAAAACGCTGTATACTATTAGCCCAGAAGATGAAGAAGTCACTATATCTTCTGATAACACTGAAGAAGAGGGCACCATAACCCCTAGTAAAATGCTCAGTTTTTATGAGGAAGGATTTACTTATAAAATGGATATAGTTCAGAGTATTAAAGGACGTAAGATCCAATATGTAAAACTAAATCCAATGGATACCAATTCGGAAGTTGAACAAGTACTCTTAGGTATTGATGCCACTACAAAACATATCTATAACCTTATAGAAATTGGGAAAAACGGCACTCGAACCACCTTAACTGTTAATTCTTTTCAAACCAATCAACCACTATCAGATACCTTATTTACATTTGATGAAAGTAAATACCCTGAGTATTTCATCAATAAAATAGACTAAGGTTGAAGATTTTAGATCGCTACATACTTACCACCTTCTTAAGAACTTTTTTGAGCGTCTTTACCATATTGATGTTCATTTTTGTATTACAGACCATTTGGTTATACATAACAGAACTGGCAGGGAAAGATCTGGACATCTTTGTAATTGGAAAGTTCCTTCTTTATTTCACCCCAAATCTGGTCACCTTAGTATTACCCTTGACAATTTTGCTCGCCTCTATAATGGTCTTTGGTAATTTTGCTGAGAATTATGAGTTTGCAGCCATGAAGGCCAATGGCATATCACTGCAACGTGCCATGCGTAGTTTAAGCATTTTTATTTTTGGTCTGGCTATAGTTGCATTCTTCTTTGCTAACAACGTTATTCCCTGGGCTGAATATGAATCCTATAATTTAAGGAATAACATCGCTAAATTAAAACCTGCCATGGCCATTGCTGAAGGTCAATTTAACGAGATTGGTGGGATTAATATACATGTCGAGGAAAAAAGTGGCGATCGCGGTCAATACTTGAAAAATGTAACAATTCACCAAAAAAAGTCAGCTAAAAGAGGGAATTACACTGTAATAAGAGCTAATGAAGGAGAGTTAATAAGTAGTGAAGACTCTAACATTTTGTCTTTAGAACTCCTAGATGGTAATTATTACGATGAATTGGTAAGTAAAAACATGCGCGATTACATTAGTAAGAAACCTCATGCTCAAAGTACATTTGATCGCTATATTCTTAATGTAGATCTCGCAGAAATCAACCAGCAAGATCTTGATGACAAGGACATCACTGATCGTTTTAATATGCTTCCTATAAGTGGTTTAAGACGCTCAATAGCACAAAAAAATAAGGAACGTGATACCGCCTTTAAAGACCACGCTAAGACACTTTATAACAGAACAACATTTGACGCCCTAAGGATTGATATCAATCCAGCGAAAGACTCAGTTTTTGACGGTGAATCCATTCTTGAATTGCTATCGACTCCTACAAAAATTCAGGTGCTCAATTTAGCATCAAGTATGACAAGCAGTACCTTAAGTATTATTCAATCAAGCGAAACTCAATATGAAATAAAAAAAGTCATTTTAAACAGACATATCATCGCACTTCACGAGAAATATGTATTGGGTCTTGCCTGTATTATTTTGTTTTTTGTTGGGGCGCCTTTAGGTGCTTTAATTCGTAAAGGAGGTATAGGTCTTCCTCTGGTTATTGCCATTTTGTTGTTTTTATCTTATCATTTTATCGGAGTATTCGCAAAAAATAGTGCGCGCAACGGCACCATTAATCCTGTAATAGGCGCTTGGTTATCTACGCTAATTATGTTGCCATTGAGTATTTATTTGACATCTAGAGCCACTAAAGATCGTGGTTTATTTGAGCTTGATTTTATCACGGTTCCTCTTAAGAAATTTTTTAAGTTCAAATCTAAATCGGATCTGGAGGGTCTGCAGAACACCCAATCCTATAGTTATTATGCTAAATACAGCGATGACCAATTGATAGATATTGTTAAGGAGCAGAATGAATTTGATTTGGATAAACGCCCTAAACAAATTGCATTACAACACCTGTCAGATCGGTTTGTTAGTCTGGAAGTACTTGAAGAGAAAGGTCTGCAAATCCCAGATCAACTGAAAAAAGCAAAAAAATTACTTAAAGATTATAAAGACTATTCAAAAACCACATTTATTAGCTATCTAATCGGGGGCATACTCATAGGTTTATTTTTTATTCTTAAAAATAATAAGCTCATGGAAGTGGCTATTTCTGCAAAGAATCTAGCTGCTGTGGCTTTAGTATTCTTTATTATTTATAGCGTTGTATCTACTATAGTTTACAGGAGGTTTTATAGCATTCTTGGAATGAAGCAAAAACGTCTTAAGCCAATCTTAATTCTCCTAGCTTTACCTATCTATCCACTTAAGTACTTATTTCTCAATAGAAAAATGCGCAGTGACTACCATTATGCCTGCCTTGATACTATAAATTAGCCGTATCTTTGCACGATTAAAGAAAACACCATGCCAACAGAAGTGAAAGATCCACAGATTATGCTGAACACCATTCAAGAAGCAATTGAAGATATTAAACAAGGGAAGGTCATTATTGTGGTAGATGATGAAAATCGTGAAAATGAAGGAGATTTTCTGGCGGCGGCAGAGACCGTGACACCAGAGATGATCAACTTTATGGCCACGCATGGAAGAGGCCTTATTTGTGCTCCATTAACAGAACAGCGTTGTAAGGAACTGGACCTTCATATGATGGTAAGCAACAATACTGATCCTATGGAAACCGCATTTACCGTTTCGGTTGATCTCAAAGGTAATGGTGTGACCACAGGAATATCAGCCAGTGATCGAGCCAAGACGGTTCAAGCCTTAATGAATCCTGAGACACGTACTTTTGATTTGGCAAGACCCGGACACATTTTCCCTTTAATTGCTAAAGAAGGTGGTGTTTTAAGGCGCACCGGACATACTGAAGCCGCTATTGATTTTGCACGTTTGGCAGGATTTAAACCTGCTGGAGTCATCGTTGAAATCATGAATGAAGATGGAACCATGGCAAGGATACCACAACTAATAGAGGTGGCTAAACGTTTTGATCTCAAAATTGTTTCAATTGAGGATCTAGTTGCTTACAGGATGGAGCACGATTCCTTAATTGAGAAAAAGGAAGACTTTGACATCGAGACCCGTTTTGGTCAGTTCAGGCTAAGAGCGTATCAACAAACAACCAATAGTCAAATGCATTTAGCCTTAACCAAAGGCAGTTGGTCTGCTGATGAACCAGTACTAACAAGAGTTAATTCAACTTTGGTTAATAATGATATTCTTGGCACACTTACCAATAATGCTGATCAGAAATTAGATGGTATGTTCAACACCATTAATAAAGAAGGAAAAGGGGCCATTTTGTTTATAAATCAGCAACCAAAAGCAATTAATCTCTTAAATCGCTTAAGTGTTTTAAAGGCCAATCAAAAACAAGGTAAAATCGTTAAAGCACCAAGGATTACTATGGACTCTAAGGACTTTGGAATTGGTGCACAGATTCTGCACGATCTCGGTATTAGTAAGATTCGTTTAGTGTCCAACAGTGAACAAACCAAACGTGTTGGAATTATTGGTTATGGTTTGGAAATCACCGAATACGTCGGTTATTAGTTCTTAACAAATCTTAGGGTATCTCTATTGCCATTAGAGTAAACAGATAAAAGGTACACGCCTTTGGCCAACTCCGAAACTTGAACTTCATTTGCAGAAGGACGCTTAGAATGTACTAATTGTCCAAGTGTATTATGTACTTCAACTTTGTCAATTTGATAGCTAGTGTTAATCGTTAGAATATCATTTACTGGATTAGGAAAAACTCTTAATTCCGGTCTCTGATACTCCTCCGTACTTAACTCAGCATTTTGATAAACCCTTACATAGTCTATAACCATACTGCTTTGACTAAACGAAGGATCAATGGTTCCGGCAAATCCACCCATTGCAATATTTAAGATGAGATACTGGTCTTTATCGAATGGCCAGGTGGCATCGTCTTTAATTGCTGGATTATAAGTATAAAAACCAACACCGTCTATGAGAAATGTAATTTGATTTGGTGACCAGTTCATTGAGTACACGTGAAACTCGTTAGCAACATCCGGTAATGGCATAACTGCAGTATTAACGGTATTACCCGAACTAGAAGGAGTATGAAGTGCCACACTCACTTCATTTACCCCATGCAACCCATGTTCCATAATATCAATTTCTCCGCAAGCTGGCCATCCAACTTCTCCAAAGCCCTGAGTTTCCCAATAGGCGCCTGCCTCATTAATATTCTTCCCTAGGGTCCAGATGGCGGGCCATGTTCCATTACCAAAGGGTAGTTTAGCTCTAACGTCTACACGACCATAGGTGAAGGCAAATTTTGAATTTAATCGTGCCGAAGTATATTCTTTCGTCTCACCTTGATCGGTAAAATTCTCTTTAATGGCTGTAATATTAAGAAAACCATCCTCTACCGACGAATTTTGCTCTCTATTGGTATAATGCTGTACTTCACCATTAAACCAGCTTCCACCCGCTGGTAATTGCGTCTGGTGAAACCAATTGTTGGAATCTATGGATCCATTAGGCCCATCAAACTCATCTGCCCAAACCAGAAGATCATAAACCACATCTATTTCGTTAGGGTCCGTAGGTTCGGATCCGTCGTTTATATCATCAATTAGATAGGTTCCAGGCACCGTCAAACCGCCATCTACAAAGATGACTAATCTTGAATAGTTTCCAGTCGCATTAGTGGTATTGACTGTGCCACTGAGGGTGGCATTGGAAAAATCGAACTCTAAATCATTCTTCCACCCGGCCCCAGAAGTGTTGACCACAACTTCTACATCATCATTATCACCATTCTCAAACTTCACCACAATATTATGGGCATTGGGATCAAACTGGTAAAAGGACAGTGTAATAATTTTATCACTGTCGAAATTCACTGGTTGGTTCAAATCTAAATAGAAACCCTGCCAAGCCACAGCCCCATCATTGAAGAACTGCCCCACTTGATTGCTTCCGTCCTCAGGATCAGTATTCGCAGAAAAGCCACTACCATCAAAAGCAGTAAATACATCTGCATTATCGGTAAAATCAACTGGCATACTTTGCCCTGATACAAAATGTGATAGTGTTAGAGAAACAACTAGTACTAGAATATTCTTCTTCATCATTTATTTTTTGATAAAGATAGTGGAGCGAGACCCTGGGTCAAAACATTTTACCTTAACACCGCCTGTACAATGCTTGCCATTTTTGCAGCTCTGGCCTGAACTTCCGCTTCAGTCCAAGATAATTTAATAAGACAAGACAGGTTTCTGGCAATGAAATGGTCTGACTGACTGTAATCATTAGTAGCCAGAGTAGATAAGGCTTTTTGAACCTCTGGTGCCAATCTGTTTAAAGAAAGGGACTGTTTTAAGTGGTCCCACTTCCTAACATAGTGCCAGTTGTTATCAAAATAGTGAAAACATGCATCGATTCCTTGTTCAGAAAAGGCTTTTGCTACTGCTCTTGCCGACTCAAGGTCGGGTAAAAAGAAATTAATAAACGCGCCACTCAATTCCCCACCTTCAGGAACTTTTCGCATCGTAACACCTGGAATCCCCGAAATGGCTTCCTCGATAATCTGATGATAGGATTGCTGACGTGCCACAAATTCCTTAAGTCGTCTCACCTGAGCCAATCCTACAGCTGCATGTAATTCTGAAATTCTAAAATTATAGCCTAGAAATGGATGGGTTTCCAAACCACGGTTATCGCCCACATGATCATGTCCATGGTCTGAATAATGATCTGATTTAATGTAGTAGTCCTGATTATTGGTCACCACTGCCCCACCCTCACCACAAGTCATGGTTTTAACAAAATCGAATGAAAAGCATCCCAAGTCAGCGATACTGCCTAATGGTTTCCCTTTATATGAGCCCCCTATAGCTTGACAAGCATCCTCAACAAAAACGAGATCGTGTTGCTCACAAACGGACCTTAATGCATCCATATGCCCCATACTACCACACATTTGAACAACCATAACAGCCTTGGTCCGTTCCGTTATAGCATTTTCCACAGCTTTTGGATCCAAGGTCAGGGTATCATCAATATCCACAAGAACCGGCGTAGCACCGAGCATTAGTATAGCTTCAAAACTAGCCACAAATGTAAACGTAGGCATAATTACCTCATCACCATAACCCACGCCAGCCGAGGCTAGTGCAACAGATACGGCTGCCGTACCACTTGAAACCAATTGCGCATGTTCCACTTTAAGAACTCTGCTTAGCTCCTTTTCGAGCGATTTGGCCTTCCAATGACCATTGCGCATGGGATCAAATCCATAACGCATTAGCACACCATTATCCAACACATCATTAACCTCTTTCCGTTCGGCATCGCCAAACATTTCAAATCCGGGCATAAGTATTATTGCGTTTGAAGAAAATTAAAATATGTAGACATTTTAGTTTTAGAAAAATCCGTTTGAAGACCTCCCTTAACTTCTTTATGCTTATCTGTAGCTATTACTGCTGGGAATTGACGATCCTCATTGTAGACCCGTATCAATCGATTGCAATACATCATGGCGACATCTGAGGAATTATTACCAGAATCACAGTTAATCTCAAGAAGAACATAATCGTCTGATAAGGATTTAAGATCAGGATTGTTAAGAAAATTATCTTTCAATCTTCGATTTTGAGATGCCTCAATGTCTGCGTCAATAAAGAGTATTAACATTGGTTTCTGCTCCTTCGTTGATTTATCCAAGGCCTGAATATAATCTGTTTCAAACACTTGAGCTTCAGTATCATGAAGTCCAAACCCAATCCATATTAAAATAACAATCAGTAGTTTTTTCATATTCTAGAATATCCCCAAAGATAACTCAATAATCATAACAATTACATCTCAATCACCGTCTGAGATAGGTCTTTTCTAACTTTCTTCAGATCAGAGAAAAAATCGGTTTCAGAACGGAAACCCACGGGTAACAATAAAACAGATTTTAGACCTATTTCATGTAATCCTAGTTCATCATCAAAGGCTTCAGTTATAAACCCTTCCATTGGACAAGAATCGATTTCTTCCATAGCACAGACCGTCATAAGATTACCGAGAGCAATATAAGCTTGGTTGATCGCCCATGATAATTTCTTGTCTTCAGGCATTTGAGAAATAGTCTCAGTCAAATGTGATTTAAATGGAGAAATCACCTCATCCGGGGTCTGTCTGATACGTTGCAAATTGGCAAAATGGGACTCCACATCCGAGGCATCAATTTGATTCTGAACACATATTACCAATAAATGACTGGCATCTACCACCTGGGCTTGATTATAGGCGTGCTTTACCAACTCCTGCCTAAGAGATTTATCCGTTACTACCACTAACTTTAAAGTTTGTAAACCATAAGACGTAGCGGTTAGATTAAAGGCTTCTTTAAGAGTTTGAATCTGGTTATCTGATAGAAGACGGTCTTTATCAAAAGACTTGGTGGCATAGCGCCATTTTAATTGTTGTAAAACGGACATAGCTTTTTTTTGCAAAAATAAGGATTAACAGATTGATTTATAGGATAACTATCGATTCAAATTGCAACCCTTGACACCAAGATGGAGACTGATTTAGTTGGCTATTAGCTTCATTTTAATACCCAAATTTGACAAATAAATACTACAAAAATATTTGAATATTACTGGTTTTTAGTAAATTACACCCAACAGGTGACCAAAATAATGAGAACATTAGTCCAAATCCTAATGCTGTTTTCTTTAGCATTGCAAGCTCAGGTGACATCGATAATCCCCAATACTAAATTGGCTGAGGAAGATGTTACAGTAGCTCTTAATTCTACACAGGATACCTTAATTATTAAAGCAGATTCTGGAGATATAAGTAAAGTAAGCATCATTCAGCGTGTCAGTTGGGACCGCAGTATTAGAACCTCGCCACTAACCGCAAATAGCACCAATACTTATAAAATCCCTCTGCACCAATACAGAATTGGAGCCTATACGGTAGAAGTACATTTTAAGCCACACATCTATCCCTTTAAAATGTTTAGAGTAAAGCACATCCCCTACGATATGTCTTTAAATCCTAATATTAGATGTTATAGGGCAGAGTATGGAATTGTTAGCGGCTTTAGTGGTTATACTGGCGAAATAAAGGCACTAACCAAAAAGCGAATGGACGAACTCATCCTAAAGTTTGAAACTGATAAATTCACAAAAACAGGCTATGAAAACTGGTTAAAGGTATATGCAGTCTTTGAGGACCAGTCAGAGAAAACTTATTATGAGGTTGACTGAACAGAGGAAGCCAATAAAAAATTAACCCTTCTACATACTATTTGATTTTAAACTCCTGGGTCATTCAATTATTCTATGAATAGAGTAAAACAGCCGTGATACATTAGTCAAAATTATGACCAGCTCAAACCCTTAATCTTAATTTAGAATTAATTAAAATTGTAAATTTTAACGACTTAATGTAAATAATTGATTTCTAAATGTTTAAATTTCAAGATCCCTACAAGGGGATTTAATTAATAGCGCAAAAAATAAAAATTATCTAACTAGTCAAAGGTTGCTACTAGCGAGATACAATAATTTGTGCTATGATAAACGTAAAAACGGCAATAGTTGATGCCGATCCACTTTTCATCGACTACTTCAGATCTGCACTTAGAAAATTTTGTTCTGGTGCAGAAATTCTTGGAATTGCCGAGAATACAAAAGATGGTCTTGAAATAATTAAGAACCAAAAATTAGATTTGGTGTTTTTGGGCACTGATTTAAAAGACGGTTCAGGTTTCAAGTTATTGGACCTTGCCAAAAAGGCAACCTCAAGTTTACCTGAAGTTGTATTTCTTTCAGAAAATGACCAAAGTGCTTTAAAAGCCATACGATATAAACCATTGGATTATATAATTAAACCCGACTCATTTGATGAGATTGAAGAACGAGTTAAAGAGGCTTGCAAAGAACTTGAAAAAGAATTGTCCAAAATTGACAACAACAAAAATGGTTCAGCATCAATTTCTTCGAGTAGTAAAGTATTAAACTTTGTAGCCATTCCAAACCGTAAAAAAATCGAGCTCATAAAATTAGAGAACATCATTTACCTGGAGTCCGATGGTAGATATACCCATTTCCATTTGACTTTGGATAATAAAGTCTTAACCTCTGTAAAAAACTTAGGGGAATACGAAAAACTTCTCGATAACCCATCGTTCTTTAGGATACATAACAGTTATATAATCAATCTACTTCATGTGGATAATATTTACCGTGCCGATGGTAATTATTGTATTTTACAAAATGGTAAAGCTTTACCCATTGCAAAACGTCGAATATCAGATTTGGAGTCCCATTTAAAATTGAAATAGAGCCGAAAATTTTTCATGTCAGATCTGATTAATAGTAAGTAGAAGCTATATTTAAATGGAAATATTACATAAGACTAGGAATACTTTCTAATTACATCTCATCAAAGATTGCATTTTATTAGGTTATCATACATAATAAGAATCTGCTATAAATAATCCAGCGAGTTAAATAATTCAGGTCATCTATACAACATTACTACTCATCAATAAAATACATGTAAGTTATCGAATTGATTCTTAAAGTTTTACAAGTGAAGATATCTTTGCCTTGATATTATTTTATAAAATATTTCCTACTTAATAGAATGTTTAATCGATAAAATTTAACATTTTAACCTATAAAAATACCGTCCATACGTTTAATCGACCGTTTATTACATTGTACTTCATTAATTGCTAAAGTTGTACTAAGTTGGTATTAAATTAATTAACGTCTTATGAAAGACAAACCTCAAATCACCTCAAATCATGAAACTTCAATTACACCTCATGATCTTATCTATTCTGTATTTTGGGATAGCCAACAAAGATCAAAAATCAAGCTCACTAGCATTCACATGGAGTAGCGAAAACTCCATTACACAAACTGATGCTGAACTGGCAAAAACTAATTCTTTTCAACCCGTTCTTTATAATACACGCTTGCTTATAAATAATGGTATAAATCAAGAAGGTACCGACTTCTATTTTACTCAAGGGGCCAGCACGTCGTTGGATCCTGGTTATGATGCTATGTACCCAATGGGAAACCCACCTGCGTTTTCCATTTATTCATATTTGGTAGAAGGTGACCAAACGGTTCCTTTGGCCATTCAGTCCTTAAGCGATACTGATTGCGAAGATATTACCATATCTATAGGTGTTAATGCCCCTGCCAATCAAGAACTCACCTTTAGTATAGCACAAATGGACATGCCAGAAGGTATTAAAGCATTTATAGATGATACGGTAGCAGATGTAAGAACTGATCTAACCGAAGAAAATTATACTTTAACGCCTCAGGAAAGCTTGAACGGACCTGGACGCTTTTTTGTAAGATTCCAGCAAGTAGAAAGCACCTCTTTATCAACACAGGAAGCCAATTTTAATGAGATCAAAATCTACTCGAACTCAATTCAAGAAACAATTGAAATATCTGGCTCGTTCGACTTTGAAACTGCGGTTAGATTGTATAATATACAAGGTCAATTGATTAAAACGTTCGATATTAATCCTCAAGACAATGGTCTAAGTTTAGAAACAAATAATTTGGACTCTGGACTTTACTTAGTAAAACTATCTAATGGACACCAAGAAAAAACAACAAAACTATTACTGAATTAAAAAAATTAATTGTTAACTACAATTAAGCTACGTTCTTATTTTTAATCCCTTAAAAACCCCTTAACTAATTTTGTTAATGGGGTTTTTATTATTGATTTTACTAGACTTAATTCGTAATACAACATTATCTCTATATCCAACAAAAAACCCGCAACAAATGTTGCGGGTTTTTTTGCGGAGGAAGAGGGATTCGAACCCCCGGAGGTGTGACCCTCAACAGTTTTCAAGACTGCCGCATTCGACCACTCTGCCATTCCTCCTTAAGCGGGTGCAAATATAAAACCCTTTTTGTTGCTTCCAAAACATTTATGTCGTTTTTTAATTTTGAAACAACTGTTCTTGCCAATCCAAATTTTAGAATCATCAATCCCTCTTCAAATAGAACTTAATCCAAAAGATTCTTAATTTTGAGCTTCAACAAGACAACCCTGTATGAAGGAAATACTTAAGATAACTGGCCTCATATTTGCGCTGGTAGCAATTATAATGAGCACTACAAAGTTCTATAGTTTATCATTGATACCCGCAATTTTAGCTGTTATTATCGGGGGTGTGTACTTTTATTCGACCAAGAAAGCGGGGGCAGATACAAAACCAGTACAATACATTAGTTTATTGATTTTTATGACCATAATTATGTCTGTATATCAACATTTTGTTGGCACTCAAAAACCAATTCCACCGCAAGAATTACCTAATTTTGATTTTCCAGAATTAGATTCTACAAAAACCAAATAAGCATCTAAAAAAAATTCCAATAACAAGATGTTTACGATGCACCATTGAAAAATGAAAATATTGTACTTTTATTGCCCAAATCTTAAGCCTTGAAATCTTTTTTTGCTTCGTTTTTATTTCTTGTAGGTTCCTGTGCAACGTTACGGCATAGTGAAAAGGTAGAAAAACTTAGGAACAGTATTCAATTTTCTGATAGAGAGCTAGTATCCCAGTATATGGCTACTATAAGCCAGGAAGAGCTAAAGGAATTTGTATATCAGGTGGCTTCCGATAAGTATATGGGTAGAATGACTGGTCAACCCGGACACGACAGTTTATGTAATTATTTAATTAACTACTACAAAACTCTAGAATACCAGTCTCCAAAAGGATATCCCGATTATAAACAGATTGTACCAAAGGAAGCACTTCCTCCAGGAGTCAATTCATCGTTGAATGTTATTGCATTTATTGAAGGGTCAGAGTATCCTAATGAGTATGTGTATATTACAGGGCATTCAGATCATGAAGGTGTTGTTGAAGGGTTAATTTATCCAGGTGCGGATGACAATGGCTCAGGTACAGCAGCGCTTATGGAAATAGCTGAAGCTTTTAAAATGGCTGAAAACAATGGTCATGGACCTAAGCGCTCACTAGTATTTTTACATGTCACAGCAGAAGAAATTGGTCTATATGGTTCTAAATATTACTCGGAAAATCCCATTTTTCCAATAGAACAAACTACAACAGTTCTAAATACAGATATGATAGGACGTGTGGACCCAAAGCACCAGGAAAACGAAAACTATATATACCTCATTGGATCTGACCGCCTTAGTACTGAGCTGGACTTTATAGCTCAGGAAGCTAATGAAACGTTTACCAATTTGGAATTAGATTACACTTTTAACGACCCTAAAGATCCTAACAGCTATTTCTTTAGATCGGATCACTACAATTTTGCAGATAAGGGTGTGCCTGTTATATTCTTTTTTAACGGCGAACATGAAGATTACACGAAGCCAACAGATACT
This sequence comes from Winogradskyella aurantiaca, assembly GCF_003362725.1. GTDB lineage: Bacteria > Bacteroidota > Bacteroidia > Flavobacteriales > Flavobacteriaceae > Winogradskyella_A > Winogradskyella_A aurantiaca. Next base: position 126,259 of record NZ_QKTV01000008.1, read on the forward strand.
CCTGAAAAGGTTAATTATCCCCTTCTTAAAAAACGTACTGATCTCATTTTTGCCACAGCTTGGTATTTGGTCAATGCTGAACAGCCAGTAACCAAAGAGGTACTTTAATGTTAAATTTGTTTAAAGGCATTTCAAGTCCCCCTAAAGTCTCTTATTTTTGGAATCCTTGCTCGTAAGGGCATTACTAACACTAACATTACATAAATGAAACGATTTTTTTTACTGGCCAGTACCTTGGCCATAATCACTGCTTGTGGTTCAGGAAAAACAACCACTTCCCAAACAGAAACCACAACCAAAACTACAATTGTTAGCGATGCAGTAGCTAGCTCACCACAAACTTATGCCGCCACTATTACATCCAACGAGTTAAAGGAACTGCTGTATACCTATGCCTCTGATGAATTTGAGGGTAGAGAAACTGGAAAACCAGGACAGAAAAAAGCCATCGAGTATTTGAAACAGCAATACATTGCCATGGATATGGAATCACCTTTAAAGGGGGATAACTACTTTCAGGAAGTTCCTTTAGCCGAGCAAAAGACTTCTGTTGCCATGGTGACTATTAATGGACAATCCTATGAGGCCTTTGATGATCATATAGTAGCACTTATTAACGAGAGTGTGGATATTAATGCTAATGAAGTGGTTTACGTAGGCTATGGTATAGATGCTGAAAATTATTCCAACTATAAAGGTGTAGATGTTAAAGGAAAAATAGTTTTGGCTAAGCCAGGGGAACCAGTAGATGCCAATGGAAACTATGTAACGACAGGAACCACCGATCCATCTAAATGGACTTCTGGAAGGCAGGCTATCTCCAGTAAACGCAATGCTGCATTAGACAATGGGGCTGCTATTTTCATCTATACGGACGACAATCTGTTTCCTAGATATTCAGCCTACTTTAGAGGTCAATACGAGTCTGGAGCTGCTGGACGTTTATCGCTTAATGATTCAGATGATTCAATGTTAATGTTAATGACCAATTCTAAATTAGCAAAAGCACTTCATCCTGATATTGATACGGACGATAGTTCTAAAGTCATAAATACTGAAATCAGTGTGAAAGCAGAAAACAAATCTTCTAAAGTTGTATCTGAAAATGTGGTGGCTTTTATTAAAGGAAGTGAGAAACCAGATGAGATAATCGTAGTGTCATCCCACCTAGATCATATTGGAGTATCTGCAGAAGGGCAAGTAAATAACGGTGCCGACGATGACGGTTCCGGTACGGTAGCTGTGGTAGAAATAGCTGAAGCGTTTAAAGTTGCCCAATTAGCAGGAAACGGACCTAAACGATCGTTGTTGTTTTTACACGTAACTGGTGAGGAAAAGGGCTTATTAGGATCCAGATACTATACTGATATTGAGCCATTATTCCCTCTAGAAAATACTGTTGCCAATTTAAATATTGATATGATTGGGCGTGTAGATCCCAAACGAGAGGGTGACCGCAATTATGTCTATTTAATTGGAAGTGACAAATTAAGTACTGAATTGCATACCATTTCTGAGGAGGTAAACAGCAAATATTGTAATGTTGAATTGGATTATACCTATAATGATGAGAACGACCCTAATCGTTTTTACTACCGATCTGATCATTATAACTTCGCTAAAAATAATATTCCTGTCATCTTCTATTTTAACGGTACTCATGCGGATTATCACAGACCTAGTGATACTCCTGATAAAATTGAATATGACCTATTAGAAAACCGTGCACGCCTAGTATTCTATACGGCATGGGAGCTCGCCAATCGAGACGATCGTATTGTTGTTGATAAAGCGGTTGAGTAATACAGCTACTATTAAATTTAAAAATCCATCTGGTTTTGCAGATGGATTTTTTTATGGCACAAAAAAAGCCCTTCATTTCTGAAAGGCTTGGTCTTTTTGGGTGGAAGATCGGTCTCGAACCGACGACCTCCTGAACCACAATCAGGCGCTCTAACCAACTGAGCTACAACCACCATTTAAAATTGGACTGCAAATGTAAATGTTTTACCATATTCTTCAAAGTCTTTTAAAGACTTATTTCAAATCAGTGGCTTTGCCTCTAACAACATAATAAGCTGACTTCAGTTACAAACAAACTAAATGTTAAACCCCATACCTACTCCCGACAAAGCATTAGTCTGTACTAAAACAAAACATTTGTAAGAAATTTTTTAATATCTTATTTTTTTCTTTATTTCTTAATATTAAAAAGAAGCGAGATGATTAGAACCTATTGGATAACCGCAATTTTAGTATTTGGATGCAGTTTTTTATTTGGTCAAAACAGCTCTGATACCTGCGCAAATGCTCAAGCACTATGTCTTGAAGATGATTTTACTTACCAAAACACCAGTAATTCCTCTAGTGCAGAAGCAGGGCCTAATTATGGCTGTTTGGGAATCCAACTAAATCCTGCTTGGTTCGTACTTCAGGTAGCTCAAGGGGGAGATATCTTATTTGATATGACGCAAAGCACAGAGCCAGGTGGAACCCCCAACCTTGATATTGATTTTATTGCTTATGGCCCGTTTTCAGAGATAGAAAATGTTTGTGAGTCTCAGCTAACATTTGATAATATTGTTGTTTGTAGTTACACACCAGGTGGTTCTGAATCAGTTTCAATAACTGATACGCAAAACGGAGACTACTTTCTGCTAATGATTACAAATTTTTCTAACCAACCAGGATATGTAACAATCACTCAAAATTCAGGTTCTGCTGCATTAAATTGTGATCTTTTATCAAATAACCAACCTGACTTTGAAAGCGCTTCCGTTCATCCAAATCCTGTAAGCAACTACCTTAAAATAAATCTTAATCTTCCAATGGCAGACTACAAGGTATTTGATACCAGTGGTAGAGTCGTACTAAATGGCATCCTTAATAATAATCAAATCGACGTGAGTCATCTTCCCAAAGGGACTTTCTTCTTAACCCTAAATAATGCCGAGGGTAAGACCCTTACTTACAGATTCATTAAGTGATCACAATAAATCTAAAAGACTACCTACAGCCAGACAACGCTCTACTGTAAAGCCTTCTGCGAAATCACAGCCAACCAACCGGCCCAAATTCCTTGCTCGATATTTGACACTATCTGTAAAGTTCTTGCTGGAAATCGGCGTTTCCGGTTCCTCACTGTTAGGATCGTAAAACTGAGTCTTATAGGCTAAAACAGCATTCATTTTAGCATCCATAAAATCCGTGATATCCACCGCCACATCTGGCTCTAAGTCCTTCCATTGAATATAGTGATACACGGCTTTTGGTCGCCATGGTTCCTGCCAATCATCTTCATCTTCGTGCTTGGTATCTATTTTGAGTAAGCCACTTAAAAAACAAGCATCGCTCACCAACTGGCTTCCTTTAGCATGGTCTATATGCCTGTCTTCAATAGCATTACAAATAACAATTTCAGGCTGGTACAAACGGATCATTTTTATAAGCTCCAATTGATGCGTCTTATCATTAATAAAAAACCCATCAGCAAATTCCATATTGGTTCTGACCGCCACCCCTAAAATCTGAGCAGCATCTTTAGATTCTGCATCTCTAGTTTCAGCCGTACCACGAGTTCCTAGTTCACCTCGCGTTAAATCAATAATACCAACTTTTTTCCCGTTAGCAACTTCCTTAGCAAGGGTGCCTCCGCAGCCCAATTCTACGTCATCTGGATGTGCACCAATGGCTAGTATGTCTAATTTCATTTATTTATGGTGTAGTTACAACCTTCAAAAATATTAAAAAGCCAGTGATTTACTGAGAGTATTTAAGGCAGTTATGAACAGTGTTAGGAATCTTTCAATAAATGCATAGAAAGACTAACTTTATTAAAAAAATTGCGAAGGCCCCGATAACATGATATTAATCATGATTATTGGCGAATTTCAGGACTACTTTTATTGTGTAATTAAAACCCCCTCTGTTTCATTATGACTTTAATGCTAACCATTTTAATAATTACGATCCTTCTATTCATTTGGGGGAAATTTACGCCAGACATTGTTGCCTTAATATCAATGCTAAGTTTATTCTTCTTTGGAATCTTAAACTTAGAGGAAACATTAAGCGGCTTCAGTAACCCAACGGTTATTATGATTGCCGCTCTTTTTATTATTGGCGAAGGGTTATCTCAAACAGGATGGACTGCCTTAGCCGGTGAAAAGTTTATAAAACTCGCAGGAAAAAGTAGTACCAAATTGTTACTTATTACCACCTTTGGTTCTGGTCTCCTGTCTGGTTTCGTGAGTAATACAGGAACAGTGGCGACGCTTTTACCTGTGACTATTAGTTCTGCCTGGAGTATAGGTACCTTACCGTCTAAACTATTAATGCCAGTCGCCTTTGGTTCCAATACAGGGGGATTACTGACCTTAACCGGAACCCCACCAAATATCATCGTCAACAATACCATGATTGAAAGTGGTATGGAAGGCTTCTCTTTCTTTGAATTTGGACTTATTGGTTTGCCGTTATTAATTCTGGCCCTACTCTACTTCAAGTTTGTGGGACACCGTTTACTACCAGATAATAAAACCAATAATAAGCCAGTTGATATTAGTAGTACACTTCACAAATGGATAGAAGCATATAAAGTAGATAATGATTATTACCGTTTAAGAGTAAGATCTGTATCTCCACTTCTTAATACTAAACTGGGAGAATGGGAATTTGAAGAAAAATACAACGTTTCCATTCTAAGAATAAAAAGACGTTTCCCTAAAGTCCTGAAACCTAAGGAAGCCTTTATAGAATTTCCCGAAAATGATACAGAGTTTATGTATCATGACATTCTTACTGTTAAAGGAGATACCAAAGATATTAACGCCATCATGATCAAATTCCGACTAGGGCTTTTACCCTTGGAACCCATGGCAGACGAAATGCGTAATAATCTGATTAATCAGGAGGTAGGGATGTCTGAGATTATCGTGACACCAAAATCCTTGATGTTAGGTCAGAAATTACGAATTGGACAGTTCTTTAAAAGGGAGGGAGTTCAATTAATGGCTGTTTCAAGAAATAACAAACCACTTACGGATAGAGAAATTACAGTGAAAGCTGGTGATGCCTATCTAATTAGAGGTATTTGGAGCGATATAGAACGATTAAAATCACACCATGAAAATCTGGTGATTGTGGGTAGCCCTGAGGGTATGGCCAAAACCGTTACCAACCTCACTTTTAAATCCTACATCGCTTTATTTGCACTAATATTAATGGTGGTACTGTTAGTGTTTAATTTGGTACCCGGTGCCATTGCCGCATTGTTATCGGCAGGAATTGTTCTGGTAAGTGGTTGTGTACCTATTACAAAAGCCTATAAAGGCATAAGTTGGGTTAGCGTGGTTATGATTGCTGCAATGATACCTATGGGTGTAGCACTTCAAAAGACGGGAACTGCCGAATTACTCGCTAACGGCTTGGTAGATACGCTCGGAAGTATAGGACCTGTGGCCCTATTGGCTGGAGTCTTTATTTTAACAACAAGTTTTAGTCAGGTCATCAATAATTCGGCTACGGCCGTTTTAATGGCACCCATTGTCATATTAGCAGCGAACACGCTTGAAATCTCTGCTGCACCTTTTATGATAGCTGTTGCCATTAGTGCTTCCACAGCTTTTCTAACACCCGTTGGAACCACTACAAATGCTATGGTTATAACTGCTGGAGGCTATAAATTTTTAGATTATCTAAAGGTCGGCGCACCCTTGCTGATCCTTTTCCTAATAACAACATTATTATTAGTGCCAGTTATCTGGCCGTTTTAAAAACCTTTAAAATTTAAAATCATGGAAATGTTACTAAACCGTCCGGCTACGAAATCGATTTCGTTAGAAAAGTATGGCATTAACAATGCCACTGTTCACTATCAGCTAAGTGCTGAAGAATTACAAGCTAAGACTGTTGAATTAGGCATGGGCCGTGAAACTGCAAACGGCACCCTTGCTATCAACACTGGTAAATTTACCGGTCGCTCCCCTCAAGATCGTTTTTTAGTAGAAGATGATTACACCAGAGATCGTGTTTGGTGGGGCAAAACCAATAAAGGCATCTCACCAGAGAATTTCGATTTTCTCCAGGGTGAAATTGAAAATTATTTAAGTGGTAAAGAAATTTATGCCAGAGATGGATTTGTATGTGCTGATCCTAAGTATCGTATGAGTGTAAGAACCATTACAGAATATCCTTGGTCGAACATGTTTATTTTTAACATGTTCTTACGTCCTGAAGCGAGCGAATTAGAGAACTTTCAGGAAGATTGGTTAGTGCTGTGTGCTCCTGGATACGAATGTCCAGATCCCGCAAAATATGGCTTACGCCAGGGTAACTTCTCTATCCTTAATTTCACCAAAAAAATAGCACTGGTAGGTGGTTCTGCCTATACAGGTGAAATGAAAAAGGGAATTTTTTCTGCGCTTAATATGATCCTTCCAGTAGATAAGAATGTACTACCAATGCACTGTTCCGCCAATGTTGGGGAAAAAGGTGATACGGCTATATTCTTTGGTCTTTCAGGAACTGGGAAAACGACGCTCTCTGCTGATCCAGATCGTAAGTTAATTGGTGACGATGAGCATGGATGGACCGCTGAGAACAGCATCTTTAATTTTGAAGGTGGTTGTTATGCTAAGGCCATTGATCTTACTGAAGAAAAAGAACCAGACATCTATCGCGCTATTAAACCTGGCGCCATTCTTGAAAATGTCATCTTCAAAGACAATAATGAAGTTGATTATATGGATAGTACGATTACTCAGAATACGAGAGTTAGTTATCCTATTTATCATATAGACAATATTCAAATGCCATCTTATGCTACTAACCCTAAGAATATATTCTTCTTAACCTGTGACGCATTTGGTGTTCTACCTCCATTATCTAAATTAACGCCAGGGCAAGCTGCCTATCATTTTATTTCTGGGTATACGGCTAAGGTAGCTGGTACTGAGGCTGGAATTACAGAGCCTGTTCCATCCTTCTCAGCTTGTTTTGGTGAACCATTTATGCCATTACACCCAACAGTATATGCAGAAATGTTAAGTAAAAAAATGCAGGAAGCCGGTGTAAATGTTTGGCTTATAAATACTGGATGGTCAGGTGGTCCATACGGTGTAGGATCCAGAATTAAATTAAAATATACCCGTGCAATGATTACCGCCATTCTAGAAGGTGAATTGGATAATGTAGAATTAGAGCAGCACCCAATTTTTGGTTTATACATGCCAAAATATTGTCCAAATGTACCAACTGAAATGTTAGACCCAATGAACACTTGGCTTCAGAAGGGTGGTTACATTAGCAAGGCTATTCAGCTAGCACATTCATTCCATCTAAACTTTGAAAAATTTGCCAGTGAGGCATCTAAAGAAATAATAGAGGGAGGTCCGCTAATTGATGAGCACCATCAATTAACAGATCACGTTTAATAATTCCATGACTTGAAGGGGCCCTCCTCGGGCCCTTTCTTATCATTTAATTATTTAGAACCGGCTCAGTTTTCTGAGCTTTTTTTATGGCTTGTTTGATATCTTGTTTTAGGTCTTTGAGCTCCTCAATTCCTACTGAAAAACGAATTAATCCATCAGAAATTCCAATAGCATCACGTTCCTCTTGTGTTAAAAGAGCATGAGACGTCAAATGCGGAGAAATAACCGTACTCTCAACCCCTGCCAAGCTCATAGATGGTTTTATTAGTTGTAAGGATTTTTGAAAATCCTCAGCATTGATGTAATCTTTTAACTCAAAGGACATCATTGCGCCAAAACTGTGCATCTGCGACTTCGCTATTTTATGCTCTGGATGTGACTTTAGTCCTGGATAGTAAACCCTTGAGACATCTGGGTGTTTGGATAACCATTTGGCTATTTTCATGGCATTCTTACTTTGTGATTTAACGCGTAATCCCAAGGTTTTCATACTGCGTTCCAACATCCAAACTGTCATATCGCTTAAACTACCACCAAAATTCCTGGCCACATGCCAGATTTTATCCATGTGATCAAAAGAACCAGCCACAGCACCTGCACAAATATCAGAGTGTCCACCAAGGTATTTAGTAGCCGAATGCATTACCAAATCTACTCCTAATGCTATAGGATTCTGATTAACTGGAGAGGCAAAGGTATTATCAATGGACGTAAGGATACCCTTAGATTTTGCCATTTGAGTCAAGCCATTGATATCCGTAACCGTCATTAAGGGATTTGATGGAGTTTCAAAATGAATCAGTTTGGTATTGGGTTGGATAGCCGCTTCAAAGTCATTTACTGAATAACCATTTGTGAAGGTATACTCAATACCGTATTTTGGAAACTCTTCCTTTATAAAATTAACCGTTCCGCCATATAATGTATTTTGAACCACCAAATGATCCCCTTTGTTCAAAAAAGCTAGGAACATAGTGCTGATTGCCGCCATTCCAGATCCAAAAATAAGGGCAGATTCCGCACCTTCTAAAGCTGCTATTTTTTTGGAGAGGAATTCCTGATTCGGGGTGTTAAAGTACCTGGGGTAACGCTTTACCTCAACATCTAAAAATTCATAGGATGAACTGAGATACATGGGTGACACTGCTCCTTTAAATTGCTCATCTTTAACCTCACCCACATGGGTACAAATCGAGTTTAAACCTAATTTTAACTTTGACATACCATTAATTTTAAGAAATTAAAAATACGACTTAGTTGTCATTTGTTTTAGACTTTAACTAATTTCCATTTACCCTTTTTAAACCAAATGATTCCAAGAATTGCGATTAATACTTCAGCAAGTGTTATAGCAAGAAAAATACCCATAGGACCAAAATCGAGATTTAAAGCCATGAGATAGGAAAATGGTAGTTGAAATAACCAGAAACACACAAAATTGATATAGGTTGGCGTTCTGGTATCTCCAGAACCATTGAAGGCGTTAATCACCACCATACCATATCCATAAAAAATATAACCAGAAGAAATAACTCTAAGACATAAGGCTCCTTGACGTACCACCTCGGGCTCCTGGTTAAAAAGGAACATGATTTCTGGTGCAAAAATCAAATATATGATGGACACTAAGCCCATAAAGATGGCGGAATACTTACCGGTCTTCCAAACAGACTGCTCTGCCCTATCGGGTTTTTGTGCACCAAGATTCTGACCGACCAGAGTGGCAGCTGCATTACTCATACCCCAAGCTGGTAAAAAAGTAAACATCATAATTCTTATTGCAATGGTATAGCCAGCCAGAACCTCACTTCCAAACTCGCTCATGATACGCATTAAAAACACCCAGGACGAGGTACCAATAATAAACTGACCGATTCCCCCAAGGGATACTTTAATGAGATTTAGCATAACTTCAATACGTAAAACAAGATCTTTAAATCCAATTTTAATACGACCCCAACCATTAAAGAGCACTAGTAATTGAAATATGACGGCCGTACCTCTACCAATGGTCGTTGCTACAGCAGCACCCATGACACCGTATTCAGGAAAGGGTCCAATTCCAAAAATAAATAGTGGATCTAAAACAATATTGAGTCCATTGGAAACCACTAGAGCCCACATGGCCACACTAGCGTCACCCGCTCCTCTAAAAATGGCATTGACTAGAAATAGGAGCATTATGGTAACATTCCCAGCCATAAGAACCTGGGTGTACCCATAACCTTCAGCTATAAGATCTGGTTCACCTCCCATAAGGCTTAAAATATCTTTAGGGTAAAAAACACCTATGGCACTTACCCCCAGAGATACCAGTATGCCTAATATTATTATCTGGACTGCCGCTTGGCTAGCACCCTTTTTGTCCTTTTCTCCAATACGTCTTGCCACAACAGCTGTTGCTGCCATACTTAAGCCAATAGCAACTGCATACACGAGGGTAATCACAGATTCAGTAAGGCCAATAGTAGCTACAGCATTAACACTCACCTGCGATACGTAGAAAATATCTACGATAGCAAAAATGGATTCCATGAGCATTTCCAGGATCATGGGTACAGATAGCATAAATACGGCTCGTCTGATGCTTCCTGAGGTAAAGTTTTGTTCTTTGCCTGAAACTGCTTCTCTAAATAATTGAAATATACGTTTGATTGAATATGATTGCATTCTAAAATTGATAAAGTTAGTTAAGTGAATTACTTATCCGCCAAGCTATACTCAGCGGCAATTTTTCTTTCCGGAAGTTGGACTATGCAATCATAATGGCACAAATATGCACATTATTTTTTTATTCTAAAGACTGTATACCAAGGAAATAAGAAAAACAATGCTCCATAACAAAGTCCGGACCCAATTATAACGGACTAATTTTATACAAGTATTAGCCTCTGGTTGACCCATATCAATCCTACGGTGAAGGGGAACAAACAGCATAAAGGTCAAAATCCAAAGGATACCAATTAGAAGTACACTTAAAAGCGTGTACCAGTTTACCAAGGCCACAAGTTGCCAAATAGATAGTATCAGTTGGGTAAACATTAAAGGCAAGACAATATAGGTCACCCTGATGGTGTACTTCCGATGCCAAGTTATTAACTCTTTTTTTGGGTAATACTGAAAGCTAGGATATATAACAAGTTGTACGGCCCATATAAGCACCGCAAATCCAAAGTCTACCAGCAATCTCAAAGCATCTATTGACATTTGATTAATCTTTAACCTTCCAGGCCCATAAAATGAGCAAGGGGTGAATAACGAGAAGACGAGCCCAGGCGATCCAGGGATCCACACATAAGGAATCATTAACACATGATCCTGCCTGAATAAAATATACATGCGAAGGAATAAAGGCAATCAACATCACTATAAGCCCCTTAACAGCAAGAGCTCTTAGAGGAGCTATACCAACTCCAATAGCCAACATAATCTCAGCTATTCCTGATACGTAATTAATAATTTTTGGAAAAGGCAAGTATGGAGGAATCAATTCGTAATAAAAATCTGGATTGATAAAATGATAGGTCCCTGCAAAGGCATAAAAGCCAATTAATGCATAGCGCAAAGAATTATTTAGTGTAATTGCCATTTGTAGTCTTTATGAACCTTTCGTAAAATTAGGTAAAAAGGAATCCACCAAATAAAATCATTTGTGATTAGGGTATAAAGAAATTCAAATGGGATATCCCCATTCGCGTAGTTAAAGAAAAAGCCTAATGGACCAAAAATTTTTCCTAAAAAGCCCACAGCAACAATAGGCCAATGTCGCATAGGATCAAAAGAAGCCCACCAGTAGCCTAATCCGTAAACTCCAATTACCATACCCATGCCCTGCCAAACCATGGGATGATTTAGAGGCTCCATTCCAACGAGATTAAAAAAATGATTGGGAAATAAGACCACCCAAGCCCCCCAGATCAGGTTATAAACGGCCGCTAATTTTAAAGTTATCTGCATTGCTTTTTATGCAAAGATAAGTCCTAAATTAGAGATGAAATAGGCAAAAAGATAATCTATATGTTAGGAAATAAAGCGCTTATTCCTTATCCACACGATCGTAAGCACGAATCATCAAGACGGCCCATAAAACAACTAAGGCGATGACCACAACGGAGAACCATAAAACTATATCATTCGCCACCATCGTCTACAAGTTTAAGGTAGATCATAACTCCCAATAATGTTGGGGCCCATAGGCCAACAAAAATACCGTGAAGTTGATCTCCTGATAAGAATAAGTACTCAGCTACAATAATAATAACGGCACATAAAAGCAGCATTAATAAATTTCCAGTGCCTAATTTTTTGAAGAAGTTCATTCTAATTATTGTAAGTCCAAATTTAATAAAAAATTAACTCCATTGAGAGTGTAGACGAATTCTTATTAATTGAATTTAAAGTTTTTATTCTTTCTGAAGGCGAAATAAGCAATTAGCGCAATGATTACCAAAGTAATAGCTATAAACTGGAAACTAAGAATTTGATCTCCACTAGCATAGGAATGCAAGCCAGATAGATAGAAATTCACCCCAAAATAAGTCATTAAAATACTTCCAAATGCCAAAACAGACATAAGGTTATACAACCATTTTCCTCTCAGTCCAGGTATTAAACGCATATGTATTACAAAGGCATAGATCATAATGCTAATTAAAGCCCAGGTTTCTTTAGGGTCCCATCCCCAATAACGACCCCAACTTTCATTAGCCCACATACCACCAAGGAAATTTCCAATGGTAAGCATCACCAGACCTACTGTTAAAGACAATTCATTGATGATGGTGAGTTCCTTAATATTGAGTTTCATTTTCTTCTCATTGGAAGCCGTGGTAAAAATCATAAGGAATAAGGCGACAACACCCAGTACCATTCCCAAAGCAAACGGTCCATAACTACCAACAATCACCGCCACATGGATCATTAACCAGTAACTATTTAGCACGGGTTGCAAGTTAGCAATAGCGGGATCCATCCAATTCCAGTGTGCTACCATTAAGATCATAGCAGTTACAAAGGTTGTTGAGGCCAGTGTGAGTGCACTTTTACGACCAAATAACAGTCCAAACAACATAGTTGCCCAAGCCACATAAATCATGGATTCATAGGCATCACTCCAAGGAGCATGACCAGATAAATACCAACGCACAGCAAGCCCTCCAGTATGCAGAACAAATAAGAAGACAACAACCCCTTGTAAAATTTTAACAGACCGGTCAATTGGTTTACTGTGATCTTTAAAAATCTGAACGATTAGCAAAATAAACAGTAATGTCCCTGCATAGAGATACCAACTGAACAGCTTTTTGAAAATGTCGTAGCGATTGTAAAGAATTTCAGTCTTTATTTTCTCATCAGACAGCATAACATCTGCCCCATATTTTACTTGGGTTTCTTTGATCGCTCGTATTAATTCTTCCGGTTTGGAATAATCGCCAGTGGTCTTAGACTGATTTAAGGTTATGAGATAGGCACTTTGGGCATTATTGATAAAGTTACCGTACAAGGTATCTTTAATTTGTTCTCTGTAAGCGCCATTTCTAAAATCATAGGAGGATATCCATTTATTGTTCTCATCCTCAGGTACAGGGTAAAACTTTAAGGATTCCCCTTCTATAATATTAAATAGAAGACTCACACGCTTATCAGCTTCCATAAATTCCTTCTGATGCCCATTAGGTACTTGGGCTCTATAGGCATCTTCCAGGTATGGTCCTAATTTGTAAAAACCTCTGTCTGTAAAAAAGTCCACAAATCGTGCGTACTTCTGGTCCTTTGGCAGCCCAATTAAGGATCGTATAGAATCTGCTTTTCGAGGCTTCATGTAGATAATAGGAACATTAGACCATAATTGGGGACTCTCTTGTATGGATATTAAAACCTGTGTGGCATCATAAGAGCTGTAGGTATCACTCTTAGTGAGTTTTCTTAAAACCTCAGAAGCAAAGGTATTAACAGGCATCATTCTACCGCTGTAATCTTGAATAACCAGTTCTCCAAACTTATCAGCGTGTTCTTTGGGAGTGATGTTCTTTTCAAGAATGGAATCAATCTGTGCTTCAGTCAAACTTGCCATCGGATTCATCCCGTGGTCATGACCATCGTCCGAGCTATGTTCCTGAGCATAGCCCCCTAAAGACATTAATACAAGTCCGGCGGCAAATAATTTAGCTTTCTTCTTCTTCAGCTTTTCAAGTTGCTTTCGCAGCTCATCAAAACGCGTGTGACGTGCAAACATTATGGCCAACAATCCAAAATAAAGTAACATATAACCAATGTAAGTGATAATAGTGCCCCATTTATCATTATTCACAGATAGAATGGTTCCTTTTTCATCGGGATCAAAACTAGCTTGAAAAAACCTGTAGCCTTTATGATCTAGCACATTGTTCATATAAATATGATAATCAAAGTTACCATCTGTTTCATCAAAAACCGTGATTTTACTTTCGTATGAGGAATACCCCTGCTCTGTTCCGGGGTAACGCTCGGCAATAAAATCATTCAATTTTATGCCAAAAGGTAATTCCAAGACCTTGGATCCGTATTGTACTGAAACCTGCATACCGCCGACTTCAACCTCCTCAAATCCATTGTAGTTTCCTTTTCCACCCAATAAATTCACCAGTTTCTCATCACCATTGGCAGATACTTTTAATTGTACACCGTCTTCATCATTTTTTAAAATGGTTGATTTTTTAACTAATTCAAATGTTCCTTTAACTACAGGTTTAGGAAACACCAGTTGCATGTTAGCAATAATGTACCTGGATCTTAGTGCCAAAGGCTGTATACTATCTTTAGCAAGTTGCCCAGTTGCCATAGTAGCCATAGTCATATACTGGCCCTCAAATGGGGATTGAATAAACAGGCCTTCCTCATTATTAGTAATATTGATAGCTCCTTCAACGGGGTTATTGAGTGATATAAGCACATTATGAAGACTTGATACTTCACCATCTTTAAGAAAATGATTGTGTGGACGCCCATCTCCTGCTTCTACAATTTTTAAGTAGGCTTCACCGTCGTCTGAAGGAACAATATCTAATTCTGCCCCAGGAACAAATTTGACGAGTTCAAAACTTACATTATTGGACCCGTAATCAAAAGTCTCTGAAAATGAGTTCGTTAAACGGGGAGAGAAATCCACTAGTGCGCTGAAATTACGTTGTTGTAATTGTCCGTTAATTTCATAATCCCCAACAATGCGCCCGCTAATGTAGGTATCTGTAGATAAATATTGATTTTCAGTAGCACCTTCTCTAATAGACATCATCCCCTCGTAACCAATGTATCTGGTTACAAAAGCTCCTACCAAAATAAAGATGAATGACAAGTGTAATGTGAGTGTGGCCCATTTTTCGACCCTCCAGAGTTTAAAGCGGAAAATATTACCCACAAAATTGATGACAAAAAAGACCATAATAGCCTCGAACCACCAGGCATTGTATATCAAATTTCTTGTGTAGGGAGTTGGTGAGGTATCCATATTTCTGTCCAATATGGTACCTACGGCCATTGCTACAGCAAATACAATAAATAAAACCGCTGTAAGGCGTGTAGAAAAGAGGAAATTTGCAATTTTTTTCTGCATAACAACAGGCTATTTTAAGCTCGTGCAAAGATAGGTGATTTGGAGGTTTCTCAATAAGGACATTCAAGTTTAGTCTTATTTAAAATAGTTATAGGTAAAATATATTTTTTTAGATTTTAAAAACAACCCTCATTTTTAGTTAATAAGTATGTTTAAAGTTAAAAGCTTCCTCTTTTTTGTATTGATGGAGTTGGCTATTTTTACCCTATGATTGCAGTAGTGTTATTAGGAGCTGGAAATGTTGGACAACATTTGTTTGAAGCGATAAAAAAAAGTTCAGATACTGAGGTTGTTCAATGGTATAACAGAGATATCGCTAAACTACAGCCATTCAAAAACGAAACGGATATTTGCGATTCTATTGAAAGTCTTAAAGAAGCGGATATTTATATCATTGCTGTGAGCGATGATGCTATTAAGAACCTAGCTCTACAATTGCCCTTTAACGACCGTCTTGTAGTGCATACCTCGGGAATGACCAGCATTCATGATCTTGACAAATCCTTGCATCGAGGTGTCTTTTACCCCTTACAAAGCTTCACCAAGGGAAAGCCCATTGACTTTAAAAAGGTCCCTATTTGTCTGGAAGCTTTAAATAAACAACACTACGTGATTTTGCAACAACTGGCAAATGCTTTAGGATCGAAGAGTTATAAAATCAATACCGAACAACGTAAAACGTTACATCTTTCAGCAGTATTCGTAAATAACTTTGGCAATCAACTTTTTAGAATCGCACACGAATTAAGTGATGCTAAAAACATCAACTTCGAGATATTAAAACCTTTAATTGTTGAAACTGCCGATAAAATAAATGAATTGTCTCCATATATGGCACAGACAGGGCCGGCAGTGAGAGGTGATAAAAAAACACTAAAACAGCATTTAAAAGAATTGGATAATAGTCCTCATAAATTGGTTTATGAATTAATGACTCAATCCATAAAAAGAACACATGGAAAACGATAAAAGCTATAAAGAACTTCTACCAGACATATCAACCTTTATATTTGATGTAGACGGGGTTTTAACAGATGGTTCTGTTACGATTACGACATCAGGTGAATTACTTCGTAAAATGAATATAAAAGATGGCTATGCACTAAAAACGGCAGTTGATGCTGGATTTAATGTCTGCATTATATCTGGAGGATCCAATGAGGGAGTTCGTAAGCGATTACAAGGGTTGGGAATAACTGACATATATCTCGGAGCACATGATAAAATTGAGCAGTTGAATGAATATTTTGATATTTACGATATTGACTCTGAACAAGTGATGTATATGGGTGATGATCTGCCCGACTTTTATGTGATGCAACAAGTTGGTTTACCATGTTGCCCTCAAAATGCAGCGCCAGAAATAAAATCTATATCCAAATATATTTCACACAAAAATGGAGGTGAAGGATGCGTTAGAGATATTATCGAGCAAACTTTAAAAGTCCAGGATAAGTGGTTGGAAAACTACAATGCCAAATATGATTAATTAAATTATAGAATCATCCTACGAAAACGAAGACATAAACAAGGCATGGGGCATTTTGGAATTGGATCCAATCAAGGCAATGCTACCCAGAAAGCTAAAAAACCATTTTCTGAATATAAAGAGCGTTTGGATTTAGAAGCACACCTGCACTATCAAATGGATTTTCTACATGTGGATCTTACGAAAGAAGAGAAACAGCAAATAAAAAATAATATCCGAAAACAGGAGCGTAGGATTTTTATAAGAACCTCCATTATAAGTGTTGTGTTGTTTATCGGTGTTGCATACGCCGCTGTTCATCTTATTACTAAAATTGTTTCTCGCTAATCCCCATTTATGGCATTCTTAAATCTAATTCGTTGGAAAAACCTGCTCATAATCGCCTTGGTTCAACTCCTAATTAAGTACACCTTACTTGAGCCCTTTATTGAAATTACTGGTCTTTCAACTACTCTAAAACCTATTGGTTTTATAACTCTAGTTCTTGCCACATTATGCATTGCAGCTGCCGGGTATATCATTAATGATATATATGATACAACTGCTGATAGCATCAATAGGCCTGAAAAATTGATTGTAGGCATAAGTATTTCTGAAAAAGTTGCAACTCGCTGGTTCATTGCCCTAAATGTAATTGGGGTAGGCCTTGGTTACTTGATATCCTCACAAATAGGCAAATCGGATTTCTTTGCTATTTTCATAATCATATCAGGAATGCTCTACCTTTACTCTGCATATCTAAAGCAGTACTTATTTATCGGCAATATTGTTATTTCAGCTTTTGTTGCATTGAGTATTTTACTTGTTGGTATTTACGATTTACTACCGGGCTTGAATGGTGCCAATCGAGAGATGCAATTAACCTTTTTTGATATTATTCTGGATTATGCCTTTTTTGCCTTTTTAATTAACCTTTTAAGGGAGATGGTAAAAGATATTGAAGATACCAAAGGTGACAAAGCCGCCGGTTATCGGACCATAGCAACCCAGTTTGGGGTCACTATCTCAAAATACATCTGTCTAGGATTGAGTTTATTAAATACAGCTTTAATTATAGCATATCTTATTGAGTATTTTTATAAGAATAATGCGTTAGTTATCTATTTTTTAATTCTTATCATAGCACCCCTACTGTTTATCTCAGTTCGATTACTTCAAGCAAAGGAAACTATTCACTATAGTCGCATAAGCTCATTGCTAAAAGTCATCATGCTTACGGGGGTGTGCTCCATGATTGTTTTTAATCTCACCCAATCATAAGATGCTGCAGGAGTTCCTTAAAAATCATCGCATCATATTGGCTTCAGGATCCCCTCGAAGACAAGTGTTTTTTAGAGAATTAGGGATTGACTTCACAGTTAATTTAAGACCAGTTGATGAAGTTTTTCCAGATCACTTAAAAGAAGCTGAGATTAGTGATTATTTGGCTGCCCTAAAAGCCAAAGCTTTTGATGGAGCTCTTAAGCCTAATGACATTCTTGTGACCAGCGATACCATCGTTTGGCATAGAGGTTTTGCTTTGGGCAAACCTCTTAACAGAGAGGAAGCCATATCAATGATCCAGGGACTTAATGGAGACACCCATAAGGTCATTACTTCTGTTTGCCTGACATCAACTAATAAACAAGTAGTATTTAACGATACCACCCTAGTAACATTTATTTCTCTTACCAAGGATGAAATTGAATATTATGTAGATAATTACAAGCCTTATGACAAGGCTGGCTCCTACGGTATTCAAGAATGGATAGGTTCGATAGCCATTTCAAAAATTGAAGGCAGTTATAACAATGTCGTTGGACTACCAACACAAAAGCTATATGAAACGTTAAAGGACTTTGCAAGCGTTTAATTAGAGGGTATTTTTGCATTAAATTTCAGTTTATGAGCAGATTATTAGTTGTTTATGCATCCGCTATATTAATGATCTTAGTGCAGGGATGTGGCAACAAGCAAGAGCATCCAACTAAAGTCATGGCTATTACCAACAACTCCGAAATCAGGGAGACACCCCAAGTCAAAAAAATTCCACTTTCCAAAGAATTTAAATCCTATTGGTATAATGGTCAGGCGGAAATATCCTCTTTTGAATTGGCCCAGGAACGCTATGGTGAAATTAGACAAGGGTCTGCTGTTTTAATTTATGTTACCGAGGATTTTTTGCCAGAAAAACAAGTCAAGGCTGACAATTACAGTAAATCCAATACACCCATTCTAAAACTCAACAGTACCAAAAAATTTAACACGGGTATTTACCCCTATTCCATTATGGAAAGTAGTTTCTATCCAGTTGGTCAGCAGTCCCATGCACTTAAAGTATCCGCTTCGGTCCAGGAATGGTGTGGTCAAGCCTATTCGCAAATAAATAATCGCGAGAAATTTGAGGTCAAATCTCACTCTTACTTTGAAACTGAAGCCGACCAATCCTTTGAAATAGAGAAAGCTCCGCTGGAAAATGAAATATGGAACATCATTAGAATTGATCCGACCAAATTACCTACTGGTACTTTTGAGATGGTGCCTTCCTTGGAATTTGCCCGTTTAAGACATAAGAATATTAAGGCCTATACTGCGAACGCTACCTTAGAAAATGGCTTATATACCCTGGTATACCCAGAACTTGGACGAAAATTAGTTATCAAGTACAATTCTGACTTTCCCTATGACATTCAAGGTTGGGAAGAATCGAATACGATTGGATATGGCGCCCAGAAACGAATATTGACCTCTAAAGCCACTCGTTTAAAATCAATACGTTCTGCTTATTGGTCAAAAAATAAAAATGCTGATCTTCCTTTAAGACAAGAGCTCATGTTGGATCAATAGTTTTACAAGCACCGGTTGGCTTTACAAATTCGTTAAATAAAATCTAAAAGCCCGACCCTCACCTCGTAACTTTTCTATATTTGGAAGGTTTCAAACTAACAACCTCATGAGTAAACTAAAACTCATTGCCCTTCTTTGCTTTTGTGCATTGTTAAGAATAGAAGGGCAGGCTCCTCAACGCTATTCCGCGTCCGAAATTCACGATGCCATACAGAAATTAAATGTCCTTGCTTCAGTTTTATACGTTGCGGCACATCCTGATGATGAAAACACCCGATTGATCGCCTACATGGCCAATCAACAAAAGGCACGAACCGCATATTTGTCCTTAACACGTGGAGATGGTGGTCAAAATTTAATTGGTCCAGAACTAAGAGAGTTATTAGGCGTCATGCGTACTCAGGAACTTCTAGCTGCCCGACGCGTTGACGGTGGAGAACAACGATTCACAAGAGCTAATGATTTTGGTTATTCCAAACACCCAAATGAGACCCTAAAAATATGGGATAGAGACCAAGTCCTAGGGGATGTCGTTTGGGCGATAAGAACTTTTAAACCCGATGTCATAATCAATCGATTTGATCACAGAACTCCTGGCACAACACATGGTCATCATACTAGTTCAGCAATGTTAAGTTTTGTAGCATTTGAATTGGCCAATGATGCAGATTCCTACAGCGACCAACTTGATTACACGGACCTATGGCAACCTCAACGGTTATTCTTCAATACATCGTGGTGGTTTTATGGTAGCAGAGAAAATTTTGAAAAGGCTGATAAGTCTCAAATGACAAGTTTCGATATTGGCGTTTACTATCCTTCTAAAGGAATGTCAAATAATGAGATTGCCTCAATAGCGAGTAGTCAACACCTATGCCAGGGATTTGGGCGTTTAACCACCAGAGGTACTCAGGAGGAATACATTGAGTTATTGAAGGGGCGTCCACTGCCAGAGGATAAGAACATTTTTGAAGGCATCGATACGACCTGGAGTCGCGTTCAAGGAGGAAGTGCGATAGCCGATATTTTGGTACCAATTGAGAATAATTTCAATTTTACAAACCCAGAGGCACACTTACCACAACTTTTGAAGGCCTACCAATTATTACAAACTATAGAAGATGAGCACTGGAAAGCTATTAAGTCAAAAGAACTTTTAAAGATAATTGAGGCCTGTTCTGGAATGTACCTGGAAGTTTCAGCAAGCACGCCAATTGCTGCCCCAGAAGAGAGTATTTCGTTGCGAATTGAAGCCATCAACCGAAGCAACACCGATATCGAATTGGCCTCTTACAGCATCACATCAATGCCTTCAGTTATTCAGAAGAATGTAAAGCTGGATAACAATACCAGATTGACCTTTGATGAGACCATTATGATTCCAAAGGATGCCGCCTATACCACCCCTTACTGGTTAGAAAAGAAAGGAAGCCTGGGAATGTATCGGGTGGACAATAGAGAACTGATTGGAAAACCAGAAACCCCAAGAAGTTACTTCGTCAACTTTAACTTATCATCTAATGGGCTAAACTTTACCATCTCTAAACCAGTTATTTACAGGTATTCAAAACCAGATAAAGGTGAGCTATACAGACCTTTTGAGATTGTACCACCAGTATCTGCCAAACTTGCCGAAAAAGTATATCTTTTTGAAACAGGAGATGAGCGCGACATTGAAGTGTTGATAAAAGCCGATATCAATAATTTTAAAGGTTCTGTATCCCTGGCCTACCCTAACGACTGGAATGTGTATCCGGAATTCATTCCTGTTTCCATAGAAAATAAGGGAGACGTTAAAGCCGTGAGTTTTAAAGTAATTCCACCAAAAAATCAAAGTGAAGGATTAATCACCCCAATGGTTAGCCATAATGGTGCCATCTATACGGATGAAATCATTGAGATTGACTATGAACACATACCTTTTCAAACTGTGAAGATGCCAAGCGAAAGCAAAGTGGTTCGGTTAGAAATAGAAAAGCGAGGCAATTCAATTGGCTACATTCAGGGGGCTGGTGATGTAGTTCCTGAAAGCCTTAGGCAGATAGGATATAAGGTAACCACCATACCAACCGAAAACATAACAGCTGAACAATTAGTAGAATTTGACGCCATCGTCGTTGGCATTAGGGCTTACAACGTTGATGACAATCTTCAGTTTAAACAGAAGTACTTGTTAGATTATGTAAAAAACGGCGGAAACCTTGTGTTGCAATACAACACAAGTCGAGGTATCAAAACTAAAAACTTAGGCCCCTATCCTCTCAAGCTTTCAAGAGACAGAGTGACCGATGAGAATGCAGAAGTTCGTATTCTGGACACCAATCACCCCATTTTAAATTATCCCAACAAAATAACGAGTAAGGACTTTGAAGGATGGGTGCAGGAACGTGGACTCTATTTTCCAAACGAGTGGTCTGATGAATATACACCGCTATTGTCTGTAAACGACAACGGAGAATCAGCCAAAGAAGGTAGTTTGTTAGTAACTAAGTACGGTAAAGGCTATTATATTTATTCCGGCTTGAGTTTCTTTAGAGAGTTTCCAGCAGGTGTCCCTGGAGCATATCGCCTTTTTGCAAATATGTTATCAGCAGGAAAGGAAGATAGCTTGGAAGCCAATACTATTTCAGACTAAATGACTAATTTAAATCAATCACAACCAAAAGAAAAATGGCGAAAAATGTACAGTATTGTACTAATAGCCAACCTTGTTTACGTTTTGCTCTTTTGGATAATTACCTCCGTTTATAATTAATATGGAAGGCTTTAATAAACTTCATTGGGAAGATTGGACTGTTCTCCTTTTAACCTTGCTGACGATTGTTTTATACGGCACCTATAAAACGAGAAAGCAACGAAATGTACAGGATTATGTTAAGGGCGGGAGCACTTCTAAATGGTGGACAATAGGTTTATCCGTTATGGCCACTCAGGCCAGTGCCATAACTTTTCTTTCAACTCCTGGCCAGGCTTTTCATTCAGGTATGGGATTTGTACAATTTTATTTTGGAGTACCTATTGCCATGGTAGTCATATGTATGGTGTTTATTCCATTGTACCATAAATTAAAAGTCTTTACAGCTTACGAATATTTAGAGTCCAGATTCGATAAAAAGACCCGTATTCTTACTGCTATTTTGTTTTTGATTCAAAGAGGACTAGCCGCGGGGATAACAATTTTTGCTCCTGCTATCATCCTATCTGCTGTCTTAGGCTGGGATTTGACCCTGCTGAATATTGCAATAGGAATCCTGGTTATTATTTATACCGTATCAGGTGGCACCAAGGCCGTAAGCATGACGCAAAAGCACCAAATGGCTGTAATCTTCACAGGAATGTTCATCGCATTTTTTCTGATTTTAAGCTATTTACCTGATGACATTACCTTTAGTAAAGCGATTGAAATCGCTGGTGCCAGTGGGAAAATGGAGGTTCTTGACTTTTCTTTTGATTTTAATAATCGCTATACAGTTTGGAGTGGTCTTATTGGTGGAACCTTTTTAGCACTTTCTTATTTTGGAACGGATCAAAGTCAGGTGCAGCGTTACTTATCGGGTAAATCTATTAAAGAGATGCAATTAGGGCTCTTATTCAATGGCTTACTTAAGGTGCCTATGCAGTTTTTTATTCTTTTAGTAGGTGTGATGGTTTTTGTTTTTTATCAGTTTAACGCCTCACCTATCAACTTTAATCCTAGTGCAGACGAAGTTATTGCCAATTCATCCGTTGCCAGTTCCTATGAGAAACTAAAACAGGATCAGGCGCTTCTTTTTGAACGCAAAAAAACACTAATCAATTCTTATGCAGATAAGGCATCAAAGGACTTACAAGCGGATTTACGTTTGGTTAATGAGCAAGATCGTGAAATACGAAATAAGGCTCAAGATCTAATTGCTCAGGCTTCAGAAGAATTAGACGTTAAGGTTGAAACTAATGATAAGGACTATGTGTTTATCCATTTTATTTTAAACAACCTTCCAAAAGGTCTTATTGGTTTATTATTGGCGGTCATCCTAAGTGCAGCTATGTCTAGTACGGCAAGTGAACTTAATGCATTGGCTTCTACAACGGCATTAGACCTCTATAAACGTAACACTGATAAAGACTTGAATGATTTGCAAATGGTCAACATTACCAAGTGGTTTACCTTTGGATGGGGTGTTTTGGCAATTATTATTGCCTGTGTTGCCTATCTGGCAGACAATCTTATCCAACTAGTCAATATCATTGGTTCCATTTTCTATGGAAACGTTCTTGGAATCTTTTTACTAGGGTTTTTCTTCAAAAGAATCAAGGCTAATGCCGTCTTCCTAAGTGCTATTATTACGCAGTTGATAGTTATTGGATTGTACTTAATGGACGCATTTGATATCATTAATCTCCCCTATTTATGGCTGAATTTTGTCGGTTGCATTATTGTAATAACAATTGCTCATCTCATCCCTAGTTCAAGAACAACTTAAAAATAATGAGAGTTCAATGGGGTATCCTGGGAACAGGAAAAATAGCGTCTAAATTCGCTTCCGAGTTTCAATTTATTGCCAACTCTAAAATTCATAGTGTTGCTTCTAGAAGTCTTGAAAAAGCAAAATCCTTTGCTAGAGACCATAATATCGACACGTACTTTGGTTGTTACCAGGAGCTTTTAAAGGAACCTGAGATTGATGCCATTTATATTGCTACACCGCATAGTCTGCATTGTGAAAATACCCTTGCCGCCTTGAAAAATGACAAATCGGTATTATGCGAAAAGCCATTAGCAATGAATTTGAAGGAAGTCAATTTAATGACAAACAAAGCCAAAGAAAAAGAACTATTGTTAATGGAAGGTTTATGGACAGCTTTTCTACCACATTTTCAATTTGTTTTGAGACATATTAAAACGGGGCAATTAGGTAAACTCCAAAGTCTAACAGCTGATTTTGGATTCCCTATAACAGAAAATCCACATTCTAGGCTCTACAAGAAATCATTAGGTGGTGGTAGCTTATTGGATATTGGTATTTATCCAGTATTCCTGGCATTGTCTTGCATGGGCAAACCAGAATCGATAGACGCTAGAGCAGATTTTTTTGAAAACGGTGTTGATAAATCTTGCGAAATAACTTTTAAATATAATGATGGTCGAGAAGCGATTTTATCTTCAACTTTTGCTAAGCACACCCCAACTGAAGCGATCTTGAAATTTGAAAAAGGGGACCTAAAAATAAATAGTCGTTTCCATGAGCCTACCTCCCTTGAACTTATAACCTACCCCAAACAACAATCAATAAAGTTTCCAGCAAGAGGAATAGGTTACAGTTATGAAATTGAACATTTCAATGAACTTATAAGAAATAAAGAGACGCAGAGTCCAATCATGAGTTACCAAATGAGTTCTGAGCTAATGTCTATTTTGGACAGGATTAGAGCCAAGATTGGCCTTGTTTATTAATTGAAAAAGCACGACCTGAGGATCGTGCTTTAATTTAATGCTATTTAAAAATTGATATTACATGGCGCCCCACTCTTTGAGCGACTCTGTATTCATTTTAATATAACCATCATTCTTAGCTTTTTTAGCCCCTTCTAATGACGCTTTAGCTGCTTTGATAGCACCATCTTTATCACCATTAGCAGCGTGGATTAAAGATTGTTGTCTTAAATACCAGAAGCGAGGCTGGTCTGAAGTCATATCAACAGCTTTATCAATCCAAGTCATAGCTTGATCTAAATCTTTGTTTGCCGCCAACTTATATACAGCTGCAGAATAGTAATCGTCTGGACTTGGACCAGCCATTGTTTTTTCAATAGCTGCAGAAACCATTTGATCCGTTGGAACGCTAAACGGTACTGCTACATATGTTTTTTCCCAAATAAGATCTAGCGTAGCAGAATCATGTTTGATGTTATTAATATCAATACTGAAAGTCTCAACAACCCAATCTAAATTGGTAACATCTACCGTAGTTTTTGCTACCACCTTAGCATCATCCCAGTTTCTTGGGGTACCCCAATTGGTAGTTTCATTGTAAAGCATAACATCCCAAGTTTTTGGATTTGGAACTACATACAACGCATATTTTCCAGCTTTGACCTCTGTGCCACCGAAAACAAAATCAGTTGAAAAATTAATTGTTGTGTTAGCATTTGCACCGGTTCTCCATACTTTTCCATAAGGCTCTAAGCTTCCGAAAATAGTACGGCCTTTTACACCAGGTCTTGAATACTCAATAGTAATATCAGTTAGACCAACTTTTTGTTCAATTTTACTCGCTGGACTCGGTTGTGGGGTTTCTAATTGCGCATTAACATTAAAGACAAAAGTCAATGCACAAACTAAAAGCACTAATTTTTTCATATGTAAGTTTTTAATTGGTTTTTGTGTGAATGCTTAAAATTACAACATCTCCTCACCTTAGTTGTTAACAAATCCCTAAAAATCTATCTGGCGACAGGCCCTATAAATTAAAATTAACAGAAAATTATCTCCGAATTGTTTTAATTAATCGTAATATTGCAATAAATAAATAAAGAAGTGTTATGGGGGTTACTAAAACAGAAATTTTTACCGAGGCTCAGAATGAAATAGCCACTCTCGCTAAAGCTTTTGCTCATCCAGCCAGAGTAGCCATTTTGCACCACCTTTTCAAATCCAACACCTGTATTTGTGGAGATTTAGTGGATGAAATAGGCTTAGCTCAAGCTACCATTTCTCAACACCTTAAAGAGCTAAAAACTATTGGAATAATTAAAGGAAATATAGAGGGTACGAGCGTTTGCTATTGCATTGATACAGAAAACTGGACGCGCATAAAAAATACTATAACCGCATTCTTAGATAACCACCCTACCAATATTAATTGTTGTTAAGTAAAAAATAAACGTATGTTATTATCAGAAATTAAGACTGCTCTTGAGCAGATAGAAAAAATTGTGTTTGAATTACCAGATGGTTCGGTGGTTCCACAACACTTCCATGTAACCGAAGTTGGAAATATCTCAAAGCATTTTATAGATTGTGGAGGTACTGAAAGAAAAGAGGATGTTATCAATTTTCAATTGTGGACCGCTGATGATTTTGATCACCGTCTAAGTGCGCAAAAACTGCGTGATATTATTGCGCTTTCAGAAGAGGTATTGAATTTAGATGACTTACCAATCGAAGTGGAATATCAAGGAGATACTATTGGAAAATACGGTCTAGAATTCAATGGAACCACTTTTAAATTAACAACTAAACAAACAGATTGTCTGGCAAAAGACAATTGCGGTATTCCTACAAATAAACCGAAAGTGAGATTATCGCAACTTCAGGCGCAAACATGCTGTGAGCCTTCATCAGGTTGTTGCTAAATTTCAAGTATCACATTTATGAAAAGACTAGGTTTTTTAGACCGTTATCTGACGTTATGGATCTTTTTGGCGATGGCAATTGGTGTCGCCTTGGGTTTCTTTATTCCAAGTATTTCAGAAGTTATTGATTCCTTTAGTGTTGGAACCACCAATATTCCTATTGCTATTGGCCTTATTATTATGATGTATCCGCCTTTAGCCAAGGTAAACTATAAACTACTTCCTAAAGTGTTTAAAAACACTAAAATTTTATCCATCTCACTTGTTCTCAACTGGATTATTGGACCAATCTTGATGTTTGTTTTGGCCATTACCTTTTTACGAGACTATCCTGAGTACATGGTTGGTTTAATCCTGATTGGACTGGCACGCTGTATCGCTATGGTTTTGGTATGGAACGATCTTGCTGAGGGTAGCTCTGAATATGGAGCAGGTCTAGTTGCTTTAAATAGCATTTTCCAGGTTTTCGCATACAGTTTTTATGCCTGGCTTTTTATCACTAAACTCCCACCGTTATTTGGGTTTGAAGGAGCGATAGTCGATATATCCATTGGGACCATAGCAGAAAGTGTGGCAATTTATTTGGGAATACCTTTCCTTTTAGGAATCCTTTCAAGAGTTATTCTAGTCAATTTTAAGGGGGAAGAATGGTATACTCAAAAATTTATCCCAACCATTTCTCCGCTAACTCTAATAGCTTTGTTATTTACTATTGTTGTCATGTTCTCATTAAAAGGAGAATTGATAGTTGAAATTCCAATGGATGTTATAATCATTGCCATTCCCCTACTGGTGTACTTTGCACTTATGTTCATTATTGGATTCTTTTTCACTAAAGCCATGGGCGGTGAATATGACAAAACAGCGGCAGTTGCTTTTACAGCTGCTGGTAATAATTTTGAGTTGGCAATTGCAGTCGCCATTGCCGTTTTTGGATTGAATTCTGGACAAGCATTTACAGGAGTCATTGGCCCATTAGTGGAGGTGCCAGCCTTAATATTGTTAGTGCGCGTATCCTTCTGGCTAAGAGATAAATATTTTAAAAAAACATCAGCCGAAATAAGCAATTCTAATTAAACAATGAATTCACAACTTCAAACAACCATAGACGGACTAGATATCCATTCTATTCCTGCAGAACGACTTGTTGTTCTTAAACCATTTATTAATTACCTACAAACCAAGGTAACAGAAGGTGGTCAGATTAATTTAAACTTAATTTGTACCCATAATTCTCGTCGTAGCCATCTGTCACAGGTTTGGGCACAAACCATGGCACATGTTCATGAAATTAACAATGTTAATTGCTATTCCGGAGGCACTGAAGCTACAGCAGTTTTTCCAAAAGTTATTGAGACACTCAGTTCTCAAGGATTTCAAATACATGCGCTATCAGATGGCGCGAATCCAGTATATGCTATTAAATATGATGAAAGCGATCCTGCCATTATTGGTTTTTCAAAAACTTTTGATGATGCCTTTAATGCACAATCAGATTTTGCTGCCGTGATGACTTGTAGCCATGCAGATGAGAATTGCCCCTTTATACCTGGCGCCAATACCAGAATTGCCCTTAATTATGAAGATCCTAAACTTTTTGATGGAACACCCCAACAAAATGAGAAATACTTAGAGCGCAGTCTACAGATCGCTACTGAAATGAAATATGTCTTCAGTCAATTACAGTAAATAGAAAAGCCGTCATCAAGACGGCTTTTCTATTCGTTCCAGTTCATTTTGCGGTAGGCACTTCGCACTATTTCGCCAAAGTTTTCAAGATGTTGTACATATTGCTCTTCCGTAACAAGTTTTTTCATCTGGATGTTCATTTTTTTAACGATATCGTGAAAACCACCACGTATTTGCTTATCATTGAGCGCATTGTCCTTATCATTGAGCCGACTCATTTCATAAATGTGATCGTAAAAAATACGTTCGTACTCCGCATTAACCTCTTCCGAAAGGCGCTTTTTTTGGGCCTGTTCATAAAACCATAATTGAAAATTGGCCCGTTCCTCTGGTATAAAAATCGTCACCTTTTGATTTTCGAGTTGAACCTGTTGCTGCCTGTTGACTTGAGCATTAACAGAGCAACTAAACCTACTAACATCACTATTATGTAAATGCTGGGTATCATAGAATATAGCTTTAAGTAAAAGTACTGATTTTTAACTTTTTATTTTGTTTAACCTTATCGTCATATTGTTAAACATTTTGTATCTTTGTTTTATAACAAAGGTACTATGGCTAAGAATAAAACAATCAGTGAATCCCAAATCATAGATATGTTTATGGATTATGTTTTAGAACATAATCATCAACCCAAATCGGTTTATGCATTTGCCAAAACCAATAATTTTGAAGAATCCAAATTCTACAAATTTTTTGGTTCTTTCGATGCCTTGGAGCGTGATATTTTTAAGGCATTTTTTGACAATACCATTGCGGTGATCGACAAAAACGAAGACTATCAAAATTTTGATGCTAGAAATAAACTTCTAAGTTTTTATTATACTTTTTTTGAGGTACTTACAGCTAACCGAAGCTATGTGCTTTATGCATTGAAAGAGCACAAAGAACATTTAAAGCTGCTAAAGACCTTATCGGTTCTAAAAAAACATTTTATTAATTACATCGGTTTACTTGACATTGAAACCATAGACTTTAAACAAGAACAATTAGAGAAAATTCAAAGACGGGGTATAAAAGAAACGGCCTGGCTTCAACTTTTAATCACATTACGATTTTGGATGGACGATAGTTCTGCTTTATTTGAGAAGACTGATC
The DNA here is from genome assembly GCF_003362725.1 of Winogradskyella aurantiaca. GTDB lineage: Bacteria > Bacteroidota > Bacteroidia > Flavobacteriales > Flavobacteriaceae > Winogradskyella_A > Winogradskyella_A aurantiaca. The sequence goes on from NZ_QKTV01000008.1 coordinate 155,720, forward strand.
TTTTTATCGAAAAATCGGTAAAGGCTAGCTTTGACCTAATCGACACAACTCCAATTCGGAGTTTAATTGATTTGGGAAAGTTTATTTACAAAGAACAAATTCATATGAACTAGGCCAATGAAGACGATTGACAGTATCCCCATTACTAAAATATCGAGAGCCTCAAAATTAGTTTCAACCGGGGCTAAGGTTGGTGTCAATTACATCAAATACTATGGTGATAAGCTCGTTAATCCCCAAGAGGAAGCCAAGGAACGCTTAAACCAAAATAATGCTGAAGACATCTATGACAGCCTAAAACAATTAAAAGGCAGTGCTTTAAAGGTAGCGCAGATGCTAAGTATGGAAAAGAGCATTTTACCTCAGGCCTATGTCGAGAAGTTTTCATTATCTCAGTTTTCAGTACCGCCATTGTCACCACCATTGGTAATTAAAACGTTTAAAAAATATTTTGGGAAGCACCCCAATGATCTATATGATACTTTCAATGCAACTTCAGTAAATGCCGCAAGTATTGGCCAAGTCCATACCGCGGATAAGGATGGGAAAAAGTTTGCTGTGAAAATCCAATACCCTGGAGTTGCAGAAAGTATCGCCTCAGACCTGGCTTTGGTAAAACCAATTGCCATTAAAATGTTTAATATCAAAGGAAAGGACTCTGATAAATATTTTAAAGAGGTAGAAGATAAATTGGTTGAAGAAACCAACTATCTGCTGGAAATTAAACAGAGTAAGGCGGTTGTTGAGGCATGTAAACATATTCCCAACCTGAAGTTTCCTAATTATTATGAAGAACTCTCTTCTGAGCGCATCATTACCATGGACTTCATGAAAGGCCAGCACTTATCTGAATTTGCACCCAATAATACTGATCAAGATCTATCTAACAAACTCGGCCAAGCCTTGTGGGACTTCTATATGTTTCAAATCCATAAACTTAAAAAGGTACATGCAGATCCACATCCTGGTAACTTTCTTATATCTCCGGAGGGTAATTTAATAGCTCTTGATTTTGGTTGTATGAAGATCATTCCGGATGAATTTTACATCCCTTATTTTGAACTGGCTAGAAAAGAAAATCTAGAGAACAATAAGTATTTCCTTGAGAAATTATACGAATTAGAAATTCTAAGAGCGGATGACAAGCCTGAAGAAGTTAAATTCTTTAGCAACATGTTTTATGAGTTACTCAGTTTGTTCACTCAACCATTCCACAATGAAACTTTTGACTTTTCAGATCCTGAGTTTTTCGAAAAGGTTGGCGAAATGGGTCAGCGATATTCAAAAAGTACGGAACTGAGAAATATGAATGGCAATAGAGGCTCCAAACACTTTATTTATATCAATCGCACATTCTTTGGGCTTTACAATTTAATGTTTGACCTCAAAGCAGAAAATATACAGATCAACAACTTTAGTAATCTATAATGACCACCTTTACAGAACAGGACATCAACGGCATGCATCACCTGAATCGCATTAATCTTATTAACAGCTGTTCTGGTTACAAATCTGCTAATTTGATTGGATCTAAGGGTTCAGATGGCGTATCAAATGTTGCAGTGTTTAGCTCAGTAACACATGTTGGATCTAACCCACCCCTTTTAGGGTTTTTTCTTAGACCAACTACTGTTCTTAGAAATACTTATGAAAACATAAAAGCTACTGGCAAATACACCATTAATCATATCCATGAAGCCATAATAGAAGAAGCCCATCATACTTCTGCAAAATACGATTCCAGTATTTCCGAGTTTGATGTAACAGGTTTGGAAGAGACTTATATTGATGATTTTTATGCCCCATTTGTTGGAAGCAGCCCTGTAAAATTAGCAATGGAGTATGTCGATGAGTACTTTATTGATGCCAATGACACGATCTTGGTTCTCGGTAAAATTAAGTCCATTTATGTGGATGATCATCTCGTATCTAAAGACGGTTTTATAGACTTAAGTAAAGCTAATACCGCTACTGTGAATGGGTTGGATGCTTATGCAGTACCAAAAACTAATGTTCGTCTTTGCTATCAACGTCCAAATCCAGTTTTTATAATATCTGATGATTAATGCGTATTCTTATCACAGGAACGACTGGCTATATTGCCAAAAGGCTAGCGCTACGTTTGCTAGAAGATGACCATGAATTGGTCTGCTGTGTTCGTGATCTCGAACGTATTCCTGATGAAATCGAGAACCACCCTAATATCGAATACATAAAAGTTGATTTCCTTGACATCACCGGTGTCGAATTACCTAAAAATATTGAGGCTGCCTATTATCTCATTCATTCGATGAGTAGCGCGGAAGGCGATTTTAATGCATTAGAACAAACCTGTGCTCATAATTTCAAAAGCTTAGTTGAAAACACCAATTGCGAGCAGGTCATTTACCTCAGCGGTATTGTTAATGACCAATCCCTCTCCAAACATTTGCAGTCCCGCTATGAGGTTGAACAAACTTTAAGGTCAAAACGCTATGCCCTAACCACCTTCAGAGCAGGGATTATTGTTGGTAGTGGTAGTGCTTCGTTTGAAATTATTAGAGATATTGTTGAAAAGCTACCTGTGATGGTAACCCCTAAATGGTTGAACACCAAATCTCAACCTATTGGCATCAGAGATGTTCTAACATTTTTATCCGGTGGATTAAAAAAAAGGTCGCTATACAATAAATCTTACGACATCATAGGACCCGAAGTCTTAACTTATAAAGAAATGCTGCTTCAATTTGGAGAGGTCAGAGGACTTAAACGCTACATCTGGACTTTACCAGTACTTACACCAAAACTCTCTTCTTACTGGCTCTATTTTGTGACCTCAACCTCATTTCCTTTGGCAAGTGCACTGGTGGACAGTATGAAAGTTGAAGTCATTGGAAAGCCATCAAAAATCAACGCTATTATTGGAATTGAACCAATGACCTATAAACAGGCCGTAGATTTAGCTTTTCAAAAAATACAACAAAACGCCGTAGTATCTAGTTGGAAAGATGCAGTGAGTAGTGGGTTGTTTAGAGATCCATTATCCAAACATATCGAATTGCCTCATTTTGGCTGCTTTAAAGATGTGAGGTCGCGAAAGATTGTTGACGAACGGTATACCCTTGAGAAAATTTGGAGTATTGGTGGTGACAATGGCTGGTACAGTTTTAATTGGTTATGGAGATTACGAGGTTATGCAGATAAATTATTTGGTGGAGTTGGTTTACGACGCGGTAGAACCCACGAAGACTATCTAGAACCAGGTGATCCTTTGGATTTCTGGAGAGTATTATTTGCAGATAAGGAAGAAAAACGACTCCTCCTATTTGCGGAAATGAAACTCCCAGGAGAAGCTTGGTTGGAGTTTAAAATTGTTAAAAACCGACTGTTCCAAAGAGCAGTATTTAGACCTAAAGGTGTATGGGGACGTTTGTATTGGTACATGGTACTCCCCTTTCACGCATTTGTTTTTAAAGGAATGATTAATGCTTTAATCAATACCAAATGAAAGGGGTTAAAAAGGCGAACCTACCTACCAAGATATGCCCCGTATGCAAGCGACCATTCACTTGGCGCAAAAAATGGGAGAACAATTGGGAACATGTGAAATATTGTAGTAAAAAATGCAGAACACAACACTAAAAACAGGCTTGATCTGGTATAGAAACGATTTAAGAACAAGAGATCAACAGTCTCTAAGTTTTGCCACCAATGAATGTGATCGGGTTATTGCCTTGTACTGCATTGATCCAAGATATTTTGAAACGACAGAATTCGGTTTCAAAAAAACTGAAAAATTTCGAGCCAAATTTTTACTGGAAACGATCAATGATTTGAAGGTTCAATTAAATCAGTTAAATATCGATCTATTCGTTTTTCATGACCGTCCAGAAAATATCATAGCAGACTTTTGTGAAACTTATGAAGTAGGGGCTTTGTATCTTCAGAAAGAATGGACCTCTGAAGAACTTGTGGTTTCAAACAAGGTGAAAAACTCCATCCAACCTACCATTAAATGGGTTGAGTCTTTTGATCAGTTTCTGTTCCATCCAGATGACATCAACATACCCGTTTCGAACATTCCACAAGTGTATACAGTGTTTAGAAAAAAACTAGAAAAGTATGTAGATGTACGACAAGAAGCGGTCCCAGCAAAAATGCCACCAGAAAACAGGATCAAAGTCAAAACTCAAATCCCACAATTAAACGACTTAGGATTCTCAGATTATAAAATATCCGAAAGTACAGCTTTCCCTTTTAACGGTGGTGGGACCGAAGCTTACAAGCGTCTCAATAACTATTTCTTCAAATCAAAAAAGCTCGGGGTTTACAAGAAGACTCGTAACGGTTTATTAGGAAAAGACTACAGTTCTAAATTTTCTCCCTGGCTCGCTAATGGCAGTATATCTGCAAAATCTATTTATTGGCAGGTTAAAAATTTTGAAACTAGCAACTTTAAAAATCAATCGACTTACTGGTTGGTATTTGAACTAATTTGGAGAGATTACTTTAAATACATTTCGCTAAAACATGGGAACCAGATTTTTAAACTAGAAGGCATCCTTAAAAAGGATTACCAATGGTCCTCTAATCCAAACCTGGTTGAGAAATGGATCCATGGTGAAACACGATCTGATTTTGTTAATGCCAACATGATCGAATTAAAAGAAACTGGTTGGATGAGTAATCGAGGTAGGCAAAATGTCGCCTCATTTTTTGCAAAGGATCTTGAGCTGGATTGGCGAATAGGCGCAGCGTATTTTGAGTCTCAACTATTAGATTATGATGTTCATAGTAATTATGGTAATTGGATGTATGTAGCCGGAGTTGGGAATGATCCAAGAGACCGGAAGTTTAATGTAGACCTCCAAGCCGAACGATACGATTCCACTGGAAAGTACAGAAGGCAATGGCTACAAACCACACTCTTTTAAATCTTATTATGTCCCAAGCCCTTATTCTATTTCCGCACCAATTATTTAAGAACCTGCCTATTGAAGATACCAAGACAAGTATCTATCTAGTAGAAGAATTTTTATTTTTTAAGCAGTTTCCATTCCATAAACAAAAACTTCAATTCCACAGGGCGACTATGAAAGCCTATGAGGCGCACTTAATTGTGTCTGGATTTCAAGTACACTATATCAATTCTAATGATAGAACCTCAGACATACGACTTTTAATTCAGCAATTAAAATCAAATGGGTTAGACCAACTTCACTTTATTGATCCTACAGACTATTGGTTAGAAAGACGCATCTATCGAAGTTCTGAAGGACTTGACATTGTTTGGTACGATAACCCCTTATTTCTAAACACAAAGGAAGAATTAAGTGGTTTCTTTAAACCTCAAAAGAAAAAATTCTTTCAGACAGCTTTCTACAAGGAACAGAGAAAATCGAGACAGATTTTAATGAATAACTCAGAACCTGAAGGTGGGCGATGGACCTATGATACGGATAATCGCAAAAAGTACCCAAAGAACAAAATTCCACCTGTGGTTAGTTTCCCAGTCCAAAGTAAGTACCACAAGGAGGCTAAAACTTATGTCGAAACCTATTTTAAAGAGAATTATGGGGACTTTAATGATTTTCTTGCCTATCCGGTTGATTTTGCTGAAGCCAATGATTGGCTAGATCAATTTCTAGAGCAACGTTTTCACGAATTCGGTACATATGAAGATGCAATCGTCAAAGAAGAACACCTGTTAAACCACAGCCTCTTATCACCACTTATCAATGTTGGATTGTTACTACCCGGACAAGTGATCGATAAAGCCATTAGGTACGCCAGATCAAATAACATCCCAATCAATTCCACAGAAGGGTTTGTGAGACAAATTCTAGGATGGCGCGAGTTTATAAGAGGAGTTTATGAAGTCAAGGGAACCGAAGAACGCACCAAAAACTTCTGGGGGTTTACAAGAAAAATACCCACCTCATTCTATAATGGCACCACAGGTATAGCTCCAATTGATGATTGCATTAAGAAAATTCTAAAAACCGGATATGCCCATCATATCGAGCGTTTAATGATCTTGGGAAATTTCATGGTATTATGTGAATTTGATCCTAACGCTGTTTATCAATGGTTCATGGAGTTATTTATAGATGCCTACGATTGGGTAATGGTTCCCAATGTATATGGCATGAGCTTGTATGCAGATGGTGGATTAATGTCTACCAAACCTTATATAAGCTCAAGTAACTACATTATGAAAATGAGCAATTATGGTAAAGGAGATTGGCAAGCCACTTGGGACGGACTATTCTGGGCATTTATGGACAAACATCGAGATTTCTTCCTCAGTAATCCACGCTTAGGTATGCTGATTAGAACCTTTGACAAAATGAATCCAGAAACAAAGGAAAGGCATCTGTCCAACGCACAGTTGTTTTTAAATGAATTGGACCAATGAATTCAAAAGAATCGATAGCAGTAGTTTGGTTAAAGCGCGATCTACGACTGGATGATAACGAGTCCATTTATAGAGCCTTAAAATCAGGGCAGCGTGTTTTACTCTTGTATGTTTTTGAAAACTTGTTACTCAATGACACCCACTACAGTGAGCGTCATTTTAATTTTATCAAGCAATCCCTAAGTGATTTAAACGCACGCCTGAAACCTTACAATACGCAAGTTCTATCAGTGGTGTCTGACTTATCCAGTGCCTTTAATCAAATTCAGTCAATTTTTAAAGTTGAAAAAGTCTATTCGCATGTAGAGACTGGCTTGTTGGTAACTTATAATAGAGACAAGGAATTTAAGCGCTATTGCCGGAATAACTTTATTCAATGGATTGAGAGCAAAAATAACGGTGTAGAAAGAGGATTAGTTAATAGAGACAATTGGTTTGAAAACTGGGAAGACTACATGTCTCAATCGCAATTTGAATTCAAACCAAAAGCAGAACAGTTTGTATCAAATATGCAAATCCAACAAATTTATGAACTGTTAAGCCCAATGGACTTAAGTACTAAAATCGATAAACGTTTTCAACACGGTGGCACTACCTATGCCTGGAAATATGCTCGGAGTTTTTTCGAATCAAGGCATAAGAGCTACATGTTTGACATTTCAAAACCCGAAGATTCTAGAACAAGTTGCAGTCGCTTATCGCCTTACATTGCTTGGGGAAACGTATCTATCCGTCAAGTATTCCAAAAAGCTCAGGAATTAAAAGAGCAAAGCAATGAAAAGAAACACCTTGGTGCCTTTATATCAAGACTGCGGTGGCAGGCACATTTCATTCAAAAATTTGAGATGGAACACACTATGGAGGAGGCCAGCGTTAACAAGGGTTATCATAAACTTAAGAAAAAAATATCTCTGGAATATCAAAAAGCATGGGAAGAAGGCCAAACCGGCTTCCCTCTAGTAGATGCTAGTATGCGTTGTCTTATTGAAACAGGTTATGTGAATTTTAGAATGCGTGCTATGTTGGTATCCTTTTTCACCCACCTACTATGGCAGCCCTGGCAGAATGCTAGTGCTCATTTATCGCGACAGTTTTTAGATTTTGAACCAGGTATCCATTTTCCACAATTGCAAATGCAGGCTGGTGAAACCGGGATTAATAATCTAAGAATTTACAATCCCACTGTTAACGGTTTAAAACACGACGCAGATGCCACCTTTATTAGGAAGTGGGTTCCAGAGCTTGCTGAATTACCAACAGCATTTGTACATGAACCATACCTCCTGACAGAACTTGAACAACAGCTTTTTAATTTTAAACTTGGAAAAGATTACCCATTCCCTATTGTAGATATTAAGGAAAATAGAAAACGCGCTAGCGATATTCTTTGGAACATGAAAAGAGATCCAGAGGTTCTTAATGAAAGTAAACGCATCCTTAACCGACATACTATAAGGGATCGCAATCGTATGTTAAGCAGTGACTAATGCCCTTTAATCGGGCCAATTCAGTGAATCCATAATTATCTGTTAATTTTTGTTTAACCATATCCTAAATAAGTTAAACATTCTTTATATTTGATAAGGATATGGTATTAAACACGACACATTACAACAAAGATCACAAGCAAATAATTGAAGATTTGGTGGGAGCGCCTTTCTCTTTTATGCAGCGATTACGAATGAATGGTATTGGGTCTAAAAGAATGATTGTAGATGAAGTTAGTCCTAACCTTACGTCATTAATGAACATAGTTTCTGATTTGAATTATGCAAATATTGAATTACGACCAAAAGGAATCTTGATTATGATTAATAAGGGTCTTAAAAACTTTACTTGGATAATCCCATATTACCAATTGGTTATTTATAAGGTAAATGGATCTAGTATTCATGCTCAGGGCAAATACATACATTTTAGAAATAACAAAACGTTTAAGGAGAATAAAAAGTTCTTCGATAAACTACTAGATGAGAAAGTGAAGTATGATATGGATTTTGGTATGCCTCAAACTGTATGATTATGCAACAAAAAGAAATCGATCGCGTCATAGAAATGGCTTGGGAAGATCGCACTCCGTTTGACGCTATTTTATATCAGTTTAATCTAAAAGAGCAGGATGTTATTACCCTAATGAGAAGGGAGCTTAAACCAAAAAGTTTTAAGCTATGGAGAGCTCGAGTACAAGGCAGATCAACGAAACACAGTAAAAAAAGAAACTTTGAAGCTGGCAGGTTCAAATGTTCACGCCAGCGGACAATTTCAAATAACTCTATTTCAAAACGATAAACCTGTGCTTTGATTTAGACTTAGAGAACCTAAAGACAGCACGTTAAAAAGATTTTATGAAGACAGAAACTTTAACAAAAAAAAATGGCCATTACCTTAACGGCTTAAGTATAGAGGACATTGGTGATGACCATCTCTTCACTGGATTGGATACCCCAATGAAAGCCAATGCATTTGACATGTCTGATGCAGAAAAGAAAGAACGGATATCTATTCTTTTTTCCGAAATCATGGATGTGTTGGGTCTCGATTTAAACGATGATTCCTTAAAGGGAACCCCAGATCGAGTGGCAAAAATGTATATCGAGGAAATCTTTTCAGGTTTGGACCCAAAAAACAAACCTAAAGTAGCCCTATTCGATAACAAATATCAGTACAACCAAATGCTGGTTGAAAAAGACATAACGTTTTACAGCAATTGTGAACATCATTTCGTTCCTATTATGGGAAAAGCCCATGTCGCCTATATTTCATCAGGTAAGGTGATTGGATTATCGAAGCTGAATAGAATAGTACAATATTATGCCAAACGACCTCAGGTACAAGAACGCCTTACGAATCAAATAGCAAATGAGCTCAAGGAGGTTTTAGGAACTGAAGATATTGCGGTGATTATCGATGCCAAGCATTTATGTGTTTCCTCAAGAGGGGTAAAAGATGATACCTCCGCTACAGTTACCACCTATTACGGTGGAGCCTTCAATACACCACAAAAAATAAATGAACTGTTGAACTATATAAATAACTAAGCTATGGATTTAATGGAACGCGCACTGGAATTTGAAAACAGAAAACATACATTTAAAACAACCAGTGATAGAATTATGGCTTCAAGAGAGGTTAAAGACCTTATCTTAAGTCTCAACGAGATTTATAAAACGACCAAAGATGCTAGCATAATGGATTTGATGAAACGTTTGACGGTCATCAAACAAAAAATTGAAAAGCGTCTTAAAGGTAGACCGTTAACTGCTGCTTAAATAATGAGAACCTTAATCTTGATTGGGGGTAGCAAAGGTATTGGTAAGGCCATTGCTAAGACCTTGCTACCATCTCATAATGTAATTAATATTAGCAGAACCGTCCCTGAATACTCCCACGAGAATTTACAGCACATTAGTTGTGATGTTATTAATGATGACTTACCTGAAATTGCAAGCGCTGATGGGCTGATCTATTGTCCGGGTAGTATTAATCTTAAACCCATCAATAGATTAAAGTTGGAAGATTTTAGATCGGACTTTGAAATAAATGTTATTGGAGCTGTGAAAGCAGTACAAAAGTACTTGCCAATTCTTAAGTCCGGTGAAAACCCGTCAATTATTCTGTTTAGTACCGTTGCTGTAAAACTTGGAATGCCATTTCATGCAAGTGTTGCGGCCGCCAAAGCAGGTGTTGAAGGGCTGACCAAATCTCTCGGAGCTGAGCTTGCTCCAAGTATACGCGTCAATGCTATTGCACCCACAGTAACAGATACAGATTTAGCATCAAAGTTATTGAGAAACGATCGTATGATCGAGAACATGAAGGAACGGCACCCTTTAAAAAAATATTTAGCCCCACAAGAAGTTGCAGACCTGGCTTCATATCTAATTTCAGACAAGTCTTTGGCACTATCTGGACAGGTATTTGAAATGGATTGCGGTATAGTCAGTTTTAAAATATAACTCATGAACCCCCTTAAAACATTTTTTGGTACACTTGGTACTTCGGATACAGATGTGATTCAAAATGCTCCTGAATCATTGTATGACATTCAAATCAACAGTCTTCAAAACAAGCCTATTGATTTAAATAAATTTAAAGACAAAAAGATATTATTTGTCAATGTTGCTTCTAAATGCGGATTTACACCACAATACAGAGAACTTCAGGCATTACATGAGAAATATGAGGGTGAGGTAGTTTTAGTAGGAGTTCCTTGTAATCAATTTGGTAAACAAGAGCCAGGGACTTCTGATGAAATCCAAGAATTTTGTCAAGTTAACTATGGTGTTGATTTTTTAATTACAGAAAAACTCGATGTCAAAGGACCTCATCAACACCCACTTTATGCCTGGTTGACCAAAAAAGCGCTCAATGGCAAGAAAGATTCCTCAGTTAAATGGAATTTTCAAAAATACCTAGTGGATGAAAATGGTGAGTTTCTTGATTACTTCTATTCCATTACAAAACCCATGAATTCTAGAATTACTTCTTATTTCAATTAAAGTCATGTTTGGATTATTTAAAAAGACTTCGGAACTTGAAAAGCTTCAAAAGCAATACGAGAAACTAATGGCGGACTGGCACAAACTCTCAACTACTAATAGAGCAGAGAGTGATAAAAAATATGCCGAAGCCCAAAAGGTACTCGAACGCATTGAAGCAATTCAAAACTAATTCTTGAAAAAAGCATACCTCCTCATACTGTTTTTAGTCATCAACTTTGGTGGATTAGCACTAGGCAGTTGGTTAATGGATGGTGGCCCAACATCAGATTGGTATAATAACCTACAACAGGCCCCATGGACACCACCTGGTTGGGTATTTGGTGCTGCCTGGACATTAATTATGATTTGCTTCTCGTGGTATCTAACAACCTTGTTTTCATTGAAGGTATCAACGGGAATGGTTTTATTATATACCTTTCAAGTACTATTAAATGTAAGCTGGAACTGGTTCTTTTTTAATCAACATTGGACAAGCATTGGACTTATTGTAATTAATATTCTAACAATAATCATCTTTACATTCTTTTTTGCTTTTACATTCAAACCAATAAAGATCTATAGAACCTTACTTCTACCCTACATGATTTGGCTATGCATTGCAACCTCATTAAATGCCTATGTGGTAATTTATAACTAAAATGAAAATTTACACCTTACATAAAAAGCAACAACTTCCAATTTCAAAACAGGAGGCTTGGGATTTCTTGAGTAACCCTAAAAATCTCTCGGTCATTACACCACCAGAAATGAAAATGACTATTGTATCTGGCGCTGAAAGACCCATGTACGCTGGTCAATTATTGGAATACAGTATATCTCCCCTACCCGGTTTTAAAACCAAATGGGTAAGCGAAATTACACAGTACGTTGAAGGTGATTATTTTGTTGATATTCAACTATACGGTCCCTATGCACTCTGGCACCATAAACATTTTATAAACGAAATTAAGAATGGTGTAGAACTAGAAGACTTAATACACTATAAGGTCCCACTTGGCTGGTTAGGCCAACTAGCACATCCAATCCTGGTAGGACCAAAACTAGAGGCTATTTTCGATTACCGAAGGCAGCAATTAGAACAACATTTTTGCATCCTTTAAAATATAGGAATGAAAAAAGAACTTTCCATCTTTTGGTTTAGACGCGATTTAAGACTAACCGATAATGCTGGGCTTTATCATGCCCTTACGAATTCAAAAAGTGTTCTGCCCATTTTTATTTTTGATAATCACATACTGGATAAACTTCCTAAGGATGACGCCAGAGTAAATTTTATACATCAGGAATTAACCAGATTAAATACCCACCTCTCAAATAAAGGCTTTGGTCGAATAGGACTCTATCAGGGTAAGCCGTTAGACGTATTTAGATCGCTTATAGAAAACTATTCTGTCTCTTCGGTTTACACCAATAAGGACTATGAACCATATGCCAGAGAACGAGATACATGCATTGAACAATTTCTAACCTCTCGAGATATTGAATTTAAACTGGTCAAAGATCATGTAATTTTCGAGGAATCAGAAGTGGTTAAGGATGACGGCAAGCCATACGTTGTCTACACACCCTACATGAAGAAATGGAAGTCCAAGTTTACACAACAATGCATTGATCCCAACCCATCAGAGAACTATCTGCATAAAATTACAATTCTGGATGTTCCATCGCTTTCAATTGAAGATGTTGGGTTTACGCTTTCTTCACAGCATATAGCGTCTTACAAGGTTACACCAAAACTTATCCAGGAATATGAGGCTACTAGGAATTTTCCAGCACAGGATGCTACCTCCAAATTAGGGCCACATTTAAGGTTTGGAACTGTGAGTACACGCGAAATGATGCGTAGAGCTATTGCGGAAGACAATGAGGTATTCTGGCAAGAACTCATATGGCGTGAATTTTTCCAACAAATTCTATGGCATTTTCCACATACTAAAGACCAGGCCTTCAAACCTAAATACGATCGGATAAATTGGCGCAATAATGAAGATGAGTTCAAACGTTGGTGCGCAGGAGAAACCGGTTATCCTCTGGTTGATGCTGGTATGCGTCAACTTAATGAAACTGGATTTATGCATAATAGAATCCGCATGCTAGTTGGTAGTTTTCTATGCAAACATTTACTCATTGATTGGCGTTGGGGCGAAGCATATTTTGCAGAAAAACTTCATGATTATGAAATGGCCAGTAATGTTGGCAATTGGCAATGGGTTGCCGGATCTGGTGTTGATGCCGCTCCATATTTTAGAATTTTTAATCCCACTTCTCAGATTCAAAAATTCGACAAACAACTCAACTATATCAATAAGTGGGTTCCAGATTTTCAGGAATTAACTTATCCAGAACCAATAGTGGATCACAAATTTGCCAGAGAAAGATGCTTAAACACTTATAAAAACGCACTTAATTAACATTTTAACTAAGTTATATTTATATTTTTATAATTTTTTTTACTAATAATACAATAAGTTAGTATATTTAACGTTATGGGAATAAATAGATGTTCTATTAGTCTAAGATTTTTCTATTTTCTACGTAACTATTTCGTTAACAATTTAATTTTGAGTCCTGCCTTTTAGTGCAGGACTTTTTTTTGCATTTAGTTACAGCAATTAGAATAGATATGACCAAGCGTGTAGGAGATAATTTTTGGAGCAAGTGCTATGTCAACGGGCTTGTACCCGTTGATTTAATTTATTTAGATAGGAAGTTTGGTTTATTATGAAGCAAAGCTGATTGGTTAGACTAGTTTCCTTCCAGTCTTGTTATTCTTGCCCCAATAGCTCTTAAGCGTTCATCGATATTTTCATAACCCCGATCAATCTGTTCAATATTATGAATCGTTGATGTGCCTTTAGCTGAAAGAGCCGCAATTAACAAGGAAATACCTGCTCGTATATCCGGTGAAGTCATGGTTGTAGCCTTAAGAATGGACTTGAAATCGTGTCCAATAACAATTGCTCTATGAGGATCGCACAAAATAATCTTTGCTCCCATGTCAATGAGCTTATCTACGAAGAACAAACGACTTTCAAACATCTTTTGATGGATTAACACTTCTCCTCTGGCTTGGGTAGCAATAACCAGCACAATACTCAACAAATCAGGAGTAAATCCAGGCCATGGCGCGTCTGCCACGGTAAGTATAGAACCATCAATATACTTCTGTATTTGGTACCCGTCTTCGTGCTTTGGTATAAAAATATTATCCCCTCTTTGCTCAACGGTAATACCTAATTTTCTAAAGATCGATGGAATCTGGCCTAAGTTATCCCAGCTAACGTTATTAATTGTTAACTCACTTTTAGTCATGGCCGCTAATCCAATCCAGCTACCAATTTCAATCATATCTGGCAACATGGTATGTTCAGTTCCTCCAAGTTCATCAACACCATCAATGACTAGCATATTAGAACCAACACCCGATATCTTAGCCCCCATTCGGTTAAGCATTTTACATAGTTGCTGTAGATAAGGTTCACAGGCAGCATTATAAATAGTTGTTTGCCCTTTAGCTAAAACGGCTGCCATGACAATGTTTGCTGTTCCAGTAACTGACGCCTCATCTAGAAGCATGTAGCAACCTTTAAGCCCCTTTGCTTCAACACCATAGAAATGATCTTCTCTGTTGTATCTGAATTTGGCGCCGAGCCTAATAAACCCTTCGAAATGGGTGTCTAAACGTCTTCTTCCAATTTTATCACCACCCGGTTTTGGGATGTATCCTCTGCCAAATCTAGCAAGTAAAGGTCCGACGATCATAATAGAACCACGCAATCCACCACCTTCAATTTTAAAACGTTCAGATTCTAAATACTCAAGGTTAATATCATCTGCTTGAAACTGATATGCGTTTGGTTCGGTTTTGCGAATTTTAACTCCCAGGTTCGACAACAATACAATTAATTTATTCACATCCACGATATCCGGGATATTCTTAATTGTTACAACCTCTGGTGTTAAAAGAACAGCGCATAAGATTTGTAGTGCTTCGTTCTTAGCGCCTTGCGGGGTAATTGATCCCTTTAATTGATGCCCGCCTTCAATTTTAAATGTACCCATATAATCTAGTAACGCTTACGATTGCCTCCGTATTTTTTCTTGTTGCTCTTTTTATTGTTTTTGTTACTATTTCCGTACTTATTTTTGGTACGCATGAGACTATTAGAGTCACTTAAATCTTCAGTACTACCCTTTAGGTTTAATTTCCCATCCGAAAGCTCGAAAAGGTGTTCAAAAATCACATCGTCTTCTACCGTATCCTTGTTCCAATTTAAAAAACACTTTTTCATATGATTTGCAATGGTGTAAACCAGAGCTTCTTTCATTTTACCATCTTCCCAATTAATGGCCTCATCTATCATAATTTTAATATTATTTCCGTAAAAACGATATTTTGGATGATTCTGAGGATATTTTAAGGGTTCTGGCCTGGAATTCAATACGTCTTGTTCAGGTTTTTCAAAGGGAGAATCCACATCCAATTCAAAATTGGACATAATAAACAATTGATCCCATAACTTATGTTGAAAATCTGGCACATCTCTTAAGTGAGGTTGAAGATTCCCCATAACTGAAATAATGGCCTTTGCTAAACGATTTCGCTCGTCACGCGACGGTTCAGCCTTAGCATAATTAACCATTTTTTGAACGTGTCTTCCATATTCAGGAATTATCAAATGTTCACGTTCCGTATTATATTCTAATTCGTCTGTCAAAATTGAAAAAATCTAGGTAATGATCAACTTGTAGTAAAACTAAGTTTGTCGCAAATTACGAAAAAAAGTCAGCACAAAACACTAGAGTGCAATTACATCTTTAACTTTTTCAGCAACTTCTTTGTATTTCGTGATAACAGCATCCGGATTCTTCATTCTAACGTTAATGGATACACTGGTGTACTTATTGTTTTTTGAAGGGTTGGTATTGATTACTGCCCCCATATTATTGAAAAGAGATTCAATTTTCGCAATCTTTTCAGCATCCGTAGTTACAATAAATTTATATAGGTACTCAGTAGGCCATAATGCTGTATCCTGTAGTTGAGACTTTAATTTTTTATAAAATGCTTCTGATTTATCGGGACTTGCCATAACTTAATTTGTATAACAAAGATACAGTTCTAATTGGTTTTTTATTTGATATTTAATTACGATTTTTACCCCTATCACTAAAATCATTCATGACCAAGCGTGTTGTAATTACAGGAGGGCCAAGCACCGGAAAAACCACTCTTATTAACAGTCTAAAGGAAAAAGGTTTCTTATGCTTTGATGAGATATCCAGGCAAGTCACACTTGAAGCGAGACAAGAAGGCATTGAACAACTGTTTCTAAAGGACCCTTTGTTATTCAGTAAAAAGCTTCTTGAGGGCCGTACAGAACAGTTTCTAAGATCTTATTCCATTGATGAGTCCGTCGTTTTCTATGACCGTGGTATTCCCGACGTATTAGCCTATATGGATTATATTGGGGATACCTATCCTCAAGAGTTCATTGACCAATGTCAAAACCATCGATATGATTCTGTAATAATCCTTAATCCATGGAAACGAATCTATTCTAGAGACGGAGAGCGCTATGAGACTTTTGAGCAAGCATTACAAATTCATAGGCATCTCGTTGACACGTATAAACACTATGGTTATGCGCTGACTGAACTACCCGAAGATAGCGTCAACAACCGTATCCAAATCTTACTAGATTCCTTAAATTTATAACATGCATCCAATCGAGATTCTTGAGCGTTATTGGAATTACACGTCCTTTAAGCCATTTCAAGAAGATATAATCAACGCGGTTATAAAAAAAGAAGACACCTTTGCACTTCTGCCAACGGGTGGAGGTAAATCTTTATGCTATCAAATACCAGCGTTACATTTTGATGGGTTGTGTATTGTGGTGTCCCCATTGATTGCCCTAATGCAAAACCAAGTTAATGACCTCAAACGCAAGGGGATTAAAGCCATCGCATTGACTTCAGGTATGAGTTTTAAGGACTTGGATATGGCTTTAGACAATGCTATTTATGGTAAATACAAGTTTTTATACCTATCACCTGAACGTCTGGACCAACATTTGGTTAAAGAACGTATTCAGCAAATGAAGGTAAGTTTAATTGCGGTTGATGAAGCTCACTGTATTTCACAATGGGGTTACGATTTTAGACCTGCCTATTTAAATATTGCCAAGCTCAGAAACTGGCACCCTACAGCTACTTGTATTGCATTAACAGCTACAGCTAAATCTGAAATCATCACTGATATAATGACTAGGCTTGATTTTATATCACCCAAGGTATTTCAAGGTAGTTTCAAGAGAGATAACATTGCTCTATTAGTTACAAAAACAGAAGATAAGTGGTACCATCTATCTCAATTTCTTGATGCGAGTTTGGGCTCCAGCATCGTATATGTGAGAACTCGCAAGGCTTCAAAAGAACTTTCTAAACAATTAAACGAGGCTGGATATTTGAGTTCTTTTTTTCATGGAGGACTAAGCAACGAGGAAAAAACCAATAGGCTTAATGATTGGATTTCCAATAGAACTGCCACCATGGTAGCGACAACGGCGTTTGGTATGGGTATTAACAAACAAGATGTAGACACTGTCATACATTACAACCTTCCAGAAAGCCTTGAAAGTTATTATCAAGAAGTTGGTCGCGCTGGTAGAAATGGGTTACCGGCCAGAGCCATTTTACTACACAAGCCTATTGATAAAGAATTGCTACATAAACAGTTTATTGGCAATCTACCCAGTATTGAAGATGTTAAGTTTCTTTACAAAAAGCTCTGTAATTTTTTCCAAATTGCCTATGGAGAAAGAGTAGAGACTGCTTTTCAATTTAATTTTAAAACCTTCTGCGCTACCTATAAATTGAGAGGCAAATTGACGTACAACTGTCTTGAAATCCTTGACAGGAATGGGATTATAGACTTAGATCAAAAGTTCAATTTTAATACTCAAATTCAATTTATAACTAACAATCATTCCCTCTTCACTTATTTGGAACGTCATAATGATCTGGCTTTAATTGTTAAGACATTACTGCGAACCTATGGGGGTATTTTTGATTATGATACCAAGGTTAATCTAGATCTAATTATTAAAAAACTAAGAATTAGTGAAAAGCACTTAATATCCACCTTAAAACAATTAGAAAAAGACCAGGTGATTAGTCTTAAGCTTGCCAATAACGATTCTGAAATAACATTTTTAAAACCTAGAGAAGACGATCTCACCATTAATCCGTTTGCCAGTTTTATAAACAATCAAGCACAGATTAAGAAGGATCAGGTAGCTTCTGTTATCCGATATGTAGAAAACACATCAAAATGCCGTCAAATCCAGGTGTTAACTTATTTTGGAGAAGAAATAAATGCCAATTGTGGTATATGCTCTGTCTGTGAAAAAAAAGAAACCCCACTAGCAACTAATACTGCTTTAAACGCGTTGATATTAGACACCATACGTTTCAAAAGTTTATCTTCGCGGGAACTCAGCGCATCACTTGATTTTAATACAGAAGACATTTTAAAAGCATTGCAAGAATTGCTTGAGGATGATAAAATAACCATTACAAAATCCAATAAATATAAATGCAAAACCCGATAGCCAAATCCTTGAGAATTGTATTTATGGGGACCCCTGATTTTGCTGTTGACAGTTTAAAAACACTGGTTGAGCAGGGCTATAATATTGTAGGAGTGATAACGGCCCCAGATAAACCTTCTGGTCGCGGTCAAAAAATACGATCATCGGCAGTAAAGCAATATGCAGAATCTCAGAACCTGAACATTCTGCAACCAACTAATCTTAAGGCGGAAGAATTCCAAAAAGAACTAAACGCTTTAAATCCTGAACTACAAATAGTCGTTGCGTTTAGGATGCTACCAAAAACCGTATGGGCCTTACCAAAATTCGGTACCTTTAACCTACATGCGTCCTTACTTCCAGATTATAGGGGAGCTGCACCTATTCATTGGGCCATTATAAATGGAGAAACCGAGACAGGAGTGACCACCTTCTTTATTGATGAGAAAATTGATACGGGTGCTATCCTTATCAATAAAAAAACAACTATATCAAATTCAGATACTGTAGGGGAGCTACACGACAAGCTCATGCATTTAGGATCTGAACTCATTATTGAGACAGTTGAAGGTATAGCAGCAGGCAAGCTAACACCACAAGTGCAACAAGACGATAGAAATTACAAGACCGCATATAAACTCAATAGAGAAAACTGCAAAATTGAATGGAATCAAAGGGCTTTAACTATCTATAATAAAATTAGAGGCCTCAACCCTTTTCCAACGGCCTGGTGCCATTTGGAGCAGGATGGCAAGAAAGAAATGATTAAAATCTATAAATGTTCGTATACCCTTGGCCCCGTTTCATCAAGCCCAGGTTCTATAACAACAGGGAAAGATTATTTAAAAGTTTCAGTAAATGACGGTTTCATAAATATCTATGAAATGCAGCTTCCAGGAAAACGTAAAATGGATGTAAAATCCCTTTTGAATGGTTTTCAGTTTAAACCGAACAGCAAGTTGTCCTAAGCCCTTGTAGTTCCTAGCATTAGAAAAATCATCGATGAAATACAGTTCTTTATTAACATTTGTTTTAAGTTATTAACAAATAACTGCATTTCCCTTGCTATTCCTTGCGTAGCTTGATTTTACTGATAAATTTGTGTACAGATTATTTCAATCTTGAATAAAACCTAATTTTTAATCATTTAAATTTAATATTTATGAACAAAACAGATTTAATCAATGGTATGGCGGAAAATGCTGGAATCACTAAAGCTGCTGCAAAAAAAGCATTAGATAGCCTTTTAATTGATATCGAAGGAGCTCTTCAAAAAGGTAACAGAGTATCTTTAGTTGGTTTCGGATCGTGGTCAGTATCTAGAAGATCTGCAAGAGAAGGAAGAAACCCACAAACTGGTGCTACAATCAAGATCAAAGCTAAAAACGTAGTAAAGTTTAAGGCTGGTTCTGATTTAAGCGATGCTGTAAATTAAGTTAATTAACAACAATATAAAGTCCGCTTCGGCGGGCTTTTTTTTTCCCCATTTTTAAGGTATTGCATATTATTCAAAATTGTATTAGATTTATTTAAGCTATTTAACTCCAATGAATTCTAAGCCAGAAAAAGGACAGCTTTTAATTGCCGAACCATCCATAATTGGTGATCTCTCTTTTAATAGGGCTGTGATTCTTTTGGCAGACCATAACTCTTTGGGTTCTGTTGGGTTTATTCTTAATAAACCATTGGATTATAATCTAAAGGATTTAATTGATGGAACTGAGTCCACGATACGAGTATTTAATGGAGGTCCTGTTGAGCAAGACAACCTATATTTTATTCATACCTCGCCAGAATTAATCCCTAACAGTATAGAAATAGCGAACGGTATATACTGGGGTGGTGACTTTAATATTGTCTTAGACCTTATAAATTCTGGAGCTATTTCGGGAGATAACATCAAGTTTTTTCTAGGATATTCAGGGTGGGATGAAAATCAGCTAGACTCAGAATTAGAGTCTAAAGCCTGGTTGGTATCTAATAACACCTACAAAAATGCCATTGTCTCTAAACTAGGAAAAACCTTTTGGCGTGATAAGATGCTTGAATTAGGTGGTGACTATTGTATCTGGTCGAACGCCCCTGAGAATCCAAGCTATAATTAAGATTAAGCCAATCTTATTTTTACATTTAATTTTTTAATTAGGCCTTTGGAAAAGTCTGTTTGATACGATTTTTTGCGATACTGCGTTATTGGGACAATTCCTTGAACAACATTGGTAATAAAAAGTTCATCGGCCTTCTGCAACTCAAACGGAGATATGGACTCCTCTTCTGTGATGTAGTTTAAATCTTCAAGTAACAATTCAAGAATCTGCTTTCTCATAACTCCCTTTAAACAACCATCAGTTAACGGAGGCGTTTTTATTCTATCGCCTTTTACCAGGAATAAGTTTCCATTAAGCGCCTCAATGACATTTTTATTGGTATTTACTAGTAAGCAATTATTATAGCCGTTCTCTTTCGCGTAGATACTACCCATAACATTAAGGGCTTTGTTATTAGACTTTAAACCAGACAAAAGACCAGGTGCTACATAGAAATCTTTATATATATCTACCAAATTTGTTTGCGCATCATCAATGGTATAGAACGGAGAGTCCAATTCAGTTACCTTAATAAGAAATCTAATTTCGGTGTTTTCCAGAGGCAAATACAAACCGCCTTCACCCCTGTCAATTTGAACGCGCACACGGGCGGACTTTTGAATTAAGTTATTAGCTTCTAAGGTTTTAAGAATTTCCGCTTCTAAGAACTCCATGGTAAAATCCATGGGTATTTCCATACGCATAATACGCATGGACGACATAAGTCTGAAATAATGATCCTCCCAAAAAAACAATTTACCATTGACAGCCTTGATGGTCTCAAAAAGACCATCCCCATAATTATAGGCTCTGTTTGAAATAGAAACATGCGCTTGCTCCGGCGCTAATAAGTGTCCGTTACTATTGACCATAAAAAAAGTCTCAATAAAAATTGAGACAAAAATACGTTAAGAAATAAGCTTAATTCTTAAACGGACCCTAAAACTTGCTTCAAGCTTGAAATTTGATTATCCCACAACATTTTGGATTCTTCAACTTCATCCTCGTCAGCAAAATCTGTAACCATTAAAGAAACATCTTTAGTTATTTCGTCAACCTGTATGCGAAGTTCAAAATAGTAGCTTTCACCCTCATCCTCATCTACCATCCATCTGAATTTGATGCGCTCCCCACTTTTCTTACCTAATAATTTGGCTTGCTCTTCAGCACCATCCCATATAAAGGTAAAAATTTCACCACGACTATTAACATTATCCGCATACCACTCCGATAATCCAGAAGGAGTTGAAAGGTAGTTAAACAATAAAGACGGTGATGCGTGTATAGGAAATTCTAATTCAAACTTTATTTTATCATCCATAGCTAACAATTGTGCGCTCAATATATAGAAATTATAATGGAGTATAAAACCAATGACTCAAAATATTATTTTTAAAATATTCTATTGCCTAGAGTGCATTTTGTTTTTATATTTGCAGCCTTCAAACGGCGAGGTAGCTCAGTTGGTTAGAGCGTCGGATTCATAACCCGGAGGTCACGAGTTCAAATCTCGTCCTCGCTACAGCAGCAAAGGTCTAACACGAAAGTGTTGGACTTTTTTTGTGCCGCATTTGAACTTGTTCATAAATGAAGGCAATAGAAGAAACACCTGCGCCAGCAGTTAAGACCTTACTATTGTATAGCCTCCCAAATGGATTCTATAAATCTCGTTCTTGCTATAATCATAAAGGTTTGACATGAAAATTTAGGGCCATGTTATACCTGATTCCAAAACGAACTTCTTGGGTAAAACGATCAACTCTCTGATTTTCTGATACAAATAAAACAGTTTATATAATATATTTCCTACTTTTTTATGCGTTTTATCTAATATATTTGCTTTTAAAGGAGTATAATAATACTTTGGTCGAAATTTACCCCAAATAAAACCTAAACGTTATTAGGTATGGAATCAAAAACCAATATTTATATAACGACTTTATACTTTGTTATTTGGACACTATTCTCAATCAATAGTGCGCAAGCACAATACTGTAGTTCCTCTGGTGATAACACCTATGTTACTGGCATAACACATGTTGGCATAAATACTATTAATAATAGTACTAATACTGATAATGCCTATACGGACTATACTGGATCAATTTCTACATCGCTCATGCAGGGATCTAATTATTCCATTCAAACACGTTTAAATACGGCTGGTAATTACACCATTCATTGTTTGGTCTGGATTGACTGGGATCAAAATGGTGTTTTTGATGAAAGCCCGTATGATTTAGGTACTGCAACGAATGAAACGGACGGTGAAACAAACAATTCGGGAGTTAGCTTTACTGTTCCCGTATCAGCAACTCTGGGAACCACCCGAATGCGCGTATCCGCTAAATGGAACCAAGACCCCAGCCCCTGTGAAAATGGCATGGATGGAGAAGTTGAAGATTATGCGATAACCGTGATAAGTCCTGATCCTTCACCAGAGATAAATATTTTAGGAAATAGCAATTCCATTACGGATGGAGATAATTCAACTTCTGAAACCAATCTAACAGACTTTGGAGAAACAACAATGGGCACACCCCTTCAAAACTCCTTCCAAATTCAAAATCAAGGAAGCGAAGATTTAATCATAAGCTCGATAACACTTTCAAATACTTCAGACTTTACAATTAGTCAGTCCTTATCCTCAAACACAATTTCTGGGGGTACAACGGATAGTTTTGAAATCACCTATAATGCCACTTCAGGTGGATTACAATCTTCAATGGTTACCATTTCGAGTAACGATTCTAATGAGGGGAACTTCCAATTTATGGTGCAAGGAGAAACATCTTGCCCTATTATTTCTTTAAGTGGCTCTAGTATGACTGCCGCAAGTTGTGTTGATTGCTCCGATGCTAGTATCACATTGGGTACACCTTCAGGTGGAGTAAGCCCTTACGAATATTCAGTAGACGGCATTAACTGGTCTAATTCCAATATCTTTTCAAATCTCTATGGTAGTTTCTTCACGGTTTACGCCCGCGATAGTAATGGATGTATAGGGGAGGAAAGAATAACTAATTACCTTGGGTTTAATGCAGGTGCAGCCGTAATAGACATGGGCGTAAGTCCTCAGACCGTAAATAATGCCTTGATACCGTATGGCTTGGTTTATGATCTTGTTCAAAATTACAACGTCCCCATTTATTGGATTATTGACCCAAATAAGTCCTTTGTTAATGCTCAAAATATCACCAACCAATCAGATATTACAGTAACAGGTACCACTTCTAGAACCGGAGGATCATCAATTACAACAAATTTACTGGGTGGGCCCTTTATTATTCCACAGGAATATATAAGTACTGCCTATCCAGTCATTGAAACCTGGATAAGTAACTATCCAGGATTAACTGTTTACTGGAATTTAAATGCCATTTCAAGTGCACCAGTTAACGGAATTATAACAACCCTGGCTAATGTTGTAATTTATCCAAAAGATGGCGATCTAAATGATACAACAGATATTGAGGAAGCCTTTTTTATTCCGGCTGCAGTCCCCCAAAGTTCCTATAGACGGGGGTATATCTCCAGTCTGGACCAATGTGATGAAATATACGTATTATCACACCATACAGACCCTGACGAAAATTGGACCCAAGATGATATCGATGATTTATACGACTACGTTACAGGCGGAGGTAATGTATGGATGGGATGTCACGATGTAAGTATCACAGAATCACTCCTTACAACTTCTGAGGGTATCCAATTAAACTTTCTCTCTGAAAATGGACTTATTCCATACAAAGACATTACAGATGTCAGTACTAATTATCCTTATTTGAGTGCTTATGCTACTAATGATGATATTGATAAGCATGATAACTCATTTAACAGTAATGACGTTTTATATGACATAACATCAGCCAGTAACCCCTTAATGCAATTCCTGGGAGAAATTCAAGATGCACAAAATGGGAATTCCGAACGTATCTATGTTCCCTTTCCTGGAGGATGGCGCTCTACAACTGTTAGAGCTTCTTATGACCCAAACCATGATGATTTACCGTCAGAAACCAACAGGTCTCCAGGTGAAGCTGCCATTATGGCCTACGGACCAGCTTATGGAAACAATAGATATGGAACCGTATTATACCACGCATCACACATTAACAGCAGTAATTCTGGAAGTACCGAAGAATATGTTGGTGATCGCAGGGTTTTTGGTAATTACCTTCTGGAATCTGCCATCCGTTATACCAAGGATGCCGGTCCTGATCAAATTTTTTCCATTACTTCATGTGGTATTGTATCCACTACTTTAGATGCAGCCATTCCTATTAATAGCCCAGGTGTATGGACGATTGAAAGTGGAACTGGAGGTAGCTTATCTGATCCAACCAATCCAAAATCGGAATTCTATGGGCAGGAAAATGAGACTTATACTTTAAAATGGTCTGTTAACTGCGATGAAGATGTTGTACAAATTTCGTTTGTAACAGAATGTAATACTTTAGATTTTGATGGTACTGATGATCACATTTCATTTGCAGATAACTTCGATGTAGAGGGCCCTTTTACAATTGAATTATGGATTAAACCAGAGCAGACATCAACAGACACACAAACAGTCCTTTCAAAACGAGATGCCAATAATCTTAGCTCTGGATATGATTTAAGAATTGAAAATAACATACTTTCTTTTAACTGGGATGAGAACAATCAAATCGTGTCTCCTTATGCACTCCAACAAAATGTTTGGAAACATGTGGCTGTAACATTTAATGGATCCATGTACAGACTTTATATTGATGGAATTGAAGTAAACTCTGCTTACGGCTCTTTACCCGCTACTCCCTCTAATAAAACAGATTTTATAGTTGGTGCTATGGATCAAATCTCGGCAGCACCTTATGAACCACTTCATTACTTCTCTGGCGCCGTTGATGAGTTAGCTATTTGGGACATAGCTCTAACTCAGAAAGAGATTCAGTTGATGATGAATCAGGAAATTGAATCAACGTCAGGACAAGTTTATGGCGTTATTACCAAACAACAAATTGAAAGCGTTAACTGGTCCAATCTAAAAGGATATTATCAATTTAACCAATCTACGGATATTAGTTACGGAAATTTAATTCCTACTGGAGGAACTATTCAAGGTCGTTTAATTAATAGCAATTCAGCACAAGATGAAACCGCCCCAGTTCCTTACACCACAAAAACCCATGGATTATGGTCAGATACCTCCTCAACCGGCCCCTGGTCACAAGATTCGAATATATGGTCACCCCCTAATAGTATAGGTATCGATGGATCTACCAAAGTAAACTGGAATATTGTAAAAATCAGCCATAATATTTCATCAGATAATGAAGACATTCTTCTCTCAGGTTTGGTTGTTGATTCTAATGGTAAATTTTCCATTCTTAATAAGGATGAGAACAACGACGAAAACAACACTGGACAATGTCTCAGCATTTCTAACTATTTATTACTTAATGGTACGATTGATCTTGTTGGTGAATCTCAGCTGATACAATCAGAAGGAAGTACTGTAGACATTGTAAGTACAGGAATTTTAGAAATTGATCAACAAGGAACGAGTAATAAGTATAATTACAATTACTGGGGTTCTCCGGTATCTTCCCAAAGTTTGGGAACTAATGGCGGTTTCAGTGTTAAAGAGATTATGTATGATGGCACTAATAGTTCTTTATTGACACATCCAACTATTTTATGGACCTCTGGTTACAATGGAAGTCCAAACCCTTTGACCTTATCAAGATCATGGATATACACCTTTAATAATGGTCCTCAGGATGACTATTGGTCTTGGAGTTATAAGGGAGAATCTAGTACAATTGCTACTGGATTAGGATACACCATGAAAGGAAGCGGGGCATCAGGAAGT
The DNA here is from genome assembly GCF_003362725.1 of Winogradskyella aurantiaca. Classification (GTDB taxonomy): domain Bacteria; phylum Bacteroidota; class Bacteroidia; order Flavobacteriales; family Flavobacteriaceae; genus Winogradskyella_A; species Winogradskyella_A aurantiaca. Next base: position 182,161 of record NZ_QKTV01000008.1, read on the forward strand.
CATCAGAATTATGTTTTTATGGGAGTTCCGAATAATGGAGTTGTAACAGCAACCGTAAGCCCAAATAATCAAACATTAGTTGGTAACCCTTATCCTTCAGCCTTAAATATAAACCAATTCTTAGTAGATAATACTGAAGGGTATTCCGGAAGTACGGGTAGCATCAATGGTACCATATATTTCTGGGAGCATTTCGAAACGAATAGCTCACATATCCTTGAACAGTATGAAGGCGGTTATGCAGCGAGAAACATGATCGGTGCAACCGCAGCGATATCACATCCCGGATTAAGTCAGGCTGGGTATTCATCAGCAGGAACACCAGGATCATATATCCCAGTTGGACAAGGATTTTTTGTTAAAGGCAGTAGTACAGGTGGTACCATAGAATTTAATAATGGTCAACGAATTCATGCAAAAGAAACCGTTGATAATTCAATATTTATCAGATCCGAGAATCAAGATTCCGCAGAGGAGCCAATAGATCTGGTAAAAAAATTAAAATTCCAATTCATTACACCCCTGCAAGTTGAAAGGGAATTACTCTTGGGGTTTGTTCCTAATGATTTAGCCAATGACGACTTTAATGAAGGGTTTGACTCTGAAATAATTGATGGTTTTGATTCTGATGCAGGGTTTAATATTAATGATAAACCGTACTGTATACAAGGTGTTGGCGTGTTTGATAGCTCAAAAAAATACCCTTTAATAATTGATCTTGCTGAATCTGGTACGATTCAGTTTAAATTTATGAGTTCTGAGAATTTCGAGACCAGACCTAATCTATACTTCTATGATCAAGATACCAATAATTACTGGGATCTAAACGAAGGTGTCTTCAGTTTACAAATAGAACCTGGTAGCTACACCGATAGGTTCTATGTATGTTTTGAAGCCAATGATCAACTCTTATCGATTAATGAAAATGAGTTAGGTAAATCGTCGCAGTTTCAAGTCTATTATTCGCGTTTAAGAAACAAGCTGGTTGTTCTAAATTCAAAAGGCGTTTTAATTGAAAACATTCAGTTATATGCAATTACAGGACAATTTATTCAAAAGATTAACCAAATTGTACCGCAACAGAATTATTATGAATTTGACACCCCAACTCTTAGTTCAGGGGCTTACATTGCTATAATTAAAACTGAAGCTGGACAGGAAAGTCTAAAATTCCTTAGCGGAAAATAGAGACACCTTCACTTATTTTACGTTTTATCGATTATTTTTGCTTTTCGTAGATTTTTTTTATACGTTTGACGATGTTTTTTGCATTTCGTCTATTTCTTACATGATATAATGTAGATTAAAGCGTGATGAACAAACAAGTAGAAATTATTTGTTGAAGCATATACCTGTAAAACGTTGACAATCAACGAGAATCAGAATTTAAAATATAGCCAAAGTCAATTGCAGATAAAATTGACCGTTCAACGATATAATTGCTACGTTCATGGGGACTACTATAAATTAGTTAGTCCTTTGATAATATGCTGTTTATATGGTTTAAAACCATATAAAGATTTTAGTTTACCAACAACTGAACTAACACTATGAAGCTGTTAATCAACATAGTTGCTACCATATATGCTGTGGCGGCACTAAGTTTAGGATACTCTAGCCCCAATAATGCTATCGTTGTCCCTGATAGTTATATTCCAGATCCAATTTCCAGTGAACTTTCAGGATCATTAACCAATAGGGAATCCAATTTTGTTTTTGCAAAAAGCCAAAGTAAACAAGAAACCCTACTTCATTTAAACAATTCAAATAATTCCCCTGACTTTAAGTTATTGTCTGGTAATGAGTCTGCGGTTGATGAAAGTAATGTCATTATCGACTCTGGTAGTGGCAATCAATATTTTAATCTTTCGGGATCAGCAAATACGAATTTTGATGGATTCAATTTTGGTTCATTTGAATGTACCGATACTTTCATACTTAACGGGGCTCAACAGAAAACACATAAATGTGGTGATCACAATATTTCATATAGTGAACTTAACTACAGCATTGAATCCACAGGGACATCCCATTCGTCATTTTCTTTTGAAGAGATCTTTTTTAATACTGACTTAACAAGTTCTAATTATTGTAATGGAACAAGTGTTGATCAAAACTGGCAAACCTCAGGCGCTGGAATTAATATTTTAAATGGGCTCGGTCCTGGAATTTACGAATTACAGGTTTACACCAGAACTGAACATGAAAATTCATCTGGATCAATATCACCTGACTTATTTATAAGCAACTTTGGCAATAACTTTACGGCTACTTTTACCGTTGTTGACAACACCCTGCCTACCGCCTCTAATCCTGCCGCTGTTAATGTTCAGTGTGCCTCGGATATCCCTGCTGTAGATACTGATGTTGTTTCTGATGAAGCTGATAACTGTTCTGGTGCTATCACCGTTGCTCATGTTAGCGATGTATCGGATGGCAACTCTAACCCTGAAGTCATTACACGTACTTATAGCGTTACTGACCTGGCTGGTAATTCCATTAATGTTACACAAACCATTACTGTTGATGATACTACCAACCCTTCA
>NZ_QKTV01000009.1 GCF_003362725.1 Winogradskyella aurantiaca
CTTAAGGTGGTTATAGCGACGGGGCTCACCTCTTACCATTCCGAACAGAGTAGTTAAGCCCGTTAGCGCCGATGGTACTGCACTCGTGGGAGAGTAGGTCGCCGCCTTTTTTGAAAACCCTTACTTAACAGTAAGGGTTTTTTTTGCTCCTAACTTTAATATTAAGTGAATTATTCTTCAAGTATTATCCGTGATTCTGATTTGATAAATCGCTATCTTCCTGCTACTTTTAAACAGATGTAAAAAATATTCTAAAGCTTGGTATTCAACACAGTAAACTATGAATAAGGCTATCTATATTACTTCAAACAGTGCAGAAAGCGGAAAATCTATTTTAACAATTGGACTTATGAACTCATTACTTAGGCATAAACCTAAAGTAGGGTATTTTCGTCCGGTAATTGATGACACTGTAGACCCTAAAAAAGACAATCATATTAACACGGTACTTTCTTATTTCTCAATTGATGCCCGTTATGAGGATACTTATGGATATACCATGTCAAATCTCATCCGATTTTGGAACGGTAATAAACGAGAACTCATTTTAAATACCATCATTGAAAAATATAAAAGGATTGAGGATCAGTATGATTTTGTAATTGTTGAAGGCAGTGACTTTTCGCAATTCGGTTCTATAATTGAATTGGATTTGAATATTCTTATTGCTAAGAACTTAGGTATTCCTGTAATTCTAATTTCAAATGTATTTGATGATTCGATAGAGAGAAGTCTTGATAATTTACTATTGACCTATGACTCATTTGATGAAAAGGATGTTAATGTTATTGCTGTAATTGCCAATAAGGCGATGCCAGAACATTTGAGCGAAATCAATTCAAGGTTAGTTAAAATGCTACCTGAGTCTGTAGTGGTGAATACGATTCCAATTAATGAGAAACTCAAGAATCCAACCATGAAAGAATTATCAGAGGCTATAAAAGCGAATGTGATTTTTGGCGAGGGCTTATTAGATCGACCTACGGGTGACATAAAAATTGGTGCTATGCAATTGAGCCACTTTTTAGAACACATAACGGATGATGCCGTTATTGTGACTCCAGCGGATCGAGAGGATATTCTTATGGGAAGTTTGCAAGCTAATATTTCAAGCAACTACCCAAATCTTTCAGGAATTATATTAACGGGAAGTATGAAGCTGTCGGATTCGGTAGAACAATTAATAGATGGTCTTGATAAAATTATACCGATTATATCTGTAAATGAAGCCACTTTCGACATTGCATCGCAATTGGTGAATGTTAGATCTCACATTTACGCAACGAATAAGGAAAAAATAAAAATATCAATTGATGTATTTGAATCCAATGTTGATGTTAATGGGTTAATGACACATTTGGAGTCCTATGAGGTTAGTAAGGATATGACCCCAAGAATGTTTCAGTATTATTTGGTGCAACGAGCCAAGGCAGAGCGAAAGCACATTGTACTTCCAGAGGGAAGTGATGACCGTATTTTAATCGCCGCTTCTAAACTTCAGCAGCAAGATATTATTGACATTACTATTTTAGGTGAACAAGATAAAGTTGAATCCTCAGTAAAGAGGCTTAATCTTTCCTTTGATTTTAATAAAACCCCCGTCATTAACCCTGAGGAATCCGAGCATTTCGCTGATTTTACTAATACGCTATATGAACTGAGGAAGCACAAAGGTCTGAGTCCAGCAATGGCTGAAGATTTGATGATTGATGTTTCCTATTTTGGTACAATGATGGTGTATAAGGGGCTAGCCGATGGTATGGTTTCTGGGGCTGCTCACACCACTGCACATACCATTAAGCCCGCACTTCAGTTTATTAAAACGAAGCCTGGGTTTTCTGTAGTTTCATCAGTTTTTTTTATGTGTCTAGAAGATAGGGTTTCTGTTTTTGGGGATTGTGCCATTAACCCAAACCCAACCGCTGAACAGCTATCAGATATTGCTATTGCCTCTGCAGATTCAAGTATGGCATTTGGGATAGATGCCAAAATAGCTATGCTATCCTATTCTTCAGGTGTATCTGGAAAGGGAGCGGATGTTGAAATTGTAAAAGAAGCAACGGCCATTGTTAAGTCCAAAAGACCAGATCTTAAGGTCGAAGGACCTATTCAATATGATGCTGCAGTTGATCCTGAGGTTGGAAGAAAGAAGTTACCTGATTCCGAGGTGGCCGGTCAGGCAAGTGTGTTAATATTTCCTGATTTAAATACGGGAAATAATACATATAAAGCGGTACAAAGAGAAACCGGGGCATTGGCAATTGGTCCAATGTTACAAGGTTTAAATAAACCTATTAATGACCTATCTCGTGGATGCACCGTTGAAGACATTTTTAACACTGTGATTATTACAGCCATTCAGGCACAAGACAAAAGCTAAGAAATGAAGTTATTAGTACTAAATTCTGGCAGCTCATCATTAAAGTATCAGGTATTTTCAATGCCAGATGAAATGGTTCTGTGTTCAGGTCTTGTTGAGCGTATTGGGTTAGCCGAATCTAAATTCAAGCATAAATCCGGAACTAATATTTTGGAAAATAGCAAAGGCATAAATGATCATGGCCAGGCCCTAAAGCATGTGGTTGAGCTATTGTTAGATGATCAAATGGGTGTTGTATCTTCCATAAATGAGATAAAGGCAGTAGGACATCGCGTTGTTCATGGTGGTTCTTCTTTTAAAAATACCACTGTTATTACTGAGGAGGTTAAAAAGACTATTAAATCGTTATTTAACCTGGCACCTCTTCACAATCCAGCAAACTTGGACGGTATAAAAGTTGCCGAATCTGTTTTTCCAGAAGCTCTTCAGGTCGCTGTTTTTGATACGGCTTTTCATCAAACAATTCCACCTAAGGCCTATAAATATGCCATTCCTAATAAGTTTCTAGAAGAACAGCATATTCGACTTTATGGATTCCACGGAAGCAGTCACAAGTTCGTGTCTGAGCAGGCTATTAACTATTTAGGATTACCAAATTCCAAAATAATAACGATTCACCTTGGCAATGGCTGTAGTATGACCGCCATTGAGAATGGTAAAAGCTTAGATCATAGTTTAGGATTCTCGCCGGTTAATGGTTTAATTATGGGAACTAGATCGGGTGATATCGATCACTCTTTAATTTTCTATTTGGTTAATGTCTTAAAATACAATCTTAATGATGTTAATACCTTATTACAATCTAATAGTGGTTTAGTTGGACTAACAGGGTTTAGCGATATGAGAGATGTTCAGGAAGAAGCTGAAAAAGGCAACCTCCAATGCCAACTGGCATTAGATATGACATCTTATAGAATTAAAAAGTATATAGGTGCCTATACTGCTGCAATGAACGGATTGGATGCCATTGTCTTTACAGCCGGAATAGGTGAGAACTCAGCCTTAGTCCGTCAATTGGTATGCGAAGGACTAGAGTATTTTGGTATTGAACTGGACCCTTCTAAAAATATAGAACGAACGAAAGAAATTTTGGAAATTAATAGACCGGGATCTCTCGTCAAAATACTCATCATACCTACTAATGAAGAGCTTGAGATTGCCAAACAGACTTATGCTCTATCTAAACAAAGGGCATAAAAAAACCGAGATATAATCTCGGTTTTTAGGATCATTTTCAATGATTTTATCCTTTTATGACTCCTCGAGAGATCACAATTTTCTGTATTTCCGAAGTGCCTTCGTATATCTGAGTGATTTTAGCATCTCTCATTAGACGTTCTACATGATATTCTTTCACAAAACCATTTCCTCCATGGATTTGTACAGCTTCAACAGTTTGTTCCATGGCAACTTTAGAAGCATATAATTTGGCCATGGCACTAGACATGTCATGATTTAAACCTTGGTCTTTTTCCCAGGCGGCTTTCATTACCAATAAACGAGCAGCTTCAATTTCGGTATACATGTCGGCTAATTTAAAAGCAATCGCCTGATGGTTACAGATTTCTGTGCCAAATGCTTTCCTTACTTTGGAGTATTCTAAGGCCAATTCATAGGCACCTGCAGCAATTCCAAGGGCTTGAGAGGCAATTCCAATTCTTCCACCTGATAGTGTTTTCATGGCAAACTTAAATCCAAAACCATCTTCTCCAATTCTATTTTCTTTCGGCACCTTTACATCATTAAATTGAAGCGTATGCGTATCACTTCCTCTAATGCCAAGTTTATCTTCTTTTGGACCAATATCAAATCCTGGTGTGCCTTTTTCAACAATAAAGCAGTTAATTCCTCTATGACCCTTCTCACGATCAGTCTGAGCTATAACAAGGTAAACATCAGAGCGACCTCCGTTTGTAATCCAGTTCTTAGTGCCGTTGATCACATAATGGTCTCCCATGTCTATGGCCGTAGTCTTTTGTGAGGTAGCATCACTACCAGCTTCAGGCTCACTTAAACAGAAGGCTCCAACCATTTCACCTGTAGCAAGTTTGGTCAGGTATTTTTGTTTTTGCTCTTCAGTTCCAAATTTTTCAAGACCATAACAGACCAAAGAATTATTCACTGAAACAATAACAGATGCTGAGGCATCAATTTTAGATAATTCCTCCATAATAAGTACGTATGATATGGTATCCATACCACTACCGCCATATTTTGGATCAACCATGATTCCCATGAATCCTAGCTCTCCCATTTTCTTTACTAGTTCGTCTGGGAAAACTTGTTTCTCATCTCTTTCAATTACACCAGGCAAAAGTTCTGTTCTTGCAAAATCTCTCGCCGCTTCTTTGATCATTAAATGTTCTTCAGTTAAGCTAAATTCCATTGTTGAAAAATTATTGATTTTTTAAAAAAGGTTGACAAAGATAACTCTTTAATAGGGTATTTTCAATAATGATTTATATTTTTAATAATATGTTAAAGAATAGGTATAAAGTTATTGGAGTGATGTCAGGTACATCTCTTGATGGAATTGACTTTATTTGGTGCGAAATTAGCCTGGAAGATGAATGGAAATTTAAAATTTTGGCCACTGAAACGCGGCCCTATTCCATAGAATGGAAAAGCAAACTGGAGAATCTAATTAGTTTAACAGATAAAGAATTGCTCTTAACTGACCAAGACTATACAAGATTATTGTCAAAAGAGATAATCAGTTTCATTTCTCAACATAACATTTCAGATATTGATTTAATAGCTTCTCATGGTCATACCGCAAGACATTTACCTGATGAAGGGCTAACCTATCAAATTGGCAATCTTGATGAATTGGCTGACCTAGTCAACCAAAGGATCGTCTGCGATTTTAGAGTTCAGGATGTCGAATTAAATGGGCAAGGGGCACCGCTGGTACCCATAGGTGATCAACTCTTTTTTGGTGAATTTGGTTACTGTTTAAACCTGGGCGGCTTCAGTAATGTATCTTTTCAATCCAATGCAGATCGACATGCCTTCGATATAAGTCCTGTGAATATCGTCCTCAACTATTGTGCTAATAAAATGGGATTGGAATATGATAAAGATGGTCAATTAGCTGAATCCGGCAATTTAAATAAGTCCCTCTTGGAACAGCTTAATAATCTGGAATATTATAAACAATCATGGCCTAAATCTTTGGGTAAAGAATGGGTTGATGCGGTCGTATTACCATTAATTAGATCGTATAATCTAAAAGTTGAAGATGTATTAAAAACGTTTGTAGAACACATTGCTATTCAAGTTAAATCCACCATTGATCCTGGAACTACAGTTCTTGTAACTGGAGGAGGTGCCTTTAATAGCTTTTTAATGAAGCGAATTAGAAATGGCTCACAAGCTAGTTTTATCCTGCCAGAAAAGGAAATTATTGAATATAAGGAGGCTTTAATATTTGCCTTGCTTGGTGTCTTAAAAATCCGGAATGAGATCAATTGTTTGAGTTCTGTTACAGGTGCAAGCCGTGATCATTCTTCGGGGAGGATTATTGAACCAAAAATAGTGATTACTTAACCTATGAGAATAAGAGTTTGTTATATTTGTTTAACTACAATGCTTACAAGAATTGAAGAACTTCTATTCCGTATTCATAATTATCACTAACTAAGGCTAACTTAATCAGAACCATATGGAAACCATTATTGTATTAGTATTTATTGCTGGCTATTTGGCCATTACCTTGGAACACAGTATTAAAATAGACAAGCTAATACCTGCGTTGGTCATGATGGCAATAAGTTGGGCACTAATCTCACTTGGTATTGATGCCTTTCCACGTTGGTTTGATTCTGGTGAGCATGCACTATTAGAGAACTTTGGGGCCTTAGGACATGAAGATAAGATGCACCTTATGGAAGAAACCTTGTTGCATCACCTAGGAAAGACTGCTGAAATACTTGTGTTTCTATTAGGGGCCATGACCATTGTTGAAATCATAGATTATTTTGATGGATTCTCAACCATTAAGGCCGCAGTAAAGTTCAAAAGTAGACGCAAAATACTATGGTTGTTTTCTATTTTGGCCTTTTTTCTTTCTGCTATTATAGATAATCTTACGGCCACAATTGTTCTAATTTCCATATTACAGAAAATTGTTAAGGATAGAGATATTAGAATCTGGTATGCGGGATTAATAATTATCGCCGCCAATGCCGGTGGTGCATGGTCACCGATTGGTGACGTTACTACAACCATGTTATGGATTGGCAATAAAGTATCTACCCAATATCTCATAGTTTATCTATTTATTCCTTCTGTTCTCTGTATGGTAGTGCCATCTGTAATTGCTTCTTTCTTACCTCCATTTAGAGGGGAACTCGAGTTAGTAGAATCAGACAATAAATCTGTAAATAAATACAGTTCAACAATGTTGTTCCTTGGTTTGGGCGCCATTGTTTTCGTTCCAATTTTTAAGGTATTGACGCACTTACCTCCATACGTGGGGATGATGCTGTCATTGGGTGTTGTGGCTACTTTTGCTGAAATATATACGAGTTCAAGATTTACAATGTCTCAGGTAGATTCAGGACAAAGTGTTGCTCACGAACATCATAGTCCTGTACATAGATCCTTGTCACGAATTGAAATGCCAAGTATTCTGTTTTTCCTTGGAATATTAATGGCAGTAGCTGCACTAGAATCGTTAGGGATCTTATTTGGATTTGCAGATTCCTTACAAGAAACGATGCCAATGATGGGTACAGAGTTAGATCCAAATGGGGTATCTGACTTGGTGGTATTATTGCTTGGTGTAGGCTCAGCAGTAATTGATAATGTACCACTGGTCGCTGCAAGTTTAGGTATGTTCTCTGAACCTCTAGATAATGAGCTTTGGCACTTTATCGCCTACTCTGCTGGAACAGGTGGAAGTATGTTGATTATTGGATCTGCAGCTGGAGTAGTAGCCATGGGAATGGAAAAAATCGACTTCTTTTGGTACCTGCGAAAAATATCCTGGTTGGCCCTTGTTGGTTTTATGGCTGGGGCGGTAGCCTTCATGGTTACACGATCAATATTCTAAGTTGATATACTTAAGAATTTATTCTTACGTTATTAAGTTAATTTAAAGAAACAACCCAAATTTATTATATGTTATTACTGAATACGCTTCAGGAAGATGTTCAAGCGCTAAATAGCGAAGAGTCTGTTGAAAAGACACTTTCCATTATTGAACTTATAGGCAGTGGAGGAACCGCTGGAATAGTTATCATTGGGATTTTATTTGTCCTTATGGTAGTAGCCATTTATATCTATTTTGAGAGACTTTTTACGATAAAAGCAGCTTCGAAAGTCGACTCCAATTTTATGAATCAGATTAAAGATCATGTTAGTCATGGCAAAATTGAAAGTGCACAATTGTTATGTGCTCAAGTTAATTCTCCAGTGTCGAGGCTCATTGGTAAAGGAATTTCACGCATTGGCAAACCCTTGGATGATATAAACACCGCTATTGAAAACGCCGGACGACTAGAGGTATATGAACTAGAGAAAAATGTCAGCGTTTTAGCAACTATCTCAGGTGCAGCCCCAATGATTGGTTTCTTGGGAACTGTAATAGGGATGATCTTATCTATTTTTGAAATAGCCAATTCTGGAGGTCAAATAGATATAAAACTCCTGGCCGATGGATTGTATACAGCGATGACTACTACTGTTGGTGGTTTAATTGTGGGAATTGTGGCTTACATAGCCTACAATCATTTGGTAGTAAGAACCAATAAGGTTGTTTATCAAATGGAAGCGAACTCGGTTGAGTTTTTAGACCATCTAAATGAGCCCATCTAATGAATATTCGAGGAAGAAATAAAGTAACTCCGGAATTTAATATGTCTTCCATGACAGATATTGTATTCCTGTTACTCGTATTTTTTATGCTGGCTTCTACATTGGTAACTACTAGCGCTATAGATATTATACTTCCAAAAGCGAGTGGAAAAACTGAAAATAAAAGGTCAGTTTCAGTAAGTATTAAGAAGGATCTAACTTATTATATTGATCAAAAACGTGTTGGTGTCGCCTCTTTAGAGCGTCAACTTGTAGATGCTTTATCGTCACAGGATCAACCAACCATTGTTTTAAGGGCCGAGGAATCTGTCCCTGTTGAGAATGTAGTTAAGGTTATGGATATTGCCAATAGGAACAAATTCAAAGTTATACTTGCTGTACGACCAAATTAGTATATGAAGTATTTGGAGACCAAACACGAACGAAATTCAGCTAAGATCACCACTCTTATAGTGATTATAGTATTACTGTTGTTATTTGTGGTTGGACCACCTTATATGGATCCTCCTTTGGAGTATGGTGTTGCTGTTAATTTTGGAACCAGTAATGTTGGCAGCGGTTCTAAGCCAAAAGCACAACCCGTCAAGGCACCTGTTAAAAAACCTATTGAGCAATCACAGCCCAAACCTGCTGAACCTCAAAAAGTACAGGAAATGCCTAAAGCGGAAGATGTACTTACCAATGAAACTGCTGAGAGCATTGCTATAAAAAAACAGAAAGAGGCCGAGGCGAAGGCTAAGGCAGAAGCAGAGCGTATTGAGCGTGAAAAGCGTGAAGCTGAAGAACGGAGATTGCAGGAGGAGGCTGAGAAACGTAAAAAACTGGATAACCTAATAGGTGGGGTTAAAAATTCCACAAGTGCAGATGAGGGTGGTGAAGGTCCTGACAACAGTGCTGGCAACAAGGGACAGCTTAATGGCGACCCATATGCTCCGAGTTATTTTGGGGGAGCAGGACCTGGTAAAGGAGGAGTGGGATATGGACTCAATGGTCGAGGTAGACCTCAGAAACAGATATTTAAGCAAGACTGTAATGAGTACGGCATTGTAGTCGTTAGAATTAAGGTAAATCGAAATGGGCAGGTGATAAGTGCTGAGACAGGAATTAAAGGAACAACAAATTCCCATCCCTGTCTAATAGATCCAGCCAGAAAGATAGCGCTATCTCATAAATGGCCAGCAGATTCAAAGGCACCAGCTGAACAGGTTGGTTTTGTAAGTATCAACTTTGACGTTTCTCAATAATAATGTCTTATCAAGAGACTATAAATTGGTTGTTCAATCAGCTACCCATGTATCAAAAGCAGGGAAAAACAGCCTATAAAGCCGATCTCTCTAATACAATTCTACTCACTAAACATTTAGGAAATCCTGAGTCTGATTTTAAATCGGTCCATGTTGGCGGTACCAATGGAAAGGGATCCACCAGCCATATTCTATGCTCCGTTTTAATGGAGGCTGGCTATAAGGTTGGCTTATACACGTCCCCCCATTTAAAAGATTTTAGAGAGCGCATTAGAATAAACGGTAAAATGATTGAAGAGTCTTATGTCGTGAACTTCGTTGAAGAGAATAAATCGTTTTTTGAAGCGAATAGTTTGTCATTTTTTGAAATGACAGTTGGTATGGCCTTTACCTACTTTAGAGATGAGAAGGTCGATATTGCGATTATTGAGGTGGGGCTTGGTGGTCGACTTGATTCTACAAATATTATTGAACCAGAGCTAGCTGTTATAACCAATATTGGCTATGATCATATGCAATTTTTAGGGGATACCTTAGAGAAAATTGCCGCAGAAAAGGCAGGTATAATTAAAGCTGGGATTCCTGTAGTCATTGGAGAAACTGTTGGAGAAACCAAACCGGTTTTTAATGCAAAAGCAGAGGAACAAGGTGCTAAAATAATTTTTGCAGAAGATATAATCCTTAATGAAGTACCGAACAGTGATTTAAAGGGCATTTATCAGAAAAAAAATTTGAGGACAGCCTTAGTAGCGCTTCAAGAGCTCAGAAATAGATTTAACAGAATCAATACAAAAAATATTTCTGACGGATTTACCAATGTTGAAAGGAATACCGGCCTAATGGGACGTTGGCAGGTTTTTAATAACGAGCCTTTGACAGTTGCAGATACAGCTCATAATAAGGAGGGAATTATGGAGGTGGTGCATCAGATCAATGATCAATCATTTAACCAACTACATCTGGTACTTGGTTTTGTTAATGACAAGAACATTGAAGAGCTGTTATCATTCTTTCCGGCAAAAGCTCAGTATTACTTTTGTGAACCTAAGATTGCCAGAGGTTTACCACTTAATTCATTGATTGAAATCTCAAGTAGATTAGGTTTAAATGGTACTGCTTATGACTCCGTTAGTAAGGCATTTAAGGCCGCTAAGAAACAGGCTAATAAAGAAGATATGATCTTTATTGGTGGCAGTACATTTGTGGTGGCAGAAGTGGTCTAACATTTTTATAAAAAAGTTTTTGAGGAATTAAAAACTAGGTTATATTTGCAGTCCAATAATCGGGCGCGTAGCTCAGTTGGTTCAGAGCACTTGGTTTACACCCAAGGGGTCAGGGGTTCGAATCCCTTCGCGCCCACGAAAGTCCGTAGCAATACGGACTTTTATTTTTTAGGGTCATTAACTCAGTTGGTTCAGAGTGTTACCTTGACAGGGTAGAAGTCACTGGTTCGAATCCAGTATGACCCACAAAAAAAGTCCAAACATATGTTTGGACTTTTTTCGTATAGATTACAACCTATTCAAAGTCTAGATAATCCAAAATACGTTCGAGTGCCATGCCACGGGATCCTTTGATCAATACTTGCGCATTTTTGAGTTTTATTGATTTTAAAGTGTCTATCGCCGTACTGAAAGACTCAAATTTCTGAGTCGCGCTCTCGGTCACCGTACTATAAAAATGATTTCCCAATAAATAGACATTAGTATTGAAATGCTTTTCAGCATAATCAACGATTTCCTGATGTTCTTTTTGTGCATCTTCTCCCAATTCAAACATATCTCCTAGGAATAAAAACTTATTATTGGAATTTAGCTTATTAAAATTAACAAGAGCGGCGATCATGCTTGTTGGATTGGCATTATAGGCATCCATGATAATCTGATTACTGCCACGACTTATAATTTCTGATCTGTTGTTATCGGGTACGTATGCTTCAATACCAGATTTTATTGATTCTAGGGATAGTTTAAAATACCCTCCAATGGCCACTGCTACTGCAATGTTTCCAAAATTATAGTCGCCAATTAATCGGCTATTTATGATCGTTTCATTATAGCTAATGGTTACATAAGGATCCACGGACTCCAATTGAATCCTGAAATTATTGGCTATTGCACTGCCAAAACCTATGACATTAGCGTAATCTCCAATTTGTTTAAGTTGTTTTTCATCGTCATTATTTATGAAAGCATACTTCCCATTTAATTTTAAATAATCATACAATTCAGATTTTCCTTTAATAACCCCTTCTTCGCCTCCAAATCCTTCCAAATGTGCTTTTCCAAAATTGGTAATAAGACCAAAATCGGGTTGGGATATAGTGCATAAAAATTCTATCTCTTTCTGATGATTGGCTCCCATCTCTACAATACCAAAATCTAAATCCAGATCAAAGGATAAAATGCTTAAGGGGACGCCGATATGATTGTTGAGATTTCCCTGAGTACATGACACCTTCTTGGAAATAGCCAACACACTGTAAATCAATTCTTTTGTTGTGGTCTTTCCATTACTGCCTGTTAATCCAATAATGGGAAAGGTAAATTGTGATCTATGAAGTCTTGCGAGATCCTGCAAGCACTCAAGAACATCATCAACCAAAATAGTACCATCACTGCTGTAATTGGCATCATCTATAACTGCGTATTTCGCACCAAGTTCTATAGCCTTTTGTGCAAATTGATTTGCATTAAAGTTAGGACCCTTTAAAGCAAAAAATAAGCATCCTTCTTTAATTTTTCTAGTGTCTGTGCATACCCCCGAACACTCTTTGAAATATTGATATAATTCATCTGTGGTCATAAAACGAAAATAAAAAAAGTCCTGGCAAAATAACCAGGACTCTTGATATATAATTAAAACTGTATTTAGACTAATTTCTTCGTTTAGTAGGGTTCAATGATTTAGATCCTACTCTAGATACAGCACATCTGAAGCCAATGTAATCCGTGGCCATATCCTGGGGGAAATAACGTCTCTGTGCTGGGTCTAACCAGTAAGCTCTATCTCTCCATGATCCACCTTTGAATACTCTTACTTCATCACTGATAAGGGTGGTTCTTCCGTTAGAGTCATCAAAAGATCTAACAAGTTCCCCGGTTTCAGGGTCTAGTTCTACTTTATGACTTGGAGAGTTATACATTTCTTTTGTGTCGGTATTATCCGCAATTGGAGTTTCATCAAAACTATCTCTATAAGCTCTAGAAGAATTTTTATCACCATCGCGGTAGTTTCTATTGTCACTTCTATCGAAGTTCGTTCTTAAGTAAGTTTCAGAGTCACCTACAGGCGCGGTAGCTATTTCTCCAGGTAAATCTCTGGCTATAACACGACCACTGCTTAAGGTATCATAAACAATTTCAGTTGCAGTTACAACTTTCACAGAACCATCATCATTCAATAAATTCTTGGTGTATACATTCCCACGGTAGTAGTTAAAGTCGTTAAATTCATCGTCAACAATTGGTCTGTAAACATCGGCAACCCATTCTGCAACGTTACCAGCCATATCATATAAACCATGATCGTTTGGTGCATAAGTCATCACAGCTGCAGTGATATCTGCACCATCGTCAGACCATCCTGCAATTCCACCATAGTCACCCTTACCTTGTTTGAAGTTGGCCAATTGGTCACCGCGATTTACACGCTTTCCTGATCTTGTGTATTGACCATCCCAAGGGTATTTTTTACGTCCTCTGTAGACATTGTAATCTCTTAATTCACTTAATCCAAGAGCGGCATATTCCCATTCAGCTTCAGTAGGTAACCTATATTTAACAGTAATCAAACCACTTTCAAGTCCTGCATAAACATTGATTGGATTACCATCGGCATCGGTTTGCTGACGTCTTTTTCCGCCTTGAAGTACTTCTTCGTTACCTCCATATACTTGATTAGGGGCATTTACATAAGTATCAATGTCAAAGGTACTTTCAGCATTGAGATCTGTGTATTGAGAATCTCTTTTAAGATAACCAGCATTCTGTAATGACATTTCTGCTACTCTGTTTGATCTCCATTGAGCGTATTCAACTGCTTGAATCCAACTCACACCTACAACAGGGTAATCTCCGTAGGCAGGATGACGCAAATAATTTTCAGTCATCATCTCATTGTATCCCAATCGATTTCTCCAAACTAGAGTGTCTGGTAATGCTCCTTTATAAATATTGGCATAATTAGGATCCTCTGGAGGATATACTGTTTTTAAATAATCTAAGTACATTAAGTAATTCTGGTTGGTCACCTCATGTTCATCCATGTAAAAGGATTGGATGTGTTGTTGGGTAGGAGTATTATTCCAATCGTGCATAGGATCATCTTGAACCTTACCCATTGTAAAAGTTCCACCTTCTATAAAGGCTGTCCCTGGAGGAGTTTCTTGCTCCTTATAATTGGTATTATATTGAAATCCTCCATTTCTATTATTGATCTGCCACCCTGTAGCGCTATCAATGTTTCCGTTTGAGGATCTACCGCAACTGAATGCGACCGCTGAGAGGGCTATCAGCGTTATAAATCTAAGGTTAAATACAGTTTTCATATCCATAAGATTAAGTAAGCTCGTTAAATTTTAGGTGTGCAATATAGTAATTAAACCTAAACCTCCAACTTTTTTTTGTGTGAAATTGCAAAAAATAGTGTATTTCATCCGTTTTTTTATGCATAATATCGGATTTTTGCACATTTCATCGATGAAATACACACCTGAAATAACAGTTAAAAATTAAATTAATATTGTACTTTTGAGTTAAAAATTGACCCATAATAATAAGCCTTATCAAAAGGCGTTATTTTTCTATGAGAACGAGCCTTCTTGCTGTTTTATTTTTCTCTTTTCTTATTTCTTTTGCGCAAAACCAAGAATTTAACATTATTTGGGGAGAGTCCCAATCGTTGGATACTGGCTACGGGGCGATTAAAGTTCCAGTTGTTGAAAATTTTAGGTCGTCATACGACGATGAGCGTGGCTTTTATATCTACAAAGAACTTGAACAATCTGTTTCACCGAGTGCGAGTTTTAGTAATTTGAAATATGAAATTGTACCAGCTTCACAGTTGTTCGATCTTGATTTGGATCTTTTACCAGCTGAAGTAAAAGCTGACTATTCGGTTACTACTTCAAGAGGCCAGCGAAAAGGGTTCGTTTATTTAAGCCCCATCATCAAGGTTGATGGTGTGTATCAACGCCTGGTGTCATTTGAATTGACATTTTCATCATCATTCACGGCAAATCTTAATTCATCAGTTGATAATAACACAATAACTAATTCGGTTCTGGCTACTGGAGATTGGTATCGTTTTTATGTCGAGGATTCTGGTGTTTTTCGATTAGACAGAGGTTTTTTAAACGATTTGGGCATAAACACCAATAACCTTGATCCAAGAACAATTAGGATTTTTGGAAATGGCGGACAAATGATTCCTCAAAGAAATTCAGTGCCTTACCCCATTGATCCGACGGAATTAGCGATTTGGGTTTCAGGTGAAGATGACGGTTCTTTTGATAATGGTGATTTTGTCTTGTTCTATGCACAAGGACCCCATGGTATACATCAACGTTCCTACAATCAACAGTTCAATTCGAATATTAATCTATTCACAGACAGAACCTATTATTATGTGAACGTTAGTTCGGCAAATGGAAAACGTGTACAAAATAGGATCCAGCCTGATGAAGAAGCAAATATTCAAATAGATACCTTTCAAGATTACCAATATTATGAGGTAGATGAGGAAAACCTGGTTAAGATTGGCCGCAGGTGGTTTGGTGAGGACTTCAGTTTTGAGAATGAGCGTGTCTTTGAATTTGAGTTTCCTAACCTGGTTTCATCAGAGCCCCTAGTATTTGATATCGCTTTTGGATCAGTAGCGCCTATCCCAACGCAAACATCTATGGACATAAGTATTAATGGACAATCGTTTAACCAGAGTTTAATTTCGGTTGATTTAAATGGCTCCATACTGGCATCAGCATCAACTTTTTTTAGAGAAGTGAACTTAAACACGGACGCAGTTAGCGTTCAATTAAATTACAATAATGGCGGTAATCCTACAGCTAATGCCTATTTAGATTACATTAATATTGAAGCGACACGGCAACTTATTTTTGAAGGAGTACCTTTGCATTTTAGTAATAAATCCGTACCGACTTCACCCGGTATAGTACAATATAATCTGTCTTCTGCAAGTCAAGTCGCCCAGATTTGGGACATTACTGATAGATTTAATATTGGGTCTTACACAAATACAGATGGAGATAGTAATTATTCCTTTAAAGCAATTTCAGGGGAAGAAAGAGAATACATAGCCTTCAGTTATTCTAATGTTCCTGTGCCGTCGAGAGATGTGAATTCTAGAGTAATCAATCAAAACTTAAAAGGTACTGTATTTCAAAACGATAATAATCAGTTCGAAGATGTTGATTATATAATGGTTTCACCAGATATTCTTATTAGTCAGGCGGAACGTCTTGCAGATATCAACAGGTCAAATTATGATCTTAACATACGTGTGGTATCCCTAACGAGTATTTATAACGAGTTTGGTTCAGGGAATATAGATATTAGTGCTATTAGGAATTTTATTCGATATGTATATTCCAACGCGAGTTCTCCAAATAATCGGGTAAAATATGTGTGCTTGTTTGGTGATGGATCCTATGATTATAAGGATAGAATACCTAATAACACCAATTTAGCACCACCTTGGTATAGTGAGAATAGTTTTAGTTTAACAGGTTCTTTTGTTTCGGATGATTATTATGGAATGATGGATGAATTTGAGGGTCAAATGTTAATCACAGACCGTCTTGATATTGCCATGGGTAGAATACTCGCAGAAAATCCGAAACGCGCTCGAGAAATGGTGGATAAAATTCAGCAATATTATGAAGAGGAGTCCTTTGGTAGTTGGCGTAATAATGTCCTCTTAGTCTCCGATGATGTTGATGAAAGTTGGGAGCGGATATTGCAACAAACCACTGATGACATTGGAACTGCAGTAGAAGGTGAAAAACCATTTTTAAACATGGTAAAGATTCATTCGGATGCCTTTATTCAAGAATCATCTCCTGCAGGTGATCGCTACCCAGAAGTCAATGAGCGGTTTAAGGATCGTGTGGATGTTGGGGCCTTAGTTGTTAATTATTTTGGACATGGGGGTGAAGATGGTTTGGCTAAGGAAAGAATTCTGGATAAAAATGATGCACAAGAGTTTAGTAACCTCTGCAAGTACAATTGTTTTGTTACAGTTACTTGTGAATACACTAAGTTTGATGATCCTAACAGAACTACTGCAGGGGAGTTTACTTATTGGAATACCAATGGGGGATCAACTAGTATGATTACAACAACTCGGCAAATATTTGTTACAGTTGGGGTTGCCTATAATATTGTGCTCGAGGAATATTTGTTTGCATTTGGATCAAATGATTATCCTTCCGCTGCTGAAGCCTTAAGATTAACAAAGATTGATCCGAGGATAGCAGGGAGTAGTCAAAAAAGACTTGTTTATTTTATCGGTGATCCAGCCATGAAACTCACTTTTCCAAAACCAAACATTAGATTGGCTTCAATAAATGATATTCCTATTGACCAGGTAACTGATGTCTTAGAGGCTTTATCTTATGCTAAAATTGGTGGCGAAGTTCTCGATGAGAATAATCAATTGATTGATGATTTTAACGGTGTGGTGACCGTGACCGTTTATGATAAACCTATAGACAGGCAGACCTTAGCTAATGATGGGGTTACCGATGCAACAGGTCAATTGATAAAAATGGATTTTAATACCTTAGGTGAGGTAGTCTTTAAAGGTCAGGCAACGGTTACGAATGGCATATTTGATGTCGATTTTATTGTGCCAAGAGACATTGGAATTCCAGTTGGTCGGGGTAAGGTTAGTTTTTACGCTAAGGAGAACAATGTCTTAGTGGATAGGGCAGGACACAGTTTTGACATAAATATTGGTGGAATTAATGAAAATGCCACTGAAGACAATCAAGGTCCTGAAATACGTCTATTTATGAATGATGAGAATTTTGTAGATGGTGGAATTACAGGATCATCGCCTACCCTGATAGCTAAACTCCAAGACGAAAATGGAATTAATACTGCCAGTGGTATAGGTCATGATATTGTTGCTATATTGGATGGGGATGAGACCAATCCAATAGTTCTAAACGACTATTATCAAGCGGAAGTGGATGATTATACAAATGGTGTGGTGTCCTTTGCTTTAAGAGATATAGAGCCAGGTATACATACATTGACACTACGAGCATGGGATGTTTACAATAATTCCGCCATATCTGAACTTCAATTTAATGTTTTCAACGAGAACGAAGAGCTTGTTATCGATAATGTTTTAAACTATCCGAACCCCTTTGTAGATTACACGGAATTTTGGTTTAACCATAATAGCCCGGATCAATTGGATATTTCAGTTCAAATATTCACTGTCTCTGGAAAGCTGGTTAGAACCTTAAACGGACAAACAGCAGCGGGTGGAAAAACGACGTCGTCTCTATCACGAGATATAATATGGGATGGTCGCGATGATTTTGGTGAAAAAATAGGTAAAGGAACTTATATATATAAACTAAAAGTAAAATCTAACCGTTTAAATAAACAAGTTCAAAAAATTCAAAAACTTGTTATTCTTTAATAAAGTATATTTGTTAAAGGACGCTGCATAAAAACAACAGTGATTAAGCAACCAAATAAATCATGAAAAATTACTTACCGATCTTATTCTGCTTTTTAGCAGTAATGACACTCAATGCCCAGGATATAATTGTGCAGGATATTCCAGACCCTAATGATAGCCGTGTAATTACAACTGGTATTCCCTTTTTATTAGTCGCGCCTGATGCTAGGGCTGCAAGTTTAGGTGACCAAGGTGTTGCCACAGGTCAAGATGTTTTTTCACAACACTGGAACATGTCTAAATATGCCTTCTCAGAAGCGAAATCAGGATTAGGAATAAGTTATACTCCATATCTCTCTAGATTAGCCAATGATATTGATTTAGGATATGTAGCATACTTCAATAGACTTAACGAATTCAGTGCTGTTTCTGGAAGTTTCAGGTATTTTGGACTGGGTGAGATATTATTGACTCAAGGGCCAAATGACCCAGGCGTGTTAGTAAACCCTAACGAGTTTGCTCTGGATTTAGGATATTCTCTAAGACTTTCAAACCAGTTTGCAATGTCAATTGGAATGCGTTATGTGCGGTCTGACCTTAGATTAGCCGCAGATCCAAATTCAAATGCTCAGGCTGCTAATACATTTAATGTGGATATTAGCGGATATTATCAAAGCGAGGAAATTGCTTATACTGACTTTAATGGTAGATGGCATGGCGGATTTGCTATCCAAAATCTGGGACCAAAATTTCGATATGATGATGGAGGGCAACAAAACTTTCAACCGTCTAATTTACGTTTAGGGGGTGGGTTTGACTTTATTTTTGATCAGTACAATACGTTAGCCCTTAATGCAGAATTTACGAAGTTATTAGTGCCAACACCGCCATTAAGAGGTGATCGTCGTACGTTTGAGGATGTTGATGGTGATGGAGTTTATGACCCAGATGTTGATAATGAAATTAGTTATGACGAAGGTGTTATTCTTGCGGGAAGAGATGATAACGTTGACTTTTTATCAGGTGTTTTTCAATCCTTTGGGGATGCCCCAGGTGGCTTTAGTGAAGAACTTAGAGAAATTACCTGGGCACTAGGCGCTGAATACCGTTATCAGGATTCCTTTTCATTGAGGGGAGGATATTTTAACGAAGCATCAGATAAAGGTGGTAGATCCTTTTTCTCCTTGGGTGCAGGTTTTAAGTACACCACCATTGAAATAGATTTGTCATACCTGTTTGCTACTGGTGCACTTCAAAATCCTTTAGAGAATACCTTGCGATTCTCACTAACCTTTAATTTTGGTGAAGAAACGTATCAGGAATTTTAGTACTATGTAATCACATAATTATTCATGAAGGAAGTTAAAATTGAAATCAAAATCGATGTTTTTGATGACATTAATGCACTTCCAGAATATGCTTCAAATTTAATGTTTGAAGCCATTGAAGCAAGAAAAAAGGCCTACGCACCGTATTCCAATTTCCATGTTGGGGCGGCATTACTTCTGTCAAATGGGAAAATTGTAGTTGGTTCAAATCAAGAAAATGCATCATATCCTTCAGGCCTGTGTGCTGAACGCACTGCTATATATTATGCCGGCGCTAAATATCCAGACTCTGTTATTAAGGCGATGGCTATAACGGCTGCTTCTTCTAATGAAGCAACTAAAAATCCAATTCCTCCCTGTGGCGCATGCAGACAAGCAATAGCAGAATATGAAGACCGACAGAATTCTAGTATTGAAATCTTCTTTATGGGAGAGACAGGTTCTGTTGCACGATCCCATTCACTGTCTAATTTACTTCCCTTTGGCTTTAAGAGTTCTATGCTATAACGTTTTCGTGGATAAATTGTATTAAACCGCCATTTTTTTTGATATTAATGATGTGGGCAATACTGTCTAAAATGTTATTTTTGTTTTCTGTTTGTGCTCATTTAAGAGTGTACTCAATATTTGAGAATAACTTACGCAACTAAGACGAAAACGAATGCAAAAAATCACAAAAGAAGTATATCTAAAATGGTATGAGGACATGCTATTTTGGAGAAAGTTTGAAGATAAACTGGCTGCTGTATATATTCAGCAAAAGGTTAGAGGTTTTTTACACTTATACAATGGACAGGAAGCCGTCCTAGCAGGAGCGCTTCATGCTATGGATCTAACCAAGGATAAAATGATAACAGCATACCGTAATCATGTGCAACCAATTGGTATGGGTGTTGATCCAAAAAGGGTCATGGCAGAATTATATGGTAAGGCGACGGGTACTTCTCAAGGTTTAGGAGGATCCATGCATATTTTTTCTAAAGAACACCGTTTTTATGGTGGTCATGGTATCGTTGGCGGTCAGATTCCTTTAGGAGCCGGGATCGCATTTGGAGATAAGTACCATGGAAGTGATGCAGTTACGCTTTGTTGTTTTGGTGATGGTGCAGCACGACAAGGTTCCTTGCACGAAACCTTTAATTTAGCAATGCTCTGGAATCTGCCCGTAGTATTTGTGTGTGAGAATAACGGTTA
Organism: Winogradskyella aurantiaca; assembly: GCF_003362725.1. Classification (GTDB taxonomy): domain Bacteria; phylum Bacteroidota; class Bacteroidia; order Flavobacteriales; family Flavobacteriaceae; genus Winogradskyella_A; species Winogradskyella_A aurantiaca. The sequence continues at coordinate 20,622 of NZ_QKTV01000009.1, forward strand.
TGCCATGGGGACATCTGTTGAGCGTACGGCTAATCATGGCGAGATTTGGAAATTAGGTTTAGGATATGAGATGCCAAGTGGCCCGGTTGATGGCATGAACCCTGTGAAAGTTGCTGAGGCTTTTGATGAGGCCATTCAAAGAGCACGTAAAGGGGGAGGACCAACCTTTCTAGAATTGAAGACTTACCGATACAGAGGGCATTCCATGTCTGATGCTCAAAAGTACAGAACCAAAGATGAGGTTGAAGAATACCGTAAGATAGATCCGATTACTCAAGTGAAGGATGTAATTCTTGAAAAAGGTTATGCCTCCGAAGAAGATATAAAAGCTATTGATAAGCGCGTAAAAGAACGTGTTTCAGAGTGTGAAAAATTTGCAGAAGAGTCACCTTTCCCAGAAAAGAACGTGATGTATGATGCAGTATATGAACAAAAAGATTATCCGTTTATTCCACATAAATTATAAGCTATGGCTGAAGTAATTAATATGCCGCGTCTTAGTGACACCATGGAAGAAGGAACCGTGGCTAGCTGGCTAAAGAAAGTTGGAGATAAAGTTGAGGAAGGTGATATCCTGGCAGAAATTGAAACTGATAAAGCCACCATGGAATTTGAATCCTTTTATGAAGGAACACTCTTGCACATTGGTGTTCAGGAGGGAGAAACGACGAAGGTGGATGCTTTATTAGCGATAATTGGTGACGAAGGAGAGGATATATCAGGCCTGTTAAATGGTTCCTCTGAGCCTCCAGTAGAATCTGGTGAGGCTGATGCTAAACAAGATATATCCGATGTGAATTTTGAAGAAGCTGCACCTGAAGAACTTCCTGAAGGAGTTACAGTAGTGACCATGCCTAGGTTGAGTGATACTATGGAAGAAGGAACGGTTGCGAGCTGGTTGAAGAATGTTGGTGATCAAGTGGAAGAAGGTGATATTTTGGCTGAAATTGAAACAGATAAGGCTACGATGGAATTCGAATCTTTTCAGTCAGGAACTTTGCTTTTTGTGGGATTACAAGCAGGAGAGTCTGCTAAAGTTGACGATCTGTTAGCTATAATTGGACCTGAAGGAACAGAGGTTGAAAGAATTGCCAAAAACTTTAAACCAGCTGTTTCTGCTAGTTCTGAGCCGGAAACAGCAGAAGCACCTGAACCGGCAGCTGCAACACCAGTTCCAGCAAAAGTAACGGAGACTCCAAAGGCAGAGGCAGTTGCTGCACCTGCACCAGTTAGTTCAAATGGCCGTGTTTTAGCTTCACCTTTGGCAAAGAAAATGGCCGAAGAAAAAGGAATCAATTTAAGTCAAGTGCCAGGAACTGGTGAGAACGGTAGAATTGTTAAGCGCGATATAGAAAATTATACTCCCCAAGCTGCTGCGGCAACTTCCGTTGGTAAGTTTGTACCCTCTGGCCAGGAAGACTTTGATGAGGTATCTAACTCTCAGATGAGAAAAACAATTGCTAAGCGTTTAGCACAGTCTAAATTTACGGCACCACATTACTATTTAAATGTGGAGTTTGATATGGCCAACGCTATGGCATTCAGACAACAATACAATTCTATACCTGATACTAAAATATCATTTAACGACATTGTAGTGAAAGCTTGTGCGCTTGCTCTAAAGCAACATCCACAAGTAAACTCCCAATGGTTTGATGACAGAATGCGTTTAAATAATCATGTGCATATTGGAGTAGCCGTGGCGGTAGAAGATGGGCTGGTTGTACCAGTAGTAAAGTTTGCAAATGAACAATCTTTACCTCAAATTGGTGCTGCAGTTAAAGATTTCGCTGGAAGAGCAAGAAATAAAAAGTTGACTCCAGCTGAAATGGAAGGCAGTACATTTACTGTTTCAAATCTTGGAATGTTTGGAATCGAAAGCTTCACCTCGATAATAAATCAACCCAATTCAGCAATCTTATCTGTTGGGGCCATCGTTGAGAAACCGGTTGTAAAGAATGGCGAAATTGTAGTAGGTCATACTATGAAATTGACCTTAGCCTGTGACCACCGTACAGTGGATGGGGCAACTGGCGCCCAATTCTTACAAACGCTTAAAGGTTATATTGAAAATCCTATTACCATGTTGGTATAGGTTAGTAGCGTACATGTACGATATAAAGATCCTATATTCCATATTGATATAGGATTTTTTCATAAATAGAGAATATGGTCAAACACATTGTAATTACAGGAACTAGCAGAGGGATAGGTCTTGAACTTGTTAAACAACTGGCGAGTCAAGGGCATTCAATTCTTGCTTTATCAAGAAATTCTAAGCCATGTGAATCTTTGAACTTAAGCAATGTCATGTCATTATCCTGTGACTTAAGTCTCGAAGAGGACTTTGACAAAGTGATTGATTTTGTGACCTCTAGTTGGAGGAAGGTTGATATTTTAATTAATAATGCCGGTGCCATTTTAAATAAACCTTTTGAAGAAACTACAATGGAGGATTTTCAAAATGTATATCAAACCAATGTTTATGGTGTTGCTGAAATGACAAGGAGACTAATACCGTTTATGGAAACTGGAAGTCATGTTGTAACAATTAGTTCTATGGGTGGGGTCCAGGGAAGTATGAAATTCCCTGGCTTGGCAGCCTACAGCTCTAGTAAAGGAGCCGTAATTACACTAACAGAATTATTAGCAGAAGAGTACAAGGAACTAGGTATAGCTTTTAATGTGTTGGCCCTAGGTGCCGTACAAACAGAAATGCTTGAAGAAGCTTTTCCCGGATATAAGGCACCCTTAACTGCAGAGGAGATGGCCAATTATATTCAAGATTTTGCTCTAACAGGGAATAAAATTTACAACGGAAAGTTACTCCAGGTATCCAATTCTACCCCATAATTCGTGGCTGACTTTAAGGCAGTAATATTTGATTGTGATGGTGTCCTAGTTGATAGTGAGCCCATTTCAAATCGCGTTTTGGTTGATATGGCTAATGAAGTAGGTGCTAATATTAATTTGCAATATGCTTTTAATCACTTTAAAGGTAATTCGTTAAAAAAATGTATCACCCTCATAGAAGAGTTGGCTGGCATTAGTTCTGTGACTGAATTTGAAGTGGAGTTTAGAAGACGATCTTTCGAAGCATTTAAAATTGAGCTAGAACCTGTTCCCGGTGTTGAGTCCTTAATCAAGGATCTAAAAATACCATATTGCGTTGCTTCAAGTGGACCAGAAAACAAAATCAGACTTAATTTAGAATTAACAGGCCTGCTAAAATATTTTGAGAACAATATTTTTAGTTGCTATAGTATCAATAAGTGGAAACCTGATCCTGCGGTTTTCTTATGGGCTGCAGACCAAATGAAACTACAACCAAGTGAGTGCCTTATTGTTGAAGATAGCATCTTAGGAATTCAGGCGGCACTTTCGGGTGGATTTACGGTTTGTGCATATAATCCAGATGATGACGAATCAATTGAAAATATAGTGGATTTTTCAATTGATAGCATGTTAAAATTAAAGGACTATCTCTAGAATAAACTTGAATTTATATATTTATAAAAAATGTTAAAATGACGCATTGTGTAGGGAAAACCACGCTTAAATGTGGTTTGTGGTTGGTTTCATTTTTAAACGTTTTCCTCATCTCAGCCCAAACTTTTGAGAGAGTAGAAACAACTGTTGGATTGTCAGTATTAGAGGAAAATAATGGGGTAGCAGTTGCGGATTACGATGGGGACAATGACCTGGATATATTTGTTGTAGCCATAGATAAAGATGATCCCACTAATTCCAAAACCATTAGTAGATTATTTCGTAATAATAATGACGGCTCATTCACTGATGTCACGGAATTTGCTGGGTTGACGGAATTGCTAAGTCAGGAAGAAGGGGGTGATGATTATTTTGGCTTGGCGGGACACAAGAGTGGTGCATCGTGGGGCGATTATAACAATGATGGTTTCCCAGACTTATTTTTAACTAATTCCTACAAGGTTCAGTTATGGCGAAATATTGGCAATGGTACCTTTGTAAATGTCACTGGTATTTCGGGCTTTGATGGATTAAACGAATGCAGAAATACGGGTGCTACATGGTTTGATTATAACAATGACGGCTATTTAGATATTTACATAAGTGACTGGGACGAGTGTGATAGTAATCAACTTTTTAGAAATAATGGGAATTCAACATTTACCAATGTGACTTCACAAACAAATATCCAGGCAACCAATGGATTGGCAAGTTATACGGCCGTTCCCTTCGATTTTAATGAAGATGGTTATATGGATATTTATATTTCAAATGATTTTGATGAACCAAATGATTTGTACATAAATAATGAAGGAAATACATTTTCTAACCAGAGTGAAGCGTTTGGTGTAAATACGATGGGAGATGATATGGGAATTACGGTTGGAGACTATAACCTTGATGGTGCCTTTGATATTTTTATAACCGCTATTGACAATAACTTTCTCTTAACCAATAATGGTGATAATACATTCAGTGAAAATGCAGATGCCTTAAATGTCGGTAACTCTTTTTGGGCTTGGGGGACGCGTTTTGCAGATTTCGATCTGGATGGTGATGAAGACCTATTTGTGGCCAATGGATATGAGTTTGAAACACGAAATGTAGAACCCAATTTTTATTATCGCAATAATTTCATAGAGGGAGGTAATTCATTTGAAGACATTTCAGCTCAACTCGGCTTAAACGAAGAGACCATTAGTGTAGAGGCCATTGATTGGGATTATGACAATGACGGTGATTTAGATTTATTTGTTACTAACAGCAATACCAACTCCTTTTTTTATGAAAATAAGGTTTTAAATTTTGACGATGCAGCTCCAACTAGGAACTGGTTGAAAATTAAGTTACAAGGAACCATTTCTAATAGGGACGCCATTGGAACAGTAGTTGAGATTACCACCACTGAAGGTACTTATAGTCGTTATTATTCCGGAGTTGGATTTCTTGGGCAAAGTTTAAGGCCTGTGCATTTTGGGTTAAATCAGATCGGTGAGATTCAAGAGATTACTGTAAAATGGCCTTCTGGTTTGGAAGAAACTTATGAAGATTTAGAAGTAAATCAAACTTATAAGTTGACGGAGGCTCAGGGTATTGAAAATTTGAATATTCAACCGAGCGAAAAGATTTATGGGTGTACAGATCCAACATCATGCAGCTACAATCCTGACGCAACACTTGATGACGGTTCATGCACTTACTTAGAAACTGGAGCTATTTCTGGAAATACCAACTCAAGTTTTTTAAGCGTTGAAACTTATAGTTTTCCTATAGCAGCTGGTTCAACAGCTCAGTGGTCTGTTATTGGTGGGCATATCGAGAATGGCCAAGGCACAGGATCAATTACCGTTGAATGGGAAATTGAAGAGGAGGGGCAAGTGTCTGTTAGAGAATTTGGTGAAAATTGTGCAGGTGAGGAACGCAATATTTCCGTGAGTTTGTCAGCATCCGATTTACCAGATAACATTTCAATTTCCAGGTTATGGAATGAGGCATTACTTGAGGCAATTCGTAATGACTTTGCAAGACCAACAGTACATGCGCGTAATTTATTTCATACCAGTATTGCTATGTATGATATTTGGGCTACTTATAACGAAGGAGCACGGCCGTATTTACTGGGTAATAGTGTAAATGGGTTTACATCTGATCTCGAAACATTCATTCCAATAGAACCTATTGATGATGCCATGAACAGAGCAATCAGTTATGCTATGTATCGCATTATTTCACATCGCTTTCAGACGGCACCTGAATTTGAGCTAATTCAAAGAAGGATTGATTTGATAATGGAAAAGTTAGATTACGATACCAATTACTCGTCCGTGCTTTATGAATTTGGAAATGCTGCTGCATTTGGAAATTATGTGGCTCAGGTGATCATAAATTATGGCTTACAGGATGGTTCACGTGAAACCTCAGGATATGATAATGCATATTATCAGCCAGTTAACGAGCCGTATGGATTGGAATTAACAAATAACCCACCAACCGAACACCCGAATCGATGGAGGCCACTTGGCTTAGATATATTTATCGATCAAGGCGGTAATGTTGTGGATGGCAATGTGCCTGAGTTTTTGAGCCCTGAGTGGGGAAATGTATTTAGTTTTGCTCTTAAAGATGAGGATTTAACAAGCTATGAGCGGGATGAAAATACCTTTAAGGTATATCATGACCCTCAAGATCCGCCATATATAAGTTTGACTGAAAACAATGCAATGTCTGATGCTTATAAATGGGGATTTTCTATGGTAAGTGTTTGGCAATCTCATTTAGATCCCGCTGATGGGGTTATGTGGGATATTTCACCGGCATCAAAGGGAAATGTTGACATTAGTTTATATCCGTCTGGCTATGACGAGTACCCCAATTTTTACAATTTTTTTGAAGGGAGCGCTACCAATATTGGTCATACAATAAATCCGGTAACCGGCAGCCCATACCAACCCAATATGGTACCAAGGGGCGATTATGCAAGAGTTCTTGCAGAATTCTGGGCAGATGGACCTGATTCAGAAACGCCACCTGGACATTGGTTCACTATTTTGAATTACGTGAATGATCATCCAATGTTCGAAAAGAAATTTCGAGGTGAAGGTGATATACTAAACGATTTAGAGTGGGATGTAAAGTCTTATTTTATTCTTGGGGCCACAATGCATGATGCGGCGATTGCAGCTTGGAGTGTTAAAGGTTGGTACGATTACATTCGACCTATATCTGCCTTGAGATATATGGCTGCGGAACAAGGTCAGAGTTCTAGTCCAGAATTACCTAATTATAGCATCTCGGGAATACCATTAGTAGATGGTTATATTGAAATGGTCGAAGAAGGGGATGCCTTGGCTGGTCCTGGCAATGTTAATGTTGGAAAAATCAAACTTTATACATGGCGTGGTCATGATTACATTGATGATACCGATGTAGATGTTGCTGGTGTTGGATGGATTTTGGCTGAGGATTGGTATCCTTATCAACGACCTACCTTTGTAACACCACCATTTGCTGGGTTTGTTTCAGGACATTCTACCTATTCACGCGCAGCTGCAGAAATTCTAACGAAGTTAACAGGTTCTGAATATTTTCCGGGGGGGATGGGTGAATTTGTCGCTCGGAAAAATGAATTCCTGGTTTTTGAAGAAGGACCTTCTCAAGATGTTGTTCTTCAATGGGCTACATATAGAGATGCGTCCGATCAAACCAGTTTATCACGTATATGGGGAGGTATTCATCCACCGGCAGATGACATTCCTGGGCGATTAATTGGAATTGAGGTAGCACAAGATACCTGGGAGTTAGCACTTCCATATTTTAGTGAAGAGGAAGTACCTCTAGACCCAAATGAACCAATTAAAGTATATCCAGTTCCAACACAGGATAGGCGACTTAATGTGACTAACACCAATGAGAATACAGAAATTCAAATATTCGATTTGCGTGGGCGTTTGATAGCCATACCAAGAATTGATTACGATGGTCAATCCAAAATAAGTACAATTCATATTTCATCATCTACTTCCTCGGGTCCCTATTTGCTAGTGGTTAATGGTGAAACTAGAATGGTAGTTATTGAAAACTAGATAAACTATTCTCATTATTTGGATTCTCTTCCCTCATACATTCCGTCTCACTCAGTTACTCATGTCTTACAACTAATTAAGGATGAGGACCTTGAGATCAAAATTAAAAATGAGCGAAAAACTAGGCATGGTGATTACCGGAGATTGCCAAATGGAAAGCATCAAATAACAGTCAATTCAAATCTAAACCCCTATAAGTTTCTTATTACGCTTATTCATGAGATTGCTCATTTACGAGCATATAAGGAATATGGTAACCAAATCAAACCTCATGGTCGCGAATGGAAACAAACCTTTCAAAAGCTTATGCTACCACTAATACATCCTAACATTTTCCCAGAGGAACTTTTGGCTAAGGTGGCCAAGCATTTTATTAATCCTAAAGCCAGTAGCGATACTGATGGTCAATTGGCATTGGCGCTTAGGAAATATAATGCTGATACGGATAAAATTATGGTTGTACAGATAGCGGAAGGGCGAAAATTTAAACTGCATAACGGTAAGGTGTTTGAAAGAGGGGTGCAACGTAGGAAGCGCATAGAATGTAAAGAAATTCAATCAGGTAAATGGTATTTATTTAATCCTTATGCCGAGGTTGACATAATCAAATAAAAATCAATAAATTAGTAAGGAAGAAGTTACATGATACATCATAAAAATAATTACGCTATTCTTATGGCAGGTGGAGTTGGTTCAAGATTTTGGCCAATTAGCACTCAGGATTTTCCAAAACAATTTCACGACATGCTTGGAACAGGTGATACCTTAATCCAAAAAACGTTTAATCGTTTGGCGAACCTCATTCCAAAAGAAAACATATTCATTCTCACGAATGAAAGGTATAACGATCTTGTTCTTGAGCAACTCCCAGAAATCACCCAAAGACAGGTGGTGCTTGAGCCTGCAATGCGCAACACAGCCCCATGTATTTTGTATGCAGCAATGAAAATTAAGAAAGAAAACCAGAATGCGGTTATGATTGTTGCACCAAGTGATCATTGGATAGAAGATGAAGCGGCCTTTACAGAAAATGTTGCTGCGGCATTATCCTATTGTCAAAATAATGACGCCCTTGTAACTCTTGGTATTCAACCAACATTTCCAAATACAGGTTATGGGTACATTGAATTTGATAAGACATCTGATAATAGACTTAAACCAGTACATCAATTTCGGGAAAAGCCAGATTACGAAACAGCTAAAGAGTTTATAGAAAAAGGAAATTTTCTTTGGAATGCCGGTATTTTTATGTGGAGTGCCTCATCTATATTAAAAGCTTTTCAATCTTACCAGCCTGGTTTGTATGCGTTATTTGAAAAGGGAATGGATGTGTACAATACAGACGGAGAGACTGAGTTTATTAAGAGTCATTATGAGATGGCCGAGAATATATCAGTTGATTATGCTATAATGGAACCTTCAGGGAATGTCTATGTTATTGCTGCTACGTTTGATTGGAATGATCTAGGCACCTGGGGAAGTCTATATGATAAATTAGACAAAGATGAACAAAATAACGCTATTGTCAATTCTGAAACCTATGTCTTGGAGTCGTCATCAAATATGATTCGAAGTAAGAAGGGGAAACTTATTGTAGCGGATGGAATAGAAGATTATATAATCGTGGATAAAGAAGACGTGCTTCTTATATACCCTAAAAAGAAAGAACAAGATATTAAATCACTTTTACAAGGAGTGAAAGATAAGTTTGGTAACACATACAGCTAAAATTTATGGAAGAAAACAAGTTTAATTTCTCAGAAGAGACCCCGGACGAAATACAAGATAAAAAGGTAGCGGAATCAAAAAAGGCTATTAAGGAAGATGCCAAGGAACTAGCTACTAATGTTAGGGGGTTTTTGAGTGAATTGCTTGATTTTAGACACGATACGGATCGGGAACAAACTATTGCAGCAATAAAGGCCGACATACCTTTTAAGGGAGCCACAGCATGGATTTTAATTTGTTCCATATTTGTTGCCTCAATTGGTTTGAATGCCAATTCTACTGCAGTGGTAATAGGTGCCATGTTAATTTCACCATTAATGGGTCCAATTTTAGGAATTGGGCTCTCGGTAGCGGTGAATGATATTGACACATTACGAAAGTCATTAATCAATTTTGGTGTCATGATTCTCTTGAGCGTTTTAACCGCCTTTTTGTTTTTCTGGTTATTTCCTTTAAGTGATGATTCTTCTGAATTGCTAGCCAGGACAAGACCAGATATAAGAGATGTTCTAATTGCCTTCTTTGGTGGTTTGGCCTTAATAATCGCAAGAACAAAGAAGGGTACTATTGCCTCTGTTATTTTTGGTGTTGCCATTGCAACGGCCTTAATGCCTCCTTTGTGTACTGTAGGATTTGGACTTTCTTATGCGTTACAAGATAATTTTGACACTGGTATCAGGTTTGCTGCCGGGGCCATGTATTTGTTTACTATCAACACCATATTTATAGCCTTGGCTACCTTCTTAACTGTAAAGATCTTAAAGTTTCCAATGCTGAAATATGCAAATTCGAAGCGCAGAAGGTTTATATCTCGAGTTGCTACAGTATTGGCTATTATTGCCATGGTGCCAGCAATTTGGACCTTTGTTGATGTACTCCGTGAAAGTAACTTTTATAGAGATGCAGAACGGTTCATGGATAAGGAATTGAAGGAACTGGCTACCATTGAAATTGGAAATTATGAGTATCTCAAAAGAAATACTGTTGCAGTTTACCAAGATAAAGACAACAAGTATATTGAGATAAATTCTTATGGACTGGATGATATAAAAGAAAGTACCATTTCCATACTTGAAAGTAGAATGCAAGATTATCCTGCACTTCAAAATGCTAGGTTATTCGTGAATCAGGATATGGATCCGCAGCAGGACCAAATGAAATATATTCAGCAGTTGCGAATTAGAGATTCTATTGAATTGGTTAATAATGCCAACCGTATCAAGTTACTTGAAAGCCAAGCGCTTGAATTAGCAAATTATAGAAGATTGGAGATTCCTTTTAATGAAGTTGCTGAGGAGGCACGGATAAATTATAAGGATATTGAGAATTTTAGCTTTTATAATCGCTTGTCTACTAACTTCTCAAAGACAGATACTATTCCTGTGGTTGTTATAAAATGGAATGAGAAAATGAAACGCAAAGTCTTTAAAGAGGATAGTGAAAAAGTGGAAGCATGGCTAAAGTATAAACTTAAAATGGATAAGCTAGTTGTAAGCCACGTGCGTTAATTAGGTATTATCTTCTAAGTACATTTTGCGTACTTTTTTAAATAATTCTGAAGAATACACGAAATTGGTAACGGCTTCATTATCGGTTTTAAAAATAGTGTCTTTAGACCCTTCCCATTCTTTGTGACCATTTTTTAGGAAGACAATTTTCTCACCAATTTCCATGACCGAGTTCATATCATGTGAGTTGATAACAGTGGTGATATTAAATTCATCGGTAATCTCCTGAATTAAATTATCAATGACAATGGCTGTTTTAGGGTCCAAACCTGAATTAGGCTCATCACAGAAAAGAAACTTTGGATTATTGACTATGGCCCTTGCAATGGCTACGCGTTTTTGCATCCCACCAGAGGCTTCGCTAGGCATTTTATGTTGGGCGCCATCAAGATTAACTCGATTTAAGACTTGATTTACTCTGTCCTCCATTTCGCTTTTTGACTGTTTGGTGAACATGCGGAGTGGGAACATGACATTTTCTGCAATAGTCATGGAGTCAAATAAGGCACTGCCTTGAAATACCATGCCTATATCAGCTCTTAAATCACGTTTTTCATTTGGGGTCATATCATTTAAAGATTTTCCTTCATAGGAAATACTTCCTTTTTCATATGAATAGAGACCTAGTAAACATTTAAGAAATACAGTTTTTCCAGATCCGCTTTGCCCGATGATCAAATTGGTTTTACCCTTTTCAAAAGAGGTAGAAATACCTTTGAGTATATGGGCGTCTCCGAATGACTTATGTAAATTATCGACAACAATCATTAGCCTAAAAGTAAACTGGTTATGAGGTAATTTAATAATATTATAACCACACTAGTCCATACAAATGAGGTTGTACTGGCCTTGCCCACTTCCAGAGCACCACCTCTCATGTAATAACCATAAAAAGAAGGTATTGTGGCTAGAATAAAAGCAAAAACCAGAGTTTTAATAAAGGCATAAATAATATGAAACGTTATGAAGTCTAATTGTACCCCCTGAATATAATCCTCATAAGAACCATAACCTCCATAAACACAAGCCACTAAACCACCTAAAATTCCGAGAAACATGGCGATTGAAATTGCAAAGGGGTAAAGCGATAAGGCAATTAATTTAGGGAAGACTAGATAATTAAGAGAATTGATTCCCATGACTTCAAGTGCATCAATCTGCTCAGTTACTCTCATAGTTCCAATACTTGAAGTGATAAACGAACCAACTTTTCCGGCCATAATAATGGAAATAAAAGTTGGTGCAAATTCTAAGATAATGGACTGTCTTGTTGCAAACCCAACTAAATATTTGGGGATTAATGGGTTACTTATATTTAAAGAAGTTTGAATAGCTACAACACCACCTACAAAAAAGGAAATGAAAGCAACAATTCCGAGAGAATTGATAATAAGGTCATCAATATCCTTAAGAATAAGATTTTTCATCACCGACCATTTGGTTGGTTTTCTGAACATATCTTTAATCATCAGGAAATAAACACCAATATTATGAAGGTACTTCATAGACGCTCGAATCGTTTGCTAAAGTATAAAAAAAGCCTAGTTTATTAATGCAATTTTAAATGAAGATAAAACAATAGTTGTAATTTTGACAACAGTGACGAAAGACCATTAAAATGAAGCAAACAGTTCTTTATTTACTCTTTATAACCTTAAGCTTTTCTTCTTGTATTGATCAATCAAAATCAAACACTTCGAGATCAAGTTCATCTGAGGTAGCTCCGAAACTTGTGGTAGGAATTGTGGTTGATCAGATGCGATATGATTATTTAACGCGATTCCAATCGCACTACAGTGAAGGTGGCTTTAAGCGTATGATGCGAGAAGGATTTAATTGTAAAAACAATCACTTTAATTATGTGCCTACTTATACGGGACCAGGGCACGCATCGGTTTATACAGGTACCACGCCTAAATACCACGGCATTATTTCTAATAATTGGTACGATAAAGAATTAAAGAAAACAGTTTATTGTGCATCTGATTACAAGGTTAGATCTGTGGGAACAGAGTCTATGGCTGGTAAGATGTCGCCAAATAAGATGCTGACTACAAGTTTTGCAGATGAAAATCGTTTGTTTACTCAAATGCGGGGAAAAACAATAGGAGTGGCCATAAAGGATAGGGGTGCTATCTTGCCAGCAGGCCATACAGCCAATGCTGCTTATTGGTTTCATGGTGCTGATGAAGGATTGTGGATCACTAGTGATTTTTACAGAGAGGAATTACCAGAATGGGTCAATGAGTTTAACGCATCTGGCGCTGTTAAGGCGTATTTAAAAGTATGGGACACATATGACCCAATAGATACCTACAAGCAAAGCGGGGATGATCTTAATAATTTTGAGACAGGTTTTAACGGACAGGAAACCGCAACTTTTCCTTATGATCTTAACAAGTTAAAAGATGCTAATGGTGGATATGACATTATAAAAACCTCACCTTTTGGGAATGCACTAACTACTGACTTTGCTATAGCGGCTATTAAAGGTGAGCAACTTGGTCAAGACTCGGATACTGATATATTAGCTCTAAGTTATTCTAGCACCGACTACATAGGACACAATTTTGGCGTTAATTCTAAAGAGGTTCAAGACACTTATATTAGATTAGATAAAGACCTAGAGCGTTTATTTAATTATCTAGATGAGTTTGTTGGTGAAGGTGAATATACTGTATTTTTAACGGCAGACCATGGTGCTGTAGACGTCCCTGCATATTTGCAATCGGTAAATATACCAGCTGGCTATCTGGATTACAATGATCGAAAAAGGCGTTTTCAGGAATTTTTATTTAATACTTATGGCACTAATGAATTGGTTGAGAATGTAAGTAACAATCAAATTTTCCTTAACAAAAAAGTTCTAAAAGAACTTAATTTGGATATTCACGAAGTTGAACAAGCCTTGGTTGATGAACAAATAAGCTATCCTAATATTTCAAAGGTTTATACAGCAACGACCATGAACAGCACCAATTTTACTCATGGTATAGAAGCATTGCTACAAAATGGGTTTAACCAGAAAAGATCAGGAGACGTAATAATTGTGGATGATATTGCTCACATAGCATATAGTAAAACAGGATCAACTCATGGAAGTGGTCTTAATTATGACACCCATGTTCCTCTTTTATTTTTTGGGAAAGGAATATCTCACGGTCAAACATTAGAAAAAACGACAATTCCAGATATTGCACCAACTATGTCAGCGTTACTTGGTATTAGTTTTCCAAACGGAGCTACTGGAAAACCCTTAGAAATTGTGTTAGATTAAAATAATTTCTGGAAAATTCCTTTCCATCGCTTTTGGCGGATAAAAGCCCCTTGATCCTTTGTAACTAAAGGTTCTTGCTTAATTCTTTTAGCTTTAAAATAACCTTGTAGGTAGTCCATAAACAAACGTGGCTTCTGTTTTTTTAAAGCTAGCTTTAAGCCTGAAATAGCTGTTATACCTAAACCATAGCGCATTCTATACATTGCCTCACCTTGCAATAATTTTGCTGCTTTGTTGTAGGTGTGTCCAGTAGGCTTTAGATGTTTTACCTTTAAAGAGTCATCAGTTAATATTTCCCAACCATAATATGAGGCAATGAGCTCATCAACAGTATCCCAGCCCATAGCTGGTTTGAGGCCACCAATTTCTTCAAAACAGGCACGACGGTAACACTTTAAAGCACCTCGAATATGATCTTTCCGGGTTAGATTTTCTAACACCCAAGTGCCTTTTTTTTCGATATAACAAAATCCTGATGCCATACCAAGTTTGTGATGTCCATCGAAATGGGACATAAGTTTTTCTAGATAGTTCTTTGGAAAAATTAAGTCTGCATCGAACTTACAAATGAAGTCATAATCTTGTTTTACCAATTTAAAACCTTCATTGAAGGCATTAATTATTTTAGAACCAGGGAGATGATCATTTGAGCTTTCAATATCCACTAATTCAATCCAAGTATGTTGACTACAGTATTCTAGAACCAGATTTCCAGTCTCATCACTGGAATTATCGTTAACGACAATTAATTGATATGGTGTAATGGTTTGTTCAATTAATGAATCAAGTGTTTGACAAATGAAATCTGCTTCGTTATGGGCCGGTATGATGATCGCAACTTTCAAGATGTATCCTATTTCGGAGTTTGTGTGCGTTCAGCATAAACTATATAATAGCGGTTTGTAAAATAGCGCAGAATTGGTCTTAGTCCGAGTTTGTTAACAGGATGCGTCCATTTTTTTCTATTGATTATCTTCCATCCAGTTTTTTCTAATAGCCAATCTAACTGCCAATCTTCAAACTCATGGTAATGCCTGTCCCATGGATCAGTTTTACTTCGGTAAGCTGGGGAAAACCATAATCGGAGAGGTACACTGATTACAAGTTTTCTTGCTTTAATAGATTTGAGGACCTCGTACGGCGACAGTAAATGTTCAAATATTTCAAAAGCTGTAACCACAGTAGCATTTGAATTGGAGATTGCACTTTGGTCTTCATCCAAATCTTCTCCTTGGGTGTTGGTAACAGAATAACCTTTTTGTTTCATTAATTCTGCCAACGGGTTTGGAACACCAAGATCTAAAATAAGTTCTTCTGTACTTAAATGTGTACCAATGAAATCTAAGGTAAGCTCATACCTTTTTTTAGGAACAGTTTTATACATTGACCATTTACAAACAATAAACTCATTCAGAATATCTATAAGTGATGGCATTGATATGCATGCCAGCACCTACACTTGCAAACATAATAATATCACCTGTATCTAGCTCATGACTTCCCAACTTTTCATTTTTTACAAGATCGAATAGGGTTGGTACTGTGGCCACGGAGCTATTTCCAAATTTATGGATGCTCATGGGCATGATATCATCAGGGATCTCTGTATTGTAGAGTTTGTAAAAACGTTCAAGGATGGCATCATCCATTTTTTCATTGGCTTGATGAATAAAAATCTTCTTCAAATCTTTAATATCACAACCACTTGCATCAAGGCACTCTTTCATAGCTTTAGGAACGTTAGTCAGCGCAAATTCATAGATTTTTCTGCCGTCCATTTTTATATACTTGGTGTCGGGACAAAGGTCTTTGTTAAACGACTTTCCAAAATGCAAGTAAAATGCTTCATCCAAGGTGTAGCTTGCCGTTTCATGTGACATGATACCATATTCTGAATTATCGATAGACAAAACAGTTGCCCCAGCGCCGTCTGAATAAATCATTGAGTCCCGATCATGCACATCAACCACTCTCGATAATGTTTCAGTTCCTATAACAAGGCAAGTCTTAGCCATTCCGGCCTTCATGAAGGCCTGTGCTTGAATTACACCTTCAACCCAACCTGGACAACCAAATAAAATATCATAGGCCACACATTTTGGATTTTTTATTCTAAGATGATGCTTAATCCTAGCTGCCAGACAAGGTAGGATATCACTTTGGACCGTATTATGTTTTACATCACCAAAATTATGCGCAACAATTATGTAATCAATCGTCTCAGGATCGATAGCCGCATCCTCAATAGCACGTTCAGCAGCAAGATAGCCCAGGTCTGATGATGTAAGATGGTTGTCGGCGTAGCGTCTTTCACCTATTCCGGTGATAGATTTAAACTTTTTGATGATGACATCATTCGCGTGTTTAAAGGCCGAACCATCATTATTTAGGAATTGATGATTTATGAAATCTTCGTTTTTTTCGATACTACTAGGCACATAACTCCCAGTTCCAATTATTTGAATTCCCATAGCATTGTTAGTTATTTTAACGAAACTACTTAAATGAACCCATTTATTAGTTAAAATAGCATAGGTTGGATGTATTTTTGCGAATTACGCATCCAAGCGGATATAAATATGAAAAATTCATAAAAAAACCGCCCAAAAGGACGGTTTAAATTATGCTTCGATATAGTCTTCAATTGGTGCGCAACTACAGATTAAATTCCGGTCCCCGTAGGCCTCATTAACACGCCTCACAGTAGGCCAGAATTTGTTGTCTTCAACAAATGGTAATGGATATGCTGCTTCTTGTCTCGAATAAGGGAACAGCCATTCGTCTGAGGTTACCATTGCCAAGGTATGCGGTGCATTTTTTAGCACATTATTTGGCTCATCTTGAGATGATTTATCAATTTCTGCTCGAATAGAAATCATGGCATCACAAAAACGATCCATCTCAGCTTTACTTTCACTTTCAGTTGGTTCAATCATCATGGTACCGGCCACTGGAAAAGACACTGTAGGAGCGTGGAAGCCATAGTCCATTAACCGTTTGGCGATGTCAGTAACTTCAATTCCTTTTGCCTTGAATTCTCTACAGTCGATAATAAGTTCGTGGGCAGCACGACCATTTTCTCCAGTGTATAGTGTGTTAAAGTATCCATCCAGCCGTTCTTTGATATAGTTAGCATTTAAAATAGCAACCTCCGTTGCATCTTTTAAACCTTGAGAGCCAAGCATTTTAATATAGCCATAAGAAATTATGCAGGCTAAGGCTGAACCAAATGGCGCTCCTGAAATAGCGGTAATAGCATTTTCGCCACCTGTCGAAATAATGGGATTTCCTGGCAAGAATGGCACTAATTGTTTAGCAACACAAATTGGTCCCACACCCGGGCCACCTCCACCATGAGGTATGGCGAAAGTCTTGTGTAAGTTAAGATGACACACATCGGCTCCAATATTTCCAGGATGGGTTAGTGCTACTTGAGCATTCATGTTGGCCCCATCCATATACACTTGTCCACCATGGTCATGTATGATCTGTGTTATTTGTTTAATCGCTGATTCGTAAACCCCATGAGTAGATGGATAGGTCACCATTAATGCTGCTAAATTGGCACTGTGCATTTCAGCTTTTTGGCGTAAGTCTTCCACATCAATGTTTCCGTGTTCATCTGCTTTAGTTACTACCACTTTCATTCCTGCCATAACCGCACTAGCAGGGTTGGTTCCGTGCGCTGACGATGGTACCAGGCATATATTCCTATGATGATCACCTCTTGATTCGTGATAAGCCCTAATAACCATTAATCCGGCAAACTCTCCTTGAGCTCCTGAATTTGGTTGTAATGATGTTCCGGCAAATCCAGTAATCTCGGTTAATTGGTCTTCTAGAGCTTTCAGCATTTCCTGGTAACCTTGAGCCTGTTCAATTGGCACAAAGGGGTGAATACTACCCCAACTACTCCAACTAAGCGGTAGCATTTCTGTAGCCGCATTTAATTTCATTGTACAGGACCCAAGAGAAATCATGGAATGATTTAATGCTAAATCTTTACGTTCAAGCCTTTTGATGTAACGCATCAACTCTGTCTCAGAGTGATAGCTGTTAAACACATCATACGTTAAAAACTCAGATTGACGTTTGAGATTGTTTGGAAGGGTATCCGCACTTTCAATCGCAGTGATTTTTGGTGTGCTTTTACCAGTATAGGTTTCAAAAAGTCCAATGATTTCATTTAAATCTGAAAGACTCGTTGTTTCGTTTACAGAAATTGAAACAGTATCCTCACCTGGGTAGTAAAAGTTGATACCTGCTGCTTCTGCTAATTCTTTAATTTCCTTGGCACTGGCCTCGATTTTAATTGTATCAAAGTAGTGTCTATTAACTTGATTCAATCCTAAATGCTCCAGGGAACTAGCCAGCTTTGCGGCTGATTTATTGACACGGTTTGCTATATCTTTAAGTCCTTCAGGACCGTGATATACCGCATACATTCCAGCCATAACAGCCAATAAAACCTGAGCTGTACATATGTTTGAAGTAGCTTTGTCTCGTTTAATATGTTGCTCGCGTGTTTGGAGTGCCATACGCAATGCACGCTGATCATTCAAATCTTTAGTTACACCAATAATTCGTCCTGGTACGTCGCGTTTATAAGACTCTTTTGTAGCGAAATAGGCAGCATGAGGACCACCGTATCCCATAGGAATTCCAAATCGTTGGGTTGTTCCTACTACAACATCAGCCCCAAATTTCCCGGGTCCTTCCAATAATACAAGGCTTAATATATCTGCTGAAACGGCAACCTTAATGCGATTGGCGTTAGCTTGTTCAATGAAGCTCTTTGTATCCGTTATATCACCCTCTTTTCCTGGATATTGAATAATGGCTCCAAAAAACTCATTTGAAAAATCAAACTCTTCCTCATTACCAACCACCAATTCGATACCTATTGGATTAGCCCTGGTTTGCAGCAACGACAAGGTTTGAGGTAAAATGCGATCGGACACGAAAAATTTGTTGACACCAGCTTTCTTTTGATCACGTTCTCTTACGGCAAAAAGAAGGCTCATAGCTTCAGCCGAGGCAGTACTTTCATCAAGCAGTGAGGCATTGGCAATTTCCATTCCCGTCAGATCAATAATCATGGTTTGATAATTGAGAAGTGCTTCAAGTCGTCCTTGAGCAATTTCGGCCTGATAAGGAGTATATGCTGTATACCATCCTGGATTTTCAAGAATATTTCTTTGGATCACAGATGGCAAAATGGAGGGGTGGTATCCCAGTCCAATGTAAGTTTTAAAGAGCTTGTTCTTCTGAGATAATTCGTAAATATGATTTAAAAATTCAAATTCACTTAATTCTTTATCCAAATTTAAAGGCTTCTCAAGTCTAATTTCGGCAGGAATAGTCTCCGAAATAAGTTGTTCTTTAGATGATACCCCAATAGCTGCAAGCATTTGATTTTGCTCTTTTTCACTAGGGCCAATGTGTCTTAACGCAAAAGAGGATGTATTCATTTTTGGAATAGCTTTTTTAAGTTGCAAAAATACATATTATTACATGGTTAAGTGCTAAGAATAACTTAAGTTTTTAACCGATTCAGATGGTTATTAACACAATGATTATTTTAGCTTTATGAAGGTCCTTAAGACTCTAATGAATTTTTATTTAAATGCGAGTCTGCACGTTGCTCTTGCCGTCGTGAGTTTTACCTATATTTCTTATTGGGATTTACAACTAGAGGTTTCAAATACGGTTATTGGATTTGTATTTTTTGCAACAGTTCTGGGTTATAACTTTGTAAAGTATCTAGGCTTTCACGTAATTTTTGAAAAGGGAAGACCTACCTGGTACCGATTAATTGAAATACTTTCAATTTTTTCCTTAGCAATGGTTTTGAGCTATGTTTCGAGATTTAAAAGCGATTTACTAATTGCGCTTTGCTTTATGACACTCCTGACATTTTTCTACGCTATGCCAATTTCAATTAAAGGATCAAATTCTATAACGATGAACAACCTTAGAGGGCTGAGTGGTGTAAAGGTCTTTATTATTGCTACAGTTTGGACCTTTACAACGGTTGTTATTCCTATTATGGATGCGAGAGGAATGTTGCTGTTGGGGGATTTGATTCTAGTAATCCAACGATTCCTTTGGGTTTTGATCTTGATGATTCCATTTGAGATTAGAGACTTGAAATATGATCATAAGTCCCTTGGAACCATACCTCAGGTGTTGGGGGTTTTCAATGCTAAAATAGCAGGGTATATTATGCTGTGCGTAATTTGCCTTTTGGAATTCTTAAAGACGAGCATTAGTGTAACTCAAACTTTAATTCTAGTAACGGTAATACTGATCACCGCACTACTCATATGGAAATCTGAAAAAAAGCAGTCGGAATATTACAGTTCTTTTTGGGTGGAAGGGATTCCTATACTCTGGTTAGGGTTGATTTTGGTATTTCGCCAATTCTGATTCAAAAGATTTTTGTAATTCTTCTTTTTCATTAAGGGTCATAGCCTCAACAGAGGCTTTATCCATAGACTCAGTTAATTTGTTGTTCTGCTTGGAGTACTTTTGAGTAATCTGACACCAGGTTAAGCGTAAACCTAATTTAAAGCGCTCCCACCCCGTAGCTTCATTGTACTGTACCTTGTCGCAGATGTGTTTCGCTTCCTCGCAGCTAATAAATAAAAAACTCTTTTTCATAATTTCTTCCCAATCTCTAGCCAACTTAAAACCAGTTGTCTTCCATACATTCCGCTAATGCTGTTCTGGCTCTATGGATAATGACCCACAGGTTAGACGGAGTGATATTTAATTCATTACAAATTGTTTCAGTATCATAATTTAAAATGGTCTTCATCTTAAATACTTGCGCTTGTTTTTCTGGCAACTTGTCCATACAGTTGTATATGGCATCACCTAGTTCACTGTTTTCTATGGTATCTTCTGCAGTTTTGTCAAAGGGGTCAGCCACTTGTTCTTCAAGCCAATCACCTTCATTTTCACTGTCAGAGTTATAATTAACGCGTACTTCAGCTTTACCTTTTTTAGAATTTATTTTTCGGTAATAGTCAATGATTTTTCTTTTAAGAATAGCAATCAACCAGGTGCGCTCACTGGATTCGCCTTTAAAATTGGCCATTGATTTAAGTCCAGCCAGAAAGGTTTCCTGGACTAAATCCTGAGCAATTACTCTGTCATTAACTCTGGTAATCGTGTAATTGAAGAGATAGTCAGAATACTGTGTTATCCACTTATTGGGATCAATTTGGTGTTGGGCCATTGACAACTTCTTTCAATCCAAAAATAGACTTTTTTTATTTTATTATAGGAATCAATTTATCAATCCGGCACGACGCAATAGTGCTTCAGGTTCGGGCTTTTTACCTCTAAATTGTTCATAAAGTTTAATGGGATCTTCTGTGCCTCCCTTGGACAGTACAAAGGCTTTAAATTTATTGGCAACCGATTTATTAAAAATCCCTTCTTCTTTAAAATATTCAAAAGCATCAGCGTCCAGTACTTCTGCCCATTTATAGCTATAATAACCAGATGAATAACCTCCTTGGAATATATGCGCAAAAGATGTGCTCATACAATTATCGGCTACATCTGGAAATAGTTGTGTGTGCTTAAAGGACTCCAACTCATGTTCTTTTACAGAAACAACATTAGAAATGTCCTCAATGCCATGCCAATTCATGTCTAACAAGCCAAAGCTAATTTGTCTTAAGGTTTGTAAGCCTTCATGGAAAGTTGATGAATCCTTGATTTTTTGAATAAGCTCCATTGGAATGGCCTCACCAGTTTCATAATGAGTGGCAAACAATTTAAGTGTCTCTTCTTCATAACACCAATTTTCTAATATTTGACTAGGCAACTCTACAAAGTCCCAGAACACATTAGTTCCAGAAAGACTTGGATACTGGGTATTTGCTAATATACCGTGAAGGGCATGGCCAAACTCGTGAAAAAGTGTTGTTACTTCATTAAAGGTTAGTAGTGAAGGTTTAGTCTCAGTTGGCTTGGTAAAATTGCATACAATTGAAACATGCGGGCGTTCATTGGCACCATCTTTAAACATTTGAGGTTTAAAGGAGGTCATCCAGGCCCCGTTTCTTTTTCCTGGTCGCGGGAAGAAATCTGCATAGAATAGGGACACATAATTTCCTTCATCATCAACGACTTTGTAAGTCTTAACGTCCTTATGGTAGACATCAATTGAAGAAATCGGTTGGAATCTTAACCCAAATAGTTTTTCAGCAACAGTAAAAGCACCATTGATAACATTCTCAAGTTTAAAATAGGGTTTTAACTGTTCTTCATCTAAATGGTATAACTTTTGTTTCAATTTTTCAGAATAGTAGGCGGAGTCCCATTTTTCTAAGGATGTTATACCATCCAATTCCTTTGCAAACTTTTCAAGTCTTTCAAACTCATTCTTTGCCGCCGGTTTTGCCTTTTCAAGAAGAGAGTTTAAGAACTCCATCACATTGTCTGGAGATTTGGCCATACGCTCTTCCAGTACAAAATGAGCATGAGTTTTGTAGCCCAGTAGATTGGCGCGTTTATGTCTTAAGTTGGCAATTTTTAAAACAATCTCTTCATTATTAAAACTATTATTAGCAAACCCCTTTTTTCCAAACGCCTTTGAAAGTTCTTCTCTCAAAGAACGATTATCAGCATAAGTCATAAAAGGTATATAACTAGGGTAATCAAGCGTAAAAACCCAACCCTCTTTACTTTGGTTTTTTGCAATTTGTTTAGCCGCTTCAATGGCGCCCTCAGGCAACCCAGAAAGATTTTCTTGGTTGATGATATGTAGCTGATAATCATTGGTTTCGGCTAGCACATTTTCGCCAAACTTTAGTTTGAGTTGACTTAGTTGTTTGTCAATTTTTCTGAGCTCTGCTTTTTTATTGTCGGGAAGGTTGGCCCCATTTCTAGAAAACGACTTGAATTTTTTTGTTAGTAAGGTATCTTGTTCTGGATTTAAGGATAATTTATGCTTTTGATCATAAAGTACTTTAATCCTTTGAAATAACTCTTTGTTTAAGGTAATGTCATTACTAAATTCTGATAATAGTGGTGATACTTCTTGTGCAATGGCCTGTAGATTGTCATTCGTTTCTGCCGAATTAAGGTTGAAAAACATACTGCTAATACGATCTAAACCTTCACCAGAATAGTCCAGAGCTTCAATTGTGTTTTCAAAACTGGGTAACTCTGAGTTTGCTGTTATTTCTTCTATCTCAATTTTAGCTTCAGCAATAGCTGTTTTAAACGCATTTAACCATTCGTTTTCATCTATCTTGCTGAATTCAGCGGATTTATAGATTCCGTTATAAGAAATGCCTCTCATCGCAAATATTAACTGTTAAACTGCAAAATTACAGGTATTCTTAGTGTTATTTGTTAATTGCTGCCAAAATCTCAAATCAAATTATTATAACATGAAAAAAATTACTTTATTAATTACATTAACGCTAACCTTTATGTTAGTGGCTCAACCAGGGCCAAATGATGGGTTGTCATTTAATGGTGTTGATCAATTCTTTATCATGCCAGATTCTGACAATATTAATACGACAACAGTTCAGAATAGAACTATAGAAACCTATTTTAAAGTAACCGATGGTACTGATCGTCAGGTCTTTTACAAGGAAGGTGCACAGGTAAACACTATTAAGTTCTATGTTGAAAACGGTGAGCTGTATGTTGGTTCTTACCGAAACAATGGTGGAAATAACAAATCAATCTGGTTTAGAACTCCTGTTGCCAATAATACTTGGTATCATGTTGCTTTAGTATTGGACAATGCATCAAGATTACTATTTTATTTAAACGGACAACTTCAGGCAACTAATACCAATTATTTTGAATTGCCATTCCATCCTGGAAATTTTGAGATTGCAAGAACTCAAGGTCCAGCAAGATATCCTGATTGTGATACCTGGGGTACCAATGGAAACGTTGAAGAATGTTTAGGTGATGTTACCAATACAGATAATATTCAATTATTCTATGAAGGTAGAATTTATGGATTCAGAATCTGGGATGATGTAAGAACAGAGCAAGAAATTATGACAAACATGAATGTTCTTATTACTGATCCTACCTCTGATAGAGGTGAAGATTTGATTGCATTTATTGATGGTAATGTGATGGTGTTTAAGGATGATGATGGCGATTTTGACACTCAGGAATCTTCAGGAAATGTTCTTAGCCTTGAGGATTTTACACAAAGTGAGTTTAAGATTTACGTAGAAAATAACTTCTTAAATGTAGAGTCTACAGACGGGATTTTACCTGAAGGATTAGTTTTATATGATTTAATTGGGAAAGTAGCGGCTGAGAACACTAATACCACTCAATTGCCGGTAAGTGAATTATCAGATGGTGTTTATATTCTTAGAATTAACCATCAGGGAATGAGTGTGAGTAAGAAGGTTTTAATACAACGTAAGTATTAAATCTGAATTAAAGGTTATTAACTAACTGATAATCTTTAATTTAACAACATATTAAGAGGCGCATTGATACAACGATTTGTATCTTTGTGCCATCTTTTTAAAGACATTGTCTTGTACAAAGATTGATTAATAGCCAAAAGCTTCAACCGCAGGTTGAGGCTTTTCTGGTTTAGAGGTTTTTTGAAGCTTCGATTACTTTAGCTTTTAAGCTCTCTTTGTAGGCAATAATTCTATCCAGTACCTCTGCGTCAGAAGACCCAATTATCTGCGCTGCCAAGATCCCGGCATTTTTCGCTCCATCTAAGGCCACTGTGGCCACAGGGACACCTCCAGGCATTTGTAAGATCGATAAAACAGAGTCCCAACCATCAATTGAGTTGCGACTTTTAACAGGTACACCTATCACTGGTAAAGGGGATAAAGAAGCAATCATGCCGGGGAGATGAGCAGCACCACCAGCACCAGCGATTATTACTCTTAGTCCTCGTTGATGTGCATTTTTTCCATAATCAAACATCTTCTCGGGTGTTCTGTGCGCCGAGACAATATCAATTTCGGTCTGGATTCCTAATTCACTTAAAATATCAATTGCATCTTGCATCACCGGAAGGTCGCTATTGCTACCCATAATTATTCCAACCTTTGCCATTTATTATTTCTCTAATTATTACTGATTACACGAATGGTTCGTTTTACTTTTTCCGCCATTATTCGGGCTTTGTCCATGTCTTTGTTAACAATGGTTACATGGCCCATTTTTCTGAATGGTCTTGTCATTTGTTTTCCATAGATGTGTGGTGTCACACCATCTAGAGCCATAATTTCCTCAATATTTTCATAAACCACCGGGCCAGTATACCCTTCTTCTCCTACTAAATTAACCATAACTCCAGCAACTTTACTGTCTGCATTCCCTAGTGGTAAATTTAATATAGCCCTAATGTGTTGCTCAAATTGCGAGGTATAACTTCCTTCAATTGAATAATGTCCAGAATTATGAGGTCTTGGAGCAACTTCATTCACTAGAATCTCGTCGTCCTCAGTCTGAAACATTTCTACGGCTAATAAGCCTACATGTTCAAATGCAGCAGCAGTTTTTAAGGCTATCAATTCAGCTTTTCGTTGAATTTCAATGGGTATCCTAGCAGGGCAAATAACATACTCCACTTGGTTAGCTTCAGGGTGAAACTCCATTTCAACAGTTGGGTAGGTTTTTAAATGGCCATTGGCATTTCTAGCTACAATAACAGCAAGCTCGTTTTTAAAGGGAATCAATTCCTCAGTGATGCATTCTACATTTGGTAGGTCAATTAAATCTGTATAGCGACGTACTATCTTAACTCCCGTACCGTCGTAACCAAATTGAGCACTTTTCCATACAAATGGATAGGATAAGCCTCCATTTTCAACCGCTTCATCAATTTCTGAAGTATAAGCAAAACGGTTAAAATCAGCTGTTGGGATATTATGATCTCTATAAAACAGTTTCTGCTTTGCTTTATTCTGTATGGTTCTTAAAACCTTGGATTGTGGGTAGACTGTTTTTCCTTCTTTTTCTAATTGCTCAAGTGCATCAACATTGACATTTTCAATCTCAATGGTGATCATGTTCGCCTTTCTTCCAAAATCAAGCACTGTATCATAGTCCATTAAATCACCATTGTAAAACTCGTTACAAGCCAATCTAGAAGGGGCTTCCAGGGATGGGTCAATCACTAATGTGTAAATATCATACATTCTGGTATAATAAAGCATCATTTTACCCAGCTGCCCTCCACCTAAAATTCCAAGTTTAAAATCCGAAGAGAAATAATTCATTTCAGTAATTCTATAAGATGCAAAAGTAAGTGCATTTTATCTGTAAGGCAAAAATACACGATAGGAAAGCATACTTTAAAATATACCATCAAAAACGATAATTAATACTAGTATGATTATCTTTGCCCTTCTAATTTCTGCAATACAGATGATTAAGTTACATGATCTATATTTTAAACCGTTCATTAGTGCAGAGCAAATTGACGCTGCTGTAACAAGAATGGTGGATGAAATAGCTACTGATCTTGGTGATGAGGTTCCAGTATTTGTTGGGATCATGAATGGATCCTTCATGTTTGTTAGTGATTTCGTAAAGAAATATCCTAAACCATGTGAGGTTACCTTTATTAAATTGGCTTCCTATGCAGGACTTAAATCTACAGAAGATATCCAACGCCTGATAGGATTAACTCAAGATCTAACTGGACGAACAGTTGTGATTTTGGAGGACATTATTGATTCTGGAAATACACTTGCAGAGGTACACCGCATATTTAAAAATGAAAATGTAAAATCTCTGACCATTGCTACACTGTTTCATAAGCCAGAAGCCTATAAAAAGGACTTTAAATTGCATTATGTAGGGATAAACATCCCTAATAAATTTATTGTTGGCTATGGTTTAGACTACGAAGGTTTGGGAAGGGATTTACCAGAAGTATACCAGTTAAAAACAACACAACACATGACAAATATTGTCCTATTTGGCCCTCCAGGGGCTGGTAAAGGTACTCAAGCAAACTTTTTAAAAGAAAAATATAGTCTTGTACACATATCTACAGGAGATGTATTTAGATACAACATAAAAAATGAAACAGCACTTGGGATGTTAGCAAAGTCCTATATGGATAAAGGGCAATTAGTTCCAGATAAGGTGACGATTGATATGTTGAATAATGAGGTTGAGAAAAATGCCGATGCCAACGGATTTATCTTTGACGGTTTCCCTAGAACCAACGCACAGGCTGAAGCATTGGATAAACTTATGGATTCCAAAGATTCTCAAATTAACGCTATGGTAGCTCTTGAAGTTGAAGATGATATTCTTGTTGATCGTCTTTTAGAGCGTGGCAAAACTAGTGGCCGTTCTGATGATGCTGATAAGAGTATTATTCGTAATCGTATTAAAGAGTATTACGATAAGACAGCGATTTTAAAAGACTATTACACCAAGCAAGACAAGTACTTTGGTGTTGATGGTGTTGGTGATATCTCTGAAATCACCAATCGCCTTAGCACTGTAATAGATGCCTTATAAGCTTAATTAAAATATTAGAATTTGACCGAAGGCAATTTTGTTGATTATGTAAAGATGCATGTCACATCTGGTAATGGTGGCAAGGGCTCTGCACACCTGCATAGAGAAAAATACATTGCCAAGGGTGGGCCAGATGGAGGTGATGGTGGTCGTGGTGGTCATGTTATAATTAAAGGTAATGCCAATCTTTGGACCTTATTACATTTAAAGTATAAGCGACATTTAAAGGCTGGACATGGGGAGCATGGAGGTTCTTCCAGAAGTACTGGAGCGGATGGGTCTGATGTTTTTATTGAGGTGCCTTTAGGAACTGTTATAAAAGATACAGATTCTGGTAAAACCTTGTTTGAAATTACAGAAGACCAGGAAGAAAAAATTGTTGCCAAGGGTGGTCTTGGAGGTCGTGGTAATTGGCATTTTAAAAGCCCAACCAATCAAACTCCAAGGTACGCGCAGCCTGGAATCCCTGGAGAGGAAGTCAATGTAACCATTGAATTAAAAGTTTTAGCAGACGTAGGATTGGTTGGATTTCCTAATGCTGGGAAATCAACACTTCTGTCCGTCATAACCTCAGCCAAGCCAAAAATTGCTGACTACGAGTTCACAACTTTGAAACCTAATTTAGGGATTGTCAAATACAGAGATTATCAGTCTTTTGTGATGGCAGATATTCCCGGAATTATTGAAGGTGCTGCCGAGGGTAAAGGTCTTGGTCATTATTTTCTAAGGCATATTGAAAGAAATTCGGTATTATTATTCTTAATTCCTGCTGATGCTGATAATGTTGCTAAGCAATATCATATATTATTGAGTGAATTGCGTCGATATAATCCTGAGATGCTGGACAAAGAACGGTTTATAGTCATATCTAAATCGGACATGCTGGATGATGAACTCAAATCTGAGTTAACTGAAGAACTACATAAAGAACTCGGGTTGGAATTTATGTTTATTTCAAGTGTGGCACAACAAGGACTTGTAGAATTGAAAGATAAGCTTTGGTCGATGCTTAATGAGTAAAATGAGTTTTAAACAACGAATTAAGAGTATTGTTGAATATAATGACAACACCTTGAGTCATTACTTCGCCTACTTTATTCAGTTTCTCATAATTGTCTCTGTTATTACCTTCTCGTTTGAAACGCTTCCAAATATATCAGAAAGCACCAAGTTTTTGTTGCATATAATCGAAGTAGTTTGTGTCATAGTATTCACCATTGAATACCTGGCGCGTATTTATGTCGCTGATCATAAATTAAAGTTTGTATTCAGTTTTTTTGGCATCATTGATTTATTGGCGATACTTCCATTTTACCTCTCATTCGGTGTTGATTTAAGATCTCTAAGACTTATGCGTCTGTTTAGGTTGTTCAGATTGCTTAAGCTTGTGCGGTATAATAAGGCGATGCGTCATTTTACTGAGGCTATGCTTTTGGCAAAGGAGCAGATAATTTTATTTATGGGCGTAACCTTAATACTTATATATTTCTCAGCAGTGGGTATTTATTACTTTGAAAATGAGGCGCAGCCAGATCATTTTTCTTCTGTTTTTGATAGTCTTTGGTGGTCTATTGTAACCTTAACAACGGTTGGTTATGGGGATGTTTATCCAATTACTGTTGGCGGTAAAGTGTTTACATTTTTTATTCTTCTTATAGGATTAGGAATTGTTGCCATTCCAACCGGTATTATTTCCTCATCACTAACTAAAACCATCGAAGATAAATCTCACGAGAAGCGTTAAAGAACAAAATTCTATCCTCATTTTTCTTAATTTTAAAGAAAAGTATGGTGGTGAAAAACGGTGTTAGCTTCTTAGTATTTCTGTTTGTTTTAAGTTGTGGTCCAGCGATTAACTATGACTATGATAGAAACGCGGATTTCGGTGCGTATAAGACCTATCTCTATTACAGCGATATTCAATCAGGATTAAGTACCTTGGATGAGCGACGCTTATTGAGAGCTCTTGACAGCCAGCTAAAAGTTATGGGCTATACCAAATCTTCTAAGCCCGACTTTATAATTAATATTAGTGGAAATGCCTATGAAACCAACAATACGTCAAGTGTTGGGCTTGGAGTTGGAGGTACCGGGGGTAATACTTCTGGTAGTATTGGTGTTAGTGTTCCTATAAATAACTATAAAACTTATGATGAATTGGTGATTGAATTTGTAGATGAGAAAAAGGAGACTACAATTTGGTTGGCTGATGTTAATGTTGTTGTTCCTAACTCAGAGACTCCTGAAAATCGCGATGCCTATTTCCAAAACCTTGTGAATAAGATACTTAGTAATTATCCACCTAAAAAAAAGAAGTGACAGCTTTCCTTAGGAACTAAAGTTCGATAGAATTGTAATTTGAATTAAAATTAACGACTAGATACACATAACTACTTTTTTATGAGATACCTACTTTTATTCATTTTTTCTACTATACTCATAAATGTTGTCAACAGTCAAAGTTTGACCTTAGAAGTGGATGGTCTGTTTCAAAAAAGAGAGTATGATACTGCGGCGAAAATTTTAAATGAGTATTTAAAAACGCGACCAGAAGATAAAGAAGCTTATGAATTATTAGGGGATGCCTATGGGTATCAACGTGCATGGGATGCGGCAATAGAAATTTATTCAAGTCTGGTAAGCCAATATCCTGAAGATGCTGATTTATATTACAAATTGGGTGGTTCTTTGGGGCTAAAGGCCCAATCTGTTAATAAATTAAAAGCCATCACTTATGTTGGAGATATTAAAGAGGCATTAAAAGAGGCCATACGTATAGATCCAAATCACATTGAGGCGCACTGGGCTCTCATAGAATTGTATATCGCCTTACCTGGAATTCTAGGAGGTAGCAATAAAAAAGCACTTGATTATGCTACCAAATTAATGGACGTTTCTGCGGTGGATTGTTATTTGGCCAAGGGATATATTTATGAGTACGACGATGAACCAGAGCTGGCTGAATTCAATTATTTAAGGGCTGTGGAGGTTGGTGGCTCCGTGGTCTGTTACAGGGAGCTTTCAGAGTTTTACCAAGAGGAAAACCAACCTGATAAAGCCATTAAAACCCTAGAAGAAGCTCAAGAATTACACCATAGAAATGCCTTGCATTATCAAATTGGTAAGGTATCTGCAGATTATAAGGTAGACCTTGACAAAGGATTGATTTGCCTTAATACCTATATAAAGAACTATACATCAAAGGACGGAGTTCCAATTGAATGGGCTTATTACCGTTGTGCCCAGATCTATCGCCATCAGAATAACAAAGAAGAGGCCTTGCAACACATTGATCGTGCCTTGTCCTTGCGTGCGGATTTCCCTCAGGCGCTCCAAGAAAGGAAACGAATCCAGAATTTATAACTATTAGATAATCAGTTGAGAATGGTAGAATTAATCTGCTAAATAACTGTTAATTATTTTAAATTAATAGTAATACTATTATATTTGCAATTAAATATTTTAGAAATGATAAAATTGCTATCAAATTTAAAAATTGCAGTACCAGACAAGATTTATATCAAAGATCCAGAGTCTTCTGATCTTGGTAAGCGCATTATTCAGCACAGTATAGTACTTATAGATGAGTTAGGCTTCGATAGTTTTACCTTTAAAAAATTGGGAGCTAAAATTGGTTCCAATGAGAGCTCTATTTACCGCTATTTTGAGAGTAAACACAAGTTGTTATTGTATTTGACATCTTGGTATTGGGCATGGATCGAGTACCATCTGGTATTCGCAACTTTTAATGTATCGGACCCCGAGTTGCAACTATCAAAAGCCATTGAAATTATATCCAAGAATGTTGAAGAAGATCAGGCCTTTTCCCATATTAATGAGGTAGCTCTTAACCGAATTATTATTAATGAATATTCAAAATCTTATCTCACTAAGGAGGTAGATAGTGAGAATAAAGAAGGATACTTTGTTGTTTATAAACGACTGGTAACTAGACTTAAAGATATGATTCTGATAATCAACTCTAATTATAAGTACCCTGCTAGTTTGGCGAGCACCATCATTGAAGGGTCACTGCATCAGCACTATCTCAAAGATCATTTCAGGTCCATTACGGACTGTTCAGAAACAACAACCCCGGCCGAGTACTTTACACATTTGGTCTTATCAACCTTAAAACAAACTACACATGACAAATAAACCACTTTTAACCCCTTGGCAGAGGTTTATTGGATTGCTGCGATTAGAAAAAAAGGACCTGTTACAGGTGATTTACTATGCCGTTTTCTCAGGGTTAATTAGTTTAACATTACCCCTAGGAATCCAAGCCATTATAAATCTTATTCAAGGAGCACAGGTAAGTACCTCCTGGATCGTGTTGGTTATATTGGTGACCATTGGTGTAGCATTTGTGGGAATACTTCAACTAATGCAGATGCGCATTATTGAAACGGTTCAGCAGCGTGTTTTTATGCGTGCCTCATTCGAGTTTACATATAGGTTTCCAAAGATTAAAATGGATGAATTGCGCAATTACTACCCGCCGGAGTTGGCCAATAGATTTTTTGACGTATTAACAGTTCAGAAGGGACTTGATAAATTGTTAATAGATGTTCCAGCAGCGGTTTTACAAATTGTATTTGCATTGATTCTATTGTCCTTTTACCATCCGTTTTTTATTGCTTTTGGATTACTATTAGTCATTCTAATCTATGTGGTCTTTAAGTTTACTATCGAGCGCGGTATGCAGACGAGTTTAATGGAATCTAAGAAAAAGTATATGGTGGCACATTGGATTCAAGAAGTTGCCAGGGCCATTACCAGTTTTAAAGTGTCTGGACGCACCTCATTAGCAGTGGATAAAAACGATAGATTGGTTGATGGATATCTTATTGCAAGAGAATCGCACTTTAGAATTCTAGTCTTACAGTTCATTCAAATGATTGGATTTAAAGTTCTTGTAACAGGAGGGCTATTAATTATTGGTGGCTTACTTGTGCTATCTCAGGAAATGAATATTGGGCAATTTGTCGCCGCAGAGATCATCATTTTATTGGTAATATCTTCAGTTGAAAAATTAATTCTCGGACTGGAATCCTTTTATGATGTTTTAACCTCATTAGAGAAAATGGGACAGGTTGTCGACAAACAAATTGAAGATCAAGAAGGTAATGAAGTCCGCAGTATTGATGATTTTAAAATTGAATTGGATCATATTGCTTATGAAGTACCCAATAGGTCTCTTCATATTTTAAAGGATATCAACTTAACCATAACTCCTAAGAGTCGGATCTTAATTCAAGGCGAGAGTGGTTCTGGGAAGTCCAGTTTATTGAGAATGATATCTGGAATTATCGAGCCCACATCAGGTCGTATTTATGTGAATGATCAGGCCTTAGATAATTTAAAGATTAATTCTTACAGAGCTCAGCTGGGAATGTCATTAGTGGATGAAACACCCTTTGAAGGAAGTATTCGTGAGAACATCACATTAGGAGACAAAAATATAACTGATGATCAGATATATGAAGTTATAGAACTAGTTGGACTATTGGAATATATGAGAGAGTCTGAAAAAGGCTTGGATACCATCATTTATCCCGAAGGCCGTCAGATGTCCTTTACAGTAGCGAAGAAAATTATTCTAGCCAGAGCCATTATTGTAAAACCTAAAGCTTTGATTTTAGAAGAGCCGCTTGAGCATTTTGAGAAATATGAGGTTAAAAGGATTATTGACAGGTTAACTGATCCTAAGCATCCATGGTCACTTATTGTAGTGAGTTTTAATAATGAGTGGGTTGATAAGTGTACACAAGTAATTCAACTTAAAAAAGGTGTAATTGTTTAAAGAATAGAATCATGCTAAACATTTCAAATAATCCTTTAAATAAAAAAGTAGATCTCACAAAATACAGATCTGCAGGTCATGTATTTGGAAAACAATATTATAAGTATTTCAACCGATTCTTAACTGGTTTTGCCTTGACTGCTTTTATTATCTTGTTTTTCCCATGGACGCAGAATATTACTGGTAGAGGGGAGGTCACTACCTTAACTCCAGACCAACGACCACAGACAATACAATCTCCTATTCCCGGAAGAATTGTTGCCTGGCATGTACGTGAAGGTAATTTGGTAAAGAAGGGTGATACTATTATGGAGATTGCCGAAGTTAAAAGTGAGTATTTTGATCCTCAATTGGTAGAGAGAACTGGTCAGATGAGAGATGCAAAAGCCTTTTCTGCAAAGTCTTATGAGCAAAAGGTGAAGGCTAAAGAGGTTCAGATTGAGGCCCTTAAAAAAGAGCGAGTTTTAAAGCTCAAGCAGGCTAGAAACAAATTATACCAATCAAAACTTAAGGTGCAAGAAGATAGTATTAATCTAGAGGCCGCTAAGACGAATATGCGCATTGCTACGACAAGATTTGATCGTGCTCAGGAGCTAGAAAACGATGGAATTATATCCTTAAAAGATTTTGAGGAAGCCAGACTAAAGTTTCAGGAAAATGAAGCTAAACTCATTTCGCAGAAAGCCAAACTGGCGGCAAGTCAGAATGAAGTTATCAATGCAGAGGTAAATATTTCATCAACAGATGCTTCATACATCGATAAGATTTCAAAGGCAGAGAGTGAGAAGTTTGCAGCGATGTCTGGCCAACTAGATACAGAGGCGCAGGTGACCAAATTAGACAATGAAGTATCTAACTATCAAATTCGAAATAGTTTATTGTTTATAACCGCTCCGCTTGATGGCTATATAAATAAAGCCCTTAGAGGAGGTATTGGTGTCACATTTAAGGAAGGAGAGGAATTGGTGGGAATTATGCCTGCACAAGTTGATTTGGCGGTCGAAACTTATGTAGATCCAATTGATTTACCATTAATGCATTTAGGTGAAAAAGTAAGAATTCAGTTTGATGGTTGGCCAGCAATTATTTTTAGAGGTTGGCCAAATGTGTCCTATGGAACTTATGGTGGGGAAGTTGTTGCTGTTGAGAACTTTATAAGTTCAAATGGTAAGTTCAGAATTCTTTTAAAACCAGATCCAGATGATCACCCATGGCCGCAAGAAATTAGAGCTGGTTCAGGTGCCTTTACTATGGCATTATTAGAGGATGTTCCAATTTGGTTTGAAATTTGGAGGCAGTTAAATGGGTTTCCTCCAAATTACTACCAACCTATAGATTCTGGTAAAACCGCTAAAAAGTAAGCCATGAGATCTTACCTAAAATACATACTGTGTCTTCTTGTCATTCAGGTAGGAAGTAGTCAGGTAGAATTGCCGCTGGATAGTCTCAATAAGATTTTTCGATTTGATGAATATCTGGGATATGTCAAACGTTTTCATCCAGTTGTAAAACAAGCACAATTAGTTATAGATGAAAGTCAGGCGAATCTAATGCGATCAAGAGGTGCATTTGACCCAAAAATAGAGGTTGATTATGACCGTAAGAAGTTTAAGAATACAGAGTACTATGACAAACTCAATGCTACCTTTAAAATACCGACATGGTATGGTATTGAATTGAAAGGTAATTTTGAAGATAATAGGGGAGATTTTTTAAATCCCGAGAACGATACTTCAGCGGAAGGTTTGTATAGTGCAGGGGTATCCTTTTCCTTAGCCCAAGGCCTATTAATCAACAAGCGAATGGCCCAATTGAAGCAAGCTAAACTATTTAGAGAGCAGGCCAAGGCGGATAGAGATTTGTTGGTCAATAACATTTTGTATGAAGCTTCATTGGCCTATTTTAAGTGGTTGCAAGCGTATAAAGAGAATCAATTGTTTCAACGCTTTCTAGTTAATGCTGAACAACGTTTTCAGGGAATAAAACGAGGGGCAGAAACTGGGCAGTTTGCCGCTATTGATTCTGTGGAAGCCAGAATAGCGGTTAATGACAGAGTATTAAAGGCAGAACAAACTCGAATCAAATTTGTTAAGGCTAGCTTTGAGTTGACCAATTACTTGTGGTTTGATGGTAATATTCCAATAGAATTACAGCCAGGTGTAATTCCTGATTTGGAAACTGAAACGGTAGTTGATGATACATTTAATTTATCATCTTTTGAACCAGACAGCTTGTTGTTAGATGCGCACCCTAAACTTTTGTCATTAGATTATAAGTTGCAAAATTTGCAGGTAGATCGTCAACTAAAGTCCAATATGCTCTTACCTAGGATTGATCTTGAGTACAATTTTTTAAATGAAAGAAACAACTCAATTGATGCCTTTACAACTTCAAATTATAAAGCCGCAGTTAATTTTAGTTTTCCTTTATTTTTAAGAAAAGAACGAGGTGAGTTGAACTTGGCTAAGTTGAAAATTAGAGATGCTGAATTTGAAATTGACGCCACACGAATTACCCTTGGAAACAAGATTGAAGCTATAAGACAGGAGCTAGCTTCTTTTATTGTGCAAAATGATGTAACAGAACAAATGGTATCTGATTATGAGCGAATGCTACGTGCAGAAATAAGAAAATTTGATATAGGAGAGAGTTCCTTGTTTCTTGTGAACTCACGTGAGTCCAGTCT
Organism: Winogradskyella aurantiaca; assembly: GCF_003362725.1. Taxonomy (GTDB): domain Bacteria; phylum Bacteroidota; class Bacteroidia; order Flavobacteriales; family Flavobacteriaceae; genus Winogradskyella_A; species Winogradskyella_A aurantiaca. Next base: position 56,707 of record NZ_QKTV01000009.1, read on the forward strand.
TATTAATAGTCAATTAAAGGCCATTGAACTTCAAAACAAGTACTTTTCTACAAAGGCAAAATTATTTAATAGTTTGGCTCTAAATCCTGATTTTTTATACTAGGTATATTCCATAAAAATACCATCAGTTCTCTCAAAACTTAATGTATTTTTACTGTAGAATATATTTGGTATGAATATCCATTTCATAGCTATTGGTGGTGCTGCTATGCACAACCTGGCAATTGCGTTGCACAATAAAGGTTATAACATCACAGGAAGTGATGACACGATTTTTGACCCATCAAAATCAAGGTTGGAAACAATTGGCTTATTGCCCCAAGAATATGGCTGGTTTCCAGATAAAATAACAGAGGAATTAGATGCTATTATCCTAGGAATGCATGCCAAGGTCGATAATCCTGAATTATTGAGAGCTCAGGAATTAGGTCTTAAAGTGTATAGTTACCCTGAATTTCTTTATGAGCAATCTAAGGATAAAACTAGGGTTGTTATTGGTGGTAGTCATGGAAAGACTACAATTACGGCTATGATTTTACATGTTATGAATTATCATGACCGAGAGGTGGATTATATGGTGGGTGCCCAACTAGAAGGGTTTGACGTTATGGTAAAACTAACAGACGATAACGATTTTATAGTTCTAGAAGGGGATGAGTACTTGAGTTCTCCAATTGATAGACGTCCTAAATTTCATTTATACAAGCCTAACATTGCCTTGCTAAGTGGGATTGCCTGGGATCACATCAATGTCTTTCCAACCTATGAAAATTATGTGAAGCAGTTTGAGATATTCCTTGATTCTATAGTTAGAGGTGGAAGTATTAATTATAACTCAGAGGATCCGAAGGTCGCTAGAATTGTAGAAGCTACCGAAAACCAAATTAGAAAGTTGCCCTACGAAACTCCTGAGTATTATGTCGAAGAAGGAACAACTATGTTAGAAACAGAAGATGGCCCCATGCCTATTGAACTTTTTGGGCGACACAATCTTAATAATTTGGCTGGAGCCAAATGGATTTGTCAACATATGGGAGTTGATGAAGAAGATTTCTATGAGGCTATAAGCACATTTAAAGGTGCTAGTAAGCGTCTCGAAAAAATTGCAGAGAATTCAAATTCAGTTGCCTTTAAAGATTTTGCACATTCACCAAGTAAGGTAAAAGCAACCACAAAAGCTGTAAAATCTCAGTATCCAGATCGCCAATTGTTAGCTTGTTTGGAACTACACACATATAGTAGTCTTAATGCAAAATTTCTAAAAGAATATGAAGGGGCTCTAAATGCAGCTGATATTGCCGTAGTTTTTTATTCTCCACATGCAGTTAAAATTAAGAAGCTTGACGAAGTCTCTGAATCTCAAATTTCAGAAGCATTTAATAGGAATGATTTGAAAATATTCACCAATCCAGAATTGTTTAAATTCTTTTTGTTAGAGCAAAATTTTAGAAATAAATCCTTGTTATTAATGAGTTCAGGTAACTACGGTGGTTTGGATATCGAAGAACTTAAAAAATTCTATTAGACAAATCCTATAACATCTTAGTCATCTGTACTAGGATTGAATCCAATTTCCGTAGTTGGATTTTCCCCTTTGGTGATGCTTTTAATATGTAAATCCCGTTGTGGGAACGGAATTTCAATTTGAGCTTCTTTAAAGGCATTATAAATTGCTATTGAAATGTCACTTTTGGAAGCAAATCCGTCCTCAAAATAAACCCAATATCTTAAACTGAAATTAAGTGAGCTCTCACCAAATTCCATAAAAAGAACCTGTGGTTCTGGATCTTTTAAGACTGCAGAATGTTTTTTAGCAGCGTTACTAAGTATTTCTAATACTCTGTTTGGATCACTCGAATAGGATGTACCTATGTTTATTTGCATTCTTCTTATTTTACTCGAGTGAGTCCAATTGATCAAATCGTTCGTTATTAAATTATTATTTGGTACAATAACTTCTGCCCCATCATAAGTATTAACGACAGAGGCTCTTATACCTATCTTTGTAACTGTCCCCCACAAATCATTAAATTCAACCGAATCGCCGGGTAGTATTGGACGTTCAAAAATCAGAATAAGTCCAGATACGAAATTGGATATTATTGTTTGTAACCCAAAGCCAATACCTAAACCAAGGGCTCCTGCCATTAGATTAAATGTGCTTAAATCTATACCCAAAATCGAAAGAGCAAAAATGAACCCGAAACCTATAATTGCATATCTAGAAACAACCGAAATGGCGGTGGGAACTCCTTTTGAGAAATTAAACACTTTTAAGATTTCGTTATCTTCATTGACAAAAAAGGAGACGAGCTTCGAGAGTGTGTAAGAAATGAAAAGGACTAAGAAGAATGAAAAAATCGCTCCTAAAGTAAAAGAGATGCTGCCAATTGTATACGTTTCAGAGAGAAAAAGTTCTAAATAATCAATAAAGTCTTCAAGCCTGTCAATTATTCCCAAAAATAGAACTGCCCATATTGTGACGACTATAATCTTAATATATTTAAGAACATCTTTTTCAATTACTAACTGATTCTTCTTTGTTTTCTGCAATGGGCGTTCATAATGTCTATAAACAACACTAATAGCCATACTTTCTACAATTAGTAAAATGGCGTAGGCAAAAACCGAGACGATACCGCTTTGTATGGATACTATAAGGACAATATCGGCTAGATTAGTGTACCCGAAAATATTGGCAATAATTCCGACTAGAATACCTGATAAGATGGCAGGTCTGAGATATTGAAAGTACTTGGAAAAACGGCGAGTTTCGGGGCGCTTGTTTTGAAGCAGATACGATGAGGAATAACGCAATACCAGTACTATGAGTAATCCAAATTCTAAGAAAAGAAATAATCTGTAATCTAGTGAACTAAACCAAGCATAGGTTTTGAATGCATCTAGTACATACATTCCAGTTAAGAAATAAAAGAAACTTCTAAAAAACTTGGGTTCATATAATTTTACGATAGGAATAATGGTTAACATCATTGCCACATTGATCACATCGGAAAAAATACGTTCATTGCCGACAATATAGAACCTTAAAAAGGCGAGACCTGCGAAAATAAGAATTAAGGTGCTTTGTTGGGTTAGAAGTGTTCCAAATCGCTTCAACCTTGAGTTCTTCTCTTCTAATGGGTATTTAATAAATGCTCTTCGGAAATAGCGCAACAGGAAGAAGAACACCACCATTGTGATTACATAATTTATTAAAAACTCTGGTTTACTAATAACGTATCTGTATAGGTCTACCATAGCAGTTTCATAGGATTCTAAGGCTTCCTTTCCATCATCGTTAGTTTTGAAATCTCGATCCTCAGGGTTCCAAATATTTGTGTGGCGTTTGTGCAATACATGGTATTGTTTAGATCTTTTAAATTGCTGAAGTTCACTTCTAATTTCGTCTACAATCTCACCAAGTCGTGCAAATTTGGTTTGTAATCTCAGGTATTTTGTTGTGGTCCGTGTAATTGCTTTATCGGCTAAATATAGACTATCTCTTATCCCTTGTGCATACCCCAGTAGCTCTCTGGGTGCATTATTTTCATTGGCATTTTTATAGGTGAGGTTCCAGGTTTTAATTTTAGAATTGAGATCATGGATCAATGCTGAATTTTTGTTGTTATAATCATTAATTTTACTTTCCCATTTAGATATGGCCTCTTTATAAACCCCCCATTTTTTTATTTGATTCTCAATCTTTTGACGGTTAGGATTTGATAAAACGAACGCTCTCGAAACAGCCTCTTGTTTACTTAAAAACTCTTTATAGCTAGGATAAATTGAATCAATCTGAATAAGGTCCTTTGAGGGCTTAGCCTTTTTCTTGATGAGTTTTAAATCATTATTTACCTCCCTTATTTCTTTAATAATGTCAACAATATTGACAGGAACAGGGACTTGCTTAATGGAATCGTTCGTGACCTCTACTTCTTGGGAATAAACCTTGATGTTGGCAACTATTCCCAAAAGGATTAATAAGAATAATATAGTTTTGTTGGTAGATTTCATTTTAATAGCATTAGTGGTTAACTATTCTACAAGTGAGTTTTAAAGAATTTGATGGTTCTTTCCCATGATAAATTGGCCGCAGCTTTATCATAACGTGGGGTGGTGTTATTATGGAAGCCGTGGTTAACCTCTCGATAAATATAGGCTTCATAGGTAATATTGTTTTTCTTTAGTTCAATTTCATAATCTGGCCATCCGGCATTTACGCGCTTATCTAATTCTGCATAATGAAGCATCAGAGGTGCCTTTATTTGAGCAACCTCCGCTGAGGTCTGAGGTTGTCGTCCATAATAAGGTACTGCCGCACCTAATTCCTGTAATTTTACAGCCATCATATTAGAGATCCACCCCCCAAAACAAAAACCAACAACCCCAATCCGGCCATTGCATTTCTCGTGAGTTCTGAGGTGTTCAAATGCAGCTATGAAATCTTCTAACATCTCGTTGCGGTCCCTTTGTCGTTGCATTGTTCTGCCATCATCATCATTTCCAGGATAACCACCAAGGGGGGATAGAGCATCAGGTGCCAATGATATAAATCCTTCTAGAGCAGCGCGCCTCCCAACGTCTTCTATATATGGATTTAACCCCCTGTTTTCGTGAACAATAACAATTCCAGGCAATTTTTCGCTTGGGTCCTTAGGCATAGAAAAAAGACCACTGATAGTGCCACCACCTTTGGGTGAACGGTAATTAATCATCTTCGAATCAAGATTTGGGTCATCTGGTTGAACCAATAAGGTGTCTAAATAGTTTGGTGAAATAAAATTTAAAAGTGAGGGTAAGGTAAGCCCACCTACCGCATAAATAGAAAGCTTTTCTAAAAATTGCTTCCTATTGAGCTTGTTATGCGCATAATCATCGTACAAATCAAAAACATCCTGACTTATGTCTTCTTTTTTTATGTTATTCATAGTGCGGAATTTGTTAAAAAATTAGATCTAAAAAGAGCCTGATACTTTTTTGATTTGATGAAATGAGCTCTTCTCTTGCGGCCATTCTATCCCCTGGTTTCTTATCCTGTGATAATTTAAATTTCCCTTCCCATTCTAAGATACTAATTTCGAACATTTCAATATAGTCTAAATTCCTCTGCATTCTGGGATTGTCAGCATCTAAAGTATATTTTGGGTTTTCACCTTCAAGAAATTCTGTCATAGTAATTAGAGATTCTTTTAAGGCCTCTTTGTTTTCTATGGCATTAACTATTCCCTTTATATGCACCTTAACATAGTTCCAAGTTGGCAACTGCGTGGTGCTGTATACACTGGGTGAAATGTAGCATTGTGGTCCTTGAAAAATTATTGTTACCGGTTTGCTATCCTTCAGAAGTTTGGCATGTGGATTAAAAATATCTATATGCCCAATTAGTTTATTGTCTTCAAACACGAGGGGCAGATGAGTTACAAATGGTTCATTCTCATGCACAGAAATAACAGTTGCAAGCGGATAATGCTTTATAACGGCAATCATGTGTTCACGTGTGTCGTCTTGATGGTGCTGTGGTGGGTATTTCATTAAACTCCAAATTGTCTCAAGTGATGGTCCAGGTGTTTATACTGCATTTTACCCCATTGATCTTTGCTTAACTTTCCAAAAGCCGGATGATCTTGCCATTCAGTTTTATTTTTATGCTGGTTCAATTCTGTAAGGAGGCTTAGCAGTTCTTCTTTCTCATTATTAAAATCATAATCTGCTTTTACTGCAAAGCCTTTAGCCGTAGGCATATTTTTTCGCCATAGTTTATCACTATACATTGATTTTTTAAAGAGTAGGTTGATTAACCAGTTGGGTTTCACCCCATAATCGTTCTTTTCAAGAATGATATGTAAGGGCATTTGACAGTGATGCATCATCTGCGCAGGATTCATCCTGCCCCAAAGTGCAGGTGTGTCTTCATTGAGTTGATTTACCCTGGAAATAATCTCATCATAAATACCACTATTGAAAAAAGACCTCATGGATTTACAAAACTAATTTTGGTTAAGATATTGAAATTTTCAATTTTTTATCTTTAACCTATGGCAGAATTTTCAAACTCAATGAGCATTAAATCCTGGTCTCAAGACGATCAACCTCGTGAGAAGTTAAGAGATAAGGGAAGAAACTCTTTGAGCAATGCAGAATTAATCGCCATACTTATTGGCTCAGGAAGCAAGAACGAGTCAGCTGTTGCCCTAAGTAAACGTATTCTTTCGAGTGTTGATAACAACTTATATTCATTAGGGAAGTTATCCTTAAAACAACTCATGAAGTTCAAGGGAATAGGAGAAGCTAAGGCTATTGCAATTGCCGCGGCTCTTGAGATAGGGAGAAGAAGGGGTGTTGAAGGTGAAATTGTGTTGGACAAAATTGAGTCCAGTAATACTGTTTTTAGAATTATGCAACCAATAATTGGAGACTTACCTCATGAAGAGTTTTGGATTTTATTCCTTAATAATTCTAATAAGATATTAAGAAAACAACAGTTGAGTAGAGGTGGTATGACTGGTACATTGGTAGATACCAGACTTGTTATGAAACAGGCTTTGGAGGAAGGTGCTACGTCCATAATCTTAATTCATAACCATCCATCAGGTACACTTCGAGCCAGCAAAGCCGATAAGTCTATTACACAAAAATTAAAGGCAGCTGGAGAATTATTAGATGTGAAGGTTTTGGATCATTTAATTGTAACAGAACATGCGTATTTTAGCTTCGCAGATGAAGGCTTCCTCTAATTAATGTTCTGTTCTTAATGCTTTTAGTTTATACGCATAAAATAACACCAAGACTGACCTATACCTTTAATCATATTTTTAAAAGGGTGTTATTACTTGAGGTTAATTATACCTCTAAGGTTGAAGACTTTATAGCTCATGATTCTATAAAGATGTCGTATTCAAAAAAGCCCTTGAGCAACGAGTTTCATGTTAAAAGTCATGATTTGCTTTTTGACCAAGGCTTATCTGATTTTGATATCAAGGTACAGAATTGGGAGGAAACTAAAGGTTTTTTTCCAACCAATGAACGTAGCGATTTACCTTTTGATATTTTTGCTGCTTCCTTTTTTTTACTGAGCAGATATGAGGAGTATTGGCCACATGTTAGTGATGATTTTGGAAGATTTATGGCTTCGGAGAGCCTTGCATTTCAAAATGGGTTTTTAGAACAACCGGTTGTGGATATTTGGGCTTTAAAACTAAAAACTAAACTACAGCTTCAATTTCCTAGCTATATCTTTCCTAAGAAAAGATACCAAATTATTCCAGTCATTGATGTTCCCATTGCTTATTACTTTAAGCACAAAGGACTCCTGAGATCTTTTGGAGGCTATGCTAGTGATATTCTTCGGTTTAAGTTTTTTCAACTATATCAACGATTTCTGGTAATGTCGGGCTTTCGGCGTGATCCATATGATTCGTTTAAATGGATTGTTAAAAGACAGAAAGCGGCAGAGACAAAGTTTCAATTCTTTTTCTTAATTGGTGATTACTCTACCTATGACAAGAATATTAGTCCTAATAAAAAGATATTTGTATCATTAATAAAATCTATTGCGGATTATTGTGATGTTGGTCTCAAGGCATCCTACAATTCCCTTGAAGATCCACTGCAATTGAAAAGAGATAAAGATAGAATGGAGCGCATTACACATAGAGAAGTTATTGCCGTAAGAAACTCGTATTCAAAACTAAATTTACCTACAACTTATAGAAATTTAAATGATTTGGAAATACGAAAAGACTTTACAATGGGGTATGTAAACCATATTGGTTTCAGAGCTGGTAGCTGTACACCATTTCTTTTCTATGATCTGGATTATGAAATTCAAACCCCATTGCAGGTCGTTCCATATCATTGTATGGATTTTGCCTTATTAAAACTAAAATCGCAACTCGATAGAAAACAACTAATTGATAGAATTGTAAATGTAATCAAAGGTGTTGATGGTACCTTTGTAACTGTTTTTCATAATTATTCTTTGGGAAGTGAAGCCCGTTGGACTGGGTTTAGAGAAATGTTTAATCAAATCATTGATTCAGTTGAAACTTAAAAATATTAAACACGTGTTTTTTGATCTGGATCACACTTTGTGGGATTTTGATAAAAACTCTGCACTAACCTTTAAACGTATTTTCGAGATTCACAATATAGAAGTGGACTTGAATAATTTCTTAAATGTGTATGAACCTATAAATCTAAAATATTGGAAACTCTATAGAGAAGAGCGTATTTCTAAACCTGATCTCAGGTATAATCGCTTGAGAGAGGCATTTGATTCTGTAGCCTATTTTCCAGCAGATGAAGTCATTGATATCTTGTCTATTTCGTACATTGAACATTTAACGACCATTAATTATTTATTTGAAGGGACTGTAGATCTTTTAGAATATTTAAAGCAAAATTATCAGCTTCATATTATTACCAATGGTTTCAGCGAGGCTCAAGAGCGCAAACTTATCAATTCCAATATCCTTGATTATTTCCAGACCGTCACCAATTCAGAACAGGTAGGAGTCAAAAAGCCTAATCCAAGAATCTTTAACTTTGCCATGCAAGTGGCCTCAGCTGCACCAGATGAATCCATTATGATAGGAGATAATATTGAGGCAGATGTAGAAGGTGCTGAAAATGTTGGTATGAATTCTGTTTGGTTTGATTATAAAAACAGCAACAAGGATTACACTAAACTTAGAATTTCTAAACTTAACGAATTAAAAAACTGGCTTTAAAATGAAGAGACTACAGTTATCTATTTTGTTAATATCAATTACAACAATTCTTCTAGCTCAAGGCCAACTTGATAGATACAAGTATGTTGTCATTCCCAATCAGTTTGTCTTTTTAAAAGGTAAGGATACTTATAATTTAAACTCACTAACTAAGTTCTTATTTAATCGTAAAGGATTTGAGGCTTATTTGGAAGAAGATGAATTACCTCAAGACCTATTTCAAGATCGGTGCCTCGCGGCATATGCAGAGGTTGTTCCTGCCAAGGGCGGCTTCAGACAAAAACGTCTAGTGGTCGTCGTTAAAGATTGTAGAAACAATATTTTACTAGAATCCAGAATTGGTAAATCGGGTACTAACAACCATGAGAGAGCCTATCAAGAATCGGTAAGAGACGCCTTTGTAACAATAGACAATTTACCTTACAAGTACATGCCTGTTGATCAACAAGAGACCTCCGAAAAGGAAGTAATTGCAACTAAATCTAAGCCACAGGCAGTTGAGGTGCCCCTGAAGAGTCCTTCAGTGCCTGTATCGGGTGACCTGGCAGCGGTAAGTGGGGTAGCAGTGGACGCGACTGAACCTCAAGCTACGACCAGTCCAGAAGTTAGTTTTGAAAAGAAAAAGGTAGAGGCAGATGCTATTTTAAGAGCCACAAAAACCAATTATGGCTATGAGGTAAAGGATTTGACCGACACAATTATTATGAATCTTCTTTCTACTGCTGCTGAGGGTATATATATGGTAAAGGGACAGGATGCTATTGTTTTTAAGCACAATGGCCAGTGGAAAATTTCTGCTAATGATGGCACATCTGTTACAACTGTTGAGGTGATAAATTTAAAATTTCAATAGCCATACTTATCCTTCCATTTTTCTCTTAGATAGGATTTTTGTGCTGTTTCTCGCTGATTATCTCCAGGTTCAAATAGTGTTGTATTGGCAATTTCTTCCGGTAAGAATTCTTGATTAATAAAATTCCCATCGTAGTCGTGTGCGTATTTATAGGTCTTCCCATAACCAATCTCTTTCATTAAGGCGGTAGGTGCGTTGCGTAAGTGTATAGGAACCTCAAGATCACCAGTTTCTTTAACTAATTTTTGAGCCTTATTGATAGCCATGTATGAGGTGTTACTTTTTATAGAACATGCTAAATAAATAACACACTGGCTCAGTATTATTCTTGATTCTGGATTTCCTACAACAGAAACAGCTTGAAATGTATTGTTGGCAATTACTAATGCTGTTGGATTGGCATTGCCAATATCTTCACTCGCCAAAATTAGGAGTCGTCTAGCTATAAATTTGACATCTTCACCACCTTCTATCATTCGTGCTAGGTAATAGACTGCTGCATTTGGGTCGCTCCCTCTAATAGATTTAATAAAGGCCGAAATGATGTCATAATGTTGCTCTCCGGTTTTATCATATCTAACTGATTTGGATTGGATTTGTTCGTTTACCAGCCGATTTGTAATGACTATAGTATCTTCATTGATATTATTGACAATAAGTTCGAATAGGTTTAAAAGTTTGCGTGCATCTCCTCCAGACAATCTAATAATTTCCTCAGTTTCTTTTAATTCAATAGATTTCTTTTGGAGTAATTCATCCGTTTCAGCTGCAATTTTTAAAAGGGCGTCCAGATCTTTTTTGGTTAGTGATTTGAGAATATAAACTTGGCACCTTGAAAGTAAGGCCGAGATTACTTCAAAGCTTGGGTTTTCAGTAGTAGCTCCAATCAAGGTTACCCATCCTTTTTCTACTGCTTCCAGAAGAGAGTCTTGTTGCGATTTACTAAATCTATGAATCTCGTCAATAAATAGTATGGGGTTTTTAGTGGTAAATAAACCGTCATTTTTTTTGGCTCTTTCAATCACATCTCGTACATCCTTGACCCCAGCGTTTATGGCACTTAATTTAAAAAAAGGTCTGTCAGATTCTTGTGCAATTATTTGAGCAAGAGTAGTCTTACCAGTACCAGGTGGTCCCCAAAAGAGTATTGAGGGTAAGACTCCGTTTTTAATCTGTTGATACACAGGTTTCCCTTTAGAAACAAGATGTTCTTGTCCTAAATAAGAGTCTAATGATTTTGGCCTTAAGCGCTCTGCAAGTGGTGAGATCATTGATCGAAATTACAAAAAGACCATGACAATATTTCATTAAACTATATTTGGTAAAATCTTTGTTTAAGATTGAGCATGCAATTCAAGTATTCACCCAAAGTTATTATTTATCCAGTTCTTATTGTATTGCTGCTTTGGCTGGTATTCTGGTATCAGGTTCGAGTGGATTATAGCATAAAAAGTTTCGGTGTTCGCCCCAGTGAAACATGGGGATTTCTTGGTGCATTTACAAGTCCTTTTCTGCATGGGGATATTTCCCATCTGTATAATAATACGATTCCCATATTTGTCTTATCAATGGCCTTGTTTTTTTTCTATCCAAAGATTGCATGGAAGGTTTTGTTATTAGGGGCTCTTTTTTCTGGTTTGCTAACCTGGCTTATTGCCAATCGGGGTAATCATATTGGAGCAAGTGGGGTTATCTATGTCCTTTTCGGGTTTATTTTTTTTAAGGGGATCTTCGCACGTCATTACAGGCTTGTAGCACTGTCTTTCTTGGTCGTGTTTTTGTACGGAAGTATGGTGTGGTATATATTTCCCATTAAAGAAGGTATGTCCTGGCAGGGGCATTTAAGTGGGTTGATTGTAGGCTTTGTTTTTGCTTTAATTTTTAGAAAGTCTATTGCTAAGCCTGAAAAATATAGTTGGGAACAACTTGACTACGACGAGGAAGATGATCCATTTATGAGACACTTCGATGAACACGGAAATTTTATTGAACATATCGACAAGAATGAAGAAGATCAGGAAGAAACTAACAAAATAAATGTCAACTATATCTTCAAAAAAAAAGACAACTAAATCCTTTGTCGAACTACTTCATATAGAATGGCACCACAGGCCACAGAAACGTTTAAAGAATCAATTTTCCCTATTATTGGGAGTTTTACAAGATGATCACTAATTTTTAAAACAGACGGATTTATTCCTTTACCTTCCGACCCCATAATTAGTGCTATGGGTTCCTTTAAATCTAGATTATAAACCAAATCAGTAGCTTTTTCAGAGGCAGCAATTATTTTTATGCCTGATCCCTGAAGAAAATAAATAGCGTCTTTAACATGATCTACTTTGCAAATTGGCATGTTAAAAACTGCACCAGCACTTGTTTTTACGGTGTCAGCATTGATAGGTGCACTACCTTGTTTCTGAATAATAATTCCTGATACTCCAGTGCACTCAGCTGTTCTAATGATAGCTCCAAAATTTCTCACGTCGCTAAGTTGGTCAAGAATAAGAAAGACCGGGTTTGAAGATTTAGAAAGACTTTCTTCAACCAACGCTTCAATTCCAATAAAACTAACGGGTGAAATTTTAGCAATGGCACCCTGATGATTGCCCTTACTTAGCCGGTAGAGTTTTTCTTGAGGAACATAATGAGGGGTAATACCATTTCTTTTAAGTGCTGATTTTAATTCCTTAATTAAAGGACCATCCAGGCCTTGCTGAATAAAAACTTTGTCGATGGATTGATTGGCACCAAGAGCTTCAATAATAGCCCTGATTCCATATATGTCATGATACTTCATATAATGTCTAAATATATTACAATAAACAAAGCTTTAGATTAAAAATCTAAAGCTTTGTCAAAACATCAAATAATTGTTTCTATGTTAATTTAATACTTAATCAAATCTACATAAGACAACAAAAAACTCACCCTCGGCTTGTGAACCTTCAGCGGCGGTATATAATACCTGACCTTCAGGACCTAAGATTTCAAAACCCATTTCTCCCCAGAAGTCTCCGGGAAATATCCATTCTAAATTTTCAACACCATCTGGAATATCGATAGTATCGCTGCCGCTACTACCTCCTCCTGAACACCACGCATCTTGAGAGTCGTTGTAATCGGTACAAATACCTACTTCAGCGATTAAAATACCATCAGCAAAGACCTGAATTCCTGGCCCGTCATCGGCAGTGGTGGACTGCCATCCGTCACCATAAGCATCAGTCATGTTTATAGTATAAGTTCCTGGTCGTGGCGGGCATCCAACTATCGTTAGTCTGTACTGAAATGGTGAACGGAAAAAAGAACCGCCAGCAACACCACCATTAACATCATCTTTTGTGAAGATTCTTCCATCGGTTAAGTTTAATTCAAGTTCAACTCTAAAAACATCACCTCCTTGATATTGTTCTGGGGTCAAACCAGCCGCTGATGCCACCTCAGGTAAAGTTAGTTCAAGATCAGCTCTTGGTAAATTATTTTCCCCAGTAAAAAATGCATTAGCAGGGATTTGTTTAACAAAAGACTTGTCTACATCATTAGATCCATTCTCTGGGGTGTTATCAAAGAAGGTTACAAAAACATTCACAAAATCTAATAGATTGCCGTTTCTATTATCCTCCATTTCAACTTGTAGATTCCACGATCTTTCTGGGTCTCTTAAATCGAAATTTAATGGGTCAACACTAATTGTTCTCAGAATTGCGCCTCTTTCTACATTACTGTCTACTTGACTTATAATACTGCTGTCATCTTTTGAACATCCGAGAACAATTAGTAATGCAAAAAGACTAAAAATATATACGTTTTTTTTCATCATTTTTTTTAATTAATTAGCTATTGGAAAGCCAGGTGAAGCCGGATTAGTATCCCAAAACACTTGTTCGGTTACTGCTGCTTTCTGAGTGGCGTTAGAATTATTGTTTACAAAATTAGCAGGATAGAACAATGATCTTATAAAAGCTCCTGGATTTGGTTCAATATTGGGTGGTACAGTATTTGGAAATCCTGTACGTCTGTAAAAATTATAACCATCAATACCATTTCCATACAAATTAGTAAAAAATTCTTCTCCAATAATATTCCATTGATCTTCAGTGGAAGCAGAATCAAATTTTGCTTCGATATCAGCAGCATGACTTGCGATATCCTGCGCAGTTGGTGCGATAGACAAATCTGCTGTGGTATCAAAAGATCCAAAGGATGTAACTTTCGTGACAGATTTAGCTAATCCATCAAGTAAAAAGGATTTAGCTTCGAGGGGACTATTGTTAACCATGGCCATCTCAGCTTGATAAAAGCTAACTGTGGAAGCTAATATTAATGGTGTTATTGCGCCTAAACCAGCTGCGCCATCTCCTTGTGAAAGCGCTTCAAAACGATCGTCATCAAAGGCACCTCCTGCTGGATAGACTCCTGCTAATGTTCTTAAGAAACCGTCAGGTGGAATTCCCTCGTTATTTCCATGAATTCTACCCCAATAGCCATTAGGTAAGGAACACCAAATATTTTCAAAAGGCGTGCCTAAATAGTGTACCGGAACATCTTGCACTGAACATTGAAGAGTCTCTTCATTTGGATCTGTACCTGTACCTGGAGTGGCATTGACTTGACGATAAAAATAGTACCGTATTCTTGGGTCATTGTTGTTCAACATATAACTCATGAGCCAATTAGACATGTAGTCTTCACCGCCAGTTACAGTATAACTATTGCTGTAACGTGGATGACGCACATCTGGTTGAACTTCATTAGTCCCCCAACCATTAAATTGGAAATCATCATCTGATGAGGAGATGTAATTTCCATTGTTTATGATAGTGTTAAAGTTGGAAACAGCATTTGCATCAACTAATCTAGTCTGAACATAAATTTTTAATTTAATTGTATTTACTGCCTTAATCCATTTATCAGTATTCCCGCTGTAGAAAAAATCTGAAGTTGGTTCAGCGGAGGCATCAGATTCGAAATTGGCAATAGCCTCATCTAATAATGCCAAAGCACTATTGTATACCTCCTCGCCAGTATCAAGTTTAGGGTTTGGATTAGCTATTCCTTGAATTGCTTCAGAATAGGGTACATCCCCAAAAAAATCGACTAAGGTTATCAATAGATAGGCTTCTAGAGTTTTCGCAATTCCAAGATGATGAGTGAAATTAGCTTCTTCGGCTAATGGCGTCAAGACCCTTATATCTGCCATCATATCTGCATAAGTGCTTTGCCATTCATCATCAAAATCTGAAGGGCTATAATTGTTAGTGTAGTTTCTACCAAACATGTAGTCGATTCTGGATAACTCAGCACCGACTCTCCCAAACCCATCGCCATTACCATCAATTGCATCAATAAATTCCAGTTGGATATTATTCAGTAGAGAGTTAGGATCAGCCTGTTCAGGGCTAAGCGCATTTGGATTAGTTCTTAAATCAAGATCTGTGGTTTCACAAGAAATGTATGATGCTAAGACTATAAAAATTGCTGTATATTTTATTAATTTTTTCATGATCATCTAGTTCTTAAAAAGTTAAATTAACGCTGAACCCATATCTTTTGCTACTCGGGCCATTTAAAAAGTCGAAGCCTTGGCCATTACCGACCCCTAGACCTGCCACATTAGGATCAAAATTTGCTCCCTTAGGAATGTTTACAGCTCTATACCATAAATTAAACCCTTGGGCTGTAAAAGTCACTGATCCGAATGGGGATTTCTTAAGAAATTCTTTTGGTAATGAATAACTAAGAGATATCTCTTGAAGTCTAATAGTTGTAGCATCATATACCTGAAGCTCATTTGGACCAAATAGTACATTATTAAAATAATATGTTGAGTTATTAATTTGTGTGGTATTTGGCTCACCAGTGGCAGCATTAATTCCTGGAAGAATATAGGTACTTTCTCTATCAACAGTTTCTGTAATTAATCCTCTACCAAGTAGGGTGGCAACTGTTGAACTATAGACATCACCTCCGTGCACATAATTGAATAAAAAGTTGAAATTAAAGTTTTTAAACTTTAAGCCACTTCCAACGTTTAAAATGAAATCTGGATTAGGATCACCAATCACTGGGATTCTGCCATTTTCATCTTGATTTTCAATTATATAATCACCATTTGCATCAACTAAAAAATTCCCATTCTCATCTCTTCCAATTCGACTTCCAACCATTGTTCCTAGTTGAAACCCTTCAATAGCTGCATTTCCTAAATTAGAAAATCCTTCATAAATTATGATATCTGTATCAGCACCCAAATCTGTAACCTTGGATCTTAGCAACGTAAAGTTTGATTTAATATCCCAATTAAATCCAGTCGGTTCAGCACTTCTTATAATGTCTATACCTAAATCAGCTTCTAACCCCCATCCGGTTACCTCTCCAACATTGGTTTGAATTTCAGTCCCACCAGTAGCGGGATCCAATGGCCTATTAACAATTAAATCTTTAGTTACTCTATCAAAAAACGAGAAATCAAATCTAATTCTATTATCCAACCATCGAGATTCAAAACCTGCTTCAAACTCTGTATAACGTTCTGGCTTAATATTTGGATTAGCTAAAACATTGTCTAATGTATTGGTTACTACTGTGGTTCCTTCATCAAGCCAAGCTTGGGTATTTATAAATAGATTGCTCGATGCTGGAAACCCAGTAGCAAATCCAGCAGATTCACCATAGCCCAATCTTACCTTAAGATAATTAAGGGTGTTTGATTTTAAATTTTCAAATACAGCTGTTGGTAAAAAGGAAACAGAAGCCCCCTTATAAAATAGTGAATTATTGGCCTCCGGCAGATTTGAAGCCCAGTCATTTCGACCGTTGAGTGTTAAAAATAAAAAGTCATCATAGCCAAATTCAAATTGTCCATACAATCCAACAATATTTTGGTAAGTTGTAAACTGAATATCTTGTTGTAAATCAAAATTGAAGTGTCTTAATACACCAAAGACATTTTGACCTGAGCTACTTACGCCTTGACGGTCATAATTGGTATATCTTGAGGTTGCACCAGCGTTAAATCGTAAATCCAATTTGTCAGTTAAATCATAATTTCCACTTAAAATAAAATTATGATCCCAAATCATATTATTATTGTCAAACGTATCTAGTACACCGCTAATTGTTCTTGCAGGCAGATCCACTCCACCCTTATTTTGAAAATTAATATTCCGCTCATTATAGAAGTCAAAGCCAACTCTATATACTAGATTTAAATTGTCATTGAAATCATATTGCGTAGTCAAGTTTCCGTAAACGCGATTAGTCAACTGACGATTTTGAGCATTATTAAGAGTCCATAGAGGGTGCTGAATACTATTATTTTGCCTGTAGTAGACACTCCCACCAGTTACGGGGTTCTGGTATGGTAATCCTAACAGATCGACACTAATTGGAGTGAAGAATAGATTTCCAAATATGGAAGATCCTTCACCGAATGAACCATTACCTTGACTCGCAGCAAATGGAGGAGTTGTGAAATCAGTTCGGCTAAAATTCATTGTACCTGAAACGGTAAAGTTATTACTCAATTGAGCTCTTCCACCAACGCTAAAATTGGTTCTTGTAAGCTTATTACCTGGTGTAAAACCTTCATCTTCTAAACGGCCAAAATTGACATTATAAGCAACTCTGCCATCAGCACTTGAACCGGCGGCATTAATTGAAGTGCTCACAACAGCACCTGTTCTAAAGAAGTTCTCAACACTTCTGTAGGGTTTCCAATCATATCTTGCATCCGCGAATTCTGGAAAGGCCTGTGGAATTCCCGTTGCTGATGAAGCCGTTGAATAAGGATGCGCTAATGTTCCATTTTCATCTATAGAACTTTGATTACCCCAACCTGCAGGGCCGTCTTCATTAAAACTTGGGCCCCAATTACTAAAAAACCAACCAAAAGCCTGGTCGAAGCCATTACCGTATTGATATTGGTAATCTGGCATAGAAGCAATTTCATTAAAAAACAATCCTTGATTAATAGTTATTTCAGTTTTTTTGGCTGTTTGCCCCAGTGCTCCACCTTTTGTCGTAATAAGAATGACACCATTTTTACCAGCTTCACCATAGATAGTTGCAGCAGAAAAACCTTTAAGGATATTGATACTTTCGATATTATTGGGATCTAGATCTAAAAATCTACTTGAACCCGAGTTTCCATCAACGAAATCCCCAGAGGCGTTGGTGTCCGAACTGAATGGTACACCGTCAACAATGAATAAAGGTTGATTATTTTGATTAAATGAAATTTGCCCCCTGATGTTGATGTTTGTTGCAGAACCAGATAGACCGCTTTGTTGAGTGATTTGAACACCAGATGCCTTTCCTCTTAAAATTCTACCAACATCTCCTTCAGGTCTGTCTTCAATTTCTTGAGATTCGACTGTACTCACGGCGTATCCAAGAGCTTTCTTTTCTCTCTTAATCCCTTGTGCCGTTACAATAACTTCTTCAAGTACCTCACTGTCTTCTTTCAATGAAATATCTATAACGGAATTATCGCCCACAGTGATTTCTTGGGTTGTCATTCCAATGTAGGAAAAAACAACAATATCGCCAAGATTAACGGCTAAATTGTAGTTACCATTAAAATCCGTTTGGGTTCCACTAGTTGTTCCTTTAATTAAAACACTAACGCCTGGTAGTGGAATGCCAGATTCGTCAGTTACTGTACCGGTAATCTCCTTTTCTTGGGCTTGCATGGAAAGCACACCAAGAGCAAAGAAGAACACCAAAAATCGTAGAATTTTTGACTTCATAAATAATATTTGAATGTGTTAGTTGGGGCGAAAATGCTAAATAAATGTTAATATCCAAAAATAGCGACTTAACAAAATGTTAACATGTAATAGATGTAATGTAATATTAAATTTAGAAAGGAACTGTAATGTTCTGATATTCAGTAATAAAATTTAATTATCAAGTTAGATTTACTTGTTAATAAAAAATATTTATTTTTAAATTATTTTGGTTTTTAATAGAAAAATCACAGTAAAAGAGTTAAAAAAGTATAAATACAATAATGACTAAGTCTGTATACTTAATAAAAAGCAAGATGAATTTTTCAGATTTGCTATCTAAAGATGAGAATATCAGGGAAATAAATCATGTAACTCAGCGATGATAGAGTTCTGTTTTAAAAATGTTCATCTCTAACCTATGACTCGTTTTATTAATGAGTTTTTAGAAACAATACTACCACGATTGTATAATCATGCTACGTATGTTTTTTATTAAATGCGGAACTGGGAAGTGATAAAAGGTACCTAAAGCTGTAGCAGTAATTATTATTGAATTTAATTATCTATGGATATTTTTTACTCTGAATCGAGGGGTCCCTGTAGAAAGGCGGATTCATAAAAATACAACTAAAAGAAATCATATTTTCTTTTCAAATAATTGAAGATTCACCACTTGATAAACATATATTACTAAATTGAAGGAAAAGCCATTGCAAATTTATTTCTAGAATAAACAAAGCGATGGATTTATTTTTTAATTAATTTTTTTACAAAACTTCCAAAATTTGATGAAATTTTTACAAAGTAAATGCCATCTTCAATTCGACGCAAATCAATACTGTTCCCTCCTGTTTGAGTAGAGATTAATTGCCCATTTATATTAAATAAGCTGATAGAAGTTATTGGGTCTGCACTTCTAATAGTAACGAAGTCTCGACTTGGGTTGGGATAGAGTAATACATTGGTGAAGTTATCTTCTTCCATCCCTAATAATTCGCAAGGTGATAGATCAGGATTAAATTCTATTGTGTCACCCGGTGTTAGATCTCTTCCATCGAATGCCTCATAATCCAATGGGTATTTAATAGCTCTAAAAGAGAATGCGTTGACCGGGGGGGTATCTCCTTGTTGGTACAAAGTACCATCAGCATTACTAACTGGTAGAAGGTATTTCCAAACAATATTATTGTTGTTGTCAAGTTCAAAGAAAATGGCCTCACGTCCTTCGCAAACTAAGATATTTCCATTGGGTAATTGTTGGGCATTACTCACAATAGCCGAGTAAAATTCAGAATCTTCAAATGGGGGGGTCTCTGGGAATGTAAAGTCAGTTTCCGATGGACCATAGGCAGTGCCTGGGGTGTATTGGTAAAATCCAGGTGCGCTTGTTGGTAGATTTATAATATCCACTTGAGAGAAACTTGGACTTCTTTTAAACCCATTATTGAAAACCATTAGTTTTCCTGCATTTGGTAAACCATTAGGTATGATATATGGAGTGTGTTGGCCAAATAATTTTTGATCAGAAGCATCTCCTTGCTTGTATGCTTGTGGGTTTCCCCAACGGTACAAAAGATCCCCGCCTTTGCCATAGGTGCCCCCACTTGAGGATGCCGCTTCAGCCGTGGTAGTTGAATGATCAATAATCCAAATTTCACAAAGGTTACGGGTGCTAATGACAATTTGATCTAAATCCTCGTTATACTGAATTGAGTTTATATGAAGCCAATTCAAATTGGGATCATTACCATTGAGGAAATTGATATCAATTTTTTCTGGGGAATCAGCAACCACTCCAAAATTATCTTTGGTATTGTCAAAATCTTGAATCACATGATCAATAGCATTCCATTCCCAGACTACAGTCCCACCATTAGAGCCATTGGGTTCAATTTCAAAAATCCGTTCATTGTATAAATTGGTTTCTGATAATAAAGCCGGATTGCGCCCTGCCTGGATGGCATCGGTACCTTCAACAACCGTAGCTGCCAAAATCAAGATATTTCCATTTGGTAGGGGGTAAACATCATGATGCTGTCTAAAAGAATTACTACTGTAGACGTATTCCCAAATTTTATCACCTTCCCAATTGAATAATTCCACAATACCACCTTGCCCACCAAAACCAATATCACTACTTCCATCATCTAACCTTCCTGGTCTTAATAAGTTGCCGTTTGGAAGGAGGTAAACAGATGTGCCGGGCAAATAATCACTTGTCCACTGATTAATTATCTCACCGCAATTGTTTATTAAATAAGACTCTCTATGGACCGTCGCCAAGGTGTAAGCGTCATAAACACCTTCTTCTATGCTTATCGTTCCAATGGTATTCTGAGAATGCCCGATCAAGGACAAGAGTAATATGAGAAGAGTAATTTTATTGATCATGTGCTTTTTAAAATTGGTCGTAAATATAAAAGGAAAATATCAACGCATTAGAATCTGGCAACTAGGCTTATATGAACTTTTGAATTTGAGAGTCGAAAGGGTTGATTATCAACCTTTGAAACTGCATAATTGAATCTAAATAAACCTGTGTTTGTTAATAGACCAAACCCAAAACCAAATCCAAACAATTTTTCTTCAACATCTATTAACTGGTTTTGATAGTAGGCACCATCAATGACTGAATTGACAAAGAGGTTATTGCTAAGGCGATACCGGTATTCGGTATTAATGACTCCATAAAGATTAGCCACTAGGCTATTTTCTTCAAATCCACGAATGGAATTAATACCGCCAAACCTAAATAGTTCGTTGTCAAAGTAATTGTTAGATATTAAGGCTGCGCCATTAAACCTAAGATAAATACTATTGCGTGTGTTTAAATTGAACAATTTATAAGTATTGAGTAATATTTTGGATTGATTGGTAGTCTCTACATCTGTCTTTCTATTACCCTGATTAAGACTTAGATCCACTAAAAAGTTAACTGGAAAAAGATCATCGTAATACTGGGGTATCACAAAGTCATATGTTAATGAATAAAAGGTGCTTTTATAGTCTTCAATGAAGGTACTAGTATCATCTTGTAAATTACTTGAAGTAATGCCAGAAATACCAAGACTTAGCCGACTTTTTGGGTTGACCTGGTAATTGACTTTTAAATGTTGATTGGTGGTTACAAATGTGGTGTCTTTCCTAAAGATATTGAGTCTGAATTCTGCTCCAATTGGCGACCTAAATAGGTAAGGCGTTGAGACTTGAACATCAATTGTTTGTTGATCTATTTCGTCACTCTTGTATGAGATTTTTAAGGACTCACCGTAATTAAGGTTATTAATAAGATGAAGGTTTAGATATCCATCCAGTTCTAGTTTGTTCGTTTGCTCGTTGGTGCCAAAACCAAGAAAACCGTCAAAATTATTACTGGGGTCCTTTTCTATATATAGATACAATACAGTTGAATCTTTTGTGAATAGTACTTCGGGTTCTCTTACTTGATTGGCAAAAATCAAATTTGATAGCTGATCGGTTCGTTCTTTGAGCTCTGCCAGCTTAAAGATATCTCCTTCTTTAATTTTTAAATAGCGTCTTACGTATGACTTCGGGAATTTCTCATAACCTTTGACGACTATTTTGTCAATACGCCTGGCTTGGTTTGAGATGATCTTTAAATCTGCACTCATCAAAGAAGGACTGACCTTTTGTATGTTGTCGAGTTTGAGTTTTGAAAATGGATACCCATCTTCAATAAAGGCTGTATTTAAATTGGTTAAAACAGTTTCTAATTGGTCTATTGGGATCTCCAAATAATTTAATTTGGGATCTTGTAGAAATTGAAGTCGTATCTTATCAGATATAGTCGAATCTAGCTGTATTTGTATACTCCTTACGCGTTCGCCGAGATAGAATTCAGATGTATAAAGCGAGTCGGTTTCTTTCATTATCTCGGTATGATAAGAATCGATGTACCCTAGTCTTATAATTTTGTATTGCAGTGTATCAATCTCAGCTGTCAGACTTTTAATACTGGCATGTTTATTTTGATAACCAATAGAATCTAAAGTGCGCTGGTTTATTGAATCTAAAGTCGACAAGTTAAGTTGGAGTGTTTGGCCAACTCCCTTAAGAGAACTTATAAAGAGAAGTAGTATAAAATAAAGAAACCGATTTGGTATCATTGACTCCGTTCAAAAACTATCTTAAGAACGTAAAAATAGACCTTATTATATAAGCAATTTGATTTGATGCTTTTTTCTTTTTGAAAATAAGGAAAGTACTATTTGAATTATTGATTTTAATTTCTACCTTTGCAGCCCTCAAAAGTGAGGGTTTTAAATTTATATAATAATATTATATGCCAACAATTTCACAATTAGTACGAAAAGGAAGAGCCAAAATAACCAAGAAGAGTAAATCGGCTGCTTTGGATTCGTGTCCGCAAAGACGTGGTGTATGTACTCGTGTTTATACAACGACTCCAAAGAAACCTAACTCAGCAATGAGAAAGGTTGCAAGGGTTCGTTTAACAAACGGAAACGAGGTTAACGCATACATCGGTGGTGAAGGACATAACCTCCAGGAGCACTCGATAGTATTGGTTAGAGGTGGAAGGGTAAAAGATTTACCAGGTGTTAGATATCACATTGTTCGTGGTGCATTGGATACAGCCGGTGTAGCAGGTAGAACACAGAGGCGATCTAAGTATGGTGCAAAACGCCCTAAGAAGTAATTAAACACTTTAAGAAGAAGACATGAGAAAAAGACAAGCAAAGAAAAGACCTCTTTTACCAGATCCAAAGTTTAACGATCAGTTAGTAACTAGATTCGTTAACATGATGATGTGGGATGGAAAGAAGTCTGTGGCATTTAAGGTTTTCTATGATGCCATTGATATTGTTGAAGAAAAAAACAATAACGAAGAAAAGACAGCATTAGAGCTTTGGAAAGATGCGTTATCTAATGTAATGCCACACGTAGAAGTAAGAAGTAGAAGAGTGGGTGGAGCTACATTCCAAATTCCAATGCAAATACGTCCAGACCGAAAGGTGTCAACTGCAATGAAGTGGTTGATTGGATATGCCCGTAAAAGAAATGAGAAGTCTATGGCTCAAAAGCTAGCTGCTGAAATCATAGCCGCTTCAAAAGAAGAAGGTGCTGCAGTGAAGAAAAGAGTTGACACTCATAAAATGGCAGAAGCTAACAAAGCATTCTCTCACTTTAGATTCTAATTAACAAATGGGAAGAGATTTAAAATATACTAGAAATATAGGTATAGCCGCGCATATTGACGCTGGTAAAACTACTACTACAGAGCGTGTTTTATTTTACACGGGTGTATCGCATAAAATTGGTGAGGTTCACGATGGTGCTGCTACTATGGACTGGATGGAGCAAGAGCAAGAAAGAGGTATTACTATTACTTCAGCTGCAACAACTTGTACTTGGCAGTTTCCAACTGAGCAAGGTAAACCAACTGCAGATGCTAAGGGTTACCATTTCAATATTATTGATACCCCAGGTCACGTTGATTTTACTGTTGAGGTAAATAGATCATTACGTGTACTTGATGGATTAGTATTCTTATTTAGTGCTGTTGATGGTGTTGAGCCACAATCTGAGACTAACTGGAGACTAGCTGATAATTATAAAGTACCTCGCATGGGCTTTGTAAACAAAATGGACCGTCAAGGATCTAATTTCTTAGCGGTATGTCAGCAAGTAAAGGATATGTTAGGGTCTAATGCGGTGCCAATTGTATTGCCAATTGGTGACGAAGCTGATTTTAGAGGTATTGTTGACCTTGTAAAAAATAGAGCTATTGTATGGCACGAAGAGAACTTTGGTTCTACATTCGATGTTGTAGATATTCCTGCAGAGATGCAAGATGAAGTTAGCGAGTACAGAGCTGCGTTAATCGAAGCTGTTGCTGAATATGATGAGGAGTTAATGGAGAAGTTCTTCGAAGATGAAGACTCTATTACTGAAGAAGAAATTCATGCGGCATTGAGAGCTGCCGTTATGGATATGGCTATCATTCCTATGGTATGTGGTTCTGCGTTCAAAAATAAAGGGGTTCAGTTCTTATTAGACTGTGTATGTCGTTATTTACCATCACCAGTTGATAAAGACGCTATCGTTGGAACTAATCCTGACACTGATGAGGAAGTTTCAAGAAAGCCAGATGTTAAAGAGCCATTTTCAGCTTTAGCATTTAAGATTGCTACAGATCCATTTGTTGGACGTTTAGCATTCTTCAGAGCTTATTCAGGTCGTTTAGACGCTGGTTCTTACGTATTGAATAATAGATCTGGTAAAAAGGAACGTATTTCACGTATCTACCAGATGCACTCTAATAAGCAAAATGCTATCGAGTATATCGAGGCTGGTGATATTGGAGCTGCTGTAGGATTTAAAGACATTAAAACTGGTGACACATTATCGGCTGAGAAGTCTCCAATTGTATTGGAATCAATGGACTTCCCTGATCCGGTAATCGGTATTGCAGTTGAGCCTAAAACAAAGGCAGATGTTGACAAGTTGGGCATTGCTTTAGCTAAGTTAGCTGAAGAAGATCCAACATTTACTGTTAGAACTGATGAAGCTTCTGGTCAGACGATTATCTCTGGTATGGGTGAGCTTCACTTAGATATTATTGTAGACCGTCTTAAACGTGAGTTCAAGGTAGAGGTTAACCAAGGTCAGCCTCAGGTAGAGTACAAAGAAGCAATTACCCAAGTTGCACAACACAGAGAAGTTTATAAGAAACAATCTGGTGGACGTGGTAAATTTGCTGATATCGTATTTACTCTTGAGCCTGCTGAAGAAGGAAAGCAAGGTTTAGAATTTGTTTCTAATATCAAAGGTGGTAACGTACCTAAAGAATTTATTCCATCCGTAGAGAAAGGGTTTAAGCAAGCTATGGTAAATGGCCCATTGGCAGGCTATGAAGTAGATGCTATGAAGGTTACCTTAACTGATGGATCTTACCACGATGTGGATTCTGATCAGTTATCATTCGAATTGGCTGCTAAATTAGGTTTTAAAGCTGCTGCTAAAGCTGCTAAAGCCGTCATCATGGAGCCAATTATGAAATTGGAAGTGTTAACTCCTGAAGAAAACATGGGAGATATTGTTGGAGATCTTAACCGTCGTCGTGGTCAGGTAAATGACATGAGCGATAGAGCAGGATCTAAAGTTGTTAAGGCAAATGTGCCATTATCTGAAATGTTTGGTTATGTAACATCATTAAGAACATTATCATCAGGTAGAGCAACATCTACTATGGAATTTTCACACTATGCTGAAACACCTTCTAACATTTCGGAAGAGGTGATTAAAGCAGCAAAAGGAGTTGAAGCTTAAATTTTAAGAAAATGAGTCAGAAAATCAGAATAAAATTAAAATCATACGATCACAACTTAGTAGACAAGTCTGCTGATAAGATTGTAAAAACTGTAAAAAGTACAGGAGCGGTTGTAACAGGTCCAATTCCGTTACCAACTCACAAAAAAATCTTTACAGTATTACGTTCTCCTCACGTAAACAAGAAGTCGAGAGAGCAGTTCCAATTAAGTTCTTATAAGAGATTATTGGATATCTACTCATCGTCCTCAAAGACAATTGATGCTTTAATGAAGTTAGAGTTGCCAAGTGGGGTTGAAGTTGAGATCAAAGTGTAAGTATAAATCCTGAATTGTTCAGGAAAACATGTCCGGAGCTGCGAGCGAAGGAAAAACGGTAAAAATACAATTCAAGGCTGAAATGTATTTCGGCCTTGAATTTTGAATAATAAATAGTAACAATAAATAATAATTAAAATGTCTGGGTTAATTGGAAAGAAAATCGGTATGACCAGCATCTTCGACGAGAATGGAAAGAATATTCCATGTACCGTTATTGAAGCAGGTCCATGTATCGTTACCCAAGTCAGAACCGAAGAAGTTGATGGTTATAATGCCTTACAACTTGGTTTCGATGACGCGACAGAGAAAAGTGCTACTAAAGCAGACTTAGGTCATGCTAAGAAAGCTGGTACTTCTGTAAAGCGCAAAGTCGTTGAATTCAAAGGTTTTGATGAGGAGTACAAATTAGGTGATGCTATTACTGTAGATCACTTTATGGAAGGAGAGTTTGTTGATATTTCTGGAACTTCTAAAGGTAAAGGATTCCAGGGGGTTGTTAAACGCCACAATTTTGCTGGTGTTGGTCAAGCAACTCACGGTCAACATAACCGTTTAAGAGCTCCAGGTTCTATTGGTGCCGCTTCATATCCTGCAAGAGTATTTAAAGGAATGAAAATGGCCGGTAGAATGGGCGGTGAAACAGTTAAAGTTCAAAATTTAAGAGTGTACAAGGTTGTTCCTGAAAAGAACTTATTAGTTGTTAAAGGATGTGTGCCTGGTCATAAGAACTCTTATGTAATTATTGAGAAGTAATGAAGGTAGCAGTTTTAGATATTAAAGGAAATGACACTGGTAGAAAAGCAGAGCTTTCTAAAGAAGTGTTTGCTATTGAACCAAACAATCACGCTGTTTATTTAGATGTGAAGCAATACTTGGCTAATCAAAGACAAGGAACTCACAAGGCTAAAGAAAGAGGTGAGATTACTGGTAGTACTCGTAAGATCAAAAAACAAAAAGGAACTGGTACAGCTCGTGCGGGAAGTATCAAGTCTGGGGTGTTTAAAGGTGGTGGACGTATGTTTGGTCCTAGACCTAGAAATTACGGGTTTAAATTGAACAAAAATCTTAAGCGTTTAGCTAGAAAGTCTGCCTTAACTCTTAAGGCAAATGACAAATCCATCGTGGTTGTAGAGGACTTTAATTTTGAAGCTCCAAAAACTAAGGATTTTGTTAACGTGCTAAAGGCATTAGAGATAGAAAACAAAAAGTCTTTGTTCGTGTTGGG
The DNA here is from genome assembly GCF_003362725.1 of Winogradskyella aurantiaca. GTDB lineage: Bacteria > Bacteroidota > Bacteroidia > Flavobacteriales > Flavobacteriaceae > Winogradskyella_A > Winogradskyella_A aurantiaca. The sequence goes on from NZ_QKTV01000009.1 coordinate 83,883, forward strand.
TGACTCAAATAATAACGTATATTTGTCGTCGCGCAATTTAAAAGGCTCTGAAGTTGTAACCAACTCAGAATTAAGTACTTACAAGATTATGAGAGCTAATAAAGTAGTTCTTTTAGAAAGTGCGTTAGAAGGAATTGAATCGAATTTAAGTAAATAGAAACAGAGATGAGTATCTTAATAAAACCTATCATCACCGAAAAAGCGACCATGCAAAGTGAGTTGCTTAATGCGTACGCATTTGAGGTGAATACAAAGGCGAACAAGGTAGAAATCAAAAAAGCTGTTGAAGAAGCTTATGGTGTTTCTGTTGAAAAAGTTCGTACAATAAACGTCCGTCCAGATAGAAGAACCCGTTATACAAAAACAGGTATTCAGCATGGTAAAACAAACGCTGTTAAAAAAGCGATTGTACAACTGGCGGAAGGTGAGACTATAGATATATACGCTAACATGTAATTAGACAACAATGTCAGTAAGAAAGTTAAAGCCGATCACATCAGCCCAGCGTTTTAGAGTAGTTAATGGATTTGACGCCATTACTACTGACAAGCCGGAGAAAAGTTTACTTGCTCCGAAAAAAAGGTCTGGTGGTAGAAACAGTCAAGGTAGAATGACCATGCGCTATTTAGGTGGTGGTCACAAAAAGAAGTATCGTATCATTGATTTTAAGCGCGAGAAAGTTGGTATTCCAGCCGAGGTTAAAACAATTGAATATGATCCAAACAGAACTGCGTTCATCGCTTTGGTAAATTACCAAGATGGTGAAAAGCGTTATGTAATTGCACAAAATGGATTAACTGTTGGTCAAACAATCGTTTCTGGTAAAACAGGAGTTGCCCCAGAAATTGGGAATGCGATGCCATTGAGTGAAATTCCATTAGGAACAATTATTTCTTGTATTGAATTACATCCTGGTCAAGGAGCTGTAATGGCTCGTAGTGCTGGTGCATTTGCACAGTTAATGGCGAGAGATGGAAAGTTTGCTACTGTTAAATTGCCTTCAGGTGAAACCCGTTTAATCTTAGTTAGCTGTATGGCTACTATTGGTGTGGTTTCCAATTCAGATCACCAGTTAGTGGTATCTGGTAAGGCAGGTAGGAGTAGATGGTTAGGACGCAGACCTAGAACTAGAGCTGTAGTAATGAATCCAGTTGATCACCCAATGGGTGGTGGTGAAGGCCGTTCGTCTGGTGGACACCCAAGATCAAGAAAAGGAATTCCAGCTAAAGGCTACAGAACCCGTTCTAAGACTAAAGCTAGTAACAAGTACATCGTAGAACGCAGAAAGAAATAATTAGAAGACTATGGCACGTTCATTAAAAAAAGGACCATACATCCATCATTCATTAGAAAAGAAAGTTGCAGCTAATGTTGCAGCTAACAAAAAGACCGTAATCAAAACTTGGTCTAGAGCTTCAATGATCTCACCTGAGTTTGTTGGACAGACTATTGCGGTTCATAATGGAAGACAATTTGTTCCAGTATATGTTACTGAGAACATGGTAGGTCACAAACTCGGAGAATTTTCACCAACACGATCGTTTAGAGGTCACGCTGGTGCTAAAAATAAAGGTAAAAAATAAGCGCAATGGGAAGTCGTAAAAAACAAATGGCAGAAGCCATTAAAGCCGAAAAGAAGCAAGTTGCTTTTGCTAAGCTAAACAACTGTCCTACTTCGCCAAGAAAAATGCGCTTAGTTGCGGATTTAGTAAGAGGTGAGAAAGTTGATAAGGCGCTTCAGATATTAAGATTTAGTCCAAAAGAAGCTTCTAAGAGACTAGAGAAGTTATTGCTTTCTGCGATAGCTAACTGGCAAGCTAAGAATGAGGATGCTGATATTGAAGAGGCAGATCTTTTTATCAAGGAAATAAGAGTTGACGGTGGTACAATGCTGAAGCGTTTACGTCCGGCACCTCAGGGAAGAGCACACAGAATTAGAAAAAGATCTAACCATGTAACTATGGTTGTAGATTCATTAAACAATACACAAAGCTAAGATAGAGATATGGGACAGAAGACAAATCCAATCGGAAATCGTTTAGGAATTATCAGAGGATGGGAATCTAACTGGTATGGTGGCAATGATTATGGAGATAAGCTTGCTGAAGACGATAAGATTAGAAAATATGTTCACGCTCGTCTTTCTAAGGCTAGTGTATCAAGAGTAATTATCGAGCGTACTTTAAAGCTTGTAACCGTTACTATCACTACGGCAAGACCTGGTATCATTATTGGTAAAGGTGGCCAAGAGGTAGACAAGTTAAAAGAAGAGCTTAAGAAAATTACCGGCAAAGAGGTTCAGTTGAACATCTTTGAAATTAAGAGACCTGAGCTAGATGCGTATTTAGTAGCGTCAAGTGTTGCTCGTCAGATTGAAAGCCGAATTTCATACAGACGTGCAATTAAGATGGCTATTGCTGCGGCAATGCGTATGAATGCTGAAGGAATTAAAATTCAAATTAGTGGTCGTTTAAACGGTGCTGAAATGGCACGTTCTGAGCACTATAAAGAAGGTAGAATTCCATTATCAACATTCAGAGCAGACATTGATTATGCTTTAGTTGAAGCTCATACTACTTACGGTAGATTGGGTGTAAAGGTTTGGATCATGAAAGGTGAGGTTTATGGTAAGCGTGAGCTATCTCCATTAGTTGGCCTTTCTAAGAAACAAGGTAAAGGTGGACGCGGAAATAACAAGATGCGTCGCAGAAAGTAATTTTTTAAAGCAAAAAGGAAATGTTACAGCCTAAAAGAACAAAATTTCGTAAGCAGCAGAAAGGCCGCATGAAGGGTAACTCTGGAAGAGGTCATATGTTGTCAAACGGTACCTTTGGAATCAAGTCGTTAGACTCTTCATTTATAACAGCAAGACAAATTGAGGCAGCTCGTGTTGCCGCTACACGTTACATGAAAAGGGAAGGATCTCTTTGGATCAAAATTTTCCCAGACAAGCCTATTACTAAAAAGCCTCTTGAGGTACGTATGGGTAAGGGTAAAGGTGCGGTAGAATACTGGGCAGCTGTTGTAAAACCAGGTCGTATTTTATTTGAAGTTAGTGGTGTGCCATTAGACGTTGCTCAAGAAGCATTGCGTTTGGCAGCTCAAAAGCTTCCAGTTAAAACTAAGTTTATCGTAGCTAGAGATTACGAAGCTTAAAAAGTAGTTTATTATGAAACAATCTGAAATTATAAGCTTATCTACAGCTGAGTTACAAGAAAAACTTGGTGAAACGAAAAAGAGTTATACTGATCTTAAAATGGCTCATGCCATTTCGCCGTTGGAGAATCCAATTCAATTAAAGCACCTCAGAAGAAGTGTTGCAAGAATGGCTACTGAGTTAAGTAAAAGAGACGATCAATAATTGTATCTGCTGAAAGATGGAAAAAAGAAATTTAAGAAAAGAACGTATTGGTGTAGTAACCAGCAACAAAATGCAAAAGTCAATTGTTGTATCTGAGGTTAAAAAAGTAAAACACCCTATGTACGGGAAATTCGTTTTAAAAACGAAGAAATACGTTGCACACGACGAGACAAACGACTGCAACATTGGTGATACTGTAAAGATCATGGAAACAAGACCTATGAGTAAATCCAAGTGTTGGAGATTAGTAGAAATTATAGAAAGAGCTAAGTAATTATGGTACAACAAGAATCAAGACTTAAAGTTGCAGACAATACGGGCGCTAAAGAAGTTTTAACGATCCGTGTCTTAGGAGGTACGAAGAAACGTTATGCCTCTGTTGGTGATAAAATTGTAGTATCAGTTAAATCTGCCACTCCAAATGGAAGTGTTAAGAAAGGTGCTGTTTCTACTGCTGTAGTAGTGAGAACTGCTAAAGAAGTAAGAAGACCAGACGGCTCTTATATTAGATTTGATGATAACGCTTGTGTTTTATTGAACCCTCAAGGTGAAATGAGAGGAACACGTGTTTTTGGTCCTGTGGCCAGAGAGTTACGTGACAAGCAATTCATGAAAATAGTTTCATTAGCACCTGAAGTGCTTTAAAAGCTAGTATGATGACAAAATTGAAAATTAAATCAGGAGACACTGTACAAGTTATTGCTGGAGATCACAAGGGATCTGAAGGTAAGGTGTTACAAGTGCTAAGAGATAAGAACAAAGCTATTGTTGAGGGTATTAATATGGTGAAACGCCATACAAAGCCAAGTGCTCAGAATCCTCAAGGTGGAATTGTTGAGAAAGAAGCAGCTATTCATATCTCAAACCTTTCGTTATTAACAGCTAAAGGTGAGACTACAAGAGTGGGATATAGAATGGAAGGCGATAAGAAAGTTAGATTTTCTAACAAATCAAATGAAGTAATTTAATTATGGCTTACGTTGCAAGATTAAAAAAGGAGTATGCGGAAAAAGTTGTTCCGGCCCTTACAGACGAATTTGGATATGAGAACGTAATGCAAGTTCCAAAACTTAAGAAAATTGTTATTTCTAAAGGTGTTGGTGCTGCAGTAGCTGATAAGAAATTAATTGATCACGCAGTTGAGGAATTAACTAAGATTTCTGGACAAAAAGCCGTGGCTACAATTTCTAAAAAAGACGTTGCTTCATTTAAGCTTAGAAAAGGAATGCCAATTGGCGCTAAAGTTACTTTAAGAGGTGAGCAGATGTATGAGTTTTTAGATAGACTTGTTACTTCAGCTTTACCACGTGTAAGAGACTTTAACGGTATCAAGGCTAACGGATTTGATGGTAGAGGTAATTATAACTTAGGTATTACTGAGCAGATTATCTTCCCTGAGATCAATATTGACAAGATCAACAAGATCTCTGGAATGGACATCACCTTCGTAACTTCAGCTGAGACTGATAAAGAAGCAAAATCGCTTTTAACAGAACTAGGATTACCATTTAAAAAGAATTAATATGGCAAAAGAATCAATGAAAGCACGTGAAGTGAAGCGTGCAAAAACAGTAGCAAAATATGCCGCTAAGCGTAAAGCCCTTAAAGAGGCTGGAGATTATGAGGCATTACAAAAGCTACCAAAGAACGCTTCTCCAATCCGTATGCATAACCGTTGTAAATTAACGGGACGGCCAAAAGGTTATATGCGTCAGTTTGGAATTTCTCGTGTTACCTTCAGAGAGATGGCTAATCAAGGTCTTATTCCTGGAGTGAAAAAAGCGAGCTGGTAAAATAAATTAGTAATGGGTTTTAGGTTTGCAGTTGCTGCAAAAACCAAAACCGTAAATCAATAGTTATGTATACAGATCCAATTGCGGATTTTTTAACGCGAATTAGAAATGCTGTGAAAGCCAACCACAGAGTGGTAGAGATTCCTGCTTCTAATTTAAAAAAGGAGATGACTAAAATATTATTCGATCAAGGGTATATTTTAAGTTACAAGTTTGATGATTCAACTGCTCAGGGTACTATTAAAATTGCCCTGAAGTATAACAAAGACACTAAAGAGTCTGTCATCAAGAAAATTCAAAGAATTAGTACACCAGGTTTACGTAAGTATGCAGGTGCCAACGAAATGCCTCGTATCCTTAATGGATTAGGTATTGCTATTGTTTCTACTTCTCACGGAGTAATGACAGGTAAGCAAGCTAACAAGGCCAATGTTGGTGGTGAATTATTATGTTACGTTTACTAAAAACTGTAAGTCATGAGTAGAATAGGTAATAATCCAATTTCAATTGCTGATGGTGTTACTGTTGAAGTAAACAACAACACAATTGTAGTAAAAGGAAAACTAGGTGAGTTAACTCAAGAGTTTTCAGATATCGATATTAAAATCGAAGAAGGTGTAGTGACATTAAGTCGCCCTTCAGATAAGAAAGATCACCGCGCTAAGCACGGTTTATATAGAGCTCTTATCGCTAACATGATTCACGGTGTGTCTCAAGGATGGACTAAAGAATTAGAATTAGTTGGTGTAGGTTACAGAGCCTCTAACCAGGGTCAAAAATTAGATCTTGCTTTAGGATTTTCACACAACATCGTTATGGACATTGCTCCTGAGGTGAAAATTGAAACAGTAAGTGAAAAAGGAAAGAACCCAATAGTAAAATTAACATCACACGATAAGCAACTTGTAGGTCAGGTAGCTGCTAAAATCCGCGGATTTAGAAAGCCAGAGCCATACAAAGGAAAAGGTGTGAAGTTTGTTGGTGAAGAAATTAGAAGAAAAGCAGGTAAATCAGCTTAATAATTAAGTTATGGCATTAACAAAGAACGAAAGAAGAACTCGTATAAAAAACAGAATTAGAAAAGTTGTTTCTGGTACTACAGAAAGACCAAGATTGTCTGTTTTTAGAAGTAATAAAGAGATTTATGCTCAAATCGTTGATGATGTGACTGGTAAGACTATTGCTGCTGCATCTTCAAGAGATAAAGACATAAATAAAGAAAAAGGAACCAAGTCTGAGATTGCTAAGTTAGTAGGTAAAGCTGTTGGCGATAAAGCAGTTAAGGCTGGGGTAGAGACTATTTCATTTGATAGAGGTGGTTACCTGTATCATGGTAGAGTAAAATCATTAGCTGAAGGCGCCAGAGAAGCTGGTTTAAAATTTTAAGAAATTATGTATCAGAAGTATAAAAATGCAGAATTAGTTAAGCCAAGCGGATTAGATCTTAAAGATCGATTAGTTGGTGTCCAGCGTGTGACTAAAGTAACTAAAGGTGGTAGAGCATTTGGTTTCTCTGCAATTGTTGTTGTAGGTGACGAAGCAGGTGTTGTAGGTCATGGTTTAGGTAAATCTAAGGATGTGGCAACTGCTATTGCTAAGGCGGTAGAAGATGCTAAGAAAAACTTAGTTAGAATTCCTATCATTAAAGGAACCTTACCACACGAGCAAAAAGGTAAATATGGTGGTGCACGAGTAAATATTATTCCTGCTGCCCCTGGTACAGGAGTTATTGCTGGTGGTGCTGTGAGAACTGTTTTAGAAGCTGTTGGAGTACATGATGTACTTTCAAAGTCTCAAGGTTCATCTAACCCACACAATGTTGTAAAGGCCACTTTCGATGCGTTGTTACAGTTGAGAGACGCTCAAACAATCGCTAGAGAAAGAGGTATTTCACTAGAAAAAGTATTTAACGGATAATTCAAGGAAGAATGGGAAAGATTAAAGTAACGAAAGTAAAGAGCGCTATCAATCGTCCTAAAAACCAAAAGCTAACTTTAGAGGCTTTAGGCTTAAAGAAAATTGGTCAGGTTGTTGAGCATGATGCGACTCCAAACATCCTTGGAATGGTTAGAAAAGTTGAACATTTAGTTTCTGTAGAGGAAACAAAATAATACTTAAAAGATAATGGATTTAAGTAATTTAAAACCTGCAGAAGGTTCAGTAAAAAGTCAGGGAAAACGCGTTGGTCGTGGACAAGGATCTGGTAAAGGTGGTACCGCTACCAGAGGTCACAAAGGGGCAAAGTCTCGTTCAGGTTATTCTAAGAAATTAGGGTTTGAAGGAGGTCAAATGCCACTTCAAAGACGTGTTCCTAAATACGGTTTTAAAAACATCAATAGAGTAGAATATCAAGGAGTCAACTTAGACACCCTACAACAATTGGTGGATGATAAAAAGATAAAAGACACAGTAGATTTTAATACTCTTGTTGATTTAGGTCTTGCAGGCAAGAACGATCTTGTAAAGATTCTAGGTAGAGGAGAATTAACGTCTAAATTAAATGTAACTGCTCATAAATTTACCGCTTCTGCTAAGGCTGCAATCGAAGCTGCTGGTGGTGAGGCTGTAACTTTATAAGATATTGCGCCCATGAAATTAATTGAAACATTAAAAAACGTTTGGAAGATAACAGAACTAAAGGATAGAATTATACTAACCTTAGGAATGTTATTGGTTTATCGTTTTGGTGCTCAAGTAGTACTTCCTGGTATTGATGCCAGTCAGTTAGGTGGTTTACAAGATAGCACTGATGGTGGTATACTTGGTTTATTAAATGCCTTTACTGGCGGTGCCTTTGCCAATGCCTCTGTATTTGCTTTAGGAATTATGCCGTACATTTCTGCCTCAATTGTAGTGCAGTTAATGGGTATTGCTATTCCTTATTTACAGAAGCTACAAAAGGAAGGTGAAAGTGGACGTAAAAAAATAACCCAGATCACACGTTGGTTAACAATAGCAATTTGTTTGGTGCAGGCACCAGGTTATTTGGCTAGTTTACCATCTTTAGGTATTCCTCAAAGTGCCTTCTTATTAGGAACAGGTGGATTGTTTTACTTTTCATCAATTGTAATCCTGGTAACAGGCTGTATTTTCGCGATGTGGTTGGGTGAGAAGATTACTGATAAGGGTATTGGTAATGGTATCTCTTTATTAATTATGGTAGGTATCATCGCTACATTGCCTCAGGCATTCTTGTTGAATTCTGCTTCTAGATTAGAAGGTGCTGGTAATGGTGGTTTCATGATGATTTTAATAGAACTAGTTATCTGGTTCTTAATCATCTTGGCTTCAGTATTATTGGTAATGGCAGTGCGTAAGATACCAGTACAATATGCAAGAAGAACTGCTTCTGGTGGTTATGAGCGCAATGTATTTGGATCGCGTCAATTCTTGCCATTAAAGTTAAACGCCTCTGGTGTAATGCCAATCATCTTTGCTCAGGCAATTATGTTTGTGCCAAGCTTGATAGGTGGTTCGTCTTTAATGAAAGATACAGGTGCTGGTCAGTGGATGCAGGCTAATTTCTCTGATATTTTTGGTTTCTGGTACAACTTAGTTTTTGCCTTGTTGATTATCATATTTACATATTTCTATACGGCAATCACTGTTCCTACTAATAAAATGGCTGATGATCTTAAGAGAAGCGGTGGTTTTATTCCAGGAATCAGACCTGGTTCTGAAACATCAGAATATTTAGATAAGATCATGTCTTATATCACATTACCTGGGTCTATATTCTTAGCATTAATTGCAGTATTTCCTGCCTTTATTGTTAAGCTTATGAATGTACAACAGGGATGGGCCTTGTTCTTTGGTGGGACATCACTATTAATTATGGTAGGTGTGGCTATCGACACTATGCAGCAGGTAAATTCATACTTGTTAAATAAGCATTATGACGGCTTGATGAAATCTGGTAAAAATAGAAAAGCAGTAGCTTAAGCATATACTATGGCAAAACAAGCAGCAATAGAGCAAGACGGGACGATAATAGAGGCATTATCTAATGCCATGTTCCGTGTAGAATTAGAGAATGGTCACATTGTGACAGCACACATATCTGGTAAAATGCGTATGCATTACATTAAATTATTACCAGGTGATAAAGTAAAATTAGAAATGAGTCCTTACGATCTAACGAAGGCTCGTATAACTTATAGATACTAGTAGTATTTAAAAATTTAGACAGATGAAAGTAAGAGCATCAGTTAAGAAGAGAAGTGCCGATTGTAAGTTGGTACGTCGTAAGGGTAGACTTTACGTAATTAATAAAAAGAATCCAAGGTTCAAACAAAGACAAGGGTAATTATGGCAAGAATAGCAGGTGTAGACATTCCAAAGCACAAAAGAGGTGTAGTTTCTTTAACCTATATTTTTGGTATAGGTAGAAGTAGAGCTAAAGAAATTTTAGCCACTGCAAAAGTTGACGAAAGCACTAAGGTTCAAGATTGGACTGACGCTGAAATCGGGGCAATCCGTGAAGCTGTAGGTTCATACACAATCGAGGGTGAATTACGTTCTGAAACACAATTAAACATCAAGCGTTTGATGGATATTGGTTGTTACAGAGGAATCCGTCATAGAGCTGGTTTACCATTACGTGGTCAGAGAACTAAAAACAACTCAAGAACACGTAAAGGAAGAAGAAAAACCGTAGCAAACAAGAAAAAAGCAACTAAATAAAAGATAGACGTTAGTCAATTAGTGTTTAGAAGTTAGATGAATCTGTTTGAAATAGAAATGTTTAGGATTCTAATAACTAAAACTAACAACTAGAAACTAAAGTAATATGGCAAAGTCAAGTACTAAAAAACGTAAAGTAATTGTTGATGCAGTTGGAGAAGCGCACATCGCCGCATCTTTTAACAACATCATCGTTTCTTTAACAAACAAAAAAGGAGATGTTATTTCATGGTCATCAGCCGGTAAAATGGGCTTTAGAGGATCTAAGAAAAATACTCCATATGCAGCACAATTGGCAGCTGAAGATGCAGCTGGTGTTGCTAAAGAGGCTGGATTAAAAAAGGTAAAAGTTTATGTTAAGGGTCCTGGAAACGGAAGAGAATCTGCTATCAGATCTATCCATAATTCAGGAATTGAAGTTACAGAGATCATCGATGTAACTCCACTACCACATAACGGATGCCGTCCTCCAAAACGTAGAAGAGTTTAATTTAATTAAGTATCAACCGAGGGGAATCCATCTTTTAAAGGATAAGATATAGACCTTAATTTAAAAGAACCTCTCAATAACAATTTAAAATGGCAAGATATACTGGTCCAAAAACTAAAATCGCTCGTAAGTTCGGGCAACCTATCTTCGGAGAAGATAAATCTTTCGAAAAAAGAAACTACCCTCCTGGTCAACACGGTAACAACCGTAGACGTGGTAAAAAATCTGAATATGCTATCCAGTTAATGGAAAAGCAGAAAGCTAAATATACGTACGGTGTATTAGAGCGTCAGTTTAGAAACATGTTTAAGAAAGCTACCGCTGCACAAGGAATTACTGGTGAGGTATTACTTCAACTTTGTGAGTCTAGATTAGACAATGTAGTGTTTAGAATGGGAATTGCTCCTTCTAGAAGTGCTGCAAGACAATTAGTATCTCACAGACACATTACAGTAAATGGAAAGAAAGTAAATGTTCCTTCTTACCAATTAAAGGCAGGTGATGTTGTTGCTGTAAGAGAAAAATCTAAGTCTCTTGAAGTTATCCAGAATTCATTGGCAAATGCAAGCCAGGTTTATGAGTGGATTACGTGGAATAACGATACTATGGAAGGTACTTATGTATCTGTTCCTGCACGTATTCAAATTCCTGAGCAGATCAACGAGCAGTTCATCGTTGAATTGTATTCTAAATAATAAATTAATCACATTGGTATTTGGCCAAAGGGTTTAAAGTCTTCTTCAAACTTTTAAACCGCGCAACCAGATAACAATTAAAACGAAGAAAAAAATGGCAATATTAAATTTTCAGAAACCTGATAAAGTAATCATGATTGATTCTACTGATTTCGAAGGTAAATTCGAATTCAGACCATTAGAACCAGGATATGGATTAACAGTTGGTAATGCACTTAGACGTGTGTTGTTATCTTCTTTAGAAGGCTTTGCAATAACATCTGTTAGAATAGAAGGAGTAGATCATGAGTTTTCTACAATTTCTGGTGTTGTTGAAGACGTTACAGAGATGATCTTGAATTTAAAGCAAGTGAACTTTAAGCGTCAAATTGATGAGATTGATAACGAGACAGTAACTATTTCTATCTCAGGTCAGGATCAAATTACTGCTGGTGATTTCCAGAAGTTTATTTCAGGATTCCAGGTGTTAAACACAGACTTGGTAATCTGTAATCTTGATCCTAAAGTTAACATCAATATGGAGTTAACTATTGAGAAAGGTAGAGGTTATGTTCCTGCTGAAGAAAACAAAAAATCTTCAGCACCAGTTGGAACCATCTTTACAGATTCAATTTACACTCCAATCAAGAATGTAAAATACAGCATTGAGAATTTTCGTGTTGAACAAAAAACTGACTATGAAAAATTAGTTTTTGAAATCATCACTGATGGGTCAATCAATCCTAAAGATGCCTTAACAGAAGCAGCCAAGATCCTGATCCACCACTTTATGTTATTCTCTGATGAGCGTATTACATTAGAAGCAGATGAGATTGCACAGACTGAAACATATGATGAAGAGTCATTACATATGAGACAACTTCTTAAAACAAAGCTTGTAGACATGGATCTTTCTGTAAGAGCCTTAAACTGTCTTAAAGCTGCTGAAGTTGATACTTTAGGTGACTTAGTTTCATTTAACAAAAATGACTTAATGAAATTCAGAAACTTCGGTAAGAAGTCCTTAACTGAGCTTGAAGAGCTTGTTAGTGTAAAGGGTCTTAATTTCGGAATGGACTTAAGTAAATATAAATTAGATAAGGATTAACTTAACCATAGTTTGCTCTTCTAACTGTTGTTAGAATCTGGAAGCAAGATGGTTACTTAAAAGAATGTCATGAGACACGGAAAAAAATTCAATCACTTAGGTAGAAAGACAGCGCATAGAAAAGCTATGTTAGCTAATATGGCTTGTTCATTAATTGAGCACAAGCGTATCAATACTACCGTGGCTAAGGCCAAAGCTCTTAAGCAATTTGTAGAACCAATTATTACAAAGTCTAAAGAAGATACTACTCACAACAGACGTGTTGTAATGTCTAGATTAAGACAAAAAGATGCAGTAACTGAATTGTTCAGGGATGTGGCTGTAAAAGTTGGTGACAGACCAGGTGGATACACACGTATCATAAAACTTGGTAACAGACTTGGTGATAATGCTGATATGGCCATGATTGAGCTTGTAGATTACAACGAGCTTTACAATGCCGGTAAGCCTGCTAAGAAAACAACGAGAAGAAGTAGAAGAGGAGGTAAGAAAGCTGCAACAGCTGTCGTACCAGAAACTAACGCTTCTAACGAAGAAGAATAAATGTTAATAAGCATTGATAAATATAAGGGGTAAGCTTTTTAAGTTTATCCCTTTTTTTTGGATTTTTGTGTGGCTAAAATGCCCACCCATCTTAATCAAATAATATAGTTGCTCTAATGAAGTATACGCAAAGAAAAAAAGCCTTGGTTCTTTTAGCAGATGGAACCATTTTTTATGGAAAATCAATTGGTATGGAAGGAACATCTTTTGGGGAGGTTTGTTTCAATACGGGGACTACAGGATACCAGGAGATATTTACAGATCCTTCCTATTATGGACAATTAATGGTGACTACAAATGCGCACATAGGAAACTATGGAGCAGCCAACGATGAAGTAGAATCTGATGATATTAAAATAGCTGGATTAATTTGTAGAAACTTTAGTTTCGAATATTCCAGACCTGCTGCCGATGAATCATTGCAGTCCTTTTTTGAAAGACATAATAAGATGGTCATCTCAGATGTAGACACTAGAGCTTTGGTGAGTTACATTAGAGAAAATGGTGCAATGAACGCCGTTATCTCAACCGAGGTTGATAATATTGAAGGCTTAAAAAAACAATTAGCAGAAGTCCCATCCATGAATGGATTGGAATTAGCTTCTCAGGTGTCTACAACAGAACCTTATTATTATGGTGAAGAAAGTGCTCAGTATAAAATTGCAGCCTTAGACATTGGAATTAAAAAGAACATTCTAAGAAACCTCGCTAAGCGTGGAGCTTATATAAAGGTGTTTCCATACAATGCTAAATTTGAAGAGCTAGAAGCATTTAATCCTGACGGTTACTTTTTATCCAATGGACCTGGTGATCCAGAACCATTGGTAGAGGCACAGGAACTGGCTAAAGAAGTACTAAAACGCGATCTACCATTATTTGGAATTTGCCTAGGGCATCAGGTTATAGCCTTAGCAAATGGTATTTCTACTTATAAGATGCACAATGGTCATAGAGGTATCAATCATCCGGTAAAGAACCTCTTAAGTGGAAAAGGTGAGATCACTTCACAAAACCATGGTTTCGCCATTAATCGTGACGAAACTGAAGCCAACCCTAATGTAGAAATTACACATCTTCATTTAAATGATGACACTGTTGCAGGTATACGAATTAAAGACAAAAACTGTTTTTCAGTTCAATACCACCCTGAGGCAAGCCCTGGGCCTCATGACTCTATGTACTTGTTTGATCAGTTTATAGAGAATATCAGTAAAAACTAGTAAAAAAACCGCAACAAAATTTCGATTCTGTTGCGGTTTTTTCGTTCCGAAAACATTATCGTAAATATTAATCGTAAATATGATAAATGCTAGTTTTACGAGTTTCATATTTTCGTAATTTTGAGTGAATAAAAACGATTAAAACAATCATTATGAGCATTATAATTAACGTCCATGCGAGACAAATTTTAGATTCCCGTGGAAATCCAACTGTAGAAGTTGATGTCATCACAGAAAATGGTGTAATGGGTAGAGCAGCGGTTCCATCTGGTGCATCTACAGGAGAACATGAGGCTGTAGAACTTAGAGATGGTGGTGATACCTATATGGGGAAGGGTGTTTTAAAGGCAGTTGAGAATGTCAATGCCATAATTGCTCAGGAATTATTGGGTGTTTCTGTATTTGAACAGAACCTGATTGACCAGATTATGATTGATCTTGACGGAACCCCAAATAAATCGAAGTTAGGTGCTAACGCCATATTGGGTGTATCTTTGGCAGTAGCTAAAGCGGCTGCAAATGAATTGGGTCAGCCACTTTATCGCTACGTAGGAGGTGTGTCTGCTAACACACTTCCCGTTCCTATGATGAATATCATTAATGGTGGATCGCACTCAGATGCTCCAATTGCCTTTCAGGAATTCATGATCATGCCTGTTAAAGCAGAATCCTTTACCCATGCTATGCAAATGGGAACCGAAATATTCCATAACCTTAAGAAGATTCTTCACGATAGAAACTTAAGTACTGCTGTAGGTGATGAGGGAGGATTTGCTCCTACTTTAGACGGAACAGAAGATGCACTTGATACCATTGGTAAAGCAGTTGAAAAAGCGGGCTATAAGTTTGGAGATGAAGTTATGATTGCCTTAGACTGTGCTTCAGCAGAATTCTATAAGGATGGAAAATACGATTATACCATTTTTGAAGGAGAATCAGGCGCAGTACGCAGTAGTAAAGAACAATCCGATTATTTGGCAGAACTAGCTTCAAAGTATCCAATAATTTCAATAGAGGATGGATTGGATGAGAATGATTGGGAAGGATGGCAGTACTTAACAAGTTTAATAGGGGATAAAGTTCAATTGGTTGGTGACGATTTATTTGTAACTAATGTTGAACGTTTAGAAAGAGGAATTAATACCGGTGTGGGTAATTCAATCCTTATCAAAGTAAACCAGATTGGATCATTGACCGAAACAATTGCAGCGGTTAATATGGCTAAGAATGCAGGATATACTTGCGTGATGTCTCATAGATCTGGCGAAACAGAAGATAATACAATTGCTGATCTAGCTGTTGCGCTGAATACGGGTCAAATTAAAACCGGTTCAGCTTCCAGAAGTGATCGTATGGCAAAATACAATCAGTTACTTCGAATTGAAGAAGAATTGGCTGATGTTGCTTACTATCCAAAAGAGAAAGCATTTAAAATTAACTAATGGATATTATATCCAAATAAGAAGCCCTCTGCTAAGAGGGCTTTTTTAGTTATTGTAATTGAAATAAATATTAACCTCAATTTAAAGAACATTGCGGTATTCATATGTTCTAATTGGTTAATTTCGAGGCTTAAATATTCAAACTGAGAATTAGACTATGGCCAATTTCTTATTCGTATGTGCAGAAAATGACGGTATTCCAAATTGCAAGGCTGGTGGCATGGGAGATGTTGTTAGAGATGTACCCAGAGTTATTGCAGAAAAGGGAGATACCGTTCATGTTGTCACCCCATCTTATAGCAGACTTCATAAGAATGGTAGCGTAATCTCAGAAATTAAAATTAACTATCGTGGTAAGACTACAATTCTTGAATTATATAGAGTGCCGCCCAAAAAGGAGTTTGAGGGACTGACACACTATGTAATTCATCATGACGATATTGAGTCAGGGAACATAGCCGATATTTATTTTAATGATGAGGATCAGCCATTTTTTACAGATTCCTGTATGTTTTCTTTATTCTGTACTGCCGTTTCGCAGGCTATTAAGGATGAAGTTTTTGGTATCCTGGACATTGTTCATTTGCATGATTGGCATACCAGTCTTATTCTCTTTTTAAGGTCATATCATCCTGATTTTGGCCGTCTTAAGAATATAACAATGGTCTATTCTATACATAATCTGGCAATTCAAGGTATTCGTCCCTTACGGGATAATTATGCGTCTATACAAGCATTCTATCCAGAACTCGAATTAGTGGATGCTGATATCCAGGATCACAGGTATTTGGATTGTATTAATCTTATGTCTGTTGGAATTAGATTAGCAGATGCTGTTCATACGGTATCTCCATCTTATATGGAGGATATTCAGAAACCAAGTGATTTCCCAAATTTTGTCGGTGGAGAAGGACTAGAGCGGGATTTAATAGAAGCGAACGGGCAAGGAAGATTATTTGGAATCCTTAATGGTTGTAATTATAAGAACATTAATAAGGCTAAAAGAGGTGCCTTCTATTCAAATGCTGTTCAGGCCATTTTTAAATGGCTTCAGAAACCTGACAAGGAATACAAGTATGAGTTTCTCATACATACAGGCGAAAAAATAGCCGATTTAATGAAGGACAAGCCCAACTTTGTTTGTGCCAGTGTCGCCAGGTTAACGGAACAGAAGTTCTACATTTTTAAACAGAATCCTCAAATTTTAATTGAGATACTTGATCTATTGAAAGAACGCAATGGAATTTATGTGGTTCTTGGGACAGGTGCTCCGGAATATGAAGAACTACTTCGCAATATCAGTAGAGAACATAAGAATCTGGTGTTCTTTAATGGCCAGTCAGAGGAGGTAATAGATTCAATTTATACTGAATCAGATTTGTATTTGATGCCAAGTCTATTTGAACCCTGCGGTATTAGTCAAATGCTGGCAATGCGTAATGGTCAGCCTTGCCTGGTACATGCTACAGGTGGTCTCATAGATACCGTGGAAGATCAAGAAACAGGATTTCATTTTAAAGGAAATAACCTAGAAGAAAAGGGTGTTGATTTTATTAATTCATTCACCAAAGTATTGGACTTATTTTTTAATGACCCGAAACAGTGGAAAAGTGTTAAAAAATCCGCGAAAAAACAACGATTTACTTGGAGTAAATCGGTGGAGGAATACTACAAAAGTCTTTACCTGATTGACTCGTGATACAAAGAGATGACATCAGTAAGAAAATACGTGTTAAAATTCCGTTCATTCTAATAGAATAGCTATTTCAATTTACCAAATCCATGTTAATTCTACTTTCGAAATCGTTATAGTTTTCGTAAATTCGCGTACCTTTTTTAGAATCAAAAAATCAATTATTAAATGTCAGACAAAGCTATAGTAGAAATCGATGGAAATAAGCATGAATTGCCTCTTATCAAAGGAACTGAAAATGAGGTTGCAATTGATATTAAGGCGCTGAGATCGTCTACTGGAGGTGCCATTACTATTGATCCTGGATATAAAAATACGGGTAGTTGTGAGAGTGCAATTACATTCTTAGATGGTGAAAAGGGTATTTTAAGGTATCGCGGTTATTCAATAGAGGAACTCGCTGAAAAGGCAAGCTTTCTAGAAGTGGCTTATCTTTTGATTTTTGGAGAATTACCAACTGGTGAAGAACTGGACAAGTTCTATACAGATATTAAGTCACATGCTGTTGTTGATGAGGATGTTAAAAAAATCATTGATGCTTTTCCAAAGGCGGCCCATCCAATGGGAGTATTATCGTCATTGACCAGTGCTTTAACTGCATTTAATCCATCTACTGTTGACGTTCGTAATAATGATGAGATGTATAATGCCATAGTTAAAATTCTCGGTAAGTTTCCTGTACTAGTGGCATGGACCATGCGAAAAAAGCAAGGGCTTCCACTAATTTATGGAGATGACAATCTAAGCTATGTTGAGAACGTGCTTAAAATGATGTTTAAGAGTCCTAATAGCGAATACGAACAAAACCCAGTTTTGATAGATGCTTTAAACAAACTGTTAATCCTTCATGCTGACCATGAGCAAAATTGTTCGGCGTCAACAGTAAGAATCACAGGTTCATCACATGCAGGTTTATTTGTTTCCCTTTCAGCTGGAATTTCGGCACTTTGGGGTCCATTGCATGGAGGAGCTAATCAAGCCGTATTAGAAATGCTTGAAGCTATTAAGGAAGATGGTGGTGACACTAAGAAGTATATGGCAAAAGCAAAGGATAAAGAAGATCCGTTTAGATTGATGGGCTTTGGACATAGAGTTTATAAAAATTTCGATCCAAGAGCTAGAATTATAAAAAAGGCGGCGGATGAAGTTTTAGGTGATCTTGGGATTGAGGATCCAATTTTAGATGTTGCCAAAGGGCTAGAGAAAGAGGCTTTAGAAGATCAGTATTTTGTGGACAGAAAGCTCTATCCAAATGTTGACTTTTATTCTGGTATCATCTATAGAGCTATGGGGATACCAGTTGAAATGTTCACCGTTATGTTTGCATTAGGGCGTTTACCAGGATGGATAGCCCAGTGGAGAGAAATGCGACTAAGAAAAGAACCAATTGGTCGTCCAAGGCAATTATATGTTGGTGAAACATATAGACCATTTAAATCACTTAGCGAAAGATAATCAGCAAAGCTTCATCATACCAATGAAGCTTTTTCTATTTATTTCATGGAATTAAATATTACAAATGAAACATCGCGTTTAAGAGCGGTAATTCTTGGTACAGCTAAGAGTAATGGACCTACACCTAGTGTAGAGGAATGTTACGATCCAAAAAGTCGGGAGCACGTCATTGCGGGAACTTACCCAAAAGAGAACGATATGATTCTGGAAATGGAAGGAGTAGCTGAAGTGTTGAAAAAATACGATGTTACCGTTTACAGACCCGAAGTTCTGGAGAATTACAATCAGATTTTTGCAAGAGATATTTCATTTGTAATTGACAACAAGATTATTATTGCTAATATTTTGCCAGACCGCAAACGAGAGGTCGAGGCCACAGAATATGTCTGGATAAATGTCGATAAAGCCAATCGTATTATTCTACCCGACGAGTGTCACGTAGAGGGTGGTGATGTGATGCCATGGAATGATTATATTTTTATAGGAACATATTCGGGATCTGATTATTCATCATATATCACGGCCCGCACTAATATGGCGGCAGTGGCGGCGATTCGGGAGCTTTTTCCTAATAAGATTGTCAAGTCTTTTGAACTACGCAAGCATAATACCAATCCCAAGGAAAATGCCCTACACCTGGATTGTTGTTTTCAACCTGTTGGAAAAGATAAAGCCATCCTTCATAAGAATGGATTTCTTGTAGAAGAGGAATATCAATGGCTGGTGAATTTCTTTGGAAAGGAAAATATATTTGAAATCACAAAGGACGAAATGTACGATATGTACAGTAATGTATTTTCAATTTCAGAAGACGTGGTTATTTCTGAAAGAAATTTTACCAGGTTAAATAATTGGTTAAGAGATTGTTCTATAAAGGTAGAAGAAGTTAAGTATTCTGAAATTGCAAAACAAGAAGGGCTTTTAAGGTGCTCGACTATGCCCTTGATTAGGGATTAAAATTTACTCCCGATACAAAAAATAATTTCTCACTAATTCTATATATTCTCGCTTAGCATCTTCAGGAGTGATATCCTGGGTTTGAAATAAGGCATTGGTCTTAAAGGCATTAATAATCGCTTTTTTACTGCTAGGACGCCCATAATCATTGGTGGCCTTCTTATAATAAGCATAAAGACGTAGCAAGAAATCAGCAGGAAATGGATCCATATGAGCATTCACTTGCTCAACAGCTTTATGAAACTCCTTATCTAATTCTTCGGGACTCATTTTATTTGGGCAATAATACTCTCGCCACCCCTAACTTTATCATTAAGTGAGACCTTAATATCCGCATCAAGGGGAAGAAAGACGTCAACTCTTGAACCAAATTTAATAAATCCTGAGTCAGCTCCTTGCAAGACTCTTAAGTCCTTCTGCGCATAATTTACAATGCGTTTAGCTAAAGCACCTGCGATTTGACGGTATAAAATTTCACCAATTGTTGCATTCTTTACAACCACCGTGGTACGTTCATTTTCTTCGCTGGCCTTGGGATGCCAAGCAACTAGGTATTTGCCAGGATGGTACTTACTAAAAGTAACCTCACCAGAATTTGGGTATCTGGTGACATGAACGTTTAAAGGAGACATAAATATGGAAACCTGAATGCGTTTATCGTTAAAATATTCGTTTTCCATAACCTCTTCAATAACTACCACCTTTCCATCCACTGGAGATGTTATGGTATTATCGTCAAGGTTTGTATAACGCTTCGGATTTCTAAAAAATTGTAGAATTAGAATAAATAAAGCCAATATAACTAGCATGAGAGTCATTCTCAGCCATTCAATGGTTATAAAATAATCAATTGTAAAAAACGAGAGTACTACAATTACTAATGAAATAAAAATGATGCTTTGCCCTTCCTTATGAAACATAATTGATGATTCTGAGAAATAAGTAAATAAATGGTGCCGCAAAGATAATACTATCTAAGCGATCAAGTATACCTCCATGCCCAGGCATAATAACGCCACTGTCCTTAACCTGAGCTTGGCGTTTGAATTTGGACTCAATTAAATCTCCTAAGGTGCCTAAAACACTTACAATAATTGATAGTATTAACCAGTTAGAAAATTCGAGTGTATCAGTGAATTTTGCAATAAAATAGCTGGCAATCCCTGAAAAAAATAGCCCACCAAGAAATCCTTCAACGGTTTTCTTAGGCGAAATACGTGGAAAGAGTTTCTGTTTACCAAAGTTTTTACCCACTAAATAGGCGAAACTGTCATTAACCCAAACTAAAATAAAGCTACCAAGAAGTAAAAACGGAGTAAAATTGTTCTGGTAGTTAGCGATCATCAACATAAAGACAAATCCTGACGTTAGATAAAAGGTAATGGTTAAATACCGCTTTGATTCAAAAAGAGGAATTACTTTTTCAGATAGTAAATCCTTAATAAGTATCAGATTCACAAAAATGGTTGTAACCAGATAAATCTGTAAGGCGTCAGAGCTACCTTTTTGATAGTCTGTATAAAGCATCCAATAACCAAAGCTTATATATATCAAGAGAAATATGATATAGGCAATTTTAGACCTTAATTCTATTAATTTGATATATTCAGCTGTTGCCATAAGGCCAAATACCATTAAAATCAAAAACAGGGATAATCGTGTATACAGCGATAAAACTAAAAGCGATACATACAGAGCTCCGGATATAGCTCTAGTTGCAAGTTCTTTCATTTAAAGGTCTTCAAGTAGAAGTAGGTAAAGATTTTTGGAACTGCTGCCATAAGTCATAAAGTCTTTATCCTCAACAGTCTTAAAGTGTTTTATCGTTGTGATATTGGTGGGGATTTTAGATTTGTTCTTTTCCTTTATGCCTTTTAATCCTTCGCCAATAGTCTCTACAAACTGACTGGTTGTGGCAAAAATGATAAAATTCGATGGCAATTCTTTTAACTTCTTCTCCGCTATTTGGTTGGAAGAAATGAGTAAGGAGCCATCATCTGAAATTAAATACTCACAAGTAGAAAAGAAAAAGGTTGCTTCAGAAGGATTTTTACTGGTTTTTAACTGGAAGCCCTCAAATTTACGCTCCAAACGATCATCTAAGATTAAGGCTGTTTTGTCTGACCAGTTATTTTCACTGAGTATATTCTGTAGGCTTTCGTTGATCTCTTGCAAATTTTCACAATAGAGAAATTTGCCACCATTAGCATTGAAATTAATTGTAAATCTCTCGTCTGCAGGCAACTTCACTTCAGGCATGTATTTGCCCCGTTCGTGATTTGGAATTTGCTCCTCGGTTTTTTCTGATTTTCTTCCGAAAAGCCTTTTAAATATACTCATTTAACTACCTAGCTATTACTGTCAATTAAAAGGAATATTTCCAAAGATAACAAAACTACCTACAACGCCTAGTTGTAAGGCTTTTTTTCGACAAAAAGAGAGGTTTTACTCTTCTTCATCAGCAGCACTGAGCGCAGGAGATTCACTGTCAATTTGAAGCGTTTCTGCTTTCTCAAATTTTCGCTTCCCAAAGATCTTCTCCAAATTGTCTTTAAAAATCACTTCTTTTTCAAGAAGTACTTCAGCCAGTTGTGTCAATTTATCTTTGTTTGCTTCGAGAATTTTAATAGCACGCTGATACTGTTCTTCAATAATTGCTGATATTTCTTTATCAATCAATTCGGCAGTTTGCTCACTATATGGTTTGGTAAACCCATACTCAGATTGACCTGATGAATCATAATAAGTGAGATTACCAACTTGATCACTAAGGCCGTAAATCGTCACCATTGCTCTTGCTTGCTTTGTCACTTTTTCAAGATCACTCAAAGCGCCGGTTGAAATCTTATCGAAGATTACTTTTTCTGCAGCACGGCCTCCGAGGGCAGCACACATTTCATCAAGCATTTGCTCAGGTCTAACGATTAATCGTTCCTCTGGTAAGTACCAGGCAGCACCGAGGGAACGGCCTCTTGGAACAATCGTCACTTTTACTAAAGGAGCGGCATGTTCAAGCATCCAGCTAATGGTGGCGTGTCCAGCCTCATGAAAAGCAACAGCACGTTTCTCCTCTGGGGTAATGATTTTATTTTTCTTTTCTAGACCACCTACAATACGATCTACCGCATCAAGGAAATCTTGTTTATTTACCGATTTTTTTCCTTTTCTAGCTGCAATCAGTGCGGCTTCATTACAGACGTTGGCAATATCAGCACCAGAAAATCCTGGTGTTTGCTTTGCTAAAAATTCAATATCGAGTGAGTCATCTTTTTTAAGTGGTCTTAGATGTACTTCAAATATCTCTTTACGCTCTCTCACATCTGGAAGATCAACATAAATTTGACGGTCAAATCTTCCCGCTCGCATTAACGCCCCATCAAGAACATCAGCTCTGTTTGTAGCTGCCAAGACAATCACATTAGTATTGGTGCCAAAACCATCCATTTCGGTCAGTAATTGATTGAGCGTGTTTTCGCGTTCGTCATTAGAACCTGAGAAATTAGCCTTACCTCGTGCACGGCCAATAGCATCTATTTCATCAATAAATATGATAGAAGGAGATTTTTCTTTGGCTTGTTTAAATAGGTCTCTTACTCGTGATGCTCCAACACCAACAAACATTTCAACAAAATCTGATCCAGATAATGAGAAGAATGGAACTTTGGCCTCGCCAGCTACGGCTTTCGCTAAAAGGGTTTTACCTGTTCCTGGAGGGCCTACTAATAATGCACCCTTTGGAATTTTACCTCCCAAAGAGGTATATTTTTCTGGAAACTTTAAAAAGTCTACAATTTCCTGAACTTCTTCTTTAGCACCTTCAAGTCCTGCCACATCCTTAAACGATGTTTTAGTATCTGTCTTCTCATCAAAGAGTTTGGCTTTAGATTTTCCTATATTAAAAATCTGGCCTCCAGCGCCACCGCTGCCCCCTGCTGACATACGTCTCATTATAAAGATCCATACACCAATGATGAGAATAAAGGGCAACAAGGAGATAAGGAATTCTCCCCAGGCGTTACTCTCAGTCTTAAAAGCTATGGGAACGTTTAAGTTGTTTTCCTGATTTATTTTATTAATCTCTTCCTGGAAAAGTTTCAAATCACCAAACTCAAAACGGTAATTAGGAACTGGTCCTACTGATGGAAACATCCCACCTGGTCTGGTTTTTTTGTGAATTTCTTTTTGGGAGGCTTCGGTGGTTAAATACACCCGTGCTTCACGATTGTTTACGATTTCAACATTCTTGACGTCACCATCTTTAAGAAAGGAGAAAAAGTCTGCAGGGGTAGTTTCGTTACCATTTTGTCCTCCAAATCCTCCTGAAAATATTTGAATACCAAAGAAAACAGCAAGGATAATTGCGTATATCCAATAGGGACTGAACTTCGGTTTTTTATTAGAATTTTTAGTATTTGCCATCTAATTATTAATCTTAAGATTTAATAGCTTGTTGTTATTTCTGTGGTTTTAGCATCTCCCCATAAACTCTCAATGTCATAGTATTCTCTAATGTGTTTTTGAAATACATGTACAACCACATTGACATAATCAATCAAGACCCATTCTTGATTGTCCATACCCTCAACGTGCCAAGGTTTGTCTTTTAAAGATTTGCTAACTTGTTTCTGGATTGAATTTACGATGGCACTAACTTGAGTATTAGATGTACCTTCGCAGATGATAAAGTAATCACAAACCGTATTCTCTATTTCCCTTAAATCTAAAATCGTGATCTCCTTCCCTTTTACCTCTTCAATACCACTTAAAATTGTTGTTATTAATAGGTCTGCATTACTTTTGTTGTTGGTCATTCAATTGAATTATATTTATACAAATTTATTATAATTTTTGTTGAAGTTTTACCTTATAGTCATAAGAAAACCATAAAAATAATTCCTTCTCAATCATGCCTATAATCAAACTTGATGCCACTGATTCTACCAATTCGTATTTGAAACGAATTAGTGCGGAGCAGCCATTGGAAGATTATACCATTATACAGGCAAATACACAATCTAAAGGTCGTGGTCAAATGGGAACCTCTTGGCAATCCGAATCTGGCAAAAACCTTACTGTCAGTGTGTTTAAGGATGTTTCGTTTTTAAAATTTGAAGAGCAGTATTTTATTAGTATTGTCACGGCTTTAGCAGTTGCTGAAACTTTAAAAAAACTCAAAACTCCTAACATTAAGATTAAATGGCCTAACGACATTTTGTCAGAAACTTTCAAGATCTCAGGGATATTAATAGAAAACGTAGTTAAAAACAATGAGCTTAAAAGCGCCATTGTTGGAGTTGGTATTAATGTTAACCAGCGTTTTTTTGATGATTTACCTAAGGCCTCTTCGGTTTTACTGCAGTCTGGAAAAGTTTATAACGTTGATGAGGTATTAGATGTATTTATAAAAGAATTAATGCACTTTTTCCAAAGACTCATGAATAAAGAGTTGGGTGCCTTAAAATCCGAATACGAAGAACAATTGTTTAGAATCCATAAACCATCCACTTTTATGGTAGAAGACGGGCAGCATTTGACAGGCTATATTAATGGTATTAATCATCAGGGCCATTTGGAGGTCCTAACCGAGGACGCCATTATCAGAACTTATGATATGAAAGAAATACGCCTACTCTATTAGATGGTGTTATAGAGCTTCAGGAATATTCTTGCTGAGGGTCTCTATGAACTTAGTTATGGGACCTTTAATCATCATACTCATCATTGGATTAAAATCACCTTCAAACTTAAGTTGCACATCACTATTGTCACTATCGGTAGATTGAATTTCTCCAGTCAATGAGAAGTCGAGTTTTCCTCCTGCTGCTCCAAGAACAATTTTGTTTGGTGCCTGAACCTCTTTTTTCTTTAATACAATTTCAGGCATACCTTTTAAGGCAAATAAAAATTTGTCTTCCTCTAACAATTCAAATTTGCTGATATTTTCAGGCATTAATTTTTCAAAATTTTTGACATCCGATAAAAAGTCAAAAATAGCCTGCTGGTTTTTAGGTACTGATACTTTGGGAGATTCTAATTTCATAGGTGTTTTTATTTAAGTGACCATTCACTTGGGTTGTTATTCCAGGAGGATAACACCTCAAGCTGCTTGTTGGTTATGTAGTTTGTTTCCAGTGCCTCGTTTAAAAGGCTGTCATAATTGCTTAAAGTGTGTAATTGCACATTAGCTGCTTTGAAATTCTCTAGAGCCACATTAAAACCGTATGAGAATATAGCAATCATACCTTTGACGTCTGCTTCGGCGTCTTTCAAGGCCTTGACAGCATTAAGACTACTTTTTCCAGTACTTATTAGATCTTCTATAACAACTACTCTTTGGTGTTTGTCAAGTTGACCTTCAATTTGATTTTGTCGACCATGCTTTTTGGCTTCTGGGCGTACATAAACAAAGGGAAGATTCATTTCTTGAGCAACCAATGCCCCAATACCAATGGCACCCGTAGCAACACCGGCAATCACATCTGGTTTTCCGTATAATTCCTCGATACCAGTTGCCATTGCTGACTTTACGTAGTTTCTTATCTGCGGGTAAGATAATACAATTCGATTATCACAGTAAATTGGAGATTTCCATCCTGAAGCCCATGTAAAAGGATCTTCTGGACTTAACTTTATCGCATTAATTTGCAATAAAAGTTCTGCAGTTTTTTTGGCTGTTTGCTCATTTAAAATCATGCGGCAAAATTAACTAATTTTAGTAAACAGTTATTTATTGATAACTTAATTTATGCCTTTGTGACTTGAAATTTTAATTTGATAATTTAGTCCAATAATAAGGTGATAAAATTGTAAGAGTGCAAACCATTTTTGTCGGGAATAAACCCATTATTCTAACTTCAAATTTCGAGAAAGAGACCAATCATAAAACCTTTCTCTTACGTACTGTTAATATTGGTAAGGTTATTAAGTTATTAAACCAAACTGATTTGAAGGCTGTTCATTTATATGACAAGGATTCTGAAAATTTATTAAAACGATTTTTAAAGCTACTTCCAAATACTGTTGCCGGCGGTGGTAAGGTTTTTAATGATGCTAACGAAATACTTTTTATTTACAGAAATGATAAATGGGATCTGCCTAAAGGACGAGCCGAGGCCAAAGAGAGTATTGAAGAAACTGCCATTAGAGAAGTTGAAGAAGAAACTGGTGTGGAAGGACTTAAAATTTCTAAACCCCTTCAGACCACTTATCATATATTCAAACGCAACGGAAAGCACCGTATAAAAGTGACCTATTGGTTTGAAATGACTACAAACTACAGTGGAAAACTAAAACCACAGATTAAAGAAGGAATTACCAAAGTGCAATGGCTAAATAAGAAAGAATCCAGGCAAGCATTAGAACATAGCTATGCTAATATCAGGATCCTCATTTAGCTACCCTGAATATCGGATAGGTCATGTGTGCCTTCTCATAATTATTACTTTGTTTGTGTAACCAGTCTAATTGTGCATACCAATTATTGGCAAAATCACTGTCGTATGTTTTCTTGAGATTAAAGTCAATTTGTAATTGAGGGTTAGCCCTGAGCAATTCAGAAGCTTTGTCTTCCCAAACGTAAGGCGAGAATCCTTCTTTTTGTTGTAAAACGGTATCAAAATAATTCCAATTAAAGAACGAATCAACTGCAGTTGGCTCTAAAGTTTCAATTAGGTATCGAATCCCCGGTTGTGCCGTTTTTACAATATAATCACCTTTATAAAATTGTAGTTCAGTTTCTTTCGAAGAAACGGTTGTCCTATAATGTGAATAATGCCCTTCGTAAGGTCGGGTCCGGGTTTTGTAATCTTTAATTTTATATTGTTCCACCTTGATCATTGTATCCTTCTCAAATTGCTGCATTGCAATTCCATTTTCTGTTAAGCGATCAATAACATGATGCCAACCTTTGGGAATAATGTAAGCCTCAGGAATTGATATACTGTCTGTAGCTTTAAAGTAGTTAGAATAAGTTACGGGTTTTGTGAAGGGTTTGCTTTGGTCATATTTTAGACGCTGGCCACCAGTTAAGGAACTTTCTAAGTATGTGCCTTCATAGCCCTTGAAATTAAGGGTACTTGTTTTAGTGGTGTCAATGGCCCATTGGGTAGGGTAGTAGCTAGATGATTGCCAGAAATTTAATTGGTCTTGTTTCAAAGACTTAATAGTTTCTGAATTGGAATCAACAATTGTAATCATAGATTTCATTAACTGATAGGTGCTTTCCACTCGTTTCTTGTAAGGCTTTAGCATATGCGTTTCCACCATCATTCCTAGAGTGTTAAATAAGGTGGTATAGCCAGTTGAGTATCTTGGTGAATCCATAAACTGCGAAAAACCAGTTTCAGGGACTCTATTAAATACATTGACGTAAGGGGTAATATCCCAGTTATTGTCTAGGAGGTCCTTTTCTAATTGAGGCATAAGAAACTCATGCAGATAAGTACCCTGGGGACCACCAAGCTTATTGTGTTGTGTAAAAAGATGGGTTAGAGTATACTGATAGTCAGCACCGTTGCTTACATGGTTATCTATAAATGCGTCGGGTTGAATTGTATTAAAAATTTGAGCAAAGGCTTGAGCATTGCGTGTATCGGCTTTTATGAAATCTCTATTGAGATCATAGTTTTGAGCATTACCTCTAAACCCGTAGGATTTTGGTCCGTTTTGATTGGTTCTGGTTCCAGAATTTCTATTAAGACTTCCTCCAATATTATAGACAGGGATGGTTACAAGTATGAGGTTTTCCGGAGAGTCGATTTTATTTTGTGCTAAATCTCTATAGAGCATCATGGTGGCGTCGATACCATCTGATTCTCCAGGGTGAATGCCATTATTAATGAGTAAAATGCTATGCTCCTTGCGCAGTGTATTAAAATCTGTCCCATTGGAGGATGGATTATAGGTAACGAAGTGTAGTGGTTCTCCTGAATCACTCAGACCCATACTGTCAATTGAAATTTCAGAATAGGTGTCAGCTAAAGCCTTGTAGTATTCAATAACTTCTGGATAGGTAGCCGTCTCTTGTCCTTCTGAAGATTCAAATGTAGTGGTGAAATCAAAATCAACATAAGGACTTTTCTTGGCACATGAGGTTACAAGAATAAGTACAATTAGAAGTTTTTTCATTTGAAAGTTGGGTCTGGAATTAAACTTCAAACTTAGTCAAATTCTTTTGTTAAACACAATTTGTAAATACGTATAAAACCATAATTTTGTGCTGCTAAATTTTATTCATGCGACAAATAAGCAATTCAATTTTAATGATTCGCCCGGATGGAATAAGGGCCAATGAACAGACAGCAGTTAATAACTATTTTCAAAAACAATTAGAAGGGTCAGCAGAGCAAATTAATGCACAAGCTCAGAAGGAGTTTGATGCCTTTGTAAAGAAGTTACAAGATGCGGGTGTTAACGTAATTGTTGATCGTAGTGGAGCCAGTAAGGATACACCAGATGCTGTTTTTCCTAACAATTGGGTGAGTTTTCATGCCAATGGAGATGTCGCTGTATATCCTATGTTTGCCGAAAACAGAAGAACAGAGAGACGGACGGAGGTATTTGATCTCATAGAATCAGACGGCTTTAAAATTGCCGAAATAGTTGATTATACCGGTGCAGAAGATGAGGGTTTGTTTCTGGAAGGAACAGGAAGTCTCATCTTAGATAGAGAAAATAAAAAAGCCTATTGCGCATTGTCACCTAGAGCAGATGAGGATTTAGTTATTGAATTTTGTGAGGACTTTGAATATACTCCTGTGATTTTCAACGCGTATCAAAGCGTAAATGGTCAGCGCTTGGCCATCTATCATACCAATGTAATGATGTGTATAGCCGAAACATTTGCCGTGATATGTACTGCTTCAATTGATGACAAGAAAGAGCGCAAACTGGTCTTGAGTAACTTAAAGGAAGATGGTAAAGAAGTTATTGATATCACCGAAGCGCAAATGCATCAATTTGCAGGCAATATGCTTCAAGTAGTCTCAAAAAACAATCAGCCACTATTAATTATGAGTGCCACTGCTTACCACAGTCTTAGGCCTGATCAGGTTGCAAAAATTGAACAACATTGCCCTATTTTGTATAGCGATATAAATACCATTGAAACTTTAGGAGGTGGATCGGCCCGTTGTATGATGGCCGAAGTATTTTTACCGAAGGCTTAGTTAATCTTATTAAAAACATACCCGCCTTTTTCGGCGCCCCAAACCTGATTACCATCACCGTCCATACCGCGGTCCCAGGAAATGATGGTTCCTTTGGTTAGTTCAACCTCGCTCGTAGCATAGCTGGCACCTCTAAGGGAACTGTTGCATTAGTTTTCGCCTGTACTTCCTTTGAAATGGTTCTTGTCAAGTCGTTTTAAAATGACTTCGCAGCCATCTCGTAGAATAAGATCTGATTTCGAAATCTTATTAAATGATTTTGAAGTCTTCCATTTTCCTATCCATTCTTTTTCGTTAGGAAGGGCATACACGGCAGAACTAAACGTTGAGTCAGTTATTCTTGTAATTTCATAGACCCGTTGTCTATAGGGTTTGTCTTGCATGCTGTTAAGTGCCTGTTCCACGTAGAGGAAATGTCCTTGATCCTTCCAGATAGGATACATATGCAAAGAGATGTTATAGTAGCTTGAATCCTGCTGAGATTGCAACTCAGAATTGAAGGATCCTTGCATTAATTTATGAAGTTCACTTAGCTCTTTATCCTGATTAAAAGTATGAGTGGTGTCAATTTCTGGCTTGAAGAAAATTGATAATAAAATGAGTAAAATTACGGGTGCCTTCATTTAAGCTTGATTTAGAGGGCTAATGTAAATAAAATTAAGATTGAGGTGCTGCTTTTGGAAGTTCAATAAAGAATTTACTACCAACATTTAAAGTGCTTTCTACCCAGATTTTTCCTTGGTTTAGTTCCACAAGATCCTTGGCGATACTCAGACCTAAACCTGTACCTTTTTCATTTTTAGTACCACGGGTTGTAAAGTTATTAGCTGCATTAAATAATTTATCAAGATTTTCATCAGAGATACCAACACCAGTATCCTCAACACAAATAAGGGATTTTCCATTTTTGTCAATATTGGAAATGGTTATCATGTCTCCGTTTCGGCTAAACTTAACGGCATTGGTAATAAGATTTTGAATTACAATTTCGATCATACTCTTGTCCGCATAGACGAAATCCCGCTCGCTTTCATCAATAAGAATTATACTCTTTTCTTCAACCTTTTGCTCTACGAGATCCATCTTATCCCTAAACACTTCCTGGATATTAAACATCTCTGGTTTAGGCTCCAAACTTTGAAGCTGAGACTTCGACCAATTCAATAAATTAAACAGTAAAGCAGAAGCATTATTGGCATTTTCACTCAATTCGGGAATCAGCTCATTAAACTCCTCTTTACTAATACTGTCTTCTCTCAACAGATCCAGAAACGCTTTAATGGATGATATGGAATCCTTTAAATCGTGGGATACAATAGAAAATAACTTGTCTTTTACCTGATTGCTTTCTTCAAGTTCGTCTTTGGTAATTTTTAGGGATTTAGTCTCAGTTCTTAAGTTTCCAATTTGTTCCTTTTGATCTGAAAGTGATGCTCGAATACCACGATTTCTAACTGCTTGAATAATTAGTAGGGATAAAAGCCCAAATGATATAACAAGTAATCCATAGAACCACCAGTCTGGAGTCTTGGAAGGATTTTCTAATGAGACTTTGGTGTCGGAATCAACTGAACCAAAATCAATAGGGTTGACTCTTGTTGTTTCTGAGTTGAGATTAGTTTTTGAATCCTTTGAAGAAGTCATGGTATCTCGTAACTCGTAATACGCACTTTGCCATTTGAAAGCATTTTGGAAGTAACCCCTAGTCGAATCTAATTGAATACGAATTAGGTAATTTTCTAAAAGTTCTGGTTTTAAATCGCTTTTATCTGCAATTGCATAGGCTTCTAATAATTGGCTTTCAGCTGTTCTTAACTTACCTCTCTGATAGTTTAAGTTGCCAAGTCCATTTAATGAAATAGCCAGTCCTTCAGAATTATTGGAATTTCGGTTGTACCTAAGGCCTTGTAACAGATATTTGGTAGCGAGATCATATTCCTTAAATATTAAGTATTCGCTTCCTAATCTTGGTAACACCTCACCTAATAATGTTCCGTCGGTTTCTGGATTCAATAATTGAATGGCCTCTTTATAATATTCAATTGCTTTACGATGTTCTTTAAGCTTAGAATAAAGCTTGGCAATATTTACAGTTGAGATCTTAATACCAGAACTATCCGCTAGGGACCGTCTGACCATCAGTGCTTTTTCGTTGTATTCAAGAGCTTTGTCTACATTATTAGTGTTGAGATAGGCTTCAGCAAGGCAATTATATGCACTACTTAACTCAGTTTGAAGATCATATTGTTCAAAGGTTGAAATGGCGGCTAGGGAATAGCCCAAACCTTGCTGGTAATTCCCTCGTTCAATTTCCAGGAGGCCAATTTTGCTACTAACCCGCGCTAGTCCTAAAGAATCATTGATCGTAAAGTAGAAGTTGAGGGATTTGTTGTAATTGTCAATGGCATTAAAATAATCGTCACGCGAGTTGTAAATCACAGCCTTGTAGTAGTTGGCCTCTGCCAGTCCTCTAGAATAACTGAGGGTTTTTGCAAGGTCAAGAGTCTGATTTACATAAAGAAATGCCTTTGTATAGTTCTTTGCATCTATGAGCTTAGAAATAAGCAGAAGGGAGGTGTCAACTTTAGCTGAGTCTTGGTTTTGATACGTTAATTCTACGGTAAGGCGATCTATCTCTTCATTCTGGGCTTGAATAAAGAGCACGGATAAGAGTGCAGTTAGTACCAAAAAACGCTTCATATAATAGATGCGCCTGGGTTATTTGCAATGTTATTGTGATTTATATTAGCACGGAGGGATAGCCATAGTAAGTTCACACAAAACAATAACAACCAGATCAATGATTGATTATCAAGTTCCATTACCATTTGGGGCATGGTTAATAGCTTCTCAAAGTTGACTTAATCTTGCCAATTTTGCCAATAATCGGGTTTTAATACCTAAATAATAGATGAACGGTAAGTCACTTGTCTTAATTATTGACTCATTTCCGATTAATGACAAATTAATCCGAGGAAATACCGTTTGCTCGATGAAATGCATAAACCGCATAAATAACTGTAAATCAATTAAATAAATATTCTATAAGATCGTGATTCATTTAATTTCTTCACCAAACTTAATGAGGTTACCATGAACATCCAGAATGGCAAATTCTCTCATCCCATAAGGCTTGTCTTCTAAGTATCCATTAGGGTGTATGACGTTGCATTCCAGGAATTCTTTACAGAGTTCTTCAATCTGATTTACATCCACATAGCAACTTGTGTTTTTAGGATGGATGGGATCGTTACACTTCCAAAAATGGACAATAAAATCGTCTCGCCCTATAACAGCATAATTAGCACTAATATAGCCTGTTTCGTCAAATCATAATTTAGCTCTGTAGAATTCCACACTTTCATTAATATCTAAGGATGCTAATACTGGAATCCCTCTTCTTAAATGATTGCCTCTATTCATATAATTACAGGGGTAAAAAATTGTTTTCTAAGGTACAAATAATGGCAAATCACAAAGGCTTCACACGCTTAAAAAGCTTATATTTGCTGCCCTTTAAAGCACAATATTATTGAATGTTATGAGTCTTCAGAGTATTATTAAACCACAAGTTATTTCAGCAGTAAAAGCCATTTTTAATGTGGATATTGAGCAAGTTGAATTTCAATCGACACGACCTGAATTTGAAGGCGATATTACAGTTGTGGTGTTTCCGTTATTACGCTATATAAAAGGTAATCCTGCTGTTATTGGTGAACAAATAGGTGAGTATCTT
The DNA here is from genome assembly GCF_003362725.1 of Winogradskyella aurantiaca. Lineage (GTDB taxonomy): Bacteria > Bacteroidota > Bacteroidia > Flavobacteriales > Flavobacteriaceae > Winogradskyella_A > Winogradskyella_A aurantiaca. Next base: position 117,204 of record NZ_QKTV01000009.1, read on the forward strand.
AAGGCTAATGTTGATGAAGTTGTCAATTTTAACGTTATAAAGGGGTTTTTAAATCTTGTCATCGCAGATAGCTATTATCTCGATTTTCTTGAGAATCTCAAGAATCTGAAGACTTGGGGATATAAAGAAATAAAAAACCATGAAGATTCTGTAATTGTTGAGTATTCGTCTCCAAATACCAATAAGCCTTTGCATCTCGGCCATGTTAGGAATGTTCTATTAGGATATAGTGTGGCTGAAATTATAAAAGCCTCTGGCAAGAGGGTATATAAAACACAAATTATCAATGATAGAGGGATTCATATTTGCAAGAGTATGTTGGCATGGCAGCGATTTGGAAATGGGGAAACTCCTCAATCTTCGGGACTAAAAGGTGATAAACTTGTTGGTAATTATTATGTAGCCTTTGATAAGGCTTATAAGGAAGAAATTCAGGAACTCATAAATTCTGGTAGTACCGAAGAGGAGGCAAAATCCAAGGCACCAATTTTACTTGATGCTCAGGAAATGTTGCGCCAATGGGAGGCCGGAGATGATGAGGTTGTGGCTTTATGGGAAATGATGAACCAATGGGTTTATGATGGATTTGATGTTACCTATAAGAACATTGGAGTTGATTTTGACTCCTATTATTACGAAAGTAAGACCTATTTATTGGGAAAAGAGTTTATAGCCCAAGGTCTTGAAAAAGGACTATTTTATAAGAAGGAAGATGGTTCTGTTTGGTGTGATTTATCGGACCAAGGCCTGGATGAAAAACTGTTGTTACGAAGCGATGGTACAGCCGTATATATGACACAGGATATTGGTACAGCTATCCAGCGTGTAAAAGACCATCCGGATGTTGGTGGTATGGTTTATACTGTGGGTAATGAGCAAGATTACCATTTTAAGGTATTGTTCATCATTTTAAAGAAACTTGGGTTTGAGTGGGCAGATAATTTGCATCACCTCAGTTACGGAATGGTAGATCTACCTTCTGGAAAAATGAAAAGTCGTGAGGGAACCGTGGTTGATGCTGACGATTTGGTGGATGAGATGGCAAATACCGCTAAAACGATTTCAAATGAATTGGGTAAACTAGATGGCTATTCAGAAATTGAAAAGGAAGCGTTGTATAAAACCATTGGCTTGGGTGCGTTAAAGTATTTTATTTTAAAAGTAGATCCTAAAAAACGAATCCTCTTTGATCCAAAGGAATCAATCGATTTTCAAGGTAATACAGGGCCTTTTATTCAATATACCTATGCTCGAATTCAGTCCATTTTAAGAAAGGCGAAAGAGAAAGAACTGTATGCTATTGGATTTAACCCAGAAACTGGTTATCAATTAGATCCAAAAGAGCGACAGTTAATAAAAACCGTTATGCAATTTCCAGAGGTTATTCAATCGGCCGCAAAAGACTACAGTCCGGCACTCATCGCTAATTACGTTTATGATTTGGTAAAAGAGTTTAATTCCTTCTACCAGAATGTATCGATTTTAGGTGCAGATGAACCCCTGGCGAGATTCAGGGTGTCTTTATCAGAATTTGTAGCTCAGGTAATTTACAACGGGACGAAAGTTCTTGGGATAGACCTCCCCAATCGTATGTAAATAAAAAAGACTGCCATAAGCAGTCTTTTTCACTATTAAAACTTATAAACTATAAATAAAGATTAAGCGTCTGCAGTTGATTGTGCAGCAACAGCGGCACCATAAACTACAAGTCCAAATCCAATTTTGTTAATGGCATCACCGATATTGTAGATGACGTCCATATTTAGCCCTAAATTGGCTACACCTGAGTACCAGCCTTCTGTTCCGGCCATGTATCCAAGAGGATAAATCGCCCAACCGACAAGTACAAACCAACACAGTGTTTTGTGTGCTTTTAAAACGGCACCACCTGCATTTTCTGCCAGTTTCTTAGCTTCACCAAACCAAATGATGTATACGATGGCGAAGTAAGCAATACCAGAAATAAGACCCCATAAGGCTGGTCCTGATCCTGTTGTATGTATAGCTTCACCAGCATAACCAGTTACTAACATCACAACCGATAAAAATATCATTTGCCACATTAGTGATTTTTTAGCCCCAGCTACTTTAAGAATCAGATAAAATTCCACACACATCAACGGTACTGTAAGCACCCAGTCAACGTAACGGAAAAAAGTAGGAGATTCAGCATTGGCAGCCCAATAATCTCTCATGTACCAATAATGTACCGCAGCGATAAAAGTGATCAATCCTGATACTAAAATTGATACTCTCCATTTTCTGTCAAATTGGTTCATTGACAAAAAGAAAAAGGCAGCTGCTGCCATCATGGCCATACATCCTACGAAAAATGTAAACCCTACATAATCGTCTGTGGCCATTTTACCAACTGAGGCGATTGCATTGAAAAAATTACTCATAATTTTGCTAATTAGTTATTTTGTTGAAACAAATTTAAATAAAGTTAAACGTTAATATGGTAAAATTTTGTGAAAAAAATTATTAAATATGTAATTTTGAACCAGAATCATGAGTAATATTCATAATATTTCTATTGTTTTAACATTTTTAGCATTGTGGATGTCAAATTTTTTTGATAAACGGATGGAAACAACTGTTGCCTTGATTCTCATTTTTTCTATCGGGATTATTCATGGATCAAACGACATCCAGATTATTCAGAAAGTACAAACAAGACAAAAATCATTCTTACGTTTACTTGGTGTTTATGTTGTGACAGTGATTCTTGCAGCCATTCTATTTTACGTATTGCCACAATTGGCCTTGGCAATTTTTATTCTCATAAGTGCCTATCATTTTGGTGAACAGCATTTTCATGGATTAAAGATCAATTCTCCAGCAGATAAGACTTTATTTTTTGGTTGTTATGGATTAACATTATTGTTAATGTTATTGTATTGTCATTGGCAAATGGCTGCAGAGGTAATTGAACAAATTAGCGGTTTAAAAATGGAAAGTGACTACTTTTTATATGGGTTTGTAGGTTCAAGTGTTGCGATGCTCTTATTGGGTTTTTATCTTGTCTATTCAAGAGTTCTAAAGAGTTGGTATAAGGAACTGTTCTATTTGCTGGTGCTGTTCATCATATTTAAGTCTGCATCACTTATTTGGGGATTTGCCATATACTTCGTCATCTGGCATTCGTTACCATCGATGCTGGATCAGGTAAAGTTCTTGAATGGAGCTATTTCAAAAAAAAGCATTTGGTCTTATGTAAAGTCCTCTTTAGTTTACTGGCTCATGGCTATGGCAGGGATGGCAGTTTTCTTTTATGTTTTTAAAGATCAAGATCAATTGTTCCTGACCTTATTTTTTACCTTTTTAGCGGCCATTACATTTCCACATGTACTAGTTATGCACAAACTTTTTGATCATTGAATACAATAATCAAATGGATCAATTTTAAGTTCTTGGCATAAGCTAGTCATTAAGATTTGATTAAATTTGCAACTTCTAAATATTTGATTGAATGTTCAATAATTTAAGTGATAAGTTAGATAAGGCATTACACGTTTTAAAGGGGCATGGCAGCATAACCGAAGTCAATGTTGCTGAAACCTTAAAAGAAGTGAGGCGTGCATTGCTTGATGCGGATGTCAATTTTAAAATAGCCAAGCAATTTACCAATACGGTTAAAGAGAAAGCGCTTGGACAAAACGTATTAACAACACTTCAGCCAGGTCAGTTAATGGTGAAGATTGTTAAGGACGAATTGACGCAATTGATGGGCGGCGATGCGGAAGGTATAAATCTATCTGGCAATCCAAGTGTCATTTTAATGTCAGGTTTGCAAGGTTCTGGTAAAACTACCTTCTCCGGTAAGCTGGCTAATTATTTAAAGAATAAGAAAACTAAGAAACCATTATTAGTAGCCTGTGATGTTTATCGTCCTGCCGCTATTGATCAGCTTCATGTGGTAGGCGAACAGATAGGTGTAGAGGTTTTTAGTGATAGGGGAAATTCAGACCCTGTCGCGATTGCCAATGCTGGTATTGCACATGCTAAGGCAAATGGCTTTAATGTGGTTATTATAGATACGGCAGGTCGACTTGCTGTGGATGAGGCCATGATGACCGAGATCTCTAACATTCATAAGAGTATCCAACCACAAGAGACGCTTTTTGTAGTTGATTCCATGACAGGTCAGGATGCCGTAAACACCGCGAAGGCCTTCAACGATATTCTGAATTTCGATGGGGTTATCCTCACCAAACTTGATGGTGATACGCGAGGTGGTGCAGCTATTTCTATTAAATCTGTTGTTAACAAGCCTATCAAGTTTATTGGTACTGGTGAAAAGATGGAAGCTATTGATGTATTCTATCCGTCTCGTATGGCCGATCGTATCCTTGGAATGGGAGATGTGGTATCGCTTGTGGAACGTGCCCAGGAGCAGTTTGATGAGCAAGAGGCCAGAAAGCTTCAGAAGAAGATTGCTAAGAACCAGTTTGGATTAGATGATTTCTTAAAGCAAATTCAACAGGTTAAGAAAATGGGTAACATCAAGGATTTAGTAGGTATGATACCCGGTGCAGGCAAGATGATGAAGGATGTGGACATTGATGACGATGCTTTTAAAGGTATTGAGGCTATTATCTTTTCTATGACACCTGGAGAACGCTCCAATCCGTCCATTATAAATTCAAGCAGAAAGAAACGAATTAGTAAGGGTTCTGGTACATCTGTGCAGGAAGTCAACCAACTTTTGAAGCAGTTTACTCAAATGAGTAAGATGATGAAGATGATGCAAGGAGGTGGCGGTAAGCGCATGATGCAGATGATGAAAAACATGCCACGATAATAATTTAGGTATACGCAATACTATTTACAGATGACAATATTAGACGGTAGAAAGACCAGTAACGACATTAAGAATGAGATCAAGGCTGAAGTTGATAAAATGAAGGCTAATGGTGAAAAAGTTCCACATTTGGCAGCAGTTATTGTTGGAAATGATGGGGCTAGTTTAACCTATGTGGGTAGTAAGGTAAGAGCATGTGAACGCGTTGGTTTTGACTCTACCTTGGTAAAAATGCCTAATACCACAAGTGAGGTTGAGTTATTGGACAAAATTGATGAACTTAATAATGACCCAGAAATCGATGGGTTTATAGTTCAATTACCGCTACCAAAACAAATTGATACCCAGAAAGTCTTATTGGCGGTTAACGCTGATAAAGACGTTGATGGTTTTCACCCCACTAATTTTGGTAAAATGGCCTTGGACATGTCCACCTTTATACCGGCAACACCCTTTGGAATATTGGAGTTGTTAGATCGCTACAAGGTGGAGACAGATGGGAAACATACCGTAATTATAGGGCGTTCTCATATTGTGGGTCGTCCAATGAGCATCTTAATGGGTAGAAAAGGGTTTCCCGGGAACTCAACTGTAACCTTGACACATAGCCACACTAAAAATATAACACAGATTACCTCACAGGCCGATATCATCATTTCTGCCTTAGGTGTTCCAGGGTTCTTAAAAGCCGAGATGGTTAAGGACGACGCTGTGATTATCGATGTAGGTATCACTAGGGTGCCGGATGACTCTGAAAAAGGCTATTATATTACTGGTGATGTGGATTTTGAAAATGTAAGCAAAAAAGCCAGTTTTATCACCCCAGTTCCAGGAGGTGTGGGGCCAATGACAATTGCCATGCTTCTTAAGAATACGCTGTTAGCGCGAGAGCGTCACAGACTCGCTAAAAAGTAAGCGTCAAAATATTCAAAACCGTATAATCAGGGATTTATACGGTTTTTTTATTTCAGGGAATTCTTCTAACTTCTTTCACTTAAAACCAAACGTTATGAAGGTCCTAAGTGCTTTAATGCTCTCTATGCTGTTTCTGTTCTCTTGTCAGCAAAATTCTAATGATATTAATTCTGGTTTGTCGGTTGAAATCACAATTGATGAGGTCCTGAAAATTGATACCCTCAAGGGACGTATGATATTAATTCTATCAGATGACGACAGCCAGGAGCCACGCTTTCAGGTACGTCCAGATGTTAAGGCGCAACCAGTATTTGGAATGGATGTCAAGGATATTAATTCCCGTAGTGTTGTAGAATTTGATACCGAACAGTTAGGATTTCCATATACATCTCTTAGGGACATTCCTCCAGGAGCGTATCATGTTCAGGCTGTATTACACACTTATGAAACCTTCAATTTAAGTACAGGTCACACAGTTGAATTGCCCATGGATAATGGCGAAGGGCAACAATGGAACAGGTCGCCAGGAAATTTGATAAGTACTCCTGTTAAGGTTGAGATTACGGGGGATCCAAATCAGGTGATAGCAATCAATTTAGATCAAATCATTCCAGAAATAGAAGAGCCAGAGGATACCAAATGGATCAAGCACATACAAATGAAGTCTGATCTGTTATCAGAGTTTTGGGGGCGGGACATGTATTTAGGTGCACATGTCTTATTGCCTAAGGGCTTTGATGAGCATCCCGAGGCAAAGTATCCATTAATGATTTTCCATGGTCATTTCCCATCTGATTTTGGTGGTTTTAGAACAACACCTCCAGATGCAGAAATGGAGCCGGAATTCTCAGAACGTTTTGGTGTGGACGGCTACAATATTATTCAGCAACAAGAAGCTTATGACTTTTACAGACGATGGAATGACCCTGATTTTCCAAGATTCATAATTATCGAAATTCAGCACCCAACGCCCTATTATGACGATTCTTATGCGGTGAATTCTGCTAGTCAGGGACCTTATGGTGATGCCATTACCTATGAATTGATTCCTTACATAGAACAACAATTTCGTGGTATTGGGGAAGGCTGGTCCCGGTTTTTGTACGGTGGTTCTACTGGAGGATGGGAGGCCTTGGCCGTTCAGGTGATGTATCCCAATGAGTATAACGGCTGTTTTGCGGCTTGCCCTGATCCTATTGACTTTAGATCCTATACACTGGTAGATATTTATAATGATGACAATGCCTATTTTGAATCAGGGACTCACAAAAAAGTGTTACGACCCGGACATCGCGATTACTTGGGTAAGGTTAACGCCTCACTAAAGGATTACAACGATTTAGAATTGGTTTTAGGCACCAAATCCAGATCCGGACAACAATATGATATTTGGGAGGCCACCTATTCCCCTCAGGGAGATGACGGTTATCCTGTGCGTCTATGGGATAAGCAAACAGGTACAATTAATCATGAAGTGGCCAATTACTGGCAAGAGAATTACGACTTACGCTATATTTTGGAGCGGGACTGGGATAAAGTTGGAGAGGACCTAAAAGGGAAGATCCATATTTATTGTGGTGATATGGACAACTACTATTTGAATAATGCGGTGTATTTGATGGAAGATTTTCTGGAGAACACCAAGGATCCCTATTACGATGGTGAGGTGGATTACGGAGATAGGGCAGAACATTGTTGGAATGGGGATCAGGAGAATCCAAATCACATCTCACGCATGCGTTATAACAGTATGTATGTTCCTAAAATAATGAAGCGTATTATGGCATCAGCACCTCAAGGTGCAGACCTAACAAGTTGGAGGTATTAATAAGTCTACTTGGCAAACAATTGTCCCATATCCTTAAAGGCTTTAAACTCTAAAGCATTGCCTGCAGGGTCTTTAAAAAACATGGTTGCTTGTTCTCCTACCTGACCTTCAAATCGTATATAGGGCTCAATAATAAATGCAATACCTTTAGATTTTAGTAAGTCCGCAAATTCAGAAAAGGTATCCCATTCTAAGACCACTCCAAAGTGAGGCACTGGCACATCCTTTCCATCAACAAGGTTGGTATGAGCGTCCTCTTCGGTCTTGGGCTTGTAATGGATCACTAGTTGGTGTCCAAAGAAATTATAGTCGACCCAGTGATCGCTACTTCTACCTTCTTCAAAGTTGAGGGTATTGGTATAAAAGTCACGGCACTCGGCTAAATTATGAACTGGTATTGCCAGGTGAAAAGGTGAAAGTTGGGCCATAATTATTTTTTCTCCAAAATACTATTTGTGATGCTAATTGTCACTACAAAAATCAAATTTGCCATGTCTCATATAACTAATTGCGCTTGCAATTAATTTTCCAGGTAGGGAACACCACCTGCTCACTCGGATCTACCCATTCACCAACCCATTTATAGCCTTTATCATCGATATCATAGAAGGTTAAACGGTAAAAACCATCCATACCGTTTGGGGCTTGTTGCGGCCGGTATAATACTATAGTCCCATCATCTTTTTTTCCTCCTTCCCAGGTGGGGAGTATGGTTGTTGGAGTTTTTGAAGAATAATAATGCACATACCATTTGCTACTATCTGCAATAAATTGTCTTATACTGCCTGAGTGGCCACTGTCTGCCTTTAGGGTTTCATCCTGAACGGCCATACCGTTCATTATGTATTTCCATTCCCAGGTCATGGACATGGGTTCCGCCCAACTTTGATCTGGATTTCTGGTTTGAGAGCTGCAGGCGCAAGTGCCTATTAGGGCATCAAAATCTTTGATTTCCTTGGGAGCATCGGGGTTTGGTAAACCGTAAGGATGTTCTGTTGAGGCAGCATACTTGTTTTGAGAATAGGAGAAAAAGGTGAGGCCTAGAAATAGAAGATAGACTACTTTCATAACTATAAAGGATTGATTTAGCCTTTTAAAGTTAAGGATGTAGGATCTTCAAAATCAGTAATTAAGATTTAATTAACGCCGTTTGCGTCGCGGAAATTGCTCTTTAGCTTCAAAGGTCTTTCTAGAATCGCTAATCAGCTCACTTAAGACTTTGAACTCAGAATTGCTTAACTCGCGATATTCCCCAACAGGAACATCGAGTGTAATGTTCATAATGCGAATGCGCTTCAAGGTGCAAACATTGTAGTTTAAATAATCGCACATACGCCGGATTTGTCGGTTTAATCCCTGGGTAAGGATAATACTGAAGGTGTAGGTGTCTATTTTTTTTACGACACACTTCTTAGTCCGCTGGCCTAATTCTTCCAGATAAATACCACCAGCCATGCGTTCTACAAATGTTTGTGATATGGGCTTGTCCACGGTAACAACATACTCCTTTTCGTGATTGTTACTCGCCCTCAAAATCTTGTTGACGATGTCCCCATCATCCGTCAGTAGAATAAGTCCTTCACTCGGTTTATCTAGCCTGCCAATGGGGAATATGCGTTTGTGATACCCAATAAAATCAATAATGTTATCTTTCTCTACACGGGTATCCGTGGTGCAAACGATACCTACAGGTTTATTGAAGGCTAGATAGACAAAATCTTGTTTCCTGTCCTGAATTTCTTTACCATCTACCTTGATGAGGTCTGAAGACGACACCTTAACACCCATTTCAGGTTTTTGGCCATTTACGGTAACCCGCCCAGCTTCAATCAATTTGTCGGCTTGTCGCCTGGAACAATAGCCAACTTCACTCAGGTATTTATTTAATCGGGTTCCTTCAGACATTACAAATTTATGAAGTCAATGATTCGCGGGGTTAATGAGGTATCACGAAGACCGTGTCCAAATCCGGTGGTGGTAATCAATTCAGCGTTATTGTATTTACTGTTGAATTCCAAGGCATCCTCATAGGGTATGATTTTATCATGCTTGTCATGGATTATCAGACCATCTGCAGTAATGGATTGGGTAAAATTGGCCGCAGAAAAATAATCTACTGGTTTACCAAACCGCTGCAATACCAAATTATCCAGACCGTTCGAAATCCGACGATTGTAACCCATCATTTGCTTGTACCTTGAAAATACTCCAGTAAAGTGTGCTGGCGCTCCCAGTAAGACTAATTTTTTAATATTTTCAAAGTTGTTGTTATACTGGCAAAACACACTGGCCATACCCCCAACAGAATGCCCTATAAGCGTCATGGGGTTGTAATGCTTGATTACCTCTGCCAGGAATTCGGCATAAAAAATAGCGCTAAACAATTTACCGCCCGATTGGCCATGAACCGGGGCGTCCAGCGCTACAATATTAAAATCTTTCTTTTTTAAATCTTCAAGAATGTATTGCCATCTCGAGGCATTACTTTCCCAACCATGGGCTAGTAATACGGTTGGCCCACTGCCTTGCCAATGATAGGTGGCAATCTTTAAGCCGTCATAGCTTAAGTCTACCTGCTCAGCATCAGAGACTACTGTTTTTTGCTTCTCGTTATAACGCCCTTTTCTAGGGGAAGCAAATAGGGTTAAGGCCTTTTGGGATGCGTATCTGGAAGACACCAGGCTTGTGGCATTTAAGGCGTTACCTACGGATTTTATTACAAAGCTACTCATGCCTCTTCTCTGTTTACTGTATCAATTGAAAATGCGGGTTTGCAAATAGCCAAATACTCGCAGGGTTCTGTAAAAGGGTTGGAATATTGAATACGCGTTCCCTTTTCAATTTTTATAGATTGGCCGGCTTCAAGAACTACCGTATCACCGTCAATTATAAATTGTTTTTTCCCTTTAATGATAAAGGTGTACTCATCAAATTCTGGGGTTTGAAACGGCTCAGACCATCCCGGTGGGGCCACCATATGCGCTATGCTTAGTTCGGTGTTGCCGTCACTGGCAAGTCCAAAATGCTCCTTAATGATTTTCCCATCGTCTGTTGGAACCACAAAAGGATTGGTTTGAACTTTATATTTTTTAGCACTCATAAAACCTATTTTACCAATGGATCATAAAGTATTTGATCTTTGCCTGATCTGGAATTTGAATAGGATCAATATTCAGGTTCATATCAAATCGCATGTTGGCCGGCAATTCTTTTTTATCGATGGTAAAGGCGGCATCCGATCCTTTTACACTAACAACAATAGTGTTGATGAGGTTGTCAATTTTTTTCACTTCGTAAGCGGCTGTTAGATCTCCATAAGTACTGTTTAAATTGATGCCTTCAGCCGTTTGATAACGTTCGGTTTCAATTCGTATGGTTGAAATGGTCGCTGTAGAGTCCTGTGCTTCCGTTGGCGATAAGGTGAGCAGATGTTCTCCAAGAGTATCATAGACACGGATATCACTCACACTACCAATAAAACTCATATCATTTTCAAAGGTGGCAATGCTATCATTAGCAAAGATACCTTTAAGGTCTTTTATCTGAGTAGAATCATTTAATAAGCCCACACTGTGATTGCCTACTAAAAATGGGTCAATCGATTCTTTGGTGTTGCAGGCTGCCATGAGCAGCGCTGCTGCTATTAGGGTAATTAAGGGGCGAAAATTCATTGTCATTATTTAATCATTTTATTTAAAATACCTAAGATGCTTCTAATTACCGTTGGACTGGTAAGCACCTTTTCCAACGGGTGCATTCGTGTGCTTCGTCTTCTACCACTGCGTCTTGATTCTTTGCGGCGGAATTCACGTTCTTCTTTTTCTATTTTTTCTCGCTCTTCTTGAGCTTTAGCGCGTGCTTCTTCTTCCTGTGCTTTGGTTATTTTTTCATTAAGCAATTCATAAGCACTTTCACGATCTATTTGCTCATTATAAACTCTGGCCAGATCGGAGTTCTTAATCAAGGAGGTTAGCTCTTGTTGTGTCAACACATCCATCCGGCTCATGGGAGCCCGCATCATGGTGGCCGCCAATGGAGTGGGTTTTCCTTTTTCGTTTAAAGCCGATACCAGAGCCTCGCCAATACCCAGATTGGTGAGAATTTCGGCAGTGTTATAATAGTCTGAAATAGGGTAATTCTCTGCTGTAAGCTTAATGGCCTTTCGGTCCTTGGCGGTAAAGGCTCTTAAGGCGTGTTGTACTTTAAGACCTAACTGTCCAAGAACTTCAGGTGGTACATCTGTTGGGTTTTGGGTTACAAAATACAGGCCAACACCTTTACTTCTTATAAGCTTGACAATACTCTCTATTTGATTGAGTAAGGCCTTGGACGCTTCGTTAAAAATAAGATGGGCTTCATCTATAAACATCACCAGTTCTGGCCGGTCACTATCTCCTTGTTCGGGGAAGGTGTTATAGATCTCAGCCAGGAGACTTAGCATAAAGGTCGAGAACAACTTGGGACGATCCTGTATGTCGGTTAAGCGAATAATATTGATATAACCGCGGCCCTTATCATCAATTCTCAAAAGATCCTGCGTATCAAAGGACTTTTCTCCAAAAAACAAATCCCCGCCTTGCTGCTCTATCTCAATAAGCTTTCTAAGGATGGCACCCGTAGACGCGGTGGATATGCGGCCATAGGCTTCCTGAAACTCTTGTTTGCCTTCACCGGTGGCATACTGAAGGATCTTTTTAAAATCTTTAATATCCAGTAGCGGTAGGTTATGGTCATCACAGTATTTGAAAATCACAGAGATAATCCCGGCTTGCGTTTCGGTAACATCCAGAATCCTGGAAATTAAAACCGGACCAAACTCACTCATGGTAGCTCGTAATCGTACACCGTCCTGTTTAGAAAGCGTCATGATTTCTACGGGAAAGTTTTGCGCTTCAAAAGGGATGCCTATTTTCTCATGGCGCTCGTCAATTTTGGGATGCCCGGGGCTTGGTTGCGCAATACCACTCAAATCTCCCTTGATATCCATAAGGAGTACGGGTATGCCTTTATTAGACAGATTTTCGGCTAACACCTGAAGCGTCTTGGTTTTTCCAGTACCTGTAGCTCCGGCAATTAAACCGTGGCGGTTCATGGTTTTTAAGGGCACCTTCACCAGGGAATTGGTGAGGGTTTCTCCATCTAGCATGGCCGCGCCCAGCGTCAAATAATCACCTTTATAGCTATAACCAGCATCTATGTACTCTCGAAAGGATTGGGAAGTGCTCATGAGGTCAAAATTTGGGTAAAAATAACGTATTTTTAGTCAAGAAAATTCGAATCGAATGACAATGTATAGAACACTGGTCCTCGTCTTTACACTCTTTTCACTATCTGCTTGTAAAAACGATAATTCCTATCCAATATTTCATGCTTCTCATGAATATAGCAGGGCAGGAGCCCCCTTTTCGGATGCTGTGGAAACAGAGCATCTCTTATTCCTAACAGGGCAAATAGGAAAAGATCATCAATCTGGACAATTAGTTGAGGGTGGCATTACCGCTGAAACCCGACAAGTAATTGAGAATATTAAAGCTGTTTTAGAGCATCATGACCTAGGTCTGGACGATGTGGTCAAGTGCACGGTGATTTTAAGGGATATAAAGGATTTCTCGGAATTTAATACGGTCTATACCCAATACTTTACCAAAAAACCGGCACGTACCACCTTTGCTGCGGACGGATTGGCCGGCGGGGCCAGCATTGAGATTGAAGTGGTGGCCAAAAAGTGATAAATATATTTTAATTCATAGGATCATCATAATTAAATAGTATTGTTAAAACTATTATATAATTAGCAGTTTATTTTTGTTTGTTTAACAAAAACATTAAATTGTTAAACAAAAATATATATCATGAGTAATTATAGGCCGCCCTACATTGAGTACTCTGGCTATTTAATTAATGGTCAAATTGGACATTGGCAAGGAAATTATGCCGAAGTAACCTCTCAAATTGTATTGAATTCAGAAGGAAAAGGAACATTGATTGGCAAGGTTCCAGATATGGACAGTGATCATGCCTTATTGGCTTTGGATGCGGCGCAAAGGGCTTATGGCCGTGGTCAGGGTAAATGGCCAACAATGAAAGTTAAGGATCGAATTGAATGTGTTGAACGATTTGTATCCCTAATGACTAATCACAGGAATCAGGTAGTTGAACTTTTAATGTGGGAAATTGGAAAGAATAAATCCGATGCAGCTAAAGAGTTTGATAGAACGGTACAATATATTTATGATACTATAGAAGCCTATAAAAAACTGGACAGAAGAAGTGCAAGATTTGATAAGGAATCAAACATAAATGCTCATATAAGAAGAGGTCCTTTAGGAGTAGTATTATGTTTGGGCCCCTATAATTACCCATTAAATGAAACGTTTTGCTTGTTGATACCAGCTTTAATTATGGGCAATACTGCTATTTTTAAACCAGCAAAACTTGGTGTGCTTTTAATTACTCCGCTTTTAGATGCATTTCAAACTGCCTTTCCAGAGGGAGTAGTTAATATACTTTTTGGTAGAGGCAGAAATATTGCTGCCCCAGTTATGAAGACGGGTAAAGTTGATATTTTAGCCTTGATAGGACATAGTAGTTCGGCCGTTGCCCTGCAAGACTTACATCCCAATAAGAATAGACTAAGGTTGGTATTAGGATTGGAAGCTAATAATCCGGCTATTATTTTACCTGATGCTGATTTGGATCATACAGTAAAAGAATGCATATCAGGAACACTTTCCTATAATGGACAGCGATGTACTGCTCTAAAAGTTCTATATGTCCATAGTTCGATTGTAGGTAAATTTATAGAAATGTTCTCACGAGCTGTTGATGATTTGAAATATGGACTTCCCTGGGAAGACGGTGTATTTTTGACACCATTACCAGAGAAAAATAAACCTGAATATATACAAGGATTGATAAATGAAGCTATATCTAAAGGCGCTAATATCATGAATAAGAATGGAGGTAAAATGTCTGGTAATTTTTGCTATCCGGCAGTTTTATTTCCAGTTGATAAGTCAATGAAACTTTTTAATGAGGAACAGTTTGGACCCGTTATTCCGATTGTGGCCTTTGATAATATAAATGAACCTCTTGATGATATGGCTAATTCAGAATATGGTCAACAGGTAAGTTTATTTGGAAAAGATACTAGTAAGTTAGGTCCGCTGATTGACATTTTAGCGAATTTAGTGTGCAGGGTTAACTTAAATAGCTCATGCCAAAGAGGACCGGATGTTTATCCATTTACGGGAAGAAAAAATAGCGCAGTAAGTACGCTAAGCGTTTTTGATGCTCTTAGGTCTTTTTCAATACGAACATTCGTTGCATCTAAAGACAATGACTACAATAATGATATTCTACGAAACTTATTAAATTCACATCATTCTAATTTCATAAGCACCGAATACTTGCTTTAGTGGGCCATTTATACTACAAATTTATATTCATGCAATCGAATTAGTTTTCTTTGATGATTTGGGATGGACAATAAAAGGTATCTTTGCGCCCTATGACCAGAAGAGAACAGCAGGAGTTAATAGATCAGGGCTTGTTATTGCCACTGATGGAAGCCTTTTATACCATTCAGGGGGAAGGCTACCACAAAGGCACGGCCGCGTACTTTGTACGTATTGGTGGTTGTGATGTGGGATGCCATTGGTGTGACGTTAAGGAAAGCTGGCTGGCAGAAATACACCCACCAACGTCCACAGAAACCATTGTAAAGGATGCTTTAGCATACAGTGATACTATTGTGGTGACTGGTGGTGAGCCCTTGACCTGGGATATGGGACCTTTAACCTCTCAAATGAAGTCTGCCGGTGCTAAGACACATATTGAGACATCCGGTGCTTACCCTTTGTCAGGTACCTGGGACTGGATTTGCTTGTCTCCTAAAAAAATGAAACTACCAAAGGACGAGATCTATAAGGTGGCTAATGAATTAAAGGTGATTGTCTATAACAAAGACGATCTACGATTTGCTGAGGAACAAGCAACTCAGGTTAATGACAATTGCATTTTGTATTTGCAACCAGAATGGAGCAAGCGTGATAAAGTGATGCCTATGATAGTTGACTACGTGATGAAGCACCCCAAGTGGAAGGTGTCTCTTCAAACGCATAAGTATTTAAACATACCATAAAAAAAGCCTTTCTTAGTGAAAGGCTTTCTTATTTACTATAAGTACTTGTTTTACTTGGTAAACGGTACTTTAACACGAGTGGTGTCCCATCCAAGGAACATATCCACACCGCTGTCAGATTTATCAAAGGCTATTGAAAAGGCTTCTAAAGAGTCTTTTCCAGTCATCACAGGAACCTCTAGTCTGGCTACATCGTTGTCTTGCTTATAAAAATAGGCTCCCCAAACATTAAGGTCTGTGCTGATAACAGCGGTCCATGTATCTTTACCAGGAATCACATAAAAGGTATAAGTACCTGCAGGTACTTTGGTATCTCCCAACTTCATATCTACATATAAAGTTAGTTCGGCAGCTTCGTTGGCCCCAGTTCTCCAAACTTGACCTTCAGGAGCTAATTTGGCTAAAGAGCGCCCTTTAAGTTGTGGGCGGCTATAAACCACTTTAATCAGCTTGTTAGATTCTCTATAATCAGCTGGAAAAGAAGCGGCATCCATTGGACTCTTGTCAAGACCTTTAAATTCTTGTGCGTTGATTTGCATGCCTGCAAAAAGAACAATGGCTAGCATGGCCAATGTTTTGAATAATGATTGTTTCATGATTTTAATTTTTGCTAAAATTAAGAACTGACAGGCTATTGCTGCTAAATTTTAATAAACTTTAAGGATTTACGACCGAGGTTGGTGTGCAAATCAAGGAAATAACTTCCCGAGCTTAGTTCAGATACGTCAATTTCATAAAATCTGGTACTGGGTTCTGAGATCTTATCTATAAGAAGGTCTTTTAAATACTTACCATTAACATCGTAAAGTTGAATTCTCAAATGATCATTGCTTAAATACCTGATGTCAATTTTAAGCATGTTAGCTACTGGATTGTTCTCAAGCTGAATGAACGTATCATTTGGATCAAGGTTAGCGTCCTCCTCTGTGCTCAAGGACGCATCGGAAAACTTATACAGTGTGGTCCCTGCGCCATAGGCAAGTGTTGAATTGATAACAAAAATTTTGTTGAGATTGCTGCCAACGCCAAGATCGGTCCAGGTCTGACCCCCATCCTGGGTTTCATAAAACCCTGTGGTATAGCCTCCCATCCAGCCTGTATTCTCGGTAATAAAACCAACGGCCTGTACGTCTGTTTCAGGGGCGTCATAGCTATTCCAATCCTCACCTGCGTTAGTGGATTTAATGAGTTTTCCTGGAAACGGCTGAATAGAGAAGACCGATCCAAAAATGACATCTGTATTGGAATCAAGTACCTGAAGTTTCCAAACGTATTCTCCGGGAATATTGGAATTAAAAATCTCTACCCAGTCGGTACCTCCATTGGTAGTTTTTAAGATAAGGGCTCCATTAACATTTCTACCTGCGGCGTAACCAATAGATTCGTTAGCAAAGTGTATATCAACGAGGGCTGTGGCATAAGATGACATATCTATATAGGTCCAGGAATCGCCACTATCTGTTGATTTAATAATGTACGCAGGGGTAAAATAGGCGCCACAACCATAAATGGTGTTACTATTAACAGCATCAAGCCCACATATGGCCTCTGGATATGGGGTGATATTATCTACGAGTTCCCAATTATCACCGCCGTCTTGCGTCCAAAAAAAGGCATCGGATAAGGTTCCTAAAAACCCAACATCTGCATTAAGAAACTCGATTGCTCTAAAGTAAAAGTTTCCAGAAAGATCACTCTCACTTAGTTGCTCGGTCCAGGTCATGCCACCATCACTTGTTTTGTAAACTGAAGCAAAGGCACCGTTAGCTGCCCAGCCTGTATGGCCATTTATAAAATACACATCATCAAAACGTTGATTGTTGGGGTTGGATACGGCATCAGGTAAGTTTTGCCAAGTAGGTTGAGCCACAAGGCCTAATGAAATGGACAAAACGCATAGCAAGATTAGTTTCATTGGGTAAACTTTCAAATTGTAAAGTTAATAATCTTGTTTTCTACATAAAAGTTATAATTATAAACAAATATTTACTTTTTAGTTTAAAAAATTAATCATATTTAATCTTAATGTTTATTAATAGTAATATTTAATCGTGATTTGTATCTATAATTAATGTATTTGTATTATGTGTGGTATTGTTTGCGCTATCGATTTAAAACAAAGTGAATCGGTTTTAAGGCCTCAGCTATTGGAAATGTCTAAAAAGATTAGACACCGCGGTCCGGATTGGAGCGGTATCTATTCAAGCTTTAAAGCCATCCTTGCTCATGAGCGATTGGCTATCGTAGATCCTGCTTCAGGAAAGCAACCTTTATTTTCGGCAGATAAAAAACTGGTATTAGCCGCCAATGGTGAAATCTATAACCATCGGCTATTACGGGAGAACTTAGCCTTGGAATATGATTTTCAAACAGAAAGTGACTGCGAAGTAATCCTGGCCTTATATAAAGAAAAAGGAACAGAATTTCTTGATGATCTCAATGGGATTTTCGGGTTTGCTTTGTATGACGTGGAGTCTGATAGCTACCTGATTGCTAGAGATCACATGGGGATTATACCGTTGTATATGGGATGGGATGCACATGGTACTTTTTATGTCGCCTCCGAATTAAAGGCACTTGAAGGCATATGTGCGAAGGTAGAATTATTTCCACCGGGACATTATTTGAGTAGCAAAGACGCTGAGATTAAGCAATGGTATCAGCGTGACTGGACGGATTATGATGCGGTAAAATCTAACGAGACCTCCATCATAGAGCTTCAGCAAGCCCTAGAAGATGCAGTACACCGACAGTTAATGAGTGATGTGCCTTATGGCGTATTACTATCTGGTGGCCTGGATTCATCTATTACTTCTGCAATTGCAAAGAAATATTCCCAGATGCGCATAGAAGCAGATGATAAAGAAAAAGCCTGGTGGCCACAATTGCACAGTTTTTCAGTTGGGCTTGAGGGTTCTCCAGATCTGGCAGCCGCCCGCAAGGTGGCCGATCATATCGGCACTGTGCACCATGAAATAAAGTTTACCATTCAGGAAGGTCTGGATGCGATAAAAGATGTGATTTACCAATTGGAGACTTATGATATTACCACGGTTAGAGCCAGTACCCCTATGTATTTAATGGCACGCGTTATCAAATCGATGGGGATTAAAATGGTTCTTTCCGGAGAGGGTGCCGACGAGATTTTTGGGGGCTACCTGTATTTCCATAAAGCACCAAATGCTCAAGAATTCCATGAAGAGACCGTTAGAAAATTAGGCAAACTTCATATGTATGATTGTCTAAGAGCAAATAAGAGTTTGGCAGCCTGGGGTATTGAAGGACGAGTTCCATTTCTAGATAAAGAATTTATGGATGTGGCCATGAGAATTAATCCTCAGGATAAAATGATTACCGAGGATCGTATGGAGAAATGGGTTATTAGAAAGGCATTTGAAGACTACTTACCTGAAAGCGTAGCCTGGAGACAGAAGGAGCAATTTAGCGATGGTGTTGGTTATAGCTGGATTGATACTCTAAAAGAAATGGCAGAGGAAAAGGTGAGTGATCAGCAAATGGCCAATGCTCATTTTAGATTTCCTATCCAAACTCCACAGAACAAAGAGGAATATTATTACCGTACAATTTTTGAGTCGCATTTTCCAAGTGATACAGCAGCCAAAAGTGTTCCTCAAGAACCTAGTGTAGCTTGCAGTACTAAAATTGCACTGGAATGGGATGAGGCTTTCAAGAATATGAATGACCCCAGTGGAAGAGCTGTTGCAAAAGTTCATGAGGAAGCCTATGAATAGCAAATGATACTTAAAAGAATTATAAGCCAGTATTACTACTGGCTTTTCTTTTTTTTAGCAGCTAAATCGTAAAATAGTTCTAAAGATCGTCTGTAAACGCCTATATTTAGGGGCTTGACAGAAAGGTGTCATTTAAATGGCGTAATAAAGACCGGCTAGCCGTGATAGATTTGTGACATCAAATACATCAAAAATGAATCATGCAACTCTAAGCGAGAGCTTAATCTATCAAAGAACCTTAAAAGGGTATTCACAAGAAGAATTAGCGCACCTTTCTTCTGTAGGAATCAGGACCATTCAGCGTATCGAGAAAGGTGAGGTTAACCCGCATCTACAGACATTAAAATTATTAGCAGAAGCTCTGGAAATAGAAATGAATGAATTGGTAGTTGTTCAGAATCCAAATGAAGAAATTTTTCAAAGAAAATGGATGCTACTTATTCACGGCACCCCCTTCCTTGGGTTTATTATCCCCTTTGCCAATGTATTAATTCCGCTGTTTATATGGATTGCCAAAGCCGAAGATAATGCCATTTATGATGCGCACGGACGAGCTGTTGTTAACTTCCATGGCACCCTAAATCTTATCTTAATCCTATCCCTTGGAATGTTTTTTATTCTTCCGGGTTTTAATTTCATATTTACTGGCGCAGTGGTCCTCTTTGGTATTACAACCACACTGGTGAATATTAGTATGGCTCTTAACAAGCAGAAATGTAAGTACCCTTTATCCATTCCTTTTTTAAAACCGCGACAGTAGTTTAATCCATTTTTAGAGTTCAATTATGTTAGGATTATTAGTCATTATAATGATCTCATGGGGGATGTTATACCTTATTGAGAAAAAAAATTTAGGGGTATTAGGCGTTTTACCGTTGCACCAAAAAAGTCTGCAATTTTATTTAGGTTTTGGCTTAATGGCTGCGATTGTGCTATGCTACATTGGTATTGAAACCTATTGGCTGGACTTAGAATGGCAGTCAAATATATGGCAGCTCACCGACGTATTAGCAGCCTTTTGGTATCACCTAAAATCAGCGCTCACAGAGGACCTGGTTTTTAGAGGAGCTATACTGTATGTACTTATTAAAAGAATTGGTTCAAGATGGGCCATTTTGTGTTCTGCTGCGGTGTTTGGGGTTTACCATTGGTTCTCCTATGGGATTCTTCAAGAGCGTCTCATTTTATTGGCTTACATCTTATTAATTACTGGCATTACAGGTTGGATTTGGGCCTGGAGTTATTATAAGTCTAAATCCATAATGTTGGGTTTAGGTCTTCATGTTAGCTATAACCTGATGATGTCCTTTTTCTGCGAGAATCAACCGTACGGTGAATTATTGTTTACTCAGCTAACTCAGATTCAATTAACAGGGTGGGATGAGTTTAATTATTCCATGTTCAGAGGATTATTTCCATCGATTTGCACCTTTATGAGTTTGAAATTGATATTTAGTTCATCAAGATTCAAAAGATTTTTTACCTCCTCAACATGCAATTAAAGATTAACAAACATTCCAATGTAGTACGCATTATTGTTGCGCTGCTTCTATTTGCTCTGGTCTTTGTTTTGAGTGGTTTCACGAATACAGGAGCCTTAAAAACATATTTTCCTTACCTGTCCTGTTTAATGTTTGTCCTAGTTACCGGGATTCTTTTCAAAACTGAGAACAAGTCCTTAGGAACGATAGGATTAACTTTTAAATTCCAGCACTTGAGATTTCTTATTCTTGGAACATTCTTAGGCATTTGTGTTCTTTTATTGGCTAAGTATGTAAGATGTCTTTATTTGGGTGAATCGCTAAGACTCTCAAGTAGCGTGAACTTAGGAGATGTGTTTTTAGCCTTTTATTTCATTTTGCCTCAAGTGGCGACCGAGGAATTACTTTTTAGGGGATACCTGTTTTATAAAACTATTAAGATTACGAATGTGGTTGTGGCCAATATAGTATTCTCTGTGGTCTTTACTTTAGTTCACGTTTTAGATGAAGGGGTTGGCCAAAACAAAGGGCTGCTAATCATGTTGTTAATTTCGATACCTGTTGGTCATTTAATGTTTGCAACAGCCCTAATAAAATCAAAAACACTATGGTTTCCTATTGGTCTTCATTTAGGAAATAACTGGGCGACAAGACATATGGTTGGTTCTGAAAACCTAGGTGATAGCTTCTTTTACATAGAGGGCGCTAGTAACTTTGAAGCATGGGCGCCATTTATCACGGTCCTCATTATGACCAATGGGTGTTTTTTAATATTTACACTTCTGATTTGGAAGTGGGCTAGTATAATTAGAATCTGTAAATCGTTGTCTAAATGATTTAAGATTAGTGTCACTTTAATTGTCTTAAATGTAGCATAAAAGCTTACATTTGGGGACTAAATTTAATACTATGCGGAACCGCTTTTTCCACATATGTTTTTTACTATTTGGATGCACTATTCTATTTGCTCAAGAAACTGAAAAACTGGAGATTCCAGAGCCTATGATGTTCGACCTGGTCCGCGGTTTAGGGGCTGAACAAGGTGAGCTAGAAATCAATACCTTAGCTGACTTTCCTCTAAACAACACCAGTGTTAGACCTATTGAATGGGCCCCCGAAATTGAATATGCCTTATTTGATGGCTTTGCTGTGGAACTGGAATTTCCTTTTGCAGATGGTCATTTTGAAGCTTTTAAATATGCCATACAATATACATTGGGAACCTCTTCCAACAATAAGTATATTCATGGATTGCAATTTATAGGTGAGACGTATGTCAATGGTTCTATCACTGAGCTTAGTTTACTCTATATTCCCGCTTATCGTTTTAACGAAACCTGGAGCGCTTTGGGCTTATTTGGTCTAATGTACGAGGTGGGTTCAGATGCCAACCTCAATAAAAGAACCACTGTGCTCTTAAACGCGACACTATTTGCAGATATTGGTCATCATTCAGTTCTTGGCCTTGAGCTCAATAACAGTGACCCGACATTGCAATTGCGTGATGAAAATACCATGGTCCTTTTGGTGTTACCACAGTTTCATTACGAGTTTGATTTTGGTTTTTCGTTTCAGGTTGGATTTGGACCGCGTTTTATAGAAAATGAAACTGAGTATTCAGGTGTTCTAAGAGTAATTCAAACATTTTAAGAGACAATTTCCTGTAAGTCAGGACCTAATTTTAACCGGATATATTTCAGTCTTCAAGAAATTCATGAACCTAGCAGTAAGGTTCAGATAAAAAAAATCGTTAAAATTTAATTTAAAGTCATTTTTAGCGGTTTTAAAGCACTTTGACTATAATCTATTATTGTTAATAAATATGTGATAAATGTCTTAAAATGGTTAAAAATCACTTATTAATATCGTATCTTTGTTTTTAGAAATGAGGCTAATAGCGTCATTTTTTTATGTAGAAACGTATCAATTTTTATAAATAATGAGCGAAGAAAATAAAAAGCAATATAGTGCAGATAGTATTCAGGCCCTTGAGGGCATGGAGCACGTTAGAATGCGCCCCTCCATGTATATTGGAGATGTTGGCGTTAGGGGTCTGCACCATTTGGTTTATGAGGTTGTCGATAATTCTATTGATGAAGCATTGGCAGGGCACTGTAACAATATTACAGTAAGCATTAATGAAGATAATTCCATTACCGTTGAAGATGACGGTAGGGGGATCCCCGTGGGGCTTCACCAGAAAGAAGGAGTATCTGCCCTTGAAGTAGTAATGACTAAGATTGGTGCCGGGGGTAAGTTTGACAAAGATTCTTATAAAGTGTCTGGTGGATTGCACGGTGTTGGTGTGAGTTGTGTGAACGCTTTATCTGAACATTTAAAAGCAACAGTGCATAGAGAAGGTAAGGTATGGGAACAGGAGTATGAGCGTGGTAAAACACTATACCCTGTAAAATCTGTCGGGGAATCTGATAAAACAGGAACCATTGTAACCTTTAAGCCAGACGGTATTATTTTTACCCAGACCAGAGAGTACAATTATGATACTCTGGCTAGCAGAATGCGCGAACTAGCCTACCTGAATAAGGGAATCACAGTACATCTTATAGATAAGAGACATACCAAAGAGGATGGTTCTTTTGAAGGCGAAACATTCCATTCTGAAAATGGTTTGCCGGAATTCGTAAAGTACTTAGATAGTAACCGTGAGCCTTTAATGAAAGATGTAATCTCTTTCGAAGGTGAAAAAAATGGTGTGCCAGTTGAGGTAGCTATGGTGTACAATACATCTTATTCTGAGAATTTGCATTCCTATGTTAACAATATTAACACGCATGAAGGTGGTACACACCTTACTGGTTTCAGACGTGGATTAACCCATACACTTAAAAAGTATGCGGATAATTCTGGTTTGCTTGACAAGCTTAAGTTTGAAATTTCAGGTGATGATTTCCGTGAGGGTTTAACAGCTATTGTATCGGTAAAAGTAGCAGAGCCTCAGTTTGAAGGACAGACCAAAACAAAGTTGGGTAACCGTGAGGTGTCCTCATCGGTAAGTCAGGCTGTTTCTGAAATGTTGACCGATTATTTGGAAGAGCATCCAGATGATGCTAAAACCATAGTTCAAAAGGTGATACTTGCTGCTCAGGCACGACATGCTGCGCAGAAAGCGCGCGAAATGGTGCAGCGTAAAACGGTGATGAGTATTGGAGGCCTGCCTGGAAAACTTACCGATTGTTCTGAGCAAGACCCATCAAAATGTGAGTTGTACCTAGTTGAGGGAGACTCTGCAGGTGGTACGGCTAAGTCTGGACGAGACCGTAATTTCCAAGCCATCTTACCACTTCGTGGAAAAATTCTAAATGTGGAAAAAGCCATGCAGCACAAGGTGTTCGAGAACGAAGAGATTAAAAACATCTTTACGGCTCTTGGGGTTACTATTGGTACAGAAGAAGATAGCAAAGCACTTAATTTATCGAAATTGAGATACCATAAAGTGATTATTATGTGTGATGCCGATATTGATGGTAGCCACATTGCCACTTTAATCCTCACCTTCTTCTTCAGATATATGAAAGAGCTTGTTGAGCAAGGTCACGTTTATATTGCTACACCGCCATTATATTTAGTGAAAAAAGGTTCTAAGAAGCAATACGCCTGGAACGATAATGAGCGCGATGGTATTGTAGAAAAGTTTGGAGATAATTCTAAAATCCAGCGATATAAGGGGCTTGGTGAGATGAATGCGGAACAGCTTTGGGATACAACTATGAACCCTGAGTTTAGGACACTTAGACAAGTAAATATTGAAAACGGAAGCGAAGCAGACCGTATTTTCTCAATGCTTATGGGAGATGAGGTACCACCGCGTAGAGAATTCATAGAAAAGAATGCAATTTATGCCAATATCGACGCCTAATAGTCGTTGATAATTGAAATTTTAAAGGGTGCTATTACAGCACCCTTTTTTTATTAGGAATACTATGATTAATATCATGGAAATTCTACTGTAAAGCCTTAATTTTGTATGCGATTTTTAAACTAAAAATAACTTAATTATGAAAGTAACGATAGTTGGTGCAGGAGCGGTTGGTGCAAGCTGCGCTGAATACATTGCCATAAAGGATTTTGCATCGGAAGTGGTTATTCTTGATATTAAAGAAGGTTATGCCGAAGGTAAAGCTATGGACCTTATGCAGTGTGCTTCTTTAAACGGATTTGATACAAAAATAACAGGGTCTACCAATGACTATTCTAAAACTGCGAATAGTGATATTTGTGTGATTACTTCTGGTATCCCAAGAAAACCAGGTATGACCAGAGAAGAATTAATTGGTATCAATGCTGGTATTGTAAAAACGGTTTCCGCTAGTTTAATTGAGCATTCACCTAACACTATCATTATTGTGGTAAGTAATCCAATGGATACCATGACTTACCTTGTTCATAAGACAACAATCCTTCCAAAGAATAGAATAATTGGTATGGGTGGGGCACTAGATTCTGCTAGATTCAAGTACAGATTGGCAGAAGCTTTGGATGCGCCAATTAGTGATATAGACGGCATGGTGATTGGAGGACATTCTGATGTTGGAATGGTGCCATTGACATCTCATGCCACTAGAAACAGCATTAAAGTATCTGAGTTCATTTCAGAAGAACGCTTAAATCAGGTTAAAGAAGATACCAAGGTAGGTGGTGCTACGTTAACCAAACTGCTAGGAACTTCAGCATGGTACGCGCCAGGTGCAGCGGTAAGTGCTCTAGTTCAGGCAATTGCTTGTGATCAGAAAAAGATGTTCCCATGTTCAGCACTTTTAGAAGGTGAGTTTGGTTTAAATGATATTTCTATTGGTGTTCCAGTGATCTTAGGGAAAAATGGAATTGAGGAAATTGTTGAAATAGAATTAAGTGAAGCGGAATTAAACCATTTGAAAACTAGTGCCGAGGGTGTAAGTAAGACCAATGGATTATTAGATTTGGAAGTGGCTGTATAACCACCGAAAAAACACTTAAAAATAGATAGAAGAAAACAGCGCCAAGGCGCTGTTTTTTTTGGAATTTATTGACTCATAAACTCGTTTATCTGCTTGTTAAATCATTAGAGAAACAATATATTTGCCCGTTTTTAAATTATAGCAAACAAAATCTAAAATGCAGAATAAAGGTATTGTCAAGTTATTTGCGTTTCTATTTGGCCTGGTAAGTATTTACCAATTGTCATTTACGTTTAAGGCAAATCAGATTGAAGATCAGGCTAAAGTTGTTGCCCAGAGTAGATTTCAAGACATCAAGGAGATAAACAGAGAAGAGGCGCGATATTTAGATTCGCTTTCTAATGAAGAGGTATACAACTTATATGTCAAAAATTTTACTTACAATGATGTAAAGAATAATGCCATGAACCTTGGATTGGATCTTAAGGGTGGTATTAATGTTATTCTACAAATCTCTGTAAAAGACATTCTTAAAGGATTGGCTAACAATTCTAAAGACCCGATATTCAATCAGGCACTTGAAGATGCCGATGAGTTACAAAAAGATTCGCAGGATTCCTATTTACAGTCCTTTTACACTGCGTTTGATGCTATTAAAGGGGATACCAAATTAGCGTCTCCAGATATTTTTGCCAATCGTTCGCTTAGTGAAGAGATCAAATTCAATATGACCGATGATGAGGTTAAGAGTATTATCGAAACCAAGGTTGATGAGTCTATTGTATCGGCATTTGAAGTATTAAGAAAGCGTATTGATAAGTTTGGTGTGACATCACCAAATATTCAGCGATTAGGCAATTCTGGTAGAATTTTATTAGAACTTCCTGGTGCTAAAGATATTGAACGTGTTGAAGATCTTGTAACCACAACAGCTCAATTACAATTCTGGGATACTTACACAACACAAGACCTAGCGTCTTATTTATTACAGGTTAACCAAAGATTGGTAGAACAAGCTGAGGCTAATAAGGAGGAAGAAGCTGCTGATGCTGAAGTAGAGCAGGACTCTACTCAAAGTACAATCGATGCTTTAACGGGACAGATTGAAACAGACTCAACTGATGTTCAGGATGTCAATCCATTAGGTATTCAGAGTATAGGAAATGGAGGCCCAGTAATTGGAATCTTCTTAGCTCAGGATAAAGAAAGAGTTCTAGAACAACTAAATGCCAATAGAGATTTACTACCTGCAGAAATGCGCTATGCTAAATTTGCATGGGCAATTCAGGCTGAAGACTCTGAGTTTATAGATTTATATGCCTTAAAAGGTAACAGAGAAAATCAACCAGAACTTAGCGGTTCTGTGATTACGGATGCCAGACAAGATTACGATCAGCGTAACCGTCCGGCTGTAAGCATGCAGATGAATGCCGCAGGTGCTAAAGTTTGGGAAGACATGACCAGACGTGCATACGAGGAGCGTGGCTATATTGCAATTGTTCTTGATGAAATAGTCTATTCAGCACCTGGTGTAAGTACGGGACCAATCTCAGGAGGTAACTCTCAAATTTCTGGTTCGTTTACTTTGAATGAAGCGATTGACCTTGCTAATGTTTTAAGAGCTGGTAAACTCCCTGCTTCGGCTGAAATAATTCAGTCTGATATCGTGGGTCCATCATTAGGACAAGAGGCAATTGATAGTGGAATGAAGTCCTTTGTTATTGCCTTAGTATTTGTACTGTTATGGATGGTATTCTACTACGGTCGCGGAGGTTTATTTGCTGATGTAGCGTTACTATTAAATATCTTATTAATCTTTGGTGTGTTATCTGGTTTAGGTGCTGTATTAACCTTACCTGGTATTGCCGGTATTGTCTTAACCATTGGTATATCCGTGGATGCCAACGTACTTATTTTTGAACGTATACGTGAAGAAATTGCGAAAGGTAAAGACCAGAAAGCGTCCATAAAAGACGGTTTCAATAATGCCTTAAGTTCCATTCTTGATGCTAACATTACTACAGGTCTTACCGCATTAATTCTATTTGTATTTGGTACAGGCCCTATTAAAGGATTTGCAACAACGCTTATAATTGGTATCCTAACCTCTTTATTCACTGCCATCTTTATCACCAGGTTGTTAATTGACTGGTATGTTGGTAGAGGAGGTCAGTTGGATTTCTCAACGCCAATAACAAAGAACTTATTCAAGAACGTTAATATCAATTTCCTTGGCAAGCGCAAGATCGCATATGTCATTTCTGGATTATTGATAGCAGCTAGTATTGGTTCTTTAGCAACTAAAGGATTAGATCAAGGGATCGACTTTGTTGGAGGTAGAACCTATCAAGTTCGTTTTGCTCAGGAGGTAAGTACCGAAGAAGTAACGAATGTATTGAATGGTATTTTTGGTAGTGCTGAGGTTAAAACCATTGGTGGTGCTAATCAGTTAAAAATATCTACTAAATATAAAGTAGAAGATAACTCTACGCAGGCGGATGAGGAAGTACAGTCCAAATTATTTGAAGGATTAAAGCAGTTCTTACCAGACGGAATGACTTACGAAGATTTTAAAGAAGGATCTGGTGACTTGAAAATTGGTAAGATGCTATCAAGTAAAGTGAGTCCTACTATTGCAGATGATATCAAATCATCTTCTATTTGGGCAATTCTAGGATCTCTTGTGGTGGTATTCCTTTATATCTTAATTAGATTTAAGAGGTGGCAATTCTCACTTGGTGCTGTTGCCGCAGTCTTCCATGACGTTTTAGTGGTTCTAGGAATTTTCTCATTAACATGGAGCTTTATGCCATTTAGTATGGAAATTGACCAGGCCTTTATCGCTGCCATTCTTACTGTAATTGGTTACTCTTTGAATGATACCGTGGTTGTATTTGATAGAATTAGAGAGTACCTGAATGAACATACTACATGGGATTTTGGTCGCACTATTAATGCTTCTCTTAACAGTACCTTAAGTAGAACCTTGAATACATCCTTAACAACACTTGTGGTGTTATTGGCCATGTTTATTCTTGGTGCGGATTCTCTTAGAGGATTCTTATACGCCTTGATTGTCGGTGTAATTGTTGGTACCTATTCATCTATGTTTATTGCAACACCAATCATGTATGATACAGCTAAGAAAGGTGATGCTGCAGAATCATTGAAGAAAAAAGTAAAAGAAGAAGAGGAGGAGGCTTAAGCCTAATCTTCTTAATCCATATAAAAAAGCCTCTTTACGAAAAGAGGCTTTTTTTTATTTAATCTTCAGAATAATCAAGGCGGTCACCGATGCTAATGCCCAACTTTTCTATAAGTCCTCCATTGATCTCTAGGACATATTTAGCAGGGGCTTCAGAAGGCAATGAGCTTTCATTAAAGGGTTCTGCATTCTCATAAAAGCTTACGATCTTTTTGTCTTCAGATATATAAATAATATCGAGTGGGAGTCTTGTGTTTTTCATATAGAAATACCTCGGGGAAGCATTGTCAAAAATAAAGAGCATCCCTCGATCTGCTTTCATGGAATCCCGATACATCAAACCTGTTTGTGTCTCATATTCGGTTTTAGCAATCTCAATATCAAATGAAGCAATTAAACTATCTGAGGAAGCCTTGTAGAGTTGCGCAGTCCCTTCTTTGGTAAAAGCAATTGAAGACACCAGCGGTGCTTTATTTTGTTCTTTACAAGCGTATAAGCCTGTAGCAATCCCAATACAAATAATGGAACGGTATACGATTTTCATGGAGTTTACTTATTGGCTAGAGGTTTGGCCTTATGCACAAACATGAAGTATAGGCCAATCAAGATAAAAGGAACACTTAATACTTGACCTGTATTCATAAACCAGACATAATCATCGCGCCCATCAACCTGGGCTTTCTTTACAAATTCAACAAAGAATCGGATGGTCCATAATAATACAAGGAACAAGCCAAACAAATAACCTTGTCTTTGAGCCTTGTTGGTTTTCCAGTATAAGAAATACAAAATCAAGAATACAAAGACATAACAAAAGGCTTCATAAAGTTGTGCAGGATGTCTAGGCTCCGTTTCCCCAAGTTGCCTGAATACCACACCAAAGTCGCTCTCTGTGTATTTTCCAACGATTTCAGAGTTGATAAAATTCCCTATACGTACAAAAACGGCCCCTAAGGCAACTGGAATAACAATTCTGTCTAAGATCCAAAGAACCGATTTCTTTAATATTTTTCTATCGTATAAATACATGGAGATAATCATAGCAATAGCAGCTCCATGACTGGCCAGTCCCGCAAAGCCGGTAAACTTAATCCCGTCAACGGTACTTATTGGGAGAAAGACGCTAAAAAAATCTTCTTTAAATAACTCTGGTTGATAGAAAATGACGTGCCCAAGGCGTGCCCCAATCATAATTCCTAAAACGCAGTAAATAAATAAGGAGTCCAATGATTCTTCGGATTCACCTTCGTTTTTATAGATTTTTTTCATGATATAAAATCCAAAAACAAAGGCAATGATCCACATCAAACTGTAAAAATGGAGCATAAAAAAACCAAGGTCAATGCCTTTCATTGGATCCCAAACGAATTTCAAACTATGAATCATGTCTTATTTGTTGATTTCTGCGTAAATATAATAACTCGCTGCCTTAGCCGGTAGCATTATTGGTCAAAATAAAAATTAGGCATCTGGGAGCTTTTCCCTTGGTGGAACAGGATCGTAACCGCTACCTCCCCAGGGATGACAACTGAAAATCCTTTTAATAGCTAACCATCCCCCTTTAAACAATCCATGTGTTTGAAGCGCCTCTTTAGCGTAATGGGAACAAGTGGGATTGTACCTGCATGTTGCTGGTGTTAAAGGCGAAATAAAAAGCTGGTAGATCTTGATCACAAGAACAAAAGGGAATATTAGAATATCCTTAATACCAATCTTCTTATTCATGATAACAATATACTGGCTAATTAGTAGTAAAGACAGTGCCGTCTTTACCATCCTGAAGCTGAATTCCAGCTTCAGCTAGGCGATCTCGTATCTTATCAGACAACCCAAAGTCTTTATTCATTCGAGCTTCTTGACGTAATTCGATGAGTAAATTTACGGCCTCGCTCAGCTTATCACCCGATCCTTCTGCAGATGCGGCATTCGTTAAACCTAAAATATCAAAACAGAAAA
Source organism: Winogradskyella aurantiaca (assembly GCF_003362725.1). Classification (GTDB taxonomy): domain Bacteria; phylum Bacteroidota; class Bacteroidia; order Flavobacteriales; family Flavobacteriaceae; genus Winogradskyella_A; species Winogradskyella_A aurantiaca. The sequence goes on from NZ_QKTV01000009.1 coordinate 148,183, forward strand.
TATGAAGTGTATTTTCTAATACTTTTAGGTCATTACTCGTTAAGCTAGCCGTTCCGTCCTTTATCTGATTGACCAGTTTAACACCTTCAAATAATTGTGCAATTAAAATTGGCGTATTAAAATCGTCATTCATGGCGTCATAACATTTTTGTCGCCATTCATTAATGTTTAGAGTTGAGCTAGAACCGGCTTTAAGATCCTTTAAAGAATTGACCGCTTCCATCAATCTATAAAATCCTTTTTCGCTAGCTTGCAGTCCTGCGTCTGTAAAGTCCAGGATACTTCTATAGTGAGCCTGAAGCATAAAAAAGCGCGCCACGCTTGGGTTGTAAGCCTTTGAAATGTGTGGATTGTCACCACTAAATATTTCGTTAGGTAAAATAAAATTGCCTGTGGATTTTGCCATTTTTTTACCATTCATAATCAGCATATTGGCATGCATCCAGTAATTAACAGGATCGTGACCATTACAAGCTTCAGCCTGAGCAATCTCACATTCGTGATGCGGAAATTTTAAGTCCATTCCACCACCGTGAATATCAAACTTCTCACCTAGATACTTAGTACTCATGGCAGTACACTCCAAATGCCATCCAGGAAACCCATCACTCCAAGGTGAAGGCCATCGCATAATATGTTGTGGTTCGGCACGTTTCCAAAGAGCAAAATCCTGTGGATTTTTTTTATCGGATTGACCATCCAATTGACGGGTGTTGTGAATAAGGTCTTCGAGCTTTCTTTTACTCAATACACCATATGCCTTGTCTTCATTGAATTTATGGACATCGAAGTACACGGAGCCATTGACCTCATAGGCGTATCCATTGTCAATAATGGCCTTGATGATTTCAATCTGTTCAATGATATGCCCTGTAGCAGTTGGTTCAATACTTGGTGGCAGGAAATTAAAGCTGTTGAGGATGTTATGAAAGTCCACTGTATAACGCTGTACGACTTCCATGGGTTCAATAGATTCCAATCGCGCCTTTTTAGCGATGCGGTCTTCCCCTTCATCGGCATCATTCTCCAAGTGTCCTGCATCTGTAATGTTTCGGACATAACGTACCTTGAACCCTAGATGTTTTAGATAGCGAAACACCACATCAAAAGACATAAAGGTCCTAACGTTTCCAAGATGAACATTACTGTAGACCGTTGGCCCGCAGACATACATACCTACGTGACCCTCATTTAAGGGTTTAAATGTTTCTTTTTGACCAGTTAGGGAATTGTAAATCTTAATGGATTGCTCCTGGTAGTTCGCCATGAGATAAGTGGTTAATCGCTCAACAAAGTTATATTAAAACTGAGTATCTAGTTTGATATAATCTAAGAATTCTCGTTTTACTTCTTTGTTTTTAAACTTCCCACCAAATTCTGAAGTAACGGTGCTACTTTCAATGTCCTTTATACCTCTGGAATTGACACATAAATGTTTGGCATCAATGACGCAAGCTACATCTTCTGTACCCAGTACCTCCTGAAGCTCTTTTACTATTTGAATTGTTAATCGTTCCTGAACCTGTGGTCTTTTGGCATAATAATCAACGATACGATTCATCTTGGACAATCCTACAACAGTACCATTTGATATATAGGCCACATGCGCTCTACCAACGATAGGTAACAAATGGTGCTCACATGTGGAATAAACAGTAATGTTCTTTTCAACCAGCATTTCACCATATTGATACTTATTTTCAAATGTTGAAGCACTAGGTTTAGCTTCAGGATCTAAACCTCCAAATATCTCGTTGACAAACATTTTTGCCACGCGTTTTGGGGTGCCACTAAGGCTATCATCTGTGAGATCCATACCTAATGTTTCCAAGATATGGCGAACATCGTCCTTAATAATATCTATTTTTTCTTCCTTACTTAATTTAAAGGCATCACCTCGTAAGGGAGTATCAGAAGAAGATCCTATATGAGCATCTCCAAAAGCGTCTATGTCGTTTATGTCGTTATCAAATTTCATAAGTCTCTGTTTCGCTTAGGCAAAATAGACTGCAAAGATACATAATATTTAGGCTAAGAAGATGTTAGAGATATGATAAAACCCTTGTTTTTGGTCGAGGTAACCTAGAATTTCAACAAATAAAAAGATAGCAAACCCATTATTTTAGTATTTTGCATGCCCTCAATTGATAGCAATGACGCAAAGGAACTTCTTACTTTCAGCAATTATCATGTTCTTCAGCATGATTGCTGTGGCACAATCTGGTGGTGCTGATCTTTGTGAAAATTCAGAACCTCTTTGTGGGTCTGAAGCATTTTCATACCCAAATACCTCAAATGGACAAACAGCAGAGAGTGGTCCAAACTACGGGTGTTTAGGAGATCAACCAAACCCTGCATGGTTTTTTCTACAGATTGGGAGTTCTGGGGATTTACAATTAACAATTGAACAGAGTACAGTTGAAAATGGCAGTCCTAATTTAGATGTAGACTTCATTATTTACGGGCCTTTCAATGAAACAGATACTGCATGTGGGGCTCAATTGAATTTCGATAATATAGTCGATTGTAGTTATTCTCCAAACCCAGTTGAGGTGGTAACCATCCCAGATGCTGTAGCGGGGGAGTTTTATTTGCTTTTGATTACAAATTTTTCTGGACAGGCAGGATTTATCACCGTACAACAAACTTCTGGAAATGGGTCAACTAATTGTGGTATTCTAGCTGATGAAAAGGGTTGTACTGGAAGTACAGTAGCCTTGGATGCAACAACTCCAAATGCTGACTATTATACGTGGTTTGCAGATGATGGTACAGGCAATTTCGTGGAGATACCAGGTGAAACTGCTGCCATACTAAATGTAACGAATACCAACATTTATAGAGGGGAAGCTTATGATAGTAGTGATAACCTTCTGGAATCGTATCAATTTAACGTTTTGTTTTCCGACGTTCCAAATGCGAGATCCGTTGATGACCAAATCTCATGTGTTCCTGGTGGTATACAGACTTTTAATCTTGAGGATTTAAATTCGACCATTCTTGATGGACAGGATCCAGATAAATTTTCAATTAGTTATCACTTATCGCAGTTCGATGCTGAATCGGATAGTAATCCGATTCCATTATTATATACTAATCCTGGTCCTAATTCATCTCAAAGAATTTTTGCAAGAGTTGAGAATATAGTGAACGAGGACTGCTTCAACATCACTGATTTTGAAATGGGTGCTTTTGAGTCTGCAACGGCTGAATCAATTCCGGCAATCCAAATTTGTGATGATGATAATGATGGCTTTGCAACAATTGATTTAACCACTTTAGAATCAAGTATCCTCAATGGACAGGATCCGTCTGTTTTTGAAGTATCATTTTATGCTACAATCACGGATGCCAATACCAAATCAAACCCATTGCCCTTATCATACACAAATCAATCGGCTTTTTCGAGTGAAGACCTTTTTTATAGAGTTGAAAACCGTTTTCAAACTGATTGTTTTGATGTGACCTCTTTTGAATTTGATGTTTATAGGTCTCCAATTTTAAACCCGGTAAGCGATCAATTGATTTGTGACGATAATAATGATGGTTTCTGGGACTTAGATTTAGATGCTATTACCCCAATTGTTTTAGGATCACAAAATCCAGGAGATTTCCAGATTACATATCATACAAGTCAGTTTGATGCTGATAATAACCTAAATCCATTACCTGGTTCATATACCAACACGACACCTTACGTTAGGGAGACCATTTATATAAGAATTTTTGCCAATAATACTATTTGCTACGAAACAGACAGTTTTGAATTTGTTGTGTTTAACAGTGCTAGCGCCACCCCTGGTGTATTTGCCCAGTGCGACAATAGTTTGGATGGGGATGACACTAATGGTTTTGTAGAGTTTGATTTAACGGTAATGGACCCAGTGGTATTAGGGGGTCTTGACCCTACGGATTAT